>NZ_JBBOOG010000001.1:0-3670654 GCF_038002985.1 Bacillus sp. FSL R5-0431 | reverse complement strand
AAGGCTTCTCCCCCCTCCTTTTCTTTATAAAATGACCAATATCAAACTGTTATAGAACACGAAAAAGAGCAAATGGTCATCACCATTCGTGCACATACGTTGTTGAAAACAAATAATATAGTAGAAAAACGTCTTTTCGACAAATTACACAGTCTGTGGATAAATAATTCAACAGCCTGTGTAATATCTTTCCACAGCTTATCCACAATTTGTGGATAACGCAAATAGGTCAGATAAGTAATTAAGAGTTAAAACACAAATATAATATCAAAATAAACAAGATGGTGCAATGGGTGTCACAAACTTATCCACACACTTTACATCCTGTTGAAAAATAATTATCCACATCGGTTATTTGTGTGAAAAAAATGTCGATAATGGATGTGGATAGTCTAAATATGCCGGAAAAATATCCACACCCTTGTTTTGCAGGCCTTTTAGGAGGAAAAAAGAATAAAATGCTGGAAACTGAAAAAGAAGGTTTCTTCGTTTGATAAATTATGTTATGCTTATAAGGTTGATAATAAGAGTTTTATCATTGATATTGACAATCGATGGGTTACACAAATATAATGAGTTAGACTGTCTTAAACAGCTATTCCTCAGGGAGGTGTCATAAATGAAAAGAACGTTTCAACCAAATAACCGTAAGCGTAGTAAAGTTCATGGCTTCCGCAGCCGTATGAGTTCTAAAAACGGACGTCTAGTTTTAAAGCGACGCCGCAGCAAAGGTAGAAAAAAATTATCAGCTTAGGCCACTGAATAATGTCAGTGGTCTTTTTTACATAAAATCGTAAATGAACTGTCAGTTTTTATCGGAGTGGAAGAAAACATGAAGAAGCGAAACAGGCTAAAAAAAAATGAAGAGTTTCAAAAAGTGTTCAGAAAAGGTCAATCAATGGCGAATCGTCAATTCGTTATTTACCAGCTGGATCAACCAAATCAAGATGAACTGCGTTTGGGATTGTCTGTCAGTAAGAAGATTGGTAATGCAGTGATGAGAAATCGAATTAAACGACTGATCCGCCAGGTGTTTTTAGAGGAAGGTCATAAGTTAAAGCAAGAAAAAGACTACATTGTCATTGCAAGAAAACCAGCAAGTGAATTGACCTTTGAAGAAACAAAGAAGTCTCTCCAACATTTATTTAGAAAATCCGCTGTTTATCAACAACAACCGAAAAAGTCTTCGTAATAGAAACTTTCGTTGAATCAATTTTTAAAAGCGCTTCCTTCATCTAGTGAATTAAAATGAAACCACCACTTTGTAATGAAAAAATGTTACCATACTGATTAGGTGAGTCACTTTCGTAATCAATTCCAACTTAAATAAAGTTTGAAGTAATGGGAGGAATCTTGTTGAAAAGGCGATTATTACTAATATTTAGCTTGATTGGCGTGTTGGTTCTATTGGCAGGATGTACACAAATCAATGAACCAATCACATCAGATAGTAAGGGATTCTGGAATTCTTATATTGTTTACCCGCTATCTCAATTAATCACGTACATGGCAAATTTGACTGGTGAAAACTACGGGGTTGCGATCATTATTGTGACACTGTTAATCCGCTTGCTCATTTTACCATTAATGATTAAGCAGTTAAGAAGTACAAAAGCAATGCAAGCATTGCAGCCTGAATTGAAAAAGCTTCGTGAAAAATATAGCTCTAAAGACCAAAAAACTCAGCAGCAGCTTCAACAGGAAACAATGGCCCTTTTCCAAAAAAATGGCGTCAATCCATTGGCTGGATGTTTCCCGATTTTAATTCAGATGCCAATCCTAATTGGTTTTTATCATGCGATTATGAGAACAGCAGAAATTAAAAAGCATACATTCTTATGGTTTGACTTAGGCAGTCCAGATCCATTGTTCCTATTACCGATCATTGCGGGGGTAGCTACTTTCATTCAGCAAAAACTGATGATGGCTGGAAATCCTTCGGACAACCCTCAAATGGCTATCATGCTATGGGTTATGCCGATTATGATCATTGTATTTGCCATTAGTTTCCCAGCAGCACTTTCATTGTACTGGGTTGTAGGTAACATTTTCATGATCATCCAAACATTAGTGATTAAAACTCCTCAAGTAAAATTGGATACAAAAGAAAAAGCTGGCGGGAATAAAAAATGAAGGAAATAACTGCTGTCGGTCGCACAATCGAAGAAGCAGTAGATTCCGGACTTAAACAAATTCAACTTCTAAAAGAAGAAGTAGATATCACAATAGTTGATGAAGGAAATAAAGGTTTCTTAGGATTATTTGGCAAAAGACAAGCTGTAGTCAAGTTGATAGAAAAGAGAAATGCTCTTAAATTAGCTACACAGTATTTAGATAATATTGTTAAATCAATTGATCCTAAAGCGAAGATTGTTTCCAAAAAGGAACCGAAAAAGATTTCTTTCCACATTGATGGAGATAAAACGTCATTAATGATTGGAAAAAGAGGACAAACTTTGTACTCTTTAGAAACATTGGTACAGCTAGTATTTAATCGCTATTCTGATCATTATCATCATATTACCATTGATATTGGAGATTATAGGAAGAAGCGACAAGAAGCACTTGAACAATATGCCGTCAAGACAGCAAACAGAGTTTTAAAAACGAAGAGAAAGGTTCATTTAGAACCAATGCCTTCTAATGAACGAAAAGTAATTCATGATACGATCGCCGCATTTTCTAAAGAACTTGCAACGGCATCGGAAGATACAGGCAGCAAGCGTCATGTAGTGGTGCTGTATAAAAAATAACAGAAAGGCTAGAATTCAGCAAAGCTGGATTTTAGTCTTTTTTTATTGAAAAATTGTCTTTCTATAGAAGATTCATCCTTTATTTCTAAAAAATTAGTGTGTGATATGAGTGGAAAACGCCATTTTTACAAGTAAGCAAAGGGATCAGGGCGTTTAAATTTATTGGATTTCGGTGTAAGATGTGAAGATAAGTTTAGAACGTCGTTATTCACATGTGGATAAGTTAAGTGTTAAAATAGATAGGATGCAAAGCTGTGGATAATTAGATAGAGGATACTTTCACTTCGCTTTCATTTATGGTATCTTTAAATTTTGGATTAAGCGTTTTTGATATAGAGATGGACAACGTCCATATAATAGATAAAAGACTGTCTATTAAGTAGAGAAAGAGGTGATTGAGCGATGGATACAATTGCAGCCATTTCGACACCGATGGGTGAAGGAGCAATTGCGATTATTCGTTTAAGTGGGCCTGATGCGGTACAGATCGCTGATCGGATGTATAAAGGGCCTAAGGAGAAAAAACTTGTATCAGTGGATTCTCATACCATTCATTATGGTCATATTGTGGATGCAAGGACTAATCAAGTAATAGAAGAGGTCATGGTGTCAGTACTTCGAGCGCCAAAAACATTTACGAGAGAAGACGTTATTGAGATTAACTGCCATGGCGGAATTGTAACGGTCAATAAAGTATTGCAGCTTGCTTTAAGAGAAGGAGCAAGATTAGCGGAGCCAGGTGAGTTCACAAAACGTGCTTTCTTAAATGGAAGAATAGATCTTTCGCAAGCAGAGGCTGTCATGGACTTGATTCGGGCAAAGACTGATCGTGCGATGAACGTAGCAATCACTCAAATGGAGGGACGCCTCTCCGGTTTGGTTCAGCGACTGCGCGGCGAGATCCTAGAAACACTGGCGCATATTGAAGTCAATATTGACTACCCTGAGTATGACGATGTTGAAGAAATGACACATCGCGTCTTAGTGGAAAAAGCGACATCGGTCAAAAAAGAAATTGAGTCGCTGCTTTCGACTTCTCAGCAAGGGAAAATCCTTCGAGAGGGCTTATCCACTGTGATTATAGGAAGACCGAATGTTGGAAAGTCTTCCTTGCTGAATAGCCTTGTACAGGAAACAAAGGCGATTGTCACAGATATTCCTGGAACTACGAGAGATGTCATTGAGGAATATGTGAATGTAAGAGGTGTACCTCTTCGTCTAGTCGATACTGCGGGTATACGTGAGACTGAGGACATTGTTGAGCGTATAGGGGTTGAACGATCTAGACAGGTCTTAAAAGAAGCTGACCTGATTTTACTTGTGCTCAATTATAGCGAAGAATTATCAGAAGAAGATATGAAGCTTTTTGAGGCTGTCTCAGGTATGGATATCATCGTGATTGTGAATAAGACAGACCTTGAGCCTAAGCTTGATGTAGAAAAGGTCAAGCAGTTAGCGAAGGATCGTCCGATCGTCACCACATCATTATTACAAGAAAAGGGCATTGATGAGCTTGAAATGGCGATTCAATCACTGTTCTTCACTGGATCAATTGAAAGTGGAGATTTAACGTATGTAAGTAATACAAGGCATATTGCCCTCCTTCAGGCAGCAAAACAATCAATTGAGGATGCTCTTGAAGGCATTGAAATGGACGTACCGATCGACATTGTTCAAATAGATTTAACACGCTGCTGGGAACAGCTCGGTGAAATTATAGGAGATGCTGTTCATGAAAGCTTGATTGATCAGCTATTCTCTCAATTCTGTTTAGGAAAGTAAAGGGAGGAACATAAGAAATGGGTTATGAAGCTGGCAATTATGACGTAATCGTCGTGGGTGCCGGTCATGCTGGGGTTGAGGCTGCTCTTGCTTCTGCAAGACAGGGCGCCAAAACACTTGTATTGACTATCAACCTCGATATGGTTGCTTTTATGCCATGTAATCCGTCCGTAGGCGGTCCTGCAAAAGGGATTGTCGTTAGAGAAATTGATGCACTGGGCGGAGAAATGGCACGAAATATAGATAAGACGCATATCCAAATGCGCATGCTGAATACGGGGAAAGGACCTGCTGTCCGTGCGTTAAGAGCGCAAGCAGATAAGTTCCAATATCAGCATGAAATGAAAAAAACAATGGAAAATGAACCGAACCTGACAATGCTTCAAGGTATGGTGGATCATTTAATTGTAGAAGATGATGAATGTAAAGGTGTCGTTACCCAAACAGGAGCAAACTATCGTGCGAAGTCTGTTGTATTAACGACTGGGACTTTCTTAAAAGGCCGCATTATTTTAGGGGATCTATCGTATTCAAGTGGTCCTAATAACCAGCAGCCATCAATCAAATTATCGGATCACCTAGCAGAGTTAGGATTCGATTTGGTTCGCTTTAAAACAGGAACACCTCCTCGAGTGAATAGTCACTCGATTGACTATAGTAAAACAGAAATTCAACCAGGTGATGATGTTCCGCGGGCGTTCTCCTATGAAACGGTTGAATATATTACAGACCAACTGCCATGCTGGTTAACATATACGAGTTTAGAAACACATCAAATTATTGATGAGAATCTTCACCGTTCTCCAATGTATTCAGGTATGATTAAAGGAACTGGTCCTAGATACTGCCCTTCCATTGAAGATAAAGTGGTTCGTTTCAATGACAAACCGAGACATCAAATTTTCTTAGAGCCAGAAGGTCGTAATACGCAGGAAGTGTATGTTCAAGGGTTATCTACAAGTCTTCCAGAGGATGTACAGCAGCGCATGCTTTCCACCATCCCAGGGCTCGAAAATGTACAAATGATGAGAGCGGGTTATGCCATTGAGTATGATGCAATTGTGCCTACTCAGTTGTGGCCTACACTTGAGACGAAGAAAATTTCTGGATTATATACAGCTGGCCAAATTAATGGTACGTCTGGCTATGAGGAAGCAGCAGGTCAAGGAATTATGGCAGGTATTAATGCAGGAAGAAAAGCATTGGGTAAAGAAGAAGTCATTTTAAGCCGATCTGATGCATATATCGGTGTTCTCATTGATGACCTTGTCACAAAGGGAACAAATGAACCTTACCGTCTTTTAACATCCCGTGCAGAGTATCGTTTGCTTCTTCGTCATGACAATGCGGATTTAAGATTAACTGAACTTGGCTATCATATTGGATTAATTTCTCAAGAAAGATTCCAGACATTCCAGCAGAAAAAAGAAGCCATTGAAGCAGAGAAAAAACGTTTATATTCTGTCATCATCAAACCTACAGCAGAGACACAAGAATTTATTCGTTCACTTGGTGGAAGTGAGCTGAAGGACGGTATTCGTGCAAGTGATTTGATGAAGCGTCCAGAAATGAACTATGAATCTGTTGTGACGTTAGCTCCTGCTGAAACACCACTTCCTTCTGATGTGTGTGAGCAGGTAGAGATTCAAATTAAATACGAAGGTTATATTGAAAAGTCACTCCAACAAGTTGAAAAGCTGAAAAAGATGGAGAACAAAAAGATTCCTGATCGTATTGATTATGATGCCATCAAAGGAATTGCAACTGAAGCGAAACAAAAGCTGAAAGAAGTCCGACCGCTTTCTGTTGCACAGGCTTCTCGTATTTCAGGCGTTAACCCTGCTGATATTTCTATCCTTTTAGTATATTTAGAGCAGGGACGTATTGCGAAGATAGCAGAATAGAAAGGATGTCGGCATGAACATTGAACAATTTACAGCAGCACTAGAGGAGAAAGGGATGACTCTTTCTCCTGTGCAGCTTGAACAATTTGAAACTTACTTCCGCATGCTTGTAGAATGGAATGAGAAAATGAATTTGACGTCCATTACTGAAAAGGAAGAAGTGTATTTAAAGCATTTTTATGATTCCATTTCCGCATCATTTTTCATTGATTTTCACAAAGTGACGACGATTTGCGATATTGGAGCTGGTGCTGGTTTTCCGAGCATTCCTCTTAAAATTTGCTTCCCTCATCTACATGTGACCATTGTTGATTCTCTTCAGAAACGAATTACGTTTCTTAATGAGTTAGCAAAAGGGTTAAACTTACAAGATACTACTTTTTATCATGATCGTGCGGAGACGTTTGGACAACGTAAGGAAAAGCGTGAAAGCTATGATCTTGTCACTGCTAGAGCAGTTGCGCGTTTATCTGTATTGAGCGAACTATGTCTGCCCCTTGTAAAAAAAGAAGGGTTGTTTGTGGCATTAAAAGCATCTGCTGCTGATGAAGAAATGCAAGCAGGGAAAAAAGCTGTTACTGTCCTCGGAGGAGAGGTTGTTGAAAAGCATTCCTTTGTTCTTCCTTTAGAAGAAAGCGAACGGAACATCATTGTCATTGAAAAGAAAAAGCAAACACCAAAAAAATATCCTAGAAAACCAGGAACACCTAATAAATCACCAATAGAAGGTTGATCATGTAAAAGGTCGGTTTTTCTTCAATATTTAAGATTTTACAGAAGGAAAAAACATGAGAAAATAGAATTATAAAAAGGTAGTTTTTAAAGGTGGTGTAGGTTCATGAAGCATTCACTCTCACGCTTCTTCGGGCTTGGTGACAAAGAACATCCTGAGCGTGAAACCGAAATAGAGGCAGAGATTGCTGAGCATGATACATTAAAGGAAGAGATACAGGAGCTCCCGGTCGACACAATTATGCCAAACCGTTTTCAGCCACGCACCATTTTTTCAGAAGAAAAGATACATGAGCTGGCCACGACGATTCATACCCATGGCATTATCCAACCTATTGTTGTCAGACCAACAGAAGAAGAAGGTAAATATGAACTGATCGCCGGCGAAAGACGTTGGAGAGCGGTACAGACTCTTCAATGGGAGAAAATCCCCGCTATTATAAAAGACTTTACTGATACGGAAACGGCATCTGTGGCATTGATTGAAAATTTGCAAAGGGAAGAGCTGTCTGCTATTGAAGAGGCTCATGCTTATGCACGTCTTTTAGAGCTTCATGATTTAACACAGGAGGCGCTTGCTCAGCGTTTAGGCAAGGGACAATCAACTGTTGCAAACAAATTAAGACTTTTAAAGTTGCCTGAAGAGGTACAACAGGCCATTTTAGAGAAAAAAATCTCTGAAAGGCATGCACGTTCACTTGTACCCCTAAAGCTTCCAGAATTACAAATCGCGCTATTGCAGGAAATCATCGAAAAGCAGCTGAATGTAAAACAGACTGAAGAGCGTGTAGTGAAAATGCTTGAACAAAAAACAGATCGCAAACCGAAGCCAAAACGTAAGGCGTTTAGTCGTGATACACGAATTGCGATGAATACCATTCGTCAGTCTCTCCATATGGTAGAAGACAGCGGGCTTAAAATAAATACCGAGGAAGAAGAGTTTGAGGAATATATCCAATTAACGATTCGGATTCCTAAATAGAAAAAAGCTGATGAGAGCCACTCGTCAGCTTTTTTTATTGGCCCTACATCACATTTACTTATTATTCATAAATTGGTAAAATATGATTTTCATAGAAGAAAGGAGGTGACATGACTCGATGAAAGTGAAAAAGACGAAATTTGTTATTATTTGTTATTTACTATTTTCTTTTTCTCTTTTTACAAATGAAACAACCATATTTGCTGTGAATTCGCCAACGGCTCCTGCAGAAGAAAGCCCGCTGGACAAAAAAGAACTGAACGTTCTGAAGAAACAAGGTGTTGTTTCTAAGGAGGTCACTTTACAGCAATTAAATCATGAGCATGAGTCTCAGGACGACACAATTGACTTGATTTCAGCTAGCGATGATTTGAAGGACTATGGCTTACAACAAAACAAGCAGGATGAGTTGGTAACGGATGAAAAGCCGCACACCATCAAGCACCTTTTAGGAAAGCCGTATCCTGGTACCGATATTATGCCTAAAAAAGGAGATATATTGGTGACAAGTACTGATGCTTTGAAGGGTATCGTTGGACATGCAGGTATCGTCATTAATGAGAAAAGCTTTGCTTCTATTCCAGGGTTTCGACAGCATCCTCAGCTTGATTCCATTCTTAACTGGTTTCGCTATAATGCCAATACAAAGGTAATTCGAATTAATCAAGAGGAAACAGCAGACCTGGCAGGGGAATGGGCGCACGATTATGTGAAAACTCATCCAAAGGCTCGATACTCCATCACCCTGTCAATTCAATCACTCGATCCGACGTATTGTTCAAAGATTGTGTGGCAGGCCTATGCCAAAACAGGTGACGCTTTGGGACATGCGACATATACCATTAAAACCCCCTACGGATTCTTAAAAAAGAGAAGCTATCATACAGTGACTCCTAAAGTCATTGTGAACGAAGGCCGTAAAATTGGTGGATTACATTTTTGACATGTGCCCCTCACTTTTGATGAAAGTGAGGGTTTTTTATGTTTGTCTTTTCCACCAAAAAGATATATTGATATATTTTTTAATGCGTTTTGGTTCGTCCTTTCATGTACGAAAATAGACATTTGCTGACGAATATATAATGGAGAAACAAAAAAAGCAAACGTTTCATACTTTTTTTGATAGAATAGGAAGTATGAATAAAATGAGAAACTTGTTAAGTTGAAAGTGGGTGACATCGTGGGAAAAATCATAGCGATTACCAACCAGAAGGGCGGCGTCGGGAAGACGACAACTTCTGTTAATTTGAGTGCGTGTTTAGCATACATAGGTAAACGAGTGTTGTTAGTTGATATTGATCCGCAGGGCAATGCCACGAGTGGTATTGGGATTGAGAAGGCCGACGTAGAGAAGTGTGTGTATGATATTTTAGTTGATGATGCAGATGTCCTTGATGTGATTAAGACGACAGAGGTCGAAAATCTTGATGTCATTCCTGCGACGATACAGCTTGCAGGGGCTGAAATAGAGCTTGTGCCTACGATTTCACGTGAAGTGAGATTGAAGAGAGCACTTGAATCTGTTAAGCAAAATTATGATTATATGATTATTGACTGCCCGCCATCACTCGGATTACTGACGATTAATGCGTTAACAGCATCCGATTCCGTTTTAATTCCGGTACAGTGTGAATATTATGCGCTTGAAGGATTGAGCCAATTGTTAAACACAGTGCGTCTCGTGCAGAAACATTTAAATACGGATCTTGCCATTGAAGGTGTCTTGCTGACAATGCTTGATGCACGAACAAATCTTGGGATTCAGGTCATTGAAGAAGTGAAGAAATACTTTAGAGATAAAGTCTATCAGACCGTGATTCCGCGAAATGTGAGACTGAGTGAAGCGCCTAGTCATGGGAAACCGATTATCTTGTATGATCCACGTTCAAGAGGTGCAGATGTCTATTTAGACTTAGCAAAGGAAGTGGATGCGAATGGCTAAAGGTCTTGGAAAGGGTATTAATGCACTATTTAACCATGTAGACTCAAATGAAGAAACGGTCGAAGAAATCAAAATAAAGGATTTGCGTCCGAACCCGTATCAGCCAAGGAAAACGTTTGATGATGATGCATTGTCTGATCTGAAAGAATCAATTCAGCAGCACGGAGTTTTACAACCGATCATTGTCCGTAAATCGATTAAAGGATATGACATTGTAGCAGGCGAACGCCGTTTCCGTGCAGCACAACAAGCTGGTCTGACAACGATTCCTGCGATCGTCAGAGAATTTTCAGAAACGCTGATGAGAGAGATTGCCCTTTTAGAAAACCTGCAGCGCGAGGATTTATCTCCATTAGAAGAAGCGGAAGCCTATGCTTCCTTGCTAGATCACCTCAGTGTGACGCAAGAGGAATTAGCGAAGCGATTAGGGAAGAGCAGACCGCATATTGCGAACCATCTTCGTCTTTTGACTTTACCGGATGAAGTACAAAAGCTGATTGAAGATGGAACGTTGTCGATGGGACATGGAAGAACATTGCTTAGCTTGAAAAACAAAAATAAGCTAGCGCCATTGGTAAAGAAAATCGTGGATGAGGGGTTAAACGTACGCCAGGTTGAGAAACTTGTTCAGCAGTTAAACGAAAATGTTCCACGTGAAACAAAGAAAAAAGAAGCACCAAAGGATCGAGTGTTGAAAGAAAGAGAGTCTTTCTTACAAAACTACTTTGGCACTTCAGTGACGATCAAGAAACAGAAGAAAAAAGGAAAAATTGAGATTGAATTTCTCTCCAACGAAGATTTAGAAAGAATCCTCGAATTGCTTTCTACGAGAGAATCATCAGAGTGACCATCTTGATACGAGATGGTCTTTTTTATATTCTGCCGGTGATATTTTGAATAGGAGCGAAAAGGGACCGATTTTTTTCTCTTGTCCAATCCATTTGATCAATGTGAGATAGACTTTCAGAAAGTGTATTGGCCATAGACATGACAAGATGAAGACGTGTGTTTTGGAGAACGAAGTATTCCATAAAACCGCTCACATTGACGATTCCATTAATATGAATATCTCCTACCTCTGGCAGCTCCTTTTGTACACCCGCCCCAGGCTTTAACGGGCCATCTCCAATTTGGAAGGAGCCTACACTTTTCACTCTTCCTAAACAGGCATCAATTGCTACAATAAACGGATGTTTATGAGCTTGTTCAATTTCAGCGAGCTTTTCTTTTAAATTGACCGCATGAACTGGGTCAGAGAGCGTTCCATATACATGAAGCTTTTTCAAATCCAGACCTGAAAGCTTTGTACCAACAAGTGGACCTAGAGAGTCGCCAGTTGAGCGGTCTGTTCCAATACAAACGATGGCAACGGGTCTTTTTCCTGCTTTCTGAAGATGCGAGAATAAAATACTTTTAAGCTGTTGAATGGCATTTGTATCCGTATGGGACACGTATTCTTTCACCCTATTTCTAAAAAAAAGACCGTTCTTGCTATTCATAGGTCTCACTTCCTTGTCATAGTAGTTAGTAACAGTATACGGAAACAAGCTTAATTCTATACCTATGAGGTGATGATTGTGTGGAAGGCTGGTTCAAGGTGGACGCTTTTAATTTTAGGAAGCTTAATAGGAGCGGGGTATGCTTCCGGCCAAGAAATTTGGCAGTTTTTTGGCATTGATAGCGGACTAGCCATTCTACTGTTTACATTGATGTTTATGCTGTCTACCTATGTGGTGTTGAAAATCAGTTATGAGGTACGTGCCGATCACTTTGTGCCAGTGCTAGAGCGGCTTGTCGGGCCATGGCTGGCTAAAGTGTATGACGTTTTAATTGTCCTTTATTTATTCACGACAACGACAGTCATGATTGCCGGTGGCGGGGTGACACTCGAGATGTATCATGTACCATTTTGGATTGGCATCGGTGCATTTTGTCTGTTTTCATTTATGATTTTTTTCTGGGATGTGAAAGGGCTCTTATCTGTGAATGCTTTCATTATACCAATTTTGGTGGCGGGGCTCATCTATGCGTTTGTTTTTTATTATATGAACCATGATCATATGTGGCGGATTGATTTTGGGCAGCAGTACAATTGGCCTGCCAGCATTGTCTTTGCCTCTTTGAATATATTATCTGTGGTGGCAGTGCTGTCTTCGGTTGGGAAAGAAATGAAGGGGCTTGGAGAGGCCAAAGTGGCGAGTATATTAAGCGGCCTGATTTTTGGGGTCATCTCGTACGTGTATAACGAAATACTGGTTGATATTTCTGGGAGTCTATCACCAGAAGGCATTCCTTTGTTTACAGTATTAGAAGGAGCACCGACATCATTGTTTGTGTTTATGACGGTTGTCCTTTGTCTAGCTATTTATACGACGACAGCTGCAGGTTTATTTGGTCTATCCAGCCGGATGCTCTCTTTTGTACCCTTGCCTCGCTGGCTGGTTGTGCTGGTGATGCTTCTTTTGATGGCGCCTTTAACATCTCTTGGGTTTGCCGATTTGATTGCTTTCTTGTATCCGATATATAGTTTGCTGAATCTTTATTTGCTTGTCTGTTTAATGCTATATCCGATTTTAAGTAAAAAGATATTTTCTCGCTCTAAAAATTATATTGATAAAATAAAATAAGCACCTCTCTTTGTCAGAGCGGTGCTTATTTTATCCGAATAGAATCAATGGCGTCTTTGATATCATCATAGACTGGCATTTGCTTGAGACGCTGAAGTCGTTCCTCTAATTCTGAAATGGCTTGTCCCTTTAAATGCTGGGAGATGTGTTGTTTGACAATGGTCGTCTGGTTGATCATGTCTTCTGTTTTAGACAATTGATACTCCAAGTGCACGCGAGTGTTTGCTAATTCGTCATGAAGCCGCATTTTGAGCAGCCGTTTTAGATCCTTTCGCTGTCCTTCTCTGCGTATGGCCTGAATTGCGGCCATTTCTTCGGGGGACTGCGTCTGTGTTTGCGGTGCCGATTGATTTTCAAATACAGACATGGAGCGGCGGGCACTCACATTTTGCAAGAAACGCTGGGCGTCACTAGGAGGTTTATTTTGATTGATCATGCGATGACTCCTTTCTTAATGAATACCCATTTGCATCGCAAGGCGTCTATCTGCCTTGGCGTAGTCATCACCCATTGTGTACATATGTCTTGAAAGGGTAGAAAGTTCTTGTTCGTAATCTCTCAGGGTGTACAAGGCATTCAGCTGTTTTTCGTGTGAATAAAAGGAGGAATGATGTTGTTCCATCCTCACTTCCTCTACTAGTGCTTCCACATCACTAGGACTTAGTAAATCATAGTGACCAAAGCCGACGAGTCCTTTGAGCTCCTGTTTTACATGCTGGACGGCGTCTTTTACACTTTCATCGATCCCATCGATTTTCTCAAATATAGTGTGTACTTCATGTTCAATCACACTTTGGAGATCGTAGGATGAATTTTTCAGTAAATGGGATTTTATGATAATTTCAAGGCCGCTTTGTGCATATGCACGTCCAGAATGGATTTCTTGCAACAGCATGGCTGTAAAACTTGTATTATGATCAAGCTGTTCATCTAAAATACGGGCAGACCCATCTGTGTGGAATGAATACCCATTTACTTTGTAACTCCCAGAAATAAGAACTAAAAAAGCATTTGTATCAAAGGATTCGTTCCATTCTATATTCATAGAAGCAAATGCTGATTTTAAAAAGGTGTCAATTTCTCTTTTTTTGTATTTAACGGGTTCTTGGACGGCGTCTTGCTGCCGTGGCGGTACAGTATACTTGACTTGACCCACCCCATGATCATGACGATTGAGTAAACCTACATAATGACTAGGTTGAATATATTCAGTCAATATCCGTGTGTATTGACCTTGCTGTGCTTTCTGCTGAATCGCAGGCGACAGACTGCTCCATATATTTGGGCTATCAAAGGTGACGGCTTTTTTGACAGCTGGCTGTTCTGTTGCAACATAAGCACAAACAGCACCGGCAAGGGCTTGTCCAGTGAGATAGATACCTGCATTTGGATGCTGCTGACAGACTTGCTCTATGTATTCCTTTCCTTTAAAAAAGACATGATCTTGATTGCCATCAAGGGACTTCCTTTCAATGGGATAGGCATAATCCGTTTTGAGCAATGACTGTGCCGCGGTGTGTACATCTTGTGGCGAGGTCACCGGCATTTGATTTGGCTGCGGACAGTGAAAAGCGACGATGAACTCGTCTGATTGTTCCGGCTGCATCGTTAAACCATATAATTGATGATCGACCTTGAGAAAATCATGGACAGTGAGCGTTTGCTGACCTATTTCTATCGTATGGTGCTGCTGGTAATTGTCTATGTTTCCAGCATGATCGGATATGATTTTATATTCTTTATCAGTTAATCTATCCTTTCGATTGACCATCGTACCTGCTCCCTCACATAACATTTATGCAGATATCATAAATCAAAAAATATGGAAAAACCACAGCGTTCTACCAATAAAAACCTTTTGACCTACAGTGTTTGTGACAATATTGAAAAAAAGCGGAGTTTAAGTAACTATTGGTCACAAATAAAATGATCTAAAAGAAGGGTTTTTTCTATAAAAAAGAATAGGATGAATGATTGAAAGAGGTTCTTTGTTTTGTACATTGCTCTTCATCGCCGTTTTTTTGTACAATAGATTCAATGAAGTGAGCAAGAGAGGTGAAGGCTGATGGCAGACAAAGCGTTTGGGTTACATGACGTCGTTGAAATGAAGAAACCCCATCCATGTGGTGTCAATCGGTGGAAAGTTATTCGATTGGGCATGGATATTCGTATTAAATGTGAAGGCTGCGGGCACAGCGTGATGATCCCACGAAGAGACTTTGAACGAAAAATGAAGAAAATTCTCGTCAAGCATGAGGAGCCAACTGCTTAAGTAGGCCTCATGCTTTTTTGATGAAATTCGTCTTTTGTATAGAAGAAGCAGGTGTAAATTCGAGTTTTAAAGCACTGATTAATCCTTTTTGGCAATGTTTCTTCTATTGATAATGCATAACGGTTAGCTTGTCTTTTCATGTAAACCTACTTATAATTGCTCTAGGTTCATATTACGCAGTATAACGAGCACGTTTGATATAGAGGAGATGAAAGAATGGCTTTAACAGCTGGTATTGTTGGCTTACCTAACGTCGGGAAGTCAACGCTATTTAATGCAATTACACAGGCTGGAGCGGAGTCTGCTAACTATCCGTTTTGTACCATTGATCCAAACGTCGGAATTGTAGAAGTTCCAGACGAGCGTTTGCAAAAACTAACAGAATTGGTGCAGCCGAAAAAGACAGTTCCGACTGCTTTTGAATTCACTGATATTGCTGGTATTGTCAAAGGGGCTTCTAAAGGTGAAGGTTTAGGGAATAAATTCCTTTCTCACATTCGTCAAGTAGATGCGATCTGTCACGTGGTGAGAGCTTTTGCAGATGATAACATCACACACGTATCAGGTAAGGTTGACCCTGTGTCAGATATCGAAACCATTAATTTAGAATTAATTTTGGCTGATTTAGAAACAGTTGAAAAGCGTTTGGCTCGTGTGAGTAAGCTTGCAAAACAAAAGGATAAGGAAGCGGTAGCTGAATTTGATATTTTGTCGAAGCTAATGGACGCATTTGAAGCTGGGAAATCGGCAAGATCTGTAGAATTTACAGATGAGCAGCAGAAGCTTGTGAAACAGCTTCATTTACTCACATCTAAACCAGTTCTTTATGTAGCAAATGTGAGTGAGGATGAAGTAGCGGATCATGACGGCAACGAATATGTGCAGCAAATCCGTGAGTTTGCTTCTGGTGAAAACGCTGAAGTCATCATCGTTTGTGCGAAGATCGAGTCTGAAATTGCAGAGCTTGAAGGAGAAGAGAAGCAGATGTTCCTTGAAGAGCTTGGCATCAAAGAGTCAGGTCTAGATCAGCTGATTCAAGCATCTTATTCGCTTCTTGGCTTAGCTACTTATTTCACAGCAGGTGAGCAGGAAGTACGCGCTTGGACGTTTAAAAAAGGAATGAAGGCACCGGAATGTGCTGGAATCATTCATACAGACTTCGAGCGTGGATTTATTCGTGCTGAAACGGTTGCATATGAGGATTTACTTGCTGGTGGAAGCATGTCTGCTGCAAAAGAGGCTGGAAAAGTCCGTCTAGAAGGTAAAGAATATGTAGTGAAAGATGGAGACGTCATTCATTTCCGTTTTAATGTATAGGTTCTTGTCATAGGCCGAGTAATTTGTTATAATATACAATTGTGAGTAATATAATTTATTGCTCCTTGCCCGTTTAGGGCCGCTTAGACCAAAAGGAGGTGCAATCAGATGAGAAAGTACGAAGTTATGTACATCATCCGCCCAACAGTTGACGATGAGGCTAAAAAAGCAGTTATCGAGCGTTTCAATAACGTGTTAACTTCTAACGGTGCGGAGATCACTGGAACAAAGGATTGGGGTAAACGTCGTCTTGCATACGAAATCAACGATTTCCGTGAAGGCTTCTACCAAATCGTAAACGTTCAATCTGACGCTGCAGCAGTTCAAGAATTTGACCGCTTAGCTAAGATCAGTGACGATATCATTCGCCACATTGTTGTTAAAGAAGAAGTATAAATCATTGAAATATATATTTAAAGGTGGTCTTTCAATATGCTAAACCGTGTTGTATTGGTCGGAAGACTAACAAAAGACCCTGAGCTTCGCTACACGCCTAATGGTGCGGCTGTAGCCACGTTTACTCTAGCTGTGAATCGTACGTTTACGAATCAATCTGGAGAGCGTGAAGCCGATTTCATTAACTGTGTTACTTGGAGAAGACAAGCCGAGAACGTGGCTAATTTCTTGAAAAAAGGAAGTCTTGCCGGTGTAGACGGTCGTTTGCAGACAAGAAACTATGAAAATCAGCAAGGACAGCGTGTCTTCGTGACAGAGGTTCAAGCTGAAAGTGTTCAATTTCTTGAGCCTAAGAGCGGCGGTGCTGGTTCAGGTGGATACAGCGGCGGTGGCAATAGCGGAGGCCAGTATTATGGCGGTAGCCAAAACGATCAGAATCCATTCGGAAATGAACCAAATCAAAATCCATATGGCAATCAGAGCAACCAACAAAATCGTAATCAGGGAAATAGCTTCAATGATGACCCATTTGCGAATGATGGTAAACCGATTGACATCTCCGATGATGATTTGCCATTCTAATTGATCTGAAAAATTGACTAAAGGAAAGGTGTGAAAACAAATGGCAGGTGGACGCAGAGGCGGTCGTGCGAAACGTCGTAAGGTATGTTTCTTTACTTCTAACGGTATCACGCACATCGATTACAAAGATGTTGATCTTCTTAGAAAGTTTGTTTCTGAGCGTGGTAAAATTTTACCTCGTCGTGTAACAGGAACTAGCGCTAAGTATCAACGTAAATTGACATTAGCGATTAAAAAATCACGTCAAATGGCATTACTTCCATACGTTACTGGTGAGTAAGTCGTTGACTTAAAAGCGGAGAGCCTCGAGCTCTTCGCTTTTTTTATTTGTCTCACTAAGAATCTCATCCGAATTGGCTAGAGCTGTTTTTGGCGGGCATCCTAGGGGAAGTATGTAAAAGAGAGAGAAAGTGACAGTTTGTTCTATACAAATACGGGGTCAATCTGTCATATTGATAGTCTAGAAAATAATTGCAGTCAGGGCGTGGGAAGATGATTGAATTTAAGAAGGTATCGATGCAATTTTCTGATGAGCGCTATGCCGTTCAATCGGTTGATTTAGAGATTCAGAAAGGTGAATTTTTTGTATTTATTGGACCTAGTGGAAGCGGGAAAACGACGACATTGAAAATGATCAATCGTCTCATTTCTTCTACAGAAGGTGAGATTTACATAAAAGGTCAAAAAATAAATGATTATGATATGTATGAGCTGCGCTGGGATATTGGGTATGTTCTGCAGCAAATTGCTCTTTTTCCTCATATGACCATTGAAGAAAATATCGCCGTGGTGCCAGAGCTCAAACAGTGGAGCCGGAAAAAGACCAATAAGCGGGTGGATGAATTGATGCAGATGGTTGGGCTTGATCCTGCTATGTATCGACATCGAAAGCCATCAGAGCTGTCTGGTGGACAGCAGCAGCGTGTCGGTGTGGCACGTGCACTTGCAGCTGATCCTGAGATTGTCCTGATGGATGAACCCTTTAGTGCGTTAGATCCACTAACGAGGGAGAAATTGCAGGATGATCTGCTTGATTTGCAGCGCCGTATTCAAAAGACCATTGTCTTCGTGACGCATGATATGCAGGAAGCGATGAGGCTTGGTGATCGAATTTGTATCATGAAGGAAGGGAAAGTGGTGCAGATTGGTCGTCCAGAGGAATTGGTTCAACACCCAGTCAATGCCTTTGTTCGGGAGTTTGTGTCAGGGGCTGCTCGCCATGTGGAGCATCAAGCGTTTGAGCTAGAGGCCATGGCTAGACCAATGGCTCATGAGGCTCTTTTAGGCTATGAAGCGATCACAGCCCATGCCACGCTGGATGATGTCTTATCCCAATTGGCAAAGCATGAGGAATTGGCTGTTGAAAAGGATGGGGAGCGAATTGGACTAGTGAATCGTCAAGCGGTGATTCAGTTTTTAGCTGATTCTCCTAGAGAGAGGGGCGAGTCACATGAATGATTGGATCAGTGTGTTATTGGACCGAAAAGAACAATTGGGACACGCCTTACTTGAGCATATTCAAATTTCTTTTATTGCTTTATTTTTAGCGATTTTGATTGCCATTCCATTAGGTATCTATTTAACGAGGGTGCCAAAGCTTGCAGAGTGGGTGATTGGGGTGACGGCGGTTTTGCAAACAATTCCGTCGCTTGCGCTGCTTGGCTTGTTGATTCCTCTCGTTGGGATTGGGCAAGTGCCTGCCATTATTGCACTTGTCGTCTATGCCTTACTCCCTATTTTAAGAAATACATATACAGGCATTCAGGAGGTCGACCCTTCCCTGAGAGAAGCGGCGCTTGCCATGGGAATGAATCACCGCAAACGGTTATTAAAGGTGGAGCTGCCTTTGGCCATGCCAGTCATCATGGCAGGTATCAGAACCGGGATGGTTCTCATTGTGGGAACTGCCACTCTTGCCGCACTGATCGGAGCTGGGGGGTTAGGAAGTCTGATTTTGCTGGGAATTGATCGAAATGATATGTCGCTCATTGTCATTGGCGCTATACCAGCTGCCTTACTCGCACTCTTATTTGATGTGGTGCTGCGCACTTTTGAGAAAATCTCTTTTAAAAAGACTGTGATCTCTGTGACGGTTTTTGCTGTGATTGCAGGAGCAGTTGTCGCGGGCCCATTACTGTTTCAACAAGAAAAGAAAGAAATCACCATCGGTGGAAAGTTAGGATCAGAGCCTGAAATCCTGATCTCGATGTATAAGCTTTTAATTGAACAGGATACGGATATTCAAGTCAATCTTAAGCCTGGTCTTGGCAAGACGTCCTTTGTTTTTCAAGCTTTACGGTCTGGTGATATTGATATTTATCCTGAGTTTACCGGTACTGCGATTTCTGAGTTCCTCAAACAAACAGCGAAAAGCACAGATAAAGAAAAAGTGTATGAGCAAGCGCGGCGTGGTTTGGAATCATCATTTCAGCTCCGCCTTCTTGAGCCGATGGCTTACAACAATACGTATGCTTTAGCTGTGCCTCAGTCGCTGGCTGATCAATATGATGTATCCAATATTTCAGATCTAGGCAAGATCAAGAATCGCATAAAGGCTGGCTTCACGTTGGAATTTTCTGATCGACAGGATGGGTATCTAGGTATTCAAAAGACCTATCAATTTTCCTTTGACGATGTGGTGACGATGGAACCGAAGCTTCGGTATCGAGCGATTCAAAAAGGAGATATCAATTTAGTCGATGCGTATTCGACAGACAGTGAATTGAGGGAATACAAATTAAAGGTGCTTGATGATGATCAGCATGTTTTCCCGCCATATCAAGGAGCACCGCTTCTAAGACAGGAGACATTAACTGAGTTCCCTGAGATCGAGACCTCTCTCAATAAGCTTGGTGGTCAAATCACAGATGATGAGATGAGAGAAATGAATTATGAAGTAAATGTGAAAGGTAAGGATGCATTTCAGGTTGCGAAAGCCTATTTAAAAAAGAAAAAATTACTGCAATAATCAAGGAAGAGCAGGTCTGTTATGTAAAAAGCAGACCTGCTTTTTTAAAAGGGAAAACAAAAACCGTTGACATTTATTTAAAAACATCATATCCTTAATTCGAGATAAATATATTTTTTGATTTAATATCTCGAATTCGAGATAATATAAAGGCGTCAGTAAAGACATAATGAATAGAGGTTTGTACTTCATGATGAGGAGGTCATTAGAAGTGAAGAAAACAGAAGGAATTCACCATATCACAGCAATTGTAGGGCATCCTCAGGAGAACGTTGATTTTTATGCAGGTGTTTTAGGACTTCGTCTCGTGAAGAAGACCGTTAATTTTGATGATCCGGGTACGTACCATTTATATTTTGGAAATGAAGGGGGATCTCCGGGGACGATTATCACGTTTTTCCCATGGCCAGGTGCACAAAAGGGACAAATTGGCGCAGGTCAAGTGGGCGTGACGACATATGTCGTACCGCCAGGCGCTTTCTCTTTCTGGAAGGAACGTCTTGAGCAGTTTGATATTTCTTATGAAATGGTTGAACGTTTTGATGAAGCCTTTCTCTCACTTGAAGATCCACACGGCTTGTTGATTGAGCTAGTAGAACGTGCGGAGGGAAAACAAAATGAGTGGACTTTTAACGGGGTCACACCAGATGTCGCGATAAAAGGATTTGGCGGAGCTGTTTTGTTAACATCACAGCCGGAGCAAACGATGCAGCTGCTAGAACAAACAATGGGTTTTGAACGAGTTGGAGCAGAAGAGGACTATGTGAGATTCCGTTCGTTTGGTGAGATAGGCAATGTGATTGATGTGAACAAGACACCTGTTGCACGCGGACGTATGGGTGTTGGGGTTGTGCATCATATTGCATGGAGAGCGACAGATGATCAGGATCAATTAGATTGGCAAAGACATATTGCGCAAAGCGGGTATCAAGTGACACCTGTGCAAGATCGAAATTACTTCAATGCTATTTATTTTAGAGAGCTTGGCGGCATATTATTTGAAATTGCGACTGATCCTCCAGGGTTTGCACACGATGAATCAGTGGAAACAATGGGTGAAGCATTGAAACTGCCACCGCAATATGAGGCGCAGCGCAGTCAGATTGAACAAATTGTGCTGCCAATAGAAGTGAGAGAGATTAAAGGGAAAGGAGATTCATGATGAAGCATCTTTTTCGAAAAGGAAAGAATGAACAAAGACCTGTTTTGTTATTATTGCATGGTACTGGCGGGACGGAAGAAGATTTATTGCCGCTTGCCGATTTAGTAGATGCTGACGCATCCGTTCTTAGTGTAAGAGGAAATGTGTTGGAAAACGGTATGCCGCGCTTTTTCAGGCGTTTGGCAGAGGGTGTATTTGATGAGCAGAATTTAATTGAGCGTACAGAGGAACTATATACATTTATCGGAGAAGCAGCAGATGAATATGGGTTCGATCGTCACAATGTGGTGGCTATCGGATATTCTAATGGGGCAAACATTGCTGGAAGTCTTTTATTCCATTACGAGGATGCGTTAAAAGGAGCTATCCTGCATCATCCAATGGTCCCAAGACGCGGGGTTTCATTGCCTTCATTAGCGGGGAAACAAGTCTTTATAGCAGCTGGTAAAAATGACCCAATGTGCCGTCCAGAGGAATCACAGGAGCTCGAGCAATTGCTGCAAGGCGCAGGCGCTTCAGTTACGCTTCATTGGGAAAATCGCGGACATCAGCTAACGAGAGAAGAAGTCGATGCTGCGGCATTATGGTATCGTCGTCAATTTTAATGAAGGTGGGGAATACAGGTGGGATTTTTACAGAAGCTTTTTGGGCAAACCAAACAAAAGGAGATGGAACAAATGGAAAACGTAAAATTAGCGATTATTTATTATAGTTCAACAGGTACAAACTATCAGATGGCAAAATGGGCTGAAGCTGGAGCGAAAGAAGCTGGCGCAGAAGTGAAGGTATTAAAGGTTGCTGAATTGGCACCAGAATCAGTTGTGGCATCAAATCCAGCATGGAAAGCACACTTAGACGAAACAAAGGATGTCCCAGAGGTTCAATTAAGTGATTTAGAGTGGGCAGATGCCATCATCTTTAGCATGCCGACACGTTTCGGTAACTTACCGGCTCAAATGAAGCAATTCTTAGATACAACTGGCGGCTTATGGTTTCAAGGAAAATTGGCAAACAAAGCAGTGAGTGCGATGACCTCTGCACAAAACCCAAATGGCGGGCAGGAACAGACCATTCTTAGCCTTTACACAACGATGTTCCACTGGGGAGCGATTATTGCCGCTCCTGGATACACAGATGACTCATTATACGGTGCAGGGGGCAACCCTTACGGCGTGAGTGTCACTGTTGATCAAAATGGAAAGATCCAAGAGGATGCAGAAGCTGCTGCAAAACATCAGGCAAAACGTACAGTCAATGTGGCAGAATGGATCAAAAAAGGTCAAAACGCTTAATCGATGGATACAAAAAAGAATGCAGCCTAGGCGCTGCATTCTTTTTTATTTAATAAGGATCTGAAGGTGTGCTGTTGTTAATCGCTTCGTTTACGGCTTGTGCGGCGCCTGTAGAGCCTATAGGTCCGCTTGGCTGTTCTTGTTTGAAGGCTTTTAAGCCGTCAGCGACACGCTTTCCGTAATCAGGGTCAGCCTTTGTAAAGTTTTCGATCATTTGCTCTTGAATGTTCTTTTGACAGGTCGCAAGGGTGTTGATTAAGTTCTTAATCAGTTCCTCACGTTCCCAATCATTGAAGCGGCGATACGTTTCTCCGGCTTGGCCAAAGTTGTTCGGGCGGTCAATGGCTTCTCGTTTGACGTCACCCTCTACAAAAGGCGTATGATCTTTTCCATCCTGCTTGGCTTCTTTTAATCCGCCGAGGATCGATGGTTCATAATTCACATGAGGGTTTTGCTCTTTGCCTTGATCGACATGGTATTCCATTTGCCCATCTCTTTGATTCGTGGCCACATGCTTTTTCGGTGCATTGATCGGCAGCTGTAAATAGTTTGGCCCCACACGATATCGCTGCGTGTCAGAATAGGAGAAGGTGCGCCCTTGAAGCAACTTATCATCTGAGAAATCCAAACCGTCTACGAGAACGCCAGTCCCAAAGGCGACCTGCTCGACTTCTGCGAAATAATTTTCTGGATTTTTGTTTAACACCATTCGTCCAATCGGTTTCCATGGATAGTCATCCTTGTACCAAAGCTTTGTCGGATCAAGTGGGTCAAAGTCAAGGTGAGGATGGGCATCATCTTCCATGATCTGCGCATATACCTCCCATTCAGGATGATCTCCTTGCTCAATGGCTTCATACAAATCCTGTGTGGCATGATTAAAGTTTTCTCCTTGAATCGCTTGAGCTTGTTCTTGCGTCAGGTTGCGAATGCCTTGCTTCGGTTCAAAGTGATATTTGACCAGCACTGCTTTTCCTTCATGGTTCACCCATTTGTAGGCATGGACACCTGAGCCTTGCATGTGCCGATAGGTTGCGGGGATGCCCCATGGTGAAAAGAGAAATGTCACCATATGCGTCGCTTCAGGTGATTGCGAGACGAAGTCAAAAATACGCTCGCCGTCTTGACGGTTGGTGACAGGATCAGGCTTAAAGGCATGAACCAAATCAGGGAATTTCAAAGCATCTCGGATAAAGAAAATTTTGAGGTTGTTCCCCACGAGATCCCAGTTGCCTTCTTCTGTATAAAATTTAATCGCAAATCCTCTAGGGTCACGCAATGTTTCTGGTGAATGACCGCCGTGAATCACAGAAGAAAAACGAACGAAAACAGGTGTCTTTTTTCCTTTTTCCTGAAATAATTTTGCCCTTGTATAAGTGGAAATGGGTTCGTCACCGAATGTGCCATAGGCTTCAAAATAACCGTGAGCTCCGGCCCCGCGCGCATGGACGACACGTTCAGGAATGCGTTCACGATCAAAATGACTAATTTTCTCTAGGAAATCGTAGTTTTCAAGCGTAGTTGGTCCTCTATTCCCAACGGTTCTCATATTTTGATTGTCTGTTACGGGATGACCTTGCCGATTTGTTAAAGTGTCTTCTGACTCTGAAGATGGTTTAGGGTGTTGTTCTTCTTTCAATTAAATCCCTCCTTCAATATTTCCCTAACAATATGGTCATCATGCTCCCTATTTCATACAAGGATTGATATAATGATTGAAAACTTTCACGAGGAGCGAACCTGATGATTCGATTACACTGCCTTCACGCCCATCCGTCCAATCAGTCATATATAGAAAATGTTTTTGGCGATACCGATATTGCGCTTTATCACACGGTCGATTCATCATTTATAGAACGCGCTACACAAGATCCCACTTTTGATCAACACAAGCAGCAAGCCTATGCTATCAACAGGCTGATGCAAGAGGGTGAAGCCGATCTCATTCTGCTCACGTGTACACAATACATTGCCGCTTTGGGAGATCAGCAGCATCTTTTTAAACAACCGATTGTTCCGATCGATGAACCGTTATTTGAGCTGATTTGTCAGGGAAAAGGGCCTCTTCAACTTGTGTTTTCAAACCCGGATACAGTGGAAGGGACGATGAAGCGGCTTAAATCATATGCAAAAGAGCACGGCAAACAGATTGATGCAGAAGTTATGGTGATGGAGGATGTCTTTCACCTTTGCCTAAATGGTGATATGCAGGCTTATGAGGAGCAAATCAAAAAGCAACTTAGAAGATGTATGAAAAAAAGCGGAGATATTTGCGTGATGCAGCTATCGATGGTCCATGCGGCACAGCAGATGGAAGAGGAGACAGGCGTTCCGATCATTCATCCGCTTTCTCCACTTAAACAGTTTGTCCATCAAACAATATCTGCTTTGAAAGAGTGAACCTGTCTGGTTCGCTCTTTTTGTATAGAAACGGAAATGGGATGACATGTTAAAAAAATAACCGAGCGCAAACTATTTTCCAAAGGCGCGCGTCTATCCATTGTAAGAAATAACCGATGCGCATTTAAGATAAAGGAGCTCTTTGTAAAATGAAGAAACGAAAGATTGAGGATCAATTTGCTGATTACGTAATGGAGCATAAACACAGTTTTTATCGATTGTCCTATAGTTATGTCAAAAACCCAGAGGATGCGATGGATGTCGTTCAAGAGGCGATTCATAAAGCACTCAAATCTGTTCACCGATTAGAGGATGCGACCAAGATGCATAGCTGGTTTTATAAAATCGTGGTGAACGCTGCCCTAGACTTTTTACGAAAGAAGAAGCGGGTGCAAGTGACAGATGATGACACACTCGAATTCTTGTCAAAGGGTGAGTCAGATGTCTATGAGGATCAAGATGTCAGACGAGCCATAGAGGATTTGCCTGAGATGTACCGGGTTATCATCATTTTGAGATTCTTTGAAGATTTAAAATTAGAGGACATCGCCCATATTCTCGAAGAAAACGAAAACACCATCAAAACAAGATTATATAAGGCGTTGCGGCTTTTAAAAGTAGAATTATCGCAGGAGGAAATATAAATGGATAAGCATTTGGAACAGTTAAAAGAGGAATATTTAGAAATCCCTATTCCACCGGAATATGATGCTATGGTTGAACGGACATTGAAACGAAAAAATAAAAAACCTCATTTTCAGCAATGGACCATCGGACTTGTTGCTGCGGCTGCTCTATTTGTCACGACAGTTAATGTCAGTCCACAGGCGGCAAGAGCCATTTCAGAGGTGCCTGTCATTGGCGAGCTGGTGAAAGTCGTGACATTCACAGAATTTAAAAAGAGCGATCAAGGAACGAATATTGACCTTAAAACACCACACGTTTCAGGGCTTGGGGACGGAAAATTACAAGACAGCCTGAATCAAAAATATTTAGCTGAAAACAAAAAGCTGTATCAAGATTTTGAAAAGGAAACAAAGGGTTATAAAAATGGTCATTTAAGTGTAGAGAGCGGATATGAAGTGAGAACGAACAATGACCAAATTCTCTCACTAGGTCGATACAAGGTGACGACTCAAGCTTCTGCGGCAGAGGAAATGACGTATGATACGGTGGATAAGAAAAATCATGTACTGATTACATTACCAAGCTTGTTTAAAGATGACCGGTATATAGATGTCATTAGTGAAAATATTAAAGATCAAATGAAGAAACAAATGAAAGAGGATTCAAATAAGATTTACTGGATTGGCAAGCAAGATATGGCGGATCCATTTAAGAAAATTAAGCCGGATCAAAGCTTCTATATCAATTCAAAAGGCAAACTGGTGATTTCCTTTAATGAATATGATGTGGCACCTGGTTACATGGGTGTAGTTGAATTCACGATTCCAACAAGTGTGCTAAAGGATATTCTTGTCAGCGATATGTACATTCATTAAAAGAAGAAAAAAGACTGCTGAACATGTCAGCAGTCTTGTTGTATTGATTAAGAAAGTGCATCTGTTAGTGCAGGTACCACTTGTTTCTTTCTTGATACAACACC
Organism: Bacillus sp. FSL R5-0431; assembly: GCF_038002985.1. Taxonomy (NCBI): domain Bacteria; kingdom Bacillati; phylum Bacillota; class Bacilli; order Caryophanales; family Bacillaceae; genus Bacillus; species Bacillus sp. FSL R5-0431. The sequence goes on along the minus strand of NZ_JBBOOG010000001.1, from coordinate 3,643,937 downwards.
TTTTAGTAAAGCGGTGTTGTTTTCAAGTGTGACGTTAAATGCTTTTTCTACTTTTGCAGCTTCTGCACCGAGTGCAAGAGCAAGGGAGTCATTTTCTAAGATGTCTGTGATCACTAGAACGAATAGATCAAGACCTTTCGCTGCGATGACTTCATTGATTTTCGCTTCAATGTCAGCCTGTCTTGCTGTTACTTCCGCGATATCTACTGTATTAACTTGCGCAATTTCCACTTTGCTATTGCCTAGTGCAAATTCTTTTGCATCAATTGTAATTAATTCTTGAACCGTTTTTTGGCTTAGGTCAGCGCCAGCTTTCAGCATGTCTAGGCCGTAAACTTCTGGATCTACCCCTGCAATTTCAGCTAGCTCATGCGCAGCATCAATGTCTTGCTGTGTGCATGTTGGGGATTTGAATAGCAAGGAATCAGAAATGATTGCAGATAAAAGCAAACCAGCGATTTCTTTTTCAATCTTCACTTGGTTCTCTTTGTACATTTTGTTTAAGATTGTTGCTGTACAGCCAACAGGCTCAGCGCGATAGTAAAGAGGTTCACTTGTTTCAAAGTTGGCAATACGGTGATGATCAATAACCTCAGTCACTTGTACTTGATCAATATCGCTTACACTTTGTTGGAATTCGTTATGATCGACAAGAATGACTTGCTTTGTTTCGTTTGCAGCCGTTTCAATGAAACGAGGTGCTTCTTGTTTAAAGAAATCTAATGCGTATTGTGTTTCTCCATTGATTTCTCCAAGTCTGACCGCTTCTGCCTGAACGCCGATTTTGTTTTTCAGATCAGCGTAAGCGATAGCAGAGCAAATCGTGTCTGTGTCAGGGTTTTTGTGTCCGAATACGAGTGTTTTTCCCATGTGAATTCTCCTTCTTACATTTATTGATGATGTTTCTATTCTAACAGCTTTTGACCTTGAATTCAGGGTTTATAGCTAAGAATAATCTAAAAAATTGTAACATGCTGATTGAAAAGTTGCATGTACGAATCTATATTGGTGTTCCACGTGAAACTCTCCTAAGATAGCCTGCATTTTACTTGCGATTTGCCGCTATGGTAAAATAAAGGTTGGGGTAAGACATGGTGTAGCTTACATCGTACGTATACATAGAAGGACACATTGAGCAAGATATAGAAAAAGGATTGGATAGAGGTGAAGGTGTGAAACAAACAAAAGCGTTAGTAGAGGGCGCTATCATGATCAGTATTTTTTCTGTCATGATGCTGTTTTATTTGTATGTGCCGCTATTATCCATTATTTTCTTTCTAGCTGCTCCGATACCGATTATCCTCTATACAATCAGGCACGGCTTGAAAAAAGGAATTGCTGCTGGCGCTATTGGGATAGTGATCAGCTTTTTAATTGGGTCTCTTGCTGGACTCATGAGTGCGCCAATTCTGATTGCTGCCGGATTAGGCATGGGTGTTTTCTACAGCAGAAGGCAGCCTGGGAATGCCATCATTACAGGTGCGCTGATCTATTTATTCAGTTTTCTTATCTCCTTTATTGTCAGTGTTCAGCTTTTTCAAGTCGATATCATGGGTATCGCGAAAGAGTCGGTTGAACAAATGATTCCGATGTTAGAGAGTGTCTTAAAGCAATCCGGCGCTTCTGAGCAGAACATTGCGAAGCAGCTGAAGCAGTTCAGAGAGATGCAGGATGCTGCATTGAGTGCTTTGCCTGTAGCGCTGTTAATTGGTGTCACATTGCTGGCGTTCGTGAATCACTGGTTCGTGCAGCCTCTGATCAAACGGTTTGTCAAAGACATGCCGGTCTTGAAGAAATTTAAGGATATGCGGCTGCCAAAAAGCATGGTATGGTATTATTTACTCACACTGCTTTTGATGCTGATTCAGACGGAAAAAGGCAGCTTTTTATGGCTTGTTCAAACGAGTGCTTTTCAAATTTTATTTATACTGGTGCTTATTCAGGGATTTTCCTTTATCTTCTATTATTGCCACGAAAAAAGCATCTCAAAAGCGGTGCCCATTTTCGCTATCGTGTTAGGGGTTCTCTATCCGCCAGTCGGTGTGATTGTGCGTATTATAGGGATTGCTGACATAGGCTTTGATTTAAGAGAGAAAGTAAAAAACAAATAATTCACTCTGAATGTTGAGGAGTTGATATCAGTGCCAAGCTTCTATAGAAAACCTGTCATCAAGTATCCGATCATCGCTTTGATTGTCCTTGCGGTGGTCACAGTCCTCCTCAACCTTTATTATAATTGGATCATAGGAGCGGTTGGTCTTTTCGTTCTTGCAGGTGTGCTCTACTTCTTAAAGTGGGCAGATACGCAAGTGCAAAAAGAGATTGATTCATATATTTCAACATTATCCTATCGAGTCAAAAAGGTTGGAGAAGAAGCATTAATGGAAATGCCAATTGGTATTATGCTGTTTAATGACCAGTATTATATCGAATGGACAAATCCATTTCTCGCTTCGTGCTTTCATGAAAGCACGCTTGTCGGCAGATCCTTGTATGATACATTCGAGTCCGTTGTGCCTCTTATTAAACAAGAGGTCGAGACAGAAAATGTGACGCTGAATGACCGGAAATTCAAAGTCATTATTAAACGGTCAGAGCGCCTTTTATATTTCTTTGATGTCACGGAACAGGTGCAGATTGAAAGACAGTACGAAAATGAACGAACGGTGTTATCTTATATCTTTTTAGACAATTACGATGATGTCACGCAGGGTCTTGATGATCAGGTGCGCAGCACCATTAATAGTGAAGTGACGTCGCTGTTAAACAATTGGGCACAAGAATATGGCATTTTCCTGAAGCGAATTTCGTCTGAACGATTTATGGCGGTTCTAAATGAGAGCATCTTAGCAGAGCTTGAAGCGTCGAAGTTCTCCATTTTAGACGAGGTCCGTGAGAAAACAGGGGCGCATAGTGCGACACTTACTCTGAGTATCGGGATTGGAGCGTCCGTTCCTTCTTTAAAAGAGCTTGGGGCACTTGCGCAGTCGAGTCTTGATCTTGCCCTCGGACGAGGCGGGGATCAGGTAGCCATTAAGCAGCCAAATGGAAAAGTGAAATTCTACGGCGGGAAAACGAATCCAATGGAGAAACGGACACGTGTACGCGCACGAGTCATTTCTCATGCTTTAAAAGAAATTGTATCTGAAAGCGGAAATGTCATGATCATGGGGCATAAGTTCCCAGACATGGACTCGATCGGTGCATCGATTGGAATTTTAAAGGTCGCCCAGGCCAATGGGAAAGAAGGCTATATTGTCATTGATGCCAACCAAATTGGTGACAGTGTTCAACGCTTGATTAGTGAGATTAAGAATTATGAAGATCTTTGGTCACGTTTTATCACCCCAGAGGAAGCCATGGAGCTTGCAGAGGATGATACATTGCTTGTGGTCGTGGACACACATAAACCGTCTCTCGTCATGGAAGAACGACTGCTCAATAAGATTGAAAATGTCGTGGTCATTGACCATCATAGACGCGGCGAAGAGTTTATCCGTGATCCATTACTTGTCTATATGGAGCCGTATGCTTCATCCACAGCAGAGCTTGTGACAGAGCTTTTAGAGTATCAGCCGAAGAAATTGCGTATTAACATGATTGAAGCTACTGCGCTTCTCGCTGGGATCATCGTGGATACGAAGAGTTTCTCGCTGAGAACGGGATCAAGAACGTTTGATGCAGCATCCTATCTTCGTGCGAAGGGGGCAGATCCTGTCCTTGTGCAAAAATTCCTAAAAGAGACAGTTGATCATTACATCAAACGGGCAAAACTCATTCAGCATACAGATTTGTATCAAAATCAGGTGGCGATTGCTTCATTGCCGTCAGACAGCTCGGAGTATTATGATCAAATTACGATTGCCCAGACGGCTGATTCTCTGTTGTCAATGAGTGAGGTAGAAGCGTCATTTGCTGTCGCTAGACGAGATGACAACACGGTGTGCATTAGTGCGAGATCATTAGGAGATATCAACGTCCAAATTATCATGGAAGCGTTAGATGGCGGCGGTCATTTGACTAACGCTGCCACCCAAATGTATGGTATAACCATTGAAGAAGCGGTAGAGCAGTTAAAAGCTGCCATTGATGAATATTTCGAAGGAGGGGTTCAAAGATGAAAGTCATCTTTCTAAAAGACGTAAAAGGCAAAGGGAAAAAAGGCGAAGTCAAGAATGTAGCTGACGGATACGCTCACAACTTTCTCATCAAACAAGGGTTAGCGGTTGAAGCAAATCCAACGAACCTAAGCGCATTGGAAGGGCAGAAAAACAAAGAGAAAAAGAATGCCATCCAAGAGCTTGAACAAGCGAAGCAACTAAAAGAGACACTTGAGGCGTTAACAGTGGAGCTCACTGCAAAATCAGGTGAAGGCGGTCGTCTGTTTGGATCGATTACAAGCAAACAAATCGCTGATAAATTGCAAAAAGATCATCAAATCAAACTCGATAAGCGCAAAATCGAGCTGAATGACGCCATCCGTGCATTAGGTTACACAAATGTACCGGTGAAGCTTCATCCAGAGGTACAAGCAACGTTAAAGGTTCATGTGACAGAACAAGCATAAAGCAGAAAAGAACCCGTCTCACGAGGAGGCGGGTTCTTTTTTTATGATGGATCTGAAATATAGACGCTTCGTCCGGCTCGCATACCGGATAAAAACATGAAAAATAGGATGATGATAAAGATGATAATGGATGGCGTCCATGTATGTGTGAGATCAAAAAGGATACCGATCATGAACGGACCAACGGCGGCTAATAAATAACCGAGAGACTGCGCCATTCCGGAAAGGGCAGCGGCTTGCTCCATATTGGTCGTCCGTAATCCGATAAATGTGAGCGCCAGACTGATGCTGGCACCTTGTCCAATACCGATCAATAAAACAGAGATCACGAGAATAGGCGTCGATCCTCCGAGAAGAAGTCCGATCATGCCAAGTAAATACACAAGGACAAGTCCGAAGACAAGCGGTCTTTGTGTTTTTAATTTTTCTGCAAAAACAGGCGTTAAAAAGGTGGATGGCAGCCCAGCAAACTGCATAATGGACAGCATCCAGCCGGCTGTCGACAGGTTCATTCCATGTGATGTTAAAATATCAGGAAACCAGGCGATGCTGCTATAGAAAAGGAATGACTGCAACCCCATAAAAAAGGTCACCTGCCATGCGACACGTGAACGCCATATCGGCTGCTCTGTGAGCGAAATGCTTTTGACGGCCGCTGTGTTCTGATGAAGAAGCTGTGGCGCCCAGACCATCATCGCGAGAAGAGCAAGGCCAGCCCATACGAGGAATGATGTATTCCAGCCGCCAGGCATCGTATGACTGAGTGGAACACTGATACCTGATGCAAGTGCCGCAAAGACGGACATCGAGGTCGTATACACGCTCGTCATCAATCCAGCATGTGCAGGAAATTTATGCTTCACGAGCCCCGGTAAGAGCACATTACATATTGCAATCCCGACACCGACAAGCGCGGTTCCAATCATTAAGAAGGTGATCGTGCCAAACGAGCGAATCACAATCCCAAATAAAAGGACAGCAAGCCCAAGCCAAAGGGTTCGTTCATTGCCAAGACGTTTTCCGATTTTAGGTGCAATTGGAGAAAGCAATGCGAATGAGAGCAGTGGTAATGTTGTGAGAAAACCCGCAAGTCCATTTGAAAGCTGTAAATCGGAACGAATGGCGCCGATGAGAGGCCCCACGGACGTAATGGCAGGCCGTAGATTAAATGCAATGAGTAAAATCCCAGCAATCAGCAGGATGGTTTGTCCTTTACTGCGAGGATGTAATGTTGATTGTTCTAGATGTTGTTCCATGAATGTAAACTCCTTTATTTCTTTAAGAAGAACGATCTTTCTTCTGTTCAAGTTCTGCTAGTTTAGCGATTAAGATATGCTGCGGCATATGCATGATTTGTTCAATGGGTACATTGAGTGATGCCGCAAGTTTTTGTGCTGTATCGGCTGAGATTTGTAAAGGTCTCATGAGCAAATCCCTCCTCTTTCAATCTATACGTTCCAATATATCATATCGGCTTTGTACCATGTTGATAAAAAATTAGAGTTCTCTTTTATAAAACCACTTTATGGCCGATAAGAAATTTTTTTGAAATTGTTTCAGATGATGGCCCTCCCCTTGTTCGATGTGATATTGCAGCTGCCAATCCTGCATCCCTTTCTGTAATAAAAGGTCATGTAGTTGTTTGTTGAATAAAGGCATGTGCTGTTGAGCAGATGTTTTGCCTTTACCTTCTTCACTGCCTACAGATAAATAGACAAGGTGCTCCACACACTGAATGCTTTGTTGTTTAGCAAACGGTAGAAAATCTTGATACCAAAATGACCCAGAGATAGATGCGATGTTTTTAAAAAGGGCAGGGTGCATCAATAGGGTATAAATAGCAAATAGTCCACCTAATGAAGCACCTACGTGACTATGTTGATGACAGGTCTGCTTGACTGGATATTCTCTTTTGATATAAGGGAGCAAGTCATTTGCTAAAAATGACATATACGTCTGTGCCTCGCCATTAAAGTCAGGAAACTCAGAACGCAGTGATGACGCCTTCCATGGTGTATATTCATCAAGTCGATTGAAGGGGTGTATGCCGACAATGATGATTGGCGAGATGGTATTGGCTTCGATCATTCTTTCGATCTCTAGCAGGTGTGTTCTAAACAAAGAAGAGCCATCTTGTACAAAGACAGCTGGAACATCAATAGAGGTGTCCTGTGGAAGGTAAATATCAAGCTGACGCCCATTAAACTCGTCATATAGAAACGTTCCGTTCATGTGTATTCTCTCCTCAAGGTTTTCAACTACGCTGAAAAGAAGACAAAGAGCTAAAAATAAAGATCATTTTAGCCCTTTGTCAACAATCTGATCGCGCAAATTGGCGCTTCTTTTTTTAGTTGTTTTTCTCTAACCATTTGACAGCTTTATCAAGGAAGGTTGTTTTGCTTAGTGCTGTTCCTCCTTGAAGCATAGGATCAACGACATTTGCATTGATGTGCCCATTTTTCACAGCTTTTAGGCTTGTCCAAATTTTATTTTGCTCTAAGTCCTTCAATGCGTTTGGATTCGATGAGTTTTCCGCTTTAGAGAACTGAACAAAAATATAGTCAGGATTTAGTTCGCCCAGGCGCTCCATCGAAATCATCGCTTGTGCTTTGGCTTTTTTGATATCACTTGGTGCTGAAAATCCTAAGTCCCCATATAAGGTTGAGTTGAAGTATACGTCTTCAGGATACACGTACAGGTCGCCCTGTCTAATGCGCAAAATGACAGCTGTTTTGTTGTTGCTTTTGTCTTTCAGGGTTTCTTTCGCTTGTTTGAGATCTTTCTGATAATCAGAAATGATGTTTTTGGCTTCTTCACTCTTTCCAGTCAGTGTACCGAGCAATAAAAGATTGCTTTCCCAGTCAGAAGAGACATGGGATACTGGGATCGTCGTTTGGACTTTATCCAGTTTTTTAATTGTTGCAGGCGGGAACTTTGTTGATCCGAGTATCACGTCTGGTTTTAGTTTTAAGATTTTTTCTAGGTTTGGTTCTGTTTTTTCACCGATGCCTTCTGTTTTCGCTGTGATGTCTTTAAATAATTCAGGGAATGTGCCGCCTACGGTAGAAGCACCAATAGGTTGGATACCAAGTAATTTTGCATCTTCCATTGATTCTAGGCTTCCAGCAATGACGATTCGTTTCACTGGTGTTTTGAGCTTGTACGTTTGATCTAAGTAATTGATTTTTGTTTCTGTTGCTTCAGCTGACTTGCTTTTGGCTGTGTTTGAAGCAGGTTTATTTTCTGTAGCACCACAGGCTGCTGTGGTGATCGTCATGATACAAAGGGTAAGCAATGCTAACCATTTTTTCATTTGTTTTCTCCTTTAACTGATAATTGTTCTCAATTAAAGATTGTATTAGGCTTTCGTCCTTTTAGCCATAGACAATTCTCTATCAAATGATGGACTTTTTACGGAAAAAAAGATAAAAGGTCCTGAATGACTCGTTGATGACTGGCTGCTGTGTATTCACGCCAAGGGTCAGAAGCGAGTGGATAGACTGCTTGTTGACTCACAGCCTTGAGATTTTGCCAAGCCTCCTGTTGCTTTAACTTTTGATAAAATGCAATGGTTTTTGGCTCCTTATGCAAGAAGAGGAAGATGGCGTCTGGGTCTAGCTGTTGTATGGAGCGAATGCTGATTTTTTTTTCTATTAGCTGACCATCATTCTGAAAAGCTGGCAGAAGACCAATGTCATAAAAAATCACTTCTGACATGGTGCGATTTACAGACAAGTAGAGCTGATCTTGAAAGATACGAAGAGGCAGGACGGTTTTTGGTGGATGATCAACAAGGCATGCCTTTTTCGCTTGAATGACGATTTCCTCGTAATGAAGCAACCATTCTTCTGCTTCCTTCGCTTCGTTCAGGAACATAGCTGTTTGTCTGAATTGAGCGCGCCAATTCAATTGTGTGAATGGAACAAAGTGAACAGGACAGATGGTTTTCAACACTTGTTTTTCTTCCTCTGTCACATGATCATTGGCAATGATCAGCTCAGGTTTTGTTTCCTTTAATTGCTGTAAATTGGCTTCAGCGTGCTCGTTGATACGATGTGCACTCAGGTGAATCGGAATTTCTTCTGCATGATGCTCAAAATCATGTGCTGTCCATTTAGGATGAAGAGGGGCAGCATATGGGATGATATGAATTGGTGTGAGCTGACCGAGTATGGAATGACCATAGGCTGCAATTTTCCGCTGACGGCTTTTCATATAAGCAGAAGGGGTCATGCCAGTTTTTTTCTTAAAGATGCGGCTAAAGTAATAGGGATCTTGATAGCCGATTTCCAGTGCAATGTCTTTGAGCTTTGCATTGCTTTTTGCCATTAACTGTTTGGCTCTTGCCATCCTTTTCTTGGTGATATAATCAGTGACACTCACATCAAAATGCTTTTTAAATAGCTCACTGTAATGATTGGCGCTGATGCCAGCCATATGAGATAGACTTGTAAGGCTGAGGGGTTCTTCGGAATGTTGATCAATATATTGTTTTGTTTTGAAAAGGGCATGTGCCGTGTCACAAATATCTTCTTTATGCAGTGTGAAAAGCTGCATAATGAGCTGTTGAAAAAGAGTTTGGCTTCTAAAAAAGCTAATGGATTCAGGTCTTTTCCATTCCTCTGTCATTTCAGGCAGTAAAGAATGAATTTGTTCAATCGAGCTAATATCGATAAATTGCCATACATTCAGTAAAGAACGGGCATGTTCAGTTGATACTTCTCCTATGTTTTGATCTTGCAGTGTGTAGAGCTGAAAGCGAAACAGATAGAGCTCGTGTTTTCGATAAGGCTCTGTTTTCAACATAAATGTTTCCCCAGGCATGATCGTATAGAGTGTCAGATTTTTCAATCGCCATTTTTGATCGTTCAATGTGAGTAAACCGCTGCCGCTTATGCTGAAGAGGAGGCAGAATGTATCTGATAGCTGTTGCTCCGTATGCGGAAGCTCTGCATTATTTATTTTTTCAGTATATGTTAATCGATAGATGAATTGTTCGGCATTTGCCATTGTACGTAATTGATTGTTATTTCCCATAAAACCACCTGATCTCTTATTGATTGATAAACATTCTCAATTAAATTGTAGCAGAAAGGGCTGGAAAGATGGTGATGTTTATTCTGTCAAAAAAGCACCCTGAGTGAGATCAGGGTGCGATGATTTATTCCGTTTTTCCATGTGCTAGGGCAGGTTCTTTTGTTAAGCTTAAAGGCCGTAAGTCCTGCCAGTGTGTCTGGATGTAATCGATGCAGGCATTTCTAGTGTCTTCACCAAAGACCTTTTCCCATCCATCTGGTACGGGTGCAAATGATGGCCAAAGTGAATGCTGTCCTTGTTCATTGACAAGCACAAGAAAGACACCGTCTTCACGATCAAAGGGATTTGTCATTTGTCATCTCTCCTTTATTCTTAGTGCTTTTGTTTGACCCGATGCAGTGTGTTGTCTAAGATGACACCAATTTCTGCTAGGGGTTTAGGCTGGCACATGTCTTTGTGCCGGCAATGAATGTCGTGCTGTTCAATTTTTCCGTTGATATAAGGTGCCCATGCTTCGGGATCAATTGGTGTAAACCAATCTGGGATAATGGTAGATCTAAAGAATAATATGTCTCCATGATAAGTTTTTGGCTGATATTCTCCGAGCAATCGAACTGAATTGACATAGGTTTCTTTTAGATTTCTAATGGCATCTTCACTTAAGCTTGCTAGTGCACTGCCATCTTTTTTCAAGATGTCGACGGCACTTTTCATTGTGAGCGGTTCATCTGTTAAGGTATCTGGATCATAACCGCCGAGCGCAAGAAGAGCGATTAGTGCTTCTTCTTCATCAGGTGCTTCTTTAATCGGTAAGAAATGGTTCGGATAGGCATCCAGCATCGCAACGAGTGAGATTTCTTCACCTTGCTGCTGGAGCTGTGTAGCTATTGCCTGTACAACGTTTCCGCCTAGTGACCAGCCAAGAAGATGATAAGGGCCTTTTGGCTGAATCGTTTGGATGTGCTTGATATAATCCGCAGCCATATCATCTAGTGTGCGCGGGTAGTCATCTTTTCTTGCGATTCCTCGTGCCTGTAATCCATAAATAGGGAGGTCTTTCTCTAATGTATTCAAGAGACCTGCATAGCACCAGCTAAGACCACCTGCTGGGTGAACACAGAAGAGAGGATATCTTTCTCCATTTGTTCGTAGTGGCAGCAAGATTTCTAGTGCGTTTTCATCGCTTCCATTTTCTAGTTTCTCTGCCAAACTTGCAACATTTGGTGCTTCAAACAACGTTCCGATGCTTAGTTTGACACCAAGTGCATCACGAATGCGGCTGATTAAACGAACCGCAAGTAAGGAATGCCCGCCAATGTCAAAAAAGCGATCGTCAATGCTGATTTTTGGCAAATCAAGCACCTCTTCAAAGAGATGACATAGGATTTCCTCCTTCGGATTTCTTGGGCCGCGGCCATCCGTTTGCTTTATATGCAATTGAGGTGCCGGCAGTGATTTTTGATCAAGCTTCCCGTTTGCTGTAAGTGGCATGGTATCAATCTGTACATATGCCGCAGGCACCATGTAATCAGGAAGACTGGCTGCGGCAAAATGACGAAGGGTCTCTGTATCGAAACAGTCTTCTTCAGTTGTTACGATATATGCGACTAAGCGTTTGTCACCAGGCTGATCCTCTCGCATAATGACGGCAACTTGTGCAACTGCATCGTGGCGTGCCAGAACGGCTTCGATTTCTCCAAGTTCAATCCTAAACCCGCGTATTTTAATTTGATGATCAGCTCTGCCAATGTAATCAAGTGCCCCTTCTTCTGTCCAGCGTGCGAGGTCACCTGTACGATACATCCTTGTGCCAGGTGCTCCATAAGGGTCGGCAGGGAATCGATCTGAGGTCAGGTCAGGCCTGCTTAGATAACCTCTTGCCAAGCCAGCTCCAGCTACATACATTTCACCTGTCGTCCCAGGGGGAACAGGTTGTAGGTATTCATCTAGTACGTAAACGTGTAGATCAGGAATCGGTTCGCCTATTAAGCTACTGGATTTCTTTGCGATCATGTCTCGATTGAGTATATTGTACGTAACGTGTACGGTGGTTTCTGTAATGCCGTACATGTTAATTAGCTTTGGCTTACAGTCTGAGTGACGGCTGTACCAATCTTCTAATCTGCTAAGCTCTAATGCTTCACCGCCAAAGATGACATAGCGGAGTGATAATGCTTGACCAAGTGTTTGTTGTTCCTTGTCTATCTGCATGAGCTGATAGAAGGCAGAAGGTGTTTGATTAAGCACAGTCACACCTTCCTCGACTAGAAGCTGCAGCATCTCTTCTGGAGAGCGAGAGATGGTATGAGGTACAATGACAAGTCGACCTCCATATAAAAGTGGTCCCCATATTTCCCATACTGAAAAATCAAAGGCATACGAATGAAACATTGTCCAAACATCTTCTTCATCAAAATGGAACCAATGTGCAGTAGATGTCAGAAGACGGATGACATTTTGGTGTGGGATGACCACTCCTTTTGGTTTCCCTGTAGAACCGGATGTATAAATAATATAGGCCGGATGCAGAGAAGATAGTGGCTCAATTCTGTCTATATCAGCCGGATTGTGATTTGGCGTAGTCAGCAATTGATCGCTCGTTTCTTTTTCGTCTAACAAAATCAAATCGCAATCAGCAGGGAGATGCACTGCATCTGCTTTTGTTGTGATGCTGCAAACGGGTTTGGCATCTTGTATCATGTATGCCAGCCTGTCTGCTGGATAGTCAGGATCAAGCGGAACATAGGCTGCGCCTGCTTTATGAACGGCTAATAAGCTTACGAGCATATCGATTGATCTAGGCAGGGCAAGTGCAACGAACTGTTCTGGTCCAACGCCTCTTTCTATTAATAAATGAGCAAGTCGATTGGCTTTGTTGTTTAACTCTTCATAGGTAAGCTGTTGATTGCCATCCGTTACAGCCACTCGATCAGGGTATTGCTGCGCCGTTATTTCAAATAAGGCTGGGAGACTAGGTGCTTGGTCTAACTGAGCGAATGTCTTTTTGTCAGGGAGAAATGTTTGTCGTTCTTTATCCGACAAAATGTTCACTTGACCAATCGGCAGGTGTGGGCGCTCAGCTACTTCTGTTAAAAAGCGCTTCATTCTGTCAGCGATTGCTCGAATGGTGCTTTGTTTAAATACATCTGTACTGAATTCAAACAAACCTGTTAATCCTGCTGCTGATCCAGTTTCAGTTCTTTGTTCTGTCAATTCGATGGTCAGATCAAATTTAGCTGACCCTACTGGTTTCACGTAGAGATCTGAGTCAAGTTGTGTCAGCTTCATTTCCGCCTTCGGTGTATTTTGGAAGGCAAGCATGACCTGGAACAATGGATTGCGTGATCTGGATCGGGTTGGATTTAGGATTTCGACTAGCCGTTCAAATGGCAGATCCTGATGCTCATAGGCTGCTAAGTCAACGTCTCGAACTCGCTTCAATAGCTCACTAAAGGTTGGATTACCAGCTGTATTTGTACGTAATACTAGTGTGTTCACAAACAATCCCACAATGTCGTCAAGTGCATCGTCATTCCGTCCAGCAATTGGACTGCCAATTGGGATATCTGTCCCCGCCCCAAGGCGTGTCAGTAATGCTGCAAGTGATGCTTGAAGCACCATGAACAAACTCACTTGATGCTGCTTTGCAAGCTCAAGGAGCAGCTGGTGTAAAGCGGGCTCAATCGTAAAGTCTATCGTAGCACCGTTGAAGCTTCCTTCCTGTGGACGCGGGAAGTCATAGGGAAGCTCCAGTTCTTCTGGCAGGTCATGTAAGGCACCTGTCCAATAGCTTAGTTGCTTGGCAAATAGACTATCCGTCTCTTCTTCACTGCCCAACAGCTTCTGCTGCCAAATAGCATAGTCAGCATATTGAACAGGTTCGGCTGGCAAGGAGAGTGATTTCCCTTGTATACGTGCTTCGTAAGCAGCAGCTAAGTCTCGTGTCAATGGTGCAAGTGACCAGCCGTCACCAGCGATGTGATGCAGCAATAGAAGCAGTACGGATCGATTTGCATCAAGCATGAATAAATCTGCTCGCAGTGCGGGTTCTTCTTCAATCTTAAAGCTATAGCGAATGGCTTCGTTTAACTGATTCTCAATTTGTTGATCGCTTGAAGCTGTGACATGGAGTTCAGGCTGAACACTTTTTGGATGTAAAATGACCTGTCTTGGCATGCCGTTCTTATTTGGAAAAATGGTTCTAAGGGTTTCATGTTTTTCAGTGATATCTGCCAATGCACCAATTAGAGCTTTTTGATCTAGTGTACCTGTCAGCTGAATGACAAGTGGGATATTGTAAGTTGGACTTGGCCCTTCAAGGCAATGAAGGAACCAGAGCCGTTTTTGGGCAAAGGATAACGGAATCTCATCTGGCTTGTTTTCTACCTGAAGCGGCGGCCGAATGTCCTTCGCTTTGTCAATGTGCTGCGCAAGCTCAGCAACTCGAGGTGATTCAAAAATGGTACTCATGCTTAGGTCTGCACCAAGTGTATCGCGTATACGTCTAAGCAGACGAGCGGCGAGTAAGGAATGTCCGCCTAAGTCAAAGAAACTATCATCTATGCCAATTTGAGATAGGCCAAGGGTTTCTGCAAATAAACTACATAGCATGTCTTCTTGGGGTGTTCTAGGTGTACGCTCAGAACTAACTAAAGACATATTTGGTGCTGGTAATGCTTTGCGATCGATTTTGCCGTTTGGTGTAAGTGGAAGTTCTGGCAAAACGACAACAGCAGAAGGCACCATGTAATCAGGAAGTGATGCAGCCACAAACTGCCTGAGCTCTGAAGGGTGCAGAGAAGTGCCATCTGTCAGCACAACATACGCACAAAGCAGCTGTTGTCCAGGTTGATCCTCACGAACGATAACAGATGTATGCTTTATGGATTGGTGTTGCATAATCACGGTTTCGATTTCACCTAGTTCAATACGGAAGCCGCGGATTTTAATTTGATGATCGGCACGGCTGATATAATCAATTGAACCATCCTCACGCCATCTGGCTAAATCACCAGTACGATACATTCTCGTGCCTTTTGTACCGAATGGATCAGCCACAAAACGTTCAGCCGTTAAATCATATCGTCCAAGATATCCTCTGGATACTCCTTCACCTGCAATATAAAGTTCACCGATTGATCCTGCTGGGACAGGGTTTAGCCCTTCATCTAAAATGTAAATACTCGTATTCCAAATGGGTTTGCCAATTGGCGGCCCGCTATTCTCTTGATGTGCTGTGACATTTTCCATCGTAGACCAGATCGTCGTTTCTGTAGGTCCGTACAAATTGGTAATGTCGCATTGAAGAGATTGCAATGTGTGCAAAAGGGAAGCAGGGAGTGCTTCTCCTCCAACAAGAACACGCATACCTGTTATCACGTCAGGGTATTCATCTGCCAATACCTGCCACAACGTTGGTGTTGCCTGCATGATTGTGACATGATGAGAACGAATCATGTCTGAAAGCTTTGCTGGCTCTTGTATGATTTCTTTTTTTGCCAATAAAAGAGCAGCCCCATGTAAGAGTGGGAGGAACATTTCTAGCCCGGAAATATCAAAGGCAATGGTCGTTACCGCTAAAAGCTGGTCTCCTTGATCTAATAAAAATGAATCTTGCATGGACAATATAAAGTTGATCACATTTCGTTTCGTTACAACAACACCCTTTGGTTTGCCTGTCGATCCTGACGTGTAGAGGATGTAAGCCGGGTGATGTGGAGAGCCTTCGCTCCAGGTCGGATTGAGATGCGGACTGCCTACGATCTCCTGATAAACAGTTGAATCATCCAGTTGAACGATGTGTGGATGGTCCAAACGGTCTGCTGTCTCTTTGACTGTGAGCAAGCACGCTGGTTTGGCATCATTTAGCATATAGGCGACACGATCGCTAGGGTAATCAGGGTCTAATGGCAGATATGCGGCTCCTGTTTTGACGACGGCCAACAGACTTACGACCATATCGATGGATCGAGGCAGAGCAATTGCGACAAATTGTTCTGGTCCAATGCCATGCCTTTTCAAATAATGAGCTAATTGATTTACCCGTTGATTTAACTCTTCGTAGGTCAAAGTGGTTCCTTCAAACTGTATTGCTTTTGCTTGTGGTGTTTTGCTGACATGTTTTTCAAATAGTTCCCGTAAAGATTCTTTTGGTAATTCTCGTTTTGTATCATTCCAGTGCTTGAGGATGTTCTCTTTTTCTTTAGACAAAAGAAGGTTGAATTGACTGATTGTCTGATCTTGTTCTAGTCCAGTTATTTCCTCGAGCAATTGAAGAAAACGATGCTGATGAGCGTCAACTGCTTGCTCTTTGTAAACGGCAGGGTTTGCATCAAAGTCGATTTGAAATCCGTTCCCGTCCGCGCGGTCGTATATGTTGATCGATAAATCATCTACGGGTCCTGCTGAAAGATTATGTGCTTGACCAATGCTCTGATCGAACATGAGATCATAATCAAATGGCATGATATTGATCTGTGGGCCGAATAATCGTTTATTTCTTCCGATGAGTTTAAAGTCTCTCCGCATATCTTCGTGACGATATCTTTGATGAGGCCGAATGGCTTTCAGTTCATCAGATACTTGGCGAACAAGTGCTGAGAGCGTCATTTCTGGTTTGCATGTTAAACGAAGCGGTACTAGGTTCATGACCATTCCGGGTGTTTGCAAGGCGCAAGATCCAAGGCGCATCATAACAGGCAATCCTAAAACAATATCGTGTGCACCAGTCATACGATGCATATATAGAGCGGATGCGGCAAGAATCATTTCATGCCAGGTACAACCGAAAGCTTGAGCAATTTTTTTCATTTTGCTTACCTTTTCGGCATCATAGCTAGCGGTTTTTCGGATAAAATCATCTGAAGTTCTTGGGGCAAGCTCAGCAAGGCTCACAATTTCAGGTTGATCAGCAAAGCGATTTTTCCAAAACGCTCGATCATCTTCATACTGATTGGACTGTTGATAGGTGATCTCCTCTTGGACTACGTCATGTAAGGCTCCAAATGTTTGAGGAGGCACAGGTGTCCCTTTCGATAGGGCTGAATAGACCTCAGCAACACGGCGTGCAATGAGCGAAATGGCGAATCCATCAATGGCAATGTGATGAATGCGCTGATACCAGATAAATCGGTCGTCAGCAAGTTGAAAAAGTACTTCACGGAATAATACATCTTTCTCTAAAGAGACTGGTGTTGAAAGATCTGCATTCATCCATGCTTTAGCCGCATCAAGCGGCTGTTTTTCATATTGTAAATTGATATATTGAAATGGAATCTCTTTCTTAGATGTAAACCATTGCTTTGGACCGTCAGTATCCTCAACGAAGCGCATATACAAGGAATCTGCTTCTAAGACAGTCTTTCTAATGGCTGCTTCAAAGTGTATGGGGTCAATATAACCTTTAATATCTATATACTCAGCTGTATTGAAAATGGGATTAGATGGATCAAGCTGCTGCGCATACCATATGCCTGATTGGGCACCGGTTAGTGGGAATGAATCGACTGACTGGATCGACAAGAGTCTATACCTCCTTTACATGTAATCGATATTTGGGATAGATGGCTGTTTTTCTGGGAAAAGAAGAGTTCGCCAATGAGTGAGCGTTGGATTTGCTGCAAGCTCAACGAAATTGACTGTCATTCCTTGCTGTCTCCACTTTTCCGCTAGGCTCATCATTCTAATAGAATCAAGCCCAAGGTAGACGAGATTCTCGTCAAGCGGTATTTCATTCGGCTCGATTTCGAGATACTCAGCTACTTGGTGAAGGATGGCCTCAAAAGATAGGTCATCGTCTGCTTCCTGTCCTGTTAAACGACTAATGATTTGGTTTGTCGTTGTGGTGACCGCACAGCGTTCAGCTGCATAGGTCATTGCCATTTTGTGATGCTTAAGTGAAAAGTCAGCAACGGCATCGGCGACAAAAAAGGTTTCAATATCGAGCATGAAAGCTTCTGCGGCTGTCAGCATACAGCCAATATGTGCATATACGCCAGTAATGATCAGTTGATCACGCCCGCCTTCTTGAAGAATATCTAAAAAATTGGATTTTTTGAATGCGCTATAACGCCATTTTGTCAGCATTGTATCTGCTTCAGATGGAGCAAGCTGATCAATGATTTTTGTCAATGCTTCATCATCACCAAGTCCAGGTCCCCAAAAATCTGTTAATAAGGCACGATCCTTCGGGTCTTGGTCACCAGGTTGAGCTGTATAGACGACTGGAATTCCAAGTTCATTGCATGTATTACGTAATTGTTCAATATGTTGAACTAACTCTGTGATTGGTGATGTATCTTGTTGAAATGCATTTAAAAAATATTGCTGCATGTCATGTATCAGCAGAACAGCACGTTTCGGATCCGGTATCCAGTTCACTTTATTTTCGGGTAAATCTTGTGTGCTCGGCATTGGATACGCAGGAATAGTAGGGATTGCCATGGTTTTCACTCCTCTTTTGTTATACGTTGGCAGTATGGATTGCAGCTAATTCTCTTAATGCTTTTTTACTGACTTTGCCTACACCTGTTTGTGGGAACGCATCGATCCATTCAATGCGGTCGGGAATTTTATAGGCAGCGAGCCCGCGTTCTCTTAGAAATGACTTTAAGGCGTGTGGTGCAGGCTTGTTGTTTCCTTTCGCAATAACAAAGGCACATGAGCGTTCGCCAAGAAACGGATCTGGCATGGACACCATGGCGGCATCATGAATGTCAGCATGCGCAAGTAAATGGTTTTCGACTTCTTCAGCGGCAACCTTTTCGCCACCACGATTGATTTGATCCTTGTCTCTGCCTTCTACAACAACATTTCCTTCTTTGGTTAATCGCACGATGTCACCTGTTCTGTAAAAGCCATCGGGTGTAAATGCTTTTTTGTTTTGTTCATCAGCTTTATAGTAGCCGCGAATCGTATAAGGTCCTCTTGTTAAAAGATGTCCAGCCACTTCATTCGGGACGGGCTTGTCCTCATCATCTACCACTAGTACCTCATCATATTCAGACATCGGGCGTCCTTGTGTATGAATAATCACATGTTCAGGATCATTTAGTCTGGTATAGTTGACCAGACCTTCTGCCATGCCAAAAACTTGCTGTAATTTACACCCAAGGGCAGGCATCACTCGTTTTGCTGCCTCAGCACTTAATTTAGCACCACCGACTTGTAAGACCTCAAGACTCGATAAGTCATCTGATCGATGAGGAGCGGCCTCTAGCCAAATCAATGCGATAGGTGGAACCACAGCGGTAATGGTCACTCGTTCTTTTTCAATGAGTGGAAAGACTACATCAGGGCTTGATCCAGGTGCAAGAACGACTCTTCCACCTGCGTATAACGTCCCAAGGACTCCAGGCGAGCTTAATGGATAGTTGTGTGCAACTGGAAGTGTAGCTAGATACACACCATCTTGTGTAAGCTCGCACACCTCATTGCTTTTCCAAAGACTATAAATATAGTCATCATGTGTGCGAGGAATGAGCTTTGAAAGGCCTGTGCTGCCTCCAGATAACTGAAGAAACGCAATTTCGCTTGCCTCTACATGAATTTGAGGATCAAGTGATGGGTCCTTGCGCAGATCATCCAAGTCAAGGAATTCCTCAGCTTCCCCTGCAACAATGACATGAGGTAATGAGGGAAGCTTTTCTTTCACTTGACGTGCGAGTGATCGATAATCAAAGCCGCCATCGATATCTGGTATGACATATGCGTCTGCTTCGGCAAACTCAATAAAATAAGTGATTTCGCTGCTTCTATGAGATGGTAGCGAGAAGACGGGTAAAGCACCGATTCGAAATAAAGCGAAAATGACTTCAAAAAAAGCAGGAATGTTAGGAAGCTGAACGACAACTCGACTTCCCTTTTGAATTCCAAGCTGATGAAAACCGGCGGCAAGACTGCTGACGCGCTCATCAAGTTCTTGGTAGCTCATGTGCGTATCAGCGTATGTAATTGCTGTTTTATTCCCTAACGATGCGGCGCGTTCACGAAGCATGCCGCTAAAGGTTTCCCCACGCCAACAGCCGTTTTCACGGTAGCGTTTTGCAAATTCTTCTGGCCATGTAGGTGGTTGAACAAACATGTTTTGTCATCTCCTATGTATTTTTATAACTGATGGATGCCCATCGCATGAAGCATCGTGTTGAATTTTGCAGATGTTTCGGCTAGCTCTTCTTCTGCCTTTGATCCTTTGACCACTCCTGCACCAGCAAAGAGGCGAAGGGAGTGTCCCTCAGCTTCTGCACAACGAATGGTGACAATCCAATCACCATCACCATTTGCATCTGACCAACCGATCATTCCTGTGAAAAATCCTCGATCGAAGGGTTCAATCGCTTGGATTGCTTCACGAGCATCTGCTGTAGGTGTTCCGCATACTGCGGGTGTTGGATGAAGGCTAAGCGCTAAATCAATTGAGGATACACCTGCATCTGCTAATTCACCTTTAACGACAGTAGATAAATGCCACATCGTTTCTGTTTGTATGACGGATGGTGATGCAGGCACATCTAGTGTATGACAGTAAGGAGCAAGCGCTTTAGTGACAGCATCGACAACCACTGCATGCTCGTGTAAATCCTTCGCTGAAGTAAGGAGTTCATCGTGACGACGCTGGTCTTCTACTGGATCTGAACTGCGTGGCCGAGAACCAGCAAGTGGATTGGAAATAACAGTTGAACCAGTTTTTGAAAGAAGCAGCTCAGGGCTTGCCCCAAGCAGTGTGCGCTTTTGGGAAGATTCCGGGTCAGCTACATTTGCAGCAAACGTATAGCCAGTCGTATTATGACGAGCAAGTCGTTCAAGTATTGCTTTCGTATTAATTTCTCGATTTGATTTGAGATGGAGAGATCTAGAGAGTACGATTTTGCTAAGCTCTCCTTTCTCAATTTTAGCTAACCCTTCGTTCACACCATTCATGTAGACATCTGGAGAGGGGACAGGTGTCACCTCATAGGATGGAGCTGCCACTTCCGACTCCTCATCTCCTTGATGAAATTCGAGTGGATCACTAAACTGTACATGGATTGGAACACTTAAACGAACGGGTT
The DNA here is from genome assembly GCF_038002985.1 of Bacillus sp. FSL R5-0431. Lineage (NCBI taxonomy): Bacteria > Bacillati > Bacillota > Bacilli > Caryophanales > Bacillaceae > Bacillus > Bacillus sp. FSL R5-0431. The sequence continues at coordinate 3,623,285 of NZ_JBBOOG010000001.1, read as the reverse complement.
GCGCCGGATCAAACGGAACAGCACCAGCAACAATCGGTGTTCGAATACCAGCTTGTTTGGCAGCGTCAAATACGTGAGCTACCCTTGTGGATAGTTCATTTAGCTGATTGGTTTCAATATGCTGGAAAATCCCTTCTGCCAGTATCGTACGTTTAGGGGAAGCAAGGAAAAAAGCGCCTGGCTGATAGTCTTGAATCAACTGTACTTTTTCTTCTGACGACAATAATGAATGTTTCATGAAAAGGCCTCCTTTTTGATGAAATGCTAGATTCCGAGTGTTGCGCCACCATCAATCGTGAGATTCTGCATCGTAATATGACTGGATTGCTCAGATGCAAAGAAGATTACTGCATCAGCGATGTTTTGAGGATCAGCGATTTTTTGTAAAGGAATACCGGTTTTATACGTCTCTAATGAACCTTTAATCACCTGATCTGCTCCTTGTTCATCAGACCATAAAGCCCATTGCATAGGTGTTGCGGTAGAGCCAGGAGAGACGACATTGCATCTGATTCCATAGGCTGCTAGCTCTAATCCAAGCGTTTTTGTAAAGGAAGTAGCTGCGGCTTTTGATGCGGCATAGGCAGCCATATTCATTCTAGGGATGGCACCTGCGTTAGAGCTGACGGTCACAATGACCCCTTCTGATCTTTTCATCATGTATTTGGAGACAGCTTGAGATACGTAAAAGACACCATGTGTGTTGACTGCGAAGGTTTGGTGCCAGTCATCTGCACAAAGCTGGTCAATAGAACCGACTCGAAGAATGCCTGCTACATTGACTAGTAAATAAATGGATCCGAGCTGCTTTTCAATTTGATCGACAATGTGCTGAACAGAAGCTTGATCGGTAATGTCACCTGGATAGGCAAAGGCGCGTATGCCTTCATCATTCATTTGTTGGATGGTGCTTTGCAGCTGATCTTCATTTGCGTCAACTGCTGCAATGATCGCACCTTCTTCGGATAGTCTTTTTGCGACTGCTTGCCCAATACCTTGTCCTGCGCCTGTAATAAGGGCAATCTTTTGAGATAGACCACTATGTTTCATGTGTTCACTACCTTTCTTTCATGTCTGTGGTTGTTAAAGGATCATCATGATAGAGTGCAAAACGGAAAGCGTAATTCATCAGCACCGGTAAAACGGACGTATGTCCTTCTTCAGGGAACTCATGATAGGCCGTATGTAAGCCATATGAGGATAAAGGCAACATACGATTTGCTAGTGACTTTGCATGATCATTCATTTGACATGGATGATGTTTTTCTAGCTCACCTACACCTACAAACAGCCTTACATCCATAGGCACCTGACGTATACGGTCGGTGAATTGGTATTCTTTTTCTAGAAATAATTTTTTATTCCAGTGGATAGAAGGACTGCCCGCAATATATGTCTGATAAGCATCAGGGTGCTCAAATAGTGTGTGTAATACAAAAAGACCGCCAAGAGAATGCCCAAACAGTGTTTGACGACTCAGGTTGATCGGAAAGCGTTGCTCGATATAAGGCTTTACAGTCTTTTCTAAAAAAGAAAAGAAAGCAGAGGCCCCGCCATATGTATGGATGGAGAAGTCCTTTCTTTTGCCCCCAATGGAAGCATCAGGGCTGGTAAGAGTGAGATCATAATGCCTGAGCGGATGATAGGGCGCTTCTGTCTGATAGCCAATTCCAACAATGATGGCAGGTACGACACCTGTTTTTTCAGGTCTTCTTGACTGTAAACGAATGGATTCGACCATTGTGCCAAAAAGTGAATTCCCATCAAGCACGTACATGACTGGAAAACCAGCCGCTGGAGGAGTAGTATTCGGTTTAAATATAAAAAGTCTGTATGGGTGTGCTGTGATATCCAGTTGCTCCGTCCCAGGTATAAAAAAAGGACGGCTTTCTCCGAAAAGTGAATCCTCAGTACCCATTCCTTCAGGGCGTTTGGACATATGTAAAAAATCTCCTTCCTCAAATTCGACCCTCATACGATGATAAAAGCAGGCTTGCGGATATTGGATGAGTGTAGTAATTGAAGAATGGTTCCTCCAAATGAAAATGATTCTCAACTATCACGCAAGCAAATCAAATGATAATGGTTATCAATTATGAAGTCAAATGTTCATTAAGTTGTGTATTTGATATTTTAATCTTAATATTCAGAAAATAACGGACTAACTCACTAACAAATGATTTGATATAGGGAATACCGGACCTTGTCATTTAAAAAGAGGAGAAATGTCAAAAGACCTTGACTGCCTCGGAATATTTACCATTTTCTTCTGTTTGATTCAGGAATAAATATAGGTTTTTCTTCTCGAAATAATTTTGAGGAAAAATGAGTCTATAGACCCTCTTATATTTTTAGGCAAAAAGAGGAGGGTTTTGCAAAAAGCTGGTGATCATATCTCACAACTTATTCAATATCATGCGTAGCTGTTTTAAAAGTGGCGAAGTATAGCATCAAAAATGACACAATTAAAAAAGTAAGGGAATGTACCCTTACTTTTTGATCAATTGGTGAACATGTCTGTAAACACCATTAAATTAGAATCCATCTGTGACATCATATTCGTAACGGATATCGGCTTTGACATTGCTCATAGTAGATCTCGCTGTAGCTTTTGCGTTGTACTTAAAGTTCCATTTTTGAGCGACTTTTAATTCATCTTCAAGAGAAATACGGTAAGAACCGCTTGTTGCAGAAGAAAAAAGTGATGTGTACCAAATATTACTTTCACTAGCCATCAGTTTGTGTGTGACATTCCCTTGGTTGGGTGTTTGGGTACTAGTTGTCGTAATCGATTTAACTACAGCACGTTTAGGAACTGTGGAATTATTAGTTAAATCCATTGTAATGACTGAAGAATCAACTCCTAAAAAATTTAAAGAAGAATTCCCCAAGTTGGTAGAAGTCCCCGTAAAATTGAATGTCCCATTCCCAGATTTAATACGATCTTGAATGGAAACAGTAAAGTACATATTCCCTGTATATGTACCACGGGTCACTTTCACAAAATAAGTCTCTGAAGTTGATGTAACTTCACCAGTATTAGCAAAAATAAAAGGCGTTACTGAATCAGGATTAATAACTTCGGACCCTGTCCTAGAATATTTAGAATTATACACCTCGATATTCATCCCTGTATATTGCTTATTATAAGAACTTCTGACATAAACTCTTTCACCTTTATTGATCGTAAACTGATAATACGCTTCATTTTCACCTTCAGGTAAGATTGTTGTATCTGGACGACTATTTTTCCAATATCCCATTGAACTTGCTGTGTTAGGACTGTTATTCCCTGTAATAGCTGCTTCCGCAGAATTAGGTGCAAAAAAACTAGTAACAAGCACTAATACCAATGCAGGTAATAAAAAACGTTTGAAGATAGTATTTGTCATATTTTAACCCTCCTTGTAATAATTACTATATCGGATCAAAACTAACAAATTTTAACTGAATTGCCGATATATTTAATAATCACTATTTTTTTAAAAAGGAGAATCAAAATGAATATTAATACGTCATACACGGCAGGTGCTTCAAACAATCAGAACCGAATCGACTATAAAGGTCAATCAGCTATTAAAAGTGCAAATGAGGTGATGACCGAAGCTGATAGACGGATGAAAATACTAGATGAAAAATACGAAAAAATAAATGAACAAAATAAACGATTCAAAGATCCTCAAGACCATATATATAATAAGTATAGAAACCCTTATTCTTCTTATTTCAGAAGTGATCTAACAAAACCGGAAAGAGAAGCTGCTTACATTATGGAAATGAGTTGGGCAAGGAATAATAAAGGAGGTCAATATGACTTTAATGACGCCATCTTCCGTAATGAAAAACGGTACGATCCTACCCAAGAAAGCGTAGAGAAAAAAATATTCAATCGGCAAAAGGTCAACGAACAATTGCAAGATTTATTCTCTAAAAACGGTATAACCATTCCTAAAAACACAAATTTAACTTTTACCATTGACCCAAATCATTTCAAATTATTGGTGAGTGGTTCAAAAGACGAATCGCTTTTAAAACAAATAGAAGACCTATTAAATACAACCAACAATACAAGAGAATTATTTTTCCACATCATGAAAAGCAGATCTGACGATTCTACTCAATTCACGCCTGATTCTCTTGCCAAATTCCACCTTGTTAATCAAATCAAAACGGTCACAGGCTACAATTTAAAAGATTTAAGCATTGTAAACGGTCAATTTGTAACGGATAACGGGAAGAATATTTTTGATATATACAAAGAAGAACTCCTGAAAAATCCATACACAGCAGAAAATGCACGCATTGCCGCTTCACATTACGGAGCACAGCTATTTGATCTAGCCAAAAACGGGATTGATTCAATTCCCGATTTGGTGTTATCTATTGGTTATCAAAACGGGTCTTTACAAGACATTGGGCAAAAAGAAAATTATGGAGTTAAGAAAACGATAGATTAAAAAAACGCATTCGAACATGCCATGTTGGAGCGTCGATCACATGTGTGAACTACAACAGATAAAAATCCGATACAGAAGGACTCTATAACAATTTATGTTACAGAGTCTTTTCTATTGAAATGCGTTAGTTTTGCTGTTCAGAAACACAGTGTTCAACGAAAAATCCTCATGGTAATTTTGACTATAGTCGATGTTTTTCACTTTTTTATTGATGAAAATGTTAAAATGATGAGTAGCGTATTTTTTTATGAAAGGACGGTGCTTGGCATGACGGAACTTCTCGATGACCGGCTGCCGCCGCAAAATATAGAAGCCGAGCAGGCCGTATTAGGTGCTGTTTTTTTAGAACCATCTGCGCTCACGCTCGCTTCTGAGGTATTAATTCCAGAGGATTTCTATAGAATGTCGCATCAAAAGATTTACAATGCGATGCTTGTACTTGGCGATAGAGGAGAACCGGTCGATCTTGTCACGGTGACTTCTGAACTTGCCAATACAGATTTACTAGAAGAGGTAGGCGGGATTTCGTATTTAACCGATATTGCGAATTCTGTCCCAACTGCCGCAAACATAGAATACTATGCAAAAATTGTAGAAGAGAAATCAATTTTAAGACGTCTGATCCGCACGGCGACAACCATTGCACAGGATGGATACACGCGTGAGGATGAAGTAGAGGATCTGTTGAGTGATGCTGAAAAGACCATTATGGAAGTGGCGCAGCGTAAAAACTCAGGAGCTTTCCAAAACATTAAGGACGTTCTTGTTCAGACATATGATAATATTGAACAGCTTCATAACCGAAAAGGCGATATCACAGGGATTCCAACAGGTTTCTCCGAGCTTGACCGGATGACAGCTGGATTTCAGCGAAATGACTTAATTATTGTCGCGGCTCGTCCATCAGTAGGGAAAACGGCTTTCGCATTGAACATCGCACAGAATGTTGCGACCAAAACGGACGAAAGTGTCGCCATCTTTAGTTTAGAAATGGGAGCTGAGCAGCTAGTTATGCGTATGCTTTGTGCAGAAGGGAATATCAATGCACAGAACCTAAGAACCGGTAATCTGACAGAAGAGGACTGGGGCAAGCTGACAATGGCGATGGGCTCGCTATCAAATAGTGGGATTTTCATTGATGATACACCAGGAATCAGAGTAAGTGAAATTCGCTCAAAATGCCGCCGTTTGAAGCAAGAAAACGGTCTTGGCATGATCTTGATTGACTACTTGCAGCTCATTCAAGGGAGCGGACGATCAAGCGATAACCGTCAGCAAGAGGTTTCTGAAATCTCTAGGGCATTGAAATCGCTGGCAAGGGAGCTTGAAGTTCCAGTTATTGCTTTGTCTCAGCTTTCACGTGGAGTAGAACAGCGTCAGGACAAACGTCCGATGATGTCTGATATTCGTGAATCAGGAAGTATCGAGCAGGATGCCGATATCGTGGCATTCCTTTATCGTGATGATTACTACGACAAAGAATCAGAGAATAAGAACATTATTGAAATCATCATTGCTAAACAGCGTAACGGCCCAGTTGGTACAGTATCACTGGCGTTCGTCAAAGAATATAACAAATTCGTCAACCTGGAAAGAAGATTTGACGATGCGGGTGTTCCGCCCGGTGCTTAAAGCCCAGCTCAAGAAGCTGGGCTTTTTTTGATGGATCTACATCGAAAGAATGATTGAAAAACGATCGAAATGAGGAGGAGAGAAAGACAGAGAAATCGTATACTAAAAGAAGAAAAGGAGTGATGACTGATGAAATTTCAACAGTTCGAAGCCGCTCAATTACGCATCGCACGTCCAACCGTCAACATGGAAGAGGTTGTTTCTTTTTATGAAAAAGGCTTAGGGCTCAAACGAATAGGTTCATTTGATCAGCATGAAGGATACGATGGTGTGATGCTGGGGCTTCCTCATCAGCATGTTCATTTAGAAATCACCAAACATGAAGAAGAAGAGAGCCTGCCCGTTCCGCATCCAGAACAACTTCTTGTGTTCTATATTCCAGATGCTGAGGAATTTCAGCAAATGAAAGAGAGATTGATCTCATTTGGCGGACGGCAAGTCACCTCTACAAATCCATATTGGGAACGGGGAGGAGCAACCATTGAAGATCCAGATGGGTATCGCATTGTGCTCATGAACACAGATGGAATCACCCCCGTTTAAAAGGAAGACTCCCATGCCCGGGAGTCTTTTCTGTTATGAACGCGGCGTGACACGCAGCTTCAGCTCTTTCAGCCCATACATGCCGCTGTTTGTCATCGGCATATAGGAGAGGAGCTCTAGTGACTCATATCGGTCCAATAAGGCCTTGATGGCAGTACATGCTTCCAAGCGGGCAAGTGGTGCGCCAAGACAGAAATGGATACCGTGCCCGAAACCAATATGAGGATTAGGGTGGCGGTGTATATCGAATTCATGTGCATTTGAAAATTGACGCTCATCCCGGTTGGCAGAAGCAAGAAACACAATCACATTGTCTCCCTTTTTCAGCACTTTTCCCCCAAGCTCTGTGTCTTCTGTGACATAGCGGACGATCGTAGGAGCGGGTGCACGGAAACGGACGGCCTCCTCCACAGCACGCGGGATGAGCTCAGGTGATTGAACGAGCGCTTCATACGCACCCGGCTGTTCTAACAAGCTGAAGATCATATTGGAGATCAGGTTGGTGGTTGTTTCGTTGCCAGCTAAAAGAAGAAGATTACAGAATGGAATTAATTCATCCGCTGACAGTTTGTCTCCATTCTCCTCCGCTTGAATGAGGAGGGAAATCAAATCATCACCGAGGTTGTGACGTTTCCTTTCAATGATGTCTGCAAAAAACGCCATCATATCAGCCTCTCCTTGGTCCCGAATTTTCTGCCATTCAGCGACATCCTCCTCATCTTCACTTTTAGGCATACTGACGAGAATATCAGACCATTCTTTAAAGGATTGTTTATGCTCTGACGGCACACCTAAAAGCTCTGCAATGACAATGACAGGAAGCGGATAAGAGATGGCTTGCACTAGGTCAATCTCGTTTTTTCCTTCTATTTGTGTCATGAGTTCCTCCATCAATTCTTGAATACGCGGCTCCCACAATTTCATGACTCGAGGTGTAAAGGCTTTGCTCACAATGGAGCGGATTCGAGTGTGTTTGGGAGGGTCCATCATCACCATTGTTTTCATCAGTGAATGCTTCCGCTGGTCTTTAGGAGGCTGACTAGAAAAGGTATCTTTATCGATTGTCACACGTTTTGCTTCCTCATAGGTGAATACACTCCATGTTCGGCTGGCTTCGTCAAAATGAACAGGTGATTTCTGACGCATGTTGGCATACCAATCAAATGGGTCATACGGATCTTGCTTGTTTTTTCCTCTTAATAACGCTTTTTGCACGGCAGTTGGTGTTGTTGTTTCCATGATCATCACTCCTTATAGGTTGTCAGATGCTTCCTTTTTTTCATTGTGTTAGATTAAAGTTAATTCATCAGCCTTGAGGATTCAACCAACAGAAAAGCGGAATCTGTTGAAGTTCATAGGAAGGGGAGAATGGCTTGTGGCGGACTGCTACAGAGGGGATAAGCGTGCAACGGAATCGAAGCAGCAATTAAGAAAAGCGTTATTTCAGTTATTAAGAGAAAAAGAGTGGGAGAAGATTTCTGTACAGGATTTGACGAAAGTGGCGGGCATCCACCGCACCACCTTTTATCAGCATTATGAGGATAAATTTGATCTTGCCCAGCAGGTGATGGATGAGATGTTTGATGTGATGAAATGTGCCATTTTTGCTCCTGTACAAGAAGATGATGTGAAAAAAGAGCATGCGGCATATGTGTATATTTTTCGATTTTATCAGCATTTGCAGGAACATGAAGAGGAGTATCAAATTCTTTTGAAACGAGGACGAGAGCTCAATATTCATGAAACGGTTCGTGCTTTTTTTGAAGAAAGCTTTTCTATGGGGTTAGAGGAAATCGCAGGCTCAAAGCCTCATCCACATCTCGTTCCAATCGACATGCAGCAGCAATTCGTCATTTCTGCTTATGTTGGAACAGCAGAATGGTGGTTGAGGACAGGGAGACCGTACTCACCTGATTTTATGGCAAGCTCGATGATTCATTTAATTGAAAATCAATAGAAATTAGGAACCATCAAAATAGTTGTTTTTACTCAAAATCTCCCTTTTTAAGCGCTGAAGAAGTGATTAAAGCGCTTTTTCTCATAATTAAAACGAACAAAATTTGATTTCGAGATATTAATGTTCGGATTTCACGTTGACTTTTTCGTTTTGCATTGATAAAATAAATGTGTTTGAAAGAGATAACGTTTTGAAAGGTTAACGGAGGTGCACGATATGTCTTCAGTAGTCGTAGTAGGTACGCAGTGGGGTGACGAAGGGAAAGGGAAAATTACCGATTTCCTTTCAGAAAATGCAGAGGTGATTGCCCGTTATCAAGGGGGAAACAATGCAGGTCACACGATCAAATTTGATGGAGTGACTTACAAGCTACACCTCATTCCGTCCGGTATTTTTTATCAAGAGAAAACTTGTGTCATCGGTAATGGAATGGTGGTTGATCCTAAAGCGTTGGTCACTGAGCTTGCGTATCTTCACGAACGGAATGTGAGTACAGATAACCTCAGAATCAGCAATAGAGCCCATGTGATTCTGCCTTACCATTTAAAATTGGACGAGGTGGAAGAAGAGCGGAAAGGGGCTAACAAGATCGGTACGACGAAAAAAGGAATCGGACCAGCTTATATGGACAAAGCAGCTCGTATCGGTATCCGTGTCGCAGATCTATTAGATCGTGAAGTGTTTGAAGAGAAGCTTGCACGTAATCTAGAAGAGAAAAATCGTCTTTTAGAGAAAATGTACGACACAGAAGGCTTCAAGATTGAAGATATTTTAGACGAGTATTATGAATATGGCCAGCAAGTGAAAAAATATGTCGTGGACACATCTGTTGTCTTGAATGACGCACTAGATGAAGGCCGCCGTGTGCTATTTGAAGGAGCACAAGGCGTTATGCTTGATATCGATCAAGGGACATATCCATTTGTCACGTCATCTAACCCAGTAGCTGGAGGAGTGACGATTGGTTCTGGCGTAGGACCAACAAAAATTCAACATGTGGTCGGCGTGTCAAAAGCGTACACAACACGTGTTGGAGATGGCCCATTCCCGACAGAACTCCATGATGAAATTGGCGATCAAATCCGTGAGGTTGGCCGTGAATACGGTACAACAACTGGACGTCCGCGCCGTGTTGGCTGGTTTGACAGTGTCGTTGTCCGTCATGCTCGCCGTGTGAGCGGGATTACAGATCTATCTCTTAACTCAATTGATGTACTGACAGGGATTGAAACATTGAAAATCTGTGTCGCTTATAAATTGAACGGAGAAATCACAGAGGAATTCCCAGCAAGTCTAAATGAACTAGCGAAATGTGAGCCTGTCTACGAAGAAATGCCAGGATGGACAGAGGATATTACAGGCGTGAAGAATTTAAGCGAACTGCCTGAAAATGCCCGTCATTATTTAGAGCGCATTTCACAATTAACAGGTATTCCACTTTCCATTTTTTCAGTCGGACCAGATCGTTCCCAAACGAACGTTGTCCGCAGCGTGTACCGTCCATAATAATAGACTGATCAGACACCAGTAAAATTGCACATTTTACTGGTGTCTTTTTGTTTAAATATTTCTTAATTTCAGTAGAACAGGCTTCCGATCATTACCAAAATATGATAACTGTATAGGGGGAAGGAGCGTTCTAGTGAAAGAAAGAATAAGATTATTAGATATTTTACGAGGTTTTGCCATATTAGGCACATTGGGAACGAACGTCTGGTTTTTTGCGTATGCAGGGGATACCTTTGCGACAGATCAGATTGCAGATGAATATGAACATGGCAGTTTTCTAGAAAGCCTTGTTTCCATGTTCGTCTATGGGAAAATGCTCTCACTGCTCACAATCATGTTCGGTGTAGGGCTAGAGCTGAAATATCAGCAGGCCAAAAGAAAAAACACGCCTTGGCCAGGTACATATTTATGGATTCTTTTATTTTTATTTATCGAAGGCTTTGTCCATTTTGCACTTGTGATGGAATATGATGTGCTCATGAGTTACGCTGTCACCGGTTTGCTTGTGGCATTTATTGTACGAGGAGGGAGCAAGCGCATCAAAAGAGGCATGATCTTCTCTGGAGTCATTCATCTACTTGTTCTGTCCTGTCTGATGGTGTTCTCCCTCTCTGAAATGGAGACAGAATCGTATGATCAAAGCAGTGAACCGGCGCTGGAAGAGCAGCTGCCAGAGACATGGATCTCGCAGGTTCAAGAACGATTACAACACTTTTTCATGTACCGTGAAGAAGCGATCTTTATCATTCCAATGAACACATTTCTGTTTTTATTAGGTGTGCGGATGATGAGAGCCGGTGTTTTTTATGCAAATGAACGCGGGCAATCTCTACGGAAAATATTATTCCGAGTCGGTCTGTGGGTGGGGCTGCCGCTGAATGCACTTGTCTTCGTTCCGAACGAACTAGTGGAATTCGTTGTGCGCTATGCGTTTTCGCCATTCCTCTCTCTTTTCTATATCGCTGTCATTGCGAAGCTCCTGACTCACACGGAGTCATGGTTCATGTGGAATTGGTTTGAATATGTAGGGAAAATGGCACTCAGCTGTTATATCCTGCAAAATATCATCTGCTCGATTCTATTTTATAGCTGGGGATTGGGTCTTGGCGGACAAATCAACGCCCCTCTTATCGTATTGGCATGGCTGCTCATTTCTCTTCTGCAAATCGCCGTATCAGCATTTTGTCTAAAGGTTTGGAGAATGGGTCCAATGGAATATATTCGTTCGCGGGCACTTCGCCGAGTGACGATGAAGAAAGCAGCATAAAGGGGAATAGCTACAATGTTTTTTTAAAAAATGACGAAAAGAGAACAAGCGAATTCACATAAAGCAGCTGTACCAGCGTTTGTCTTTTATCTTCTCGCATTAGGAGGACATGCGCTGTACGCGTATATCCAGGATGACAGACCACCCGTCACTTTTGTGAATCTCATGGCGGGTCTTCTTGTGGTTTTCGCCGCAGACTGGCTATTTAACAAAAGACAATCATAAAAAAAGAGCCCTCATTACGAGGGTTCTTTCTTATTTCACGCTTTTATATTGGCCTTTTAAGTTTTTGCGGATGTACTGAATGATTTTGCGCAGTTCGTTGGCATGCGGTCTGCCAAACGGACTTGTTTGTCTTTGCTGATAGAGGACTTGGCCCTTTTCGTTTAGTAAGAAATAGGCAGGTTCCCCGTGCACTCCGTGATCTTCATAAGGAGCATCTTCTCCATGATAGTGGACTTCATATGCTTTTAATGAAGTGAGGTCCTTGTCAGACATGATTGGGAAGGATAGTCCTTCTTTATCCGCAAATTCCTTCAAGTCATCAGAATTATCTGTTGAAATCGCCATTAAGTGGATATCCTTGTCTTGAAAGTATGATTGCTGCTGTTCGAGCTCTTTCAATTCTTCTACACATACTGGGCACCATGAGCCTCTAAAGAAGACGATGAGGTGCCAGCTTTGATGCTCCTCTAAATGTTTGTGAAAATCAATATGTTCGCCCTGAATGGTTGGAAGTGAAAAATTGGGCATTTTATCTCCTAATTTGAATGAACTCATACTGCTTCCTCCTTTTTCAATCACAATGTTACTTGTTTCATGTATAACCAATTTCGGGCGGTCTAAAACGTTTCTATGTGCTTGAATAGGCAGTAGTCATGAAAAGGTGAATCAGAAATGAAGGCGGTTGCAAAAAAGGGGGGCTTTGGCAGGAGATATCAAATCCGACACTTTTTTTAAAAAAATGTCGAAAAACGTATTGCCATATGTAATTACTCTATGATATTATAAATCTCGTTGTTGCAAAGGTCTCTGAAACTTGTTAGGATGCGATGTTCCAGCTTTTTTAAAGCGATTGGTTTGACGCAATACAGCTTCTTCAGATTCACTTTTCACAAACCGAGAGCCATTAGCTCAGTTGGTAGAGCATCTGACTTTTAATCAGAGGGTCGAAGGTTCGAGTCCTTCATGGCTCACCATGTATTGGCCCGTTGGTCAAGCGGTTAAGACACCGCCCTTTCACGGCGGTAACACGGGTTCGAATCCCGTACGGGTCATTGATTTACTTTAGCGTTAAGCTAATTTTTCCTCACTTGCTTGAAGGAGCACCACGATTGCTTTTTCGGGCAAGTTACTGAGGTCCGGTAGTTCAGTTGGTTAGAATGCCTGCCTGTCACGCAGGAGGTCGCGGGTTCGAGTCCCGTCCGGACCGCCATTTATACATATTCATCTTTTTGATGATGGCTCGGTAGCTCAGTTGGTAGAGCAACGGACTGAAAATCCGTGTGTCGGCGGTTCGATTCCGTCCCGAGCCACTTCCAAACGCATCTGCAATCGCAGGTGCGTTTTTCTTATGAAAAGAAGGCATAAAAAGGGAGAAGCCGGGCCTAGGTAGGGCCCGGCTCCATAAGAAGAAGACGTTACATCTATATAGACGATTGGTGACTGGAAAAGTTTCAATAAAAAAGGAAAAAAGCCATCAATTTTTTTGAGAGGTGACTTCCTATCCAACGTTTACTAGAAAAGAAAGCCGTTATTATTTTTATCTTTGCCACGTAAAACGTTATAATAGACAGTGAGCCTTTTTTGCTCAAACGAAAAGGCCTGATGAGACATGCAAAATGGAATGACATAGATGCTAAAAATGCAGGAGGAAATCACAATGGAAAAAAAGATTCTTGTCGTAGATGATGAAAAACCGATTGCTGATATATTGGAGTTTAACTTAAGAAAAGAGGGCTATGAGGTTCATTGTGCATATGACGGAAATGAAGCCCTTGAAATGGTAGAAGAAATCAAACCGGACATCATTCTGCTCGACATTATGCTGCCGAACAAAGATGGCGTTGAGGTATGCCGTGAAGTGAGAAAAAAATATGACATGCCGATTATCATGCTGACAGCAAAAGACTCTGAAATTGATAAAGTCATCGGCCTTGAGCTTGGCGCAGATGATTATGTGACGAAGCCATTTAGCACGCGCGAGCTGCTTGCCCGTGTGAAAGCGAATTTGAGAAGACAAATTGCTGCGCCGCAGACAGAGGAAGAATCTGAATCAAATGATATTGAGATTGGATCACTTGTCATTTATCCAGATGCATATGTGGTGTCTAAGCGTGAGGAAACAATTGAATTGACGCACCGTGAGTTCGAATTGCTTCATTACTTAGCGAAACATATCGGACAAGTTATGACACGTGAGCACTTGCTGCAAACCGTATGGGGCTACGATTATTTCGGGGATGTGCGTACAGTGGACGTCACAGTCCGCCGTCTTCGTGAGAAAATTGAAGACAATCCTAGCCACCCGAGCTGGATCGTGACACGACGAGGCGTTGGCTACTATTTAAGAAACCCAGAGCAGGACTAAGATTCTTATGAGTAAAGTAGGTTTTTTTCGCTCGATTCACTTCAAATTGACCTTAATTTACGTGCTGCTGATCATTGTCGCCATGCAGATCATTGGCGTGTACTTTGTGAAGCAGCTAGAGCAGTCCTTAATTAATTCCTATGATAATTCCTTGAATCAGCGAATCTACTCGTTATCGTATTACCTAGAACAAGATTCATCGAAAAGCAAGGCAGAATTAAAAGAGGATGCTCAAAAGATATTAAACGACTTTAACAACAAAGATGAGTCTAATGAAATTTCTGAAGTCAGCTATATTGACGAAAGCAGAGAGGTCATTGCCTCTGTGAATAATGGCAGTCAGGAGATTGCCGGGAAGAAAATCACTGATCAAATCATTAGCCGTATTTTTGCGGTCGGCAAAGACTATGAAAAGAAATTCTATGACCCAGAATCCAATAAACGGGTGCGTATTTCTGCGACAGCCGTGAAAAATGAAAACCAAGAAACCGTCGGTGTGATTTATGTTGTGTCTTCGATGGAGAGCGTTTTTAACCAAATGCGAACCATTAACACCATTTTGGCGACTGGCACACTGATCGCACTTGGGACGACCGCACTGCTTGGTATCTTCATCTTTAGAACAATCACTCATCCTATTTCGGATATGAGAAAGCAAGCGATCGAGCTTGCCAAAGGGAATTTTTCCAGGAAAGTCCGAAAGTATGGACATGACGAGATTGGCCAGCTTGCGACAACCTTTAACCATCTGACGAGAGAACTGGAGGAAGCGCAGCTCATGACAGAGGGTGAGCGGAAAAAGCTTTCTTCTGTTATTGCCTATATGACGGATGGCGTCATCGCCACGAATCAAAACGGTGCGATTATTCTTTTAAACAGCCCCGCATTAGAGCTGTTAAATGTTTCACGTGAAACAGCACTAGAGATGCCGATTACGTCCTTGCTGGGCCTCGAGGACACGCATACATTTGAAGATTTAGTCGAAAATCAAGATTCCATGCTGATAGAAATTGAACGCGAAGATCAGCTGTCTGTTTTGCGTGTGAATTTCTCAGTCATTCAGAAAGAGCATGGGAAGATTGATGGTTTAATTGCGGTCATTTATGACGTCACAGAGCAGGAGAAAATTGATGCAGAACGCCGTGAATTCGTCGCAAACGTATCACATGAGCTGCGCACACCGCTGACGACGATGCGAAGCTATCTTGAGGCACTGGCTGAAGGGGCAATTGGTGATAAAGAGCTTGCGCCAAGGTTCCTCAGTGTCACGCAAAATGAAACAGAGCGCATGATCCGGCTTGTTAATGACCTGCTGCAGCTGTCTAAGTTCGACAGCAAGGATTATCAATTCAACCGTGAGTGGACGAATTTTATCAGGTTTATCTCATTGGTCATTGATCGTTTTGAAATGACGAAAGAGCAGCATGTCGAGTTTATCCGCAATCTGCCGCAGCGTGAAATATACGTGGAAATTGATCAAGATAAAATCACACAGGTGCTCGATAATATCATTTCAAATGCCATGAAATACTCCCCAGAGGGTGGACATATCACGTTTACCGTTGATCTGGATGAGGAGAATGGCCTTGTGTTATTCAGCGTCAAAGATGAAGGGATCGGTATTCCGAAGAAGGATATGGATAAAATCTTTGAACGTTTTTATCGAGTGGATAAGGCGAGAACAAGAAAGCTTGGCGGAACCGGCCTAGGACTTGCGATTGCAAAAGAAATGGTTCAGGCTCATGGCGGAGATATTTGGGCTGACAGCATTGAAGGAAAAGGAACAACGGTGACCTTTACCCTTCCGTACAATGAAGAACAAGAGGATGATTGGGATGAAGCGTGAGACCTTTAAAACCATAATATTGACAATCCTAATTGCGATCAGTCTTGTGTTTACGTGGAATATTTGGATGTTCCAGCCCGTCATGCAGGACCAGGCAGATGCCGGCACAAAGGTCGTGGAAACGAAGAAGATTTCAAGCGACGAGCCTAGAAGTCTCATTGATGTCGTGAAGCCGCGCGAGATGTTCATCCATTCAAATGGGGAGCATTTTAAAGTCGATCAAAAGGAACTCTTTCAAAACTTCTGGAATGATGTGAGCCTTTGGGATGTCAAAGAGATTTCGGATGTGTCGGATCAATATTCTGAGCAGAGATTTAAGAATTTCTTCTATGGAAGCGGAGGACAGGGGAAGACATTGGATCTTGTGTTCAATGACTCGATTCCGATTGATATTTTCCAAGCGCTGTTTAAATGGCCGAATAAGTCCATTGAATACAACTCGTTTGATCGGATGATTGTGCCGTTCTCCCAGCAGGACAAGGCCAATAAGAAAGTCTATTTGGTTTCATACAGCAAGGAAACGGTGCTTGAGCTGACAATAGAATCCGCTAACTATCGGAATCTAATGGACAGTATCTCAGCCGCTCAAAACGAGATGCCGCGCTACGATCTCTATACATTCTCAGCGAATTCTAAACGAGATTTCCTCCTTCCGAGAAAGCAAAAGCAGCTTGAAGCGAAAATGTTCTTTATCGAAACGATTAAGACAAGCAAATTCAAGGACGCTCTGTTTACGGACCCGAGTCTTGTGGGCGAGGAGTCTAATTTAAATCGGACAGTGTACACAGATGGCACAAGCCGTCTTGAAGCCAATCAAAAAGACCACCGCATCCAATATCAGCACCGCAATATCAATTCCAGCACCGTTTTCCAAACGGGGGATTTGATCAAGCGAAGTGTGAAGTATTTCAATGATACGGGGAGCTTTACCGATGACTATCAATACTTTGGCATCAACAGCAACCAGCAGCTTTCCTTTAATATGTTTATGGATGGTCTGCCGATCGTCAACAGTACAGAGCATCCATTTGGGATGACCTCTCTTGAAGTACAGTGGGCGAATGATGACATCTTGAATTACAAGCGTCCAAACTATATTCTAGGCAACAAAGCGAGTCAGAGTGAACAGGTCAAGCTGATGAACGGGACAGAGCTGAAGGACTTAATCGTCAAGCAGACGAAATATGATGACCTGGAGAAAATTGAACAAATTTTCCCGGCCTATCAAGCTGCTTCAACCGCATCAGACCAAGATCAAGCGATGTTTGTCTGGCTGGAGCCAGTATGGTGCATGAAATATAACGGCAAAACCGTGATACTATCGCATGATTTGTTGACAGAGGGGAGCGAGAATAATGGAGTGGAATAAGACCAAAACGATCTTTATCCTAGCCTTTCTCGTTCTCGATATCTTTCTAGGTTTTCAATACTTTGAAAAACGATCAACCGATCATTTTGCGATTATCGAAAAAACGGATACGCTGGAAGAAATGAAGGCAGATGGGATCAAATATGGCAATCTATCAGATGAAGCGAAGATTGGATACCGCATTACAGCTGAAAAGAAGCAATATACGAAAAAGGATGTCGACGGATTAGCTGATCAAAAGACGAAAAGCACATTCCCGAAAACGGACAAAGATGATCCTGTCACACTGCTTGAGATGACCTTCAATAAACCCGTTGCATTGCCAAAAAAGGATATAAAAACAGCGGCGACAAACCTCGTAAACCAGCGTTTGCTGGATGGGAAGAATTATAAGCTGTGGAGTATTGATGAAGAGACAGGGAAGATCGTCTTTTTCCAAACGTATAAAGGGAAATACATCTTCCAAGAAGGCCTTGATGACACCGAAACCATCGGGAAAATCACCTTAGATGTAAACGATCAAAACGAGGTCGTGTCGTATCAGCAGTCGATGGTGACGTCGATTAATGAAGTGAGAAAAGAAACCCTTGTCCCAGCGCTTGAAACCGTGAAGGACTTATATACACAAAACATGCTGAGCCAAAACACGACCGTGAAAAAGGTAGAGCTTGGCTACTATACGCAATACCCGGGTGCAAGCACGCAGGTCATGGTGCCTGTATGGCGAGTCGAGCTTGAAGGCGTATCAGTTAGTTCAAAGAAAAAGACAGAAGAAGAATATTTGATCAATGCCATTGATGGCTCAACACTTGATCATATAGAGAAAGATGACAAATCTTCAATGGAGTGAGAGAACATGAGCTTGCAGTTCAGTGTACTAGCGAGCGGAAGTACGGGGAACGCTTTTTATTTAGAAACAGACGAGCATGCCTTTTTAGTGGATGCTGGGTTAAGCGGCAAACAAATGGTCGAGCTGCTTGGTCAAATCGACCGCAAGCCTGAAGATTTGGATGGCATTTTTGTGACACACGAGCACTCAGATCATATTAAAGGGCTCGGTGTCATGGCGAGAAAGTACAAGCTCCCTGTCTATGCAAATGCGAAAACATGGAAGGCGATGGAGTCTCATATCGGGAAGATTGATACAGAGCAGAAATTCCATTTTGATATGGAGACCGTTCAATCATTTGGCGGCCTTGATGTCGAGTCATTTGGCGTCTCACATGATGCGGCTGAGCCCATGTTTTACGTATTCCATTATGGAGGGCGCAAACTTGCCCTAATGACGGATACAGGCTATGTGAGTGACCGTATGAAAGGCATCATTCAGTCAGCCAATACATTTGTATTTGAGAGCAATCATGATGTCGGTATGCTGCAAATGGGCCGATACCCGTGGAGCATTAAGCGCAGAATTCTGAGCGATGTCGGACATGTATCAAATGAAGATGCCGCTCTTGCGATGACAGATGTGATTGGAGATGCCACCTCACGCATTTATTTGGCTCACTTGAGTCAAGACAACAATATGAAGGATTTAGCCCGTATGGCGGTCCAGCAGACGCTTGAGATGAAGGGCTTTGTTGTCGGGGATGGCTTTGATTTATATGATACGGACCCGAAAAAAGCAACCCCGCTTTGCGCCGTATGATTTTTACAATCGTATGATTAAGATAAGAGCTTCTTACCAACACTATATACATCATCTATTCACTGAAAGGAAGGAAACATAGTGGATTATCGCGATGTAGAGTGGAAGCCGAGACGAAGCAGAAAAGGATATTTCCTATCTGGTCTGATCGGTGTATTGGTAGGAGCTTTTTTAATGGGATTCTTTTTCCCCTATGTGTCAGGACAGAGCGGCAGTCCCTTTGGGTGGCAGCAGAACGGAGATGAGCAAGCAGCACAGGGCCCTTTAAAGACCGTCAATGTGAACGTCAATGATGCGGTCACGAAAGTCGTATCTAATATGTCGGATACGGTTGTCGGCGTCATTAATATCCAAAAGTCGAGCTTTTGGGAAGAAGGCGGGGAGGCAGGCAGCGGGTCAGGTGTGATTTATAAGAAAAAGGGTGATACCTTTTATATCGTGACCAACCACCATGTCATCAAAGGCGCCAACCAGCTTGAAGTGAGCCTTCAGGATGGGACAAGAATTGGTGCCAATCTTGTTGGAAGCGATCAGCTGATGGATTTAGCGGTTCTCACCGTCAAAAGTGATAAGATCAAGAAGACCGCCGCCTTTGGCAATTCAGATCATGTGAAGCCAGGTGAGCCAGTCATCGCCATTGGAAATCCGTTAGGGCTTGAATTCGCGGGCTCTGTCACACAAGGTGTCATTTCGGGAACGGAACGTGCGATTCCTGTAGACTCGAATGGGGACGGACAGGCGGATTGGAATGCGGAGGTACTGCAAACAGATGCCGCCATCAATCCAGGCAACAGCGGTGGTGCCTTGATCAATATGGACGGAAAAGTGATCGGCATCAACTCAATGAAGATTGCTGAATCAGAGGTAGAAGGCATCGGGCTGTCTATCCCGGCGAATCTAGTCATCCCTGTCATAGAAGATTTAGAGCACTACGGAGAGGTGAAGCGTCCGTATCTAGGCGTTGGCATGAAATCATTAGCAGATATTGCGAGCTATCACTGGCAGGAAACGTTGAAGCTGCCATCTAAAGTCACATCAGGGGTTGTCGTGATGAGTGTCGAGTCTTTGTCTCCAGCGGGAAAAGCGGGACTAAAAGAGCTGGATGTCGTCACCTCCTTTGATGGCAAGAGTGTACAGAATATCGTAGATCTTCGTAAGTATTTATATCAAAAGAAAGTCGGCGACAAGGTAAAGATGGAGTTTTACCGAAGCGGAAAGAAAAAATCAGTAGAGATCAAACTTTCTCAAACCGACCGATTCGGCGGATGACCAGTTCCTTGATGGGACTGGTTTTTTTTGCATGCTCATCATATGATGGAGGAAAGGGGGCGATGCGATTGGTTACACTACAACCAATGTCACAAACGGATTACGATGTATTGATGGAGAAGGCCATTCAGCGGTACGCAGAAGAAAAGGTACTCGCAGGGACATGGGAAAAGGAAGAATCACTTGCGAACGCAGAAGAACAATTTGATCGTCTGCTTCCAGAAGGTCTGCAGACAGAGCATCATGAACTATGGAATTTCTTAAATGGGGAAGAAGCGATTGGCTGGGTTTGGCTTTGTTATGACCCGAATCACCCTCAGCAGGAAGGATTCATTTATAACTTTATTTTATTTGAAGCTTATCGAGGAAAAGGCTTTGCAAAGCAGGCCATTGCTGCATTAGAGGAGCAGGCAAAGTCATTAGGAGTGCAGAAACTCTCGCTCCATGTCTTTGCTCACAATCTGATCGCCCGTTCACTGTACGAGAAGACGGGATTTGCAGAAACCGGAATCTATATGAGTAAACCTTTATAAAAAAGAAGAAGCACCGTGCGGATCGCGTACGGTACTTTTTTATGAGGTGCTCATGGCATCCTGAGCCGTGACTCTATATAAATCAACTTTGCATTTCACGAAAGCGCGGATGATCGATGGGACTTGGGCTTCTGAACGAATCAACAATGAGGTCTCGTCATCACTGATCACAAGATCTGTTCCAACAGTTTGTAAGTACTGCGTGAGAACAGGTTTCACCTCATCATCAATCCACGCATGCTTGAAGGTTGCACGTATGTTTGAGGATGTGATGGTTTTTTCTTGAGGATGAGTATGGGGGGACACTAATTTTCCTTCAGAAATGAATGCCGTTTTGGTACAAATACTATTTGTGAACCTTGGGCGGTCAGCCGTTAAAAAGACGGTTTTCCCTTCATGTTTTAACGTTTCAATGACCTGCTGGATGTGTAAGATCGAATCAGCATCAATATCGGCAAAAGGCTCGTCTAGTAAAATAAATTCGGGCCGATGGGCGATGGCCTGCGCCATTCCGAGCCGCTTCTTCATACCAGGTGTGAAGGTACCGACTTTTTCCTGATGATAGTGATCTAAACCGACAAATTCGAGCAGTTCTTCATAATCACTCGTTTTCTGGCGTGTCCCGGTGATTTTGGATAAGTAGGCAATATGTTCAAGTGCCGTGAGCCCTTCATATAAATCCGTATATTCAGGCAGAACACCGATATGCTGCCTCACCTTTTTTAATGAAGGCATATCCATCATCGTAAACGTACCAGAGGTTGGCCGGGAAATTCCCGTAATGATATTGAAAAACGTCGTCTTACCAGAACCCTTAGGTCCAATGAGTCCGAAGATATCGCCTTGATTGACATCAATGGTAATGTGATCTACCGCGACTTTTGTCCGATATTTTTTTGTGAGCTCTTTTGTATGCAGCATTTAGACATCCCTCCTTTGAAATAGGAGTGCTGTTCCAATGAGTAATACAACGGTTAATGCTGTATTCATGAGTACATAGGTCAGCGGTTCACTCAAGCGCGCATAATAATAAGGCGTCATATATTGGAACCAATGAATCAATCGTTCTGAAGAAAGAACAGATATCATACTGACGATCGGGAAAAGAAAGGAAAACAACATCCCAACAAACATTGATTTCTGCGGTGTTGGAAAGAGCATGGACAAAAATAAAGTACATGAGATACCGACACTGATAAAGGTTAAGATTTTAAACGCATCAGAGAACAGAAAACGATGTGAAATCACCATATTCAGTACGTATGTCGTCATAATGCAGCTAAGCCAAAACAGCATCAGCCCAAGATATTTTCCGATAATAATGTTCAAACGGGTTGTTTTACTGACGAGAAAACGAATGGTTTTTAAATGAATTTCGCGGCTCAAAATATCATGAGACAATAAAAAAATAAGGAAGAAACCAAATAACGACATCACCAGTTCATTCCCAATAGAATAAGGATCCTTTGCCTGCTCCCATTTGTCCTGATGAGCAGCAATAAACGGAAGAGTTGAAACAAAAGTAGATAAAATGAAAATAATAACAATTGTTAAAATGGATTTTGTGCTTTTGAAGAGCTGCTTAAACTCATTCATACAGATGGTCCACACACGCTGTACCTCCCTTCATCTTTATTATACAGCTAGAAAGGAAAGACACCATATCTCGCTCTTTAACATTTGTTTAAATTTTATAAAAAGAAGACTCTTCCAGCATCAGTTGACTCACTTTTGAAAATGTTCAGAAAAATATCTTGATTTATCAAAAAACATCATGTATGATAGCTTTAATTCAAGATAGTTAAACAGGCAATGACGAGAGAAAGTACAATCATCAATTTTTCCACAGAGAGCTTCGGCAGCTGAAAAGAAGCAAAAATAATGATTCGAAAAATGGTCTCTGAGCCTCGTGCTGAACATATCTATGATATTAGTAGGACACGACGAGAGTTGGTACTCGTTATCAAAACCACAGTATATGAGCCAGATTGGAGCTTTGTACTTGTAGAGGCTGTTTAGCGCGAGCAAACAGTAAATAAAGGTGGTACCACGAGACAAATACCTCGTCCTTATGATTCAAAGATAAGGATGGGGTATTTTTTATTGTCCACTTTTTTCATACAAATGTTCAAATGTTCCACGTGAAACACCACATCCATTTTTTTAAATGAAAGGGAGATTGACATGAGTGAACATGCATTGGTTTTACAATCAGATTTCGGCATTGATGATGGAGCAGTCAGCGCAATGTACGGAGTGGCAAATACGGTGAGCAGCAGGATCCGCCTTTTTGATTTAACACACAATATACCGCAGTATGACATTTGGGAGGCATCTTACCGCCTGCTCCAAACCGTCACATACTGGCCGGAAGAGACGGTATTCGTTTCCGTTGTTGACCCAGGCGTTGGGTCAGAGAGAAAGAGTCTTGTCGTCAAAACCACAAGCTCGCACTATATCATTACCCCAGATAACGGGACACTCACGCACGTCGCGCAGGATATTGGCATTGTGGAAGCCCGTTATTTAGATGAAACCATTAACCGGCTGCCGAAGTCGGGAAAATCACATACATTCCATGGGAGAGACATTTACGCATATACAGGGGCGAGAATCGCTTCAGGTGTGATTTCTTTTGAAGAGGTGGGGCCAAAGGCGAATATTGATGATATTATTCACCTTCCAGTCGTACAGGCGTATGCGAAAGAAGAAGTCATCACAGGGACGATTGATATTTTAGACGTGAGGTTCGGAAACCTATGGACAAACATTCATCACACGTTATTTGAACAGCTTTCAATTAATTACGGCGATGCAATAGAAGTTACCATTGCCAACGGGCCGAAAAATGTGTATAAAAATATCATGACCTATGGACGATCTTTTGCCGATTTAAAGGTAGGCGAACCACTCGTATATGTCAATTCACTCGACCATTTAGGCGTGGCGATCAATCAAGGGTCATTTGCAAAGGCTTATAACATCGGTACAGGCACAGGCTGGCGCCTTTCGATTCGCAAAGCTCCGCGCATTATATACGAATAAGAGGAGGAAACATCATGGCAGGTAAACAACTTTCAACGAAAACTGTCGTTGCCATCGGAATTGGCGCAGCCGTCTTTGTCATTTTAGGACGCTTCGTCTCCATTCCAACTGGGATTCCGAATACACAAATTGAGACATCATACGCATTCCTTGCATTAATGGCTGTGCTTTTTGGTCCTGTTGCAGGCGCACTGATTGGGTTTATTGGTCATCTCATTAAAGATGCCACCACATTCGGCCCTTGGTGGAGCTGGATTATCGTTTCAGGTGTTGTTGGGTTATTGATTGGCTTCATTTCTAACCGTTTAAAAGTAGAAGAGGGCGACTTTGGCTGGAAGAAGATCACGCTTTTCAACGCCGTACAAGCAGGTGCGCAGGCATTAGGCTGGTTTGTCATTGCTCCTGTACTCGACATTGTGATCTATGCAGAACCTGCGAACAAAGTATTTGTTCAAGGCATCGTGGCAGGGATCTCGAACATCATCACAGTCGGTGTACTAGGAACCATCATCATTGCGGCTTATGCGAAAACGAGAAGCAAAAGCGGCAGTCTATCGAAAGAAACATCATGAAGCAAGGTGGAACACATAAATGAAGAAACCGATGATTCAATTCGAACATTTCGGATTCAAGTATCGCAGTCAGGCAGAACCGACATTGAAAGATATCAACCTGACCATCTATGAAGGGGAAAAAGTCCTCATCGCAGGCCCGTCTGGATCGGGAAAAAGCACGCTAGCCCATTGTATCAATGGGCTAGTTCCTGCGTCTTATAAAGGTTCTATGGAAGGAAGTCTTCACATCGGCGGGAAGAATGCAGAGAAAGAGAACATTTTCTCCCTTTCACAGCTTGTCGGAACGGTGCTGCAGGACCCTGATGGACAATTTATCGGGCTGACCGTTGGAGAAGACATTGCGTTTGCTCTTGAAAATGAACAAGTCACACGCGAAGAAATGAAAACACGTGTTGAAGAAGCGGCAAGATTAACAGAGGTAGACGGCAAGCTGGCATCGTCCGTGCATGAGCTGTCAGGCGGTCAAAAACAACGTGTCGCTATTGCGGGCGTACTTGTCAACGATGTCGACATTTTGCTGTTTGATGAACCACTTGCAAGCCTTGATCCGTCTACAGGCAAAGAAGTGATCGATCTTATTGATCGACTGCAAAAAGAAACGAAAAAAACGGTCGTGATGGTCGAGCACCGGTTAGAGGACGTCCTCTTCCGTCATGTGGACCGCATCATCGTCGTCAATGACGGAACGATTGCGGCGGATATGACACCAGATGAATTGCTCGCCTCAAATGTATTAGAAGCGGCATATTTGCGCGAGCCTTTATATGTAAAGGCCATGAAATATGCAGGCATTCCAGTTACACCGGGAGATCAGATAGCTAATTTACAGCATCTCACCTTAAATGACGAGGAAAAAGAGAAAATCGAGCAGTGGATGGAAGCGTCTGAGCCGTCAGTAGAGCAGATTGCATCGCAGGATTTACTAGAGGTGCGTGAGCTGAGCTTTGACTATCCGACAAGACCAAACACGCTGAGCAACATCTCCTTTACCGTCAAAAAAGGAGAAATGATCAGCATCGCAGGAGCCAATGGCGCAGGCAAGACGACACTATCCAAGGTGCTCTGCGCGTTTGAAAAGCCAACAAAAGGTACAATTCATCTAAATGGCGATGACATCACAGAAGACACAATCAAACAGCGTTCTGAACGAATCGGCGTTGTCATGCAAAACCCAAATCAAATGATTTCAAAACAAATGATCTTTGACGAAGTCGCACTTGGCCTCGTTTTAAGAGGGGTAAATGAAGACGACATCAAGGAACGGGTGGAGCGGGTTTTAAAAGTGTGCGGCTTATATCCATTTCGGAACTGGCCGATTTCAGCCCTCAGCTTTGGTCAGAAAAAGCGCGTCACCATCGCATCAATTCTTGTATTAGAGCCAGAAATCATCATTTTAGATGAACCAACCGCCGGACAGGATTTTAGACATTACACAGAGATGATGACGTTTTTAGAGCAATTAAATCAGCAGGGTGTCACGATTTTCATGATCACCCATGATATGCATTTGATGCTTGAATATACAACAAGAACCATTGTCATTTCAGATGGAGAAAAAATCGCAGATGATACCCCGGCCAAAGTGCTGACAGATCAGCTGCTTGTCCAAAAGGCGAGCTTAAAGGAAACGTCGCTGTATGAACTGGCGCTGAAAGCAGACTGGCCGAATCCAAATGAACTCGTGGATCGCTTCATTGAGGTTGACAGAAAGGAACGAATGACATGGCTGTAGACATGCTGTCCTATATCGATCGCCCGTCGCCGATTCATCGGCTGACAGGTGCAACCAAACTCATTTGCTTTATCCTCTGGTCATCCGCAGCGATGCTCACGTATGATACAGGCGTATTAGTTTTTATGCTAGCCGCCAGTATCGTATTCTTTCAGCTATCGAACGTGCGATTTCGTGATATTTCCTTCGTGGTGATTGTCCTGGCGATTTTCCTAGTCATCAACAACATCGCCATTTACATCTTTGCGCCCCAGCAAGGAGTCGCCATCTACGGAGCAAAGCATGAGCTGTTTCATATTGCAGGCTGGTACAACGTCACACTGGAACAGCTTTTCTATCAATTGAATATTACGCTGAAATATGTGACCGTCATGCCAGCAGCGCTTTTGTTTATCGTAACAACGAATCCAAGTGAATTTGCCTCATCGCTCAGCCGAATCGGGGTCAGTTACCGGATTTCCTATGCTGTCGCGATTGCCTTACGCTATATTCCAGATATTCAGCGGGATTTTCGAACGATAGCGATTTCTCAGCAAGCAAGAGGAATTGATTTATCGAAGAATGAAAAACTGGGGAAACGGATTAAAAATGCGCTGTCGATTGTGATGCCGCTGATTTTCTCCAGCTTGGAGCGGATTGAAACGATCAGCAATGCGATGGAGCTGCGCGGATTTGGAAAGCATAAAAAGCGCACATGGTTTACGGCGAAAGACTTTCAAAAAGCAGATTATGCTGCGTTATTGTTTGTTGGTGTGGTACTCATCGTGTCGCTAGTGATTACATTTGTTAGAGGAACAAGATTTTATAATCCATTTTTATAGAAAGAAGCCTTCACAGAAGTGAAGGCTTTTTTGTTTGGTTTGTGGATAAAAGGTGTGGGAAATGGTAAAAGACTATTAACATGTGAATAAATCGGTTATATTGGACAATGAGCGAAACACTTGTGAATAACCAGAGAACCTATTGGAGGAATAAGAAACTTATGAACAAAACATTTTATGCTTGTGCAGAACATATAGAAACCGTACTAGACATGTACATAGATGATCATGAAACGCCGCCGGAATTCAGAAAAATCGAACATACACACAGTTTATCCACAACCTGTGAATTGTGCGATGAACCTGCAATATATATAGTGGGGAACGAATGATCGGACACAAAATACACAAATTTTATCCACAATTGTTGATAACTTATATGAATAACTTGTTCTTAAGGTGGGGATGACCTGTGAATATATCAATTATCACAGTAGGAAAATTAAAAGAGAAATATTTAAAGCAAGGCATAGCCGAATACACAAAACGATTACAA
This sequence comes from Bacillus sp. FSL R5-0431, assembly GCF_038002985.1. Classification (NCBI taxonomy): domain Bacteria; kingdom Bacillati; phylum Bacillota; class Bacilli; order Caryophanales; family Bacillaceae; genus Bacillus; species Bacillus sp. FSL R5-0431. The sequence goes on along the minus strand of NZ_JBBOOG010000001.1, from coordinate 3,595,993 downwards.
GCCTATGCGAAAATCGAGATCATTGAGCTCGCGGATGAAAAAGCACCCGAGAATCTCAGCGATCAAGACATGAAAATCATCAAAGACAAAGAAGGCGAACGCATCCTAAGCAAAATCAACCCAGACGCCCACGTCATCGCCCTCGCCATCGAAGGAAAAATGAAAAGTTCCGAAGAATTAGCCGATACAATAGATAAGCTGGCAACATACGGAAAAAGCAAGGTATGTTTCGTCATAGGCGGATCCCTTGGCTTAAGCGACGCTGTCATGCAGCGTGCGAATGAGAAGCTTTCATTTTCGAAAATGACGTTCCCGCATCAGTTGATGAGGTTGGTGCTGGTGGAGCAGATTTATCGGGCGTTTCGGATTGTGCGGGGGGAGCCTTATCATAAGTGAATGGGGCCTCTAGTGATTGCAACTTCCCTGAAGTTTCCTTTGGAAGCTGATTATTCCAAAAATCATTGATGTTTGAATCTGGATTAATCATTAATTCCCTACCGTAATCTGTTAATAGAAGTAAATCTCCGTTTAACTAACCCCTTTAATATATTAAGCTGAAAAAGTAATTAAGTTAATAATTACGTTCATTAAATAACTAATTATGGATAAAAATATTGAATTTGCCATTATGATAAGTTATCATATATTTGAAGTTAAGTGATTCTTAAGTCATGAATAGGAGGTTTTATATATAAGAATAAAAATTTACACGTTTATAATTAGTATAATAGTGTTAGTTTTCTTAATTGTTTTTTTTGTATTTAATAACTTAAACAATACGAATAAAGAGAGTGAGAAAGCTAACTTCAGTGAAGACATAAAAGTCCAATGGAATATTAAGTTGCTTGATCCATATATGAACAGTGGAAGAAGCGAAGGAAGAACTAAAGTTAAAATAGCTATCTTAGACAGTGGTATTAATCAACAACATCAGGATTTAAAAGGTATTGTTAAAAAGGAATATAATGCTGTTACTCCAAAAAGACCTGTCACCGATGATTTTGGTCATGGCACTGCCGTGGCAGGAATCATTGGAGCAAGACAATCTAATAAAGGTATAACAAGTTACAATCATTCAGGTGTGGAGCTTTATGATGTTAAGGTTTTAAATCAACAAGGTAAAGGAGATGTTGATTCTTTAATAAAGGGTATTGAATGGAGCATAAAAGAAGGTGTACATATAATCAATATCAGTTCAGGTGTAGTTACTAATAAAGCTAAATTAAAGTCATCCATTGATAAAGCAGTGTCACATGGAATAATTATAGTAGCTGCAGCAGGAAATACATATGGAACTGGTGTAGAGTATCCAGCGAAATACACAAATGTGATATCAGTTAATTCTATTAAAAAAAATCTTAAAAGGCCAAGCTCAGCGGCAAGAGGAAAGATAGATTATATTGCATCAGGAGTTGATATACTCTCTACTAATCATAGGGGGGAATATAGTTTGTTTACTGGAACCTCCTTTGCAGCCGCACATGTTACTGGTGTAACTTCACTGTATGTTCAGGATTACTTGAGTAAATCTAAGAAGTTAAATGTTGATGAACTTATGAAAAAGTTGAAACAAGAATCCCGAAAAGTTCAATCTTTAAATGATGATGAGCAAGGGAACGGATTAATAATCTATAATCATAAAGGAGCCTAAAATGAATTATAAAAAAATAATAACTATATTAATAGTGACTGCGATGGTAATTGTAAATTTACCAATAAATCAAGCCGAAGCAATTAGTGAAAGTAATGAAGTAAATAATCAATTGTTAGAAAATCAGTTTGATGAGATTAAGCAGGAAGTCTATGATGAATTAAATATTGATTATACTGATGAATTGGATATTAATTTAATTGACTTAGAAGAAGAATCACTTCATATTGAAACTACCTTTAACTCAGAAGATCTTGAAGTTAAGGGTGACCTTGAAATGAGCTTAGAAACGGAAGAAATGAACTTTACGTCATCTATTATTGATGAAAATGGTAAACTTATTAACAAAGAATATGACATTGCCGTTGAAGAGGCGGATAATGAAACGTTTAAAGCTACCTTAACAGATAAAGACTCTGGTGAAAAATACACTGTTAATTCTGAAGAAATTGAGGCTTCTATTTTACCAGCTATTATTTTAGGTGTGATTATCAGAACTTCTGCTAAGATTGCTTTTAAGATGTATACAAGAAGTCAAATTTTAAGAGCTGTTACTGCAGTTACGTTTAAATCTGTGCAGCTACAAAAGAAATTTAAACATGCTGTTGATTTTGGTGTAAAAGGATCTTATAGCAAGGCAAATGCAAAAAAATTTGAAACAGCTCTAAGAAACCACGTAAGTCGTTCAAGTCATGTATATAGAACAAAGCATAGTGGACAATCAGGTTACGTTATGATGCATTTAAAGGGGAATAAAGCTGCATTTTTCAAGCAGAACGGTGAATTTATTACTGGTTATAAGCTCTCAACGAAACAAAAAAATAACTATGTTAGAATCGGTGAGTTAATAGTTAAGAGGTGATTAATAATGGGTATAGGTGGATCTGTAAATGTTGGTGTTGTTTTTCGTGAAAATGATCATATTCAAATGTTTCAGTCTTTCGTAAATTCCTTAAAAAAAAGGGACGTGTCCTTTAAAAAAGTAAAGTATAGTATAGATACAGATGGAGAAAATTGGATTGAACAAAGTATAAGTAAAAATATCATCGAAGATTCATATTTGTCTGGTCACTATACAGAATTTGAAGTATTAAATCTATTAAATAGCTCTAAACCAGTAAGATTAACAATTCATATAGAAGATGGATACTTTGGTTTCTTACTAGATTTTAACTGGGAAGAAGTAGCCTCTCAAGAAGTATTTATTCTTCAAAATCAAATGCTACAGTTTTTAATCGAACTTTATCAGGATCTCTCTTATCATCATGCGTTCATTGGCCATGAAATTGAAGTTGATGTCCATCCAGATGACTTTGAAGGTTTCATTGGAGAAGCTGATTATCCAGTTGGGATTATTGGTAAAGGATATAGATTAGCTATTTATTATGGTTCTGTTGGAATGGATGGTTTATCTGCTCAAAAAAAGAGAACAGAATTAGTTAATTTATAGATCAAGCAAGCGTCATTCAATTCTATTGAATGGCGCTTTATTTATTTAATGGCGTAATAAAACCATCTAAGAAAGGTTATTATAAAAAAATTTTGAAATATGTTTAGTTGATATTTTGCTACTTCATATTAACTACAATATGGAATTGAGTGACACTGGAAAAGTATGTTATTATTTAATATTAAAGACTCAAAGACTATTCAAAAGTATAATTGTCGATATTTAAATATGCTCGATAACAGGAGATATAGCATGAATAAAAAGGAAGATATTCTAAATGCATGGATTACAATAGAGCAGTTAGCAGAAGGTTCAATTAATAAAAGTGGCAAATTATTAAAGACATTTCATTGTATTGAAAAAGATTGGCAACAATTCTTTATGAATTTTTTATCTTATCAAAAACAACAAAATAATATGTCAGATAAAGCCTTTAAAAAGTCTGGAATCGTATTTTACTTTGGTATTTTCAATTTCCAAGAAGTTGTTGATATTTTGAAAGAAAAATACAATATTAAGAAAACTTATGAGGAAGTCAGTCATTAGGAAAAATTTACTTTAGCTTTATATTTTGATCATCAACTTAACTTGGTAGCTGATAAACTGTTTTTAACTATGAGCGGCTATATCCGTGAACATGGCCATTTACCTGATGATTTCTTAAAAGTTGAAACTTTATTTAGAGAAGAATTAGATCGAAAATTTGAAGAGGGTTTTCATAATGTGTTTTCTGAACTTATACAAAAGTATCATGTGTCAATAGATAATTTCCGTTATAAATTCATACGACATCTGGATAATGAGGATATAAATCTACATTCCTTCTTTATTGAAGATTTAAAAATGGCAAAGTTAATTGATACTGAAAATATAAACAGATATTTTAACGGGTTTACTGGAAATAGAAGAAATCTAGACAGTCATAAAGAGTCTGAACATTTTAACGCTTATATTTTTGAGGAAATTGCTTTAAGACCAAAATATTATCCGTTAGGACGTTTTCCATCAAACCCTGATTATGCACTCTATTTTATGCAACAAGCAGCTGTCAATTTAGCTTTAAACGACAAAAACGATATCCGAAGTATTAACGGCCCGCCAGGAACAGGCAAGACAACATTGTTGAAGGATATTTTTGCTGATTTAGTCGTACAACAGGCTCTAGCTATTTCAAATCTTTCTAATAAAGTGATTCAAGGCAGTCTGGCCTATTGGCAAAATGCTAAACTTGGCGTGTTACCACGAACTATTTCTGATAAGAATATTATTGTGGCAAGTTCAAATAATGGAGCAGTCCAAAATATCGTTAATGAATTACCGGTGAAAGAAGAGATTCCAAAATGTTTTCAAGATCAATTAGAAAAAGCAAATTATTTCAAAGATATTTCTAATTCTCAACTAACAGGAGAAGGATTTGGGAAAGATCGATACATTATAAGTGAACTGCTCAATGATAAAAATTGGGGTGTTTTTTCATTAGAAGGTGGAAATTCAATCAACATGAATAAATTGCTTCTCAATATAGAGGCAATTGAAAAAGATTTAGAGGAAGATGATCAATCGAATACTGGAGTATATCAGGAATTCAAACGGCTTTATAATAAATTAAAAGTTGAAAGAGACAAAGTAGAAAAATATAGCCAAAAATTATATAAAATACGAAAACTAAAGATCAATTATATAAATCAAGTTAAAGAATTTGAAAATGAGAAAAAAGAAAAACATAAAGTTTTGACTAGTAATGAAAAAGAAGCAAAAGCTGAATTAGAGAGACTTAGAAAAGAGGAATTAAAATTTCAAAAAGTTTTATCTAATGTTTCTATTGAACTTGAAAATTTATCAAGGGCAGAAGTACTAGCTGAACGAAATTATCATGTTCTTACTTCACAAAAGCCTAGTTTTTTATGGTTTCAGAAAATATTTAATAAATCTAAAGTCGAACATTATTTCAAAAAGCTAAGCAGCGTGAATGAACACTTAAATGATCTAACTCAACAAAAAACAACACTTACAAATGATTATAGACAGCTTGAAAAGCATCTAGCGAAAAATGCTGTTAAAAAAGAGCATACTCAAAAACAAATGATGGAAAGAAAATCTACCTATGAACGATGGGTGAATGCTAAGAATAATGATTTGGGAAAAATGAAAAAAGAAATTGATGCATTTGAAAAGAACAAGTCACAAAATGAAATTAAGGAAATAGACTTTTCTTTATCATACGAAGAACTCCAAAAGTCTAATCCTTGGTTTACAAAGGAGTTTCGTATTTTACAATCAGAATTATTTATTTCGGCTTTAAAAGTTAGAAAGCAATTCCTCAATGAGAACGTAAGAAATTTAAAAGCAGCAAGGATTATCTGGAATAAACAACCAAATTACATTGCGAAAGAGAATGGCCATGAGATAATTTCGGAAGCATGGCAATGGATCAATTTCGCTGTGCCAGTTATCAGTACTACTTTTGCAAGTTTTGGTCGAATGTTTAAAAACCTCAAGGAAAATTCAATAGGCAACTTATTCATTGACGAGGCTGGTCAAGCATTACCGCAGGCTAGTGTAGGAGCCATTTTTAGAAGTAAAAAAGTAATGGTTGTTGGAGACCCCTCACAAATAAGGCCAGTATTAAATTTAGATCCAAATGTTTTAACTTTGATTGGAAGACACTATAACGTAGACGAAAAATTTGTATCTGCTAATGCATCCACTCAAACAATAGTAGATGATACTAGTCAGTATGGATTCCAAAAAAACGAAGACGAATGGATTGGAATTCCCTTGTGGGTACATAGACGTTCAAACTATCCAATGTTCACGATTTCTAATGAAATTTCTTATGATGGTTTAATGGTACAAGGAAAAAATGAAGATGAGGTGCAAGGGAGATCAGAGTGGCTTCATTGTGTGGGAAAGGCGAATGACAAATATGTTAAAGAACAAGCTGAGTTACTAAAAAATCAAATTACTAAGCAGTTACAAGCAAATACAGATTTAGCTGATGATATCTATGTAATATCTCCCTTTAGAAATGTTGCTTATCAAATTACAAGAGTTTTAGATGAAATTTGCTTTACTAAACGAAAAGACGGTAAACCAACAAATGTAGGTACTGTTCATACTTTTCAAGGAAAAGAAGCGAAAATTGTCTACTTTGTCCTAGGAACAGATTCAAATAGCAGTGGAGCAGCAAAATGGGCTGTTTCAGAGCCCAATATAATGAATGTGGCGGCTACTCGAGCTAAAGAAGAATTTTATATTATTGGTGATAAGAAATTGTATGCATCTCTTGGAAGTGACGTTGCAAACAAGACTATTTCAATTATTAATGACTATAATAATAAGTGAATTTCAAACTTATAACATATACGTACAACTGGCTTGTAACCGGCTGCGTAAGTAGTACTTCAATATACAATCTAAGAAAGCAGGCACACCATGCACACAATCAAAAAAATAGGCCAAACCTTCACCTACATCACATCAGTATCACTCACCGACCGCCCCATCCTAGGCATGGTCGAAGGCAATAACAAAACCTTAATGATCGATGCTGGTAACTTAGAAGATCATGCCAAATACTTTATCAAAGAAACCTTAAAACACGAGAACGCTTTGCCCGATCTCGTTGTCCTCACGCATTGGCATTGGGATCATATTTTTGGTCTGCCGGCGCTGCCTGATTCGGTTTCAATTGCTTCTGCAAAAACAAGAAAAGAAATGGAGAAGCTTGTTCCGTTTACTTGGTCAGATGAGGCGATTGATGACCGGGTGAGGGAAGGAACGGAGATTGAGTTTTGCGCGAAGGCGGTAAAAGAAGAGTATAAGAATCATCGAGATATTCAGGTGGTTTTACAGTCGGATAGAGATTGATCTTGGCGGGGTTACTTGTGTCGTGCAACATGTTGGAGGCGATCATGCTGCTGATTCCGTGATCGTGTATTTGAAAGAAGAGAAACTCCTTTTTCTTGGTGATTGCATTTATCCGAAAATGTATGCCGAAAAAGTACATTATACGGTGAAGGAAACGTTGCGTCTTTTAGATGAGTTAGATGCTTTTGATGCCGATACGTATATTCCTTCACACCAAAGACCGTGGACAAAAGAGGAGTTTCGTCAGGAAACAGATAAGCTTCGGATGATGGCGAAATTCACTGATCGATGTGGTGGAGATAAGCAGAAAATCACGAAAGAATATCAAAATTACGTGAACATAGAACTGAAAGAAGATGAATTAGAAACCATTGTTTACTTTGTAAATGGTTATTAAATAATTATGGTAAGGTAACTAAACTAAAAAAGTCTCATTTGAGCTATTTCACTCAAATGAGACTTATTAATTTCTACGGCAAACCTACAACATCCTCTGCATCACGAACTGTGACAGACATGTTTTTGGCATTGATAATAATGACACAATCCCAAGTCGGCTTAATTTGCAGTTCATCATTCTCATCAATACGGATAATTCCTTTAAATTCAACAGTCTGTTCTAGAAAGACCATTTTCTTTTCTGTATCGTCTTTGACGGGCTGTTAAATGTTCAGGATAGTGAGCTGTCCAATCATAAAAAGTGATTTTCTTCATAGTTCCTCCTTTTATTCACTGGTAACATTGTTATTACCAAATTACCATTTTTGAACGTACCGCTTGTTTTTTGGGCTGGCGTTTTTCCATGTTTGTCTTTAAACTTTTTTAAATCAACTTTACCCTCTGATTTTTTTAAACTCTTTGGGATTTTTTTAGCTGCAGCATCAGCATTTTTCTTACTGAAATAATAACTAATCTTATTATAGAGCTAAGAACCAGCTGCAACGGTAACTCCACCAATTACCGTTAAAGCAACTGGTCCTATCCCTGGAATGAGGTAAACACTACAGCAGCTGCAATTGCTGAAGTACGAATTTCACCTTTCTTAGAGTTATTTCCTATAAAAATAGTATCAATAGTGTCAGTATCGATTGAAGCACACTTCTGCGAATTTCACGAAATACTCAGCAACTTTTCGGCTGCGGAACCCGCCATACTCACTTACCAAATGAAGCGGCATCTCAAAGTGAGACAGCGTAATCACAGGCTCAATGCATGTAAAGGCATCACGGTGAACCGTACCAGAGGAAGAAGGAAAATAGAAAGTTTTAAGGGATCTCAAACAATACGTGTTGACATATCGTTATTTATCGATATAATGGGGTGTATGGAGCCAATAGAAGTTTTTAAAGCCTTATCCAATGAATCAAGACTGCAAATTTTACAATGGCTAAAGGAACCTGATCGTCATTTTACACCCCATGAAGGGATTGATATGAATGCTACAGGGGTATGTGTTAGTCAAATAACAGATAAATTGAAAATGACGCAATCAACAGCATCTCAATACCTTTCAATTTTACTTCGAGCTGGATTAATTACGACAGAGCGTATAGGTAAATACACGTATTATAAAAGAGATGAAAATGCCATAAAAAAAATTGCTGAGATTCTAGAAAAAAATATTTAATAAATGAACTGAATTCATACATCAGGATTCAGTTTCATTTATTAAATACAAATCGACTTATCGGAATATGTTTTTTTGTCCATACATATAAACAATTCTAGATATGTGAATGCATTATATATAAGGAGTGATCTACATTGTCAAACACTGTAAAGATTTACATTTTAGCTATTGTAAGTTTTTTAGTTGGTACATCAGAGTATATCATCTCTGGTATTTTGGATAATATTTCTGAATCATTAGGGATTACGATAGCTGCAGCTGGCCAGTTAATTACGATTTTTTCTCTTGTGTATGCCATCTTCACCCCAGTATTAATGGCTTTAACATCGGGAATGAATAAACGCAAGTTAATGTTATTTTCACTTAGCGTTTTTATTCTAGGTAATATTCTTGCATTCGTCCTTCCTGGGTATAAATTATTTATTGTTTCAAGAATTATTATGGCTCTTGGGGCGGGGATGGTCGTCGTTACTGCATTAACAATTGCTGAAAAAATCGCACCAAAAGGTAAGCAAGGTAACGCTATTGCTACAGTAGTAATGGGATTTACAGCATCATTGATAATTGGAGTCCCACTGGGCAGAATGACTAGTGATTTCTTCGGTTGGAAAGCTGTATTTGGAGGAATAGCCTTACTCGGATTATTAGCAATGGTGATAATTTCTCTTACGATTCCAAAAATCCAAGGGGATAAACCTGTACCTTTAATTCAACAACTCGCTCTTTTTAAAAAACCAAAAGTAGTGTTGGGATTAGCCATCACCTTTTTCTGGCTTGGTGGTTATTCAATTGCCTATACCTACCTATCCCCTTACCTTTTAAATATATCAGGTGTAAGCAACAAATTGCTGAGTGGAGTTCTCCTCGTATTCGGGATTGCTAGTCTAGTTGGGTCAAAGTTTGGTGGATTTAGTACCGATCGATGGGGTGTGAATTTTACTCTGATTAGCGGAATGACATTACATGTCATCATGCTAATATTGCTCTCACTAGTTACGCATTCTTATATTGGAGTATTGCTCATTTTAATATTATGGTCATTTGCTGCATGGTCTTCTGGCCCGACTCAACAATATCACCTAGCTACAATGGAGCCAGAGTCATCAGGTATACTATTAGGTCTCAATCAGTCAATGATGCAATTGGCGATGGCTGCAGGTGCAGCTATTGGAGGTATCTTTGTAGAGAGAGTTTCTCTATCTTCCATTACTTGGGCAGGGGCTTTGGGTGTTGCAATCGCGATCATTGTAACAATATTGGCTTCACGTGCTACTTCGAGTAATGAAATTCGATATACTTAAACAGTAGAACGATGGGAAAAAATGTGATTCAATTTAAAAAATAATGACAGAAAGTAGGAAGCACCTTTGCACTCAATTAAAAAAATAGGTCAGAGTTTTTGGTACATCACACCAGTATCACTCACCGACCGCCCCATCCTAGGCATGGTCGAAGGCAATAACAAAACCTTAATGATCGATGCCGGTAACTCAGAAGATCATGCCAAATACTTTATCAAAGAAACTTTAAAAAATGAGAACGCCACGCCGGATATGGTTGTCCTCACGCATTGGCATTGGGATCATATTTTTGGTCTGCCGGCGCTGCCTGATTCGGTTTCGATTGCTTCTGCAAAAACCAGAAAGGAAATGGAGAACCTTCTTCCGTTTTCGTGGTCAGATGATGCGATTGATGAGCGGGTGAGGGAAGGAACGGAGATTGAGTTCTGCGCGAAGGCCATCAAGGAGGAATATCAGGATCACCGAGATATTCAGGTGGTTTTACTGGATGTGACATTTGACCGTCGGATGGAGATCGATCTTGGCGGGGTCACTTGTGTCGTGCAGCATGTTGGGGGCGATCATGCGGCAGATTCAGTGATCGTGTATGTGAAAGAAGAGAAAATTCTTTTCCTAGGTGATTGTATTTACCCGAAAATGTATGCCGAAAAAGTCCATTATTCAATGAAGGAAACATTGCGTCTTTTAGATGAGTTAGATGCTTTTGATGCCGATACGTATATTCCTTCACACCAAAGACCGTGGACAAAAGAGGAGTTTCGTCAGGAAACAGATAAGCTTAGGATGATTGCGAAATACACTGATCTTTGTGGTGGAGATCAGCAGAAAATCACGATAGAATATCAAAATTACGTGAACAGAGAACTGAAAGAAGATGAATTAGAAACCATTGCTTACTTTGTAAATGGTTATTAAATAATTGCTGAAACTAAACAAAAAAGTCTCATTTGAGTGATTTCTCTCAAACGAGACTTTTTTATTTTCTATGGTAAACCTACAACATATTCTGCATCACAAACTGTGACAGACATTTTTCATAGTTCCTCCTTTTATTCACTGATAACATTACTATACTTATCTAGTGATGCTTTGCGTGAGGGAATACCTATTTTCCAAGCCATTCTTACTTCCCTTATTAGCTTTAGCAAAAGGTGTTGTAGCAGAAGAAAAAATTAGTATATGTGATTAAACATATGAATCTCAGTTCCTTTATTCGATTACACACCAAAAAAGTCCCCTCACTTAATTTCGAGGTGGCTTTTTTGGGTTAAACTTAGGCATTTAACCAAATGTAAATTGAAGATAACTTCTGATGTCATGTTCAGTTGGTAGATGATCGGAATAAGTCTTATATAATGATATTGAAGGGTGTGAAAAACATGATCAATATGAATTTGAAAAAAATGCGAAAAATACACAGGTTTACACAAGAAGAAGTGGCTGAGAAAATTGGTGTTTCAAGGCAAGCTGTTGCGAAATGGGAATCGGGAGAAACTGTGCCGGATATCAACAATTGTAAGGCTTTGGCTGAAATATATGGCGTTGCTTTGGATGATCTCGTGAATAATGTGGATGGTACAGAAGAGGTAGGGGTGAAACCAAAAGGAAAACACATATTTGGACTTGTAAAGGTTGGTGAACGCGGGCAAATTGTCATTCCTAAAAAAGCGAGGGAGATATTCAGCATCAGTCCTGGAGACAGCCTGTTGATGTTGGGCGATGAAGCTCAAGGAATCGCCATTGTAAAAAATGAGGCCTTCCTGCAGTTTGCTGACGATATATATAAGGCACAGGAAGATCAGGAGGATGAGGAATGATTGCTATTCAAACAAAAAATCTAACTAAGAAATTCGAAGAAAAGATTGCAGTCGATTCTCTTAATCTTTCAATTGAACAAGGCGAGCTTTTTACTTTACTTGGAGTGAATGGTGCAGGTAAAACGACAACGATCAAGATGTTGACCTGTCTTAGCATCCCTACTACCGGCGATGCAACGATCCTTGGTAACAGTATTGTTTCTAATCCCTACGCAGTAAAAGAACAGATTAATGTTTCACCACAGGAAACGGCAGTAGCTCCTAATTTATCCGTAAAAGAGAATCTTGAATTAATCGCTCAAATATACGGGTTCCACAAGAAAACGGTGGATATAAAAGTGGAGGAAATGCTTCATACGTTTAGTTTGACTGAGGTATCTAAAATGAAGGCTAAAACCTTATCTGGAGGAATGCAAAGAAGACTTAGTATTGCAATGGCACTCATTACAGACCCCAAAATCCTTTTTCTTGATGAACCTACTCTCGGTCTCGATGTCATCGCAAGGCGTGAGCTATGGAGTGCTATTGAGAAATTAAAGGGGAGCATGACCATCATTCTCACGACACATTATATGGAGGAAGCAGAAGCCCTTTCGGATCGAATAGGGACGATGGCGAAAGGAAAATTAAAGGCAGTTGGAACAGCAGCTGAATTGATGGAAATTACCAACACCAAATCACTTGAGGATGCCTTTATTTCGTTAGCTACCAATGAGGAGGTCACCAGATGAAGTCACTAGCCTTTGCTGCACGTAATCGTAAAGAGATTTTGAGAGATCCTTTAAACTTAGCATTTGGTATAGGCTTCCCGTTAGTTATCTTATTTTTGCTTCATGCTATTCAAGCGAATGTTCCAACTGATTTATTTGTCATTGATAAACTAATTCCTGGCATAGCCGTCTTCGGGCTTTCTTTTATCTCACTATTCTCTGGAATGTTAATAGCTAAAGATCGAAGTACATCATTTTTGATGCGATTGTTTACTACACCTCTTTCTGCCTCAGACTACATTGTAGGGTATATTGTCCCACTCATACCGATAGCAATTGTTCAAGTTATCATTAGCTTTATCGCAGCACTTTTCTTAGGATTACCTTTTAATTCCAATGTTTTGTTATCCATTCTTGTCCTTTTGCCAACATCTTTACTATTTATCGGCATAGGGCTCTTAGTGGGGAGTATATTTAACGACAAGCAGGTTGGTGGTATTTGTGGAGCGCTACTAACGAATATGAGCGCATGGTTAAGTGGTACATGGTTTGATTTGAATTTAGTTGGAGGCTGGTTCAAAGATATTGCGTACGCACTTCCATTTTCTCACGCAGTAGACGCTAGCAGAGCCGCACTTTCTGGAGACTATGCATCAATTTTACTGCATCTTTGGTGGGTGATTGGATATACAGGTGTTATTGTAGCTATCGCCATTTTTGCTTTTAAAAAGAAAATGAATGGGGAAAACGCTTAGTTTGATACAGTTTTTGGTGAAGAAATTTACAGTTGGGTTATCTGGGCCTTTTTCTGTATGATAAACTTTAATGAAGTTGTCATTTAGTAGAGGGAGGTACATATGAAACAGCTTTACATGAAGCAGAAAGTATTTAGTCTGAGCGGCAGGTTTACGGTAAAGGATCAGCAGGAGAACGATGTGTATGTGGTCGAGGGAAGCTTTATGAAGATGCCGAAGACGTTCACCATTCTGAATACAGAACGAGAAGAAATCGCCGTGATTACGAAGAAAATGTTTAGCTTTTTACCAAAGTTTTTAGTAGAAGTTGGTGGGCAAGAGGTATTGACGATCAAAAAAGAGTTTACGTTCTTTAAAGCAAAATACTCAATTGATGCTGCTGGTGTAGAAGTACAAGGCAACTGGTGGGATATGAATTTCCAAGTGCTGCAGAATGGCGAAGTGATCGGTCAGGTGAAGAAGGAATGGTTTACTTGGGGTGACAGCTATAAGGTTGATATTTTGAAAGAAGAGATGGAGCCTGTGATGATTGCACTGGTTGTTGCGATTGATTGTGTGAAGGCTGATGAGGCAGCGTCTAGGTCTTCGTCTTCGGCAACGACGAATTAAGATCATCATTTTTTAGAAATAGATGAATAACAATGGAGGGTTTAAAAAGTTGGACAACCTAACCCGCATATTAAGATTAAGAGACGCAGAAATATGGGAGTATGAATTTCTCGATAAAAAAGAAATCACCATTTATTTCTCCATTACAGATTTAAATAGAAAAGCAACGACTCACGATAATCCCCTAGCTACCCAAGAAGAACTGGATGAAAGAGATAATTACATTTCAATTGATGTCCATAGTAATCTCGATCTCAAAAAAACGTTTGAAGAAGAAACATTCGATGATTTTATCACCACGATCTCTTCTTTAGTAGAGCATATGCTCTATTTTCACAATGCTCATGTTTTTATTAAAACTCATGTTCATGACAAAATGGACTTAACTGATTTTCAGTTAGAGGAAGATGAAGATGTGCATGGTGATGAAAAAGAACAACTAGACACGCATAAACGGTCATTGATTCAGGAAAAATGTTTTCAGTTGGTAGAAAGCCATTTAAATCGAAAGATAAAAGATACATCGAGCAGTAGATTTTGCCAAGATTTAATGTGAGATTAACATATGAGATAAGCACACTGATCACATTCCAATACAAAATATTTCCAACAGTCGTCGAATCCGGCAGTTTTACAAAAGCCGAGGAGAAACTTGGGCTGACACAGTCTGGCGTAAGTCATAACATTGAGAAGCTCGTATCCGAATTAGGGATTGTATTGCTGCGGCGGAATCAAAACGCCTTCATTAACTGATGAGGTGAGCGGGTGATGCCTCATATTCGGCAAAACATTCATCATGCGACATTTCTTCATACGACAAAAAAGCCTCCTGATTGTCTCAGGAGGCTTTTTCCATCCATCACCCATAATAATTATTCGCCTGAATAAAAAATTGGGACTGCATGTAGTTATAAGTGATTTTCGAGAAGTCGAAGGGCTGTCCGTTTGTAAGGTGAAAGACCGTCTCGACGCGGAGAGCGGGATCGTTTTGTTTGAGGCCGAGGTGTTTTGCTTCGGTTTCGTTTAGTTTGCCTACTTGTAAGTACATATCGGAGAAGCCTACTTTGAGTCCAAGACCTTCACTGATGAATTTAAAAACAGAATCGGCGGCAATTTCTGTGTTGAGATAGGGAATGATAGTTTTTCGATAATAGGATTCTTCTAAACATAAGGTTTCTCCATTGATGTAACGAATACGTTTGAGGTAAAAAACATCCTCTTCTTGTTCAATGTTCAAATTAAGCGAAGCTTCCTCGGGCGGTTTGATGGTGTCTAGCATTAAAACTTCTGATGTCAGTTGAAATTCCTCTAAATCTTTTTTAAACCCTTGGTTGGATAAAAGGCTGATGTAGCCCTTGCGCCGGTGTCTTCTAACAAAGATGCCGCTGCCCCTCACTTGATAGATAATGCCTTTTCTTTCGAGTAAGTCTAATGATTTGATAATGGTACTTTTGCTCACAGCAAATTGGCTCATGAGTGTTTCCAGTACAGGGAGTTTGTCCCCTTGCTGCAGCTCATGGGTGACAATATATTTTTCAATATCGCTCGCAATTTGTTGATACTTTAACATAGCCATTCCTCTTTGTTTTCACGATTTATTGTCTTTGATTATAGCACATACCGATTTTTCTTTGATATGCTAATCAAAATTATATATGTATTGATATATTGTACCGGTATAATTATAATATACATATACTAGTAGTGATAATGGGGGGTTTTATATGTCAAAAGTGAGGGATTATCAAAAGCTTGCAGAAGACATCTTAGCGGCAGTTGGCGGAGAAGAAAATGTGGTGAGTGCCGCAAGATGTGCCACGCGGCTGCGATTGGTACTAAAACGTTCAAATCCAAAGGCCAAGGAAGCAGTAAATGCGATGCATGGCGTCATTACCGTGGTGGAAAACGGCGGTCAATTTCAGGTCGTCATCGGCCAGCATGTTGGGGAGGTATACGAGCATTTTTCAAGCCTTGTTCAACTCCAATCGTCGGATGATGACCAGTCTAATGAAAACAAGGGAACGGTACTGAACCGTGTCATTGCGACCATGTCCGCTGTGTTTGCGCCTTTTGTGTATATTTTGGCTGCAGCTGGTATTTTACAAGGTGCACTTATCCTCATTAATTTGTTATTTCCAAGCTTTTCGAAAACGGGAACATATGAAGTCTTTAGTTTCATTTCATGGGCACCGTTTACATTTTTGCCAATCTTTATTGCCATCACAGCAGCTAAGCATTTTAAAACGAATATGTATATCGCAGTAGCGTGTACAGCAGCGCTTGTCAGTCCAGCTTGGACAGAAATTGCTGGGCGTGTGGCTTCAGGTGAAGGCGTTACCTTTTTAGGCATTGCGTTATCTGAAACTGTTTATACGTCATCTGTTTTGCCTCCGCTGTTCTTGGTATGGATTCTTTCATATGTAGAGAGATTTTTAAATAAACGGATTCACGAGGTAGTAAAACCGTTATTTGTACCATTTATCTGTATGGTCGTTATGGTTCCGTTAACCATTCTATTAATTGGTCCTCTTTCAACAGCAGGTGCAAATGGGATTGCAAACGGATACAATATCTTAGCAGAAAATGTACCGGCTTTAGCAGGCGCCATTATCGGTGGATTCTGGCAAGTACTTGTCATATTCGGCGTTCACTGGGGCATTACGCCAATGGTGCTCGCCAACTTTGAACAATATGGACGTGACTCCTTCCAGGCATATCAAACCATCGCTGTTATCGCTCAGGTCGGCGCAGTGTTAGGAGTTATTTTAAAAGCAAGAAACCGCGAAACTCGGAAAGTCGGAGTCTCAGCCGGAATCACGGGACTCTTCGGAATTACGGAGCCTGCGATTTACGGTGTTACCTTACGTTTTAAAAAGCCGTTTATTTTCGGATGTATTTCTGGAGCAGCCGGTGCTATCGTTGCCAGCTTCTTCACACCTTATTACTTTGCGTATGCAGGTTTGCCTGGTCCGCTGACAATTGTGAACGGAATTAGTGCAGATTACCCAACATCGATCATCGGTATCTTAATTGGTGTCGCAATTGCGCTGATCTTACCAGTTGTGCTCATTCAAATGTTTGGTTATGGGGAAGATACAGTGGAGCAGACAGCCGGAACAACAACTGTCAAAGATCAAGATAAAGAAAAAAAGAATGCTTCGATGAACAATGAAGAAACAATCACTGCACCACTTGCAGGAAAAGTGCTCACATTATCTGAAGTACCGGATGCCGTATTTAGCTCCGGGGCGATGGGCAAAGGCTTTGCCATTGAACCGACAGACAATAAGCTGTATGCACCGTTTGACGGCAGTGTCGTCATGCTTGCACCAACAAAGCATGCCGTTGGACTTCGTTCAGAATTTGGTGTGGAGTTACTTGTTCACGTTGGAATTGATACGGTTTCTCTAGATGGCTCAGCATTTACACTCAAGATCAAAGAAGGTGACAAGGTGAAGAAGGGTGACTTGTTGATGACATTTGATCAAGAAGCCATCGAAAGCAAAGGATTAAAAACAGTCACACCGGTTATCATCACCAATACACAAGCGTACGAAGATGTGATCGTAGAAGAACTATCGACATGTCAGCCAACGGACGTCATGATAACAATTGTTAAATAGGAGGAATATATAATGACATTACCAAAAGATTTTCTATGGGGCGGAGCATTAGCTGCACATCAATTCGAAGGTGGATGGAATGAAGGAGGAAAAGGCCCAAGTGTTGTGGATGTAATGACAGCTGGTGCTCACGGAGTACCGAGACAAATTACTGAGACGATAGAAGACAACAAATTTTATCCGAACCATGAAGCGATCGATTTCTACCATCGTTACAAGGAAGATATCGCGATGTTTGCCGAAATGGGTTTGAAATGCCTGCGTACATCCATCGGCTGGAGCCGAATTTTCCCAAAGGGAGATGAAGCTGAACCGAATGAAGCTGGTTTACAATTCTATGATGATGTATTTGATGAACTGCTCAAGCATGGCATCGAGCCTGTGATTACACTGTCTCACTTTGAGATGCCGCTTCATTTGGCAAGAGAATACGGCGGGTTCCGAAGCCGAAAAGTCGCTGAGTATTTCGCGAAATTCGCAGAAGTGTGCTTCAATCGATACAAGGACAAAGTCACATACTGGATGACATTTAATGAAATCAATAACAAAATGGATGTCAACAACCCACTGTTCCTTTGGACAAATTCAGGGGTATCAGTCAAAGAAGGCGAAAATGCCAAAGAAATCATGTATCAAGCAGGACATCATGAATTACTTGCAAGTGCGTGGGCAGTAGCAAAAGGAAAAGAAATCAATCCTGCTTTTCAAATTGGAGCAATGGTTTCTCACGTACCAATCTATCCATATTCCTCAAATCCAGAGGATGTCATGCTTGCTGAAGAATATATGAGACAACGCTATTTCTTCCCAGATGTACAAGTTCGGGGCTACTATCCGAGCTATGCACTTAAAGAATTCGAACGCGAAGGCTACCATATTCCGTTTGAAGAAGGCGATGAAGAAAGCTTAAGAAAAGGGAAAGTAGATTATCTTGGCTTTAGCTACTACATGTCGACAACGGTTAAAAGTGATGCAGTGTCTGATAACAACGGAGATATTGTCAACGGAGCCCTGCCGCATGGTGTAGACAATCCTTATATCAAATCAAGCGACTGGGGCTGGTCCATTGACCCGACAGGCCTAAGATATACATTGAATCGTTTTTACGATCGCTATCAAATCCCGCTATTCATTGTAGAAAATGGATTTGGTGCCATAGATCAAGTGGAAGAAGACGGTTCTATTCACGATCCAGAACGTATTCAATATCTCGCTTCTCATATCGAAGCACTGAAAAAAGCCATTGAATACGACGGTGTTGACCTTATTGGCTACACACCTTGGGGCATCATTGATATCGTGTCATTCACAACAGGTGAAATGAAAAAACGCTACGGCATGATCTACGTTGACCGCGACAACGAAGGCAACGGCTCGATGAAGAGACTCAAAAAAGATTCTTTTACTTGGTACCAAAACGTCATTGCCACGAACGGTGAAGAAGTGTAACAAAGGAAAAGAGAAGCCCGGATGAGCGAAGTATGTGCTTGTTCGGGTTTTTCATCGTTTATGTTTTAATAGAGCCTGAATACAAAGAAAAAAGAGAGTAATGGCGACAAAATAGTTCATTGGATTGTGAAAGATCTTGATGTTCAAGGATATTTGAAGAAGAATCCAAAGGCCGAATATCACCATAACTGCAGGAATGATTCTTTTATACACATTGATTTTCCTTTCGGGAGTGGTTTGTTTTTAGTTAGCATTGTCTCATATCATTGCAGAGGTTGAAAAGAGATAAAGATATTAATAGGTTCTATTACACGATTTGGTATAATTGATCTATAAAAACGATAAATGGTAGATAAAGTATAGGAGTTGTTGAAATGAATCAAACACTGCAAATGGGAGCCAATACCGTACTAAGTTCTCCAAAGGGGCATGTATCCATCAGCTATGAAGTGTCATCTGCAATTGATATTTCTTTAACGGCGTTTCTTTTAACAGATTCAGATCAGGTTGAAGGAGATCATGGCATTATTTTTTACAATCAACCAGAGATTGCTTCGGGTGCAGCGTCACTTTTACCAGCAGAGGTATCAGGTCAGTTGAAAAGGCATCAATTGAATTTTGATATGAGCAAAGTGCCTGCTGGAATCACAAAGATGGCTATTACATTAACAGAAGATCAAGGAACGGGCTTTTCTCAAGTGAAGAATTGGAAGCAGAAATTCGAACAGGTGACGAGGTGTTTTATCTAACACCAGTAAACTTTACAAATGAAAAGGGCATTGTCGTAGTAGAGCTATATATAAGAAATGGTGACACGAAAGCACGCTCAATTTGGCGTGGTTTCGATTCTGGACTGGAAGGTCTATGCAAGCTTTATGGTGTGGAGGTTGAACCTGATGAACAGGATATTTCTACACATCAAATGGCTCCTGAAAAACAACCAATTAAAGACCCTGCTCAAACGAAGACAACTGCTAAAGAGAAAGTCGCTGCACCTATCAGTTTAGAGAAAGTTCAGGGTAAAATTAGTCTAGACAAAGGTCATAAACCGATCATAATCGAGAAAACGCCTGAGATCACAGCTACAGTATCCTGGGAGTCCGGCACCGATTATGATATTTATGCATTGGTCTACACAAATTCAGGAAAGCAAATAGATGTGGCTATGTTTGGTGCGAAAGGAATTCCTGCTCTCAAAAGTTACGGCAACGGAGCTGTTGAGCATATGGGAGATGTCGGTAGAGACCATGAATCAATGAAAACAGAAGTTATTAAACTACGGTTAAATGACGATATCCTTGCTGTCGTTCCGGTTGTTTATTCTGCCCAATCAAACGGAACAGGTTCCTTTTATAGATATAGAGTATCTATGAGTATAGATAATCACCAAGGAACGTCTGTGACGATTCATGCCAAACATGCCAATGACAATGATCGTATTTATTCTTGTGTGCCAGGTATACTTCAAAATACAAATGATGGTGTGATCATCCGCCCACTTGAGCTTTACAGCAAACCAAACTCTGAGCGCAGACCTAAATTAAAAATGAAGTCTTCTAATGAAATTGAGGTTTTGATGGATAAAGGACCTGTCAATGATTATAAATAATACGAATGTAAGGCTAGACAGAGCAAAGCGCATTGTCTAGCTTATTTTTTAGCCCGTTAAATAGTGAGTCTATTCCATTTTTTATGTCAATTAGCCTATTTTTCCGTTTTGGTGGACACGGTAAAATAGACTTTATGATCAATAATGGAGGGAGTGACTTCTTCTGGGCAAGATACTTGATACAAAAGCACTAACAAGTGCCACGGACACAAGGGCAAAACACTATCAGGAACTCCGTGAACAAATGGTAGATTTAAAAAAGTCACTTCAAGGCGTGGCGAATCTCGGTGATGATTTCACAGGAAAAGGTGCCGATAACATTAAAAGCTTCTACAAAGAGCTGGCTGGAAATGTGGACATGTTTATCAGCTTCATTGATAAGCAAAAAGCGTTCCATGAAGGTGTTTCTGGGACACTCGATGATACAAGCTTTGGCGGCGATACCTTTGTAGAAGAACACTTTTTAGACAACGCTGTACATATGGGCATCAAAAATGCCAAAAGCATTGTGAAGGATCAAAAAAAGGCGCTTAAAACGATTTTTCAAGACATCGACGACCTCATCTCTCTAGAAGTATTTGATAGTCAAAGCTTTGATGAAAAGATTGCAGATGCGGAAGACGAGCGAAAAAAGACAGTAAAAGACCTAAGAGAGCTTGATCAAAATTTAAAAGATGAATATGCTTTATCAGAAACGGAGCAGCAAGCTACAATGGCATTGTACGCAGAAATGATGAATGCGACAAATGACGGAAAAGCGATTTCACCTATGAATTTTGACAAGAAAGCGTATCAAAATAGCGAAATCTACAAGGCAAAAAGCGATATTGAGAAGCAAACTGCTGAATATCTCAAAATTAAAAAAGAACAAGAAGAAGCTAGAGAAATCGCAAAGGAACAAGAAGCACTCGCCAACCGCCCTTGGTATGAAAAAGCACTTGATTATGGTGGAAATATCGTGAATGAACTGACTGGTGTAAACGATGCAAAACGCGCCGCAACGGGCGTTGACCCGGTCACAGGAGAAGAACTTACCGCAGGACAGCGCGTCGCCGCAGGCGGCATGGCAGCAGCAGGTTATATCCCAATAGTCGGCTGGGCAGGCCGCATTTTCAAAGGCGGAAAGGCTGTCTATAAAACGACTCAAGCCACATCAGCCGCAGTCAAGGCAGTCGACGTCTACAAGACGTCACAAAAGTCCTTTGACGCCTTAAAAACATCACAAAAAGGTTTATATGGCATCACCGCCACTAACGGTTTCAGCGAAGCGATTACGGGGCGAGATATGTTTGGGAATAAGATCTCGAAAGAACAGCAGGAAGCGAGTATGAATGCGGCACTTGGAATGCTTTTGCCGTTTGGTAAAAAGAGTATCAATGGTAGTGTGGGGATTGGTGAACAAAAAGTTGCTGAGAAAGTAATAGCAGAAAGAACCAAGGGATTAGATTTAAGGAAGCACCCTATACAAAGAAAGCAGTTAAGCGCTAAGAAGATGAAAGAGCTGAAAGAAAAATTTGAGAATAGGACGATTACGAAATTAGAATATGAAAATTATAAATGGAATAAAAAGTTTGCTAAACATAGAAACACGGGTGTGAATGAGTTTTGGTATCAGGAACGTCAAAGGATATTGAATAAAGAGGATCCAACCAGGAACTGGGATAAGCAGCAATTAAATGATATTCTAAATGGTAAGAAGCCTAAAGTAGATGGAAAAACTGTGCAAGGGCACCATTCTTACAGTGCATCACAATATCCACATTTAGCGAACAAAGGTGAAATTATATATCCAGCTACACCAAATGAACATTTTAATGGTTGGCATGGAGGTAATTGGAAGAACAGTCTGCCTGGAGAAAGAATTAAATCTATTGACGATTTCTAATCTATGGAGGAGAAACTAAATGCCTAAAATGAAAATGCGAATAGAAAAAGATGATGAACAAATCAAATATATCACGATTCTAAGAAAACATACGGATAAAAGTATTTCTGAAATAAAAGAAGTAATGGATAAAAATGATTTTATTTTATCTTATAATCTATTAGATATTGATGAATTGAAAGAGATGAAAAACATTATAAGTTTACTAGAAAAAGCTGGAGCTAAAATGCATATTTATGAAGATAATCGAGAGGTTAGTGTCGAATTTTTAGATAATCTGATTGAATCTTATTTAGATACAGAAAGATATCTAGAAGAGGTTGATGAGCAAATAAATGAAGATTAAATTTTGAGGCTTTTGAAACAGATGACGAGCTGGACCGAAGTATAAATGATGCAATGCGTAAAATAGGAGGTGTTTGGTGTTAAAAGATCATCAGCCAGTTGTTCAAGATTTTTTCTCTTTTTTGAAGAATGATTTACTTGAGGTATTAGAGTGTTTATCTAATAGAGAACCATGGCAAGATCATGTAATAGGGTATGAACTTCCAGAGCATTCAGAGGATATTGAATTTAATACTGGGGTAATGATATTTATGAACATCTTATCATGAAATCATAATGGACACTCCAGATTTCTATAGTGCTTGGAAGAGATTTGTATGGAGTATGTTGCTGAAATTCCAGAACAGAAGACTCAAGTTTATTTACTTATGGAAAAGGTAAAGACTATTCTAAATTTGTAAAAAACTTTTACTAACTGAGTAAACCTGCTATGAGATTAAAGTTAATTTATCTAATTAGCTCCGAAAAGCACTTAGTTGTTTTATTAAGCAACAAGTGCTTTTTTGTTATAAACAAGAAATTGGAAGATGTACAGTATACCAACTATATAAAAAATAAGAAAACCAAGAAGGTGATCCCGTATGAGTGATAACCAAAAACCAAAAATCGAAACCTTAAAAAGAAAAAGCAGAAGAAAACACTTAATGAACGAATTAAGCTATATGACACTGCCAGAAAATCCATTTTTAGATATAGAAGAAAATCAATTATATTGTCAGAAGGTATTTACTTTCCTTCAATCGAGAGAAGATAAAATTCAAATACACGGAAACCACTATCGAGAGCATATTGAGAAGTCTACACACATGTTAAAGGAAATGGTCAGCCAGGTGAAAGTAACTCCTACACAAGGTAGATTAATATTTTTTCGAGAGCATGAAATTGAAGCGGTTTTATTGAACTTGAATGAAGTTTTTAGCCATTTAAACCAGCTTCTTGAGCAAACGAAATTTTTAAGTGGATACGGAGATTTTATTTTAGTCGCAGAGGATTTTTGTTTTGGTTTATGCATAGAGAGAACGGAATATTTTTATGAGCTAAGTATTTGGGGGCTAGAATAATTAACGATGAATAGAGTTGACACATCTTTTAGGGAGTGGAATTAGCCACTCTTTTTTTCTATCGATGGAGTCATACGCTTGATCGATGATTTTCTCTCAAATTTAAGCAATTCACTATCATTACCTTTCACATTCATATAAAATAAGAGAGTGAAAAATTGAAGAAATGCTTGATACATGAAGGGCATGTAAGCTGTGAGCTGCATGACATGATGAGATGTATGAACGTGAAGGCTGCAAAGCTGTTCTTCCTCACATATGAGATCTTGTAAGCGTTACCATTATTTGTCACTTCATTGCGATGGTGTTGAGGGGTGTGTCAGGATGAGAAATCCGTATGTGAGAACGGCTTCTAGTCTTTATATCAATTATTTTTTATTAGGTATGGTCAATATTATTTTGGCTTCAAATATGCCATTTTTAATCAAACAGTTAGATACCAATAGTGCGGGAATTAGTTATATGATTTCGGCGCTCGGCATTGGCAGGGTGCTCACGTATGGTCTATCGGGCGTGCTGTCAGATCGTTTTGGGCGAAAGCCGGTCATTTTGGTTTCGGGTGTGCTGATGGCGGCGTTTCTCATCGGAATCCCATTGTCTCCGAATTATCAAATTGCGTTTGCGTTTGCGATTTTGGCAGGGGTGGCGAATTCGGCGATGGATGCAGGAACGTATCCAGCGTTAATGGAGGCTTTTCCTCAAGACTCGGGATCTGCGAATGTGATGGTGAAGGCCTTTATGTCGATTGGGGCAACCATCCTTCCATTGGCGATTTTCTTTATAGTAGAGCACGATTTTTATTATGGGATTGCTTTTTTTGTTCCAGCACTCATCTATCTTGTGAATGTCTTAATGCTGTGGGCCTTACCATTTCCGAATCATCGCAAGGTGGAACAAGTCCAGGTGACGGAGCATGACGAACATCCGCGTTTCTCGTCTGAGCCTACGTTTTGGAGAGAAGGAATCGCCCTCATTGTGATCAGCTTTACGTCAAATGGGCTATATGCGTTGCCGCAAATTTGGCTTCCTACGTACGGTGAGGCCATATTGGGGATGACGTCTGGCAGTGCTGTGAAACTGCTCAGTTTCTATAGCATGGGCGGGCTGCTGTCCGTCTTATTGCTCGCATTTCTTTTGCGTCGTTTTGTCCGTCCTGTGACTGTGCTACTGATTTATCCAATCATTACTTTTGTTTCTATCTGTGTCTTATTGGTCGTGAAATCCCCAGTCATCGGAACCGTTAATGCCTTTGTATTGGGATTTTCAACAGCAGGAGTTTTTCAGCTGACGTTAACCGTGATGGCTGAATTTTTCTGGAAGAACAAAGGAACGATGACGGGAATTATATCCACAGCTGGCGGGGTGTCGGCGATCGTCATTCCGGTCGTCACAGGTTTAATTGAAAGTCACGCGACCATTTTACAAATCTTTATGTTTGATGCGGTGGTAGCAGCTGGCGCCATCATCGGCGCACTATATATCCTGAATCGATACCGAAAAATCATGGTCCGTGCATAAAAAAGAATGACCTCCGCATCAAGAGGGATTTCTCCATTAATTGATGAAATGTGGAATGAAGAAAAGGATAAAAACCGTTGGAAGATGAAGTTTATTTTGCCAGAACACAATGAAGCTCTTCGGCAACTTCATCTGAAGAAGCAAAAAATAGATCGGCCAACATTAAGCCCAGAACAGATTGAGGAATTTGAATATACAATTGCAGCTGCTATGAGCGAAGACTTATCCCTTAGTTTCGATCTGTACGACAATGGGTTTGTTCGTGAGATCACAGGGAAAGTCGGGTATGTGGATCATCTAAGAAAAGAATTCAGGGTTAAGGATGATCGTGGCGATACCAATTTCATTCGATTTATGGATATATTAAATGTCAAAACACCCTAACATTAGTTAGGGTGTTTTTATGTGCTTGTACATCATTCATGAGCAGGAGCAATTTTGGCTACTGGCGCACCACAAAACAGCATGAATATGGCTGGATTTTGCGGTATACCGAAAATTTACATATAGAGAGCATCCGTTCGATTTTAGAATAGTTAGACATGTTATATTGTATATAAATGGTTTTATAGGAATTTGAAGGGGGAGTAAATATGGGTGCTTCTATCACTTATGACGAAGTGGCGATCAAACTGAATGAATGGTATTCAGCCATTAAAAAAGATCAAATAACTGATGCAGAATTTTTAAAAGCAGATGTTCAACGACTCTTTGACAGTATGGAAGAAAATCAAACCGTTTTATTATATTTTAGTCTGCTGGATTTTCGACATGACTTAATGCTAAGTTACCTCAAACCTAAGTTATCTAGCCGAGAGTTAGATGAATATATGGTTCAGATCAATGAGCAGAAACATAAAATTGATCAATCACTTCATGAAGACAAAGATCAAATTGAAAAGATGTTAGATTTTTATTTTTGGTTTTTTAAAGGAATGCACGAATTTAGGAAAAAGCAATTTGACGAGGCGATCAGTTCTTATAAATCTGCTGAAAAAGTTCTCCTGGATATTGAAGACCCTACTGAAAAGGCCGAATTTTACTACAAATTATCAGAAGTGTACTACCACATAGATCAGTATCAAATTTCTGTCATGTATGCACATAAAGCATTGAGTCTATTTACAGAGCAACCATTAATGCAAGAAAAAATAGCCTGGTGTTATTCAGTCATCGCTGGAAATTATCTGTCTAAACTACAATACGCTGATGCACTTACTTACTTTGAAAAATCCCATTCTTTTGCACAGCAGACGAAAAACGAATACCTTATATCCTCTACGATCTTTAACTTAGGCAAGTGTTATTTCCACTTAGAAAAATATACAGATTCCCTGTCCCACTTTGATACTTCTTGTGAACTTTTTGAAAAGAATGAAACATCACATGTTCCAAAAGCCTATTTTAACAAGCTATACACCCTCTTGAAATTAGGACAAGTTGTTCCAGCAGCCGAAACATATGAGAAAGGAGTATCGGCAGCCCAACAACTGAATGACAAAATTTATGAAGAAGAAATGAAATTTTTATATTGCCTTTATTTTCAATCTAAGACACCAAATGCGATCACAGAGTTAAAACGTTGTCTTGACAATATACAAAGCAAAAATCTTTACGAAGATGTGTACCAACTAGCTTTTGAAGCTGCGCGATACTATAATAAAAGTAGGCAGTTGGAAATTGCTGTCGTTTTTTATGAAAGAGCACTTGAAGCAAAGTCGTTAATTCAAGGAGGGGAATTGTTAAATGTTGAAGAGTAAAATTTTTGTTCCCATCATGCTTGTAACTGTAGCATTAGCGTTACCAATTTTTCATTCTGCTGCTGTCTCACATGAAGTGGCTGACAAAGTGATTACATCGAGTGTAGGGAAAGAAGCTGGAAATACAATATAAGATCAAAGAAACGGTTCTGTGACATCCATTGTCATAGAACCGTTTTTTTAACTAACTGCTTTTGTAAACAACTTAAATCAGTGGTACGATATTGAAAAACATATAATTATTCATTAGGGTTCTTCTTTCAAGGGGGCAAGACAAATGTCTTTCTGGCTACTGACAACCATCCTATCAGTTATTATACTAGGTGTTTCTTTAATCTTTAAAAAAAAGAAGTCATCTTTCCAGTATGGATTTCCATCAGTTTTAATGCTGGTAAGTATCATCTTATTGCTCATAAGCTTTTTTGTGGGAGGATGGGAAGGTTTAGGGTTAGGAGCGATCAGCGTTTCTTTGTTAGTTTCATCAGTTATCACTTTAATTATTACAAGCATTTTGAGTTATTTTAGTGGTATGAAACAAAAATAAAGCTTATGTTTGTGGACATAAGCTTGTTGATTATGCTTTTTTATAGCGAATATACATGTCTCGAATAATTTTTGTAATTACAGAGGTGCACATGCATAAAAAAGTCACCACCCCTACCCAATACATATTTGACATGTCAAACCCAGTATAGGCAAATATAAAAATGGTTGAAGTTATAAATGTGATAGTTAAAACCACATGAACCTTCTTAAAGATTAAATATCCAATAAACCCCCAAGCCAAATACAACAATGGCAATGTGAATAACACAAGCCTCATGGGTTCAAGATAATGTAAGTTGATTTACTCCACACTCCTCGTCAGTTATTTTACAACTTCCAAGCTTGTCATTTCCCAATCTCTATCAGATTTTAGAGATATCTCTTTAGAGTCTTTGCTTTCAATATTATATTCAATAATTCTGCCAATAACTCCATCCTTATCTCTATCAAACATTCTTACCAATGCATAAATCTTGCCGTCTAAAATCTTGACCTCTTCTAAACGTTCGTCATCTGCTTTAAAATTAAGTGGAATTTTTTCAGAAGATATCTCTTTGAGGTCTTTGTTGAATGTCTTGACTTCTCCTTCATAGGAAACTATCGTGACTCTATCCTTGTCTACATTGATCTTGTAGATAATGAATCCTTTATCCATTACTATTTCTCTCTTCTTATCGAGATTTTTTTTGTCGAGTACAACCAACATCGATTCTTTCTTACTGTCAACGCCATCGTTTACGGCAAGAATTAATTCTTCATTGTTTAATGACTTCAAAGATTCATTATTGTCAGGAAAGAAGACTGAGTCGACGTCTAACTTTTTTCGTTTTTCTTTATGAGTTTTAGGGTCTATTGAAGACACTGTGACACTTTCATCATTACTGAGAATGGCATAGATTTTTTTGTCTTCAAATATAGCTGTTGTTAATTCTCCGTCTAATTCAACTTGATTTTTATCGTTGTCATCTTCATTCCAATATACTAATTCTCCTACTAAGCCATCCTCTGTAAAGCCAACGTTAATGTCGTGTATAACATACCCATTAGAGTAGTTAATAAAGAATGCACCCTCGTCATCTGTAGACTTTGAAAGTGATTTTGTATTCAAAGGCTCTACCTTCCCAGTCTTCTTATTTAGAGATACATGATAATTAGACCTATTAGATGAAAAGTACATATTATTATCGCTCTGAGTAGATGAGGTAAATCCCACACAGTCTTTCATTGTAATACTCGACAATTTCTTTCCTTCGTTGTTATAGTTGACCACCTCGCATCCTCTATCCATTACCTGCGAATAAATGATAGCAAATTTACTGTCTTTCATATTGCTCAATTCTCTCTTAGGTGAGTCAACAGCAGCCTCCTCTTTCTTTGAGCATGCTGCACATATTAATGCAATGGCACAAGCTGAAACAAGTAGTTTTAAGTATTTCATTCAATCATCTCCTTTCAATTTTAAACAAGTAAAGCAATCGAGGGAGTCCCCCGACTGCTTATTGACTTACTTTTTATGATAAAAGACCTTCGTGTTGTTAGAGTTGACTAATTCCATTGGCGACACAACCGAATCAATTTTTATATTGTCAATGTCGTGCCCTTGGTTCTTCCAAGCTCTCCAGGCCAATTGAGAACAATAGAATTTTTTTGTAGTTTTCTTGTCAAAGAAATTCATGTTGTATGGCTTCTTTTGGTCAGCTTGTTTTTCAGCATACTTAGCCGCATTTACATATTTGGTATTATTAGACTTCTTCACCCATAGCCCGTAAACCTTCTTTCTAGAACCCCAATTATTATTATATCTTCTGACTCCATGTTGTTTAATAGGACTCCAACTTTTATGCCAAGCCTCTACGGTCTTAGCTGCTTTTCTTGAGACAATTGCGGCGTGTCCGAAGCCAATTGCGGAGCTACCTGAATTCAAGTCATAGCCCACTAATACATCGCCCTTAGTGCCTAAATTCTTGGCGTTTACGCTTATCTTATCTTTCTCTTCGTTGTACTTAGGTAAATACTCGTCAATCACGCCTTCTTTAATATATTGATCGATATCTTTCTGCGACTCTTCGAATATAGCTTCTGCTTTTTCTTCTGTAGATACAGAGTTATACTCCTTTTTGCTCATCTCGTAAAGCTCATTAATCTGTTCAGAGGTCATACCCTCTGCTTTCATTTCTTCTATTTCTTCTTTGGCTCTTTCATTGTTCATAGAAGGGTATACATCTGTCGCTTGTGCATTTCCTTCCAATCCAAACCCAGTGAATAATACAGATGCTGACAACAAGGATGTGACAATAACGTTTCGTTTTTTCATATTATTACCTCCAATTCCTTTTTTAGCGTGGTCTACATTTACCATAATAATGGTTAATATGGATCATGTAAACATTACTAGAATTTTAAGGATATTTTAATATCTGATGAATTGACATGTTAAATTTGAGTGAATTTTTACATTAAAAAAGAGACTACTCGTAATAGTCTCCCTTTGAACATAAAGGACGCTTTTTCTTGTCTTGATACCGAAATGTATGAGAAATTAAACATATATCCATTAATCACTGTGATTTCATTGACGATTACATAATTAAAAAGTAAGAGGTGAATAATTATAACTTTACAAAAAATAACTTTTCTTAAAGATAAAGTGGCGTCCTATAATGAATATCCTTTTTGTGTTCCGGTAATAAAAAATTTAGATGAAATCAAAATCACAAACAATGTAACATTTTTTGTTGGTGAAAACGGATCAGGAAAGTCAACTTTACTAGAGTCTATTGCAGATAGTTGTGGTTTTAATATAAATGGTGGTGGCAGAAATAATTTGTATACTAATAATATAGATGAAACTACACTAGGTTCCTATTTGCGTTTATCTTGGCAACCTAAATTAACAAACGGTTTCTTTTTAAGAGCTGAATCTTTCTATAACTTCGCTGCATATTTAGATACTTTAAATCAAGAAAGCGGTGAAGATGTTTATGCTCCTTACGGAGGTACACCACTGCATAAGCAGTCTCATGGAGAATCTTTTTTATCTTTGTTTAATAATCGTTTTAACGGAAAAAGTGCTCTTTATTTACTTGATGAACCAGAATCTCCACTTTCTCCAGCAAGGCAGTTGGGATTATTGAAGATTATTCATGACCTTTCTACAAAGAGTAACTCTCAATTTATAATAGCTACCCACTCTCCAATTTTGTTAGGATATCCGGAAGCAACCATTTTAAATTTTGATGGAAAGAAAATAGAGGAAATACGCTATGAAATGACTGAGCATTATCAAATTACCAAATATTTTTTAGAAAATCGTACAGCTATGTTAGACCATTTGTTAAATGAAGATTGAATTTTTCAATTGTTGCTTAATTATTACCAGCCTTTTAAGAAATAAACCCCATTCTTAAAATGAGAATGGGGTTTATTTCTATTATACTCGCACTGATGTTGCAGGCTGTTCATCCCTTTTATCTACTCGATCCAGCATCTTGATGACTCGCTTGTAATAGCGCCCCGTTTCTTCTAGCTCTTCTCTTGAAACGTCAATTACTAGGACAGGTTTCTTTTTGTCTTGAGATTCAACCAAGACAATGTCACCTTGTTGTATCTGTCCTCTTAGTCTTTTGGGAATATGCCACTTGAAAGGCCTTGGTTTAACCTTCAATTCACCGTTCCTTCTCCAACAATGGAACGCTGTAATTGTATTTTTTTCATTGGTCATGTACACACACTCCCTCTGCGCTTTTACTCTAAGGATAACAACATAAAATAAAAAGAAGTAGGTCTAGCTCCTTCTGCTTCTTTTTCTCTCTTCATTAGATTTAATTAAAAGCAAAGATGAAACACCTAGAATGAGTAGTCCTACTTCAAACAGATTGATTACTACTTCTATTTTCAAATTGTCTCCTCTCTCAATCAACATTTCCTAAATTATAACATGTACCATACATTAGCCATCAAATGCAAAACAACGTCAGGATGAAAAACATTTCTTCTGCCCTGAAAACTCAATTCTTTTGCCCCTTTTTATATGACCTCTTATACCGATCTAACTCAATCTTAAATATTTTGAATACTTCTCCTGTATCCTCATCAGTACTTTTACATACCTTACAACTTAAATCATGCCCCCTCATCAATTACACACTCATATATTTCATTCCATAAATCACTATATTTCTTCCACTTGTTTTCAATATTATTTAGCGTCAAAATCATTATCTCACAAGGTTCTTTTAACATTTTCAGCCCACTACATGCCAACCTCAACATTGAAGCTCTTTGATCACGTTCCCCCACATTATCAATGAACACGTATTTATGTTTTCCCTTATATTCTAGTAACAGACAGCCTATGTATTTTATTCTTAAATTCTCTACATTTCTCACTTGATGAACCCTTATATATAAATTTACTTGTTTAATAATCCTCACCTGCACTCAAGATAGTACTTATCACCATAGAGCTTGTAATAGCAACCTGTTTCCTCTAGTGAAGTCAGCTAGAGTGACAGAAATCATAAAAGATTTCCATTGACAGCTTTCTTCTAGAGGCGTAAAATATGAAATTATTCAGAAATAGCAACATTTTAAGTAAATAACGAAGGCTATGATTGCTGTGGGTCACACTATGGCAGGAGCAGCTTCTGGAGAGACCGCATGTATGTGCGGCGCCGAAGGGTTCACAATCTCAGGCAAAAGGACAGAAGAGTACGAAATATTGTATTTGTAATGCATGGATGACGCCGTGTATTGCTTTTCTCTATTTTGCTATTCTTTTATGACCGTGAGATTGGAGCGCATCCAATCTCTTTTTTTATGGACTTTTTGAGGGTTCATTATTTCAGTATAAGATCGTGTCGTAGGAGGGCGTTAGCATTGGCACAACAAGAATTAAAACGAGATTTATCAAACCGCCATGTTCAGTTGATTGCAATTGGCGGAACCATTGGAACTGGGCTGTTTTTAGGCTCTGGAAAGGCCATTCAATTGGCAGGTCCATCGATCATTTTTGCTTATTTAATTGTCGGAATGGCGATCTTTTTTGTCATGAGGGCACTTGGTGAATTACTCTTATCGAAGGCGGGCTATCAGTCATTAACCGATATTGCAGAGGACTATCTCGGACCTTGGGCTTCCTTTGTGACAGGGTGGACGTATTGGTTTTGCTGGATTATGACAGCGATGGCAGATGTCATTGCTGTCGGAGTGTATGTGCAGTATTGGTTTGACATCCCGCAATGGATTCCTGCCATCATTTGTTTGTTGATTTTACTAGGGTTTAATTTATTAACGGTGAAGCTTTTCGGAGAAATGGAATTTTGGTTTGCACTCATTAAAGTGATTACGATTCTATTATTGATCGGCGTAGGAATTGTCCTTTTAATCATTGGTTTTCAAACAGATGCAGGTCCGGTGACGGTAACGAATCTTTGGTCACACGGCGGACTATTCCCGCATGGTGTCACAGGCTTCTTACTGTCATTCCAAATGGTAATCTTTGCGTATGTGGGAGTGGAATTGGTCGGTGTGTCCGCAGCAGAAACAGCCAATCCGCAAAAAAACATCCCGTCTGCGATTAATAAAATTCCTTTGAGAATTCTATTTTTCTATGTGGGTGCCATCTTTGTTTTACTATGTATCAACCCATGGACTGAGCTCAGTGCATCAGAAAGTCCTTTTGTAAAAACATTTGGGCTGATTGGGATACCAGTAGCAGCGGGACTTATTAATTTTGTTGTCTTAACGTCTGCGGCTTCAGCTTGTAATAGCGGTATGTTCTCAACAAGCCGTATTTTATATAATCTCAGTCATCAAAAACAGGGACCAGCTTCCTTTGGACGTCTGAACAAGCACGCTGTTCCAAGTAATGCACTTTTCGTTTCAACGATTGTGGTATCGGTCGGTGCTCTTTTAAGCAAGCTGATTCCCGAACAAGCCTTTGGTATTGTCACAACCATCAGCGCCATTTGTTTCATTTGGGTATGGAGTATTATTTTAATTTGCCATTTGAAATATAAAAAAACACGGCCTGAACTGCATGCGGCATCTACTTTTAAAGCACCGTTCACACCTTTTGTGAACATTTGTGTTCTTGTGCTCTTTGCTGCCATTCTTGTGATCATGCTGTTTGCGGATGCAACACGTCCGGCGCTCTTATTAACACCGGTTTGGTTTGGTTTCTTATTATTGATTTATGCACGAAAGAAACGCCGTGCGTCATAATGGACGGAAAAAAGCACAGACTTTGCATTAGGCTGTGCTTTTGTTCATTTAACGATTTCTAATCCTGAACATATAATTTGCATTCAAAATGATTAAAACAAGTCCAATCACCATGATTGAGAAGAGCTGAGAGTGATTGGCCCCAAGGGAATACACAATCAAAATAAACATGGCACCGATCAACAGGATATTCATCAATTGATATGTGTGAAACAGTCCGCCAAGCATCACATGCTTTTCACCTTCGTCAGAAATAGCGAGCAGCTTTTTACTATAATCTTTGTCAGATGGGCTTGGTAGGTTGCGATTAGGGTAGACAAGCTTTAGAACGGATATCGCTACATAAGAACTGATAATGGTGACGATAAATAAAGTAACATTGACCAGAATCAGCCAAATAGGCTGCTCGGTTACGATGGCCATACCGATGGCAATAATGGACAAAATGGTACTCACCGTATTGGCTAACGTCAAATCAGTAAAGGTTCGATACTGTTTTGCTTCCAGTTCATCCTCCTCATCACCAGATACCGAAAGTGATACTCTTTTTTTCATACGTGAAATCCCTGAAAAACAATAAATAATCAATAGAATCGTCAATCCGCTGATGACAAGAGTCGCTTCGAATGCAACATCAAGAAGTGTCATCTCAAATTCGGCTGCCAGCAGACAGTAAGCGCCGAGAAAGCCAAGGAGAGCACCTAAGAGCATTTTGTATACAGTTTTCATGTGAGTTCATCCTCCTCGAATAGAAAAATACGTTCAATGGGTTCCTGAAAAATTCGTGAAAGCTTAACAGCGAGCAAGAGAGACGGCATTAATTCATCTCGTTCCATCAAGCTGATGGTCTGACGAGAAACCTTTGCACGCTTTGCAAGCTCAGTTTGGTTCAACCCATCACGCGCACGAAGCTCTTTTAGCCGATTTTTCATTCTGTCACCTCAACTTTGATCGAAATCTTTCTTTAATTGTAAAGTATTGTATTCAATTTGACAAGTATAGTTGTCAAATTGATAAAAATAATTGTCAGAAAGATCATCTTTAATCAAAAGGTGAACCATGATACGCTAAAGGAAAGAGAAACAGAAAACAGGTGATGTCCGTGTTCATTGACCAATTAAAAAATGACTTACATCAATCACAACCGTTATTTATTGGAGAAGAGACAGCGTTCAAAGCTGCGGTCCTTGTCCCTTTGGTGCAAGTAAACGGGGAATGGCATATATTATTTGAGGTGCGATCGCTGACCATGAGAAAACAGCCGGGTGATATTAGCTTCCCTGGTGGCAAACTCGACGGCAGCGAAACAGCACAGGAAGCTGCATTGCGGGAAACATATGAGGAGCTGGGCATTCCGCCAGAATCGGTGGAGATTCTTGGACAGCTCAGTCCTTACATTGCTTCTCCATCCTTCGTGGTCTACCCATATGTCGGGATCATTGATGAACAAAAAGTGAAACACTCCTTCAATCAAGAAGAAGTAGAAGAGACCTTTACCGTGCCTCTATCATGGCTCAGCCAATATGAGCCGTACTTACATCATGTATCCGTTCAGCCAACACCAGGTGAGGATTTCCCTTATGAAAAAATCATGAATGGTGAGAAGTACCGCTGGGGGAGCCGATCGATAGAGGAATGGTTTTATGATTATGAAAACTACACCATTTGGGGATTAACAGCCCGCATATTAAAGCATTTTGTGACCGTTGCAAAAAGAAATTCCTAGAGATTCGCTCTCTAGGAATTTGTTGTTTTCAGCCGTTCTTTCGCTGTTTGTTTTCCTTTACCAATTGGAATAGGAGCTCTCGCTTGGCTCAGTCCGTAGGAAGGCATGTTCATATAGACGGATTCATACGAGCCGGCTTGAATTTGATAGGTTTCATGATAAATGCCCACTGCGTCATTGTTCTGAGCCTTCTGATGGAAGTTCTTCCAAGCCGCCAAATGTTTTTCCATCTTCGCATAGGCAAGGAGGTCATCTGTTGATTTCCAATATTGGATCATCGCTGTCGTGCGTAAGCCAAAGTAATTCTCTGTCCCGAGGAAACCAAGCTCATCTTGATGGGTATACAGCTCTTTGATCATGCCAGGCATCGCCATGAACACAGGCAGCCATTGATGAACTGCCCAGCGTTTGTTAATCCGCATGCCGATAATGAACACAACAATCGAGTCAGAATTCTCTGTTGTAAACCTGCCAGCACGTATGTCTTTTTTCATTCATTTACCCTTCCTTCTTCATCAAATGGGATGTTTCCACGCACCAATCAATTCCCGCTTGAGCCACTCTTTTTCCGTAATCTAAAGTAAACAGCCAATACTTCGCATCCGCTTCATCTGGATAAAGCTCTTGAATGTTTTCTTCAATCGAAACATAGGTCTCATAACGGATACGAAGCTGCCTTTCATAATCCTGTAGAAGCACCAGCTTTTTCTCAAACGAAAGATATTGTCCAAAGAATAACTTTAATAACACTTCATTTCGTTCTGTTGGTAACTGATCGAGCGGCTGCGCTAACCACTGCCTTAACGTCTTCAGCCCTTTTTCAGTCAAATGATATTCCCGCTTGTCTGAGCGGCCAGACGTAGAAGCGGGTGAAACCTTAGCAAGACCTTCCTCGACTATAAACTTTAAAGCTGGATAAATTTGTCCATAACTAATTTTCCAAAAATGATGCAAGCTCTTATCAATTAATTGCTTCACTTCGTACCCTGACTTACAATCTGTCGTTAAAATACCTAAAATTGCATACGTCGTATCATTGTATTTTTTCATATCAGCACACCTATCTAAAAGATATATCAATTAGATATATAATAAATTTGAAATGAATAAAAAGCAAGAAAATAATAATTGATAGATTTATATTTTTGAAATACAGGAGATAAATCATAAATATGGTAATATATACTTGATGTGTAAAGTGCTTGCGCATCTATTCATAAAAGAATGGAGGGTGTACAAATGAAGTTGAGGAACATAGGAATATTGTTCATGATTGTTGCACTATTGATTGGTGTTGGAAGTTTTGGAGGAAACAAAGCATCTGCTAAAAAAGAATCACTGAATCAATCTTATGCATATGCTTATAAAACAAAGGACAATGTCAGTTGGCTGAAGGTGATTGAAAAGAAAGGCAAGGTCACGGGTTACCTAAACGGTAAGGGTGTTAAGATTGATCCAATTGAACCTTTTATGGTGAAAACAAAATACAAACTAACGGGGAAAACCACCAAAAAAGGATACAAACTTAAAGTCCAACAAAAGAAGAAAACAATCGTATATGACATCTATTTTTCTGGAAAAGATCTCATGGTCAAAAAGCAAGGAGCAAAGAAAAGTAAACGCTATCAAGCTGTTGATGAGAAGAAATTAAAAGAATACAAAAAAGCCATAGATAAGCGCTATGATGAGTACGTGGATACAGCAGAAGACCGTTACTATGAGGTCATAGGGAAATACACAGATAATTTAAATAAAGCCTACGGCTATCTGTATACAGCAAAAAACAATTCATATCAAATTTTCCTTGATATCGAAGAAGCCGTTTTTGAAGGGGATTTTTCAGGGGCTATTACAATCTCCAAAGCCACAGGGAAGAAAAGTAAGCCATTGAAAAAAGAAAAATATCAAGCAGTTGGAACCACAGGTTTTAAAAACTTTTGGGTATATCCCACACCAAAAATAAAGTGTGGCTTGTCTAAGATGATAGGGTCATCTGATGTAGAGGCTTCCTATATTGAGTTACCGATTTGGAAAAAGAATGAAAAAATGAAACTGAAAGCTGTGAATAAGAAACAATATCAAAAGCAAGAAGAAGCATTTAAAAATGCCGCAAAGAAAAAAGCAAAGAAAAAATAATGATAATAATTAAGTCAGATAGGACATTTGAGACTATCTGACTTTTTCGATTTAAATTTCCTCTAAAGTAAAATGAGGTCGTTTTGATGACATTAGACTTGTAAAAAAATATTTTTTAAATTCAAAAATATATGTTGACGCTTACATTAACTCAATATATACTAAAATCAAATCCAATATTGATAAATTAGACATGTGACTGGTCATGCAGGCAGGATCTAAAAACGATGAATTTCTTTAATTTGTCGTTTTAGGTCCTTTTTTTATTGCCGAAATATAGGTCTCATGTATGAGAAAAGGGGGAGAAAAAATGGATTACAAACAGGTTGCCAAAGACGTTTTACAGCATGTAGGTGGCAAAGAAAACATTGCGCACCTTGAGCACTGTTCAACAAGACTTCGCTTCACACTGATTGATCAGAAGAAGGCAGATGTACCGGCTCTAGAAAAAACGCCAGGTGTCATAGCTGTCAGAATGTCAGGTCAATGCCAAGTGGTCATTGGGAATGACGTCATCGAAGTGTATCAAAAGTTAACAAGTTTAATAGGTAGCAGCTCATCAGGGAAAGACGCGCCTTCCAATCAGCCAAAAGAAAAAAGAAAAGCAGGCACAGTTCTGTTAGATTTCATTGTAGGTGTCTTCCAGCCGCTTGTTCCAGCTATCGCAGGCGGAGGGATTTTAAAATCATTTCTTCTCCTTTTCTCTTTATTAGGCTGGATGGATGCAAAGGGCCAAACCTATCAAATATTGAACATGGTAGGGGACGCACCTCTTTACTTCCTCCCTTTACTAGTCGCTGTAACGACTGCCAATAAACTAAAAGTAAACCCACTGGTCGCATTATCAGCAGTCGGTGCGCTCCTTCTTCCGAACATGACGGCTATGCTTACTGAAGGTGCGCAATTGATGACATTCGACGTAAAAAATATAGCTTATGCGTATCAAGTGTTCCCAGCAATCCTTTCTGTATTGCTTTACGCTCAAATGGAAAAATTCTTTACACGATTTTCACCAAAACCAATTCGGATTTTCTTTGTCCCAATGATGTCATTGGTCATTACTGTACCAGTTACGTTACTTCTATTAGGACCGATTGGTTTTACAGCAGGACAAGGTTTTTCATCCATCATTCTTGCAATGTTTAATACAGTAGGCTGGGTAGCTGTCGCAATTTTAGCAGCAGTCCTCCCATTCATGGTCGCATCAGGTATGCACAAAGCAATGGTCCCTTATGCAGTCACAACAATGGGGACCCTTGGGAAAGAAGCGCTTTATTTACCTGCATCACTTGCGCATAATATTGCTGAAAGTGGAGCGTGTTTCGCTGTGGCACTACGCACAAAAGACAAGGTACTCAGATCAAC
Source organism: Bacillus sp. FSL R5-0431 (assembly GCF_038002985.1). Taxonomy (NCBI): domain Bacteria; kingdom Bacillati; phylum Bacillota; class Bacilli; order Caryophanales; family Bacillaceae; genus Bacillus; species Bacillus sp. FSL R5-0431. The sequence goes on along the minus strand of NZ_JBBOOG010000001.1, from coordinate 3,556,952 downwards.
AGCTATTTCGGCAGGGATTTCAGCATTTTTTGGCATCACAGAGCCTGCTTTGTATGGTGTGACACTTCAAAATAAGCGGGTCCTTGGAAGTGTCATGATTGGTTCGTTTGTTGGCGGAATCTTCATTGGATTAGTTGGTATACAAGCCTTTGTACTTGTTGGCCCTGGATTAGCAAGTATGTCGATGTTTATCTCAGATGAGCTCCCGCGAAATCTGATGTTTGCTGTCATTGGAGCAGTCATTTCGTTTATTGTCGCCTTTATCGCTGCTTTTGTATTAGGTAAGGATAAAACAGGAGAAGAAAAGACAAATGATCAAGCTGCATTTGCTGAACAAATTGGGGCAGGTGAAACATTCAAAAGCCCTGTGATTGGTCAAATGATCTCTCTATCTGAAGTAAAAGATGATATTTTCTCTTCAAAGGTCATGGGTGAAGGAATTGCCATAGTACCTTCAAAAGGAGCGCTTTATGCACCAGTAGATGGCGAGGTGACCTTGCTGTTCGAAACAAATCACGCACTTGGTATGAAAACGGACCAAGGGGTTGAAGTATTATTCCACATTGGCATCGATACCGTTCAGCTGGAAGGACAGTATTTTCATCCAAAAGTGCAGGCAGGAGAACGTGTTCAAGCAGGAGATTTACTGATTGAATTTGATGTAGAAAAAATCATAGCAGCAGGATATGATCCAGTTACACTTGCTGTAATCACAAATACAGATCAATATGATATTAAGGTACAGCCATTACAAGAGGTCAATCGTCAAGATACATTGATGGTTGTCACACAATTAGGAGGCTAATCATATGACAACAATTAAAGGTTTTCCAAAAGGATTTTTATGGGGCGGCGCCATTGCCGCCAACCAGGCAGAAGGCGCCTGGAATATAGATGGAAAGGGACCATCAGTTGCAGATATTGCAATGTATCGTTCCAATTTAAGTGTAGAAGATTATGAAGGACATCTTGCTGTTACTTCTGAAAATATAGACCGTGCAATAAAAGATCCAGACGATAAAAAGTACCCAAAACGCAGAGGTATTGATTTCTATCATCACTATAAAGAGGATTTGGCTCTATTTGCTGAAATGGGCTTTAAAACACTTCGCATTTCTATTGCATGGAGCCGTATCTTCCCTACTGGAGAAGAAGCTGAACCGAATGAAAAAGGGCTGCAATTTTATGATCGTGTATTTGCCGAAATGAAAAAACTCAACATAGAACCGATTGTGACACTCTCTCATTATGAAATGCCTTTAGCCCTTAGTGTGAAATATAACGGCTGGGTTGAAAGAAAAGTGGTCGATCTCTTTGTGAAGTTCGCCAATGTTTGTTTCGAACGTTATCAACATGATGTGAAATATTGGCTCACTTTTAATGAAATTGATAGTATACACCGCCACTCATTCATTACTGCAGGAATTATTCCTGATCGTTGCCCAGAAGGAAAAGTAGAAGAGACGGTGTCTCAAGCGCTTCATCATCAATTTGTCGCATCTGCTCTTGTAACAGCAGATTGCCATCGTATTATCCCAGGCAGCCAGGTTGGGTGTATGCTGACAAAATTGACAACGTATCCGCATACATGTCATCCGAATGATGTGGAACAAGCCTTGAAACAAAACTTAGAAAACTACTTCTATGCAGATGTTCAGGTGTTTGGCGAATATCCGCCACTGATTACACGTATGCTTGAGAGAAAAAATATTCATATTCATATGGAAGCAGATGATCTAACCATTCTAAAAGAAAACACAGTAGATTTTATCTCATTTAGCTACTATATGTCTTTAACTGAATCAGCCCAAGAAGGATTAGAACAGACAGAAGGGAATACGATTCGTGGAGTCAAAAACCCTTATCTTCCTTCAACTGACTGGGGCTGGCAAATTGATCCGGTTGGTCTGAAAATTTCTTTAATCGAATTGTATGATCGCTATCAAAAACCTCTTATCATTGTCGAGAACGGAATGGGTGCAAAGGATGTAGTTGAAAGTGATGGCTCTATCCATGACGACTATCGTATTAACTATTTTAAAGAGCATTTCCGTCAGATGAGAGAAGCGATTGAAGAAGGCGTCGATCTCTTTGGATATACGAGCTGGGGCTCAATTGATATTATTAGTGCAGGTACATCACAAATGTCAAAACGCTATGGCTTCATTCACGTAGATCAAGATGATGATGGCAACGGAACCTTAAAACGATCTCGAAAAGACTCATTTTATTGGTACCAAAAAGTCATTGAGACAAATGGTGAATCGCTTGATTGAACACCACAATCATGAAAACAGGTGATGACGATGTTTAAAATCAAAAAAGTTTTAAACTCGAGTGTGGTCCTGGCTGAAGATCAGAACCACCAGGAGATGGTTTTGTTTGGCCGAGGGATTGGCTATGGACAGAAACCGGGTCAAATGATAGAAGAGAAAAAAGCGGACCAAGTCTTTATGTCAGTCGATAACATGAGAGCAAAAGAATTTCTTCAACTGTTAGATTCAATGCCTCAAGAGTTTATCGATTTAACTCAGCACATCGTCCAATATGCAGAAAAACGGTTAAATTCAAATCTAAATTCAGGTGTTTATTTTACCTTAATGGATCATTTGAATTTTGCTGTCGAACGACATAAAAAGAATATTAATATTACGAATCGCGTGTACTGGGAAATCAAAAATTACTATACTGAAGAATTTGAAGTAGGGAAGTACGCACTTGAGTTAGTCAATGGTACATTGGGCATACAATTACCAAAAGAAGAAGCCGCCAATATCGCCTTTCACTTAATTAATGCATTAGGTGAAGAATCTGATTCGAAAGATGGCATGAAATATGCCAAAATGATCGGGAGTATTGTCAATCTTGTGCGCTATACATTGAATATGAAAATGGACCAAGAGAATATTCATTACAGTCGGTTCATTACACATGTGAAGTTCTTTGTAGAAAGATTTTATGCAAATAAATTACTCTCAGATCAAGAAAATGAGTTGTTTGAACAAATTGCACACTTGTATCCTCAAGCGATGGACGTTGCTTTTAAAATCAAAGATTATATTAAACAGGTGCATAGTATCGTCATTCCTAATGATGAGCTTACTTATCTTGCGGTACATATACACCGCCTCATATCTTATCAGCAATTAAAATAATGGTGGAACCACTTGCCTTATAATCAGGCAAGTGGTTCTTTGCTTTTTATATTAAGTTCCGATAGGTCGTTCTGTTGTACCAGCATTCGTCTCATTTAACGAATTGAAAGACGCTGTTTGTCCGAAAACAACGATGGTTAAAGCGATGATCAATAAACTCATTTTTTTCATTAGAATTCCTCCAGTCAAGTATAGGATGGTTCCTGTGATAGGCTTCCTTTAAAAAGAGATAGGCTTGATGAATGTCACCCAATTCCTCAAAGTGTTTTGCAGCTAGAGCACTTAATTCACAGGCACCTTCAGCATCCTTTAATTCTTTTAGAATGCTGATTTCATCGAAACAGGCTTGAGCTTTTTGAGCCATATCTTCAGTAAAATATAGATGGTAAAGCAAATTCATTTTTGCTGTATAGATGGGGCATTTCTCTGATTCATGTTTTTGGTTGACCAATTCGAAGTAATAGAGAGCTTGTGTTCTTTCATCAATAGAGAGCAGCTCTTTGATTAACATAAACATGGAGTGGTGGAAATAGCACGATGAGAGGTAGTTTCCATCACTTAGAGCCTTTTCTAGGGCATCGATACATTTTTTCGATTCTCCAGCTTCGGCATACAGAATACTGATATTATGAAAAAGCTGTGAAGTTAGAAAATGATCATTTATACTGTCAGCGATGTGTATTGCTTTTTTGTAGTAGTTTTCTGCTCTTATGAAGTCGCCAATGTCCATATAATTAGCAGCGGCGATGACAAAGGCTGTCGCTAGTCTTCTTTCATATCCTTCATGACTTTTGAAAATATCTATAGCATTCTGAATATAGTGAAGAGAAATTAGGCTTTGACGAAGTAGCATATATAAGTTTGCGATTTTCGTATGAAATTCTGCTACTTCTATTTCATCCGGAATGTTTTGCAGTTTTTTCTCGGCAATTTTAAACAGTCCAATGGCTGATGCATAGTCCCTGTTATATGAAGCGTAAAGGGCTTTGTATAGGTAAAAATAGTATTCAATTAAATCGTTTGTTTTAGAGGGGCAATCTAGCTCTGTCTGTTCATTCAGTTTTTTACCTCTCCGTTCATATAACATGAGTTTATACTTGCCTTCTAGCAATGAATAATAAGTCAAGACCTCCTGATTCTTTTCCATTTCTTGAAGTAATTGCTTTAATTCTGTGTACATTGCGTTAGCACTGTGTACATCATGCTTGCGAATCGCAATTCGCCAATCATTTAAACGGTTCCCCACCTGTTCAGCAGAAATGATAGCCATGAAATTTCACCTCTTTAAGATCCTTTCACCTGTTTCACTAAAAAACAATATCACAATTTTTGGAAGAATATAATCATTTCTGCGAGGTGATTGCCAAGAGGTAATAAAAAGGACCTAAGGTCATGTGATGTACGAAATTGTAATGGTGATTGAATGTTTTCACAAATGATTAAAATCTTTTTTTAGTCGTCTAAAAAAGGGATATATACATTAGGTTTTATAATTATGTTCGAAAATATCACTGGTATATTACAAATAAAGTGATTTTAGGTAAGGAATAGAGAAGTTGGAAGGTCGATCTATTAAAGAAAATCAGTTATGATGATGCTAGATCAAATTTGGAATAGAAACTGATAGAAGCAGACAAAAGTAAATGCCAATCACAAACACTAGTCTATTAGAAAGGACGTTGATATGAAAAAAAGATTTCAAATCTTAAACTGGCAAATCACAGTGATCATGACGACGCTGTTACTCGTTTTAGTGACTCTGTATATGTCAAAGAGATACTTTTATAGCAAAGAAATAGAGTTGCTGACAGAATCTTGTCAACAAGTAGGCGGCAAAATCATATTAGAAACAAATCGTTTTTCGATGGATTATTCGTTTGAGTGCCAGAAAAAGTAGAACAGGCAGCTTTCTGCCTGTTTTTACTCCAATTACAAACCTAAATTTTGCAGCCATTGATTTAATCTAAATTCTCGATTCTCGGCAGTTGAGTCATCATATCTCCCTAAATGTAAGCTGGCTGTTATTTCTCCGTCATTCATAAACATGATTCTTTCAGAACGAAGAGCAACCTTTGGGTCATGTGTGACAAGCAGTAGTGTTGCTCCTTCAGAATGGATTTTCGAAAATATATTCATCACTTCCTTCGTTGCATTAGAGTTAAGAGCACCTGTTGGTTCATCAGCGAAAAGAATGTCTGGTTCATTCATAAGCGCTCGACAGATAGAGGCCCTTTGAAGCTGACCTCCTGATACTTCTGACAAATATCGATCTGCTAAATGATCAATATCAAGTTTTTCCATTAAATATCTAGCTCGTTCATTCACTTCTTTTCTTGGCTTTTTCTTTGTTAAGTAAGCGGCAGCAATGATGTTGTCAAATAGATTAAGATTTTTTAGTAAGTGGCTGTGTTGAAAGACAAATCCCATATCTGTTAAGCGCAGAGCAGTTAACTGTTTGTCTGTCATTTCTGATAGTAATCGGCCTTTATATTTGATCTCACCTGTTGAGGCTGTTTCTATCCCGCTAAGTTGATAAAGCAAGGAAGTTTTCCCGCATCCGGAAGGCCCCATAATGGTCACAAATTCCCCAGGCTTTATCGATAAATGGATATCTTTAAGAATGATTTGTTTCTGTCCTTTTAAAGAATCGATTTGCAAAGACAATCGCTTTGTTTCAATCAAGTGTTCCATGTGAAACATCTCCTTATGAAAGTGTATGACGTGTAGTTTGATTAGTAAAAAACGTCTTCAATAACGAAGCGGTTAAAGCTAAGCTGACAATCAACAGTGTGATTGGGTACACAACTGACACCCATTGTGGTGCCAGCCACTGCAGGCTTGATGCCCCTAGGGAGGCTCCACCTACACTCATCAAAGCTGGTCCAATCGTATGGACAGCGATCGTACCAATAAAGGTGCCCAAAGAGATAACGACGATAAAACTTGTGATATATTGTGCTGTTACATCTTTTTTAGAAAATCCAATCATTCTTAACATGTGGTTTCGACTTGAATCTTTCGTTTTTAACATGTGCAGAAACATGAATAGCATCAAACTGGCGGTTCCAAAAGCAGCTAATGTAGACAAAAATGCAACGATTTTTACTAAAGAGGCTGTGCTGCCGATTGTTTGATGAACGTATTCTTTCATATCTGTCACTTTTGCAGGAGATATCCCTTTTTCAAATACTGTCTTTTTCTCCGCAATTTCTACTCCTTGTTTTAGTTGGATTTGAATGGTTTTCCAAAGGGCTGATTGGGAAAATGGCTGTGATATTGCTTTTGCTGTTTTGCCGCCGTTGGTGACATCCTGATAAATGCCAGTCACTGTTTTTTGAATTTCATGCCCGTTTGTTACGAGAGTGATTTTTTCTCCCACCTTTTTCTGGAGTGAATCTGAACTGAGCACTGATAAGGCAATTTCTTTATTCTTTAAAGGTTGTCGCCCTTGTAAATAGGTGAGAGGAAATGCTGAGAGATTACCTGTTTCTAAATAGAGTGTTTCTAATGTATTCTCCTTTGCTTTTGCCTGAAGAGAAGTTGTTTCATATATGGCTGATGTATGAATATCCCGATCTTCACGAATTATTGATTTTATTTCATTTGTATTTTCCTCTAGATGATTTCCTTGTCGTATATCAATTCGAAGGTCACTTTGACCAGAGCCAAGATATGTGATGAAATCCGGCGATTGTAAGGTGTGCCATAGCTGAATAGGCAGCAGCATCAAAAATGTACAAAGCGCGATAATACAAGTAATCGTTGTGTACAACTTCTTTCGTGATAACAGATCTTTTAAACCAAGCCAAATATTGACCGGTATGAACCTGTTTTTCTTGAGATGTAGGGGTATTTGTTTTTTATCATTCGTTGAAATGGCGCCGCCTTGAAGTGCTTGAGCGGCTGATACTCGACCAAACTTTCTTAGGACAGCATAGCTGCAAGAAATGACGATCATTGCTATCACTATAGAAACACAAAGCGGGATGAACCAAGAAGTAAAAGAAGGCTGACTCCCCATGTATCGCTGAATATTGGCCGTAAACATATCACCAAATATAAGCGTTAACCCATATCCTGCTATACACCCTACACAAGCAAGCACGGCATACTTTCCAACGTATAATTGCTTGATTCTTGTTAAAGGAATCCCAAGCACCTTCAGTATTCCAATTTCACGTTCATCCTCTTCTATAGAAGCTGTCATAGCAAGATGGAGAGAGAGGAGGGCTATACCGATAAGTAGCATGCAAACAAGCAGGAGAATGGCAATCACCATTCCATCTGTCAATGCATTCAGCATACGGAGCAAAGGTAATGTGACAGCTGGACCTTGCTGTGGAAGCTGTGATGACTGGTAGATTGCTTGAAAGGCATCTGCCTGAGCGGCATCATGCAGTAAAAATTCAATTAAATATTCCTTTTTATGAAACACTTGATTCATTGCGTCCCAATCCTTGTGATGAAGAAGGAATCTTTTCGAACTAACAAGACTGGGGTTCATTTGTGCATCTCGCAAGAACGCTTTGATGCGGAAAGAGAATTGATTAGACCCTTTCCCAATCAGTAACGTTTCTCCTATCTTGAGATGATACTTTTGTTGAAAATAGATAGGGACAGCCACTTCACCTTTATTGACAGTGAGCTTTTCATTTTGTTCATTTAAAAGAAAATCAAAATGACGATTTTGTTTCACAAATAAATGATCCATCACACCTGCTTTGGCGGGTTCATGTCCGAACTTGATGTTTGCATATTCAATTGGAATCATTGGGACGATTTGATGTGCTTTTACCATTGACTGCTTGTTTGAAAATGCTTCAATGTCTTTTTCATTTAGGCTGCCGTCATGCATTTGGACAAAATCTGGTGCCTTGGCTGAATGGAGCAGATTAGAAATGGAACCATTCAGCTGTACTGTCATTTGAGCGGCGTTTGTTGCGAGAAATGATGTCAACATAATACAAATGGTTAAACCGATGGAAATGAGACGGTGGCGGGTTAAGTCTTTCTTTATAAACGTCAGTCTCATGAGGCTGATTCTCCTTCATGTTGAAGCATATTTTTTGTTAAGTAGGCAAGGGCAAACATGAAAGTACTGACTATTAGTACTGTCACATACATGTTGGCTGAAAACGTGTTGAACAAGAACCCATACATCATTTGACCAAGCGGGGCAGCACATTGAGAAACCATTGTCAGGTTTGCCATCACTTTTCCTAATTGACTATTTGGCGTTTTCTTTTGAACATGTGAAATCACAACGATTGAGATCATTGTAAGCAGCATAGCAATTGGAAGACATCCTGCTAGAAAGAGAAAATAAGCTGGATAAGTGCCAAATTGAAGAGCTGTGTTGGATGTTGAGAATGCGACAGGTAGCAAGATGATCGCGATGACGATCAGCCAGCGATATAAAGTAGGTATCTGCCAATGCTTTGCTACAAGTCCAACTAGCAGAGCCCCTGCGATCACAGCGAACTCAATCAAGCCCATGCCTATTCCATACATGATGTCACTGCTTTTCATTGTGACCCTTAAAATGATTGGACCACCCACGATAAAAAATGGCGTGAGGATGAAATTTAACATTGCAGCAAGCAGCATGGCTCTTTTTAAAAATGGCTGACTGCCAATATAGGAAAATCCTTGTTTCATATCTTTTACGAGCACTTTGCCCATAGTTTTTGTTAGCGGGCTAGGTGAGAAGGATATGTTTAACCGTAAAAGCATGCATGCTGATAGAAAAAACACGATAGCACTGGCACCTATGATGGATTGACTTCCAATCAGTCCGTACAGAACCCCGCCGATAATAGGAGCGAGAACACCTGAAAGTGCCTGCACGCCATTGACGATTCCGTTTGCTTGTTCTAATTGTTCCTGTTTTACTAACTGTGGAATGCTGGACATCACAGCAGGAGCATAGAACGTACTCATCACACCAAGAAGCACCATGACTGCTCCGATCATATAGAGTGAATCATTTCCTGAGAATAACCAAAAATAAAAAGCCAGAATCATGATGCCGGTGAGAACATCAAATAAAATCATCAAGTTCCTTCTGTTAAACCGGTCAGCGATTGCGCCTGCTAAGGGAGAAAGAAGGAGCGGGACATTGGATAAAGCGAATAGTAAGGCATATAAGTCAACACGCTGCGTCATATCCAGTACGTGTAAAGATAGAACAAACCGAATTAAGGAAGAACCAAAAACGGAAATAATTTGTCCGAGAACGAGGTACATAAAGTGGGATGAACCTCTTTTGGATAATAAAGACATGGGTATCACTCTCCTTTTAGACCGACCGTCAGTCTATAATGTATGCAGGATTGGTATGGAAGTGACCAATCACTGATTCTTTTCATCCAGCTCTCCAGTTAATCGCTTTAGAAGAAAGGAGAAGCTTCCCTTTTCTGCATGTAATGAGGATTCGAGGATATCGATAAAAGCTAGAGCGCGTCGTATACTTTCTTCGGCTGTCCATTGAAAAAGGCCCTCATCAAATATGACCTGTGCAGAAGCAAGAAGGAATTCCACCGTTTCTTGCGGGAACTTTGTTTTGAATGTTCCTTCTTCCACCCCTTGCTGAATGACGTCTGCCAATACGGGTGATAGTTCTTTAATCGCTTTGATTAAGCTTTTTTGGTGCATCTCCGCATTAGAAGGCTGATGGAATTGTTCAATCATCCCCTGTTTATTGCTTCCTTGCTGAGGCGATTGTGCCATGATGATACGAAATAGTTTGTCGACGACTGGAAGGTCTGGCTCAGCCGCAACACGCTTTGCCACGATGATATCTGCTTTGATGATCCTGTCAATAATGGCATCCATCACTTCTTCTTTGGATGAAAAGTAATAATAAAAAGTGCCTTTTGCAATGCCAACAGCTCTCAGAATGTCGATAATCGTTGTTTGCTGATAGCCTTTGGTAGAAAAAAGCTCTTCTGCTGCATTTAAGATGTCATTTTTACGTTCTTCAGGATGTTTAACGGTTCTCATAAAGCCATCCTTTCTTTTGACTAGACTGTCGGTCGGTCTCTTGATTTGATTAAACACTTTTCAATGTACCTTTGTCAATGCCTCATTTTTAAACAGATGGCATTTATTGTGCAATGACACTATGATACATTGAATGAAAACACTTTCAGGAGAGATGCCTCATGCAATTTTTAACCACTGATTTGGCACAAGAAATGGTTGAACGTACGATGCGTATTTTAGATAAAAACATTAATGTGATGAATGCGGATGGTGTCATAATTGGTTCTGGTGAACGAAACAGGATTGGTCAGAAACATGATGGTGCACGACTTGTGCTGACAAGCGGGAACAGTATGGAAATTGACCACGAGGCGTCCTTGCGCTTAGTAGGAGTGAGACCTGGAATCAATTTGCCTATTTGCTTTCGTGAACAAGTAGTTGGTGTGATTGGCATTACTGGTGAGCCAGAGGACATTCGGCATCATGCCGAGCTGGTGAAAATGGCAGCTGAGCTTGTGTTAGAGCAGTCTTTTCTGCTTGAACGAATTCAGTGGCGGCAAAGAATAGTGAGTGAAATTGTCAATCAGTTAATTTCTGATTCGGACGTTGGTGATCATCAGCTAAAGAAACGAGCTGCATGGCTGGGAATGGATTTAGATAAGCGCCGAAAGGTCATCGTTTTTCAGCCAGTTCCATCCTCGGAAGACGCTGTGCATAAAATGATGCATGCGATTCAATACGATAAGAATGCGGATGATTTGCTTGGCATGACCTTTCGTCATGAATTGGTTCTTTTAAGGCAGCCAATCCCTGATCATCGTTTAAAGCATGTGACAGGGCAGCTGCAAAGAACAATGGAAAAAGCAGTAGGAGGTCAGGTGCTGGTGGGAATAGGGACTGTCGCCGACGACATAAGCCGACTGTCATTGTCCTTTGAGCACGCAAGAGATTCCTTGCGGTTGGGGAAGGCTCTTCATCCGGAGGAAAGTATTTATTTTTTTGAATCTTATCAGTTGGAAAGGCTATTCCTCACTGCAGGAGCTGTTGAAGAGGAGATTAGATGGACTGACTTTTACAACCCATTAACACAGGAAGCGGAGCTCGCCCAAACATTAAGGATTTACATTGAAGAGGGCGGTGATTTACAAAGAATTGTTGATCGTTTATTTATTCACCGGAATACTTTGCGATATCGTTTAGATAAAATTCAAGCATTGACCGGGAAAAATCCCCGTCATGTGAAACAGTTGATGGAGCTTTATATGGCGCAGTTGATGAGTCAACTATCTTGATTGTGCATATGCACAATGGAATGAAGGGATAAATTAAAAAAATTCATCTAGATTCACAACCCGATCCCCACTAGTAAACGCTTACAATTGGAGAAAGACATTTTTGGGGGAGATCGAGGATGAGTGGAGATGTGACAGTAAGTACACTGGGAGCCGTGACGGCGCTTGTGATAGCGATTGTTCTTATTCTAAAAAAAGTATCACCTGCATATGGCATGCTGGCAGGTGCCTTCATAGGCGGCTTGGTAGGCGGTGTAGATATTGTTCAGACCGTCAACGTCATGATGGAAGGCGCTAAGGATATGATTCCGGCTGTCCTCAGAATTATGGCGGCAGGTGTACTAGCTGGCGTTTTGATTGAGTCGGGTGCAGCTTTAACTATCGCCGAGGCTATCGTGAAAAAGCTTGGAGAGGCGAGGGCGTTATTAGCACTCGCACTGGCAACCATGATTTTAACAACAGTGGGCGTTTTTGTAGATGTAGCTGTTATCACGGTAGCGCCCATTGCACTTGCCATTGCCAAACGGGCAAAGCTGTCGAAAACGGGGATTCTACTTGCCATGATTGGAGGCGGGAAGGCAGGGAATATCATGTCACCGAATCCGAATGCCATTGCCGCTTCTGATGCTTTTGGTGTACCGCTTACTTCAATGATGGCTGCGGGTGTCATCCCGGCTGTGTTTGGATTGGCTGTTACATATGTGTTAGCCAAAAAGCTTGCAAAAAAAGGGACACCTGTTCTTGAAGAGGAAACTGCGCAAAGCAAAGTTCAAGTGCCAGCTTTTTTTCAAGCACTTGCGGGTCCGCTTGTCACCATTTTATTGTTGGCTTTAAGACCGCTTTTTCAAATCAATATAGACCCAATGATCGCCTTACCGATCGGAGGCATTGTAGGCGCTCTTTTCATGAAAAAAGGGAAGTTTCTCAATGATTATGCGATGTCGGGGCTTCATAAAATGTCGGGTGTAGCGATTATGTTATTAGGGACAGGCACACTAGCAGGAATTGTATCGAATTCTTCCTTAAAAGATGTGTTTATTCAAGCACTCGATGCATCGGGATTACCTCCGTATTTACTTGCACCAGCTTCAGGGATATTTATGTCAGCCGCCACCGCTTCGACAACAGCAGGAACGGCGGTAGCGAGTGGCGTATTTAGCGGTACATTAATTGGCCTTGGCGTATCTGCTCTTTCAGGAGCAGCCATGATTCATGCTGGGGCAACAGTGCTAGATCATATGCCGCACGGGAGCTTTTTCCATGCCACAGCAGGAAGTGTTCAAATGGACATCAAAGAGCGGTTGAAACTCATGCCATTTGAATCGTTAATTGGTTTGACATTAACCGTCGTATCGACCATTATATTCGGCGTTTTCCAGTTGTTTGGCTGATGACATTTGATAAGAAACGAGGGGCTTTAGGATGAAAATTGTGATTGCACCAGATTCATTTAAAGAAAGTTTATCTGCATATGAGACAGCATGTGCCATTGAACGAGGATTTCATGCGATTTTGCCAAACGCTGAATATATCAAACTTCCAATGGCAGATGGAGGAGAGGGAACTGTTCAATCGCTAGTTGATGCGACGGGCGGGCACATTGTCAATCAAGTGGTCACAGGCCCGCTTGGGGAGCCTGTTGATGCCTTTTTTGGCATGTTAGGGGACGGTCAGACTGCCGTCATAGAGATGGCCGCAGCCTCTGGGTTACACCTTGTTCCGCAAGAAAAACGCAATCCCTTATTCACGACATCGAGAGGAACAGGGGAATTAATGCTTGCGGCACTGGATCAAGGAGCGAAGCATGTCATCATTGGGCTTGGCGGAAGTGCAACAAATGATGGCGGAGTTGGGATGATGCAAGGATTAGGTGCGGCTTTTTTTGATAATGCAGGACAGGATCTGTCGCCAGGCGGTGGAGCCCTTCATCAATTAGCTTCTATTGATCTATCTGGACTTGACCCAAGACTGCAATCCGTTCGGCTGGAGGCAGCTTGTGATGTGGACAATCCTTTAACGGGTGAAAGAGGAGCATCTGCTGTATTTGGTCCTCAAAAGGGTGCTGATAAAGAAACGGTTCAAGTGTTAGATAAAAACTTAGCTCATTTTGCACAAGTAGCAGAAAAACAGTTCAATGTATTTTTTGAAGGTGTAGCAGGGGCAGGAGCGGCAGGAGGACTTGGTGCGAGTTTATTAGGCTTTTTACACGCCGATTTGCAACGAGGAATTGATATTGTGCTGAAGGCAGTTCATTTTGATGATGTCATCAAGGAGGCAAACCTAGTCATTACTGGGGAAGGCCGGATTGACCAGCAGACCATTTATGGAAAAACGCCAATTGGTGTAGCCAAAGCAGCAAAGCAGTATAACCTGCCTGTGATTGGTATTGCGGGCTCCCTCTCAAAAGACAGTGCAGTTGTACATGAGCATGGAATTGATGCACTTTTTAGTATCGTTCCAGGTGTAACTTCTCTTTCTGAGGCGATGAGAGATGGGGCTCTTCATGTAGAGAGAACCGCTCGGAATATTGCGGCTGCTATATCAATTGGAAGAAATAAGTAAGCGTTGAAAAATGTTTCCTTTTCTATCACATTCCTTTCTATAGAAATGTGGTAAAATTGTATGAAATAAAATAGAAAGTTGGAGGAAACACAAATGTCTAATCTACCGAATTGTCCTTCATGCAGTTCAACGTATACTTATGAGGATGGCAGTCTGCTGGTTTGTCCTGAATGTGCGCATGAATGGTCACTTGAACAAGAACAAGCGGCAGAGGACCAGCTTGTTGTCAAAGATGCGAATGGGAATCTGTTAAATGATGGGGACACGGTCTCTGTCATCAAAGATTTAAAAGTAAAAGGTTCTTCTTCCGTTTTAAAAATAGGGACGAAGGTCAAAGGCATTCGTTTAGTTGAAGGCGATCATAACATTGATTGTAAAATTCCTAGCTTTGGCGCAATGAAGTTAAAATCAGAGTTTGTGAAAAAGGTATTATGACAAAACAGTAAGTTTGTATTCATCTTATTAATGACATTCCGTTTATGAAAAAATTTCAGTAAAGAGCGGACGGTCTGCTTTATTTGTTTCTTAATTATTTAGAAATAAAGATTTGGTCTGTAACGAACGAAAAACACCTAAGTTGTTAAAGGGAATATGTCTCTTAACAATTTAGGTGTTTATGTTTTTCATTTATAATATACAATGTAAAAATTCTATTGTCATTTAAAATTTTATAATAAAGTAGAAACTTCCCATAATGCTTCTATAACTTTAGTGATTTTTGCACCGGGAACAAAAGTGAGAATTAAATTACCGATATCTAGAATGGCTCCTCCTAAGTCTGCCCATGAGAATTTGCCATCAAATGATCTATAGATGATTTTAAGTTTTGTGGTTAAACTGTCTAATAATCTGCTTACATCCCCAACAATATTAAACTTCCTTTTTAGTACTGCAACGATGCTATTTGCTAATCCAGCTGCACCTGTTCCAGATACAAAAAAATTATAAAACATCTTAAATCCCTCCTTAATATTTATTTGCAAATCTATTATATACACAAAAAAAGAATAAAAAGGATAATATTCCCGAAAGTACTTCTAAAACCACTGAAATGTTCTTATTTCATCATGTATAGTAAATATAACCTTTAAAGTTTAAATCTGTCTTAAAATATCCAAAAAATATTGATAATGTATTAATAAAACATATATCATAAAAAATGTAAAATACATTCGAATAAAGGAGTTATGAAATGAAAAATGTTTGGGTTGCAGGATTTTTATCTCTTTTAATGCCAGGTATCGGTCATCTTTATCTAGGAAAGGTTTTAAAAGGGGTGGTGTTAATTATACTAAATATTTTATTTATCACGACTATGTCAACTCTAATAGGATTACTCTGTTTTCTTGCGAATTGGATTTATGCCATTATCAATTCAGTTAGGATAGTTAGGTTCACCAATTATAAAAGTTAACATTGGAGTGTTTGGAAATGGATATTAAAAGATATATATCACTATATTTTATTTTAAGTATCAGTATTATCTTTTTTATTAATATTTTTATAGAGCATAATACGGAAATTAGTGATATACCGGAGTTAAGTTTTGTGGATGTATTTTATATAGCTATGAATAATATTTTCTTTACAATCTTTGCATATATTATGTCTCTATTCGGATTGTCATTTATTTTCATTTTTAAGATTATATTTTTAATTGGTGAGGGACCTTCAACAGCCGGTATTGACCCTGTAATATATTACTTCTCTTCAATATCTCATGGTTTACTAGAACTTTTTGTAGGATGTTTACTCTTTTGTTTTTCAATACAGTTTCTTAAGATCATTATTGATTATACAAAGGGATATGTGATGGTAGAAACTATCAAGTGTTTTTTAATCAAAACAGTAAAATATACAATCCCGTTTGTATGTCTTGTTATTTTAATAGGGGCATTGTTTGAAGTCTATATTTCTAATAAATTAATTAATTTTATATTATCAATAGGGGGATAAAAATGGAATTTGGATATTTTAAAAAGCCTGTTATGAAAAAAACGACTAAGTGTATACCTATTATTAATAAAGAAGATGTCAAAATAGGATTAATAAAAAGGTTTTATAAAAATAAAGCTGAGAGAATTTTTGATCATATATTTGATGAATTCTTTGTGAATGTTGAAGTAATGGATGCAAATTCAAACACTCTTGTAAAAGCTACTGAAAATATAACCCTAAAATCAATGTATCGTTCAAATTGGGTTATAGATTGTAAGGATAAAGGAAGGTTAGTCTTAGAAGATAGAACTAAAATTAAAACAAATCCAACGATGAACTTAATAATAAATGACGATATTTATTATTTAAAGAAAGATTTTGCAGATAGACGTGTTAGATTGGAAGACTCAAATCAAACTATAGCTGAAATTACATATGATAAAATTCTGCCTCCTGCAACAGTTACTATTGAAAAAAAACAGGATGACTTATCTGTACATCTTATTGCATGCCTCTATTATATTTTTATGTTAAGGGAGTAGGGTTTAGTAATGATTAAGATTGTTGATAAAAAACTTATTATAAAAAAGAAAAGAGATATTCATTTTGTTCCACTTAAACAAGTATTATATTTTGAAAAATTTAATCATAAGACATATGTGCACCTAGAAAACAAAAATGAAATTTCATTAAATATGTCTTTAAAGCAATTAGAAATTATTTTACCAAGTAATTTTAAACGAACTCATAGATCTTTCCTTATTAACAAGGAGTTATTAGAAGGGTTAATATTTTTAAATGAAAAGTCATATGAGGCAATTTTCCCGAACAATAAAACAGCTCTAGTTGTTAAAGGTTGTCTGAGTATGGTAATGCCTGAAGGAGTTATCAATCATGATTGAGATAGAAAAGGTTACAAAAAAAATTAAATCGACTGAAATATTAAAAGATATATCTTTTAGTTTAAGATGTGGAGAGATAGTAGGTTTACTAGGTCCAAACGGAGCGGGGAAAACCACTTTGATGAGAGCTATTTTGGGCTTAACATCAATAAGTAAAGGAGACATAAGATTTAAGGGTAATAGTATACTGACGAATTATAATTTTTTTTTAAAAGAAGTAGGTGCTTTAATTGAGACCCCTAAATTTTATCCTGATTTATCTGGATATGAAAACTTATTTTATTACGATATATTAAATAATAGAAAAGCTAATGTGCATGAAATAATGAACTCCCTTGGGTTAGGAAATTATAAGTACCTAAAAGTGAAAAAATACTCTTTAGGTATGAAGCAAAGGCTAGGAATTGCTCAAGCAATTATGCATAAACCACAAGTTTTAATTTTAGATGAACCGATGAATGCACTCGACCCATCAGGAATAATGTTCTTAAAAAAATATATAAAACATTTTGTTGAAAATAAGGGATCAGTTATTATATCGAGTCATCTGATCTCTGAAATTGAATCCATGTGTGATAAAGTCCTTATAATAGATAAAGGAGATGTAAAAAAAAGAATAATCATAGATGAAGACTTTTCTCAATCTGGTTTTTTTTCTATTCAAGTTAAAAAACAGAATTTAAATGAGGCCTATGATTTATTAAAAGACTCTATTAATAAAGCCATAATAAATAAGAGCCAATCAACTTTAGAGTTTAGCTGCTCTAAAGATAGAATACCTGGGTTAATTTATATATTATTAAAAAAGAATATCCCAGTTTACGAAGTAAGGAAGTTAAGAACACCTTTGGAAGAAGTCTATTTCAAAAGTATAGTGGGAAGTTAGATATGATATCAATTATAAAGGCAGAGTTTTATAAACACTATAAAATTAAACATAACTATCTTTTTCTTATTTTCATAATTCTCTGTATAGCTGTTAGCGGGATAGAGCTATTCAATCAGTCTGCAACGGATTGGAAACAAGATCTAAAAGAAAATATAGAAGTAGATGAGAACCTCCTAAGCACTTTGGAGAATAAAAATTCTAATTATTATTTAGAGATTGAAAAAAAAATAAAATTAAATAAATATTCTTTGAAAAACAATATTCCTTCCTTTCAAGACCACAATTTTTTAGGTTTTATAATGAAAAATATTAATATATGCCTTTTGATAGGGGTATATTCTATATATTTATCAACCATTTCATTTTCTAAAGAATTTCAATTAGAAACTTTTGAATATCTCTTTATTAGGCCATATAACAAAAAGAAAATACTTATCGGTAAATTCCTTTTTATTCTGATTTATTCCTTGTTTCTTTTCTTTATTCTATTTATCTGTTCAATATTGGTAGGTATGATCATACATGGTGTTGATTTAAATAATCTTATATATTTAAGTTTTGAAAATGACAAAATAATAGAGAAGAACGGTTTGGAGATTGTGATTTTTACATATTCTATGTATTATCTGAGTTCTATATCGTATACAAGTTTGGCCTTCATGCTCACAAATGTCTTTAAGACAGGTGGCATACCTTTCAGTCTTACTATTTTCAGCATGCTGTTTGGCCAAAACTTAATAAATTCATTACCAAAGTGGGTATCTGATTTATCATTATTTTCAAATGCAAATAGCATAACTCATTTAGGTACTCTAAAAAATACGGCTAATCCCATAATAATTTTAATTTTATACATAATAGTTTTTCTATCAATATCAATCTATTTCTTTGGAAAGAACAAAAATTCAAACAATAAGTAATTTTTCCATGAAGTGATTTTCTTAACCCTACCTTAAAAAAGGCAGATGATTCGCTAAATTTTGCCTAATCCCCTTCACAACTTTTGGGCATTGCTGTACCATATGGAAGTGTTCTTCTATTTTTAACGGATCATGGTGTTTATCAGGAAATAGATGATAGATGATACTTAGACAAAGAAGGAGAGGTAACGTGACGAACGTTTTAGAACTGCATAATGTATCTAGGCATATTCACGGGAAAAAGATCGTTCAAGACTTGAGCTTTTCTGTCCAAGCGGGCGAAGTCTTTGGCTTCTTAGGACCAAACGGCGCAGGGAAAACAACAACCATTCGCATGATGGTCGGTCTTTCTCCAATTACATCTGGCGACATTCTGATTAATGGTCATAGTATTCAATCCTCATATCAGCATGCCATCCAAGATGTTGGTGCCATTATTGAAAACCCAGAAATGTATAATCACTTAACAGCCAGACAAAATCTTGTTCACTTTGCCAGAATGAATGGGAAAGTGGATGAAGGGCGAATTGATGAGCTGCTAGAGCTGGTCAGCTTACAGCACGTGAAACATAAGCGTGTCCGTACGTTTTCATTAGGAATGAAGCAGCGTTTAGGCATTGCGCAGGCTCTTATACATAGACCGAAACTGCTGATATTAGATGAGCCGACCAATGGACTTGATCCAGAGGGAATTCGCATGATACGAGATTACTTGAGAAGGCTGGCAAAGGAAGAAGGGCTGGCTGTTATTGTTTCAAGTCACCTCATGTCAGAAATGGAATTGATGTGTGATCGTTTTGCGATTATCCAAAAAGGAAAGCTGATTGCGATTGAGGATCAGCGTACAGAGACGAATCAAGACGAACTGGTCAATTATCGAATGAAGGTCGCATCCGGTGAGCTGGAAGAAGCGCAGAAGCTCATTGGTGTATTTGAGGAAGGCACGACTGTAAGAGAAGAGGAGCAGTATTTATTCTTCTCCTTGCCAGAAGAGAAAATGCCGGAATTGATTCGTCATTTGAGTGACGCGTCCATTCATTTGTACGAAATCAAAATAGAAAAACAAACCTTAGAAGATAAGTTCTTAAGCTTAACAGGTAAAAAGGAGGCAGACGTATGATTCGCCTCATTCAAAACGAGTGGATGAAGATCAGTTATCGTGTTGGAACTTGGATTATGGTTGGACTTCTTGTTTTAGGTATGATTGCTACACTGATCTTTGCACTTAAAACAAATGACGAAGATCAATCATCCGGAGCTTGGAAAGACCAACTAGAAATGATGAATACTGAGAACAAGAAGGAACTCAAAGAAACAGAAAATGGTTTCTTTAAAAGAAGCCTTGAAAAAGAGATCGCTATTAATGATTATCGAATCAAGCATAACTTACCGCCAGCTAATCAGTTTAGTGACAGTGTATGGGATTATGTGAAAACAAACGCCAATTTACTTCAGCTTGTAGGTGTGTTTGTGATCATTATTGCTTCCACCATTGTCTCGGCTGAATACAAGCATGGTACAATTAAATTATTATTGATTCGCCCACCATCAAGGCTAAAGATCCTAATATCTAAATATATTACGGTGCAGCTATATGCTCTTTTACTTGTTGTGGTACTGTTTATCTTGTCATTTATATTGGGTGCCATTTTCTTCGGCCTCAACACTGATTATGTGAATTTGGTCTATCAAAATGGTGAAGTGATTGAACGTTCGCAGTTTGCAAATATGGTCTTTTATTATCTTGCTCATTGTGCAATGTTTGTCGTACTGGGAACACTTTCGTTCGCCATTTCTACAGTATTTAGAAGTGAAGCTATCTCCATCGCTATTAGTGTGTTAGCTTATATTGTGGGTGGATCAATTACAGGTATTTTAATGCTCTTCTTTGATTGGGCAAAATATTTGTTATTTGCAAATGATCCATCTCAATATTTTATGGAAGAGGTTACTCTTATCGAAGGTATGTCTCTCGGATTCTCATTAACAGTCCTAGTCATCTATTGGGCTATTTTCTTGGCCATTGCCCTGATTGTCTTCCAAAAGCGAGAAGTGAAAACAGGCAGTTAATTTAACTTTTTAGGAGGTTTACACATGATTAGACGTAAAGGTGAAAAAATTATGGGGATTATTAGTATTGTCCTCAATGTCATTGGAGTTGGATTTGGAGCATTAATTCTCTCCTTAGGTCCATCATTTTATGATGAAATCAATGAAGTGTTACAAGAGGAAGGAGAAACATTGCCGATTGAAACGCTTCAAGCTTCTGTCAATGCATTTGGTACGCAGTTCATGGTCGTTTCCGCAATTGCGGCTGTGCTATCGATTGTCGGTGTGATTTTCTTGAAAACAGACCGCCGTGCCGTGCTTTCAGGTATTCTTTTCTTGGTGTCTGCTGTGACTCTTTTAATTGGAACAGTCGGCCTTGCATTTGCTCCAATGGTTCTATTGTTTATCATTGGATTGATGTCTCTTATTAGAAAGCCGAAAACAGACATTCACACGAGTGAATATCCTTCATAAATACAAAGAAAAAGACATGCGTCGTTGTACGCATGTCTTTCTTTTTTAAATGATACCGATCAGCATCGCCACGAACAGAAGGATAATACTGAATCCCCACATCCAAAAGAAGGAGTAGCGGATATGTTTCCCCATATCGACTCCCGCAAGACCTATCGCAAGCCAAACGGCTGGAGCGAGTGGACTGACAAAGGTTCCGATGATGTTTCCAATCATCATGGCATACGCAGCGGAAGTGCCCGACACGCCAACCTCAGATGTAATCGATTCGACAATTGGAAGTAGAGCATAATAATAGGCGTCTGTGCTTGTCAGCATATCCAGCGGTACCCCAAACATCCCAACAATGATATGTAAAAATGGAAGCAGGAAAGCAGGTAGAATCTGAATGCTGTCCACAGCAATAGCTTTTAGCATGCCCGTTCCTTCGAGAATTCCTAAAAATGAACCTGCGGAGAAAATAACGGCAGCCATCATGAGTGCACTAGGTGCATGCGCCTTGATTCTCTCCATTTGTACATCCACTTTCGGATAGTTAATTAATAGTGCGAGAGAAAGACCAATCATAAACATATAACTAGCCGGAATCACGTTGAGCACAAGAAGGACAACAACGGCTACAAACAGAATGAAATTCACCCACATCAAGTGATAACGTTTTAAAGCGGCATCACCTGTCTCGCTAATGGATTGAATAGCCCGGTCCCAATCTGCGCCTTCTAATTGAACAGCAGCGATTTCATTTGCGGCGATTTTGACCCGAATGCGTTTTTCTTCTCTTTTTCCTAAAATAAATGCCATTCCTAATACGAGAACGACCCCAATGAGCTGAATGGGAATGAGCGGCACCCAAAGTTCAGATGGGTCCATATTAAGGACACTCGCTGCCCGTCCTGTGGGGCCAGCCCACGGCACCATATTCGTTAAGCCGGCACTTGTTCCGATCAATAACAGCAATAAGTACGGACTCATATGTAATTTTTTATAAAGTGGAAGCAGTGCAGGTACAGTTAATAAAAATGTAGTCGCTCCTGCTCCGTCTAAATGAGCGATGACTCCTATTAGAGCTGTTCCCATCGCAACCGTGACAACATTTCCCTTTGTCAGTTTAATCAGTGTTTTTATTACAGGTTCAAAGAACCCTGTATCTTGTAAAATACCAAAAAATAAAATGGCGAAGATGAACATGGTCGCCACTGGCAGTACTTTGATAATCCCCTCTTCAAAGAAAGATTGAATGTCATTGATTCCAAATCCTGCGATGAATGCCCCGATTAAAGGCACCATGACCATGGCAACAATTGGACTTGCTTTCCCCCAAATCAGCAATACAACAATCGTTAAAATAATCAATAATCCAACAAACGTTAACATAAGTCCCTCCCCCTACAATAAACCGTTTACATTTTCTTGCTCTTTTTATGACAATGCAGTCCCATATCTGCATTGAAAAAAAGGGTATCAAAAATATGAGTATTAGGCAACCGCTTTCATACCTATACAATGGTAAAAAAGGATGGTGAATCCATTCACGGCGCGGTATCAAACATGTCAAAAAATTTAGATAAAATATAACGATTCAAGGGCATTTCTACAAGTGAATATATTTATATAGGTGTTTAGAATCATTAAAATAAAAGAAGCGTCCAATGAATGAACGCTTCTTTCAAATTATTTTTTCAAGATGACGTACTCGTAAGGGTCAAGCTGAAGCTGGTCTGGCACCTGCTCTTCAGTCAGCATATTTTCATAGCTTTCCGCTGAATCTAGTGATATGTTCTGCAGCTCTTCTGTAAAATTCATCATAAATACATAGTCCTGCGACCCATCTGTTCGTTTTTGTACACTAACTCCCTCTGGAATCACAGATGATAGGACGGGCTGTATACCCATTCCTGCGATGAGATCCTCGTAAAACTCATCATAAAAAATCTGCTCATTTTCGGAAGCCATATAGTATGCTTTTCCATCTCCAAAAGGATGGACAGTAAGGGCTGGCTGTCCTTCATAGCAGCCATTCTCAAAATGCCCTAACACAGAAGCCGTTTCAGGATGAATGGATTCGCAATATTGCCCGACATGGTAGGTGCGTCCATTCCCTGTGGTTATTAACACATGTTCATCTGGCATCAATGTGTTGATTTCCTCAGCCCATATGCCAAGTACATGACGGAGAGGGCCGGGGAAACCACCGAGGAAACATAGGTCATTTTCGTCGACCATGCCGCTCCAATATGTCGCGATAAAAATACCGCCCTTTTTGACAAAGGCTTCGATTTTTTCTGCGACGCCTGGTTTGATCATGTAGAGCATTGGAGCAACCAGCACACGATAGGATGAGAAATCCTTCTCCATGCCGACAATGTCAACAGGGATGCCTTTTTTCCAAAAGCTTCGATAGTGAGTTTGACAAGCCTCTACATAGCGTTTGTTTGTATTATTTAAGCCTTGCGCATCATCAATGGCCCAGTGGTTTTCCCAATCGTATATGATGGCGACTTCTGGTTGTACGGACGTGCCCGCAATGGGCTGCAGCTGCTCCAATTGTTTCCCTAGATCAGCGACTTCTTGAAACACGCGCGTATGTTCATGCCCGGAATGATCGACTACGGCGCCATGGAATTTCTCGGAGGCACCTCGGCCTTGGCGCCACTGAAAGTAAAGCACGGAGTCTGATCCGTGGGCAATCGCCTGTATGGCAGAAAGGTGTGCCATTCCTTTGTGTTTGACCTTATTCACTTCATGCCAGTTCACAAGGCTCGGTGTACTCTCCATAACGAGAAATGGCTGACCGTCCTTTAATGAACGATATAAATCGTGAACGAAGGCGACGTTTGACGCTAATTCGGCGGTTGTTTCCCTGCCGCTATGCCATGCTGGATAGCTATCCCATGAAATCACGTCGACCTCTTTTGCAAATTGATGATAATCCAGCCCAAGGAATGGGCGCATATGCGGGTAGTCGCCCATAAAGTTGGTGGTCACTGGGATATGAGGCGTTAATTCCCGCAGCGGTTCAATTTCATTTTGATAAAAATTGATCGTTTGCGCTGTGACAAAGCGCTTCCAGTCTAGGTTCATCCCGTGAATCATGTGCTCCCCGTGCGGTGCAGGTGATTCGATTTGTGACCAGTCACTATACGTGTGGCTCCAAAAACCCGTCCACCATGCTTGATTCAAAACTTCAAGGTCATGATTGTATTTGTCTTTCAAATAGTCCCGAAATGCTTCCTGGCAAAGATCACAATGACATTCGCCGCCGTACTCATTCGAAATGTGCCACATAATCAGTGCTGGATGATCCTTGTAGCGTTCAGCCAGCAGCCGGTTGAGTGTATTCGTTTTTTCTCGATAAACCGGTGAGGTGAAGCAATGATTATGGCGCAGTCCATGTAAATTACGCTGACGGTTCGCTTCGACGCGCAATACCTCTGGATATGCTTGTGACAGCCAAGCAGGTCTTGCCCCGCTTGGCGTTGCGAGAATGGCGTGAGCCCCCTGAGCTGCCAAGCGGTCCATGATGTCATCCAGCCATGCAAAATCATACTGCCCTTCTTTTGGCTCTAGCTTACTCCATGCGAAAATGTTGATGGAGAATGTTTGACAGTGTGCAAGCTTCATTAATCGAAAATCTTCGTCAATGATCTCCGGCATATGGAGCCATTGATCTGGATTATAATCGCCACCATGCAAAAAGCCTTTCACATTTGGGTGAACGAGTGGGTAACGCTTTCCCATTTTGTCACGTCCTATCCTTTTAATTACGGTGTCATTTGTTTAAATACATCAAGAGAAGGCAGTGCTTTTCCGTTGAAATCAAACATCGCTTGATTTTCCCAAGCATTTCCGACTGTACCGGTTGTTTGGATATAAGCCAGCCCGTATTGACTAGACCACGGAGCGCCTTTCGCTGGAATCCAAAGCGGCTCCCAATAAAAGAACCCTTTTCCGCGATTGTTTTTCACTTGTGAAATTTTCTCTGATAGATCTCGTATAAAAGATGCCTGACCTTGAGGTGAAGCCGGGTAGCCGGCTGTTTTGACAGAGTCTTGATTAAATGAATTCTCTAGGTTGTCGCCATTTGCTGTCGTAAACCCATAGGCGGTTTCCACAACAATCACGTCTTTGTGATAGCGGGCACTAATATCATTCATATTAGACGTCAGACCATTAAATCCACCGTCCCAATACGGGTAATAAGATAGACCGATCGTATCGAATGAGACGGCTCGTTTTGTGATTTCATCAAACCACCAGCGGGACGCACCATTGTCCCCTCCGTGTGCAAGGTGAAGCATGATTTTGATGTTAGAATCGACAGAGCGGACAGCATTTGTGCCAGCCTTTAGCAAAGCGGCGAGCCGGTCAAATTCCCCGCCGCCTTCACCCCAGCTCTTTCCATTTGGCCACAGCATGCCTGAGTTCAGTTCATTCCCAACCTGAACCATGTTCGGAAGGGCATTTTGTGCTCTCATCGCTTTGAGTACATCCCCTGTGTAAGTGCCGACCGCTTTTACTAAATCGTTTTGTGAAAGAGATGCCCACACTTTCGGTTTGAACTGTTTACCAGGATCAGTCCAGAAATCACTGTAGTGAAAATCAAGCAGCACTTTCATATTTTGTGCTTTTGCACGTTTCGATAGAGCGATGGCTGTGTTTAAATCATTTGTCCCGCCGTTATAGGCACGGCCTTGGTTGTCGTATGGATTGTTCCACAGTCTAATGCGCACATAGTTGACGCCTTTTTCCTTTAATAGCTTGAGCGGGTCCACCTGTTTTCCGTTCTGGTCGAAGTATCTGCCGCCGCTTCTCTCTACTTCTGCAAGCATAGAGATATCGGCTCCTTTGATGAAATCACCTTGCAGTCCATTGATCGGCTGAACAGAAATCGTATCGGCTTTTGCTTCAGGCAAAATACCTAACCCCATAAAAAAGAAAACGACAACCGTGACGAGCATCCTTTTTTTCATCAAATCTCCCCTTATCCTTTTGTCCCGCCTTGTGTGAGGCCGGATACAAATTGTTTTTGTAAAACAAGAAACAATAAAGCGACTGGAATCGCAATGAGTAAAGCCCCGGCTGCAAAGGTCGTGTAGCTGGCCCCCATTTTGTCTGACACAAGATTGTACAGACCGATCGGGAGCGTATACATTTCGGGTGAGCGGACAATGACACTGGAGATGATGAAATCACCCAGTGGTCCTGTAAAAGAGTTGATGGCAACAACCGCCAAAATCGGCTTAGCAAGCGGCATAATAATTTGGATGAAAATCCGGAAATGCCCTGCGCCGTCCATTCTGGCTGATTCATCGAGATCCTTCGGAATCGCATCAAGATAGCCTTTCATTAAATACGTATTCATCGGAATTTGCCCGCCTGCATAAATCAAAATCAGTGCAAGGTGGCTGTTAATCAGTCCAAGCATTTGAGCCAAAACAAAAATCGCAATCAGCGCTGAAAATTGCGGAATCATTTGCAGCAGCAAAAAGAGCATCAGCCCATTTTTCCGTCCTTTGAAACGGAATCTGGAAAAGGCATAGCCTGTAAAGCTGACAAGAATTAACGTTAAGAGCATAGTCGTAATACTGATCTTCATTGAATTCCAATACCATTTTGCATAAAGTGCTCCCTGACCGAAAAAGAGCTCGGTAAAGTGGCTGAACGTTGGATTCTTCGGAAACATACTTGTACTCATGAGGCTGTTTCCAGGATTAAAGGAAGCACCGATTGTCCAAAGCAGTGGATATAGAATACAAATGGAGGCAATGAAAAGGATAAAATAAGTAATGCTCAGGCGAATGAGCTTGTTTTGTTGTGATCCCATATCACATCATGTCCTCCTCTTTGAATGAATTCGTTCTCTTAAACTGCCAGAGTGCAATGGCGATGACAAAGATTGAAAGTAAAATCGTGACAGCCGCAGCGAGTGCATATTGAGAGGACTGCATCGTAAGTTTATAAATCCAAGAAACCAAGATGTCCGTTCCTCCAGCGGTTGACCCCGCAACAGGCGGTCCCCCGCCATTAAATAAGTAGATAATATTAAAGTTGTTAAAGTTAAACGTATATTGTGTGATAAGGATGGGTGCAATGGAATAGAGAACAAGCGGTAACGTGATGGACCGGAATTTCTGAAAAAAATTGGCTCCATCGATGGTCGCAGCCTCATATAAATCCTCGGGAATCGCCTGCAAAACGCCTGTTGTCATAATGAAAACAAAAGGGAATCCAAGCCAAGTCTGCATCGCAATAAGGGCAATTTTGCTCCAAAATGGATCTGTGAGCCATGGTTTTGGATCAATCCCTATCGATGCAAAAAGTGTATTGTTAATGGCACCAAAGGTATCATTGAACAGTCCAGCAAACACCAAAATGGTCACAAAGCCCGGAACAGCCCAAGGAAGAATCAAAATCGTTCTAAAAAACCGTTTTCCCTTTAAATCCTTCTGATTGAGCAGAACCGCTAAAAAGATGCCGATGGCACATTGAAGGGTCGACGCAGCCAAAGTCCATACGACGGTCCAGCCAAGTACATCAATGAAGGTGTCTCTCCAAATATCAATGGAAAAGATATTTTGAAAGTTCTTGATTCCTACCCAGTCGATCAGATTGGCAGGAGGCGAGTGGTATAAATCATAGTTCGTAAAGGCAAGCGCAAAGCTGAACATAATAGGAAAGACAACAGAAAATAGAAGTAAAAAGAAAGCAGGAGTGCTCATTAAGTAAGGGAAGCCTTGATCGATGAGCTGATGATATTGAGCACGGATGGAATGAAGTGGTACCCCTTGATCCCGTTTCTTTCCATTCATAAAAGCATCACGCATCATGAGTACATAAAAGCCGATACCAAAACCAGCTGTTAACAGCGCAATAATCCCTTTGGCTAAAAGAAAAACAGAGTTGTCACGAGGCAGCATCGTCCCCAGTGTGAACAGTCCCCAAAAGCCAATATTGAATAAATCATAAAATACAATCAAAAAAGAGACGCCAAACAGGAAAAAGAGTGCCCCTTTGCCGTATTGTTTGTTGTATATCTGCCCCATCCCGGGTATAAAGGAGAACATTAGCGCCCGTCTCCGGTGTGTCTTTGATTCCACTGTGTGTGTGCGGTCTAGTTCAAGGTTACCCGTCACGTCTAACACCTACTTCATATGAAATTAGATCAACTACGGGCAGCTTGATAGACTACCCGCATTTGATGGTTATTTGGAGTGATTTGCTTTAATTTGAGAGTCGATTTGATTGACCGCATCATCAAATGCCTTTTTCACATCTGTACGACCAGTTGCAATGAGACCTAATGCACTATCAATCGGCTTCCACACTTCTGCCATTTCAGGATTGTTCGGTGTCAGCGTGGCATATTTCGTTTGTTTTGAAACAGCATCCGCATTAGCGTTTTCCGTAATGATTGGATCTTTCATCAGTTTTTTCACTGGTGGAATTTCCTCTGTCAATTCAAAGCGCTTCTTCGAATTTTTTTCGTTCGTGATAAACTCAACAAATTTCTCAGCAAGTTCTTTATTTTTAGAATAAGAGGAGACGTTGTAGCTCTTTACACCTAAGAATGAGCTCATATGTTTTCCGTTAGGGAGTGTTAGCAGCTCGGCCACGCCATAGTCAATACCCGCCTCTTTATATGGACCAAATGACCATGGACCAGAAATGACAGCTGCCGCCTTTTTCTCTGTGAATAAGGAGTTGAGGACATTGATTCCTTGTTCACCAATGATGCCTTTCGGGAAAAGCCCTTCGCTAAAGAATTTTTGAATGTATTCTCCGCCTTGGATGGCGCCATCGTTGTTCAGACCAATGTCATTAACATCATAAGAGCCATCGCTTTTCTGCTTGAAAATATAGCCCCCAGATCCGCCTAAAACACTTTGCGCATAGTAAATTTCATCCCATTTCGCAACAAAGCCGTACTTTCCGTCTTTTGTCAGCTTTTTCGATAGATCATACCAGCCATCAAGTGTCGTTGGTGCCTTTTTGACAAGGTCTTTATTATAGAAAAGCACCGTCGTTTCAACGGATTTAGGAAGACCATACAGCTTGCCGTCTACCGTTTGTGATTGAATCGATTCGTCTGTGAAGGAGTTAATCACTTTTTGATCTGGTTTGATTTCCTGTAATAGCCCCTCAGTGACAGCTGATCCAATTTGATCGTGAGGCATCGTGATGACGTCTGGACCTGTCCCAGCTGCGCCATCTAGACGTAGAGCTTCAATTTGGTCGGCATAAGCTTTTTCGACCACTTTGATTTTCACATCATTTTGTTTTTCGAATTCTTTTACAGCGTCTTGAATCCCATCAGACTTTTTGACATCCTCCCACACTAGCAAGGTCTTTGTACCTGTAGATGCCGGCTGTGTACCGCTTGAATTGTCATCTCCCGGTCCGCAAGCTGAAAGCAGAAGCACAGCAGTACCAACGACTGCTGATAATGTCGCCCATTTTCCCTTTTTCATTGGTAATCCCCTCTCGTTCTATTTTCACAGATGATAAGAAAACGCTTTCTTAATGTGAGAATATCAACTTAAGTAAAAAATGTAAACATATTTCATTAAATTTATTAAGTAAAATTTTTTACTCATATAGAGAGAAAAGAAGCCCTCCACATTGGACGGGGCTTCTAGTTGTTTATATCGTACTTTTTCGAAAGACAGGTTCTGAGGCAATCAGCACAGTTTTAGGTAATGTTCTGCCGTCCACAAGTCTTTCTAACAGTAAATCGACAGCTGTTTCACAAAGTAAAGACGTGTGGATATGATACGTGGTGAGCGGTGGTGACACATATTGAGACACATGAATATCGTTGATACTAAAGACGCTCACGCGGTTCGGCAGAGAAAATCCGCGCTCGTTTAATGCTTGTAAGCAGCCGATGGCAAGAGGATCACTAGCGACACAAAAAGCGGTGGGCAGGTCATCACCAAGCTCATCAATCGCCTTCATCATCAGCGAATACCCTTCATCTACTGAGAAATGATGACCGACATAGACCAATCGCTCATCAAGGACATTGTGAGCCATCAGATATTCACGGAAAGTCGTTTCGCGAATATCTGGAATATGCACATTCGTATTCAGGTCAAGGTCTGTGCCGCCAACGAATCCAATGGAAATGTGCTCTTTTTCAATAAAAGAATCGATGATCTTTTCAACAATTCGTTTCAGGTTTGGCTTTACAGAATCAAAACGGTCTTCATCCGGTGACGTATCAATAAAGACGATATGCTGAGTGATCGCATATAATTGATCAAGCTCTGACGTTTTAAATCGGCCGATGGCGATGATCCCTTCTGTAGAAGGATCAATGGAATGAAGCCCATCAGATGGATTGTAAGCGGTGACATTTAAACTCCGAGTATTGGTCAGTTCCTCAATGCCCAGACGAATGGATTTGAAATAAATATCTTCAAGCTCTTCCTTTTCGGTCATCCAATAGAGAAAGGCGATTTTTTTTAATGAATGTTTGAATGTTTTCTTTTGATAGGACAAAGCTTCTGCGGCGGCGTATACTTTTTCGCGTGTTTGATCCGTGACTGATAGGTTGGGATCTTGGTTCAGTACGCGAGATACAGTCGCAATGGATAATCCAGCTTTTTCAGCAATGTCCTTTATTTTAGCTGCCAAATCAGCACCTCCTATAGAAAATATCTCCTCCTAGTATAGAGTCTTTAAAAAAGTTAGTAAATATTTTTATTAAATTGTTTTCAGTAAGCGCTTCTTTACGCACTGGGAAGGAATTAGTAAGATATATATATGAAAGGTTTTGGATTAAGATTTCTGATAGGAGAGGGACCGATGTATTACGATGCACTGAAGACATTTGTGACAGTTGTGGAAGAGAAAAACTTTACAAAAGCAGCCCAAAAGCTGCGGATTTCTCAGCCGAGTGTCAGTCTTCATATTAAGAACTTGGAGCAGGAATTCCAGACCGTTCTGCTGAATCGTTCGCCAAAGCAATTAACGGTTACACCAACTGGGGATATGCTGTACCATCGATCAAAACAAATTATTCGTTTATATGAACAGGCGAAGCAGGATATTTATGAGCATCATCATCTGGCAAGAGGGAAGCTGACAATCGGGGCGAGTTTCACCATTGGAGAGTACGTGCTGCCGCAAATATTGGCAGAGTTTCATCAGCTCTATCCGCATGTTGATATTGAGGTGGTCATTGATAACACAGAGGCGATCGCCAGACATGTCCGCTTATTCCATGTCGACATCGGTTTAATCGAAGGACAGACCAATGACAAAGAACTAACTGTCGAAACTTTTCTAGAAGACGAGCTCTATATCGTGGCGCCATTGGATCACCCCTTTGCTAAGAAAAAGGATGTCACGATTGATCAACTGCAGAACGAAACATGGATCACGAGAGAAGAGGGATCAGGTACCGGAGAATACTTACAGCACGTCCTGAAATCAAATGGACTGAAAGCACGGACCTTTGTGACATTTAGCAGCAATCAAGCGATTAAAGAAGCTGTGATCCACGGAATGGGGCTTTCCGTTTTATCTAAATATGTCCTCCAGCGAGGCAGCATTGGCGGTGAATTGGCTGTCATTTCTGTGAGAGGAATGGATTTCAAACGAAAATTCTCCTATGTCGAGTCACCCATGACAGGGGGAAATAAAAATAAAGAATTGCTCGTTGAATTGTTAAGGAAAGAGAGAAAAGACGCTTCTCCTCAGTAGGAGAAACGTCTTTTTTTATAATCCTTTGATTTTGATTTCATCAACTGGAAGGAAGATTTCACCTGTATCTGTGTATTTCATGGTGACCTGATCGCCTTCTTTTAAATAAATGACAAGAGGTTCTTTTTCAGATGACATGGTGTAGCTTTTCCCATCGTCTAGCAGGAAGGTGACGGTTGTATAATCACCGGTCTTTTCTTTATAGACTCGTTTGACTTTTCCTGTAGCTTCTTTCTTTTCCTGCTTAGATGAACTGTTGACGGTGCCGCCGCCTTTTTGAAGAGCTGTCTTATAGGCTCTCAATGCTTCGTTTGGTGTTGAAGCGTACGCAGCGATTTCAGGATTGGCTGCAGAAACGATAAAGTAGTTTTGCAGGAATCCATTTGAATCGAGAACCGGTGTGAGCCAGCTGGCTTCTCCATAGAAATTATAGAGAATGGGCATGCGCCCTTTCCATTTCTTCTCGATGAATCGTTTTTCAATAATTTGCAGAGCACCTTGAGAATCCATGTAGGACTCTTCAAGATTACCGGTATAGTAAGTCGCTTTTCCTGTCCGGGCATTTGTCAGGGCATACCCAAGCATCGAATCAACGCCCTCTTTCGGACTTGTGAAATCTGTGAAGTAATACATATCTCCTTTTGAATCAAACACTGGACTTACATTGGCTTCTGTTCCTTCATCTGAAGGCAGCTTCACATCTGATTTTCCAAACATACTGTTCCAGAACCCGTGAATATAGTTTCCGAAATAACTGTTTTGCAGACTGACCGCTTCTGGTGAAACAGCACCATCAATAAAAGCAGGTACTTGATCTAGAGCATATTTCTTCGTTGCACCTGTTTTGGCATCAACAACGACTACGCCTGAAGCTTTAAAGCCGTTTCGGGCAGAGATAAAATCGCCATACGTGCGAATGTAATAAGGCTTACCATCATCATTGATTTCCAGCTGGGTGTCGCCGTAGAAAATCAAATCAGGGTACTGAAGCCGGATATGCCGCTCAATTTCTTTGTTGAAATAAGAGGAAGGCGTATAAACCATCTCTGTTTTTACAAACTTTGGATTAGCAGATGAGTCGGTCGCACTTAATGTAAAGTAACCCGGCGTACTGCCCGAACGAATCCATTTAAAGAAGTCCGAGAATTCCACTGGGGCGATGTACACATACTCACCGTTGACCTTCTGGATTTGCAGGCTGCCAAGCTCATAGTAGCTTGTGTTCGGAACCTGTCCAAACGATTTCTTCATTTTGTTCCGAGCGAATTGAGGCGGTACACTTGCAGGTGTTTCCGTCTCATCAAACGCTTTGATTTCCACTTTTTGTTCCATTTTGGAGACATCAAATTTCTCATTCGCATTGAATAGAAAAGCTGTCGCCATATAAACACCGAGCAGTAATAGAATAAGAAACAGCACGCCTTTGATCTTACGCTCCAATCCAACTGACAAAAAGGCGCCTGCTGCTGTCACAACAAGTCCAATCAACCATAGGGATGAAGGGTTACGATCTAAATTGGTGATGTAATAGAAAATAAAAATACCGACCATGAACAGCAAAGTAAGGCCTGCAATCCACACAAGCGGAACCTGCTGTTCTGTTCCTTTCTTTCTAACGAAAAATCTGAGCGGTGTGAGCAAAAGGGTCAAAATCAGACCGATCACAACCGAAAATAACAAAATATATCCCACAAACAGATCTCCTTTCAAATCAATCACTCTTTTAGTATATACGAGTGAGACGGGGAAAAGATTCATAAGAATCATACAGATAAGGTTTATAAAAAAATGAGTTTAAAAGACACTTATATATCGGAAGTTTAGATGAAGTTTTCCTTGCGCTATATGATTAAATTATAGTGAATATTTTGTTATGTCATTCAAATATATCATTTTCCTTTTCTAATTATTTTTACTTTAATTGTATCGTTATTCTCACCGTCTGTAACATTCCATATTATTCGAGAGGCTTCTTCAAGTGACAAAAGTGTATAAATTGGTTATAAAGGAGCCGATGCAGTATGGGGTCTTGTCATCCGTACTATTTTTGTAGACTAAAAAAGTTACAGTAAATAATAAAAAATTGTTATCGGAGTTAAAACAGATTGAAGGAGGGACTTGGAAAAAAGTATATAAAGATGGATATAAAGACGAAAAAAAGGTTTCTGTGCATTATTTTCAAAGTAAATCTGGTTTGGTGTATGATGTGAAAAGGTTGGAGTGTGAAATGATTGATGAATAAAATTGAACTCAAATATTCTTCATATGAAGATTTAGATAGGATCATTGTTATAAATATTATTGGTGTAATAATATCGCTAAAAGAAGGATTAATCACTATAGAAGCGGAAAAGCTTATGTTCAGTCCGCGAACTATCGATTTTTTAAAACAGAAAGGAATAAATGAAGAACTGATAAATATACTTCATTTGGGAACAGAACTTGAAGATGTAGAAAGTTTAATACCACATGAATTAAGTGATAGTTTAGAAGAAATAAGGGTAAAATGCTTAAAATTTCTAAAAAGAAATATAGAAAATGTAGTTGAAGATAATGTAATAGATTGCTGAGTTAAAGTGTGTAGTATAAAATTTGGAGGAAGCCAACTGATTTATTAATCAAAACGATGAATGCTTAGAAAAGAAGTCTGTGCAAACAGGCTTCTTTTTTATAAGATGGGAACATGAGGAAATGTATGCGTTCACATCAATAAGGGAGGAGTGAAGTCATTTGGCTTCTGTTAGTTTAAGTAGTATTGAAAAAATACGAGCAGCAAGCAGGGGATTGCCGCCAAAGCTGAAAGGAATTGCAGAACATATTACGAGTGAGCCCCGCGACATCATCCATTTGTCTATTGTAGAACTTGCGAAAAAGACAGCGAGCTCAGAGGCAACGATTTTTCGTCTTTGTAAAAGGCTTGGATTTGAGGGCTTTCAAGATTTGAAGATTGCTATTGCCCAGGAAATAGACCAAACAAAGCCTAATTATGTAGATGAAGAAATGAGTCTTGATGATGATACAGCGATTTTTATGCAAAAGGTTTTTCAGGCGAATATATCCGCTTTAAAGGATAGCTTTCAATTGTTGAATCCAGAGGATGTAGAAAAGGCCATACAAATCATACATGAAGCGAAACGCTTAGAGTTTTATGGGAGTGGTGGGTCTGGACTCATTGCAACAGACGCTTTTCATAAATTTATGAGGACAGGTATCAACTGTATTGTTCACACAGATTCTCACTTTCAAGCGATGTCTGCTGGTCTCCTTGACCAGCACAGTACAGTGATCGGTATATCTCATTCTGGACGTAATAAAGATTTACTCGATGCGATGAAAACAGCAAAGGGAAAAGGAGCCAAAACCATCGGCATTACAAGCTATCAGCGCTCTCCATTGAGTCAGCTTGCAGATGTCACGTTGTATACAGCGACGCAAGAAACGGCTTTTCGAACAGAAGCGATGTCTGCAAGACTTGCTCAGCTGACTGTCATTGACGTTCTATATTTTGCACTTGCTCACTTAAGGCAGCAGGAAACAATAACAAATTTAAAGCAAATGCGAGAAACCATATCACAAAAAAGGGTGTAATGATTCCAAAAATAAATTTTTCTGATGATGAAAAATGCTGCTATGGTAACGATTGTGAGCTTTTGGATGAAAATAATTTTCTTTTCGGTCGTTGAATGTCGAAAAAAATATTTTTATAATGGGATTTAACAGGTATATCAAAAACTACATATCTGATTTCAAATCAATGATTGGGCGTGATACAGATGAAGGGAAACCAGGCGGTAATTGGTTTGGATATTGGAACAACAAGTACAAAGGCGGTTCTGTTTGGACCACAGGGGAAAGTAATAACGAAGCATTCAGTACCTTATGATCTCATTCAGCCCCAGCCAGCATGGGTTGAGCAGGACCCTGAAAAGATATTAGAAGCCGTCATTGCGAGTGTAAGAGGTGCATTGACGACAGCAGCATTTGATGTAGCAAATCTCATTGGCATCGGGATTAGTACTGCGATGCATTCCTTAATTGTGATGGATGAGGATGGCAAGGCGTTAACGAACAGTATCATTTGGGCAGATAACAGAAGTGCAGAACAAGCGAAACGAATCTTATCAGATATGGATGGCTTCCACATTTATAAAAGGACAGGTACACCGATCCATCCAATGTCACCGCTTTCAAAAATACGTTGGATCAAGGAAATGACACCTGATCTCTTCAAGAAGGCAGCGAAATTTATTTCTATCAAAGAATATATTCTTTATCATTTCTTCGGTCAGTATGTCGTCGATTATTCAATCGCTTCAGCAACAGGTCTGTTCCATTTGGAAACGCTTCAATGGGATGAACAGGCGCTTCGTATTGCTGGAATTGAAGCCAGTCAACTGTCTGAACTTGTCCCAACGACGTATCAGCTGAGAGGACTTCAGCCTGAGATTGCACTGCGCATGGGCATTAAAGAAGATACACCATTTGTGATTGGTGCGAATGATGGCGTTCTAGCGAATTTAGGTGTTGGCGCGATTGGAAAAGGAGAGGTGGCTGTTACGATTGGGACAAGCGGTGCGGTCCGTACGGTTGTAGACAAACCAATCACAGATGAGCAATCAAGAACGTTCTGCTATGCGCTGACAGATAAACATTGGGTTGTGGGAGGACCGACCAATAATGGCGGAATCATGCTGAGATGGCTGAAGGATGAATTTGGATCTTCAGAGGTGGAGGTAGCAAAGCGCCTTGGTGTGGACCCTTACGATTTAATGATGGATATTGCGGAAAAGATTCCAGCAGGCTCAGAGGGACTGCTGTTTCTGCCATTTTTATCGGGTGAGCGTGCACCTTATTGGAATCCAAATGCGAGAGGCACCTTCTTTGGGATCGGTCTCCAGCATAAGCGGGAGCATTTTATTAGAGCTGTGTTAGAAGGCGTCATTATGAGTGTTTTCTCGATCGGTGTTGCTTTAAGAGATTTAACCGGTTCTGCAAAGGATGTCAGAGCTTCGGGCGGATTTGCACGATCTCCGCTGTGGCGGCAAATTTTAGCGGATACGATGGGCAGAGAAGTACTTGTTCCAGAAAGTTATGAAGCGTCAGCACTTGGGGCGGCTGTCCTCGCACTTCATAGTTTAGGTCATATGGAAGAGATAGAAGAGGTTCAAGAGTGGATTCGAATCTCTGCTCGTCATGAACCTAATATGAAGAACAATGAAACTTACATAGAGCTGTTTTATTTATATGAGCGTCTCTACGACAAACTGAAGGATGAATTTGATGTCATTAGTGCGCTGCAATTAAAACAAAATCGTTAAACATCAGGGAAAAGGTGGGAGAACATGCTTTTATTCATCGTGATTGCGGCGATTGTCCTTTTACTCATTCTCATTACAGTCGCTAAGCTGAATCCATTTGTGAGTTTAATTATTACTTCGATGCTAGTGGGCTTTGCTACTGGAATGGATTTGCAGGAAATCATTCAATCGATTAAAACGGGATTAGGCAATACGTTATCATTGCTGGCCATTGTTCTAGCGCTTGGTACAATGCTTGGGAAAATGATGGCTGAATCAGGGGGAGCAGAGCGGATAGCTCAAACTTTAATCGGCCGGTTTGGGACGAAAAATGTGCATTGGGCAATGATGTTTGTTGCCTTTATCGTGGGGATACCTGTCTTTTTCCAGGTCGGTTTCGTTCTTCTCATTCCTTTACTTTTTACAATTGCCATTGAAACAGGCATCTCACTCGTGACAATTGGGCTCTCGTTAATTGCTGGCTTGTCTGTCGTGCATGGACTAGTGCCGCCTCATCCAGCGGCAATGGCAGCCGTTGGCATCTATCATGCCAACGTGGGGAAAACCATTTTCTTTTCTATAATTGTCGGATTGCCGACAGCGATTATTGCTGGACCGCTGTATGGTAAGTGGATTGGAAAACGGATACATAAACCAGTTCCGGAGATGCTGAGGAAGCAATTCACTGAACGAAATGAAGATCGAAGGCTCCCCGGCTTTGCGAATACGATGTTTACCATATTGGTGCCGGTGATTCTGATGCTTCTTGCCACATTGGCGGACATTATCTTACCAGAGGACAATATGTGGTTCCAGGTATTCAAGTACATCGGGGATCCAATTACAGCACTGCTGATTGCAACGGTGTATTCTTTCTTCAGTCTTGGCTTTATGCAAGGAATGAGCCGTGACCGAGTGCTTTCATTTAGCAACGAGTGCTTAGGACCAATCGCTTCCATTTTGCTTGTCATTGGAGCAGGCGGGGCTTTCAATAATGTGCTCATTGATTCGGGCGTTGGTGATTATATTGCAGATGTAGCCAAACACTCGCCGATTTCACCGATTTTGCTAAGCTGGCTAATTGCTGCGGTGATTCGTGTAGCAACAGGATCTGCGACGGTCTCTATGATGACGGCAGCAGGTATTGTAGCCCCAATTGCTGCAACTATGCCGGATGTGAGCAGAGAGCTGCTTGTGTTAGCCACAGGAGCGGGTTCGTTAATTTTATCTCACGTCAATGACTCTGGTTTTTGGCTGATCAAGGAGTATTTTGGTATGACCATTAAAGAGACGTTTTTGACATGGACGGCTATGGAGACGATCATTTCCGTTAGTGCTATTGCATTTATTATGATCATTAATATGTTTATATAGCGAACAACAGCCTGGTTCTTTGGAATTGGGCTGTTTTTGCTTGTTGTGATACCACTTTCTTCAGATTGGGGTAAAATAATGATATTGAGATGTGGGAGGCGGACACGATCGAACCATTAAAACATGTGTACCATGAATTATTTATTCAAGAATTAGCGGAGAAACTTGTACAGGCTTCGACTGTATTTGATGCTGAGCAATTCCAGCGGCTCGTGCTTCAAGAGGATTGGCAGCAGCTTGAGTTAAAAGGACGGATGAGAAGAGTCACTGAATCGATGCATGCCTGTCTGCCTGAGGATTATAAGCAGGCAATTGAGGTACTGCGTCAGGCAGCCCCGCATTTTTCAGGGCTTAGTGCGCTCGTATTTCCAGACTATGTCGAGACATATGGCCTTGCACATTGGGATCTCTCGATCAAGGCGCTCGAATTCTTCACGCCTTTTTCCACTTCTGAATTTGCCGTTCGGCCATTTCTGATTCAAGATCAAGACAAAATGCTGGCGCAAATGCTCGTATGGTCTCAGGATCAAAATGAGCATATACGGAGGCTTGCTAGTGAAGGCTGCAGACCGCGTCTGCCATGGGGCTTATCTGTTCCTTCGCTTAAAAAAAATCCTTCGGTCACACTGCCGATTTTGGAAAATTTGAAGTCTGACTCGGCGCGGTATGTGCAAAAAAGTGTAGCGAACCATCTAAATGATATCTCAGCAATTCAGCCTGATCTGATGAAGCAGACAGTTCAAAACTGGTATGGAACTAACAAACATACGAACTGGATTGTCAAACATGCATCCCGTACTTTACTCAAAAAAGGAGATCCAGATATCATGGCTTTGTTTGGCTATGGAGACGATCCATCCGTTCAGGTAACGGATTTGAAGATAGTACAAGACCCTATTCGGATCGGTGAGAAAATGACTTTTCATTTTACACTTCAGGCCGATAAGCCGCTAAAGCTGCGTGTAGAGTATGCCATAGACTACGTCAAAGCTCGGGGGACCCGCAATCAGAAGGTATTTAAAATTACAGAGTTTGAAACAGGCTCAGCGTTACATAGAGAATTCGTCAGGTCACAGTCTTTTCAAAATATGACGACGAGAAAACATTATGAGGGAACCCATACTTTATCGATTATCATCAACGGTATCCCAAAAGCGTCGGTTGATTTTGAAGTGACAGAAGCCAGCAGTTCATGAAAAAAACCCGCCTCAATGGCGGGTTTTAGCGTTTAAGCCTTCTTTTTCATTAAGAATGAAGCAATGATGGCTGCGACTAAGAAACCGATGCTGATAATCGAGCTAGGCAAGTTTTCAGGTCTGAATAGAAACATCACAAAACTCACACTTAGTACAAGACCTGCAAATAAAGTCAAATACGGAAACAGCCACACCTTAAAATACGGCTCCTGTGGATATTTCGGGCGAAGTTTCAGATGTGCCATGCAAATGCTAATCCAAATGAGTGAAACAGCAAAACCAGGAATAGCCAGCATATAGCTGAAAATTTGCTCTGGATATAAGTAAGCAAAGAATGTTCCGATGAGAAGAAACAGAACGGTCACCCATAAACTCAAAATGGGTACGCCTCTTTTATTGACCTGTGCCAGCTTTTTCGGACCGCCATCTGATTTAGAAAGAGAATGCATCATTCTCGTCGTTCCATAAATGCCAGAATTGGCCGCAGATAAAACGGCTGTAATCAATACAAAATTAATGAAGTGAGAGGCGCCTTGCATACCGGCTGCTGAAAAGACTTGAACAAATGGGCTGTTATTTGGATCAATTTGATTCCAAGGAATGAGTCCGCAGATGATCAAAATCGGCAAAGTGTAAAATAAGATAATACGCCACATCATACTTTTAACAACACCAGGCAAGACCTTCTCGGCATCCTTTGTTTCTGTAATGGTCAGCCCGATCAATTCAGAGCCCCCGTAAGAGAAGATAACGACTAATAAAGATGCAAAGATCGCACCCCATCCGTTCGGGACGAAGTTTTGATAGTTGGTGAGTGCAGGTGTGCTTTGTTCGTTCGGAATGATCCCAAATAATAGGGCTGCACCAAGAATAATAAACACAATAATAACGAAAATCTTCATTCCAGCGAACCAAAACTCAATTTCACCAAAGTATTTTACATTATTTAAGTTAATTCCGATGACTAAGAGTGAGCAGAGTAAACATAGTGACCATAGCGGCACGTTCGGCATCCAGTATTGAAGCAAGCTGCCTGCCGCGATAATCTCAATGACACACACAGTGAGCCACATGAAACAGTAAACCCAGCCGACGACAAATGAAAAACGTTGACCAAGCGCAATCTGTATCAGGTCACGAAGGTTATTTCCCGGATAGACAATCGCCATTTCAGCTAAGGCTGCCATCACGATGAGCAATAATAATCCGGCAAATACATAGGAAAAGATGACCCCTGGACCTGCTAAACCGATTGTATCGGCACTTCCTTTAAAAATTCCTGTACCAATGACCCCGCCCAATGCAATCATGCGAATGTGACGCGGTGATAAAAGCTTTTTTAATTCTTGTTGTTCCTGATTCGCGCTCATGACGTTCTCCTTTTTTAAAAATGCTTATGTTCCATTTTCTTTTTTCGGGACGTCAGTGTCAATATAAAAAAAGAGATTTTTCAGACAAAAAAGGCGGTTGTTTCTTTCAAATGAGCCGTTTTTTTCCATAAATTCTTTCCATGACCCATCACCAAAATCTGAAACTTCGTGAAAAAATGAACATTTGCCTTAATTATGACATAAACAATTTTCAGTTTTTGTCGATATATCTTTTGTGATACTAAAGTCCTAATAAAGAATTGTTTATAACTGTAAAATATTTCAAAAATGTAGGAAGAAGTGAAAGGAGTTATGAAAGATGTTTATGAGAAAAGCGAATGATTCATCGTCGGGAACCCTTTTAAATGAAAGTAGTCAATTAGTAGAACGAATTGAGAAGGGAGACCTTTCAGCAAGAATAGATACTGCTGCATTCTCTTCAAGTCAAACGATTGAAGCAGTAGCCCAAATAAATGAAGCTTTGCAAAAGATGCAGGAAGTAAATGAAGATATTCAAATGCGGATGAATTTAGTGACAAAAGCCATTCAAGTTGGTTTATGGGATATGATCGTTGTCGCTGGAGATCCGGTCAATCCAAAAAATGAGTTCACATGGACGGATGATTTCCGCAAAATGATCGGCTTTCAAAATGAGCACGATTTTCCAAATGTTTTAGACAGCTGGGCATCTCGAATCCATCCGGATGAACAAGAATATACCTTAAATGCATTCTCTTCGCATTTATTGGATCATTCGGGACGTACACCATATGATATCGAATATCGCTTGAAGTTGAAAAACGGAGATTATCGCTGGTTCAAAGCAACTGGCACGACCATTCGTGATCGAAATGGCGTCCCTCTTCGTGTAGCGGGAGCTCTTTTTGATATTCATGATCAGAAATTGAAAGAAGAAGAGCTGCAAGCATTCGTGACGAGATATGACTTGATCAACCGTGCGCTTGTGGAAGCTCCTTGGGACATGGTCGTAGAGGCCGGCGATCCAGTCAATCCGAATAACGAGTTCTGGTGGTCCCCGCAGTTCAGAAAAACGCTTGGTTTTACGGATGAAAAGGATTTCCCGAACGTGTTAAGCAGCTGGAGCGATCGCCTGCATCCTGAGGATCAAGAAAAGGCTCTCCAAGCTTTTGCAGAT
This sequence comes from Bacillus sp. FSL R5-0431, assembly GCF_038002985.1. NCBI lineage: Bacteria > Bacillati > Bacillota > Bacilli > Caryophanales > Bacillaceae > Bacillus > Bacillus sp. FSL R5-0431. The sequence goes on along the minus strand of NZ_JBBOOG010000001.1, from coordinate 3,514,687 downwards.
CATTTAAATGATCACTCTGGACGCACACCATTTGACATTGATTACAGATTGCAGAGCAAAAATGGCGAGTATCGCTGGTATCATGCTGGTGGTGAAACCATTCGTGATGAAAAAGGTGTTCCTCTTCGTGTGGCTGGAACCATTCGTGACATCACGTTAGAAAAAAACAAAGAGAAAACAGCGAATGAAATGGCTTCACAAGTAGAACAGCTTTCAAGTTCGATCAGCGAGATGGTATCAGGCATCAGCTCTGTGACAAACCAAGCGCAAGAGCTTGCTGTCGCACAAGAGCAGTCAACATCTGCTGCCAATCTAGCAAAAAATAGTGCAGATGAGACGAAAAATATTTCTGACTTGATCAAAGAAGTAGCGAACCAAACGAACCTGCTTGGTTTAAATGCTGCGATCGAGGCAGCGAGAGCTGGTGAGCAAGGAAGAGGATTCTCAGTCGTTGCAGATGAAGTGCGTAAGCTGGCGCTTCATAGTGCCAATGCAACGGAGAATATCGAATCTAGTTTAACGGAAATGAAAACACAAATTGATGAAATTCTTGAAAATATCTCGAACATGACAGCTCTTACACAAACACAGGCTGCTTTAACAGAGCAAGTAAATGCTTCAGTCGATGAAGTGAACCACATGTCTCAGCGCCTTGTGGCCTATTCAAAGAGTATTTAATCATCAAGAACCGCCCTCTTTCATAGAAGGCGGTTTTTTTGATTAAAATTGATCTGCTGGGAAAACAATACCTGCATCTTTTCTTGCAGCTTCAAGGACTTTCATTACGGAGAGACTTTCATCAAGCCATGCATAGCACTGTTCATAATTTTTTGTTTCAATGATGTGCTGAAAAGCTTCTGTTTCATAAAACAGACGGTTTGAATTTGTTTGTGCATTGAGTGAGGTCACCTGATCATTCACATGAAGCAGCACTTCCTCGCAGCCATTCGCCCCATTTTTCACATGAATGAAGCCTTTTTCTCCTTGAATCAATGCAAAATTCATGCTGCTTGTATCCTTACTGCCGACACTTGTCGCAATGAAATCATTGTAGGTGAAAGTCAAAACACCAGATGTATCGATGCCATTTGGGTGACGGTTTGCCTGGTAGCGGACCTGTTCTGGTGATCCGAAGAGGTTCATGATGAAATGGACATTATAGATATTAATATCCATCAACGCTCCTCCGGAGAATTCAGGGTTAAAGACATTTGGCGTTTCGCCGGCTAGCAGCTGATTATATTTGCTTGAATATTGACTATAGTTGCATTGAACCAGTTTGATTTTACCTAATTGATGAAGGTGCTTTTTAATCAAATGATAGTTTGGCATATGAATGGTCGTAATGGCCTCAAATAAGAGAAGCTGCTTTTCCTTTGCGAGTGCGATTAAGGCTTCCAGCTCTTTGACATTAGAGGTGAAAGGCTTTTCGCAAATCACATGTTTTCCGTGTTCCAATGCAGCTGCGGCATGTTCGCTATGTAAACGATTCGGTGATGCAATATAAACGGCTTCAATGTTCGGATCTTCTAGCATAGCCGTTAAGTCCGTATAAGTTGTTTTCACACCAAATTGGTCTGCGAGCTTCTTTGCCGTTGCTTCCTTTCTTGAATAGACGGCATGACAAGAAGCGCCTTCAAGCTGTTCAATCGCTTGCAAGAAGCTTTCCACAATCACACCTGTTCCAATGGTTGCAATGTTCATTCTACTCAAAACCCCTTCCACTCGTTTGATATCAAGTAAAGCTGTCTCTAGTATAACTGATGTTTGAATTACACGTGCACTTGAGGCCTGGGCGGAGAGGGGTGCCAGTGGCAAACACCGGCACATTTTTGGCAGCCCTTACAATTAGCTGATGTCCGCTAATGTTTGTTTTGTTAACAATTGAATGGCAGCCTTCCTCTTCTTTAACTCTTGAATGGAGTGTTGAATATCCTCAACTTTTTGTTCGAGCAGCTGTTCAGCTTCTGTTTTTGATTGTTTTTCAAATAGTGATTTGATAATTTCGCGAATTTCTTTGAGTGAGAAATCTAGCTTTCTTGCTTCTGTGATAAAGGAAAGCATGAGTACATATTTTTTATCATATAAACGATAGCCGTTATGTGCTCTCTTTGGTTCGGGGAGCACACCCTCATTTTCGTAAAAACGAATGGTTTCAATATGCACACCAGACAGTTTTGACAATTTACCTCTAGTAAACGTAATCATTCCCTGCACCTCCTTTCTTTGCTATCCATCATACAATTAGATTTGCTAGTTTCAAAATGTTCAGTCGTGAACATTTGTTTTCATTTTCCCATTGGAAAAGGGCACAAACTCTGTTTAAAGCAGGATGAATAGAATACGATATAATAGAGTAGGCAGATGACAATTTTGTTACAGGTGAGAACAAGTAGACAGCGTGATGAAAAAACGATAGGCTAAAATAGGTAAATAGTAATGATATAACCTGTCATCATATAGATGATGGCTCAAAATAGTGACAGCACGTTTTTTGCTGAGAAAAGGGGACCAGTGAATGTATAAATTAGTTGCAATTGATATGGATGGTACGTTATTAAATGATCAACATATGGTGACAGCTGAGGTGTTTGAGGCCATTCAACAGGCGAAGGCAGAGGGAGTTAAGATTGTATTATGTACAGGACGACCTATTGGTGGAGTGAATCGCTATCTAGATGATCTTCAGCTCAATCAAGAAGGAGACTATGTGATTGCCTACAATGGGGCGCTTGTCCAAAACAGCCATACAAATGAAGTGGTGTCAGAACTGACATTATCCTATGATGATTTGACTTCTTTATATGAGCTGAGCCGTGAGCTCGATACACCGATGCATTATTTCGATTCCGCTCATTTGTACACACCGAATCGTGATATTAGTGAATACACAGTACTTGAATCTTATTTAACAAAGCTGCCGCTTAAATATTTACCTGTTGAAGAGGCAGATCCTTCAATGAGACTTCCGAAGATGATGTATATTGATCAGCCAGAACGGTTGGAAAAGACGATACAAGCCATTCCATCTGAAGTAAAAGACAAGTACATGATGGTGAAAAGCACAGATTTCTTCCTTGAAATCCTGCATCCTGAAGTCAGCAAAGGAAACGCCGTGAAGCTGCTGGCGAAAGAGCTGGGAATTGCTCGTGAAGAGGTCATGGCCATTGGTGACAATGGGAATGACGTATCGATGCTGGAATTTGCGGGCTGCGGCGTTGCCATGGGAAATGCCATTGATGATGTCAAAGCCGTAGCGGATGTTGTGACAAAATCTAATAATGAAGCCGGAGTAGCACATGTCCTGCATGAGTTAGTTTTAGGAAAATAAACAAAAAAGCGGTCTACCAGTGAGGTAGCCGCTTTTTTATATGTGAGAGAAAAAGTAAACAAGCATCCGTCTGCTGCTCAAATTTGTCTTTTGCAGCATCGCCTTCACATGATCATGGACGGTATGGGTTGAAATAAATAAAATACTGGCGATTTCCTTTGTAGACTGTCCCTTTAATAAGCAGTCGAGGACGTTTATCTCTCTTTCTGTCAGCCGGTACGTTTTTGCCGCATAAGGAAGAATATCATTTGTTTGGGCTCTCTTGATGTGAATCATGACAGCCTCTTCCTGCCCGGCTGCCCGCGCTAATCGAAATGCTTGAAGAGAGAGGAACAGCCCCGTAGGCATTCTCGTCATGCTTGCCGCTGTTTGGTCGATACCTCCGTATAAAAGTTTAGCCCCTAATGCTCTGAACGGGCGCGGCATGGTCGCCTTGTCATGGATTTGTTCAAAGGCTTGAAATGTATGAAGCCAATGAAGCCCTGTCTCATTTCCATAAAGAAGATTGTAATCGTGTGAGAGAATGAGGAAACCTTGCTGCTCCGCTGCGTCATCCTCTTCAGTATCTCTTTTCTTGAAAAGTTCATCTCTTAGCTTGGCTGCGAGTCTGGGCGTCTGCTCGATGACCGCTCGGATATCTTGTTCTTGAAAAGGTTCCTTGTCCTTTAGACGATATAGGCTGGCAATACCCCAGCATTCTCCTTGAATCACAAGGGCTGCCCGCAATTCATCAGACCATCCTTTAGGCAACAAAATGTCTCTGTAGCGATCACTGTTGAGATATTCCCCGCTTTGGACTAAGCTCGCAGCATGAATAGGGCCTTTGGCTAGAGACTCATGTTGATGCACGTCCTTTTTTAAGAACTCATTTTGAAACAGCTGATCATGAATTTCTTCAATCGGTTCATCTGTGAAGGAACCTGTCGAGAGGAGAGTGGCTGGATCAATGGTCGTGATACAGGCGGCATCAAAATCAAGGACGGCAGCAAGCTCGTTCCGAATGTGTTGTCTCAGCTGCTGAAAATGAGTGGCTGGATTGGTCACATGATCTCCTCCTCAAAAATCCCCACTTTTAGGGATCGTGTTTTTTGATGTCTCTTTTTACAATAAAGATGTCATACCGTTAGTGTACAGGAAACGATGTAAAGCGGAAAGGAACTGGAGGAGGAGGAGAAGGACATGAAAGGAAACCAGCATTGGCACGATCCCGTTGCTGAATCATACGCAGCCACGATTGCTCATAAAGTACCCGGCTATCAGCTATTGCATGAGTTGACAATAGACGTATTAGAAACTGAAGTAAAGGGAGCGGCTTCTCGCATTTTGACTGTTGGAGCGGGCGGGGGCGAAGAGATCATCAACATGCTTCAAAGAAAAGAAGACTGGCTCATCACAGGAATCGATCCGTCACCTTCTATGCTGGATATGGCGAAACAGCGAGTTGGACAGCTTCAGATGGAGGCGCGTGTTACATGGCATGAGACCGTATTAGATAAGGTTTCTGCTGAACCTGTTTACGATGCAGCGATGAGTTTGCTTGTGATTCATTTTATAGAAAAGCGCCAGCCCTTTTTAGAGGAGATTGCCCGCAGGCTTCAACCAGATGCACCGCTTGTGTTGGCATTTATACAGGGAGAGATGAAGTCCCATACATTTCAACAGGAGCTTTTCATGCTTTCTCTTTTCATGCAGCGGCAGGGTCTAGAAAAAGAAGTGTTTACATCCTTTAAAAACAGGCTGGGACACGCGACACACCCTGTTCCTGAGGAAGAGATAAGAGAGCATTTAATCAAAGCGGGATTTGAAGACATCAGACCTTATTTTCAGGCAGGAATGATCAAAGGGCTTGTTTGCAAGCGAGGTCGAAGAGAGGCGGATGAGAAATGAGATCACAGGTGATGGTGATTGGCGGCTATGGACATGTTGGACAGCAAATATGTCTACAGTTAAGCGAAGTGTATCCCGGGCAAATTGTTGCGGCAGGCAGAAGCTATGAGAAGGCAGAGAAATTTTCACGCCACACAAAAGGGAAGGTTCGTCCTTATCAACTAGATGTCAGTGAGCCGTTATTTTCGGACTGGATGGATAAAACAAAGCTGGTGATCATGTGCCTTGATCAAGAAGAACCGTCATTTGCTGAAGCAGTTCTGCGGTCAGGCATTGATTATATAGATATCTCCGCAAAGGGAACGTACATGGAACAGGTGGCAAAGCTGGATCAGCGGCACATCGGTGCAACGGCTTTGCTCAGTGTCGGGCTTGCGCCTGGCCTTACGAATTTATTGGCAGCGAAAGCAGCATCTATGCTCTCATCAGTGAATCAAATAGATATAGGGATTATGCTTGGGTTGGGTGATCAGCATGGAAAAGCCGCTATTGAATGGACGCTTGATCAAGTCCATACTGACTATGTGCTTACTAAGCATCATCAGCGTAAAAGAGTCAAAAGCTTTACTGGAGGTAAACGGATAGACTTTGGTGGAAGTCTTGGAAAGAGGCATGCCTATCAGTTCCCCTTCTCTGATCAGCAGACATTGCCTTCGACGCTCCGCGTGCCTTCTGTGACGACAAGGCTCTGTTTTGATTCCCGCGCGGCAACGCGTGCATTTGCCTTCACAAGGAGTCTCGGAATGACGTCCCTTCTCACTGTGCCGAAAATCAAGAAACGAGCCATTTCCATGATTCAATCTGCTCAAATGGGAACAGATCAATATGCAGTGAAAGTGGAGGCTACAGGAATGGATGGGAACAAGATTCATCAAGCAGCGCTTGGAATAAAAGGGCGCGATGAGTCTCAAGCAACAGCTCAAGTCGCCTCTGCTGCGGCATTGCATTTATTGAGCAGGCGGTTTCAGACAGGTGTTTTTCATATCGAAGAATTATTTTCATTAGCTTATGAGAATGGTGATTTTGCTTTGGTGGATCAAACAACGAAGGAAAAGCGGGTGTTAGCGGTTAGAGCCAGACTTTTGACGGAATAAAAGAAGACTAGCAGGATGCTAGTCTTTTTATGATGAAGATGACACAACTCCTTTTTTCTTGATGCTCGCTGTAATGAGATGTGTCAATGTGTCAGAGCCTTTTGTTGAAAGGTGAACACCATCCGGCTGAAAATAAGAGGGCTGTCCGGTAGCGGCTGAATGCCAATCGACAAGGGTCACATTGGAATGTTGATCGGCCACTCGCTGAATGACTGCATTCACATCATTTTCCCAAGACCTTGGGACTCTCGTGTTCACAAGGAAAATGTGCGCCTTTGAAAATTGCTGAATGAATGCTGTCAATGTGCCCTCAGTAAAATAGCCATTCGTGCCAAGTTCAATAATAACAGCGGCATCAGATTGATTAAATGAAGCATATTGAGGAGCGATGCTGACGGCTTCGTTCATTTGTCTGCCAACCTTTGCATCGATGGTGATTTGTGCATATGCCTTTTCAAGATTTGGCGCAATGTCCAGCATGACGGAATCACCAATAGCAAGAATTTGGTGAAACTGCTTCTGATCTGCTGCTTTCTTCTCGTGTTTTTCTTTCTTTTTATTAGCTTTTGGTTCCGCAGAGTCTCCTGCTTTTTTCGGTGCCGTCTTAATTTGTGTCACTTCCTTGGCATGTGGGGACGTATGGGACGAACTGGACATGCCAATGGTAAATAAGATCAAAAGAGCTGCTGCGATTCCAAGGAACACTTTATGAGACGTAGACCATTGTTTGAATCCCTTTTTCCAAATAGACCAAGAGGCAAAATATTGTCTGAAGCCAAGCCGGCGAATCGGCTGTTCGATGAAGCGGTAAGAGGCCTCTGCAATGAGTAAAATGGCCATGATCTGCAATGCGACACGCCCCATAGAAGGCTGTCCAATTTCAATGACAGGGGTGGTCAGCACGATGATGGGATAATGCCATAGATAAATACCATAAGAACGCTTTCCGAGCCAGACGAGCGGCTGATAGGAGAGCCATTTTCCCAAAAGACTTGCAGGGTGGCAGATGCACGCAATTAAAATCGCTGCATTTAGACAGAATAAAAGCATGCCGCCCTGATAGAGAAAGCCGTCAAATTCGTCCACTGCATAAACACACAAAAGAAAAACCGCAAACGAACCAAAAGCAGCGATATGTAAAATACGTCTGCCAACAGGAAGTAACTTTTTGCTGGACAGTCTTTGCATGGGCCATACAAATGCCAGGCTGCACCCAATCAGGAGCGCAAATGCACGAGTATCTGTTCCGTAATAAACTCTGCTTGGATCGGTATCTGGTGAATAAAGAATCGCCATCCATAAGGCGGAAACAAGTGCAAGGCCAAAGGTGATCATTGGCAAATGGGATCTATTTTTCACCCATTTTAGTCCTGCAATCAATAGAACCGGCCAAATGATATAAAATTGCTCTTCTATCGCCAAAGACCACAAATTTTTCAGTGGAGATACAGCGTTGAAGCTATCAAAATAAGACAGCTGATGGAAGATGTACCACCAGTTACTGACATAAAAAAAGGACGATAAGGCATCGCCACGAATGGACAATAGTGCATTCGAACCCGCAATCGCACACCAGCTGACGGTTAAAAAAATCATCACGTAAGCAGCTGGAAGAAGCCTTCTGATCCGGCCCATCCAAAATGGTAAAAGCTCTTGATAGCTCAGATCCTGCTTATGTAACAAGATCGTCGTAATCAAGTACCCAGAAATCACAAAAAACAAATCAACGCCAAGAAACCCGCCGCTCGCAGGTCCGATATGTAAGTGATAAGCAATGACTGCCAATACAGCAACAGCCCGTAGCCCATCTAATCCTAATATATAACGTAAACGATTTTCCTTGCTATTCATGAAAGTGAATCCCCCATTTATGTCAAAACGCTTCTTTTTTGTTGTCACTCCAAAAGAACAACGATTCTTTTATTTTATATAAGATTAGACGAATCAGCATCACATTTTGTTGGCGAATTTCTGTCTTTTTTTAAAATTTTTATATAAAGAAAGAATTGATGGTCTGGAAGGCTGTTTTATTTCTATACTCAAAACCAAAATCCCTGTCATAATAAAAGAAGAAGGAAAGGGGATGTGTGGAATGAGAACGATTGAAAATGGTCAGTTATTGATTCAGGTCAATGAGAGAGGTGCTGAGGTCAGAGAGGTGCTTCACAAGGAAAGCGGACGTCACTATATGTGGTCTGGCGATCCTGCTTATTGGGGCAGGGTGTCGCCAGTCTTATTTCCAATTGTCGGACGATTAAAGAATGACCAATACAAGATAGGTGATCAAACCTATGAGCTCGCGCAGCATGGATTCTTGCGGGATGTTGATTTTGATTTATATGAAGAAACGAAACATACGGTGACCTTTCAATATGAATCAAAAGGCCGCCACATCGAGCAGTATCCTTATGAATTTACCGCCCGTATTCGATACGAGCTGTCGGAAAATGGTCTGACGATTTCCTGGGAAATTGATCATGACGGAGATGACACGATGTATTTCTCCATTGGAGGGCACCCCGCATTTCATGTCCCGCTTGTTGAAGGTGAGCGCACAGCAGATTACTACCTGACATTGACCCCTTCCACTGAGTATCTTCCTGTCCAATATGAACTAAAAAATTCACTTGTCAGGGAGAAAGAAAAAGGCATTCAACTTGAACCGATTCAGCTTCGACCAGAGCTTTTTCAGCATGATGCGATGATCTATAGTCATATCAATCGAGTGTCATTGATTTCTCAGGCAGGTCACGGGGTTGAGGTTGATCTCACTGGTTTTCCGTTTGTTGGTATTTGGTCACCTTATAATAAAGAAAAAGGCACAATGGCTCCATTTGTATGTATTGAGCCTTGGTACGGTATTGCCGATGTTGAAGGGGCGAATGGGCAGTACAAGGAAAAGTTCGGTATTCAAACTTTAGAGAAGAATGAAACCTTCCAAGCCGCCTATACGATTTTCTTCAAATGAACATTTGTGCATGATAAGATGAACATTTTGTTATGATAGAAGAAAAAAGGAGGCGTACGAATGGATCGGGAGAAACAACAACTGAGTATTGAAGCGGCAAGGCTTTATTATTTATCGGATTACAGCCAGCAGGAAATTGCCAAACAACTCGACCTGTCGAGACCAACTGTGTCTCGGCTGCTTCAATATGCGAAGGAGAAGGGGTACGTCCAGATAACGGTAATGGACCCATTTGAAGACTTAAATGAGCTATCTTCATTGCTCAAGGAAAAATATGACCTGCTCGAAGCTCATGTGGTGTTTTCGCCCAAAGATGATTATCCAACGATTACCGAATACTTGAGCCAATTTGGTGCCGAGTACTTGCAAGACACAGTGAAAGACGGTGATATCGTTGGTGTGAGCTGGGGAACCACCATGTATCAAATTGCCCAAAAGATGCAACCTAAACAGGTCAAAGGTGTGGAGGTTGTCCAGCTGAAGGGTGGGATCAGCCACTCCCATGTGAATACATATTCTGCGGAAACCATCCAGCTGTTTGCTGAGGCCTTTCAAACAGCACCGCGCTATTTGCCGCTTCCTGTCGTATTTGACAGTGCTGCCGTCAAGGAGATGGTTGAGCAGGACAGACATATTCAGCGCATCATTGAAATGGGGAAACAGGCGAATATTGCTGTGTTTACTGTTGGAACGGTAAGAGATGAAGCACTTTTGTTTAGACTTGGTTATTTCCGTGAAGAAGAAAAAGCGCTGCTCAAAGCATCCAGCGTCGGAGACATCTGTTCGCGCTTTTATGATCAGGAAGGGCGCATTTGCAGTGAAGCGATTAACAACCGCACTATTGGTGTGGAGCTTGATGATTTAAGGACAAAAGAACGCTCCATTCTTGTTGCTGGTGGACATCGCAAGGTTGCTTCTATCCACGGGGCACTAAGAGGAAAATATGCGAACGTATTGATTATTGATCAGCATACAGCAAAGGCTCTTTTAAATGTCACAAAATAGATGAACAAAATTTCATAACTATGTTTACAAATGTTCATTGGTCATATATGATGAAAGTATCATAATTAAAAGGAAGTGTAAGCATGACGATAGCAAAGCTCATTGATCATACAGCACTAAAACCAGATACATCTAGAGCTGCCATTATGCAGTTACTTGAAGAAGCAAAAACTCATCAATTTGCATCCGTATGTGTGAATCCAACTTGGGTATCTCTTGCAGCAAAGGAACTAGCAGGAACAGGCGTTGATGTATGTACAGTCATCGGTTTCCCGTTAGGTGCAAACACAACAGCAGTGAAAGCATTCGAAACAAATGATGCAATTGAAAACGGTGCAACTGAAGTGGACATGGTCATCAATATCGCGGCATTGAAAGACGGCGAATATGCTGCAGTTGAACAAGATATTCGTGCAGTTGTAGACGCAGCAAAAGGCAAAGCCTTAGTGAAAGTCATCATTGAAACTTGTTTATTAACAGATGAAGAGAAAGTCAAAGCTTGTGAGCTTTCAGTAAAAGCTGGCGCTGATTTTGTGAAAACTTCGACTGGATTTAGTACAGGCGGTGCAACAGTTGAGGATATCGCATTAATGCGTAAAACAGTTGGACCTGACATTGGTGTAAAAGCATCAGGCGGCGTGAGAACAAAAGAAGACGTTGAAGCCATGACAGCTGCAGGCGCTACCCGTATTGGTGCGAGTGCAGGCGTTTCCATTATCAAAGGGGATCAATCAACTCCTTCGAAAGACTATTAATTCATACGATCCTATGGTAGGATAACATTCGTGACTCATAAATGATGAAAAAGTCATAAGCGGAAGGATCTCGCTTCTGGGAATTTCTTCCGCTCTTTGTTTACGAAATAGGGTTTGTTCCATACAATCGCATTAATGTAAACGAATTCATTCGAGGAGGAAAAACATGAAATACTTGATTGGTATCATCGGTTTGCTGGTGATTCTCGCCATTGCATGGCTGGCTAGTAACGGGAAAAAACGAGTAAAATTCCGTCCAGTATTTGTCATGATTGTACTGCAATTTATTTTAGGTTATATTCTGCTCAATACAGGTGTTGGAAACTTCCTAGTCGGCGGCTTTGCAAAAGGATTCCAAATGCTTCTAGGCTATGCCGGCGAAGGAATCAACTTCGTATTTGGCGGGTTAATGAATGATAATGCGTCAACTTTCTTCATCAACGTCTTACTGCCGATCGTCTTTATTTCGGCATTGATCGGTATTTTGCAGCATTGGCGTATCCTTCCGCTTATCGTACGCGGAATCGGTTATTTGCTTAGCAAAGTAAACGGTATGGGGAAACTAGAATCTTACAACGCAGTAGCGTCTGCGATTTTAGGACAATCAGAAGTGTTTATTTCTATTAAGAAGCAGCTTGGATTGTTACCTCAGCAGCGTCTTTATACATTATGTGCATCTGCGATGTCGACAGTATCGATGTCTATTGTCGGTGCGTACATGCAAATGATTAAACCAGAGTACGTGGTCACAGCACTTGTGCTGAACCTATTTGGTGGATTTATTATCGCGTCTATTATCAATCCATATGAAGTAGCTAAGGACGAAGACATGCTCGAAGTCGTTGAAGAAGAAAAGCAATCCTTCTTTGAAATGCTTGGCGAATATATTATGGATGGTTTCAAAGTAGCGATTGTTGTCGCTGCGATGTTGATTGGATTCGTTGCATTAATTGCGATGATTAATGGAATCTTTACAGCTGTCATCGGTGTTTCTTTCCAAGATGTACTTGGATATGTGTTTGCTCCATTTGCTTTCCTTATCGGTGTACCTTGGAGCGAAGCCGTACAAGCAGGAAGCATTATGGCAACGAAAATGGTATCTAACGAATTTGTGGCAATGCTTGCTCTAAATGGAGATAGTTTGCATTTCAGTGCTCGTACAGAAGCGATCATTTCTGTATTCCTTGTGTCATTTGCGAACTTCTCTTCTATCGGTATCATTGCTGGAGCAGTCAAAGGCTTAAACGAAAAACAAGGGAACGTTGTCGCACGCTTTGGATTAAAGCTGTTATTCGGTGCAACACTTGTCAGCTTCTTAACAGCAGGCGTTGTCGGTTTGATTTACTAATTTAAAAAAAGGAATGGTGAAAACAATGAGAATGGTAGATATCATTGCGAAAAAACGTGACGGAAAAGAATTATCTTCAGAGGAAATTTCTTTCTTTGTCAAAGAATATACGGACGGAACAATTCCTGACTACCAAGCAAGTGCCTTGGCTATGGCAATTTTCTTCCAAGATATGACGGATCAAGAACGTGCAGACTTAACGCTCGCTATGGCGAACTCAGGAGACACGATTGACCTGTCTGCCATTGAGGGCATTAAAGTAGACAAGCACTCAACAGGCGGTGTAGGTGATACAACAACGCTTGTACTCGCTCCTCTTGTGGCTGCACTGGATGTACCTGTTGCGAAAATGTCTGGCCGCGGCCTTGGACATACAGGCGGTACAGTGGACAAGCTTGAAGCGGTAAAAGGCTTCCACGTAGAAATTACAAAAGACGAATTCATCGAGCTCGTGAACCGTCATAAAGTAGCGGTCATTGGGCAATCAGGCAACCTGACACCAGCGGATAAAAAGCTTTATGCCCTTCGTGATGTGACAGGTACCGTTAACTCGATTCCGCTCATTGCAAGCTCTATTATGAGTAAGAAGATTGCTGCTGGTGCAGATGCAATCGTACTAGATGTGAAAACAGGCGCAGGTGCTTTCATGAAAACCCCTGAGGATTCTGAGAAACTTGCAAAAGCAATGGTTCGCATCGGAAACAACGTAGGCAGACAAACGATGGCTGTCATCTCTGATATGTCTCAGCCGCTAGGATTAGCGATTGGAAATTCCCTTGAGGTGAAAGAAGCGATTGATACACTCCGAGGCGAAGGTCCTGAAGACTTAAACGAGCTTGTGCTCACATTAGGAAGTCAAATGGTTGTTCTTGCGAAAAAAGCAGAGACACTTGATGAAGCAAGAGAAAAGCTAATTGAAGTCATGAAAAACGGCAAAGCACTTGAGAAATTCAAGGAATTCTTAGAAAATCAAGGTGGAGACGGCTCGATTGTGGATCAGCCGGAAAAACTGCCGCAAGCCCCTTACCAAATCGACGTTCCTGCAAAGGAATCAGGTGTGGTTGCTGAAATCGTCGCAGACGAAATCGGTGTTGCAGCGATGATTCTTGGAGCAGGACGTGCAACAAAAGAGGACGAGATCGACCTATCTGTCGGCATCATGCTGAACAAAAAAGTCGGCGATCGTGTTGAAAAAGGAGATTCACTCGTGACACTTCATGCAAATCGTGAAGATGTTGCGAATGTCATGGAAAAAATTTATGACAACATCCGCATCGCAGATCATGCTGATGCACCAACTCTCATTCACACTGTGATCACAGAATAAAGGAAAAAGGACAAAAGTGCTTCGTCGCTTTTGTCCTTTTTTTGTTCATTTCTTTTTCTATTGAGATAAAAAATTTCACTTTATGAAACAAACCTCTTGCAATCATCAAATAATGGGTGTATATTAGTTGACGAGTCAATGATTGATATATCAACTAATTGATCTGAATAGAAAAGAGGGGATGGCATTGACTGCATTTTGCTCTGAAGAAGCAGAGGTATTATACCGTTTGCAGTGCGTGAACCGTATGATGGGTGTGAAGTTCGAAGCATGCACGGGCATCAGCCAATCAAGACTAGAGTTGCTATCACTGTTATTCCAAGCCGACGAAATCAGCCAGTCAGATTTGCAGAAAAAAGTAAATATTGACAGTGCGGCTGTGACGCGTCACTTAAAACAGTTAGAAACAAAAGGAATGGTTACGCGCAGAAGAAAGCCAGAAGATAATCGAGTCACACTTGTTCGTCTGACAGAAGAAGGCAGAACGAGAATCGAAGCTTCTAAAAAAGAAAAAGAACGATTTATCTCAGAAATGCTTGAAAACGTAAGTGACGAAGAACGAAAGCTTCTCACTGATGTGCTCATGCGAATACAACAAAACATCGAAAAGATTCAAACAACCTAAAGGAGTGTTTCAACATGGCTACAACATTAAAAACAAACGATTTTATGGAAATTATGAAAGGGCGCCGCTCCATTCGTAACTATGACCCAGCTGTGAAAATCAGCAAAGAAGAAATGGCAGAGATTTTAGAAGAAGCAACAACGGCACCATCATCAGTGAATGCACAGCCTTGGCGCTTTATGGTCATTGACAGCCCAGAAGGAAAAGAAAAGCTTGCACCACTTGCAAAATTCAACCAAACTCAAGTGTCAACATCAGCAGCTGTCATTGCAGTATTTGCAGATATGAAAAGCAATGAATACTTAGATGAAATTTATTCAAAAGCAGTAGAGCATGGCTACATGCCGCAAGAAGTGAAAGAAAGACAAATTGCTGCACTAACTGCACACTTTGAGGTTCTTCCAGAGCAAGTGAATCGCGAAACAATCTTAATTGACGGTGGAATTGTGTCTATGCAGCTTATGCTTGCAGCACGTGCACACGGCTATGATACAAATCCAATTGGCGGATTTGATAAAGAAGTCATCGCTGAAACATTTGGCTGGGATAAAGAACGTTATGTACCAGTGATGCTGTTATCAATTGGGAAAGCTGCTGACGAAGGTTATGCATCTTACCGCTTACCGATTGAACGCATTACAGAGTGGAAATAATATCTTTTCAAAAGGAGACGATCATATGATTATTATTCATGCTGGGATGACGATCCATCCAGAAAAAGAAAACGTATTTCTAGAAGAAATCAACGCATTAATGAAAGCTTCACAAGCGGAAGAAGGCAATGTATCCTACAAGCTGTTCAAGGATACAGAAAAGGAAAATACCTTTTTAATGGTAGAAGTGTGGAAAGATGACGCTGCGGTTCAGAGCCATAATGCAAGTGCACATTTCCAAGCTTTCGTAGCGAAGGCAAAAGAATTCTTAGCCGCTCCACTTGACGTTGTTGCCTTTCAAGGCCAGCAGCTTTCATAGTAAAACAACAAACACCCTAGGCGGTTATCGTCTAGGGTTCTTTTATTTTCGACACCTTGTTCCACCCATTTCATTCCCGTATTGTGCATTTTCCACAAAGTTTCTGAAAATAAAATGTTTTTCGACTTAAGTATATTGGAATATGCTAGAATGAGATATTATTTATTACCAAATTAGGGAGGAACTAATATGAAAAAAGGGAAATGGACGAGCATTGCACTAACGGCTGTCCTCAGTTTAGGCACATTGGCAGCTTTCAGCACCCCTCTATCTGCCCACACCACAGAGAAATCAACATCCTCAGATGGCGGTCATTATTCAGGTATTCCATTTGACGCAAGTGTCGTGAATGAAGACCGTCTCATCAAAGCCTTGAAAAAACAAGGAAAGATCAAAAAGAATGCCAATGAGGCAGAAACCCAAAAAGCATTAAAGAAATATCTAAAGAAAAAAGAAGAATCTGCCATGAAACAAAGTGCAAGCACCTTAACAGAAGAGCCTGGATTTCTGAAAGAATACAAACAAGAGGTACATAACAAATTAGCCAACAAGAAAAAGTTAAAGAAGCATAAAGGAAAAGAAGGGAATCATGTAAAACCGGTCAAAAAGGAAAAGTATAAAGGCGATGTTCGCAATGATAAGGTATTGGTTTTATTAGTAGATTTTAAAGATTATAAGCATAATAGTATTAAAAAAGAAGAGACTGATATGTACTATGACAAGTACAATCAACAGCACTATCAAGATATGCTTTTCGGAAAAAATGGCTACATCGGTCCAGATGGTAAACGCAAAGTATCCATGAAGCAATATTATGAAAAGCAGTCCGGCGGTAGTTACACAATCAGTGGAACAGTTGCAGGATGGTATACAGCTAAGCATGAAGCAGCCTATTACGGTGGAAACGTACCAGACGAATCAGGCAGTGACGGCAAACCGCGTGAATTGGTGAAAGAAGCACTCGAAGCAGCAGCAAAAGACCCGAACATTGATCTCGGTGAATATGATCAATGGGACCGCTATGATATGGATGGAGACGGCGTTTATAACGAACCAGACGGCATCATTGACCATCTGATGGTCGTTCATGCTGGCGTAGGTGAAGAAGCTGGCGGCGGACAACTTGGCTCTAATGCGATTTGGTCGCACCGCTGGTCACTTGGTGATGTATTTGAAATTCCAAACACTGAATCTGAAGTCGGGCAAGGCGGAAAATTAGGTGCGTTAGATTACACTATCGAGCCTGAAGATGGCGCGGCAGGCGTGTTCACACATGAATTCGGACATGACCTTGGTCTTCCTGATGAGTACGATACACAGTACACAGGCGGAGGCGAGCCTGTTTCATACTGGTCGATCATGTCAAGCGGAAGCTGGGCAGGTAAAGTCCCTGGAACGGAACCAACAGGCTTTAGTCCATATGCGAAAGAAATGCTTCAAAACTTGCATGGCGGTAACTGGCTTACTGGACAAACCATTGATGGTAAAACATTAAAGAAAAGCAAAACAGTGCTAATTGATGAAGCAGCAACAAAAGGAACGAACCATGATGCGGTTCGAGTGGATTTACCAGATAAAGAGATTGTGGTCACAAAACCTGCTCAAGGACAATATTCGTACTTCAGCGGAACGGGTGACAATTTGAATGCGACCATGACGACAACAGGTATCGATTTGTCGAAGGGGAGCAAAGCAGAGCTTACATTTAAAGCATGGTATGATATCGAAGAAGATTATGATTATGCGTATGTAGAAGTACGTGAAACAGGAACTGATCAGTGGAAGACCATTTCTGGTAACATCACGAATGATCGAAATGAAGCAGGTGCGAACGAAGGCAATGGAATTGACGGAAAATCGGACGGATGGGTAGATGCAGCCTTTGATCTTTCTGCTTATGCAGGGAAGAAAATCGACCTGCAATTCCGCTATACAACCGATGCAGGCTATTCACTGCCAGGCTTATTTGTAGATGATTTAAACATCACAGCAGATGGGACGAAAGTGTGGTCAGATGATGCCGAGGGGACGTCTAAGTTCACCTTTAACGGATTCTCAAAATCTAATGGAAAACAATATGCACCCCAATATTATTTGCTAGAGTGGCGCTCTTATGCTGACGTTGATAAAGGCTTAAAGCATATCAAACGTGGGGCAAGCCTCATGAGCTATAATAACGGTTTGGTCGTGTGGTATGTCGATCAATCCTATAGTGATAACTGGGTAGGAAATCACCCAGGAAACGGTTTCCTTGGGGTAGTAGATGCAGATCAGCAAGTATTGAAATGGAGTGACGGCTCCATTGCTGCCACAGGCTTCCAAGTACATGATGCAGCATTTTCTTTGAATCCAAGTACGAAGCTGAATATTGATTATACAGCGACAACAGGCTTAACGTTGGCAGATCGCTATATTCGCCCGACTCGTACATTTAGTGATAAAAAGAATTATGTGAATCCAAATAACCCAGATGCAGGACGTGATGTACCAACATATGGTCTATCCTTTAAAGTCGTTGGACAAAGTAAGGATCGTTCTGTTGGAAAGGTATTAATTTCTAAAAGTAACTAAAAAGAAGGCCGGATTTTACCATTGAATCCGGCTTTTTGATATGGTAATAAACTGTTTTTGATGAAAAGGACGGCTTTTTGGTCGAATGTCTGTTCTTTTTTATTTTGATATCCGAATGAAACCATTATATAATAGAGACTGGAAGGTTTTTCTTTCATTCATGGTTCTTTTTTAGCTGTTAAAACAAAGGAAAGGATGAGCGTTACCAATGAATTGTGTCACTGCTAAGCAATTAAAGGTGATTAGAGGGACGATGCAGACTTTTTGCAGCCATTTGGAGTATGATGGTCACGGTAAGCTTCATATCAATACCATCATGGCTTTTATTAAAAAGGAATTCGGTGTGAGAAAAATGAAAGACATTCCACAAAGCCGGTTTACTGAAGCGCTTGAATTAATACAAGACTTTGATTTATACACGGATAAAATAGAGATTCGTGATCGTCTATCAGAAAGGAATTAACTAAATTGAATATTTTAGCAATGATATTAGTAGGAATTGTCGCATTAGAACACATTGTCATTATGTTATTAGAAATGTTTTTTATGGAATCAAAGATGGCAAAGAGATCCTTTAAGCTGCCAGAACACTTGCAAAAGGATCCAAATGTAAAAGTGATGTTTGCCAATCAGGGGCTTTATAACGGGTTTTTAGCTGCAGGACTCATTTGGGGGCTCATTCTCGGATCGAATACTGTTGGATATATGATTCAGCTATTTTTCATTCTTTGTGTGATCATCGCTGCGGTATTTGGCGGTGTGACCTCTAATAAATCAATCATCATCAAGCAAGGAGTACCAGCGCTGCTTGCATTAATTGCGCTTATCCTGGCAATTTAACCATAAATAAAGCCGCCCTAGTGAGGGCGGCTTTTATCTTTTTCGAAGACCCATCAGACGAATAATGGATGTCAGACAAAGAGCAACGGCAACAGCCAAAATAATTTTTCCATACATGACCCCTGTTAGGTTCATCAAAAAGACGGCCAATATGATACAGAGCGTGATGATGATCATCACAATCGAATAGGTTTTCATCTCTTTTCCACTCCTTTTAAAGTCCCCTCACATCCGAGAGGTCTATCCATCTTACCTCATATGATATCACTCAATGACAATTTTACATGAAATGCCCTACCAATAGAATGTGACATATTGATTAGATTTGATGTCATGCCATATTTTTTAGAAAATCGGGTATACCATAAAGAGCTGCATTGAAGTTTAATTGCTTGATATTTAATTGTGCAAAATATAAAATAACCATATGATATATCGAAAGGATGATCAAGATGAGTAAGAAAGTGTTATTAGTATCGACAAGCAGTTCGGAAATGAACGGACATCCAACAGGCTTATGGCTAGAAGAATTGGCAGAGCCATTTCATATTTTTAAAGAAAATGAACTAGATGTCCAAATTGTCTCTATTCAAGGAGGCACTGTCCCTATTGATAAAAATTCCATTCCAGAAGGTGTTCCAGCGCAATATGAAGATGTATATGAATTACTTCAAGACACAAAGGCGCTTACAGATGTGAACCCAGCTGATTATGATGGCATCTTCTTTGCGGGAGGACACGGCCCAATGATCGACTTTGCATCTAATCAACTGGTAGCCGATGCAATCTTAGCCATTTCAGACAAAAATGGTGCAGTCGGAGCTGTTTGTCACGGCGTTTCAGCATTCGTTGATGTGAAGGATCAAAATGGCAAATCTTTTATCGAAGGCAAAAAAATCACAGGCTTCACAAACGAAGAAGAGGAAGCTGTTCAGCTGACATCAAAGGTTCCATTTTTATTGGAAACAAAACTTCGTGAGCAAGGGGCAGCGTTTGAAAAAGGAGATGCCTTTGCACCATTCGCTGTAGTTGACGGGCAAATCATTACTGGACAAAACCCAGGTTCCAGCGCAGAAACAGCACGCCTGTTTGTTAAAACCATTTCATAAAATGATCAAAAACCAGTCGTAATATATGCGGCTGGTTTTTTTTGTCATAAAGATGTCCTAAAAAGGACCAAAACAATGAATAGAATAATGGTAAAATATTAACAGGGCAAAAAACCCAATAAAGGAAAAAGGGGATGTTCCTGTGAGAGCATTTTATGTGAAAATCACTGCAGCTTTATTGTCTATTTTACTTGTCACAACAGGTTTATTTTCACCAGCATTAAAAGCAGAAGAAGCACCGAAATCAGATGGGAAATTGTCACCACTGACGGAAAAAGCTATTCAGCAAGTGCAAGAGTCGTTTTTGAAGCAGGATGAAGGAACCGCTATCCAACAGAAGCAACTGAAAAAATCTTTTAAAGTAGATAAGAAAAATGGAATCAGTATCAAACGAAAAGCCGCTAAAGATGGCAAGATGCGTACATCTGCCATTCGCTCCATTGATGGACTAGCAATCAACCAATCTGTTGTCTTATCAGAGGACGACCCAGTTGATTTATGGTTTTTAAGCACATCTTCACCTCAGGCACTCATCAGCCGGATTACCTCTTCAAATCCCGATTATTTCGTTCAATTATTTGTTGTTGATTATGAAACAGGACAAGCGTACCCGACAGACCTGATTCAGCCCGCAGGCAGTCTCCTTGGTTTGACCAACTTACCAGCAGGTGACTACGCATTCGGTATCACAAGCGGTGGAGATTTCGGAGACTCTTACACGTTACAGGTGAATGCAAAAAACCCGCCCAATTTCACAGGGGCTGTATCCCTATCGTCAACCTTACAATACTTTGTAGCTGAGTATGCAAATGGGGATGTATTTGCAAATGGCGCAAAAGTATACAACAAGCAATCGAAGACAGCAGATTATGAATGGGAGCGTGTTTTTTATTTCTCTTATGATGGTAAATACGAACAAAGAACCCACTCAATTTCAAGTGTAAAAGTGAAAAGCATTTCCGCTCCAGTGTCGTACTCAGCGCCTTATGCAAGCTCCTCAGAGGCCATTCTCGTCTACTTAGATGTGGAGACATTGTTTATGTACCATCAATCTTCATATGCAAGCGGTCAATATTACCACGATACCTTTGTAGATACACTTGGCAAGAAAACGCCAAGGTATTTAGATATTGATGATATGACAAATTACGGTGATCATATTTTAGCTGTTGATTTGAAAACAGGAAAGCCAATTGATTTCTTCAGTGTCCTTAATTTTTACTATGCCGCAGGGATCGAGAAGCTGCCAACGATCAAAACATTGAATTAAGAAAGGCGGTTGACATCAAATCACCACATGTGTAGAGTAAAGATAATTAAATGATATAAGTCCACTAGGGGAGTCATGTATGACTGAGACAAGAGGAAATCTTGGACCCTTTGAACCTGATCTAGTTCGTACTAGCGGAGGGAAGTGGAGCTGGACCTTGTCTTATTCATGATTGAATCGATAAGAAGGCCGCTCCATTTGGGGTGGCTTTTTCATTTATTCAACTGAAGAAGAGGAGGCTTTTTTATGACATTTTCAGCGCAATTAAGAAAAGAAACAGAACCATTATTTGAAGCCATTTATCAGCATCCGTTTGTCAGAGGCCTGGCAGCAGGAAAGCTGGAAAAGGAACAGATCATTCATTACGTCAAACAAGATGCAGAATACTTACATGCATTTATTAAAATTTATGCAGCGGCTCTAAGCAGATGTACAGACAAAGAAGATATTGCCTTTTTCCATCAACAGATTGCGTTTGTACTAGATAGTGAGACGCACCCTCATCAAAATCTTTGCCGAGTGGCAGGTGTATCGTATGATGAGCTCCAAGGAGCTTCATTGGCTCCGAGTGCTCATCACTATATTCATCACATGCTGCAAGTCGCCCAGGAAGGCACGCTTGGGGAAATCATTGCTGTCCTGCTTCCATGTCCTTGGACATATTGGGAAATTGGAAAACGAATGCTCTCAGACGTGCAGCCTGACCCGTCACATCCGTTTTATGAGTGGATCACGTTTTATGGAGGGTTAACCGACTCTATTACAGTGGAGCTTTGCAAGCGGCTCGATCAGCTGGCGGAAGGAGCAAGTGAGAAGGAAAAGGAAAAAATGAAACAGCACTTTATCTTAAGCTGTCAGCTTGAGTACAAGTTTTGGGAAATGGCGTTTACGGTGGAAGAGTGGCCAGTTCCATTGCAGGTGCATTCATCATGACATGGAAGATGAAAGAAGTCGTCCTTGCTGTCATTTTATCCGTTGCGTGCGGTGTCATCTATTTAGGATGGTCCACACTTTACTTACCAATTACAGCACTTGTTGGCCCAGCAGGAGGCAACATCATGTTTGGCATTTGGGTGATTGCCAGTCCAATCGTCGCGTATATCATCCAAAAGCCGGGAGCTGCCCTGATTGCAGAAACAGCCGCTGCCGCTGTGGAATTACTGACAGGCAGCCACTTTGGTCTTTCAGCCCTGCTGATTGGTGTATGCCAAGGGCTTGGGGCAGAAATCGCCTTTGCTCTTTTTGGTTATAAACGATATCGCATGTGGACACTGATGCTGTCAGGTGCCTTTGCAGCTGTTGGAGCAATGGCATATAGCCTCGTTGCAAATGGCTTTGGTTATTACACGCCTCAAGTTTTACTCATCACACTGATGACTCAAATCATCAGCGGGATGATACTGGGCGGATGCTTAGCGAAAGTTGTGGTGGACGCTTTATCCAAAACCGGTGTACTGAATCAATATGCCATCATGAAAGAAAAACGAAACAAAGGTGAACAGCATGGATTCATTTCTCGCGTGCAATAATCTCACTGTCCGTTTTTATGAACAGCCTCAGCCTGTTTTGCATCAAATTTCTCTTTCCATTCAAAAAGGAGAAAAGGTGCTTATTTTAGGACCAAGCGGAAGCGGTAAATCCACACTCATTTCAGTTCTGGCTGGGATTATTCCAGAACATATGGAAGCTGACATGCAGGGCGAAGTGATATTGCAAAGACATACAGGCGTCATGTTTCAAGATCCTGATTCCCAGTTTTGTATGCACCGCGTCAATGAAGAAATTGCCTTTAGCTTAGAGAACCGTTCCGTCCCTCGTGAAGAGATGGATGACATCATTCAGCAGCTCATGCAAAAAGTCCAACTCGATGTCGATCCGAATACAGACATTCATACATTATCTGGCGGCATGAAGCAGCGATTGGCACTTGCTTGTTTACTAGCGTTAGAGCCAGATGTGCTGTTCTTTGATGAACCGACCGCACAGCTTGACCCAGCAGGCAGAATGGAGGTTTTCCAGCTGCTACAGCAGCTTGCAGGTGAGCAGCGACAAACCATGATTTTTGTAGAGCATGTGCTAGATGGTGTCATCGAATGGATGGACCGGGTGATTTTATTAGACGATCAAGGCAGCATTTTAGCAGAGGGGCCTCCAAAAGATGTGCTCGCGACATATGAAGAAGAAATGAAAGAGGCAGGGATTTGGCGGCCGAAATTATTTCCCGAGAAATGGTCCGCAATTATTCAAGACCCATTTCATCCAATGAGTCAAACGCTTATGCAAACCTTTGAAGCAAGAAAAGAGCAGCGTAAAAAAGTGCCGTCGACTGAGCGAGAGACCATCATTCGCACAGAAGATCTTCAATTAAGCTATGGAAAAAAAAGGATTATGAGTGACCTTCAGCTGGATATCAAAGCAGGGGATTGGGTGGCGATAATTGGGGAAAATGGAAGCGGGAAAAGCACATGTCTCAAACATTTAGTCCGTTTAGAGCCAACGAAAAAAGGCAGCATTTTCTTAAAAGAGACACCCCTCAAAAAGTGGTCTGACCGACGACTATATGAAAAAGCAGGCTTTGTGTTTCAAAATCCGGAGCTTCAATTCATACAAGACACAGTCTACGATGAAATCGCATTTGGTGGAAGACAGCGAAATTGGCGAGAATCCGTTGTGCAAGAAAAAACAGTTCAGCTATTGGAAGAGTTCGGTTTAGAGAAGCATGCAAAAGCGCATCCTTTCACCTTAAGCTTAGGTCAAAAAAGAAGATTGAGTGTGGCCACAATGCTCCTTTTTGATCAGGATGTACTATTGTTAGACGAACCGACTTTCGGGCAGGATGAAAGAACGGCGAAGGAATTAATGAGGCGTTTGAAAGAGCGTCAATGCCAAGGCACCACCATTTTGATGGTCACACATGATATGGACCTCGTCGATAAGTGTGCCGATCAAGTGCTTCTTTTTCACCAAGGAAAGCATGTGTATGATGGCACGCCTTATGATTTATTTTCAAATCAGGAACTTGTCGATGCTTATCAGCTGAGAGCCCCTTTGCATTATCGCTATGTGGCTGAAAGAAAGGACGTGCTGACGATTGCAAAGTAATCACTCCTTTCTTTCCACTGTGAATCCAGTCATCAAATTACTCGCTCATCTGCTTGCGATGTGTTGTCTCATGGCGATATCTGACCCTAAAACAACCTTCATCATCTGGCTGTTTGCACTTGGTATTGGACTTGTCTTAGGCGGATGGAATATGAAGTATCTTTTCACAAGACTTGTCCCTTATCTGCTCTTTTTTATTCTCGTATTTTGGATGATGGCGGCCTTTGGCAAGGGGGATCATACTGTTTGGAAGTGGGCATGGTTTCATATCACAGAGGAGAGTTTGAAAAATGGCCTTACCATTTCTTTCAGAATGCTTGGCTTTGTGACATTCGGTCTCCTTTTTACGTCCACAACAGATTTGACGGCCTTTATGATGAGCTTAATACATCAATGCCGAATGTCCCCAAAATGGGCATATGGGATGCTTGCCGGCTTCCGGTTTATCCCGTTATTTCAAAGTGAATTAAAGCAAATGAAGGCAGCACATAAAATCAGAGGCTATAAGCAAAAAAACAGCTGGAAAGCCTTTATGCGTTATGCACTTCCTCTTTTTACGCAGGGCGTACGAAAATCAGAGCGCTTAGCGATTGCGATGGAAGCACGAGGTTTCACGGGGGCGAGGGAGCGGACGTATTATCATGTCATCAGCACTTCGTGGATCGACTATATGTATCTTTTGCTCATCGGTATCAGTGTCTTGATGTGCATGTCCTTTTTTTAAAAATACCCACATTCTCTTGATAGAATGTGGGCTTTTTATATGTCTTAGGTCATTTGATTGATATTAGTGCACATTACAGGCTGTAATAGACCTTATAACGAACCGATAAAGAGGATGTACTGAGAAAAAGAGAGGATGAACGTGAGCGAATGTCACAGAGAATTGATAACATAATAGACGCTTTACCAATCATTGGACTAGCTATGAGAGAGCAACTAACCTTTTCTGTTTTAGGGAAAGAGAAGGTTCTTTATTATCAGCAACATGGGAACATTGACTTAGGGTTTAAAGCTGGGGACATAGTAGCTCCAGGGTTCGAAAACTTTTCTATGTTGAAAAATGGGAGAGAGCCATCGTTTATCCAAATTCCGAAAGAGGTATACGGGATTCCAATGGATATTGTAGCCGTTCCAATTAAAGATGAGACGGGTCAAGTAGTCGCTGCTTTCTGCGTGGCCTATGACCAGACCAATCAACAACGATTAGATCACATCATGACGGAGAGCAACCAAGCTTCCGAAAAACTAGTCGCAATGGTACAGCAAGTTGCCGCACATTCAGAGGAACTACAAGCGACAAGTGAACAAATTCTACAAAACACGAAAACCACTGTAGAAAATTCCTCTAAAATCAATCAAGTGTCCAATCTTATAAAAGGTATCTCTGATCAAACGAACTTACTTGGACTCAACGCATCAATTGAAGCTGCAAGAGTAGGTGAAGCAGGAGCAGGCTTCGGAGTGGTCGCAACGGAAGTGAGAAAGCTGTCAACTCACGCCAAACAAGCGACGACGGATATTGAAACAGCGCTAAAAGATGTGCAGGGATCGATTAAAGGAATGGAAGAAGAAATAGCACAAATTGTCGCTTCCTCTGAGCATCAAGCAGAGCTTGTAGGCACGTTCACAAAAATTATTGAAGGTCTTCATGAAACAAATGAAACGATGAAATCACTGGCAGAAGACTTAGTGAACTATCAAGTGAAATAAAAAATACCGACCAAAACCTCCAGATGAATCGGAGGTTTTTTTACGTTTTAAGGTGGGCAAGTTGTTCGGATAATGACCGATTTATCGCTGACAGGCAGGGTACACTTCTGTATGATAGAAAAAGAGATACTAGTCTGGTCAGTAGACCTATTCATAAGGAGGAAGACCATCGTTACACAATCAGCGAAGCTGCAAGAAATAATAGCAACTTACCGTACAATGTTAGATCAAACTGAACAGCCAATGATTCAATTACAGATGAAACAAGGAAAAACAGGACCATACGACAGCAAAATTGCAGGCGATCCTTACTTCCCAAAAAACGACGAATATCCAGTTGATGGTGAAGGACACCCTATGAAGCTTTTGGCACAAATAAATTTTGGACAGCTGCCGAAGCTGAAGGATTATCCAGAAACAGGACTTTTGCAAGTCTTTATTTCTGTGCATGATGATCTTTATGGGATGAATCTTGACCATAAAACAGAGCAAAAAGATTTTCGGATCAAATTTATTGAGGAACCTTTCTTGGCCGAAGAAGAGTTGTTGACTGATTTTTCTTTTGTGAAAATTCCAGACGACTTTTATTTTCCTGTGACGAAGGAAGGCGCAATTACAGGTGAACTGGCAAGCGAAACGGTCAGTGTAGGAGATTTTCGCTTTGAAAAAGTCACAGGTAAGCGAAGCTGGGACCTATTCGAAGATGTAAAAGGCATTGATGGAAATGAAGCTGATGCCCTGCTGGATGAATTTTATGAGACAGAGAGTGGCTTTGGTCACAAATTGGGCGGATATCCAGGCTTTACACAAGAGGACCCGCGTACCTACGAAGACCAGGAACATACCGTTCTGTTATTACAAATCGACTCAGATGATGAAGTAGATCTGTTGTGGGGAGATTGCGGAATCGCCAACTTTTTTATCAAACCAGAAGACCTCAAACGAAAAAATTTCGAGAATGTCGTCTATAATTGGGATTGCTCCTGATTTTGTAAAATAGACTTTTTAAACACTCTTAATAGAGTGTTTTTTTGTATGTTTTTAGACTTTTTTGCCCCTATTTCGTCATTTTTGAGAGGTAATATGTCATTCTTTCTAGTTGACCGTATCAAAAAAAAATGTAAAATCATCTTAAAGTCCTCTTTTTTGAAAATAATAATAAAATGACATATCAATCAACGATAAATTGCTCGAAAAAGTGGAATGTACTGGGGGGTATCAATTGATCATTTCGAAAGTAATCAATAATAATGTGGTCAGTGCGTATGATGACGAGCAGCATGAGCTGGTCATTATGGGCAGAGGGATCGCTTTTCAAAAGAAAAGTGGAGATCCGATTGACGAAGAACGTATTGAAAAAGTATTTTCCATTCAAAATAAAGATATATCAGAAAAATTCAAAACCCTGCTTTATGATATTCCAATCGAGTATATGCAAGTGTGTGAGGCGATTATTGATCATGCGAGAACAACCCTTAATAAAAATTTGAATGACAGCATCTATGTGACGCTGACGGATCATATCACCTTTGCTATTGAACGTCATCAAAAAGGAATGGACATCAAAAATGCCTTGCTCTGGGAAATCAAACGGTTGTACAAAGAAGAGTTCATGTGTGGTGTAGAAGCGATCCGGATTATTCAGGACAAGCTTAACATTCATCTTCCTGAGGATGAAGCCGGTTTTATTGCCATGCATATTGTCAATGCAGAGCTCAATGAAGAAATGCCAAACGTGATTCAAATTACCAAACTCATTCAAGATATTTTAAATATCGTCAAGTATCACTTTCAAATTGATTTAGACGAGGAATCATTAAATTATTTCCGTTTTGTCACGCATTTGAAGTTTTTTGGACAGCGTCTGTTTAACGAAACACAAATGGAAAATCAAAATGAATTCCTGTATGAAGTAGTAAAAGAGAAAAACACCGCGGCTTTTCAATGTGCTGAGAAAATTAATGATTATGTTCAAAAAGAATACAACCGAAGTCTCATAGAAGATGAGATGCTATATTTAACTTTGCATATCGACAGAGTGGTAAAAAGAAAATAAATTCAAAAAGAAAGCGTTGACATCATAAAATTAACATGATAATTTATAACTATAAACAACATAACTCACAATCTTTTAGGATTGTTACTGGTCAAGCAGGCAAAACCTAAATCATTGTCCCTATCTTTGATAAGGCGTGATTTAGGTTTTTTTATATCTAAAGACTTATAAAAATTAAATAACGATCAATCGCTATGAAGGATTGTTACTGGTTAAGCAGGCAAAACCTAAATATCGATTAATGTCTGAATTGCTATTTCTCGGACATTAATGGATGTTTAGGTTTTTTCTATATCATGATTTAATCAACGATTGGAGGGTAATACAATGAACCACAAACAAACAGCAAAAGAAGTTCTAGAGCTTGTCGGCGGTGAAAAGAACGTCAAGCACGTCACGCATTGTATGACAAGACTTCGCTTCAACTTATACGATGAAGGCAAAGCGGATAAAGAGAAGCTGCAATCAACAGACGGCGTCATGGGTGTGAATCAAAGCGGAGGCCAATATCATGTCATTATCGGCAATGATGTTTCAAATGTCTATCAAGCGATGATTGCTGACTCAGGACTGTCAACAGATGTAAAGTCAGGCGGTACAGAAGAAGCATCAAAACAAAATGTGATATCAAAGCTTTTCGATTTTATCTCTGGTGTCTTCACGCCGATTCTTCCAGCCATCGCTGGAGCCGGTATGATCAAAGGAATATTGGCACTCATGCTTACGTTCCAGTGGATATCAGATAAAAGCAGTACGTATGCAATTTTAACAGCCATCGGAGACGGAGCCTTTTACTTCTTACCGATTCTACTAGCTGTAAGCGTAGCCAAAAAACTTGGCACAAATCAGTATATTGCCGCTGCCATTGCAGCAGCAGCACTGCACCCGCAGTTAACTGCTTTACTAGGCGCGGGAAATACAGAATTTCTAGGCTTGCCAGTGGTTGCCGTTGTGTACTCTTCATCGGTGATTCCAATTCTACTCACCATCTGGCTTGGCTCATATGTTGAAAGATTCGCAGAAAAATATAGTCCGAAATCATTAAAGATCATCCTTGTTCCAACGGTTACACTTCTTGTCGTTGTACCAATTATGCTCATCGCGGTTGGACCGCTTGGTGGGATTATCGGAAATGGTCTTTCAGGTGGAATTGATTTATTGTTTAAACATGCAGGTATTTTGGCCGGACTCTTGATCGGCGGTTTCATGTCACCATTGATCATTACGGGTATGCACTATGCACTACTTCCAATTATGATCAACAACATTACGTTAAACGGTTTTGACTACATTCTTCCAATGATGTTTGTAGCGAATATGGCACAAGCAGGCGCAGCATTCGGTGTCTTCTTAAGATCAAAAAACAAAACATTCAAATCATTGGCGATGTCTACAAGTATCACAGCATTAATGGGTATTACTGAACCTGCTATGTATGGTGTGAACATGCGATTGAAAAAACCGTTCTTTGCAGCCCTCATTGGTGCAGCAGCAGGCGGCGTGTTCATGTCCATCTTCAAAGTAAAATCATATGTGGTGTCTGGATCTGCAGGTATTCCAGGTATCCCAACATTCATTGGACCAACGTTTGTCTATTCAATCATCGGTTTAGTGATCGGCTTTATCGTAGCAACCATCATGACACTTGTTCTAGGGTTCAAAGATGTACCAGTGAAAGATGATACAAAGGCAGACAAACCAGAAGAAAAGAAAGATACAGCAACGCTTCAAAATGAAGTGGTACAAAGCCCGCTTGAAGGTCAACTAAAGCCGCTAAATCAAGTCAATGATGCAACATTCTCTAATGAAATCATGGGTAAAGGTGCAGCCATTGTCCCAACAGTTGGACGTGTTGTAGCACCGTTCAACGGTAAGGTTGAAACCATTTTTCAAACGAAACATGCCATTGGCTTAAAGAGTGACCAAGGCACAGAGCTTCTCATCCATGTTGGAATTGATACAGTGAAGCTTGGCGGAAAGCATTTCACCAGTCATGTGCAGTCAGGTGATCTTGTTCAAGCAGGAGATGTGCTCGTTGAATTTGATATCGAGGGCATTCAGCAAGAAGGCTATGATGTCACGACACCAATTATCGTCACCAATACAAATGATTTCGCACAAGTTGATGCGAAAACAGATGGCACGATTACAGTGAAAGAGACACTGCTCACAGTCAGTGTAGAAGAAAATGAGGAGGGCATTCAACATGAACAAGTTAGAAAAAACATTTCCTAAAGGTTTCTTATGGGGCGGCGCTGTTGCAGGCAACCAAATTGAAGGTGCTTATAATAAAGATGGAAAAGGCTTATCGACAGCTGATGTATCACCGCATGGTATTATGCATCCATTTGATGAATCAATGAAAGATCTTAATTTATATCATGATGCAATCGACTTCTATCATCGCTATAAAGAAGATATTGCACTCTTTGCAGAAATGGGATTCAAGTGCTTCAGACTATCCATTTCTTGGCCGCGTATTTTCCCAAATGGCGACGATGCTGAACCAAATGAAGCAGGCCTTGCTTTTTATGACAGAGTATTTGATGAACTGCATAAACATGGAATTGAACCAGTTGTCACGATTTCTCATTATGAAATGCCGCTTGCACTTGTGAAAAACTACGGCGGTTGGAGAAACCGTAAGCTTGTCGATCTTTATGAAACATATGCGAAAACGTTGTTTACTCGCTATAAAGACAAAGTGAAATATTGGATGACCTTTAATGAAATCAACGTCGTGTTACATGCGCCTTTCACTGGTGGCGGACTTGTATTTGAAGAGGGTGATGACGAGAAAAGCATTCAATATCAAGCAGCGCATCACCAATTTGTTGCAAGTGCTTTAGCTGTCAAAGCAGGACACGAAATCATTCCTGATGCGAAAATCGGCTGTATGATTGCAGCGATGACGACTTATCCGTACAGCTCAAGACCAGAAGATATGTTTGCTGCAATGGATCAGGATCGTAAAACATTGTTCTTCTCAGATGTACAGGCAAGAGGCTACTACCCAGGTTACATGAAACGATACTTCCGCGAAAATGGAATTCATATTGAGATCCAAGATGGTGATGAAGACATCCTAAGAAACCATACAGTGGACTATATTGGCTTCAGCTATTACATGAGCTTTGTGACAAGTACAGATCCAGAGATTCTTGGACAAGTGACTGGTGGTAACCTATTTGAAGGCGTGAAAAACCCTTATCTAGAAGCAAGTGATTGGGGCTGGCAAATTGATCCAAAAGGACTTCGTACAACACTAAACCAGTTATATGACCGTTACCAAAAACCATTGTTTATCGTAGAAAATGGATTGGGAGCTGTCGATCAAGTAGAAGAAGACGGGTCCATTCAAGACGATTACCGAATTGATTACCTCAGAAGCCATTTGCTAGAGGCGAAAGAAGCCATCGCAGACGGAGTGGACTTGATGGGTTATACAAGCTGGGGCCCAATTGACCTTGTCAGCGCATCAACAGCTGAAATGAAAAAACGCTACGGCTTCATTTATGTCGACCGTGATAATGAAGGAAACGGTACATTAGATAGAAAGAAAAAGAAAAGCTTTGATTGGTATAAACAAGTGATTGCTACGAATGGTGAGCATTTAGATGCTTAAAAGAAAAAGACAAACCGCTCATACTACGGTTTGTCTTTTTTTCGTCAAAGAGACTACGAAGTCCACACTTGATCCGCAATCTCAATTACATGACGAAGCTTTTCCCATTGCTGCTCTTCTGTTAACAGATTGCCTTCCTCCGTTGAGGCGAACCCGCATTGTGGACTCAAACAAATTTGATTAATGTCCACGTATTGAGCCGCTTCCTCGATCCGCTTTTTAATCTGTTCAACAGGCTCAAGCTCACCGTATTTTGAAGTGACAAGGCCTAGTACGATTTGTAGGTTAGGGTTCTTCACATAGCGAAGGGGTTCAAAACCGCCAGAACGATCGTCGTCGAACTCTAAAAAGAGACCATCCAGATCTAAGCCGGCAAAAATCGTTTCTGCCGCTGCTTCATAACCGCCTTCAGCTGCCCACGTCGATTTAAAGTTACCACGGCAAATGTGCATGGTGATCACCAAATCCTCTGGACGATCGGCAACCGCTTCATTGATTGTTTTCGCAAATGACTCACGAAGTTCATCTTCTTCTCGGCCAAAGGCTTTGATTTGTTCATGACCTTTTTCAGAAAAGAACACGGCCCATGCGGTATCATCGAGCTGTAGATAACGGCAGCCTGCATCATAAAAAGCACGGATGGCTTTCTTATACGCCTGTGCCACATCATGGTGGAATGCCTCTAGGCTGTCGTATACTCCTTCTTCAAGCTTTCCACGGAAAAAGAGCATATTCGGACTTGGAATCGTCATTTTAGCTGTATGATCACCAGCGATGCTGTGAAGGAAACGATAATCCTCCAGCATTGGATGATCTGTAAAATCAATCTTGCCTGTTACCTTGATGCCACGCGCTTTTGTCGTCGTATTGTGGAATTGAATACCTTGATCCGCTTCAAATCCTTCGACTCCATCTAATCCCTCAAGAAAGTCAAAATGCCACCATGCACGTCTGAATTCTCCATCTGTGACAACCTCTAATCCAATTTCTTTTTGCTTCTCCACAATGCGTGTAATTTCTTCATTTTCAATTTGTCGGAGCTGCTCGGCTGTCAGTGTGCCGTCTGCTTTTTGCTTGCGTGCTTCCTTGATACGTTCTGAACGAAGTAAACTGCCTACTTGATCTGCGCGAAATGGCGGTTTCGTTGTTTTCTTTCCAATGGTTTGTACTTGTGTCATGCTGAATCCCTTCTTTCTACAGGTTAAAAATCAAATAAAAAAGCTCTTCCTTGGATAAGGAAGAGCATCATATACTGAGAGAACTCTGCCTTATCTTCAAACAAGCATCTGCTTGCCTAAGGAATTAGCACCATTCTGTTCCTAGGAACAGCGGTTGCCGGGTTTCACAGGGCCAGTCCCTCCACCACTCTTAATAAGGTTACCTTTTGATTCAATTTTCTTAATATACACAATTATTCAACCTTTTCGAGAAAAAGTCAATGGTTTTTACTGTTTAATTTTCTACATAAACAAATAACGGTAAACAAACCCGATGTGGAAAAAGGAAGAATAATATGGAAATAGCGCTTCTTTTGGTTCTTTTGTCATGGTATACTCAATTGGTAATAGACAAAAATGGGGGTTTTTACTATGACGATGAAAAAAGGCCTAACGATCAGTCTGCTCATTTTTTCGCTGATTGTTTCGTTGTTTGCACCAGTTGGATCGGCGGATGCCAAACAAGCAAAAAAAGCAAAAGTAAGCACACACTATTATAAAAAGAAAAAAACGTTCAAATATGCACAGGTGAAAAACCTAAGCAAGGCGCATATGAAAACCATCAATCGTGATTTGAAAAAAGATATTTCCTTCTCCTATTCTACGTACTTGTTCTTAAAGGACGAAGCGAAAAAGGAAGGCTTTGGGAAGATCACGTACGAAAGATCGTTTAAAACGAAATTTAACAATGGGAAGAAGCTCAGTATCTTAAACTATGACTACATGAATGATGGTGGAATGCATGGGGATACGATGGTTTCCAGCATGAACTATGTGTTAACAAAGAAAAAGACAAAGCAGCTGTTCTTGACAGACGTTGTGAAAACAAAGAAAAAACGTACGAAAGTAAGAGATTATATTTATAACTACACAAAGAAACATAAAAGCAAATTCTATGCGAACCTGAAAAAAAGTGACATTGAAATCAACTACAACACGCAGTATTACTTCACGAAAAAGGGAATTGCTGTTGTCTTCCAGCCATATGAAATTTCACCTTATTATGTAGGAATTCCTATGATTCAAGTTCCTGCGAAGGTATATAAATAAAAAGAAAAACGGCCAATGAATCTGGTCGTTTTTTGTTATTTACTCAAACAAAAAGAGCCCCTCATGAGGCTCTCTCTTTAGATTTATACTTGTTTAGGTGCATCGTTTAGTGGATGACGGCGTTTTCCGTTGTAGTGGCGGCGCATACGAAAGATTTCAAACTCCGAAAGCTCTGCGCTTTTTCGTTTTGGTGTGCGGTTATCTTTTTTGAAAGAGAATAGTAAGTAGCAGCAAAGTGAAGCGATAATCAATAAAATCATCATATGACATTCCTCCAATTCATCCTATTCTTTAGTGTAGACAGGGTGAGTGATGTTTATAACTGAAAATAAGCAGCAGAATCGGTTTAGTTCTTAAGGTTTAGTTGATCTGCTAATTTAGGTCTAAAATACTGGTTGTTTTTAACTATTATATTTCCAGTTATTGCACTCGTCAAGAAGAATTTTTCTGGTGTTGTCTCTATTAGTACGAAAAAGTGTCATAAAAGTTTCAGAAAATTGTAAACTTTTATTAAAAAACCGTTCCCGAACAGGAACGGTTGTAAACATATCTATGCTTTTTCTTCAAATAAACGTGCGATTTCAACGATGACTTCTGTTGCTTTCACCATGTTCTCGACAGAAATAAATTCATATTTACCGTGGAAGTTTTCCCCGCCAGTAAAGATGTTTGGCGTTGGAAGACCTTTATATGAAAGCTGGGAGCCATCTGTACCGCCGCGGATGGGTTCGATCACAGGTGTCACTGAGCGGTTTTCCATTGCTTCATGGGCAATATCCACAATATGTTTCACCGGCTCAATTTTTTCTCTCATATTATAATATTGATCTTGAATGCTGAGATTTATGCTGTTTTCTCCGTAGATGGCTTTTAAGTCATTTGCTATTTTTTCAAATAGTGCTTTGCGATCGTTAAATTTGTCTTTATCAAAATCACGAATAATATATTGCAGCTCTGCTTCTTCGACTTCTCCTACAAACTTCGTGAGATGGAAAAAACCTTCGTAGCCTTCTGTATATTCCGGAGATTCATCAGAAGGAAGTTTGTTATGGAAGAGCATCCCAATCTTCGCAGCACTGACCATTTTGTCTTTTGCTGTCCCTGGGTGGACATTGTTTCCTTTAATTGATACTTTCGCACCTGCTGCGTTGAAGCTTTCATATTGCAGCTCCCCGAGCGGTCCTCCGTCAATTGTATAAGCATAGGAAGCGCCAAAGGCATCAACATCAAATTTGTGCGGCCCTCTGCCAATTTCTTCATCTGGTGTAAAGGCGACGCGAATTTTTCCATGCTTGATTTCTGGATGCTCAATCAAGTAATGCATAGCGGTCATAATTTCTGCGATACCTGCTTTGTTATCTGCACCAAGCAGGGTCGTGCCATCTGTTGTGATCAGCGTATGTCCTTGATACTTTTGTAAATTTGGAAACTGTGCTGGAGATAAAACGATATGTAGATTTTCATTTAAGGTGATGTCGCCGCCTTGATAGTTTTCATGAAGCTGCGGTTTCACATTCTTGCCGGTGAAGTCAGTGGCTGTGTCGATATGAGCCAGGAAGCCAATGGTCGGCACTTCTTTGTCAGTGTTAGACGGGATCGTTCCCATGACATAGCCGTTTTCATCCATTGTCACTTCTTGAATCCCGATGGACTTCATCTCTTCAACTAGCTGTCTCGCTAGGTTCAACTGTCCTTCAGTAGATGGGCAGCTTTCCTTTTCTGCATCTGACTGCGTATCTACCTTCACATAATTTGTGAAACGCTGAATCATTTCCTTTTTCATCTATACGTCACTCCTTTTGTAGAATACGTCCATTTTATCACGTCTTGAATGCGCTTCATAACAAGAAAGGTTTTCTCTGGAAATTAGAGAGGAAAAAGACCTACTTTCATTAGGCGGTGTGTTGAATGGTTCTTTAGGGTGATTTTTTTGGGTGTCTTTTTATTTATAATGAGGACATATAAAATCATCCATTTGTACGTTAAATTGGGAGAAAGGGGTGCGAAAGTTGGATTCTAGTCAAACGCTGGCACTCGCTCAAAAGTTTCAGGAAGCAGCTGATGAGATTCGGCAGTCAAAGCAGCTGCTGGAGAATCGGCTGAAGGCAGTAGGATCAGGCTGGCAGGGAGAAGCAAGGAATAAATTTGATCAAAGCTTTGAGGAAACAACGTCACGCTATGATCAATTTGAAAAGGACTTGCTTGAAACAAGTCAGGAACTGCGCGACGCAGCGGTCAAAATCGAGGAACGGAAAGCTGAAATTACCAGAATGGAAGAGCTTGAGCGAAAGAGACGAGAAGAACGGAGAGAAAGAAATCGAGAAGGGAGATGATGTGATGGCACGTGACATTGTGGTTGATCCAGATCAGCTGACAGGACTGGCGAATGATGTTGTAGGCGAATTGTCTGTCATTGAAACGAAGCACCGCGATTTACATAGTGAACTGGATGGTCTCATTTTAGGCTGTGATCCTCGGTATAGAAGCTGTTTTTCAGGTGTCGGGGATGCATGGGGAGCAGGACAAGCATTGATCAGTAAATTGAGCAGTGATGATATTGCGATTCGTCATGCAAAAGATAAAATGGTCGAAGCAGACGATATTTTACGGAAAATGTACAGCATCTATGATCAATATGGTACACTCACGAGCTTAGCTGGTATTGTGATGATGCAGGCGAAATACTACGGGCTTGGGATGACGACCTTCATTAAAGACAATGGCCGGTATGCAGCGCAGCATTCAAAGCTGCTGCTTGATCTGACCAGCCGGGTAGAAGGAACGAGATTTGACCGGCTAGCAAGGATTTGGCTGAGTAAAAAAGAATTATTAAAACGATCAAACTGGTCGATGGCTGACTTGGTCCATAAGAAATTCACAAAATTTTATCCTGACGATACGGTTGCCTTTACGAATAGCGTTCGTGATTTTACAAAAGGAAGTATCAATTGGAAGGACACGGCTGCTATCAAGTCTGTTCTGAAAAATGGGTCAAGATTCGCGAAAGGAAATGCCATCATTGCAACGGTTGTCACTGGTGCAACGGAAACGGTCGGCTGTGGTTTGAAAATTGCCGAGAACTATGCAGAATTCGGTGATCAGCCAGAAGTCCTCAAGCGTGAAAATGCGAAGGCTGTTGGAAATGCAGTGAACAATACGGTCTTTATCGCTGGCGGATCTGTCGCAGGTGCCGTTGTCGGAGGAGCTCTAGGAAGTTTTGCAGGACCGATTGGAACCGTTGTCGGAGGAGCCATTGGTTCAGCAGTCGGTGGATTTATAGGAGAAAAAGTCGCCAAGCTGACATCAGGCTTTGCTGAACAGGTTGCAGTGAAATTAAAGGACCCTATTCATGCGGTCGTCGATAAAGGGAAACAAGCATTCGAGCTGGCGGGTCAAGGTGTGAAAGCAGTCAATGACACCATTGATCAGGCAAATCAGGTGATACATAAAGGGATAGAAAAAACAAAAGAAACCGCTGATTCGCTCATAAAAGGTGCAGGCGATTTCTTTAAGGGTGCATTTTCTTTTGGATAAGGAGAGATCAAGTTGGATCAGCTAAGTCTAAGTATTGAGGAACTCATCTTTAGTTTTTACAGTGAAGGCTATTTTGAACAGGGCATGTCCTTAAAGGAAGCTTATTATCCTGATGTAGAGGACGAACGCCTTGGGTTTTTATTTGAAATTGCGTGCCGCTCTTTGCTCGCAAAAGGTGTACTTGAATTTCGAAACAGACAATACCGTTATAAAGGGGAATACCGTCATTTCATCCAGGCGATGAATGATGCATCTCACACCATCAAAGCGTCTCGATTTGCGGATGTAGATGAAGAAGTCAGTATCTCCTTGCATACGACACAGACGGGCGTATATGCGCACCACACGCTTTATGATCAACAAGTCCATCAGATTCAAAAACTG
The DNA here is from genome assembly GCF_038002985.1 of Bacillus sp. FSL R5-0431. NCBI lineage: Bacteria > Bacillati > Bacillota > Bacilli > Caryophanales > Bacillaceae > Bacillus > Bacillus sp. FSL R5-0431. The sequence continues at coordinate 3,476,904 of NZ_JBBOOG010000001.1, read as the reverse complement.
AAAGATGATCAGCTGGCAGAGGAGCAAGTGACTGCCTTTTTCAACATACAGATGAGTGATCACCCTGCACCTGTCATCACCCTGCAAGCAGAGGAATTTGAAAAGCTATTAGAGCAAGCAAGTGAGGCGAAAAATGAGTGGCCCTCTTTCCTTCATCGAGCAGAGAACGAAGAACTCATGCAGTCATTTGTTTCTGATGTACAGACGAGAAAAGGAAAGATGGACTCCCTGATGAAGGTCGTCTACGACAAAAATAATACGCCTGATGTGGAATCCATGTTATTTGTTATTCCGGGTGAGAAACAGTCGTGGCTTGTGTCGGGAATAAAAGAAAATGAATTTCGCGTGGAGACGGCTCACAGAGACGGATTACGTTCTATATTCTAATGGAGAAAAGGAGAATGACGCTTGAATCCAAGTGAAGTAATAGAAGTGAGGAGCAGGACCTTTTTAAGGGTATGGGCATTCTTAGCAACAGGCGGCTTCGGTATCATCGGTATTTGGTTGTTTTCAGAAGCTCTTACATTTGAATCGAATTATACATTGTTTTTATTTTTAGGCGGACTACTAGGCAGTGTTTATGGCTGGATCTCTTTCTTGATGATTTTACCGGCTTTTACGAAGAGAGGAAATGTGATTTTTCGCATTCAGCGCGGGAAGAATGGCGCGGTTTTACATCGCGGGCAAGCGATCCCTTTTCAAGACATTCAATCCATCGATATGCGCAGGCATCGGTACAGTGTACGGGGTTTTCTCTTCATGGATGTGTTGATTCGGAAAATAGACGGGAAATTGATCAAGATTCCAGCGTACAGTATTTTAGATGAAGAAGTATTCGAGCAAGCCGTCAAACAAGAGATCTACCCATATTTAAATCAGTCAGCCCAAGAGAACTGGAGACAGCAGCATGGTCAGGTCGAAGAGCAGATCGACTAGGATGTATTTTCCATGATTCCGAAGGATGAGGTGCCACTTTTTCGAAGAAATCGTGTATGATGTCAGTAAAGACTGAACACTCGGAGAGGTGATGAGAGATGGATAAAGAGATGGTAATCGACCTCGTCACAGAACAAATGGCACGGATTCGAAAAGAAAAGAATTATACGCAGGACCGCATGGCTGAGGTACTTGGTCTATCGAAACGGCATTTGCAGCAGGTTGAAAAAAATAGGCTGCGCCTCAACTGGACGCAAACTGCGGCCGTATGTGCATTATTCAGGGATAGTGACATTTTAAAAGGGACACTTGGGGATGATCCGCTTGAGATTCTGGAAGTCGTGGCACATGATGAATTGCATCTATCGGTGGAACGTACGATTGGCGGAAAGGTTTGGTGGCGGACGTCTATCAAAAAAGGCACATTTCGTCTTCAGCAAAATGTGCTTAGTCAGCATTACCGCATCTTAGATGATGAGAATTATCGCTATTATAGTTCGTTTAATAAAGATGAAGCGAAGCGGCGGTTAGAGGAATTAAGTCAGCTTTCTTCTCCTTATTCATAAGCAGCTGATAGGAAAAAGGAAAGAGAGGCACCCGATTGATAGGGGCCTCTCTTTTCTGTGTTTATACTTTTAGAGTGTTTTTCGCCCGAATAAAGGCAACAAGCTGTTTGATTTCTTCATCATTTAGGGGAACGCCGTCGACAAGGATGGTTCCTTCTTTTGCTTCCGTCAGTTCAATTTTGATATCAGAGATTTTGCGTTGTATCTCTGGCTCGTCCGTTCTACCAAGTAAAAAATCAATGGACGTATCATACAAATCAGCCAGCCGCTTCACTGCTTCAAGCGAAGGTCGTCGGTACCCAGATTCGTAACCGGCATAGGTGCTTTTGGCGATACCTAGGCGATCTGCCGTATGCTGGAGAGACCATTTTTTCTTTTTTCTAAGGGTGGTTAAACGATCGAGTATCATTACATGAACGCTCCTTTATATACAACAACAGTATATCATATTTTGACATGGAATGTACGCGTTATGCGTAATAATTTCTTGATTAATTCGCGTTATGTGACTATAATGGCAATGAAGGTACGCGTAAAGCGTATATTATAGAATAGCACAAGCTAGCTTATAATATGTGTGACAAACGAAGTAATTTTATTGAAAGAGGTGGACCTGTTGAAGAAATTATTGCTTTTAACCACTGGTGGGACGATTGCATCTGTAGAGAGTGAAAACGGTTTGGCTCCAGGTGTTAAAGCTGAGGACCTTTTAAGCTATTTAAACGAAATTAATGCAGAGTATACAATGGACACAAAGTCCCTAATGAGTATAGATAGTACAAATATGCAGCCTGAATACTGGGTGGATATTGCAACAGCCATTTATGAAAATTATGATCAATATGACGGTTTTGTTGTCACGCATGGTACAGACACGATGGCCTATACATCAGCAGCTCTTTCTTATATGCTGCAAAATCCGGATAAGCCAATTGTCATTACAGGCTCACAAATCCCGATTACGTTTAAGAAAACAGATGCGAAGAAAAACATCACCGATGCGATTCGCTTTGCATGTGACGGCGTAGGCGGCGTGTATGTTGTCTTTGATGGCAGAGTCATTCAAGGAACACGCGCAATCAAACTAAGAACGAAAAGCTATGATGCATTTGAAAGTATTAACTACCCATATATTGCATCGATTGAAAACCATCAAATTGAATACAATAGCAAAGTAAAAAGATCGTCAATGAAACCGCTTAAATTAGACGCATCTTTAAACACCGACGTTTGTCTCTTGAAATTGCACCCAGGTCTAAAGCCTGAGTTCTTAGATGCAATCAAAGGCGTCTACAAAGGAGTCGTGATCGAAAGCTACGGCAGCGGCGGTATTCCTTTCGAAGGAAGAAACCTTTTAGAGAAAATCAACGAATTGCTTGAAGAAGGAATTTCTGTTGTCATCACAACTCAGTGTCTTGAAGAAGGAGAAGACATGAGCGTGTATGAAGTAGGACGCAAAATCAATCAAGAACTGGTGGCACGTTCACGAAACATGAACACAGAAGCCATCGTGCCGAAACTTATGTGGGCATTAGGTAAAACAACAGACCCAAGAGAAGTGAAAAAGATTATGGAAACGCCAATCGCAGAAGATTTAGTGATTTAACTATTCTATAGAAAGCAGGTCATATCAGATGGTTCAAGCAACTTATCGCTATGAGAAGGATTTTCTTGGTGAAAAAGAAATTCCGGCAGACGTGTATTATGGGGTTCAAACCCTTCGTGCAAAAGAAAATTTCCCGATTACAGGATATCGCATGCACGAGGAACTGATCAGAGCCTTTGCCATCGTGAAAAAAGCAGCAGCTCAAGCCAATATGGAAGTTGGACGTTTATATAAAGGAATTGGAAATGCCATCGTACAAGCCTCTGATGAAGTTATTGAAGGCAAGCTGCATGAATACTTTATTGTAGACCCAATCCAAGGCGGCGCAGGAACGTCGATGAATATGAATGCCAATGAAGTGATTGGAAACAGAGCGCTAGAAATCATGGGGCATCAAAAGGGTGAATACATCCATTTAAGCCCAAACACACATGTAAACATGTCACAATCGACGAATGACTCGTTTCCAACAGCTATCCACATTGCTGTATTGAAGCAGTTAGACATTCTGCTTGAGACAATGCAAACGATGCAGGACGTATTCCAAAAGAAAGCAAAAGAATTTGATCATGTGATCAAAATGGGACGTACGCATCTGCAGGATGCTGTTCCAATTCGTTTAGGACAGGAATTTGAGGCATACAGCCGCGTGCTCAGCCGTGATATTAAACGGATCAACCAATCAAAGCAGCATTTATATGAAGTGAATATGGGTGCAACAGCTGTTGGGACAGGCTTAAACGCAGATCCTCGTTATATTGAGATCGTTGTGAAGAAGCTAGCAGATATTTCTGGTCTTCCGCTTGTAGGCGCAGAGCATCTCGTGGATGCGACGCAAAATACAGATGCTTACACAGAAGTGTCCGCCGCATTAAAAGTATGCATGATGAACATGTCTAAGATTGCCAATGACCTTCGCCTAATGGCTTCTGGACCGCGTGCAGGTCTTGCTGAAATTGCATTGCCAGCTCGTCAGCCAGGATCATCCATTATGCCTGGGAAAGTCAATCCAGTCATGGCAGAGCTCATTAACCAAATCGCATTCCAGGTCATTGGGAACGACCATACCATCTGTCTTGCTTCTGAAGCAGGCCAGCTTGAGTTAAATGTGATGGAGCCTGTTTTGGTCTTTAACTTGCTTCAATCTATTAGTATAATGAATAACGGATTCCGCTCATTCACAGATCATTGTTTAGTGGACATTGAAGCAAATGAAAAACGTTTGAAAGAATATGTGGAAAAAAGTGCAGGCGTCATTACTGCGGTAAACCCTCACTTAGGCTATGAAGCCGCGGCTAGAATCGCAAGGGAAGCCATTTTAAGTGGAGAATCCATTAGAGATCTTTGCTTGCAAAATGATGTGTTAACAGAAGAAGAACTTGATATTATTTTGAATCCATATGAGATGACAAAGCCTGGTATTGCAGGACAAGAACTGCTAGAACGGGAATAATATCAAAAATTTTATTTTATTAATATGTCGAATTGCCTGTGAAATAGAGAAAAACAGGCAATTCACTTTCTTTCGAATTGACACACTTTTTTCACAATATTTTGAAAACGCTTAACGCACTCACAAAGGGAGGAAACACAATGAAATCACCACGTCTGCCGTCTATGTTAGAAGTCGTGTCTGTACTTGGCTTATTTTTAGCAATTGTTTTATCTTTTACTCTTTATTTCAAATTAGATATTCAACTAGCATTGTTTATCTCATGGTTTATAGTTATCGCATTAGGTATTCGATTGGGGCATTCATATAAGGATCTTCAAAATGCGATCACAAAAGGGATATCGAATGGTCTAGAAGCCATTTTAATTTTAATTGCAGTAGGTGCACTTGTTGGTACATGGATTGCAGGTGGAGTTGTACCTACGTTAATTTACTACGGTCTAGAGTTTATTCATCCTAATATCTTCTTATTAGCTACACTTGTCATCTGTGCACTCATGTCCATTGCAACAGGAACCTCTTGGGGGACGGTTGGAACGGCAGGGATTGCGATGATCGCAATTGGTGAAGGGCTAGGTATCCCACTTCCGATCGTGGCAGGTGCCGTCTTATCAGGTGCTTATTTTGGAGATAAATTATCCCCATTATCAGATAGTACAGTGCTCGCTTCCTCTCTTTCAAAAGTGGACGTGCTGGCGCATGTTCGAGCGATGATGGTTTTATCCATACCAGCCTTTGTCATTACGGCCATTATGTTTACGGTTACAGGCTTTATGTATGGTGGACGCAACATTGATCAAGATAAGGTAGAATTTTTGAAAAATGCCCTTCATGATACATTCACCATCAACATTTGGATGGTCATCCCAGCAGTAGTGGTTGTATTACTGCTCGTATTTAAGAAACCTTCAATGCCTGTCATTGCCATTGGTGCTCTTTTAGGATCTATTTGGGCGATGGCTTTCCAAGGAATGAATCCAGCAGATGCGATTGGTTCAGCATACAATGGCTTCTCTATTAATTCAGATGTAGATTTCTTAAATACGCTGTTAAATCGTGGTGGTATTGTGAATATGCTTGGATCTTTAGTGGTCATTATTCTCGGGCTTGGTTTTGGAGGCGTACTTGAATATCTCGGCGTCTTAAAAGTGATTGTCGCTACTTTCGAGAAGAAATTATATAATGCAGGAAATGTAACCTTATCTACACTTGTTGTTGCATTCTTCGCAAATATTTTTGGCTGTGCAATGTACGTTTCATTAATTCTTACACCAAAAATTATGGAAAAAAGCTACGATAAATTGAAAATAGACAGACGCGTTCTATCTAGAAACGCTGAGGTCGGTGGAACAATGACGTCTGGTATGGTTCCGTGGTCAGATAACGGAATTTACATGGCTGGAATTCTAGGCGTCTCGACATTCTCATATTTACCATTTATGTGGTTGAGCTTTGTTGCCATTGCTCTTGCCATTATCTACGGATATACAGGGAAATTCATTTGGTACGTCAAAAATCAACAAGACTCAGAAGAATCGGCTTCATAAGCCGTTTACAAAAGCCGCCTCAATTAGGCGGCTTTTGCTTGTCCTAGGACCGAGAGACTACATATGATATAAAGAAGATGATCGGGAGAGTTTAGACCCTTTATAAAAGAGGTCTAAAGAGGTAATGTGAAGCAGAACGAAAGCATATTTATCCCATAAAAAGGGTACAAATCCCTATTCAAACATGAGTCTTTGAACCTTATAATAACAATATTGGAAAAAGTGCTATTCACCTTACGCTCGTTTAGAGGAACTCTAAGCAGCGTTTTTATTTTTTGACAGGAGGAGGAACCCATAATGAGCTTGTCGGATATGCTGTCTGCCCTAAACGGTGGCATTACAAGTAAAAAAGCAGAAATTGAAGAGAAAATCGCTCGACTTAAAAAGGCGAAAAGTAAGGTCGAACGTGAACAAGATGCGGCAGAAACAGACCTGAAGCAAATCAAGCAGCCAAAGCTTGGGGCCTCTTGGAAAGGTGAGCGAAGCAAGGATTTCAAATCAGAGCGGAATGAAGCACATGATGCGCTGCAAACGATTGTGAACGACAAATACCCACGCTACGTGAGCCGCATCGAATTCAAAATCAGTACATTAGAAGCTGAACAGGCTGCGTTATCCTTTGCCAGTTCTTTAGCTGGAGACGCCGCACGTCTTGCTGAAAAAGGAGAAGACGCAGTAGAGGACGCCAAACGCTTGATCTCAAAAGCATGGAGCAGCTTGTAAAGCTGCTTTCATGCTGAACAAATCTGGAGGATATCACGATGGGACAAATTAAGTTAAACTACCAAACAGTTATGAATCAACTAGATGAAGTCTCCCAAGCAGTCGAAGATTTAATGATGAAAAAAGCAGCAGATAAAGCGGGTGAAAACAGCCTTGAATTTGTGACCAAGTGGACGGCACGTGAGGCAGAGGTGAACGAAATGGTCTCAAACTTTAAAGAAGCCTTAATCAAAAATGTCCAGGACACGCGCTCGAATGTGAAAACCTTAAAAGAACAGGACGAAGCGATTGCGGCAAAATAATTGGCATTCGGTTTCTTTGGTATTTAATGGAATTGTATGAATTATAGATCTAAGTACCTATATATAATTCAGGATTTACGACCCTGTATTATTCCGTTTTTCTTCCAAACGCGTCACTAAAAGGACACCTTTTCCCTATTTAAGACTGAGGCTTTTCACCTTATACTATACTTAATGAAAGCGAAACGATAGAAATGTCAGGATTGGAAAAATCAAGAGAGTCGATAGCTTCCAAGGCTCTGACGCTGTGCTTTCGTATGAGGTCCGATAGAGGTGGATGACATGAGTTTATCCGAGATGCTACACCATCTGCATATGGGAATTGAAAACAGACGTGCAGAATTTGATGAAATGATCTCTCGGTTAAAGACAGCCAAAAGCAATATTCGAACAGAACAAGATCTTGCGCAGTCAGACATAAAGGAAATTAAGAAGCCTGCTCTAGATTCGTCATGGAAAGGTGAGAGAGGAACCGACTTTCATCGCCACCGAAAAGACGCCTACCATGTAATGCACGACATCGTGAACAATGAGTATGAAAAATATATAACCGAGCTTGATCAAAAAATCTTGCACTTTGAATTAAAAAAAATGGAGCTGGCTGTTGCCAGTAATTTTGCCGGAAGAGCCCAGGACGTGATGGAAAAGGGCGAGGATTTTGCAAAGGATGTTAAACATTTGATTGAACGGGGCTGGAAAGCTCTTTAAAATAAAATATAAAACAGCCGTCTTATAAGCGAGCGGCTGTTTTTTTGTTTAGTCACATCCACCACCGCTATCGCCTGAATCTCCCCCGCAGGAGGCATCAGAAGCGTGATGAGTATATGAATCAGTATAGGTACTTGTCGTTGAACTGTGATGTGAAGAACGCTTAGCAGATGTACGTTTATCCTTTGATGTGAACAGGTGGGCAATGATTGCTCCTAAAGAAGCCAATATGATCATAACAACAAACATAAAAGAACCCATGATGTATCCCTCCTCTTGTTTCATCATCATACGATTGAGCCATATTGAGGTTCCCGATTTGTAAGAAAAACTGGGCAAAGAGTTCTATTTTCGTTTATGATGATAGGCAAAAGTAAATGCCAAGGGAGGAGAGCCCATGCTATCTTTACGTCAGGAGGAGCTCCTGAAACGCTTGATGCAAGCGGAGCAGGAACTGACAAGTGAAGAAATTGCCCGCATGATTGGCGTCACATCACGAACCATCCGAACAGATATGAAAGCGCTTAAATCTATAATAGATGAACATGGAGCCGCACTACATATCAAACGCGGGGCAGGGTATTCATTGACCGTCGAGGATTATGGGGCATTTCGTACATTTTTGAAAAAGTCGCTGAGAGAAAGAAACGAAAAAAAGGAACAGGTCATTCCCAATCAGCCTAAAGACCGTGTGGCGTATCTATTGAAAAGGCTGCTTCTCTCTGAAGACTATATCAAATTAGATGGGTTGGCAGAGGAACTATTTGTGAGTGAATCGACAGTGAAGAATGATTTGAAAGCGGTCAGACATTTGTTTTCATTACATGGACTTTCTGTAGCACATCGCCCTAAATATGGATTGCGGCTGACAGGGGATGAAATGAAATTAAGATATTGTATGGCTGAGCATGTGTTTCAGCAAGAGCATGCGAACTCTGCGCTGTTACCTGAAGAAACGTATCAATTGGTTCAGGACATTGTGCGTTCACGTACAAAAGCAAACGGACTTCATCTGTCAGAGATCGGTTTAAGTAATTTAGTCACCCACATCGCCATTGCATGCAAACGAATTGAAGAGAAAAAACTAGTCATGATGCCAGAAGCGGAATTGAAAGACATTCAAGTGCAGCCTGTTTTTCAAGTGGCTCAACAAATGGCAGAAGATATTCGGCATGTATTAGCTATTGATTTTCCGTTATCTGAAATGGCGTACATTGCGATTCACTTGATGGGAGCCAAGATGATGGCATACGGAGATGCTGGTCATACATTATTTCATCTTCTAGAAGAGGATCATTTTCGCTTCACCCACCAATTGCTTGCTTATGTAGAAGAGCACATGTCACTTGATATTCAATTTGATAAAGAGTTAATCGTTGGATTAAGTCTTCATTTACGTTCCGCTATTCATCGTTTTAGGTACGATATGAACATTCGTAACCCCTATTTACCGGACATTAAAAGGCATTATCCCATTGCATTTGAAGCGGGTGTCTATATGGGCAGATGGCTGAAGGAAAAAGAGGGGGTCGAGATCCATGAGGATGAGATTGGGTATTTGGCGCTCCATATCGGTGCTGCAATCGAGCGGACAAAATCACAGCATGTGAGAAAGAGATGCCTTATTGTGTGTGCAACGGGTGTCGCCAGCAGTCAGCTCCTTCTTCATAAGCTGACGGCGGCTTTTAGCGGAAGGCTGGAGATCGCTGGAACTGCAAGTGTTGGGGATATTCCTTCGTATGATTTGAGAAGCATTGATTTTATTATTAGTACCATTCCGCTTCAGAACACATTGCCAGTGCCAGTGATTGATGTACATACGATTTTAAGTGACGATGATATTGTACGGCTGAAACGTTTTGTGCAGGATCGACAGGATACAGGGGTTTTGCGGTATGTCAGTCCGGCGCTGACATTTTTTCAGCAAGACCTTCAATCAAGAGAAGAGGTTCTTCAATTTTTCGTGAACGTGCTAAAGGAACAACATCGCATCCCGGACGAGTTTGAACAATTATTGCTGGAAAGAGAGCAAGTGTCCCCGACATCGTTCGGTCATTTGGTCGCGATTCCTCATCCGATGAAGCCGGCAACAGATGACACGTTTTGTGCGATCTGCACGTTGAAAAAACCGGTGCTGTGGGGTGAAGATCGAGTACAAGTCGTTTGTTTGTTGAGTATCCAGAAGACGTATCAAAAAGAATTACAGTCGCTTTATCAATTTCTTGTGCGGCTGACAGAGCGGAAGGAAGTGGTGGAACAACTCATCAAGGCCGCTTCATTTGAGGAACTGACGGCGGCGCTTCAAGTATTGGAGCATCCGAATGAAAAAACGGGACACCCATTTCCGCATCTGTGAGGAAAAAGATTAGATGTTAATGAAAACGCTTTTAAAATAACATCAAAAAGGAGGATGATCACGAGTTTTTGCAAAGGGGGAGACGGATCATGAGCTTCAAGGAGAAAGCGGCAGACGTCATGGGGAATGTGGCTTATCGCATCACGAATCAGAAATATATTATGGCGATTAAACAGGCATTTGTCACATTGATGCCAATCATCATTACAGGGGCTTTTGCTGTATTGGTGGCAAATATGATCATGAGCCCGGAAACAGGGCTTGCTCATTTTGAGATATTCAGATTTTTAGCGGAGCTTCAGCCAATTATGAAGGCAATCAATTATGCCACGCTGAACTTTTTAACGATTGGGGCTGTGTTCCTCATCGGGATAGAGCTTGGGAAAATCAACAGGCACAAGTCCCTGTTCCCAGGGCTGATGGCATTGATTTCATTTATATCTGTTATTCCAACGACACTTCTTCTTGAAGTTGATGGATCGATGCGTGAGGTTGTAGATGTACTGGCAAGGCAATTTTCTGATCCAAAAAGCTTATTTTTAGGGATGATCATTGCGATCATATCTGTGGAAATCTTTTGTAAGCTGACCGAGGTGAAATGGCTTCAAATCAAGATGCCAGATTCTGTTCCATCGAATGTTGCGACATCTTTTTCGTCACTTTTTCCTTCGATCATTACGATTACGATCATTAGTTCATTCGGCTTTGCATTTCACCGTTTGACAGGCATTTATTTGCATGAAGCAGTGTATAACGTGGTGCAGCGCCCGCTAGAAAGTGTTGTACAGGGTCTGCCGGGGATTTTAACGTTGATGTTTGTGGCGCAATTTTTCTGGGTGATCGGCATCCATGGCAACCAGATGATCAAACCGATCCGGGAGCCGCTCTTATTAGGGTCGATTGCAGTGAATATGACAGCATTTCAAGAGGGAAAAGAGATTCCGAATATCATCACGATGCCATTTTGGGATGTGTATATGAGTATCGGTGGTTCAGGTGTGACCATTGGGCTTTTGATTGCGATTTTTATTGCTGGAAGAAGGGAAGAGATGCGAAGCATTGCCAAGCTCTCATCTGGGCCGGGCCTCTTCAACATCAATGAACCCGTTATTTTTGGATTACCCGTTATGTTAAACCCTGTGATGGCAATCCCATTTATCGTCACACCGCTTGTGACAGGGACGATTGGTTACATTGCGACAGCTACAGGGTTTGCTGGAAAAGCAGTCGTGATGGTGCCGTGGACGACACCGCCGATTGTGAATGCATGGCTGTCAACCGCTGGCAGCATGGGAGCTGTCATTACACAGCTCATCTGTATTGTAGTAGCAGTCTTCATCTATTTGCCATTTGTTCTCTTGTCTAACCGCAAACCAGAAGCGGCACCAGATTCAGAATAAAAGGAGGGGCATGAATGAACATGCAATTTAGGTGGTACGGAGAGGACGATCCTGTTTCACTCGCACATATACGTCAAATTCCAGGCATGAAAGGCATTGTGAGTGCCGTCTATGATGTCCCAGCTGGTGACCTGTGGCCTGAGGAAAGGATTGCTCATGTAAAAGCACAGATTGAGAGACATGAACTTTCCTTTGAGGTCGTGGAAAGTCTTCCTGTCCATGAAGATATTAAACTTGGAAAGCCGAGCAGAGACGTCTATATCAAGCATTATCAAGAAAATATCCGACGATTAGCGAAGCACGGTGTGAAGGTCATTTGTTATAACTTCATGCCTGTCCTCGATTGGACACGAACGCAGCTAGACCTTCCATTAGCTGATCAATCCACGACCCTTGCCTATTTTCAGCATCAACTAGAACACATGGATATAGAGACAGATCCATTTTCGCTGCCAGGATGGGATATCTCTTATACACAGGAGGAAATGAAACAATTGATGACTGATTACAGGGAGCTTGGGGCAGAAAGGCTATTCGAGAACCTGTCTTATTTTCTACAACATATCATTCCGGTGGCAGCGGAAGAAAAGATCAACATGGCACTCCATCCAGATGACCCTCCTTGGGATATATTCGGACTGCCTCGTATTGTCAGTAATGAAAAACAGTTGGATCGTATTCTTGAGATCGATGGACGTTCTCAACATGGCCTCACCTTTTGCTCTGGTTCACTCGGCTGTGATAAGAAGAACGATGTTACGTCACTTGCGCGTAAATATGCGGAAAAAGGGCGCATCCACTTTGCCCATTTGCGAAATGTCATCGTGTATGAAAATGGTGATTTTGAAGAGTCAGCGCACCTTTCGTCAGCAGGAAGTCTCGATATGGGAGCTATTGTGAAGGCTTTGTTTGAAGAGGGATTTGCTGGCTATGTCCGCCCGGATCATGGACGTATGATCTTTGGCGAGACAGGCAGACCTGGCTACGGTTTATATGATCGGGCGCTTGGGGCTATGTATTTGCAAGGAATTTGGGAAGGACTTCACGTTCAAACGAGGAAAGGGAAGATGGCGACATGAACAGAATCGAGATTCCAAGAGATTTTATCCTAGGTGCTGCGGCCTCTGCTTGGCAAACGGAGGGATGGAAGGGAAAGCAAGCGCATCAGGACTCGTACATCGATTTATGGTATAAGAACGGGTATCACTTATGGCACGAAGGATATGGCCCGGCTGGTGCGACGAACTTTTACGAGCGCTATCCAGAAGATGTAGCCCTCATGAAAGAAATCGGACTGACTCACTATAGGACATCGATCAATTGGTCGAGGTTTCTCATAGATTACGAGAAGGGGATTGTGGATGAGACCTATGCCCGTTACATTGAAGACTTGATCAATGGATTAATTGCAGCAGGTGTAGAGCCGATGTTTTGCTTAGAGCATTATGAGCTTCCTGCCGTTTTGCTTGAGAAGTATGGCGGATGGTCATCAAAGCATGTCGTCGAGCTGTTTGTTCTCTATGCGGAAAAAGTGTTTGAGCGCTACGGGGACAGGGTCAAACATTGGTTTAGCTTTAATGAACCAATTGTTGTCCAAACACGTGTTTATCTAGATGCCATCCGTTATCCCTTTGAGCAAAATACGAAAAAATGGATGCAGTGGAACTATCATAAAGCGCTGGCAACAGCAAAAGTGGTGAAGCTGTTTCGGGAGATGGGATTGAAGGAATCGACAGGTGCAAAAATCGGGGTGATTCTCAATCCAGAAGTGACGTATGCAAGATCCTCTGCCCCGCATGATCAAGAAGCGGCACGGATGTATGATTTGTTTTTCAATCGAATGTTCTTAGATCCCTCCATCAAAGGGGAGTATCCAGAGGAATTGCTCGATGTGTTGAAAAAGCATGATATTCTTTTTGATGCGACAGAGGAAGAGCTTCAGGTCATCAAGAATCATACGGTCGATGTCGTCGGGCTCAACTTATACTATCCGCATCGTGTCAAGGCGCCGAGTAAGGCGTGGAACGAAGGGACGCCATTTCATCCGTCTTATTATTACGATATGTTTGAGCTTCCAGGGAGAAAAATGAATCCATTCAGAGGCTGGGAAATCTACCCAAACATTGTCTATGATATGGGGATGAGAATAAAAGAAGAATACGGAAATATCGAGTGGTTTGTAGCCGAAAACGGGATGGGTGTAGAAAAGGAAGAACGGTTTAAAAGTGAAGACGGTATCATTGATGATCAGTATCGCATTTCATTTATCAGCCAGCATTTGAAGCGGGCACTTCAAGCGAAAGCAGAAGGATCAAATTGCACGGGCTATATGCTGTGGGCTTTTACGGATAATGTCTCACCGATGAATGCCTTTAAAAACCGCTACGGATTAGTCGAAATCCAGCTGGAAAATGAACGGAATCGCCAGTTGAAAGCATCAGCGTATTGGTACCAGACATTAATCAAAACAAGGGAACTGAAGGGTGAAACAGAAGTCATCTATCGATAGGAGTGATGGAATATGAAACGAATCATTCTCGCTTGTGCCGCAGGAATGTCGACGTCCATTGTAGTGTCCAAAATGAAGGCTGCTGCAGAAGCTAAAGAGCTGGATTATGATATCTACGCCATACCTGAAGGGGCCATTGCAGATGAATTAGAAGAGCATGGAGGAGATGTTCAGGTGATTTTACTTGGACCGCAAGTAAGCTTTATGAAAAAGGCAGCAGAAAAAACCGCTGCACCTTATCAAATACCTGTCGATGTCATCAATGTGAGATTATACGGAACAGCGAACGGGGAAAAAATACTAGAGCATGCTCTGAAACTAGCAAATGAATCTTAAGTAATTGGAGGAGAAGCAGATGACGGTATTAGAGGAAATGCAGGGAGCAGCCTTTCAAATCATTGCTCATGCAGGCGAGGCAAGAAGTCATTATGTCGAAGCGATTCGTCTAGCAAGAGCAGATGATTTTGAAAAAGCACAGCAGTTGATTGAAAAAGGGGAGGAAGCGTTTCGAAGCATCCACAACCTGCACTTGTCGCTGATCCAAAAAGAGGCGGCAGGTGAGCAGCTTCCCTTTTCTTTACTGCTGATACACGCAGAAGATCAAATGCTCACAACAGAGACCATTCATCTGCTCGCCATCGAAATGATCGAAATGTGTAAAAAAATGAACGCCCTGTCAAAATAGATATCAGCTATTAACCAATTTCTGTTATAATCATTCGGTAGATAAAGAGAAAGCAGGATTGGTGGATGAAGAAAACATGTATGTTGATTGCAGTTGGTCTTTTGGCGCTGCTCATTTCGGGCTGTACGGGAATGAAGGAGCAAACGGAAGGAAACCAGCAAGTAGTCAAAGAGGAAAAGGGTCCATTACTAGCAAAAGAAACAGAAGAGATTCAGCAGACAAAAGAGGAAGTGATTGATACACAAAAATGGATTGAGCAAAAGGAGCCGATAGAGCTTCCAATTTTGATGTATCACAGCATCTCCAGCGGCAGCTCGCTGCGTGTACCAAAGAGCGAGTTTGCGGCTCATATGAAATGGCTGAAGGACAACGGCTATGTCACGCTGTCGCCAGAAGAAGCGTATCGCGTCTTCACAACAAATACGAGGCCAAGTGAAAAGTGTGTCCTCATTACATTCGATGATGGATATACCGATAACTATACTAAGGCATTCCCGATTTTAAAGCAGTATGGAATGAAGGCAACGATTTTCATGATTGCGCAATCCATTGGCCGCCCGAACCACTTAACGGATGATCAAATGGATGAAATGATAGCAAATGGGCTTTCGATTGAGAGTCATACAATTCATCATTTAGAGCTCAATCGTTTATCAAAGGAGCAGCAGAAAGAGGAATTAAAAGGATCAAAGGCATTCTTTGATCAACGATTTTCTCAGCATACGAGAATGGTCAGTTATCCTGTTGGGCGCTATAACGAAGACACGCTGAAGCTAGCGAAGGAAGCCGGTTATCAAATGGCTGTCACCACTGAACCAGGACATGCGAAAAAGGAACAAGGCATGATGTCCTTGCATCGTATCCGCGTGTCACCGGGACTTTCACCCGAAAGCTTTGGAAGACTTGTAGAAGGGAATTAACTATAAATGTTTCACATGAAACATTTTATGACAAGTTTCACGGTGATGATTAGTGAATCGACATTTGGGTGGTTCAAAGGCGAAACAGAACTTTCATGAAGATGGAAGTTCTGTTTTTTTATCATTTATCAAAAAATTCCATATGAGCTTTTTCTTGCTTGTAATAATCGATTCGATCTTTCATGGTCCCGGTATGAAACTCAAATTTATGTCCATCAGGGTCCGTAAAGTAGATCGACTGATGATCTTTTTCATCTCTCGGACGGCCTGGCAAGATGTTGACGTTCAAATGTTTTAGCTTGTTGTACATGTGATCTACATCCTCTTCATCAATTGAAAAAGCGATGTGCGTGTAAGAGTGCTGAATGTCTTGACGAGGAATGTCTTTTTCCACATTCAGGGCAAGCCATAGCCCGTTCAAATCAAAGTAAGCTGTCTTTTTTCCTTTTACTAATAAAGTGGCGTCAAATACGTTTGTGTAAAAATCAATAGAGGTTTCTAAATCAGAAACAGAAAATAACAAATGATTGATTCCTTTTATCGACATCACATTCACCTCAAAACATATTTGAAAAAAAGCCTGTAGATGGGGTCTACAAGCTTGTTTATTGATAAACAGGATAGCCCGTTATTTTGATATCTTTCCCTAGTGGTTCTACTGAGAGTTGATCCAATTCGATGGCATCACTCATGAGGCGTATGCCTTCGCCTCCAAAAAAGGAAGGGGACAGCCGACCGCCAATGAGTTTAGGTGCCATATAGATGACCAATTTATCTACAAGCTGCTGTTCTAAAAATGAGGCATTGACCTGGCCGCCGCCTTCAATCATGAGGGAGGAGACATTTCTTTCTCCCAGCACTTGAAGCACTTCTTGCAGGGGCACCCGCGTGTCGCTATCTGTTATAAAGACACTGACGCCAGCTGCTTCTAAAGCGGCTCGTTTTCCCTGATTGGCTTGCTTTGTCGTAAAGATCCATGTAGGTGCCGTCTGATCAGTGACGATCTTTGCTGTCAGCGGTGTTGACAGCTTAGAGTCTAAGACAATTCGAATCGGATGATGCCCATTTGGAATCCGTGCAGTTAGTGAAGGATCGTCATGAATAACGGTTTGAGCACCGACCAAAATCGCATCATTGATACTGCGGATATGATGAGCATCATAACGAGATGTTTCAGATGTAATCCATTTACTGTCAGACGTAGCAGACGCAATTTTTCCGTCTAAGGTAATACCTGCCTTGAGCGTCACGAAAGGTGTTTTTTTCGTAATAAAATGATTAAATACTTCATTTATGAGAATGGATTCCTGTTCCAGTACGCCTGTAATCACTTGGATGCCAGCATCTTGTAAGATGGCAATCCCGCGGCCTGCGACAAGCGGGTTCGGGTCAAGCGCTGCCACGACAACGGTTTCGACGCCTGCTTTCACAAGTGCTTCCGCGCAAGGGCCTGTGCGGCCGTGATGGGAACAAGGCTCGAGAGTCACATAAATGGTGGCTCCTTTTGCCTTGTCTCCAGCCATTTTAAGTGCATGAATTTCAGCATGCGGTTCACCGGCTTTCATGTGAGCACCGACACCAACAATTTCATTCTCTCGCACAATCACAGCCCCGACGAGCGGGTTTGGAGAGGTCTGACCTTTCATTGCCTGTGCATTTTCAAGGGCTAGATTCATATATCGCTCATGATGTGGCAATCGTACGCACCTCTTGCTCCGCCTTCATGTGACCTGAGCGGTTGATTTTTGTCTGCAAGTATTTTTCATTAAACTCCGAGACATCACCCCAAAGCGGAATACGTCCAGAAAGAGATAGACCTGCATGGCTGATGGCATCTGTCTTTTTCGGATTATTGGTAATGAGTCTGACTGGCTTTGTACGAAGTGTTTGAAGAACCGCGATGGCTTCTTCATATTGACGCGTGTCATCTTCAAAACCGAGTGCTTCGTTCGCTTCTACTGTATCGTAGCCGTTTTCTTGAAGAATATAAGCCATGGCTTTACTGAAAAGTCCAATACCGCGACCTTCATGATTGGCTAAATAGAACAGTGCACCTGCACCATTGTCTTCAATCATCCGCATGGACTGCTTCAATTGGAACCCGCAGTCGCAGCGCTTGCTTCCGAAAATATCACCAGTGTGGCAAATGGAATGCATGCGGATAAGGGCTTCGTCAGCGTGCTCGAACTCCCCATACACTAGCACGCTTGACTGCTGATGATCGGCAAGCTGGCGGGACGAGAGGCTTTCAATTAAAGCGTCATCTGACAATGGCTCTTTTCCATCGTCTTTTAACCATGAATACCAGTTGAACATCACGGTTCTGCCGTCTAAATTCACTGGCAATTTAATGGGTCCAGTGATATATATATACCCGTCTTCTTGCTGTACTCGTTTGATTTTATCTTTTAAAATGGCTGTTTTAAGATCTGTGTGTTTGTCCATATTCTGCACCTTCTTTTTTGTCTGTTTCTTCAATCTGTAAACGAACGAGAACGCCAAATGGATCAACAAATTCGTTACTTTTCCCTGTTGTTTTCACTTGAGTGCCTGCTTTTGTCAGACGCTCGACAACGGACTGTCTGTCTGCTTCTTGTGGGAATACCAGTGTATAGCTTCTAATTCCTGAAAAACGTGGATCAATGGCTCCTTTTCGTCCCCGTCCCCATGCATTAAAGGCAAGGTGATGGTGGTACACACCAGCGGCGATAAACAGGCTTGCTGGTGGAGCCATTCTGATGTGAAAACCGAGCGTATTGACATAAAAGGAATCAGCTTCTTCTGGGTTAAGATGGAAATGTAAGTGTCCCATAACTGTACCAGCGGGAAGTCCTTCCCAAGTTGTATCAGCGGCTTCTTGCAGGAGACCATCTCCATCAAGAGGTGCATTTCCGCCACCTTTCAGTTCTCCATGCTCACCTACCCAAACGTCCTCAGGGCGATCAGCATATATTTCTACGCCAATGCCGTCAGGGTCACTTAAATAAATGGCTTCACTGAAAAAGTGATCGCTTGCTCCAATTAAAGGATAGCCTTTTTTGATCACATGTGCCAGCCATGTGCCCAGGTTTTTTCTGGTAGGTAATAAAACAGCAAAATGATAAAGTCCTGGCTCATGATCAGGCTTCTCCTTGAGCTGTGCATCCTCTTTTAACAAAAGAATGGGTTCCTTTGCATTGCTTCCAAGAGTGACGGTGGATTCCGTCTGTTCTACTATTGTAAATCCTAAAATGTCTGTATAAAAAGGTAAAGAACGCTCAAAGCTGGACACATGTAACTCTGTTACACCCAATCTTAGCTCCTCAATTGTCTTCAAGCTCGGTCAGCTCCTTCATGATATATGCATCGGCATGTTCAAATGTTTTTGAAAATCTATAAAAATGAATACCTTGTTACTTAAAGTAACTAAACTATATAATAGTTAGTGACTTATTTCAAGTAATTAATTGTGCTATAATGAAAAAAAGAGAGAAAAGCGGGAGGGAGTAAGGTATGGCTCAAGTAGATGGCTGTCCAATCACAGATGCCATGGAGATTCTAGGCAAGAAGTGGGTCATTCTCATCATCAATCAGCTTCTGACAGGCCCTAAGCGTTTCTGTCAGCTTGAAAATAAAATGGACATCAGCGGACGATTATTATCAGAAAGGCTGAAGGATTTAGAGGCTGAAGGACTCGTTGAGAAAAACGTATACCCTGACATTCCAGTACGGATTGAATACGAATTAACAGCGCAAGGGAAGAAAATTGAGCCGATTATTCGTGAAATGTATGCTTGGTCTTTAGAACGTAAAAACAGCAAAAAAGGGGAACATGTCCCTTCCTAATCGATTTCGATCAGTCTGTCTGTTCGAAATTTTTTTTGTGCGATTTTCCAGAAATCTAAGTCAATAGTATGAAAAATGATGTTGACAATAAATTCATTCATCATATAATATCAAGGAGAAGAGGGTTCTTTTCCCTGTAATGGAATGGAGGTTATGCCATGGTATCATGAATGGGACAGATTACCTAAAACACGTTTCAAACCATCATTTAGAAACAGACATCTTTGGCTTTTAGGAAGCAAAGATTTATTTTTTCAACTCAATTGATAATGATTATCATAATCATCTATAAGTGTGATCCAGCGCTTATGAAGGTTATTTTTTTTATTATCTATTGAGAATAATTATCAATATCATTTAGGAGGGTTCACATGAAAGCCATTCGTTCAGCATCACACGTATTATTGTTCTTTAGTTTTGTTCTATTATTTGCCCTAGCCCCAGTTAGCTCAGCCTCAGCAGCAGGCTTAGCAGATGGTCAACATTCAGCACAATATGTGGTATGGAAGGCAGATAGCGATTCGACTTCAACAGCGAATACGTATTTTGAAAAACCAGCCAAGCTTGTCGTGAAGAATGGAAAAATCAAAGCACAAGTCACGTTAACGAATAGCTCTTGGATCACAAGCTTTAAAACACTTGATCAAGGTGTGTACAAAGATGCGAAGGTGATCAGTACAAATACAGCTGCAAATAAGAGAACGGTTGAATTCAACGTGAACAGCCTGACAGAAGTCGTACCAGCAAAAGTGAGCGTGACTGTACCGGTCATCGGATATACAGGCAATTACGACATCCGCCTCAAGTTTGATGCAGCATCTGTTCAATAGAAAGGGAGGAAATTCGCTTGATGAAAAAAATGATGAGGCTATCAGTCTTCATGACCGCTTTATTATTGGCACTTATGCTGCCTTTTTCAAACGCACAGGCTGCCACGTTAAAGGATGGTACATACTCCGTCAACTATACTGTGCTGAAGGCTGAAGGAAATGCGGTTTCCATGGCAAATGATTACTGGCTGAAGCCAGCAAAAGTGATTGCAAAAAATGGGAAGCTGACTGTACAAATGACCATTAAAAATAGCAGCTGGGTGACGGAATTTAAAGTGCCGGGAAATGGCAGCTATGTCGATACAACGGTTCTCTCAACCAATAAAAAAGCCAACACAAGGCTTGTTCAGTTCCAAGCTCAGAGCTTGTCTAAGCCAATCAAGTCAAAAATTCATGTCACTGTTAAATCTGCTGATTATGATCATGATTATACCATTCAGCTGAAATTCGATGAGAGCAGCATGAAATCGCTTTCGTCTAACAGCACAAACAAATCAGCGGGTGCAGCAGAAGATCAGCAGCCATCAAAAGAATCAACTAAAACATCTGATTCATCCACGACAAAACAAGAAGAGAATCCTCAAACTGGTGATACAAACCAGACAGGGTGGCTCCTTGTGCTTGCTCTATGCTCAGGCGGGTTTTTAGCAAGAAAGTGGATCATCAAGCATTAAGGAAGGAAGTGTCACCATTTGAAACGTCTTTTTCATCTAAAGGCAGCCATTCTGCTCGTTTTATTCAGTTTATTGACTGCGTTTCAGATTCCTCAAGGAACGGCTCAAGCGGCATCATTTGTTGATGGTGAATACACGGCCGGATTCACCATTTTAAAGAATGGCAGCACAGAAGCGTCCATGATGGATACCTATACAGAAAAGCCAGCTAAGCTGATTGTGGAAAATGGCAAGACAACAGCCTATGTCACGCTGAAGCAAAGCAAAGAGATTACAGATTTCAAGGTTGAACAAAATGGTGCTCTTGTCACCACTGAAACCGTCAGTGAGGATGAAACAGCCAATACACGTGTGATCAAATTTGATGTTGCTGACTTATCTGCCAAATTAAACGGCTGGGTGAAAATTTACTGGGATTTAGGCGGCTTTATTTATGACGAAGCGTATGACGTACAGCTTGCATTCGATCAAAGCAGCCTAACACTCGTTACACCTGCAAAGCCAGACGATAACGAAACAAAACCGGATGACCAAAATGGCACAAAGCCAGACGATAACGAAACAAAACCAGATGACCAAAATGGCACAAAGCCAGACGATAACGAAACAAAACCGGATGATCAAAATGGGACAAAACCAGACGATCATCAGGCAACACCTGGCAATAACAATGGATCAAAACCAGATGATTCTGCGCAAAATCAATTAAAAGATGGCGAGTACCGCATCAATTACAGTGTGCTGAAAGGGGATGAGAACGAGGCATCTCGGATGAACCAATACTTCTCACATCCTGCAACCTTAACTATCAAAAATGGAAAACAAACCATTTCCTTTACGGTGAAGGATCATACGTCTGTCGCTTCCTTGAAAACAGAGAAAAACGGATCTTATCAAGAAGTGAAGACTGTCAGCACAGATAAAGCAAAGAACACAAGAGTTGTGTCATTTGATGTCGCTGATCTGAAAAAAGCGGTCAAAGGGAAAGTACACATCGTGGTAGCAGCTGCTAACTATGACCAAACCTACGATATTCGTTTTCAATTCGATGCAAAGAGTATCGCTCCACTTAAGAACGGGCAGGTAGAGGAAGAAACACCGGCTGCACCAGAAACACCAAAACCAAACACACCATCACCAGAAACAAATAACGGCGGAGCTGCTCAAGAGACGGCTAAGCTTAAAGATGGTGTATACAAGCTGCCTTTCTCAATGAAGAAAGCAGACAAGGATGAGCATTCTCGTATGAACGATTACGTCGTGAGCCCTGCGACATTGGTCGTGAAAAATGGCCGCCATTTCGTTTCATATACAGTGAAGAACAGCTCAGCCATCACATCCTTCCAAGTAGGGACAGGCGGGAAATATGAAGAGACGCTTGTCGCAAAAACAGATCAAAAAGCAGACACACGAGTGATTCAATATGAAGCCAAAAGTTTAAGCACAGCTCAAGCAGCACGCGTAAAAATTGATATTCCTGCTGCGAATTATCATGAGCAGTACGATGTCAAACTTGTCTATGACAAAAAAGGAATCACTCTTGGTGAAGGAAGCGGCATTGCTACGGTAATCGGAGACGATGAGAGTATCGGCTTTGTCAAAAATCCAAATGATCGCGATTCTCAAACAAATCAGCTTGAAAATCTAGCGCCAGAGGAAACAGGCGCAGAGCAGATGACATTTACTCCATCAGATGACCAAACCAAGTCTGAGACTGGACAGTTGAATCCGAAAACAGGAGATACCTCTCTTCTTTGGGTGTATATTCTTTTATTCGGCGGGTCATTATTCGTACTCGTAAGAAAGTATCAAACAAGAACAAGATAGATGGATTAGTTTAAGTGAGATGCGCAATTTCTCTCGGCGCATCCACTCTCTTTTTTCGAAAGGAGGCTTCTGTTTTTGAAGCATCGAATGTTATGTACCCTGATCGCTGCTCTTAGTGTGTGCGTGATCTTATCGGGCTGCTCACAGTCAGCCGAAAGTTCAGCGAAAGGCAAAAAAAGCGCAGAATCAAGTGCGCGCATTGTGGCAACGACTGTAGCTGCTGTGGAGATGATGGATGCTTTAGAGGTGGATCTTGTCGGGGTGCCAACAAGTCAAAAATCCTTGCCAGCTCGTTATAAAGGACTGCCGGAAGTCGGTAATCCAATGAGCCCGGACATGGAAATCATCCAATCACTTCAACCGACAGATGTCCTGTCTGTCACAACCCTTCAATATGATTTAGAGACACCCTTTCAGCAAGCAGGTGTCCCTGCCACATACTTAAATCTCGAGAGCCTTGGTAGCATGGAGAAGGCGATCACGAAGCTCGGAGCTCAGTATGACAGAAAGAAACAAGCCGAGCGCATCGTGTCTGACTTTGAACAAAAAAAGAAAGACATACAAGAGAAAACGAAGGGAAAGCGCAAGCCGTCCGTTCTGATTTTGCTTGGTGTACCGGGCAGTTATTTGGTGGCAACAGAGAATTCATATATTGGTGATCTTGTACGTATCGCAGGCGGAAAGAACATTGTCCAAGGTGAGAAAATGGAGTATTTGGCATCTAATACGGAGTATTTACAAAAAGCCAATCCAGATATCATACTCCGGGCCGCACATGGGATGCCAGATGAAGTTGTCCGCATGTTTGATCAAGAATTTAAAACAAATGACATCTGGAAGCATTTTCATGCGGTCAAACAAGACCGGGTGTATGACCTCGAAGAAAGCTTATTCGGGACAACGGGCAATTTAAAGGCAGCAGAGGCATTAGATGAACTAACGCGTATGCTGTATCCGTCATAAGCGGCGAATCTTAATGATAAAAGGACGTTCAAGATGAAAAAAACAGGGATTTTATTTCTGATAGTCAGTCTCTTACTGGTGTGCGTGTTTATTTATTCCGCCATTACTGGGAGCATTCATGTCACCCCGATTGAATTATTGGAAGGGCTCATCACCGGTCAACATGCACAGGTAGACATCATTAAAGATTTGAGAATTCCCCGCATGCTCATCGCAATGTTTACAGGGGCCGCCTTATCTGTCTCCGGTGTACTGCTGCAGTCGGTCATGAGAAATCCATTAGCTGATGCCGGCGTCATTGGAATTTCATCAGGAGCCAGCTTCTTTTCTTTAATGGCGATTACAGCGCTTCCTCAATTTTATTTCTACTCTCCTTTATTTTCGGTATTAGGCGGAGCCATTGCATGTTTCCTCGTGTACGTTCTGTCTTGGAAGGGCGGCTTAAGCCCAATCCGTATGATTTTGGTTGGGATCGCCATCAATGCCATGTTTACTGGAATGGCTGAAGCATTTGTGACCATTTGCAGCTATTTCAATATCACGATCAATCAGTCAGGACAGTCAAATCTCACGATGAAAACGTGGGGAGATGTCCGTTTAATCGGAGTCTATGGCGTCGCCGGCCTTGTCGTAGCACTTTTCTTCAGCAGATGGTGTAACCTCTTGGCTCTTCAGGACAAGACAGCGAAAAATTTAGGGTTGCGTGTGACCAGAATGCGCCTTTTGATTTCCATCACAGCGGTATTACTCGCGGCGGTGACAGCTGCGGTAGCGGGCGTGATTGCCTTTGTCGGTTTGCTCATTCCGCACATTTCAAGAAGGCTTGTTGGCTCGGATCATCGGGTACTCATTCCATTTTCTGCGTTAAGCGGGGCTTTGCTGATTTTGACGGCTGATACGCTCGGCAGGACGCTTGTAGCGCCAAATGAGATTCCTGCCTCTACGATCATGGCCGTGATTGGCGGGCCGTTTCTGATCTTTTTATTAAGAAGGGGGGACCGTCTCCATGGACATTCGTGAGGTGTCATTCTCATATGACCAGCAGAAGGACATCGTTGAATCGGTCACAACACAGATTGAAAATGGGAAAATCACAACCATTATCGGTCCAAATGGCTCGGGGAAATCCACACTGCTTTCCTTGATGGCGAATAATCATTGTCCAAACAAAGGGCAAATTCACTTAGACGGACAAGCGCTGAATGCATTTAAGCCAAAGGAGCTGGCAAAAAAGCTGGCTGTCGTCCATCAGCAAAATGAAGCGCCGCTTGATTTAACGATCGAACGGGTCGTGGCCTTCGGTAGAACGCCGTACCAGACGATGCGCGGGGGTGACAAGGAAGAGGATGAGAGAGCGATAGAGTGGGCACTGTCCAGTACAAAGCTAACGGAAAAACGAAAGGTGCCGCTCGCCTCACTGTCAGGTGGTGAGCGTCAGCGTGTATGGATTGCGATGGCACTTGCGCAAAAAACACCGATCCTTTTCTTAGATGAACCGACAACCTATTTGGATATCTACTATCAATTTGACATTCTTGAGCTGATCCGTGAGCTCAATGTCGTGCATGGACTCACGATTGTCATGGTGCTGCACGACATGAATCAGGCTGTCCGCTACAGTGACGTCATCATTGCGATGAAGGATGGACGAATTATCAGTGAAGGACAGCCAAACGATGTGTTAACAGAAGAGAATGTGCGGCACATTTATGATGTGTCCGTCACGATTAGACAGGATGCAGAAACAGGAATGTACATCGTGCCTGTTGGCATATAAAAGCAGGTGAGACAGTGTGAAAAGAGGAAAACGGGTCTGGCAGCGTCTGGTGACGATCGTCTGTTTAGGAGTATTCATTTATAGCGGTACAGCCATTGGCTTAGAACTGTTCGGCTATTATCAAAATCGTCAGGTACTTGCAAAGGCTCAGACGATGTATGGTCAAGAGCAAGGAATGACTGAAAGCCGGGAACCGGGAACCACCCGTACGTCATTTGATGAGCTGCGGAAGGTGAACAACGACATTGTCGGCTGGATCAATATGAAGGACACGATGATTCAGTACCCAATCGTTCAATCTCGTGATAATGCATTCTACTTAACCCGTAATTACTTAAAAAATGACACCCGGGCAGGCAGTATCTTTATGGATTATCGCAATGACGTCTTGCATGAAAGCCCGAATACTGTGGTGTACGGGCATCGGATGAGGGATGGATCCATGTTCGCTGGACTCACAAACTATTTAAAAAAGGATTTCTTCCATGATCATCGGACATTTCAGTACGATACGCTGTATCAAAGCTATGAGGCGGAGATTTTTGCCGTGTATGAAACAACGGTGGATTTCGATTATATTCAAACCGATTTTCAAGATCTTGGCGAATATGCGCACTACTTGCAAGCTGTGCGGAAAAAATCAATCTATCAAACGAAGACAGACGTGTCCACAGATGACCTCATCCTCACTCTATCGACCTGTGATCATGTGCTTGCACCTAAAAATGGGCGTCTCGTGATACAGGCAAAGCTAAAGAAAGTTTACTAGAAAAGGAGAGAAAGACGGTTGAAATTTTCACATGTGATCTTCGCGGGACTCGTCTTGATGCTTCTCCTCGGCGGATGCAGTCAGGCAGCACCTGTAGAGAAAGGAAGCGGGCAAGGTGCGCTGAAGATAAAGGATTTTACTGGAAGAACGCTGTCGTTTGAAGAATCACCTCAGCGTATCGTCGCATTATCGACTGGAGACATGAGCATCCTGTATGCCTTAGGCGGTGAGGTAGTTGGCCGTCCGGCCGCCGAATTACCAGACAGCTTACAACAGGCAAAGTCCGTCCAAACGATTGGCACAACGCATCAATTTGATGTAGAGCTCATCACAAGCTTAAAGCCCGATGTTGTGCTTGGGAATGAACAATTAAACAGTAAGGACATCTCTACAATAGAAGGAATTGGTTCACAGCTTCTTTTGACAAGTGCCAATTCAGTGAAGGATATTCAGCGTCAAATAACGTTATTCGGGGATTTGCTCGGAAAGCAGCAAAAGGCCAAAGCCCTCAATGAGCAAATCGATCAGAGGGAAAAGCAGGTCAAGCAGCCTCAGAAAAAAGTGAAGACACTCGTTGTATACGGGGCACCTGGCACATATATGGCGGCACTTCCTCAATCCTTAAGCGGAGATTTACTGCACATCGCAGGAGGGACGAACATCGCTGAGAATGAACCGGCACTCGAGAAATTCCCTCAATACGCTCAAATCAATGCAGAAAAGGTCATCGAAGCCGATCCTGATCTTATTCTGCTTATGACACACAGCAATCCTGAAGATGTGAAAGCGGGCTTTATGAGTGAAATGAAACAGAATGCCGCTTGGCACGATGTGTCAGCTGTCAAAAATGGACACGTCGAGATTCTGCCGAGTGATCTATTTGGGACGAACCCAGGCGCGGAAGTGATGAGAGCGATTGATGAGCTAGAGAAAAGATTGAAGCGATTGTCATCATGAAAATGAATACAGAATTAGATTTTCAAAAAAGACAGTCGAGACGAAAATGGCTGATACCCGTACTATTTCTCTCGTTAGGTGTGGGCGCATGCCTAGGGCTTGCATTAGGTTCTGTTCAATTATCGCTGCCAGATTTGGTCGCTGCTTTGATGGGATCAGGCCAGCCTGTTCATGAGAAAATTGTGATGGATTTACGCCTGCCGCGAGTTCTAATAGGTTTCATCGTTGGGGCCTGTCTCGCAGCATCAGGGGCGATTTTACAAGGAGTCGTCCGAAATCCACTCGCTGACCCTGGCATCATCGGTGTGACTGCTGGCGGCGGATTGGCTGCTGTGCTCAGCATGATTGTGTTTCCGCAATTTACGTATTTGCTGCCAGCTGCTGCTTTCCTTGGCGCTTTATTAGCGGCACTTGTGGTGTATATGCTCTCATTTGATCAAGGTGTTTCACCGCTGAAATTGATTTTGGCGGGAGTGGCAGTCAATGCCCTCCTTGGGGCGGTTATGAATGGGTTTATGGTGCTTTATAGTGAGCGTGTGCAGGCTGTTCTGCCTTTTTTATCCGGAGGATTAAATGGACGGAGCTGGCATCATCTAAGCTTCGTGTCGCCATATGCGCTCGCTGGGTTGTGCCTTTGTTTTTTTGCCATCAAGCCGGCAAACCTTCTTTTGCTTGGTGATGAATCGGCGCAGTTACTCGGCCTTAGAGTAGAGCGCACTCGGTTTTTCTTAATTGCGCTGGCGGCGCTTTTAGCTGGTGCAGCTGTAAGTGTGAGCGGCTTAATTGGATTTGTCGGCCTGGTCGTTCCTCATTTTATCCGTCTTTTAATTGGAGATGACTACCGGTACCTGCTGCCGATCTCAATACTGGGCGGAGGCGTACTTGTGGTTTTTGCAGATACAGCGGCACGGGTATGGTTTACACCGGTTGAACTGCCTGTCGGTATCCTGCTTGCCTGCATCGGTGCACCTTTCTTCCTCTATTTATTAAAAAAGAAAGGGAGGGGTTAAGTTGGAAGTGATAGCTATGGATGACGTGAGTCTCAGTCAAGGAGGCTTTCGGCTGTCGTCTATTTCAGCAGCTGTTCCTAAAGGAAGTGTGACAGGAATTATTGGACCAAATGGATCAGGGAAGTCGACTTTTATTAAAGCAGCCGCACGTCTTACATCGATCGAAAGCGGCATCATATACATTCACGATATACCGCAAAAAGAGATGACAGCTCAGGAGATTGCAAAGGAAATCGCCGTCCTCATGCAGACGAGAACAGCCATTCCATCTATGACCGTACGGGAGCTGGTCGCACTTGGACGCAGTCCGCATCGTTCGATCTGGAAAAAGAGCTCGAAGACAGATCAAGAAGCGATTGAGTGGGCGCTTGATGTGACCAATAGCCGCATCAATGAAAACAGAATGCTGCATACATTGTCAGGCGGAGAAAGACAAAAGGCGTATATTGCGATGGCGCTCGCTCAGAAGACAGAGACCTTGATTCTGGATGAGCCGACTACTTACTTAGATATTGCACATCAGCTTGATTTACTAGAGCTGCTCAAACAGCTGAATAAGACGCATGGAATCACCATTTTAATGGTTCTTCACGACCTGCAGCAGGCAGCGAAATATTGTGACCGCCTCATTGCGATGAAGGGTGGTCAGGTTTATCAAATAGGGACACCAAACGAAGTATTAACAGAAAACTTTTTCAAAGAAGTCTTTGGGATTCAGGCTGAGGTTCACTTAGACGGTGAGCATCCGCTCATTATCCCAATCGCTTCGATCCAACAACAAAAGGGAGATGAACAAAACATGATCATTGTCAACAACCAGGTAAGAGTAGAAAAAGGCAGTGCTGACCACCTCGTCAAGCGCTTTAACAAGCAGGGACAAGTAGAATTCATGGAAGGATTTTTAGGCATGGAAGTATGGGTCACACAGCAGACAACCGATTACGATGAAGTGACCATTCATACCCGCTGGAATCGAAAAGAAGACTTTGTGAACTGGACAAAATCCCAGGCATTTGGTGATGCACACGCTCATGGAAAAGCGAAACCTGAAGGACTATTAAAAAACAAAATTACGTACTACGAAGTGCAAGTCACTAGACCAGCTTTACAGAAAAAAGCCTAAAAAAGAAACATAGCGCTGCAGCTCATGTGCAGCGCTATGTTTTTGCGTTTTTTTACTTTCTGTCACATATCTTTGACAAAGTATTCAAACAACTGACACAATACCATCCAATTTTTAGGTAAAATTTACTTTATTTTTGAAGCGCATGGGTGTAAAGTACAGGTATAAATAACTAACCGAATGAAAAGCAAGAGTAAAATTTCACCGATTAAACCAATTCAAACAGGCTATTATTTGTGAATCATTGAACAAATAGTGAATATTTTGTGAAGTGATGAGCATAGATGTTTCGAATCATTCGGCATGTGAAAGTAAGGGAGGATGTAAGGCTGTGAGTGAGCTGTTTTTAGCAAGATTTCAATTTGCTTCAACGACATTATTTCATTTTATTTTTGTTCCTATGTCAATAGGTTTGGTGTTTATCGTCGCCTTGATGCAGACCCTTTATGTCGTCAAGAAAAAAGAGATTTATAAAAAGATGGCGAAGTTTTGGGGTCATCTATTCTTACTCAATTTTGCAGTAGGTGTGGTGACAGGGATTTTGCAGGAATTCCAGTTTGGGATGAACTGGTCAGATTATTCAAGATTTGTCGGTGATGTGTTTGGTGCACCGCTTGCCATTGAAGCACTGCTCGCCTTTTTTCTTGAATCTACATTTATTGGACTTTGGATATTCGGCTGGGATCGTCTGCCGAAGAAGATTCATTTATTGTGTATTTGGCTTGTTTCTCTTGGTACGATCTTTTCGGCGTTTTGGATTCTACTCGCCAACTCATTTATGCAAGAGCCAGTTGGATTTGTCATTAAAAATGGCCGCGCAGAAATGAATGATTTTGGCGCTCTTGTAACGAATCCGCAGCTTTGGGTTGAATTCCCGCACGTTCTGTTTGGTGCGCTGGCTACAGGTGCATTCTTTATTGCAGGAGTTAGTGCCTATAAAATGATCAAAAAACAAGAAATCGCCTTTTTCAAAAAATCATTCCAGATTGCCATGGTCCTCGCTTTAATTTCTGGCTTAGGTGTGGCGTTCTCTGGACATGATCAAGCGAAGCACTTAATGAAATCACAGCCGATGAAGATGGCAGCAAGTGAAGCCCTTTGGAAGGATAGTGGAGATCCAGCGGCTTGGACACTATTTGCCAATATTGACACAGATAAAAAAGAAAACTCTGCGGAGATCAATATTCCGTTTGCTTTAAGTTACTTGGCTTATCAGAAGTTCAGTGGAGATGTGCCAGGCATGCTGACACTTCAAAAAGAATATGAAGCAAAGTTTGGCCCTGGAGACTACATTCCGCCAGTGAAAACAACCTTCTGGAGCTTTAGAATCATGGTTGGTGCCGGAATGCTGATGATTTTTGCCAGTATGATTGGCTTGTACTTGAGCTTTAGAAAGAAACTCGAAACGAACAAATGGTTTTTACGCTTCATGGTAGGGATGATTGCGTTCCCGTTTATTGCGAACTCAGCTGGCTGGATCATGACTGAAATTGGGCGTCAGCCGTGGACTGTCTTTGGTATGATGACGACGGCTCAATCGATTTCGCCAAACGTATCGTATGGCATGCTGTTATTCTCAGTCATTAGCTTTACGACGATTTATCTGATCCTTGCCATCTTGCTTGCCTACCTATTCATTCGAGAAATTAAAAAAGGTGCACATTCGGAAGAGGATACAGATCAAAAGGATGAAACGGACCTGTCTACAGATCCATTTGATGGAGGCGCATATCATGGCATATCTTAACGAGATTTGGTTTATTCTTGTCGCAGTATTGTTTGTTGGATTTTTCTTCTTAGAGGGATTTGATTTTGGTGTTGGGATGTCCATGCAGCTGCTTGGAAAGGATGCGCACGAGCGCCGCATTTTAATTAATACGATTGGCCCTTTCTGGGATGCGAATGAGGTCTGGCTGATTACAGCTGGGGGCGCTATTTTCGCTGCTTTCCCTCACTGGTATGCCACGATGTTCAGTGGATACTATATACCATTTGCGGTTCTCCTCTTAGCGCTCATTGGGCGCGGAGTCGCCTTTGAATTCCGAGGGAAGGTTGAGAAAGCCTCTTGGATCAAAGCATGGGACTGGGTCATCTTCTTTGGCAGTCTGCTGCCGCCGTTTTTACTCGGTGTGCTATTCACAAGTATTTTACGCGGGATGCCAATTGATCAAGACATGAATATGTATGCTGGTTTTACGGATTTTGTGAACCTTTATTCAGTGATTGGCGGGTTAGCTGTGACGGTTCTTTGCCTTCTGCACGGATTGATTTTCGTCACACTACGTACAGAGGGTGATTTAAGAGATCGTGCAAGAAAGCTTGGCAAGCGTGTCCTGCTTATTGCGCTGCCAGTTCTTGTCCTATTTGTCGGTGTATCTATCATGGAAACAGACATTTATACGGTACGCCCGATCATCACCATTCCGTTAACTGTCCTGATTGTGGTTTGTTACGTCGCGGCTCTATTCTTTATGAGAAAAGAACGTGATGGCTGGACATTCTTATTCACAGGTGCAGGCATCATGGTGACAGTGACGATGCTTTTCACTGCATTGTTCCCGCGCGTCATGATTAGTTCAATCAACCATGCGTTTGATCTTACCATTCAAAACGCTGCATCCGGATCATATTCACTGACGGTGATGACGATTGTTGCCATTTCTTTGCTGCCCTTTGTGCTTGGGTATCAAATTTGGAGCTATTACGTCTTCCGTAAACGTGTAAGCGGTAAGGAGCCAATGACCTACTAATGGACAAACGTTTGCTTCAATTAAAAGGAATGAGGGGGCTTCTCGCCCTCTTAGGTATTGTGTCACTCATCCAAGGAGCAAGTATTATTTTCCAAGCACAGTGGCTGGCACAAGCCATTACTACGCTGTTTGACGGGAAAAGCCTTTCGCAGGCAACGCCTTATGTCCTGCTGTTTCTTGCTGCCTTTCTGGTGCGGCACGGTCTCACCTTGATTCGGGAGAAGGTCATGTTTACCTACTCTTCCCGAATTGGAGCAGACGTCAGAAAACAGCTGTTAGACCAACTCTTTCGTTTAGGTCCAGCTTTCACAAAGAAAAAGGGTACAGGAAAGCTTGTCACATTAGCGATGGAGGGGATTGCTCAATATCGTCAGTATTTACAGCTATTTTTACCGAAAATGGTGAACATGGCAGTGATACCGGCAATGGTCCTCATCTATGCTTGGACGTTAGACGAAACATCTGCTGTCATTTTAATCGTGACGCTGCCGATTTTAATTATTTTTATGATTTTGCTAGGCCTTGTCGCTCAGCGTAAAGCGGCCAAACAATGGAGATCGTATGAGAAATTATCCAATCATTTTACTGATTCTCTCCGCGGCCTTGAAACGCTTCGTTACTTAGGCATTAGCAAAAAACATTCCCGCAATATCGGGGAAGTGTCAAAGCGATATCGAAAGGCGACCATGAGTACGCTGAAGGTTGCATTTCTTTCATCATTTGCGCTTGATTTCTTTTCCATGCTGTCGATTGCAACTGTCGCTGTCTTTCTTGGCTTGCGATTAATTGAAGGAGAGCTTCTGTTATTGCCGGCTCTGACCGCGCTCATGCTGGCACCGGAATATTTCCTGCCAGTACGTGAAGTGGGAAATGATTATCATGCGACGCTAAATGGAAAAGAGGCGAATGAGGCGATGCAGGTCATTTTAGAAGAAAAGGGCTTCCGCGCGCAGGAGACACAATCCGTGCAGCTAGACAAGTGGGGTGAACAGTCTGCGCTCACCCTGCAAGATGTTAGTGTCCAGCATGATGAACATGCCCCTTATTCGATTCAGGATGTAGACCTCACTGTCAAAGGGAAGAAAAAAATCGGAATCATTGGTGCCAGTGGTTCAGGGAAATCGACGTTAACCGATGTGCTCGGCGGCTTTGTTGAACCGACCTCAGGTCAAATCACGCTAAACGGCCAGCCGTTTGTTCATTTACAGATGAAGGAATGGCAAAAGGAAGTCGTCTATATGCCGCAGCACCCTTATTTATTTCACATGACATTAAGAGAAAACATTCGTTTTTATGAACCGCATGCAACAGATGAAGAAGTGGAAAGAGCTGTCTGTGAAGCTGGCTTATCTCAGCTCGTAGCGCAGCTGCCAAATGGTCTCGATGAGGTCATTGGAGAACAGGGAAGAGGGCTAAGCGGCGGACAGGCGCAAAGAATTGCGCTTGCGCGAACGGTGCTGGGCCAGCGGTCAATTATGCTGTTAGATGAACCAACGGCGCATCTCGATATTGAGACAGAGTATGAATTGAAGAAAACAATGCTTCCGCTGTTTGAAGATAAACTTGTGTTCTTAGCGACACATAGGCTTCATTGGATGCCAGACATGGATGAGATCATTGTCATGGATCATGGAACGATTGCAGAAATGGGTACACATGAATCATTGATGCAAAGAAAAGGCGTGTATTATCAATTGGTACAGGAGCAAATGGGGGCGGTCACACATGGTCAGTAAAGGCTGGTTTATACCTTATATCAAGGAGAATCAAAAGCTGTTTGCGCTGGTTTTGTTTCTAGGGGCAATTGCAGTATTCTCTGCTTCTATGCTGATGTATACGTCAGGATTTCTCATTTCAAAAGCTGCCACAAGACCTGAGAATATACTTATGGTATACGTTCCAATTGTAGCTGTACGGACCTTTGGTATTTCACGCTCAGCTGCCCGCTATGCAGAAAGACTGGCGAGCCACCAGCTCATTTTGACAATGATTGAAAAAATGCGTGTCCGTCTGTATGACATGGCTGAACGAAGTGCGAAACAGACAAAGCTGGGTACAGGTGAAATGCTTGGGCTCCTGTCAGATGATGTCGAGAGACTGCAGGACGCCTATTTAAAAACCATCTTTCCATCCATCGGGGCGCTGCTTTTATATGCCGCATCCATTGGGGCACTTGGTCTATTCTCGTGGCCTTTTGCTGGACTGATGCTGCTTTATATGGCACTTCTCGTATTTGTTTTCCCATACGTCACAGTGCTAGTGAACCGGGCGAGACAAATTCAAATGAAAAAAGGCAGAAATGAACTGTACAGCCATTTAACAGATGCAGTCATGGGCGTTAGTGACTGGCTGTTTAGCGGCAGGCAGAAAGATTTTGTTGATGAATATGAACAGAAAGAAGCGAAACTGTTAGCGCTTGAAGCAGCCAAGCACCGGTTTATCCGTCTGCGCCAGTTTTTTGCCCAGCTTATGATTGGAGGAGCTGTCGTGTTTGTCGTGTATTGGAGCGGTTCGGTCGTTCAGTCAGGCTCGATGTCACACACCCTGATTGCAGCCTTTGTGCTTGTGCTATTTCCGTTAACAGAAGCCTTTCTTCCACTCTCAGATGCAGCAGGTGATATTCCAGTCTATCAGCATGCTGTCAGCAGATTAAATCATTATGAAAAGCTTTCGTATGAAGGAGAATCTGAGCGCAAGACAGTGGATCAGTCAACCATTTCTCACGATCAAGCTGTCTGTTTTGATCAAGTATCCTTTGGGTATGATTCGCACCAACACGTGCTAAAGCATCTCTCATTTTCACTGAAGCAAGGTGAATCACTTGCTCTCTTAGGAAAAAGTGGTGCAGGAAAATCGACTATTTTGAAATTGTTAGAAGGAGCTGTCGTGCCAAATCAAGGAGCTGTCAGTATCCAGGGGAAACCGGTAGAAAGCATTCGAGAAACCATGTCCACCTATGTGTCAGTGCTCAATCAACAGCCGTATTTATTCGATACCTCTGTTTTAAACAATATTCGCTTAGGCTCTCCAGAGGCGACAGAAGAGCAAGTAAAAGAAGCAGCGAGACAAGTGCAGCTGCACGATACCATCGAATCCTTGCCAGAGGGTTATCACACCGGTGTGCAGGAGACAGGGATTCGTTTCTCAGGTGGAGAAAGACAACGGCTGGCGTTAGCCCGGATTTTGCTGCAAAACACCCCGATTGTTGTATTAGATGAGCCCACCGTCGGACTTGATCCGCGCACAGAGCGTGAGCTGCTTGAAACCATCTTCCGTGTGTTAAAAGGAAAAACGGTCATTTGGATTACCCATCATCTCACTGGCTGTGAGGCATGTGACCGCATTATGTTTATTGAAGATGGACAAATTGAGATGCAGGGGGAGCATCAGCATTTACTGAGAGAAAACCTGCGCTATCAAAAATTGTATGAGATGGATCGTCCATTTTCTACAATATAAATAAACGAAATAACAAGAACGTTCGGACAGAAATCTCTGCCCGAACGTTTTGTGGTTTTAAGGGTTTACCTTTCCAACACCAGCATTTGATACCACTTCTGATTTGACATTGTTTACGTTAAGCAAAGAGTAGTTATAAGGAGGGTTGTACGTACCTGTTGAAGACGTTGGCAGACTGCCTGTGCTGTTAATAAATGAGTTGTTGATGACATGCCATGTACCGACTTGACGGCTGTCCCAGCTGCCGATCGCATTATTTGTATTTTCAAATACGTTGTGCTCAATTCTCATCTTCGCGCCCATACGAGAGTTGATCGCTGTGGTATGAATGCCTTTATAGTAGTTGTTATACACATGACCTTCCCCGTAGCGCATAGACGGTACACGAGAATTCAGGTTTTCAAAACGGTTGTTATGGAACGTAATTTTTCGGTTGTAGTTGTCGTTATCAGAGCTGCCCATGAGCATCGTTTTCCAGCTGTCATGTACATAGTTCCATGAGAAGGTAATATAGTCGGAGTCTTTTTTCACATCAAATAATCCATCATAATCATCTTTCCCAGAGTTTAATGTGTTGTACAGCTCATTATGATCGACCCATACGTTTTTAGAAGCGCCTTCGATTCCGATGGCATCCTTGTCACCGATGTTACTGTGATGGATTTTCAGGTTGCGGATAATGACGTTATTGGAACGCCATACTTTGATACCAATTCCATTAAATTCACCTTTCGTGCCTTTGCCGACGATCGAGACATTGTTTGTATCTTTCACATCGATTTTATTGGCAGATGTATTAGAAGGGGCAATCGTCCCGTCGACAACAATTTTTAATTTTTCGTTTGTTCCTTTACTTTTGAGGGCAGCCAATAGTTCATTTCCAGTTTTGACTGTGACGGTTTTACCGCCTTCACCGCCTGTTGTACCGCCATTTAATGTGGAGAATCCTTGTTGATTAAAATTGGCCATAATAGAAGGGCTTTCTGGATACTTGGCTGCCGCTTTTGCCTCCCCATTAGGTGCAAATAATGAAGTCACGAGACCAACCGCTAACACACCAGCTAACATTGGAACTTTTTTCTTCAAAGTCAACATCTCCATTCTATTTTGTTTTAATGTAAACGTTTCCAAAAATAAGCTGCAATTCAACTGCTCCCCCTTTCTTCGCCAGTATCGCCTTTTTCGGAATGTAGGAAGAGCATAGCACGCAAAAAGGTATCATCGGCTAAGAATTGGCGCTGTGTATTCCATGATTTTCTAGGAAACTAAGGCCATGATTATTTTATTTTCATCTAAATGAGACAAGGATCATTGACGATAGGTATTGGGATGACCTAGTGATTATGAGGGAGAGGCTCTTCGCTTGATAGAAAATCAAGATGATTACGAACGCACCATTTTGTTAGGGACGAAAGAATGCCATAATCATTACATAAGAAAAAATTGGATATAAAATGAATCAAATACTGGATCAACAGGGAGAAAAGGAGCCAAGTTAAAAAATAAAGTCTATTTTGAACGATATCGTTATCCGTGTCGTCTCATGAATAAGAGAAGAAAAGGAAGGAGGGGTGTGTTTGGAGCAGACAGAAGAGACATTATTGATTCAGCGGGCAAAACAGGGAGATGATGCTGCATTTACAGCCCTTTATCGTCATCATTATTCCTTTCTTTACCGTTATATAATGAAGCTCACCCTTCAACAAGAGCTGGCAGAAGAAATCATGCAAGAAACGATGCTGAAAGCGTACATGAAACTTTCTTCATTTAGAGGAGATTCCTTATTTTCAACATGGCTCATTTCCATTGCATCCAGGCAATTTTTAGATCACCAGAAGAAAAGAAAACGTGAACAATTAAGAGAAGGGAAGGCGAATCAAGAGACCATACGCCGCTTCAAATGGGACATTCAGCAAAAGGGCCACACATGGCATGAGATGTGGGATGCTTTAAACGAATTGAAGGCTCAGGAGAGAGCACCGATTATTTTGCACTATTATTATGGCTTTACTTATCCAGAGATTGCTTCAATGCTCGGTATGAGAGAAGGCACTGTGAAGTCGAGGGTTCATCATGGATTAAAGAAAATTCGAAAGGAGTGGTCTCAATGAAGGAAGATCAGTTCACCGAACGTTTAAAGGAAGAGTTACAGCAGCTAGATGAACAAATTGAAGTGAAAGAGCCAAGTGAACAGGCTGTCATGATGATGCTTAAGCAGGCAAAGGAACAAGAGAAAAGGCGTTTTAAACAAGAAGTACTGGCGTACGTTCTCATCAGTCTGACCATTCTGGCACTATTTGTCGCTGCCATCACCCATTTGCCTATCATCTTCATTCTTCTTCAAGTAGTGAGTGTGCCGCTCTGCGTCGTTGTCGGCATCAAGGAATATCAACACATTAAAGGAGGGTCTTCCTTATGAGTCAGACGGAGATGATCATCTTATTGTGCGCATTGCCGTTATTGTTTGCGCAGGGGCTTCTTTTATTTATGGATGCAAAGAAAAGAGGGCGCTATAAGTGGTTTTGGGGCATTGTCGGTTTAATTAATTTCCCATCGTCTTCTATTTTATATTGGCTTTGTGTCGTGTACCCTGATCGAAAAAAAGATGAGAAGATCCGAAAAGATTGAGCGGACGGCCTATAAAACTTTAGGCCTTTTTTTCGGGTTGAAGATCAACTAGAAATCATTCATGATTCATCTATTTGTCAAAGAGTGCGGGATATATAACGTCTAAATCATCATTTCTAGCACAATAGTCATTCTGTAAGAGATGCTTTCTAAAAGCGATTGCTGCGGCTGCTTGATCCATCTCAAATCGGCATCATTTTCATCTGTTATCAGTATTGATCAGATTTTACAAATGGTGTTAAATTAATCTCAATATGCGTTAGAAAATCTAACAGATAAATGTGTGAAGATATACAAAGGAGGCAGAAGAGACATGTTGACCTTAGATCGAGCAGCACAAACAGCACAAAGCTACATCGACCGTGTGTTAGAGGAGGTGGAAAAACGAAATCCTGGTGAGGAGGAATTTCAGCAAGCCGTAAAAGAAATTCTAGAATCACTCGTTCCTGTTTTTGCAAAACACCCAGAGTATGAAAAACAGGGCATTTTAGAACGACTCATTGAGCCTGAGCGGCTTGTGGTATTTCGTGTACCTTGGGTAGATGATGAGGGGAAAGTACAAGTCAATCGGGGGTTCAGGGTTCAATTCAATAGTGCCATCGGTCCTTATAAAGGAGGCATTCGATTCCACCCATCTGTCAATGCAAGCATTATTAAGTTTTTAGGATTTGAACAAATCTTTAAAAACGCACTGACTGGTATGCCGATCGGCGGGGGAAAAGGTGGATCAGATTTTGACCCTAAAGGGAAATCTGATGGAGAAATCATGCGTTTCGTCCAAAGCTTTATGAGTGAACTCAGCCGATATATTGGACCTGATCAAGATGTACCAGCAGGTGATATTGGCGTAGGGGCACGCGAAATTGGCTATATGTTCGGACAGTACAAGAAAATGCGCGGTGCTTATGAGGCGGGTGTGCTCACAGGGAAAAGTCCTGGATTTGGAGGCAGCTTAGCGAGGAAAGAAGCGACAGGCTATGGACTGGTGTACTTTATGGAAGAAATGTTAAAAGCGCATGGACTGCAATTTGAAGGGCATTCAGTTGTTGTGTCTGGATCAGGGAATGTGTCTATTTATGCGATGGAAAAGGTCATGGAGCTAGGCGGTAAGGTCGTTGCTTGCAGTGATTCAAGCGGAGCGATTTATGATCCTCAAGGCATTTCACTTGAGACCGTGAAGCAGCTAAAGGAAGTGAGCAATCAACGGATTGGGGCATACATAGACATTCACCCGCATGCCGAATTGATTGAAGATTGTGAACAAATTTGGTCTGTTCCTTGTGATATTGCGCTTCCATGTGCAACGCAAAATGAAATATCTGAGATGCAAGCGCAGCAGCTCGTGGAAAATGGTGTCATTGCGGTAGGAGAAGGAGCTAATATGCCCTCTACTCTTCAGGCAGTCAAAGTGTTTGAACAGAAAGATATTCTATTTGCGCCGGCAAAAGCGGCGAATGCTGGCGGGGTAGGTGTCTCAGCACTGGAAATGGCACAAAATAGTGCAAGAATGTCTTGGACATTTGAAGAAGTAGATGATCAGCTGAAACAAATGATGCAGACGATTTATCGTCGGTGTACAGAGACAGCAGATGAATATGGACACTCTGGAAACTTAATCGTAGGAGCAAATATTGCAGGATT
The DNA here is from genome assembly GCF_038002985.1 of Bacillus sp. FSL R5-0431. Classification (NCBI taxonomy): domain Bacteria; kingdom Bacillati; phylum Bacillota; class Bacilli; order Caryophanales; family Bacillaceae; genus Bacillus; species Bacillus sp. FSL R5-0431. The sequence continues at coordinate 3,436,960 of NZ_JBBOOG010000001.1, read as the reverse complement.
TCGCAAAGTGGCAGATGCGATGATCGCACAAGGCGTGATTTAACTCCTGCTCTCCCGCACCTGTTTATTTCATGACAAGATGGGGAATCGTCCTTGTAAGAATGACAATAAGGAGGCGCGGGAGAAATGAAAAAATGGCTGAAACAAATTGTCAAATGGGCACCAGTGATTTATCCAGTGGTGAGGAAAATATTTAAAGAGCGAAAAGCATCTAAAAGTCGTAACGTATCAGCCGGATAATCCGGCTTTTTTTATGCAAGCATTACCGATTGTGCCCTGAACGAAAAAATAATAGATTTGAATGATCCAAGTCATGCCTCACTCCGTTAAGTACATAACAAACGGAAAGAGGAGGAAAAACAGATGAACATGAAAAAAGCGATTTTAACCATTCCACTTAGCGCAGCATTACTATTTCCGGCAGCTCATAGCGCAAGTGCACACGAAGGACATATGCATGGAGAGGCAAAGAAGACATCTTCGTCACAAGAGGTGTCAAACAAAGCAACCGATCTTCGAGCAGCACTAGACCAGTTATTTTCGGAGCATGCCTACTTAGCAGTCATCACAATGCAAAAGGGAATTGACGGTAGCAAAGATTTTAAACAAGCAGCGGCAGCGCTAAATGACAACACAAATGACTTATCGGAAGCCATCGCTTCTGTGTACGGAAAAAAAGCAGGGAAACAATTCAAAGACATTTGGTCAAGTCATATCGGCTACTTTGTTGATTATGTACAAGCAACGGCAAAGAAAGATGAAGCAGGTAAAAAGAAAGCAGTTAAGCAGCTTGACCAATATCGCATGAAACAAGCCGATATGCTCGATCAAGCAACAGACGGCAGATTGAAAGCTAGCGAACTAGAAGAAGGCTTAAAAATGCACGTCAATGAACTGTTAAAAGCGTTTGATAGCTACACTGAAAAGGATTTTGATACGACCTATGAAACGGTTAGAAAATCCATTCATCATATGTTTGAAGTCGGTAAAGGCGTATCGTGGGCGATCACAGATCAATTTCCTGGGAAATTTGATCACAAATCAGTCGACACACCAGCAGCAGACCTTCGTGAAGATTTAAACTACTTGTTCTCAGAGCATTTGGCGCTTGCGGTCGTTGCTATGCAAAAAGGAAATGATGGCAGCAAGGACTTTGATCAAGCAGCGGCAGCTTTGAACGAAAACACAAATGATTTATCAGATGCGATTGCCTCTGTTTATGGCAAGGATGCAGGAAAACAATTCAAAGCCATTTGGTCAAGCCATATCGGTTACTTAGTTGATTATGTCAAAGCGGATGCATCAGGAGACAAAGAAGCGAAAGAAAAAGCGGTGAAAAACTTAGATGCGTATCGAATGAAGCAAGCGAAATTTTTAGATCAAGCGACAAATGGACGTTTGAAGGCAGCAGATTTAGAGGCTGGCTTAAAAATGCATATTGATAAGCTGATCAAAACATATACGTCATACCATAAAGGCGAATATGATCAGCTTTATCCAACAGTGAGAGAGGCGTACGGTCATAAGTTCATGGTCGGTCAAGATGTCACAGCAGCAATTGTTGATCAGCATCCTGAAATGTTCAAATCCAAGATGCCTAATGAAATGCCTAAAACAGGTATGGGAGGCACAGCCGGTCCTTTAGGTATGTCATATGAAGCATTTGCGGGAATGATCGCAAGTTTGATCCTAGCCGGCGGTGCAGCGGGTGCGTTCTTCCTTACTCGCCGTAAGACATCAAATTAAGCTCGTATAAAAAGGAAAGGGGAACGTGCACAATCGTGCCGTTCCTTTCTTTAAAAGGAGGCAGACTGACTTGAAAAGGTGGTTGTTTGGTCTTCTGATGCTTCTCATCATCACGGGCTGCGCATCACAATCTATGGATGATTCGTCATCCTCTAAAACAACCTCATCTCCTGAAAAAAAGACAACAAACCAAGCCGCAAAACAGTCTCATTCACAAGACATGTTAAAAGACGAACCGTCTGGTATTGTCCCGGCTGAAATTGCGATTCCGGCGATTGATGTCAAAGCAAAGTTGGAGAAAACAACTTTATCAAAGGATGGCAGTATGGGCGTCCCAAAAAATACGGACAACACAGCTTGGTTTAAAGATGGTCCAAAGCCAGGAGATAAAGGAAATGCCGTCATGAATGGCCATGTTGATAATAAATGGGGACCTTCTGTTTTTTATCGATTAAAGGAGCTAAAAAAGGGAAACAAGGTAATCGTGACGTCCTCGTCAGGAAAAAAGCGAACTTTTGAAGTGATCAAAGTGCAAAGCTATCCGCGTGAAGAAAAGCCGAATGCGTTTTTCGGGTACGCTTTTACACGGAATCTCAATTTCATTACGTGTACAGGGACATTTGATCATGCAGCAGGGACTCATGAAAAGAGACTGGTTGTCTTTACCCAGCTGATCCCTTCATAAAAAAGGCGATGACACGGAGGTGTAGCGCCTTTTTTGATGGTTTCTGCCAGAGTCCTACAAAAAGATTCATAGGTCATTAGATATGGTTTGTTGTATAAATAGGGGCGTTTGTCATATAAATGAGTTGGCAATTTTTATTTCTTTTCAGTAGAATATGAGTAATGAAGAGAACTGCAAGCGTATACACCCTGTCCAGACAAGGCAGATTCTCCACCCTTACCTAAGGAGGCCGATCTGATGCTGAGTAAAAGACTGGCGCACATCTTAAGTCAGCTCATGGCAGCGGAGACCCCGCTCACAAGCGCTGCGCTTTCTGTCAGCTTACAAGTGACAAGCCGCACCATTCGTACAGACATCAAGGAACTGAACGACCGTCTCGCTCCTTATCAAGCGGCTGTATCAGCTGTTCGAGGAGCTGGCTATGAGCTGTTGATCAACGATGAGAATGCCTTTCGCCGTTTTATGAAAGAGGAAGTCGAACAGGAAGAGCCACTGGCTGTTCTGCCGGAGGAGCGCGTTCGGTTTATTTTAAAGAAGCTGCTTCTCGCAGAGTCTTATGTGAAACTGGAAGACTTACAGGACCAGCTGTTTATTAGTAAATCGACGATGAGTAACGATATGAAATGGGTCAAACGCAAGCTTGAGCCCTTTGATCTGAAGCTGGATGCGAAGCCGAATAAAGGCTGCCGAATCAAAGGATCGGAGATGAAAATTCGTTATTGTATGTCAGAATATTTATTCAATGAACGCCGTTCCTACCAAACGATGCTGAACACAGCAGTCACCATTTTGCCAAAACATGAATTGGAATTGATTCAGAAAACAATGATTGATTATATCAATGAAGAAAGAATGAATCTATCAGACATTTGCATGAATAATTTAATCGTTCATGTTGCGATTGCCTGCAAACGGATTAGACACGGAAACTATGTATCTGTTTTGCCAGAGGAAATCAATGAGATACCACAGGCAAAGGAATATAAGGTCGCTAAAAAAATGGTGGAATGCCTTGAAGGACTGCTGGACGTCTCTTTTCCACAAGAGGAGATCGTCTATATCGCCATTCATTTATTAGGAACAGCCAAAATGGTACAGTCCTTTTCATCGAGTGGTCAAAAACAAATTGTGGATGATGACACGAGCCGTCTTGTTCAGCTTATGCTCCAAGCCATTGATCAAAAACTGCAGCTTGATTTAGCCGGCGATGCGGAATTAATGATTGGACTGAGTCTGCACTTAAAGCCAGCCATGACCCGGTGTAAATATGGAATGAACTTAAGAAATCCGATGCTTGATGAAATAAAGGCGGGGTATCCACTTGCTTTTGAAGCAGGTATTATCGCCAGCAGGGTCCTAGAAGAAGAGGAGGGGCTGAGTATTCATGAGAATGAAATCGGATATATGGCGCTTCATTTTGGTGCGGCTTTAGAGCGGAGGAAAATGGAGATTCCGCCGAAGCGATGTCTCATTGTCTGTGCATCTGGTGCAGGGAGTGCAAGGCTGCTTCAGGATCGTTTGCGGTCACAATTTGGGTCAAAACTGACCATTTTAGGAACAGCAGAGCTTTATTCGCTTCCGCATGTGTCTTTACATGCCCTGGATTTGATTATTACAACGGTCCCGATTCAGATGGATTTACCGATTCCAGTCATACAAGTAAACACCATTTTAGGAGGCGGCGACTTTTTAAAAATTGAAGAAGCCCTGACGAGTGAAACAAGGGTGACATTGGCCTCTCAATATATGAAAAAGGAATTGGTCTTTACAAAATGCGCCTTTCAAACAAAGGAAGAGGTCATCACCTTTCTCACGGAAAAAATCATCGATATGGGTTTAGCACCAGCAGAGCTTACACCTTCTGTGATGGAAAGAGAAGAGGCTGCTCCTACATCCTTCGGGCATTATACAGCCATTCCGCACCCTATGACGCCGCTGACAGAAGAGACGTTTTGGGCGATATGTACATTAGAAAAACCGATCATATGGGGAGAGAAAAAAGTTCAATTTGTCTGCTTGCTTTGTGTCGAAAAAGAGAATGCCAAAGATTTAAAAGGGATGTACCGTCTGCTGGGCGAGCTTGTGCATAATGTGAAATTCATTCAGCATCTCATCGCCTGTGATACATTTGAAGACATGCTGGATACCATGCATAAAAAGGTCCCTTCGTACAAGAACTAACAGTGTGATCTTAACTTTTTCCGCTTCCTAAAGGAAAAAGTATAGGTGTTTATGAAAGCGGTTTCATAATATGATGAATGTGTAAAGAAAAGCTTCACAATTTCAAAAGGGGGCGTTTACACATGAACATCTTATTGGTTTGTGCAGCAGGTATGTCAACAAGCTTACTAGTCACAAAAATGGAGAAAAGCGCACAAGAACAAGGAAAAGACTATCGTATTTGGGCAGTATCTGGAGATTCAGCGAAAAGTCATATTGATCAAGCCGATGTGCTTTTATTAGGACCACAGGTTCGATATTTATTACCACAAATGAAAAAGCTCGGAGAAGAAAAAGGAATTCCAGTCGACGTCATTAATACCGTGCATTATGGCGTATGTAATGGGGCTGAGGTTTTAAAATCTGCTGAACAGTTAGTGAACGGATAAAGGGGGCGGAAGGGATGAATGGATTCAACCGATTTCTAGAAGAGAAGGTCATGCCGTTTGCAGGGAAGATTGCCGCTCAAAGACATTTACAAGCATTGCGTGACGGAATTGTTTTAACCATGCCTCTCATTATTGTCGGTTCACTGTTTCTCATTTTAGCCAACCTTCCGATCCCAGGATACAGCGATTTTATGGCAAGTATCTTTGGAGCTGAATGGGCCACGAAACTATCCTATCCTGTTAATGCAACCTTTGACATTATGGCACTTGTTGCCACCTTCGGGATTGCCTACAGGCTTGCTGAAAAGTATGCAGTGGATGCCCTATCATCTGGTGCGATCGCTGTTGCAGCTTTCCTTTTGGCGACACCATATCAAGTTCCTTTCACACCTGAAGGCTCAACAGAAGCCATCCTAGTAGGTGGGGGAATTCCAGTCACATTGATGGGCAGTAAAGGGTTATTCGTTGCCATGATTATTGCCATGCTTTCAACTGAAATTTACCGATTCATTGTCCAGCGGAATATCGTCATTAGGATGCCTGATGGTGTACCGCCAGCAGTGAGTAAATCGTTTATCGCACTTATTCCAGGTTTTGTGGTCATCACGCTGATCTGGGTCGTTAGACTTGTGATTGAGATGACACCATTTGAGAGTATTCATAATATCATCACGGTCTTAATTGGCACACCGCTTTCCATTCTTGGTGGAAGCTTAGGCGGAAGTATTGTCGCCATTGGTGTGCAAATGCTCCTCTGGGCATGTGGTATTCACGGAGCAACCATTGTCGGCGGCGTCATGGGCCCAATTTGGCTCGGTGCGATGGATGAGAACCGTCTCGCATTCCAAGCAGGAGAAGTGCTGCCAAATATCTTCACAGCGCAGTTCTTTGAAATCTTCATCAATGTCGGCGGAAGCGGTGCAACGCTTGCTTTAGTGCTGACGATGATCTTACGTGCCAGAAGTAAACAAATGAAACAGCTTGGCCGACTTGCCATTGGGCCAGCCATCTTTAACATCAACGAACCGATCATTTTTGGAATGCCGATTGTCATGAACCCAATGCTTCTCATTCCGTTTATCCTTACGCCAATCATGATGATCATCACCACATATATCGGAATGAGCACAGGACTTGTAGCAAAACCGGCGGGGATTGCTGTCCCATGGACGATGCCGCCCATCATTTCAGGCTATCTCGCCACAGGAGGCAAAATCTCTGGTGCTGTCATGCAGCTGATTAACCTGGCGTTGTCATTCGCTTTATACTACCCATTCTTTAGAATGTGGGATAAGCAGAAATTAAAAGAAGAAAGTGAGCTAGAAACAAAAGCATCAACTGATGAAAATGTCGTCAGCATGTAATAGAGGAAATAAGGGGGATGCGGCCGATGGAAATGGAACAAATTGTGTTTCAACTCATCTTACATGGCGGGAATGGCAGAAGCTCTGCGATGGAGGCCATTACAAGTGCAAAGCAAGGAAACTTTGATGAGGCGAAGCAAAAATTGCAGGAAGCACAAGACGCGTTAAATGAGGCGCATCACGCACAGACAGAGCTGATCCAAGGAGAAATTAGAGGAGAAAAGACCGACATCAGTCTCTTAATGATCCATGCGCAGGATCATCTCATGAACGCAATGACCGTCAAGGAGCTCGCAGCGGAAATCATCGAGCTCCATGAAAAAATGAAGCAACTCGGAGGTGTCAATTCATGAAAGATGGAATCAAAATTGTCACAATAGGCGGAGGATCGAGCTATACGCCTGAGCTTGTCGAAGGGTTTATCAAACGATATCATGAATTGCCTGTAAAGGAATTATGGCTAGTGGATATTGAAGCGGGTCAGGAAAAGTTAAACATCGTGGGCGCTCTCGCGAAACGCATGGTTGAAAAAGCCGGTCTGCCGATTGAGGTACACCTGACGCTTGACCGCCGGGAAGCCCTGAAGGACGCAGATTTCGTGACGACACAATTTCGTGTAGGACTGCTGGAAGCACGGGCAAAAGATGAGAGAATCCCGCTTAAATACGGCGTCATCGGTCAGGAAACGAACGGACCAGGCGGTTTATTTAAAGGTCTTCGGACCATCCCGGTCATTCTAGACATCGTGAAGGATATGGAAGAACTTTGTCCAGATGCATGGCTTGTGAACTTTACAAATCCGGCAGGCATGGTCACAGAAGCTGTGCTGCGCTACACAAATCTAAAAAAAGTAGTCGGTCTATGCAATGTACCAATTGGGATCAAAATGGGGATTGCCAAGGCGCTTGATGTGGATGTTGAACGGATCGAGGTACAGTTTGCGGGCCTCAATCACATGGTCTATGGATTAAACGTGTATTTAGACGGGGTCAGCATTATGGATCAAGTGCTCGATGAATTGGGAAATCCGAATAGTCAGTGGTCTATGAAGAACATTGAAGCGAAAAACTGGGAACCTTCTTTTGTAAAAGGCTTAGGGGTGATCCCATGTCCGTATCATCGCTATTACTATAAAACAAAAGATATGCTGGAAGAAGAGCAAAAAGCAGCCCAAGAAAAAGGAACAAGAGCAGAGGTTGTACAGCAAGTCGAGCAAGAATTATTTGAGCTTTATAAAGATCCTGATTTATCGATTAAACCACCGCAGCTCGAAAAAAGAGGCGGGGCGTATTACAGTGATGCGGCATGTAACTTAATCAGCTCCATCTATAATGATAAGCATGACATCCAACCTGTCAATACAGTGAACAGAGGGGCGATTGCCAGCATTCCGGCTGAATCAGCGGTTGAAGTGAACTGTATCATTACGAAGGACGGACCAAAACCAATTGCGACGGGCGATCTGCCTGTAGCTGTGAGAGGGCTCGTTCAACAAATCAAATCATTCGAGCGTGTGGCAGCAGAAGCGGCTGTAACAGGTGATTACGAGACGGCTCTTGTGGCGATGACGATTAATCCGCTTGTCCCATCTGATGAAATTGCAAAGCAAATTTTAGATGAAATGCTCGAAGCGCATCGTGAATATTTACCGCAATTCTTCAAATCAGTCAAAGCGTAAAACAAAATGGCCCCTTTATGGGGTCGTTTTTTATCATTGCCCCATATGGAAATTCGAGAAAGAAGTGTATGATAGAAAAAAACAGCATGTATGGCTTCAAAGAAAGGACTGTTTGAATATGGTTGCAATTGGTTTAATGCTTTACGGCTTTATCGTTCAACCACTGATGAGTTACGGCACAGTGGTCTTGTTTTTGTATGGCATCATTGCTTCATTTATTGGTCTTATTCGTCATAGACAGTATGTGTGGATTTATGTTCTCCGCCTGCTCGTTTGTTTTACCATTCCAGTGACCAACCTGTTGATGTATTTCGCAACGATTGGTGGAGATGAAAGAGACTTTGATTTCCAGCCCATGCCGCTTGTTTATTATCTTGTCTTTATCCTAGAAATCATCATCGTCTTTTTACCAGAGATCTTTTTACTGATCGAAAGAAAGCGGAGCATAAAAAGGAAACAGTGGATATATGCAGGGGCGATTGTGGGGGTATCGGTCTTGTTTTGGTGCACGATTTGATGGGCGGCTGACTGGACATCTGAGTCTATTTCGCCTTTTTGTTGTGTAGCCTCTTTCGTCTAACCTTTACAAAAGTAATGGAAAGAACAAGGATAAAAATCCCGAGAACCTTAAATAGAAACCGGGTGAGGAACGGTGAATCGTCGAAACCTGTAGCTATGATCATCGATCCGATGCAAATACCTAAGAACGCTAGTAGATAAGTAAAAAACATACCATCACTCCTTATACGTATGATTACCATTATAAGGTATATTGGAGGGATAAATAAACAAAAAAAGAACCCTTCATGACTGAAAGGTTCTTTTACATGCTTATGCCTGCTTAACGACCGAGTCGACTTCTACTGTCCAGCCGAAGATATCTGGCTGTGTTCCTTTTTGAATACCGGTAATGGCCTCATACAATTTCTTCGATACTTCACCTGTTTGACCATCTTGAATCACATATGGCTGATCGTGATAAATTAATTCCCCGACAGGAGAGATGACGGCCGCCGTTCCAGTTCCAAAGATTTCTTCAAGCTCACCTGATTGATGTGCTTCAATTAACTCATCAATCGAAATTTTACGCTCTGTCACTGGAATACCCCAATGTTTTAACAGCTCAAGTACAGAGTTACGGGTGATGCCTTCTAAAATGCTGCCGTTCAATTCAGGCGTCACGATTTCTCCATTGATTTTAAAGAAGATATTCATACTCCCGACTTCTTCAATGTACTTTTTCTCGACTCCATCAAGCCAAAGAACCTGTGAAAAGCCTTTGGTTTCAGCGACTTGCTGTGCCTTGAGGCTTGAGGCGTAGTTTCCAGCTGTTTTGGCATTTCCTGTCCCGCCCTTAACGGCACGGACAAATTCGTTTTCAACTGCAATTTTGACCGGGTGGATGCCTTCTTTATAGTAAGATCCCACTGGAGATAAGATAATCAGCAGCTTATACGTGCTTGACGGCGCAACGCCTAAATACGGCTCAGTGGAAATAATGAATGGACGGATATACAAGGAAGTGCCCTCTGCATCAGGTACCCAATCCTTATCAATGCGAATGAGTTCATTTAAGCCCTCTAAAACCGTTTCTGTATCAATTTGCGGGATACACAGGCGGTCATTGGATCTGTTTAAGCGTTCCATGTTCTTTTCCGGACGGAATAAGAGAATTTTCTGATCCTCAGAAACATAAGCTTTTAAGCCTTCAAAAACAGATTGCCCATAATGGTAGACCATCGAAGCTGGGTCCATTGGAATGGCCTGATAAGGTATAATTCTGGGATCGTACCAGCCTTGATCAATGGAATAATCCATCACAAACATGTGATCTGTGAAGATTTTTCCGAATTCAAGTTGATCAAATTGAGGTTTTGGTTTTTTTGTTGAACTAAGTTCAACGCGGATGGGTTGTTTTGGCATCGTAAATCTCCTTGCTGTTTGATTATTTGAAAATTCTAATAATATGAAATAATTATGATTCTATTCTATACCTTCACAAAATATTAGCAATAGGTTTTCTGGAATTCAGATAAGAAAAATCTGTTAAAGCGCTTTCCTTCTCTCTGCCGTCAGTCTGCCTCATGTCACCCCTTTTTAATAAAGAAATAAAATCCAAATGCATTATTAACTGATTAATCTGACAATTTAAAAGCGGATGATTTTCCTGTAAGATATTCTTTCAACCATACACCTTTTGACTAGTACATTGCAAGGGGCATTCTCATATTTTAATCCTCTTTTTTTTAACCGATAAAGGAAGAAGAGAAGTGAAAGGAGCAAACAACAAGATGAAACGAGCGATACTAGGCATTTTACTTATTTTATTCATGACCGTGATCAGCTTCGGCTGTCAAGCGATGACAGAGGAGGCTGGCGCCAAGCAGGGAACTACCTATTACGTGGCGCCAAACGGAAACGACAAAAACCCGGGAACGAAGCAAAAACCTTTTCGCACGCTGAAAAAAGCGGCAAGTATGGCGAAAGCCGGGGCAACCATTTACATGAGAGGCGGCACATACAAAGAGAAATTGATTGTCCGCCATTCAGGTACAAAGAAAGCACCCGTTATCTTTCAAGCTTACGGAAAAGAAAAACCTGTCATTAGCGGGGCTTCTCTTAAGGGAAATCAAGCAGATGGCGGTCTTGTCACGATCGATCAAAAAAGCTACATCACCCTCAAAGGTCTGACGGTGGGACATCTCAAGACGAATAAGGAAGATGTGACACCAGTCGGTATTTTCATCAAAGGAAGCGGCAAAGGCGTCAAACTGCTCAACAACCGAGTGTATGACATTCAGACGACACACAAAAGTGGGAATGCGCACGGTATTGCGGTCTATGGAACAAAAGCTCCTGCGGCCATTGAAGACATTGAAATCAAAGGAAACACTGTTGAAAAATTAAAGCTTGGCTTCAGTGAAGCGCTTGTGCTAAATGGGAACGTCAAAAAATTCCGTGTGACACATAACACGGTTCGCCACACAGATAATATAGGCATTGATTTAATTGGTTTTGAGAACGTAGCACCTTCTAAAAAGTACGATCAAGTCAGAAATGGTGTCGTATCTAAAAACAAAGTATATGAGATTACGAGTGCAGGGAATCCAGCCTATGGCAAAGACATCTCCGCTGGCGGAATTTATGTTGATGGCGGAAAGGACATTGTGATTGATCATAACATCACACATCACAATGACCTGGGGATTGAAGTCACAAGTGAACATAAAGGAAAAATGGCAGATCGCATTCGCATCGAACACAATCAAGTGTATTTGAACCGTTATACAGGTATTTCAATTGGCGGCTATGATAAAAAGCGAGGCGGAACAACAAATACGACGATCTCACATAATATTTTGTACAAAAATGACACAGCCGGCTTAGAAGGCGGTCAATTGTTGATGCAATATCAAGCGGTGAACAATCGAATCACGAATAATATTATGACAGCGAGTGCGTCGCATTACTTAGTCGTGAATCTTTATGGAGTGAATCAAAAGAATACCTTCCAGAAGAACGTGTATGACGACCGAAAAGGTGCAAAGGCATCACAGTGGGTATGGCGCGGGAAATGGATGAAAGGCTACAAAACGTATCTCTTGAAAAGCGGCCAAGATAAAGGATCAGCACACCTCAATCCACAATTTGTGAATGAGAAAAAATATGACTTTCGCCTGAAGAAATCATCACCTGCTAAGAAAATCATCGGAAGTTAAGCATGTATGAACCACAAATGTATTGTTTTAAATTTTCAAAAAAATCATTGACATTGTTGTCACATCACATTAAGGTAAAGAAGACATTTTAACTAAAACAAAATTTCATAACGGATCTCTTATCAAGAGAGGCAGAGGGACTGGCCCTATGACGCCCGGCAACCGTTTCTACTATAGAAATTGGTGCTAATTCCTGCAAAGCTGTTACAGCTTTGACAGATAAGAGAGGAAGATTTCCCGATACATGTTTCATGCAACGGTGATCAAGCCTCTCTTTCCAGGAGAGGCTTTTTTCGTCTCTTTTTCAAATGAAAGAACAGTTTACTGGCGTTTTCCCACTGTTTTACCTAGTTTTCCGATGTGAAAAATAAAAACAACTTGAGGAGGAACAGCAATGAAGCGTAAGCATTTTACATCATGTCTTATATTATTAATGGTATTGACAATCCTATTAACGGGCTGCGGCACTGGATCAAGTGCAGGCTCAAAGGCAAATGCGAACGAAAAGGTCTCCTTTGACAATGTACCGAAGCGATTTGCAAAGGGACAGGGAGCAAAAATTAAAGTCATCCGTAAAATCGGAGGAGATGATCATACAGCGCAGTTTTTAGCTGGGACGAAGGCAGAAGGTGAAGCGCTTGGCTTTACGGTAGATGTCTACACCGCAAACGGGGATACAGCGAAATTCCATGATGCGATCTCTCAGGCGCTGGGAGAAAATTATGATGGCTTTATCATCTCTCATGGGGACGACGAGGCGACCGTCGCTGACGTGAAAAAGATCACAGCGAAGGGCATTCCAGTCGTAGCGTTTGATTCGAATCCTAAGCTGAAGGACATCAAAGGGGTCACAGTGACGTCTCAAGATGACGAACAATTAGCGAAAAAATCACTAGACGCACTCGTGTCTGATTTTAAAGGAAAAGCAAATATTGCATACCTCTGGGTAGATGGGTTCCCGCCAATGGTGAGACGAAACAAGGTCTATCAAGAAACGCTCAACCAACACAAAGGGATCAAGGAACTTGACCGCTTTGGCATTGCTTCCTCTGATACGTCTGTTCAAACGCAAAATGCAGTAGCAGCCATGCTGAATAAATATCCAAAGGGTAAACTTGACGCTATTTTTGCCACGTGGGATGCCTTTGCCATTGGCGCAGCAAGAGCGCTAAAGGAAGCAGGAAGAACAGAGGTGAAGATTTACGGGATTGATGTGTCAAATGCTGATCTTCAAGAAATGACAGCGAAAGAAAGTCCATGGAAGTACACAGCAGCGGTTGATCCGAAGCTCATCGGCGCTGTTGACGTGAGAATTCTTGCGAAGAAAATAGCGGGCGAGAAAACACCATCTTCCTATGACCTTGAGGCCTCTCTCATCTCGCAAAATCAGCTTCAACAAGCAGGAAAAGCCATCAATATGGTCAATCTTGCAGACGAAGTGAAGGGGTTCGGCTCATCGACTGCTTTTGAAGAAGATTGGATGAAGACCTTGAAGAAGCATTATACAAAATAAACGACGTGCACTCTCTTCCATAGAGGGTGTTTCGTTTTTCAGATGATGATCATGAGAAGGAGGACACCTATGACTTCGCCGCTTGTTTGTATGAAACATATTTCGATTGAATTCCCAGGAGTAAAAGCGTTAGATCAAGTGAATTTTACATTAAAAAAAGGGACGGTTCATGCGCTGATTGGAGCGAATGGTGCTGGGAAGTCCACGTTAATGAAAGTTCTTTCTGGCGCTCATTCGCACTATGAAGGAAGCATCCATATCAATGGTCAGGCGGCATCCATTCAAACCCCAAAGGATGCGGCCTCATATGGTGTGCAGACGGTACATCAAGAAGTGGATACGGCGCTAGTTCCCTACTTAAGTGTTGGTGAGAATATGATGATGCATCAGATTGAGAAAAAAACATTTGTCGGCTGGAAAGAGCTGCACCGTAAGGCAGCTCAACTATTAAAAGAAATGGACATCGACATCTCCACAAAGCGCCTTGTGAGTGATCTGACCCTTGCAGAAAAACAGATGGTGCTCATTGCCAAGGCCGTTTCGATTAAATGCAGCATTTTAATCTTAGATGAACCAACGGCTCCTCTTAGTCATACAGAAACAAGCAAGTTATTCTCAATGATTGATCGGCTGAAACAGAATGGAACGGGCATTGTGTTTATCTCCCATCGCATGCCTGAAATTTTCACCATCTGTGATGAACTGACAGTGATGCGAAATGGAACCGATGTCGCAGCTCACCTCGTTCAAGATACAAATCCGCAGCAGATCATTGAAGAAATGCTAGGCGCGCCATTAGAGGAACAATTCCCGCTCCGTACACCTTTGAAGGATGCATCTATTGTGCTTGAAGTGAAGCAGCTAAACGACCAGCATAAATTACGCAACATTCATCTTCACGTGAAAAAGGGAGAAATTCTCGGAATTGCAGGCCTTGTCGGTGCTGGAAAAACGGAATTGTGTAAAGCCCTTTTCGGCGCCTCAGAAAAAAAGACGGGAACTGTGCAGCTTCATGGTCAAACCGTTCGCATCACATCGCCTCATCAAGCCGTGAGAGCTGGAATGGCCCTTGTGCCGGAAGAACGTAGAAAGGAAGGGGTTCTGACAGAAGAGAGCGTGGGATGGAACTTAACGGCTGCAAGTCTTCGTTCATTCTCACGGGTGTTCAGCTTCTTACATCGTTCGAAGGAAAAGCGGGAAGCAGACGTAATCGTCAAACGGCTTGGTGTCAAAACGCCTTCTCTTGAAGCAAAGGTGAAGCATCTATCCGGTGGAAATCAACAGAAGATTGCCATTGGAAAATGGCTGCTGGCTGAGGCGGATGTCTATCTCTTTGATGAACCAACAAAAGGCGTTGACGTTGGAGCGAAAAAAGATATTTTCACCCTGATTGCAGAGCTTGCCGCCCGCGGGAAATCTGTGATTTATGCGTCAAGTGAGCTGTCGGAGATTGCAGGTATCGCAGACCGAGTCTACGTGCTGTATGATGGCAGCATTGCCCGGGAAATGACTGCGCCAACGACTGAGGAAGAGCTTTTATATCATTCAACAGGAGGACAATCATGAGTGAACGACAAATTCCAGCCCCTGTGCAGCAAATGAAAAAACAGCGGCCATCCTTTCATCTATTTGATTTCTTTTATCGATATGGCACGATCTTAACCATTGTCGTATTGATTGTGGTATTTGCGGCAGCGAATCCAGCGTTTTTGCAATCAGGGAATATCATCAATATTTTACGGTCTATCTCCATTGTGACCATTATTGCGGTGGGCCTTACCATCTCATTGGCAGTAAACGGCTTTGATTTATCAGTCGGATCAGTCGCAACGTTATCGAATGCAATTGTGATTTCTATGTTCGTGTGGTTTTCGCAAAACCCGCTGATTGCGATCCTCTCTGCGCTAGCGGCTGCCCTTATTGTTGGTTTACTCAATGCCTTGATGATTGTCAAAATGAAAATTCCAGATATGCTCATGACATTAGCTATGATGTTTATCATTCAAGGACTGGCTCAAACGTATACGAAAGGAGCGACCATTTCTGAAAACATGGTGCTGCCTGACGGTACATTCTCAACGGGCACAATCCCCGCCTTTTTCAGCAAAATCGGCCAGGTGCCATATATCATTCTCTTAATGGCAGCCATTGTGCTATTTGCACATGTTTTCATGACCTACACAAAGCACGGCCGATTCATGTACATTATTGGAGGGAATAAGGAAGCGGCTCGATTGTCCGGTATTCATGTAAACAAATATAAAATCGCAGCATATCTGCTCTCGGCTTTATTTGCAGCAATCGGTGGTATTGTGCTGGCATCAAGGGTGATGACAGCGGAAATAAATGCTGGCGCACCTTATTTAATGGATGGCGTAGCGGCAGCTTTTATCGGTTTTTCCGTCATGGGAGCAGGAAAGCCAAATGCATTTGGTACTTTTATTGGGGCTGTGCTCATCGGTATTTTGCAAAATGGACTTGTGATGATGTCTGTCCCTTATTACGCAATGGATATTGTGAAAGGCTCTGTACTCGCGCTTGCGCTGGCGTTAACGTATTACAAACAGCGAGGCTGACGACGTATTTTTTAAAACCTTTTGAGTCCTTTCTCCGTCTAGTAAACGGAAAGCGGTGCAGCCGCCGTTTCCCAAAAGGAGATGACAAAAAGAAATGAATATGTCAGCAACTCATGTAGAAGATTTGAAAAACGTCATGGAAGACTGGAAAAATGAATTATTAGTATATAAATTTGCATTAGATGAAATGGATACAAAGTTTTCAATTATCAGCCAGGAATATAATTTAATCCATGGACACAATCCAATAGAGCATACAAAATCACGAATCAAATCCTTTGAAAGCATTGTAAATAAATTAGCAAGAAAAGGATGCGACATCACAACACAATGTGCCAAGGAGTATATCCATGATATCGCAGGTGTCCGTATCATCTGCTCCTTTATTCAAGATATCTATAATATTATGGATGTATTGAGGCAAAGAGAGGATCTAAAAATCCTTGAAGTGAAGGATTACATTCAACATCCAAAACCAAATGGCTACAGAAGTCTTCATTTAATTGTGGAAATCCCTGTGTACTTAACGAATCGGGTGGAGCATGTGAAGGTTGAGATTCAGGTGCGGACCATAGCGATGGATTTTTGGGCGAGCCTTGAACATAAAATCTATTATAAACTGCAAAACGATGTCCCTCATCAGCTGACCGATGAATTGAAGGAAGCGGCAGATATCGCCCATTACTTAGATGAAAAAATGCAAAATATTAAACGAGAAATTGATTAGCGCATAGAAAAGAGCAGCTGTTATATTCACAGCTGCTCTTTTTCATTTTTAAGGGTTGGTGCCGCGGTCTCTCTTTTGAATGATATCTTGAGATTGTGCAGATTGGCTGTCTTTTTGGATTGAAGCGCCAATGGAAACACCTGTTATCAAGAGTGTCAAAATCGCAGTTGCGATAAACCATTTTTTCATCATACATCACTCCATATTCTTAACAAGTTTTTAAGGACAACGCCTTGTTCCAGAAATAAGTGGATTCTTCATGAAGTCCAAGATCCGTTAAGTAAGCAGCTGCATCCTGACAGATGGCTTCAAGATCGACAAGGAAATTCATAGATTCTAATTGATCACAATAAGGTTTGATTTGCTCCATCATGTTGTCTGGCTGAAGCATAAGTGTTTCTAAAATGGATAATTTAAGTGAAATGTTTCGTTGTTTTAAATTTTCTGCTTTTTGTAGTGAAAGCTGTACATAATAGTGGAACAAACCAGGCTTTTTCAGCTTGAATAGTGCTTTTGTATAGGCATACATGGCAAGTAAGTAGCCGCCTGGAGAAGACGTTTCAAATGTCTCGATCAATAAAGCTTTTTCTAGGAGCGGCACAGCTTCACTGTATTCATTTCTAAGACTTTTAATAA
The DNA here is from genome assembly GCF_038002985.1 of Bacillus sp. FSL R5-0431. Lineage (NCBI taxonomy): Bacteria > Bacillati > Bacillota > Bacilli > Caryophanales > Bacillaceae > Bacillus > Bacillus sp. FSL R5-0431. Next base: position 3,419,707 of record NZ_JBBOOG010000001.1, on the reverse strand, counting down.
AAGCTGCATTGCAATACGCGTGACCAAGTAAATCTGGGTCTTCCATTTGTTCTAGTGAATGAATCACTTCTTCAAATAATGACTCTGCCTCATCATATTTCGATTGATCAGCATAATTCAAAGCGAGCATCATTTGACAGCTGATTGATTTTTTCACATAACATGGATCTGCGTCATAAATAGATGAAGCCATCTTTAAGTGGTGTATGGAGAGAAGCGTGGACCTTATATTATAGTAAAGACACCCTGTTTTATAATGAAATTCTGCTTTTTCAATGTCATCGTGCACGAGATCTAATTTATCCTCGGCCAATTTTAAAAGGTGAAATGCCGTATCCTGATTGCCTCTGCGCATTTCATACATCCCTTTAAAGAAATAGAAATAGTAACTGAGCATGTCATCTGTACGGATCGCATTTTCATCAACAAAAAGACTATGATCCAACGAAGCTGTATCTTCGATGAGATCCTTAAAACGGTACTCTAGCAATTGATAGTAAAGTAAGACGTCTTGATTCTCTTCCATTCGATCAAACGCTTGAAGAATCTCTTCTTTTAGCTGGATCGCGCCTTGTATTTCTCTTTTTTTCATCATGACATACCAGTCATTTAACATATTCGCTACATCAACGGACGACAAAACACCAGTTTCGGCCAATTTATATCCTCCTTTCTTCATCTATCCATCTAGTTCGATTTCCATTCATCTGAATTCACTTTCCATATTCAGTATCTTCTTATATTTTAAGCGCTCTCTTGCAATTTGTAAAACATGTTTTTTGATGTAAATTCAACCAGTTGTGAAAGAAATAGGGATCATCCACCTTTTTGTATGTGTTTACATATTTTTAGGTAAAAAGAGGGTTTTGGAAAAAATATATTACGATATCAATAGAGAGAAGAAGGTAATTCAAGAGTCTGTTTTCGTATGTTAGAAAAAACGGAGATTTTCAAGGTGATGTCTCGTTTTTTCGTAAGATTATCTCACATCATGATTGTGAATCACTCTTCTTTTAGAATAAAATGAGTTATTCGCAAAAAAGTAAAATTTAAAGAGACTATTGATCTAGTATTGTATGGATCTTTGGTATTGATAAAAAATATCACACGCTATAGATTTAGCGTGGTATAGTATTATTGGTATTGCGAATATTTAGACAAAACTGACAATAGGGGGTCGTGTTTTATGAAAAAATCGATGTTACTGATCATGGGACTCATTGTTGTGCTCGTCATGGCAGCCTGTGGATCAAAATCGGACAGCGGTTCGGGAGAAGGCAAAGGCACATATAAAATAGGGATAGATACAACATATCCGCCGTTTGAATTTGAAAAGGGCGGTAAATATGAAGGAATAGACGTTGATCTGATTAACGCAATCGCGAAAGACCAAGAGTTCAAAGTGAAACTTGAAGCTATGGACTTCTCAGGCATTATTCCAGCAATGCAGGCAGGCCAGCTTGATGTAGGAATGGGCGGGATGAGTATTACAGATGAACGTAAGAAGAAGGTAGATTTCTCAGATCCATACTTCGACGCTGGACTGACAGTTGTTGTGAAAAAGGACAGCAGCATTAAATCAATTGATGATTTAAAGGGGAAAAAGCTAGCTGTTAAAAATGGGACGACAGGTGCAAAATTTGCATCAGATAACGCAGATAAATATGGGTATGAAGTTGTTCAATTTAATGACAGCCCATCGATGTTCCAGGAAGTTTCAAACGGAAATGCAGATGCCTTAATTGAGGATTATCCTGTCATTACGTATGCAATCGCACAACAAGATTTAAAATTGAAAACAGTTGGAGACCGCTTGAATGGAGACCAGTATGGTATCTCTGTGATGAAGGGGAAAAACCAAGACCTATTGAAGAAGATCAATAAAGGTCTAGAGAACCTAAAGAAAAACGGTGAATATGACAAAATTATTGATAAATATTTGAAGTCATAACACAAGCGAGGCGCGCTCCGAGCGCGCTTTCTTTATGATGTGCCGTATGTGAATTAGGGAGGGAGAAACATGGACACGATTATTAATGCATTTCCATATTTAATGGATGGTTTGCAAACCACTTTATATATCTTTGTTGTTGCCATCATTTTAGGATTTATTATCGGTTTAATAGTGGCATTATTCCGTCTGTCACCTTTTAAAATCTTAAATTTCATCGCACTCGTCTTTGTCAATGCCATTCGAGGCACACCATTTATCGTTCAGCTATTCTTCATTTACTTTGGTTTGAATACACTTGAATTCATATCGCTTGATCGAGTGCCGGCAGGGATTATTACAGTAGCGATTAATGCAGGGGCTTATTTCTCAGAAATTATTCGTGCAGGAATTCAGTCCATTGATAAAGGACAAACAGAAGCTGCACGTTCCTTAGGTTTTACAGGGGGACAAAACATGCGCTTTATCGTCCTTCCGCAGGCATTCCGCCGCATGCTTCCAGCGATTACAAACCAAGCCATCATCAGCTTGAAGGACACGTCTCTCTTATCGATTATCGGAATCGCCGATATTATGCAGCGGGGACAAGTACAAGCATCGGCAACATTTGATCCTTTGAATGTCTGGCTCATTGTCGGTATCATTTATTTCGTGATCATTTATTTACTTTCTCTACTGGCTAGCTACGCAGAAAGGAGATTTGATATCAAATGAGTATGATTACGGTGAAAAATTTAAAGAAATCCTTTGGCGATCACGAAGTGTTAAAGGACATTAATGCAGTCATCGAGGAAAAGGAAGTAGTGTGTGTGATTGGTCCTTCTGGATCAGGCAAAAGCACGTTTCTAAGATGTCTCAATAAATTAGAAGATATTACGGCTGGCGAAGTCGTTGTCCATGGACATACGATTACAGATCCAAAGGTGAATATCAATAAAGTACGACAAGAAGTGGGAATGGTGTTTCAGCACTTTAATTTATTTCCTCATAAAACCGTTTTAGAAAACATCACGATCGCACCGATGAAGGTAAAAGGCGCCGACAAGAAGGCGGCAGTCGATAAAGCAATAGACCTGCTTGAAAAGGTCGGCTTAAAAGACAAAGCCAAAAGCTACCCTAACCAATTATCTGGTGGACAAAAACAGCGTGTCGCCATTGCAAGAGCCTTGGCAATGGACCCGAAAGTGTTATTATTCGATGAACCGACATCTGCTCTTGACCCTGAAGTCGTCGGGGATGTATTAGCAGTTATGAAACAATTAGCCGTCGAAGGCATGACAATGATTGTGGTCACACATGAAATGGGCTTTGCGAGAGAGGTAGGAGACCGCGTGATCTTTATGGATGGCGGATATATTGTCGAAGAAGACAAACCGGAGGCTCTCTTTGGAAACCCGCAGCATGAGCGGACAAAATCATTTCTTAGTAAGGTGTTATAAAAAAAGAGTAAGGGCATATGGATGGATGCTCTTACTCTTTTTCTTTTATGGAGCCTAAGAAATATCGCAGTTTATATGATGATAAAGGTAACCGGCCCCATTTCCTAGGAAATATTAGCGCTGGAAGAATTCGATCCATTCTTGGTCTGGGCCTCTGAAAAAGAAGTAGCAGTATCCATTTGGTAACGTCGTAATTTCTTCATCAATTAATTCAATTTGCAGCTTTTGAATACGATTGAATTCAGCATGAATATTGTCTGTTGTAAAGGCAAGATGGTGAACCTTTCCTTCGGATGGCAGGTCGCTGCTGTACCCTTGGATGAGCTCAATTTCCGTTTCTGTCTCATCTTTAAAGCCGAGAAATGCAAGTTCAATGACTCCGTTTGTATGAGTGATGCGATCCTTTAATTTCATGCCCACGACCTTTTCATAAAAATCAATGGACTGATCAATATTTGTGACCATAATACCTGTATGATCTAATCGTAATGTCGTCAAAAAAAGAGCCTCCTCTATGGTGTGTTGATATTTTTCTCCTCATCTTATCATAATAGAAGTAACGTATACATTCATATGATAGGATAGAGAGAGTCAATTTAGGATAAGGATGACACAAATGAAAAAAATCTCATTAAAACAAACATTTGCAGAACAAGTGAAAAAGGGATATCCGCTCATTTCCAAAGATGCTGTATCTCATGTAAGCGGTGTGAAAGAAGGCGAGCTGATTGAATGGGTGGATGAGCGAGGCGCCTTTTTAGGAAAAGGATATTATGGTGTACAAAATAAAGGAATCGGCTGGGTACTCACATTTGATGCCAACGAAAAAATAGACCAAGCCTTTTTTGTCTCCAAGCTTGAGCAGGCAGCGAAAAGCAGAACGCATTTATTTCGTGATGCGCAGACGACTGCTTTCCGTGTGTTCAACGGAGAGGGAGATGGCATTGGCGGCTTCACGATTGATCATTATGACGGTTTCTATCTCATCCAATGGTATAGCGAAGGAGTTTATACATTCAAGGCGGAAGTATTGGCTGCACTTGAGCACGTATATCCAGACTATAAAGGCATTTATGAAAAGAAACGATTTGATACGTCTGGACAGTATATAGAAGATGATGATTTTGTGAAGGGAGAGAAAGGTGAATTTCCTCTCATCGTGAAAGAAAATGGCATGAACGTAGCGGTTTACTTAAATGATGGTGCGATGACAGGCATTTTTCTTGATCAACGTCATGTGAGAAAAGCGATTCGAGATCGTTATGCAAAAGGAAAGACCGTGCTTAATACATTTTCTTACACAGGCGCTTTCTCCGTGGCAGCAGCGCTTGGCGGAGCGAGCCGGACGACAAGTGTAGATGTCGCAAACCGCAGTTTGAAAAAAACAGCTGAACAGTTTGAAATCAACGATATAGATGTGGACGGGCAGGATATGAAAGTCATGGACGTCTTTAAATATTTTCCGTTTGCAGCGAAAAAAGGATGGACTTATGATCTTGTCATCTTAGACCCGCCATCCTTTGCACGCACGAAAAAGCACACATTCAGTGCGGCGAAGGATTATAAGAAGCTATTAAAAGAAGCCATCCAAATCACAGCTGAGAACGGCGTCATTGTGGCATCAACGAATAGCAGTGCATTTGGTATGAAGAAATTAAAAGGATTTATTGCGCAGGCCTTTAAAGAAACAGGGCAAACCTATCGTATCCTTGAAGAATATACACTTCCTGAGGATTTCCGTACAACGAAGAATTATCCTGAAGGAAATTATTTAAAGGTTGTCTTTATCCAAGCATAAGAAAAAGCCATTTTCCGATAAAGGAAATGGCTTTTTTATAAGGCAAACGACATGAGGAGAGGCGCTGCACATAATGTAATAATAGCTGAAAGAATCATCGACACACTTGAGATCGTCCCTGAGACGGAGCTCATTTCAAATGCCTTCGATGTTCCTGCCCCGTGTGCACCTGTTCCAAGCAGGACGCCCATGGCAATGTCATTATCAATACGGAAATAACGAATGACCATTGGACCGATGATTGACCCAAACAGTGCGGTTAAAATGACGAATACAGCCGTAACGGACGGCATGCCGCCAATCATTTCTGACACACTCATCGCCACTGGTGTTGTGACCGACCTTGGGACAAGACTTTCAATAAGTCCTGTATCCAAATGAAACAACTTGGCGATAAATGCTGTTGATAGGATCGCAATGACAGAACCGCAAGCCACATTCAAAATAATTTCCACTGCATGCTTCTTCAGAATGTGAAAATACTTATATAAAGGAATGGCAAAAGCAACAGTCGCAGGCTGAAGCATATTCGTGAGCCATTTACCGCCTTGATTGTATGCATCGTAAGGAATGTTGACGATTAACAGCAAGACGACAAGGACAAGCGGCGTCACAAGTAATGGGGAGACATAGACCTTCGGATGCCGTTTATACACCGCTTTTGATCCGAGATATAAAAGAACCGTTAAGATCAGAAATAGTGCGCCAACTAACATAGCTTTTTTCGCTCCTTTCTTTTTGCAATCATTTGCGTCATGATACCAGTCGAGAGCATGACGACAAAGGTACTAAGTAAGACGACAAGTACAATACTTGTGCCAGATTGAGAAAGCAATGTTCCATAATCAATGACACCAACTGCTGACGGGATAAAGAATAGCAGCAGTTCTCCAAGCAGCCATACGGCGCCAAGTTCAATCCATTTTAATTGAATAATTTTAAAATGAAGTAATAAGAAAATGACCAGAATGCCTAAAATCGTGCCCGGAATTCTTAAATGCAAAAAGGCCGCGAGCACATTCATCAATTTCGCAAAAACAAACAAAGCCATAATCTGAAGGACAGCGATCAGCGGCGTTTTGAGCAATCTCACTTTCTGTTCACTCCTTTTTCTATATAAATTGTTCACTGTTTCACAAAAACATGACAACGTTCCAATTGATTAGCTTACTTTAAAGTGTACAGCACGTTCAGTTATAGGTAAAATACATATATCGAATAGTTAGTATTCCTTTTGTCTATAGGAAGGGTGAGTCATGTGGACATTAGACATTTAACATATTTCTTAGAAGTGGCGAGGTTAAAAAGCTTCACAAAAGCATCACAATCTCTTTATGTGTCGCAGCCTACCATTTCCAAGATGGTCAAAAATCTCGAGGATGAGCTGGGGGTGCAGTTGTTTTATCGAAATGGCCGGCAGGTTGAAATGACAGATGCTGGACAAACGATGTATACACAGGCGAGTGAAATCACACAATCATTTCAGAATTTAACGAGCGAGCTAAATGATTTAATGAATGTCAAAAAAGGACATATTCGCATCGGGCTGCCGCCGATGATTGGATCGAGTTTTTTCCCGAATGTCATGGGAGAATTCCGCCAACAGTATCCAGATGTCACATTTCAATTGGTGGAGCACGGCTCTATTAAAGTAGAGGAAGGGGTCGAAGATGGTTCGTTAGATATTGGTGTCATTGTTCTGCCTGCAAATGATAAAATTTTTCATACGTACACCATTATTAAAGAAGACATGAAGCTCGTGACGCATCCATTACATCCGATGGCAGGTCGTGATAAGGTTGATTTAGCTGATTTAAAGGAAGAGTCCTTTATTTTCTTTCGGGAAGACTTTGTTTTGCATAGCCGGATATTGAATGAATGTATGAATGCGGGCTTCCGGCCCAATGTCATTTATGAAACGTCTCAATGGGATTTCATTAGTGAGATGGTAGCCGAGAACTTGGGAATTGGTCTTCTGCCTGAGCGGATCTGCCGTGATCTTGATCCTGAAAAGGTGAAAGTCATTTCCTTAAACACGTCGATCCCGTGGCATTTAGGAGTCATTTGGCGAAAGGATCGCTATTTGTCGTTTGCGGCAAGAGAATGGTTAAAGCATACTAAATCCTATGTGTGGGGAGCAGAGTAAAAGGGAGGACGATACGGATGAAAACAAGCTGCGTGTCTCATTTATTGGAGAGGGTTCGAGCGGAAAATCCACTCGTTCATAATATTACCAATCAAGTCGTGACGAATTTTACAGCGAATGGTCTGCTTGCTTTAGGCGCTTCGCCAGTCATGGCAAATGCCAAAGAAGAAGTGGCTGAAATGGCGCAGTTGGCGGATGCACTTGTGCTCAATATCGGCACATTGACAAAGGACACGGTGGAGGCCATGGTTCTGGCTGGACAAGCTGCCAATGAAAATGGTGTACCTGTTCTATTAGATCCTGTCGGCGTCGGTGCGACAACGTTTCGAACGAAAGCGGCAAAACAGCTGTTAGAGCAAGTGAACATGACCGTTGTCAGAGGAAATGCTGCAGAAATGGCTCATTTACTTGGAGTAGATGGCTGGGAGTCAAAAGGCGTTGATGCGAAAGCAGCAAACGGAGATGTATCGGCACTAGCCAAACAAGCGGCAAGGACACTTCAGACCGTTGTGGTGATCACAGGAAAAGTCGATGTGGTGTCAGATGGAGAGGACGTGTTGTCTATTCATAATGGACATGAATGGCTCACCAAGGTGACGGGAACCGGCTGTTTACTGACGTCTGTCATCGGGGCATTTTGTGCAGCAGGTGAACGGCCGCTTCATGCGTCGGCAGCTGCACTACTGTTTTATGGTGTCGCAGCTGAAAGGGCAGCTCAGTACACAAAGGATAAAGGACCAGGAACTTTTCAAATGGAATTGTTAAATGCACTCTCACAAACAAATGGCGATGATGTGTTGACATTGGGGAGAATAGGGGGAATTTCACATGACAAAGGCTGATCAACAGCAAATCAAACAGCAATTATCGGTTTATTTTATTATGGGAACAGCGAATACAAGCAGACCGCCGCTTGATGTCGTAAAAGAAGCCATTCGAGGCGGAATCACCATGTTTCAATTTCGAGAAAAGGGCGAGGGAGCCTTGCAAGGAGGAGAGAAGAAACAATTGGCTCGTCAACTTCAAGTGCTTTGCCAAAAAGCAAATGTTCCTTTTATTGTGAATGATGATGTACAGCTGGCGATAGACCTTGATGCAGATGGCGTTCATGTTGGACAGGAAGACACAAATGCAGAAGACGTCAGACAACGGATCGGGAATAAAATATTAGGTGTGTCTACGCATAACCTAGATGAAGTGAAACAAGCCATGAAGGACGGCGCAGATTATGTCGGCATGGGCCCAGTTTATCCAACAGAAACGAAAAAGGATACACGCAGTGTCCAAGGAGTATCTTTGATCACTGAAGTACGTCGTCATGGTCTTCATATTCCAATTGTTGGCATCGGGGGTATCACATACGACAATGCTGCACCAGTCATCCAAGCAGGGGCAGATGGTATTAGCATCATTAGCGCCATTAGCCAGAGCGCTGATCCAAAAAAAGCAGCAGAAAAATTGAAAGCACTTGTTGCATCAGAAAAAGCATCTCTTTAACCTGTAGGAGACATGGATTGACTCAATTCATGTCTTTTCTGATTTCAGGGAAAATAGACAGGTGAGAAACAATTGTGTACAATTAAATTGTTCGATTATTTTCGAAATGACAGGTAAATAAAGGAGAATGAATAATGGAAGTGCTCGATACGTATTTTCGCCGATACGATGAAGCGGGAAAAGGGCAGGAGCAAATGAATGAATTGCTAGCATTGTTTTCTGACGATGTCATGATTGTCTTAAATGGTGCCGAGAAGCCTGGTATTCAAGCGTTTACACAGTTTTTAAACACATTTTTCCACGTGCATGAAGACATCAAGCATATGTGGGATGGATGGAAAAAAAGAGAAGACGGAAAGTATGAAACGAACTGGGCTGTTTGCGGGAAACTTTCGGATGGCCGTGTCTATACAGCAGAAGGAATTGACATTGCAGAACTGGACGACAAAGGAAAGATCATTTATTTAGAAAACGTTCCGAAAAATCCAGAGTTATTTCAGCGCTATTAAAAAGCCGGCTCACTGCCGGCTTTTCCTTATGAATCAGTATCCATATGCATGCCTGTATGTGCCTTTACTTGAATTTCCGTAAAGGTGTCTTCATCTGCTTTTTCAGAGGAGAATATCGTGCCTAAGTAAGCGGCAAGGAATCCGAGTGGGATCGAGATAATTCCAGGGTTCGACAGCGGGATGAGCGGGTCTCCTGTAAAGATGGCGGCTCCCGATGGGTCCCAGACGCTTGGGCTGAGCGAGACGATGATCAGTGCGCTCAGCAGTCCTACTAAGCTCCCTGCAATGGCACCCGTAGAATTAAATCGTTTCCAAAAGACAGTGAAGATAATCAATGGTAAATTTGCACTTGCTGCCACGGCGAAGGCAAGTGACACAAGAAAAGCGACGTTTAAGGATTGGGCAAATAATGCAAGAATGATGGAAAGAATGGCCACGCCGATGGAAGCAAAGCGTGCCGCCTTCACCTGTTCCCGTTCACTCGCTTTCCCTTTGCGGATGATCTGACTATAAAAGTCATGGGCAAAGGCAGACGCTGCGGATAAGACGAGACCAGTTACCACTGCCAAAATGGTCGCAAAGGCAATAGCGGAAACAAAGGCAAATAATAAATCACCTCCAAGGGCTTGTGCGAGCAGAGGAGCGGCCATATTTCCTGCTGCATCTGCTGCTGTGATCGCTTCTGTTCCAACAAAGGCAGCAGCACCGAAGCCAAGGAAAACCGTCATTAAATAAAAAATACCGATGATCCACGTAGCGGATAGAACAGATTTACGCGCAGAAATGGCATCCTTTACCGTATAAAACCGAATCAAAATGTGCGGCAAACCTGCTGTCCCAAGCACTAAAGCAAGGTTCAAAGACAGGGTCTCTAAAGGCACATCATATTTATTTCCCGGGTGAAGAAATGCCCCACCAAGCGGGGTCGCTGTTTTCATCTCCTCAAACATCTTCAGCAGACTAAAATCAAACTTTGCAAATACAAGCAGTGAAATAATCAGGGTCCCAAGCATGAGAAGCACAGCCTTTGTGATCTGTACCCAGCTGGTAGCGATCATGCCGCCAAACACTACATAAATGGTCATCAAGACACCTACGACCAGCACAGCAATCCAGTAATCAATGCCAAGAAGCAGTTTGATTAATGCACCTGCCCCAACAAGCTGTGCAATCATATAAAAAGTAGAGACTGTGATTGTGTTAAACGCGGCAACCCCTCGAATGGCAGGACGCTTAAATCGTGCAGCAATCATATCGGCCATCGTATATTTCCCTAGATTTCGAAGCGGTTCGGCCACAACGTAAAGAACGACAAGATACGCCACTAGAAAGCCAATGCTATAGAAAAATCCGTCAAATCCATTTAACGCGATCATTCCAGCGATCCCTAAAAATGATGCGGCAGACATATAGTCCCCGGCGATGGCAAGGCCGTTCTGAAACCCAGTCAAACCTCCGCCTGCCGTGTAAAAATCGCTCGCATTGCTCGTTTTTTTCGCAGCAAAATATGTGATGACCAATGTGAGCCCTACGATCGCTATGAATAAAATAAAAGCGGTCATGCTCATTCGTCATCACCTCTTGATTCAGTTTTTAAAGCGCTTACATATTTGTCGAACTGAGCTGCTTTCCTCGCATAAAGTCCACATAATACCCAGGTCATGACAAATTGTGTGAGGGCGAATAACCAAGCCCATGAGATCGCGCCAATTGCCGGCGTGTTCAAAAAGGTGAAGTAGGATGTAGCAACCGGAAGTGAAAAGTAAAAGAGAAAAAAGAAAATCGTCATCGGTACGATAAATCTGCGTTTTTCCTCGAGAAGTTTTCGAAAATCCTCTGAAGCGGCAACCTTCTTATAATGAACTTTTTTGTCTGCCATTGTTTCCTCCTTTGTACGAATTAGGGACAAGGTACTCCAATGCATATGAGACGATCTGGTTGTTTATGACAGTATATCATAAAAAAGGCACCCGAAAAGGGTGCTTTCTACCGATAATTCGCAAGAAATGTTTGTCTCGCTTTTTCATATGTTTCTGCATCAAAATGATCTCCGCATTTGTGGATACACCAAGGCTCTTCTTGCCTCGCAATTCCAACCTCATAGCCCTGCTGGACGAATTCAAAGGACTGCGAAACATCATAAAAATGAAAGCCATCAAAGAGATCCTCACGCCACTTCACATCATACTGCGTCGCCATGAAAAGACCATCAATCGCCGAAGCGTTGATATAATCTTGTGTTTCCGCCTGTTGTTGACGACCTCTTTCAAACGAAAGCAGCTGATAGGTGTCGTGACGATATTCAATGACTTTCCCCCTGCAATGAGAACTCTCCCACCAAATCCCATTGTCAGGCACGCTTTCTGCACCTATGACCCCAACCATCCCAAGTGATGGATGCTGTAAAAAAAGCGGGATCAACTCAAGCAGCATATGCTGTTTGACAATCAATGTATCTTGATGAAGATAAATTTTAAACTGAGCTGGATGGGTGATCGCTTCATTATAAGCAGAGGTCATACTGGATGCATGTCTAATCGGCAAAACCTCTACATGATATCCATGGGGAGCAGGAAGTGAAGCGAGCTGCCGAAAGCAAGCCTGAAACATGGACTCATCATTTACACATAAAACAAACAGGATGGTGGGGTTACTCATGAAGCTGAACCGCCTCAACCACATACTGATAGGCGGTAGCGGCCTCGTGAAAATCTGAACGAATGCCATGCTTCATGAGTAATTCATGTAAATCACTCATCACGCTTGCATAGGAAGGATGCTGTACGCGAATGGTTTCGAGTTCGCGAATACGAAAGCCTGCTGAATGAAAGAGTGCATGAATTTCATGAAGGGTGAAGAAACGTAAATGTGTTTGATCCATTAATCCTGCATCTGTATAAGTGAATCTGCCGGCTAGTAATTCTAAAACTGTTGATATGTGACCGATATTCGGAATGGATGACAGGATGGCTCCTTCTTTTTTAAGGAAGGGTTTGACCTTCTTTAAAACGGCCCACGGATCCAATAAATGTTCAAGGACATCTCCGAAAATGATGCAGTCAAAGTGTTCATGTTCGTAAGGGAGAGTCATCTGTTCAATATTTCCGCATAGAACATGATCTAGCTCTTGCTCAGCCTCTTTTGCTGCATCCTCAAACGATTCAATTCCATAAATGGTCCGGCCCTTTTGTTTCAGGACTTTTCCAAGTTTGCCTGTGCCGCATCCGATATCCAATAAAGACGTCCATTCCTCACGAATACGGCTGACAATGACCGGGTTCAAGCCATGATAATACTGATCCTTTTTTTGGTGATAATAGGAAAGGGAATCTGAACTCACGCTCTACCCACCTTTCTGCTTTCTCATTGTTTTCATGCTTAATATATGGGTGGGGAGCTTGGTTTTATAACGTGAGAATGACAATTTTCATGAATAGCGGCTATAAAGGGATCATATAAAGAACGGGAAACGGACTGTCCTCCTAATATAGAAAGACAGAACCCCATGAGTGGAAGGGATTGGTATGAAGGGGTGTTCAATTACTGTAGCGTATCGTCATGAAAGGATTTTCAAAAGGTCAATTGACAAGTCAGAACTTTTAGCCAAAGCAGTCTGAAAGACAAAGGATAACGGCGTTGATTTACGGTTTGTTTATCATCTTCTGATCACCGTTGGATGTTAAAAAAGCTTGTATTTCTTCGATGCCTAGTCCAATTTTTTTCGCTTCCTGAATCAAATAAACCCACTCTTCGTCAACTCTTCTTTTCACTTGCGTATCCATAATATCCTCCAGTTCAATAAGACATATTCATCTGCAACCAATGACTTGAACAAACCGTCTAGTAACTGTACGTGTGGATGAAAACAGCGCAAAATAGATTTTGTCGAAAAATGATGACATTTAACCTATTTTGTAAAATCTATCACCTACCACGTTCCTAAAAAAATGACTAAAAAACCCATAAATATTGATTTCTTACTTCTAATAATAAACAATTGTAAAGTCAGTTAAAAGATTATAAATTAAAATAATGAAAAAGACCTAAATCATTTGGCTTATATAAACCAATTAGGTTGACATTTGCCATCAAGTAGAACAAATTTCATCTGTGCAGGACGTACATATTGTTCGTTTGGGAAGTTCTTCTCAAGATGGTATTCTAAAAGAAACAGAAACCACCAAGAAGGAATGAAGAAAGACATGTATAGCCTTTTTCAAAAGTATCAAGAAGTTGTCATGTATCTTGTGATGGGTGTGTGTACAACCATTGTCAACATAGTCAGCTTCTACTTATTCGTTGAGATGTTTTCCATGGATTATAAAACAGCTACAGTTGTTTCATGGGTATTTGCTGTTCTCTTTGCTTATATCACCAATAAGAAGTATGTCTTCAAGCAAAAGGCTCGTGATACGAAAAGCCTTATGCGTGAGCTTTCTTCATTTTTTAGTGTTCGTCTCATGTCTCTAGGTGTAGATCTGGGGCTGATGATTTTATTTGTGAGCCAAATGGCGCTCAATGAAACCGTCGCAAAAATTCTTGTCAACTTTGTGATTGTGGTCGTGAATTATGTCGCCAGTAAATGGTTCGTCTTCAAGAAAACAAAAGAAGATGCGATTTAACACATGAAAAAAGATAGGTGATGTGAAATGAGCAGCAGGCCAGACGAATTATATGATGTCATATATCAGCAAACAGAAAAGCAGCATGAACAAGTGCTGAGGCTAGTCAAAGAAATGACCGCACATCCAGAAGCGTTTTCGGAACAAGAAAAGGAAAAGATCAACCGAATGGACATTGCGCTTCAAACGGCAACGGACATTTTAGAAAACTTAATGACACCTGACACGCAAATGACCATTGTTTTAAGACAAGGGAGAATTCATGTTGACCTGACGAAAGCGTAAAAGAAGCAGCCAATTGTGAAAGCGGCTGCTTTTTATTATGCATCGCTTGTTTCCCGCAGTTGCTTTGGAGACATGCCGATTTTCTTTCGAAAGACTTTATTCAAGTAATTCGCATTTCGGTAGCCGCACTGTATGGCGATTTCTTCAATCGAGTATTTTGTTGTTTTCAGTAACGTTTCCGCCTTTTCTAACCGGATATTGGTTAGATAGTGAATAGGTGTGAAGCCAGTGGCCTTTTTGAATTCCCTCGTAAAATGACTTTTGGATAAACGTGCCGCAGCTGCCATATCGTCCGGGCCAATTTCCTCGTGAAAATGATGGCTGGCAAACAAGGCAGCTTGAACGATGGGCTCGGGCCATTTCTCCATTTGTCCCTCAAGCTTTGGCAAATATGAATATAGTTCCATGACAAATTGATAAGCAAGGCTAGACCCCTCAAATGGATTGGTAATCCGTCTTTCACTGGCTTCATCATAAATGTTCTTGAGCAGGCGGATCGGTCTGGAATTTGGATGAAAACGCATGACCTGCTTTCCTTGGTCAATAAATTGGTCAAAGCAAAGATCGCAGGCTTCCCCGTAAAGCGTTAAATAAAGGAATTCCCAATGCTCACTGTCCTCTGGAAAATAATATTGATAGGCACTTGGGCTTTTCACGAGAAAGGCCTGACCCGGCAACACTTTGAAACGTTTCTCTCCGATTTCAATCATGCCATGTCCAGACAGTGTGAGCTGAAAGATGCACTTGCCCTGATCTTTCCGCTCCACGCCATTCCAGCTATATAACGAAGATGATTGTACTTCCCAGCCAACAGACCATATTTGCGCCGGCAATGTCACATCAGAATGGTGAAAACGAAATGCAAATGCTTCCTTCTTCAAATTGGAAACCCTCCTTCACAGCAAAAAACAACCTTTTTCTATTTAGAATCATGTTACACCTCATATCACATCGTACCATTCACAGCAAAAAAAGGGTATTTTTTAACGGTTTTTTTACCATTGAACTGATGCTGCTGGGACAACTAAAATAAAAGTATCAGAAGAGAAAAGGGGAATGGATATGATCGATACGTTACGCGCGGCATTTCACCAGCAATTTGGAGATAGAGAAGAACTTCGCTATTTTTTTGCCCCAGGAAGGGTGAACTTGATTGGTGAACATACAGATTACAATGGAGGCCATGTGTTTCCATGCGCACTTACTCTCGGAACGTATGCTGCTTGTGCGAAGCGTTCAGATGGCCGCGTGAGAAAGTATTCCTTGAACTTTGATAGCGAGGGTGTGAAAGAATTCAATCTTTTTGAAATCGCTTACGTGGAATCGGATGGCTGGGCGAATTATCCGAAGGGTGTGTTCAATCAGTTTATAGAAGCAGGGATGAAGATAGAAGAAGGCTTTGACATTGTGTACAGCGGCAATATTCCAAATGGCGCAGGTCTGTCTTCCTCTGCCTCCATTGAGCTTGTCACCGCTGTTCTCATCAACGAATGGCATTCATTCAGCGTTTCAAATGCCCGTCTTGCCCTCCTTTCACAGCGTGCAGAAAATGAATTTATTGGCGTCAATTGCGGGATCATGGATCAGTTTTCGATTTCCCTTGGAAAAGAAGATCACGCCATTTTGCTCAATTGTGACACCCTTGCCTTTGAATACAGTCCGTTTCGGCAAGAGGGACTGGAGCTTGTCATCGCCAATACAAATAAAAAGCGGACACTGGCTGATTCCAAATACAATGAGCGCCGGGCAGAGTGTCAATCAGCTTTAAATGATCTTCGGAAAAAAATCGACATCACCCACTTATGTGAGCTCACTGCGGATGAATTTGCAGCACATGCCCACTTGATTGAAGATGACATATGCCGCAAACGGGCAAGACATGTCGTGACGGAAAACGAGCGGACGATGAAAGCAGTAAATTTTCTGAAAGATGATAAAATGGAAGAACTAGGTGGGCTCATGAAGGCTTCTCATCTTTCTTTAAAGAATGATTATGAAGTAACAGGACTTGAACTAGATGCACTGGCTGAAGCAGCTTGGGGGCACCCGGGGACGATTGGCTCCCGTATGACAGGTGCAGGCTTTGGCGGATGCACGATCAGCATTGTGAAAGAAGAGCTGCTGAGTTCATTTATAGAAGAAACTGATGCGATATATCAAGAGAAAACAGGCATTCAAGCCTCTTTTTACACAGCTGGAATTGGAGGCGGCGCAAGAGAACTCACAAAGGGGGAAGGTTGATGACAATTTTAGTTTGTGGAGGAGCAGGGTACATAGGCAGTCATGCGGTGGCGGCTCTTCTAGCGAAAGGCGAACGAGTAGTGGTAGTGGATAATTTGCAGACAGGCCACAAAGAAGCTGTTTTGGAAGGAGCTGTCTTAGAAGAGGGAGATTTACGGGATCACGTCTTTTTAAGACAGGTTTTCAAAACACATCAAATAGAAGCGGTCATGCACTTTGCGGCAGATTCACTTGTCGGGGAGAGTGTGATAGACCCGCTTAAGTACTATGACAACAACGTCGGCGGAGCAACCGCTTTACTACAAATAATGAATGAATTTGATGTGAAACACATCGTCTTTTCTTCAACTGCTGCTGCATACGGTGAACCGAAGCGCGTGCCGATCGTTGAAACGGATGAAACGAACCCAACGAATCCTTATGGAGAAACAAAACTAGCGATTGAAAAAATGCTGAAGTGGTCTGAGCAAGCGTATGGAATAGAATACGTAGTGCTTCGGTACTTTAATGTAGCTGGTGCCCATACAGAAGGACTTGTCGGAGAGGATCATCAGCCTGAGACACATCTCATTCCAATTATTCTGCAAGTTGCTTTAGGAAAACGGGATCAGATCATGATTTACGGTGATGATTATGAGACAGAGGACGGCACATGTATTAGAGATTACATTCATGTGATGGACTTAGTAGAGGCACACATCTTAGCCGTTGATCGGCTGCGTGCTGGAAAAGGCAGTGCTACCTACAACTTAGGGAATGGAACAGGTTTCTCCGTGAAGCAGGTCGTAGAAGCTGTCAGAAAAGTCACGGGGCATGCCATCCCGGCACAAGTGGCAAAAAGACGCGCGGGAGATCCAGCAAAGCTGATTGCTTCTTCTGAAAAAGCGCTGCAAGAATTGGGATGGACACCTCAATATGCTGACCTTCACACGATCATTCAGAGCGCGTGGGATTGGTTTCAGAAGCATCCAGATGGCTACCAAAGTGAATAAAGCGTAACAGGCAGGCAAGAGAGGGGACAGAGGGAATGGCGATTGATATTTTTGAAAAATTGGAACAGCTGATTCAATACGGGATCAATAAAGAGCTGATGACATCACTAGATATCGATTATACGAGAAATCGGCTGCTTGAGGTGCTCGGGCTCGATGACGCTGAAGCAAGAACAGTCTCAGGAGAAGGAGACCTTGAAGACATTTTAATGCCGATGCTGGATTGGGCAGTAGAAACAGGCCTTATTCCTGAGGGGACGGATACGTATCGTGATTTACTAGATGCGAAAATCATGGGCTGCTTGGTGGCACCTCCAAGTGTCATCTATGCGAAGTTTGAAGAAAAACGCCAGCAGGGAGGACCGAAGGCAGCTACAAGCTGGTTCTATGCGATGCAGCAGCATGCCCACTATATTCATACAGGCAGGATCGCCAAAAATGTACAGTGGTTTACACCAACAGACGATGGTGTGCTGGAGATCACCATTAATCTATCAAAACCGGAAAAGGACCCCAAAGCCATCGCTGAAGCCAAGAAGCTCAGTCAAAAGCAATACCCTCTTTGTCTCCTTTGTAAAGAAAACGTTGGCTTCGAGGGGCGGATCAACCATCCAGCGAGACAGAATCATCGGATTATTCCTGTGACACTCTCAGGTGAATCGTGGTTTCTGCAATTTTCACCTTATGTGTATTACAACGAGCACTGCATAGTGTTCAAAGGTAAACATGAGCCAATGAGCATCACCAAAAAAACCTTTGAACGACTGCTTTCCTTCATATCTATATACCCGCACTATTTCATCGGGTCGAACGCCGACCTTCCGATTGTCGGAGGCAGTATATTAAGTCATGACCATTTTCAGGGCGGTGCACATGAATTTCCGATGGCGAAAGCAGAGATGGAAGAAGTCTTTTCTCTCAAAGCCTTTCCGGATGTGCGAGCTGGCATTGTGAAATGGCCGATGTCTGTGATCCGCCTTCGAAGCAGCGAGCGGCAGTCGCTCGCGGACGCAGCAGACTTTATCTTACATGAGTGGAAATTGTATTCAGATGAAGAGGTGGGGCTGATCGCTCATACAGGAGAGACTCCGCACAATACCATTACACCTATTGCGCGGCGCCACGGGGATGACTATGAATTAGATTTAGTGCTGCGTAATAACCGTACAGACAAGCGGCACCCAGACGGCATTTTCCATCCGCACGAAGAAGTCCACCATATTAAAAAAGAGAATATCGGATTAATTGAAGTCATGGGCCTTGCTGTCCTTCCTGGCAGATTAGCAGAGGAATTAAGCCAATTAAAAGAGGCATTGCTATCCGAAAGTCCTCTTGAAGAAATCAAAGCCCGTCCTGCTATCATGAAACACGAAACATGGGCAAAGCGACTGCTTGAAGAGAACACCTTTACAGAGGACAATACCGAAACCATTTTACAACAAGAAATTGGCTCTATTTTTTCTCGAATTCTCTCGCAGGCGGGTGTGTTTAAAAGAACTGAGCAAGGGAAAACAGCTTTTAACCGTTTCATTCAAACACTTCATATAGGCAGGTGATTAGATGATTGAACAAGTAAGAGAGCTAATGGAAGAAAAGCAGCTTGATGGTGTCTTGATTCAAAAGCGAAATAACTTCTCCTGGCTGACAGGCGGAAGAAGGAATCACATTGTGTTAAATACGCCAGAGGGCGTGTGCCAGCTGCTCGTCTTAAAAGACGACCTCGTCCTCATTGTGAATCAAATGGAAGAAAAGCGGATCATTGAAGAGGAAATGGCGTATGTCGATCATCCCTTTCAAGTGGTCACAATGGATTGGTATGAGGATGAGACCCCCTACATTCAAGAATTCACAAAAGGTAAACGAATTGGGGCGGACATTCAAATGGGTGGATTCGAATGGATCGATCCGGATTTGTCACATGTTCGATCGATCCTTACTGTCTCGCAGCTCAGTCAATATGAAATCCTTTGTCATGAAACAGCGGTCATTGTAGAAAGTGTCTGTCAAGAAATCGTGCCAGGGCAGACCGAACACGAAATTGCTTCGCTTGTTGCTCAAAGAGCCATTGCACAAGGGATGACGATAGAAGTCCTGCTTGTGGCAACGGATGACCGGATCCATCAATACCGTCACCCGATTCCAACAGAGAAAGCACTTCAAAAGCACGCGCTTGTTGTCCTCTGTGCAGAACGGCACGGGCTCGTAGCGAATGTCACAAGGTCTGTTTACTTTGGTCAGCTTCCAAAGGAGCTTGAAGAGAACAAAGAGCGGCTTGCACGAATTGATACAGTTATGAATGCTGCCACACGTCCTGGTAAAACATTAGGAGATGTACTGAAAGCAGGTATTGCTCAGTATGAAAAAGAGGGCTTCCCTGATAGCTGGAAAAAGCTTCATCAAGGGGGAAAGACGGGATTTGTATCTAGGGAAATCATTGCCGTTCCCTCATCGAAGGAAGAAATTCAGCTGCATCAAGTGTTTACGTGGAATCCTTCGTTGCCTGGACTGAAATCAGAGGATACGATAGTAGTAGAAAAAGAGGGCAACCGCTTTTTAACCTATACAGGCAAGTGGACGTACATGGACATTGAACATGAAGGGGAGATCTATAGACGACCTGACATCTTAGTGAGAGATGAATAAATGCAGAGTGCCGGCGCTGAGCCGGTTTTTTGCTGGAAGTCTTTAGCGAGATTCCACTAATTCAGCATCATTACCAATTCTTACAGCGTATCGCAGAGAATCGATACTTTCTTTTCTTGTGAACTTGCGTTAAAATGAGTAAGGTTTTTGTTAAATGTGGGGATACCTATTTCAAAATTGTTTACCTAGATAAAATTTCATTAAGTTAAATTGAAATTCGACCAAACTTTTTTATTGTGGTAAACCTAAATTTGACAAAGTTCTTGATTGTTTGTCCTTTGCCTTCAACTCTCAACTTTTCAAAATCCTAGAAATTTATTGTGTGTGCAATAATATAAATTTATGTCGAATTTATGACATTTTAATAGAAATCTGTTGAAAAATAAATGAACTTTTGAAAAAAGGGAAGCTAACTCTAACAGATTTTGATAGCATTACAAAGGGAAGAAAAGTTTTCGAAGGCAGATGGCTTTTCACAATTATTCAGCAATTTATACATTATCTAAGGAAGGATGGTGATCTTCTTGTTCAGAGCCATTAAACCTATGCTTTTATTAGCGATGCTCGTGAGTGTTTTTTTATTAGGAGGTTGCAGCAATATCGCTGTTTTAGATCCTAAAGGACCTGTCGCAGCACAACAAAAAGACTTAATCCTTTTATCCATTGGATTCATGCTCTTTATCGTTGGTGCGGTATTTGTACTGTTTACCATCATTTTGGTTAAATACCGTGAGCGTAAGGACGTTGGAAACGCCTCTTATAACCCAGAACTACACGGGAATACGCTTCTAGAAGTTATCTGGACAGTGATCCCAATATTAATCGTTGCTGCCCTTTCGGTTCCAACTGTAAAAACAATTTACTCTTTGGAAGAGGCACCTCAAGCAACAAGCCATAAAGATCCACTTGTCGTTTATGCTACAGCTGTTGATTGGAAATGGATCTTTAGCTATCCAGAGGAAAATATTGAGACAGTGAACTACTTAAACATTCCAAAAGATCAGCCGGTTTTATTCAAAATCACTTCCGCTGATACAATGGCATCACTATGGATTCCTCAGCTAGGCGGGGAGAAGTATGCGATGGCTGGAATGGAGATGGAACAATATCTTCAAGCTGATCAAGTTGGCACATATGAAGGAAGAAACGCCAACTTCACAGGCGAGGGCTTTGCTCAGCAAAAATTCAAAGTCAATGCGATGACGCAGTCTGACTATGATAAATGGGTAAGCAAAACGAAGAAAGAAGCACCAAAGTTAACGAAGAAAACGTATGACTACTTGATGCTTCCGGATGCTGCAGATGTGCAGACATTCTCATCAACACATTTATCCTTTGCGAAGCATGGCGAGGATTCTGAATACGCACTCCAAGCACGCAAACGTTTAGGTTACCAATCAGTTTCTCCGCATTCCAAAACAGATCCTTTCGAGAATGTGAAGAACTATAAAAGAAAACTAGATAATGAATAAACTGACTAAGGAAAGGAGGAGGCCGTTATGCATTTGAAATGGGATGAGTTTTTTGTAACTGGAGACCCATTAATTCTTGGTGCGCAAATTTCTATCGCTCTTACTTCCATTGCTATCGTGTTTGTTTTAACCTACTTTAAAAAGTGGAAATGGCTCTGGAAAGAATGGCTAACATCAGTTGATCATAAAAAGCTTGGGATCATGTATATCCTTGCTGCTGTGATTATGTTCTTCCGCGGTGGGGTAGACGGACTGATGATGCGCGCACAGCTGGCGCTTCCTAATAATACGTTTTTAGATTCCAACCACTATAATGAAATTTTCACAACGCATGGTACGATCATGATTCTATTCATGGCGATGCCATTTTTAATTGGTTTAATCAACGTCGTTGTTCCTCTTCAAATTGGTGCACGTGACGTTGCATTCCCTTATTTGAACAACCTTAGCTTCTGGACATTCATGGTTGGAGCGATGCTGTTCAACATTTCCTTCGTCATTGGAGGATCACCAAGTGCAGGCTGGACGAGTTACATGCCGCTCGCCGGAAATGATTTCTCACCAGGTCCTGGACAGAACTATTACTTGCTCGGGCTCCAAATTGCAGGTATTGGTACACTTATGACTGGTATTAACTTCATGGTGACCATCTTAAAAATGCGTACAAAAGGTATGACGCTTATGCGTATGCCAATGTTTACATGGACAACATTGATTACGTCTGTCATCATCGTATTCGCATTCCCTGTATTAACAGTTGCTTTAGCACTTATGACATTTGATCGTTTATTCGGTTCCGCATTCTTTACACTCGAAGCAGGCGGTATGCCAATGCTTTGGGCGAACCTTTTCTGGATTTGGGGACATCCTGAGGTATATATCGTCATCCTGCCGGCTTTCGGTATTTTCTCAGAAATCTTTGCGACTTTCTCAAGAAAACAGCTGTTTGGTTACAAAGCGATGGTTGTATCGATTGTGGCAATCTCTGTTCTTAGTTTCCTTGTGTGGGTTCACCACTTCTTTACAATGGGGAACAGTGCAGCGGTTAACTCATTCTTCTCGATTACAACAATGGCGATTTCTGTACCAACAGGTGTGAAAATCTTTAACTGGCTCTTTACGATGTATCGAGGCCGTATCAGCTTTACTTCGCCAATGCTTTGGGCACTTGGTTTCATCCCGAACTTCGTTATCGGTGGTGTCACTGGGGTTATGCTTGCGATGGCAGCTGCGGATTACCAGTACCATAACACGTACTTCCTTGTATCCCACTTCCACTATGTATTAATCGCAGGTACTGTTTTTGCTTGTTTTGCTGGCCTTGTTTTCTGGTATCCAAAAATGTTTGGTTACAAGTTAAACGAAAGAATCGGCAAATGGTTCTTCTGGGTATTCATGATCGGATTTAACATCTGTTTCTTCCCGCAGTACTTCTTAGGACTGCAAGGAATGCCAAGACGTATTTATACGTATGGACCAGAAGATGGCTGGACTGCACTAAACTTTATTTCAACAATTGGTGCATTTATGATGGGTATCGGATTCATCATCCTTTGCTACAACATCTACTACAGCTGGAGACACGCGAAACGTGAAGTGTCTGGAGACAGCTGGGGAGATGGACGTACTCTTGACTGGGCGACATCTTCTGCAATTCCGCCGCATTATAACTTTGCAGCACTTCCAGAAGTGACAACACCAGATGCATTCCATCATTGGAAGCAAAACAACGTAGACGTTCATCCTGAAAAAGAATTCAAGAAAATTCACATGCCGCACAATTCAGGCAGACCACTCATCATGTCTGCATTCTTCGGACTTGGTGCATTCGGTCTTGTATTTGAATGGTACTGGATTGGCGTTATTGGCTTAATCGGTGTATTCGCAACAATGATTTTACGCTCATTTGAATATGACGATGGCTACTATATTCCTGTTGAAGAAGTGATTGAAACAGAGAAAAAGAATAAGGAGGCGCAGAAGTAATGGGACATAATGATAGCAGCTATGCAAATGCACCGCTTGAATATCAGTCTGAAACAGGACGTTTAAACATCCTTGGTTTCTGGATATTCCTTGGCGCGGAAATCGTGTTATTCTCAACACTTTTTGCGACCTACTTTGTTCTTCATGGCAGAACAGCTGGCGGCGTTTTACCAGCTGAACTGTTTGATATGAAGCTTGTATTGATCATGACATTCCTGTTATTGGTTAGTTCATTTACATGCGGGATTGCTGTTCATGAAATGCGCCGTGGAAGTACAAAAGGGGTTGTCATTTGGACGATTCTGACACTGCTTCTAGGTGCAGGCTTCGTTGGCTTTGAGATTTTCGAGTTCTTCCATTATGTACATGAGGGTGCGAGCATCCATACAAGTGCGTATTGGTCTGCATTCTTTGTACTCTTAGGAACTCACGGACTACACGTATCCATCGGTATCTTCTGGATTACCGGGGTCTTGTTCCAAATTAAAAAACGTGGATTAACTCCACAAACAGCAGCGAAGATTTTTATCTCAAGTCTATACTGGCATTTCCTTGATGTTGTATGGATTTTCATCTTCACAGCTGTTTACTTGATCGGATTAGGGGGGCTTTTGTGATATGGCTGGAAAAACACATTCCTCAGCAGAGCACGAACACTTCCCTTGGAAACACGTAGTTGGCTTCATCCTATCCATTGTGCTAACAATCTTAGCATTCTGGATTGCCATTGGAGCTGAAATTGGCAGTTCTGCAAAACTATGGATTATCTTTGGTTTTGCCTTCATTCAAGCGTTCTTGCAGCTATTCATGTTTATGCACATGACAGAAAGCGAGAACGGAACTGTTCAAGTCGGAAATACATTGTTTGGTCTGTTTTGTGCGATTATCTTCGTTATCGGATCTGTTTGGATCTTTGCGGCTCACTACAGCCACGGAGAGAACAGCAAAGACGGTTATTCACCTTCTGCGCCAAAGCAGTCTGAGCATTCAGAGAAATAATAAAAAAACCACTCATCCCTCAAAGGTGAGTGGTTTTTATCATGATGTTGATTACGCCTCCAATAGGTGGTGCGTGATTTATCTGGTGCTGCTGAATCTTTTGCGAATGAATGGAAGTCCATAAATGAGAAACGCTGCAATGTGTGCCAAAATGACGTTAATGGCAAAGAATGCGATCATGAAGGTATGTCCTGCTGGAGATAAACTGCTCGTCATGTAAAGACCGAAGAAAATCCACATAATCATAATGGGTGGAATAGAAGCTAGTGCAATTTTTCTGTTTTCAAGCCATAAAAACAGGGGTGTAGCCGTTGCAATACATAGGTACGCAAAGAACATATCCATCGTATCCAACTCCTTTGTAAGTTGATATCCAAATCAAATGAGAGGTCAGGATGCAATTGTGTCTGTTTTTAGGAGATATTGTGAACATTTTGTTACAAGTATTATACCACAATTGACTTTGAAGTAAACTCAATAATTGGAAAATGGGCCTTATTCCGTAGAAAGTGGCTTTTTCCTTTTCTCTCCGTACAGCTTATGCTGGCTTGATAATTGCTTGTCATATCGCCACATAGGTCATTGAATTTCCCCCTTAATATCTGTAAAATAATCTTTTTAAAGGACTCATGATCGGATGAATGGAAAGAGTATAGAGGAATTTTTTCCTATTGTTAGAAAGAAAAGTATTTCATTTTTTGAAAAATGATTGGAACCTTTCGGATGTATCTTCCGTCATATTTAAGGTGAGTTGCTTTTGTGAAAAATTCAATCTAATATAAATAAGGGCTTTTATGTTTTGTAATAAGGGTGGTTAGTTCATGAACAAGCAGAATACATCTCCGTACTATCAAGGGGATTTAATTTTTATATTTTTAGCCTTCTTTGCCATCAGTGTCATTGCGATTTATGCTGCGGGTCAATTTGGACAGTATGGATCTAATGCATGGACGAGGCAGATTATTTACTACATGGTCGGAGTTATATGTATTGTAGCCATAAATTACTTTGATTTGGAGCAATTAGAGAAGCTAAGCCTCTATATTTTTATAGGTGGCATACTGTTGTTACTTTTTCTGAAAGTCGCTCCTGCACAAATCGGAGGTCATGATTTTGCTCCAATTAAAAATGGTGCGAAAAGCTGGTTTGTGATACCAGGGATTGGGACACTTCAGCCTTCAGAGTTTATGAAAATTGGTTTGATTATGATGCTTGCATCTGTCATCGGTAAGTCAAGCCCTAGAGGAAAACGGACATTAGAAGATGATATCTTCCTACTATTAAAAATTGCCGGTGTAGCAGCCGTTCCAGTTGGACTGATTTTCTTACAGGATGCAGGTACGGCAGCTGTCTGTATGTTTATTGTCGTTGTGATGGTGTTTTTATCAGGGGTCAATTGGAAGCTGATTTCTCTCATCGGTTCTGTGGTTGTGCTTTTAGTTGCCGCTGTGTTAGCCGTGATCATTCTCTTCCCTGATGTTGCGAAAACAATTGGCATTCAGCAGTATCAGATTAACCGGATTACCGCTTGGCTGCCTGATAGCTCTACGTCAGCCAACCAAGCGCAGACTCAGGATGCGTCTGGGTCTGATAAATATCAAGTAGACCAGGCCATTATGGCTATTGGTGCTGGACAGATTTTTGGGAATGGGGTTAAAAACTTAAAAGTCTATGTCCCAGAAGCACAAACAGATATGATTTTCTCCATTATAGGAGAAGCCTTTGGCTTTGTCGGATGTGCGTTTGTTGTGATCATGTTCTTCTTCTTGATCTACCGGCTTGTCGTGCTGATCGACCGTATCCATCCATATAGCCGGTTTGCGTCATTCTTCTGTGTAGGATATACAGCACTGATTGTGATCCATACGTTCCAGAACATTGGGATGAATATAGGCGTGATGCCTGTAACGGGGATTCCGCTCCTATTTATCAGCTTCGGAGGAAGCTCTGTCTTATCTGTCCTTATTGGATTCGGGATTGCTTATAACGCAAGTGTTCAATTAACGAAATATCAAAGTTATTTATTTAAATAAAACGGGTAAGGGCAGTCTAAGTATAGACTGTCTTTTTTCATGCGAGTTTTAATTTTTGAAAAGCCATATGTCTTTGTCATATGATAGTACAAGTGAAGGAGGTCTTCGAATTGAACAAAACGATAGAAACGATATTAAATCATCGGTCCATCCGTTCATTTACAGACGAGCGTTTGTCCGAAGAAGAGGTGCTGACACTCATTAAAAGTGCACAGGCTGCTTCGACATCAAGCTATGTACAGGCGTACAGTATTATTGGTGTGACAAATCAAGAGAAGAAGGCCAAGCTTGCTGAACTGGCCGGGAATCAGCCATACGTTAAGAAGAATGGGCATTTCTTTGTCTTCTGTGCAGACTTGAAACGCCATGATGATATTGCAAAAAAAGCAGGGGAAAATCATCAAGAGGCGCTTGAGAATACGGAAGCCTTTCTCATTAGCGTCATTGATACGGCGCTCGCTGCGCAAAATATGAGTGTAGCCGCAGAATCAATGGGACTTGGGATCTGCTATATTGGCGGTCTGCGTAATCAACTGAAAGAAGTGTCTGAATTACTTGAAACGCCATCTTATGTGCTGCCGTTATTTGGTCTGGCTGTCGGACATCCAGCGAGTCAATCGTCACAAAAGGAACGGCTGCCAGTTGAACTCATTTATCATGAAAATGCATATCAGCAAGATGAAGCGCATGTGGATCGTTATTTAAAAGAATACGATGATCGTATTTCATCATATTATGAAGAACGAACAAACGGAGAGAGAAAAGATACTTGGTCTAAGCAGATGCTTCGCGGCTTTAGTCAGCCAAAGCGTGCCTTCCTTGGAGAATTTGTTAAAGAGAAGGGCTTTAATCGAAAATAAATAAGACATCCCCCCTTTCGATTGAGAGAGGGGGATTTCTGTAAGAGGTGCAGCATGATGAAATTAAGTATACTGGATCAATCTCCTTTGATCGGAGATGCAACACCTGCTGAAGCATTGAAGCAAACGGTTGAATTGGCAAAGCAGGCAGAGAAGTGGGGCTATCACCGTTTTTGGGTATCAGAGCATCACTTTTCAAACCGGCTTGCAGGGTCGAGTCCAGAGGTGCTTCTCGGTCATTTATCAGCCGTTACGTCACATATACGTATTGGCTCAGGCGGTGTGATGCTGCCTCACTATAGTGCCTATAAAGTAGCAGAGAACTTCAGGGTTCTCGAAGCACTGGCTCCTGGCAGAATTGATCTTGGGATTGGACGTGCTCCTGGTGGTATGCCCATTTCCTCCATTGCCCTTCATCATGGTGAACGAAAACGACTAGGTGATCAATATCCTGAGCAGGTAGAAGAATTGAAGGTCTATTTACACGACCTAGCGGATGAATTTTACCCGCTGCCCCATTTAACCGCTTCTCCGAAGGTAGAGACTGCACCAAAGGTATGGATGCTTGGTTCCTCTGGAGGGAGTGCAAGACTTGCGGCGAAAGCAGGTGCAGGCTATACGTTTGCTCTATTTATCAATGGCGAAGGCGGAGAAGATTCTGTGGAGCAATACATCAACCGGTTCGAACCTTCAGCATTCGGTGATGAGCCGCGCGTCAGTCTTGCGGTCTTCGTTTTATGTGCTGAAACAGAGGAACAGGCAGAAAAACTGGCAGTCAGCTTAGATTTATCCTTACTCGCCAATGAACAGGGGCAAAACCTCGGGGGCTTTCCTTCATATGAAAAGGCACAAGCTTATTCCTACAGTCCATATGAACAAAAACGAGTGGCTGCCAATCGTCAAAGGATGGTGGTTGGAACGCCATCTTCTGTGAAAAAGCAGCTGACGGCACTAGCGAAAGCGTATCGTACAAATGAAGTAATCGCTGTGACGATCACTCACCACATGCAAGACCGGCTCACATCGTATCGTTTATTAAAAGAAGCCTTTGATGCATAACGTATGTATGTCTGTTTACCGTCCACGCAGCCAATAGAGGGGGAAAAGGAGCATCATGATGAAAATAAACGCGGCTGTCACCAGCAAACTAAGCGGGTAAATGAAGGACACATAGACCGTCAGCTCGCATGCTTGATGAAAAGGACGAGGATGTTTCGCGTGTAAAAGGGTGAAAAAATACACCAAAGTGATCGTTAGAAAAAAAGCAGTCAAAAAAGAAACGATCCATAGCAATATCAACATCAGACTCTCTTTCCTCCATATATAATCGAAAAGCCTTGATGAGCTAATCCGCTCATACAAGGCTTTTCTTGTGATTCACGTTTATTCAGGATAAATATCGAAGGGTTCCTTCGTTTGAACAGTGTCTGATTTCCCTTTCAAACTTGCATACGCAAGCATTGTATACTCACCAGGTTCCAGCTTTTGACCTTGATTGATCGTGCCATTCCATTTTACGCGGTGTTCTCCTTTATCAACATGTTGATAAACACCTGCTTCACCTATATACTCTCCATCTGTCGAGTAGACGAGAAATGCAAGGTTCTCAGCGCCACCAGGCAGATAGCTGCTAATGACATAGCTTCCAGCACGGTTATCCGGCTCGACGGAAACCGAAGTGACGCGCGGATAATCAGGCTCTTTTACAATCAATAAAGTAGGAATCTCTGTGACCTTTCTGCCATTTTCACGAAGGGTAATGCTGCCTTGGTACGTTCCTTTTTTGGTTTTACCGTATTTCACTTGTACCGCGGAAGTAAAGGACCCAGTGGAATTCCCTTTGACAGTGATTTTTTTCGTTCCGTTTGTGCTGATGCCGCTGCCATTGAATTTGTAATCAATGGTATACGTTTTCGGTGCTTTTGAAAGGTTTTCTACCTTGAATTTCTTCGTTTTGATTTGAACGCCTTTTTCTTTCAAGAAAGTGCCGTAAGAATAGCTGGCATCAGAAACGATAGATGACGCTTGGAGTGATTCGATGATTCGAACACTGCCTGTCCCTTGTGTGTTATGAGGGAATGGGCTGCCATTTGCATCAAATAGTTTTTCTGCTGTATTCATCATCAGTGCTTTGATCTGTTCAGTTGTGTACGATGGTTTTGCTTGCTTGATGATCGCTGCGACCCCTGCCACATGCGGTGAAGCCATGCTTGTTCCTTGCTTTGAGCCATATCCATAAGGCTGAGAAGGGTTATGCGTTGGAATCGTACTCACAATGCTGACGCCAGGTGCTGATAAATCAGGCTTAATCATCCAAGTATCCACAACTGGTCCGCGAGATGAGAAGTCAGCGACTTGCTCACTAAGTTCTTTGACAAATTGAATGGAGAAAGTTGTTGTATTGTTTCCAGCCTCAATGGCTTTGACAAGCGCCGTTCCTTCAGCTTTTGAAAGCTTAATCGTAGGAAGAGCGAGACCCGGTACATCGACTGGAATTTCTCCATCGGTGTTGTTATACATCACAACGCCGATTGCACCAGCAGCTTTTGCATTGTCTACTTTATCAACAAAGGCAATGGCTCCTCGTTCGATCACGGCAACCTTTCCTTTAACATCGATGTCTTCAAATGCTTTTTCGTCACCGATACCTGCATGGACGAGTGTGACTTGTTTTTGGTCAAGTGCTTTTAAATCACTCTCTTGGTAGTAGCCCATCACTTTTGCAGTAGAATAGTTCGGGAATTTCACACTATAAAGGCTGTACGGAAGTTGAGTTGCTCCGACAGAAATGGCATCTCTTGACGTGCCGGGAGAACCGACTGTCCAGCTGTTCGGTCCGCTGTTTCCATTCGATGTGACAGCGACAACGCCTTCAGACATGGCCCAATCGAGTGCGATGCTTGTGGCATAATCAGGGTTATTCACACTGTTTCCGAGAGAGAGGTTCATGACATCTGCTCCATCAGTAACAGCGCGGTCGATGCCTGCAAGAACGTTCTCAGTTGTCCCAGACCCGCCTGGTCCAAGTACACGGTACGCAAGAAGTGTGGCATCCTTTGCGACACCTTTAATTTGTCCATTGGCAGCAATTGTTCCTGCGACGTGTGTGCCATGGTCTGTCGATTCACCTCTAGGGTCTCCTTTAGGCGTCTCTTGCGGAGAATAATCGTTATCAACAAAATCATAGCCTTTGTATAAACCAAAGTTTCCTTTTAAATCAGGGTGGGTATAGTCTACTCCAGTATCAATGACAGCGACTTTTACCCCTTTTCCAGAGTAGCCGGCATCCCAAGCTTTTGGTGCACCGATAAATGGAGCGCTTTTATCCATAAGAGGGGAGACATCTTCATTTGGAAGCTGAATGCTTTCCTTTTTCACTTCATCTGTTTTATATGTAACATCCGGATAAACGGCTTTTACTCCGTCAACTGCGAGCAGCTTCGGAATTTCGTTTGCAGGAAGTTTCATAGAGAAACCAGAGAAGACTTTTTCATATTCTTGACGAACACTCGCTTTATCAATTTCTTTGAGTGCTGCATTTTTTATTTTTGTTCGAGATTTTTTGAGGGAGGCCTTTGTTTGTGCTTCGCCTTCTTGCTTTGCTTCAACTAAGGATTTTTCCTTTAATTCAACAATAACAGTGGTATGTTTTCTAGAGTTTACATTGATTTCACCGAAGATTTCTGCTTTTTCTAGTTCCACCTGTTTGTTCGATGGAGCGGCAGCAGCCTGTTGACCTGTAAAGAATGTGGATAAAATAAAAATAGTAGAGAACAATAGAACAGAAGAACGAGAGATGACCTTTTTCATTAATTTTCCCCTTTCTAGCTGTGTTTTTAGGGAGATAGCCTTTCTTTTTGTGGATAAATAGGAAAGATTCACTGCCCGTTATTAAGTATTCAATACGATGAAAACAATTCCTTTACTAAAATGGTCTTATTTTACATAGTTATAAAGAACTATTTTGTTTATAAAGTCTCACTTATGCACAAACTCCTGTTGATAACTCATTTATTTAGATATATATATGGAAAATAAAAAAATCTCATACACAAAATCTAGTAATGGGGTGTTGATATGTGGATAAACCCTGTTGATAAGGTGTGCTTATCTTTTGGATATAGTGTGTATAAAATTTTTATTCAAACACCCTCATACATGATCATCTTCTCCACTTTTCAACAAAACTTCTGAAAACTAGTTTGTTTTTTCACCCAGATTGTGACAAACCTCTCTTTTTTCTCGGGATATGATAGGAGCAGTTGTTTTGCTAGAACTGCTAGATTCTAAGAAAAGCGGAGGGATGTTCAGTGAAGAAATTCAAAAACTGGTTGAGTGTATGGTTTGGTTTCATGATGAATGTGCTTGTGAATCCTGGTGTGATGATGAAGCAGCAACGGTTTCAGGCGGTTGCGGTGGATAATCGTTTCTTTCAAGTTGTGAACGAGAGAGAGCTAGAGAAGCTGGCAGAAGAAAAGAACAAGAAGCGCAGGTCAGAGAAACCGTTTAAGCAAAGTCTGATGATGCTTGATGAGAAGACGGCGAGAGAGGCGCGTGCTGGCCCGCTCTTACCTTTACATGGGAGATGAAACAGGGTAAAATCCCACATAAGAAACGTTATCTGGTGGGAGAGGATACCCCTTGAAGATATATAAAATATTGAATAACAATGCAGTGGTTGTAAAGGAAGGTGATCAGGAGAAAATTGTGATGGGGCCTGGAATTGCTTTTCAGAAGGGGAAAAATGACGTCGTTCCCGTTCAAAAAATAGAGAAAATCTTTGTTGTGCGTGAAGAAAATGAGAAATTCAAACAAATTCTTGCGACATTGCCCGAAGCGCATATTGAGGTGGCAGAGCATATCATCAGTTATGCAGAGGGTAAACTGATGATGCCGCTTAGTGATCATATCCATATATCACTGACTGACCATTTATCCTTTGCTATAGAGCGCATTCAAAAGGGCATTGTGCTATATAATAAATTGCTTGGTGAGATCAAAGTCTTATATAAGCAGGAATATGATATTGGAAAGTATGCCATTCGTTATGTAAAGGATCGGCTTGGGGTTGAACTGCCGGACGATGAGGCAGGATATGTGGCACTCCATATTCATACGGCCAAAATGAATACGGAGTCTATGAAAAAGACCGTGAAATATACAACGATGATCAAAGAAATGATCGAGCATATAGAAAGCTATTTTCAGCATTCAATTGATGAGGATAGTATTTCCTATCAGCGGCTTGTGACACATTTGAGGTATGCATTAGGCAGGTTGGAATCAAATGAGGCATTTCAAATCATGGACGATGACATGCTGAGTTTTATCCAAACAAAGTATGATTTGGCTTACCAGTGTGCACGTGGACTCGCTGATTTGTTAAAAAATGAATATGAACTTCATCTCCCTGAATCGGAGATCGGCTACATCACGCTGCATGTCCAGCGTCTGCAGGATGCCGAATTGGTTTAGTGGTTGTGCCTGCATGCAGGCTTTTTTTATGCACACTACTCTTATTAGTGTATATGGGTCAATTGATTCGAAAAAAGAGGTTGACGCACGTCTCACTCTTATACTATGATGAAAGCGTAATCAAAATTTGATATCGTGGGATTGTGACTGCCAGGCAGGCAAGACCTAAAATTTGCGTAACGAGGGGACGTGTATGTCCTTTTATCGTTGGTGAATTTTAGGTCTTTTTTGCTTTAAAAAAGGAGGAGACAACATGGATTATCAAAAAACAGCCAAAGAATTAACAAAACGATTAGGCGGCAAAGAAAATGTCATCAGTGCCACGCATTGTGCAACAAGACTCAGATTGGTGATAAAAGATGAGGAACTGATTGACAAAGAAGCCATTGAGGAACTTGAAGGGGTGAAGGGGGCTTTCTCAAGCTCGGGACAATTCCAAATCATTTTTGGAACGGGGGCAGTCAACAAAGTATATGAACCATTTGCTCGTGAGACTGGTCTTGAGACAGGAGACGAGAAACAAAAGCCTGTCAGCCATGATGAAGCAGTGAAACAAAAAATGAATCCACTTGCACGTTTTGCAAAGACGTTATCAAATATTTTTGTACCGATCATTCCAGCAATTGTTGCAAGCGGTTTATTAATGGGCCTATTAGGCATGATGAAAGCCTTCAAATGGGCTGACCCAAGCTCTGCGATCTTCCAAATGCTTGATATGTTCTCAAGTGCAGCCTTTATCATTTTGCCGATTTTAATTGGGGTCAGTGCAGCGAAAGAG
Organism: Bacillus sp. FSL R5-0431; assembly: GCF_038002985.1. NCBI lineage: Bacteria > Bacillati > Bacillota > Bacilli > Caryophanales > Bacillaceae > Bacillus > Bacillus sp. FSL R5-0431. The sequence goes on along the minus strand of NZ_JBBOOG010000001.1, from coordinate 3,385,981 downwards.
TTTGGTGGAAATTCGTATTTAGGAGCCGTTATTGGGGGGATTATGATTCACCCGAACCTGCTCAACCCGTGGGGGCTGACGGATGCGAAACCAGAGTATATGCATTTATTCAATTTTGATATTGCTCTTCTTGGTTACCAAGGAACAGTCATTCCAGTATTATTGACTGTGTACATCATGTGCATTGTAGAAAAGAATTTAAGAAAAGTGGTTCCGAACAGTATTGATTTACTTGTGACCCCGTTTGTGACGGTGATTGTGACTGGATTTGTGACGTTTATTGCAGTTGGACCGCTTGGAAGAATGCTCGGTACTGGAATTTCGAATGCATTGACATTTATTTATGATCATGCAGGCTTCTTAGCAGGACTCATTTTCGGAGGAGCCTACTCTCTCATTGTGCTCACAGGGGTTCATCATAGCTTCCATGCGATTGAAGCAGGACTGCTGAATGATATTGGGCGTAACTATTTGCTGCCAATTTGGGCCATGTCCAACGTAGCTCAAGGCGGGGCGGGATTGGCTGTCTTTTTCTTAGCGAAACGCGCGAAAACAAAAGAAATCGCACTTCCTGCAGCTTTCTCAGCTTTCCTAGGTATTACCGAGCCTGTCATATTCGGTGTCAACCTCCGCTATCGTAAGCCGTTTATTGCCGCGATGATCGGAGGCGCATTAGGCGGGGCATTTGTTGTCTTCACGAAGGTTGCAGCCAACGCCTATGGTTTAACGGGTATTCCGATGATTGCGATTGCCGCGCCATACGGTGTGCAGAATGTGGTGAATTATGTGATTGGTATGTTAATCGCTGTTGCTGTTTCATTTACTCTCACCATCATCTTTAAAGTAAAAGAAGTAGAAAAATAATCAAGGAGTGGTCACAGTCATGACAACAACTGACGCAGCACTTCGTCAAAAGGTAGCAGACCGTATTCGAAACTATGAGCATTTGGTGAAAAAAGATGTGTACCGTCAGCATTTTCATTTAATGCCGCCAGTTGGTCTTTTAAATGACCCGAATGGGTTGATTCAGTGGAAAGGGGTTTACCACGTTTTTTATCAGTGGCAGCCATTCAAAACGGGACACGGCGCAAAATTTTGGGGCCATTACACATCGACAGATCTAGTGAATTGGCAGCACGAGGAAGCCGCCCTTGCCCCAAGTGATTGGTTTGATCAAAACGGCTGTTATTCTGGCAGCGCAGTCATTGACGATGGACAGATGTATGTGATGTACACTGGAAACGTTCGCGATGAACAAGGAAACCGTGAGACATATCAATGTTTAGCTGTTTCAGAAGATGGCATTCATTTTCAGAAAAAAGGTGTCGTGGCGACGCTGCCAGAAGGATTCACCGCCCATTTTCGTGATCCGAAAGTATGGAAGCGAAATGGCCAGTGGTACATGGTTCTTGGTGCACAAAGCCTGGACCTGAAAGGGAATCTCGTCTTGTTTACCTCTGATACTTTAGACAATTGGACGTTTCAAGGCATGATTGCTGGCAGTGGAAAAAATGGATTAGAGGATTTCGGTTATATGTGGGAATGTCCAGATCTATTTGAATTAGATGGCCGGGAAGTATTGATTGTGTCGCCTCAAGGGTTAAAGTCGGATGGCTTAAAATATCATAATACACATCAATCAGGCTATTTTGTTGGGAGATTGGATGATCATACCTATCAATATACGCACGGAGCGTTTGAGGAGCTGGACCGCGGCTTTGACTTCTATGCGCAGCAAACCTTTCTAGACGAATCAGGCAGACGTCTTTTAATCGGATGGATGGGGGTGCCTGATCAAGGAGAAGAGCATCATCCAACGATTTCGTATCAATGGATACACTGCCTCACGATCCCGAGAGAGCTGCGTTTAGATGATAACGGACATCTGATTCAAAAACCAGTCACTGAGCTCCAGGCGATGAGAACCAATGAACAAGAGAATGTTTTTCATATCAAACGCTCCGTCCAATCGATTCCTGTAGATGATATTACAAGCGCAGAGGTATTCATTGATCAAATTGACACACAAAAAGGGTTTGAATGCTGTATTCGAGCGGCAGCCCGTATCATTTATGATAAAGATGAAGGCAAATTAACATTAGAGCGAGATCGATTTGAAGATCGAACAAAAGAAGTTCGAGAAGTGGCAATAGAGGAATTACACGACCTTCACATCTTTATCGATGCATCGTCGATTGAGATTTTTGTAAACGGAGGCCGAGAAGTATTTACTGCACGTTACTTTCCTTCCCCGGGAAATAAATCAATCTCGATCAGTGGCAGAAATGAAACAAAGCTGAAACTGAAAACATGGCATTTACAAAGAAAAGCAGATCAATGATCTGCTTTTTCTAGTGAAATCCGCCTGTATCTTAGAACCTATAACATGTATATACAAGGGTGGTCTGAAGCGGTTTGATGACGTTTTACATATATGATAACAAGTGGAATTATGGTATCATTTTAAAATATATCCAGCTGAGGCTGACGTTTATCCAAATGCGGAAGGACAAAAAGGGGTTGTTTACTTGAATTCAAAACAGCAGCCGACGACTAGAAAACGCTTGGAGACAATGGCAGATCATGTTGAAGATAAACGTGAAGAATATAAAGAATTGCTCATTCAAGTCCAATCTATTCTCGGTGAACCTTCTCTAGAGCAGGAAGAATTAAAAGAGAAGCTGTCAGATACGTATAAACAAATGAAAGAATATGCCTTATTTGTTGAATCCATTGAAGCCTTTATTCGAAAAATGGCGAAAGAATCTGATCAGCAAAAGTAACGAAATGTGATGTTTTGTTTCATTTTTATTTAAGTTATAGTGTGGAAAAAAATTATTTATAACTATCTTAGCCTGTGATTTATCATTAAGATTTTTCATTTTAGTTAGAAAAGAGAGAGAAAGCCCAATTCATAAAATTATATGATTTTATGAATTGGGCTTTTTTTACGAATATGTTAAAATTAATATTTACCTAAAATGGTAGGGAATAATTTGTAGTTTTGTTTTTCACTATTTTAAGAAAGAGGTAGTATTAATGAGAAAAAAAATAGCTGTCGTTCTTTTGTTTACTTTAATGATTTCTTTATTTGCACCTTCTGTTTATCTTAAAGAAAATGATGACTACTCGATGCCGCCATCAAAAATGGCTTTAGTTCTCGGTCAAGAAAATAGTCATTTGGAAATTGGCTATAAAGAAACTGACGCATTTTGGGTGTTAGTCGGTCGTTTAGTATTGCAAGGTGGCTCTAAATTAATTAAAGTAGGAACGAAAACGTTTAAAAAAGCACCTAAGTCAAAAGTTGTAAATAGTTTGAAAAATTATAAAGGTGCTACATATAAAGCAGGATCAAAAACGTATAAGATAACGAAGAGTGATATGAAGCATATGTTAGAAAGGCATCATCCTAAGTATTGGAATGGAACATCTAAAAAGACCCAAACTTTTTTTGATAGTCGACTTTCTGTTAAGGATATAGAACGTATAGCAATTAATGTGGCAAAACAAAATAGAACGAAGTTATCAAAAATAAAAGTTTCAGGACAAGTAGAAGGTAAAGTAGATGGAGTGAAATATGTCCTAGGCGTTTCTAATGGTCATATGCGTCAGTTATATCCTAAATCTTAATGTTAAAGGAGATTATAAGGTGAAAATTAAAACATATATTTATATAGAAAATGAAGAGAGATATGTATCAATTCGTGACATTGAGAGTATCAAGAAATTCGTTGCTAAGAAAGAAGATTTTATGGAACAAGGGTTTACTAATTTAGAAGGGACAATCACGTTCGATCATGGAAAAAAAGGAAGAATTGAGGATTTTGAAAATCCTGATTACATAGAAGAGTTGTGGCATTATTACACAAATATTTTTGAGGAATATGTGGAAGAAGGGTATGGAAAAATATATTATCCGAGTGTTCCATTAGAGATACAGTTAGAAAAAAAATCTGATCATGAAGTGATGTTATCGCTTGAAAATCAAATTTTGATTGCCGATTATAAAGAATTTGTGCGTCATTTCATTGATTCTGGTCGTGAGTTCATTCGCTTTCTAGAAAACATTGCACCACAGGTAGATCATTCTGGTTTCACCAATCAATTGAACGATCTAGAGAAAACATGTTAAAAACAAAACCCGATTCGCCCATTAACAAGGCGAATCGGGTTTTTCTGTTCTATTTGTCAACACGATGAGCAGAATGCTTTGTTGGTCCGATGTATTCGTTTAGCTGGAAAGAGCCTTTGATGGCAGCTGTGATGAATTCTTTTGCTGCATAAATGGCTTCTTTCACGTCTGAGCCGTTTGCCAGTTCAGCTGTGACTGCTGCTGAGAATGTGCAGCCTGCGCCGTGTGTGTATTCTGTGTCGATCTTATCTGTTTCAAGGCGTTCGAAGGTTTGTCCATCATAAAGCAAATCGATCGCTTTATCTTGGCTTAGCTTACCGCCTCCCGTGATGACCACATACTTGGCACCAAGTTCGTGAATGCGTTTTGCCGCTTCTTCCATTTGTTCAATCGTTTTGATCTCACCGATTCCGCTTAATTGACCTGCTTCGAAAAGGTTAGGCGTGATGACGGTTGCCAGTGGTGTGAGTTTTTCGCGCAGCGCTTCAGCGTGCTCTGGGTAAAGAACTTCGTTCGCACCCTTACAAACCATAACAGGATCAATGACGACATTTTTTAGGTCGTATGTTTTGATAGTGTCAGCTGCAAGTTCGATCACGTCGACCGTTGGGAGCATACCCGTTTTCAGTGCATCTACCCCAATGCCTTCTACAATGGTAGAGAGCTGCGCACGAATCGTCGCCGTATCAATTGGAAACACCTGATGATCCCAATGGTTATGAGGGTCCATTGCAACGACAACGGTTAAAGCTGTCATCCCGTAGACGTTTTTTTCTTGAAACGTTTTTAAATCTGCTTGGATACCTGCACCGCCGCTTGAATCCGACCCTGCGATGGTGAGTGCTTTATTCATAGACATAGTTGCTGAACCTCCAATGTGATGTGTAACAGTTACTGTTCTATCCCTTATTATAATCAGCTTTTCCATTTATCACAATGAAACGACATAAAAAAGCGTTCCACCCTAGGAGGAACGCCTTTCTCCTTACCTTTTACATATCACCAATTTTCCTTTTTTCAGTTCGTCTAAAAGTGTTAAGGCTAATTCCTGATCCGCGCCAACCGACATCATTTTGGCCATGAGCTCGTCATCCCGGGTGCGGATGACATTGGCGATTTGATCTAAAATCCCTTGATCGACCGCTGTCATGCTTTTGGCATTCGTATGCTCTGTGACGGTATCAGAGCGTTCTGGATCGTACGCAAAAACGAAAATATCATCCTTTGCTGAATGTATTTGTTCAATGGTCTGTTTGGCTTCTTTGCTATTTTCTACTGTGAAGTATTCCATCGTGATCACTCCTTTTCATCAAAAATTCCCATTTTCCCGTCACATCAAACCGCCTTTTATATCATGAGAAGAACGTCATTTTATGTTTTAATGGAAAAAGACGAATCTATTAAAGGAGTAAGCTGAATATGAAGATTTCCTTATTAATTGTGACACATAACCGGCTCAGCGCACTGTGTGAGCTGCTTGAATCCATTACGAGACAAACTGTACAGCCTTTTGAAATTGTGGTCGTGAATGATGCAGGAGAGCGAGTCGACATCATCCAGGAACTCTACTCTGAACTTCCGATCCGCTTGATCCATTTAGATGAGAATGTCCAGCATGTGAATGCTAGAAACGTGGGGGTGCGGGAGCTGACAGGCGATGTCATCATGCTGAGTGACGACGATGATTACTTTACACCTTGTCATATTGAACGTATGAGTAAGGCGCTGGAGGACGCCGATTTTGTCTTTTCTGATGCAGAAATTGTGTCATTTGAAGAAAAAGGCGCGACCCGTTTCCCGGTGTCGAGGCGTTTATTTGCTTATACAGCAGCTATTGAGGATATGCGTGTTTTTTCTACCTATGTTCCTTCCGGCAGTATGTACAAACGCTGTATACACGATGAGATTGGCTACTTTGATCCAGCGATGCATCATTATTGGGACTGGGACTTCTTTTTGCGTGTATCACAGCATGCCCGTGTCAAACGAGTGCCAGCTGCCAGCGTGATCTATGCGTTTTTTGACGGCGGTGGGAATCAGTCTAGTGAGCTTGGTGAAACAAGGAAGAACTACTTAGATGATCTAAGTGAAAAGCATGAGCTGGGTGACCTGCCGACAGCTAACTTTGCTGTCTTATTAGAAGAACCAGCGATGAAAAAACGAGAATCAGAGAGTGAGATTGTGTGGGACGGAAAACCGATGATCTCCAGACTAACGCAGCAAATAGAAGGAGGAGAACCCCAATGAAGCCATTTTTAAATGATAGCTGGTGGGCTGTGATGAAAAGTGAATTTGAACAGCCGTATTATCAGGAATTACGTGAATGGATGAAGGAAGAATATCGCACGCAGACCGTTTTTCCGAAACCGGATGACGTTTATCGTGCGCTTCATTTGACGTCTTATGAAGAGGTCAAAGTGGTGATTTTGGGACAAGACCCTTATCATGGCCCAGGTCAGGCACATGGATTAAGCTTTTCTGTTCAGCCTGGCGTGAAGCATCCGCCATCATTGAGAAATATTTTTCAGGAGCTAAAGGATGATCTTGGCTGTCCTGTTCCAAATCATGGCTCACTTGTGAGCTGGGCAGAGCAGGGTGTGCTGCTCTTAAACACTGTGCTGACCGTGAGAAAGGGCGAGGCGAACTCGCATAAAGGCAAGGGCTGGGAACGTGTGACAGACCGTGTCATTGATGTGCTGAATGAACGTGATCAGCCCGTCGTTTTTGTGTTATGGGGAAGACATGCTCAAAATAAGAAAGAACGCATTGATCAAAACAAGCATTACATCATTGAGTCACCTCATCCAAGTCCTTTTTCTGCAAGAAACGGCTTTTTTGGCAGTCGTCCGTTTTCAAAGGTAAACGCGTATTTAAAGCAAATGGGGATCGAAGAAATCAACTGGTGTATCCAAGGTATTGAGTGAAAAGAGGGCGAGGGGAGAGCCCCTTCGTCCTGTTTATTTTAAAAATTTACGAACCAAGTCTAGTCCGTTTTTCGCATTTGGATAACGGAAGGAAAAATCGAAGCGATTGGTTTGGCGCAGGACGCTTTTTTCATGTGTAAAAGTAAAGAAGCTTTCTTTCCCGTGATATCGTCCCATGCCGCTTTCGCCCACGCCTCCGAATGGCAGGTAAGGAGTAGCGACATGCATGAGCGTGTCATTGATACATCCTCCGCCAAATGAGAGATGGTCTAGGATATAGGATTCTGTTTCTTTACTTGTTGTAAATAAGTAAAGAGCAAGCGGCTTCGGCCTTGTTTTGATCATATGCGCTGCCTCATGCAGAGAATCAAAGGTCATGACAGGCAGAATCGGTCCGAAAATTTCCTCCTGCATGACGGGATCTTCCCATGTGATGTGGTCTAAAATGGTCGGAGCGATTTTGAGCTCGTGTTCATTGCGCTGTCCACCCGTGACAATCGTTCCATTTGAGAGGAATTGTGAGAGTCTGTCAAAATGACGCTGGCTGACATTTTTCCCAAAGTGCGGATGTGTTTCAGGGTGTTCACCATAAAAGTCCCGGATACAAGCTGTCATTTCCCGCAAAAGGTCCTCTTTAATGGACTCATGAACGAGCAAATAGTCTGGCGCAATGCATGTTTGCCCTGCATTGGTGAATTTGCCGAAAGTGATTCGCTTCGCCGCTAGTTTGATGTCTGCATCAGGCATGACGATGCAAGGGCTTTTTCCGCCAAGCTCAAGTGTGACAGGTGTCAAATACTTTGCGGCGGCTTCCATGACGATTTTGCCGACTGCCACACTTCCTGTAAAGAAGATATAATCAAAGGGCAGTTTCAGCAGCTCTGTACTGACATCTACACCGCCTTCTACGACAGCTGCATGGTCTTCTTGAAATACACGTTCCACCATTGCGCTGATTATTTGTGAGACTTGCGGCGTCAGCTCAGACGGTTTTAAGATGACGGCATTACCCGCAGCAATAGCTCCGACTAATGGAGAAAGAGCCAATTGGAAAGGATAGTTCCAAGGGGCAATGATGAGCACACTGCCGTAAGGTTCTTTGATGATCATGCTTTTCGATCCGATATGAGTCAGAGGTGTTCGCACGCGTGTTGGCTTTGCCCATTTGTGAAGATGCTTGATGGTATGATTGATTTCTTCATATACCATCCCAATCTCTGTTGTATAGGCTTCTTGTTCGGATTTATGTAAATCATGGGCTAAGGCTTGTAAAATATCCTTTTCATGCTGTTTGATTTCTGCTTTTAAGTCTTTAAGGAGGCGGATGCGTTCTTGAACCGGCGGCTTTTGAAAGACTTTTTGTTTCTGAAAAAGAGCAGTGAGTTTGTCCATTATTCAATCCTTTCATAGACGATTTTGTTCCTTTTATTATGTGTGAAGGGCTATGACGGGTCAAATAAGAGAGGCGGGAGCGCACTGCTTTGAAAAAATGAACCCATTTCGTTTGTTCATTTGGTAAAATAATGTTGAAAAGAGACTTTTTTAGATTGGAGGGTCTACCCTTGAATATTCATATATCAAGCCTGCTTCAAAAAATGGAGGAAGCGGTTCAAAAGGCGAAACAAAGTGGAAATGATGAAGAGGTGAAACGTCATGTGGCAGCGATTTCTTCACTATGTGAGGTCATTCTCGATGCACCATCACAGGTGCAAATGCCGCAGTCGCCGGTTATCTCTCCACCTTCTTCGATACAGACACCGTCTGCGCCGCCCGTATCCTCAGATCAAGCCATGCTTGAGAAACTGATGGGTGCGAGTGGTGCGAAGAAATTTCAGCATCAAGAAGAGGGGCAAAAAGAGAAGGATGGGAACGGCGACTCTATCTTTGATTTTTAATGGTCTTGTTACGACAAAGGGAAGGTGATCGGTTTGAAACTATTTTTGGGCGCCATTCAGTGGATGGCATTTTTTATCGCAGCTTCTATTGCCGTACCAATTGCGATTGCACAAGCGTTTGAATTGAACCAAGTGCAGTCAGCGGAGCTGATTCAAAGTACATTCTTTTCACTTGGTCTTGTGGCGATGGTGCAGTGTTTATGCGGCCATATGCTGCCGATCAATGAAAGTCCAGCAGGGCTTTGGTGGGGTGTGTATACCCTTTATGCAGGCATGACAGGAACAATTTTTGCGACGTATCCTGAAACCCTGCAAGCCTTACAGGGGGCTTTAATTTTTAGTGCCGCTTTCTTTTTTATTTTTAGTTTATTTAAAATCATTAATTGGCTCGCGTCTTTATTTACGCCAGTCGTCACAGGCATTTACTTGCTGCTGCTAGTTGTGCAGTTAAGTCAGCCGATCATGAAAGGGCTGATGGGCATCGGCTATCGAGGAAATCAGGTGGACGGGCTTGTCTTTTGCTTATCGATCTTGATTATTATCCTTACCTTCATGATCAGCCGCTCAAAATGGCATTACTTAAGGCAGTTTTCTGTGTTATTTGCCCTTGCAGGAGGCTGGCTGTTATTCGCTCTACTCGGGTTGGCAAAGCCGGTTCGAATTCCAGAAAAAATCATCGAGTTTCCGAAGCTGTTCCCATTCGGCATGCCGGTCTTTGACAGTGGACTACTTGTCACGTCCTTTTTCATTACGATCTTACTCATTGTGAACATGCTGGCAAGTATTCGAATTGTGGAAAGTTCAGTGAAGGCATTTGGTGAACTGCGTGAGCGGAAGAGAGCTCGGCCGGCTGGTTTTGTCGCAGCATTTGGTCACTTACTGAGCGGATTGATCGGTGCCATTGCGCCTGTACCTATTTCCGGGGCAGCAGGATTTATACAGACAACGAAAATTCCATCGAGAAAGCCATTTTTCATAGGAAGTCTGCTCATTGTACTCATTAGTTTGTTCCCGCTGCTCATGAGCTTTTTCTCCGCACTGCCATCACCTGTGGGGCTTGCTGTAAACTTTGTGGTGTTCTCCTCGATGATTGGGATTGCGATGTCTGAGTTTGATCAGTATGAGAAAGAAGAAATTCCGCGGATTCGCTTTGTCCTAGGGATTGCCGTTTTAGCAGGTGTAGGGGCGATGTTTGTACCGCAGGGAGCCTTGAAAGGCATGCATCCTGTGCTCATTTCATTATTAAGCAATGGTCTTGTTCTAGGTACACTCATTGCGATCGCGGTCGATCAAGTCCTGTTACGAAAGAAAAAGAAATCCGACAATCTCGTGTCAACGTAAAGGGAAAGTTGAATGTCGTCTGTCACCCGCGCTATGATAAACATAATTGACGAGATAAGGAGAATGACGAATGAAACTATTTTTCATTTTAGGTGCGATTAATGCCATGCTAGCTGTTGGACTCGGAGCCTTCGGTGCGCACGGTCTGGAAGGGAAAATCCCTGAAAAGTATATAGACATATGGAACAAAGGGGTTCAATATCAGATGTTCCATGCGATTGGATTATTTATTGTCGCCTTTCTTGCAGATAAGCTGTCAGGTGTTTCTCTAGTTCCAACCGCTGGCTGGGTGATGCTTGCAGGTATCCTTTTCTTCTCAGGAAGCCTTTACGTGCTGGCATTGACACAGGTGAAGATTCTAGGTGCCATTACCCCAATTGGCGGAGTGGCGTTTATCGCTTCTTGGATCATGCTTGTCATTGCAGCAGCAAAAAATTTATAAGCCAAAAAACCGATGCTCTGAGAGGGGCATCGGTTTTTTTCTTAATTCCAGTAAGGGGCATAGTTTGGCGGTGCTTGATAATAAGGGATGTAGTGAGACGGAGGGACAGGATGCGTTTGTGCCTCCTCTTCTCTGTGGCAAAATGGTCCGATAAACACACTTGGCTTCACAGGCTGCGTCGCCTGCTTCCACTGTGTTTCGTTCATGCAATACGTATGTGCCATGATGTGAGGAGGGGTGAGGGTGAGAAGGTCTGAGCCTAGGATCACTTCTGGCGTAGATGCGTTAAAAATGGCTAACAAATGAGTTCTGTCTTGAAGGGCAACTTCGTAGTGCCACCAGCCTTGAGGTACGTTTGCCACCTGTCCAGGGGTGATGGTATAGGTGTGCAGTTTTTTTGTAAATGGATTCAGCATCGAGACGGCAGCAGAACCGGCTATACAATAAACAAGCTCTGCGGCATTTTGATGATAATGAGGCTCTACGACTTTGCTTTTACTCAAATATATATCCAGCAGGGATACTTGATCCAACGAGTTTAATTGTTTTTTTCCTAAAACATTAATCAGGTTATGCTGATCGTATTTCACAAGTGGGCTTTGATTCAGATCGTATGAATATTTAACATTCGGTGATGTATAATCCAGCTCAACAGTCATTGATTTCACCTCTAGGCGTTTGATAAAAACTACTAGGCATCTTATGACCAGCGCCCTAGAGGTGTGTCAAAAACCTAGTCAAAAAAAAGCAAGGGCGCCTGCTCCTTGCTTTTGCTATATGTGGCGTTATCTATCTCGGAGAATACGTGGACATAGAGTATGGATAGTCGTATTGAATTTCCCCATCAAACGTAATGTAATCAAGATAGATCGTTAATAGTAAGTATCGTGTTCCTGACTTGTTATCACTAATGATAATGTGGTCACGTCCTGCAGCTTCAATGACGCCTCTGAAAATCTTCGAGTTCCATTCCTTACTCGCCTCAAACGTCATGTAAATCGTGGCTACCTTCCCGCGGTTCAATCGTAAAATATTTTCAATATAGGACTGCTCGATTGGCAGCTGACCAGTGACATTCTGCTGATAAATCGGTCCAGAAGGAATTTGATACGGCTGGCCGCCGCCCTGCGTTCCTTGGCCTCCTTGTGAAGTGCCGGTAGATGGCATTGGTGAAAATCCCTGCTGCATTTGTCCTTGCATTTGACCCTGCATTTGGGGAGGGACTGAATAACCCATCTGCTGCGCAGGATACGGATTTGCTCCATATTGCTGCTGGCGAAAATCTTGACCTTCGAAACCCGAACCTTGCCCAAATTGATTTTTCAATTTCATAACGTTCCTCCTCTTTCCTCATGGTGTTCTAAACAGAAGGCGCTTAAGCACCTGTTGTTTCCATAGCATTCTTTCTCTCTTTCACACTATGAGACAGGAGGGCAGAATATGTACATTGAACGAAAAAAAGGAACTGCTGTGCAGTTCCTTAGGCGTGGGCAAACCCTCGCGTTCTTTGTCAGGTCTGCGTTTCGTTGCTCACGAATATGATGCTCAACCTTCCTTACATCATCCAATTTACAGCGCGCTGGACACCAAATAAAAGTGTAATGATAAGAAAACATGCCGCAAGCGGTGTGATCACAATGAGAAAGGCTTGCCATAATCTGAGCTTCATCACAGCGACAATGCCTAAAACAGTCATTCCAAATATCCACGTCTTTGCATAAGCCTCGATCAGTGTCAAAAGATCGAGATAATACCAAACCTCATAATGCTGATCTAAATAAGGTGAGATTTTGACAAACGTATACGGACCAAGCATTCCAATAGTGAAAATCCAACTGAGTGAAAATAAAGCAGAAGGGAAAAAGACCGTCAGCGTGCAGGCTTTGAGCACATCTCGATATGCCGGTTGACTGCCGAAAAAAAGAAGCCCTAACCACTTTAGGATGAGTACACCGAAAAATAGAACCAGATTGCCTGCAAGAATACCATATCCCGCTCCTTGTAACAGAATAAAAGGGAACGGAATATGATTGCCCATATACTCGCTAAAATAACCTTCGTAGACCCAGCCTGTACCAGCAATACTTGCAAGGAGCATCATCAGCCAAATTGGAATAGAGGAACGTTGATATGAGCGAATAATCGTTTTTGTTGCGACGAAAATTTTAAAAAATCGAAAAAAACCTTTTGCTTCCTCTTCTTGGGAGTGATCATTCTTCATAGCTTCCAATGTTCTTTACTCCTTTAATACACATAAATGATTACTTATATTACCAAAAAGTTCGCAATTTTCAAAGGTAGATCGATAAAAAAATACAATTTTATAAAAAATAGGTCATTCTACAGTCTCTTTAAGAGGAGAAACATATGATAAACATAGTTTGAAAGAGACCGAGGTGAAAACTTTGACAAAAGTAACTGTCATTATGACGAGCTACAACAAGGCGGCTTACGTCGGCAGATCGATTGAAGCGGTCTTGCAGCAGACGCTGTCAGACTTTGAACTATTTATCATGGATGATGGTTCAAACGAAAAAACCCTTGCTGCGATTGAGCCCTTTCGCAAAGATCCCCGTGTTCATTTTATCCAAAGCGGTGTCAAATCACTGGAGGAGAGAACAGTGAAAACCCGATACGCCGTCCTGATTAATCAAGCATTAGAACTGGCAAAGGGCGAGTATATTTCCTATGCCACAGATGACAATGTCTATGCCCCGGACCGTTTAGAGAAGCTCACTCATTATCTAGATGCACGACCAGGTGAGGATATTGTCTATTCTGCATCGAAAGTAATCTATTTAAATAGCAAAAAAGAGCCAGTAAAGGAAACGATTCGACCTGCGCAAACGGTGCAATGGAATGCACCCTGTGCCATTGATCATTGCTCAGTCGTTCATCGTGCATCTATTTTATCAAAGATTCAAGCTGAATTTGGGTCTTACTGGGACGAGAGTCCGCATTTTTATCGAATAGGAGATGCCCGGTTCTTTTTTCGATTAAATCATTTTTATCCGTTCTATCCCTTTGATGAAGTTTTAGATACAAATTACATCACAGAACAGTCGATTCACTATCAGCTGGCAGAAGAAGAGAAAAGTGCCTTTATTCAAGCACTTCCTGAGCAGTCTACCTGCTGGGAGCTCCGCCACATATTAAAACAAAGACATGGGAGGTGACCTGAAGTGTCGCACTATATTCATCATTATTGGCAGGTGTACTTTGAGTATGTGAATCTCATGAAGGATTTGTCGTATAAACAAATTCCTCTTGGGTTGATCAGCAATTTCTATCAATATATCAGTCCTGAAGTGAGGGAACGCATGGAGGAGGAAGCATTCGGTCAAGAATTGACAACCGATTGTCCATTGCCGGAAGAGATTCAGCCATTTTTTGATCAACATAAGCAGCAGATCAAGCGAATTGCTTATCGTCCGGCGAATGGAAAGGTATTGCTTCACTTTGAACATCTGCGTTTTACTGAACAAAATTACACGCGGTTCCATCCGAGTCAAACGGTGGTGCTCGCTCGCTGGAAGAAGGCAGATTATTTCGGTTTACCCGTCATCAGCAAGCCGGAATTAGCCGGAGAGGTTAATAAAGAAGCTCATGCTGAATATATTGAAAAAGCAAATGCTCTCCTTAAACCTTACGCAAAGCACCCCGTCTTTGGCAATGTCTTTTTTAGAGAAAAGCTTCGGAAGGACATTGTGCAATTTATTGATGTGATTGACCAGACAGAAGTTCTATTTCAGATGGAGCCAATTGCAGCCGTCATTGTGGGGACGACGGAGGATGCTTACAGCCGCGTACTGGCACTGCAAACAGTGAAACGCCAGCTCACGAGTATCTGTCTTCAGCACGGCGCACTTATGGGAGACGAAGCCTTTTTGCCGATTTTCACGACGTGCCATGGGGTGTTTGGAAAGTATGAAAAGGACTGGTATGTAGACAAAGGCTGTCAGCCGGAACAGGTGGAGATCACAGGTCATCCGAGGTTTGATTTGGTGAAGGATCGAACGCCGCTTCAACAGGAACTCATCTTTCGTAAATTGAACTTCAATCCTGCCAAAAAGACCGTGCTTGTGGCAACGCAGCCGTTCTCAGAAGCCTTCTATGGTGATGTTCTTAAAACGATTGCAAAACGGAAAGACATTCAGTTGATCATGAAGCCGCATCCGTGGGAAATTGCCCGAAACCGATTAAATGAGTATGTGTCCATTGAACGAGCTGGAAATCATGTGAGATTGATTAAAAAAGATATCGACTTATATGACCTGCTGCCATATATGGATATGGTCATTACGCTCACATCAACCGTCGGTCTTGAAGCAATGCTCTTTGAAAAGAGTGTGCTGATCGGGAAAATGACAGAAGGCAGAAGATACCCTTATTACGAGTCGCTTGGCAGCTATCATATGGAAAACCCTGTTGAACTGGCTGAGAAAGCCATTCGTATTTTGTCGGATGATCAAGAGATGAAGCTGGCAAAGCAGCAAGGAGCTCAATTCATTAAACAACATTATCCGCATGCGCGATCGACCGATGTTCTGCTTTCTCTGCTTAAAACAAAAACAGGTGTGGATTTTCAGAGATGAAGATAGGGGTGTGCAAGCGATATGGAAAAAAAGAGAGCGCAATTTCTTCCTTATGCCCTGCCGTTGATTGAGCAGGAAGAAATTGACGAAGTCATTGGAACATTAAAATCCGGCTGGCTGTCAACCGGACCAAAAGTAAGACAGTTTGAAGAAGAGTTTCGGCAGCTGACCGGTGCAAAACATGCGATCGCTGTCAATTCATGTACGGCTGCTTTATTTTTAGCCTTAAAGGCTAGAGGGATTGGGAATGGGGATGAGGTGATTACAACGCCTCTGACATTCTGCGCAACAGCCAATACGATCATTCATACAGGGGCAGCACCTGTATTTGTCGATATTGACCCAGCGACTCTCAATCTCGATGCAGAGAAACTAGAAGCGGCGATTACACCACATACAAAAGCGATTGTCCCTGTTCATTTTGCTGGTCAATCGTGCGATATGGACCGGATTTTAGCCATTGCCAAAAAGTACGATCTATTTGTGCTCGAGGATGCCGCTCATGCTCTGTATACAACGTACCATGGTCAGCCCATTGGAGCGATTGGTGATGCGACTGCCTTTAGTTTTTATGCGACGAAAAACATAGCGACTGGAGAAGGCGGCATGCTGACGACAAATGATGATGCACTTGCCGCACGAATCAGAAGACTAGCACTCCATGGGATGAGCAAGGGAGCGTGGAATCGTTATGGAGAAAAAGGAACATGGTACTACGAGGTCGAGGAACCTGGCTATAAAATGAACATGTTTGATGTGCAGGCATCGTTAGGGCTTGTCCAGCTAAGACGTCTGGATGATATGCAGGCACGGAGAGAACAAATTGCGAAAACATACAATCAGGCATTTCAAAAAGAAGCAGGGCTGATTTTGCCGCCTGTCCATCATGAGGGAAGACATGCATGGCATTTGTATGTACTGCAAGTGGATCCAAAAGAAGCATTCATCACACGCGATGAGCTGATTGATCAGCTGCAAAAGGAGTATAAAATCGGCACGAGTGTTCACTTTATCCCTGTTCATTTGCATCCATACTATCAACTAACCTACCACTATTCACCAGAGGATTTCCCTGAGTCACTCGCTTACTATAAGCGGACTCTCTCACTGCCTCTTTATCCAAGTATGACCGATGAAGATGTGCAGGATGTCATCACTGCGGTGCTGTCTATTTTAAAAGATCAGAAGGCATCTTCATGAAGGCCGTTCATGCAATAGACGATCAGGTGCTGTCCTCTTGGCTGGAGAAATACGGCCAACAAGCTGAACAAATGAAAGGCTTCAAGCAGTTTGGTCTTGTCAGTGGCGCCCAGCTCAAAGCGGTGCTGTTATTCGACTGGTCAAAATGGGAAAGCGGCATATTTGATCAGCATATTTTTCATGTGAAGTTTGCGGAAGCTGAGTCATCATCTGCTTTTCAAGAATTGATGGAGCGCTTCATCAATTGGATGAGAACAGAAAAATGCGATTTTTTCTTTTTACGTCTTGAAGCGGCTGATCTTGAAAAAAATCGGATCGTCCAAAGGCTGTCACATGTGTACTATGTAGGCGGTCTCACTCGGCTTGAGGCGCCGCCTGTTCACATGGAGATGCCATTAACAGGTGAAGATGTGTTGATAAGTCTGCCGGATGAAAAGGAATACGATGAGGCGGTTTCACTTGGTCATCAGGCTTTTGTGAAAAGCCGGTATGCACTCGATCCATTTTTAGACCAGAATGTCGTCCAGCATTTCTATCAAGAATGGATGAGAAACAATTTGCTCGGACGTGCAGATATCAATCTCGTGGCAAAGGTGAACGATGAAGTCGTGGGCTTGATACAAGGGATGACCAAGGGCGATGAGATGGCGCTTGAGCTGTTTGCGATTAGACCGGATGTACAAGGAAAAGGGATCGGGAAAAAACTGTTTATCGAGATGATGAAGGTCTCTTATGAGAGAGGGCATCGTTTTATTTCTGCCGGAACACAGCTGCATAACACAACCGCCATTCAGCTGTACGAAAAGATGGGCTTTAGAACAACAAATGCCTTCTTGTATTACCATGTATGGCCGAAAAAAGGAGAGAGATAAGATGGCGCATTTCTATATTGGAGATCGCAAAGTGGGGGATGGCGCGCCTGTTTTTATCATTGCAGAGGCAGGCATTAACCATGATGGAAAGCTGGATCAGGCGCTTGCTTTAATTGATGTGGCAAAAGAAGCAGGTGCCGATGCAGTGAAGTTTCAAATGTTTCAAGCTGATCGGATGTATCAAAAGGAACCGGGTTTATACGAAACAGCCAAGGGAGAAGAGGTATCCATTTTTTCTTTAGTCGAACAAATGGAGCTGCCGCCAGAATGGCTGCCAGCTTTATTGACGCGCTGTGAGGAAAAAGGGCTGATGTTTTTAAGCACAGTGTGTGACGAAGAATCTGCGGATCTATTGAATCAAACCGATCCGCCGGCTTTCAAACTGGCATCCTATGAAATCAATCATTTGCCTCTTTTGCGTCACACGGCTTCTTTTCAAAAGCCCATCATTTTCTCAACAGCCGGAGCCACTATTGCAGATGTTCATGAAGCATATGAGGCGATTACAAGCGAGCAAAACCATCAAGTCGCCATTATGCATTGCGTAGCAAAGTATCCAGCACCTAGAGCTTACACGAATCTTCGTGTGCTTCAAACCTTAGCCTCGGCTTTTCCTGAGGCAGTCATTGGCTTTTCTGATCATAGTGAGCATCCAACTGAAGCCCCTGTTGCCGCTGTGAAGCTTGGGGCAGCCATGATTGAAAAGCATTTCACGGTAGATAAGACGCTGCCTGGGGCCGATCATTCCTTTGCGCTCGATCCAGAAGAATTAAAGGAAATGGTTCAGCATATTCGAGCGGCGGAAAAGGACCGAAATCAATCAGAAACAGACGCTCATCCTCTGTCAGAGGAGATCCTTGGCAGTTCTTATAAAACGACAGCAGCCATTGAAGGGCAGATTCGTAAATTTGCGTATCGAGGGATTTTTACAACAAAAGGTATTGCAAAGGGCGAGACTTTGACAGCACAAAACATAGCCGTATTACGTCCAGGACAAAAAAGCCAAGGTCTGCATCCGCGGTACATGGAGATTTTACTTGGCGCCAAGGCTGTGAGAGACATCCCAGCCCATACAGGCGTATCGTGGAAAGATGTGCTCATGCAGGAGTCCGAGCATGATCAATGATGTGCTCTTTGTCATACAAGCTAGAATGGGCTCAACAAGGCTGCCAAAAAAGGTGATGAAACCGATCGGCGGTATGGCACTGATCGATTTCATTGTTGAACGGGTAAAGCAATCAGATCATTACAATCACAAAACCCAGAACCTCATGATTGCCACAACAGTCGAGGCAGAGGATGATCTGTTGGCTCAATATTGTTTATCAAAGGGCTATAAGGTATTTCGCGGTAGTGAGATAGATGTACTGCAGCGATTTGCGCAGATTGTCCGTCATTTTGAACCGCAAACCATTGTCCGTTTAACGGGAGATAATCCATTTATAGATCCAGCGCTTTTGTCGAAAATGGTTGAAGAACATAGACAGAAGAAGGCTGATTACACGTATACGACTGGAACGCCACTCGGTATTTCCGGGGAAATGATCGACGCATCAATTTTACGTGAAATCGACAATTTTCCCCTTACGCAGCCGGAGCGTGAGCATGTCACTCTGTATATCCGAAAGCATCCTGAGCGATTTCAACTGCAATTATTCACACCGCCCAAAGAACTCGCATATCCTGCTTATCGATTCACGATTGATACAGAAGAAGATTATGTATTTGCCACCCGTTTACTTGAGAAAGCTGGTGGATCTATTGCTGTGCCTACGGCTGAGCTTATCTCCATTTGTGAACAAGATCCTGATATTGTTCGGTTGAATCAATTTGTGAGACAGAAGGATGCTGAATGAATAAAAAAATCATGATTGTTGTGTACGGTGGTTTTTTAAGAGGGATGGGGCATGTCGCCAGAATGAGACGGCTGGCAAAAGAATTGTTTCAAGAAGGAAACGACTTATATTTCTATACAAATGAACAGATTTGTGTAGAAATGCTCTCGCATCCAGCTTGGCACGTTCATTTAGTGCAGGAACCAAACGTAATCCTTCAAATGGAGCAGGATATAAAAGAGCTGAATCCTGATCTTCTGCTGATTGATGTGCTTGATTGTGACCTCCAGTTTCTTCGATCGATCAAAGCGTCCTCCGGCTCTGCAAGGCTGGTCTTATTTGAAGAAGAAAGAGCAGAAGCCTGCCAGCTTGCTGATGCTGTCGTGAACGGCATTTATGGTGGTCTGGACGAAAAGCGTCTGCAAGTAAATGGAACGGACTATTTTTATGGAACACCTTATTTATTGTTAGATCACGAGGTCAGCAGATTAAAAGACACATATGAGGTTCGAAAAGAATGCAAAAAGGTGGTTATCAGCCTTGGAGGCAGTGATCCAGGCGGATTGTTATCAAAGGCTGTATCAGCACTCTTCGAAGCTGGCCATTTACACATTCTAGCGGTTACAGGAAAAGCCTCTCGCATCGAAGAACAAATCGAGGCTGCGCATATTCAATTCATTCGCCATACGGATCAATTACCTGCCCGTCTTGCAGAAGCCGATCTGGCGATTGTTGCTGGCGGGATGACGTTATATGAGGCAGTTTGTATCGGGGTGCCCAGCATTGTCCTTTCGCAAGTAGACCACCAAGCAGTGACAGCCACTCGTTTTGCACAAAAGGGAGCCTGCCACCATCTTGGATTAGGTGACCTTGTGGATGAAAAGGATATATGGCGTGCTGTTGAAAGAATATCCGCCAGTTACTTTCTCCGCAGGAGCATTCATCTCAATGGACGGTCACTCATTGATGGAAAAGGAACCGAACGAGTGAAAAACATTCTTATACACCTCATGAATCATCACCAAAAAGAACATAAGGATGTGTAGATGTGAAGGGAGTTATTTTAGCAGGAGGAAAGGGATCACGACTGGCACCTTTAACGAAGATTTTCAATAAACATTTATTGCCGGTTGGTCCATATCCAATGATTTATTGGTCTTTGTTCAAACTGAAAGAAGCAGGGATTTTAGATGTGATGGTCATATCACAAGAAGAACAAATCCCGCTGTTTCAAAAGCTACTTGAAGGCGATCAGGAACTCGGGATGAATATTGTCTATCAGGTACAGCCTGAAGCTTCTGGAATTTCGGACGGTTTATCCTATGCAAAGCCCTTTGTAGAAGAGGAGAAATTTGTGCTGATGCTAGGTGATAATGTATTTGAGGATTCGCTAAGCCCTTTTGTTGAAGCCTTTCAGCAGCAAGAAAGCGGAGCGAAGGTTCTGTTGAAAGAAGTGGCAGATCCAAAGCGGTTTGGCATTGCAGAAATTGATGCCGCTCACCACCGGATTTTATCAATTGAGGAAAAACCGGAGCATCCGCGTTCATCTTACTGCGTCACAGGCATCTATTTTTATGATCAAGAAGTCTTTCAATATATAGAGAAAATCTCGCCGTCAGATCGAGGCGAATTAGAGATTACAGATGTAAACAATCTCTATATCTCAAATAGCCAGCTGACCTATGATATGTTAAAAGGGTGGTGGATTGATGCAGGAACACATGAATCTCTCCACCAAGCATCTACGAAAATGTTTGAAACGATGAAGAAAAAAGAGGGATACGAATGACGAAGTCTTATTTAATTACAGGCGGAGCGGGATTTATTGGACTAAATTTTGTGAAGCTGCTGCTTCAGGAAACCGATGTCCGGCTCACTGTTTTTGACAAGTTAACATATGCCAGTCATCCAGAGGAGATGGATGAATTATTAAAGCTGTCTCATTTTCGTTTTATTCAAGGGGATATCACCCTTCAGCATGAGTTGGATCAAGCATTTGATGAAGTCTATGATGCCATCATTCATTTTGCAGCGGAATCCCATGTTGATCGCAGTATTGAATCGGCTGAGCCCTTTATTCAAACCAATGTGCTCGGCACCTATCGTATGCTGGAGGCAGTCTTAAAAGGAAAGGCGAAAAAACTCATTCATATTTCAACAGACGAAGTATATGGAGATTTGGAGCTGGATGATCCTGCTTTCACAGAACTAACACCACTTTCACCGAATAATCCTTATTCAGCAAGCAAGGCGAGTTCAGATCTGCTTGTGAAATCTTATATCCACACTCACCAATTACCCGCGATGATCACACGATGCAGCAACAACTACGGACCGTATCAGCATGAAGAAAAATTAATACCGACTATTATTAGAAAAGCGATCAATGGTGAAAAGGTCCCGATTTATGGAGACGGCCAGCAGATTCGCGATTGGCTGTATGTAGAGGATCATGCGAGAGCTGTAAAGCGGGTCCTTGAAAGCGGAACAGCTGGGCAGGTGTACAATATTGGCGGCGGCAACGAGAAAACGAATCTCGATTTGACCAAGACCATTCTGATGCAGCTCGGGATCAGTCATGACCGTATTGCGTTTGTTCAAGATCGAAAAGGGCATGACAGACGGTATGCCATTGATGCCAGTAAGCTGAAACGGGAGCTCGGCTGGACGCAGGAGACGTCATTTGAAGCAGGTATTGAAAAAACGATCAATTGGTATTGTGCCAAATTTGATCAGGGCGAAGAAGGGTGACGGATGAAAGTTTTAATCACCGGTGCAGGCGGGCAACTAGGGAAAGAATTGAGCAGACAGCTCAAGGAAAAAGATATCACCGTCATTGCCTTAACGAGGAGTATGCTCAATATCGCAGACCAGCAAGCAGTCAGACACGCAATGAGACACTTTCAGCCTGATATTGTTGTCAGTGCAGCAGCATATACATCTGTTGATCAATGTGAAACAGAAACGGAAAAGGCGTATCTTGTCAATGGCATTGGCGCCTATTATACAGCGCTGGAGGCAAAGAACGTGGGGGCTGATGTGTTACATGTCAGTACAGATTATGTATTTGACGGGCAAGCAGACAGCCCTTACCAAGTCGATGCACAAGCAGATCCTCAAACCATTTATGGAAAAAGTAAAAAGCTTGGTGAGGAATTGATTCATCTCGTGTCAGACGAAGTGAAAATCATCCGTACATCTTGGCTATACGGACATGAGGGACATAACTTTGTGAATACCATTCTTAGGCTCGCAGAAACAAAGGATCATTTGCGCATCGTGAACGATCAAGTAGGATCACCTACTTATACAAAGGATGTCGCAGAGGCAATCATTCATTTGTTTGATCAGAAGGCAGGGATTTACCATGTCAGTAACCGAGACAGCTGTTCCTGGTTTGACTTTGCGTCAGAAATTGTCGCAAAAAGCGGCCTGTCTACGACCATTGAGCCAATTTCCACGGAAGAGTACGGCTTCCAAACGCCTCGTCCAGCCTATTCTGTGTTAGACCTTCAAGCGATTGAAGCCACAGGCTGGCAACCAAGACATTGGAAGGATGCACTTCACGAATATTTGCAGAAAGAAGGGAGATGGCATCAGCATGATTGATGGTGTACAAACGAAAAAACTCATGAAACATTGTGATGATCGCGGCTTTTTTGCAGAGCTCATTCGAGATGATGAGCCGATGCTGAAACGCTTTGGGCAGGCATCGTGGTCGAAAAGCTTTCCAGGAGTGATCAAAGCCTTTCATTATCATGAAAAGCAAGACGACGTTTGGTTTTTCCCAGCAGGTCATGCCCAGGTCGTTTTATACGATTTGCGTGAGGATTCTCCTACAAAGGGTGAAACCGACGTGTATTATATGGGGGAAGACAATCCAATGCTGCTCCTCATCCCAAAGGGTGTCGCACATGGCTACCGGGTACTAGGCGAGACGCCGCTGCAAATTGTGTATTTCACGACAGAATCCTATGATCCGAAAAACCCAGATGAAAAGAGAATCGCTTGGAATGATGAGACGATCGGATTTGATTGGGAAACGACATTTAAATAAAGAACAGAGGCCTTTCGCAGGAGAAAGGTCTTTTTTTGTTGAAATACATTCTATATGTGTCATTTTATGTATGTTTACTAAGTTGAGTAGAAAAGGGATGTGGATGAGTTTGTCTAAAAGAATTGCATTTGTCACAGGGGCAAGTACCGGGATTGGAAAGGCAATTGCTATAAAGCTTGCCGCCCAAGACCATGTAAAAGTCATCATCAATTCTAGAAATCAATCCTCACTAGAAGATGCGCAGCAGCACATTGGGCGTATGGCAGAAACAAAAGAGCCGGTGTCTCTTTTCTGTGGCGATATGTCCCATGAAGGAGTGCGAGCTGAGGCCTTTGCGGCAATAGAAAAAGAGTTTGGCAGACTGGATGTGTTGATTAATAACATTCCAGGAGGGAAGCCAGATACTTTTGATTCATGTGAAAGTGAGCAGATGCTGGCAGCATTTTCTCAGAAAGCCATTGCGTACATTGATACGATGAAACGTGCGGCAGCGATGATGAAAAGACATGAATACGGCCGGATCATTCAAATTGTCGGGAACCTCTGGAAGGAACCTGGTGACCAAATGTTTACGAACAGTATGATGAATGCAGCGATTATCAATGCTAGTAAAAATGCAGCCACACAGCTTGCGCCCTCAGGAATCACAGTAAATTGTTTAAACCCAGGATTTATTGCTACAGATCGGTATGAACAATTTATCGGAAACATGATGCGTCAACAGTCATTATCACGCGAAGAAGCTGTAAAAGCTGTTGCGTCAGGAATCCCGATGCAAAGAGTAGGTTCAGCGAGTGAAATGGCTTCATTAGCCGCTTTTATCGCATCAGAGGAAGCCTCCTATGTCACCGGACAGCAAATATCCGTCGATGGTGGTTCAATGAAAAGTATATAACATGAAAAACCCGCTATATGCGGGTTTTTTGATGAAAGCGAATCGGCAGTATATGGAGCCGATCGATAAAAAGGGCAAGCTGTTCAATTGACGCCACCATTGAGATGCGGACATGACGTCTTCCATGTGCTCCAAATACACCCCCAGGCGTCACGACGACATCTGCATGCTCGAGTAAATAGTCGGCAAAAGCATGAGAATCCTCGAAATCATCAGGGATCGAAGCCCATAAATAAAAGGCGCCGGCTGGACGTTCAATGGTCCAGCCAAGCTGCTTCTCCGCTTGACGGATGAAGAAATTCATTCGTTCAAGGTAGACTTCTTTCAAGGATTGAATATGACAGTCATCACTTTGTAAGGCAATGGTGGCGGCTTGTTGAAATCCGCCATACATACTGACAAACACATGATCTTGGAAGGCGTTTATGGCATGAATGATGTCCTCATTCCCTACAGCAAAAGCGACTCTCCATCCTGCCATATTGAATGTTTTGGATAAAGAATATAATTCCACGCCTACTTTTTTTCCAAGAGGTGCCTTTAGAAAGCTTACTGGTTTTTGCTCATAATGAAATGAACCATAGGCAAAATCATGAATCACATGCAGACCGTGAGCTGAGGCAAATTCCGCAGCCTCTTCAAAAAATGCTTCACTTGCCACAGCACCTGTAGGGTTATTCGGATAATTTAAGAAAAGAACCTTTGCCTTTTTTAACACGTCTGGATCAATTGACGGGAAATTCGGCAAATAGCCATTTTCCTCTTCCAGTCGAATGCAGTATGGCTTTGCGTCCGCCATCAAGATGCCTGAATGATATTCTGGGTATCCAGGATCGGGGACGAGGGCAATGTCCCCTGGATCAAGCAGGCACTGACTCATCACATAAAGGCCTGTTTTCCCTCCATTGAAAAGGGCAATCTCCTTCTGCGGGTCAACCTCAATGCCGAATTCCTTTCTGTAGAAATCTGCAATGGCTTGCTTGAAAAAGTCAAAGCCTCTAAAAGGAGCATATTGCTGAAATTGCAAAGTGCCTGCTGCCTCTTGAAGGGCACTCACAATATGGGCAGGAGTAGGAAGATCGGGATTTCCCTGACCAAGGTTCACAATGTTCGCTCCGTTTTGTGTTTTATGTGCAATTTTCTCAAATACGGTTCCAAATTTTTGTTCTGGCAGCCGTTCAATCATGTTAGATGGTAAGATCTTCACCACGTTACCCTCTCTTTCTATCCCTTCACTAGTTCATCCATTAACTGAATGGCTGCCTGCTTCTGAATGTTACGGATGGATGCGGCAACATCCTGAGAAGACGAGCCTTTTAATTCAAGAGACACGATGCCATTAAATGCTTCAAATAAAGATAGGTCCACAAAGGTCCCTTTAGGTGGGACGGATTCACTGATGATGACAGTATCTCCAACCAAAGTGTCCTGCGGAATATGCACATGATCAATGGTGATGTGTGTGACCTCAGGCGGAATGTGTCCGCTCTCTTTGAAATGCTGAGGGTATAAATGACAGTCTGCTAAATAATGCGTATGTCCAGAAAGCAGTTCTTTTGGCAAATCAGCCTTTTTTCCATCGACTAATACATCAATCAGCAGCTTGGCCATATCCACCCCAAAGACCTTTTTGATATTCGGAATCATATTCCAGCCAGCAAATCTAGCTGCTGATTCGATTAATCCGGTTTCTCGATTTTTCATGAGCTTGATTTCTGTATGAGTGGCACAGTTTTCAAGACCTAGCCCTTCATTTGCCTTCTTTGCTGCCTCAATGATGAGTTGCTGGGCTTCATTGTCTAGGATCGACGGAGTAATATGAGCCGTTTCTGTAAAACCGATTTGAGGGGTCTTATCATGAATGACAAAAGGGATATATTCACCCTCAACGACTAACCCTTCAACACTGACATAATCAGCGTAGCCGTCCTCTTGATACCAATCCTCGTAAGCACCCTCTAAGTATGTTTCAGCGACAAACGGAGCTTCATACGTCACAGCGTTTGGAACGGGAATGGTTTGCAAATAGGATTGTACGTTTAAAAAGAGATCATCACTGCCGGCTCGGTCATGAAAAAGGGTCACGCCAATGGAGCTTGCTAAATATGTAGGCTTTAAAATAAGCGGTGTCCCGATATGTTCAATGGCTTGCTGGAAATCAGCTAAAGTAGTGACAGGCTGAGTTTTTACTGCTTTGACCCCAGCCGCGTTGAATGCAGCCCTCATTTGACTTTTATCACGCGCTAATTCAGCTGCCTTTACCCCAGCGCCGCGCAGTCCAAGACGCTCAGCGGCTTTTGCCATTGGTGTAATGAATAATTCATTATTGGTGGTAATCGCATCCGCTTTGAAAAAGGAAGCCACACGAACTAGGTCGTCCACCACCTCTTCCTCGGATTTCAGATAATCGTCATGTGCCCAGTAAATAGAATCTGGGTGTTCAAAAGAAGGGTTTGTGTCAAAATAATCTCGATCTTTGATGACGGCAATGGAGTATTTTTCGATTAGCTCAGCGTGTCCCTTTGTAATAGCAAAGGGTCTCGGGATATAAGAAACGATATGATACGATGCTGCCACGCTTTCGTAAAACATATGGGGCGGGCATCCTCCCAGATCAGCAATGACAAGTACGGTTTTTTTACTCAATGAAAGCACTCCTTTTTATCTAGCGGTGTAACCGCCATCTGCTGTGACAACACTTCCAGTCATATAACTGGATAGATCAGAGGCGAGAAACAGCATGACGCCCGCAATTTCTTCGGGTTTTCCGAGACGAAGTAATGGGTTCACCTTTGCTTTTTCTTTTTTGACAACCTCAAGACTTTCTGAATGATTGTCTAAAAAGGATTTTTCATTTAATGGCGTATCAATAATGCCCGGGGCGATACAGTTCACCCTGATTTGATGGGCGGCATAGTCGACCGCCATGGATTTGGTTAGCTGGATGACACCGCCCTTTGTTGCGTTATAGGCAGGGATGTCAGGCCAGCCAACAAGACCCCCGACAGATCCAGTATTGATAATACTTCCGCTTTTCTTTTCAAGCATATGCGGCAAAGTATGCTTACTCATGAGAAATACACCCGTCAGGTTGACCTGTACAATGTGGTTCCAATCCTCCAGTGTCATCTCGTGAACGGGGGAGACAATTTCGATGCCTGCATTGTTAATCAAAACATCAATTGTTCCAAAATGGTTCAGCACGAACTGAACGGTTTTTTGACAGTCAGACTCATTCGTAATATCTGTTTTGAAAAACGCAAGATGCTCGTGCGGCAATGATTCGACGAGTTGTTTGCCGCTCTGTTCATTGATGTCAGCCACTGCTACTTTTGCTCCATGCTCAAGGAAAAGCTTGACTGCGGCAAGCCCAATCCCTGATGCACCTCCTGTAATCAGGACGACTTTTCCGTCGAGGTTCATTTCTTCACCTTAGACGCTTTTGGCTTCAACCGATTATAGCGGGGAGGGAAGAAGAGATTAATAGACTTTGATGCTTCCGGCTTTGGATTTATCGCACCATGATCTTCCTTTGGATCACAGAAATAAGTGGTGCCAAATTCCATTTTCTCTGTAAAGCCTTCAATAGTCATATCATAACCTCCGCTGATGCAAATGCCGATTTGTTCATTGCGGTGTTTATGAAAAGGCATTTCTCCGCCATTTCCAGGAATGTTGGCAATCATGAGCTCCATCCAATCCTCTACAAAAAAGGTCACTTCCATGCCAGGGAGTAAATCCCGTGTTTTGAAAATATCTAAGAAATAAGTAGGAGGAGCCGTATATTCCTCGCCATCTTTTAATCTCTTAATATCAATAGCAATCACTTCTTCATCTGTCAGGTTAGATGCGCCGTGAGGGACAAAAGGTGGTGCGATATAGGCTGATTCTAAAGGGGTGAGCAATTGGGTCGATGGGCCGACCGTCATTTGAAGCTCGCCTTTTAATACGATGCCGATTTGTGCTTCGGGATGCTCGTGAGGTTCTATGATCGTGTGAGGAGGGACGTATGAAATTAACACTTCCGTATCACCTCTGACCGTGGAATATTGTGTGACACCATTCTCCCATTCTACTTTTTTGGCTTGAGGAAAATATCGTTCTTGCGTCTTTTGTTCAGTTTGCATATTATATCTCTCCTTTTCCGAATATGGACCAGCTCATTGGGATGCTTTTAAACGTTCGAATGAAGGTGAGGCCGTATGTGGCTCTGGCCACTTCATTGGTTAAAGCGAAATCAAATTCGCCGTCTCTTACTTTTTGTGCGGCAGTACTTGTAGAATTGACCAGCTCAAATTCAGCATTTTGGTGAATGAAATATTGAATCAAATTGACAGGTGCAGGGTGAGAGACAATTTTTAAATGGTGGAGCATTTGTTCTTGAAATGGGAAATCTGGTCTGACAGCCAAACCATACATGGGTGTGTCACATCTGAAAATTTGTAAAAGCTGCAGGTCAGGTCTCATGTAGAAGTGTTTGATTCCTTCGTATGCGTGTGGAACGAGAGTGTATTGGAGTGCGTTAGAGAGAGTATGTTCAATGCAAGTTTCGAACGTGTCGTAAAGGGATAGTTTCGTATGAGTGCCGAGTGTAGTGGTGGAATGAGAGATGAAATGTTTTGCTGCATATTCACTGCTTGTCCCCTCAGGGCCTAGTGTATTGACTGTAAACATCTTAGGTGAAACGATGGGCTCTTCTTTGAAATGAAAAACATCATTCTTTAAGATCATGTTTACCATCCAATCTTTTTCAAATTTTTACTAGATTATAAAAAATAAATTTGGAAATTGTCAACAAAATTTATAAAAAATGTATTTTACGATGATATTAAAAATTGATCTAAAAAACTGCACATACCGAGATGTGCAGTGAAATGAGCTTACGTTTCAAATGTGTTTTTATGTTTCTGCTGTAAGGTTCGTTCACGTTTATAGCTGGCGAAGCTAATGAGAAAACCAACAAGCGTAATGAGTGCACATACAAGCCCTACCGTATGATAGCCGAAATGGACATAGACAGGTCCCATAAGAGCGGAACCAAGCATAACGGCAAGATTGGACGCAAGGCTGTAAAAAGCCATCACTTTGCCTCGGTGGGTTTGGGAGCAGTCGCTTAGGACAGTGCTCAAAAGCGTGACAGATAAACTTTGCATGGCACCCCAAATAAATAGGGCGAAAATCAGCAATGTCCATGAGAAAGGTGCATAAGGAAGTAAGGCGAGAACGAGCGTAATGCCGCCCAGCACAAAGAAAAGAGTACGTGTTTTGCCAAACCAGTCTGCTAATTTCCCTGTAAATACACTCATGGAAAAACCGACGCCGTAAGCCATGATCAGAAGTCCTGCCGTCGATTGCCCTCCAGAAAACAGACTTTGCAGATAAGCTCCTAAGAACGAGTACATGCCATAAAATCCTAGCATATTACAAAATGTCACGGTCAAATAGGCGGGGACACGATCAATTTTCAAAGCTCCCCATAAAGAGCCAGTTTTCCCCCTAGCTTGAGGTGTTCCTGTATTCGCTGTCGCGGTTTGTTTGCGTGATTCAAGGATGACGAGCAGCAGGACAACGAGACTCATGATGGCGAAGATCCAAAATGTCCAGCGCCAGTTCAAACTCTGACCGATAAAGGCGCCAATTGGTACACCAAGGACAAGAGAAAGAGACCAGCTCGACACAATGAGTCCCATCACCTTGCCTCGATATTCGTAAGGAACCCGGTCGCCTACAAGAGCATAGGCTGTTGGCACAAATACACCGGTCGCCAGCCCAGAAATGGCACGGCCAGCAAAAAACACTGCCAAATTCGGGGCAGCCGCACACATCATGGTTCCAATCAAAAAGAAAGAAAGCCCGATGATCAAACACAGTTCCCTTGAATACCGGTCCCCTAAAGGAACGAGCAGCGGGGCTCCAACCAGCACAGCTAACCCATAAATGCTGATGGAAAGGGCGAGAATATCAAGAGAGTGCTGAAATGAGTTTGATAAATCAGGCAGCAGTGGTGAAATCACCAGTTCTTCCGATCCCGCCGCAAAGACGCCAAGTGTGAGCGCGATGGCAAGTGTGATGGGAAACGTTTTAGAAGCCTTGCTGTCTAAAGATTCTTTCATCAGGTGATCCCTCCATACTTGCTTTTTCATTCAATTCCGTTAAAATAAATTCTACCATTATTTAGTTTTATTTTACATTTCGAATCATAAGTATTATCATAAAATACTTTTCAAATGGAACGACTTTCGGATAGGAGAGGTACGAATGAAAATCACCGATGTTGATGTGCATATTTTAAATGAATTGAAAGAAGATGCCCGCTTGTCTATGAGGGAATTGTCCAAACGAGTCAATTTATCCGCACCTGCGGTAGCAGAAAGAGTACGTAAATTAGAGGATGCAGGGATTATCGAAGGGTATTCGGTTCAGGTCAATTATAAAAAATTAGGGCTTATGATTGACTGCCTGCTGGAAGTCACAGTGCTAAACGGGGAGTATCAACGTTTTGTGGCTTTTATGAATCAGCACCCACGCGCTTTTTTTGCTTATCGAGTGGCAGGACAGTCATGCTTTTTCATTAAGCTGTCAGTCGCTTCTCTTGAAGAAATTGAAGCCTTTATTCAGGCAGTGTCTGGGTTTACAAAAACCGTATCTCATATCGTCTTATCCGAGCACTCCTTTTCCCATCCAGTTCAGGAACGTGTGAAACAAATAGAAGAGCCAGAAATGACCGTGATGAAATAAAAAAGGACCTGACTCAGGTCCCTTTTGTTCGACTATCTGACTGATAGCTCATGATCGTAATGATGAGCCCAATGAAGGTTACAGCTGCAGCAAATAACGGAACAAGCTGTAAATGTGTCAGTTCGATGGCGAGACCGCCAAGCGCTGCACCGCCAGCATTCCCAATATTAAAGGCAGAATGACTAAGCGTCGATGCGAGTGTCGGTGCTTCATGTGCCATGTTCATCGTGCGGTATTGCAAGGTAGGAACAAGAATAAATGAAATGATTCCCCAAACAAAAATGGTCAGCACAGCAGGTACTTTGAATTCGGAAGTGATTGTAAACAATAACAGGACAGCCATCAGCAGGATCAGTGTCACCATAATACTCGGCATCAGCTTCCAATCGGCAAGCTTTCCGCCAACTAAATTTCCAATAGTGACCCCAAGCCCGAAGAGAACAAGGATGAGCGTCACCCCATTTTCCTGAAAACCAGTCACTTGCAGCAGGATCGGGCTGATATACGTAAAGGCGGTAAACACACCTGCAAAACCAAAGATCGTCATTGCAAAAGAAACGAGTACCTGTGGCTTTTTCAAAACAGACACTTCATTTCGAATATCCAGTACTTCTTCCTTCGATTGATTGGGTACTAAGCTGATGATACCGATTAAGGAAATGAGACCAATGACGGCAATGACAAGAAACGACATACGCCAGCCAAATTGATTTCCGATGAAGGTACCAAACGGCACACCCAGTACATTGGCGACCGTCAGTCCTGTAAACATGAAGCTGATCGCACTTGCACTTTTCTCCTTAGGCACAAGCCGCGCAGCCATTATGGCTCCGACGCCAAAGAAGGTTCCATGAGCAAATGACGTCAAAATACGTGAGGCCATTAATAGACCGTAAGTGGTCGATACAGCGGCAACAGCATTTCCCGCCACGAAAAGGATCATTAATAGAATGAGAAGACGTTTCCTCGACATTTTCCCAGTTGATAATGTTAAAATAGGTCCGCCAACTGCGACACCAAGTGCATATCCAGTAATCAGCTGCCCTGAAGCAGAGATGGATACATGAAGGTCGTTAGCAACGTTTGGCAAAAGTCCCATAATGACAAATTCAGTCATGCCAATCGAAAACACACCGAGCGTTAAAGCAAAAATAGCGATGGGGAAGTTTTTCATGATGAGATCACCTTTCTAAAAAAAAATACATAAAAAGGCTTCGGAAAGATCCGAAGCCTTAAGAGTTTATCATACATGAAAATAAGACGCCAGCTGCTCGTTTGCTAATCGGTTTCCGACAAAGAAGGAACCAAATTCGCCGTAGCGTGCACTGACTTCATCAAAGCGCATTTCATAAACCAATTTTTTGAATTGAAGCACATCGTCAGCGAAAAGAGTGACGCCCCACTCATAATCATCAAAACCGACGGAGCCTGTAATGATCTGCTTTACTTTCCCGGCATAGCTGCGGCCAATTAAGCCGTGGCTTCTCATGAGTGATTTACGCTCATCCATGGAGAGCATGTACCAGTTGTCATTGCCAGAACGTCTTTTATCCATTGGATAGAAGCACACGTATTGAGAAGAAGGGAGCTCTGGATATAGACGCGCACGTACATGCGGGTTCTCGTAAGGATCTCCGCCATCTCCGCCTCCAGCTAAGTAGTTGCTGAGTTCGACAACTGAAACGTACGAATAAGCTGGGATCGTAAACTCTGCTAGTCGTGTCTTGTTGAATTCAAGTTCAATTTCACCCAGTTCTTCCATGGTTGGACGCAAAATCATGAGCATAATATCTGCTTTTTGGCCGACAATACTATAGATTGTTTGGCTTCCAGCCTTATCGTGCTCAGCTGTTTTCCATTTTTCTAATAGACCTGTGAACTCATGAAGAATCGCTTGGCGCTCATCACTTGTCAGCAGCTTCCAAGCTGTCCAGTCAAAGGTTCTAAAATCATGCAGTGCATACCAGCCGTCTAGTGTTTGAGCTGCTTCATTGGTTGTATGTTGTTCGCTCATTTATTTCACTCCTATTTACAGTTTTCCATCTGTTCCAACTATAACATAGTTTGTCCAAATGAAGATGTGATCAAAACTTGAACGACGAAGTCAGCTTTTATGGAAATTGATTAAATTAGTTTGAAAAATAAGAATTTAATTTGTAAGCGCTATAATGTAAGTTGGTAGTTTGAATTTATGTAGAAGAAGAGTATGCTTAAAAGAGAACGCTTTTTTTGTAAAATCAAGGAGGGTATATAAGTGGCAGATATTTTTTCAACAGTTCAGGAAAAGGTTGCAGGTAAAGGAGTAAAGATCGTTTTTCCTGAGGGAATGGACGAACGCATTCTAACAGCCGTTCAAAAACTAGCAGATGGCAAAGTCTTGCAGCCGATTGTTGTAGGTAAAAAACAAGAAGTTGAAGCAAAAGCAAAAGAATTAGGTCTTACACTTGATGGTGTTGACGTGTATGATCCTCATACATATGAAGGTTTTGAAGAGCTTGTACAAGCTTTCGTAGAAAGACGTAAAGGCAAAGCAACAGAAGAGCAAGCAAGAAAAGCATTACTAGATGAAAACTACTTCGGTACAATGCTTGTGTATAAAGGTCTTGCAGACGGACTTGTAAGCGGTGCAGCACACTCAACTGCTGACACAGTGCGCCCAGCACTTCAAATCATTAAAACAAAAGAAGGCGTAAAGAAAACATCTGGCGTCTTCATCATGGCTCGCGGCGAAGAGCAATATGTGTTTGCTGATTGTGCGATCAACATTGCACCAGACAGCCAAGATCTAGCTGAAATTGCGATCGAAAGTGCAAACACAGCCAAAATGTTTGACATCGAACCACGTGTGGCAATGCTTAGCTTCTCTACAAAAGGCTCAGCAAAATCAGACGAAACAGAAAAAGTATCTGAAGCAGTTCGTATTGCAAAAGAAAAGGCACCTGAGCTTGTACTTGATGGAGAATTCCAATTCGATGCAGCTTTCGTTCCTTCAGTAGCAGCGAAAAAAGCGCCAGATTCCGTCATCAAAGGTGATGCGAGCGTATTTGTTTTCCCTAGCCTCGAAGCTGGAAACATCGGCTACAAAATTGCACAGCGCTTAGGTAACTTTGAAGCTGTAGGTCCAATCCTGCAAGGCTTAAACCAGCCAGTAAACGATCTTTCAAGAGGCTGTAATGCCGAAGACGTTTACAACCTTGCGCTCATCACAGCAGCTCAAGCACGATAATAGTAACGATCAAAAAAGCTAGTTTCGTTTTCACACGAAGCTAGCTTTTTTTGCGCATGTGAAATAGGTATAAAAACCCAATACCTACGATTCATTTTTCGTTGAATTCGTTTTCAATCATATGCCTCTTGTGCTAGGAAATGGTAACATAACGGAGGGCTATTTGAGGAATAGAGGTGTTTGACGATGTCTGGAGCTATCATCGGTTATACAACAGCCTTGTATTCGTTAAAGGCAGACATATCCATAAAAAAAGAACAAATCATAGAACTGAGCATATGTCGAAAAGAAGTGAAAGAGGCAAAAATGGCCTTGTCAGATGCGAGCAAGAACATCACGCGTCCAGACCTTACTTCACATACATGGTTTGGCCACTTGGCAGATACGTTTGATAGCCTTAGGGAAGAGATGAAATCGGTTAGTCAAGAGATAAAGGATGCACAGCTCACCAATCTATTGAATCGAATTGATGAAAAAATCAATGACTTGACAGCAGATATCCATTCATTAGAACGTGATATTCATACAGTTGAAAGAAAGATAGAAAAAGAGAAGCAAAAACAACTGGAAGAAAAACGAGGAAAATAAAATGAGCAAAGAAATTAAAATAGATGCCAGTGAGGCGAAAAAAGCATTAAAAAATGTAAAACAAGCAGGCGCTCATGTCCATTCAACACTTCCAAAAACCATCAAAGGGAAAAATGAGCTCTCCACCACAGAACAGATAGAAAAGATCAACCAGCAATTGAATGAACTAAGTACATCCTATATAGAGATACTTCAGAAACAGCTTGTACAAACAGAACAAGCCGTGAGCACCATGATTGAAACGGACAAATCGCTTGCTTCTAGTCATAAAAGAAAATAAAGGAGAACGGAATGAAAACCCTTGACGCCTTTGCGCTAATCAATGGAATTGACCAAACACTGAATTCGTTAAAGCGGCAATCACAAAACATCAGCTCACTAGAAAAACAAATCGAACACATCATCTCACTTGATGATGCACTAAAGGGAGAGGCAGGGCAAGCCATTCGAGCATTTTATACAGAATGCCATATTCCTTTCTTTCAATTCTTTCAGGTTGTCATTGAGGAATACAGTTCTGCGCTCAAAAAAACAAAGCAGGCACTTCATGCCCTTGAATCAAATCAACACGGTTTTATTTCACAAACATTTATTGAACACGAACTTGATTCAGGTTTAAAAAAAGCGGAGCGAGCGATTTCTGACATCGTATCAGATGTAAGCCAGGCGATCGGCAGGGTCAGTCATATCGTTCACTTGCCTCATGTAGACGAGTCTGCGTTTCAACAGAGCTATCAAAAAGCGTGGCTTGAGACATCCAGAACCATTGGACTGCTCCATGCCTTTGACAGAGAACAAACAAGTGCTATGAATGAAACAACAAGTGCATTGCAAACAATGAAACAATACATAAACACCTTAAGCACCATGTTCACCGGCCCAAAAATCGAGATCACCAGCTATCAAAAGGGCTCTATTTTCAAAGACACAAAAGAAGAAAAAGTAAGAAGCACGATCAGTGGATTGAATGACAAAATAGACAACCCGAAAGACAATCCAATGATGATCATGCTGAAGAATTTGGGTGAGAAAGAACAGGCAAATGTGAGGACGGTGGTTCAT
This sequence comes from Bacillus sp. FSL R5-0431, assembly GCF_038002985.1. Lineage (NCBI taxonomy): Bacteria > Bacillati > Bacillota > Bacilli > Caryophanales > Bacillaceae > Bacillus > Bacillus sp. FSL R5-0431. The sequence continues at coordinate 3,350,179 of NZ_JBBOOG010000001.1, read as the reverse complement.
AGAGACACCCTCCGAAACGTCAACAAGCAAGTCAAAGCAAACGATCCATGGCTTACGACATTACAAAAAGAAGTTGTGAGCGGGAAAAGTAAGATTCTTAGAGACATCAGGGTCGTAAATGGTAAACTATATAACGTAAAAGGCATCAAAAAGCTAAAAGAATTCGACATCGCTGATGAAGTAATCACAGATCCGTCGGACATTGATTTTATAGGCGGGAGATACACCGTTTATGCCAATAAACAAATCATTCGAACGTATATCGCAAACGACGAAGTAAGAATAGAAGAAGTCGACAACATCCCAGAAAGCCGCAGCCACGGAAATGCCAAACGCATACTAGACGGTGAAGTCGTCTCAACCGCCGAAAACATCATTTTAGAATACAGCGGCATCTATGACGGATACCGAGCGGTTACTGGTAAAGACCCAGAAACTAGCGAAAATATTAGTAGCACAGATCAAGCCCTATCCGCAGCCTCTATCATCCCATTTATGAAAATCATTAAAGGCGGGAAATATGTCTTTAAGATTGATCAAGGGAAGAATGTGGTAAAGAGGGTTGAGAAGACTGCTAAAGGTGCGGGTGAACTTAATAAGGATTTAGCAAAAGCTTATCTTAGGGATATAGAGGCTAAAACTGGACGTAAGGTTAATAAAGATCAAATTCATCTTATTAAAGAAGCCTTAAGAAACAAAAACTATGAAAAATTGACACCAAAAGAGACTGCTAAGCATAGAAGCAAATTTACATCGAGCTTGAAAGATAAATTAATTGCAGAGTGGGAAGAAAAAACCAAACAAAAGTGGCCAAGATATACAGAAGAAGTACTTGATAAGAATGGAGAGGTTGCTCGGAGGGGTGGTCAACCGTATGATGCTCATCATATCATAGAGAACAACTTTGGTGGCGCCCATGAGTGGTGGAATATTCATCCGGCTAAATATCCTAACGAACATCAATCAGGGATACATGGAAAGGGAGCTCCATCAGGTAAACTATTTCCAAGGAGGTAAAATAGCATATGGCTAATTTTAAATTTATTAATGAACTAGAAAATAAAACTTATAAGGTATCTGAAGATGACATTTTAAAAGCTGAACAAAGAATGGACATAAGTTTTCCAAATGATTTAAGACAATTATATTTAGAAATTGGCTATGGTTTTATTAAAGGTCAAAGTGCTAACTCAATAAATAGAATTATGGGACCAGGGACAGTAGCAGATATTAGATTAAGAGAAGGTGTTTTTGAATTTGATCCAGATTTAGATGGACTTTTTGATGATGAAAATAAACTTATTTTTTTTGAAGTAAACGAAGGTGTTTATATTTCATTAGATTTAAAATTAGTTAATAATCCAGTATATTATTTTGATACTCAAATAGCTGAATCGTTAGAGGATTTTTTCAAAAAGTTTCTCAATAATAATGAATATTATCTAGATTTAATTGAGGATTAGACTTAATCGGAATAAATAGTGAAAATCAATTGACCTTGAATGGCAATGACTTGCTTTTCAAGGTTTTTTACTTTATTTTAATCAACTACTTTACGCGAATAATATCACTTTGCATGGCAATAAATAAAGAACTGTTGTCATAGATAGAACTGCTGTCTATTGTTCTAGAAAAAGGTAAAATAGGTCTGATATCTAGAGGAATAAGGAAATATCAAGTTTTGTAGTAGGTAGTAAAACAGGGAAAGGAATGCATATGGAACATAAACAACACAAAAACAAAAAAACATTTAACTGGCTATTAAGTATCAGTTTTCTTCTTGTCATTGGGACAGCTTTGATGAGAGGAGTTTCATTCTCAGATGCCGAATATCGAGGTTTCCCCATTGATTGGCTAGTTCTACACTCACATCATGCCTTTGAATTTCTGTGGTTAGGTTTTATACTCGATGTGGCTATTTTCTATTTCATATTAAAGTTGCTCCTTCGGATGTATAAAAGTGTCATGAAAAAATTAGCTGCTTAAAATATAGGAGGCTTTCAAAAATGATCAATCTATTTCAAATCCAAAATCTGAACATGAAAGAGCCAGCAAGTGAGATACATATCAAAGAGGCAGAAGCTGAACTAAATTTGATTTTCCCCTATGTCTATAAGACCTTACTAAAACAATCAAATGGATGTTCCATTGGAGGCGACCTGCTTCTATACGGAACTGAGGACATAGTGGAACGCAATGCAACGTGGGAAGTTCATCATTATGCCAGCTGCTATGTAGCCATTGGTGACGATGGCGGCGGGCAAGTATTTCTTATGCGGCAGGAAGAAGAGGAGAAAACAGTGTGGATTGTCGATGCTGGTGTGATAGACCCTCAGCATGCGGAATTGGTGGCTGAAGACTTGTTGAGTTGGGTCAGTGAGGGCTGTTACATAGAAGTTTAGTCTATTAAGGAGATGATCGATTTGCCGTGGAACACATTGATCGCTGCATGCCTCGTGGTTGGGATTCCTGTCGTTTTGATTGCAGCTGTTTATTTCATCGCAAAAAGGAAGAACAAGAAAACCAAAGCATCCAGTTGAAAAACTCTGTGACGTTCCTTGTCATAGAGCTTTTTTCTCTCTCATTCTCCCCCCATGTTATAATAAACACAGTTTATGAACGAGAGGATATGCAGGACATGAAAAATGAACCTATTGAGTTACTGACACAGCCGAAATGGCGAATCATAGATCAATCGAGCCTCGGTCTTTATGTGGACCCGAAGCAATCCTTTGCGATGGATGATACGCTTTGTGCGTCGGTTGGGAAGGGTCTCTCACCAGCGACAGCGCGTTCTTGGGTACATCACAATACGATTGTGCTTGGGATTCAGGATACAAGACTTCCATTTCTGCAAGATGGCGTGAAACAGCTTGAGGAAGAGGGCTATCGCGTCATTGTACGCAATTCAGGCGGCCTTGCTGTGGTGCTGGATGAAGGTGTCTTGAATGTGTCATTAATCTTTGCAGAACAAAAGAAGGGCATTGATATTGACCGCGGGTATGATGCGATGGTGGAATTGGTCCGCCGGATGCTGTCTAAGTATGAGGTGGACATTGAAGCTTATGAGATTGTCGGCTCTTATTGTCCGGGCAGTTATGATCTAAGCATCAATGGAAAGAAATTTGCAGGCATTTCTCAGCGTAGATTACGCGGTGGAGTCGCTGTGCAAATTTATTTGTGTGCAGATGGAAGCGGGCGGGAACGTGCCGACTTGATCCGCCGTTTTTATGACGCCGCCTTAAAAGACAAACGAGAAGAAGTGAAGGCTGTATTTCCTGATATACAGCCAGATACGATGGCGTCTTTATCAGAATTAACTGGAGAACCAATTGATTGCGCGCTTCTTATGCGTCTTTTGCTAGAAGAGCTTCAAAAGCTCAGTGATCAGCTGACAGCGTCAGGACTGAACGCAGAAGAACAACTGGAATTTGAGAAGAACATGACGCGGATGATTGAGCGGAATGAAAAGGTGTTTTCGTAAAAAGAAAGGAAGGGTTCTGGTGAAATCCAAAAACGGCGGTTACCTCTATTTACTATGGCTTCCTGTCATCATGGGAGCCGGCTACGGCATTTCGCTTTTGGTGCCGTTTCTTCAGCCTGTACTGACACTTGGCATCGCAGGTCTTTATCTTTTTATATTTGGTGATTTTCAGGTGAGACAAGTCAGGTATATTTTTATGTTCGTCTTTTTAATTAATGTCCTTTTTAGTGTGATGCTATTTTTGGGTATTTAAAAAGTGCTTCCCGCAGATGGGGAGCACTTTTGGTTATTCTGCCATTTTTTCGAGGTTGCCGTTCCGGTCCATTTTAAAGGTTGGAGCGGCAGTGTCGTCCTCTTCAAACAAAACTAGTTTTCTTGCACGGTTCATGATTTTGACGAGTGTTTCATAATCTTCTTGAATGGTGAGCTGATCCTTTTCAAGCTTTTTCACTTCCGCTTCTAGCTGCGTGACTTTATGTGAAAGTTCGTTATTTTCTCGTTTTAACCGGCTGTTTTCCATGCGTAAGGCAGATGATTGCTGGCCATCGCCTTCATAGCGGCGCAAGAAATCAATGACATCTTCGATGGTTAAATCCTGTTGCTGCCTAAAAGGATTGGCTTCTGGCTTTTTCTCTACGACATGAGAAGCTTGTGACAATAAATGTGATAAACTAGCTAACTCTTCATTGTAGCTTTGATCCACAAACTGAAGCTGCTCGGCTGTTTCAGATGCTGGTGCAAACGTTTCTTCCTGCGCTGGTTCCAGCTCCTGTGAGAATTCCTCTTGCGTGACTGTTTCTTCTACTTGCGGCTGATAAAGTAATCGTTTCTTTGCAGGCTGGCCATTGCCAAGTGCACGCATCCGTTGTTTTCGCTGTTTTTTGGCAAGAGCTAACGCTTTTTCATATTGATGCCTCACAACAGCATTCCATCTAAAACCGCATGCCGCTGAGGTACGGTTCAGCTTGTCTCCTACTTCTTCAAACGCATTCAGCTGTGTGCTGCCCTCTCTGACGTGACGTAAGACGGTTTCTGCCAAAAGAAGATCATCTTCCTCTGACCAAGCATCTTGTCTTTGTTTTGACATGTTTAAACCCCCATATGATTTGATGGTATTAGATTAGCCAAGTTCAAGAAAGTTTATACAAGTTTGCTAAAAGGATAGTGGAAAATACTAGCTTTTATGTAAGCACGTATCGGCGGTTACAATGCGTCTTGCAAGTCCAGCCGCTTCGATGTACAATGTTGGGTGGTATATTATGACTCTTGGTTTTCCAACTGTTTCATATAGAATGAAGTTCATCATTGAAAGGAAGCGTAAGACCATGGCTAATGAGTTTCGCGTATGTGACGATTGTGATGCGACGAACCTAAAGACGTTGCTGCCTCGACTCAAATCGGTTGACCCTGATGCAAAAATTGAGATTGGCTGTCAATCCTATTGTGGTCCAGGACGAAAAAAGGCTTTTGCGTTTGTGAACAATCGCCCATTATCCGCACCAACAGAAGATGAGTTACTCGAAAAGGTTCAAAAAAAAGTCAAATAAATGTCACTGAATGTGTTCAGTCGACCTAAAAAGAGGTCCGTCCCTGTCAGGTCGGGCTTTTTACGTCCGTGCAATCTTTGAGAACACATTCACCAGCAAATTCAAGGATGTTTTCGGGGAAAGTTACCCGATATAATAGAAACACGTCTTAAAAAAAGAGGGACGAAACGATGGCGTATCCAAAAGGGAAATTATCTGAGGAAAAGGTATTTAAAGATCCTGTGCACCGTTATGTTCACGTACGGGACGCATTAATATGGGATTTAATAGGAACAAGAGAATTTCAGCGCCTGCGACGAATTAAACAGCTAGGAACCACTTACTTGACGTTTCATGGTGCAGAACACAGCCGTTTCAATCATTCACTCGGTGTATACGAGATTGTGAGACGGATTGTGGATGATGTATTCAAAGGTCGGCCGGAATGGGATGAGGGAGAACGCGAGCTTGTACTGAGTGCAGCCTTGCTTCATGACCTCGGACATGGTCCATTTTCTCATTCCTTTGAAAAGGTCTTCCACTTAGACCATGAATCGTTTACAAGAGATATTATTTTAGGGCAAACCGAAGTCAATGAAGTGCTTCGCCGGGTTAGTGATGATTTCCCGAAGCATGTGGCAGAAGTGATTGCCAAAACGTATCAAAACAAACAGGTGGTCAGTTTGATCTCAAGTCAAATTGATGCCGACCGTATGGACTATTTGCAGCGCGATGCCTACTATACAGGCGTCAGCTACGGCCATTTTGATATGGAACGTATTTTGCGCGTGATGCGTCCGAGAGAAGATCAGATTGTGATGAAGCAGAGCGGGATGCATGCGGTCGAGGATTATATTATGAGCCGCTATCAAATGTACTGGCAAGTTTATTTTCACCCAGTGACACGCAGTGCGGAAGTCATTTTAACGAAAATTCTCCATCGTGCAAAAGAGCTGCATGAAACGGGCTATATTTTCACACATGCCCCTGTTCATTTTTATTCGATCTTTGAGGGGAATGTCACCACAGAGGACTATATTAAGCTGGATGAATCCATTGTCTTATTTTATTTTCAGGCGTGGGAAGACGAAGAAGATCACGTGCTGGCTGATTTGTGCCGCCGTTTTATGAACCGCCGATTGTTCCAATATACAGAGTTTAATCCGAATGAAGAAATGACGAAATATTTCAAGCTGACCGCCTTGTTCAAGGAGGCAGGCATTGATCCTGACTATTATTTAGTCGTCGACTCTTCCTCTGACTTGCCCTACGACTTCTACAGACCAGGGGAGGAAGAAGAGAGACTGCCGATCCACCTTTTGACGCAAAGTGGTCATATTAAAGAGCTGTCGAGACAGTCAGATATTGTTGATGCCATTTCCGGTAAACGAAGAACCGATCATAAACTTTATTTCCCGATGGACTTAATTGTAGATATGTCGGAAAAAGCTGAAGAAAAGAAGGCGATCATGAAGCTGCTTGGATTGGGATAAGGAAGTACTGAAAAAGGAGATGTCGGGAATTTGTTGAAAGAGCATGCAAAGTTGATGAAGGTATTCTCTGAATCAGGGGAAATCGTTGGACGGAAGAAGCTGCAAAAGATGATTTACATAGCAAAAAAGCTAGATTTGCCTTTTTATGAGAAATACGATTTTCATTTTTATGGCCCCTATTCAGAGGAGTTGACGCTCAGAATTGAAGAGCTGTGCAACCTTGGATTCTTGGATGAAATGAAGGAAAAAAAGGGCGGATACTATCAATATCGCTATTCGCTGACGGACAACGGGAAAGAGTTTCTCGATCAGTGTGAAGTGGACATGCCTGACCTCAAAGTGCTGACGCAGCAGATGAACGAGCAGTCGTCTCGTTTCCTAGAGCTCGTCTCCACAATTTTATACTTTGATGACCTGCCAGAAGATGAGGTAAAGGAAAAGGTCTTCACCATTAAAAGCAAGCAGCGCTATACGGACGAAGAATTTGAGGATGCGCTTGCTTATATTGATCAATTGAAGGAATTGAACTAGTTTCGCAAAAGCCCAGCATTTAGGGCTTTTTTTGTTTTGTAAGACCCAGACCAAAAGCGCTATTTTTCGATGAAATGTGTGCTGAAATATCCGAAAAATTAGTGAATATGACGTATTTCGACTTTTTTTCTGTGTATCCAATTCCCTGTTTTTGACTGAATAGAAGGAAAATGGTGAATTTTCAGTGAATATATAACCTTGTGAAAATCAAAGGAGGGATAGGAATGAAAAAGCGTTCAGTCTTTTTGTCATTTTTATTGGTAGGTAGTTTGTTACCGGGAGTAAGTTCAGCTTCAGCACCAGTCGCGAGTGCTGGTCATGGGCATGATCATGGTCATGCGCCGTTCGAAACACATATTAGTGAGGGGTTGCCAAAGGCAAACGATTTTAAAGATTTGACGAAAGCACCTCCAATTGAACGAGATGTGACAACAAAGGTATTAGATGAGTCTGGTAAGCAGGTAGGCTCTAGAACCTTTAAGGCGAATACAGGAGATTCTATTTCAACAAAGGCAAGTACAGGCAGTCAGAAAGTAACGGTCTATGCTGTAGCAGATGCGCAGTATCGTGCGAAATATAGTGACTGGCAGACGCGGATTGTCAGCATCATTGAGCAAGCGGACGTCACCTTTAACCGTGACCATGATGTAGACTTTGTCGTACAAGCAGTAGGATCTTGGACATCTTCTGGATCAAATGCAGAGCAAATCTTGTCAAACCTTCAGCGCAGCTTTGATGGCAGAGGATACGATTTTGTCACAGGATTTACAGCAAATCCAAACTTTGATGCGGGCGGAATCGCATATGTATACAATAGTGCACCGAGCGGAAGTGCATTTGCCGTCAACCTTGATCAAGGAACAGCGAATACAGCAAAAGCGGCTACGCATGAATACGGCCATAACTTTGGCTTACCGCATGACCCTCAAGGCAGCGGCATTGTCTGCTTAATGAATTATGATTATTCCTACACAGTCGATTTCTTTGATGCGGCTCATAAAAATCAAGTGAACCGTAACAAAGCGTGGTACAGATAAAATAAGAGACAAAAGGACAAACACCCTATGTGCTTGTCCTTTTTTTATGCTTACAGGTCGCTGATTCGTTTTCCTGCTACGGCATAGTGTTCTTTTTTCATTTCTTCAATAATGACAGAGACTTTTTCTGCACCTGCGCCTGTTGCTTCAACAACAGCATCAGTGACTTTCTCCACAAGAGCTCTTTTCTGCTCGTCTGTTCTTCCTTCTAGCATTTGAACGGTGACAATCGGCAATGCGAAAACCTCCTTTTTCCTTTTCGTGCTACGCTTCCCTTTAGTTTAAGGGACTTCTTATAGTATACTGAATAGAGTAAATCATTGTATAGAAAGAAAGAGGGATTCATGCCTTTGGACCAATTTCTTGTGTATCCATTAGAACTTATTCCATATGTCGCTATTACGCTTGTTGTTGCATTTACGATGCACGAGCTGGCGCATGCATATGTTGCGTATCGCTTCGGAGACCCGACAGCTAAGAACCAAGGGAGACTCACGTTAAATCCACTGAAGCATCTCGATATATTCGGGACGATTTTAATCTTTGTCGCCGGGTTTGGCTGGGCGAGACCTGTACCGGTGAATCGTTATCATTTTAAAAAACCGCGCTTAGCAGGAATCTGCGTCTCTATTGCTGGCCCTTTAAGTAACTTGGTGTTGGCGTTTCTAGGCTTTTTCGTGTACGTGCTTCTTCAGAAATTTGGCGGGGAGTCGCTCATGCGCTTTGAGCCGGGAGTCGATAATTTCTTCTTAATCTTTATTAACTTGAACGTCATTTTGTTCCTATTTAACTTATTGCCAATTCCGCCGCTGGATGGGTATCGTATTATTGAGGACGTCGTCAGCCCTGGTATCCGGGCGAAAATGACGCAATTTGAACAATATGGGATCATCATTTTTCTCATATTCGTGATCACGCCGCTAGGACAGTTTGTTTTTGGTCCATTGATCGGAATGCGGGATCAAATCATATACTGGTTTAATCTTATTTTGAAACCGCTGCTTTAGGAGGTCTAATGAATGGAAGGTAAAAAAAAGAAACCAATTGGTTTTAACATCATTAAAAAAACAGATGCAACCGACGGACACGGGGGCTTTGGAGCGGGTGCGCTCAGCCTTGATAACATTTCGCCAGTGATCATTGACGTAGAGGAAAAGGAAGCTGTCATTGATATTGGTGCGATGCATGCAAGAAGTGCCGTGGAAAAAGGAATTAAATTCTTGAAAAGCAAAGAAGAGGTGCCGAACGGAAAGCCGTATTGGCTCGTATGGGTGACCATTGATCGCAGAGAAGATGGCCCTTATTATGCGGGTGTGACGGCTTGTGAAATGACCGTCGACCGTTCAATCCGCCGCGGGTATAAGTCGCTTCCAGAGCATGTGAATTTAATGGATAAATCGATGAAGCGAAAAATCGTCGTCAGTCATATGGATGACGTATCGAAAAAGGTGCTGGCTGATTTCTTGAAGAGTCATAATAAAGCACTATGGGAAGCATCCACAGATGAATTAAAAGAAGGATTGTCTGTCTCTGAATAATTGTGAAATTTTTGTGAAGAATGGCGGATCGCTACCAATTCCAGCTGTTTTTTGAGTAAACTGGTGTTAAAGCTAGGACATGGAGAATCCCGAGATGCAGATCTCGGGGTTTTTCATGTCCTTTTTTAACGTTTCAGCCACTTTTCCCACCATTTCTTTGGTTTTTGATCTTGAACCGGATCTTGTTCAGAGGCTTTGTCCTCAGCACCGTAGCAGACACCTGTCGGCTCCGTTCCTTCTATAAAATAGGTGAATACCTTTGATTCACATCCTGGGCCTGCGAGATCGCCGGTTTTTGGATTGATATACACACCTTTTACACCGTCTGGCGGCATGAAGGAGGAGGCTGGCTGCTTCGAGAGGGCTGATTCCATAAAGGATGCCCATATCTTTTTTGCATAGGCTGTTTCTTCGACCGAGTCAATGGTGCGCCCTTTATCATAGCCCGTCCACACACCTGTGACGAGCTGGGGAGAGAAGCCGATCATCCAGCTGTCGGCTCCTGTCGTTCCCGATTTTCCTCCGTATGTTCGTGTGAGATCCTTCATAATGGTGCGGCCAGTGACACTCGTATAGCCGTTTAACTGATCATTGAACATTCCTGACATCATATCGGTGGTAATAAATGCTGCTTTTTCATCTAGGACTTGCTCTCGTTTTTGTTTTTCTTCATAAAGCACGTTGCCTTTTGCGTCCGTTACTTTCGTAATAAAGGTTGGTTTGACGCGTTTTCCGCCGTTGACCAGCATGGCGTAAGCATTGGTCATTTCAATTGGTTTGACAGGGGACGTGCCAAGGGCAAGTGATGGCACTTGATCTAGTTTTTCGTTGATTCCAAATGTTTTGCCAGCACGTACAAGCTGCTCCATTCCTAAAAATAGATGGGTTTTCACGGCATAAATATTATCAGACAGCGCCAAGGCTTGAAGCATGGTAATGCCGTCATTGGCGTAATAGCCATGATAATTGCTTGGTGAATAAGCAGCACCGCTTCCTTGATCATCGAGCTCAAAAACCGTTTCTTCACTGCGCATGACGGTTGCTGGTGTAAACCCATTCTGCAAGGCAATGTAATAGAGGAGAGGTTTCATTGTTGAACCGGGCTGTCTTTTCGCCTGTGTCACCCGATTGAATGGACTTTTCTCATAATCTCTTCCCCCGATGAGGGCGAGTACATGACCTGTTTGGGGATGGATAGCGGTAAAGCCGATTTGGATGTCTGATTTCGAATATATTGTGTTTTTTAACGTCTTCTCTGCGATTTTCTGTAACTCTGGATTTAAAGTCGTTTGGATATGAAGTCCATAGGTTTCAATCTGTTCCTCAGTTAACCCCAAGCTTTGTTTCAACTCACGAATCACATCATCATAAAAATACGGGGCTTGCTTTGCTTGCAGCTGCTTCTGCTGCAAAGGGCGATAGGACAGTTTTTCTTTCGAAGCTTCAGCGGCTGCTTTTTTCGTAATCATGCCGTCCTCTTGCATTTGCCTCAGAATCATATTCTTTCTTGCGCCGGCTTTCTCTTCATTCACATAAGGGGAATAGAGAGAAGGGCCCTTTGGGATACCGGCAAGTAAGGCAGATTCGGCGAGGGTCAAATTCTTCGCTTTTTTCCCGAAATACAGACGGGACGCCGCTTCCACGCCGTACGCTCCGTGACCATAATAAATGGTGTTCAAGTATCCTTCTAAAATCTCATCTTTTGTATAGTTTTGCTCTAAGCGGATCGTGTAAAAGGCTTCATTCCACTTCCGCTTCCACGTTTTATCATGATCTAAATACAGGTTTCGTGCATATTGCTGGGTGATCGTGCTGGCTCCTTGTACCTTAGCCATGGCACGAATATCAGCCACTGCAGCACCTGCCATCCGTTTCACATCAAAGCCATGATGCTCATAAAAAGTTTTATCCTCAACAGCTACAGCTGCCTGCCTGATATGAGAGGACATGGCCTTTAATGGCACCCAATATCTCTTTTCTCCAAAGCTGGATTCTCCAAGCTTTGAACCATCGGCTGCATAAATGGTCGTGGATTGGGGAACTTGAACAGAAGGGGCACCTTGCCATTTGGCAAGTAAAAGAATCGTCAAAAAGACAGTGCCTGCAAATAGAAAAGCGAGCAAGCCAATAAAAAAACAGGCTCGAATCGTTTTCACGGTCATGCGGATTTTTTTATTACTCATGATTGTGTCCATGCAAAGCCCCCATTTTGACGGTTTTTTATCAGTATGGAACAAAGAAAACCGTTTTAAACAAATGATTGCAAGAGCGTCCATTAAAATTGAAGAGAACTCATGCGGTTCTTTACAATTTGATATGAATCCACTATACTTTTTTCTTGGACAATCGATATAGTCATAGCCGATAAAGGCGCTAACAATAGATGTTTTTTTATTATTGGATGAGAGGAAGATGGACAATGAGCGAACTTTGGTATACAGAAAAGCAAACGAAGAATTTTGGTATTACATTGAAGGTGAACAAAACCCTTCACACAGAACAAACAGATTTTCAGCATTTAGAAATGGTGGAAACAGAAGAGTTTGGCAATATGCTGTTTTTAGACGGTATGGTGATGACATCTGAGAAAGATGAGTTTGTATACCACGAAATGGTGGCACATGTTCCTCTTTTCACTCATCCAAACCCGGAAAATGTTCTTGTCGTAGGCGGAGGAGACGGCGGTGTCATTCGTGAGATCCTCAAACACCCAAGTGTGAAGAAAGCGACACTTGTTGATATTGATGGAAAAGTCATCGAATACTCGAAGAAATTCCTTCCTTCTATTGCTGGGAAACTAGACGATTCTCGTGTAGATGTCAAAGTCGGAGACGGCTTTATGCACATTGCCGAAGCTGACAACGAATATGATGTCATCATGGTGGACTCAACTGAACCAGTTGGTCCAGCTGTGAATCTGTTCTCTAAAGGATTTTACGCAGGAATCTCAAAAGCACTTAAAGAAGACGGTATTTTCGTGGCACAAACGGACAACCCTTGGTTCACACCTGAGCTGATTACAAATGTACAGCGTGATGTGAAAGAAATTTTCCCAATCACGAAGCTTTACACAGCGAATATTCCAACGTATCCAAGTGGTCTTTGGACATTTACCATCGGTTCTAAAAAATATGATCCACTTGCTGTAGAAGACAGCCGTTTCTTTGATATTGAAACGAAATATTACACAAAAGAATTGCACAAAGCGGCATTCGTTCTGCCGAAATTTGTGAGCGACTTAATCAAATAAATCAAGCGGAATGGACATGCGCAAATGACGGTTTGCGCATTTTTTGAAGCGTAAAAGGAGGAATCTTGTTTGAGATTCGACGAGGCTTATTCAGGAAAAGTGTTTATTGGAAGTCATCCGACATGGGAAGATGCAAAAGTCATTTTATACGGTATGCCGATGGACTGGACCGTCAGTTACCGACCAGGCTCACGTTTTGGCCCAAACCGTATTCGTGAAGTTTCGATTGGTTTAGAGGAATACAGCCCTTATTTAGATCGTGAGCTGCACGAGGTGCCATTCTTTGATGCCGGTGACATTCCACTTCCTTTTGGAAATGCACAGAAAAGCTTAGATTTAATTGAAGAGTATGTCGACAGCATTTTAGAAAAAGGGAAGTTTCCATTAGGAATGGGCGGCGAGCATCTTGTATCTTGGCCGGTTTTCCGTGCGATGCATAAGAAATACCCTGATTTGGCGATCATCCATATGGACGCACATACGGATCTTCGTGAGGAATACGAGGGTGAGCCGCTGTCTCATTCAACACCGATTCGTAAAGTAGCAGGACTCATTGGACCTGAAAATGTGTTCTCTTTCGGGATTCGTTCTGGAATGAAAGAAGAATTCGAATGGGCAAAAGAAGCGGGCATGCACATTTCTAAATTTGAAGTGCTGGAGCCATTGAAGCAAGTATTGCCAAAGCTGAAGGGGCGTCCAGTTTATGTGACGATCGACATTGATGTATTAGACCCGGCTCATGCACCTGGTACAGGCACGGTGGATGCTGGCGGTATTACATCAAAAGAGCTGCTTGCATCTATTCATGCGATTGCAGGATCTGATGTCCAAGTAGTCGGTGCAGACCTTGTTGAGGTAGCACCTGTATATGATCATTCTGACCAAACAGCGAATACAGCGAGCAAGCTTTTACGCGAAATGCTGCTTGGATTTGTGAAATAACACCTTGATAGAGGAGCTTGTCATCTCATGTGGACAAGCTCTTTTTTTACATGGAAAAGGAGGCAGTTCATGTTTTCTTCTATATTGATGGTGCTTCTCGCTTTATGTGTGTTAGCGGCAGGCATTCTCACGCTGAAACGAGAGCTCAAAGCTGAGCCGCCCGTTTTTGCTTCGAAAAAGGAAGCAAAGGAAGAGATGATGGGGCTGTTTCAGGATCGAGGCTTTTTCTATCTGACGGCCATTGCGTTATTCATGCAGGTGGTATGTAAGCAGACGCAAATCGTGCCATTTGATTTTTTTCAGGTATTTTTGGCAAGTTCAGGCGTACAAGCTCTTTTTTATTTAATCAACAGAAAAGACTTGGGCGTAAAGGCTGGATTGGTGGTATTAGTGAGTGTCCTGTTTCTTTTTTTCTAAAGGGATGGCGGAAGATCAAAAACGAGGTTTAATCGCCGTGAAGAAGAGAAATGATGGTATGATAGGCGATCATGAATATGGTATACTATTTTAGTTAAACGGGTCTTAGCAAAGGAAGTGCAAAATGACACAAAACCAAATTTCAATTCATGTCAAGTCAGTGATGAAACCAGAGACGGAGCCGGCTGAAACGATCGAATTCCGCACGACTGGAACGTATCAAGAGAAGAATGACAAAACGTATCTCACTTACCATGAAGAACATGAAATGGGTCAAGTAAAAACCGTTGTGAAAATGAGTGAAAAAGAAATTTTTGTCATGAGATCAGGTGCCATTCAAATGAAGCAGCGCTTTCTCATCGGAGAAACGACCGTCACACATTACACGATGCCCTTCGGTACACTACAGCTTGATGTACACACACATGGCATTGATCTAGATGTGGACAAGGGACTGCTGCACATTACGTACGATATGCTGACAGGGGAAGATCAAAAGCATTTACATACATTATCGATTTCGTATAAGGAGGATTTACGTTCATGAATATCGCAGAACAGGTCAAAGATGCGTTAAAAGAAGAAATCATTGCGGCAGTCGTCAAAGCAGGACTTGCTGATGAAAGCCAGGTACCAGATGTCCTTTTAGAAGTGCCGAAAGACAAAACTCACGGTGATTACTCCACCAACATGGCGATGCAGCTTGCCCGCATTGCGAAAAAAGCACCTCGCCAAATCGCAGAGGACATTGTCAAAGCGTTTGATAAAGGGAAAGCTTCTATTGAAAAACTGGATATCGCAGGTCCAGGATTCATTAACTTTTATATGAACAATCAGTATTTAACAAAGCTCATCCCAGCTGTCCTTGAAGCAAAAGAGGCATATGGCGAAACGAATACAGGCGGCGGTCAAAAGGTGCAAGTCGAATTCGTCTCAGCCAACCCAACAGGTGACCTTCACCTTGGACATGCCCGCGGAGCAGCTGTAGGTGATTCCCTTTGCAACATCCTTGATAAAGCAGGGTTCGATGTGAGCCGTGAATACTATATCAACGATGCAGGGAATCAAATCAATAATCTCGCTTTATCTGTAGAAGTACGTTACTTTGAGGCACTCGGTCTTGAAAAAGAGATGCCTGAAGACGGCTACAGAGGAGAAGACATCAAAGGCATCGGGCAAAAGCTTGCGTATGAATTTGGTGACCGTTTCGTGCATGAGCCAGAAGAAGAGCGGATGAAGTTCTTCCGTGAATACGGATTAAAATACGAATTAGAGAAATTGCGTGTAGACCTTGAGAATTTCCGTGTTCCATTTGATGTATGGTATTCAGAAACCTCTTTATATGAAAACGGAAAAATCGAACCAGCGCTGGAAACCCTTCGTGAAAAAGGCTATGTCTTTGAAGAAGACGGTGCAACGTGGCTGCGTTCAACTGATTTTGGTGATGACAAGGACCGTGTGCTGATTAAAAAAGACGGCAGCTTCACTTACCTGCTTCCAGATATCGCATATCATAAAGACAAATTAGACAGAGGCTTTGATCAGCTCATTAACATTTGGGGAGCGGACCATCACGGCTATATCCCTCGAATGAAAGCGGCGATTCAAGCACTTGGATATCCTGCTGACAAGCTTGAAGTAGAAATCATTCAGCTCGTTCACCTATACAAAAACGGTGAAAAGATGAAGATGAGTAAGCGTACAGGAAAAGCCGTCACGATGCGTGATCTGATTGAAGAAGTAGGCTTAGATGCTACTCGTTATTTCTTTGCAATGAGAAGTGCGGCGACACATATGGACTTTGACCTAGATTTAGCGATTTCTACGTCTAACGAAAACCCTGTGTACTACGCACAATATGCCCATGCGAGAATTTGCAGTATGCTGCGTCAAGGTGAAGAAAAAGGCTACGAGCCAAACCTTGAAAAAGCAGATTTCTCTCACATTCAATCGGAAAAAGAATACGATCTTCTCAAAATCATTGGCAGCTTCCCAGAAGTTGTAGCAGAAGCAGCTGAAAAGCGTATTCCGCACCGCGTGACGAACTATATTTATGACCTTGCATCAGCCCTTCACAGCTTCTACAATGCCGAAAAAGTCATTGATGTAGAAAACGAAACAAAAACAACAGCACGTCTTTCACTCATGAAAGCAACACAAATCACGCTTGCTAATGCATTAAAACTAATTGGCGTATCGGCTCCGGAAAAGATGTAATACAAAAAAGCCCCGCTCTACTATAGGAGTGGGGCTTTTTGATGTTCAACACCCGCTATCTTCTAAGGACAGCAGGTGTTGAACATTACCCAAGCGTATTAATAATGTTAGAAATAGAATCGAATAATTGACTAAGTACATCAGAGAACAAGTTGCCCCCTCCTCTCTTTTCTTTTTACATCTACTTAACGAAGGGGGAAAAGAGTTGGATCACTTTTTTCTAAAAAAATTTTATAAAAGATCGTGGCATAGAAAAAAGCACCGTTTATTTGGGTGCTTTTTTGGCTCTGTTTTATGATAGAATGCGCAGCTGCACGTCTCCATCTTTACACGCTAGCTTCACGTTTCCACCAATTGGTAAGGTGAAGACCGGCTGCGTATGTCCGATATCGACATCGTAGATCACTGGGATGTGTTTGAGCATTGGATGTTTATCTAAAATGAACCTCAAATGTTCCTCTGTCATCTCGGATTTCTTTTGGAAGCGTCCGATGATCAACCCTTTGATTGATTCTGCATGCTGCATGAGGGAGGTGAGGTCTCTGGCGAACATTTCAGGGAAGACCAACTCATCATCCTCTACAAATAAGATGGCATCCTTGATTTGAGGCATAAACGATGTCCCTTGCAGTAAGTTCAGTGTACAAAGGTTCCCCCCATACAAGGTGCCTTCAGCTGTTCCTTCCTGATATATTCCCCATTTCGTCGGATGAAACTGTCTGTTCGCTTGATCAAGATACCACGCATCATCACTCCACTTTGTCGAAGGGGTCACATCAAAAGACTCACTGCCATTCATCAAGCAGGCTTGAAACATAGCGGTCTGCTCCTCTTGTCCCTGTTCCATTTGAAAGCTGGAGAAATGGGGTCCAGAGTAAGTCACCATCTCACATTTGGCAGTAATAGCGCTTGCGAGTGCGGTAATATCACTGTATCCGCAAAGAACTTTAGGGTGCTGACGGATCAAGTCGTAATCAATGTAAGGCAAAAGTTCATTGCAATTGAAGCCTCCAATAGCTGTCAAAATACCGTCGACTTCATCATCTGTGAACGCCTTATGCAAATCAGACAAGCGGTGTTCAATAGATGATGAGGAATGAAGATCACATTCAAACGCGTGCTGTCCAAAAGAGACAGTGAAACCTAACATCTCTAAACGCTTTTTTGCTTGAGCGATTCCTTCTTCTGATAAAATGCTGGCACTTCGGCTTGGGGCAATGACACGAATATGGCTGCCCTTTTTTAAAGGAGAGGGTGTATACATAAACAAATCTTCCTTTCCATCACATATTTATCCATTATATCGGATCAAATGGTCCAAGTCTGTAAAAGCTAGAAGAAAGGCATAGGTCGTGCGTTTCATACAAGCTGTGCAAAGGGTATGGAAGAGAAAAGACAGAAACGAATGAGGGCGGAGAATGTGAAAAAAAGAAGGCTGGAATTTTTATTTTTATATTTTATGATATTCGGGGCATATGTGGTGTATTGGTGGCAGGTTCCAACGTGGAGTGTTCAGCTGTACGCGGCAGTTTATATCGCCATTATTTTATTTAGTATCATCTCACTCATGCTAGAAAACCGTACATCACAGCACACACTCTTATGGATGTATGTGCTCATCTTTTTCCCGATCATTGGCTATATGTTTTATTTGTTCTCAGGACAGCTCTATGTGAAAGGTCATTTATTCAAATCAAAGAGAATGTACAACCGTGAAAAACTACGTAGAATATCTGAGCTTGAGAGCAAGCCGGATGAATCGCGTCTAACCGAAAATCAGCGGACTTTTTTTCATTACACAGAAAAGGCAACAGGCATGCATGTGAACACAAATAGTGATATGGACATTTTAAAGAATGGGAAGGAGACGTTTCCCCGTATTTTTGAAGAATTAAAAAAGGCAAAATCGTTCATCCATATAGAATACTACATGTTCAAATCAGATTTCCTCGGGCACCGGATGATGGAGATTCTGATAGAAAAAGTGAAAGAAGGGGTGGAGGTTCGCTTCATCTATGATGCGGCTGGCAGCATTCGCTTCTCTCGAAAAGATATTAAACGCTTGAAGCAGGCGGGAGTCAAGGTCGCTCCTTTTCTGCCTTTAAAATATGGTTTTTTTAATCAAAAATTCAATTTCCGAAATCACCGCAAAATCGTGATAATTGATGGGAAGACAGGGTTTGTCGGCGGGTTAAATGTCGGAAAAGAATATGTCGGACGTGATGAAAATATCGGTTTTTGGCGTGATACGCATACCATGTTAAAGGGTGAGGCTGTTCAGACCCTTCACTCTGTTTTTATGCTCGACTGGGAGTATGTATCAGATGAAGTATTAATTGAGGATCCGAAGTATCATACGCCGCATCCTGTGACGGGAGAGGATGTGATTCAGGTTGTACCGACTGGACCCGATATGAAAGAAAGTATGAGTGATTTATATGATGCACTCATCTCAAATGCGAAACAATTTGTCTGGATTGCGACACCTTATTTTGTCCCAAATGAATCCCTTCGTACAGCATTAAAAATTGCTGCGACAAGAGGGGTGGATGTCCGGGTGATGGTACCGGAGATCAATGACGGCTTTCTCACACAATACGCCACACGATCCTATTTTTCTGAGCTCCTAAAAGAGGGCATCAAGGTGTATCACTATCAAAAGGGCTTCATGCATCAAAAAGTGATGATCGCAGATGGAGAACTTGCCTCTGTCGGTACCGCAAATGTGGATATGCGAAGCTTTCAGCTCAATTTTGAGGTCAATGTCTTTACAGCCGCGAAAAAGCCCATTGAGCAACTGATGGCCCATTATGAAGAAGATATGAAAGAATGTGAGCAAATGGGGCCTGTCCATTTTTATAAAAGAAGCTTAAAAGAGCGCTTAAAGGAATCCTTTGCCCGGTTGTTTTCTGGCGTGTTATGAGGATTTCAAGTCAAAGAAATCATTTCCTGATCTAGTATTTTGAAGAGGATTCCTCTATAATTGAAAATGATTATCAATTATAGAGGAAATGAGGTTCTTTTACATATGCTAAAACGCTTTTTCGCCTATTACAGGCCCTATCGAGGTCTGTTCTTTTTAGATTTCTTTTGCGCTGTCGCCGTTGGATTGATGGAACTGGGTTTCCCGCTTATCGTGAACTACTTCATTGATACATTATTGCCAACAGGAAACTGGTCGGTCATTGGCTGGACCGCACTTGCGCTGTTTGTCATTTATGCACTCAGCTCGGTTATGCAATTTATTGTATCGTACTGGGGGCATATGCTTGGAATTAATATTGAAACAGATATGAGGAAGAAGCTGTTTGATCACTTTCAGCGCCTATCCTTTAAATTCTTCGATAACAACAAAACGGGTAAGCTCATGTCACGGATGACAAACGACCTCATGTACATTGGAGAAGTGGCGCATCACGGACCTGAAGATTTGTTTATAGCGATTATGACGATTCTTGGCGCCTTTGCTGTCATGCTGATGATTAACTGGCAGCTTGCTATTTTAACCTTCCTGATCATGCCTGTCATCATCTGGCTAGCCCTTCATTTTAATAAGAAAATGACGCATGCGATTACACAGCTAAACAATGACATTGGAGACTTTCATGCAAGGGTTGAAAACAATATCGGGGGCATTCGACTTGTTCAAGCCTTTGCCAATGAACATTTCGAGAAAAAGCGTTTTGCTGAAAACAACAACCGTTTTCGGAAAGCGAAGCTTCTTTCCTATAAAATTATGTCGGTCAATGGATCAATCAGCTATATTCTGACACGTCTTGTGACACTGTTTGTCCTTCTCGCAGGTACATGGTTTGTCCTGCAAGGCCAATTAACAGCAGGTGGCTTTATCGCGTTTGTTCTGATTACAAATGTTTTATTTAGACCGATTGATAAAATCAACACGGTCATTGAAATGTATCCAAAAGGCATTGCGGGCTTTAAAAGCTATGTCGATTTACTAGAAACAGAGCCGGATGTGAAGGATACAGAGGGAGCACGTGATGTATACGGACTGAAAGGTGAAATTGAATATCGAAACGTGACATTTGGCTACGATGAACACAGCCATGTGCTAAAGGATATCGATTTAAAGATCAAACAAGGAGAAACGGTTGCGTTTGTCGGGCCTTCAGGAGCGGGGAAATCAACCATTTGCAGTCTACTGCCTCGTTTTTATGATGTGGATGAAGGGGAGATCACGATTGATGGTGTAAGCACAAAGTCTATGACATTGTCTTCTTTAAGGCAGCAGATCGGTATTGTGCAGCAGGATGTCTTTTTATTCTCGGGCACCATTCGTGAAAACATTGCGTACGGCAACCTAGAAGCCAGTGATGCAGAGATTTGGGAGGCTGTAAGAAGTGCGCATTTAGAGGAACTCGTTCAGCGTTTCCCAGAAGGGTTAAATACCGTGATAGGGGAGCGCGGCGTCAAACTGTCAGGTGGTCAAAAGCAGCGTCTGTCGATTGCGCGGATGTTCCTGAAAAACCCGTCCATTCTCATTCTAGATGAAGCCACATCAGCACTTGATACAGAAACAGAAAAAGCCATACAGGATGCACTGAGCGAACTAGCTGTCGGCAGGACAACACTCGTCATTGCCCACCGCCTTGCGACAATTAAACACGCCGACCGTATCATCGTCGTGACAGAGGAAGGCATTCAAGAACAAGGCCGCCACCAAGACTTAATCCAAATGGGCGGCGTATACAGCAGACTGCACGAAGCGCAGTTTGGTCATTAAGAATAAAGAGAAAGCCCTTTTGATAAAGGGCTTTCAGCGTGTAGACAAACCCTCGCATTCGTTGTCAGTCCTGCGCTCTGGTGCTCACGAATGTTCAATTCGCTCCGCTCCAGTGCTCGTCCTTCCTAGACTGCAAAGGTTTTCTATCACGCTGAAAAAAGATAAAGGACTAAAATAAAGATCATTATAGCCCTTTGTCAAAAATCTGAAAGCCCTTTTGATAAAGGGCTTTTTTTGTTAGGATAGAAAAAACTCGTGTAGGAAGGATCTGATGGAATGAAGGGGCTTCGGCGATTACAAAAGGGAGATAAGATCGGTATTTTTTCACCTTCAAGTCCTGCATCAGCGACCTCGCCTCTTAGGTATCAGCGGGCGAAGAAGTGGCTTGAGCAAAAAGGATTCATTGTGGTACCAGGATCATTAACAGGGAAAGAGGATCACTACCGTTCAGGTACAATTCAAGAACGAGCCGATGAGCTGAATGAGCTAATGGCTAGAGAGGACTTGGCGTGTGTCATGTCAATGATTGGCGGGACAAATTCAAATAGTTTGCTGCCTTATCTTGATTTTGAGCTGCTGAATCAACATCCGAAAATCATGATCGGTTATTCAGATGCGACAGCGATTCTTTTAGCAGCCTACGAAAAAACGGGACTGCCTGTATTCTACGGACCGGCGCTTGTCCCATCTTTTGGAGAGTTTGAACCGTTCGTCGCTTATACATATCAGTCGTTCGAAGACATCCTGATGCAGCCTCAAACCATTCCTTATCAGGTCAAAAAACCACCTTTTTGGACGGATGAACGAATCAATTGGGAAGAAAAGACGCGTGATAAAAAGCAGCGTCCAAACGATTGGCTGTGCGTCATAGAGGGACAGGCAGAAGGTAGATTGATCGGCGGGAATCTGAATGCCATGTACGGCATATGGGGAAGTGAGTTCATGCCAGCCATTCAAAACGGAGACGTCCTCCTTATTGAAGATTGCATGAAAACCGCTTCGGTTGTAGAAAAAAACTTCTCTTTATTGAAAGTAAATGGAGTGTTTGAGCGGGTATCAGGTATTCTTTTGGGAAAACATGAGCTGTTAGATGATGAGGGAACGGGAAAAGAACCTTACGAGATTTTACTTGAGGTGCTTGGAGAGACAAAGAGACCGCTCATCGCAGATTTTGACTGTGCCCATACACACCCGATGCTTACGATGCCAATCGGGGCACAAGTGAAAATGGATGCAGCTTCAAAACAAGTTTGGTTGACAAAAGAGTGGATATAACAAAAGAGCGGCCTG
Source organism: Bacillus sp. FSL R5-0431 (assembly GCF_038002985.1). Classification (NCBI taxonomy): domain Bacteria; kingdom Bacillati; phylum Bacillota; class Bacilli; order Caryophanales; family Bacillaceae; genus Bacillus; species Bacillus sp. FSL R5-0431. The sequence continues at coordinate 3,327,710 of NZ_JBBOOG010000001.1, read as the reverse complement.
AGGGCTGCTCTTTTTTATGAAACCTGCTCTTTTTCAAATGGCTGCAAGAGATCTTGCGCTTTTTTTCCCTCTACGACAATTAAGTAGTCAGACTCTAAATGAGTGAGCCTGAAGGTTTCAAGCTCTACGATGTTCTTGATGTTGCACATTGTTTTTTTAGAATACACATATAGACGATGTTGAGCCTGGTGGCATTTTTGATAAAGAGAAATAAGCTTATGTAAATTCAATGCTTTCGCAGCGATTTGGATTGAATAGATTTGAGACATCTTCATATCCTCCTGTTAATAACTTTCTCACAATAGCTTTGTTACCCTTGTTTGCATAGGGATAAACCTTTCTCTATGATTTCCACTCAAAGGTTCCTCCGCCCGTTCGCTTATTGCCTCTTATCGCAGACAGCTCTTCGACAAGTCGGAGCAGTGCCTGATCCTTTAACTTCGCCTCAATCATAAAATCTACATCACGCCCATACGGTTTTAATGCATGAAAAAGCGGTAAGACAAAGGACATATCTACACCATCTGCATGACTGCGTATGGCTTTTTCTGATTTAGGTGAGGATAAATGGATTTTAGGCGGAATGCCAGTGCTCGTCCAAGTGTCGAACATTCTTGGCAGAATGTCTTCAAGCGCGGCATCGTCATCTTTATTGGCCACGTGATGATGGTAATCAAAAACAAATGGAATACCGTGCTTTTCACATACACCAAGGGTTTCTAACGACGTATACGTTTTGTCATCATTCTCAAGCGTCATTCTCGCCTTGATATGCGCTGGAAGCTTTTTGATATTGTCATCAAAACGTTGAAGCGCCGATTCTTTATCACCGTACGCACCGCCCACATGAATGTTCATATAGCCTTCCTTTTCGAGCTTCATCGCCTCAAGCATTTGATAATGGTACGTCATATCGATCACGGCATTTTCTGTGATTGAAGGCTTTGGGCTAGTAAACAAGGTAAATTGATTAGGGTGAAAGCTCACACGGAGCCCATGCCGTTTCACCAACTCGCCAATTTCATGAAACTCCTTTTGAAAAGGTGTCACAAAGTCCCAGCGCACATCGGGATGGGTCGCGAGCGGGACGATCGAACTTGAAAAACGGTAAAGCGGGATATCATGGGCAATGGCGAAATAGAGCGTTCTTAATGTATTCACGAGATTGGCTTTCGTTGTTCGCAATAAAGCCTCTTCTCTCTCTTCCTTTGAGAGCTTACTGTATCTTGCAAAGGTCAGCGACTTGGCAGGAGAAGCTTCCCACAAGGTGACGGCATTGGATACATAACCAAATCGATAACGCATAGGTCATCTCCTTTATAAAAAGTACGAGAACATGGCGCCAACCCATTCCAGCGGACGTGACAAAAGCGGACGCTGGGTCAATTTCTCCTCTGTCATAAGCTCAGACACTTCCATGTGCTCCCGAATTTTTTCCTCTACGTGTGCAGTAAAGTCGGCATCATCAATGGCGACGTCTACTTCCTCATTTAGAAACAAGCTGCGTTTATCAAAATTTGCCGTGCTAATCATACAGCGTCTCTGGTCAATTAGAATGGCTTTCGCATGATAAAATCCTTTATAAAAACGATACACAAGGCAGCCAGAGGCAATGAGGTCCTTCAAATAATGAAATCCAGCCTCTTTGACAAGTGGATGATCCGCTTTCATTGGGATGATGATTTCAACCGTGACACCTCGCTCTCGTGCATCAAGCAGTGCACTCAGAAGAGGGGCAGATGGAATAAAGTAAGGCGTACAGATGATGATCTGCTTTCTCGCCTGCTGAATATCTTTGAGAAACAAAGCTTCTAAAGAAAAACCAGCAGTCGCGCGTGTTGTGCATTGTAGCGTTCCCGGTTCCAAAGCAGGAAAAACCTCATATTGCAGCTGATGAATGCCAGATGACCGGTATAAATCATTCAAAAACACATGCTGGAGATCTGCGACAACTTGCCCTGTCATGCGCAAATGATAATCTTTCCAAATGCCAAACTGGCCATTTTTTCCAACATATTCATCGCCAATATTAAACCCGCCAATATAGCCAATCTTTCCATCAATCACCGTAATTTTACGATGATTTCTCATGTTTAACCGATAAATCAAAAAAGGGAAACGAGGCTTATTTAAAAAGTAAAATTGGATGCCGCTTTTTTCTAGCATATCAATGGACTTTTGATCAAACGGATAGGACCCTAGTCGATCGGTCAGCAAAAAGACTGAAACCCCTTGTTCCGCTTTGGCTTTCAGTGCTTGTAAGACCCTTTGGCCAATCTTGTCGTTCTTTACAATAAAGAACATCATATGAATAGAAGAAGAGGCCTGTTGAATATCCACGAGCAGCTGATCAAAAAATGGTTCGCCATCATGATAAAAAGCTGCATCACCGCTTGTTTTGTCAAAAGACCGTTCAAAAGCGCGGGTAGAAAAATATTTCTTTCCCATATAAAGGTCTACCATCACGAGAAAAACGATGGCAATGAGTACGAGTAGGATGATCAATGCGATCATGAAGCTTCCTCCTTTTTTGCATATTTCAATAGTGTACCCAAACGTGTAAAAAATATTGACTGAATGCTCATTCATTATTTATGATAGAGGTACAACATAGAAACGGAACAAAGTGGTTTTTGGGGAATGAAAGGGGGAGCAAGATGAATAGCCTTTTAATAATGAACTTGATCGCATTTGCGGCGGTGACCGCTTACGCTGTGTATTTGTTTATTTATCTCATTCGAACACGAGCGGCGTATATTCGTCTTGGTAAAAAAGAAGAATTTCAACAAGACATGAAGAAACGCTTAGAGCGTGTTTGGGTCAATGTGTTTGGGCAAAAGAAGCTGTTAAAGGACAAGAAGAGCGGCATCATTCATGTGCTGTTTTTCTACGGGTTTATCCTTGTACAGTTCGGAGCCCTTGATTTTATTATGAAGGGACTCGTTCCGGGCAGCGGACTCCCTTTAGGTCCGCTTTACGGCTTCTTTACCTTTTTCCAAGAGGTGGTCACACTTCTCATTTTAGTAGCCGTTGTTTGGGCATTCCATAGAAGGTATGTGGAGAAGCTTGTCCGTTTAAAACGAGGCTTTAAATCAGGTCTAGTGCTTTTGTTTATTGGCGGCTTGATGCTGACAGTCTTACTGGGGAACGGGATGAACATCATTTGGCATGGACACTCTCTATCACCAACTGAGCCAATCGCCTCCAGTATTGCTTTCTTGCTGGGCGGAATTTCACCTCTTGCAGCAACGGTCGTTTTTTATGTCGCATGGTGGGTGCATCTCCTTATTTTGCTGACATTCTTAGTATATGTCCCGCAGTCAAAGCACGCTCACCTCATTGCAGGACCGGTGAATGTATTTGCCAGCAGATTAGACCCGCCAGGCAAGCTGCAAAAAATTGATTTTGAAGATGAGACACAAGAGACCTTCGGTGTGGGAAAAATTGAAGACTTCCGTCAGTCACAGCTGATCGACCTTTACGCCTGTGTGGAATGCGGGCGCTGCACAAATATGTGCCCGGCAACAGGAACAGGGAAGATGCTGTCTCCAATGGATTTGATTTTAAGGTTAAGAGACCATTTAACAAATAAAGGGGCCGCCATTACATCGAAGACACCATGGGTCCCGCAGCTTGCCTTCAGGCAGACAACAGGAAATCAGCTGGCGCTGCAGGCGAGAGGAGCAGGTGCAGAGGAATCGGCGGCCAGCTCAATGTATCATCCTTCTCTCATTGGTGAGGTCATTACAGAAGAAGAAATTTGGGCATGTACGACGTGCCGAAACTGTGAAGACCAATGCCCTGTCATGAATGAACACGTCGACAAGATTATTGATATGCGCAGATATCTTGTGCTGACCGAAGGGAAAATGGATGCAGATGCACAGCGTGCCATGACAAGCATTGAGCGCCAAGGGAACCCGTGGGGATTGAACCGGAAAGAAAGAGAAAATTGGCGTGAACTGAGAGAAGATGTGCATGTGCCGACAGTAAAAGAGCTGAAAAAAGCAGATCAAACCTTCGATTATTTATTCTGGGTTGGTTCAATGGGGGCATATGACAATCGAAGCCAAAAAATTGCGCTTGCCTTTGCAAAGCTCCTCAACGAAGCAGGGGTCTCCTTTGCCATCCTAGGCAATAAAGAGAAAAACTCAGGCGATACACCAAGAAGACTTGGAAACGAATTTTTATTCCAAGAGCTTGCTGCAAAAAATATTGAAGAATTCCAGAAAAACGGGGTCACAAAGATCGTCACGCTTGATCCGCACGCCTACAATTTATTTAAAAATGAGTATCCAGACTTCGGACTTGAGGCAGAAGTGTACCATCATACAGAATTACTGGCAGAGCTAGTGAAAGAAGGGAAAATAACGCCTGTACATGAAGTGAACGAAGTGATTACCTTCCACGACTCTTGCTACCTAGGCAGATATAACGAAGTGTATGATCCGCCGAGAGACATTTTAAAAGCCATCCCTGGTGTGACGCTGAGAGAAATGGAGCGTCATCGTGAAACCGGTATGTGCTGCGGTGCAGGCGGGGGCTTAATGTGGATGGAAGAAGAGACAGGTACCCGGATTAACACTGCCCGAACGGAGCAGGCGTTACAGGTGCAGCCGTCCATCATCAGCTCAGGCTGCCCTTATTGCCTCACCATGCTGGGAGATGGCACGAAGGCGAAGGAAGTAGAGGAGCAGGTAGGCACATTTGATGTCGCAGAACTTCTTGAAAAATCAGTGTTTGGTGAGGCTGGAAAGCAGGTTTCGTAAACAAAACAGGCCGATGAATAGGATATTCATCGGCTTATACATGGCGCTGTACATCAGCTGCCTAGATAATATGTAAGCGGTAACAAACGGGAGGGGACATACATGAGTAAGACGGTCATTGTATCTGGAGCAAGAACACCATTTGGAAAACTAGGCGGTGCTTTCAGTGGGTTGACTGCCGCAGAACTAGGCGGAATAGCGATCAAAGCTGCGCTGGAAAGAGTACGGGATTCACATTTTGTGGATGAGGTCATCATGGGAAGTGTTTTGCAGGGAGGACAAGGTCAGATTCCTTCAAGGCAAGCAGCAAGAAATGCTGATCTTCCATGGTCCGTTCCGACGCAAACTATCAATAAAGTCTGTGCATCAGGAATGCGCAGTGTGAGCACAGCAGATCAAATCATTCGAGCTGGAGATGCTGAGGTCATCGTAGCGGGCGGTATGGAATCCATGTCACACGCCCCTTATTTGCTAAAAAAAGCGCGATGGGGCTACAAAATGGGAGATGGTGCGGTACAAGATGCGATGATTTTAGATGGATTAACCTGTTCATTTACAGGCGTTCATATGGGTGAGTATGGGAGCATGGCTGCAAAGGAGCTTGGTATCACGCGGGAAGAGCAAGACCTTTGGGCACTAAGAAGTCATGAACGGGCCATCGAAGCGCAGAAAAACGGCTTTTTTCAACAGGAAATCACCCCAGTCACCGTCAAGACGAAAACGGGAGAGCGGCTGATCACAGAAGATGAATCCCCGCGGCGTGATACGTCATATGAACGACTGTCAAAGCTCATGCCTGTTTTTGATCAAACGGGTACCATTACCGCTGGAAATGTACCAGGTGTCAATGATGGAGCAAGTGCGCTTCTTTTAATGAAAGACACATATGCGGAGCAGCATGACGTAAAGCCAATGGCAGTCGTGCTTGGGCATACGCAGGTAGCCGTAGAGGCAAAGGATTTTCCGAAAACACCAGCCTTTGCCATCGAGAAGATTTTACAGAAAACAGGCAAGCGTCTAGAGGATATCGATCTCTTTGAAATCAATGAGGCCTTCTCAGCTGTGGCGCTGGCATGTGAAAAAATAACCGGGCTGGACCGGCGTAAAATGAATATCAATGGTGGTGCAGTAGCGCTTGGTCATCCCATTGGGGCAAGCGGAACACGTATCATATTGACCTTGATTCATGCATTGAGACAAAGAGGCGGAGGCATTGGCATCGCGGCGATTTGCAGTGGAGGCGGTCAAGGAGATGCCATCATGATAAAGGTAGATTAAAAGGGAGGCGTTCATCGTCATGAGTACAGAAGAGACCGTCATGGTCGTTGGAGCAGGTCAAATGGGATCAGGCATTGCCCAAGTTTTTGCTCAGTCAGGCTACACAGTCCTGCTGCATGATGCATCTGAAAAGCAGATTCATCGAGCCATTTCCTCCATGACCAAACAACTGACGAAACGAGCAGAAAGAGGAAAGCTGGCCCATCAGGCAGTCCGAGATATTACGCAGCGGCTTGCCGTTTCCACAGATTTAAAGGACGTGCAGCAGGCTCATTTAGTGATTGAAGCTGCATCTGAACAAATGAGTGTGAAGAAACAAATCTTTGAAACACTTGATCAATTTGCAAAGGCGAAGACGATATTTGCAACAAACACATCTTCCTTGTCAATCACAGAATTAGCAGCTGTTACGGGGAGACCGGAGCAAGTGATTGGCATGCATTTTATGAATCCGGTGCCTATCATGAAACTGGTTGAGGTCATTCGAGCGCTGCAAACGAGTGACGACACATATCAAATCGTTTATGAAACAGCAAAGACATTAAACAAAACCCCAATTGAAGTGGAAGACTTCCCAGGGTTTGTATCAAATCGCATATTGATGCCAATGATCAATGAAGCCATTTACACCCTTTATGAAGGCGTGGCAGATGCAGAGAGCATTGACGGTGTCATGACGCTTGGAATGAATCACCCAATGGGTCCGCTTCGTCTCGCTGATTTCATCGGACTAGATACATGTTTATTTATTATGAATACCCTTCATGAAGGACTTGGGGATAGCAAATACCGACCTTGTCCTCTTTTGAAAAAATACGTAAATGCAGGCTGGCTGGGCAAAAAGACAATGAGAGGTTTTTACACATACCATGACCACTCATAGGGGGAGTCAAGATGGATGTTTTGCTTACGGATCAACAGCGTCTCTGGAGAGAACAGGCAGCAGAATTTGCAAGACAGCGTGTATTCCCTGAAGTGGAAGCCATGGAACAAGGTCAGTTCCCAAGAACACTTTTAGCTGAAATGGGACGCCAAGGCTTTCTAGGAATTCCAATACCAGCTTCGTATCAAGGCTTAGGAGCAGATTTTACAACATATATCATTGCGATTCATGAATTATCCAAAGTGAGTGCGACTATCGGTGTCATTGTGTCCGTTCATACATCTGTTGTGACGATGCCTATTTTGGCTTTTGGAACGAATGAGCAAAAAAAATCCTATGTTCCGCTGCTTGCATCCGGGCAGAAACTGGGGGCATTTTGCCTGACTGAACCCAAGGCTGGCTCAGATGCCTCCAGTATTCAGTTAAGAGCGGAGCGGGCAGGCAACCACTATGTGTTAAATGGTACGAAAATGTTTATTACAAGCGGCGGGGAAGCAGAACTGTATCTTGTCTTTGCAGTGACAGACCCTGCCTCTGCGAAAAAAAATATATCGGCGTTCATTGTCGAAAAAGATACACCAGGATTTACGATCGGAAAAGATGAGAAAAAGATGGGACTGCATGGGTCAAAAACAGTAACGCTTCATTTTGATGGTGTGCGGATTCCAAAGCAGCAGCTGCTCGGTGCAGAAGGAGAGGGCTTTCACATAGCCATGTCTAGTTTAAATGCGGGGAGAATCGGTATCTCGGCTCAAAGCCTTGGTATAGCAGAAGCCGCATTAGCGGAGGCAGTGACGTATTTAAAGCAGCACCCAGCAGGTCTAGAAACGACCATTCGGCTGGGTGATTTGGCGGCGAAGCTTGAAGCAGCCAAGCTGCTGGTCTATCAAGCGGCTTCTTATAAAGAGGCGAATCGTCCGGTCACAAAGAAAGCATCAATGGCAAAGCTATTTGCGTCAAAAACGGCAGTTGAGATCAGTACAGAAGTGATCCATTTGCTCGGCATGGATGGTTATACGAATCGCTATCAAACAGAACGTTACTTTCGTGATGCGAAAGTTTGTGAAATCTACGAAGGAACAAGTGAAATTCAAAGGCTGGTCATTTGTAAACAGCTAATATGAAACGAGGTGGCTCATGATGCAATTTCAATTAAGTGATGAACATGAAATGATCCGAAAAATGGTGAGAGATTTTGCGAAAAATGAAGTAGAGCCAACAGCAGCAGAGCGGGACGAGACTGAAACGTATGATCCAGCTATTTTTCGCCAGATGGCGGAGCTCGGTTTAACGGGTATCCCTTGGCCGGAAGAGGTAGGCGGGATCGGCAGTGACTATTTAGCCTACGTCATCGCAGTTGAGGAGCTTTCAAGAGTGTGCGCCTCTACAGGTGTCACCCTCTCCGCTCACACCTCTCTCGCCTCGTGGCCCATCTATACTTTCGGAACAGGTGAACAAAAGGAGACCTATTTAAAGCCGCTTGCAGAAGGACAGAAGGTAGGGGCATATGCACTCACTGAGAGCGGTTCAGGTTCAGATGCCGGTGGAATGAAGACAACGGCAGTAAAGGCAGGCAGTGAATACGTCCTGAACGGTGCGAAAATCTTTATTACAAATGGCGGCATTGCGGATTATTATATTGTGTTTGCCGTGACAGACCAAGAAGCTGCATCTCGAAATACAACCGCCTTTATTGTAGAAAAAGAGACCCCCGGGTTCTCGGTTGGCAAAAAGGAAAGCAAACTGGGCATCCGCTCATCGCCAACGACTGAAATTCGATTTGAAGATTGCCGGATTCATGAAAGGAACCGGCTCGGACAAGAAGGAGAAGGATTCAAAATAGCCATGATGACGCTCGATGGCGGTAGAAACGGTATTGCTGCTCAGGCTGTTGGGATTGCACAAGGCGCTCTTGATGCGGCGGTCCATTATGCGAAGGAGCGCAAGCAATTTGGTAAACCAATCATACAGCAGCAAGGGATCGCTTTTAAGCTGGCAGATATGGCAACTGCAATTGAAGCCTCCAGGCTGCTTACTTATCAGGCAGCATGGCTTGAAACGAAAGGGCTTCCGTATGGAAAGGAATCAGCTATGTCAAAGCTCTTTGCTGGAGATACAGCCATGAAAGTAACAACAGAAGCCGTTCAAATCTTCGGCGGCTACGGTTATACAAAGGATTACCCAGTCGAACGATACATGCGTGATGCGAAAATCACTCAAATTTATGAAGGCACACAAGAAATCCAGCGCCTAGTCATCTCGCGCAAACTGCTAGATATGTAGAAACCAAGCAAAGACCACCTGACGTGAGGTGGTCTGTTTTGGTGCGATAATCAGTTCTTAAATGTGAAATCATTTCCAATATTGTCCCATGCCACCTTATCAATATGATAAAATGTGCAAAAGTATCAATATGGAGGTTATCATAATGAACACAACATTTATGGGTATTTTAGGATTGGTCACGATGATCATATGGATTATGGTCTCCACAGAGCTTTCAAAGTCTCCAAAAAAGAAGGAAGAAAAAGAAAACAGCCGCAGAAAACTATTTGTCCTCATGCCTGCGGGAATGGTATGTACGATTGCTATCGTTATCTTATTCATTCAGAGAATCCAGTTTTAAAATAGAGATGAACAAACTAAAAGACAAAAAGCATACCGTACACAAAAGCCAGACCAATTTCACGCAGATGGTGCGCCCCATGAGAAAAAATCAAAAATTAACATGATTAAAGGTGGCATAAACTCCTCTAATTTGTTTATAATGAGAGGTATGGTTTGTCGTAAAAATAAGGGATAAACACTTATTATTTCACTGATAAATGGATACATACATGTAATAGAAAGGGAGTGTCTGACCTTGAGTTTGAAAGAATACTCACAGGAGCAGCTCAAGCACATGTCTTTAGTTGAACTTGCATATGAAATTTTCAGAGACAGCAAAACACCGATTACGTTTTCCGAGTTAATAGATGAAATGGTCCGTTTACAAGGGATACAAAAATCTGATCTTGATGATCGACTTGCTCAATTTTATACAGACTTAAATATAGATGGCCGCTTTATTTCGTTAGGTGATCAGAGATGGGGACTTCGCAGCTGGTATCCAGTTGATCAAATCGAAGAAGAAGTTCAGCCAGCTGTGAAAACAAAAGCGAAAAAGAAAAAAACAAAAGCAGCTGTCGTTGAAGAAGACTTCGATGAAATTGAAGAGGAAGAAGAAATCGAAGAGCTTGAAGAAGATCTTGATCTTGTTGAAGACGACGATGATCTCGATCTAGACGATGATGAGGAAATTGACGAAGATATAGAAGACTTCGACGAAGACGATGACGACGAAGATGATGACGGCTTAACAGAAATTGACGAAGACGATTTAGACGATAATAAGGAAGAAAAATAACCCTCACAAACCGGTCCTCAAAACAGGACAAAACCGTCTTGACTTTCGAGAGCGAACTATGTAATATGTATTTTGGGCTCTCTAAAAAGAGTACGTAAAGATACGTTCATTTACGCTCCCTTTCATTTATTTGAAAGGGAGCTTTCTTATTTTTCAAGAGATTTAGGGATACACTCTAAAAAGGATGAAGCTGTGCATGTCTAGTCATGCAAGGGTAAAAAAGAGAGGAGCATACGAAATGACAAAGTATATTTTTGTAACAGGAGGAGTTGTTTCCTCACTTGGAAAAGGGATCACGGCTGCATCGTTAGGCCGCCTTCTGAAAAATAGAGGGATGGATGTCACCATTCAAAAATTCGATCCATATATCAACGTAGACCCAGGGACGATGAGTCCATATCAGCACGGTGAGGTCTTCGTCACAGATGACGGTGCTGAAACAGACCTTGACTTAGGTCACTACGAGCGCTTCATTGATATTAACTTAAATAAGTACAGCAACGTCACAACGGGTAAAATCTACTCTACTGTTCTGAAGAAAGAGCGCCGAGGCGACTATTTAGGCGGAACCGTACAGGTTATTCCCCATATTACAAATGAAATCAAAGACCGCGTGTACCGTGCCGGAAAAGAAACAGGTGCAGATGTGGTCATTACAGAAATCGGTGGAACAGTAGGAGACATCGAATCCCTTCCTTTCCTTGAAGCGATTCGTCAAATGAAGAGTGACATTGGCCGTGAAAACGTGATGTACATTCATTGTACCCTTGTTCCTTACATCCGAGCAGCAGGTGAACTGAAAACAAAACCAACACAGCATAGTGTAAAAGAACTTCGCAGCCTTGGTATCCAGCCAAACGTTATTGTGGTCAGAACTGAAATGCCAATGACCCAAGACATGAAGGACAAAATTGCGTTATTCTGTGATATTGATACAAAAGCTGTTATCGAATGTCAGGATGCAGACACGCTGTACTCTATTCCGCTTGATTTACAAAAACAAGGACTAGACAAGCTTGTATGTGAACATATGAAACTTGACTGCCAAGATGCGGACATGACGGAGTGGACAGCGCTAGTCGATAAAGTACAAAATCTCTCAAAACAAGTCACAATTGGTCTAGTAGGAAAATATGTTGAACTGCAAGATGCATACATTTCTGTCGTTGAATCACTTCGCCATGCTGGTTATGCATTTGATGCAGACGTACAAATCAAATGGATCAATGCAGAAGAAGTGACAGCAGAAAATATGGCTGATTTCGCGCAAGATGTAGACGGAATCATCGTTCCTGGAGGCTTCGGAGACCGCGGAGTGGAAGGGAAAATCATTGCTACACAATATGCCCGTGAAAACAAAGTGCCATTCTTCGGAATCTGCTTAGGAATGCAAGTTGCGTCGATCGAATATGCGAGAAACGTACTAGGCCTTGAGGGAGCTCATTCAGCGGAAATTGATCCTGAAACAGCATTCCCAATCATTGACCTTCTCCCAGAACAGAAGGATGTAGATGATCTAGGCGGAACACTTCGTCTTGGTCTGTATCCATGTAAATTAAATGAAGACTCAAAAGCATTTGCTGCATACAATGACGAAGTGGTCTACGAACGCCACCGTCATCGCTATGAGTTTAATAATGAATTCAGACAGCAAATGGAAGCCGCAGGCTTTGTCTTCTCTGGTACAAGCCCAGACGGACGTCTTGTTGAAATTATCGAATTGAAGGATCATCCTTGGTTCCTTGCTTCTCAGTTCCACCCAGAATTCGTCTCAAGACCGACAAGACCACAGCCATTATTTAGAGATTTCGTTGGTGCTTCACTGCAAGCATCTGAATCAAAATAAATCAAAAACTGCCGAGAATATGATCTTCTCGGCAGTTTTTTTATTCATATTCCTCAACGATTTCTTTCACAGTAAACGATAGAGCGTGGTAGACGTATAAGCATGTCATTAAAGCAGGATAACCGAACCTTGTTCCGTCATCAGCGGGCACAAGCGGTTTCTTGAGCTGAAAATCAATGTGGACATCACAATGCTCTTCAATCATGGACGGCTCCTTTTGTGCTGGACCGACACCAACAATGGGCGTACCTTGAGCGTGCAGCTCTTTTACAAGAGATTGAATCTCCTCGTCTTCTGGGTCTGAATAAAATAGCAGCACCCTGTCACTTGGATGAAGCAAGCTGCGCTCCGTTTGATCAAGCGGCAGTACTTTCGCACCTGGAAATGGCTCCTTGCTTTCAGTTGCCTCTAGGGCTACAGCAGCCAGTTCATTCTTTCCGTGAAAATAAACAGCATGTCCACTGACAACGGCTTGTGCAAGAAGGCGTGCACCATCCTCGATCGCTTCAGCCTGCTTTTCTCCAATACGTGAAAAAATACCTGATAACTGGGTCGTGAAAATTTTTAACAAGACTCATTTCCTCCTTCGGTTAGATCATTTTATAATAGAATATAAAGAGAATATTAGGAAAAATGCTCAGAAAATGTCGTAAAGTAAACTATTATAAATAAAGGAAATGTGAAAATCAAACAGAATTATTTAACAACAGCTCTTTTTATGGCGAAAAATGAAAGCAATGGGGTGTAACAGATGAATGAGAAAATTTTAATTGTCGATGATCAATACGGTATTAGAATATTATTGAATGAAGTGTTTCATAAAGAAGGCTATCAAACCTTCCAAGCAGCCAATGGACTTCAGGCGTTAGATATTGTGAAAAATCATAGACCAAACCTTGTCCTGCTTGATATGAAGATTCCCGGAATGGATGGTATTGAAATTTTAAAACGCATGAAATTAATTGATGAAGACATCCGTGTCATCATTATGACAGCCTATGGCGAATTAGACATGATCCAAGAATCAAAAGAACTCGGTGCATTGACGCACTTTGCGAAACCATTTGATATTGATGAAATCCGAGATGCTGTTAAAGAATACTTGCCGCTCGAAACAAATGGTTAGATGGAAATGATTGAATCGAGTCATTCTGTTGCCGATTTGTCGAATAATTGGTATCCTAGATAAGAAGAAGAAAGCGATCTGACTTTGAAAGTTTACATATGGCGAGAAATTCTGGTCATGCTAGGGTGGAGAGCTTTTTTTAGTAAGCAAATTAGCTACATAGGGAGGATTTTTCATCATGCCTTTAGTTTCAATGACAGAAATGTTGAAAGACGCAAAGGAAAAAGGTTACGCTGTTGGACAGTTTAACTTAAATAATTTAGAATTCACGCAAGCGATTTTACAAGCTGCTGAAGAAGAGAAGTCTCCAGTTATCTTAGGAGTATCTGAAGGAGCAGGACGCTACATGGGCGGCTTCAAAACAGTTGTCGCAATGGTAAAAGCGTTAATCGAAGAATATAATGTAACAGTTCCTGTTGCGATTCATTTAGATCACGGTTCAAGCTTTGAATCTTGTGCAAAAGCCATTCATGCAGGATTTACTTCTGTCATGATCGACGCTTCTCACCACCCATTCGATGAGAACGTAGCAACAACTGCGAAAGTAGTTGAGCTTGCACATTTCCACGGTGTATCTGTAGAAGCTGAGCTTGGAACTGTTGGCGGACAAGAAGACGACGTCATCGCTGAGGGCGTTATTTATGCTGATCCAAAAGAATGCCAAGAGCTTGTAGAACGCACTGGCATTGACTGCCTTGCACCTGCACTAGGTTCAGTTCATGGTCCATACAAAGGTGAACCAAACCTTGGTTTCGCTGAAATGGAAGAAATCGGTAAAATGACAGGCCTTCCACTTGTTCTTCACGGCGGAACAGGTATCCCAACTGCTGACATCAAGCGTTCAATTTCACTTGGTACAGCAAAAATCAATGTAAACACTGAAAACCAAATTGCTTCTGCGAAAGCAGTACGCGAAACACTTGCTGCAAAAACAGAAGAGTATGATCCACGTAAATATCTTGGACCAGCTCGTGACGCAATTAAAGCGACTGTTATCGGCAAAATGCGCGAATTTGGTTCTTCTAACCAAGCATAATTTGATGAGAACCGAAAGCCGCCTGAGTCACAGGCGGTTTTCTCCATATCTTGAGAAAGCGCAATCAAAATTTACATTTCAGACAATTTATTGATAGGAGAGTGGCACGGTTATGTTATTTTTCGTAGATACAGCGAATATCGCAGACATCAAAGAGGCGCACGAGCTTGGCATTTTAGCAGGCGTCACAACAAACCCTAGTTTAGTAGCGAAAGAAAAGGACGTATCATTCCACGACCGTCTTCGCGAAATCACTGACGTCGTATCAGGTTCTGTCAGTGCAGAAGTGATTTCCCTTAAAGCAGAGGAAATGATTGAAGAAGGAAAAGAGCTTGCTGCCATCGCACCAAATATCACGGTCAAAGTACCGATGACAACAGATGGCCTTAAAGCTGTCAAAGCGTTAACAGACCTTGGTATTAAAACAAACGTCACTTTGATTTTTAGTGCAAACCAGGCATTGCTTGCAGCTAGAGCTGGTGCAACGTATGTCTCTCCATTCCTCGGCCGCTTAGATGACATTGGCCAAAATGGTCTCGATCTCATCAGCGAAGTGAAAACCATTTTTGATGTTCACGGATTAGATACACAAATCATTGCTGCATCCATTCGTCACCCGCAGCACGTGACAGAAGCTGCGCTTAGAGGTGCTCATATCGGCACAATGCCGCTGAAAGTCATCAAGCAGCTGACAAAACACCCGTTAACGGATGCAGGCATTGAGCAATTTTTAGCAGACTGGAATAAATAAGTGATTGTGGCAGGCGGGATTGTCTACCGTTTGCCGCAGTTTTTCTTAAAAACGCTAAGAAATGTTTTGTGCAAAGAAGAGAACATCACAGCCTCGCAAAGCTTCGATTATTTTTCTTCCGACAAATTTCGTTTAACCTGTATTCTTTCTCTTGATATTGGCTAAATTTTGGACAAGACCTTTTAAAGCGCGACATCCACAAACAGTATAACTCCAACAGTGATCTTCTTTAAGAAGGGAGACAAATATGGAAAAGTTAAACATTGCCGGCGGTGACCCTTTGCGCGGGACCGTACATATTAGTGGTGCGAAAAATAGTGCAGTGGCACTGATTCCTGCCACGATTCTCGCTGATTCTCCAGTAACCATTGAGGGCCTTCCGCATATTTCAGATATTGACACTTTACGAGATCTGTTAGAAGAGATTGGCGGAAAGGTTACGTTTGAAAAAGGTGAAATGATCGTCAATCCTTCTTCCATGATCAGCATGCCGCTTCCTAATGGAAAGGTGAAGAAACTGCGTGCATCCTATTATTTAATGGGAGCCATGCTCGGCAGGTTCAAGCAGGCTGTCATCGGACTGCCAGGAGGATGTCACTTAGGACCTAGGCCGATCGATCAGCATATCAAAGGCTTTGAAGCACTTGGTGCCGAGGTGACAAACGAGCAGGGTGCGATTTATTTGCGCGCTGAAAAATTAGTCGGAGCTCGTATTTACCTTGATGTTGTCAGTGTAGGTGCGACCATCAATATCATGCTGGCAGCCGTACTGGCTGAAGGAAAAACGGTGATTGAAAATGCCGCAAAAGAACCCGAAATTATTGATGTAGCGACACTGCTTGCAAGCATGGGAGCCAAAATCAAAGGTGCGGGTACTGATGTGATTCGAATCGAAGGTGTAGAATCTCTTCATGGCTGTAAGCATTCCATCATCCCTGACCGCATAGAAGCAGGCACATTTTTAATTGCTGGTGCTGCGATGGGAGATGAAGTTGTTCTTGATAATGTGATCCCAACTCATTTAGAATCAATTACGGCGAAACTTAGAGAAATGGGGTTCACCATTGAAACGAGCAACGATCAGATGCTGATCGTTGGCAGAAACGAAGGACTCAAGCCTGTCGATATCAAAACCCTTGTGTATCCGGGCTTTCCGACTGACCTTCAGCAGCCGATGACGGCGCTGTTAACAAAGGCGAAAGGCACGAGTGTGGTCACAGATACGATCTACTCAGCCCGCTTTAAGCACATTGACGAATTGCGTCGAATGGGTGCAAACATGAAGGTCGAAGGTAGATCTGCCATTATAACTGGGCAAACGCAGCTTCAAGGAGCAAAGGTCAAAGCAAGTGACCTTCGTGCAGGTGCTTGTCTCGTCGTTGCAGGGTTAATGGCAGACGGTGTGACCGAAATCACAGGGCTTGAACATATAGACAGAGGATATAGTTTGCTTGAGAAGAAGCTTGAAGGCTTGGGTGCAACCATCTGGCGTGAAAAGCTGAATGACCAAGAAATAGAAGAACTTCAAAATTCGTAAGGCTTTGACTGTGAGAGGAGATTTGGACAAAAATGGAAAGAAGTTTATCGATGGAACTAGTACGGGTGACAGAAGCAGCCGCATTAAAATCTGCCCGTTGGATGGGAAGAGGATTAAAAGACGAAGCAGATGATGCTGCAACAAGTGCAATGCGTGATGTATTTGATACCATTCCGATGAAAGGAACAGTGGTCATTGGCGAGGGAGAAATGGACGAAGCACCAATGCTTTATATTGGGGAAAAGCTTGGGAACGGATACGGACCCCGCGTGGATGTTGCTGTTGATCCATTAGAAGGAACAAATATTGTGGCAAGCGGCGGCTGGAATGCCTTAGCTGTTATTGCGGTTGCAGATCATGGCAACCTGCTGAATGCACCTGATATGTACATGGATAAGATCGCAGTAGGTCCAGAAGCGGTAGGCTGCATCGACATCGAAGCGCCTGTCATTGATAATCTTCGCGCTGTGGCAAAAGCAAAAAACAAAGATATTGAAGATGTCGTTGCAACGATTTTAAACAGAGATCGACATGAGAAAATTATTGCTGAACTGAGAGAAGCAGGAGCAAGAATTAAACTGATCGATGATGGTGACGTTGCAGGAGCTATTAATACAGCATTTGATCACACAGGTGTTGATATTCTATTTGGTTCAGGCGGAGCGCCAGAAGGTGTTCTTTCTGCTGTTGCGTTAAAGGCACTTGGTGGTGAAATCCACGGAAAGCTTCTTCCTCAAAGTGAAGAAGAACTGAGACGCTGTGAGAAAATGGGGCTGGATGTTGGAAAAGTCCTAAGAATGGAAGACCTCGTGAAGGGCGACGACGCCATTTTTGCAGCGACTGGTGTAACAGACGGCGAGCTATTAAAAGGTGTTCAATTCAAAGGCTCTGTTGGAACAACACATAGTGTTGTTATGCGTGCGAAATCGGGTACAGTTCGTTTCGTAGACGGCAGACACAGCTTAAAGAAAAAACCGAATCTTGTCATTCGTCCGTAATCTGAAAGCGGGTATTCATTACCCGCTTTTCATATAGGTGTCAAATGTATATCATTTTCTTTTTAAAGTTGAATATTCTCTGCAAATGAGGTAAAACTAAAGAGTGCTGCGAAATTTTCTGCGAATTTACTTCTTTTAAGCTTCAACAAGTTTAAAACTGCCGCATCATGACGATATACTCATTATCCTTCTCTATGTTGACAAAGCTCAATTTCACATTGTTCCTATCTTTTACGATAAAACGAGTGGGAGCGTTACCATGAGAGCGAGGTCATTCCAACAAAACGGAATTAAAAGCTAATCAAATACAATGGTCATGCATTTGTAATGAAATACATTGACTAGAAAAGTGTGGTGTCCATATTGAAAGATGTTTCGATTTCATCTTTGGAAAATATGAAATTAAAAGAGCTGTATGAGTTAGCAAAAAAATACAAAATCTCTTATTACAGCAAACTAACAAAAAAAGAATTAATTTTTGCCATCTTAAAGGCGAACGCTGAGCAAGAGGATCTCTTATTTATGGAAGGGGTTCTTGAAATTATTCAGTCTGAGGGATTTGGTTTCTTAAGACCAATTAACTACTCTCCAAGTTCTGAAGACATTTATATTTCAGCTTCACAAATCAGACGCTTTGATTTGCGAAACGGAGATAAGGTGTCTGGAAAGGTACGACCTCCAAAAGAGAATGAACGCTACTATGGCCTCCTTCATGTAGAAGCAGTAAATGGGGACGACCCAGAATCAGCTAAGGAACGTGTTCACTTTCCTGCACTCACGCCGCTATTCCCTGATCGTCAAATGATTCTTGAAACACAGCCTAATCACCTGTCTACTAGAATTATGGATATGATGGCGCCAGTTGGATTTGGGCAGCGTGGTTTAATTGTTGCACCGCCTAAGGCTGGGAAAACCATATTGCTCAAAGAAATTGCCAACAGCATTTCTGAAAATCACCCAGAGTCAGAGCTGATTGTCCTTTTGATTGACGAACGCCCGGAGGAAGTAACAGATATCGAACGTTCTGTTGCAGGGGATGTTGTTAGTTCAACCTTTGACGAAGTACCGGAAAACCACATTAAAGTAGCAGAGCTTGTATTAGAGCGTGCCATGCGTCTTGTTGAACATAAGAAAGATGTCATCATCTTAATGGACAGCATCACAAGGCTTGCTCGTGCATACAACCTTGTCATCCCGCCAAGCGGCCGAACGCTTTCCGGCGGTATTGATCCAGCGGCTTTCCACCGTCCAAAACGCTTCTTTGGTGCTGCGCGTAACATTGAAGAAGGCGGAAGCTTGACGATTTTAGCCACTGCGCTTGTGGATACGGGTTCACGTATGGATGATGTGATTTATGAGGAGTTTAAAGGAACGGGGAACATGGAGCTCCATTTGGACCGCTCTCTTGCAGAAAGAAGAATTTTCCCAGCGATCGACATTCGTCGTTCTGGTACGAGAAAAGAAGAACTGCTTGTACCAAAAGAGCATCTTGACCGTCTATGGGCGATGAGAAAATCGATGTCAGATACACCTGACTTTGCTGAGAAGTTCATGCGCAAAATGAGAAAAACAAAGACAAACCAAGAATTTTTCGATATTTTAACGCAAGAATGGAAACAAGCGAACATGTCTGCATCAAGAAGATAGCTTGTTGAAAAAATACATTTGCAATCATAGACTCACACTGTTATAATTTCATCATGTGCGTTTCAGAATTTATTCTGAGATATTAACTCTGTTTCCGAATTGGATTCAGGGCGGAAGGAGATGACAGTAGATGAAAACAGGAATTCATCCTAACTACAAAAAAGCTACAGTCAAATGCGCTTGTGGAAATGAGTTTGAAACTGGATCAGTAAAAGAAGAGGTACGCATCGAGATTTGCTCTGAGTGCCATCCTTTCTATACAGGCCGTCAAAAATTCGCTTCTGCTGATGGACGTGTTGACCGCTTTAACAAAAAATACGGTCTTAAGTAATAATAGATACAATAAACAGGCAGGAATCCGTTCTTGCCTGTTTTTTTACGTGGATTGATGGAACTTTAAAACGGGGGAGAAGACCTTATGTATGTGATGAAACAAAGCGGTTGGCTTGAAGTCATCTGCGGAAGTATGTTTTCTGGAAAGTCGGAAGAATTGATTCGGAGAGCCAAAAGAGCCACCTTTGCCAAACAAGAAGTAAAAATATTCAAACCAGCGATTGATAACCGATATAGTACAAGCTCAGTTGTCTCACATAACGGTTCATCAGTCGATGGGATTGCAGTAGCCTCACCAAAAGACATAATAACGCACATATCAGAAAGAACCGATGTCATTGGCATTGATGAGGTGCAATTTTTTGATGAGACAATCATTGACATTGTCACTCAATTGGCTGATAAAGGTTACCGAGTCATTGTTGCAGGCCTTGATCAAGATTTCAGAGGAGAGCCATTTGGTGTTGTTCCGCATTTAATGGCATGTGCAGAGCTTGTAACAAAACTTCAAGCAGTTTGTTCGGTATGCGGCTCCCCAGCGAGTAGAACACAACGCTTGATCGACGGTAAACCCGCATCCTATGATGATCCTATTATTTTAGTAGGTGCGCAGGAATCATACGAAGCACGATGCAGACATCACCATGAAGTACCAAGACTTGACGTTGGTACAACACTTGACAATTAAAAAAATAGCAAATGCCGCTGTGTTTCGTTTTTCGAGATTTTGGCTGAACACCCATCATTTGTACTTAAATAAATTAAATAACGCTACGAAAAAATTATCTAATTTTCAACGCTTGCGTTTTAGCATAAGCAGGCATAAAATGACTAACTGTAGTGTAAAGCATTTTAACGAAAAGTTCGATTTCTTGTCATAATTTTTTTGATTAAGGATTTTCCTCCTTAATCGTTCTTTAAATTAATAGTTCACTTTATTTATATTTTAGAAAGAGGGTAGTTTTTGATGAACAACGTGAAGAAAACAAAAGAAGGGTACCTCGAAACCACTTTGACAGGTAAAGATGTATTATCGATTCCAACGTTGAACAAAGGCGTTGCTTTCTCTGAAGAAGAAAGACAAGAGCTTGGACTAGAAGGCTTACTTCCTCCAACTGTTCTCACTCTAGAACAACAAGCGGAGAGAGCGTACAAGCAATTTCTGGCACAGCCAGATCGTCTTCGTCAAAACGTATACTTAAGTGATTTGCAAAACCGTAACGAAGTATTGTTCTATAAGCTTCTAACAGACAAGCTTCGTGAAATGCTTCCTGTTGTGTACACACCAACTGTTGGTGAAGCGATTCAAGAATACAGCCATGAATACAGAAGACCTCATGGTGTCTATCTTTCAATCGACAACATTGACGGCATTGAGAAAGCATTTGAAAACTTACATGCAACAGCAGGAGATATTGACCTTATCGTTGCAACTGACTCTGAGAGCATTCTTGGAATTGGTGACTGGGGTGTTGGTGGTATCAACATCGCAATCGGTAAATTAGCTGTTTACACGGCTGCAGCAGGTATTGATCCAAGCCGCGTGATTCCAGTCGTATTAGATGTTGGCACAAACAATGAAAAATTATTGAATGATCCATTATACATCGGAAACCATCACAAACGTGTACAAGGTGAAAAATACGAAGAATTCATTGATGCTTATGTAAAAGCAGCGCTTAAATTCTTCCCGAAAGCCTTACTTCACTGGGAAGACCTTGGAAACAAAAATGCGCGTAACATCATGAAAAAATACAATGATAACATCTTAACGTTCAATGATGATATTCAAGGTACTGGTGCCATTACTTTAGCGGGTGTTCTTGCAGCTGTCAAGAAAACTGGTACTCAATTGAAAGATCACCGTGTTGTCATTTTCGGAGCTGGATCAGCTGGTATCGGAATCGCAGATCAAGTGCGTGACGCAATGGTCCTTGAAGGTCTAACGGAAGAAGAAGCAAACAATGCATTCTGGACATTAGACTACAGAGGTTTGCTAACAGATCAATTTGAAGATGAAGTGCTTGATTTCCAAAAACCATACCTTCGTTCTTCTGCTGAAGTAGAAGGCTGGGCACGCGATGAAAAAGGACAAATCTCATTTGCTGAAACTGTTCGCCAAGCGAAGCCAACAATCCTTATCGGTACATCAGGTCAAGGCGGTGCATTCACTGAAGAAATCATTAAAGAAATGGCAGCTCATACAGAGCGTCCAGTGATCATGCCAATGTCTAATCCAACACCACTTGCTGAAGCAGTGCCAGAGGATCTATTCAAATGGACAGACGGCCGTGCACTGATTGCGACAGGAAGCCCGTTCGAAAACGTTGAGTATAACGGAATCGAATATGAAATCGGACAATCAAACAATGCGTTCGTTTTCCCTGGACTTGGTCTTGGTTCGATCGTAACAGAATCAAAAATCATCACAAAAGCCATGTTCGTCGCTTCTGCGAATGCAATTGCTGAAATGGTTGATCATGAGAAACCAGGTGCTGGTCTACTGCCAAGCATTGATAAATTGCAAGAAGTGTCAATCCATGTGGCTGTTGAAGTAGCGAAAGCAGCTATTGAAGATGGTGTCGCAAGAAAAACGCCTGACAACATCGAACAAGCTGTGAAAGATGCAATGTGGATTCCTGAATATAAAAAAATTGTAAGAGCATAATAAAAAGTGTAACGCGGCATTGTTTCGAGTAATCTAAGCAATGCCGCAATAAATAAAATAAGAGACATGTAAAAGATTCAAGGAGGAATAGTAAGATGGACTTTTTAAATATTTTGATCCTCCTAGCACCGATTTTTTTCGTTATCGCGCTGGGTTGGTTCGCAGGGAACTTCGGCAGCTATGACGCTAAATCTGCAAAAGGTGTAAGTACACTTGTTACAAAGTATGCTTTGCCAGCGCACTTTATCGCCAGCATTCTGTCAACACCAAAAGATAAATTCTATAGTCAAATTCCATTTTTCATTGCATTGATTTTCGGAATCGTTGGTTTTTATATCATTATCCTTTTAGTTACGAAATTTGCTTTTAAATATGATTTAACAGATTCATCTGTTTTCTCGTTAAACTCAGCACAACCGACCTTTGCATTTATGGGGATTCCGGTCTTGGGCAGTTTATTTGGGGCTCAAGAAGTTGCAATTCCGATTGCTATTACCGGAATAGTTGTAAATGCATTGCTTGATCCAATTGCCATTATTGTGTCAACTGTCGGTGAAAAAACAAAAGGAAAAGCCAAAGACGGCGAAAGTTTCTTAAAAATGACAACAAAAGCGATTTTGCACGGTTTATCAGAGCCGCTTGCACTTGCACCGCTAGCAAGTATCATTCTTGTACTTTTAGGATTTAAACTTCCTGAAATCGGACATGAAATGTTAGAGGAAATCGGAAGTGTGACATCAGGGGTTGCACTATTCGCAGTCGGTGTCACTGTAGGTATTCGAAAAATTAAACTGAGCTTACCAGCATTTAGTATTGCACTATTAAAAGTAGCTGTACAACCGCTTCTTATGTATCTTATCGCCATTCTTATGGGTCTTTCGGCGGATGAAATTACAAAAGCTGTATTGCTTGTTGCCTTCCCAGGTTCAGCTGTTGCAGCGATGATCGCCACACGATTTGAGAAACAAGAGGCAGAAACTGCATCCGCATTTGTGATCAGTGCCATCATGTCACTCATTACATTACCGATCATTATTGCGCTTACCGTATAATATAGTAGAAGGCTGCCTCTTGAGGCAGCCTTTCTTAGCGAAATGAATGAAACAGAGGGAAGAGCACACGCTTTTTTTTGATGTCAGGGTGTGTGATTTCCTTTTTTTCTTCTATTTGAGAGGGTTGTTTCAAGCTCGCGGCAAGACGCTCAAGTTTAGTGGTGAGATCTTCAATTTCTCTGCGGTGCTGAAGCAGCTGGTAGGATACACCTTCATCTGCTTTTTTAGCCAGTTTCCGTTCGAGTTCTTGGAGTCGATTTTCTACATCAGTAGTGACATGCAATTGCTGCTGAATGAGCTGTTTCACTTGCTTTTCTAATGCTTCAATCCGCTTTGTGGAGGCATCAGTTTCTGCAGCAGGTGATAACTGTTGAACGGTTTCCTCGTGGATTGGCAGTCGAATGTCTTGGAGGATCACACCTTCACTCATTTGGTGTTTGACTTCTTTGAGCAGCTGTACAATATCTTCATGAAATTCATAATGTCCAAGTTCATTCCGGGCGACAGGGATGTTGAGCTGTTTAACCCAACGCTGAATCGTTTTTGAAGAAACACCAATTTCTTTTGCAACCTCATTTGTATTCAAACCAAATGCCCTCCCTTTTTTCAATTATAAGTACCATTCTCTTCAAGGAGGACCTGTTCCTTCACGTTAGACAAAACAAGTAACCAATCGCCAAAGATCGTGTTTTCTAGCGAAAAATTGCAGAAAATCAATTGTTTTGGAAATTTTTTTGACTGTCATACCCCGCTATACTATAATTAGACTGTTACGCACAAAACAGAGGTGAAGACCATGTTAGACCGTTTAAAATCAATTGAAGAACGCTATGAAAAGCTAAATGAATATTTAAGTGATCCTGAAGTGGTGAACGACCCTAAGAAGCTTCGTGAATATTCGAAGGAACAATCTGATATTCAAGAAACTGTTGAGGTATATAGACAATATCGTGCGGCATACGACCAGTTGAGTGAAGCGAAAGCAATGCTGGAAGAGAAGCTGGATGCCGAGATGCGCGACATGGTCAAAGAAGAAATTTCAGAGCTCACAGAGGAAACGGAACGTTTAGAAGACGAGCTGAAAATCTTGCTGATCCCGAAAGATCCAAATGACAACAAAAACGTTATTGTGGAGGTTCGTGGTGCAGCGGGAGGAGAAGAGGCCGCGCTTTTTGCTGGAAATCTTTACCGTATGTACAGCCGTTATGCTGAAATGCAAGGCTGGAAAACGGAAGTGATGGAAGCGAGTGTCACTGGCACAGGCGGTTATAAGGAGATTATCTTTATGATCAGCGGGAAAGGCGCATACTCCAAACTAAAGTTTGAAAACGGCGCACACCGCGTGCAGCGTGTTCCGGAAACAGAATCAGGCGGACGGATTCATACATCAACAGCGACAGTTGCTGTCTTGCCTGAGGCTGAAGAAGTTGAAATTGATATCCATGAAAAAGACATCCGTGTAGATACTTTCACATCAAGCGGACCTGGCGGACAAAGTGTCAATACGACCATGTCTGCTGTTCGATTAACTCACCTTCCAACAGGTGTGGTTGTATCCTGTCAGGATGAGAAGTCGCAAATCAAAAATAAAGAAAAAGCCATGAAAGTGTTGCGTGCGAGAATTTATGATAAATTCCAGCGTGAAGCACAGGCTGAATATGATCAAACGCGTAAATCTGCTGTTGGAACAGGGGATCGTTCAGAGCGTATCCGTACGTACAATTTCCCGCAAAACCGTGTAACGGACCACCGCATCGGATTGACGATTCAAAAGCTTGATCAAATTTTAGAAGGAAAACTTGACGAGGTCATAGATGCATTAATTATGGAAGACCAAGCAAGAAAGCTTCAAAATGCAAAATAATCAGCGAACCATCTTTGAAGCCCTTAAATGGGCTTCTTCTTTGTTAACGGAAGCCGGTAGAGACCAAAACGCAGCAGAGCTCCTTTTGATGCATGTAATGGGCCTAAGCAGAAGTGAACTTCTTGCACGATTTCATGATCTGCTGCCAGAGGAGCAAGATCGGTTGTTCAGCGAGTTTGTCACGCAGCATAAGAGAGGCGTGCCTGTTCAGCATCTAACGGGTATTGAATTCTTTTACGGCCGTCCCTTCGAGGTGAACAAACATGTTCTTATTCCTCGTCCTGAAACGGAAGAGGTCGTTTTGGCGGCGCTGAATCTGGTGAGTGACGTCTTCCCGCACGATCAGCCGCTCAAAGCAGTGGACGTTGGCACAGGAAGCGGGGCAATTGCGATTACGCTGGCTCTTGAAAAAGAAACATTATCTGTCACAGCAACGGATATTTCACATGAAGCACTTGCGGTAGCAAAGCGGAATCAACAAGCGCTTGGTGCAGACGTCCATTTTTTACAAGGTGACTTACTCGAACCTATCATGGATCAAGGCATCAAAGTGGATCTGTTTATTTCCAATCCACCTTATATTGCAGCAGAAGAAATGGACAGTTTGTCAGAGGTGGTTACGAAGCATGAGCCAGTGAATGCGCTGACAGATGGACGTGATGGTCTGTGGTTTTACAAGCGTCTCATTCGTGATCTTCACTGTGTACTTCATGAGCAGGCGGTCGTTGTCTTTGAAATTGGACATACGCAAGGGCAAGATGTAAAAGCACATCTCTTGCAGTCATTTCCCGCGGCAGATGTCCGCATCGTCAAGGACATAAACGGGAAAGACCGAGCTGTTTGCGCACACATTCAAAACGGAAAGTCCGGCTGAAAAAAGTCGGACTATTTTATTATGTAAAGATGAAACTTATGGTAAAAGAGAAACGTATATATAGAAGAATGAACATTCTGATCATGATTTTTTTACATAAATTTGTTTTGAAGGAGCGAATGGTGTGAACAGAAGGTATGCGATGGTGTTGGTCATCGTCAGTGTACTATTGATTGTGAGTGCTTGTGGTAAACCGAGCTTTAAAAAAGAAGCAGCAGCATTTGGAGAAAGCTATAAAAAAGCACAATACACAGTGAATCGAACAGATGACCTAACTGACATGAAGGAGAAGCTGAAGTTTTATTTAACTGAGCATGAATATCAAGAATATACACAAGACAGCATGTTCCCGAGCGTGTTAGAAGCAGCAAAGGATCAAGATTGTCAAATTAAGCTGAAGAAAATTACGTTTACGCCTTCAGATGAAAGCGATGACAGAATTGAATTTGACTATGAAATGATGATTCAATTTATTGATCAAAAAGGAAAGGTTAAAAAAGAAATCAAGAAAAAAGGAGCAATGACTGTCATCAAAACAGAATCAGGGTTAAAAATCAGCCGAGATTGGGATGGGAGACTGTACCCTTCCGATTACCAATCCTCACTCCAAAGCCGTTCTTAATGGGACGGCTTTTTTTGATTTGACTTATAATCTATTAAAAAAATCATTTTGTCTGTTTATGAGATGGGTTTCCTGGACACAATGTTTGTAGCGAAGAGAAAAAGTGGGGGGAACACATCATGTTTAAAAGTAAAATGATGATTTGTCTTTATATGTTTCTATTATTATGCGGTGCTTTTGCAAACCTTGGAAGGGAGGAGACAGCGGCTGCTTCTGCAAATCAGCCTGTTGTAATACCAGACGAAGCGATCCGCTTACGCATTTTAGCAAATAGTGATCGTTCAGCGGATCAGGATGTGAAAAGAAGCATTCGTGACGAGGTCAATGCCAATATGACAGAGTGGGTTAAAGACCTCACGTCCATTGAAGAAGCAAGACGTGTAATTCGGACCAAGCTGCCAGAAATCAATCGTATTGCCAAAGCGAAATTGAAGGAACAGCACATTGATCAATCCGTCTCAGTCAGCTTTCAAAAAGCCTCATTTCCAACAAAGCTATATGGGAATTTCGTCTATCCTGCAGGGGAATATGAAGCCATTTTAATTACACTTGGAGAAGGGGATGGAGCCAATTGGTGGTGTGTGTTATTCCCGCCGCTCTGCTTTATCGATTTTTCAAATGGAGAAGCCATCGCATCGCCAGAGGGGGATGAGGATAACCAAGTGACAGCGCAGCAAACAGATGAGTCTGTTAATGAAGTGGTGAAAGAAGAGAAAGAAGAGACCGGTGAAGTGAAATTCTTTTTATTCGAATGGGTCTCTAGTCTTTTCTCCTAAAAAAGGTATAAATCTGTTTTTGCCTCATAGAGTTGAAGTAAGAGATCAAAAAGAGGTGAAAGCATGTATTATCAATTAAGAATAGCCACAGAAGAAGATGCCCCAGCGATCAATGCTTTTCTTGAAAAGGGACAAGCGAAAGGCGGCGTCACGCTTGCAGAGCGTACGACATTTGTTGTCATGGAAGATGCGGACGGTCAGCTGGCGGGGTGTTTAGGTCTTGAACAGCTTAGTGAACAAGAGGGCTTGCTGCGGTCCCTTGTCATATCAGATAAACTAGGTCAGGGACACATCGTGTCTTTGTTCCAAAGTGTTCAAACGCTCGGAGGAAAAATAGGTGTGGATACTTTTTATGTCGTCGCAAACCACTCCTCCTCACATGACTTTTTGGCATTGATGGGCTTCACGCCATTAGAGGACATTCCAGAAAGCATGTGGGTATCTGCACATGCAAAAGAGATATTGGCGAAAGAACAAGCTGTGGTTCTTCATAAAAAAGGAAGTTAATCACAACATACTGGACTTATACACATACTTATCCACTGTTAAACAAGCGTTATCCACAAATTGTGGACAACGCTTGTTTTATTGATCATCATCTTTTATACTTTCAAAAGGATAATTGAGATATATCAACAGTTTTATCTTTTTTAAAAGGAGTTTGTATGATGTTAAATACAAAAAGGTGGTCTGTGGATTTAGAAAAGAGTTTATCCACATACTATCCACAAATTGAACAGGCAGCTGTGTTATTGCAGCAAAACGAAGTGGTCGCTTTTCCGACTGAGACTGTTTACGGACTAGGGGCAAATGCGAAAGAGACAGAAGCTGTCATGAAAATATATGAAGCGAAAGGGCGTCCAAGTGATAATCCATTGATTGTCCACATTGCGGAGGTTCAGCAGCTTCACGAATTTGCGCAAATAGAAAGTGAAAAAGCAAAGGCGCTGATGGAAGCCTTTTGGCCGGGCGCTTTAACCATTGTTCTTCCATGTAAGCCGGGTGCTTTATCAAAGCAGGTCACAGCAGGTTTATCCACGGTCGGTGTGAGAATGCCTGACCATCCGATTGCGCTTGAGCTCATCCGAGCAGCTGGTCTGCCGATTGCCGCACCAAGTGCCAACCGTTCAGGCAAACCTTCACCGACACAAGCTGACCATGTAGCGAGTGATCTCGATGGAAGAATCGCTGGGATTGTCGATGGCGGTTCAACTGGAATTGGCGTTGAGTCAACGGTTGTATCCTGTGTCGACGAGATTCCAGTGATCTTAAGGCCTGGCGGGATTACAAAAGAAGCTTTAGAAGAGGTAGTTGGAGCGGTCAGTATCGACCCGGGGCTGACAAAAAAGGACGAAGCGCCTGTATCGCCAGGAATGAAATACACACACTATGCACCTGAAGCTCAAATGTATCTTTTTTCTGGAAGTGATGAAGAGATGCAGCATCACATTCAAACATACCAGGCAGAAGGTCTAAAAGTGGGCGTGCTGACAACAGAAGAAAAGAAATCGTTGTTTGCGGCAGATGTTGTTTTCAGCTGTGGATGGAGAGGGAAACCTGAAACGATTGCGGCAAACTTATATCGTGTACTGAGACAATTTGATGAGACAGATGTAGATGTCATTATTTCAGAAGCTTTTTCAGAGCAGGGAGTGGGTTCAGCGATTATGAACCGTCTGCAAAAAGCGGCAGGAGGGCGTACTCTCTCTTCATTCAAATAGTTCTAACCCTTCTTGGACAAACATAGGTTAAAGGAGAATGCGTGTCCAAGGGGGATTTACATGTACGAACTAGCTGGCGAATTGCTGACGCTCAGCATCATGGCTTTTGCACTGGGAATGGATGCTTTTTCGGTTGGACTTGGCATGGGGATGGTTCAGCTGAGGTTCCGCCAGATCATTTATATTGGACTTGTCATTGGGATATTTCATATGTTTATGCCGCTTTTTGGTATGCTGACAGGTCAGCTCCTATCAGGCTGGCTCGGTCTCCTTGCCACCTATATCGGCGGGGCGCTGCTTTTGGTGCTCGGGCTGCAAATGATCGTTGCGTCTATTCGCAAAGAGGATAAACCATTTATCGCACCTGTTGGGGCTGGTCTCGTTCTTTTTGCAACAAGTGTCAGCTTAGACAGTTTTTCCGTTGGTTTAAGTCTCGGAATTTACGGTTCTCACGTGTGGATGACCATTTTATTGTTTGGTTTTTTTAGTATGATCCTCACATGGCTTGGATTATTACTCGGTAAACAGGTTCGATCATGGGTTGGATCATATAGCGGGGCGCTTGGCGGAATCATTTTACTAGCCTTTGGTATCAAATTATTATTTCCGCTCTAGTCAGTCTCCTTACATAACATGTAGAATGAAATGCTATATAATAGAAGAAAAGGAGGGCGAAAGATGAAAATCTTATTTGTTTGTACGGGAAATACATGCAGAAGTCCGATGGCTCAAGCCCTTTTTGCTTCAATTGCATATGATAAAGGTTTAGAGGTCACTGTTAAATCAGCGGGCATTTTTGCCTCAGATGCTGGGAAGGCTTCTCCTCAAGCGGTCGAAGCATTATTTGAGAAAAGCATTCCACTGAATCACTCTTCATCAAAACTGACAGAGGATCTTCTGCGAGAAGCAGATTACGTCTTCACCATGACCATGCAGCATAAACAGTTGATTGTGGAGCAATATGCGCATGCAAAAGACAAGATCTTCACTCTAAAGGAATTTGCGACAGGAACAGAAGGCGATGTATCCGATCCGTTTGGAGGAAGTCTGTCTGTTTATCAGGAAACACGTGATGAACTTGAAGCATTGCTCTATCAACTGGCTGAGAAATTGAAAAAAGATCAGACATCCTCATAATGGACAACCTGTAAAACCGTTGCGTCAACGGTTTTTCTGCTTTTGTTTGCAAATGACTAGGCAGAGGTTAAAATATAACTGTAAATAAAGAATAAATGTAAGGCATGACAGATCAACTCACCCTTAGGAGGAATTGCCCGATGAAAGTAGCCATTGCATCCGATCACGGCGGAACGAATATTCGTGAAGAAATCAAACAACTGATGGATGAATTGAAGATTGAATACATTGATATGGGTTGTGAATGTGGATCAGGTTCTGTAGACTACCCAGATTATGCTTTTCCTGTAGCTAATATGGTGGCAAACGGAGAAGTCGACCGCGGCATTTTAATTTGCGGGACAGGCATCGGTATGAGCATCTCAGCAAACAAAGTGAAAGGAATTCGCTGTGCGCTGGCGCATGATACATTTAGTGCGAAAGCGACTAGAGAACATAATGATACAAACGTCCTTGCGATGGGAGAGCGAGTCATTGGACCTGGATTAGCACGTGAGATTGCGCACATTTGGTTGACAACAGAATTTACGGCAGGACGACATGCTGTGCGGATTGGTAAAATCGCTGATTACGAAGAAAAGCACCTATAAGGAGCGCTTAACATGAACATTGGTCAAGATTGGCTTGAAATGTTAAAAGAGTTTCATCAAATGGTCGAACTGCGTGCTGGGCAAATCTTAGTGATCGGCTGCAGTACATCAGAAGTGGCTGGTGAGCATATTGGGACAGCAGGAAGTGAGCAAATAGCTGCGTCTATCTATCAAGAATTGGATCAGCTAAGACGAGAGACTGGCATTGAGCTCGCTTTCCAGTGCTGTGAGCATCTGAATCGTGCTCTTGTTGTGGAAGAAGAAGTGGCTTTCCGGCTTAACCTAGAGATTGTAGCGGCAGTACCTGTCCGAAAGGCGGGTGGTTCGATGGCGGCTCATGCGTATCAGCACATGGAACATCCTGTGTTAGTTGAATCCATCGAGGCGCATGCTGGAATCGATATCGGTGACACATTAATTGGGATGCATCTAAAGAGAGTCGCTGTACCTGTTCGCCTCAGTCGTCATCAATTAGGACATGCACATGTGACGTTTGCGAAAACGCGTCCGAAGCTGATTGGCGGAGAACGAGCGGTTTATACAAGATCATAGCTTAGATATATTTCTAATATAATGTTGAATAATGAAGACGATTCACCGCTTGAATATTCGGTTTTTCGCAAAAAAAGAAGGCGATTTTCTAAAAAAACTTTTACATTTCACTCAAAAACCGTGTACAATGAGATGGTGAAAACATCGAATGGAAATAGATTGGAGAGGATTTCGCTGATGAAACATTTACCTGAGCAAGACGCACAAGTATTCAAGGCAATTCAACTAGAGCGGAAACGCCAGCAGGACAAAATCGAATTAATTGCATCAGAAAACTTTGTAAGCGAAGCAGTCATGGAAGCACAGGGCTCTGTATTAACAAACAAATATGCAGAGGGCTACCCTGGTAAACGCTACTATGGCGGCTGTGAACATGTAGACGTTGTAGAAGATATCGCACGTGACCGCGCAAAAGAAATTTTTGGCGCTGAGTATGTGAACGTACAGCCTCACTCAGGTGCTCAAGCGAATATGGCCGTATACTTTACCATTCTTGAGCATGGCGATACAGTGCTAGGCATGAACTTATCACATGGCGGGCATTTAACGCACGGAAGCCCTGTTAACTTTAGTGGTGTACAGTACAACTTTGTAGAATATGGTGTCGATAAAGAAACGCAGCATATCGACTATCAAGATGTACTTGAAAAAGCACGTGAACATAAGCCGAAGCTAATTGTTGCGGGTGCAAGTGCATACCCACGTCAAATTGATTTCAAAAAGTTCCGTGAGATTGCGGATGAAGTCGGTGCTTACTTTATGGTCGACATGGCTCACATTGCAGGTCTTGTTGCAGTAGGTCTTCATCCAAATCCAGTTCCTTATGCAGATTTTGTGACAACGACAACTCACAAAACATTGCGTGGACCTCGCGGCGGAATGATTCTATGCCGTGAAGAGTTTGGTAAAAAGATCGACAAATCGATCTTCCCTGGTATTCAAGGTGGACCACTGATGCATGTCATCTCTGCAAAAGCTGTTTCTTTCGGTGAAGTATTGAACGGAGATTTCAAAACATATGCACAAAACGTCATTGATAATGCAAAGCAGCTAGCTGAAACCCTGTTATCTGAAGATATTCAGCTTGTATCTGGTGGAACGGATAACCATCTTGTTCTCATCGACTTGCGTTCTCTTGGCATCACAGGAAAAATTGCAGAAAATGTTCTTGATGAAATCGGTATTACAGTGAACAAAAATGCGATTCCTTATGATCCAGAAAAACCTTTTGTCACAAGTGGTGTACGTGTTGGTACAGCAGCAGTGACAAGCCGCGGTTTCGATCAAGAGGCGATGAAAGAAGTCGGTTCCATTATTGCGCTTGCTCTAAAACATCATGAAGATGAAGCGAAATTAGAAGAAGCGAAAAAGCGTGTATCTGATCTAACTGCCCGCTTCCCTCTATATAACGAATTAGATTATTAAAAAGCAGACCCATTTGCCTATTATTGGCATGTGGGTTTTTTTTGTAGGATTTGCGAATCATATTGAAAGATGACGTCTTTTTATGTAGAATTGTAGGAAGTGTGCAAAGTTCACCGGAAGATGACAGAAAAGGAGTTGTAGCAGGCAATGGCAAAGGTTTATGTATTTGATCACCCGCTTATTCAGCACAAACTTACATATATTCGTGACGTTCATACAGGAACAAAAGAATTTAGAGAGCTAGTGGATGAAGTCGCAACATTAATGGCATTTGAAATCACAAGAGACTTACCGCTTGAAGAGGTAGATGTAGAAACACCTGTACAAGTAGCCAAATCAAACGTGATCTCAGGGAAGAAACTCGGTGTTGTGCCAATTTTAAGAGCAGGTCTTGGAATGGTGGACGGGATTTTGAAACTCATTCCAGCTGCTAAAGTGGGACATGTCGGTTTATACCGTGATCCGAAAACATTAAAGCCTGTTGAATATTATGTGAAGCTTCCATCTGATGTGGAAGAGCGTGAATTTATCGTAGTAGATCCAATGCTTGCAACTGGCGGTTCAGCAGTCGAAGCATTGAACAGCTTGAAAAAACGCGGGGCGAAAAACATTCGCTTCATGTGTCTGATTGCTGCCCCTGAAGGTGTAGAAGAAATGCAAAAGCATCATCCTGACGTTGATATCTACATTGCAGCATTAGATGAGAAATTGAACGAAAAAGGTTACATTATCCCAGGTCTTGGTGATGCTGGTGACCGTATGTATGGAACGAAATAACATGTTTTAATAAAAGCCCACATGCAAACGTGCATGTGGGCTTTTTGAAATATATGACAAACGGTTGATATCGTTCTTAGAAAAATCAATGTATACTGAACATTAGCTGTTTTTTTCAATGAATGTCACGTGTCTCCTAAAGTTTGATGAAAATGTGAACATTTTGTGTGCTCTATCACTATAGAAAAGTTTTTTAACTTTCAACGGATTGACACATCATAGACGCTATTGTATGCTAAACGAGGGTATTATGGTAAGGTTTTCATAGCCTATAGCACTCTACTAATCCTCATTGTGAACCCTTTAATTATCAGGGTTTGTATCAGCGAATGAAGCAGCATCCCATAGATCTTTAGATTTCAAGTCTGATTGTGCAATTAGACCGATGGGTGATTGATTTTTTTCGAACAGGACTGCTTATCATAAGCGTCTTCTACGCAGTTTTCATCACCAATTATCACCTTTTTTACAATATTTTTCATCGGGAGTCAGATGAATGAACGATCCAAACGCGATTTTCCGCAGACAGAGTAAATATATGTTCTATCTATTGGCAATTTTTGTGTTTGGCTATGCCATGCCTGGTTTTAAACCACTGTTTCTTGGTTTCATTATCGGCACAATTTTTGCTTTCTTTAATTTATTCCTACTTATACGGAGAATGCACGCTTTTGATCGAGCGGTTAAAAAAGGAAAATCCATTCGTTCAATGGGAAGTACAGCCAGGTGGGCCAACGCAATTCTCGCAGTAGCGATTGCTTGGCGTTACCCTAATGAAGTTCATCTGGCAGGTGTTGTTATAGGATTAATGACAATATATCCTGTCATTATGATAGATTCCTTCATTCAACTTAAACGTTCTACTATGGAAGAGAGGTGAATACTCTTTGGGTCACAGTTCAAAAACTACAGAATTTTTAGGGTTAACGTTCAACTTATCCAATGTTCTCATGATTACGATTGCTAGTATCATCGTTCTTCTCATAGCGGTGCTGACTACTCGTGTTCTGTCTATTCGTCCGACAAAGGCGCAGAACTTCATGGAATGGATTGTTGATTTTGTTCGAAATATCATAGGTAGTTCGATGGACATGAAAACAGGAGCCCCATTTCTAGCGCTTGGCGTTACATTACTCATGTACATATTTGTTTCAAACATGCTTGGACTGCCATTCTCGATTACGGTCGATCACAACTTGTGGTGGAAATCACCAACAGCAGACCCTGCAATCACAATGACACTAGCGATTATGGTCATGGGATTGACACATTACTACGGTGTCAAGGCAAAAGGAGTCAAGGAATATACGAAAGACTACTTTAGACCAATTCCGCTTTTAGTACCATTGAAACTTATTGAAGAATTTGCAAACACGCTAACACTTGGTTTGCGTCTTTATGGAAACATTTTTGCTGGAGAGATTCTTCTTGGTTTGCTTGCAGGACTTGCGACCAATTTCTACACGCAAAACATTGCGCTTGGTATCGTTGGTACATTAGGTGCCATCGTGCCAATGATTGTATGGCAGGCATTCAGTTTGTTTGTCGGAACAATCCAAGCATTTATCTTCACCATGCTGACAATGGTGTACATTTCCCATAAAGTCAGCGATGAACACTAAAAAATTGAGAGTCCAAAAAGGACGTTATTTTAAAGGAGGAGCTTTTTAATGAATTTAATAGCAGCAGCAATTGCAATCGGTTTGGGAGCACTAGGAGCAGGTATTGGTAACGGTCTAATCGTATCTAAAACAGTTGAAGGAATCGCTCGTCAGCCAGAAGCTGGTAGAGAACTAAGAACACTTATGTTCATCGGGGTCGCTTTAGTTGAGGCACTTCCAATTATCGCTGTCGTTATCGCATTCTTGGCATTCTTTGGTTAATATGTGAGAAGCGTTCTAATATGAATTTTAATGGCGAAGATCAGATTAGTTCGAAACTTCGCCATTCCTTTATGTTTTGTTTCTTAACATATTATTTAAAGAAGGGAGTTGCCGTACTAAATGTCTCAGTTACCAGTGGTTTTAGGAGCAGGTGGCTTAAGTTTCAACGCCGGGGATATGTTATTCCAGCTTATCGCTATGCTCATCCTGCTTGCACTTTTAAAGAAATTTGCGCTTAAACCTTTATTAGGTATTATGAAGCAGCGTGAAGATTATATAGGAAATGAAATTTCAAGTGCTGAACAAAAGCACGTTCAAGCTGAAAAGCTTCTTGAAGAACAACGTGTCTTATTGAAAGAAGCACGCGAAGAATCACATACACTCATCGAAAATGCGAAAAAGATTGGTGAGAAACAAAAAGAAGAGATCATTCAAGCAGCACGTCAAGAGTCAGAGCGCTTGAAAGAGTCTGCTAGAACTGAAATCGTGAAAGAAAAAGAACAAGCTGTGGCTGCACTGCGCGAGCAGGTTGCATCACTATCTGTACTCATTGCATCTAAAGTGATTGAAAGAGAACTTGATGAGCAAGCACAAGAGAAATTGATTCAAGAGTATCTTAAAGAGGCAGGCGAAAGCCGATGAGCGTGACTATTGTCTCTAAGCGTTACGCTTCTGCTCTTTTTGACATCGTTCTTGCTTCTTCGGCAGTAGACGAAACTGAAAAAGAGCTGAATGAGATCAAAAAAGTTCTAAAGGCTGACCAAGAATTGAATGACTTTCTTGTTCATCCAAAGATTACGGCAGATAAAAAGAAACATTTGATTGCAGAAGCTTTCAAAGGTGTTTCGACACATGTATTGCACACAATGTATTTATTGATTGACCGCGGACGCACGAATATTTTCTCTGAAATGACGTCTGAGTTTGTGAAACTTGCAAACCGCACGAAACAAATAGACGATGCGGTCGTGTATTCAGTGAAACCGCTGAGCGGCGCTGAAATTCAATCTTTATCTGAAGTATTTGCCAAAAAAGCCGAAGTCACATCACTGCGTGTTGAAAATGTGATTGACAAGGATCTAATAGGCGGAGTGAAAATCCGTATCGGAAACCGCATTTATGACGGCAGTGTCAGCGGAAAGCTTTCCCGCATTGAACGTCAGCTTGCAGGCGAAAATCGTTAGAAGGGGTGAAACCTTAGTGAGTATCAAAGCTGAAGAGATTAGCGCGCTGATAAAGCAGCAAATCCAAAACTATCAATCTGAAATTGAAGTAAAAGATGTCGGTACAGTCATTCAAGTAGGGGACGGTATCGCGCGTGTACATGGCCTTGACAACATTATGGCAGGAGAGCTGGTTGAGTTCTCTAATGGTGTAATGGGTATGGCTCAAAACCTTGAGGAGTCTAACGTAGGTATCGTGATTTTAGGACCTTACAAAGATATCCGTGAAGGTGACGATGTAAAACGTACAGGTCGTATCATGGAGGTTCCAGTAGGTGAAGAATTAATCGGACGTATTGTGAACCCACTTGGTCAGCCTGTTGATGGACTAGGTCCAATCTTAACGAGCAAAACTCGTCCAATCGAAAGTGAAGCACCAGGCGTTATGGATCGTAAATCTGTACATGAGCCGCTTCAAACAGGGATTAAAGCAATTGATGCCTTGATTCCAATCGGACGCGGACAGCGTGAATTGATCATTGGTGACCGTCAAACAGGTAAAACATCTGTTGCAATTGATACGATCCTAAACCAAAAAGATCAAGACATGATCTGTATTTATGTAGCGATCGGACAAAAAGAATCAACGGTTCGTGGTGTTGTTGAAACACTTCGTAAGCATGGTGCGCTTGATTACACAATCGTAGTCACAGCTTCTGCATCACAGCCAGCCCCGCTTCTTTACCTTGCTCCTTATGCAGGTGTAACGATGGGTGAGGAATTCATGTATAACGGCAAGCACGTACTTGTTGTATATGATGACCTTTCTAAACAAGCGGCAGCTTACCGTGAGCTTTCATTATTGCTTCGCCGTCCTCCAGGTCGTGAGGCATTCCCTGGTGATGTTTTCTATCTTCACTCTCGTTTATTAGAGCGTGCAGCGAAGCTTAGTGACGAAAAGGGTGGCGGTTCTATCACAGCATTGCCTTTCGTAGAAACGCAAGCTGGCGATATCTCTGCATATATCCCAACAAACGTTATTTCAATCACAGATGGACAGATTTTCTTACAATCTGATCTCTTCTTCTCAGGCGTACGTCCAGCAGTAAACGCAGGATTGTCTGTATCTCGTGTAGGTGGTTCTGCACAAATCAAAGCGATGAAAAAGGTAGCAGGTACACTTCGTCTGGATCTTGCTTCTTATCGTGAGCTTGAAGCATTCGCTCAGTTTGGATCTGATCTAGACCAAGCGACTCAAGCAAAATTAAACCGTGGTGCTAGAACAGTTGAAGTCTTAAAACAAGACTTGAACAAACCGCTTAAAGTTGAAAAACAAGTAGCGATTCTTTATGCACTTACAAGAGGATACTTAGACGATGTCGCGATTGCTGATGTCAAACGTTTTGAAGCTGAGTTATTCATGTACATTGAAGAAAACCATAAAGACTTGTTTGACACCATCTCTCAAACAGGAAACATGCCTGCTGATGAAGAGTGGAATACAGCAATCGAAGGCTTTAAACGTACGTTTGCACCAAGCAACTAATTAGTAATCTTTCCGAGAGAAAAAGATTCTCTTTTTCTCTCTTTTCACGTAAATGAACACGGATTCCTGAAAAAAGGTGGTGAAATCTTTGGCCTCATTACGCGATATAAAGTCAAGGATCACGTCAACGAAAAAATCGAGTCAGATCACAAAAGCGATGCAAATGGTATCAGCTGCGAAACTGAATCGTGCTGAAAACAATGCGAAGTCTTTTGTTCCTTACATGGAGAAAATCCAGGAAGTGGTTGCTGCAATCGCAACTGGAACAAGTGCTAAGCACCCAATGCTTCTTTCAAGACCTGTCAAGAAAACAGGGTATCTCGTCATTACATCTGATCGGGGGCTTGCAGGACCTTTTAACAGCTCGATTTTGCGTGCCGCTTACCAAACCATTCAATCTCGTCATCAATCCGCTGATGAATATGCGGTGATTGTGATTGGTAAAATCGGACGCGACTTCTTCAAAA
This sequence comes from Bacillus sp. FSL R5-0431, assembly GCF_038002985.1. Taxonomy (NCBI): domain Bacteria; kingdom Bacillati; phylum Bacillota; class Bacilli; order Caryophanales; family Bacillaceae; genus Bacillus; species Bacillus sp. FSL R5-0431. Next base: position 3,288,983 of record NZ_JBBOOG010000001.1, on the reverse strand, counting down.
AGCGCGGTATTCCAGTTATTTCTGAAGTAACAGGGCTTGGTGACGAAGTAGCGTTTGCTGATATTAAAGAATTAGCAAGCAGTACAGTTCAAATGTTCTCTGATGAAGCGTTTGACGAACTTTACATGTTCTACAACCACTTTGTCAGTGCCATTTCACAAGAAGTAACAGAGAAGAAATTATTGCCGCTAACGGACCTTTCGGCCGCAGCGACACCAAATAAACGTTCCGCATCTTATGAGTTTGAGCCTTCTGAAGAAGAAATTCTTGAAGTTCTCCTTCCTCAATATGCAGAGAGTTTGATTTTCGGTGCGCTTCTTGACAGCAAAGCAAGTGAACATGCTGCAAGGATGACAGCAATGAAGAGTGCAACAGACAACGCAAAAGAATTGATCGACAACCTGACACTCTCTTATAACCGTGCTCGTCAAGCAGCGATTACACAAGAGATTACAGAAATTGTCGGCGGAGCAGCTGCCTTAGAATAGAAATAATTGTCAGGAGGGAATGCAATGAAAACAGGACGCATCAGTCAGATCATGGGACCAGTCGTAGACGTTCATTTTGAAGACGGTCACTTGCCTGAGATTTATAATGCGATCAGAGTTTCGCATAAAGCGGAAAGCGAAAGTGAAGTTACTATCGACTTAACTTTAGAAGTAGCACTACATTTAGGTGATAATACAGTCAGAACCATCGCAATGGCATCAACAGACGGTGTGAAGCGCGGTATGGAAGCTGTAGACCTTGGAAAACCAATTTCAGTACCAGTTGGTAACGTAACACTTGGACGTGTATTCAACGTACTGGGAGATAACATTGACTTAGATGAGCCACTTGGTGTGGAAGCTCAAAGAGATCCAATCCACAGACAAGCGCCTTCTTTTGATCAACTTTCTACAGAAGTTGAAATTCTTGAAACGGGTATTAAAGTTGTTGACCTTCTTGCTCCTTACATCAAGGGTGGAAAGATCGGTCTATTCGGTGGAGCCGGTGTAGGTAAAACCGTTCTGATTCAAGAATTGATCAACAACATCGCACAAGAACACGGCGGTATTTCTGTATTCGCTGGTGTTGGAGAGCGTACACGTGAAGGAAACGACCTTTACTACGAAATGAAAGATTCTGGCGTTATCGAAAAAACAGCCATGGTCTTCGGCCAAATGAACGAGCCACCAGGTGCACGTATGCGTGTTGCCCTAACTGGTTTGACAATGGCAGAGCATTTCCGTGATGAACTAGGTCAAGACGTATTGTTCTTCATCGATAACATCTATCGTTTTACCCAAGCAGGTTCTGAAGTATCAGCCCTTCTTGGACGTATGCCTTCAGCGGTAGGTTATCAGCCGACACTTGCAACAGAAATGGGTCAGCTGCAAGAGCGTATCACGTCTACAAACGTAGGATCGGTTACATCGATTCAAGCGATCTATGTACCTGCGGATGACTATACAGATCCAGCTCCAGCAACAACGTTCGCTCACCTTGATGCAACGACAAACCTTGAGCGTAAGCTGACTGAAATGGGTATTTACCCAGCGGTTGATCCTCTTGCTTCAACATCTCGTGCACTTGCACCTGAGATCGTTGGTGAAGAGCACTATGCTATTGCGCGTGAAGTGCAGCAAACATTGCAGCGTTATAAAGAACTACAAGATATCATTGCCATTTTAGGTATGGATGAATTATCTGAGGACGATAAGCTTGTGGTACACAGAGCACGTCGTGTTCAATTCTTCCTATCTCAAAACTTCCACGTAGCAGAGCAGTTCACTGGCCAAAAGGGTTCTTATGTGCCATTGAAAGAAACTGTTAAAGGCTTCAAGGAAATCTTATCTGGTAAATACGATCACCTTCCAGAAGATGCATTCCGCTTAGTTGGACGCATTGAAGAAGTGGTTGAAAAAGCCAAAGAGATGGGTGTAGAGGCCTAATCTGGTCCTTAGGAGGGTAAAAGCATGAAGACCGTTCAAGTCAATATCGTTACTCCCGACGGCCCAGTGTATGAAGCGGATGTGGAAATGGTCAGTGTCAGAGCAGAAAGCGGTGAGCTTGGTATTTTAGCTGGCCACGTTCCAATGGTTGCTCCGCTAAAAATCGGTGCAGTTCGCTTAAAACATAGTGGATCAACTGAATTGGTTGCAGTAAGTGGCGGATTTGTTGAAGTTCGCCCTGAACAAGTAACCATTCTTGCTCAGGCCGCTGAAACATCAGATAAAGTTGATGTCGATCGTGCTAAATCAGCGAAACAGCGTGCTGAAGAGCATTTGAACCACCCGAATGAAAGTGATGTACGCCGGGCGGAACTCGCATTAAAACGGGCGTTAAACCGTTTAAATGTAGCAGGGAAATAAAACAGAAAATCCTTCTTATCATTGTGATAAGAAGGATTTTTTTAGAATGACATGAGAGATTGGTACATCGACACATACGGGTGAGAATCCTGTTTTTCAAGATATAAGTGCTCGCAAAACTGCGTACTATGCCACGTTTTATTGTGCCGGCGCAAACCAAGCGTATATTGATGCGGAGAGTCCATATAAGGCCGTACTACCCAGTCAGCATCTGAATGATGACGGAGGACAACCTCTCCCATATACACACTCATCATCGCTTCTAATGCATCTATTGGCATTTTCCACTCAGCAAACAGCTGCTTGGTAAATGCATCAAAGTATAGTGATTCTAACTGATACAGGCTTTCCTCAGAATAATCCAAAGAAATGTTATGAAAATGACACAATTGCGCTAATTCTTCTAGCTGTGTCTGTCTATAATCAAAGTAGAAAGCAATGGCCTCCCATTCATGATCAAATGAGGGAACCAGTTCTCCGTACAAATCAACAAAGTCAGGAAAAGAATCTTTCAATGTGTTCAGCTCCTTCCACACGCAGTATATCATCTCCTTGGCACCAGGATAAGAGGGGATTTACTCTAAATGTAGCTCTTTTTTCCAAATGATTCATCTTTCCGATTTTCGAGGATATAATGAAAGGGAGTTTTCCTTTACAGAAATAAATAAAAGGAGGATTCAACTGTATGGAAGACGTAGGACAACAAGCCATCGTGAGTATTGTGATCCACCTGTTTTTTATTGCGGTTACATGGTGGGCATTGCTTGCCGTAAATATTGATCCACTGATTAAAAAAGGGAAAATCGTTCAGGCAAGATTGCTGATGATGCTCATTACCATTGCCATCGCATCTGCAGTCAGCAATTTCTTCCTTGATTACTTAAATTTCTCTAGACAAATTCCTTATATGTTCTAACATAAAAGGTTTGGTCACTGCCTTATGCGGGAACGTAAAAAGAAGCGTCAAAAGTATGGTCTTTGATGACTTTTCCACGTATGCATAGACCTTCTTGCGGCAACACTTGTAGCAAGGGGGAATGACAAGTGAGAAAGTATGTAAAAGGTTGGCCATTATTTGCGTTTATTCTTTTTTTTGTTCTGATGATTCAAGGTGTTCGTGCGGAAGAATCTTCTCCGCTCGCCCAAATAGCAGAAGGTCTGAAAAACCAGCAAATTGAAGTAGATGGATGGACCCTTCACGCCAAAACAAATGTAGACATTTCATCCGAACAATTTTCAAAAAAAGTGCAACGTTTGAAAGACGAACTACGACAGTATGAGTGGACCGAAAAAGAAGAGAAACATGTCACCAAAGTCACAGGAATTTACAAAGATGAAAAAAATGATACTTTATCGAAAATTTTACTCGTGAAGACCGACACAAAATCCAATCAAAAGTCGTATTTATTATATGAGCAAAAAGGTGCTCGCCCACTGAATACCTGGGAGCATACATATGATCAGTTCGTACGTCATGCAAAAAGCATATTACAAGAGAAATTTGTAATTTTTACTTGTCTCGATGGTCATGTAAATGGTATGATGGATGTTGTTTTGCAAAAAAAAGCTGAAACGTTAGCAAATGAATTTCAAGCAAAACCAGTTGAGTATCTCGTTGAGTCTAATTTTGTGTCGCTTTCCGCTTACACAGATAAGTGGGAACAGTTCATTATGACTTCAAATGATAAAATGAATGTTCAAATTGCCATCAGAAGTTCGGAAATGAACGAAAATCATACGATTACGGTTGGCACACCAATCGTAACGACTGAATATTAATATAGAGAATTTGGGACGCGGAGGGGAAGACCTTGGAAAAAATCATCGTCCGCGGCGGTCAAAAGTTAAACGGCACAGTTAAAGTAGAAGGCGCAAAAAATGCCGTTTTACCAGTTATCGCTGCATCTTTGTTAGCAAGTACAGAAAAAAGCGTAATTTGTGATGTACCTACGCTCTCCGATGTATATACAATCAATGAAGTGTTACGTCATTTAGGAGCAGAAGTACATTTTGAAAATAACGAAGTATCAGTGGATGCATCTCATGCACTAGAAACTGAGGCTCCGTTTGAGTATGTCCGTAAAATGCGAGCGTCTGTGCTCGTCATGGGACCACTTTTAGCAAGAACAGGTCATGCAAGAGTTGCATTACCTGGAGGCTGTGCGATTGGTTCAAGACCAATTGACCAGCATTTAAAAGGCTTTGAAGCAATGGGAGCTAAAATTCAAGTAGGAAATGGTTTCATCGAGGCTGAAGTAAAAGGCCGTTTAAAAGGTGCGAAAATCTATTTGGATTTCCCAAGTGTCGGTGCAACTGAAAACATCATCATGGCAGCAGCATTAGCTGAAGGAACAACGATTTTAGAAAACGTAGCAAAAGAACCTGAAATTGTTGATTTGGCAAACTACATCAATGCCATGGGCGGTAAGGTTCGCGGAGCTGGTACTGGTACAATCAAAATCGAAGGTGTGGAAACACTTCACGGTGCAAAACACAACATCATCCCTGACAGAATTGAAGCAGGTACTTTCATGGTGGCAGCAGCTATTACAGAAGGAAATGTTCTTGTAAAGGGCGCAGTGCCAGAGCACATGACATCACTTGTAGCAAAAATGGAAGAAATGGGTATTCAGATCATTGAAGAAGAAGAAGGTTTAAGAGTCATTGGACCATCTGAGCTCAAGCCAATCGATCTAAAAACAATGCCACATCCTGGTTTCCCAACGGATATGCAATCTCAGATGATGGCGCTATTGCTTCGTGCGAACGGAACAAGCATGATTACAGAAACGGTGTTTGAAAACCGCTTTATGCATGCTGAAGAATTCCGCCGCATGAATGGCGATATTAAAATTGAGGGTCGCTCTGTGATTATCAACGGGCCGGTTCAACTTCAAGGTGCTGAAGTATCAGCGACTGATTTAAGAGCAGGAGCAGCACTTGTACTTGCTGGATTAGTAGCAGAAGGTCATACACGTGTCACTGAGTTGAAGCATATCGATCGTGGTTATGTGAACTTCCACCAGAAGCTTGCAGCAATCGGTGCAGATATTGAAAGAGTAAACGATGAAACAGCAGATGTGACACAAGAACAAGTTGTATCAGATCTGAACGCGTAATCATAAAGAAATCAGTGTGTCCATGGGGCATGCTGATTTTTTTTAGAATCATAGAATGCTTTATTTTTAAAGCTTATCATTAGTGTATCCAACCATCTTAAATTTTATTCATAAAGACGAACAGTAAAATCAGTTGATAAACAGCCTCATATCTTCATCAAAAGACTTGTCCACTGAATGAAAGAAGCTGTCATATTAGCTTGTCCCCGCCCATAGGATAAAAGAGATTCAATGACAAATGGGGGCAGCCAAATATGAAACCAATGATATGGACAATCGCAGGAATATGCATCATTATTTTAATGATTCCAACTTTACTTGTGTTGCCGACGTTTCAAGGGAAACCGGAGGTAAGCCAGCATGTATCAGCGGAGCCATCAGTTAAAAAAGAAGTGAAGGGTACAGTCAAATTGAAGCAATCACCCGTCGCTATCCCCGTCTATCGTTCAGCTCATCAGCAGGTAGAAAACATCCCCTTAGAAGAGTATGTGATCGGTGTCGTAGCGTCTGAAATGCCAGCTGATTTTGAAATGGAAGCACTCAAGGCACAGGCACTCGCTGCAAGAACGTATATCGTCAGACAAATGATCATCGATAAGACCGTCAAATCACCAAAGGGCTCTCTTGTAGATGACACCCAAATGTTCCAAGTTTATAAAAACAAGCAGGAACTCAAGAAAATTTGGGGGAAAGCGTACAATTGGAAGTTAAAAAAAGTCACAGAAGCTGTCGCCAGCACACAAGGAAAAGTGCTGACTTATGACGAGAAACCAATTGATGCCTCATTCTTCTCAACAAGTAACGGAAAAACGGAAAATGCTGAAGCTTATTGGAAAAACGAAATCCCATATTTGAAAAGTGTCTCAAGTAAATGGGACGAAAAATCGCCAAAATTTCAAAACAAGAAAACCATCCCAGTTAGTGAATTTCAGCAAAAATTAGGTGTGACGCTCACTCAGCAGGCTCAGGTAGGACAGATAGTAGAACGGACGCCAGGAAATCAAGTAGCGAAAGCCGTAATAAACGGTAAAACACTGACAGGCAGAGACATTCGAGAGTCACTAGGACTTCATTCAGCGGACTTTACATGGGAACGACAGGGCCAGCAAATTATCATTACGACAAAAGGGTATGGCCATGGGGTTGGAATGAGTCAGTATGGTGCGCACTATATGGCACAGTCAGGCAAAAAAGTAGAGGCTATCGTGAAACATTATTATAAAGGGATTCAAATTGAATCAGCTGAACGTTTTCTCAACACGTATATGGCTAAAAAATAAAGCAAAGGTGCCTCAGAAATGGGGCATCTTTTTTTGTGTTCCAAGAGGTTTGAACAGAATGTGTCAATTTGCGACTTAAGACGCACCTCAGGAAATCTTAAACATTTACGTCCCGACAAGAACCGATGGCCGATACAAAGCCCCTCGAAAGAAGGAGAAAACAAAAGAAAAAATGATGTGTTAGGTGAATATATCTAGACAACTGACAGATTTTTAGTGATTTTGATGAAAGAGAAAAAGGGACCGAGTCCTATACCATTCCAAGACAGAATATTTTACGATTAAGATGTTTCAATTAAATACATAAGGAGGAAGGAAAAATGATGTTGAAAAAAGTATTTACACTCGTAACCTTAGCTGTATTGACATTATCTATGTCAATCTCTTCACCAGTATTTGCAAAAGCATCTACAGTCAAAAAACATAACAAAGATGTAAGAGTTACTATCTTACTTGATGCAAGTGGAAGCATGGCAAGAAAAGTAGAGGGAGAACGCAAATTTGACCTCGCAAAACAAGAGGTATTTAAATTTGCTCAGTCACTTCCAAAAGACGCTAAAATTCGTATGAGCTTGTTTGGCTCTGAAGGTAACAACAAAAATTCAGGTAAAGCTCAATCATGTGAAGTCATTAGAGGCGTTTATGGCGTACAGCCTTACGAAAAAGAAAGCTTTGAAAACTCTTTAAACGGACTTGGACCAAATGGCTGGACACCGATTGCTCGTGCTCTTGAAAATGCAAAGCAAACGGATGAACAGCTTAATGGTGGAACAAAACATATTGTGTACCTAATCACTGATGGTGAAGAAACTTGTGGCGGAGATCCAGTAAAAGTAGCAAAAGAATTGCATAACTCAAAAGGATCGACTGTTGTTAATGTGATCGGATTAGACTTTAACGATGGCTATGAAGGTCAATTGAAGCAAGTAGCCAAAGCGGGTAAAGGCCAATACTACCAAGCAAGCACTGGTAAAGAAATGGGTTCTATCTTGTCGGCAGAATCATTAAAACTACACGAATAACTTGCTGAACAAAAGGGAAACGATTGATGTATGCTATCGTTTCTCTTTTTCTGTACAAATGTAAAAAGGGAGGTTTTTATGAATGAAACGAAATATTGTATTAACCATTTTGGCTAGTCTTGTCCTGCTTCTTTCTTCACCAGCTCATGCTGTGACAAAACAGGAGCCTGCTCATGTGGTGATATTACTTGATTTAAGCGGCAGCATGGCACAATCAGTTGAAGGCGAAAAGAAAATCGATATCGCCAAACGTTCTATTCAAAGCTTCGCAAGTATTTTATCAGAAGATACACAAGTCCTGCTACGTGTGTTTGGTCATGAAGGAACCAATAAAAATGCAGGAAAAGCAGTTTCTTGTGGAAGCTCTGAAGCCGTTTACGGATTTGGATCATATGAGCCATCAACATTTCAGCAAGCACTGAATGTGTATAAGCCGACCGGCTGGACACCACTTGCAAAAGCATTAACAGATACGAAACAAGATTTTGAAGATCACCAGGCTGAAGGAAAAAATATTGTCTATGTCGTCAGTGATGGTAAAGAAACTTGTGGAGGAAGCCCTTCACAAGCAGCAAAGGAATTACATGAAGACGGAATTGACACCATTGTCAATATCATCGGCTTTGACGTGAATGAAAAAGAAGCAAAAAGTCTAAAGTCTGTTGCAAAAGCGGGTGGTGGACAATATCAACCGGCTGCGAATGCCGAAGAATTGAATCACATTCTACAAAATGAAGCGAGCGCTTTTGGTCAGTAGGATATGAATGGGAGCTGGGGATTGTTTTCCCCAGCTGTTTTTTAGTTGAAGATCAATTCAAAGTAGTTTCTAATTCATCAATTCGTTTCTCCACGTAGTGCTGATCTTTTCTTGCATGAAAAGTTTCAGCTTTTTCTAATATTGCCGCCGTATTATACTCGGGAATCTGTGAGTAGCTCTCATACACACCCTTTGGAATTAAAACGTTCCCTTCAGGCCAATAAACAGCGATATTGCCACGTTTCAAATCCCCGAATTGAGCCACTCCTTGATAGGACCCATATTGATTAAACAAGACAACTGGATCACCTTCTTGGACATAAAGTTCTTTTGCATCTTCGTTATTCATCAAGATAGAATGACGCTTCCCACCATTAAAGGCATCCTTTTCACTATAGATCATGGAGTTGAATTGCTTTCCTCTTCTTGTCGTGATATTAAAATGTCCTTCCGTTTTTCGGTATTGAGGCAGCTGGGCAGGAAGAAGATGTCCTTTGCCGTCCGGTGTTGGACACTCCCCGTCTTCACATAGCCATGCGCCACCCCATTGAAAAACGTCTCCTTTATGACGCAAATGCTGGATGCCGTCATAGTTTCGATTTGCGACCGCAATCTCACGGCGAATGTCTTCAGCCGTTTCGAAATGAATCAGCTCAGCATCTTCTGGCCGGACTCTTTTTGCAAGATCAATATAAATGTCCCATTCTGCTCTGGCTTCCTCAATACGAGGTCCTTCAATTTCTGGACTGAAATATACCATGCGTTCCGTACTAGTTGATGTACCGCCGCCTGGCTGTTCATATCTTGTCATAGCAGGCAGAACAATTACCGTCTCTTCTGCCTCTACAAGTGTAGAGGTATTCAAAATGATATCTTGATGGACACGGAGTTCAAGCTCAGATAAAGCTTTTTCGATCGCATCTGGATTTGGCATCGTTTCTAAAAAGTTTCCGCCGCTCGTAAACAGCATTTTGAGTTTTTGCGGATGTTCTTTTGGGAGAGCCATTTTCTCAAAGGATTGCCCAATGGTGTCACCATGCCATTTCGGAATGTCAAACCCCCAAATTTTTTCGATTCTTTCAATATTCTCTTCATCAAAATCACTGCCCGGCAAAACGAATGGATCAGCACCCATTTCACCAGAACCTTGAACGCCGCTATGCCCTCGAATTGGCATGACACCACAATGTTTCCTGCCAATAAATCCACGTAACATAGCAAGGTTGGCGACCTGTGATATATTATCAGTTGCAAAGCGGTGCTGGGTAAGACCCATACTCCAAATAAAAACGCCTGAATTGGCATTGGCAAGGAGGATCGCAAATTCCTTCATTCTTTCTTTTGATAAGCCTGATGATGCTTCTAGGTCCTCCCACTTCAACTGTGCGGCATGCTGCTTTAAATCCTGTATGCCGGTAGTATGGGCTTGAATAAATTCATGATCAAGAGCGGAATGGGGAGCATGCTGCTCCATGTCAAACCAATGTTTGATGACGCCGTTCATAAACGCAATATCGCCGCCTATATTGACTTGATAGAAATCATCCGCGATTTTTGTGCCGAATAGAGCACTTTCTGGAATAGAGGGAACCCAGTACTTTTCCATGGCAGGCTCTTTGTACGGATTGATGACAATAATTTTGGTTCCTTTCTTTTTCGCCGCATACATATATTTAGTGGAAACGGGCTGATTGTTTGCTGCGACAGATCCCCAAAAAATTAAGACATCCGTTCCGATCCAATCGTTGTAATTACAGCTGGAGGCTCCTATACCAAGGGATCGTTTAAGAGCGGTTTTGCTCGGTGAATGACAAATGCGAGACGCATTATCAATATGATTTGTCCCGATAAAGCGAGCTGCCTTCGCAGCGGTATAATAGACTTCATTTGTAATTCCTCTAGCCGTTAAATAGAAAGCGAGCTGCCGTTTATCAATTGATTTGATTTTAGCTGCGATTTGATCTAATGCATCATCCCAGGAAATACGCGTAAAGGCATTGTCACCTTTTTTTCGAATCAGTGGATAAGGAATACGGCCAAGTTTGCGAAGAGAGGTGCTGTCCATTTGTTTGAGCTGTTGAATATCTTCGAACCATTTTGGATCAATAGCTGGCATTGTATTAAGACGAAGTACATTTAGTCTTGTGGTGCATATATGAGGTCCTGCGAGCGTTTGGTCATATAACCCTGAAACACCCAGGGCACAGCCATCACACACGCCCTGCGTTAAAATACGATATGCATAGGGGAGATTATCCTTGTTTTCCCATGCCACTTTCATCGTATCTCGAATGTGTTTCGGTTTTACTTTTCCAAGCCCCATAGGCGCAAAAGAGGCCCATAGCTTTGGTGAGGGTTTTTTATTAAGCTTAATAGGCCCCTTATGTTTTGTTTTCCCCATGATATCATCACCCTCCTATTACTTTATGAAGCGTTTTCATATCTAAAAATTACCTTTAGATTGTGATTCTGTCAAATTCAAATTAAGGTCGGGCTGAGACAGAAGAAGTAGCAGCAAGGTTTGTTTCTCTAAGCTGTTGAATATCTTTCCGTATGAGAAGAGATATGATAAAAGCGATGAAAAATAAGCCAGAGAACACCATCAGACTTTGCGTGTAGTTACCTGTTATATCTCGAATAAAGGATGAAAATAAAGGTCCAGCTAAACCAGCAGCGGCCCAGGCAGTCAGAATATAACCGTGTATGGCACCAAGTTGTTTCGTGCCAAATAAATCCCCAATATAGGCTGGAATTGAAGCAAACCCTCCTCCATAGCACGTATAAATGATCGCCATCACGATTGAAAAGACGAGCGGTTCTTTTAAATAGGGGAGTAAAGGAAAGGCAATGAGCTGGATACTAAAGAAGATTGTATACGTATTCGGCCTTCCGATATAATCTGAGAAGGATGCCCAGCCAATCCGCCCTAAACCATTAAAAGCACCTAAAATACCAACAAGGGTAGCTGCAGCACCTGCAGTGAATCCAACACTTTCTTGTGCAAGAGGCGATGCAACTGAAATAATGGCAATTCCGCATGTGATATTAATAAAGAGCATGAGCCACAAATAATAAAAACGTCGTGTTTTGATCGCTTCATTTGCTGTAAGCTGTGATAAATCCTGAGGGATTTTTCTTTGATTTGTTTTTAACACGTCAAACTGTTTGACGTCTTCAGATGTTGGTGGTGATAAATAAAGAGATGAGATCACCATGATCATAAAATAGGAAATTCCAAGAATGTAAAAGGTATTTGCGATGTTCACTTTTTCAATGAGATATTGGATAATTGGGCTGCAAATAAGAGACGCAAATCCAAAACCCATAATAGCTAAGCCGGTTGCAAGTCCTCTTCGGTCCGGAAACCATTTCACCAAAGTTGATACAGGTGCAATGTAGCCTACCCCTAATCCTATCCCAGCGAGCACACCATAAAATAAATAGAGGAGTGGGAGTGAGGACATGTGGACAGCGAATCCTGACCCTGTCATTCCAATACCGAAGAAAATAGCTGAGAAGAGCCCTGATGCCCTTGGACCATACCTTTCAACGAAATGCCCCATGAAAGCAGCAGATAATCCTAAAAATAAAATAGCAATACTGAAGGTCAAGCTTATTTCTGTCAATGACCACTGAAAGGCTTGATGCAAAGGGTTCGTAAAAACACTCCAAGCATAAACAGACCCAATAGATAAATGAATTCCTACAGCACTTGTTGCAATGAGCCAGCGATTTTTCGATTTGTTCATTTTGTTCCCCCCATATAAAGCAATCAAAAAGTTTGATAAGATAGGAATATGTTGCAATTTTATGACTTTTTAAAATAATATCATAATTTGATTGGATCATATAACTAAATTTGTGCTGAAAGGAAGATCATACAATGAATCCTTCTGTTAAAAAGAAACGAGTCATACACCAATACCGTGAAGGCCAATTTACTTGCAAAACAGATGAAGTTGTAGAAGAATTCCCTTTAACTGTGATCGTGAATGGAGAGGAATTTGTGACACTTGTTTGTTCACCAGATCATTTGAAAGAATTGGTTATCGGTTTTTTAGCTTCAGAAGGAGTCATTCGATTTGAAAATGAGATTAAAAGGTTTACAATAGATGAAAGTATGGGCTTTGCATATGTTGATTTAGTTCACCCAAGCGGATTTCAGTCATCAGATTTTACAAAGCGAGTGATTGGTTCTTGTTGTGGGAAAGGGAGACACTTTTATTTTCTCCAAGATGTGAAAACGGCAAAAACAGCCATTGATCGAATCAACATTTCTGCTGAAACCTGTATGCATCTAATGAAGTGTTTACAAGAAGAAAGCCAATTATTTCAACATACTGGTGGTGTGCATAATGCTGGACTGTGTGACACAGAGAAGCTATTCATCACTAGAACTGATATAGGAAGACATAATGCTTTAGATAAAATCTATGGATACTGTTTACTTCATCGAATTCCACTTAGAGATAAAATCCTTGTGTTTAGCGGCCGGATATCGTCAGAAGTTTTATTGAAGGCAGCAAAACTAGGAGTGTCGATCGTCATCTCAAAATCAGCACCTACTGAGCTGGCGCTTAATATGGCAGAAGAATTAAATATCACGACAGTTGGATTCGTCAGAGGAAAATCTTTTAATATCTACACTCACCATCAGCGTATTACAGAATAGGAGGCAAAGTATGGACAGTATATTGGATAAGAGACATCGACCATTGCGCGATTTAAGAATATCAGTAACAGATCGCTGTAACTTTAGATGTACGTACTGTATGCCTGCTGAAATTTTTGGACCAGATTATCCTTTTTTGAATAAAGAAGAACTGCTTAGTTTCGAAGAAATTGAACAGCTTGCTACCCTTTTTGCAAAGGACTTAGGTGTGGTGAAAATACGCATCACGGGTGGTGAACCTTTAATGCGAAAAGATTTGCCTATCTTAATAGAAAAGCTTTCAAAAATTCCAGGAATCGAAGACATTGCTATGACAACCAATGGAACGCTTTTACCTTTATATGCTGATAAGTTAAAGAAAGCAGGTCTTCAGAGAGTCACCATTAGTTTGGATTCATTAAATCCTGACCGTTTTATGCAAATGAACGGAAGGAATATTTCTATCCAAAAAGTGTTTGATGGGATTGAGGCTGCAAAAAAAGCTGGACTTGCTATTAAGATCAATATGGTTGTTCAAAAAGGTGTGAATGATCAGGATGTTTTACCAATGGCAGCTTACTTTAAAAAAGAAGGACATGTTCTCAGATTTATCGAGTTTATGGATGTTGGAAATACGAACAAATGGAATCTAGAGCATGTCATGACAAAGAAAGAGATCATTGGTCTAATTGATTCAACATTTCCTATCAAACCAGAACCTCCTCAATATCCAGGTGAAGTAGCCAACCGATTCTTTTATAAAGATGGTTCAGGAGAGATAGGCATTATTTCTTCTGTTTCAGATGCTTTTTGTGGAACATGTAACAGAGCGAGGCTTTCTGCTCGCGGTGAATTGTTTACATGTCTTTTTGCATCGTCGGGTTTTGATCTGAAACGGGTGATTCGCTCGGCTAAAGATAATGAAGATATAAAGAATATATTGAAGGAACTATGGTCGAATAGACAGGATCAATATTCAGCCGAGAGAGAACAGAAGAAAGATCAGAAAAAAGTTGAAATGTCATACATCGGTGGGTAGTGACAACAAAGTATCATGTTCATGTATTTTTGAAAAGAATAGAAAAAGTCATAATCATTGTTGACAATCTTTTTTTGAAATAGGTCTATTCATCTTATGAATCCAGTCATTATAAAAAACCAGCAGAAACTCTGCTGGTTTTTAAAATGTTATTTTGTAGCTCAAAAAGGTTTAGATATGCCTGGAAAATAGAATTTTAAACATTTTTTGCTACTTTACTTTTATGAGAGCTGTGATAAGATCAACTCAATCTTTACCAGCTCGATTTTTTTACTCCTGGGATGTGGCCCTTATAGGCAAGCTCACGAAAAGCAATTCTAGACATTTTAAATTTTCGTAAGTAACCTCTAGGGCGGCCGGTTAATTCACAGCGGTTTTTTAAGCGGGTAGGGGAAGAGTCTCTAGGTAATTTCCGTAAAGCTTCATAGTCACCTTTTTCTTTTAACTCTTTTCTTAATTCTGCATATTTCAATACAAGCTGCTGCCGCTTTTTTTCTTTAGCAATCTTAGATTTCTTTGCCACTTAAAACCCTCCTTTTTTAATGTTGGATTTTCCATTGAAAGGGGTCTTCAAATGTAGTCCAATCTTGATCAAATTCTTCAGGTGTGAGTAAGCATTGATCTAGTGTGCGAATGATATCTGCTTTAGGCAAATCTACGCCGATAAACACAAGTTTTGTATGCCGATCACCAAATTCTGCGTCCCACTCGTCAAGAAGCTCTGGTTCTTGCTTTAATATCCGTGCCTTATCTTGCTCAGGCAAGGCAGCAATCCAGTATGCAATTGGTTCAATCGCAACAGATTTTCCGGCCTGTGAAATTAAAATGGTTAAATCATGATGTGTGGCCAGCCATGTAAATCCTTTAGCGCGAACTATTTGCTCAGGCATCTGATCTAACCAATTATTTAACCTGCCAGTATGAAAGGGGAGTCTTCTTTCATAAACAAAGGATGAGATTTGGTATTCTTCTGTTTCCGGCGTATGCTGAGAATGCCCGGCGTTGATTTCTTTGATCCAGCCAGCAGAAGCACTGGCTTTTTCAAAGTCGAATAAACCAGTATTCAAAATGTCACTTGGCTTTACTTGCCCTTTTGAGGTTCTGATGATAGATGCTTCTGGTTGAAGTGTGGTCAGCACGTGCTCAAGTCGGTCTAATTCTGAGTTTGATACTAGATCACACTTATTTATAATCAGCACGTCACAACATTCAATTTGATCAATAAGTAAATCAGAAATTTCCCGTTCGTCATCATCGGAAACGGCTTGTTTACGGTCTAATAAACTTTCTCCTGACTGGAAGTCGGTCCAGAAATGGTTCGCATCTACAACAGTGACCATCGTGTCTAACCGGCAAAAGCGTGTCAAATCTATCCCCATTTCTTCATCAATATAAGAGAAAGTTTGCGCGACTGGAATTGGTTCACTAATACCTGTTGACTCAATGACAATATAATCGATATGACCAGTCTTACACAGGCGTTCTACTTCGATTAACAAATCTTCTCTCAATGTGCAGCAAATACAACCATTAGACAATTCAACTAGCTTCTCATCTGATCGAGAGAGCTCACCGCCTTGTTTGACTAGTTCTGCATCAATATTAATTTCGCTCATGTCATTGACAATCACAGCTACTTTTAACCCTTTACGATTTTGTAGGACATGATTTAATATTGTTGTTTTTCCTGCTCCTAAAAAACCGCTTAATACTGTAACAGGTATTCGCTTATTCATTTCTTTCTGTCCTTTTGACAATACTCATTTTGATTTCCGCCTCACTTAAAAAGTAATAATTACGATTTAAAGCCTAAAAAATTCATTTTGTTTCTCTATGAAGGGTATATTTCTTTAGCCGAGGAGAATATTTTTTTAACTCCAGTCGGTCCGGATTCGTTCTTTTATTCTTTGTTGTGATATAGTTTCTGTCACCTGTTTCAGTACAGGCTAAGGTAATTTTTACGAGCATCAGTAATGGATCCTCCTTTAATTCGTAATGGTTACGATTTGTATTTTAAAATGATCAAGGCGGAATGTCAAGCTTAGTAGGATGATCAATGCCAAATGATCAAACAAAAGGGGTATCGAATGTTCATTGATACCCCTCTCCATTAATAAAAGTCACCAAGCTCTTGTTCGTATTCACCTTCGTATTGCTGGACGTCACTAGGAATTTCTTGAAGAAAGGCTAGGCCACCTAATATCAGCATCAAGATAATGGCGATGAATGAGAGAATGACTGTGACAATACTTGATATGGCAAATAGCGTCTGCATTTTCATCATCTTAGCATATTGTTCTAATAACTCTTCATAAGAAGTATCAGGAGCTTGAATTAATTGTTCAGCTGCATTTACAGATTTTTGTACATGGAATCCCATCATAATGAGGAAGACGCCAAGGGCAGCAGGAAGAACAAGCCAAAAACCAATAAGAATAGCTAGGCCGCCTGAAATATAGAGAAATATACTACCAACTTTTCCCCACTTTGTGATCGAATGAAGAGATTGAATGATTTTCTCAGTTTGTTGCAATGGTGTTCACTCCTTTATGTATTCACTCTTTATCATACTTGAGCAAGTAGTACTTTAGGAGGAGTGAATGTAGAGCAATTAAAAAATATTTCTATCTTCACTTTACTATTTATGGATAAATAAATTATCTTCAAATAAGAAAAAAGTAACATTTACTATAAATTTTAACGACAATTTATGTCATAAATAAGATTAATAGTTAAAAATAATTAGTAAATTTATCAAAATATGTTGTTGGTTGTCTTGTAATTGGTTATTATTGTGTTGTATTACCTTAAAAATTGGAAGGTGGAATTCATATGTTAGATCGTTTCTTAAACAAAATGACCAATGTTCAACCTGCAGCTTCAAGATGTATTTTACAAAAATTAGTCACTTCATGCAAATCAGCGCCAACTTGTTTCCTTCAAGGTGTTGGAACTTTCCGTTACTACGTGGATCGTGATACAGGTGAGATATGTACTAGCCAAGAACGCGTTAGATGTGGCTGCTAAATTCAAGGATTTTATTTAATAGGATGTGAACGCATGAGCATATCTTCAATTTCATTTTTAACAAATGCTGTGCAGACGTCAAACAGTCGTCAAGCGGGTCAAACATCAAATTCTTTTTTAAACCAAGCTGCGAAAATTGTTCAAGGCGACCATTCTCCAGAAGAGAGAAAGGCATTATTTCAACAACTGACTCTAGTTCAGCAAGGAAAAGATTTAGAGCTTCATGTGTCTAAATTAAAGGAACTAGAGAAAGAGGTTCAAAAAGAATCGTCTTCTTCGTCTGTTACTGTGAATCAGCAGGGTGACCAAGTAGACATTTCAAATGAGGCTCGCAGTGAGTTTGAACAAGCTGAGGTACAAGCGACAGCTTCAAGTGAAGCGAGTGAAATCGCCGCAAGGGAAAAGGATCAGGATGTTCAGGCAGATTCACACCAATAAAAAAACGAGGCGTGTGTTTGTTGTCTTCACATGCCTCATTTATGTTTGTTTTGCAGAAATCCTTGAATAAAGACCATCCGGAAAAGGGGCTGCATATGAGATTGTTTCATCCTCTTCTACCAAGATGTAATATGGAAACTCTTCAATATGAAAGGCGCCTATCATTTGTTCGTCCACTGAGATAATTTGCATGTTGGTTTGGTTATCACGATATAATTCTTGATCCTTTTCTTGCCCATTCTTTAGTAAAACACTAAAAGAAATGTCTAATTGACGCTGCCTTTTCGTTTCTAGGAATTGTTCCAGTGATGGGATGCAGTGCGGACATGCTGTGTCAGTGAATATAAGCAGCTGTTGCTTGTGATTGGTTTGCAGCAAATCATTCATTTGAATAGGTGATGGTTTTTCAATTAGCGGATGAACAAGTTTTTGTCCGACATGCTGGATCGGTAAGATGATTAATTCCATCTGGTGTTTTAAATAGATGATGATTCCGATCGTCAATAAAAGACTGCAAAGAATAAGAGTGAGCTGTAAAAGTAAGATTGAATTCATCGTTATCGTCCTCTCAGAATGAAGTTACGCAGAACTATCATAATATAAATATCAAAAATATGTCAATTATACTAAATGGTGTAAGGTGGAGCGTTTGATGAGTACAGTGAACCATTGTTTATATGCAATCTCCTATACTTGGAAAAGAAGTCGATCATATCTTCTGTTAACTCTATTGATCCAAGTGATCGTTGGTTTTATGCCTTTGGCTAGTGTCTGGATTATTCAAACATTGATTAATGAAATTATTTTATTCATGACTTCTTCAGGAGACATTCAAAAGGTCTTAAGGTTATTTGGGTTGCAAATGGTCATTGTGGTTTTAGGATATGGGCTTCAATTCATTCTTCAACTTAGTCAGCAAAAAGCGACAAATTTGATTGGTTTGCATTTGAAGGGTGAATTGCTTCAAAAGGCAATCAGGCTGCCATATATTACATTTGAACATCCGTCTTTTTATAATGAAAGTCAACGTGTGATGAACAGTCATCAGCATGTTCTGAGTATGGTTAGAAGTATTTTTACAATCATGAGCGCATTGATTACTGTTGTATCACTTCTCATTTATATGATCGGTATCCATTGGGGTTTGGCGGTCATTCTGATCTTATTTACCCTGCCTGTCTTGTGGATTGAGCTCTTCTTTGGAGGCGCGCGGTATCAATTAAACCGCATGTTAACTGCTAACGATCGAAGAGAAATGTATGTGTCCGACCTTGTTGCACAGCGAGATTCATTGAAGGAAATCCGTTTATATGGAATAGGACATTATCTTCTTCAAAAATGGAAAGGTCATTATGTAAAAAGTGCAGATGAAAAATATAAATTACTAAAACGGCAGGTTCGCTGGGAGATGGCGGGCGGATTGCTTATGTCATTTGCCTATGTGTGCTGCGGTCTTTTTATTGTCTTTCTTATCTTTCAAAAAAAATTAGCAGCGGGTACGTTTGTCGCTGTGCTCCAAGCTGTGCAAAATATTCAAAGTGGTTTTCAAGACTTAACGAGGGAATGTTCTAGTTTATATGAAACGAGTCTCTATATTGATGAAATGAGAACTTTTCAAAAGAGAGAAGAAGAAATTGATGAGCAGACAGAGGAAGGGGCATCGCTTCGGAGGATTGAATGTATTCAGTCCATTACGCTAGAAAACCTCTCTTTTACCTATCCGAATATGAAAACGCCTGCTATTGAGCATATACATTTTCATATCAATAAAGGTGAACGCATTGCATTGGTGGGGGATAACGGATCAGGTAAGACGACCTTGATTAAATGTTTGACCGGTTTATATGATCCAGACAAGCCGAATATGCAAAAGGTCAATGGTGAGTCTATTTCGACCATTTATAAAAAATCATATCATGCGAGAATGGCTGTCCTTTTTCAAGATTTTATGAAGTACGAATTCACTGTGAAAGAAAACATTGGATTTGGCCGTATCGACGAAATAGATGAGGAAGAGCGCATGGTGTCAGCTGCGCGGCAAGCAGGCATAGAGAAAAGAATTCATCAAATGGAAGAAACATACGATGCGCAGCTTGGCCGGTTTTTTGAAGAAGGTCATGAACTGTCTGGCGGACAATGGCAAAAGCTTGCGATGGCGAGAACCTTCTTTAGAGAAAGTGATTTTATCATTTTAGATGAACCGACTTCTGCTCTTGATCCGCTATCGGAGATTTCACTCATTCGAAAGCTATTCGATCATACGCAGGATCAAGGGGTCTTGTTTATCACACACCGTATGGGAGCGGCCCGCTTAGCAGACCGCATTATCGTGATGAAAGATGGTGCTTTCGTTGAAGAGGGGAACCATGAAGAGCTGATGGCGCTAGGTGGAGAGTACAAAAGGCTTTATGAGGCACAATCTCAACTATTTCAACAAAAGGAGATGGCGTAAGGTGAGTGTCTTTTATTTTATAGGTGTCTATTTCTTAGGAATCATCTTTGCAGGTGCATGGCTTGATAAAGTGAGAAAACAAAAGGCGCATATGCAACAGATGAATGCTTATCGGCTGCTGCCTTCTGCGCTCACGGCGCCAATGTTTTATTTGTTTTTGACTATTGAATTGGCTTGTACTGGTCTATTGTTCGTATGGAACATGTCTCTTGTACCTGCGATTGGTCTTACAGCACTTTTATGTACCTATACTGGAGCGGTCACTTTCAATTTATTGAGAGGACATCGTAACATTTCATGCGGCTGTGGAGGTTTACTTGAAAATGACCGTCTTCACTGGGGAATTGTGATTCGTAATGTGTCGATGCTGGCTCTTGTGATTGGCTTGTTTTATGTGCATTCCTATGTAGAAACAATTCCATGGCAATTTCACATTATTTGTTTTCTGATTGCAGTGGCTGTCTGTTTCATTATAGCGGTGGGAAAAGACATCATGATGTTCAAAAGAAAGTGGAATCAATTTGAATCATTTATAGAAGGAGACCAAGTGAAATGACAGATATTCTACTGATTATTGTGTTATTCATTGTCATTGCTCAGCTGGCTGTGGTGTTTTTGCTTGCCCGCTTTATCGGAAAATTTATGAGTAAAATCAAAACCCTTGATGGGATTGAATTAAAGGAAGCGGATGTTGGTGATGCGGCGCCGTTATTTCGAAGCTATACACATTTAGGGGATAAGGTCATTTTAAAGGAATATTTGCAGAGCGGAAGAGCCGTGATGCTGTTATTTGTGAACTCTACTTGTATGACATGCAAAAGCATTTTGTCTGATATGAAGCAGCACATCTCTAGCGACGATACTCAATTCATTTTGATCAATGGAGATGAACAAGGAGATGATGCGTCGCTTCTTCAATTGCTGCCTGATCAAGCTGTGTATGTGCGCTCTTCGCAAATCATGGAGCTGTATGGGGTAACTGTTGTTCCGCAAGCGATTCTGATGGATGAACATGGCATCATCCTGCAAAGAAAATCTCTTCAAAATGCGAAACAGTTTGAACAGCTGTTACATGCTTCATAAAAAAGCGTCTCTTTGTTGGAGAGACGCTCGTTTTATAATTCTTTTCCTAGAATATCTAAATCGTATCTGCTGCCGTCCATTTCTGCGATACGTGGCAGGTGACCCCATGTCTCAAAGCCGTGCTTTTTAAATAATCGAATGCTGGCTTCGTTGTGCCCGAAAATAAAGGCAAGTAACGTTCGAATGCCTAATGAAGGTGCCAACTCAATGGCCTCTTGTAAGAAAAGTGACCCTAAGCCTTTCCCTCGATCGTCTTGGTTTAAGTAAATACTCATTTCAACGGTCCCGTTGTATGCAGGTCTTCCGTAAAACGTTTCAAAGCTGAGCCATCCGTAGATATGTCCATCCTCATCTGTTTTCACATAGAGAGGTCTTTTCTCTGAATGATTCAAAAACCATTGCCGGCGGTCTTCAACTGAAACTGGTTCTGTGTCGGCGGTTACTTCTCTTGAAGCAATGGTTGAATTGTAAATATCAACGATCGCTTTGAGATCATCTTCTGTTGCTATGCGGTTGAAAGTTTTCACAATAAAGTCCCCCGTCTTTTTTTCATTCATCATACATATTATTGGTGCGATTGCGCAAAATAAAAAGAAAAATGATTTCGTGTGTATATATTTTTTGAAAAGTGTTCAGAATGTTGCTGAGGTGATGAAAAATGAGAGAGGAAGAAAAGAAACGTACTTCCAAAATCACAAAAGTTCAGCAATTTTTCCGTAAGCGCTGGGTATTCCCTGCTATTTACTTGGTCAGCGCAGCGGTCGTGTTAACAGCTGTTCTTTGGTACCAAGCTGTATCAAAAGATGTGAAAGACCAACTATCTGATGGAAATCAAACAGGGCAAGAACAGCGTGATGATGCCGTTGAAGTTGGAAAGCCAATTGAAAATGTTGCAATGCCGGTCCAGAATTCTGATAATGTTTCTGTCGTGAAAAAGTTCTATGAAGCAGATGCTGATCAAAAAGAAAAAGAAGCAGCACTTGTAAACTATAATAACACCTATACCTTGAGCAAAGGTATTGATCTTGCAGATAAAGATGGCAAAGTGTTTGATGTCACAGCTGCTCTTAGTGGAACAGTGGTTCAAGCGAAAAAAGATCCAGTTCTCGGTCACGTCGTTGAAATTGAACATGAAGATGGATTATCGACTGTTTATCAATCGTTGTCACAAGTGAGTGTCAAAGAAGGCGATGAAGTGAAGCAGAATGATGTCATCGGTGCTTCTGGTAAAAATCTTTATGGTGCTGAAAGCGGCAACCATGTGCATTTTGAAATTCGTATGGAAGGTTTAGCGCTTAATCCACTTAGCTTCATTGACAAGCCTGTTTCGACTATTGAAAAGGCCGCGCAAGAAGTGACGGAAGAAGCAAAAGAACCTGCTCAGCCAAAAGCTGATGAAAAAACAAAGGAACCTGCTGCTGAAGATAAGACCAAAGAGCCTGCTGGAGAAAAATCTGAAGAAAAGTCTGATGAGAAGGGGAAATCCTCTGATCAAGAAAAGTCTTCTGATTCCTCTAAAGACAGCAGTCAATCTGAAGAAACAAAACAATCTTAAAGCCTTGCAACCTCTGTGTATGAATTATGCAGAGGTTTTTTTCTGTCTTAAAAAAATCCCCCGCACTTGGCGGGGGATGGTTTATAGGGCGGCAGGCCCTTCTTCACCTGTCCGAATGTTGATTGTATTTTCTATCTCATATATAAAAATTTTCCCATCCCCTGGTTCGCCTGTACGAAGTACCTTTTGAGCTGTTTCAACGACCAGTTCGACAGGTACTTTGCTTAGGACGATTTCAATCTTTAATCGTTCGTACACATTGCTTTCCTTTTTGACGCCGCGGTATAGCTCTGTATGTCCCTTTTGTAGGCCGCAGCCGTGCACATTCGAAAAGGTAATTGAGGTGACACCAATCTTTCCAAGCTCCACCTTTAATGTTTCAAAATTGGCTGGACGTGTGACAATCTCCACTTTATACATTTTGCTCATCGAGACACCCCTTTTTCTTTAATCTTGATAGGCTTTTTCACCGTGCATGGTTAAATCAAGGCCCACTGATTCTTCTTCTTCGGTTGCACGAATCTTGAAGAAGAGATTGACCACTTTGATGATCACGTATGTCACAACGGCTACAAAGGCGTAGGTGGCAACAATAGCGACTACTTGCTTCCAAAGTAAGCTGGCATCTCCGTAAAATAAGCCATTGGCTCCGCCGTCATTGACAGAGGTTGTTGCGAAAAGTCCAGTTGCAATACCTCCCCAAGTCCCGCCAATTCCGTGAAGCCCGAATGCATCCAGTGCATCATCATAGCCAAATTTGGCTTTGAGTGAGAAGACTCCCCAGAAACACACGATCCCGCCGATGATTCCGATGATAATAGAAGCAAATGGGGTGACAAAACCTGCGGCAGGTGTAATCGCGACAAGACCTGCGATGGCTCCAGAAATCGCGCCGAGCATAGTAGGCTTTTTGTTGATCATCCACTCTACTAACAGCCAGCCGATGATTCCTGCAGCAGCAGCTGTATTGGTGTTAATAAAGGCATACATCGCGACACTGTCTAATGTAAGGGCACTTCCAACGTTAAAGCCAAACCATCCAAACCAAATGACAGCTCCGCCAAGAAGGGTGTAGATCAAATTATGAGGAGAAGAGTTTGCTGCTTCTTTACGCTTCCCGAGCACAATCGCCACGACTAGACCCGCAACACCAGATGAAATGTGAACCACGTTTCCTCCGGCAAAGTCAAGTGCACCCATTTCGCCAATCCAACCGCCGCCCCATACCCAGTGTGCGACTGGCGCGTATACAAATGTGACCCAAAGGAGTGTAAACACGACGACCGCTGAGTAGCGAATTCGTTCAGCAAAGGCACCTGAGATGATGGCTGTTGTTAAGACGGCAAAGGTCATTTGGAACATCATGAACAATGAATGTGGAATGGTCTCACTGTAGGAACCAGGTTCAAAGCCAACGCCTTTTAGTCCAATCCAGTCTAAGCCTCCGATCCATGCATTGCCTGGCGCAAAAGCCAAGGAATAGCCAAACATGATCCATACGATGGAGACGATTGCTAGTGAAGTTAAGCTGTGCATGGTTGTACTTAAGACGTTTTTACTTCTCACGAGTCCTCCGTAGAATAAGGCTAAACCCGGTGTCATTAACCACACGAGTAGTGCGCAGAAGAACATAAATACTGTATCACCCATTTGCATGCTGCATTCCCCCTGAATCATTCAGAATTAATTGATTTCTTAATTCTTCATTATAGAGAGAAAAGTCATATATAACATAACCGTGTTAGTTAATCTTACATGGTTTTTGGTTATATTCGATATAAATGGATGAAAAGTTCGTAAAAAAAGAGAAAAAACGTGCACTGAGCACGAAAAATAAAGGGCGTTTGACCTATAAAATGGAGCTGAGAAACAGCTTGGTTCGTTCCTCTTGAGGAGAATCGAACAATTCTGATGGGGTGCCTTCTTCGACGATGCGGCCTTCGTGCATATAGACGACACGATCGGCGACTTCTTTCGCAAAGCCCATTTCATGTGTGACAATGACCATCGTCATGCCTTCTTTTGCGAGACTTTTCATTGTTTGCAGTACCTCGCCTACAAGCTCTGGATCGAGGGCAGACGTAGGTTCGTCAAATAACATGACATCTGGCTTCATGGCGAGAGCTCTTGCAATGGCCACACGCTGCTTTTGACCACCTGATAATTTAGAAGGATATACGTTGGCCTTATCCGCAAGTCCGACCTTTTCCAACAGGACGTTGGCTTCTGATACAGCTTGAGCCTTTTTTGTTTTTCTCACCATGACAGGCGCTTCGATGATGTTTTCAAGCACAGTTTTATGCGGGAAGAGATTAAAATGCTGAAACACCATGCCTATTTTTTGCCTCATCTCGTTTAATTGATCTCGTTTTGGATGTACTGGATTCCCATCAATGATGATCTGGCCATCATTTTTTATTTCTAAAAAGTTCATACAGCGGAGCAGGGTGCTTTTTCCAGAGCCACTGGCACCAATTAAGACGACCACATCATTTTCATAAACGGTGAGATCGATATCCTTTAAAACATGCAGCTCTCCGAAGTATTTATTGAGTTTTTCAACACGAATGAGTTCCTTTGATTCTGTCATGCTTCTCCTCCTAATGGTCACTGACTGATAGTTTCTTCTCAAAGGTTTGGACAGCGAATGTTAACAGCAGGACAAGAACTAAGTAATAGACGGCTACAACAAGTAAATAGGTCATATTGTCAAAGCTGTTGGAGCCTTGGGTCGTGGCGACGTTAAATAGTTCATTGACGCTGATAAAGGCGGCGAGTGATGAATCTTTTAAGCCGATAATGAACTGGTTGCCAAGAGGGGGGAGTGCGCGCCGCATTGCTTGCGGGAGAATGATGCGTCTCATTGTTAGGAAACGTCCCATGCCAAGAGAGCGTCCTGCCTCTTTTTGCCCCTGATCGATCGATTGGATGGCGCCTCTGAATATTTCTGCTATATATGCTCCATTATGAAAGGCGAGCGCAATGGAAGCAGCCCAGAAGTCGGGGATATTTAATTCCGTCAGTCCAAAATATAGGATGAAAATTTGAACAATCAGTGGTGTTCCGCGTACAAGGAAGATATAGGCGTTGGCGATATAACCGAAGACAGCCACGCGTGATATTTTCAATAAAGCAAAGAAGAGTCCGATGAACATGCCGATGAAGATGCTGATCACAGTGAGCTGTAAGGTGAGCAGCATTCCTTCTAAAAAAATACCTCTAGAATCAATCAGCGTCTGAAAAAAATGTGATAGAGTAGGCAAAACAATCATCTCCATTTGAAGAAAGTGCGCCTAAGAAAGGCGCACAATCGTGGTTTTAATTTTGTTTGACCGTGATGTCTTCGTCAAAGTATTTCTCGCTAATTTGTCTTAATGTTCCGTCTTTTTTTAGTGCGTCAATCGCATCGTTGATCTCTTCTATGAGCTGTTTATTTTCTTTTGATACAGCGATTGCCTGCTCGCTTTGTCCGAGTCTTTCCTGTGCTTCGATTTTTAATTTTTTCTTCATGGCTTCCGCACCTGTGGCGAAATCCGTCACGACTGCATCGTGTTTTCCGTTGGCCAGTGCTTCTAAAGCGACTACATCACTGTCGTAATATTTTGGTTCCTGCCCGCTATGTTCCTTTGCAATATCAGCGTAGGACGAGCCTTTTGATACAGCGATTTCTTTGTCTTTTAAGTCATCAGCATGTTGAATGTCTGCTCCAGGTCTTGTAAAAATTTGCGGACCAGAGTAGTAATAGGGCTTAGATAAAAGGACGTGTTTTTTTCGTTCCTCATTGATGGTATGACTTGCAACTGCCGCATCAAATTTTCCTGCTTTCACACCTTCGACGATGCCTGCGAATTTATATTTTTTCTGTATAGGCTCGAGGCCTAGTTTGTCACTAATCGCATTGCCTACATCGATATCAAAGCCTGACATCTGATTTCCATCCATGTAACTAAACGGGTGAAATTCACCTGATGCTGCAAATATAAATTTTCCATCCTCCAAAATTGGCGACCCTTTCGCTGTAGAATTACGTTTATCTCCGTTCCCATTTGTTTCATTTGAACCACACGAAGACAGAAGTAATACTGCAACCGAGAAAAGGGCTGGGACCCAAAACCGTCTTTTTTTAATAATAAGCTTCTCCTCCTTTTCAGCCGTTCTCCATATAAGGAGAAAGTAGGCTTTTAAATATGTGTAGCATCTTACCATTTGTTCCTCATATTCTCAATTTTATATGTGTTTTTCCAACACTCGCCCTTTTTAAAATGTATGTCTTGCTTTTCCGAGAGAGAACTTGAATTGATTAGGGTAAAAAAGGGAAATGAATCTCATAATAACGGAAGGATTGGCAAAAAACATGCCAGATCACAAAAAGGGGGTCGGTGTATGAACAAGTGGAGAGACAGCCGAAAGGTTTTTTTAACTGCTATTGCCTTTGGAACGATGTTAAATCCACTGAATTCCTCGATGATTTCTTTGGCCTTGCATCAAATTCAGCATGAATTCGGCTTGTCATTTACGACTGTATCTTGGCTTATTTCGTCTTTTTATTTAGCCAGTGCGGTGACGCAGCCGGTGAGCGGCCGGATTGGGGATCATGTGATGAGCCGGAGAACATTATTTTTATTCGGGCTAGGTCTTGTGGCGGTCTCAGCCATCTGTGCGCCGTTTGCCCCAACGTTTGCAGTGCTGATTGTGATCCGGCTGCTGCAGGCGATTGGGAGCAGTGCCATTTATCCTTCTGGTGTCGGACTCATTCGGGATCATATTCAGGAAAAGCAGGCTTCGGCGTTAGCGGTATTGTCCATTTTCGCTTCGGCGATGACGGCACTTGGACCGACGCTTGGCGGCTTTTTGATGACAATCGGCGGCTGGCCAGCTATCTTTTTAGTGAACCTGCCTTTTATTTTGATCAGCTTCTTTCTTGGACTAACTTTGTTTCCAAAGGAGCAGAAAAAGAGAAAGCTTCGTATAGGTGAAACGGTACGGAAGCTCGATTTGCCAGGGATGCTTCTTTTTACAGTTTGTATTGTCCTTCTGCTTTCGTTTTTATTATCACTAGGTGATGGGATTCAATATGTACAGGGGATTCTTTGTCTCGTGAGTGCAGGCGCTTTTATCTGGTGGGAGTATCAGGTGGATGAACCGTTTATTCAAATTCGAATGTTCAGACAGGAGCAGCGGCTGTCACTTGTGTATGTGCAATTTATCATTTTAAATATATTTTTCTATTGTCTTTTCTTTGGTTTGCCGAGCTATTTCCAGGATGAATTAGGCTGGCGTGTGGAAATGACGGGTCTTTTTATGCTGTGCATGTCTGGGGTGAGCATCATTGTGTCGCCGCTGACAGGAAAGTGGGTGGACCGCGGGGATGAACGTCATCCAGTATTAGCCAGTGCGGTATTGATGCTGGCTGGAGCATCTGCGATGACCTTCTTTTTTATTCCGGCACCATTATGGGGAAAAGGGGTGGTTCTAGCGCTGCTTGGACTGAGTTACGGGATTGGGAATGTTGCGCTGCAAGCGGCGATGCTCAAGGCAAGTCCTCAGCATATGATTGGCACGTCCTCCGGGCTTTTTCAAACATGCCGTTACCTTGGTTCCATTCTGTCGTCTGCTGTCCTCGGTATGCTGTTTGGGGATGAAATTGCTGGTCCTCATTTTGAGCAGTTAGGCTGGACGTTGATCATGATTTCCCTTACCGGCATCGGTGTCAGTCTTTATTTTTCGAACAAGGTCAGAGGAGGACAGCCAATAAAAAAAGCGGCGCGATAAGTGGAAGAAGATTCTTCATCACGTTATCGCAAGCCGCTTAAGAGTTAGACAGGTCAGAGCCCTGATCCTTTTGCTTCCTTCTGAATATTTTCCCTACAATTGTCTCATAGAAAGTGACAATGCGGTCAATTGGAGAGTCAAAGAACTTCCATAATTTATTCATGATAAAGACAACCACGATCGATACGACTAAGCTGCCTAAGACATCTAATGGATAATGGTGACCGACCCAAATGCGGGAGAATCCTGTGAGTAATCCAAAGACGAGCAAGATGTTGCCAAGCTTTTTATTACGAGATCTAATGGCAAGTGAAAGAGCCAGTGCACCTGTTGTATGGTCACTTGGGAAGGAAGCGTCTGCTGAGTGCGGAATGAGTGTGTCGACTTTATGCGCCACAAACGGCCGCTCTTCATAATGAAACAGTGTAATCGCAAAATTGACGATGAGTGCCGCGATGCCCGTTACACCGGAAAAGAAGACATGCTTCTTAAATTTGTGATTACCTAAAAACCAGCAAATCAATAAGACAAGGGCATACACAAGAATGGCCTTTTTCGTAATGAAAATCATGGCTTGATCTAAAAACTCAGAATGATGAGCCATCCCGTGTATGACTTTAAACAATTCGTAATTCAAAACATCACCTATACCTTCGCTTAATGCCAACTATTTTTCAAATAATCGTCTATTTGAAATATCCTATATTTTAGCATGTTTCCGATGAAGTTTAAAATAGTATCCTATTCTGATAGGGAGACCTTCTGTGCTTTTGCTTCTTGTGGCTTTCGTTCGCTCCAATAAAAAACAATCATACTTAGCAAGACAACAATACCTGCAATGAGATATACATTTGAAAAGTCTGTGAAGCTGACAAGAAGACCAAATACAAATGAGCCAGCAGCAATACCCGTATCATATAGGGTAAAGAAAGTAGCCGTCGCGTAGCCTGTACGGTGAGCTGGTGAGTGCTGAATGGCAAGTGTTTGTAAACATGGCACTAGAGATCCATATCCAAGACCAATGACAGCACCTGATAGAAGAAGCATTGTCGCTGAATGTGTAGCTGTCAGCATCCATAAACCAATCGCAAAAAGAGCAATGGAAGGATAGATCACAATGTGAGGTCCTACTCGGTCAAAAAGTCTGCCTGTAAATGGACGTGATCCAAGCATCGCTGCCGCAAACACAATAAAGAAATAACTGCTTGCACCCATCAAGTGAAGGGAATTGGCATAGACTGAAATAAATGAAATGATCGGCGAATAACAGAAGGAAATAATGATGCCGACTGCCGCTGTTTTTAATGCGCCTTTTTCAAACAGGTGAGAAAAAGTAAATCGGAAGACGACGCTTCCCCCGTTTTCAGGCTCCGGCTGTCTAATCAGCATCGTAAAAGCAGCCCCGATGGTAACGATAATGGAAAAGAGAAGGAATAAAGAATGGAATCCTACTTTTCCTACTTGATTCAGTGCGATAAATGGACCGATGACAACAGCAAGGTTCATCGACATGACAAAGTAGCCGAGTCCTTCCCCGCGTTTATGTTTCGGGATCATATCCGCCGCAATGGCACTGGCTACTGTCGTCAAAATGCTAAAAAAGATTCCCTGCATGAAACGCAACATGAGAAGCGTATGGAATTGATCAATCGGAATGTATAAATAAGTGAGTAAGGCAAATGCCGTTGATGAGAAAATCGCCATCCGTTTTTTGCCGAATTTCTCAATAATGGCTCCAGAAAACGGTCTTGTCACAATAGCAGACAATAAGAAGACCGTCACAAGGAGGCCGCCCTGTGATTCTGTTCCATTTAGTTCATCCATTGTGTAAATGGGCAGCAATGTCAAAAGGGCATAAAAAGAGGTGAACGTAAATAAATTCACCAGGACAATCATGATAAAGTCTCTTGTCCAAATGCGTTCGTTCATGATGTATGTCACTTCCTATTCAGTTGATAATTTGTGTAAAAGTGTATGGAGGAGTTGTTTTTCTTCGTGGGTGAAATCTGAAAGTATTTCTTCTTCAAATTGTTCCATCGTACGTTTGATTTCTTCAAATCGGGCCTTAGCATCATCTGTCATCACGATCAGATTTTCACGTTTGTCTTTTCCTTGTACACGTTTCACCCAGCCATTAGCTTCTAGACGGGTTACGGTTCGGGTAATGGTTGGGGCTTCGACGTTCAAATATGTCCAAATGTCTTTTTGGGTTTTCGGGCCGAATGTATCCAAACAAAAAAGTACAGTCCATTGGGACATGTACAAGTCATAAGCAACAAGCGCTTCGTTCGCCTTTTTAGACAGCAACCTGGCGCTTTGGTGTATTTGATGTAAACACTCTCTATTTAACGTATCCATATGCTCACCTTTTTTTAAATATTTAGCTAGGTAAATAAAATCACCTTTCCTATTTTACGTGCTCGACCCATTCTTGTAAAGTGAAAATTTTCGCCACTCGAAATGATTGCATTTTCTGATAAATCCCTTGTCCCATCTTCATTTTTAGCATATTCCCTATGCAATGCTAATACACTGTTACAAACCTGACAAAGAGAGTGTTTGAGGTGAGGGATCGTGTTTGGCATTTACTACCTAATGGATGAGAAATTAAGACGAACAAGCGCTGCTGAAAATGGATAATATTGATACGGATCTCATTTCACACTTCTCACATCCATTTTAGGGAGGTCGAGTGGTGTGCACGATTACATCAAAGAGCGAACAATCAAGATAGGAAAGTATATCGTGGAGACAAAGAAAACCGTTCGTGTAATTGCGAAAGAATTTGGAGTCTCTAAAAGTACTGTACACAAGGATCTAACAGAAAGACTGCCAGAAATTAATCCAGATCTGGCTAATGAAGTGAAGGAGATACTGGATTATCATAAATCAATCCGCCACTTGCGAGGAGGAGAAGCCACTAAATTAAAGTATAAAAAAGAAGAAATTTTAGAAGGCGAGCCTGTGAAACAGTAAGCTTAGTTCTTTGTTCATAAACATGACATATATATCTTCCTCATATCGGTAGTTTCTAACCACAAATTTTGTAAAGACTTTTGTAAAGAAATATCTTTTTTTCTGCAAATTATGATAGAATATATAATTAGGGCAGAATGTGGTATTTGCTATGGAAACAGATTTTCAAGGAGGATATATATAGATGTTTGCTAGGGATATTGGAATTGATCTTGGTACTGCTAATGTACTGATTCATGTCAAAGGAAAAGGAATTGTGTTAAATGAACCATCTGTTGTAGCTCTTGACAAAAACAGCGGGAAAGTTTTGGCTGTTGGAGAAGAGGCTAGACGTATGGTTGGACGTACGCCTGGGAATATTGTTGCGATTCGTCCATTAAAAGATGGCGTAATCGCTGATTTTGAAGTAACTGAAGCGATGCTCAAGCATTTTATTAATTCATTAAATGTGAAAGGGCTGTTCTCTAAGCCGCGTATGCTCATCTGCTGCCCGACAAACATTACATCTGTTGAGCAGAAGGCGATCAAAGAAGCTGCTGAAAAAAGCGGTGGTAAGCATGTATTTCTTGAAGAAGAGCCAAAAGTAGCAGCTATCGGTGCTGGTATGGATATTTTTCAGCCGAGTGGAAACATGGTCGTAGATATTGGAGGCGGAACGACAGATATCGCTGTCATCTCAATGGGTGACATTGTAACCGCCTCTTCTATTAAAATGGCTGGAGACAAATTTGATCTGGAAATTCTCAACTACATTAAAAAAGAGTACAAGCTGTTGATCGGTGAGCGCACGGCTGAGGATATTAAGATCCAAGTTGCAACGGTATTCCCAGACGCACGTCACGAAGAGATTTCAATTCGTGGACGAGACATGGTGACAGGATTACCAAGAACGATTACCGTCACAAGCAAAGAAGTAGAAGAAGCATTGCGTGAATCTGTATCTGCGATTGTTCAGGCTGCGAAGCAAGTTCTTGAGAGAACACCGCCTGAATTATCAGCTGATATTATTGATCGCGGCGTCATCATTACAGGTGGCGGAGCTCTTCTAAACGGGCTTGATCAATTGCTTGCAGAAGAGCTGAAAGTACCAGTTTTCGTTGCCGAGAATCCAATGGATTGTGTAGCTGTTGGTACTGGCGTCATGCTTGATAATATGGACAAGCTGCCAAAGCGTAAACTCAGCTAATGATGTCCCTCATTCTTTTTCGAAAGAATGGGGGATTTTTATTAAAGAACCCTGCAAATATGCCGATATATTTCATAGAAGATTGTGTTTAGGTCATGTGAAAGAATTTTAATGAGGTGAGCACGTGTTAAAAGGACTATACACCGCAACATCTGCCATGATCGCTCAAGAGCGGCGGACAGAAATGCTTTCAAATAATATCGCAAATGCGAATACGCCAGGTTATAAAGCGGATGAGGGGACCATGCGGGCATTTCCGGAAATGCTGCTAAGCCGAATGGAATCAGGACGTTTCCAAACATCCTCAGGCAAAGGTTTTAGTGTTCCTCAGCAAACGCCGATTGGCGGTATTAACACGGGGACATATATGCAGGAACTGATCCCTCAATTTACACAGGGAACTTTAAAAACAACAGATCAAACAACGGATGTCGCACTAGTCGAAAATAATGTGCCGATCAACCCGGAGACCAATCAGAAATCAGCGCTCTTTTATGCAGTTAATACACCAGAAGGCGTTCGTTATACGAAAAGCAGCTCCATTACATTGAATGCACAAAATCAGTTGACCATTGGTGGCCGTGCCCTTCTTTCCGTGACAGGTCAGCCGATTACGGTTCAGAGTGAGAATTTCAAAGTGAATGCAGATGGAACTGTGAGTGAAAATGGACAAAATCTCGGACAAATCGATGTACGTGTTGCGATGGATACAAGGAACTTAGCGAGAGAAGGAAATGATTTATACCGTACAGCTGATAACCAGCCACTGCCAAGTGCAGTCAATAATGGTCAAATGTCCTATATGTTAAGTCAAGGTGTATCGGAGCTGTCGAACGTGGATGTGACGAAATCATATACAGAAATGACAACCGCCTATCGAGCATTTGAAACAAACCAAAAAGTGGTTCAGGCGTATGATAAAAGCTTAGAAAAAGCAGTAAATGAAATTGGCAGAGTGTACTAATCAAGAAATGAAAAAGAAAGGAGGATTCTCATGCTTAGAACGATGATCAATGCAGCTGTATCGATGAACGAAGTGCAAAAGCAGCTTGATATAATCAGCAACAACATTGCGAACAGTGAAACAACAGGGTACCGCGCGAAAAATACCCGCTTTTCAGAGCTGATCAGACAACAGTTCAATCAGGTAGATGAAAAAAATGAGCAGGTGGCAAACAGTCGTCTGACACCTGATGGGCTAAGGCTTGGAACGGGTACTATGGTCAATGCGTCCATTAACTCGATGCAAGGTTCTATTAAAGAAACAGGACGTGATCTTGATGTTGCATTTGGAGCGCCATCTCAGTATATGCAGGTCAACGCCGGCGGTAATATCCGTTATACAAGAGATGGTTCTCTTTACTTACAGCCAGGCAATAATCGTAATCAAGTTCAGCTTGTCACTAGCGAAGGCTATCCGATTCTTGATGAAAACGGAAATGAAATTGTCTTAAATGCGAATTTCCGTGATATTTCAATAGATAAAAATGGACGTCTTACGGCTATTTCAAGAGATAATCAACCGAATCAGCAGGTGAATCTAGGTGTTGTACAAGTCAATAACTCTTCAGCACTCGTCTCTGAAGGAGATAATTTGTTCTCAGTTGACGATACTTATCAAGGCGCATTAACGGCACTAAATGGAGCAAACCGCCAAGCGATTCAGCTTCAGCAAGGTGCACTTGAAACGTCGAATGTGGACATGTCTAAAGAATTAACAGATCTCATGACAACACAGCGCTCCTATCAGATGAACTCAAGAACGATTACAATGGGTGATCAGATGCTGGGATTAGTGAATACAATTCGATAATGAGCAGGCTGACATCAGCCTCTCATGATAAAAAAGGCGGCTCGCTCAAAGTCGCCCTTTTTTTTATAAAAATCTGAGACATCGGCAAGCAGATCCTCAAGATCAATCCAAGCTTCTTTTCGTTCAAGACATGTGACGAGCCTTGCGATCTGCTCATCTGCCTTTGGCGTTTGGCTGTAGAGAAGAAATAAGATTTGGAACTTGATTCTTAAAATATCAAACTGAGAAGCAACGGCCTCTTTTAATCCTTTTTGAATATACTTCATTCCTTCATCGGTTAAATTTTCTTTATAACAGGAACGCACCGTTTCGTAGAGGCACGATACATAGGAGTGTGCTGCCTTCCGGTATGCTGGGAGACGAAGTGCTTTTTTAAAGTATTCCAGCGCTTTCTTGTGACGATTTTGTCTCGACTGAATAAAACCAGCGTCATAATAAACGATACCGAGCAATTCTTGATCATCAATGATGTTCACGTATTCGATGATCTCAATAAAAATAGCTTCTGCTTCCTCATATTTTTTTTGATCGCTATAATTAAGACCGAGCACAATTTTACAACGATAGAGGCTATGATCATCCCCATGCTTTGCAAAGATATCCATGGCTTTTTGAATATGACGAATTGATAACAACGAATAGCGGTTGTTATAATAAACACCACTTGTACGGAAATGGAACTCTGCTTCCTCCAGCTCATCGTTAAGGAATGACAGGCGTTCTTCCGCCTTTTCGAGATAGTAGATCGCATCATTTTGATCGCTGTTTAAAGCTTCGTAGAGCCCTAGAAAGAAGTAAAAGTAATAGGCCAGTTCTTCGTTCATATCATCTTTGTGCTGCATCAGTTCATGTTTGATTTTTTCTAGGTCCTCTGTCTGATTCATCCAGAGCTGATGGCGAAAAAGCATCAGCTGATAATGTAAATAGAGTTCCTGTTTTTTTGATATTTTACGTTTATGCTTTAATAGAGTTGTTTTGATTTCTTCAGCCTTCGAAAAATGTCGATGCTTCAGCATTGTATACCACGAATGGAGAAGTTTTTTAATGGATTTATCACTCATAAAATTCATTTTTACCCTCTTATTCAATCAATGATGTAATATATATTACCATATTTGTGAAAAAACAATGAGTGTAGTGTGGATTATATTTGATGACAATAGGTAATGATATATTCTATTTTTTACCATATATGCAGAGCGGACGTTGAAAAATACGAGCATTCATAATATACTTCTATAGGAATCAAATGAAGATCATCGATATAGAAAAAAGGAGAGATCAAGATATGCTTGATGCTCAGCAAATTCAAGACATTATTCCACACCGTTATCCATTCTTATTGGTCGACCGTATTTTAGAGGTTGAGGGAGAGAAAAGAGCGGTTGGGATTAAAAATGTCACAGTGAACGAAGAATTTTTTAATGGTCATTTCCCAGGATACCCAGTCATGCCGGGTGTGCTTATTGTAGAAGCACTTGCACAGGTGTTTGGGGTGATTATGTTAGGTAAAGAAGAAAACAAAGGGAAAATTGGTTTGTTTGCAGGAATTGACGGCTGCCGTTTCAAAAGACAGGTGAAGCCTGGCGATCAGCTTCGTTTAGAGGTAGAAGTGACGCGTCTCCGAGGTCCGGTTGCAAAAGGAAAAGCAGTAGCTACAGTAGATGGCGAAGTTGCATGTGAAGCAGAACTAACATTTTCTATCGGTCCTAAAGTATCATGATTTGCCTGGCGGTTCATCAAGGATGAATCGCTTTTTATATGGAAACGACCAGCCTGAACGGATCAGGACTTGCATTTTTGACAAAAAAACGTCATATTAGACAAAAAAAGATGAAGGTGATAAAAGATGCTGAAAGAATTTAGAGAATTTGCAGTCAAGGGAAATGTCATTGACTTGGCTGTAGGTGTCATCATTGGGGGAGCATTTGGCAAAATTGTCACTTCTCTTGTGAATGATTTGATCATGCCGCTCGTCGGTATTATTATTGGGGGACATGATTTTAGCAGTCTATCTATTAAGATCGGATCTGCTCAAATTTTATATGGGAGCTTCATTCAAACAGTGATTGATTTCTTGATTATCTCGTTTTCCATTTTTATCTTTATTCGTTATTTGAATAAATTAAAACGGAAAAAGGTAGAGGAAGAAGAGGTTGTAGAAACGCCGGATCAAACGGAAGTTTTACTAACTGAAATTAGAGATCTATTGAAAAATCAAAGCCAATCGAAAGATGTGCAATAGAAAAAGAGCGGCTAATCCCGCTCTTTTTTATGTGTTTTGTTTAAATGCATCCAGCAGTTTTTCTCCGGAAAGCCCCTCTTTGACGAGGTCTTTTAGTACTTCTTCGGTTTCTGTTCTGTAACGGTTTGTAATCATTTTACCATCGAGCAGCACAGAAATGTTTTCTTCTAAAGCAACAATGTTTTTGACTTGGACAGATAGATGAACAGGGCGGTTGTTTTCTTTTGTGATCGTCACAAGAATCTTCACTTCAGTGTGCTGCTGAAAAAGCACCTCAAACACCTGTCTATGTTTCTTTGGAATGAGTGCCTCGATCATCCAGTGATTTTCACCATCTTCTTTATTAATGATTAAACCGTCACGAAGGGGAATGCTGGACATTTTATCTTGCTTTGGATCAAGTTCGATTTTTAAATCAATCAGCCTAAAGGTTTTCATATTTATCACCTCACAAGCGTTCATTATTCGTAAGTATTATTATAGCATACAACATCTGTATAAATGAAACCGCTGCCTGCTTAGAACGAGCTGTATATGAGTGAAAGGAGATGTTTTATGGAGTCCTATCAATTGCGAAACATACATATTGGCGAGGAGAAGGCAAAGAGCACAATGCGCGTTTATTCGTGGGGAGACATTCTTTCATTTTGTGATGTGTACATGGAAGAAGGCGAGTCACTCACGTTTCAATACGTCACCGAGGATCAAATGGACTGCTTTGAATTTCAATTGTCGATTCATGACGGGCAGCTTTGTTTTTATTGGTTTGCGTGGGACGGTTCTGATTATATTCACATGCCTTCTAGTAATTGGATTCATTCAGACGTTTTTTATCAATTTATGAAAAATAAGTTTTTCATCAAACAAAACAAGATGATGTTTTATACTCAAGCAGTAAAAAACAGAAATTAAAGAGGAAATAGAGAATTTGAGAGATCATTTTGTCATTTTCATGTTTTGTCACATACGACCTTTCTCAGTAGACTAAGGGCAGTTGAAAGGAAAGGAGGTACGGTCTGAAACAAAAGGTAACGTCTAGCATCTGACAGCCCCCCTCTAGCTAAAGCTGATAGACGCTGCCTTGTGCATAAGAACACTGCGTAATAGAACCATAGCTTCTTTGTATAGGTCATGTGTCCCCTGTAAATCCCCTTGTGTGTATCCGGTCATGTAGCGTGGCCGGGTACCCTTTTATTCACTGATAAACCGATCACCTCTTGCAAATAGTGGATACTCATTTCATAATGATGATGGATTTTATCAGCGGTATGATAGCCGAAAATGGAGACAAAAAGGAGAGAACGATGACAAACATTCAATTGATCGCAACGGATTTAGATGGAACTTTATTGAACAGTGAACACAAAGTGAGTCGGGAAAATGAGCAGGCATTAAAGGAAGCAGCGGCGAATGGAATGGAAGTTGTCGTTTCAACAGGAAGAGCGTATTTTGATGTGAGGTCTATTTTTGATCAGCTTGGTATGAATACATGGGTGATTAGTGCCAATGGAGCTGTGATTCATGATCCGGCTGGACAAGTGTACCATTCAGCTGTTTTACACGAAGAAAAGGCCAAACATATATTGTCATGGCTTGAAGAACGTGACTATTATTATGAAGTTTTTACAAACGAAGCCATTTTCACACCGAATCGCGGCAGAGAGCTTCTTGCGATTGAAATGGACCGCTTAAAAAGTGCTAATCCAAAAACGGATCGAAATATTTTAAAACAAGCGGCAGAAGTTCAATACAGTCAGTCAGGTTTTTCTTATATTGATACATATAAAGAATTGTTCCGTGAGGATCGAAAGCTTTCATTCTACAATATCTTAGGTTTCTCTTTCTTTGAAGACAGATTGAAGGCAGGATGGGATATGTTTGGTGATGATTCAGATGTCACAATGGTTAGTTCAGCCGATCATAACTTTGAAATTGGTTCAAAGGAAGCATCTAAAGGGCAGGCATTAACAAGGCTGGCAGAACGACTTGGTATTCCTTTAAGCCAGACAGCGGCTGTAGGAGACAGTTTAAATGACGAATCGATGCTTCTAGCAGCTGGTGTTGGGGTTGCGATGGGCAATGCGAGACAGGATATGAAGGAAATCGCTGATCATGTCACGTTAACAAATGATGAACATGGTGTGGCGCATATGATTCGACACCTTTTGAAATAGATGAATCGGATGTCGTTGTATAAATCACATAGGATAAAGCGCATTCTACAAAAGAGGAATTCAGAACTACTTCTATTTACACCTGATGTGGAACATCATATAATTTAATTATGAACATAACCCGCTTGTAAGAAATTAAGGAGAGTAAACGAATGGCGCTGGAATCTTATAAGTCCGAAAATCTGCATTTAATCAAGGAAGCCTTAGATTATACTCAGGTTGGCCTGACGGTGACGGACCCGTCTTTACCTGATAATCCTTTAATATATGTGAACAAGGGCTTTTTAGATATGTCAGGCTATCAAGAACCCGAAGTATTGGGGAAGAATTGTCGTTTCCTTCAAGGAAATGAAACCGAGCAAATCGCTCTCAATCAAATTAGAACAGCTATTGAGAACAAAGAGGCTGTCACTGTTCAGCTGAAAAATTATAAAAAATCTGGACAGATGTTTTGGAATGAGTTAAGTGTGGCTCCTCTTTGGATTGACGAAAATGAAGGAAAACGTCTTTATTTCGTTGGTCTGCAAAAAGATGTCACGAAAGAGAAGGAACAGCAGGAGCTTCTTGAGCAATCGATTGATGAAGTGCTGAATATTTCTGTTCCAATTGTTCCTGTGAAAGATGGTATTTCTGTGTTACCGATCATTGGTACGTTAACAGCGCCAAGATTTCATAAAATTATCTCAACAGTCTCCACCTATATCTCTCAATCCAAGGACGATTATTTTATTGTCGATCTGTCTGGTTTATTAGAAGTGGATTCATTTGTGGCAGATGCAATTTTTAAGCTGAACGATTTAATTTTAATGACTGGTACTGAACTCATTGTGACAGGAATTAAACCGAATCTTGCGATGAAAATGGGAGAAATGAGAGAGGACTTCCGTGAATTGAATACGTATATGAACGTGAAATCTGCATTGAAAAAGCTGCACATTTAACCTATGTTCATATGAAATGCAAAAAGAGGACTTTTCATCATGTTTGAGAAAAGTCCTCTTTTTGCTGGGTTTAAGATGATTGAGCGGCCGCACTTAATGTGAATAAATCTTCTAGTTCGTTCGTCGATAGCTCAGTAATCCAACTTTCACTTTGGATAATTTGATCATTTAACGTTTGTTTTGTTTCGAGCATTTGATCGATTTTTTCCTCAATCGTGCCCGTTGTGATCATCTTATGGACGTGAACAAATCGTTTTTGTCCGATCCGATAAGCACGGTCTGTCGCTTGGTTTTCCACAGCAGGATTCCACCATCTGTCGTAGTGAATGACATGGTTTGCGGCAGTTAGGTTAAGTCCTGTTCCTCCTGCTTTTAAAGAGAGAATTAAGATGTTGAATTCTTTCTTCTGGAAGCGATCCACCATTTTATCCCGCTCCTGTTTTGACAGGCTGCCATTTAAAAATTGAACTGGTTCTCCAAACATCTTTTCCGCCAGCTGCTTGATCATGTTCCCCATTCCAATATACTGCGTAAAGATGAGGCAGCTTTCTCCTTGCTCATGTATTGCTTTTAACAGCTCTGCGAGTTTATCCATTTTTAATGAACGTTTCAGCAGTTTCACATCTGTTCCACTCTCTTTTAAATAGAGAGCCGGGTGATCGCAAATCTGTTTGAGTCTGCCAAGCATACTTAAAATAATGGCTTTCCGCTGCATTCCTGTTAACGAAGCCATGTGTTCGAATGTATCCTTCACGAGCTGTTCATATAAAGAAGCCTGCTCAGCGGATAGCGGAATGAATTCTTTTTCTTCGAGTTTCTCAGGCAGGTTCAGGGCGACCTCTTCATCTTGCTTTGTTCTTCTTAATAGGAAGGGCTTTATCAGCTGCTGCAGCTGTTCAATTCTTTTTTCATCACGGTCTTTTTCAATCGGCAGGACGAACTTCTTATGAAAGCTCGTCAGGCTGCCGAGATATCCTTTGTTGACGAAGTCGAAAATGGACCAAAGCTCTGTCAAACGGTTTTCCATAGGTGTCCCGCTAAGGGCAATATGATGCTGCCCTTTGAGCTGTCTGATCGCTCTCGATTGTTTCGTATGGGCGTTTTTGATGTTTTGGGCTTCGTCTAAACAAATCGTATCCCACTTTGCTGACGTTAATTCATCACGATCAGAATGTGAGAGTCCATAAGACGTCAGGACAATATCTGTTGACTCGTATGCCTTTGTAAAGTGTTCCCCTTGAGGGCGCGATGGCCCGTAATGCAGAGCGACATTCAAATGTGGTGCGAAGGTTTCAAGCTCTCGCTGCCAGTTTCCTAAAACAGAGGTCGGCGCAATGATGAGAGATGGAGCGGCATTTTGCTTCTGCTCTTTCAGATATGTGAAATACGCAATCATTTGAATCGTTTTTCCAAGGCCCATATCATCTGCTAAACAAGCCCCGAATCCATGAGATCTTAAAAATAACAGCCAGTTGACACCATGCTGCTGATACGGCCTTAGTGTGCCTTTGAAGGACTCACTCATTTCGTAGGAAGGCAGCTCATGCGTATCATTTAACTGATGGACAAGCCCTCTTAATTGAGACGAAAGTTCAAATTGAATATGTGCAAATGCTGAGCTGTCTAGCAGTTCTGGTATCGATTCATAGGATGCTTCTTGATCTGCCAGCTCGCGTGACAAAATATCAGACATGTGCAGCCCTTCATTTTCGGCGCGCTCCATCCATTTTTTCATTTGCTGGATGAAGGTTGGATCGATTTTGATCCATTGCCCTCGAATGTTGACAAGGCGCCGTTTACTTTGGACAAGCTCGTTGAACTCATCTTCTGTCAGCTCGATGCCGTTTGTAGCAAAGCGCCAATTAAAGTCCATCAAGGCATCCATTCCGACATGCGACTCGCCTCGCGGGGTAGAGGAAATCCTTGCTTTTAGCATCATGGTGCTTTCTTTGACGATTTGCCACCACGATGGGAGCAGGATCTCAATGCCCATATTCACAAGTGTTTCACTTGCTTCAGATAGGAAGAGCCATGCTTCGTCTTCTGACATGAGCGTGGTGCCAGATGTGAAAGAGAGCCAAGGTACAATTTGACTGAATCGCTCCAGCTCTCTTGAGATTTTATCTTGATACGGATGCCAAGACCTTTTCAATGAACGGATACCCTCAAAAAAGTGAAGGTCGCTGTTTTTCTTATCACGCAAAAACAATTCGATTTTCCAATCATCTCCGTCGAAATCCGGTTCATTTAAGCGCAAGCCGACAGTGAAAGGCGTCTCGTCATCAATCCAGCCAATCGTCTCCAAGAAATCCTGCTCATCTAAAAAATGTCCTTGGAAGGATGACAGCGCAGGCGATTGTGCTGTCATGCGGTTCCATTTGTGCTGCAAGGCATCATCATATTGAATGTAATCCTGTACGGCAAAGGAGAACCAATCAGCCGTATAGCCGTCTAATAGTCCTTCTTTGTCTTTAAACCGAAGCACACCTTCTGTCCACGCCTCGTAATCGGGAACGAAATCTTCGTCCTCGATGAATTCGTAAATGGTGGAGGCTGTCTTCATCAGTGGTTCCGTTTCATCCGTTAATGTCACATGACTAAAGGTATTAAATGAATTTTTTCCTAGCAATTCAACGGTCATCCAAGGGCTTAACAGGAAGGCAGGTGTGCCAATAAAGCTCACATCTTCTAAAAATGTTCCGTAAAAAGACGATTCGTGCCATTGGAAAAGCTGCCTCTTCATTTCATTAAGTGGAACAGGGTGTCCGTCCTCTGCTTGCGCTGAAATGGTGAAAGAGAAATCTTCTGTTTGTTCTGCATGAATGACAATTTGTTTATGGCGTGTCATCAATTAATTTTCCTTTCTTCATTTCCTCTTGGAACGCACGCAGCCGTTTCGTTGAATCCTGCAGCTGCTTTACATATCTTTCCCAAATCGCGGTTTTTTTCGTTTTATGATAAAGCGTGCGCAGTTTTTTTAGCATTTTCACAGATTCTCGATAAGCACTTCGATTCTTTTGATCGAGAAGCAGTGAGATTTCACGGTGGTACGATGGAATGAGCGCTTCAGGCTCCTCTTTTGCAATTTGTTTGATCAGATCCTTCTCCAGTTCACTGATGGAGAAACCAACAAGGCTGTGAATCTCAATCCATTCTGCATAACGCTGCTGTGCATATAATAGCTGACTATATTCAGTAAACGCATAGGGCATGCAGATTTG
Organism: Bacillus sp. FSL R5-0431; assembly: GCF_038002985.1. Classification (NCBI taxonomy): domain Bacteria; kingdom Bacillati; phylum Bacillota; class Bacilli; order Caryophanales; family Bacillaceae; genus Bacillus; species Bacillus sp. FSL R5-0431. The sequence continues at coordinate 3,245,878 of NZ_JBBOOG010000001.1, read as the reverse complement.
GAGGTAGCGTTCATATAAATGATGATCCTTCGTCTGCTTAAAGTATGCGTCTAAATAAAAGAAGAAATCACTGACGGCTCCTCGCAGTTCTCTATAGGAAAGGTCGAGCTGGCAATATTCCTCTAAAATATAGGTAATCTCATGATACCAGAGCTTGAGCCGCTTCCAGTCCTTGCGGTTTGTGAGATCCTTCAGCCAATTGAGCACATTTGGCAGCATATCTGCATTGAGCAGCTGTAATTGCTGAAAGAGGCTTTCGTCTTCTTTCTGTAAATAATCCATGTGCATCAGCCCGATGGTACGTTCAACCGTTTGTTCTTGCTGCTGAGCGTTCTTCAGTAATTCTGTTTCTTTTTTAACCCATTTCCCTCTATTTAATATGGTGCCCCAAATCTCCATAAAGACCGCTACTCGTTCATGCTGGAAAGGTCCGTTAATTTGAAGAAGTGCCCGAACGGCAGTTGGTGTGTTTTCAAGAAACGGATCGAGGGAAAAGGAAAGAGCGTATGTCTTCAAGTGATCCACTGAATCGAAAATGGTGTTCATGAGCTGTTCTACATATGGATTCATGGAATAAAAGTCCTTCTCGGCATCAAGCCGGCCGAGGTCGATCAATTCATGAATCCTTAACCACACATCGATTGAGGTATGAATCGCATACAAACTCTTGAATTCAGGTGAATGAGGTGCGTGTTTTTTTAGGATTGATAAATAGCCGTAATACAAATGCTGCGGTGTTTGCTGGTGCTTTGGTGTCCGTTTCAGCCAGAGGTTAAATTCCTCTTGGAAAAAATTCATCCAGCTTTGGAGTGATTGTTCGTCTGGGCGCTTCACTTGGAAGTGCTGGCGAATCAATTCTTTGCTGCGTTGTAATTCATCCTTTTCTGACCAATTTTCTGTAAATCCGGTCACACTCTCTACTTGAGCGTATAGCGAAAAGAAGACAGCGAGAATGTGTTTACAAAGTCCATCTGCCGGACATGAGCAGCTGCTTCTCACAGGAAACAGCACATGAAGGTGGACTCTTGCTGCCACGACATCATGTACATAAGCTGACCATTCCGTATCAGATTCTTGCTTGAGACGATATACACTGTCCTGTCTATAAGTAATCAATGCTTTTTTGATGAGTTGTTTGTTTTCATCTGTTGCAGGAAGAAGTTCTTTGATCTGTTCGGCTGTTTGTTTGATTTCTTCTTCGTTGATGTTGTGCTGAAGCATTTGATCCGCTCCTAACCAAGTAAAAGATTCCAATTCTTTTATTATAGCTCAATGGTGATTTATAAAAAAGTTTTTCATGAAAATGGTCATAAATTTCAAAAGCTGTCGAATGATGTATTAGAGTATTGCATAAACCAACCATACAGCATATAATAATGAAATTAGTGGAATCGAAAGGATACAGACATGGACAATAAGGGTTTAAATCAAGAAGAGTTTTTAAAAATTTTGATGTACGCTCATGATATTGGTGAGAATTCAAATGATGTCACCACAAAAGAAATGCTTGAAAATCTGATTGCTCATATTCGAAATGGTCTTGTTTCATAAAAGTGACCCCCTGCTAGTGATGGCAGGGGGTTTTTGTATGCTTTTATGAATGGAACGAAAGCTCCCGGCATACGATGTCATTACAAGCATAAGGCGTATGGGGAGCTGATGGTGTCATGAATATTGCAATTGCAGGCTGTGGATATGTGGGGCTGGTCACAGGTGTGTGTTTAGCGGAGGCAGGGCACGATGTGGCGTGTATTGATATTGACCGGAAAAAGGTCATGCAGCTGAAACAAGGACATCCACCTATGTATGAGCCAGGCTTAAAAGAATTGCTGAAACGCAATCTTGAGCAAGGACGAATTCAATTTTACATAAATGGAGCGGCAGCCTACCCGCGGGCTGATGTGTTAATGATTGCGGTCGGCACCCCGCAGCAGGCAGACGGCCAAGCTGATTTACAGTATGTGTTTCAGGCTGCAAAGGAGATGGGCACAAAAGCGAAATCAGGTGCGATTCTTGTGGTGAAAAGTACGGTGCCTGTCGGAACGGGTGATCAAATCGATCAGATGATACATCAAGAATTAGGACGGAATGAGCCGTTATCTATTGCATCTAACCCAGAATTTTTACGGGAAGGCTCTGCCATCTCAGATACTTTGAGGGCAGATCGGCTTGTCATTGGGGCTGAAACAAAAGCCGTATTAGACCAGCTAGAGGAGATGTATGCTGATTTCCACCTGCCAGTGGTCAAAACAGATCGAAAAAGTGCCGAAATGATCAAGTATGCATCAAATGCTTTTCTTGCGACTAAAATCAGCTTTATGAATGAGATTGCTTCCATTTGTGAAAAAACAGGTGCTGATGTTGAATGGGTTGCGCGGGGAATGGGGCTCGATCAGCGGATCGGTTCTTCATTTCTCAAGGCGGGAATTGGCTACGGAGGTTCTTGTTTTCCAAAGGATACAAATGCACTTGTCCAAATCGCAGGGCATGTGTCCCACGATTTTGAGCTGCTAAAGGCTGTCATTAAAGTAAACAATGAGCAGCGAGCTGGTTTTATCCGAAGCATTCAGGAGAGACTGGGGGCAAATCTTGAAGGGAAGCGAATTGCACTTCTTGGCCTTGCCTTTAAACCGAATACAGACGATATGAGGGAGGCGCCGTCGGTTCCGATTGCTCATGCACTCCATCAATTAGGTGCGGAGCTTGTAGCTTATGATCCTGTTGCCGCACGCCATGCCGCTCGTGAACTGCCGGATCAAGTCTTGTTTGCTCAAACGATTGAAGAAGCGATAAAGGATGTCCATGCAGTTTGTATATTAACAGAGTGGACGGAGATTCAGACGTTTCCGCTCACGTCCTACAAGGAATGGATGAGACAGCCGCTTATTTTTGATGGGCGAAACTGTCACACGCTTGAAGCGGCAGAACAAGCAGGGGTCGAGTATCATTCGATTGGGCGCAGACCGGTTTCTCCAATTTATATGTAAAAGAAAACCGATAACAGGCCATGTTATCGGTTTTTTAATGCGGCAGAATGAATCCGCCATATAAAAAGGCAGCCACAATGAGAAAGGCGGGGTGCATTTTGAATTTGGTCATAAAGAAAAAGGAGATCGCGGCAATGGCGAATGATTGCGTCCAGCCGATGGCTTTCACTGCATCTTCGCCGATTTCCCATGTTAATAAAAGCATCATCATCGCAATGACGGGCTGTACGGATAAGGTCATGCCTTTTACGACAGGGGATTGGCGAAAGCGGTCAATCAACTTGAGCAATAAAATCAATCCAATGGCTGATGGCAGTACAGTTGCAAGCAATGCCACGATAAAGCCCGGCCAGCCCATGACGTCATAGCCTACATATGCCGCGATCTTCGTAGCAATTGGTCCTGGCAGTGCATTGGCTAATGCAAGCATATTGGAGAACCCTTCGTTCGTCATCCAATGAAAATGATTGACGATTTCTTCATAATTGAGCGGGATGGATGCAGGCCCTCCGCCATATCCTAATAGATTGGACAAGAAGAAAGCCCAGAATAAAAAGAGAATCAGCATCATGAAGACACTCCTTTCTCTTTATTTGTTCGATTCCAGCGTTGTTCCAGTTTGAAATGAAAGGCGCCATAGCATAAAAAGATGATGACAATGATTCCTGGATGAATGGACAGCACCTGCAGTCCGATAAAGGCAAGGAGGAATAGAGCGATACCGAAGATCATTCCGAAGCCTTTCAGCGTTTTTTGGCCAAACTCGTATGCCATGATCCCAAGCAGGACGGCAATAACTGGTGTTACGGCGCCAATCATATTTTGAATGATTTGTGAGGAGCTTAAGACGCTGACAAGTGTGACGAGTGCCACCATGGCGAGACATGTCGGTAAAATATGAGCAGCTGTTGCGACAATTGCGCCGGATACGCCCTTCAATCGATAGCCGAGATATGCCGACATTTTGGTCGCGATCGGACCTGGTAATGCATTGGCGATGGCGAGTGTTTCTCCAAACTCGTCATCATTGATCCAGTGATATTTCACCACCGCCTCATGGCGAATGAGCGGTATGACGGAAGGACCTCCGCCAAAACCGAGAATACCGGTTCGCATCATAGCAATGATGAGTTCGATATATGATTGCAAGTGCTTCAACTCCTGTCTACAATTTCATGCCCATTCGGCTTTTGTATCGTTTAATGAGCATTTGGCAGTCCACACTCACGACGCCTTCTAGCGGGTATAGCTTTTTTGTGAGGAATGTCTCCATTTCATGTTCATTTTGAAAAATGCCATGCATATGCAGCTTGCTTGGCCCTGTCATGTGATAAAGGCTTGTGACAGCTGTTTCCTGCTCAAGTTGAAGGGCTACTGCTTCTAAAAATTTCGGTTCCACTTCTACATTAAAGAAGACAGAGACGTGAATGCCGATCTTAGCAGGGTTAATCACTGTAGTGAATCGTTCAATGACGCCTGCTTCAATCAGCTGCTGAATGCGGGCTTGTACGGCAACACGTGAAAGACCGACTTGTTTCCCGAGATCTGTATAGGACATACGCCCGTCCTCGTGTAATAGGGATAAAATTTGTTTATCCCTTTCATCTAATGTTAGGTTCGGAATGCTATAGTCGTTTGACACCGTATAACCACCTTTCTTCTGTTGGTATTTTATCATATTTTATTACGTATAGAATGAAATAATTTCAATTTACTAACGAAATGAAATATCATGGAGTGATAAATAATCTTTTTGCATAAAAAGACACCCCGGAATCAACGGGGTGTCTTCATTTTATTGATCTGGGCTGCTTTCCGCACTGGCAATTTGTTGTGCAAGGTCAGCTCGATCAATGTCTGCTTGGAAGAATTCCTGCGTATTTGGCAGATGTAAATTCATATGACGTTTTTGAGAAATTCGGATGGTCACTTGATCAACGGTGTAATCAAATACGTGTCCGCCGACACTTCGATCATCATCAATGAAATGAAGATGATACCCACTCACCGCAATACCATGTGCGTACTGCGGTGTACGGAAACCAGCGATCGTTCCTTGAATATCCTCGAAATCGAAAATAGGCTGTGACTTGACTGCTTCCACCATCGGAACGTAAGGTTTTTCCTGTTTTTCGACCGTACGTGTTTGAACCTTTTTGAATGATCCATCAATGCGGATCGCATAAAAAACATTCTTACTAGGTAAAATGCGGTCGATTTCTTCTTCTAGCTCTTTGGACGTCATGGCTGCATCAATGCGATGAACGATATCTGTTTCAAAGAATGCTAGAGAGCAGAATGGTGAATAGTCTTGATCGGTAACCGGTGTCGCTGTTCCATCCGAGCGCAGTCGATAAAATGCGCCGTCAAAGCCGATCAGCTCTCCATCTAATTGATTGAATGTACCAATGCCGAAATCACCGTGCTTGGGAATATGTGCAAGGGAGAAATCTCCATCATATACGGCTTCCAGCAAAGAGGTCATCGTCGATACTTGATAAACCTCTTGCTGTTTGTCATGTTGTCTTGTGTCGTTCTGTTGATTCATTGGGTGCATCATACCCATATCCGCTCACTCCTTTGATGTAATGTATGGACATCTTATCTGACGTTCAATGTGTGTTTTTCACGAAAGACTTCTGGCCATTTTTGACTGGCGAGGTCTGGGTTGTCTTGATAGTCAATCGGAATATCAATAATAACGGGTCCTTCTATGTTTATACCCTTTTGAAGGACAGTTGAAAGCTCTTCAGGTGAGTTAACCCGTAATCCAGTCGCTCCAAAGCTTTCCGCATATTTCACTAAGTCGATCTGTCCGAATTCAACGCAGGATGTGCGGTCATATTTCATTTCCTGCTGAAACGCCACCATGTCGTATGTGCTGTCATTCCAAACAAGGTGAACGAGATTTGTTTTCATGCGGACGGCTGTTTCAAGCTCCATTGCAGAGAAGAGAAAACCGCCATCACCTGAGACCGAAATGATCTTTTCATCTGGATTCAGTATGGAAGCCGCAATTGCCCATGGTAAGGCGACGCCTAATGTTTGCATTCCGTTACTCACCAGGAATGTGTTCGGCTCATAGACGCGGAAGTGACGCGACATCCAAATCGCGTGAGATCCGATATCACACGTGACCTTCGTGTCATCAGAAATCAGGCGTCTTAATGTATGAATGACATTCAGCGGGTGAGATAGATGACTGTCTCTTTCTGGTGCTTTTTCAATGTCGCTTAACAGCTCCTGTAATTCACTGACTAAATCAATTTGTTCTTTGCATAGAGAAAGTGGAACACTGTCATGGGCTAGATGTTTAACGGTTTCAGCTATATTGCCTACAAGCTCAAGCGCTGGCTCATAAAAATGATCAATATCTGCCTGCATGTCATCCACATGGATGATCTGGCGCTGCTGCGGCTGAATATTCCAATGCTTCGGATCATATTCGATTGGATCAAAGCCGATGGTCAAAAGGACATCTGCTTGTTCAATGAGTAGATCCCCCGGCTGATTCCGGAATAAGCCGATTCTGCCTACATATTGAGACTCAAGCTCTCTTGAGAGAACGCCGGCTCCTTGGTACGTTTCGACAAATGGAATCCCAAGTGTTTTCAATAATGTTCTAGTGGCGTTTGCAGCAGCTGGACGACTTGCTTTCATTCCCACAATCGCAACAGGTAAGTGTGCATTTTGAATTTTGGCGATGGCCGAACTGATGAGAGCATCCGGTGCAGGACCTAGTTCTGGAGAAGGGTGAGCAGACACTGGTGTTTGTGTGGTGTGTTCTGTCACGACATCTTGTGGAAAGCTGATAAATGCTGCTCCAGCCTGCCCCTTTTGTGCCGCGCGAAAAGCATTTGTTAAGGCTTCAGGTATATTATGAACGTCTTGTACTTCAACACTGTATTTTGTGACTGGTTTGAATAATGCCGCATTGTCGAGTGATTGATGTGTTCGTTTCAGCCGATCCGCACGAATGACGTTTCCAGCGATTGCGACAACAGGGTCACCTTCTGTATTGGCTGTTAATAGACCTGTTGCTAAATTAGATGCGCCAGGACCTGATGTGACGAGACAAACACCTGGTTTGCCGGTTAAGCGGCCGACAGCGGCTGCCATAAAGGCTGCATTTTGTTCGTGTCTGCATAGGACAAGTTCTGGACCTCTGTCTTTTAATACATCAAATACGGCATCAATTTTTGCACCTGGAATCGCAAAAACATGGGTCACACCTTGAGCAATCAGCGTATCGACAATCAATTCTGCTCCTCGTCTTGTTAGGGGTTGTGCTTGAGAATTCATTTACCCCGCACTCCTTTCGGCAAGTAAAATTTTTTATGAAAATATATTTTCATGATATGATTTACTATACATTTCAAAAAGAAAATTTTCCAATATATGTTTAACGTGGTTTTAATATGTTTCACGAATAAGTGTGCGAGGAGTGAAAGGATGGAACTGAGACATTTGCAGTATTTTGTCACAGTAGCGGAGGAGCTGCATTTTGGCAGAGCAGCCGCACGGTTGAATATGACACAGCCTCCACTTAGTCAGCAAATTAAGCAGTTTGAAGAAGAATTGGGGTTTCCTTTGTTTCACCGGTCGAAGCGAGTGGTGGAGTTAACAGCTGCTGGAAAGGTCTTTTTACATGAGGTGCGTGGTGTGCTGCATCAGCTTGATAAAGCCGTTGATCATGCCCGGCATACAGCAAGAGGAGAGCTGGGGAAAATCATCATAGGGTTTGTTGGAACAGCGACGTATGATATTCTGCCGCCAGTTGTACGCGAATTCAGAGAGCTGTATCCCTCTGTCAGTATTGAGCTGAAGCAGCTTTCTGTTCCGCAGCAGCTAGGGGCGCTTTTAAATGGGGAGATTGATATCGGTTTTTTACATCCTACATCTCCGCATGAAGAACTTGTCAGCCGTTTGATGAAGCAAAGTGAATGTATTTTTGCGATTCCGAAAAATCATCCGCTGGCGAAAAAAGAGGCGGTCACGATCGAAGATATCCGTCATGAACCGATCATTTCTTTATCAAAGGAATCATGGCCGTCCCTTTATCAACACTTTGTCCTGCTATGTGAAAAGTACGGATTTTCTCCGAATATTGTGCAGGAAGCAGCGGAATATCAAATGGTTATTGGCCTTGTCACAGCTGGTATCGGTATTGCGGTCATTCCAAAATCAGCCCGGCGTTTATTTAATCTAGATGTTGTGTATCGGTCCATTGAAGGTGAACAGCTTCTGGCGGAATGGACGATTTCCTATAGACCAGAGAATCATAATCCTGCTTTATTTCATCTTGTCCACCATATCCTGCATCGCACCGAGCCGGAATCAGAGGCATAGAAAAAGGGGTATGGTATGATGTCGTTACACTAAAAGGAGGCGTGCCTGAATTGATTACGTTGCAAATGGATCAGCTGTCACGAAAAGAAGCATATAAATTATTATCTGGCTCTATTGTTCCAAGACCGATTGCGTTTATGACAAGTCTGTCTAAAGACGATGTCGTCAATGCCGCACCATTTAGTTTCTTTAATGTCATCAGCGGACATCCGCCGCTCATCGCAGTTTCCATCGGACGGCGTCAAGGAGAGATGAAAGATACAGCAAAACATATCATCGACAGGGAAGAATTTGTTGTCCATGTGAGTGATGAAGCGATGATTGAAGATATTAATGAAACAGCTGCTACTTTGCCAGAGGAAGAGAGTGAGCTGAATCGCACCGGTCTTCATCAAGTGAAGAGCAGTGTGGTCTCAGTGCCGGGAATCAAGGAAGCACGCATTCGCTTTGAATGTCAGCTCGAAAAGCATCTGACCTTTCAAAATGATGAAGGGGAGATCACAGTCGATCACATCATTGGCCGGGTTGTGTGTGCGCATTTAGATGAGGCTGTTTATGATGCGGAAAAAGGATATGTTTCTTCTCATGAATTGAAGCCAATCGCACGTTTAGCGGGAAATGATTATGCCCATTTAGGGACGTCATTTGTGCTGAAAAGACCAGAATAATAGGAAAAACCCCCGAGAGCTATCGGGGGTTTTGTGTTTATTTTTTCTGTTCTAGTTTCAGTGGAGCTGCGATGTTCTTTTCTACTTTTTTCCCTTTTAGGACGTCGTTTGCAGCGCCGACTGCCAGTTTTCCGATCAGCTCTGGCTGCTGGGCGACTGTGGCAGATAGTTTTCCTGCTTTGATCGAGTTGAGTGCATCTTCGTTTCCATCAAAGCCAACGACGAGAATGTCTTTTCCAGAGCTTTGGATCGCTTCTAATGCGCCAAGTGCCATTTCATCATTGTGGGCAAAAACGGCTTTGATGTCAGGGTTTCCTTGAAGGAGGTTTTCCATGACGTTGAGTCCTTTTGTTCGGTCGAAGTCAGCCGCTTGTTTGGCTGTCACTTTTAGATCTTTATCTGCTATTTGATGGAATCCTTTTCCGCGCTCACGTGTAGCAGAAGCGCCTGGTACACCTTCTAATTCAGCGACTTTTGCTCCTTTACCGACCTTGTCGATGATAAAGTTGGCTGCCATTTCGCCGCCTTTGACGTTATCTGAGGCGACCAGTGCTTCTACCTTACCGCTTTCTGCTGAACGGTCTAATGTGATGACAGGAATATCTGAAGCATTCGCTGATTCGACAGCGGTTGAGATAGCAGATGAATCAGCTGGATTGATGAGTAATGCGTCGACCCCTTGCTGAATTAAATCTTCTACATCACTTGTTTGTTTCGCTGAATCATTTTGTGCATCTGCAATGACCACTTCGATGCCGAGCTTTTTCGCTTCTTTCGTCACACCGTTTTTGAGAGAAACGAAAAATGGATTATTTAAGGTCGAGATCGAGAGCCCGATTTTGATGTCTTTTTTCTTTCCATCTTTTGTTGATTTGGCCCACTCTGGCGGTTCTAGCGAGCAGGCAGAAAGCATGAATAATGAGAGAGTCAGAATGAGAATGAGATATTTTTTCATAGCAGCTGCCTCCTTAAGCAGATTTCTTTCTGTCTAGTAGGACTGCAATCAAGATGACAATCCCTTTCACAACAGATTGATAGAATGATGATACACCAAGTAAGTTCATACCATTGTTCAAGACACCGATGATGAGCACCCCGATCAGTGTGCCGACAATTCGCCCTCTTCCGCCAGACAGGCTTGTCCCGCCAAGTACAACAGCAGCAATCGCATCAAGCTCATAGGATGTGCCAGCTGTTGGCTGAGCTGAGTTTAGGCGAGAGGTCAAAATGGCACCCGCTAAAGCAGACATGAAACCTGCCAATGAATAGATCATAATTTTTACGCGTGGTACTTTGATTCCTGAAATAAGCGCAGCTTTTTCATTTCCGCCGATGGCATACGTTCTTCTGCCGAAAGGTGTTTTATGAAGAAGCACCCAAAGTACGATAAAGGTGAGAAGCATCGTGATTGCTGGAACAGGAATGCCTAAGAAATATCCGCGGCCGAATAACTGAAAGGCGTAGTTCGAGCCGAGTCCTGTAATCGGGTTTCCGTCTGTATAAACAAGTGTTAACCCTCTAAAAATCGTCATCGTGGCAAGTGTTGCGATAAAAGGAGCCATTTTTCCTTTTGTAATTAAAAGACCGTTGACCATCCCAAGAATAGCGCCGATGATACTGCCAACGATAATAGCTAAAATCGGGTCCATACCAGACACGATAAATCCGGCAGTCAGCGCACTAGAAAGTGCTAAAATGGCACCGACAGACAAATCAATTCCTCCGGTTAAAATAACAAACGTCATTCCAAAGGCAATGAGGGCATTAATGGAGATTTGTCTCAGTAAGTTTAAGATGTTTAATGGCTCTAAAAAGGCTGGATTTAAAATAGAAACAATGGCGATAAGGATGATGAGTCCTAAGAATGGCCCAAGCTTTTGCATGATGTTGTCAAATCGTCCATTTGAAGTAAGTGGTTTCATGTTACTTCCCTCCTGTAGCTAGTGTCATAATTCGTTCTTGTGTTGCGTCTGCTTTATTTAATTCTCCGCTGATGGTTCCTTCATGAATGACAAGCACTCGATCGCTCATCCCTAGAATTTCTGGGAGCTCAGAGGAGACCATTAAAATGGCAACACCTCGATCAGTCAGTTCATTCATTAACTGGTAGATTTCTCGTTTCGCTCCGACATCGACACCTCTTGTCGGTTCATCTAAAATTAAGACCTTCGGCTGGATGCCGATCCATTTGGCGATGACGACTTTTTGCTGATTTCCACCAGAGAGACTTCGAGCAGAGATTTCAGAGGAAGCCGTTTTAATCGTCAGTCTTTTGATGAGCAGGTCGACAAAATCCTGTTCGTTTTTCTTATCAATCAGTCCTTTTGGAGAGAAGCTTTCTAAGTTTGGCAGACCAATGTTTTCTCGGATGGATGCATCCAGCATGAGTCCTTCATCTTTGCGATCCTCTGTGATAAAGCCGATGCCGAGCTTGACGGCATCACTTGGTTTTTTAATGACAGCCTTTTTCCCATGGACCCAGATTTCTCCTTGATCAAGAGGATCAAGACCAAACAGCGACCGCATCATTTCGGTTCTGCCAGCGCCCATTAAGCCTGCAACACCGACGATTTCTCCAGCTTTGACTGAGAAACTGATATCATGAAATTGTCCTTTTCTTGTCGCTTGCTTCACCTCAAGGACAATATCTCCTAGAGAAGGCGATCTCTCAGGGTATCGATCTGTTAATTCGCGGCCGACCATTTTTTTGACGACCTCATGGAAATTCGTTTCAGGTATGGCTTTCGTATCGACTGTTTTCCCATCGCGCATGATGGTAATCCGGTCACAGATCGCAAAGATTTCCTCCATACGGTGAGAAATATAGACAATGGATACGCCTTCTTTTTTGAGAGATTCAATGACCTGAAAGAGCTTTTCAATCTCACGGTCTGTTAAAGCTGCTGTTGGCTCATCCATGATGATCACCTTCGCATCAGTCATTAATGCCTTTGCAATCTCAATCATCTGTTTTTGTCCAACAGAGCAGCTACCTGCCTCTTGATCAAGCGAGAGGTTCACAGACAATCGGTCCAGCTGGCTTTGGGCAAGAACCTTCATTTTCTTTGTGTCTAGCAATCCAAACTTCGAATAGATTTCTTTCCCGATGAATAGGTTTTCCAAGACGGTCATATCCGGCCATATGTTGAGCTCCTGATGAATAAAGGCGATGCCGTGTTGTTCCGCTTCCTTCGGATTTTTGAAAGCGGTTTCTTTTCCGTCGGTTTGAATCGTTCCTTGATCTAATGAATAAAGACCTGTGAGCAGGTTCATTAAAGTTGATTTTCCTGCGCCATTTTCGCCCATGAGCGCGTGGACCTCACCTGTGACGAGGTCAAAGGAGACCCCGGAAAGAACGGTGTTTTTTCCAAAGGCCTTATGGATGTTATGCATCTCAATGTTCATATCTGGCTCCTCCTTTTAAAAGATGACACCGGCATGAAGAATGCAGTTTGCGTATGGGGTGGCTTCACCCGTGCGAATGACTGCTTTTGCCTGTTTGGTCATGTTTTTGAACGTCTCGTGGTCTACATCATGTAATGGCTGTGAGAACGCTTTCTTTAGAAATAGATGATCTCGTTCATTGGCTTCTTTGATTTCACTAGCCACAGTAATGTGTTCAACCGCCATTTCCTGAAGAAGGAGGGAGGTGACCTCCTGAAAGGACGGTGTGCCGATTGATACCGCCAGGTCGATTTTGACTGGACCTTCTGGAATAGGAAGACCGCAGTCTGCGATGACGATTGTATCTGTATGACCAAGGTCAGCAAGTACCTTGGCGATATGACTGTTTAAGATGCCGTTTTTTTTCATTTCTTTTTCTCCAGTTCTTCTCTTGTTGGCATGCCGCCTTGTGCACCGAACTTTGTGACAGACATTGATGCTGCAAGGTTAGCGAAGGCAAGTGCGTCATAGAGAGATTTGCCTTCTGTTAAGGCGACAGCCAAGGCTCCGTTAAAGGTATCGCCTGCTCCTGTTGTATCAACTGCTTCAACAGGAAAGCCTGGAACTAGCACTTCTTTCAATCCGTCAAAAAATCGAACCCCATTTTTCCCTTCTGTGATGAGTAATTTGTTAGGGTATTGACGCAAGGCGTCTTCAATTAGGAGTCCATCAAACATGAGAACAGCTTCGTGCTCATTCGGTGTAATATAGGCAGCCTGGTCTAAAACCTGCTGCGATACTTTGCGGGCAGGTGCAGGGTTTAAAATCACAGGGATTTCTTTGTCGCTGCAAATGGCGCAGACAGCTTCGACTGTTTCTTCAGGTATTTCCTGCTGAATGAGAACTATCCCAATATCATCTATTGTAGAAAATGCCTCTCTAACATAGTCAGGAGTGACCTCGTCATTTGCTCCTTTGACCACGACAATGCTGTTATCACCTTCTGCTAAAATGATATGAGCGGTGCCGCTTTCCATTTCGGTAACCGGTTTCATATATGAGGTGCGGACCCCTTGATCTTGTAGATTACTGACAATATCCTGACCATAAGCGTCATCACCGACTCGGCCGACCATGTATACATCTGCACCGAGTCTGGCACTTGCGACTGCTTGATTGGCGCCTTTTCCGCCTGGGACGGTTTTAAATGATTCGCCTAAAACTGTTTCACCGGCATTTGGCCGTTTATCCGATGTGACGACTAAATCCATAGAACAGCTTCCTACTACGACAATATGACTCATTGTGAATCCACCTTTCTTGTGGTCTCTCGTTCAATAAAAGAGACGGGCATTTGGATAACTGGTTGATCTATAGGTTGTTTCTGAATCGCTTTGATTAACAGCTGTGCCGCTTCTTTCCCCATCTCATAGGCAGGCTGCCTAATCGTAGATAAGGAAGGGAAGAGCAGCTCGCTTTGCGGAATATCATCAAACCCAATGATTTGAACATCATCTGGAATGGCTTTTCCGATCCGAAGCGCTTCGTGTATGACCGCTGTTGCGACGATGTCATTGCTGGCAATGATGCCATCTGTTTCAGGGTACAGCTGGAAAAGAGCCTTGGCGCTCTTGCGGGCTTCTTGAAAGGAAAATGAAGCATTAGACATCACATGAAAGTCGACTCCTTTTTCCGTCAGTACATCGAGTGCGCCCTTGAATCGCTGCCTCGCTGTTTGAAGGTGGGCAGGTCCTTTTAGCAGTGTGATCTGCCGGCTGCCGCGTCTGATTAATTCCATTGCGGCCATTTTCCCGCCAGCTGCAGCATCTGCAAACACAGAAGGTGCATGTGGAACGGTTCGATCTAAGAACACAACCGGTAATTCATCATCATTGTATATATCTGATTCAGGTTCGTTTGTGACAGCGATGACACCGACCACTTGATTTTGTTTAAAGGTTTGTAAATAGGCCATTTCCTTCTCTCGATCTTCATCACTGTTTCCGAATAATAACCGAAAACCATGCGCATGAATTTCGTCCTCAACGCCTCTAGCGAGCTGAGGGAAGAAGGGATTCGTAATATCAGGTAAAATCAAACCGATTAAGCGTGATTCTCTTTTGAAAAGGGATCTAGCCACTTCATTGGGAAAGTAGTTCAGCTCCTGCATCGCTTGTGTCACACGGGTTTTCGTATCTGTATGGACATATCCAGTATCGTTAAGCACGCGTGAAACAGTGGCAACAGACACTTGTGCAGCTTTTGCAACATCTTTAATTGTAGCCAATTGAGTGCCTCCCTTCGTGAATGTGTAACCGTTTACATAGTTAGATTATCATGAAAGCATTAAAATGACAATCTTAAAAAAATAAAAAAATAAAAGAAAGATGCTATCTTCCTTTTATTAACTAGTAATCCCTGTTTCTGTAATGTTCACTTTGATTTTTGGGATGATTTTTACATTTGGATAATCAGTTTTCCAATTCATTTTTACATATTCATCATAATTTTTAACACGATACTTTCTTCCAAGACTTAACACGTCGGAGTTTGATTTCTGCAAAACAGAGATTACTTTTTCTGCTTCCTTTGTGAAAATAGCTGATAATCGTTTGTTTAGTTCATCGATCTTTTTCGTACTATCTAAATTGTCTTTCGGATATTCAACGACAGCTGTTTTGAATTCGAAATCTAGCCCAATTGTCACGTTTCGATGATCAGAATTGAGAATACGAATATCTCGTTTTAAGTCGGTGACTTGGATGGTAATATAGTCATTTCCCTTCAACTCCATATCATTTCTGATCTTTTTAGTGAAATTTGCATATTTCCCGATTTTATTATTCATGAGATTGAGAAGCATGGCATCTTGACCATAAAGCTCACCAGTTTTTTTCTCATTATCGAATAAAGCCACACCTGCTACTTTGATTAGTTGTTTAGACTGATCAAATACAATTAAAGGCAGGGTAAAGTCTTCTCCTGTTTGGAGCATCTTTGAGCGTATGCTTTGAATATTTCCAGCGGTCACTTGTGAACCTTTTGATGCAGTTGTAATGAGATTGTTTAAATAGTCACTGACAATGAGCTGTTCTTTTAGTAATTTGTTGATTACATCAATACTTGAACCGCCTTTCACAACGGCTAAATTGGCAAGCAAAGGACTTTTCGGATCGCGATAGAACATGTCTAAGTAGGGAAGTAGTTGATTTTGAGAGAATTCATCACCGATCAGTAAAATCCTCATTTTTGACATATCAATCTTTTGGTCAACCATTCGGCCGAAGTCTGTTCCCGCTTTACGTAAAGTTGGAGCATTGGTTGTCAGTACAGTGGTTGAATAAGTACTTGAACTTCCTTGCTGCATACTTTGAGACTGTTGTACTTTTCGGTAGGTAATCGATACTTTTGCGTTACCATCTTCCCCTTGATCAATGGCGGAAGTAAGGACAAGGGAGATGTTTTTTAATAGGTTTTGATCCCAGCAGCCAGGCATCATGGTGAGAGACACGCACATGAGGAGAGTCAGGACATATTTATGACGCATGTGATTTCACCTTCTTTTTACGTTGTTTGATAAAGATAATGATCGCCATGAATGCTGGAAGTGTGTAAATGAACGAATACTGAGCAATCGTTGTAAAATCATTGAAACGCTGAATGCGAAAGTTATCGACTGCCAAAAAACAGCTAGACGCATATATCAGAATGGCGAAACAATAAACATATTTTTTGTGATCCTTTTTCTTCAGTAAACTGGAAATGCCATTTGCACAAAAGTACAGATAGTTACTCAATGTGGCAAGAATAATAAACACCCAGAAGCTAAGAAAAATTAAATCTGTCCGCTCAATGATACCGAAGGAAATGGTTTTTAATAAGTAAAGAACAGGGTTGGGAATCACATCAAGCTCAATTGGACTAAAAAACATAAAACAAATCAATGTAATAAATAGGTAGTAAAGCGTCGTGCATATATTTGAAATGGTCATGATTTTATACCGTTCCTTAATAGTGCCTTTCATAAAGGGAGAAAGAATAAGGATCATCTCAAATCCATTCATCGATAGGACGACGTCCTTCAGCCCAAGCTGAAACTGAGAAATGTCTGTTTGAAAAAAAGGCATCAGATAATCGATATTGGTCCCTTTTAATGAATAGAACATCAGCAAGGAAAGCAAAAGGAGAAGGGGAGTTAAGATAAAGTTAAACCTGACAATGGCTGTAATTTGCTCCTTCGCAATATAAACAATGGAAGTAATGAGTAATAGATTGATGACCCAGTTTGGCGTCAGCGGCAGAACCCACATACCAATAATTCTGGTGAAAATGGATAAAACGACAATACAGACGGAGGCAAAATACAGTATATACAGTGCAATCAGTAATTTCCCAATCCATTGACCAAATACATCAATTAATGCTTGGAAGAATGATGTTTCTGGATATTTATGAATGATGTAAATGAAAATGGTATTGATGATTTGGATAAAAAAACAGGCGACAATGATCGCCATCCAGCCATCGTGTCCCATGTCTTTCATCAAAAAGTGGGGGAGCGATAAAATACCGACACCAATTTGAGATTGAATGAGAAAAAAGACAGCTTGAGGTGGAGATATTTTATTTTTCATTTTTCTTTTTCCATCCTCTCAAATGTTCAATTTGCTTTTTCTTTTGCGGATTTAAATAAACAGGGCGATTTTTGTACATCCACATTGGGAGGCGAATTACAGTATCTTTTAAATCCTGCCAGTTAAATGGAGCAACAGGTGATAAGTATGGCACCCCTAGTGATTCAAGGCGGCATAAATTCATGAGAATGATGGATAATCCAAATGAAATGCCAATAAAACCAAACATAGATGCCATGAACATGAGCGGGAAACGCAGCATCCTAATCGTGGCCGTCATTTCAAATGACGGAAGTACAAATGAAGCGACAGCGGTCACAGCGACTACAATGACAAGAACATTTGAGATGAGTCCTGCTTGTACAACAGCATCTCCAATGACCAAACCACCTACGATACCAATGGTTTGACCAATTGGTCTAGGCAGACGCACCCCTGCCTCACGAATGAGTTCAATGGTAATTTCCATTAGCATCGCTTCTATCAAAGGAGGAAATGGGATACCGATAATTGAATTTTTCATCGTTATGGCTAATTCATCTGGGACGACCTCATAATGAAAGCCAATGACAGCGATATAAAAAGATGGCAAAATGATTGCGATGATACAGGCAAGATAGCGGAGAACACGGATAAACGTAGCCGGAATCCAGCGGCTATTATAATCATCAGGTGATTGAAAGAAGCTAAAGAAGGTGACAGGAAGAATGATGGCCATCGGACTGCCATCCATCATCACCACAATTCGCCCTTCAAGGATTGCAGATCTCACCTTATCAGGGCGCTCTGTATCAATAAGCTGCGGGAAAATAGAAAATGAATCATCCTCAATCGCCTCAACAATAGAGCCAGGACTTAGCAGCGTGTCTACTTTAATAGAAGAAATCCGTTTGTTTACCTCTTCTACCTTTTCTTGATTAGCGATATCAGATATATAAACAGTCGCAAGCTTTGTTTCAGATTTTGTACCAATCTTATGATACTGAATGGCGAGCTTTCGATCATTTAAATGCGAACGCAGTAAGTAGATGTTGGTATCAAGACTTTCAACAAATCCGTCATGTGCTCCAGCAATAATACTTTCAGATGAAGGTTCAGAAATAGAGCGCAGCGGCGGCTGACCGACAGAAAACAATTTGATCTGTGAGGAATTTTCATCAAGAAACGCAATGCTCCCAGCAATAATACTGTCAGTGATCAGCGTCAAGTCACCTGTTTCGAGTGTGCTGAGAGATTTCGTATATTCCTGCTTTCCAGGAGGACCTAACAAGTTGCCGATAATGAAATCATTTAGTTTGCCTTCATCTACTCTTGTTTTAATAAAAAACAGGACAGATTTCGTTTCATTCACCATTAACTCTCGGTATTCAAAATCCCCGCTTTGCTGAAATGTCTTTTTCAGAATCCGGATTTTTTCCTCGAAGCTGCCTGATAAAAAATGCAAGCGTGTTTGCTCATTGGCGTTTGGCATCTTTAGCCTCCTCTCACAGTTTTTTTAACCATAGTGTAAGCGGAGAAGCTGATTTTATTCGTCATCTTTGGGGAAAGCATGACATGAATTGACAACTTTCAACTAAAATCATATTAAAAATGTTAAGAAATGATGAATCTTGATAAAAACAAATGAATAATGTTTCATTGTTTAGGTCATAAGGAGCGAATATCGTAAAAAGCAGGTATTCCGAAATGATCAATAGTTTACATCTTATCCCAATTTTTTGTGACCCGAAAATAAGCATATGACTTGATTTTTTTAGAGGTGACCTTTGTCATAGGTCAACGCGCAGCATTCTGACCGTTGAGGATGACTTTCTAACCTGTTCCTTCAAAAATCGAAAACATTCCAAAACACGCACTATTCATTTAAAGCGCTGATATGACTGATGTTATAGAGTTTAAAGGGCTATAAAACATTGATTCAAAATACATCTTAATAATTGTCAAAAAATTTAGGGAGAAAAGGACAAAAGATTTTCCGATGCTTGATGGTAACGCTTTCTCTTGATTGAAGCCGAAATTCATACCGATTTTTGTCCGCCTTTTGGCCTTTTCATTTAAAGAAGAGCTAGGCAAATCCGCCTTCTGATTAGAGGAATTTGGCATACGAGGAAGTGAAAGATTATGTTACATAATACCGATTGTGATTTTATGCTGAACCTATATACTGTTGATTGAATTTACATATCACACTCATAAAAAAAGGAGATGTAGATAAGCGATGTGGTTAATCGTTATAGCCTGTGTCATCATGTTAGGGATTGGCTTTATTGAAAAGAAGCGTCACCAGAAAAATATCGATGCCTTGCCGGTGCGCGTCAATATTAATGGTATTCGCGGAAAGTCTACCGTTACAAGATTGACAACCGGTATCTTAATGGAGGCAGGTTATAAAACTGTCGGCAAAACAACGGGAACAGATGCAAGAATGATTTATTGGGATACGCCAGAGGAGAAACCGATTAAAAGGAAACCGCAAGGACCGAATATCGGTGAGCAGAAGGAAGTTATGAGAGAAACCGTTGAAAGAGGAGCAAATGCCATCGTCAGTGAATGTATGGCAGTAAATCCAGATTACCAAATTATCTTTCAGGAAGAGCTGCTTCAAGCGAATATTGGCGTGATCGTAAACGTTCTTGAAGATCATATGGACGTAATGGGGCCGACACTTGATGAAATAGCAGAAGCCTTTACAGCGACAATTCCTTACAATGGACACTTGGTTATTACGGATAGTGAATATACGGAATTCTTTAAAGAGATTGCGAAAAAACGCAACACAGAAGTCATTGTTGCAGATAATTCCAAGATTTCTGATGAGTATTTACGGAAATTTGAGTACATGGTCTTCCCAGATAATGCCTCACTTGCACTTGGTGTTGCACAGGCATTAGGAATTGATGAAGATACGGCATTCAGAGGAATGTTAAATGCGCCACCTGATCCAGGAGCGATGAGAATTCTTCCATTAATGGACGCGAAAACACCTGGACACTTTGTAAATGGTTTTGCGGCAAATGACGCATCATCTACATTGAACATTTGGAAGCGTGTGAAAGAGATTGGATATCCAACAGATGAACCGATTATTATCATGAACTGCCGTGCGGATCGTGTAGATAGAACGATCCAGTTTGCGGAGGATGTACTTCCTTATATTGAAGCAAGTGATCTTGTCTTGATTGGTGAAACAACAGATCCAATTGTGAAGGCATATGAGGATGGGAAAATTCCGGCTGACCACTTACACAACCTTGAATATCAATCTACAGAAGAAATTATGAATATGCTTGAGAAAAAGCTTCATAATCGAGTGGTTTATGGAGTCGGCAATATTCATGGTGCCGCTGAACCGTTAATCGAAAAAATTCAAGAATACAAAATTAAGCAGCTTGTCAGCTAGGAGGAAATATAGAAAATGTTCGGATCAGATCTTTATATCTCGTTAATTTTAGGTGTTCTACTTAGTTTAATCTTTGCAGAAAAAACAGGAATCGTACCAGCTGGACTTGTTGTCCCAGGTTATCTGGCGCTTGTATTTAACCAGCCAGTCTTTATTTTAGTCGTCTTATCTGTCAGCTTGCTTACGTATGTCATCGTTCGCTTTGGTCTATCGAAATTTATGATTTTATACGGACGCAGAAAGTTTGCTGCGATGCTGATTACAGGGATCGCCTTAAAGCTTGTATTTGATTTCTTCTATCCAGTGGTTCCATTTGAAATAGCAGAATTCCGCGGAATCGGTATTATCGTTCCTGGATTGATTGCAAATACGATTCAAAAGCAAGGTCTTACGATTACCCTTGGAAGCACGTTACTTCTAAGTGGTGCAACATTTGCCATCATGTATGTTTACTATCTATTTTAAGATAAGGTGTGTCCAATGATGAATAAAAAATTGAGCTTTCAGGAAAAGCTGCTGAAAATCACAAAGAACCAAAAGAAAAAGACGAATAAACACGTACTGATTGCTTTACCGATTGTCATTGCTTGTACATTTCTATTTACGTTTATCGGGAAAGCACAAGTGCCAACTGTACAAAAGAATCCAGAAAACATCCTGACCGCTTCGTTTGTCGGTGACATTATGTTTGGAAGAAACGTAGAGAAAGTAACAGACCGTTATGGAAAACAGCATCTCTTTCGTTACGCCAAGCCATATTTTGATGTGTCAGATTATGTGACTGGTAACTTTGAGCATCCAGTCGCATCAGATAAAGAACAAGCGGCACAAAAGAATATTCATTTGAAAACAGACGAAGATTCTGTCAAAGCATTGAAGGATTTGAATTTCTCTGTATTAAACTTTGCGAATAACCATGCGGCAGACTATGGTGAAAAAGGGCTGAACAACACGATTGATGCCTTTGAACATGCTGGCATGGATTATACAGGCGCAGGCCGTAACCTTCAGGATGCGAAGCAGAACATTTCGTACAAAGAAGTAAATGGTGTCAAAATCGCTACACTTGGTTTTACTGATGTGTATGGGAAAGATTTTAAAGCAACGAATCGCCAGGCGGGTATCTTGCCAGCCGATCCATCTATCTTTATTCCGATGATCTCGCAGGCTGCTGAAAAGGCAGATATCGTCGTTGTTCATGCTCACTGGGGACAGGAGTACAACAATGAGGTAAACGATAGACAAAGAGAATTGGCAAGAGCGATGTCAAAAGCTGGCGCTGATATCATTATCGGTGCTCATCCGCACGTTCTTGAGCCAATGGAAGTCTATAACGGTACGGCGATCTTCTATAGCTTAGGGAACTTTATTTTTGACCAAGGCTGGTCAAGAACACGTGATTCTGCACTTGTTCAGTATCATCTGAATGAAGATGGAAAAGCGACATTTGAAGTTGTCCCAATGTACATCAAGGAAGCAACACCTGCTCCGGTTAAAGCAGGATCTTTTGAATCAAAATCCATTATCCGTATGCTGACAAATGGTACGAATGCGGATTGGAAAGAAAAAGACGGACACATTTTCTTTGAAGTAGATCACGCAGATAAAGTTAAACACTTAAAAGAAAACGGAGGGAAAGAGAAGAAATGAAATTCCTAAAAGCAAGCTGGCCGTTTGTTGCGTTAATTTTAGTCTTTGTCTTTATGTCTGCTTTTAAATTTAGTGACAGCCTCACAGATCATGAAAAACAAAAGATCTCGGTTGAAATGCAGAAAATCGAACAGCAAAAGCAGTCAAAAACGGAAGCAAGTAAATAATTTTAAAGAGCATAGAGGGCGCGCATTGCGTGCTCTTTTTTGTCGAAAAAAGGTGTAAAATAAAAGGTTTCATGCCGAAACTATAGAAGAAAGGAGGGGAAAGATCATGAAATGGAAAGAAATATTGATTGGTGGGTGTGCGCTCGTAGGGCTGATGTTCATGTCTCAATCAGAAGTATCTGCTCAAACAGCGTCTCCTTTGGAGCAAGCGGAAAAGCTGATCGGAACACCTTATCATAAAGGAGGAACCGATCCAAAAACAGGCTTTGACGCATCTGGATTGATTCAATATGTGTACAAGACATCAGAAGCATTTGATTTGCCGCGGAAGGTGATCGACCAATATCAGATTGGAAAAAAGGTATCATGGGACAAAGCCCAGCCCGGTGACCTTGTATATTTTCGCAGCCTTGAAGAAACAAAGGATATCCCGACACATGTGGCGTTGTACGCTGGTAACGATCAGATCATCCACATCACGCTCAGTCAAGGTGTGGTGAAAACAGATGTCAGCAAAAGCAAATACTGGACGGACCGATTTTATGCAGTCAAACGACTGCCCGGTACACCGGAAATCTCTGATGACCGTCTTGTGAAAGATGCGATGAAATATTTAGGTATTCCTTATGTATTTGGTGCAGCAGACCCTAAGGTTGGCTTTGATTGTTCAGGCTTTTTACAATATGTATTTGAAAAATCACTAGGGATTTATTTACCTCGAAGTGCTGAACAGCAGTGGATGGTTGGAGAAAAAGTGGCATTAGCGGATATACGTCCAGGGGATTTTGTCTTTTTTAGCAACACATATAAGCCAGGCATTTCTCATGTAGGGATGTATATTGGGGGCGACCGTTTTATTCATGCGAGCCGTTCGGAAAGTGTCACGATTTCTTATTTGTCTGAATCGTATTGGCGCGAGAAATGGACAGGTGCGAAACGATTAACGGACCTGAAATTATCAAAAGAAGATCCGGTTGTATCAAAAGCGGCAACGTATATTGGGGAAGTCCCTTATGTCAAAGGCGGGAAGAATCCAGAAGAGGGATTTGACACAGCAGGGTTCACACAATACGTGTATCGAGAAGTGCTCGGTATTGATCTGCCTCGCTATGCGTCAGGTCAAGTCAAGACAGGTACGCCTGTGAAACGTTCGGAGCTGAAGCCGGGAGATCTCGTTTTCTTTAGTGGAACGTCATTGATGCCGGCGATTTATGCAGGGTCAAATCAAGTCATTCATGTGACCGTCTCAAATGGTGTCGTGCTTACGAATATGAAAACAAGTACGTACTGGAAGGATAAGTATGAGACGGCTGTTAGAATCAAAAAATAAAGAAAAAGCCCGATCCACGTTCGTATCGGACTTCTAGACTTCTCTCTAGGCGCTGATCAGACTAGCGTCTTTTTTTCGTGGAATTGATTTTGTAAAAGCAGATCAATAAAGTAAGCAACACCGTCTTCATGATTGCCTTTTGTGATGTAGGTGCTCTTTTCTTTAATAACATCTACGGCATTCCCCATTGCAATGCGGTGGCCTGCTTCCTCAAACATGGATAGATCGTTGGGGCTGTCGCCAATCGCATAAATATGTGAGCGGTCTACGCCATAATGAGCTGCGAGCTTTTTGAGAGCATGTCCTTTCCCAGACTCTTTTGGCAGTACCTCAATGATATGTTTTCCAGAAGAGGTCAATGAAAGCTCAGGCATTTCCGCTAGAAGATTTCGTGCTTCCTGTAGTTTGTTCATATCAAATGAGAAGCAGAGTAATTTATAGGTCGCTTCATTCGACTCAAAAATCTGGCGAATATCATCCACTGGTTTGATGCCAAATTGTTTGAATTGAGTCATTGCCCCTTCCCATAAATCAGCTACATCCTCATTTGGGTTCGCACTTTTGATCACATCAAATTCTGCTTTCAGCTTCTCTTTTCCATCAAAAGGAGAGAGGAGCGCATCGTCCGTATAGACCTCAAAGTAAATGTTTCGTTCTACTAATGCCTTAGCCGCTCGTTTTCCTGCTTCTTGGTCAAGTGTGATACGGCTGAAAAGTTCGTATCCTTCGGTATGAACAGTTCCGCCGTTTGCTGCAATAATGGGGATGTCCAAATTGCCAAGCAGTTCCTTCACATCAAAAGTCGCCCGCCCGGTACAGATGGTGACAATATATCCCGCTTCCTTCGCACGAATCAATGCCTTCCGGTTTTGAGCAGATATTTCACTTTTTGTATTTAAAAGTGTACCGTCTAAATCAATCGCAATCATTTTTTTCATCGCTGTCAAATCCTCCTTCATGCATGCAATAGCCTCTTCAAAGTATGTACGATTTCCTTCATTCTCATGAGCAATGGGATGCTTGTTCCTCTCTATCAAGGCTAAACAAAAATGATCGAATGATCAAGGGAATAAGCCAAAGGGTTAAAATCTACATCATCGTCAACAAGTAGAAAAGCGCCCCCTTAGGGACGCTTTCAGCGTGTAGACAAACCCTTGCATTCTTTGTCAGTCCTGCGCGCTGGTGCTCACGAATGTCAAATTCGCTCCGCGCCAGTGCTCGTCCTTCCTAGAATTCAAAGGTTTTCAATCACGCTGAAAAGAAGACAAAGAGCTAAAATAAAAAACCATTTTAGCCCTTTGTCAACAAACAGAAAGCGCCCCCTTAGGGACGCTTTCTGTTTATGATAATTCAAGCTGTTTCTTCAATTCAGTCTTCACTTCGTTTAGCTGGTTTTGATCCAATTGGTAATAATAAACCCCGTTTGGCTGGTAATTAGAGCCTTTAAGCTGAATGGTATCCACCGATTTCAATGACGTCAGCAGCGGGAAAAGCCCGACTAGCTCTTTCATTGAAAGGTTGGTGGAGACATTCTCACCAAGTGTATCAATGATATTGTCATATGACGGAATAGACGTTAACGATTTTGATTTATCAAAAATGGCTTTTAATACTTCCATTTGACGCTGTCCGCGCATTAAATCACTATCTGCTTTTCTTGTTCTCACATATGCGAGAGCTTGATCACCGTCTAGCGTATGAGTTCCTGTTTGAAGCTGTACCTTGCCCTTTGTATCTTTTAGAACTTGTTTGACAAGATATTCATCCTTGATGTTAATAGAAACCCCGTTGAGTTCATTGACGATCTCTTTAAATGCTTTGAAATTACTTTGGATCACAAAATCAACCGGAATATCTAGTAAATCTTCGACTGTACTCAAGGTTAAATCTGCACCGCCAAATGCATGTGCATGTGTAATTTTGTCATAGCCATGCCCTGGAATATTCACATATGAGTCCCTTGGAATGCTTAATAATTTCACGGTTTTATTTGTACGATTGACTGTTGCTAAGACCATTGCGTCGCTTCGTGCCTGTTTCACTGTTTCGCCCGGTCTGCTGTCAATGCCAAGCAGCAAGACAGAAAAGCTGTCTTTCCCGGGATCGAATGCTTCAATCCGTTTCACAGATTGTGCACCGCGATCTAGAGATACTTGCGCCTTTTTGGCAGCATTTGTCACTTTATAGTAGGCATAGCCTGTGACAGAAGCGGTTGTCAGTAAAAGAATACCGATGATAAACAGAGTGACTTTCACCCATGGCTTTAAACGCTTTTTTCCTTTGCGTTTCGTTCTTGATTGATCCATATATTTTAAACCCTCGCTATGATTTTTATAGTAAAGATGTCCTTCTTTTTGCTTACAAACTAAAACAAATATACCTTAAAACGGGATATAGTGCGACATTTTTTTCACTAACGCTTAATTGACGTTTCCTTATCTTAAAAAGTTTCAATGTTACTTCAAATGAAATATATTTGTCATAAAACATCGAAATGTTTGAAATGACAGGAAGTGAGGAAAATGATTTTCCATAGAGAAACATCCAGTACATACAGAACAAAAGAGGGGTTATGAACATGAAAAATCGGAATGGATGGCTTTATTTCTTCGGTGCACTTGGCGGCGCCTTATATGGCTATGATACAGGTGTCATTTCTGGCGCCATCTTATTTATGAAAGAGGATTTAGGGTTAAACGCGTTTACAGAGGGACTTGTTGTCAGCTCGATTTTAATCGGGGCGATGCTTGGTTCCTCTCTTTCTGGAAAGCTGACAGACCAATTCGGGCGGAAAAAAGCCATCATCGCCGCAGCGATTTTGTTTATTATCGGTGGATTTGGTACAGCCCTTGCTCCGAATACGGAAGTGATGGTCTTATTCCGAATTGTACTAGGGCTTGCTGTCGGTTGCTCGACAACGATTGTTCCATTATATTTATCTGAACTTGCTCCAAAGGAATCTCGAGGTGCACTGTCCTCATTAAACCAGCTCATGATCACATTTGGTATTCTTCTCGCCTATATTGTGAACTACGCTTTAGCGGATGCAGAGTCATGGCGCCTGATGCTTGGAATTGCGGTCGTACCTTCTGTGCTTTTATTATGTGGGATTTTGTTTATGCCGGAAAGTCCCCGCTGGCTGTTTGTCCATGGACAGGCAGACCGTGCGAAAGAGATATTATCTAAACTCAGAAAAAGTAAGCAAGAAGTTGAAGAAGAAATTTCAGATATTCAACAGGCAGAAAGTGAAGAAAAAGGCGGTTTTAAGGAATTATTTGAGCCATGGGTACGCCCAGCATTAATTGCTGGTGTTGGTCTTGCCTTTTTACAGCAGTTTATCGGAACTAATACAATTATTTACTATGCACCAAAAACATTCACAAGCGTTGGCTTTGGTAATTCAGCGGCAATTTTAGGAACCGTCGGAATTGGGGCAGTGAATGTCGTCATGACGTTTGTGGCGATTAAAATCATTGACCGTGTAGGGCGTAAAGCGCTGCTCTTATTTGGGAATGCTGGCATGGTCCTAAGTTTAATTGTCCTGTCAGTGGTCAATCGATTTTTCGAGGGGTCAACAGCTGCAGGATGGACAACCATTATTTGTTTAGGACTCTTCATCGTCATCTTTGCTGTCAGCTGGGGTCCAGTCGTTTGGGTGATGCTTCCAGAGCTGTTCCCAGTACATGTAAGAGGAATCGGTACAGGCGTCTCTACCTTCCTCCTTCATACAGGGAATTTAATCATCTCGCTTACATTCCCAGCTCTATTAAGCGCGATGGGTATCAGTAATCTTTTCCTCATTTACGCGGTCATCGGCGTAGGCGCCTTCTTGTTTGTGAAATATATGGTGACTGAAACGAAAGGGAAAAGTCTTGAAGAAATTGAAGAAGATTTAAAAAAGAGGAACCGTGCCGTCACAGGTGAGGAAGGAAAAACGGTGTGAACAACGACCAGCTGCCCGCATGCAGCTGGTTTTTCTGTGTTAAACAAACGTTTAATCAAGAAAGGACAATCTCTCATCTTCTGAACGTGCTGTATATGACATACATATGGAACAGGCGAGCGAAAGGTGGAAATAAGATGAAAGGGAAAACGAGCATTGTCATGCTGACGTACAATGAACTGCATTTAACGAAAAAATGTATCGACAGCATCAAGCAGCATACCCGAAGTGACCAATATGAACTCATCATCGTTGATAATGCGTCAACCGACGGTACGAAGGAATATGTGAGAGAGCTGAAAGATGTGATTTTCATTGAAAACACAGAGAATCAAGGCTTTGCAAAGGGCTGTAATCAAGGAGCGAAAAAAGCGACAGGAGATAGCATTCTCTTTTTAAATAACGACACGATCGTAACGGAAAACTGGCTTTCTCCATTAAAAGAGGCGTTATTTGCATCAGAACGTATTGGGATGGTAGGACCAGTCTCCAATTATGTGAGCGGTCCTCAAATGGTCGAGCCATCGTATACAGATGTGAAGGAGCTCCCAGTATTTGCGAAGAATTATACGGCTGCGAAAAAAGGTCAGAGAACTTATGTACATCGACTTGTGGGGTTTTGTCTGCTTGTGAAAAGAGAGCTCATTGAAGAGGTGGGGTTATTTGATGAGCGGTTCGTGTATGGATCATTTGAGGATGACGATCTTTGTTTGAGATCCTTGCTAAAGGGATATCAGCTGCAAATCGTCCACGATTCATTTGTGCATCATCACGGTCATGCAACCTTTCGTGCGAATCAAGAAACGAACATCTCTACACTGTTTGCTGAGAACAGGCTTCGGTTTTTAGATAAATGGGGCATTGATCTCAATCTGATGACCCCCCATCCGTACTTTGCGGCTTTGCTGCCTGAAGACGCTGTATGTGTGCTTGATGTGGGATGCGGTGCAGGGGCCACAGGGCTTGAACTAATGAATCGGCAGTCTGTTGACATGTACGGGGTAGAGAAAGATCCATTAAAAGCAGCCATTGCAAAGGCATATTATGAAGAAGTCATCGAGGCAAAAGCAGATGAATACCCGTGGTTAGAGAAAAAAGCTTTTTTTGATGCGATTATTTTTTCTGATGTTTTAGAGCATGTGTCAGATCCTTGGCACATCATTGAACAAGCGCACGCATCTTTAAAACCTGGCGGTGTGGTCATTTGCTGCCTGCCAAACATGATGCATGCGGAGGTGCTTCTCCCGTTAATGACAGGGGATTTTACGTATCAAGATGCAGGGATTTTAGACCGAGGCCACCTGAGGTTCTTCACACTAAACACGATGCGTGCACTTTTCCCAGACTATTTGTTTGAACGGGTGATCGAGCAGCGGATCAATGTTCAGATTGATCAAAACGTCCAATTGTTTTTTGACGAGGTGGCGAGATTAGGAGCGTCACTTGGCTTTCAAACAAAAGCGTTGTCTGATCAAGTGACCCTATATCAGCTTTTAATTGTCGTGCGTAAAAAAGGCGGCTCCCCTTCGGGATAACCGCCTTTTGCATTACCATTTGAAGCTTTTTGTTGCGCCTTCTGCCCCAAAGTTTAAAATGCTGACTTTGACATCATATTCGATATCCGCTTCTTGAAAGAGCGTATCCCACTCGTTTCGATGCTTTTCCCAATAGTCAGGGTATTTAATACGGAAATGCTTGCTTAAAAAGATAGGATCAACGCCTACTTCATTTTGCATATGACTCACTGCTTTTTGAATGTGTCCTTTAATTTTCTTAGAGAAAATCTGCTCAAATCGTTTGATGTACTGCTCATCGTATGAATTTTCAGGAGGGTATTGATCCTCTGATAATTTTCCATTTGTTTGTATGCAAATTTTAAAGGAAATTTTCCCATTGTTCAGATAGGGTTCAACCTTGGTTTTTGATTTCTTAATTTCATACGTGATCGGAAAGTCTTTGTAGGTGGCAGGTACAACACCGCCTGATATCCGATCCATCACCCAGTTTAAAGATTGGACATCCTTCGAAGGGATGAAGCCAATCAGTTTTCGTGTTTTTCCATCTATAATTCCTGCCCCATCATAAATAAGTTCACCGTTTATCGCATCTACACTTTGTACAAGGAAGCTAATGCCCATCTGAAAGTAATCGGACGCCCGGCCAATACGTGTTGGCAGCAAAATTTTCCCATTAAAGCTTCGGTTTTTAGATGTTTCAAAGATATGCTCAACCGGAACCTTTTGCTGAGATTTCAATTTTTGGTTGATCACTTTTGACGCATCATTTCGTGACACGAGAAGATAGCTGCTTCGCCGAACCTCATCATCTCGTATAAAGTGATTGAGCGTTCCTTGAATATCGTGATGCTCTGCCTGATTTTTGCCGAACAAGAAGATTTTCAGATGATCACTATAGATCGGCGGGTCCTTTAAGGCGACATTACTGACAGCCTCCAGCACATTTTTCCCTTTTGAGACGACATTCACATAGCCAGGAGAATCGGCTTCTTGTGTTCCGCCTGTTTTCGGTACAAGGTTTTGGTAGGTCAGCTTAACTCCATTCTCATCTTCCTCATCAATACCAACACCGCGTACAAACGATAGTTTTTCAATATCCTTTAAATCCCAGCACCCTGATGATAAAAGGATAAGACAGCAGGATAAAAAGATGAACAATACACGCCTTCCTCTCATGCAGAACGACCTCCCCATTTTTTACGTATCATCAGCAGAACAGCTGTAATAAAAGGAATGGCTAAAACCGCGAACAATGCGTAGCCGAGTAAAGTAGAGAAGTAAAAGACTTCATTGATATTTCTCGGAAATAAAGAGAGGGCAGAGGTAATCAAAAACAGCAGCCAAAGCAGTCTCGTTACATTGGTCGTCTTAAAGACCGTGTGGCACCCTTTAATGGCAAATTGGAAAAAGCCAAGCATGCAAATAAACTGCTGGCACGTCCAGATCGTCAGTAAAAAAATATCAAATCGTTCAATGAAGACCCCTTCAAGTTCTAGTGCTTGAATGAGGGAGACAGTGGGCCAGGTGAGGGATTTCGTTTCTCCAACGGTCATGGAACCAATCACAATAAAGAGCGTGAGAGAATAGATAAGTGAGGTAATTCCGACCCCGATCGCAGCGGCCCATTTCGCCTTCGACCATTTGTCTTTATAAATGAGTGGTACAACAAACAAAATGACCTCAAAGCCTGTAAATTGAATAAATGTTTGAGAGAACAAATTACTGAAATCTTTAAACCCGTTCGCCATCACCGGGCGTAAGTAATCAAAATCGAATATTTTCAAACTAAACAGCATGAGCCCAATATAAATGATCATCGTCATCGGATATATGTATGTCACCATTTTCACTATTGGAAAGATACCACTTTTCAAATGATAGATCGCCACAAGAAGAAAAATCATCACAATCACTGCCATAGGAGTCGATTCCAGCAGGAAAAATTGGACCACTTCCCCGAGGACACGCGCTTCAAAGCCGACAATGCCTAGTAAATAAGCGATCAGCATTAAATTAAAGATCGTGCCAAAGAATGCACCGGCTCCTTTTTTATTTGACTCAAAAATGGTGTCCGGCGCATTTTTTTCAGCAATCCATCCTAACAAAAAAGCAACGAAAGCAAAGATGACTCCCTGTATTAATACAATGATCCAGCCATCAGGGAACCCTGAATTGGCAGAACTGCGTGGAATGGTTAAAATTCCAGCGCCTATCATTGTAGAGCTGCACAGAATGGTGACTTGTAACAATGATAGCTTCTCAGCTCTGTACATCGTTTAATCTCCTTGTCTTTTGAGATTTTTTATTTTTGCTGTTTTCGGTCTCGATTTAAATAGCCCAATTGGTAAACGTACGTACGTATCCTTTAAATCTGAAAACGGTGAAGATAAAACAGGTGTGAAATAGTCAAAACCAAAGGTCTTTAATTGCATCAGGTGACAAAGCACAAATAAATAACACATGATCAAGCCGTATAACCCAAGCATCGCTGAACTGAAAATGGCCATAAAACGCAAGATGCGCAGCGGGAAACTAAAGTCATACGAAGGGGCAGTGAAATCGGCCAATGCGGTCAGCGACACGATAATCACCATTAACGCACTGACGATATTGGCTTGGACAGCCGCCTGACCAATGATGACGCCGCCAATGAGCCCAATCGTCTGCCCGATGGCTCTAGGAAGCCGAAGTCCAGCTTCTCGCAGCAGCTCAATCGTAAAAGACATAAGAATCGCCTCGACAACAGGAGGAAACGGAACATTCTGCCGGCTGCCTGCGATGGTGAGTGCCATTCGTGTTGGTAATAAACCGGGGTGATATGAGACAAGAGCGATGTAGAGCCCTGGTAAAAAAATCGTTAACAGTA
Source organism: Bacillus sp. FSL R5-0431 (assembly GCF_038002985.1). Lineage (NCBI taxonomy): Bacteria > Bacillati > Bacillota > Bacilli > Caryophanales > Bacillaceae > Bacillus > Bacillus sp. FSL R5-0431. The sequence goes on along the minus strand of NZ_JBBOOG010000001.1, from coordinate 3,213,983 downwards.
CGGCAAAATAACGGAGTAGGCGCAAAAGAGTCGCACTTGTCCATCTTTGATAATAATCCTCCGGTGATTGCATCAAGGCTGTAAGTGTCATAGGCATGATGAGGGCAAAAGGTGTGCCGTCGAGCAAAATGGAGACTTTGCCTTCAAGCACAGATGCAATCACCCGGTCAGGACGTTCTGTATTTTGAATCTGCGGAAAAATGGAGATGTGGCTGTCCTCAATCAGCTGTTCAATATAGCCGGTTTCAGGGATGTCATCCATTTTGATTTCGGTCATGCGTGATAAAATATCTTCTACTAATTTGGGATCAACAATATCACGAACGTACACAAGGGCAGCAGACTTTTTATTGCGAGTACCTACATTTATCTTTTGAATGACAAGGTTAGGGTCGTTTGCCCGCTCACGGATTAAAGCCGTGTTTTTTTCAAGATTTTCAATAAAACCAATTCGCGGACCTCTTACAAGGACTTCCGATTGCGGCTCTTCTACTTCTCTAAATTGAAAAAGATTCGTTTGGAGCGCAAGCGCTTGCGTTGCTCCATTTACAAATAAAATAGCCCTGCCGTTATATAACTGCTCGATGGCAAGGTTCATATCTTCCAGCACGTCATTTTGAATGCCAAAGAACGTTTTAGACAGGGACGGAAGCGTAGTAGAATCAACCTCGGTGATGTCCAGTTCCTTTTGCATGGGTGAAATGATTTGCTTGGAAAGCATCTCAAATTCTGTAAGTCCTTCAACGTACATGAGACATGCAGAGATAGCAGAAGGGCCAAATGAAAATGAGTGGAACACGATATCATCACTTTTCCCGGCAAAGCTTTTGATACGCTTGATGACGGACGCTATATCTTGTTCAATACGACTTTTCATAATACCTCACCCTCATGTCATGTTTTTTATAGAGTGACTCGATAGGAGGAGAATTATGCAAATAGAAAAAAGAGAATCCCTGCAAATAGGAATTCTCTCGTGTGTTTATCTGGCAAGCCAGCCGCCATCAACAGCTAAAATATGACCGTTCATATAATCAGAGGCTGGTGAGCTAAGGAAAACAGCAGCGCCGGCTAGATCCTCGGGCTTACCCCAGCGCCCGGCGGGGATTCGTTTGAGTATCTCTTCATTTCGATTTCCATCGTCTCGAATGGCTTGCGTGTTATTGGTCGCAATGTAACCAGGAGCGATCGCATTCACTTGTATATGCTGGTTCGCCCATTCGTTTGCAAAGGCCTTCGTCAGCCCTGCGACTGCGTGTTTACTTGCTGTATAAGCGGGGACAAAGACGCCGCCTTGAAACGAAAGAAGGGAGGCGATATTGACGATTTTCCCTTGTCTGTTTTTCAGCATCTGCTGTCCAACCCTTTGGGTGAGGAAAAAGAGACTATTGATATTCACATCCATGACCGTATGCCAATCTTCCTCTGAATAATGAGCGGCCTGCTCTCTTTTAATGGTGCCAGCATTATTGATTAAAATATCGATCGTATGCTTTTGTAACATGGCATCGACAGCCTGCTTTGCAGTTTGAGGGTCGGAAAAGTCAACCTGAACCGCATGAAATGAGCGGCCCGCCTGTTCGACTAGCGCTTTCGTTTCCTCAAGCGGTGTGTGGTGGTATGTGCCGATAATATCTGCGCCTGATCTGGCAAGCGCCACAGCAATGCCCTGCCCAATGCCGGTTCCAGGACCTGTCACAAGGGCTGTTTTGCCTTCAAGAGAAAAGAGGGACGCTACATAGGATGCTGACGTCATCACATTACCTCAGCTGGTCCATTGGGACAAAGTCCATATCTTTGAACGTATAGTTCTCGCCTGCCATCGCCCAAATAAATGAATAATTCGCTGTACCTGATCCTGAATGAATGGACCAGGCAGGAGAAATGACCGCTTCCTCATTGGCGACAACGAGATGTCTTGTTTCAGATGGCTCTCCCATAAAATGAAAGACACGAGCATCTTCTTCGATATCAAGATATAAGTACACTTCCATACGCCGATCATGAATATGAGCGGGCATCGTATTCCACGTGTTATTGGTTTCCAGCTGAGTGATTCCCATCATGAGCTGACAGCTTTGAATGCCATTTGCGTGGATGACTTGATACAGGTTTCGTACGTTTGAAGCAGACGCTTCCCCTAAGTGATTTGGTGTTAATTCAGCGATGGCTGCTTTTTGCGTAGGGTACGCTTGATGAGCCGTGGCTGATACAAGATAGAACTTGGCCTCTTCGCCTGATGAAGTAGCAAACTGTACATCTTTGTGTCCAAGCCCAATATATAAGAAATCTTTATGCTCCAGTACAAAGGCCTCACCATCGACAGTGACCGTTCCTTGACCGCCGACATTCACAATGCCGATCTCTCGTCTTTCAAGGAAATATTCCGTACGTAAAAAGTCTCCGGCATCTAATGTGAGCGGCTCTGCTGCCGGCATGACTCCGCCAATCACCACGCGATCCTCATGCGAATAGTAGAGCTTTAATTCACCACTGACGAATAGCGTAGGAATATGAAAATGACGACGAAGTTCCTCTGTTGTAAAACGTTTGACCTGCTCAGGGTGTACAGCATAACGATTTTCCATTTGAGATAAGCCTCCCTTTCCATCTGAAATAAAATATTGATGTTTTATTTGGTATCGGTTTCAAGGAAAATTCTAGAGGAAAAAGAGAACGCCGTCAACCGTTATTTTGAAATCGTTTTCTTTTTATTTATTTAGATGATTTTTTGCCCTCTTCATGCAAAAAAATCTTCTGGAATGCATGAAATTATGATATGCTCTTTTTAAGTTATTTGAAATCGGTTTCGAAACAAATGAGAAGATATCGATTGTGGGAGTTTTTTGAATGAAAGAGAAAAAGCAAACGAAAGTCACCATCAACGAAGTGGCCGCTTATGCAGGTGTTTCAAAATCAACTGTATCTAGATATATCAATGGCAGAACAAATGAAATTTCTGCTGATAAGGTAAAAAAAATCAAGAAAGCCATTGAGGAACTCCATTATCGTCCGAGTCAGCTCGCTCAAGGATTGAAAGTAAGAAAAAGCAAAGTCATTGGGTTTATTGTAGCCGACATTACGAATCCATTCTCTGTAGCGACACTTCGCGGTGTCGAAGAAATTTGTGATGAATATGGATACAGCATCATGGTGTGCAACACAGATAACCGTCCAGAAAAAGAACGAGAAATGCTCCTCAAGCTGAATGCGCATTATATTGAAGGGCTCATCATCAATACGACAGGCCAGAACAATGACATTCTGCAGGATTTTAAGAAAAACGGTGTACCGATTGTCCTTGTTGACCGGAAGTTACCTGAACTAAAAGTCGACACAGTGACAACGAATAACCGTGATATCACGATCCGGCTGCTTCAACAAATGTATGAGAAAGGCTATGAGCACATCGCCTTCTTTACTGAGCCTGTCGATGGAATCAGTCCTCGTGAAGAACGAAAAGAAGCATATGAACAGACAGCCATGAGTAAACATAAGACGTCCATTATTGCAGAAATTGATTTGAAGAAAAAGGAGCAATTGCGAGAAGAGCTTGTCCGTTTTGTACAACTAAACCAACAGAAAAAAGCGATTTTAGCAGCCAATGGATTACTCATGCTGAAGCTGATAAGTGAACTTGTAGAGCTTGGGATAAAGATTCCAGAGGAGATAGGCATTGCAGGGTTTGATGATACAGAATGGTATAAGCTGATTGGGCCTGGAATTACAACGGTTGCCCAGCCATCTCATGAAATGGGGAAAGCCGCAATGCAAAAAATCAAGACACGGCTTGAAGGGGATGAAAGTGCGCCCCAAACCATTCAGCTCGATGGAGAAATCATCGTAAGAAAATCTTTATAAACGATAGAAGAGAAGAGTATACATACGTGCATGCTCTCTCTTTTTCAGCTGATTTGAAACCGGTACCAAGAGAGGGGAGAAATGAGTGAAAGCATTGGATGCGGTCACATTTGGGGAATCAATGGCGATGTTTTACGCAAAAGAAGCCGGAGAGCTTCATCAAGTGCAGACATTTCAAAAGGCGCTTGCTGGTGCCGAAAGTAACGTGGCAGTCGGTTTGGCAAGGCTTGGCTTTGATGTGGGATGGATGAGCAAAGTCGGAGCGGATTCACTTGGCACATTTATTTTAGAAGAGCTTCAAAAAGAAGGGGTCGATACAAGTGCAGTGATCCGTTCAAATGATGGGTCTCAAACAGGGATTTTACTTAAATCAAAAGTGATGGATGGAGACCCTGACGTCACGTATTATCGTAAAGGCTCTGCTGCGAGCACAATGAGTCCAAGCGACTTTCCCGCCAGCTATTTCAAACAGGCAGGACACCTCCATATGACAGGTATTCCGCCTGCATTATCCAGTGAAATGAGAGCGTTTTCTTTTTGTGCTCTTCAAAAAATGAAAGAAGCAGGCAAAACCATTTCATTTGATCCAAACCTTCGGCTGCAGCTATGGGAAGAGGAGGAAGATATGATCCATACGGTGAATCAAATGGCTTTTCAAGTGGATTGGTTTTTTCCGGGGCTTGCAGAAGGGCAAAGGCTCACAGGCTGTCACGAGCCGGAAGAGATTGCCAATGTTTATTTGCAAAAAGGCGTCAAGCTTGTGGTCATGAAGCTCGGTGCAGAAGGTGCCTTTTATAAAAGTGCAGCCAGTCAGGGGATTGTGAGCGGATTTTATGTGCCAGATGTCGTTGATACAGTCGGTGCCGGTGATGGATTTGCCGTGGGGGTCATCAGCGGCTTATTGGACGGTTTATCATATGAAAAATCTGTGACAAGAGGCAATGCTGTAGGGGCTCTTGCGGTGATGTCTCCTGGCGATAAAGACGGACTGCCTACTCGGGAAGAGCTTCAGGCTTTTATGAAAGAAGCCAAACGATATCACAGACGAGAATATATGAAGGGAGATGAAGGATATGGGCAAGTCAGCAAGTTTGAGCGTTAAAGAGCAGCTCGCGGCTTGTAAGCTGATCGCAGTGGTGAGAGCGGGGAGTGAAGCAGAAGGCATTGAGACCATTGAGCGTTTAAAGAAAAAAGGCGTTCGAGCCATTGAAGTGACGTATACCACGCCTAATGCTGAACACATCATCGCGTCCTTTCAGCATGAGCAAGATCTGATTGTAGGAGCAGGCACAATCACAACCCTTGAGCAGGCACAATCAGCCATTGACGCAGGCTCACAATTTATTGTCAGTCCAGGATATCTCCCTGTGATCGGAGAGCATCTCTCATTTCACGACACACTCTATGTACCAGGTGTCCTCACCCCAAGTGAAATCATGCAGGCAAAAGCAGATGGCTACTGCTTGCTCAAGCTTTTTCCAAGCGGTTCCTTCGGTTTATCCTATATGAAAAACTTACAAGGTCCGTTTCCAGAGATTGAATTTATTCCAACGGGCGGTATTCATCCAGCCGATGTGCCAAAATGGCTGAAAGCTGGTGCAGTGGCAGTAGGAGTCGGAAGTCAGCTTGAAAGCAGTACAGCAGAAGAGTTACAAGCGGTACTTTCTTCATAAATAGTTGATATCAAACGAACAACTGGCGGATGGAGGCCGGTTGTTTGTTCGTTTATCTGACATAACAGCAGGTGAATGCTGACTCTTCACGTACAATGATCGTGAAGGAGTGATAGACATGTACATTCAACAAGATACACTCACGGATGGACAAATAGAGCAGCTGATTACCGCTCATATAGAAGAAATGAAAGAGCATTCCCCGCCAGAAAGCATTCATGCCCTTCCGTTAGCTGATTTGAAAAAGCAAGATGTCACAGTGTGGAGTGTGCGGGAAGGAGAGGAGCTTCTTGGCTGTGGAGCGTTAAAGGAGCTGTCAAGTGATCACGGCGAAATCAAATCAATGAGGACCGCAGCTCTCCATATGCGAAAAGGTGTAGCAAGGTATATGCTGAACCATCTTCTCCAAGAGGCAAAAAGGCGCGGCTATTCACGTGTCAGCTTAGAGACAGGTGCGATGTCTTTCTTTGAGCCAGCAAGAAAACTATATGAGAGTGTTGGTTTTTATATTTGCCCGCCTTTCGATTCATATCAAGAAGATCCAAACAGTTTATTTATGACAAAGGAATTATAGAGGTCGAGAGAGTATGCTTATAAGCAGCTCTTTTTTTATGCGCAATATTTGAAAGGGGGAGGATGTGGTGAAAAGATTAAAGTGGATCGGGATGGGCGCCTTTCTCACTTTTTGTGTCGTATCTGTTATTTTTTTAACATTATTAGGTCAAGATTTATTTAAAATTGAAAGCGCTTCCGAAAAAGCGTCATCAACCTATCAATATCACTTTGTCCTTGTACCGGAGGAACTTGATAATGAATATTGGCAGCTGGTACAAAGGGGAGCTGCTGATGCGGCAGCCGTTCATCGCGTGTATCTAGAATATTTGGGTCCGAAGCAAGCAGATATAGACGATCATCTGAAAACCATTGATATGGCAATCGCAGGGCATGTCGATGGCATTATGACGCAGGGACTTGATGAGAAAAAATACAAACCGCTTTTTCAGAAGGCGAGGGAAAAAGGCATTGATGTTGTCACCGTCGATACGGATGCAGAGGGGAGCAAGCGTCAAGTGTATGTAGGCACGGACAATTATTATTCAGGCTTTATCGCAGGACAGGCACTCATCGCAGATACAAAAGGCGAACAGTATGTAGGAATTGTCACAGGCAGGCTTGATGCCGTTCATCAAAAGCAGCGTGTCAAAGGATTTCGAGATGCCGTCGCCGCTGAACAACGTATTCATATTGCTGGAATAGAAGAATCAGCCATTACGAAGTCAGGGGCCTCCGGTGCCGCGTATAAACTATTAAACGATCATGCGAAGCTCACCGCATTTTACGGCACGAGTGCATTAGATGGTGCAGGCATCATTCAAGCAACAGCACAATATCGATCGTCCACAGATTTTTATGTGCTCGCATTTGACACATTGCCAGATACGATTCAGGCGCTCGATGATGGAAAGATTGATGCAGTGGTTGTTCAGCATCCTTATGAAATGGGCTATCAAGCAGTGGAATCGCTTGTACGTTTGCAGAAAGGTGAAAAAGAAGAACCACTCCAGTACACAGGAACGAGTGTGATTCGGCGCGAGGATCTGCCTCTGCAGCAAACAGACAGAAAGCAGGGGGTGCAGCCATGAGAAGGATTCGAAGTAAATTGTTATTGGCATTTTTAATCCTTGTGTTCCTTGGCAACGTGGCCGCTTTTTTCGTCTATTGGAGCAGCTCGAACATCACATCAGAATATAGCAGAAGCTTTCGTTCCTTTCTCCTGCTCAATGATATATCGACAGAGGCAAAAACGATGTATGAAAAGGTCAATGCGTATGCGATTGAAAAGGATCGGCAGTTTGCCAAAGAATATCTGGCCTCAAAACAGAAAATGAAATCCTATGATCAGGCATTGCGAAAGGATGCCGGGCTTCATGCGGCGATTCCTTCTATTGAAAAATACCAATATATGATGCGGACGCTCATCAATGAAAGTGATGCGACCATGACACATGTAAAAGAAGGGAAAATCAAAGAATATGCAGCAAGTGTAAAGGAGGTGAGAACCGTCTCCTCCTACATACAAGAGCAAACGATGACCCTGCTTGATGATGAATTGTCTGAGTATCAAGTACTCTATCAATCTCTGCAAAAAAGACATCAAACCTATGCACTCTTTACCTTATGTTTGTTTACGCTGTCCATTGGGGTCGCATTATGGATGGCGTATATGATTGCTGGAGGGATATCAAGGCCGATCGTCCATCTGTCTCGAAGCGTAAAGGAAGTATCAGAAGGAAATTTTGATGGAGCGGACTTGCATGTCACCTCAAAGGATGAAATTTCTGTATTAAATGAGGCCTTTCAGCGAATGCGTCAAGAGATGAAAATGATGATTGAAGAGATGAAACAAAAGGCAGCCTTAGATCAAAAAATCAAAGACATGAAGCTGAAAACGCTGCAAAACCAAATGAATCCACATTTTTTATTTAATACATTAAACCTCGTCTCACGCAAGGCTTACTTAGAATCAGCGGATGCCACATCGAGGTTGATCCAATCCGTTTCCACGCTGATGCGGTATTCGCTCTCTGCTCTCAGTGCATCTGTTACGTTGGAGCAAGAAGTAAAAGTGGTCAAAGAATATTTTCATATACAAGAAACAAGATTTGCCGATCGTATTACATGCAAAACGACCATAGATGAATCATGTTTATCTGTACATATCCCAAGTCTCACCTTACAGCCGCTTGTCGAAAATGCCTTTATTCATGGCGTTGAACCAAAGGAGGAAGACGGGCTTGTCGAACTCTCGATCTATCAAGAAGGCGGCTATGTGATGATTCGGATTCGGGACAATGGGATGGGGATCAATGATCAAGAGATAAGGAGATTGCTATCAGAAAAAGAAGAGGAAAGTCCAAACACCTTGAGTAAAGGGCACTCGACAGGGATCGGTCTTCGAAATGTGATGTCAAGGCTGCATTTGTTTTACGGGGTAAAAGATGCCCTACAAATTGACTCAAAGCCAAACGAAGGCACCACCATTCAATTGGCTATTCCGATAAAGGAGGGACCGGCATGCTGAACGTGCTGATTGTGGATGATGAAAAAATAGAACGACTAGCGATGCGGAAATTCATGACCGATTGGCTTCCAGAGTGTCATATATCAGGAGAAGCTGAAAATGGAAAGAAGGCGGTTGAATTCGTGCGAACTGAGCCCGTTCATCTTGTGCTCATGGATATTCAGATGCCTGGAATGGACGGATTGACAGCGATCAAGCAGATCAAAGCGAGCAGTCCTCATACAAAATTCATTATGCTGACAGCGTACGATACGTTCGATTATGCCAAGCAAGCGATGCAGGAAGGGGTGAAGCAATATCTCGTTAAACCGGCTGACAAAGATGAAACCATCGCCGCCATTCGAACGGTTGCGGCAGAGATTCAGCAGGAGGCGTCTCAGCGGCAGGCGGTGGCGGCCGGTCAGCAGTCAAAGTGGCTCGAAGCTCATGTCATAAATGGTCAGTCTTATACCTCCATGGAGTTTCAACAAATGTTTCACGAATATGAAGCAGGTCTTGTCATCGCTGTTCAGCGGACAATCGGGGATCAGCTGTTGATTGATTTACAGACATCTCCCCTTTTTCATACGGTACCGATTCAGGTGAGTGGTGAGCTGTTTACATGTCTCATTTATCGCCACCAAGCGCCTGGTCAGTTAAAGGCAGATGTCCTGCATGCGATTCGAACTGCCACAACAAACGATCAGCCTTCACCTGTCGTTGGCATGGGACACCCGGTCTCAAACCCGCTTTATCTTCAGAAAAGTGCAGCAGAGGCGAAGCTTTCCTATTATCAGCGAAAAAAGAGTCCCGGCGTTGTTCGTTATGGTTTTTACCAAACAGAAGAACAGTCCCATCCATTGATCCATCTGCCGGAGCTTGCAGACGATATGATGCAGGCACTGGAAGAAGGGAGAAGAGAGGGTGCGCTGGCTTTATTCGATGCCTTTGAACTAGAGGGAGCGACCATTTCACAACTAAAAGAGCTGCTGATTTTATTTAAATCACGGCTCCGAGCAGACTGGCCAATATTAACGATCAGCACCGCAGCTGAATGCCGTGAGTGCTGTGAACATTTATTTGATGTGTATGAAGCGAGAACCCAGACCGTGAATGACATTGAGCGGGCAAAACGCTACATCAAAACGCATTTTTGTGAACAGATCACGCTTGAGCAGACTGCCGCCTATGTTGATTTAAGTCCAACCTATTTCACAAAGCGCTTTAAAGACGAGACAGGGCTGTCATTTAAAGAGTATGTGACAACCTGCCGGCTGGATAAAATCAAAAAGCTTCTCAAAGACAGCTCGCTTAGTTTAAAAGAAATTACCTATCAGGCAGGATATACAGACCCCAATTACGTCAGCCGTGTGTTTAAGAAGATGGTCGGCTGTTCACCGAAGGAATATCGAAAACAAACCGTAAAAAAGTGAAGAATTTCATAAAAAAGTGAAGAAGTTTGCTGAAAAAAAGCGAGGATCTGCCATTATACTTATTTTGATAACGCTTACAAAATAGGGATGGGGGATCAATCATGAAGTTCAAATTAGGTTTTACGCTGTTAGCGCTCTGTATGCTTATCGTCACTGCCTGTAGTTCATCGACCAACTCAGATGCAAAAAAAGAGGGCGGAGCAGAGAAACTAGACATTTTCTCTTGGTGGACTGGAGCAGGTGAGGAGGACGGACTGAAAGCACTCATTCAATTGTTTGAAGAGAAAAATAAAGACATCCCAATTGAAAATGCAGCCGTCGCAGGTGGTGCTGGTACAAATGCAAAGGCTGTTCTGACTAGCCGGATGCAAGGGAATGACCCGCCAGCTACGTTCCAAGTACATGGCGGAGCGGAGCTGAATGAGAGCTGGGTCGCAGCAGGCAAAATGGAGCCGCTGGATGATCTATATGAAAAAGAAGGCTGGAAGGACAAATTTCCGGAATCACTCATCGACCTTGTCAGCAAAGATGGGAAAATCTATTCAGTACCAGTGAATATTCACCGAGGCAATGTGCTTTGGTATAACAAGAAGGTATTTGATGATGCAGGCTTAGAGCCGCCAACGACCTTTGATGAATTTTTCAAAACAGCAGATGTCTTAAAGAAAAAAGGCATTACACCGCTTGCACTTGGTGATAAAGAGCCTTGGGCAGCGACGCATTTGTTTGAGAGTGTGCTGCTCGGCGTTTTAGGCGCTGACGGATATCAAAAACTTTGGGCTGGCGACATGAAAATGGATGACGCAAAAGTGAAGGAAGCGGCAGACATCTTTGGACGTATGCTTGAATATGTCAATGATGACCACAGCTCACGTAACTGGCAGGATGCCTCGCAGCTCGTGGCAAAAGGAGAAGCAGCAATGAATGTCATGGGCGACTGGGCGAAGGGGTACTTTGTGAATGATCTCGATCTGAAGGTGAATGAAGACTTTGGATACGCGGCGACTCCTGGAACAGAGGGAAGCTTTATGGTGATCACCGATACATTCGGACTGCCAAAGGGCGTGAAACAGCCAGAAAACGTGAAGAAATTCTTATCTGTTTTAGGATCTGTCGAAGGACAGGATGCATTTAATCCGCTGAAGGGGTCGATACCGGCACGTGTAGATGCAGATGTCTCAAAATATGATGAATACGGAAAATCGGCGATGAAAGCATTTAAAGAATCAAAGCTGGCGCCGTCTCTCGCACATGGTTCAGCTGCTGAAGAAGGGTTTGTGACAAAAGCGAATCAAGCCGTAAATATCTTCGTCACGCAAAAAGACAGCAGCCAGTTTGTTTCATCTTTAAAAGATTCAATGAAATAAAGACGAGGAGGCGGCGGCTAAGCACCGCCTCTTTTTTGAAAAGGAGTGTAGCTTCATGCGCATGGACACATCGCCGATCACAAAAGCAGCAACACCTAAAGTCAAACGTGTTCGGAAAAAATGGAATGGGGATCAGCTGCTTGCGCTGCTATTTTTAGCCCCGTCGGCTGTTTTATTATTCATCTTTGTTTACGGCTTTATTGGCTGGACAGGGTATGTGTCATTATCAAACTGGACCTCGCTTGTTCCGAATTTCTCTTTTGCAGGTCTTCAAAACTATATCATGCTGTTTCAAGATTTCCGCTTTCAGTCAGATCTTCGAAATACGGTCTTTTTTACTCTATTCTTTATTGGAGCCGTCATTGCCTCTGGACTTGCACTTGCGATTTTACTAGATCAGAAGATCAAGGGTGAATCTCTATTTCGGAATTTATTTTTCTTTCCGATGGCCCTTTCCTTCGTTGTGACAGGGGTCGTCTGGCAATGGATTTTAAACCCGTCCACTGGGGTGAATCTGTTTTTAAAAACGCTTAGTATCCAGCCTAAGTGGTACACGGATACGAACATTTTAGCCGGATTTGTCTGGGGGAAAATTGAGTTTGGTGTCCCTGCCGCAATGATTGCAGTCGTGATTGCAGCTGTTTGGCAGATGACTGGCTTCTCTCTAGCGATGTATTTGGCGGGTTTGAGAGGAATTCCAGAGGAAGTAAGAGAGGCTGCTAGAATGGATGGCGCAACTGAATGGCAGATTTACCGGAAGATTATTTTTCCTCTATTAAAACCGATTACTGCAAGTGTCATTATCATCATGGCTCATATTTCGTTAAAGATTTTCGATTTGATTTACTCGATGACAGGACCGGGTGCAAACTTTGTCACAGATGTTCCTGGCGTTTACATGTTTGAAATGACCTTTAGAGGAAACCATTATGCAGGCGGTGCCGCCATTGCGATTGTTATGCTGATCTCTGTTGCGGTCTTTATCGTGCCGTATCTCCTGTCGAGCCGGAAGGGGGCGTCATCATGACAGCTAGATGGTTTGTCCGTCCAGTCCTTTATGCTTTATTGATTTTGTGCAGTCTTTTTTTTCTGATGCCAGTCTATGTCATGCTCGTCACAAGCTTGAAGCCATTAGGTGAAGTGACCCTTGAGAAAATGTGGGCGCTGCCATCAACACTCGATTTTTCAAGCTATCAAATCGCATTTGAAAAGCTAGCGCCCAATTTAATGAATTCACTTTATCTTGTCATTCCGGCTACCTTATTGTCAGCTGTACTAGGAGCGATGAATGGCTATGTCCTATCAAAATGGCGTTTCAAAGGGTCAGAAGTGGTCTTTACGCTGATGCTGTTTGGGATGTTTATTCCATATCAAAGTATCCTCATACCACTCATTCAATTTTTGCGTGAAATCGGATTGTATAATTCGATTCCAGGTCTGGTGCTTGTCCATGTCGTATATGGACTCCCGATCACAACGCTCATGTTCCGAAACTTCTATGTGAGCATCCCGGATGAAATGATTGAATCGGCAAAAATGGATGGCGCAGGGTTTATCGGGATTTTCAGACATATGATTCTTCCGCTTTCGATCACAGGGTTTGTTGTGGTCGCCATTTGGCAGTTCACAAATGTGTGGAATGAGTTCTTATTTGCAGTCACGATGACCACTGCGGAGCATCAGCCGGTGATGGTCGCCTTGCAAAATCTATCAGGCAGTCAAATTGTGCAATGGAACGTCCAAATGGCAGGGGCGATATTGGCCGCACTGCCGACACTTTTGGTCTATATTCTGCTCGGAAAATACTTTGTCAAAGGGCTTCTCGCAGGCTCTGTCAAAGGATGAAATATTTTTGTGTTATCGTTTTCATTTGGTGTACTGAAAGGATTGACTTCTCTTTAGATAGCGTCATAATAAAAGTTGAGACTTGCTAGTTTTCATCAAGCTTGGCAAGGATTATCAAAGGGTAGCAAAGGGAGGAGTCATCCTGAATGAAGCAGTCACCAATTTTTTTACTGCCTGAATTGAAGGAGAGAATATGGGGAGGTACAGCCTTAAGGGATCAATTTGGCTATGATATTCCTTCTGATCAAACGGGAGAATGCTGGGCAATTTCTGCTCATCCAAACGGACCAAGTGTCGTGCAAGACGGTCCATATAAAGGGAAAACGCTGATCGAACTATGGGACAATCACAGAGAATTGTTCGGGGGAATAGAAGGCGATCGATTCCCGCTGTTAACCAAAATTTTAGATGCAAACCAAGACTTGTCCGTTCAAGTTCATCCGGATGATGATTATGCGGAAAGACATGAAAATGGCGAGCTTGGAAAAACAGAGTGCTGGTATATCATTGACTGCAAAGAAGGGGCAGAAATGATCTATGGGCACAATGCAAGAACAAGAACTGAGCTTGTGACCATGATGAACAGTGGAGATTGGGAAGGTCTTTTGCGAAGGGTGAAGATTAAGCCTGGTGATTTTTATTATGTGCCAAGCGGAACCATTCATGCGCTCTGCGAAGGAACGCTTGTCCTTGAAACGCAGCAAAGCTCAGATACAACCTATCGGGTATATGATTATGAACGAAAAGATCAGGATGGCAATGAACGTGAACTTCATTTTGTGCAAGCCATTGATGTCACAACGGTTCCTCATGTAGACGGTTATACAGATGAATCAGTTGAAACACGCCGTGGGCTGACCATTCGAACTTTTGTTGAAGCAGAGTATTTCTCTGTGTATAAATGGGAAATTGATCAAACAGTAGAGCTTTCGCAAGATTATCCGTTTTTGCTGTGCAGTGTGATTGATGGAGAAGGGTCTTTAACGCATGATGGACATACATATCCACTGTCTAAAGGAGCTCATTTTATCCTGCCGGCTGAAACAGGGAGCTTCTCAATTGAAGGAACTTGTGAACTGATTGTGTCGCATATATAAAGGAAAAGAGGACTTCGAAGGGGTCCTCTATTTTTCTATTGCATAAATGACTTGAAAGAGTACTTGTTTTTGTCGATAAAGAGATTAGTAGACTATTATGCAAAGTTAAGAGAGGGACAGGGAACGTGAAAAAAACCATCAAGATTATGTTACTCGCAGCTGCCTTTGGTATGACAGTACAGACGGGCAAAGAAGCGCAAGCAGCCTCCTATGTCGATCAATCCATTTATACGATGAACACCTCAAAGGTATTTACAACAGAATCAGAAGTGAAAAAAGCAGTGGAAACATTGAAGAAGGACAAAAAGTGGACAGCCACTTATCAAACCTCAGGAAACACGTCGACCTATCAGCTCACTGCCTCAGGATATGAGTCGCAAACAGCAGCGAGTGCAAGTGCAGCTGCATTAAAAAAAGAGACGGGCATGAGCGGTACGGTGTCTCCAGTAGGTGACCGCCTTCCTTTACAAAAGGTCGTATCTGACCCAGTCAATGATGAAGCTCAGGCAAAAAAGCTCTCGCTCGAGCTAACGAAAACATCAGGGCTCAATAGCACCTATGAAGTCATCAATCAAAGCAGACCTTCTTATCAGGTCATATCAGGAACCATTGATTCTGAAACGAAAGTCAAAAATATTCAAAACGAATTACAAAAGCAGGCCGGTGTCACCAGTACATACCAAACTGAAAACAAAGCTGGCACTGTGTATCAGCTGATTTCAGGTGGTATCGTTGGACAAAGTAAAGCGAATACCATCCTGCAAGGCTTTCAAAAGGAGTCTGGTTTAAAAGCAGTGCTTCAAACGGTGACAGCAGGCAAGCCATATTACATCGTCACATCAGCTGCACAAGCCAGCCAGTCAAAAGCACAGACGCTCCTTACCCAGCTGCAAAGAGAAGCAAAGATCAGCGGGAAGATTCAAAAGACAGGCGCTTTAAAAAATGTTTATCGCTTGGAATCAGGCTATTTCAAAGACAACAAACAAGCATCCTCAGCTGCGGCTCAGATCAAGAAACAAACCGGCGCTGCAGGGACTGTGCAGCGAGTGGGAAAAACAAAAAATTATATCGTGAAGCTCAATCAACTGAACGATACAGCATACGGAAAAACGTTGGCCTTTTTCAAGAAAAAGAAATGGCGCTACACATCCAAAAAGATCTCTTCTACACAGCCATATCAAGTAGTGACTGGAAACCTATTGGGAGATGATCAAGCGAAAAAAGCAGCAGCTTTCTTCCAAAAGAAAAAGGTATCAGCGACAACGAAAAAAACAGGTAAAGCATCTGACAGCACGTATCGACTTGTCGTCAATCAATCAGCGGAGCAAGCCAAAATAAATAAAGGTGCCGCATATTTAAAAACGCAGAAGGTGACAAGCAGCATCACAACAGGTAAGGGACAAGCTGTCAGCAAAACGTATAGTCTCAAGACAACACCTGTATATGAGCAAAGTAAAGTCAAACAGGCTCAAGAGATTATCAAGAAAAACGGCGTTGCCAGCAGTACAAAAACGCTGACAGAAGCGGTTAAGCAATACCGGATCACGACAGAGCCGACGGTGAATCAGACAAAACTGAATCAAGCGTTAAGCTATTTAACGAAACAAAAAATGAAAGCAGCTGCTCAAAAAACAGGTACAACTGATTATGGTCAATATCAGATTAAAACCGGTGTCATTTCCACAGCTGCATTGCGCGACCAAGGCCTGGCATTTTTCAAAAAACGGAATGAACCAGCTGCTTATAAAACAACAACGAAACCAACCTACAAAATCAACATTACGCAGCAATTCACAGGATTACCAACTGTAAATGCGGCGATTGCTTTTGTGAAAAGCCAATATGGCTGGACAGCCACAGCCGTAAAAATCAAAAATGGCCCAATGGTCATGCAAACGAACTACAACCTCACTGTCAATGAGATGGTGAATAAGCAAATGAAGGTGTCACCACAGACAGATGGTGCAGCCTATGTCTATGCAGCATATGTAGACCCGGCGACGTCAACTGTGAATACGGACGGCTTAAATGTTCGTTCTACACCTGATTCGAGCTCTGCAAGCAACATCGTGGCGCAGCTGAACAAAGGAACAAAAGTAAGACAGCTTGGGAAAGAAGGAAACTGGATCAAGATCAGCTTGGGCTGGAGAAATGCAAGTTCAGCAGAGGTGCAAAAATACGTAGACCCAGCCAATATTGCTGAGGGCACTCAATCTTATTTTCAATTTCTGAAACTCTCTGAAGCTGCGAATCTCAATCCGGCAGAAGTCAATTCCAAGATTCTAGCAGGTAAAGGGATTCTAGCAGGTAAAGGACAAGCCTTTATTACGGCAGCGAAAACGTATCATATCAACGAAATTTATCTCATTTCTCATGCGTTGCTTGAAACGGGTAACGGAAGTTCGATTTTAGCGAATGGTACGATGTTTAATGGGAAGAAAGTATATAACATGTATGGCATTGGCGCATACGACAGCAATCCGAATTACCTTGGTGCAAAGTATGCGTATGAACAGCAATGGTTCACGCCAGAGGCAGCGATTATTGGCGGGGCAAAATTCATTGGCAACAGCTATATTAATCACGCCACATACAAGCAAGATACGATTTATAAAATGCGCTGGTCTAGTGCAGCGACTCATCAATATGCAACAGATATTGGCTGGGCTTATAAGCAAGTCACTCGTATGTATAGCTTGTATAACTTACTTGATAACTATACGCTGTATTACGACATCCCGGTTTATAACAAATAAAAAAACGTCCGTGCTTCCTAATGAGAAGCCGGACGTTTTTTGTGTAAGAGCTGCTGTTCAATAAATGATAGGAGCTGCTGACTAGACTCGCCCTTTGAATATTTGTTCCATTCCTCAGCGAAGGTTTTGATTCGTTCTCTGTGATCTGATTCGTTTAGATGAAGCAGCTCCTTCAAGAGCATGTCTTGAGTGACGCAAGCCTTTCCAGGAATGATGTCCTCATACCGATCGACTAAGCCGCGTTTCGCTCGATAAGTGTCTAAGTCATAAGTGAAGAACAAAACAGGCTTTTCAAGCAGCGCATATTCAAACACAATCGACGAATAATCTGTCATCAGTACATCGCAAGTACAAAGCAATGGATAGAGCGGCTGATCGGACACATCAAATATCCATTCACCGTCTGTTTCCGCCTTTGCTAAATGTTTGACCGCAGGATGAAGCTTGACGAGCAGAATATAGTCTCCATTTAGCTCTGTTTGCAATTGCTCTTTTGAAAAAGGCAGGACAAGATCGTCCATTGCAAAGTCTCGATAGGTCGGTGCATAAAGCAGGAGCTTTTTCCCTTTAGGAAAATCATTCGGCCTCAAGGAAGGCAGGCACTGATCATAGTACACATCCGTCATCGGTACACCTGTTGGTAAAAAACGTTCATCATTGACCCCAAACGAAGACTTAAAAATCTCGCGCATGTGATCTGAGCCTGTAACGATATAATCGAAAGACGCATAGACTCGTTTGAAGCGTTTGATATCACGGGGACTTCGTTCCGAATTTGATGCATCTTCAAGACCGAATTTTTTCAACGCCCCATTGGCATGCCATACTTGAATACATGTGGTAGAAGGGCGTTTTCTGAGTACACTTGTCATGAGAAAGTAATTATCTGTCACGACAACCTTGCTTTTAAACATCGTGTAAATACATTGAATGAGATGGAGAGGATTTTTTTCATGAAAATAGCGAAATGACAGATGAGACCCGTCCTTTTCTATCGCAGAAGCATGCTTCGTATAGAGGACAGTAAGCTTCATCGTCATGTTCGCCTGTTGTTGATAAGTATCAATGAGAGCAGCTGCATTCTCTTGAAATGAAACAAGCAGCGTCACCTGGTTTTCACGCGGTTTCACGCCGCTCATCAGCCATCCAATTAAAGAAACGAAAGCTGCATAGCATGAAATGATCATTGAGCGTATATTCATCATTGGTCAGTCTCTCACAGCTGCTTCGTCTGATCCTTTACTTGCTCAGGATAGTAACGTTTTTTCCCTTTGTTTTCTTTCAATACGGCAAAAGCGTATTTAGGAATATTCAGCATTCGTTTCCATCTCCACGGATTCACAATCAGTCTGTACAGCCATTCTGTATTTGTCTTAATCATCCATCGTGGTGCACGCTTCACCGTTCCGCTAAATACATCAAAGCTTCCGCCTAAACCGATGCAAACAGCCTGCGGGAATAAATGACGGTATTCATAAATAAAGTTCTCCTGATTTGGATAACCTAAAGCAACGAACACCATATCTGCTTTCGAGCGGGCGATTTGCTTCGCTACGAAACGTTTATCGGCTTGATAGCCATCACAGCTGCCCGCGATGACCACATTTGGATATTCCGTATCAATTCGCTGTTTAACAGCCTCAAGCACTTCTTTTTTCGCTCCATATAAAAAGATACTTTTAGACTGCTTGTTTGCTAGATCAAGCATAGACATGAAGACATCAAAGCCAGCAATTCTTGACTTCAGCGGACTTTGTGTCAAACGTGACATCAAGACGACGCCTACACCATCCGGCAGAACATAATCCGCAGAAGAGACGACTTGATGGTACGTATGATCCTTCATAACAGCATAGCCAATCTCTGGATTGACAGTCGCAATCATGGCGCCTCTTCTTTGAGAAATATGATGGTGATTCATATAGCTGATAAATTCATCTAGGTCGCCGTTTACATAAGAAAGGTTAGAGACCACTTCTGTTTGCATTGTTTAGACCTCCTTTTTCATCTTGGTATCTATGAACGTTCATTGTAAATTCATTCTTCGTCTACTCATCATTTTATCACAGATGCTCCATGAAATATTAACAATAACTTTACAAACCTTTAAATTTCATGACATTTTCATCAATTCATATGAAGGATGCTGCGAGAAACATTGATTCTTCGGACTTTCTCTTCTGCGCCCAATAAATTGGAAATAGTTTGTCTTTACATCTGCTTAACGTTTGATGGGCGCTGTGATATAATGAGGTTCCGAAGAGCGAAAAAATACGAACGATGATAATAGGATTACGGATAAACATTACTGCATGAAAGCAGTTGAATAAGGAATGAAGAAAGGAGTTCATGTTTGCAATGAAGAAAGTTATTACTTACGGTACATTTGATTTATTACACTGGGGGCACATTAAGCTGCTCGAACGTGCAAAGCAGCTTGGAGATTACTTAGTGGTGGCCATTTCGACAGATGAGTTTAACTTACAAAAATCAAAAAAGGCTTATCATAGCTACGAGCATCGAAAGCTGATTCTTGAAACGATTCGTTATGTAGACGAAGTCATTCCAGAAAACAGCTGGGATCAAAAAGTCCGTGACGTGCAGGAGCACGATATTGATGTGTTTGTCATGGGAGATGACTGGGAAGGTAAATTCGATTTCTTAAAAGAGCATTGCGAAGTCGTGTACTTGAAGAGAACAGAAGGCATCTCGACAACACAAATTAAGGAAGAAATTGCTGGACTTTAATAGATCGAAAAAAAGTACTTCTTATCTTTTGGTGAGAAGTACTTTTTCATGTAAAATACAATGAGCAAGTTATCATTATTTTTAAGGAGAGCTTCCTTTGTTTCAAAATTGGATGAAGAAAAAAGTTGAACACACATTGGATCAACCTCAACAACATGAAACAATGACATCAGTTGACATGCCTGATATGGACTACTACTTTATCATGGGTGATGTACCAAAACAGGATGAGAGCTCAACGAAGTCTTTAAAAGCGAGATTAAAGCCATTGGCTGACAAACATAAACGTAATGCCATTTTAACTTTGAATTATGATGCAAATGTGAAAGAACATATTCATAGCATGGAGGAGACCTTTCTTCGCCAAGTTGACATCTTGAATGTATTTGAACACTATATTCTACCAGCAAGCGGAAGTAAAAGACGTTACTCGGAATTTATCATCGGTACATCATTTCATTCGATCAATGAAGCAGTGATGCCAGTAGATGAATCAATGATACAGGTGACGAGATATGAACTGCCTTCTTCCCCTATTTGTTATATTGATCAATATAATGAAGAGCAGCAATTAGTGAAGAGGGAAGAATACAATTGGCAGGGCGTTTTGTGCAGAGTACAAAGCTTTGTTCCTCATACAGGTGCTCTATACTTGGAGGAACTAATCAATGACGATGGCGGCATTTATATGGAGATCATCTACTCAGGAGATGCAAAAAAGAATCCAGTTCGGCATATTAATTGGTATAAAAAAACAGGAATTCAAACTTTTACAAAGAAAACGGATATAAAGCAACTATGGTTATCCAGTATTCAAACACAAAATGACCGTTTGAAACTAATGATCACAGAAGACCGGGATCAGGACCGCCACCTGTTTAAAATCGATCAGCCTGAAACAACGTATTACGCTGCATTTGTACATGACGCACATTATGAAGAAGATCCGCATCAACTCTATTCTCATTACGGAGAATTATTTAAACAAATAAGAAAACAGCAAGTGGATGCCGTCTTCTTTGGAGATACTAAGCATAAGGTAGATGTTGAGAAGGTATTGGGAGAACAAACCTATTTTTATCTTGTGCCTTCTGATGAAATGTCTCTTTGGAATACAGCACTTCATCATATGCTCGAAAATCGTGAGCGAAAAGATGAACTGAGAAGGATCGTGGACCGTACGAAATGGGTTTTGCGTGATCTAAGCTCTGAACATCATGTCCTTCATCTTCAGCTTGAGTTGAAGGACGAAATGAGCCATGCGGATCATGTGCAAATCGATTTCGCAGGATATGATCGAGGCAATGGAGCTGAAATCATATCTCAAACAATCGATGAAAACCATCAAGTCAGCTTTCCAATTGGTCATTTTCAAACAAAGAAAAACATTGAAACCAACCAAACAAAATACGTTGATTTTTACATTCGTTTTAAAACAGAAGAACTTCAAGAAGTTTTGCAGCGTCTAGAAGTAGAGGGAGAGCTGCTCACCAATAAACCATCGTCAATCGATGGGTGGTCGTATCAAACGAAACAAGGAAACTATTCTTGGAAAGTGAAATAACGTGACAACACAACGGTAAGATTTCTGAACAGAGGAGATTAACGATTAATGATTGAAGAGGGAATTCATAAGAAGAGTGTCGTTGAAGGGTTAAAAAATCATCATGAGAAACTAGAAATGCTTATTCGCATCGACGATGACATGCCATTAAAAGATAGAGAATTTTATTTGTTTATGAGGGAAAGGGTATCAAAACAAGAGCTTTTCCTTCCGCTTGTACATCAAGAAGAGAATCTATTCAAGTTCGTATTGAGTGAATCATCGCTGCCGCTTGCATTAGAGCAGGGCCAGACATATAACCTGTATGTCACAGACTATCTCAGCGCAAACAAAGAAGAGGATGAAGACGAGCTTGAGGACTCAGCCTATGATTCTGATACAGAAGAAGAGGAAGACGAATTAAAAGAAACGGATAACGCCGAAGTAGAAGAGAAGACGCCATACTATAAACGTCGTTTAAAAATGGAAATAGACAAGCCAGAGCTGACTTTTTTAGAAAATAAAGATGCGATGCTGTATGTCATCCCGTATCGTACGGATAAAGGGAATGCATCGTTTAAAATCAAGCGTGAGCTAAAGGTTGTGAAATTCAATCATATCGAGCTCAACAAAGAATGTACGTTATCTTTAACTGGGTATACAGGCGTTCTCAGTGCAGAGCATCCTTATGAGATCAAAGAAGTAAAGCTTCTATTGAAGAGAAATGGTGAAGAACCAATTGAGCATCGCTTTCCGGTAAATATGACCCCAATAAAAGATGAAGTGGTCAAATACCGTGATGATCAACAAGTACCACAGCTTTATCAATTTCTAGCAGAAGTTCCTTTAAAGGAATTGACCTATTCGTTAAACAACCGCCTTGTATATCGCTTCTATCTTGAATTTATTTGTGATGTAGATGGAGTAGAGGAGACGTTAACGACCGCTTCTTTAGTGCTTGGAGATCGCTCGAACAAACTCAAAGGACTTGTTCAAATTCATAAACGAAACGATGTACCGATTCGATATGAGGTGTATCGAAAGAAAAAAAGACAAACGCTTGGCATTCGAATTAATGATTATACAATGAAAACACGTGCGAAGTACTACGTCAAAAGCAAGTGGAAGAGGTTCAAAAAGCAAATCGGTAAAATAAAAAAAGTCCGTAACCGCCTTGTGACAAGGACCTTCCAAACGACCTTTAAGCTGGCGAGTAAGCTGTCTGTGAAAAAGAAAACGGTTGTTTTTGAAAGCTTTAATGGAAAACAATTCAGCTGTAACCCGCGTGGGATCTATGAGTATATGAAAGAAAATCATCCTGAATATACGTTGATCTGGAGTGTGAAAAAAGGACATGAAGCACCTTTTAAGGAAAAGGACATCTACTATATCAATCGTCTGTCATTGAAATGGATTCTTGCGATGGCAAGAGCCGAGTATTGGGTCGTCAACAGCCGTTTGCCGCTATGGATTCCAAAACCAGAGCATACAACATACTTGCAGACATGGCACGGTACGCCGTTAAAACGACTTGCGATGGATATGGACGAGGTGCATATGCCTGGAACAAACACGAAGAAATACAAAAAGAATTTCACGAAAGAAGCATCGAATTGGGACTATCTCATTTCTCCAAATGCTTACTCGACTGAAATCTTTACACGTGCATTCCAATTTCAAAAGACCATGATTGAGTCAGGATATCCGAGAAATGACTTCCTTCATAATCAAAACAATGAAGAAACGATGAGAGCACTCAAACAAAAAATGAACTTGCCGCTTGATAAAAAATTGATCTTATACGCACCGACATGGAGAGACGATCAATTTTATAAAAAAGGGCAGTACAAATTTGATTTAGACCTTGATCTGCATGAGCTAAGAGCCGCTATCGGAGACGAATATATCATCATTTTGCGTATGCACTATCTAGTCGCTGAAAACTTTGATTTAGGACCATATGAAGGCTTTGCCTATGACTTCTCTCATTACGAAGACATTAGAGACCTGTATATGATATCTGATCTGCTCATCACTGACTACTCATCTGTGTTCTTTGATTATGCAAACCTTAAACGTCCGATGCTGTTCTATGTGCCAGACATCGAAACATATCGTGACAAGCTGAGAGGCTTCTACTTCGACTTTGAACAAGAAGCACCTGGACCTCTTGTGAAAGAAACAGCCAGCGTCATTGACTGGGTAAGAGAAACAGAACAGCCAACCTTTACACTACCGGCTTCATTCGCACCGTTTTATGAAAAATTCTGCTATCTAGAGAGCGGGGAGTCTTCGAAGCGTGTGGTGGAAGTAGTGTTTTCTGAAAAATAGTTTAAAAAGTACCGTTCTTCGCCTTTTGAACGGTACTTTTTTGTGTTTTTCATACCATTGTACACATATTTAAAAGTTATGGTAAAAATAAAAAAACATAGAAATTTAACATTAAACATGCTAAATTTAGATAAGATTATCCGGTAATGTAAATTTGCTGAAAATAATATAGAGGTGCTTCAATGTACAAACTTTATCATAATTTTTTAGAAATTCTTAATTTAGATGAACACAAGTTAGTTTTATATATTGATAACATAGAGAAATTGTGCACTTATGAATTTAAAGAGCTAAATGTAAATGAATCAAAGTGGATTTGCGAAATTAATGTAAAGGATCAGATGATTTTTGAATCCACAATAGACAATTCTAATGAAATGATCTATCTCTATGCTAAGGATCATAACTTATATATTGTCAAAGAAAGCTCAGACATGATCCAGCCAGATCAAGTACTTCCCATTGAAATTAATAATCAATTTGATGATATCTATGTCAAGCAATTAGGGTTAGATCGCTATGGCTTATACAGCGGCGAAGAGGAACTGTTATTATTTTCAGGGCTGCTGAATGTAGATGAGATCAATCGGAATTATAAAATAGATTTGCCCATTAAAAAGGTAGGTAGACGATTTGTGGATATCTCCTTTATTAAATACAGTGCTTTCCACTTTGTTATTACCTATGATTGTCAGAATAAGGAACTAAATGTAAGGAAAATTTTGTTTGATGTGATGCAGGAACATAAAGATATTGAAGTGACTGTGAATAATCGTAATCAAATCAAAATTTTAAATAAAGTGACGGATCAAAAGAAAATCGTCAACTTTAGACTCGTTCCTAGATATCAGCCGCTTAAAGTTTTTGGTAAAGATACCTTGGAGCAGTTCAAAGATGACAATATTCTCAATATCTTGGTGATTAATAAACAAAGATATTACATCTATGTCAGAACGAATGGCGTTTACTTAGTAAGAGGAAACCCATATCTCGTTACAAAACATACGTCGAGATTACGCATCTTTAGTTTGTTTAATAGTTTTTATGTTTATGGAAGATTGACGCATTATGCGTATAATTCAGATCAAAAATATGAATATCTTTACATTAGAAATTCTGAGCACCAGCTGGCGAAATTTATAAGACCATTTAGGAAGATTAAATTCTTGAAAAGATACGGTTTCTTTAAAATTTCGTTAAATGATCTTGATTTAGACAGCAGAATCCACAATAACTTGTTCGTAGGAAATGATCACCGAATTATCCATAGTTTAAGGTTGAAAAAAAAGGATAAAAAGGTCAAAACATATATCACGAAAAAGAATGGGGACAAGCTTCAAGTACTAAGAACAAATCTATTTGGGAATGTGACATCGACCATTATTCCTTATTCACAGGAATATTCTTTATTTAGTAAAGTGAAAATAAAAATAGCGAGTATCCTATCATCATTCTATAAAGACAAAAATTATGGTGTGAATTTGTTTTTTGAGAAAAAGAGTGATAAAGCAGATGAATCAGCTATTAGAGTGTATAACTACGTACAAGACAATTGTCAAACAGGCTCAAAAAATTACTTTATTCTTAATAAGAAATCAAGCGCATATCCAGCATTGAAAGCGAAATATGGAAAGGGTATCATACCGAAATATAGTCTCAGACATTATTTAAGTATCTTTAATGCCAGTTATTTTATATCAAGTGAATTATCTAACCATGTTCTGAATGATAGATTATATATTGATCATCTCAGAGAGAGAATCATGAGTGTTCCACTCGTCTTTTTACAGCATGGAATTATGTTTGCTAAACCGGTTGATAATCCAATGGCCTTTGGATTCCATAAAGACAAGAACCAATATAATATTTATAAATCAGTCATCAGCTCTGAACTAGAGGCTGGTGAATTCTACAAAATGAAATATGATCGTGAGGATTTGATTTTGACAGGGCTAGCAACCTTTGATCATGCCAAATTAGTAGACGGTGCAGATAAGATCGCCTTTATGCCAACTTACCGATATTGGGAAGAGGGTCTTATTTATACGAATAGAATTGAAGAAACATCTTACTATAAAGTTCTGATCAAAATCATCAAAAGCTTTGAAGAAGCAGGTCTTCTTGATCGTCTGTTAATTGTACCGCATAACAAATTTTCGCAGTACGTTTATCAAAACCTGCCTCAGTATAAACATCTTATTTCTGATAACCCATCGGAAGCGCTAAAAGTGTCAAAAGTGTTTATCACTGATTATTCTTCTGCTATTTATGATGCACAATATAGAGGTGCCTATCCTATTTTTTATTGGGAAGAAAAAGATTACTTGATTAGACAGTATAAGGCGATTCCTCCTGTAAACGATGAAAATGCACCAGGACCGATAGCATATAATACACAAGAGCTGATTCGGATTGTTAAACATGCGATCGATCGTCAGTATGTTGTGGAAGATGAATATAAAGAAAAATATCTGAAAATCAACAGCTTTAACGATAATCAGAATACGAAAAGAATTACGGATTTCTTAAAAGAACATCAAATTATCTAATATGTTAGGACCCCCTGAATCAACGATTGAAAGGATTCAGGGGTTTTTTGTCTTCTAGTTTGACGTGCATGACTTTTGTTATAAGGTGAAATGTGCATCGTTATCTGTTACAATTATGAGCGGTGCTTTTTAAAAAAGTAATCCCAAAAACTTATATCTAAGGAAGATTAGAATGAACGCAATGTTGACGATATTAAAGGAGCAAATTAGCTCATTTCCGCTGATTATGCGACTTGCTGTTTATGAAACAAAATCAAAATATCAGATGAATTATTTAGGTGTTTTATGGCAGTTTTTAAATCCATTGATTCAAATGCTGGCTTACTGGTTTGTTTTTGGTCTGGGAATTCGCGGAGGACAGCCAATTGTCATTGGAGGGATGGAAGTTCCATTTATCATCTGGATGCTTGCCGGATTAATCCCTTGGTTCTTCATTAGTCCGACGATACTTGATGGATCAAACAGTGTGTTTAAACGCATTAATATGGTATCGAAAATGAATTTCCCTATTAGTGCGCTGCCGTCTGTGGTGATTATGTCCAACTTGTTCAGCTACTTTGTCATGATGGGTGTCTATCTGATTGTGCTCATTTCCTATGGCATATATCCTGATGCGCACTGGCTGCAATATATATACTATCTTATTTGTATGATCGCGTTTATGTTTTCGTTTAGTTTGTTTAATTCCACGATTAGCGTACTCGTGAGAGACTATCAATTTCTTTTACAATCAGTGACACGTTTACTTTTCTTTTTGCTGCCGATTTTTTGGAATATCTCAGAGAAGCTCACTGGAGACAAAGCATGGATCGGGGATATATTAAGATTGAATCCTCTTTTCTACATTATTGATGGTTTTAGAAATAGCTTGTTAAAGGGAGAATGGTTCTTCCATGATGTGAAATATACGCTTTATTTTTGGCTGATCACGCTTCTTCTTTTAACAGTCGGTTCATTGCTTCATATGAAATTTAGGGATAAATTTGTCGATTTTCTTTAAAAAGTAAGGAGATTATACGATGAAACTAAAGGTTTCGTTTCGAAACGTATCCAAGCAATACGTCCTATATAAAAAGCAGTCAGATAAGATTAAAGGGCTGTTTTTTCCTAATAAAAATGAAAAAGGTTTCTTTGCTGTTCGTGATGTGTCCTTTGATGTATATGAAGGCGAGACGATTGGTTTTGTAGGGATCAACGGATCTGGAAAATCAACGATGTCAAACCTTCTAGCGAAAATCATTCCACCGACAAGTGGTGAAATTGATATGGACGGACAGCCTTCGTTAATTGCCATTGCGGCAGGGCTGAACAACCAATTAAGCGGGAAGGACAACATTCGCCTCAAGTGCTTAATGATGGGGCTGACGAATAAAGAGATAGACGAGCTTTATGAAAAAATCGTAGAGTTTGCGGATATTGGTGACTTTATTGATCAGCCTGTAAAGAGCTACTCAAGCGGAATGAAATCACGCCTTGGCTTCGCCATTTCAGCGCATATCGATCCAGATATCTTGATTATTGATGAAGCATTGTCTGTTGGTGACCAAACCTTCTATCAAAAATGCGTGGATCGAATCACAGAATTCAAAGAACAAGGGAAGACGATCTTTTTTGTCAGCCATTCCATTAGCCAAATTCAAAAAATCTGTGACCGGGTGGCTTGGATGCATTATGGTGAGCTTCGTATGTTTGATGATACGAAGAAGGTCGTGAAAGAGTATAAGGAGTTTGTTGAATGGTTTAACAAGCTTTCTAAAAAAGAAAAAAAAGAATATCAATTGAAACACAAAGAAGGGCGTAAAGGCGTACAAAAAAAGACAGAAAAGGTGTCTCGATATGATGAGAACGGAAAACGACGTTCATTTTTTGGACCAGCCTTTCAAGTGACGATAATAGCTGTTTTAACTATTTTACTTGCCTTATCGATGTTTTCGGATCGCCCGCTTCGTACACTGGCGACGTTTGGCGCCATCCCATCAGATAAGACAGAATCGCCTCAGTCAAAGAGCCCGCTATCGAAAGGGGCGCCTGATATGAAAAAGGTGGATCGACAGGCAATTGTCACGGCAGATCCACTCACGGTGTACAAAGATCAAGCCATGAAAAAGAAGGCAGATGTCACTTTGCCATTTGGACAAGAGGTACAAGCTGTCGCTGAAAATAAACAAACCGTTCAAATCAAAACAGCATCAGAGACGTATTTTGTCAAAGCTGATGGGCTTCAACATGCAGAAGAATTAAAGTCATTATCCATTGGACCAGGTCAGTTCAATTCCTATGTATCGCCCGCATCTGCAGGCTCGTATGAGTATTTACTTTCTTTCCTTGGAAAAGAAGAATCTGTGCTTAAGCAAAGAATGCAAACGCTGAGCTCGATCAAAAGTAATCAAGGCGGAATGATTGAACGATTGACCACAGAGAAAGCCGACTATGTCATTCAAAATGGTCAAGCGAATACGATGGTATTCCGTGAGATCATGTCAATCTCTCCTTCAACACTTGGGCTGACAGAACAGAACGTTTGGATGAATGAGAAACAAACGAAATTCGCAGTGAAGGGCGAAAACAACTTGTTTGTCATTGATAATGAACAGCATACACTGACGATTTCAGTGATCAAATAAAAAGCTGCCGATCCCGGCAGCTTTTTTTAATTCACTTCTTCTTTTTCGAGAAGCTGTTTCATAAATGGAATGAGTTTCTTTTTCAGATCCTCATCTTGAAGGGCGAACTCTAGAGTCGTCTCGATGAAGCCTTGCTTTTCACCGACATCGTATCGTTTTCCTTCGAAATCATAGGCGAATACGCGCTGAATGTCATTCAGCTTTTGGATGGCATCTGTCAGTTGAATTTCTCCGCCTGCACCAATTTCTTGCTGATCAAGGTACATAAAGATCTCTGGCGTGAAAATGTAGCGTCCTAAGATGGCTAAATTGGATGGTGCTGTACCTTGCGGCGGCTTTTCAACAAAGTTTTTCACTTGGTAGCGGCGTCCTTCTTGTGTAAGAGGATCAATGATCCCGTAGCGATGTGTATCGCTGTCTGCCACCTGCTGAACACCGATCACAGATGAAAGAGTCTTTTCGTATTCATCCATCAGCTGGCGAAGTCCGGGTGTTTCGGCTTGAACAATATCATCACCTAATAAAACGGCGAAAGGTTCATCACCGATAAAGTTGCGTGCGCACCAAACGGCGTGTCCAAGTCCTTTAGGTTCCTTTTGACGTATGTAATGAATGTCAGCAATGTTAGAGGATTTTCTCACCTTTTCTAAAAGCTCACTTTTTCCTTTTTCCTCCAGGTTGCGCTCTAGCTCTGGTGCAAAATCAAAATGATCCTCAATGGCTCTTTTTCCTTTTCCAGTGACGATAATAATGTCTTCAATTCCTGATTCAACAGCTTCTTCAATAATATATTGAATGGTTGGTTTATCAACGATTGGCAGCATTTCTTTAGGCATAGCTTTTGTTGCAGGGAGGAAACGTGTCCCAAGACCTGCTGCTGGTATAATGGCTTTACGTACTTTTTTCAATGAACTTTGCACCTTCCTTACATAGATAACCGATTTAATCATTCAATGTTTGTTCTTGGTCGTCTGTTTAAAGTGTAACTTACAAATCATAGGAAAGACAAATGATTTCACTAAAATGAATTTTAGATAATTCATATTTTATATGTTAAATGTAAAGGAAAGAGAAATTTAACGTTAATTCAATGTAAATTTCTTTTTTTATATCATTAAATTTATCCTCCAAATTGTGTATAATTGAAAGTACTATACTAGGAAAGAGGATTAAACAAGTGAAAAAACTAAATGTAATGACTATTTTCGGTACTAGACCTGAAGCGATCAAAATGGCACCACTTGTCCTTGAATTAAATAAACATCCACAGATAAATTCAATTGTCACTGTAACAGCCCAGCATAGAGAAATGCTTGATCAAGTTCTTGAGGCTTTTTCGATTACGCCAGATCATGATTTAAACATCATGAAGCAGCGCCAGACATTATCTGAAATCACATCAAATGCACTGTTAAAGCTAGATCAATTATTCCAAGAAGAAAAACCTGATATTGTCCTTGTCCATGGGGATACTACAACAACCTTTGCAGGAAGCTTGGCAGCATTTTATCACCAAATTTCAGTCGGTCACGTCGAAGCTGGATTGAGAACACACAATAAGTACTCGCCGTTCCCAGAGGAATTGAACCGTCAAATGACAGGCGCTATTGCCGATATTCATTTTGCACCTACAGACGAAGCGAAGCAGAATCTTTTAATTGAAAATAAAAAAGAAGAGACCATTTGTGTGACAGGGAATACAGCGATTGACGCCCTGCAAACAACGGTTACTGAGCAGTATCAGCACCCTATTTTAGAGAAAATAGGCACGGATAAAATGATCTTGTTAACGGCCCATCGCAGAGAGAATCTCGGACAGCCGATGAAAAACATGTTTAGAGCCATTAGACGTGTTGTAGAAGAGTTTGAAGATGTTCAGGTCGTTTATCCTGTTCATTTAAACCCTGCTGTACGTGATGCAGCTCAGACAGAATTTAGCGGTCTCGATCGGGTACACTTAATTGAACCGCTTGAAGTCGTTGATTTCCATAACTTTGCTGCCGCTTCACACTTTATCTTAACGGATTCTGGCGGTGTACAAGAGGAGGCGCCTTCTCTAGGGAAGCCAGTATTAGTGCTGCGTGATACAACAGAACGTCCAGAAGGCGTGAAAGCCGGCACGCTTAAGCTTGCAGGTACAGATGAAGAGACCATTTACAAAATGGCAAAAGAGCTGCTAGTAGATCAGAAAGAGTATGACAATATGTCGAAGGCGTCTAACCCTTATGGTGACGGACAAGCCTCGAGACGAATTGTCGAAGAGCTCCTCCATCGATTTGGATTAAGTGAAGAAAAACCTGCCCCATTCAAATCATAAAAAAAGAAGACTACAGTCATGTAGTCTTCAGGCTGTCGAGAAAATCTCGACAGCTTTATTTTTTTCCTTAAACTTTCCATCTCCTCATTTTATAATAGAGAAAAACCCCATTTAAGGAAGGTGTTTTTCTCATGTTCCACACTAGAAATTCTTCTCAGCACGAAGCCGAATTTGTATTGCTAGATCAACTGGTCGAAGAGGATCACCTGCTTCGTAAAATTGATCAGTACATTGATTTTTCATTTATCGTAGATAAAGTAAAACCGTATTATAGCGAGAATAAAGGTCGCCCTTCTCTTGATCCACTTATTTTGTTCAAAATGATGTTTATCGGATACCTGTACGGTATCCGTTCTGAAAGACAACTTGAAAAAGAAATTTACTATAACATGGCGTATAGATGGTTTTTAGGTTTGAACATCAATGACCCCGTTCCTCATCACTCGACCATTAGCTGGAATCGTCGTACTCGATTCAAAGATACAACGGTTTTTCAAGATATTTTTGATGAAATTGTGCTTCAAGCCATCAATCATGATATGGTAGGAGGCCGCGTTCTTTTTACTGATTCAACTCATCTTAAAGCCAATGCCAATAAACATAAATATACGAGAAAAACGATTGAACAAGATATCCAAAACTATATAAATGAATTAGAAGAAGCGATCCAAGAAGATCGGGTGGCACACGGAAAAAAGCCATTAAAGGTAAAAGAGGAGGTGAAAACGAAAAAAGACATTCGTCAAAGTATGACTGACCCTGAAAGTGGCTATCTTTATCGTGAAAATAAACCGGAAGGCTTTTTCTACCTAGACCACCGTACAACGGATATGAAGTACAATATCATCACGGATGCCCATGTCACGCCCGGCAATATCCATGATTCTATTCCGTATCTTGATCGATTGGATCACCAAATCACCCGATTTGGTTTTCAAGTAGAAGCTGTTGCCCTTGATTCTGGTTATTTGACAACCCCAATCTGTAAAGGTTTATCGGATCGCCATATTTTTGGTGTCATCGCACATAGACGCTTTCATCCAACAAGAGGATTATTTGAGAAGTGGAAATTTCAGTATGATTCTGAATCTGATCACTACATATGCCCAAATGACGAGAAGCTATTATATACGACAACTGATCGAAAAGGTTATAGGTTCTACAAATCAGATCCTAAAAAATGCGTATCGTGTCCTTTCCTTGAGAGCTGTACAAGATCGAAAAATCATCAAAAAGTGATCTCAAGACATGTATGGGAGGAACACAAAGAAAAGATCAGACAAAATCGTCTGTCTGCCTCTGGAAAAGAGATATATAAAAAAAGAAAAGAAAAAATAGAGCGAAGCTTTGCAGATTCAAAACAACTGCACGGGCTTCGCTACTGCCGGTTGAGGGGAAAACAAAACGTGAGTGAGCAAGTGCTTCTCACAGCTACGTGTCAGAACATGAAGAAGATTGCCACACACCTAGCGAAGCTAGGTTAGGTGTGTGGGAGGCCTTTTTCATTAAATCTCATCCATCATAATTACGATGAAAATAAAAAAGATTGTAGAAAAACATGAGTTTCTCTACAATCTGAAGACTACAGTCATGTAGTCTTCTTTTTTACTGCTCCAAACTTTCCTTCAATTCCTTCTTCACTGTAGCCAAACTATTATCATCAAGCTGATAATAATAGATGTTATTGATGCGTGCTCCTGTTCCTTTCAGCTCATGCTGTTTGACGCGCTGTCTTGCGTCACGGTAGTCATTCATCATCGTCCACATATCATCAAATGACATGTTGGTCTTCATATTGTTTTCCACGACTTTGAACATATCGCCGAACTTCGTAATAGATGAAATGTTTGCCCCTTTTGCAATGATGCCTTCAATGACTTGGCGCTGCCTTTGCTGACGTCCAAAGTCACCCTTTGGATCTTGCTTTCTCATTCTTGTGTAGGCAAGGGCTTGATCACCATTTAGATTAATTTCTCCTGTACCAAATGAATGGCCGTCATAGCTGAAAGCAAATGTGCTGTTAACTGTAATGCCGCCTAGTGTATCGACAATATCCTTAAAGCTTTCCATATTGACTTTCACAAAGTAATCAACAGGTACATCAAGCAATTCCTCTACTGTATCTGCTGCCATTTGTGTGCCGCCGAATGCATAGGAGTGGTTGATTTTATCCATTGTGCCTTTTCCGACAATTTTTGTATACGTATCACGCGGGATACTCACCATCTCGGTCGTTTTGGTTTTTGGGTTAACGGTCATGTATATTAATGTATCCGCACGGCCTCGGTCATTTTTTCTTTCGTCAACACCCATGACTAAAATAGAAATCGGGTCTTTCTTATTTAAATCGACATCTTTGTCACGCTTATCTGACTTCTTTAAATTCTCCTGAATGCCTGCCACGGTTGATGCTGCTGTATTCCAAAGATGATATGCATATCCGCCAGTTGCTAATACGAATAAGCCAATAATCGATAAAACAATCCAAAGAACCTTTTTTTTCTTTCGTTTTCTTTCAGCTCTCATAATGTCCCTCACCTTTTCTATGATTCTTCCATGATTATAGGTTTACGAATCTTGATAAACAAGTTATTTTTTTACTCTGAACCTAGATATAGACGTTGTAACAAAAAAAAGGTTTCAAAAAACCTTAAATTTACCTTAAAATATTAAGTTATAAGACGATACAAAGACATGAGGTGAAAAAAATGAAGAAAATCGTCGTTTTACCGTTCTTAATACTACTACTTGGTATCGTGCTCACAGCATGTGGAACGGCTGAGCAGTCCTCGGGAGAAAACAAGACAAGCA
This sequence comes from Bacillus sp. FSL R5-0431, assembly GCF_038002985.1. Lineage (NCBI taxonomy): Bacteria > Bacillati > Bacillota > Bacilli > Caryophanales > Bacillaceae > Bacillus > Bacillus sp. FSL R5-0431. The sequence continues at coordinate 3,179,967 of NZ_JBBOOG010000001.1, read as the reverse complement.
GTTCAACTCCTCAGGTGCTGGAAGAAAAAGCTGAATTTATTGGAATGGCTGATGCACATACAGTCGAAGTGAAAAAAGTGAATACGACCTTAAGCTATGAATTTACGGATAATTTTAAAGATGTGTTAAATGAATTCAAACCAGGAGACACAGTAGAAATCTCTTACTTTATCAATGACAGTGGTCAAAAGGAAATTCAAAAGATTGAAAAACAGAAGTAAAAAAGATGGGCGGGATGAACAAAATTGAAGAAAACAGGCGTTACACTTATTGTTCTCATGACACTGACTCTACTAGTCGCACCCTTTCAGTCTGCCATGGCTAGCTCGACAATTTCAGTGAAATTGTCTAATTATATCGGAAATAAAAAAACGATGGATCTATCCACAGCTGGAGAATACAAACTGTCAGGATCAAATGTGGCTGTCACGAAAAGATATGATGGCAAAAATCGATACGAAGTTGCTAATAGCATCGCGTCTGCTGGCTGGAAGAATCCATCAACTGTTGTCATTGTGAGCCGTGATGCATTTGATCACGCCATTTCTGTATCACCGTTAGCTTACAAACTAGGCGCACCCATTTTGTATACGAACATTGAAAGACTGACAAAAACAACTGAAAACCAGCTGAAGAAAATGAAGCCGGATAACATCCTGATCATCGGTAACACGAAAAGTATTTCCACAGCTGCTGAGAAATCTATTAAAAAGTATGGCAAAGTCAGACGTATTAGTGGAAAAGACAAGTTTGAAATCTCTCAAAAAATCGCTAAAGAAATGGGTAACTATAAGCAAGCTGTCGTTGTCGGCGGAAACTCATTTATGAATGGGATTGCGATTGCATCCTATGCATCGAGAAAGGGATATCCAATCCTGTTAACAAAAAAAGATTCCATTCCGTCTTACAAGCTGCCAAGTAAAGTCATCATCATCGGCAGTACGAAAAGTACGGGACAAAAAGTAGAGAATCAAATTAAAAAAACATCACAGGTGACAAGAATCAGTGGTGCCAATCGCTATGAACTATCTGTGAATATTATTAAGAAATTAAATATCAATGCAGATAAAGTTTATTTGGCAAAAGCCTCTAGCTATATTTATGCTATGCCGCTGTCTCAATTGGCTGCAAAGTCTAACAGTACCGTTGTGTATGTGAAACCAGATTCTGTCACAGCGTCACTAAAAGCACTGCTGAAACAAAAGGGTACATATGCTTATCACCTTGCTGGTAGCACAAGTGCGATTAAAGATAGCTTGAAAAACTCATTAGCTAAACAAGTCTATCTGAAAAAAAATCAAAACTACCAATTGAATATTTCTAACGGAAAAATTTCATTAAAAGGCATAAAGACGTATAACACAGTAAGAGTTGTTCCTGAGAAATATTCAACGAAAAATGTCCTTCAAATTGCAGGGAAGCCGTACTTAGGCAGCGTCAACTTTGCAATTGAATCAGGTTATATCAGGCCGACTCTCGAAAATATTCCATTTGAAGACTATCTAAAAGGCGTAGTACCAAATGAAATGCCTGCAAGCTGGCATGTTGAAGCGCTAAAAGCACAGGCAGTTGCCGCTAGAACGTATTCAGTGAAAAGTATTGGAAAAGTCGTACCTGATACAACTGCCTTCCAAGTATATGGAGGATATAACTGGTACACGAATTCGACAAAAGCTGTCGATGCCACAAAAGGGAAGGTACTGAAATACAACAATCAGCTCATTTCAGCAACCTATTATTCTAGTAATGGCGGTTATACAGAGGCAAGTGAAGAAGTGTGGGCAAATGCACTGCCGTACTTAGTGGCCAAAAAGGATACAAAAGATCCGGTCAATGCATGGACGCTAAAACTCTCTAAAAAACAACTAGGCACAACATTGACTGCTAGCACAGCAGCATCTCAGTGGTCTAAGACAAAAGAGACAAATGCAGCGGACCTTGCTGGTCTCAAATCATGGCTACTCAAAAACAAAGAAACAGCTGCATCTGATATGAAGATTGCATCCATCTCAAGCCTGACATTCTCAGGAAAAACAAAAGGCCAGCGTGCGAAGACGGTATCGATCAAGCTGACATATCATCTGAAAAATAAAACAGGCACGTATGCAGTAAACAAAAGCACAACGGCAAGTATGAAGATGACCGAGTTTAGATCCGTCATGGGCGCAACAAAGGTGAAAAGCACATTTGCGTCTGTCAAAAACAATACAAATGACTTTACGATTTCAGGAAAAGGATATGGTCACGGCATTGGTATGAGCCAATACGGAGCCAAAGCTAGAGCAGAATCTGGAAACTCATATTCTTCCATACTTTCGTTCTACTATCCAGGTACAAAACTAACAAACTATTAAAGGGTTAAAGGAGGACATAGATGATGCGCTCAATCATGAAAACAGCCATCCTCAGCCTTATCGCCATTTTCGTTATTGTTCCGACAGCTTCAGCAGATAATTCCGTCTCACGAATTGATGGCGGGAGCAGATATGCTGTAGCAGCAAACGTAGCGAAAAAGGGATGGGGGACTGCAAGTACAGTCGTTTTAGTAGGGAAAACTGCGTATGCAGATGCAACAGCAGGGATTCCACTTGCACACCAAAAAAATGGACCAGTTCTTTATACAAACAGTAAGAGTCTTTCGGGTGATACGAAAAAAGCCCTAAAGGCTTTAAAAACAAAAACAGTTATCGTTTTAGGCAGTACAACAAGTGTGTCAAACAACGTAGTCAACGAAGTGAAGAAAATGGGCATCTCTACACAACGTATTTCAGGGAAAAATCGATATGAGCTATCTGCAAATATCGCGAAAAAAATGAAAAAGCCAGCAGGCGTCGTTGTCGTTGAAGGTTCCTTCTATGCTCATGGGATTGCAATTGCACCGGTAGCAGCACAAAAAGGATTCCCGATTCTCTACACAGATAAAAAGGGACTTCGTTCTGAAATCGCTTCTGTTGCAAAAGCAAGCAATGTCAAACAAACCATTGTAGTCGGCGGAGAAAATTACGTCACAAAAGCAGCTTATAATCAATTGAAATCTCCAACACGAATCAAAGGCTCCACTCGTTATGACGTTGCCGCTAATATTGTGAAAAAGTATAATATGAGCACGTATAATACCTATGTAGGAAGAGGATTTGGCTATGCCACTTCATCTTCTGCTGCAGGGATCGCAGCGAAGCAAAACAAAGCATTGCTTCTAACGAATGAAAAGACATTACCAAAAGTAACAAGAGCAACAATTAGCAGTAAAAAAATCACCAAATTTACTGTCGTAGGCAGTACAAATACGGTGACACCAACTGTTGTGAATCAATTAAAAAATCCTGCCGTCGGGAAAAAAGTATTCATTGATCCAGGTCATGGTGCACATGATTCAGGAGCTGTAGGCTACGGTTTATATGAAAAGAACTTGAATTTAGATGTAGCAAAACGTTTAAATACGAAATTAAACAACGCTGGTGCACTTGTTACCATGTCAAGAACATCAGACACATTTGACAGTCTTCAAACGCGAGTGAGCAAAGGTGCGAATGCGAAAGCAGATATCTTCATTAGTGTCCATGCCAACTCAAATGATAACAGCAGTGCAAACGGAACAGAAACGTATTATGACAAAACATATGCGTCTGCAAACAGCTTGAAGCTTGCGCAAAACATTCAGCCTAAAATGGTCAGTGCACTTGGTACAAGAGACCGTGGTGTGAAAACAGCTGGATTCTACGTGATTAAATATTCTAAAATGCCGAGTGTTCTTTTAGAAACTGGTTTTGTGTCCAGTCCAGTTGATTCAAACATCTTGAAATCTGCTACGTATAAAGATCGTTTAGCGTCAGGCATTTCAAGCGGTGTGTCAGGTTACTTTAGATAAGAAAATACAAACATGAGGGGTGCCTCAGATACTCCTCTTAGGCTGCTCGAGAACGTCTCTCGGCAGCCTTTTTTCAAAAGTCTATGAAGTGTTTGGGTAATCAATAATGTGTCAAGTTAAAAATACATTTCATTTTTGGTTATCTTTGTTATAATTGAAACATAGAAGGTGAATGGTTTACGCATGAATCTTCAAGCGACAGCAAATCGACAAATCATGAAGAGGTGACGATCTTGAAAAAATTAATCACAATGCCGTTTCTAGTATTGCTTCTAGGTGTATTACTCACAGCATGCGGCACAACAAATCAATCAAGCGACAACAATAAGGATGACAGCAAAAAGGAAACAAACGAAGCGGCTGATCAAAAGAAAGAAAATGCTTCAGAGGAAAAAACAGAAGATCAGTCATCTAATGAAAAAGCAGATGATCAAAGCAAAGAAACAGCTGCTCAAAAAGAAGAGCAAGCTGGTCAATCTGATGAAGCGGCAAAAGACAGCTCAAGTAAAGAAATCACAAAAGAAGAACCTGCTAAGGATCAATCAAAAGCTGATTCTAAAACAAAGAAAGAATCAACAACAAATAAGAAAAATGAAGTCACCAAAGAAGGCACATATGTCGGTTTGGCTGATGGACATACCATTGCTGTGAACATTGATGGCAAAGAAGTAGCTATTCAGTTCGGAAATGCGTTTTCTAAACAAGTGAACAGCTTAAAAGAAGAATCAAAAGTGAAAGTAACCTATACAAAAGATGCAAACGGAACCCTTCGATTAAAAACCATCGAATCCGTCAAAGCAAAATAAAGAAAAGACCCAAAGACCCGCAGAATTGCGGGTCTTTTTTACGTTGAAAAGGGCATAACTTGATATAAGTGCTCATTCTTAACACAGTTTTACAAGACTTAACAGCGCATTTACATTTGCTTAATGTTGCTCTGATAAACTGACTTTCATAGAACATCTCTTTACACAACAACTACTTTAGATGGTGAGGTGCAGGTCAGTGAGTGCAGAGAAAGCGATGAATCTTTATAGAGAATATGAAGTGAGACGAAACCACTCTTTTGCCTTAACAGAACATATGGTTCGTTATTTATTTGCAAAACGTTTCATAGATTTAATGTTCTCGTTCATCGGATTGATGTTGAGTACGCCAATCATTTTGCTGTTTGCTCTCTTGATTAAGCTGGAAACACCGGGACCAGCCTTTTATATGCAGGAGAGGGTCGGGAAAGACGGTGTTTACTTTAAATTATGGAAGCTCAGATCGATGAGAACCGACGCTGAAAGCGGAGGAGCGAAATGGGCACAAAAAAATGACCCGCGTATCACCAAAGTGGGAGCCTTCATTCGTAAAACAAGAATCGATGAACTCCCGCAATTTATCAACGTGTTAAAAGGAGAAATGAGTATCGTAGGTCCGCGGCCGGAAAGACCGATGTTTACCGCAGAATTTAATCGGACGATTCCAGGTTTTACGAAAAGATTAGCAGTAAAGCCGGGACTGACAGGTCTTGCTCAAGTAAATGGAGGATATGAAATGAGTCCGAGTGAAAAATTAACGCACGACTTACATTATATTCAAAACTTGACATTTTCTCTCGACACGAAGATTATGGTAAAAACGTTAAAAGTCATCATGACGGGTGACGGAGCCAGATAAGTAAAGTAGGGAAGAGAAATGGCAAGTATGAAAAAACGCATGCTAGGCGGGGCAAAATGGACAAGCTTGTCCGCATTCATCATTACGATTATCCAAATCGCACAGTTCGCTTTTTTAGGGAACGTGATGTCACTGAAGGAGTTTGGACTCGTTGGCATGATCACAACTGTCACAATATTTACGCAGATTTTACTTGATCTAGGGATTGGGGCAGCGATCATCCAAAAGGAACAAACAACAGAACGTCAATTATCTACATTATATTGGATCAATTTACTCACTGGAATTGTCTTATTCTGTTTACTCATTCTAGTAAGCCCAATGATTGCCGCCTTTTATAACCGGCCAGAGCTGGAGGGTTTGCTCAAACTATTATCCATCATGTTTCTGATTGCACCAATGGGCCAGCAATACCAGTACATGATGCAAAAGGACTTAGCCTTTAAAACATTAAGTACCATTGAAGCCATTGCAACCATGATATCGCTGTTTGTTTTACTCGCTTTGGCTTTTTTCATCAATCCGATTGTGGCCTATGTCATTTCTCAAGTGCTGCTGCAATCAGGAAAAGGGCTTATGTATGCCGCAGCTTATTGGAAGAAGTGGCGCCCAGCACCTGTTTTTGCATTAGGGGAAGTGAAAGAATTTTTCTCATTTGGTGCATTCCAGCTCGCATCCAGACTGGTCAATCGAGCAGGATCGAACATAGACATGATTTTAATCGGCCGGTTTCTTGGAGCAGAAGCATTAGGTATTTACAGCTTGGCGTATCAAATTGTAACGATCCCGGTGCTGAAGATTAACCCAATCGTGACGAGAGTGGCTTTCCCTGTTTTCGCAAAAAGTCAGCGTGATCACTCCATGCTGCGAGAGGGCTTCCTCAGTATGACGAATATGCTCGCATTGATTAGTTTTCCATTATTAATCGGTCTTGCTGCCGTATCAGATAGCTTTATAGAAGTAGTGTTTGGAGAGAAATGGCTCGTAGCCGTTCCGGTTCTTAACATTTTGTGCATTGTCGGCCTTCTGCGTGTGCTGATGAATCCAAACGGTTCAATACTTCTTGCCAAAGGGAGAGCGGACTTAGCCTTTTATTGGGATACGGGGATGCTCATCGTGTATGGATGCGCCTTATATGCAGGTGTCAGCACAGGCAGTCTGCTCACAGTAGCTTGGGTTTACTCAGGTGTCAGTCTGCTCAACTTTATTGTCGGCAGGTGGCTCATGGCGTATGTCATTCAGCTTGATATGAAGGTGTATTTAAAATCACTTGGAAAGCCTGCTGTCATGACGCTGTTGATGGCCGCCTGTGCGGTTTTCTTGCATCAAGGCATGAAGCTGACGTCAGCGGATATTTTACTTCAATTAGGATTGACGATTTGTGTCAGTGCTGCATTGTATGGCTTGCTGTTCATCAAAATGTATCCGCAGGTGGCAGGTAAATTATTGAGAAGAGGTCGTTCGTCATGAAGGTGCTATGGCTGACAAGTGTATATCCTAGTGAAAAACATCCAAGTGAAGGCGTATTCCATGAAACGCAAGTGCAGGAGCTGCTCAAACAAGGAATACAAGTGACTGTCATTTGTCCCAATCCAGTAAATTTACCGGTTTTGCGGATGCTGAAGGCGGCCTATCGGCAGAAAAAAGATATGCCCGAACAGGAAGTAAGAAACGGAGTGACAGTATACAGGCCGCCCTATACAGCGATCCCTGGACAGCTGAAATGGGCACAGCCGAGTAAACGAATAGCGGCTTCTGTTCTAGGCGCCATGCAGCGTTATCAGCTGTCACCAGATTTTATCCATGCGCACTTTGCGATGCCGTCTGGCGGAGCGGCGGCTGTGATTCAGAAAAAAACGCAAATTCCTTATCTTTTGACCTTACATGGCAGTGATGTGAACGTGTATCCGGGCTATAGCAAAGGGGCACATGCAGCCTTTGAAACGGCGGTGAAACAGGCATCTGCTGTTCTGACGGTGAGCGAGGAGCTTGCTAAAAAGACAAATGACATGACAAAGGTGGAAGCGCAATGTCTCCCGCTCGGTATTCCGCTTCAGTCATTTTCTAAAACGGAAGAAGATCAACAAGGCATCAGGAAAAAGTTAGGCTTACCCCTTCACGACAAGCTCGTTGTCTTCGTCGGGCGATTAGTGAAGGAGAAGGGTTTGCTCGAATTAGCTGATGCTGTCAGCGGCATGGATGGTGTGAAAGCAGTCTTTGTTGGAAAAGGCCCCCTTGCAAAGGAGCTCACAGAACGGGCTGGTGCATCCATTGTACTCCCAGGACAGGTGCCGAATGAGCAGGTGAAAGACTACTTAATGGCAGCCGATCTGTTTGCACTTCCTTCCTATAGTGAAGGAATGCCTACCGTCGTCCTAGAGGCGCTTGCTTTAAAAGTACCTGTCATTGCGACACGAGTCGGTGGTCTCCCATCTTTATTTTCTAGCTATCAACACCTGCTCGTTGATCCGCGTTCGACGAATCAGTTAAAAGAGGTCATTCACGCCTATCTTTATGAAAACAGATGGAATGAGCAAGTGAAGAACGATCTTCATCAAATCGTTCATACAGAATATTCATCAGCAAATAATGCGAAGCATCTCATACAGCAATATGAAAAGGTGCTTAATCAATCAATATCCATCGTTTAAACAAGATGAAATGTGCAAAGAATGATAGATAGATAAACAGCTTGGAACGGACAATATGCTTTTACTGAGAGGATGAAAAATGTTGAAGAAAATTGCTGTGATTGGAACAGGGTATGTCGGGTTAGTATCGGGTACTTGTTTTGCTGATATCGGAAATCGTGTCATCTGCTGTGACATCGATGAATTAAAAATCAACAGCTTAAAAAGTGGTGTCGTTCCCATTTATGAACCGGGTTTAAAGGAATTGATTGAAAAGAATACGGAGGAAGGAAGACTGTTTTTTACAACCAATATTCCTGCCGCTATCAGGGAATCAGAGATTATCTATATTGCTGTAGGGACACCGATGACAGCACAGGGGGAAGCAGATTTAACGTTCGTGAAAGCCGTCGCTCAAACAATTGGTGAACATCTAAATGGCTATAAAATCATCGTCAATAAAAGCACAGTGCCCGTTGGAACAGGCCGGCTCGTTCAAGCCATTGTCGAAAAAGCATCCCGCAGTAAATATCCTTTTGATGTCGTATCCAATCCAGAGTTCCTCAGAGAAGGCTCTGCAATCCAAGACACGATGAATATGGAGCGGGCAGTAATAGGCTCGACAAGCACCCATGCGTCAACCATCATCAAAAGATTGCATGAACCGTTTCAAACAGAGGTTGTAGAGACCAACTTAGAAAGTGCTGAAATGATTAAGTATGCTGCAAATGCCATGCTTGCCACAAAAATCTCATTCATCAATGACATTGCAAATATTTGCGAGCGGGTGGGCGCTGATGTTGAAAAAGTCAGCGAAGGAGTTGGATTAGACAGTCGCATCGGGCATAAATTTTTAAAAGCGGGCATTGGATTTGGGGGTTCTTGTTTCCCGAAAGACACGATGGCTCTTCTCAAAATTGCCGAAACAGCCGGCTACCGGTTCAAGCTGATCGAGTCCGTGATTGAAACGAACAATCACCAAAGAGCTCACCTTGTCAGCAAACTGATGAGTGTATTCGGTGATATTAGAGGAAAAACCATCTCTGTCTTAGGTCTCGCATTCAAACCGAATACGAATGATATGCGTTCTGCGCCTGCATTAGACATTATCCCCATGCTGAGAGAGCTGGGTGCTTTTGTGAAGGCTTATGATCCGATTGCTTATGTAGAAGCAGAGCGAGAGCTTGGCCCGCAGGCTGTCTTCAGCAATGACCTGTATGAAACAGTAAAAGATACGGATGCTTGCCTCATCCTAACAGAATGGGATGACGTACAGAAGATGGATAAAGATCAAATCAAGCTGCTGCTTCGTTCACCGATTGTAATTGATGGAAGGAATTTGTTTGATCCAGCAGAAATGAAAGAGAGAGGATTTATTTACCAGTCTATCGGCCGCCCAGGCGTATGGGAAGCAGAATTGGTATCAAAGGCACAATAACAGGGGGAGCTTGGATGAAGAAAGTATTGGTTACTGGGGGAAGCGGATTTATTGGATCACACACGGTAGAGGCTTTACTAGAAAAAGGCTACGAGCCCATCGTTCTTGATAACTTTTCAACTGGATCTCGGGAAAATATTGCCCATCTTTCCGTTCAATGCATTGAGGCAGATGTCACAAAATCAGAAACGGTTGATTTGATCAAACAAATGAGACCGGATTATATCATTCACCTTGCAGCACAGGTGAGTGTAGCCGTTTCCGTTCAGAATTTCGTTTATGACGAAGAGGTCAATATAAAAGGGTCCCTGCACGTCATGAAAGCAGCGGCTGAAGCAGGAGTGGAGAAAATGGTATTTGCCTCATCAGCAGCTGTCTATGGAGATCCAGTGTATCTGCCAGTGGACACCGCTCACCGTCTGAAGCCTGGTTCGCCTTATGGTTTAGCGAAACTCACAGTAGAGCGATACTTAGAAATGGCAAAATCACTGTATGATGTGGACTATTGTATTCTTCGGTACAGCAATGTTTATGGTCCGCGACAAGACGCACTTGGCGAAGGCGGAGTTGTCTCTATTTTCTCTGATAAGTTTGCAAAAGATGAGGCTCCTTTCATTTTCGGAGACGGGGAACAAACAAGAGATTTCATTTATGTAGGTGATCTAGCAGCAGCGAATGTTGCGGCTTTAACAGCTCAATCAAACGTTTGTTTAAATATTTCATGTGGTGATTCGATCACTGTGAATGAGCTGTTTCAAACGATGAAGCGGGTGACGAGGTCGCATCTTGAACCAATTTACAAGCCGCAGCGTGCAGGAGATATTGTGCATAGTACATTGGCAAATGAGGAAACGAAACAAGTCTTAGCATGGGAGCCTGTTGTGAGTTTACAGGAAGGTTTGGCTCGTACCATTTCCTACTATGAACAGGAAGTCAAGGCTTAATCCCTCAAATCGGATGGGTTGCTTAGGAGGAAAATGGGTATGAGTGTGAAACAAACAGCATGGCAAATCATGATTGGATGTATTTTGTTTGCAGCAGGGATCGGGCTTGTACAAATGGCAACCGCCCAGCCCGTCGGGTTAAAGAAGATGGTGGCTGTTCCGGTTATACTTTTGATCCTGTCGGCTGCTCTCGTGTTGATGAAGCTATACATGAATGGTGAGCAAATCTTCATGTCAGCCATCTATCTTTTGATTGCATTGACTTTTCTCAACAACGCTTTCTTTTCTATTAGTGCCGGATTCTTTAGTCTTTTTCTCTACCGTATTATGCTTATCGCCGTCTTTGCTTTATTCATATGGCGGATGAGAGATAAGGGGACGTACATATCGCAGTGGCAGCAGATTCGTGTCAAAGGAATTCTTGGTTTTTTAGCTGCATGGTTTCTTTACGGGCTCATCTCACTGCTTTGGGCTCATTCGGTCACAGACGGCCTCAAATATATGTCCCTGCTTGCAATGGGGATGGGGTTTGTCTTTCTTGTCGTCATGTTCATTCAGCGAATGGATCAAGTGGTGACCTTTTATAGCATTTGGCTGGTCATGACTGTGTTTGTGATGGGGATTGGGTTCTATAATCACTTTACATTGAACCATTTACCGAATACCTCATTGTATCTAGGACCAGCGTATAAACAGCACTATCCTACATCTGTCTTTTTTAATCAAAATGACTTTGCGACGTTTTTATCGATTAGTTTCTTTTTATATCTAGCGTGCATGCGTCAAATGAAAAACGGTTATATCAAAGCGTTTGGATTATTAGGGGCAATCGCCGCACTGTATCTCATATTGTTAACCGAATCCCGAGCCAGTCTGCTTGGCATATTTGCAGGAGTGGCGGTCTATGTGTGGCTGCTGCTGCCGCGATTTCTCAAAAAGTGGTCAATCATTGCAGCAGGCGGACTTGTTGTTATCTGTATCGCTGTCTTTTCAGCCAAGATTTATTCGGTCTTTTATGACTTGTTTCTCGCTTCTCAGGTCGCACATTCTTTTAGTGAACCACTCCCGTCTAACATCGCGAGAGCGAATTTGATCAAAAATGCTTGGCACTTCTTTACGAATTCATACGGATTCGGGGTTGGAGCGGGGAATGTGTCTTACTACTTAGCTCACTTTTCGATCTTTGATACAGACCAGGTCGTAGAAGTGCACAATTGGCTGCTGGAAGTGATGACGAACTTTGGGTTTGCGGTCATGCTGGGCTATATCTCAGTATACGCCTATCTCATGTTCACACTGTACAAACAATACCAATGGGCTGACACAAGATCGGCAAAAATGATCATTGAAGGGTTGTTTGCAGCCATGCTGAGCTTTCTCGTTTCAAGTATCAGTCCTAGCTCCGTCTCGAATTTATATTTCCACTGGGTATTTTTAGGACTGGTGATCGCAGCGGTGAATATGTTGAAAAATAAACAACGACTCAAGCTGTGGTAAACGGTTTGTATGGCTACACTAGTGAAAGAGCAAATACGTCAATGTTGGGAGAATGAACATGTCTGGTTTCATATCTAGAATAGGGAAGCGAATCAAAAAGTACATCGTATGGCTCATCCTGCTGCCTGTCATATTAGGCGCCTTTGGTTTCTTTTTTGCTAAAGGAACTACGCAGCAGTCCAGTTACACAGCTGCTGTTACCCTCACTCTTGGTAAATATGATGATGGGGTGTATAACAATATGGCGGAAGTGACATCTCTATTAAAAAGCGATGCATTTCTAAACGAAGCACTCAGTGATGTCAAAGAAGAAGAAAGGCAGGATGTGAAAACCCGTCTCATCCTTACCAATCAATCAGATACACAATTACAGCTGTCTTTCACAGATGCCAATAAGGATCGCGCTTTGGCTGTCGTGAAGCAGGTGTCGGATACATTTCTTAAGCAAGACAAAGCATTATTTACAAAAAGGCAGCAGGTGATCGAAAGTAGATTAGCTGCTCTTGAAGACGAATCTGTCAGCAATGATTCCAAAGTCGATAAAGAACGATTCTTATATGAATTGGAGTCGACAAAGCTTGGAATGAAGCAGGCAAAGATTGTCGATCCTGCACAAGTACTTGATGAGGGCAATAAAGGCATGTCAGCCAAAAAACGTGCACTGCTTGGGCTTGTCATTGGCTTTAGCATCTCGCTCATGTTTGTGGTCTTACCCGAAGTGTTCAAAGAATCTTAATGATGAACTGGAGATGAGTCTTAGGTGAACAATCAACCGTTAGTATCCATCATTACACCGGCGTATAATGCGGAACGTTATTTAACGGATACAGTTCATTCCGTCCTTGCCCAAACCTATTCCAATTGGGAGCTGATCATTGCAGATGATTGTTCTACAGATGGAACGAGAAAGCTATTAGGGGATTTAAGTCAAGCGGACGACAGAATCAACGTCATTTATTTAGAGGAAAATGGGGGAGCCGCCATTGCTAGAAACGCAGCCATCAACCAGGCAAAAGGGCGCTTTATTGCTTTTTTAGATAGCGATGATAAGTGGAAAGAGACGAAGCTTGAAAAACAGGTAGACTTCATGCTGACAAATGATTATGCCTTTACATTTACGGCATATGACATCATTGCAGAAAATGGAGAACCGTTAGAAAAAACCGTCACTGCGCCAGCGAGATTAGATTATAATGAAGCCTTGAAAAATACCATTATCGGCTGTTTAACGGTCATGCTTGATCTTCAAAAGGTAGGACATGTGGAAATGCCGAACATTCGCACAAGGCAGGATTTAGCTACATGGCTGTCTATATTAAAAAGAGGATTTACAGCCTATGGTATGAGCGAACCGCTCAGTGAATATCGCATCGTTGGAAACTCCATCTCTAGTAACAAGTGGAAAGCAGCGAAAAAAACGTGGTTTGTCTACAGAGAAATTGAGCAGCTTCATTTTGTCAAAGCGTCCTGGTGTTTTATGCACTATGCGACAAATGCTGTGAAGAAGCGCTTATAAACAGAAGGGAAAAAAGGTGATAAAGGTGAAAGCAGACTCGATCATACATGTTGTCGTAGCGACGGGAGAATGGGGACAGGACGGACTGAGGTACAGACGGCATCGGCTGGCCGAATTTCTAGCATCTGATCCAGAAACAAAAGAGGTCATCTGGGTATGCCCGTCATCATCTCGTCATACAGCTCCCTTTCAGCCCATAACAGATCGAATGAAGCAATTGACCATTCCTGATGTGCTCAAGAGTAGATTGTTTCGCTTTGGCCGATATCAAGACATGTTCTATATTCATAAATTGTCCCCTCTTCTTGAACATTTGCGGCAGGAGGAAAAGAAGGGGATTGCTGTTTGTTTATGGTATACGTTTCCGGGCTTTCCGCTCTTATCTTCCTTATTTGAATGGAAACACATTGTCTATGATTGCAGTGACCTGTGGGGAGAGCCGATAAGCGGCAAACACAACATTCTTTCTTATATGAGGCAGCGTGTCATTGTCAAAGCAGAAAATCGAATCATTAAATACGCACACAGCATTACATGCTCTTCTCAATATTTACACGATCAAATTAAAAAACGTCTTATGGGAGAACCGAAAGATGTGTTTACTGTGGAAAATGGCGTCGAGTACGATGTATTTGCGAAAAGCAATCTACCGTGTAAAGAAGATGTGCTGGAAGGAAGAGAAGGAACCGTGCTTGGTTTTATCGGAGGAATCAAGCCAAAGCTCGATTTTGACATGATGGCTGAAGCTGCTCGCATGCGGCCTGATTGGACATTTTTATTTGTCGGTCCGGATGGAACGAATGGAGATCCATCTTTTCAGCGTGCACTCAAACGGCCAAATGTGATTTGGACAGGAGCTGTTGCACCAGAAGAAGTACCTGCTTATATGAAGCTGATTGATGTAGGCATGATGCCATACAAACAATCCCCTTACAATCAAGCGGTGTTCCCTCTCAAGCTCTATGAATTTTTAGCAGCTGGAATACCGGTTGTCGGTTTAAATCTCCCATCAACGGAAAGGCTAAAAGAGAAGGATGTGTATGAATATTTAGAGGGCGATGATCCTGCGCTCTTCGTAGAAGCCTGCCTGAAAGTGATCAGCAAAAAAGACGACACGACCTATAGACATCTAAGACAAAGCCGTGCGAAGAAAAAAGATTGGCACGCGCTGTTCACAAACATGGTGGAACTAACGAATATTAAAGAAAACGCATAATTCATTCGGGATTGTGCGTTTTTATTTGTTTCTTCTTCACCGGGGGAGCTTGTGATCATCCTCTATTCAATTGTATAATGGAAAGAGCGGCCAATATACAAAATACAGATTTCAATTTAGAAGGAGACTGACCTATGGATTACGAACGCGCCTTATTAGCGTTTTTTGTCTCTCTGGCTACAGTTTTAATTGTGACACCAATCGTCAAAAAGTTTGCAATTAAGATTGGTGCAGTGGACCAGCCGAATAAACGAAAAGTTCATGATAAAGTAATGCCTCGAATGGGTGGTTTGGCAATTTTTATTGGGGTAGCGGCTGGAGCATTAGCAGGCGGGCTGTTTCTACATAATAAAATTACAGCAATTTCAGTTGGTGCCGTACTCATCGTCATTTTAGGTATATTTGATGATAAATATAATTTAAGTGCAAAATTTAAATTTCTCGTACAAGTTCTTGTTGCTTGTTTGATTGTGAGCACAGGCTTAAAAATGGATTTTTTCTCAGTTCCTTTTTTAACAGATCGAATTGAGTTAGGCTGGATGGCATATCCCCTCACCGTGCTATGGATTGTCGGCATCACAAATGCCATTAATTTAATTGACGGTCTTGATGGACTAGCTGCCGGTATTTCCGTCATCGGTTTATCAACGATTGCAGTGATGGCATTTTCTGCTGATAAGATTCTGATTCTTTCTTTATCTCTTGTCGTCATTGGCAGTACGATCGGCTTTCTCTTTTACAACTTTCATCCAGCGAAGATTTTTATGGGGGATACCGGTTCGCTATTTTTAGGGTATATGATCTCGGTGCTGTCACTTTTAGGGTTATACAAAAGTGTCACTTTGTTTAGTGTTGTTGTTCCTGTGATCATTCTAGGTGTTCCTATATTTGATACGACCTTTGCAATCATTAGACGCATATTAAACAAACAGCCGATTTCAGCGCCAGACAAATCTCATATTCATCATAGACTAATGGCCTTTGGCTTGTCCCATCGCATGGCGGTCATCGTCATTTACATGATTGGCTTAGTCTTTAGCTTAAGTGCGATTTTGCTGACAAGCGCGACCATTTGGTTATCGCTCATCATTATCTTTTTACTGGTAATGTTTATGCAAGTGATTGCGGAAGTCACGGGTTTGGTCAACGAAGAGTTCAAACCATTTACGAAATTCTATAAACGAATGGTGAAAAGACAATAAAAAACAGCCCGTTCCTAGGAACTGGGCTGTTTTTATTATTGTCCTGGTGTGCTGGTCGAAGGATTAGCTGTATCACTTGGCCCTGTTTCACCAGAGGATGGATTGGTTTGTGAATCTGTTTCAGTCGAAGATTCAGCAGGAAGCTTTAAATGCGTCCGTAATTCATTTTGTACGTTAGCTAGATTGGTTTGATCTGGCTCAAAGTAATACGTTCGATTTGGTCCTAAATAAAGATCTGACCCTTTAATAGAAAGTGTTTCTGTGTCGTTTCCTTTAAATCCGCTGTAGATTTGCTGAAGTGCAAGACCTTCTGTGATACGGAAGTTGGTCGTAATGTGATCACTTACTTCTTTAGCGATATTATCGACGTTCGCAATGTTATTTGCCTTCGACATTTGATCAATCATTGCGCGTAAAATTTGTTTCTGACGATCATTACGTCCGAAATCACCGCGTGGATCTTGTTTTCTCATCCGAGCGTAAGCAAGTGCTTCTTCCCCGTTTAAATGCATATTGCCTTTTTTGAAGTAAATCTTTTTCGATTTTTTCACATCACTTTTTTCATTGAAATCAAATGGAACATCGATATCAATTCCGCCGACTTCATCAATGACATCCTTGAATCCGTCAAAATCAACGGTTGCATATTTATCAATCGGAATATGCAAGAATTGTTCGACAGTTTCAATCGTCTCGTCTTTTCCACCTTTAGCAAATGCTGCATTGATCTTTTCTTTATTTCCTGTCGTGTCACTTGCAAGCTGTACGCGTGTGTCACGAGGGATACTAACCATTTTCATCGTTTTGTCTTGAGGGTTAATCGTTGCGACAATGAGTGAATCTGAACGGCCATGATCACCATCTGTGGCATAATCCTCAATTCCGACAAATAGTACAGAGAAAGGTTTCTTCTTAATATCAATGACCGCATCACGAAGCTTCGATTTCTCTCCTCGGTCTAGCTCATCATATGTTTTGTCAGCAGCCTGAAGTGTATTGACTATTTTATATACTGCAAATCCGCCCATGCAGATGATAAGAAGTAAAAATAAGACCAGGATACGTTTGAAAATTTTCTTCTTCTTACTCTTTTTCTTTCGTACACGCACTCTTACTCGTTGTGCCATTCATCTGTCTCCTTTATCGGACCAATGTCCTTTTCTAAATAAATCAGTTCGCCTTCTTTTGTAACACTCTTTCCATTTGTCAGCTCAGTCATCCATTCAATGAACTGCTCTGTTTGTGTTTCTTCTACATACGTCTCAAAAATAACATCTTCTGCATAATGAATTTCTTTTAGCTGAAAAGATGAGGCTCTAAGCTCATTCTCTACCTTTCCAAGCCATGTATAATCTATTGTTGTGTGCATCGTACGCATTAAACAGCGTTCTACCATACCAACATGGTTGATGGCTTCTGATACAGATTTTCCGTAGGCACGAATCAATCCACCGGCGCCTAGCTTAATACCGCCGAAATAACGAGTGACCACTACGACTGTATCTTTCAGCTTCCGTTTTTTTAACACTTCAAGCATTGGCACACCTGCTGTACCGCTTGGTTCACCATCATCATTTGCTTTTTGAATCAGGTCATGTTCTCCAATGAGATAGGCAGAACAATTATGTGTGGCATTCCAATGTTGTTTTTTAATGGATTGTATAAATGCTTGTGCTTCTTCTTCTGAGACAGCACGCTGTATATGACAAATAAAACGTGATTTTTCAATGACGATCTCATGCTCGCCACGACTTTTTACTGTAAGATAGCGATTCAGCAAAAGACTTACCCTCCTGACAAGCAAATTGTAAGACTAGAGAAAATTTGCATTGATTTTAGAATTTTACAGCGTATTTTGTTATGATGATAGGGGCGGAAAAAGGGTCGTCATAAAAACTTCATGATTTATACGCATTCTTTCATTATAATTCGACATAAAATGCAGATCAATGACATTTATAATAAAAAAAGATGACATCACTGTTACGGGAGGGAAAAGCCATGACAACACCTAAAATGGATCCGAAATTATTGGATTCAATCATCATGAAAATGCTAAGTACAGTTGATGGCAGCAAGGACGAAGTATTTAGGATAGGCGAACAGTCCCGTCAACAATATGAAAGCCTAGTAGAAGAGCTGAAGCAAATCAAGCAGCAAGTAAACGAAGTAATTGATTTTGGGGATAAACTCGAAGTCCATACGAGACATGCTAGAAATCGCTTATCTGAGGTCAGCAGAAACTTCAACAAATTTAGCGAAGAAGAAATACGGGAGGCCTACGAAAAAGCACATAATCTGCAAGTGGAACTCACCATGATCCAGCAGCGCGAAAAGCAGCTGAGAGAAAGAAGAGACGATCTGGAAAGACGATTGTTAAGCCTGCAAGACGTCATTGAACGCTCTGAAACGCTTGTGAGTCAGATCACAGTTGTTCTCAACTATCTCAATCAGGACTTACGCCAAGTTGGCGTGTTACTTGAAGATGCTCAGGCAAAACAAGATTTTGGACTAAGAATTATTGAAGCCCAAGAAGAAGAACGCAAAAGGGTGTCCCGGGAAATTCATGACGGTCCGGCCCAGATGCTGGCAAACGTGATGATGCGTTCCGAATTAATTGAACGGATTTTCAGAGACCGTGGGACAGAAGAAGGCTTTAAAGAAATTAGAAGTCTCAGACAGAATGTGCGAAATGCTCTGTACGAAGTGAGAAGAATCATTTATGATTTAAGACCAATGGCTTTAGATGATTTGGGTCTCATTCCGACGCTAAGAAAATATTTAAACACAATCGAAGAGTATGATGGAAAAACCAAGATTACGTTCCAATGCCTAGGGGATACAGAAAGCGAAAGAATTGCTTCTCAATTTGAAGTGGCACTGTTTAGACTAGCCCAAGAAGCTGTCACAAATTCACTAAAGCATTCCGAAGCTGAAGAAATCTCTGTAAAAGTAGAAGTGACGAAAGACTTTGTCACGTTAATTATCAAAGACGATGGAAAAGGCTTTGATATGAAAGATGTGAAAACAAACAAAAACAAATCCTTCGGTTTACTTGGCATGAAAGAACGCGTAGACTTACTGGAAGGTAAAATGACCATAGACTCAAAAATAGGTCTAGGGACATTCATCATGATTCGCGTGCCATTAACATTGCAAAATAAAATTGTAAAATAGAGACAAAAGACATATTGACCATAAAGTTCAGGTGTAGAACAATAAACATGGGGAGGCGTAGCTTGTGACTAAAGTAAATATTGTAATTATTGATGATCACCAATTATTCCGTGAAGGTGTCAAACGGATTTTAGATTTTGAACCTACTTTTGAAGTAGTTGCAGAAGGAGACGACGGTGACGAAGCTGCACGTATCGTAGAACACTATCATCCGGATGTTGTCATTATGGACATTAATATGCCGAATGTAAATGGTGTAGAGGCTACAAAGCAGCTAGTTGAGCTTTATCCCGAATCAAAAGTCATTATTCTATCTATTCATGACGATGAAAACTATGTGACACATGCATTGAAAACAGGGGCAAGAGGCTACCTGTTAAAAGAAATGGATGCAGACACGCTCATTGAAGCAGTGAAAGTCGTAGCTGACGGAGGATCTTATTTACATCCGAAAGTTACTCATAACTTAGTAAATGAATTCCGACGCCTAGCGACTAGTGGCGTTTCAGCCCATCCGCAGCACGAGGTATATCCTGAAATTCGCAGACCACTTCATATCTTAACGAGACGTGAGTGCGAAGTTCTTCAAATGTTAGCTGACGGAAAGAGCAATAGAGGAATTGGTGAGTCGCTCTTTATTAGTGAGAAAACAGTCAAAAACCACGTGAGTAACATTTTACAAAAAATGAATGTAAACGACCGTACACAAGCTGTTGTTGTAGCAATTAAAAACGGCTGGGTAGAAATGAGATAATGTTCCGGACAAGTACTCCTTTTTCGCCTGTTTTTGGTTCTCTCACATGTTAACTGGAGAGAAATGATAGGTAGATAAGGAGTCTTTTTCGGATATAACGGGCTTGCCTATTGATTAGGCAGGCTTTTTTGATTACTATTATAAATCTAATGAATAACAATGATCATTCTTTGAAAATAAAAAAGAGCAACTTAACGGATAAGGAAGGTATTTAAGAATGAAAATAGCCGTTGTAACAGACAGTACTGCTTATATACCACAAGAGCTGCGTGATAAACATCATATTCATATGATCCCTCTTAATGTCATTTTTGGCAACGAATCATACCGTGAAGAAATAGAAATGGATTGGAAGACATATTATGAAGAAGTCAAAAAGCATAAAGACCTTCCAACCACCTCTCAGCCTGCTTTCGGTGAGTTAATAGAATTATATGAAAAACTAAGTGAAACATACGATGCCGTGATTAGTATTCACCTTTCAAGCGGAATTAGTGGAACATATAATAGTGCAGCCTCAGCAAATGACCTAGTTGACGGGATTGATATTTATCCGTTTGATACAGAAACTAGCTGTATGGCGCAAGGTTTTTATGCGATAGAAGCTGCTGAAAAAATCCAAGGTGGTGCTTCTCTAGAAGAAGTGTTAGCCCATCTCAATTATCTGAAAGAGAATCAGAGAGCTTATTTTATGGTAGACGATTTAACTCATTTACAAAGAGGCGGCAGATTAAATGGTGCTCAGGCTTTTATTGGGAGCCTCTTAAAGGTAAAGCCTATACTGCATTTTGACAACAAGCTAATTGTCCCTTTTGAGAAGATTCGTACACGGAAAAAAGCCATTTCACGTATTTTTGAATTATTTGACGAAGATGCATCACGTGGTGTCCCGATGAGAGCAACACTGATACATGGTAATAGAGAAGAAGAAGCAGACGACTTAATTGCGCACTTATCAGAAAAGTATCCTCATGTTGAATTTTATAAAAGCTACTTTGGTGCCGTGATTGGCACTCATCTAGGCGAAGGCTCTATAGCTCTTGGCTGGGTGATTAGATAAATCTTAAAAAACCTCTTTTCTAATAGAAAAGGGGTTTTGTTTTTCTATTTTGGCTGTTGGACGAAAGGTCATGTCTTTGCGCATAATAGGCAAACATCAGTTGAAAGGTGTTTGGTGAAATTGAACATGGACAAAGCAATGGAACTAAGGCAGCAACTGCAGTCACGCCACCTGCTTACCGCTGAAACAAGATGCTCACAGTCCGATTTGGATTGGCTGGAGGAGAAAGGGTTCGTCATCCGAACACCTGCTATTGAGAGGAAAGCAAATGGTCTTACTTGCTGTAGATGTGGTGTATCAAAAAAGCGGTACTTTGCCCACACTCCGTGTGACATGTGTCAAAAAGATTGTGTGTACTGTAGATCATGCATCATGATGGGGAAAACAACGGAATGTGGCTTTCTTTATGAATGGACGGGTCCACAAATGGAAGAAACATGTCATACGGAATTAACATGGCAGGGAAACCTGTCTAAAGGACAAAAAAGGGCGTCCGAAAAATTGATCGAAGCGATAAAAAACAAATCTGACCTACTCATCTGGGCAGTTTGCGGGGCAGGGAAAACAGAGGTGCTCTTTTACGGAATTGAATATGCCTTACATCAAGGAATGAGTGTCTGCATTGCGACACCTAGAACAGATGTTGTCCTTGAACTAGAGCCGCGGCTTAAAAAAGCATTTCAAGGAATGAAAATAGCTGTTCTTTATGGAGGAAGCCCTCAAAGGTTCCAAATAGCACCGCTAGTGATCGCCACAACTCATCAGTTGATGAGATACAAACATGCATTTGATGTGCTTATTATAGATGAAGTCGACGCCTTTCCTTATTCAATCGATGAACGTCTCCAATTTGCTGTTTTAAAGGCAATGAGAAAGAAAGGGGTTAGGGTTTATTTAAGTGCGACGCCCTCTAAGAAAATGAAAAGAGATGTATCTCGTGGACAACTAGAAGCCATAAAAATTCCTCTGCGCTTTCACCAACAACCGTTACCTGTCCCGTCCTTTCAATGGATTGGACATTGGAAGAAGAAATTAAAAAAGAACCAGCTCCCACCTAAAGTAATGAATTGGATGCAGAAACATATCACAAAGAAGAGAAGGATTTTACTTTTTGTTCCTTCTATTTCGACCATGAAGAAGATAACGAAGGTCCTTAGAGAACACCGCTTAAATGTGGAGGGGGTGTCTGCTGATGATCCAGACAGGAAACAAAAGGTCCAGCACTTCAGAGATTATAAATACGATGTACTAGTTACAACCACCATTCTAGAAAGAGGCGTAACCATTCCAAATGTTCAAGTGGGGGTACTAGGTGCGGAATCTACTATCTTTACAGAGAGTGCACTTGTTCAGATTTCTGGTAGAGCAGGTAGACATCCCGATTTTTTTAAAGGAGATGTTATCTTTTTTCATTTTGGTTTAACGAGAAGTATGAAACAAGCAAAGAAGCATATCGTAAAAATGAATGATACAGCTGCAAAAGAGTTTTCTGAAAAATAATGTGGGTGCAACTAAATTTCATGGTACATTTATATTCACAATACACAAATGGCAGGAGAGACAAATATGCTACTCAATGCAAAAGAAATACTACTCAAGGAAATCCTCTATCAATATCTCAACCAATTAAACATGATTTGTCACTGTGAAAAGTGTATAGAAGATGTATTAGCGATTTCACTAAATCAAGTGAAGCCTCAGTATATAACAGATATCGATAAAATATCTTACAGTAAATCCGAGATGGTGGATAAACAGAAGAATACGGCAATGCTGGTCATTCTGACAGAAGCTGCTTCAAAGGTCACCACATTTCCAAGATGCGAAAATCGTCTGCCGATAAATAAGGATAACAATTGATCTGCCTAATTTGTGAGGGGCATTTTGTCGCTGCTTTTACATGGAAATCATTACTTCTATTAAATGATGATCATCTATGTATAGCATGTAAGCATCACCTAGAAAAAATTCAACGCCCGATTTGTCCAGCTTGTGGGAGAGCACAGTCGAATGATCAATTATGTCAAGACTGTTCCAGGTGGAAAGAACGCCCTGATTCTACTACAGTACTTGTGAAAAATAGGTCTGTTTATGCTTACAACGATTTGATGAAAGATGTCCTTTCCCGATTTAAATTTCGAGGTGATACAGCTTTAGCTGAGCTTTTTAAACAAGATGTCCAAGCAGTATTTAAGCGCTCCTTTTCAATTAAAGAACCTGTGCTGATCCCGATTCCTTTAAGTAAAGAAAGGCTAAAGGAAAGAGGGTTTAATCAGTCAGTCATACTTGCTTCCTTGATTGGTCAGCCGATCCTGCAGCCGCTTGTGAAAATACATCAAAGCAAGCAGTCTAAGAGAAAGAAAAATGAACGTTTAGATCAAAAAAGAATGTTTCAAATCAAGCAGACAGATGCGATCGTTCAAAGGGATGTTATCTTAATTGACGACATCTATACAACGGGGGCCACCATTTATGATGCGGCAAGAATTTTAAAAGAAGCAGGTGCCAAAAGTGTTTCCTCTTTTACGTTGATTCGTAGTTAAAATTCAGGATAATTAACCGATAATAAGAAGAGAAAATAACGTAAGGGGTTTTGGTTATGAATCAATTGGCAAACTGTCCACAATGTAATCAGCTATTTTTAAAAACCACCATCCAAACGGTTTGTAACAAATGCTTCGAAGAAGAAGAACGTTCTTTTGATATCGTTTATAAATTCTTGCGAAAGCAAAGTAATAGACAATCAACCATTGCTGAAATAGTAGATGCAACAGAAGTTGATGAAGAATTAATCTTGAAATTTATCCGTTTGAAAAGACTTCAAATTAGTCAATTTCCGAATATCAACTATCCTTGTGAAAGATGTGGCCAACCGATCAGAAAAAACAAGCTGTGCAGCCAATGTGAACAGGATATTCATTCGCAAATGAGTCAAATGAATCAAGAAGAAGAGCGTAAAAGGGAGATTGAATCTAGGAAAAAAGACACCTATTATGCCATTAATCCTAAAAACGATTGATTCCCTAAACTAAGTTGCAGTTTGGTCGATAAAATGGATAGAATCAAGACAGACTGTAACGGAAAGCGAGAGGAATCCCGTGAAAATTAATCGATATGGAACACAACCAGTAAATCCTTACAAGAAAACATATGAGAAACAAACGTTGCAATCAAATCAAGCAAAATCAACTGATAAAGTCGAAATTTCTAAAAAGGCAATCGAAATGCAAAAGGTGCCGAATATCATGAAAGAACGCCAAGATAAAATAGACCAAATTAAAAAAAGCATTGAAGCCGGAACATATCAAGTAGATACAAAAGGCATTGCTGATAAAATGCTGAATTTTTATAAACAACAATAACAAAAGGGAGTAGCGTGAATGTCAGTTAAAATAATCATTGAAGAGCTGCATCGTCTCTATGGATTGCATGAACAGCTTTTGAAGCTGTCGAAGGATAAAACAGAAATGCTGAAAAGCAATGAGATTGATGCTCTTTCAGAGGTTCTGAATTTAGAGCAAAAATATATTCAAGCCATTTCTCAATTAGAAGAAAAACGAATTGAAGCCACAGTTCAATTTTTACAAAGTGATGAACCGCCAACCATCACCGCGTGTATCGAAAAGGCTGAAGGTTCGGATCAAGAAGAGCTCATTTCATTATATGACAAATTAAATGACATCATGGTGGAACTGAAAGATGTAAATGAACTGAACAAACAGCTCATTCAGCAGTCGCTTCAATTTATTTCACTGACATTCGATCTCGTTAACCCTAATAAAGAAAATATGAATTACGGACAAAATGGTCTTGAGAGTTCAAAGCCTAAACAGCAGAGGGCTTTGTTTGATTCAAAGGCGTAAACAAGGAGGATACCAATGGGTTCTACATTCATGGGTCTAGAAACGGCAAAAAGAGGAATCACAGCCCAGCGTGCAGGGCTTTATGTCACATCAAACAACGTGTCCAATGCAAATACGGATGGCTACTCAAGACAAAGAGTTACCTTTAAAGCAGATAATCCTTATCCAGTCATTTCTGTTTATGACGGCAAGACTTATGGCCAAATGGGGACAGGTGTTCAAGTTGGAACGGTGGAAAGAATTCGAGACAGCTTTTTAGATATGCAATTCAGAGATCATAACAATAACTTGTCTTACTACTCAACAAAATCTGATGCCCTTTCGCAAATGGAGGGGGTTATGAATGATTTGACGGATGAAGGCTTAAACAGAGCTTTTGATAACCTTTGGAAATCATTACAGGTCCTATCCGAAACAAAAAATGCCGATACAGCTTCTGCACGTACAGTTGTTAAAACAAGTGCACAGGCTTTAGTAGATCAATTCCGTTTACTTAATTCTTCTTTAACAACGATACAAAAGAATTTAAAAACAGAACTCGATTCAACAGCTAAAAATGTGAACACTATTTTATCTCAAATAGATGAAGTGAATAAACAGATTGCAGCAGTTGAGCCAAACGGATATCTCCCAAATGATCTTTATGATACGCGTGATGCTTTGGTAGATCAATTATCCTCACTCGTTGATATTAAAGTGAGTTACAATCCATCTGGCGGTAATGCACTCAAAATTGCTGAAGGAACTGTCAACATCGACATAATCGGTGCAAATGGACAATCTGCTGGAACGATTTTGAATGGCATTACGAACGAAAAATCTGAACTGCAAATCTCCTATGATAATACAACGGGACTTGTTAACTCACTTCAATTCGGAACAACAACCATTGCAGCAGATCAGCTTCAAGTGAATGGTAAAGTAAAAGCACTTGTTGAGGCTTATGGCTACATGTCAAATGGTGCTGAAAAAGGCATGTATCCGGATATGCTTGCAGAGCTGGATGAAGTAGCACAAGTATTTATGGATACATTTAACGATGTGCATAAGCAGGGGTACACGTTAAATGGCACAAGTGGACAAGACTTCTTTGATATTGAGAATAACAATGAATTGAATAAAGGCTTAGCAGCTCGTATCAAAGTGAGTGATGTCATTTTAGCATCAACAGATAATATTGCAGCATCTCTCAATCAAACAAAAGGTGACGGTTCGAATGCTACAAAATTAGCAAATATACAAGACTTAAAGTTACCAATCGGCGGCAATACAACGACGATCCAGGATTACTACCAAAATGTCATTGCTGAGATGGGGATTCAAGGGAAAAAGAACATGACGCTAGAAAGCAGTTCAGCCGCTCTTGTCAATTCAGCCAATGAACGTAGAATGTCGACGAGTGCTGTTTCCATTGATGAAGAAATGACGAATATGATCCAATTTCAGCATGCATATAATGCAGCTGCGAGAGTTGTGACATTACAAGATGAAATATTGGATAAAGTAATAAACGGCATGGGTGTCGTAGGAAGGTAGGTATAGCTGATGCGAGTCACACAAGGTATGATTTCTCAAAACTCACTTCGTAATATTAGTAAAAGTTATGAAAAACTTTCTAAAATAAATGAGCAAGCACAAACAGGGAGACGTTTCACAAAAACGTCTGATGATCCCGTTGCAGCAGTAAAAAGCCTTCAATATAGCACAGCAATGTTTCGAAATGAACAATATCAAAAAAACTTAAATGAAGCACAAAACTGGATTGATACATCTGAAACAAGTGTCACTGAAATCATTGATATTATGTCAAATGTACGAGATAAAGTGCTTGATGCGGCTAACGGAACAAAGCAGCCAGAAGATTTAGCAGCTATCGGAGTGGAAATTGGCCAGATGAAGAAACAAATCATTGACGCAATGAACACTCAGATGTTAGGTAAATTCGTATTTAATGGAACGAATACAAATGTCAAACCAGTTGTCGAGAACGCAGATGGTACGTTTACGTTTAACTTTGAAAACTATACAGATGCAAATGCCGTTAAGTCGAACATTTCTGATGGTATCACTTTAAATGTGAACTCAAATCCAATCTCAGCGTTTGGTGGACAGTCTGCCAGCGGTCAAAATGTCATTGAAATGCTGACGGATTTAGAAAACTCATTGAAAAATGGAACGTTCGCGAATTCTGATGATGCGTTAGGAAGTATCGATCAGTTTAAAGAAGTGATGAGTGCTGAGCGCTCGGACCTAGGAGCCCGTTCAAATCGTGTTGACTTAGTAGGCAGCCGTTTAACTTCACAATTCCAAGTGCTGAAAGATGCTAAATCCGATAATGAAGATGTTGAAAGTGAAAAAGCGATTCTTGATCTTCTTCAACAAGAGACTGTGAATAGAGCTGCTTTAGCAACGACGGCTAAAGTCATTCAGCCATCCCTTGTCGATTTCTTAAGATAATAAAAAGCATCCGTTGGGTGCTTTTTTGCATCATGGAGGTGTACCTATATGCAAATCCCTAGATTGTTAATGCAACAAACCTATGCAAAGCTGCAAATGTCGACAACTTCTTCTCGGCAAGAAGTAGAGCAGCCAAGAGCGGACCTTGAGATTCAGCAGCCAAGAGCTGTCATGAATATCACAAGGACACCGTCAAAATTAACAATAGACCAAACTGAGGCATTTGCCGATATGGATATCAAGTCGATTTTTAGGCGTTCTGAAGAATGGGCAGCTGAGGGGAAACGTGCTGTTGGAGAAGGAATGGGCCGAAGAGCGGAAGAAGGCAGTGAACTCATCAAGATTGAGAATGGTGGGAATGCAATTGCCGAATTTGCCAAAATCAATGGCGCTCCTCCAGCCAAACAATTCACCATTGGTGTGATCCCTTCATTCTTTAGTGTGAAAATTCACTATCAGCCATCTGAGCTTCAAATTGATGTGGAGCCTCAAAAAGCTATCATAGAGGCAACGCCTCATAAACCAATCGTTAACTACCAGCCAGGTAAGGTCAATATTGATATGTTACAATACCCAGATTTAAAAATAGAAGTTGACGAAACGGGCCAAAATGGTGATAAGGTATAGTTAAGAAAAATGAAAAAGGTCGTGAATTATGATCATTCAAACAAAATACCATGGTGAAGTGACAATCAAAGAGGAGCAAATTATCAACTTCTCTAATGGAATACCAGGATTTCTGGATCAAAAACAGTTTGTCATTTTACCTTTATCAGAAGAGTCTCCATTTTTAGTTCTTCAATCATTGAAAAACGCAGAGTTAGGCTTTATTGTCAGCAGTCCGTTTTTATTTTTCAATCAATATGAATTCGATCTAGACGAAACGGTCGTAGATATTCTAGAAGTAGAAGATGCCAATGATGTGGAAGTAATGGTGATCTTAACAATGGAATCTTCTATTGAAAAAACGACAGCCAATTTAAGAGCGCCTATTATTGTGAACCGGAAAAACATGAAAGCCAAGCAGGTGATTTTGCATGATTCAGCCTATCATACAAAACATTTGTTAGAGGTGTCATCCTCATGTTAGTTCTCTCGCGTAAATTAAACCAGTCGATTCAAATTGGCGATGATATTGAAGTCAAGATTATTTCAATCGAAGGCGATCAAGTGAAAATCGGGATCGAGGCTCCTAAGCACATTGATATTCACAGGAAAGAAGTGTACCTGTCTATTCAAGAAGAGAACAATCGTGCTGCGAGTTTATCCGTAGATCTCCTCACTCAATTATCCTCACAAAAAAAGTGAGGATTTTTTTATCTAATTCAGTTGTCCTTCTCCGTATGAAAGCGTTTCGGTGTGGGTGTTTATAATCTATATGAAACTTTAACAAATCTGTCCATCTATATTTAATTTGAAAATTCAAAGCCGATATAAAAGATAGATTAAAGCACAGGAGCTGAATAACTATGTCTGTTGGTAAGTTGACATCGCTAGAGCCAATTATCGATGCATTTCAAACCCGTGTTTCTAATAACCAGAATGACAATGTAAACTCTGATTTACAAGCAAATGGCAAGGTCGTTTCAAAAGAAGAAATTGAAAAAACGCTTCAAGGAGCAAACAAGCTCATTGAGCCCACTCAATTTCATCTGCAATTTGAATTACATGAAAAACTCAATGAATATTATGTCAAAGTCGTAGATAACCAAACAGAAGAAGTCATTAGAGAGATTCCTTCCAAGGAATGGCTTGATTTCTATGCGGCAATGACAGAAATTGTCGGTTTATTTGTAGATAAAAGGATGTAAGTGAAGGGAGAACATAAACAATGGTCAATCGAATTACTGGATTTTCAAATGTGTTTGATATTGACGAAATCGTATCAAAACTCATGAAAACAGAGCAAGCACCACTTGATAAAATGACACGCCAGAAACAAACACTTGAATGGCAAAGAGACAGTTATCGCGAGGTAAATTCGAAAGTTAAAGAATTAGATGATCTGATCAACAGTTTAAATTTAACGCGCCCAAGTACATTTGGCGCAAAAAAGGTGACAAGCTCTAATGAATCTGCTGTCACAGCAACTGGATCAACAAATGCTGCCTCTGGCTCAATCAATGTAACCCAACTAGCGACAGCTTCTGTCTTCAAATCGTCTGGTACTTCTGGTTTTACACCTGCAAATGGCACGTTTACATTCGAAGTGACGACACCAGATTCGACAAAACCGAAAACGGTGACGATCAATACTTCTGATACCGATACAATTGATGACATCGTGAAAAAGCTGAACAACTCGCAATTAGGTGTGACAGCTTACAAAGGACAGATCTTTGACGGATCTAATTATGTCGATACGGTCGCTCTCACTTCACGGGCAACAGGTGAAGGTGTCAGTATTAAAGCAGTTGATGGTAATTCAGCTTCATTCTTTACTCAATTAGGCTTCCAAGTGGATGGAGATAACAAATTAGTTGCGACCACTCAAGGACAAAAAGCACAATACGAGATTAATGGTCTGAAAATGGAAAATAACAACAATACATTTGAGCAGGCTGGTATTACGTACGAGCTAAAAGGGACAACGGATAAGCCTGTCAGCTTAAACGTTTCAACAGATGTCGATGCAATCTTTGATAAAATTAAACAATTTGTTGATAAATACAACGAACTCGTTGAGCAGGTCAATGGCAAAGTCAATGAAAAAAGAAACAGAGACTATCACCCATTAACGGCTGAAGAGAAAAAAGCGATGTCTGACAAAGAAGTGGAGCTATGGGAAACGACAGCGAAGTCTGGCTTGCTGAGAAGTGATTCCATTTTACGATCTGGTGCCTCTAAAATAAGAAGTGATTTTTATGCTGATATTACGACAAGTGATGCGAATAAAATTCACATCACACAAATCGGTATTTCTACATCATCCAAGTATAAAGATGGCGGGAAGCTTGAATTTATTAAGGATATTAATGGAGTAGAGAAATTAAGAAAAGCCATTGAAGAAGACCCGCAGAAGGTCAGTCAAATGTTTATCTCAGGATCGTTAAATGTGGATTCAAAAGATCAAGATAAAGCGCAGCAGCAATATAACGAACAAGGAATCATTTATCGTGTCAAAAATTCCTTATCAGCCTTCTCGAAGAGCATTCAAACAAAGGCTGGCAGCACAA
This sequence comes from Bacillus sp. FSL R5-0431, assembly GCF_038002985.1. NCBI lineage: Bacteria > Bacillati > Bacillota > Bacilli > Caryophanales > Bacillaceae > Bacillus > Bacillus sp. FSL R5-0431. The sequence goes on along the minus strand of NZ_JBBOOG010000001.1, from coordinate 3,149,504 downwards.
CAATGGAATTAAAGGAATACGGACTTGGTAAGGACCTTGATTCTTTAACAAAACGAATGGGTACATTCCAAGATCGTTTAAAAATAGTGGAAGCCCGCTACTACAAAAAGTTTAACGCCATGGATAGCGCGATTCAAAAGCTAAACAACCAATCTGGATATCTTTCTCAACTGCTTGGACAATAATTGGAGGTTTATAACATATGGCAATACAGAACCCTTATGCCGCCTATCAGAAAAATTCTATTGAGACTGCAACACCTGCTGAGTTGACGCTTATGCTTTATGAAGGCTGCTTAAAGTTCATTAGACTAGCGAAGTATGCCATTCAAAAAGAGGATGCAGAAACGAGAAATGTGAACCTGAAAAAGGCTCAAAACATCATTCAAGAATTAAATGTCACCTTAAATCGTTCTTATGACGTATCAAAGAGTATGGCAAGTATGTATGATTACATTTATCGCAGACTGATTGAAGCCAATCTTCAAAATGACGAAGAGATGTTGAATGAAGTAGAGCAATACGTAACTGATTTTCGTGATGCGTGGAAGGAAGTTATTCAAACCGATCGAAAAGGGCGCCACCACTCTATCGGGGGATCTCTATGAGTATTGTGGACCAGCTGCATGACCAAACATTAAAAATGGCAGCCGAAATAGCGGCAAATCCGCAAAGTGACACCTTGGTTGAAGACTTTGATGCCTTTTTGATTGAGAGAGACGAATTAATGAGAGATATTCAGCATGAGCTGACGGATCAAGAAAAAGAGAAAATCAAAGAAATCATCCAAACAGATCAACAGATGGCGAAGCAATTAACTGTGATCCAAAATGGGATCAAAGCAGATATTCAAGCCATTCAAAAAAAGAAAACGAAACAGCTGAATTATCAAAATCCATACCAGCCTATGACGAGTGACGGCGTATATTACGATAAACGGAAATAATTAGGTGAGACCTGTGGCGTATCGTTCAGATGACTATATTTTATTAACCACATATTATGAACTTCTATATACGATAGAAGAGAGTCTAAAATATTTAGATGAAATTGAGAAGGATTTTGCTAAAACTGAAGGGGATCGGATCTTTAATGATCTGATCCATGCCTTCTTTCATTTAGAGACAACACATCCCCTTCTGCTTTCAATTATAGAAAATGAGCACTTTGCCAAAACGATTCGTTCGTTTGATCAAATTTTTTTAAGTTTTGATATACTAGCTTTCTATACATTCCCTTCAAATCACTTCCAATCATTCCTTACATCATATTTTATACCTGAATATAGAAAGTGGATGGATGAAATACATGCCTGTATGAGGCCGTATGTCATTCATTAATTTTTGTTCAATTCAGACCATTTGGAGGAAATTATGAGACTAAAAAATCAATTTTTGTTTGGGCTTATTGTCATATGTGTATTGTTTGTCAGTATTTTAGGGTTCTCAAGCTTTATCTATTACAAAACAGATCAATCCTACAAGACGCTTCTCAGCAAAGAAGTGAAGCTTTATCAGACCTCACTGGAATTAGAGGCGCTTTTGCAAAAGCAGGAAGCGCAAATCAAAACCTATGTTGTCGTGCAAGATGCTGGGAATTTACAGAAAATTGAGCAAACATATGAAGAGATTAATAAGAAAACAACTGAAGCTTCAAAAATGAGCGCTGTCAAACAAGTAAAAAATCTATTAGATCAAATCTCAGAAAAAAATTATCTCTACTACACCTCAACGAACCGACTATTTAATTCATTGAATATGCAAAATCAAAAAGAATTCAACACCCGCCTCAGTCAAGAATTACAGCCTATCGAACAAGAAATACATACCTTTACAAAAGAATTTGCTCAAACCCAGTTGAAGCAACGTGACCAGAAAATCAATCAGCTCAATCAAGACAGTAATAAATTATTATTCACACTCATTCTAGTCAGTGCGGTCATTATTGTTGGCTTTTTGGTGATTGGGACAAGATTCGTTTATCGTATGACAAAGCCGATTGTTTCTGTCACAAATGCCGCGAGAAGGATGGCAGATGGTGATCTTACACTTGAAGAGATCGAAGTGACCTCTAAAAATGAGATTGGCCAACTCGGTACCGCTTTTAATCAAATGACGACTCATTTACGTCAGCTCATTTTACAGGTGCAACATGGATCAAGACAATTAGCTGATTCTGCTGCTCAGTTTGAGGAAACCATTCATGAAACCATATCGGCTAGCGAGCAGACATCTAGTTCGATTGAACAGGTCGGTGAAGCTTCACGTGAACAATCAGACGCGGTCGGAAAAGTAGCTTCTGCGATTCAAGAAGTCTCGACTGGTATGCAAAATGCAGCTGAACACACATCCGATGTTTCGGGTCACTCAATTTCAGTGACTGAAAAGGCTGAAGAGGGTGCAGCTCTTATTCAGCAATTTGTAAAACAAATGAGCTCTATAAAAGCGTCTGTGAATGAACACCATTCCACAATGGCCCATGTACAAGCCCAGTTTACTGGCATTGAAGGTTTGTTAGGTCATATTCATGCCATTGCTGACCAAACGAATTTGCTTGCTTTAAATGCTGCTATTGAAGCGGCAAGAGCAGGAGAACATGGAAGAGGCTTTGCGGTTGTAGCAGATGAAGTGAGGAAACTGGCGGAAGAATCTAGTCAGCTGACAGATCAAATTAGTCAATTACTCGCGAACGTGAACAAAGATACTAAAAAATCATCACATTCGATGACAAAGGTTGAGCAGGATGTAGCAGAAGGTGTGAAAGTATCGCAATTGTCTGAACAGAGCTTTCATGAAATTCTGGAATCTATTCGTGATATTTCAATGAAATCAGAAGAACTTTCAGCCACTGCAGAGCAAATTTCAGCTAGTACAGAGGAAATATCTCAGACGGTTGGGGTCATTGAAGAAGGAGCCAAACGCAATTCAGAAGAGACGGAGTACATGTCTGCGGCTGTTGAAGAATCATTGGCGGCAAATGAAGAGATGAAAGCAGCGGCGGAAGATTTAAAAACCTTATCTCATTCGCTGAAAACATCCATTTCATCTTTCACGATTTAAACGTGAGCTGGTCTTTTTCAAGAATGAGCCGAATATATATTCATCACCTATCAAGCAACAGTTGAAGCACCGCAAAATTCGACAAATTTCAATGAATATTCACATTTTTTTTACGTTTGAGCAGGAGAAAAGGAGGGAAAAGTAGAAATAGGTTTACATATCCTTAATTTTAAAGGAGGCGTTCTTTACATGAATTACAATGTCAGAGGAGAAAACATCGACGTAACACCTGCACTAAGAGATCATGTCGAGAAAAAAATTGGAAAGCTGGAGCGTTATTTTGAAACAGACGTAGATGCTTCAGTCAACGTGAACTTGAAGTTTTACAATGATCAAGAATCTAAAGTTGAGGTTACCATTCCAATGACTGATCTAGCACTTCGAGCTGAGGTGCATAATGAAGATATGTACAATGCAGTAGACCTAGCAGCCAGTAAATTAGAACGTCAAATTCGAAAACACAAAACAAAAGTAAACCGTAAATTCCGCGAGCAAGGTGCCAAAAAACACTTATTTGCTGGAGGAAATGGGACGGCTGATGTAGCTGTTCAAGATGACGAAGAAATTGATGAAACAGAAATCGTCAGACAAAAACGATTCAATTTAAAACCGATGGATAGCGAAGAGGCCATTCTTCAAATGAACATGTTAGGTCATAGTTTCTTCGTCTTCACAAATGCTGAGACAAATTTGACCAATGTGGTCTATCGCCGAAATGATGGCAAATATGGACTCATTGAGCCAAACGCTTAATTTCATCTAAAAACAACCTAAAAAAAGTAAACCCGTTCCCTTCATAAGGGGCGGGTTTTTTGTGCGAAATCATTGCAAATTCTTTGGAAATGAAGGAAGGTATGGTATGATAAATGCAGGTAAATATGGACCTGTCAATCTTTTGGACATGCCGAAAAATTGCATGAAATAGAGGAGCGTTATTATATGCTTGGAATCTTAAACAAAGTGTTTGATCCTACGAAACGTACGATCAGCAAATATGAAAAAAAAGCAAATGAAATCGAAGCTCTCGCACAAGATTTCGAGAAATTATCTGACGAGGCTTTACGAAATAAAACGATTGAATTTAAAGAAAAACTTGAAAAAGGACAATCCGTGGATGACCTGTTGGTTGAAGCATTTGCAACGGTTCGCGAGGCATCACGCCGCGTGACAGGAATGTACCCGTTTAAGGTGCAGCTCATGGGGGGGATCGCGCTTCATGAAGGCAACATCTCTGAGATGAAAACAGGTGAAGGTAAAACGTTGACATCAACAATGCCTGTTTATTTAAATGCTCTTTCTGGAAAAGGCGTCCACATTGTGACAGTCAACGAATATTTGGCAAGCCGTGATGCAGAGGAAATGGGCAAGATTTTTGAATTTCTTGGCTTAACGGTTGGCTTAAACTTAAACAGCTTAGACAAAGATGAAAAAAGAGAAGCGTATGCCGCTGATATCACGTATTCAACAAACAATGAACTGGGCTTTGACTATTTACGAGATAACATGGTGCTTTACAAAGAGCAAATGGTTCAAAGACCGCTTCATTATGCCGTGATCGATGAGGTTGACTCCATCTTAATTGATGAAGCGAGAACACCTCTTATCATTTCTGGACAAGCTGCGAAATCTACAAAGCTTTACGTACAAGCCAATGCATTTGTTCGTACATTAAAAATAGAAGATGATTTCACATATGATATTAAAACAAAAAGTGTACAGCTGACAGAAAGCGGAATGACGAAGGCGGAAAAAGCATTCGGCATCGAGAACTTATTTGATGTTAAGCATGTTGCGCTGAACCATCACATCGCTCAGGCGCTGAAGGCACATGTTGCGATGCAAAAAGATGTGGATTATGTCGTTGAAGAAGGCCAAGTCGTTATTGTTGACTCTTTCACAGGACGTTTAATGAAAGGACGCCGTTATAGTGAAGGTCTGCATCAAGCTATTGAGGCAAAAGAAGGTCTCGAAGTGCAGAACGAAAGTATGACCCTTGCAACGATTACGTTCCAGAACTACTTCCGTATGTATGAAAAGCTATCTGGTATGACTGGTACAGCGAAAACGGAAGAAGAAGAATTCCGTAACATTTACAACATGCAGGTTGTGACAATTCCGACCAATCAACCAGTGGTTCGTGATGATAGACCTGATTTAATTTACCGCACAATGGAAGGTAAATTTAAAGCAGTGGCTGAGGATGTTGCGCAGCGTTATATGACAGGGCAGCCAGTTCTTGTCGGAACAGTAGCGGTTGAAACATCTGAGCTTATTTCTAAGCTGCTTAAAAATAAAGGGATTCCTCATCAAGTGTTAAATGCGAAAAACCATGAGCGTGAGGCACAAATTATTGAAGAGGCTGGTCAAAAAGGTGCCGTCACCATTGCGACAAACATGGCAGGTCGTGGTACGGACATCAAGCTTGGCGAAGGCGTCAAAGAGCTTGGCGGTCTAGCTGTAATTGGGACAGAGCGTCATGAATCACGACGTATTGATAACCAGCTTCGCGGACGTTCTGGTCGTCAAGGAGACCCAGGGATTACTCAATTCTATCTCTCCATGGAAGATGAATTGATGCGCCGATTTGGTGCAGAGCGCACGATGGCGATGCTTGACCGCTTTGGCATGGATGACTCTACACCTATCCAAAGTAAAATGGTGTCTAAAGCCGTTGAATCATCTCAAAAACGCGTCGAGGGGAACAACTTTGATTCCCGTAAACAGCTTCTGCAATATGACGATGTACTTCGTCAGCAGCGTGAAGTGATTTACAAACAGCGCTTTGAAGTCATCGATTCTGATAACTTAAAATCGATTGTCATCAATATGATTCAATCTTCAATTGAGCGGGCTGTTGGTTCTTATACGCCGAAAGAAGAGCTTCCTGAAGAATGGAAACTAGATGGGCTTGTTGAATTAATCAATACGAACTATTTAGATGAAGGAGCCATTTCGGTCAAAGATATTTATGGCAAAGAAGCTGATGAAATCACCTCCTTCATCATGGATCGTATTAAAGAAAAATACGATGCAAAAGAAGAAACATATGGCGATGAACAAATGCGAGAATTTGAAAAAGTCATCGTTCTTCGTGCGGTGGATTCAAAGTGGATGGATCATATCGATGCAATGGATCAGCTGCGCCAAGGGATTCATTTACGCGCGTATGCACAAACGAATCCGCTTCGTGAGTATCAAATGGAAGGATTTGCGATGTTTGAGCATATGGTTGCTTCAATCGAAGATGATGTAGCCAAATATGTCTTAAAATCAGAAATCCAAAACAACTTAGAACGTGAAGAAGTCGTTCAAGGTCAAACAACAGCTCATCAGCCTCAAGAGGGTGATGAGGAGAAGACAGTGAAAAAGAAGCCGGTACGTAAAGTCGTAGACATTGGACGAAACTCACCATGTCACTGCGGTAGCGGCAAGAAATATAAAAATTGTCATGGGAAGACAGAATAAGTAATGGAAAGAGGTGAAAACCTCTTTCTATTCATGTCAGCTCCCATACATCTATGAGGTGAAGGATATGGAATTAGTAGAAATTAGACAAGAGCTTGAAAATATGGCTAGCAGGCTAGCTGATTTTAGGGGGTCTCTTTGACCTCGAAACAAAAGAAGCCAAAATTGCAGAACTTGAAGCGACAATGTCAGAAGCTGATTTTTGGAATGATCAGCAAAAGGCACAAGGCGTCATCAATGAAGCCAATGCACTAAAGGATAATGTGAATGCATACCATGAGCTCAGTGAATCTCATGAAGAGCTGCAAATGACACATGACCTATTAAAGGAAGATTATGACGAGGAGCTTCATGCAGAGCTTGAAAAAGAGCTGAAGAACTTAACCAAGCAGTTTAACGAGTTTGAGTTGCAGCTTCTCTTAAGTGAACCATATGATAAAAACAATGCCATTCTTGAGCTTCACCCTGGTGCAGGCGGTACTGAATCACAGGACTGGGGTTCTATGCTTCTGAGAATGTATACTCGCTGGGCAGAGCGCAGAGGCTTTAAGGTTGAAACGCTTGATTATCTTCCTGGTGATGAAGCAGGAATTAAATCTGTGACATTGCTCATCAAAGGGCATAACGCATACGGGTACTTAAAAGCAGAAAAAGGTGTCCATCGTTTGGTTCGTATTTCTCCTTTTGATTCATCTGGCCGCAGGCATACATCGTTCGTTTCCTGTGATGTCATGCCGGAGTTCAATGAAGAAATTGATATTGATATTCGGACAGAGGATATCAAGGTAGATACGTACCGTGCCAGCGGTGCAGGTGGACAGCACGTCAATACGACTGACTCTGCCGTTCGTATCACACACATACCAACCAATGTTGTGGTGACATGCCAAACAGAAAGATCACAAATCAAAAACAGAGAACGTGCGATGAAAATGCTGAAATCGAAACTTTATCAAAGACGGATCGAAGAACAGCAGGCTGAATTGGATGAAATTAGAGGAGAGCAGAAAGAAATTGGCTGGGGAAGCCAAATTCGCTCTTATGTATTCCATCCGTATTCTCTTGTGAAAGACCATCGAACCAATACGGAGATGGGAAATGTTCAAGCGGTCATGGATGGAGATTTAGATTCATTTATCGATGCTTACTTACGTTCGAAATTATCATAAAAACTCGGCTTCTTGCTGGGTTTTTTTAATTGTGAGAAAATATAATGAATATAAAGGAATACATACGCCATACTGACTCTATATCCTTTGTATGATGAAATTAGCAAATAAAGGGGGAAATATTTTGGGATTAACACCATTACAAGAGACGTGGGATTTAGATGCCTTTTTTAAAGGAGGCAGTTCTTCACCAGAATTTAAGACATACCTGCAACACATTCAGCAGCTATTAGATGAATTAAGACAAAAGGTCGATGCCTTTTCAAAAGAAGATACACACATTGAAAGCAGGTTAACGTCTGTCCTTGACACGTATGAAACGACATATAAAAAACTGTCTCAAGCAGGTTCATTTGTTTCCTGTCTTCAATCTCAAAATACAAAGGATATGAAGGCTGGCAGTCTTCGAGGTACGATTGCCAAGCTGGAAGCTGATTTAGGTACCATTCTTGCGCTGTTTGATCAAGCGCTTGCTGCCATCTCTCCTAGCAAATGGGAAGATCTCATGAATTCAGAAGCCTTTTCAGATGTGCGCTACATATTAAATGAACGAAGAGAGCGCGTGAAGGATCAATTGCCTGTTGAACAAGAAACATTGATACAAAGATTAGCTGTAGATGGCTACCATGCGTGGGATGATCTTTATTCTAGCTTGGTGAATAAGATTATGATCCCATTTGAACAAGATGGTGTAACGCAGATGATCTCTGTCGGCCAAGCGGAAAATGCGATGGATGATTCAGATCGTGAAGTCAGAAAGGCCGTATATCATAACTTAGAGCACGCATGGACGCAGGATGAACATCTATTTGCAAGCACCCTAAACCATCTGGCAGGTTTTCGTTTACAAGTATATGAAGCAAGAGGCTGGGATCATATTTTAAAAGAGCCGCTTGATATTTGCCGGATGAAACAAGAAACCCTTGATGCAATGTGGTCTGTGATTGATGAACATAAGCAGCCATTCATTGATTACTTACATCGAAAGGCAGATATGCTTGGAGTGGATAAGCTAAGCTGGTTTGATGTTGGGGCTCCTATTGGCAGTGAGACCAAGATTTATCCGTATCAGGAAGCAGCTGCTTTTATTGTGAAACATTTCGCTGGATTTGGAGAAGAGCTTGCTGCCTTTACAGAAAAAGCCTTTAATGAACGCTGGATAGAAGCTGAGGATCGTCCAAATAAACGAGTTGGCGGTTTTTGTACAAATTTCCCTGACAGCGGAGAGTCCCGCATTTTTATGACCTTCTCAGGAAGTCCGTCCAATGTGGCGACACTCGCGCATGAGCTTGGTCATTCGTTCCATCAGGAAGTGATGCAGGATGTTCGCATTCTTAATCGCAAATATGCGATGAATGTAGCTGAAACGGCGTCGACATTCGCAGAAATGATTGTGGCTGATGCTTCATTAAAAGAAGCGGCAAATGAAGAGGAGCGTCTCAGTTTGTTAGAGGATAAGCTGCAGCGGAGTGTAGCATTTTTCATGAACATTCAATCTCGTTTCTTATTTGAACAGCGTTTTTATGAAGAGCGTAAACAAGGAGAAGTGCCGGCGGATCGGTTGAATGAGCTGATGGTAGAAGCGCAGAAGGAAGCCTTCGGTGACTCTTTAGATGAATACCATCCACATTTCTGGGCGTCTAAGCTGCATTTCCATATCACAGGTGTACCGTTTTATAATTTCCCATACACATTTGGCTACATGTTCTCACTAGGGATTTATGCAAAAGCCTTGCGGGCTGGTACTTCGTTTGAAGAGAAGTACATTGCATTACTAAAGGATACAGCTTCAATGACAGTAGAAGATTTGGCTCATAAGCATTTAGGCGTCGATCTTACCCAAAAAGCCTTTTGGGAGGAAGCCATTGGTTTAGCTGTAGCAGACGCTGAAGAGTTTTTAGAAGCGACGAAAAAGTAAAAATGAAAAGCTCCTATTACGGGAGCTTTTTTCCTGGTTTTAGCCATTCAAGCATGGTCTGAATGATATCCTTTTGCTGCGTGAGGGCTGGAATGTCCGCAGGCTGATCACCTTTTTGTTTGCCGTACATGCCAAACTGAGCATGGTTCCCGCCTTTTATTTCATGGTAAACGGTTTGAGACGGCAGATTTGTTTTCGATTTCTTGATTTTCTCTTGTGTCGCAAGCCCATCCTTTTCACCTGATATAGAGAGTACGTTCAAGGACGATGATTTCAAGTTATCTGATGCTGGATAAGACGCAAAGAAAAAGAGACCGTCGAGCTTGCGCTGGTTTTTTTCTGCAAACATAGCGGCAGCTGTTCCGCCTAATGAATGACCGCCAATATACCAGTGTTTGATCGTTTGATGAACTTTCATAATATCGTGTGCTTTGTTTGTATTAAAAATCGCAAACGAAAATGGCATGTCAGGGATAAAGACAGAATAACCTTTTTTCATCAGTTCATTCCCAATATAGGTGTACGCAATTGGTTCCACCTTTGCCCCGGGATAGAGAATAATACCAGTATCGCTTTTTGCTGATGCAAATGTATACACATCGTTTTTATGTTCCACTTGCTCGATGTTCACTTGCTTTTTTAATGCGGCGGATGGTCCGTATGTAAAGCGGCTCCATGTATAGAAAGCACCAAAAGCCAAGATGATCAGTGCAAGTAATGTCATGCCTGTTATCTTCAGGATTTTCTTCATCGCATGTCCCTTCTTTCTCATGTACATATTAAATATACCATCATTTGCTCCTATGCCAAACGGCAAGTACGCTGATCCGTTTGTGTGATAAAGTATTAATCCATTAGCACTGCATTTGGCTGTTATTTACATTCGTTTTAGGAGGGCTTAAAATAGGTGTGCATTCAGAAGTAACGGAGGAAGAAAGACATGAAGCAGGGACATTCACAATTATGGATTGAAGCGAAAAATTACTTGTTCATTTTAATCGGATCAGCCATTGTGGCGATTGGATTTAATACGTTATTATTACCGAATCAGATTGCTGCAGGTGGAGTGAGCGGTATTAGTACGATTATGCAGTCATTCGGCTTTGAGGCGGCGTATGTGCAATGGGGACTCAATATTCCGCTGTTTATCGCTGGTTTTTATTTATTAGGCGGGACATTTGGCGTGAAAACGCTCGTTGGCTCTATTTTTTTACCTTTGATGGTGTTTGTCACAAGACATATTGCACCTGTGACACATGAAGCGCTCTTAGCAGCCATTTTTGGCGGAGTGGTGATTGGGATCGGAATAGGGCTCGTGTTCCTTGGAAATGGATCAACAGGTGGAACGGCGCTCGCTGCCAAAATCATCAATAAATATACAGGCCTCACGCTTGGCACCTGTTTAGCGATGATGGATGGCCTAATTGTCTTGGCTGCGATGACTGCTTTTGGGATTGAAGAGGGACTGTACGCTGTCATTGGTGTGTTTATTTCAAGTAAAACGATTGATGTCGTACAGGCCGGCTTCAGTCATTCGAAAATGGCGATGATCATTACAGGGCATGAGGATGAGGTCAGGCAGGCAGTATTTGATCAAATTGACCGTGGTGTCACAAAGATCTCAGCAGTCGGTGGATATACCGACCATGACCGTCCAATTCTGATGTGTGTCGTTGGGCAGTCACAATTCACAAAGTTGAAACAAGTGGTGAAAGCAATCGATGCATCAGCATTTGTCATCGTAATGGATGCAAAAGAGGTGCTTGGTGAGGGTTTTAAAAGGGCGTAAACAAGGATATAATAGCGTTGACCAAATGATTGTAAGGGAGGGAAATTGATGAAAAAAAGCGGATTAATGATGCTGTTTGCAGTGATGCTTCTTGTTCTTGCGGCTTGTGGAGGAAATTCAAGCAGCAGTGACAAAGAAGGCAGCAAAAGTGCTTCAACTGTGAGCAGTGGTGAGGAAATTTATCAGCAAAACTGTATTGGCTGTCATGGGAAAGACCTATCTGGTGGAGGCGGACCAAGCCTGAAAGAAGTAGGGAAGAAATATAATGAAAGCCAAATCGCAGATATTGCACAGAATGGTAAAGGCTCTATGCCAAGCGGAATGGTAGATGAGAAGCAAGCAAAAGAAGTAGCAAAATGGCTTGCAGAGAAAAAATAAAACCTTTGTCTAATCGACAAGGTTTTTTGTTTTTTATATGTAGAAAAAGACTTTTGAATAGTATGAAAACGTATTATATTAAATTTTATTAAAAAAATAAGGGTAAAAAGACATGTTTATCGGTTTTACTTGTTCTTTTTACCTTTTAACTATAAGTTTTGAAATATAAATGTAATACCATTGCGTCGATTCATGACGTATAATTGGAGTTGTTGAAATTTAGACGATTCATTTTTTCATCTTTTTGGATGAAAAGGACATAAATTGCTTGTACGTATCGAAGGGTATGTGCGTGACCATACATAACGTTTTTTGACGATAAGTGTCAAAACATCATGATAAGCTGTTAGTCAGCAATAAGAAAAGATTAGGTGATTACATGATTGAAATGAAGGAAGTCTACAAGATCTATCCTAACGGTGTAAAGGCGATCAATGGAATCAATGTCTCTATCCACCCAGGAGAGTTTGTGTATGTTGTTGGTCCCAGTGGTGCTGGTAAATCCACTTTCATCAAAATGATGTATCGTGAAGAGAAGCCAACCAAAGGGAAAATCTTAATTAATAGCAGAGATTTAGCCTCAATTAAGGAAAAAGAAATTCCTTACGTAAGAAGAGAAATTGGCGTAGTATTCCAAGATTTCAAACTACTTCCAACCCTCACGGTGTTTGAGAATGTGGCATTTGCTCTTGAAGTCATTGGGGAACAGCCTCATATCATTAAGAAAAAAGTGCTGGATGTACTTGATTTGGTACAGCTCAAGCACAAAGCACGACAATTTCCTGACCAGCTGTCTGGCGGTGAACAGCAGCGTGTATCTATCGCTCGCTCGATCGTGAATAGTCCTGAGGTTGTCATTGCAGATGAGCCGACAGGAAACCTTGATCCAGACACATCTTTGGAAATCATGAAGACACTCGAAGAGATTAATAACCGCGGAACAACAGTCGTCATGGCGACACACAACAAAGAAATTGTAAACAGCATGAAGAAACGTGTCATCGCAATCGAAGATGGAATGATTGTGCGTGACGAAGCAAGAGGGGAGTACGGCATTTATGATTAAAACTCTCTCGCGGCATTTACGTGAGAGCTTCCGTTCACTTGGAAGAAACACGTGGATGACATTTGCATCAATTAGTGCGGTCACTGTCACATTGATTTTAGTTGGGGTTTTTCTTGTGATTATGCTCAACTTGAATAACATGGCATCGAACGCTGAAAAAGAAGTAGAAGTAAAAGTGTTAATCGAATTAACGGCGAATCAAAAGCAGCAGGATGAATTAAAAGCAGAAATTGAGAAGATTCCTGAAATCAGTGATGTGAAGTACTCATCTAAAGATGACGAACTAAAAGCGCTGATTAAAAGCTTTGGTGAAAATGGACAATCCATGGGACTTGTTGATCAAGAAAACCCATTAAACGATGCGTTTATTGTGAAAACATCAGATCCGCACGATACACCAAAAGTAGCGAAGAAATTAGAAAACTTAAAGGGTACGTATAAAGTAACCTATGGAAAAGAAGAAGTCAGCCGACTCTTTAATGTGGTCGGAGTGGCGCGAAATGTAGGGATTGCGCTCATTATTGGGCTTTTATTTACAGCCATGTTCTTGATCTCTAATACGATCAAAATTACGATTTTTGCTAGACGTAAAGAAATCGAGATTATGAAACTCGTAGGTGCAACGAACTGGTTTATCCGCTGGCCATTCTTTATTGAAGGATTACTGCTTGGTGTATTTGGTTCTATTATACCAATAGCTCTATTGCTTGGCACATATCAATATGCAGTGGGCTGGGTGGCACCGAGAGTACAAGGCTCATTTATTTCCATGCTTCCATATAACCCGTTTGTCTATCAAGTTTCACTGGTCCTTCTATTGATCGGTGCAATCATTGGTGTATGGGGAAGCTTGACGTCCATCCGTAAATTCTTAAAAGTATAAATCTATTTATGATGGCAGCACTCGAGAATTTGATAGAAGGTGTGACCGGTTGAACCGATTCATCCGGTCGACTCTTCATGCAGGCAGTTGTCATAGGAGGGGAATATCGTTTTGAAAAGAAAGCTGATGATGGCTGGAATGGCAGCGTTTATTGGAACAACGTGGCTATACATTCCAGGGAACGAGAATCGTGCATTCGCATACGAAGACCTAGATCAAAAACGTCAACAAATCGAAGAGAAAACATCAAAGACTGAATCAACTTTGAAGAAAAAGAAATCAGAGCTGGCTAAGCTTGAAAAGAAAGAATCCAAGCTCAAAAAAGAAATTGAAAAGATTGACCACAAGGTAAGTGCTGCAACTGAAAAAGTCGCTGAAAAAGAAAAAGAAGTCAAACAAACGAAGCAAGAGATCAAGAAACTAAAAAAAGACATTCAAGTCATCAATGATCGAATTGAAAAAAGAAAAGCTATATTCAAAGATCGAATTCGTTCGATGCAAAAAAGCGGCGGTACGATCAACTATTTAGATGTGCTGCTGGGTGCTCGCAGCTTTAGTGATTTTGTCGGTCGTGTTGGAGCTGTCACAACCATTGTCGAAGCAGACAAAGACATGATTACAGAACATGAAAATGATTTAAAGCTGGTGGAGCAAAAAGAAGCAGAGCTAAATAATCAGCTAAATGGACTTGAAACATCTCTGAAAGAGCTAGAAGAGCTGAAAAAGGATTTGTCTAAACAGCAAAAAGAAAAAGAGAAAATCTTAGGGGATGTAACAGATAAAAAGAACCATGCCCATGATGAATTAGGCAAACTTGAAAATGAACAAGAAATTCTAGCGAACCAAAAAGCGGCTGTGAAGTCTGAGGAAGCACGCCGCCAAAAGGAAGAAGCGAAGAGAGCAGAACAAGCAGCTGCTGAAAAAAGTGCACCTGCACCTCAAAGCGGCGGCTCGGATCAAGTATCTGATACACCAGCAAGCAGCTCCGGCTTTATTAAACCAGCTGCTGGCCGATTCTCATCTGGCTTTGGCGGACGTTCAGGCGGACAGCACTACGGTTTAGATATTGCAGCAAAAGGCACAGTATCTGTCGTCGCAGCTGCATCTGGAACAGTCACGAACTCAAGCTACTCATCGAGCTACGGGAATGTGATATTCATTACGCATAATATCAATGGACAGACCTATCAAACGGTATATGCCCACCTGTCTACAAGAAGTGTGTCCACAGGGCAGAGAGTCGAGCAAGGACAATTCCTTGGATATATGGGGAATACAGGCCAATCACATGGTCAGCATCTCCACTTTGAAATTCATAAAGGATTATGGAATGGCGCTAAATCAAATGCAGTCAATCCAGCGCAATATATCCGCTAATCAAAAAGCCGATAACATTATGTTATCGGCCTTTTTTATTCTAAATGAAATTAAAATAACAGCAGTAAACCGGCGATAATAGGTGTTAACAGTACAGCCGATTTCAATAAGAGCTTCGGTGCAAGGCGTGTGAATTTTGCGCCAATAAATGCCCCTAATACTGTTCCGATTAAAATTTGAATCAGCAAGATAAAATCAACATAGCCCTCTGTAATGTATCCAATTCCACCACCGATGGAAATTGGAATAATGACAAGCATTGTCGTGCCAACTGCCTGTCGAATGGAAAGTCTCAGTAAAATCAAAAGTCCTACTTGAATAAATGGTGCAGACCCAATACCAAACATACCTGACAGCAATCCGGATACAAGTCCTAAAATAATACCCCTTATGAGCAGCTGACGTGAAGAAAGCGGCTGATGCTCAGTGTCTTCCTTAAGAACAAATAATTTGATCATCATAAACACAGCGGATAAAAAGAGCATTCCAGCTGTTAAATAGTGCAGACTTTCTTCTGGAATAAAAGGAGCAACCTTAGCTCCTGCAAAAGAAGCAACACAAGCCAAAGCTCCGACAATCAAACCAGATTTCAGCTGAATATTCCCTTCCCGGTAGTGGCTGTATGCACCTGATAACGTCGTAAATGCCATTGCGGCTAAAGACGTCCCGAGTGCGGTATGGATAGGGATATCAAAAATTAACGTAAGCAATGCGATGACAAAACCAGCCCCGCCTGCTCCTACAAATCCTAATAAAATTCCTAATAAAAGCATCGTCAATATAATATACATAGCGAAGACTCCTTCTCGATCATAACAAAATAAAAATTACACCTAATGAAATGATTAGTCAAGCCTTCGCGGGAGAATGTCTTTACATGAAATCCCTTCTTCTGGCATATAATAACTCAGGTCATCAGGAAGAGTTGAAGAAGGAGGCCAAATATGAAAAAACAAATCGCATCTATTATGGCAAGTGTCGTTCTATTAATAAGTGCAGGGGTGATGACGCATAAAGAGGGAACTCATGCGGAGTCACCGCAAGCAGCTGCTGCAATGGCTGGACAAGCTCAATCAAGTGATAAGGCGAAAGAGAATGGGATGGAGAAAATCGAGAAAGCCTATGACCTGATATCGAATGAATATGTAGAGGAAGTGGATCGCCAAAAGCTGCTTGAAGGCGCCATTCAAGGAATGCTTTCAACTTTAAATGATCCGTATTCAGTATACATGGACAAGCAAACCGCCAAGCAATTTTCTGATTCGCTTGATTCTTCTTTTGAAGGAATTGGGGCAGAAGTGGGAATGGATGAAGGAAAAATCATTATCGTCTCTGCCTTTAAAAAATCCCCTGCGGCAAAAGCAGGTCTAAAGCCGAAAGATGAAATCATCAGCATTGATGGTGAGCCGATGAAAGAAAAAAGCTTAAACGATGCTGTACTGAAAATCAGAGGAAAAAAAGGAACATCTGTCGCTCTGAAAATCAGACGAAATGGGATTGAAAAAGAGTTAACATTCCATATCAAACGAGAAGAAATTCCGCTTGAAACCGTGACTTCTTCTGTGAAAGAGGTAAATGGTCATAAAACGGGCTATATCGCGATCTCTAGCTTTTCTGAAGATACTGCGAAGGATTTCACGTCAAGCCTGAAACAACTCGAGAAAAAGGGCATAGAAGGTCTTGTGCTGGATGTGAGAGGGAACCCTGGCGGCTATCTGCAAAGTGTAGAAGACATTTTGAAGCATTTTATTACGAAGGATCAGCCTTATATTCAAATTGCAGAACGGAACGGCGACAGGAAACGATATTTTTCAAAACGGAAAGAACAGAAGCCTTACCCAGTTAATGTCTTAATCGATAAAGGCAGTGCATCCGCTTCTGAAATACTTGCTGGTGCTATGAAAGAAGCCGGAAAATATGAAGTCGTCGGTGATGTCTCCTTTGGGAAAGGCACTGTGCAGCAGGCGGTTCCAATGGGTGACGGCAGTAACATTAAATTAACGCTGTATAAATGGCTCACGCCAAAAGGGAATTGGATTCACAAAAAAGGTGTCGTACCAACAATTGCGATTCATCAGCCAGATTACTTTACCGTAGGCCCACTTCAACTGAAAGAACCGCTTCAGCTAGATATGAACAATGAAGAAGTGAGACAAGCACAGACGCTGTTAAAGGGATTGTCATTCGACCCCGGCAGAGTAGACGGCTACTTTGATGAAGAAACGAAAAAGGCGGTTCTAGCCTTCCAAAGCACATACAATCTCGATAAATCAGGTGTGATTGATCTGAAGACAGCGAAAATGATGAACAAAATGGTGGATGAAGTGAAATCCTATGAGAAAAATGATCTTCAACTGCAGACTGCACTAAAAGCACTATATCTTAAAAAATAAAGAGGCGAATAAATGCCTCTTTTTTTTGGTTCATAAGTGTCACGAACATGTAATAGTTTATTCTTAAAAATAAATTATATCGAGAAATATATTCATTTATTTTACAAAAAACATAACATTCCTTCGATTTTACCCGATAACATATTTATATAAGAGACTTTCTGTTGATTTAAACATGTCATGAAAATGAAACTTTTGAAAGTTGTATGTTACATAAATAATTCTTACAATATAAAGTAGCACTCATTTTAAATATTTTATTTTTTGCGGATATTCAGCTTGAGCATTAAGCTGTACCGAGGTTTGCGCTTTTCTTAAAAGAACTAGTAAATGGGGGTACACAATTGAAAAGGGCAAGTATTGTGAGAGAGAAAAAATATTACGAGTTGGTAGAGGAGCTTAAGAGTCGTACGAAAGATGTGACGTTTTCCGCTACAAAGGCATTAAGTCTGCTCATGCTGTTAAGCAGGTACTTGGTCAATTACACAACGGTAGAATCAGTCGACGAAATCGATGAAGACTGTGCTGAGATATACTTCAATTATTTAATGGATAATCATAAGAGACTTGGTATAAACTTAACCGACATCAAGAGGTCGATGCAGCTGCTCGGCGGCATACTAGATGTAGATGTCAATCACTACTTAAAAGATTTTTCACTGTCGAATGTCACACTTTGGATGAATCAGGAGAAATAAACCTGGTGTCAAGCATCGATTTATTTGATAGAATAAGAGAAAATGCTTGACTTGGGCGGTGAACGATAATGAGCTCGGAGTGGATGGGAGCTGGATTAAAAGCGGTCGGTCTGTTTTTAATCCACCCTCTTTTTTATTTCATGATATTAATCAGCCTGTTACATGGCTACATCCGCGTAAAGCGGGAGAGAAAAGCGTTTCAAACAAGAATAGAAGATGTATACGATGAACTTAAATTTACATATTCAAAGGGATGGATTCTAGGGATTTGCCTATCCGTCATTTCAGTAGGCTTAGGGATTGCCCTCCCGCCTGGATTCATCGTGCTGATTGCAGCGATGACCATCGTTTGCTCTTTATTCTTTAAGGCGAGTGCGCTTTCGTCTGCATACACACTCGGTTTCAGTTTTATTGCGGCACTTGGACTGATGTTTTTCCAAGTCAGCCATTCTTGGCTGCCGCAGCTCTCAATGATGAATGCATCAGCCGTTGTTATTTTGCTAGGTCTTTTATTAATGACCGAGGGGATTCTAGCCTATCGAACGGCGCATTTACGAACATCGCCTGCAATGGTGATGAGTGCGAGAGGACTTTTGATTGGCCAGCAGCGGGCAAACCGCCTGTGGCTTTTACCGCTTGTTTTGCTGATGCCGGCAGGTGAATTTACTTCTTCTCTGCCATGGTGGCCGGTGCTTCAAGTACACGATCAAAGCTTTTCATTTATTTTGATTCCATACATCATCGGTTTCGGGCAGCGGATTCAAGGATCACTGCCAATTGTGAGCATTCAAATTACGGCACGGCGTATTCTCATGCTTGGACTCGCTGTTGCTTTTCTAGGTGCTGCAAGTATTTGGTTTGAGCCGATTGCATGGGGAGCTGTATTGATAGCGATTGTCGGAAGAGCTTTCCTCTCATGGAAACAGAGAGTCAATGACAATGCGGCTCCATTCTACTTCTCTAAGCGTAATCAAGGGCTGATGGTGCTGGGAATCATTCCGAATACACCTGCAGCTGATTTAAAGCTTGAGATCGGAGAAGTCATTACAAAGGTGAATGGAATTGAAGTCAAAACCGTTTCGGAATTTTACGAAGCCCTTCAAACCAATCGTGCTCTGACAAAGCTTGAGATCATTGGCTTGAATGGTCAGACAAGGTTTGAGAAACGCGCTTCTTACGAAGGGGAGCATCATCAGCTTGGCATCCTGTTTGTGAAGGATGATCCACAGCAAGAATCAACGGCGATTTCATCATAAAAAAAAGCTGCTAGAGATGGCAGCTTTTTTCTTTTGGGCGAGCTTCTTTTCCATAGGATTCGCCCCATTCACGCATAGCGAAGATGATGGGTTTTAAAGTATCTCCAAGAGAAGTGAGTGAATATTCGACACGAGGAGGGACCTCCTCATAGACTTTTCTGTGAACAACGCCGTCTTGTTCTAGCTCGCGCAATTGCAGCGTGAGAACACGCTGAGAAATTCTTGGCAGAAGCCGGCGTAATTCGTTGTATCGTTTTGGACCGCAAGTCAAATGATAAAGGATCACTCCTTTCCATTTTCCTCCTATTACACTCGTTGTGGTTGAAACGGGACAGCCATGATTGACAATACTGACTGGATTGGATGGTGCACTCATCTTTACACTCCTTTCTAAGACGAAATGGGTGATAAACGAACATGATTGTACCTAACGAACAAAAATGTGCGTACTTGAATCAATGGAAGCTTTTCTTTTACCATAGAGATATCACATCACACATTCGGGCTGTTTGTTTTATTATCATAACAATTTCTATATGGGAATGGAAAGAAATTGGATTGATGAAACTTCTCACCCTAATCGTTCACTAGAAAGGATGAATACCATGCGAGACAAAGAGCAATTAAAAAAAGAAATCATTGAGGCGTATGAATTCCGTCATGCGACAAAAGAGTTTGACCCGACGAAAAAGATTCCAGAAGATGACTTTGCGTTCATTTTAGAAACAGGAAGACTTTCCCCAAGCTCTGTCGGATTTGAGCCTTGGAAATTTCTCGTCGTTCAAAATGAAGCATTTAGAGAGAAATTAAAAGAATATACATGGGGTGCGCAAAAGCAGCTTCCAACTGCCAGCCATTTTGTGATCATTTTGGCAAGAACAGACGCCCGGTATGATTCAGCATATGCAGAATACATCAACAAGGAAATCAAGGGAATGACAGACGAAACGTTTGAAATGGTAAAAGAACGCTACAAACAATTCCAAGAGAATGATCTTCATTTGATGGAAAATGACCGTACGCTCTTCGATTGGGCTTCCAAACAAACGTATATTGCCCTTGGAAATATGATGACAGCCGCGGCACAAATCGGCATTGATTCATGCCCTGTTGAGGGATTCAGCTACGATGAGATTCATCGTATTCTTAAGGAAGAAGAATTACTTGAAGATGGTCAGTACGACATCTCTGTCATGGCAGCCTTTGGGTATCGAGTCATTGAGCCAAAGCGCGGCAAAACGCGTCGTCCGATGGATGAAGTAGCCGTTTGGATTCGTTAAAAGAAAATGTCTGAAAAAGGCTGTTGACAATTGCGTGGTTAGTCAGTATATTTAAAAAATAAAATCTTTGATAAATAGACAAATTGACTATAAAACGCTTTGACTTGAGAATAGTAAATGAATATCCGTTTTCTAAGAGAGCTGCGGGGTGGTGCAACGCAGTAAAACGAATCATTGAACTCGCTCAAGGAGCGGCAAGACTGAATGAATAGTAAGTCTTTACGTGTGACCTCCGTTATCGGGTTTCAAGTTGGATTCAGCTATGTCTGAATCAATAAGAGTGGTAACGCGGTTGCAAGGTCAGTCGTCTCTTCAAGGAGATGACTGGCCTTTTTATATGCTTTTATCTTATATTTGTCTGAAGATTCAATTTTAAAGGAGCTATAGAAAATGGAAAAGGAACATGTGCAGTTAAAACGAACAATGACGTCAAGGCATATCATGATGCTCGCACTTGGCGGTGCCATCGGTGCTGGTCTGTTTAAAGGAAGCAGTTCTGCCATTGATATCGCGGGTCCTGCTGTCATTTTGGCATATATGATTGGTGGTCTTATTTTATTATTTATTATGCAAGGACTTGCCGAAATGACGGTTGCACGACCTGGCGCTAGAACATTTCGTGATTTAATTGAACCTGTGTTAGGCAAATACCCCGCCTATTTCTTAGACTGGATCTATTGGAAAATGTGGGTGCTGAACATTGCAGCAGAAGCGATCGTGTCTGCAATCTTTATTCAGTACTGGTTCCCGCAAGTACCAATATGGACACTTGTGTTAATCATTTCACTTGTTGTGACATTGATCAATGTTTGTTCAGTCAAAATGTTTGCTGAGACAGAGTACTGGTTAGCTTCTATAAAAATTGCTGTCATTCTTTTATTTATTATTATTGGGTTAACGATGCTGTTTGTCTCATTTGGACAGCATGCAGCACCGGGATTATCCAACTTAACCGACCACGGGGGATTTTTCCCGAATGGAACGGGCGGCTTAATTGCGGCAATGCTGGTGGTCGTGTATTCATATGGGGGAACTGAAATGATTGGGGTCACATTAGCAGAAACAAAAAACCCTGAAAAAGTCATCCCAAAGGCCATTCAAAGTACATTTGTACGAATCATCGGTTTTTATGTACTTCCGTTCTTCATCATCGTCAGCTTGATTCCTTGGAATCAAGTAAACAATGAGCAAGTGAGTCCATTCGTCACGGTGTTTGCAACGATTGGTGTGCCATATGCAAGTGATATCATGAACGGGATTATTTTACTAGCGATCTTGTCTTCTATGAACTCTGGTCTGTATGCTTCTTCAAGGGTACTATTTACACAGGCGATGGATGGCCGTGTATGGAAGGGTTTTTCTAAGCTGTCGAAACAGCAGGTGCCAGTCAGAGCGATTCTAGTATGTACATCTACTTTGTATGCAGCCGTATTAATCTCTCTTTTTGTAGGAAGTCAAACCTTTAATTATTTAATGGGATCTTTAAGCTACACAGTCTTATTCATCTGGTTTATTATTGCTGTCGGGCATCTAAAGTCTCGAAGCGTAACAGCACCAGGAGGATATCGCGTCAAGCTGTATCCTTTCACGACATGGTTTTCTGTCATTGCGATCATTGCCATTTTTATTGGCGTAGTATCAACAACTCCGATCGTCCAAACCTTGGTCACAATGGGTATCTATCTCATCATCACTCTTTCTTTCTTCATCAATAGAAAGCGGTTTGAAACAGTTGTTTAATTTAAAAGCGTGCAGGACTTTTGAAGAAGGTCTGGCACGCTTTTTTAATGTAGTTTTATTGTTTGAACTGAAGCAATCGACTCTCCTTTTGAAAGGAATTGATGCATAAAAGTAGATGATCAAAAAGGGGCTGAAAATAGCTGTTCGAATTTAGACGACTGATGCGTATATATGGATCAAGCGAATGACCCTACCTTTAAAATCGAATTTGTTATGTCGTAGGCAGGTCTTCATCGATCGGAGTATTTGGCAGCTGAATGATGGCTGTCGTACTGCATCCTGGCTCAGATTGAATATCGAACGTGCCATGATGTTTTTTCATGATTTGATAGACAATGGCTAGTCCAAGACCGGAGCCGCCATCTTTTCTCGTACGTGCCTTATTTACTCGGTAAAATCGCTCAGAAACATGTGGAAGGTCTTCTTTTGGAATGCCGTTGCCCTCATCTGTCACTCTCAATTCAGCCATATGCTGGTGAACTAGTAATTCAATCGAGATCGATTTTCCAGAGGGAGTGTAATGAATGGCATTGTCCAGTAAATTACGAACCACTTGTTGCAGCCGATCGCTATCGCCATACACAATACAATCCTCATCAAGTGTTCGTTTCAGATAAATGCCTTTTTGATTAGCGATAAATGCCATTTGATCAAGAACGTCATGAATCAGCTGTGCAAAGACAATTGGCTCCATCGTTAGTGGATAAGAATCACCTTCTAGCTGCGCAAGGTCTAAAAGATCGTGCACAAGCCGGCTTAAACGTGCGGCCTCATCCTGGATGATGTGCATTCCTTTTTTTTGATCAATGATCCCTTCTTCAATTCCTTCAGCATATCCTTTCATATAACTTAGCGGAGTCCGAAGTTCGTGAGAGACATTCGCAAGAAATTCCCTGCGGTGCTGCTCAACTTTTTCAAGGGTAGAAGACAGTTTGTTAAAGGAGCGGCTCAGCTGGTTTAACTCATCTCCGTTTTTGGTCACTATCATACGTTTTGAAAAATCACCAGATTCCATTTCCATAGCAATTTCTTTCATTTGATTAATTGTCCGCACGACTTTATTGGAGCTTTTATATCCGATAAAGAAAATCAGGAGCAGGATCAATAAAATGGATATGCCAAGTGTCAATCTGATTTGGACAAAGGGTTCATACACATCCGATAAGGGCATGGATAGAAAAATTGTCCCCGATAGCTCATCTTTGCTTGAGAAAACAGGGATGGCGATGCCAAGAATATCTTGATGAAACTGTGAGTGTTCTCTAATCAGCACGACGGTTTCCCCTTGAAGGAGCTTTTGGCGTTCCTTGAACGTAATGAGATTATCATTTGTGTTCGTATCAAAAGGAAGACCACTTGAAAGCTCCATTGGGTCATCTGTAAAAATAATGTTCGCCTGACTTGAGTCGTTTGCCCATTTTATTCTATCGGTAAAATACGTATCTTTCCCGTGTTTATGATAGATTTGTGCCAGCTTTTTACCTTGTAAACTTAAGGAATCGATCTGTTTATCAATATATAAGTGCTGGTATAAGTAATAGGTAAGGGCAAGAGCTGAGGCAGCAACGATTCCGGTCACTACAAGGATTAAGAAGAGCACTTTCTTTTTAATCGATAAAGGCTTCATTCTTCCTCCTCAAACTTATAGCCGACACCCCAAACGGTTTTAATATGCCGTTCCGCTCCCTTTAATTTCAGTCGTAGCGTTTTGATATGTGTATCGACTGTTCGTAAAGAGCCGCTCGTGGAATGTGATTCCCACAATTTTTGATAGAGCTGTTCTCGTGAAAACACTTGGCCTTGATTGAGTAAAAGAAACATGAGTAAATCGAATTCTCTTCTAGTTAAATTAATGGGCTCCTGATGGATATAGACTTGTCTGCCATCCTGATCAATCTCCATGTCGCCAATCTGTATTCGGCTGCGCTTTAGCGAAAGACCTCTAATTCGTCTCAAGGTTGTTTCAATTCTTGCTGCAAGCTCACGTAGACTGAAAGGCTTCATGATGTAGTCATCCGCACCAATTTCTAGACCTCTAATTCGATCCTCCTCATAACTTCTAGCTGTTAAGAATAAAATGGGGATTTGAGATGTTTGCCGAATACGCTGGCAGACTTCAAATCCATCCATATCAGGCATCATGATATCCAGTACAACAAGGTCAACGGGTTCCTTTTCAAGCTGACGTAAGGCATCCATTCCATTATTAGCTGTGATGATGTGAAAGCCTTGTCTCTTTAAAAAGGATCCGATTAACTCAAGCATATCGAACTCATCGTCTACGATTAAAATATGCATTTGTTCTTTCATTTCTTTTCCTCCAACACGATAGCATAAGGTCCTGATGGGACATTCAGTCGATTTTTCATCATGAATGTATGTTTATCGATAATTGATACTGAATTGTCATCTAAGTTACTCACATATATTGATGTGGTATCAGCGGTGATATAATTCGGGTTTTGACCAGTTTCAACAGAAGCAAGCTGCTTATTTGTCTCTGTATCTACTTTGTATAGCGTATGATCTCCATGACAAAGTACATATAAAGTAGAAGAATTTTTCTCTGAAAAGAATGCAACGGGCATAACGCCTAGTTTCATTTCTCGCTGCTTTTTACCTGTTTTTGGGTCGTAAGAAAAAATGCTTTTATTTAAGGTACCTTGTTTACCGTGTCCACCGACCCAAATGGACTTTCCATCAAAATGAATACCAGAAGGCCGTTCAAGTACAGAGAACGTACGTATATGTTTTTGCTTCTCAATATCTATGACGGAGACAGTATGACCTTCTGCATTTAAAACAAATAAAGTACCTGAAGAAGAAAGTGTCATAGAAGAAGGTAACTTTCCGGTCTTCACAGTTGCTTTTATTTTTTTACGCTGCGTATCAATAAAATAAACGACATTTTTCTGTGTATCCGCTGCAATTAAGGTGTGAGAAGCTGCATCATATGTAAGAGAAGTCAGCCCTTTATTCACATCCATATAATCTGTTGCTGTACCTTTTTTTAAATTAATTTCGATAAGCGATTCTCCTTCTTTACTTGTTGCAATGATGACGTCTTTGTTGATTTGGATAAGGTCAGTGAGCGGATGTTTTAAATCAACGGAAGAGATCATTTTATTCTTTTGTAAATCAACTATTGAAAAGGAAGCTTTTTTTAATTGAGAGATGACCGCGATCGATTGAGAGCTGCCAGGTGGATTAAATTGCTGGTCTTTGCCACAGCCTGACAGGAATAATATTAGAGCTGATAAACAGATCAAAACATATTTTGCACGTTCCATTCTTCCGCTCCTTTGCGTCCTATATTTTCAAAAAGCATACCACAAAAATTGTGAAAAAAAATCGAAGTTATCAGTACTGGAAGAGATGAAAAACAGCTTTTAGGTGGGTGAACGGGGACAATTTCGATCGAAAGTTCCTTTTTTGTCTAGTCATATGGCTTTTTTTCATCTTTAAAAAAGGATTTTCAATATTTGATTACTGTACCCGCTCTAGCTTACAGTGATACAAATGATGAAAACTCCCCCGCTCTAAATCAACATAGAGCGCAGGGAGTCATTAGGCGGAATGCCCCGATGATGGAGAGGTGGAACTTGTTTTGACGCGTTGAGATAAAAGGAAACCAAGGATTCCTGCGCCCATTAATACAATAAATAAAGATTGGAAACCACTCATGATACCAATCAATGTCGATGAAATGATACTGCCAAAATATCGAAAGGTAGAGAAAATACCAGATGCCGAACCAGATAAGCTTTGATCAACAGCAGTTAAAGAAGCCATCTGCATACTGGTCATACCAATCCCTGATGAAATTCCACCTGCGACTAGTGTCACGATTAGCAGTGGTAAGGTGGGGTACTGACTCAGTGTAATTAACATGATGCCTGATAAAGTGAGGCAGAGAAATGAAAAGCGAATCATTTTTTTCGCGCCTTTTTTCGGATGAAGTCTAGCCCCTAGCAAACCGCTAAGAGACATACAAAGCGAAAATACCGATAGAATCATACCGCCTTGTGTATGAGAAAGGGCAAGTTGTTGTTCCATAAACAGCGGCATAATAAGAAGGATGGCGTACATGACAAAATTACTTAGCATGATCGACAGATTCGCATTTGTAAATGAACTGTTTTTAAATAGGGACAAATCGATGATCGGATTCTTTACTTTCCGTACATGTTTAAAGAATAAAGGAATCACAATCAATGCTAAAATACCATAAATTAGATATTCATTTAGTAACTGGCTTTTTGTGCATAGAATGATTGTGGCAATTCCGATGGTTAAATACAATGAACCGATGATATCTACCCTTGCTTGTAGGCGTGTATGCTTTATGTTTGGAATGAGTAAAATACCGGTGACAAGTGTAAGAAACAGAAAAGGGATATTCACTAAGAATATGGAATGCCAATCAAAACTCTGAATGAGAATCGATCCAATAAAAGGCCCAAGTGCAGCACCAATACCAGCACCAAATCCAAAGTAACCCATTGTTTTAGACAGTTTTTCGGGTGATACTGTTGCACGAATCAATGCAATGCTATTCGGTGTTAAAATAGCCCCGCCAGCTGCTTGAATGGATCGAAAGATGATGAGAAATGCTAGATTAGGTGCTAAAGCACAGCCAATCGAGCCGATTAAAAAGAGTGTTACTCCGGTTAAATACATGCGGCGGTGTCCGTATATATCTCCTAACTTACCAGCGATAGGCTGAGTGACCGCCATGACAATAAGATAAATCGTGACAACCCAAGTAATGTTTGAAATGGATTGATCATAATAAGTTGATATGGATGATAGAGCGACTGCGATCATCGTTGAGTTGACCGGAACTAGTATAGCTCCAAGTAACAAAGAATAGATGATCAAGCTCTCTTTTTGTAACCTCAATGTGTATACCACCTTTTGTAAAAAAGAAGAATTCCACCCTTTAAGCGGGAGAAATTCCTCTCATGAAAATGTGTGTGTATGTCTCAATAAAATCATCTTTTTGTGTTAAAACGAGTTGAAAGTCTTGCTCTAGCTGCTGAATAAAAAAACCGAAATACGTACTAATGAAAATGTCTGCATAAATGTCTTCTTTTCCTTTTAAGACATGATGCTGAGCACTCATCTTTTTGAAATATTGTATCAGCATTTCCCTTAGTTCTTGAGGATAAATTTTTTCATGACTGGTCAAATCTTTAAACATAGCCGGTTCTCGCATGCTGATATAAATAAATTCTTTTTTTGAAGTTAAATCTTCAAGGAAATAGGAACCGAGAAACTTTAAATCGGTGTATAAATCGCCTTTAAATTCTGCTTCTAAGGTTTTCGTCGGTGTCGATTTCATTTTCATAATGGCAGTAATGACGCCGCGTTTGTTTTTAAAGTTGCGGAAAATAGTCGCTTCACTGACATTCGCTTTTGTGGCTATTTCTTTGGTTGTGGTTTTTTGATAGCCCTTTTCAGTTAATAAATCCATTGTTGCGCGAATGATTCGTTGATTTGTAGATTTTAACAAGCATACTCACCTCAGGTTATGAATGTGTTTGCAACAAAGTAAGTATACCGATAAAACCTATGACCGCCAATATGATCCAAAACGATAAAATTAGACACGTGCATGCTGTTTTAATATCTGAATGTGTCCATTGCTTCCATCTACTGTCACAAGGTCACCGGATTGAAGTGTTTCAGTCGCTATTCGGGTACCTAAGACAGCTGGCATCATATACTCTCTAGCGATAATAGCTGAATGAGACAAAATGCCGCCAGCATCGGTTATGACTGCTTTTGCATCTCTAAATAAGCTCGTCCATAAAGGTGTGGTTGTTTTGCAAACTAAAATATCATCCTTTTGAAATTGTGAGAATTCCTCAGCACATGTAATGACTTTTACTCTTCCAGAAACAATACCGCTAGATGCGCCAATTCCATAGATCATATCGTTTGTGTTATTTTCATTTTCTCTTAATGAACCGAGCATTCTTTCCACTTGCTGCAATTCAGCTTCAGTTGGGGTGCCCATATAAGCTGGTGGTTGAATGGCTTCATTTTCTTTCATTTCCATTTTTCTTTGTGCGATGACCGTATCGAATGTTGTAGACGTTGTGAGCGCTGTGTGTACCTCCTCATCGTAGAGATACCATAGATCTTCTTGATGGGGAATCGCTCCTTTTTGTACAAGAAGTTCACCAATTTTTAATAGATATACCCTGGCTTTAGCATCTAACATGGCATCAATGTAGAAGTGATGATCATCACGAATATTAGCGGCCTGTAGGGCAAATTGATAAAGTGTCTCAAATTTTGTTTTAAACGCTTCATCCTTCACTTGGCTCATAAAATGTTCATATGTCTCTTGTCTTTTGCTGACGGCTTGTGCAAATTCTTCATCAAAATCACATTGGGACTGAATGTTGTTTCTGATGATATCTAAAATAAACTCAGGGTTTTCCACCCATGTCTCTTCCGTAAGGTCATGACTTTTAACAGATCGCCAGCCATAGACTTGAAGAAATTCCTCTAATGCCGAAATGAAGTGTCTGCCTTTTTCCAAGTGATTGAGTGCATCAAGCAGCTCTGGGTTCTTTTCATGCTTCATAAATGCTTGATGAAGTTCAGGATCTTGAAGGACACTCTTTGCAAAATCAGATAGCTTCTTGTCTGTTTCAAGAGATTTGTTCATCACGCCTATCAACATCTCATGCAGCAGGACCACTTGTGTTTGATCACCAGTATACGTCACAAGCATGTCTTCGATCATAGCCGATAGAATGACTTGAGGTATGACAATATCAAAATGATCATCATATGCTTGTATATAAAAAGTCTTTAATTCTTCGAAGCCGATGATGGCTTCTTCAATGGTCATCGGTTCATTCATTTGACGATCGAGTTTTTCGTAAAAGGGAAAGAAATTTTCCTCTAAAATCTCATACATACGTTCACTTAAATGCGGAAATAACTCAAATATGCGCTCATCAAAAACTGGCGCAGCTTCTGCACTCGTTTCAGGCAGTGACGGTGCTGAGTACAGGTGGCCTCTATAAAGCTTGATATTTTTAATATTCAGATCAGGTACTTGATATTTTTCACCATTTTTCTTCATTCCGCTTTTTAATGCTGGGATGATCAGACTTGAAAAGAGAGGACTCGTTGGCCCAGGCATATGATCGTCCATTGAGATCCAGAAATCCTGCAGCTCATCTGGCTGCATTTGAAAAGAAGTACCCGCTGTTTCATCTGCTGCTTTTGAGAGGGCTGCGGTAATCGGCCTGGCTTGAAGTAAATAAAATGTGCCATTTGCTATTCCAAATTCGATATCGACGCTATGTCCATAAAGTGCTTCTACTTGTTTGGTGATTTGCGTGATTTCTACTAATTCGTCATCATTCAGGCAATATTGCCCAGCCATTTCCTCCGTTACTGACTGTTCAATGACACCTTCTTGATAAGGAATAATTTGCAGCTCTTTCGTTCCAAGTGATTTTTCAATAGAAAGTGTCTCTTTGTCTACAATAAATGTGTCTGGTGTCACAAGCCCGGAGACGATTGCTTCTCCTAGTCCGTAGCTTGCTGTCAGCATCATTTCATTTGTTTTTCCCGATACGGGATTCTCACTAAAGATGACTCCGGAGACGTCAGAATGGATCATTCCTTGAACGACAACAGCCATGAGCGGCATCTCTTCCTCGTTTTCATCCATCTCTTCCTTATATTCTGTCACTCTCGCTGCAAAATAAGAAGACCAGCATTCTTTGACAGCCTGTAAGAATTCTTTATTTGTTTTGATATTTAAATAGGTCTCGTACTGTCCTGCAAATGAGGCGCCTTCGAGATCTTCAGCAACAGAAGAGGATCGAACTGCAACTGAGGGATAAGTCTTCCGCAATGATTGAAAGGACGAAAGGAGTTCTGCTTCCATTTGAGAAGGAAACGATGCTTCTTTGATTTTGTGAGCAAGGTTTTGTTCAGTTGGATGCAGGTTGTGATATGAAAGAAAGCTTGAAAAGCTGTTGGTTTTGATAATAAATCCATCTGGGACTGGCAGTCCGTGATTGTTTAATTTAATTAAATTCAGGCCTTTTGCCCCTGCGAGTGCTGCGGATTCTTCAGCCGCATGAAATAAAACTGAATACATGGGAATGCCCCCTTATCCAAATAGCCAATGATTTGTATATCTCTCTATAGTTTTTAAAATGATAGTGCGCACTATCATTTTAATCATAGGATGTATTGGATGTTACTGTCAAAGACGGAAAGACCTATCTTTACAAAGGGGACATTCTCACTAATTTCCTTCCATATCTATATCAAAAGTCTCCGAACAAAAAGAAAAATAGGTGAAATTGAAAACTGTGAATTGTTCAATATGCCAATCTTTACTATAATCAAGGAAGTAGACCAAGAAGAGGGAGGGTTTTTGTGATTACAAAAGCCATATTTGCACTTGTTTTTCCTTTCCTGCTCGTTATTTTATTTTCAAAGGTTACTTATAATCATTATGTGGGCATTGCATTAACAACAGCGCTTTTATTTGCTTCGTACATGAAGGGCTATACAGAAACCTACTTTATTGTGGGATTAGATATAATTTCTTTAGTAGCTGGGGCATTATATATGGCTAAAAAAGAAATTGAAAAAAGAGAAAAGGCTGAAAAACATCATTGATGTCATCATCAAGAGCGTGATAGGCCGTAAGGTGACGTTTTTTAAGCTGTGCTTACGAATTCTAGTGAGTGCAGCTTTCTTTTTGTGCTCTTTTTCTGCTCATCGAATATCTCTCACCAAAATGTTCCATACTGAAAGGAAGGTTTTCGTAAGAGGGTTATTTGCCATTGAAGAGAGGGTATGACTGTATTGGAAATAAAAATCAAGCAAGAGCCGAACTTTAGTTCGTATTTTTGTGTTCTTTTATGATAATATATTCATTAGATAGATTTCGTAACGAAACGGAGGCTTTGATGTGAGTGACCGCTTTGAATTAGTTTCTAACTATCAGCCCCAAGGAGATCAGCCGAAGGCGATTGAAAAGCTTGTTGAGGGGATCCATCAGGGGAAACAGCATCAAACGCTGTTAGGTGCTACAGGTACGGGAAAGACCTTTACTGTATCCAACCTGATCAAAGAAGTGAACAAACCGACACTTGTCATTGCGCATAACAAGACACTTGCCGGTCAGCTATACAGCGAGTTCAAGGAATTCTTTCCGAATAATGCTGTCGAATATTTTGTGAGTTACTATGATTATTACCAGCCAGAGGCGTATGTGCCCCAGACTGATACATTTATTGAAAAGGATGCCAGCATCAATGATGAGATTGATAAGCTGAGACACTCCGCTACGTCCTCGTTATTTGAGCGGAGAGATGTCATCATCATTGCCAGTGTGTCCTGTATTTATGGCTTAGGTTCGCCAGAGGAATACCGAGAGCTTGTGCTGTCTTTACGTACTGAAATGGAGATTGAACGCAATCAGCTTCTTCGTAAGCTGGTGGACATTCAGTATTCTCGTAATGATATAGATTTTCAGCGCGGAACCTTCAGAGTACGAGGAGACGTCGTTGAAATTTTTCCTGCTTCACGTGATGAGCATTGTATCAGAGTGGAGTTTTTCGGTGATGAAATTGAACGTATTCGTGAAGTGGATGCATTGACTGGAGAAATACTCGGTGATCGTGAACATGTGGCTATTTTCCCAGCATCTCACTTCGTCACAAGAGAAGAAAAAATGGAAAAAGCGATTATCAATATTGAACAAGAGCTTGAGGAGCAGCTCGAAAAGCTTCGAGATAATGGAAAATTGCTTGAAGCGCAGCGCCTTGAGCAGCGGACAAGATATGACCTTGAGATGATGAGAGAGATGGGCTTTTGTTCAGGAATCGAGAACTACTCAAGGCATCTGACCTTGCGCCCTCCTGGTTCAACACCTTACACATTGCTTGATTATTTCCCAGATGATTTTATGATTGTTGTCGATGAGTCACACGTGACGATCCCGCAAATCCGCGCGATGTACAACGGGGACCAAGCAAGAAAGCAAGTGTTGGTTGATCACGGATTCCGTCTGCCTTCAGCACTTGATAACAGACCGCTCACCTTTGATGAGTTTGAAAAGCATATCAACCATATTGTGCATGTATCTGCCACTCCTGGTCCTTATGAGCTTGAGAAAACCCCAGAGGTTGTGGAACAAATTATTCGTCCAACAGGTTTACTTGATCCAATCATTGAAGTGCGTCCGATTGAAGGGCAAATTGATGACCTAATTGGAGAAATTCATGCGCGGATTGAGAAAAATGAGCGTGTGCTCGTGACTACGCTGACGAAGAAAATGTCTGAGGATCTCACAGATTACTTAAAAGAGATCGGAATCAAGGTCAATTATCTGCATTCAGAAATTAAGACCCTTGAGCGGATTGAGATTATTCGAGATTTACGTCTCGGAAAATATGATGTGCTTGTTGGAATCAACCTTCTTCGTGAAGGACTGGATATTCCAGAGGTGTCGCTCGTGACGATTTTAGATGCGGATAAAGAAGGCTTTTTACGCTCTGAAAGATCCCTCATCCAGACGATTGGCCGTGCAGCGAGAAATTCGGAAGGCCGGGTCATTATGTATGCAGATAAAATGACCAAATCAATGGATATTGCGATTCAAGAAACGAAGCGCAGACGAGAGCAGCAAGAGGCGTATAATGAGAAATTTGGGATTACTCCGCAAACCATCCATAAGAAAATCAGAGATGCCATTAAGGCAACAAAGATACATGAGGAATCGGAAGAATATGAAACAAATGCAGCACCAAAGCTGTCAAAAATGAGCAAAAAAGAACGAGAAAAAGTGATCGAAAAGGTCGAGATGGAAATGAAAGATGCAGCAAAAGCGCTTGATTTTGAAAAAGCAGCAGAATTAAGAGATCTATTGCTAGAGCTAAAAGCGGAAGGATGATTGCCTGATGGCTATGGAACGAATAGAGGTGAAAGGTGCTAGAGCCCACAACCTTAAAAATATTGATGTGAATATCCCGCGTGACCAGCTAGTGGTCATCACGGGTTTATCTGGTTCAGGAAAATCGTCTCTTGCCTTTGATACCATTTATGCAGAGGGTCAGCGCCGATACGTTGAATCTCTTTCAGCGTATGCGCGCCAATTTCTCGGTCAAATGGATAAACCGGATGTAGATGCCATTGAAGGTCTTTCTCCGGCGATTAGTATTGACCAGAAGACGACGAGCCGGAACCCTAGATCAACGGTTGGAACCGTTACTGAAATCTATGATTATTTACGTCTCTTGTATGCTCGAGTCGGGAAACCTATTTGTCCGATACATGGGATTGAAATTACGTCCCAAACGATTGAGCAGATGACAGATCGTATTTTAGAATATCCAGAAAGAACGAAATTGCAAGTGCTTGCTCCGGTTGTATCTGGCCGCAAAGGAACACATGTCAAAGTACTTGATCAAATTCGAAAGCAGGGCTATGTTCGAGTAAGAGTCGACGGAGAGATGGAAGATCTGTCAGAAGAGATCGAGCTTGAAAAGAACAAGAAGCATTCCATTGAAGTCGTGATTGACCGAATCGTGGTGAAGGAAGGCGTTCAGGCCCGGCTGTCTGACTCCCTTGAAACGGCGCTGCGACTAGGTGAAGGCCGTGTGATGATTGACGTGATTGGACAAGAAGAGCTGTTATTCAGTGAACATCATGCTTGTCCGCACTGCGGATTCTCTATTGGTGAGCTTGAGCCGAGAATGTTTTCATTTAATAGTCCTTTCGGTGCCTGCCCGAGCTGTGATGGGCTTGGCTCTAAACTAGAAGTTGACCCTGAGCTCGTCATTCCTAATAAGGATTTGACGTTACGACAGCATGCTATTGCCCCATGGGAGCCGCAAAGCTCACAATACTATCCTCAGCTTCTTGAGGCAGTATGTACACATTACGGCATCGACATGGACATTCCAGTGAAGGATATACCGTCGCATTTATTCGATAAAATTTTATATGGCAGCGGCTCTGAACGGATTTATTTTAAATATGAAAATGATTTTGGCCAGGTACGTGAAAATGAAATTGAATTTGAAGGCGTTCTTCGTAACATTGAGAGACGCTATAAGGAAACCAGCTCTGATTATATTCGTGAGCAAATGGAAAAATATATGGCCAATCAGCCATGTCCGACATGTAAAGGATATCGTCTGAAAAAAGAAACGCTTGCGGTTCTGATCAATGGCAAACATATCGGAGAAATCACTGATTTGTCTGTCTCTGATGCCCTTGATTTATATGGTGAAATCGAGTTGTCTGAGAAAGATTTGCAGATTGCCCAGCTCATTTTACGTGAAATCAAAGAACGCTTGTCTTTCTTAAATAATGTGGGATTAGATTACCTCACATTGAGCCGGTCAGCGGGCACACTATCCGGCGGAGAGGCGCAGCGGATTCGTCTGGCGACTCAAATCGGGTCAAGGCTGACAGGTGTTCTTTATATATTAGATGAACCATCCATTGGTCTGCATCAGCGTGATAATGACCGGTTGATCGGGACATTGAAAAACATGCGTGACATCGGGAACACCCTCATTGTCGTAGAGCATGATGAGGATACGATGCTGGCCGCTGATTATTTGATTGATATTGGACCTGGAGCAGGAGTTCATGGAGGAGAAGTGATTTCAGCTGGGACGCCGGAAGAAGTCATGAAGGACAAGAAATCTTTAACAGGACAATATTTATCGGGTGAGAAATTTATTCCGCTGCCGATCGAAAGAAGAAAGCCTGACGGCCGCTACATTGAGATCAAAGGTGCAAAAGAAAACAACCTGAAAAACGTCAATGCGAAGTTTCCTCTAGGCGTCTTTACAGCTGTGACCGGTGTGTCCGGCTCAGGGAAAAGTACGCTTGTGAATGAAATTCTATTAAAATCACTTGCGCAAAAACTGCACAGAGCGAAGGCGAAGCCAGGACAGCACAAAGAGATCAAAGGAATGGATCACTTAGATAAGGTGATTGATATTGATCAATCTCCAATCGGCCGTACGCCGAGATCCAATCCAGCTACGTATACAGGCGTATTTGATGATGTGCGGGATGTGTTTGCACAAACCAATGAAGCAAAGGTACGAGGCTATAAAAAAGGCAGATTCAGCTTTAACGTCAAAGGCGGACGCTGTGAGGCGTGTCGTGGAGATGGCATTATTAAAATCGAAATGCACTTTTTACCTGATGTGTATGTGCCTTGTGAGGTGTGCCACGGGAAACGTTATAACCGCGAGACACTTGAGGTCACATATAAAGGGAAAAACATTGCCGATGTACTTGAAATGACTGTGGAGGACGCACTCCAATTTTTCGAGAATATCCCGAAAATTAAGCGGAAGCTTCAAACGATTTTTGATGTTGGGCTAGGATACATTACACTTGGACAGCCTGCGACGACATTGTCCGGGGGAGAGGCGCAGCGTGTGAAATTAGCATCTGAGCTTCACCGCCGTTCAAACGGAAGGTCTCTTTATATTTTAGACGAGCCGACAACAGGTCTGCATGTGGATGATATTGCCCGTTTATTAAAAGTGCTTCAGCGTTTGGTCGAAAACGGAGATACGGTGCTAGTGATTGAGCATAACCTTGATATTATAAAGGCTGCTGATTACCTCGTTGATCTCGGACCAGAGGGCGGTGCAGGCGGCGGAACGATCATTGCCTCTGGGACTCCTGAGCAGATTGCAAAAGAAGAAGCTTCTTACACTGGTCAATACTTGAAGCCTATTTTAGAACGTGACCGTGAACGAATGAAACAGTTGGTCAAAGAAACAGAAAGTGTAACGTCATCATAAAAAAAACCTCGTTAAGAGGGGGTTCAGATTGTTGACAAAGGGCTAAAATGATGTTTATTTTAGCCCTTTGTCTTCTTTTCAGTGTGATAGAAAACCTTTGAAGTCTAGGAAGGATGAGCACTGGCGCGGAGCGAATTTGACATTCGGGAGCACCAGCGCGCAGTCCTGACAAAGAATGCGAGGGTTTGCCTACACGCTGAAACCCCTCGTTAAGAGGGGTTTTCTTTTATTGCGCATCTTCCTTTGGCATTAAATGACTGAGTTGCGTTAAATCCTTTAAAATATGTGTGCTGCTGCTGTCGAGCAGTACTTTTAAATAACGGATATCACCATACTTTGGATGAGACGGATGAATGGTCTCAAGCTCCCTGATCATATCGCTGTTCATGCTTTTCTGTTTCTGTATAAGGTCTAAAAGCGTTTGAGCCGTGTGGTTAGTATTATGATGATCTGTCAAAATAATTACCCCCTATAATGATAATCACCATCTTTTCAACATATTTTAAAGGGTAATCCGTGAAGAATCTATACTTAGGTGCAAAAAGATATAATTTGTGTCTAAGGTCATATGTAATTCGAATGATTTTGAAACTTTTGATACGCAATAAACGTATGAGTGAGAAAGGAATTTTCATCATGAAGGAGCGAATATATGAATAGAGATCAGTCGATCATTGCATCTATTTGTTATTTTAGTGTATTTTTTATGCCGTTTATTGTACCGATCGTGGCATATTTTGTAGTTGATCAAAAGGAAACGAAACGGCACGCGATGCGGGCATTGTGGTCACACCTTTTGCCAGTCGCAGCGTGCGTGATACTGGTTTTTGGATCTATCCCATTTTTATTGGCGACACAGGCAAGTGACTCACTTATTCCAGTGATCACGATGCTCATCTTGTCCTTTTTAGTCGCCATTGGCTTTTTGATCTCTGTCATTTGGAATATCATTCAAGGTATTAAAGTACTTCAATCCATCAAATCGTAGGAGGGCTTTGTATGAATGAAAAAGAACGCATTTTAAAATTAGTAGAAGACGGGACATTATCGGCAAAAGAAGCGATTACGCTGCTTGAAAAACTAGAAGAAAGTCAGTCTGTTTCATTAGAAAAGTCTACAGCTGATCACACCTTTCATGAAGAAAAAGCTGGCACAGAGAGCAAAGGAACTGGTACTGAAAATCTTGGTGCAAAGCTGTTTGGCTGGTTAGATTCTGCGGTGAAAAAGGTGAAAGACGTAGATCTTGATTTAAACTTTGGACAGTCGGTCGACGTTGAGCACATTTTTCAGTTCAAAGACGCCACGCTCTCTCATTTAGATATTCAATTGGCGAACGGCAGTCTCAATGTGATGCCTTGGGACGATGGGGATATTCGTGCAGAGTGCCATGCGAAAATCTACCGTGCAGAGGACGGAGAGCAGGCAAGACAGCAATTTCTCAATCAATTGGACTGCGGCCTGGAAGGGGATAAATTTTTTATACGGACCGAAAAGAAGACGATGAAAGTCAATGTCACTTTATATGTACCTCGTATCCAATACGATAAAATCAAGGTTAAACTGTTTAATGGTCCGATTCGCGGGGAAAAGCTAAAGACAAAAGAACTTGCTGCGAAAACCACCAATGGTGTTGTCTCTTTTGCCTCGTTACAGGCAGAAAAGGTCGGAATTGAAACAGCAAACGGACAAATTAAACTGGCGGATCAC
This sequence comes from Bacillus sp. FSL R5-0431, assembly GCF_038002985.1. Taxonomy (NCBI): domain Bacteria; kingdom Bacillati; phylum Bacillota; class Bacilli; order Caryophanales; family Bacillaceae; genus Bacillus; species Bacillus sp. FSL R5-0431. The sequence continues at coordinate 3,111,495 of NZ_JBBOOG010000001.1, read as the reverse complement.
GAGTGTGGTATGATTGAAGTAGAAACCATCAATGGGCTCATTGACCTGCGCGGGAAAAGTGAATCAATTGATGCCCAAAGCTTTAACGGAAACATTGCTATTCAGCTGTCGGATGAAAAGTGCCGTTCCATTTATGCGAAAACGACAACAGGCAGTGTGGACGTCCAGATCCCGCGTGCGTGTGCAGTGACCGCTGAACTGAAAAGCAATCTTGGGTCTATTTCTCATGATTTGCTTGATGCAGAGATGATTAAAGAGAAAAATGAAACATTACAAAAAGAGAAAATGATCAAAGCCAATCAACAGGCAGTGAACAGTATATCCATTTTTGCAGAAACAAAAACAGGTTCAATTCAAGTAAAGCACCAATCAGACAAGGAGTGATTCTACATGAAGAAGCTTTATCGTTCAGCAACAGATAAAAAAATAGCGGGTGTTGTTGGTGGACTTGCCGAATACTTAAGTGTCGATGCATCCCTGCTTCGCATTTTAACGGTCATCATCGGATTTTTGACAGCATTTATGCCTATCTTCCTGGTCTACTTCATCTGGTATTTTGTTGTTCCGGAAGAAGGCACTAAATAAATGCTTAGATGGATCGTCAGTATTTTAGTAAATGCATTACTTTTAATCGTCATTGCTGGATATTTTGATTCAGGCATTCTGCCAGGGCTCGGAAGCGTATATATTGAAGGGTTTGGGGCAGCCATTGTCGCAAGTATCATTTTATCCTTGCTCAATATTTTAGTGAAGCCGTTTTTGATCATTTTAACGCTTCCAGTAACCGTCCTTTCACTAGGATTGTTCTTGTTTGTGATTAATGCCATCACATTGATGATGACATCGAGCTTTATGGGTGATAGTTTTAACATTGATGGGTTTGGAACGGCCATTTGGATGGCTGTCATTTTATCCATTTTCCATCTGTTGATACAAAAAGGAATTGTGGAGCCGTTAGCGAAAAAAAGCTAACGGTTTTTTTGTACCATTTTGTATCGTTTCTCCGTTTCATCTGTCATAAAAACTTCCTTCAGGAGACACAATATCCGAAGGAGGCGGTGCACGATGGTGAACGTGAGCAGACAAATCATGCTTTTATGTTTTTTTATCATTCTTTTTTGTTTCAATCAGCCTGCTTCAGCAGGGCCTTTTATTCAAACACAAGTCAATATACCGGACAAGCCTTTTTCTCCTTTTATCTTTGATCGATTTCATGTGGATGTCCGTCCAGTTCTAGGGGAAAAAAGCCGTGATCTCCAGTTTCGTGCGTCTATTACGGATCCGGAACAAATTTTGTCTGCGAACTTGTACTATAAACAAAGTGATGAACTGGGGTACCGTTTGCTTCCAATGGAACGGTTACCAGGTATGAAGCCAGAATTTACAGCGAAAATTCCGCCAGATCAATTATGGAATTCAACCGTTCGTTACTATACAGAGTTTCTTACGCAAAAGTCCGTGATCAAAACGGCAGAACAATCTGTCCACTTAAATGGATTTGAAGAAGATCTTTCTCGCATTCCGGACTTAGTCATCACGGAAATTGTCGTCAATTCAAAGAATCGCAAAGGCAAAGATGCATTTGAATTTATCGAGGTGTATAACACGACACATGAGCCAATCTCTCTTAAACATTATCAGCTTCGCTACCGCAATCCTGCACAAGGAACTGAAATGGATGATGTGTATTCCTTTCACGCAAATCCAGTCACCATTTCACCTGGAAAACCTTATGTTTTCTGGCTGAGGAAAAAAGGGCAGGAGCATTTAACTGTAGCGGACTTCAATGCCATGTACAAAAGTCAATTAAAAGAGGGAGAGCATGTATCTGTCATCGAGAGCAAAGGGCTGTCCAACTCTAAATCTCGTCTTGTTTCAATCACAACAAATATAGGGGAGGAGATTTCTTCAGCAGCATTTCGTTTGAAGCCATCATGGTTTAGTGAGCATAAATCTTTGCTGTTTAAATATCCAATGGACGGTACTTCGCAAATGAAGCTGATCTCGAAAATTGAAGAAGAGCCTACGCCTGGAAAAGTGCTAAAAGCACAAATTCCATCTGAGAAAAAAGAAATGTCTCAAGATATCCATAAACCTGTGATTGAAGATATGACAGTGAGGAAACCAGTGAAACCAACTGAAAGCATAGAGATTAAAGCGGATGTACAGGATGATCAGGCCGTCAAAACTGTCAAGCTTCGCTATCGAACAAATCGGAAAGATGATTTCAAGGAAATACTGCTTCAAAAAGATCATAACGACCGGTTATTTCATCATATTATTTACTCACCTGAGTTGATTGGTAAAGAACAATTGGAATATCAGCTTGAAGCGTCAGACGGCGAAAATACAGCAATGACGATGAAAAAAATGATTGATGTGGAGCAGGTTAGCAAAGCCCACGGCCTTCGATTCAATGTAGAAGAAGGAGATACGGTTTCAGGATTATTTCCATTAAAGGCAACGTCTGATCGGAAAAAAAGCATTGAATTATTGATAGATGGAAAGCGGAATCAGCAAGTATTTTCTGCCCTTGAAGCAGATCCATATATCGCATTTGATGTCAAAGGGACAAATTTATATTTTAAAAATGGTGTGTCCATAGGTAAGCACTTACTTTCTATTTTTGATGATTCGACAAAAGTGTATCGTACCTATACAATGCCAATACCAGAAGCAGAGATGAAAAAAGCAGGTCTCCAAACGATCTCCTTCCATGCTGGAACGAAGTCTTCTCCAGTAGATCGGCTGCCTGGAGAGAATCACGATGATTTTGAATTAAAAAACGTCCGGATGATCCTGTCGAATGGAACACAAATTCCTCCAATCAATGCAAAGCCGCAAAAAGAATGGAAAATGGGAGACAGCGGTAACGCCAAAAAGGTAAGAACATTTCAATTTGAAATTCCAAAAGAAGCTTATGTTTCAACCTATATGAAGTGGGACACAAGAAGGCTGAAAGAGGGGCCGCATTTGATTGAGGCCAAAACCTCAGACGAGCATGCATCTGTACATGTGAACGTTGATAACACAGGTCCGAAAATCAAGACCAACGTCCAAACAAAGGATCCATATAAAGGAGCCTTTACGTTAAAAGCAAAGGTAACGGATCGTTGGAGTGACATAGAGGAGATGAAGGCATATGTAGATGGCAAGCCCATTTCCTTGCCATATCAGACGTCCTCTAGCGAATTAAACCCGGGTGAACACACGTTGACAATTAAAGCAAAAGATGCCGCAGGGAACATGTCGACGTTGAAAAAAGAATTCAAAACGGTACATGAACACCCTGAGACACCAGAACGAGTAGCAGATAAGACGAAAATGAAATCGTCTAAGCAAACTGTGCTCACCAAGGATCCAACGAATGATAAGCTGGATTACTCCTTTTACCGTGCCTATCAATATACATCGCTGCATCCATCAATGAAGATTTTGAAATATGCAGCGGAGACAGAACCGCCAAAAAGCTTTAACGAAAAAGGAGAAATGATCTTTTCTAATCAAGAAAGGAATCGCATTGCATTTGCTGATGGTAAGTCAGTTGAAACGAAGGATTTAAATCGTTTTCCCTATCATCGTTTTCAAATCAAGGTTCATCAAGATGTACGTGAAAAGGATGTCGTCGAAGCGATGTGGAAAGGGAGTTCATTGTCAGGGAGAAAGGTGACCATGTATGCATGGAATCATCAGCAAGAAAAGTGGGATAAAATCACTCATCATTTTGCTGAAGATCAAAAAGAATTTTACCTGAAAGGACTGCTGTCAGTAAGACAGTACATGAAGAATCATACGTTTGATTTGCTTGTACAGGATGAAATCAGCAAAGCGCAAAAGCCATATAAGATGGTTTGGATGTCTGACACACAATATTATGCAAAGAGCTATCCTCATATCTTTAAACAAATGGTCGAGTGGATTCGAGACCAGAGAGAAAAGTTAAACATTCAATATGTGTTCCATACAGGTGATATTGTGGATGATTCAAAGGATAAACAATGGCATCGTGCCGATACGTTTATGCGTGTGTTAGATGAGCATCAAATTCCTTACGGTGTTTTAGCAGGAAATCATGATGTTCGACATAAGGATGGCTTATATGCGGAATATGGGAAATATTTCGGGGAGAAACGCTTTGCAAATAAACCTTACTATGGTGAATCCTATCAAAACAATCGAGGTCATTATGATCTCATCTCTGCCGGTGGCAATGATTATATGATGGTATACATGGGCTGGGGGATTAAGCAAGATGAAATTGATTGGTTAAACCGTGTGATTTCTGAGCATCCAGACCGCATCGTCATTTTAAATTTCCATGAGTATTTGTTGGTGAGTGGCAACCGCAGCCCGATTGGCGACCTCATCTTCCATCAGGTGGTGAAACGCCATCCCAATATTGTGGCAGTATTTAGCGGCCATTATCACGGAGCAAGCAGGAAAGTAGATGAGCTTGACGATAACCAGGATGGCAAAGTAGACCGGAAAGTATATCAAATACTCGCTGATTATCAGTCAGGACCTGAAGGTGGACAAGGGTTTATGAGGCTGATAACAGCCGATCAAGAAAAAAACCAGCTTCATTTTACGACGTACTCACCTTATATGAATCAAGAGCATTTCTATGATCCTAAAACGTATGGAGATCAGGATGAATTTTCAATTGATGTGGATTTGACGCCGAAAATGAAATCTGTCAAAACCAATTATTTTGAACTTAATGTCTACACAAATGTCCTGATAGGAGAGGCACGCGGTGTAAAAAGCGGCAAAAAAGCAAGCTTTGTGTGGAAAGGCTTAAGGCCAAATGAAGACTATTATTGGTACACTGTAGCAAAAGATCGTTTTCAAGGAAAAGCAATTTCGCCTATATGGAAAATTCATACAAAAGATGATCGTGAAGCAACATTTCTTAGGAAATAAAAAACAGTGCTCCTCCTTTTATGAGGGCACTGTTTATCTTTCCATTGTATGAATGAGCTTGTAACGATCCCCTCTATACACGGAGAGAACATACTCAAATGGAACGTCATTCTGAAAATAAGTCGTTCTTGCGATTGAGAGCACGGGATCGCCTGTTGAAATAGACAGCACGTGTGCTTCTTCCTTTGAAGCTACATTCGCTTCAAGCTCTTGTTTTGCATGAGCAATTGCAAGGCCTGTTTGAGTCTCTATATATTCATATATAGAGCCAGTTAAATGTTCCTTTGTTAAATCTCCTGCAAATGCTTCAGGGATATAGCTCGTTTCAATCGCCATCGGTTCATCATTTGCAAGGCGTATCCGTTTGAGTTCAAATACAGCATCGCTATTTGACAGTTGTAAGACAGGCAGCAAGTGCTCTGGACATACGATTTTTTTGAAGTCAATCAGCTGGTTTGAAGCTTTAAGCCCACGCTGGCGCATATCCTCTGTAAAGCTTGTTAAGCCTTGAAGCGGCTGTTCAAATTTTTTTCGGCTAACAAAGGTGCCTTTTCCTTTTTGTCGATACAAATATCCTTCGTTCACAAGGTTCGATAAGGCTTGTCTGACAGTCATTCGACTTATACCAAAGCGTTCGGCATATTCTCTTTCAGAAGGAATGAGTGTATCAGGTGCTAATGTTCCATCCTCAATCTGCTTTTTCAAGTTCTCCATAATCTGATGGTACATCGGAATAGGTGACTGCTTATCAATAAACATGTGAAAATCCTCTCGTGTTTAGCTTTAGCGTAGTGAACCAGCTTCTCGATCAATCAAAATCGTCACATCTTCATGAAGTTTCAGAGCAGATGCTGGGAAGTCTGGATGTATCTCAGTCTGTTCTAAATATTGTATCACTTTCGCTTTTGATTTTCCTGATGCAAGAAGGAGAATCTTTTTACTTGAAAGAATGCTCGCAATACCCATGGTGATGGCATATGTAGGCACTTCATCAATAGAAGAAAAGTATCTTGCATTGGCCTCCCGGGTGTTTTCATCTAGTTGCACGACATGAGTCTTTGAGTTAAATGGGGTACCGGGCTCGTTAAAACCGATATGTCCATTTTGACCGATTCCAAGAAGCTGAAGGTCGATGCCGCCTATATCTTGAATGAGCTGATCATATCTTAAGCATTCTTTTTCTAAATCAGGTGCAGCGCCATTTGGAAGGAAATACTGATCCTGAGGGAGATCAATATGATCAAATAAATGACGTTTCATGTAGGTCATATAACTATTTTCATGATCTGGATCAAGTCCTGCATATTCATCTAAATTGACTGTTTTTGTTTGTTTGAAAGACAATTGGTGTGCTTGATGAAGGTGAATTAACTCTTGATATGTATCAAGAGGTGTACCGCCCGTTGCTAGGCCAAGTACTGCATCTGGTTTAGAAGCGATTGTGCGTGCGATAAGGGCTGCTGCTTCTTTTCCTAATTGTTCTTTATCTTCAAATTCGATGATCTTCATTAGTGGTTGGCCTCCTTTTTCTCAAAGACGATTTGTCCACGGCAGATTGTCATCATTAGTTCGCCAGATTGATCCCAAATCACAAGGTCTGCTTGTTTTCCAACTTCGATCGAACCGAGCTGCTGATCAAGTCCTAGCTGAATGGCTGCATTGGTTGAGGTCATCTTCGCAATCTCTGTCCATTCACAATGTGTAATCTGTTTCATCCGTTTGACGCCATCTTTCATTCTCAGAATCGATCCTGCAAGTGTACCATCTGAGAGTAATGCTTTTTCGCCGCTGACTGTGACTGTTTGACCGCCAAATTCGTACGTCCCATTCCCGAGTCCTTTTGCGCGCATCGAATCTGTAATCATGATCGAACGATCACTTCCTTTTGCTAAATATGCAAGCTTAATGGAAAGTGGATGGGAGTGTATCCCATCCGTAATCAGCTCGGTATGAAGATTCTCGTTCGTAAGAGCAGCCCCCACAGCATTTGGTTCACGATGCTGAAACGAACTCAGTGCATTATAAAGATGCGTGACATGGCGTGCACCATGCTTTGCTGCTAATTCAATCATGTCATGATGGGCATTCGTATGTCCAATAGAAGGAATGATGTTTTTTTCTTGCAACAGAGAAAGAAAAGCAAAGTCAGGGTCTTCCTCAGGTGCAAACGTGACAATTCGAATAAGCTGTTGAGAAGCATCCAGCCATTTTTCAAAAAGAGGGAGATCGGGCTGCTTTATCCATTGAACAGGCTGTGCCCCTGCTTTATCTTTAGAAATAAAAGGACCTTCAAGATGGATACCTAAACATTGTGCCTGAACTCCTGCTTGTTCTTCATTATAATGTTTCCACTGAGAGACATTTTTAAGTGCTTGCTCTATCTCATGATGGTTTTGAGTGATGGTTGTTGCTAAAAAACTTGTCGTTCCTTCTGATGGTAAGTTGTTAGCGAGTGTATTCATGGCTTCTGATGTCGCATCCATCATGTCTGCTCCATATCCGCCATGGATGTGAATATCAATCATTCCGGGAAGTAAATAAAAGTTTTCCCGGGAAATATATACTTTTTCATAATTTCCTGTCGGTGGTGATGTTGAAATATAGTCAATCTTGCCGTCGCGTAAACCGACAAAACCGTTTGCAATCATTTCAGTCTTTGTCACAATATGAATATTGGAGAGCAATAAAGAGCTGCTCATGATTGTGCCCCCTTTAGTCATTGTCTTTGACTTAGTTTACCCTTTTTAAGTATAGTTGTCTATACCAGTGAAGTAGATGAAACAGGATCAGGATAAAATACTGTTTTGGGATCATCATTGAAAGTGATAAAATAGAGCTGTATTTCTGAATCGCCTGTGATAAAAGGAGGAAGAAGCGTGCCGAAAGTTCGTACGAAGGACATAATGGAACAATTTCATCTTGAACTGGTAAGTGGGGAAGAAGGGATTAATCGTCCCATTACAATCAGTGATCTTTCCAGACCAGGTATTGAAATGGCTGGTTATTTTACATATTACCCAAAAGAAAGAGTTCAACTTTTAGGGAAAACAGAGCTTTCTTTTTTTGAACAACTCCCAGAACGCGAACGAAAGCAGAGAATGATGTCTCTTTGTACAGATATTACCCCTGCAATTATTTTGTCACGAGATCGTGAAGTGCCGAAGGAATTAATTGAAGCTTCAAATGAAAATGGCGTCCCTGTGTTACGATCAAGCCTAAAAACGACAAGACTTTCGAGTCGGTTGACCAACTTTTTAGAAAGTAAGCTTGCACCAACGACCGCCATTCATGGCGTGCTCGTAGATGTATATGGTGTAGGTGTATTGTTAATTGGAAAAAGCGGAGTAGGAAAAAGTGAAACAGCCTTAGAACTAGTGAAGAGGGGACACAGGCTGGTCGCAGACGATTGTGTGGAAATCCGTCAAGAGGATCAGGATACGTTAGTTGGAAGCGCACCAGAGCTGATTGAACATCTTTTAGAAATCCGCGGGCTAGGCATCATTAATGTGATGACCTTATTTGGAGCCGGTGCTGTCAGAAGCTATAAGAGAATTACGATTGTAATGAACCTTGAGCTTTGGGAACAAGGCAAACAGTACGATCGTTTAGGACTTGAAGAAGAAAAAATGCGAATCATCGATACAGATGTACCGAAGCTGACCATCCCTGTCCGGCCAGGAAGAAACTTAGCGGTCATCATTGAGGTGGCTGCGATGAACTTCAGGTTAAAACGCATGGGACATAATGCGGCGGAACAATTTACAAGTAAACTTGCCGATGTTATTGAAGACAATGGCCAGGATGAATAGGAGTTGTCTATATGAACGAAGCGATTCAGCCAATTGATCCGATTGCTTTTCAGCTCGGACCTCTTTCGGTTCATTGGTATGGTGTGATCATTGGGGTCGGAGCCTTGCTGGGACTCTGGCTTGCACTGAGAGAATGTGAGAAGAGAGGAATCAATAAAGATACGTTTATTGACTTAATCTTATTTGCCATTCCAATAGCCATTATTAGTGCACGAATTTATTATGTATCCTTCGAATGGGATTACTATCAGCAGCATCCAAATGAAATCATTAAGATTTGGAATGGCGGAATTGCTATTCACGGCGGGCTGATAGGTGCTGTGCTGACAGCGATCGTCTTTACAAAAGTGAAAAAGGTATCCTTTTGGAAAATAGCCGATGTAGCAGCACCTAGTATTTTACTAGGGCAGGCGATTGGTCGCTGGGGGAACTTTATTAATCAGGAAGCGCATGGTGAGGCGGTTTCAAGAGCCTTTTTAGAGAATTTGCATCTGCCAGAGTTTATCATTAATCAAATGTATATTGATGGGACGTATTATCACCCAACGTTCTTATACGAATCATTATGGAATCTTGCCGGTGTTGTGATCTTGATTTTATTACGCAGAACATCGCTGCGCAGAGGCGAAATCTTCTTGTCTTATTTAATCTGGTATTCAATCGGTCGTTTCTTCATTGAAGGGATGAGAACGGACAGCTTGATGCTGACAGAACATCTACGAATCGCTCAAATGATTTCGATTGCCATTTTTGCAGTGGCTGTTCTGCTGATGATCTTTAGAAGAATGAAAGGATACGCATCGATTCCTTATAAAGAGAACAACTCATCGAATTAAGCAGGGGGGATCAGAAGAGATGGGAGAGACATGGAAAAGCGGCTTAAAAGCAGGGCTATCGACAACTTGGACACTTGGAAAAGTCATCTTTCCGGTTACCATTCTCGTCAGTATCTTGCAGCATACGCCTGTTATGAATTGGATCATACAATTCATACGGCCATTTATGGGGTTGTTTGGTCTTTCAGGAGAAGCGGCCATTCCGCTTGTATTAGGAAATGTGCTGAACTTGTATGCGGGCATAGCCGCCATTCTGACACTAGATCTTCCTGTGAAGGAAGTGTTCATTTTGGCCGTGATGCTGTCCTTTTGCCATAACCTGATCATCGAATCGACAGTGGCAGCAAAGGTTGGACTCAGAGTGTCTGTCATTTTGCTGGTCAGAATCAGCCTTGCTGTTATTTCGGCTATTGTCATTCATCTCGTGTGGCAGGGAGGCCAGGAGCCGGCACAATATGGACTGCTGACGGCAGCTCAGACGGCTGATGTGCCTTCCAGCTGGTACATGATTGTCCTTCTCGCTTTACAAAAAGCCGTACTCGGTGTGGTCCAGCTTGCCTGTATCGTCATCCCTCTCATGATCATCATTCAATTCATGAGAGATTTAGGATGGCTCCATACGCTGTCTAAGTGGCTGTCTCCATTTACGAGAATGCTTGGAATGAAAGAAAATACGTCGATGACAATGGTAGCTGGATTAACCATCGGTCTGGCATACGGAGCCGGCGTGATGATGAAGGCAGTGGAAGAGGACGGCGTGAGTAAAAAGGATTTAACCCTTGCTTTCATTTTTCTTGTTGCCTGCCATGCAGTGGTCGAAGATACGCTGATATTTATTCCACTTGGGATTCCTGTGTGGCCGCTTCTTGTCATCCGTCTGATATCTGCTATTTTATTAACAGCTGCCATTAGCTATATTTGGCGGAAGCGGGAGCTTGCAGCTGTTAGAAAGGAAGCCATATGAACGAATCAATTATTAACACCGTGCTATTTGATTTAGATGGCACATTAATCAATACGAATGAATTAATTATTGCTTCATTTCAACATACGCTTGATCATTATTATCCTGGTCAGTACAGCCGTGAAGAGATCCTTCATTTCATTGGTCCATCATTGTTTGATACATTCTCTGCGATGGACCCTGAGCTAACGGATGACATGATTCAGATGTACCGAACGTTTAATCATGAACAGCATGATCTGCTTGTGACTGAATATGAGACTGTTTTAGACACATTAAAAGAGCTGCAGGATCGAGGATTTAAACTTGGGATAGTCACAACAAAGATACGTGATACGGTTTTAATGGGTTTGAAGCTGACAGGTTTAGAGCCATTCTTTGAGGTGATCGTGACGCTCGATGATGTCCAAAATGAGAAGCCGCATCCAGAACCTGTCCAGCTAGCATTATCCAAGCTTGGCAGTGATCCGCATGAAGCGGTGATGGTCGGCGATAATTATCACGATATTTTGTCTGGTCAAGCGGCAGGGACAAAAACAGCAGGTGTTGCTTGGACGATTAAGGGAGAAGAGGCCCTTTTAAAGCATCGCCCTGATTTCATGCTGAAGAAAATGAGTGATCTCCTGGCGATTGTTGGAGCTGATTGAGTTGAGAAAAACAGATCGTTATCCTGTAAAAGGGGTCAATTCGTTACGACAAGTCTATCGGACGGTTCCCTTTTTCAAAGTGGTGAAAAACTTTATTTTCATTCAAATAGCACGGTACACGCCTTTTATGGGAATGAAAAATTGGATATACCGAACCTTTCTTCGTATGAAGGTCGGCGAGGATACAGCGTTTGCCTTAATGGTCATGGTGGATCTCATGTTTCCTGAGAAAATCACGGTCGGTCGAAATAGTGTGATTGGCTATAACACGACCATCTTGTCCCATGAGTATTTGATTAAAGAATACAGACTTGGGGAAGTCTATATTGGTGATGAAGTCTTAATTGGAGCCAATTCAACCATTTTACCTGGTGTGACCATTGGGGATGGGGCGATCGTATCAGCTGGTACACTTGTTCATAAGGATGTTCCAGCAGGCTCATTTGTTGGAGGAAATCCAATGCGTATGATTTATACGAAAGAAGAAATGAAAGCACGTCAATCTACGTCTGCTGAGTAGCTCGGCAGACTTTTTTGTTGACAATATGTTGTGGTGTAACTATAATGATTACAACAGAGGTGAGAAAACATGAAAATCAGCAGCAGATTCACTGTCGCTGTCCATATTCTGGCCTTGCTATCACTTGAAAAAGGATCATTACAGACATCGGAGGATATCGCGGGAAGTGTGAATACAAACCCAGTGGTCATCCGCCGCATTATGAGTAAATTAAAAAAAGCAGGCCTAATCTCAACGAGTCTTGGCAAAGGTGGTTCTCAGTTGAACCGCAGTGAAGACGACATCACGCTGCTTGATGTGTATAAAGCGGTTGAAGTGGTGGATGAGGGAGAGTTGTTTCAAATCCATGAAAGCCCAAATCCTGACTGTCCGATCGGTGCAAATATTCAGGCTGTGCTTGAGTTAATCTTGTGCCGCGCTCAAAGTGCGATGGAGCAAGTGCTTGCTGAGATCAAATTAAGTGAACTAACGCAGGTGTTAATCAAAAAAATTGGATGATTATTCAATTTTTTTTACCTCTATTGTAACCGAATTGGTTACACCTTTTGTTTATCAAATAAAATCATTTTACAGGAGGAATTCATATGAAAATCGGTATTATTGGCGCTACAGGTAAAGCAGGACAGGAAATTTTAAAAGAGGCTCAATCACGAGGACATGAAGTGACAGCTATCGTTCGAGATGCACAAAAGGTGACAGATTCATCCGTAGCTGTTATCGAGAAGGATGTGTTTCATTTACAAGCAGAAGACATCAAAGGCTTTGATGTCATCGTCAATGCATTTGGTGCACCTGCTGGACAAGAGCACCTTCACGTAGAGGCTGGGAAAAAGCTTATTGATATTTTGAAAGAGGTACCCGATACGCGTTTAATCGTTGTGGGCGGAGCAGGCAGTCTATTTGTTGATGAAGCCCTAACAACAAGACTTGTTGATACACCAGAATTTCCAAAGGAGTATGTGGCGACTGCTTCACAGCAAGGTGAAAACCTAAAAGATCTTCAACAGACCGAAGGATTAAAATGGACTTTCCTCAGTCCTGCTGCATTTTTTGACCCAGCAGGTAAACGCACAGGTTCTTATGTGAAAGGGAAAGACCAATTGATTCTCAATTCTAAAGGTGACAGCTATGTGAGCTATGCCGACTACGCCATTGCCCTTGTCGATGAAATGGAGCAGGCTGCCCATGTTGGAGAACGTTTTACCGTTGTATCTGAAGCAGAATAAGTCGTTTCACTGCCGCTAAAAACGATGAGTGAGAAGTCTAACGATCAAGGATTATCTCTCATTTTTACTAAAAAAAGGTTGAATACTTCATTGTAGGCGGAGGAGTAATGACAGCTGCAAAGCTTGAAGACCGCCTGAAGGAAATACTAGAAAGATCATCATGAAAAAACATCCTCTATACGGCTAGAGGATGTTTTTTCATGTTTTCAATGAGAAAGGTGTTCTACGCTTTAATGATAATCGCCTGCCGGCCCATCTGTTCCCAAGAATCCTCAAACTGATCGCGATCGACTTTTTGATTCTTTTCACCGTATGGGTTATTTAGGTAGACATGTTCCTTGTCATAGCCCGTGATGACCACGCTATGCATATTAAAGCTCACATCTATTTTGCCATTTGGTGTATTCCATGTTTCGATGTTATCTATTTTGTCGAAGGTGGATGTGGTAATCACCCAAACAGGATACCCTTTTTCAAGTGATTGATAGATGGCTTTTTTGACAGGTTTTCCGCTTAAGTCGACGACTTGAGCGCCCGCATATTTTTTCGCAAGCTGATAAATAGGTTCATGGTAAACACCAAGACCTGGTCCATTCTCCATATCGCCTACAAACCCGTCATGCGGGTCTCCTTTTAAGCCATTTTCATAATTGAGCGGAACACGTTTGATTTCATTTGCCAATGCGTCTTTCGTCACTTGCTCATAGCCGCTGTAATGAAGAAGCATCGCTAAGCTTGTGACTTCGCATCCATTATAAAGCTTTGGGGCATCCATTTGATTGTAGAGGATGACGTCCATGGCTTTTTTACTTCCTTTTAAAGAAGAATATGTGTTGTCTGTTTTTTTCGTTGATCGTGTTTCTTCAGCTGCGAGTGCCGTATCGTTTTCTTTTTCTTTGGCTGCTTCGTGTGGTGAAGCTGCCTTCTTGACTTGGTCGATTTGTGTCACGTATATAAAGCCGAAATAAACAAGGCATGCGCACAACAAAGTTAAGATTAATGTCTGGATGAACTTCACTGTAATCTCCTGTGTTATTCAATATTTTTAAGTATTATAGCACGTTCTTTTATCAAACATGCAGAAAAGGGACAGGTGTCACTTGAATGTAATAATTCCACAAATTTTTCATGAAAATAGAGAGAAAATAAAAATGATTGATTTAATTACTTTATTTTGTTAGCATATTATCATATTAGCGAACTAAAGGATTCGGAATTTTTTGTTTTAATGTGTTGGAGGTGCAGAAGAGCATGTTTATGTTTGAGAAACCATATGGTATGCGGGATTCATTACCAGGATTGTATGAGACGAAGAAAAAAGTGAGACATTCATTGACAGAGGTCATGAATGGCTGGGGTTACCGTTTGATGGAGACACCAACGCTTGAATTTTACGATACAGTCGGTGTTCAATCGGCGATTACAGATACACAGCTCTTTAAGCTTTTAGATCAGAACGGGCAAACCCTTGTACTCAGACCTGATATGACGGGACCTATTGCGAGAGTGGCGGCTTCAAAGCTTCATCAACAGGCGTATCCGCTTCGCGTTGGGTATGCGGCCAATGTGTTCCGGGCGCAGGAAAGAGAAGGCGGAAGGCCATCAGAATTTGAGCAGGTCGGAATTGAGTTGATTGGTGACGGGTCGATTAGTGCAGATGCTGAAGTGATTGCGCTTGTCGTATTTGCATTAAAAAATGCCGGGCTAAAGTCCTTCAAAATCGCGATCGGGCATGTCGCTTTAGCAGAGACGTTATTTGTAGATGTATTGGGAAATACAGAGCGTGCAAACGTCCTCCGCCGATTCTTATATGAAAAGAATTATGTAGGATACCGCCAGCATGTGAAGCAATTGCCACTCTCCTCCATCGATAAAACGAGGCTGTTACAGCTTTTAGAGTTAAGAGGCGGCCAGGAAGTCACAGAGCGGGCAGAGGAAATCGTCGTTTCACAAGAGGGAAAAGAGGTGCTCACACAGTTAAAATCGCTTTGGGAGACACTTGAAGATTACGGCTGTACAGAATATATCCGTTTAGATTTAAGCATGGTGAGTCATATGAGCTACTACACGGGCATTTTGTTTGAAGTATTTGCAGATCATGTTGGGTCAGTCATCGGAAGTGGCGGCAGATATGACCAATTGCTGGCTCATTTTGATGCACCTGCACCAGCTACAGGATTCGGACTTCGATTAGACCGTCTGCTTGAAGCGCTTGATGCAAAAGAAATCAATGAGCCGCAGGAGGCAGTGATTTTTAGTAAAGAACAACGGCTGGAGGCTTTTGCTTTTGCAGAAAAGGAGCGGTCAAAAGGGAAAAAGATCGTCCTGCAAGACTTAGCAGGGATTGAAAATATTGACGCGATGACCAAGGCATTTGAGCAGGTGGCTTATTATATCGGCGCTAGAAAGGGAGAGTCAAATGGGTAAAGTGTTGACGATGGCGATGCCAAAGGGCCGGATATTTGAAGAAGCAGCTGGGCTGTTGAGACAGGCGGGATATCAGCTGCCAGAGGAATTCGAGGATTCAAGAAAGTTAATCATTGATGTACCGGAAGAAAACCTCCGCTTTATTTTAGCGAAGCCAATGGATGTGACGACTTATGTAGAGCACGGTGTAGCAGATGTTGGCATTGCAGGGAAGGATGTCATGCTCGAAGAAGCTCGTGATGTGTACGAAGTGCTCGATTTAAACATCAGCAAATGCCATTTAGCGGTTGCCGGATTACCGGGAGCCAGCTGGGGCGGTGTCGCGCCGCGTGTGGCAACAAAGTACCCAAATGTCGCATCTTCTTATTTTAGAGAACAAGGGGAGCAGGTGGAGATCATTAAGCTGAATGGTTCCATTGAATTAGCACCGCTCATCGGACTCGCCGATCGTATTGTTGACATTGTCTCTACAGGTCAAACACTCAAGGAAAATGGACTTGTTGAAACGGAGCATATTTGTGATATTACGTCACGGTTTATTGTCAATCCTGTGAGCTATCGAATGAAGGATGCGGTGATCGATGAAATGGCGCAGCGCCTTGCAAGAATCATTGAAGGGGAGGAAACATCATGAACATCACCTATATACAAGAAGGTGAGACAGAGACACTCTCACTCAAGCGGACTTTAGATACAGGTACGGAAGAGCAGCGCCTGGCTGTTCAGCGGATTATACAAGAAGTGAGGCTAAATGGTGATCAAGCGGTACAATCTTTTACAAAGCAATTTGATGGAGTGCTGCTTGAAGATCCGCTTGTCACAGAGGAGGAAATGACAAAAGCCTCCGAACGCATGGACCCAGCCATGATTCAGGTGATCCAAACGGCTATCCGTCATATTCGCACATACCATGAGCGTCAGCTGACATCCTCTTGGTTTTATCACCAGCTGGATGGCTCGATGCTTGGACAAAAGGTGACACCGCTCGATGCAGTCGGTGTGTATGTCCCCGGCGGAACAGCTGCTTATCCATCATCTGTTTTAATGAATGTGATTCCGGCGCTTGTCGCTGGTGTTGAACGAATTGTCCTTGTCACACCTCCAGGGAAAGATGGCCATCTCTCAGACGCTGTACTGGCTGCTGCAAAGGAGCTCGGTATTTCTGAGATGTATAAAATGGGCGGTGCGCAGGCGATTGCGGCACTTGCCTATGGAACAGAAAGCATCCAGTCTGTTGATAAAATCACAGGTCCAGGCAACATATATGTAGCCCTGGCAAAGCGGGAAGTATTTGGCCAGGTAGACATTGATATGATTGCCGGTCCAAGTGAAATTGCGGTTCTAGCAGACGATACGGCATCGGCACATGAGGTAGCGGCTGATTTACTTTCGCAGGCAGAACATGATGCGCTGGCATCTAGTGTTTTGGTGACACCGTCTAAGACACTTGCTGAAAACGTGCAGGCTGAGGTGCAAGCGCAGCTGGACACCTTGCCAAGAAAATCAATTGCAGCTCAATCCATACAAGATTATGGCCGTATATACGTGACAGAATCTATGGATCGTGCAGTAGACGTCGTCAACCAGTTAGCGCCAGAGCATTTAGAAGTGCTGACAGCATATCCAGAATCACTTCTTGGTCAAATCAAGCATGCAGGGGCGATTTTTTTAGGGCGTTATAGCCCTGAGCCGGTGGGAGATTATTTTGCAGGACCAAATCACGTGCTGCCAACCAACGGAACGGCTAGATTCTCCAGCCCGCTTGGTGTGACTGATTTTCAAAAGAAAACGAGCATTATTTCATATAGTCAAGAAGCCTTTGAGACACACAGGGATAGCATTGCGGCTTTTGCCAGATTAGAAGGGCTCGAAGCGCATGCAAGGTCGATTGAATCGAGAAAGCGGGAGGAATCGTCATGAGACAGGCGGAAACAGCGAGACAAACAAATGAAACGAATATTTCGTTAGCGTTAGAGATTGATGGGGAAGGAAAAGCAGATATTCAAACAGATGTCCCTTTTATGACACACATGCTTGATTTATTTACGAAGCATGGACACTTTAATTTGACCGTCGATGCGAAAGGAGATACGGATGTTGATGATCACCACACAACAGAAGATATCGGCATCGTGCTTGGGCAAATGTTTAAGGAAGCGTTAGGTGATAAAAAGGGAATTAAGCGGTATGGCTCCAGCTTTGTTCCGATGGATGAAACGCTTGCCCAGGTCGTGGTCGACTTAAGCAATCGCCCTCATTTGGAAATGAGAGCGGCCTTTCCAAGTCAAAAGGTCGGTACCTTTGATACAGAGCTCGTGCATGAGTTTCTTTGGAAGTTTGCGCTAGAAGCTCGTATAAATCTTCATGTGATTGTTCACTACGGAACCAATACGCACCATATGATTGAAGCCATTTTTAAAGCGATGGCACGTGCCCTAGATGAGGCAACAACCATTGATCCACGTGTGAAAGGGATTCCTTCGACAAAGGGGATGCTCTAATGATCGGAGTCATTGATTACGGAATGGGAAATTTGTTCAGCGTATCAAAAGCACTGGAACGAGCAGGTGCCAGTTATATCGTCTCCTCTGATGTGGAGGAGCTCAAAAAGGCAGATGCTTATATTTTGCCTGGGGTCGGTTCGTTTCGTGATGCGATGCAGCTGTTAAAACAGACAGGACTTGAAGAGTTTATCCACCAAGTTGTGCAGGAAGGAAAGCTGCTATTTGGTATTTGTCTCGGGATGCAGCTGTTATTTGAAGAAAGTGAAGAGGCAGGACGTACGAAAGGTTTGGGGCTGTTAAAAGGGCGTGTCGTTCTTTTAAAGGATCGCGACCAGGATGGGCAAAGGCTGAAGGTGCCTCATATGGGGTGGAATGAGCTCACATTTCATCAGCCCTCCCCATTGTTTGATGGTGTACCGGAAGGATTTGCGTACTTTGTTCACTCTTATTATGTAAGTGATATGAATCCAAAAGAGCAATTAGCAAGTGCGGATTATGGCGTTCAAGTACCAGCAGTTGTCGGCAAGGGGAATGTGCTTGGCGCACAGTTTCACCCTGAAAAAAGCAGTACAACGGGAATGGCGCTGCTCAAACAATTTATTCAATTAGCAAACGAACAGAGGGTGAACAAATGAGTGAATTTACATTGTATCCAGCGATTGATATGAGAAATGGCAAATGTGTACGGCTTGTGCAAGGAGATTATGATCAAGAAACCATTTATGGAGATTCGCCGCTTGATATGGCTGCGCGGTTTGCAAATGAAGGAGCAAAGTGGATTCATCTCGTTGACCTAGATGGTGCGAAAGCAGGGAATCGCGTCAATCATGAGCATGTACTGGCGATTGCTTCATCCTTAGATGTGAATGTACAAATTGGCGGCGGCATTCGGACAGAAGAAGACGTTGCCTTTTATATAAACAATGGTGTAGCTAGAGTCATCCTTGGCAGCTCCGCTGTTTCTAATCCCGCCTTTGTGAAAAAAATGCTTGCGCAATATGGGGAGAAAATAGCGATTGGGATCGATGCGCGAAATGGCTTTGTATCGACTGAGGGGTGGCTTGAAACGTCGAAAGTGAAGGCGGAGGAACTCGGCAAAGAATTGGCAAAGGAAGGCGCGGAGGTCTTTATTTTCACGGATATTCAAATGGATGGCATGCTGTCTGGACCCAATGTGGAAAGTACAGTTCGCTTAGCGGAAGCTACCGGCAAACAAGTCATTGCTTCAGGTGGTGTAAGCGCGCTAGCTGATCTTCAAAAGCTGTCAGCACAAAAACAGTCAGGTGTTTCTGGTGCGATCATTGGAAAGGCCCTTTACACGAAGCGGTTTACTTTAGCTGAAGCAATTGAAGGGCTTGACCGCGTATGATGACAAAACGAATCATCCCATGTCTCGATGTGAAGGAAGGGCGTGTGGTCAAAGGGGTGCAATTCCTCGGCTTAAAGGATGCTGGTGATCCGGTAGAATTAGCGCAGATGTATGATGAGGAAGGTGCGGATGAACTTGTCTTTCTTGATATTTCTGCCTCTCATGAAGGCCGGAAAACGATGGTGGATGTGGTCAAGCAAGTGGCGTCCACTCTTGCCATCCCTTTTACGGTAGGCGGCGGAATTAACCACCTTGATGACATGAAGCGCATATTAAGAGCGGGTGCAGACAAAGTATCTGTGAACACAGCGGCAGTTTTAAGACCAGAACTGATTTCAGAAGGCGCCGATTTCTTTGGTTCCCAGTGCATCGTCGTCGCAATAGATGCAAAGTACGATGAAGAGAAAAAAGAGTACATGGTCTACACACACGGAGGGCGCCGTCAAACGGATATAGAGGTCAGCGATTGGGCAAAAGAAGCCGTGCTGAGGGGAGCAGGAGAGATTTTACTGACAAGTATGGATGCCGACGGTGAGAAAACAGGCTTTGATCATCGATTAACAAAGCTTGTGTCAGAAGCCGTCACCGTGCCTGTCATTGCCTCGGGAGGCGCTGGCAATGCCCAGCATATGCTGGAGGCATTTACAAAAGGAGAAGCTGATGCAGCATTAGCAGCCTCCATTTTCCATTATAAAGAGACTTCAATTCAAGAGGTAAAGACATACTTGAGAGAACACGGGGTGAAGGTCAGATGAAACAGGCAAACGAATTATCCTTTAATGAGGCAGGCCTGATACCTGCGATTGTACAGGATGCTCAAAGTAAGGAAGTATTGACATTGGCGTATATGAATCAAGAATCCTATGAAAAAACACTGGAGACAGGGGAAACATGGTTTTACAGCCGGTCGAGAAACGAGCTTTGGCACAAGGGCGCCACATCTGGATATACTCAGCGAGTCACATCCATTCGATATGACTGTGACAAAGATGCTCTGCTTGTTCTTGTCACACCAAGTGGCCCAGCCTGCCATACTGGCAGCTATAGCTGCTTTTCGGAAGAAGGCGTGAAGCTTCAAACGGAAGAGCAGGATCGTTTTGCGTTTTTAAATGAACTTGAACAGGTGATTGCAAAACGTCAGACAGAAATGCCAGAAGGCGCTTATACAACCTATCTATTTGAAAAAGGGGTCGATAAAATCCTAAAAAAGGTAGGGGAAGAAGCGTCAGAGGTCATCATTGCAGCGAAAAACCGGGATCAAGAAGAATTGAAATGGGAAACAGCCGATCTCCTGTATCATCTGCTTGTGTTGTTACGTGAACAGCAATTGCCGCTTGATGAGGTATTAAAAGTATTAAAAAAGCGTCATCAAGGTGAGTGAAAAGCCGGGGGCACCTCTGGCTTTTTGTTTTTGAGTGAAAAACAAATCCTTCCTTTTCTTTTGTTCTATGTGACGACTCGTGAAGTATGTTATACTACACACGGTACACTGTTCGAAATGGAGGGTATCGGTGAGTAAATACACTTCTCAAAATAATCACACACAAGTCGTCCAGCTATTCCAAGATGGGCATTACTTTTTTCATAAAGGTCTAAAAGCTTATAGAGAAAGAAATCTATCTAAAGCGAGTAAGCTGATACAGCGGGCTATCGTACTTGAGCCTGAAAATGTAGAAATGCTATCACAGCTTGCCATTATTTATACTGAAATGGGTCATTACCAACAATCAAATGAACTGCTTGATTTCATACTTGAACATATCGATGAAAACATGTCTGAGTGTCACTATTTTAAAGCCAATAATTATGCGAATCTAGGACTCTTTCAAGAGGCATATAAGTCAGCTACTGCCTATGCTTCATTGGAAGAGAACGGGGAATTTGCAGATGAAAATGACGATCTCCTCGACCTGCTCGATATGAGCGACGAAGAGGACGAAGATTTTCCTTACGATCAGGATGACCTGATTGTCAAGCAGGATCAAGCGAATCACTTGCTAGAAAGCGGCAGGCTTGATGAAGCCATTGAAATGCTGGAACAGATGATTGTTGAGTATCCAGAATTTTGGTCAGCGTATAATAATCTCGCTTTGGCCTATTTTTATTCTGGTCAAATCCATCAGGCGAAAGAGATGTTGAACCGGGTTCTTCATGAAAATCCGGGTAATCTGCATGCCCTTTGCAACCAGCTTGTCTTCTATCATTATGAAAAAGAAGAAGAAAAGGTCAATACGTTAGCGAAGCAATTAACGCACGTGTATCCAATATTAAGTGAACAGCGTTATAAGCTTGGCGCAACATTTGCCCTAGTTGGAGAATTTGAATGGGCCTTTAAATGGCTTTATTCTTTGTACAAAACAGGCTTTCAGGGAGATAGTACATTTTTATACTGGCTCGCAAGCGCAGCTTATTATACAGGCCACAAAACGCTTGCACAGACGGTTTGGAATAAGATGGTCGAAGAAGATATCGATGCAGATGAAATCAAGCCGTGGCAGGATAAACCCGAGGAGACTGAGCCAATGGTCTCCATTGAGGAGCGGCTGACTGCGTACTATGTGAGCAAACAAAAAGGGGAACGTGACGTTCTTCAATCTGTCCTTGATGCACACGCAGCGAAAACAGCCTTCGAACAGCAATTCATCGAACTGCTCTTATACGAAGATGAAATGGAAGTGCGGTCGTTTTCAGAAGATGCGGTTTTCGCAAAACAGGCGGCATCCAGCTTGGAAGAAGCTGTTCAGCCTGACAGCCATATGCCTTATTTTTGGTTATTCCATATTATTCAGCAGGCACGTGCTTCTGGCGTAGATAAGAAAAATGCGCCTGCATGGGCAGCAGCATCTTATTATTTATGGATGAAGGAGCAAGAAGAATCAGCTGTGAGCAAAAAAGAGATTGCAGCCTCTTTTCAAATCAGCGTTCAAACACTGTCTAAATATGAACAAGTCATTTGTGCGTTAATCGATTAAATAGGTAAATAGATTCAGCAGATTGCAGCATGGCCGAAAAGGTCATGCTTTTTTCTTGGATAAAAAGGTGGGATTTGCAAGGATTTGGCGAAGTATGACAATCACGACATGTTTTTGAAACATAAATGTAATAAAAATATTAGCTCATTTTGTCGATGTCTCATGTATAATGAAAATCGTGGATTAAAACAAAGACATATATTTAGATATTTTACTATACATAATGAAACACCTAGTGATAGAAACAATCTGGTCAACATCTGACTGATCAATCAGGAAGAAAGACATAGATAGCACAGATTGGCCGCAGAGAATTTGCTGCTTTCTCATGTCGCTTGGAAATTGTCAAAGGAGGAACTATTCGTGAAAAAGTTTATTACTTTCGGTTTAGCTTCGGTCATCGGAGCGAGCAGTTTATTTATCCCATTTACTCATGAAGCAAACGCACAGAACTTTGAACAAAAGAAACAAGAGCTGGACAGCAAGCAATCTGAGGTCAACAAAAACCTTCAAAAGAAAAAAGATGAGCTTTCAAAGCTTGAAGCAAAACAAGAGGCACTTGCACTAAAGCTAAAAGAAATTGACGAGAAAGCTTTAAAAACAAGTGATCAAATCGAAGAAAAACAAAAAGAAAATGAACAAACGAAAAAAGAAATCAAAGCACTGAAACAAGAAATAGCTGATACTGAAAAACGTATTGAAGATAGAAACAAGTTCTTGAAAAAGCGTGTACGTGCGCTTCAAGAAAGCGGCGGTTCTACGAAATACATAGATGTATTACTAGGAGCGAAAAGCTTTAGCGATTTCATCAGCCGTGCAGGTGCAGTATCTACACTCATCAACGCAGACAGCGAAATCATTAAAGAGCAAGAAAAAGACAAAGCTGAGCTTCAAAAGTCTGAAAACGAATTAAACACAAAGCTTGCAGATGTTCAAAAGACACTTGCAAAGCTTGAAACGCTTCAAACAGACTTGAATAAACAGCTTGATGAAAAAGACCAGCTATTCAAGCAAGTGAAAAAGCAAAAAGGAAGTGCTTCTTCTGAAATCAGCGAGTTAAACAGTGAGGCTAACAGCATTGCATCTGAAAAAGACGCAACAATCGCTGCTCAAAAACAAGCTGAAAAAGAAGCGAGAGAAGCAGCTCAAAAAGCAAAAGAAGAAAAAGCACAAAGACAAGAGCAGCGTCAAGCGAGTGTTCAAGCGGAAGACAACAGCTCAACTAACGACAGCAGCCCGTCTTCAAATAACAGTAACAGTGGATCTTCAAATAATAATAACAACAGCAGTTCACCAAGCAAGAAGCCATCTTCTGGCGGTGGATCACCTGTCAGCAGTAACGTAGGCGGAATCGAAGGTGCAATCAGCACAGGTTCTACCATCGTTGGACAATCTCCGTATAAATGGGGCGGCGGCAGATCACAAGCCGATATTGATGCACGTCGTTTTGACTGTTCTTCATTCGTTCGCTGGGCATTCGCATCAGCAGGCATCAACCTTGGACCAGTTGGCGGTACAACAACAGATACGCTTGTAGGTAAAGGAAGAGCTGTAAGTGCATCTGACATGAAACGCGGAGACCTTGTGTTCTTTGATACGTATAAAGTAAATGGACACGTTGGTATTTACTTAGGAAACGGTACATTCTTGAACGATAACAGCTCTCGCGGTGTTTCAGTTGACTCTATGAGCAATGTTTACTGGAAAAAAGCATTCAATGGCGTTGTGAGAAGAGTCGTTGAATAAATCGTTACTTACTATATAACCGTAAACAGGCTTCCTTAAACAGCAGTTTAAGGAAGCTTTTTCTTTTTTTGAAGATATGAGCAAATGATTCGCTTATTATCCGCAGATTTAATAGGATATGGGTAAGGAATAAAAGTAAGAGTGGAATTGATGCTCTCTGTCATGAATGGAAGCATCACCCAAGGGCATTCTAATAAGAAATGCTAGCAGCAATTGAAGAGGGAGTGACAGTTGTGTCAGAAGAAAAAATCTACGATACGATCATCATTGGAGCGGGACCTGCCGGAATGACAGCCGCTGTTTATACATCACGGGGAAATCTTTCAACATTGATGATTGAAAGAGGGATTCCAGGCGGTCAAATGGCAAATACGGAAGATGTCGAGAACTATCCTGGCTTTGAAAGCATTTTAGGACCAGAACTTTCAAATAAAATGTTTGAGCATGCGAAGAAATTCGGTGCTGAGTATGCATATGGCGATATCAAAGAAATCGTAGACGGTGAAGAGTACAAAATCGTCAAAGCCGGTTCAAAAGAATACAAAGGACGCTCTGTCATTATTGCGGCAGGTGCTGAATACAAAAAAATCGGTGCACCAGGTGAAAAAGAACTTGGCGGCCGGGGCGTCTCTTACTGTGCAGTATGTGACGGTGCTTTCTTTAAAAACAAAGAGCTCGTGGTCATTGGCGGCGGAGACTCTGCGGTAGAAGAGGGTGTATACCTCACACGCTTTGCGTCAAAAGTAACGATCGTTCATAGACGCGATAAACTTCGTGCACAAAGCATTTTACAAGCGCGTGCTTTTGATAATGAAAAAATCGACTTCATGTGGAACAAAACCGTTAAACAAATTAATGAAGAAAACGGTAAAGTCGGCAGTGTGACCTTGATTGATACGGTGACTGGTGAAGAAGAAGACTTTAAAACAGACGGCGTCTTTATCTATATCGGGATGCTCCCACTATCTAAACCATTTGAAAATCTCGGCATTACAAATGAAGAAGGATATATCGAGACAAACGAAAGAATGGAAACGAGAGTGGAAGGCATTTTCGCCGCTGGTGACATTCGTGAAAAAACACTCCGTCAAATTGTGACAGCAACAGGTGACGGAAGTATTGCCGCACAAAGCGCACAGCATTATGTAGAAGAGCTTGCTGAAAAGCTGAAAGCAGCGAAATAAATGGCTGTCGTAAATCCTTAATATAGCGTCATGGGCTTTTAACTGGAATGTAACACGGGTGAAATAATTATCCGTTATGA
Organism: Bacillus sp. FSL R5-0431; assembly: GCF_038002985.1. NCBI lineage: Bacteria > Bacillati > Bacillota > Bacilli > Caryophanales > Bacillaceae > Bacillus > Bacillus sp. FSL R5-0431. Next base: position 3,086,288 of record NZ_JBBOOG010000001.1, on the reverse strand, counting down.
TAAAACTAGTAATTGACCCCCTTTTATAAGGAATACATGTTTGGCACGGATGAGAATCCGTGTCCTTTTTTTTGCTTAAAATCAGAAATTCATGAGATGTTCACAAATGACGCATGGAGAACCATTAGATGCTGTAAAATAAAGAGTAGAGAAATTGCCCGCCACCTCTTTCAGACGAAATCCGGTCTGTTTTCGGTGAAGAAGGGGCATGTTCATTGTGAGAGTCAGGATGAACCTGTATAATAAGTTAAAGACATAAAAGAGTAGGTGACAGCTGATGCAACGAGTAACCAATTGTGTGCTGCATCACGAAGATCAAGTTCTCTTGCTGCAAAAGCCAAGACGGGGCTGGTGGGTAGCGCCGGGCGGCAAAATGGAAAGCGGAGAATCGGTCAAGGATTCAGTCGTTCGAGAGTATAGAGAAGAAACAGGAATTTATATTTTAAATCCTCAGTTAAAAGGTGTTTTTACCTTTATCATAAAAGAAGGCGATCAAATCGTTCAAGAGTGGATGATGTTCACCTTTATGGCAGATTCATTTACTGGAAAAAACGTGACAGAGTCAGAGGAAGGCATTTTAAAGTGGCATGAAGTAAAAGATGTGCCTCATTTACCGATGGCTCCAGGAGATTCCCATATTCTTGATTTCATGCTAAAGGGAAAAGGACTTCTGCACGGTACTTTTACGTATACACCTGATTTTGAATTGATTGCTTATCGGTTAGATCCTCAAGGAGACTAATACATGAACCGTTTTCATAAAGAAGGAGAGGAAGCAGGCATGAATACGAACAAACAAGAAGATATTCAGCTTGTGATTATTACAGGAATGTCAGGTGCGGGGAAAACCGTTGCCATTCAAAGCTTTGAAGACTTAGGTTACTTCTGTGTAGATAACTTGCCGCCATCACTTTTACCGAAGTTCCTAGAGCTCATGAAGGAATCGAATTCTAAGATGAGCAAGGTTGCCCTTGTGATGGATTTACGCGGACGAGAATTCTTTGACAGCTTAATTGCAGCTTTAGATGAAATGAGTGATCTTGGCTGGATCACACCAAGAATATTATTTCTAGATTCAAACGATAAGGTGCTTGTCTCAAGATACAAAGAAACGAGACGTTCGCATCCCCTTGCGACAACAGGTTTGCCCCTCGAAGGAATCGCAATGGAACGCGACCTGTTAGAAGAGTTAAAAGGCCGGGCGCAAATGATTTTTGATACATCGGATTTAAAACCAAAACAGCTTCGAGAAAAAATTGTCGCGCACTTTGCCACGAACCAAGGGCAGGTGTTTACAGTGAATGTGATGTCCTTCGGTTTTAAATACGGTCTGCCGATTGATGCTGATCTTGTATTTGATGTGAGATTTCTGCCGAATCCTTACTATATTGAGAGCATGCGTCCACAGACTGGAAACGATGAAGAAGTGCGCTCCTATGTAATGAAATGGAGCGAGACACAAAAATTCACAGAGAAATTAATTGACCTTCTCAGCTTTATGCTTCCGTCCTATAAACGAGAAGGAAAAAGTCAGCTTGTGATCGCTATTGGCTGTACAGGCGGACAGCACCGATCAGTGACGCTAGCTAACTACTTATCGGAGTATTTTAAAAATGACTACTACACTCATGTCACTCACCGGGACATTGAAAAGAGAAGCAGAAAATAGATGACGACACTTCCAAAGGTGGTCATTCTTGGTGGGGGCACTGGCTTATCTGTTTTGCTCAGAGGGCTAAAAACAAAGCCAGTGGACATTACCGCTATTGTAACGGTTGCTGATGACGGAGGCAGCTCAGGCAGACTGCGGCATGATTTGAATATTCCGCCTCCAGGCGATATTCGAAATGTCCTTGCAGCTCTCTCTGATGTTGAACCGCTTGTAGAAGACTTATTTCAGCACCGTTTTAACAAAGGGAATGACTTAACAGGCCACTCTCTTGGCAACCTCATTCTTGCGGCCATGACAAATATAACCGGTGATTTTTTTCATGCCGTCACAGAAATGAGCAAGGTCTTAAATGTGAGAGGAAAAGTCTTGCCAGCAGCGAATTCAAGTGTTGTTCTTCATGCTGAATTAGAAAACGGGCAAGTGGTGACAGGAGAATCAAAAATCCCAACCTACGGTGAGCGAATTAAACGAGTGTTCCTCACACCCGATACGATTGAACCGCTCCCAGAATCGATTCAAGTCATTCGTGAAGCTGATTTGATCGTCATTGGGCCAGGCAGCTTGTATACAAGTATCCTGCCAAACTTGCTTGTACCGCATATTGGCGAAGAAGTGATTCGCTCGAAGGCGAAAAAAGTGTATATTTGCAATGTCATGACCCAGCCAGGGGAAACGCTTTCCTACAGTGCAGCTGATCATGTGGAGGTATTAAATGATCATATGGTTCGTCCATTTATCGATACCATTTTTGTGAACAATAAAGAAATTCCAGAAGAGATCAAAGCAAAATATGCAGAAGAACAGGCACAGCCTGTACAGTTCGACACAGATGTACTCAAGGCAATGGGACTGGAAGTCATCCCTGGGGAAATCATTACATATGACCAGCATGTGATTCGTCACGACACGCTGAAAGTAGCCTCGCTGCTTGTCGACCTGCTGCATAAGAAAAAATAGGAATGGGGGTGGCAAGGATGTCATTTGCATCCGAAACAAAAAAAGAGCTGACTAATCTGGACGTGAAGGACTGCTGCACAAAAGCAGAGCTTTCTGCCCTCATCCGTATGAACGGTTCATTATCTTTCTCTAATCGAAAATTAATTCTAGATATACAGACAGAGAACGCAGCCATCGCAAGACGGATTTATACGCTGCTGAAAAAGAAATATGATGTCACAGTCGAGCTGCTCGTTCGTAAGAAAATGAGATTAAAAAAGAATAATGTGTATATTGTCAGACTGGTAGAACGAGCGAAAACCATTTTAGAGGATTTGAAAATATTGGGTGAGCAATTTGTATTTGAGCGCAATATTTCAGAAGAGCTTGTAAAGAAAAGATGCTGCAAGCGCTCCTATATGAGAGGTGCTTTTTTAGCAGGCGGTTCTGTGAATAATCCAGAAACGTCTTCCTATCACCTTGAGATTTTTTCACTATATAAAGAACACAATGATGCCCTTTGTGAGCTGATGAATCAATTTCAACTCAACAGTAAAACACTTGAGCGTAAAAAAGGATACATCACGTATATGAAAGAAGCCGAAAAAATTACCGAATTCTTAAGCGTTGTAGGTGCGCATAATTCACTTCTTCGCTTCGAAGACGTTCGGATCGTCCGTGATATGCGAAATTCCGTGAACCGGCTCGTCAATTGTGAAACAGCAAACTTAAATAAAACGATTGGTGCATCACTGCGCCAGGTCGAGAACATTCAATTCATTGATGAAAAAATTGGACTTGATGCCCTCCCGGATAAGCTGCGTGAAATTGCAAAACTGCGAGTCGACTATCAAGAGGTCACACTAAAGGAACTGGGAGAAATGGTGGAAAGCGGCAAGATCAGCAAATCAGGCATTAACCACCGCTTAAGAAAGCTAGATCAAATTGCAGAACAATTACGAAACGGACAAGCTGTTACACTCAAATAGGAGAATGAAAAAGGGAGGCAGATCATATGGTGGAAAAAACGGTCACCATCCAGTTAAAAACAGGCTTGCAGGCACGTCCCGCTGCTTTGTTCGTACAAGAAGCCAATCGCTTTGGGGCTGAAATTTTTCTAGAGAAGGACGGAAAAAAAGTCAATGCGAAGAGCATTATGGGTCTCATGAGCCTTGCGATCAGCTCTGGGGTCACTGTCACACTGATAGCAGATGGTGCGGATGAACAAGAAGCCATTGATGCGTTAACGGATTTTATCAATCAAGAAAACTGAGTCTCTTCACAGACTCAGTTTTTTTAGAAGGGAATGAATATGATGCAATCAGCATTTTTACAGAAGATCGGATACGAAGGCCAGTCCATCACCTTTGATGACCTGCCTGTATTATTAAAAAAGATGGCCTACACCTTTCCATTTGAAAATAGATCTGTGCTGAACAAACAATCCTATGCCTTGAATCAAGAGGGGTTGAAGCAGCATCTTCTTGAAGGAGAAAGAGGAGGTCTTTGCTACGATCTCAATCCTCTCTTATATTATGTGTTAAAAGAGGCAGGGCTTGCTGTACAGCTCGTTCAAGGGACCGTGTATAACAAAGAAGCGTGCACATGGGCAATTGATGGCACGCACGTCGCCATGACGTTGAACCATCACAACGAACGCTTCCTTATTGATGCGGGATTTGGTGTGAATTTACCTCTTCAGCCTGTACCTTTTACAGAAGAATGGGTGGAAGGAGCGTCTATTCGGTTTCGAGTCAAAGAAGAGGTCACCGAAAAAGGAACGCATCTGCTCCAATTAGATAAGGGGGAAGGCGCTGAAACAGGCTATGCTTTCACATTGGAAGAGGTGAGCGAGCCTACTTTGGTCCAAATGAGACATGAGATTTATGAAAATGAAGCCTCTCCTTTTAACAAAAGACCGCTTGCGTCAAAACTCACACCAACAGGACGTGTAATCGTCACCGAGGATCATGTCACCACACATGAACATGAAGAAGTGTCGAAAAAACCGCTGCCTCTGCCTTTTGAGGAATACGTGAAAACTCTGTTGCCATAAGCAGCATAAAAAACAGCCCTAGGTCAAATGGGGCTGTTTTTTGATTGATTATCGAATACGTGTGAAAGTTGCATAATGGTCTGTTGTTTTGTAAATGAGCCAGTCACTTGAATACACGAGGCGGTCAGCATTTCGGAAGCCAGAGACGTAGTTGATATCTGCCTCACGCCATGTTCGGCCGCTTGCTGAAGGAAGACGTCCCTCCCGGTTAGAGAAAACATCTCCACCGATGCTTTTACCTGGGGCAACCTCTGCTAGATTTCCCTTTGATGCCACCCATCCAAGAGCACTTGCTTGTGATTTTGTGATGTAGTTATCAGGCAGTCGTTTGTAGCGAATTAAATAATCTGCTACACCATCAAACGTATTAATGACGGCAAGGGTATGAACATCTGATGTAAGTTGAATAGTAGCTGTTTCATTTGTGGCGGTCTGTGTAAGAGGTGTTTCGGCATAGGCTTGCTGCGGAATAAAACCAGAAAACAGAATAGCAGCGATCAGAGCAAACATAGTAAAAACCGAACTGATTTTTTTCATCTTCATCCTCCTATTAAGGAAATCGGATGCTGTCCTCTTGATGCTTGTCTACCTCATATTATAGCACCCGAACATGAAGGAAATGTAAAGAAACAGGTTCTTTGCTAAAATGAGGCTTTTTTCCTGATAACCTTCTGATGAAATAAATAAAAAGACGCAGCTCCGAATCCTGCGTCTTTTCCGATTAAGATGAAGCAAGCTCCTTCACAATATCAACAGGGGCTTTGCCATCAATTCCATGAATCACATTATGAATGGCTCGTTTCAGCATAAGATCCCGTGTTGTTTCAGTAGCAGAACCGATGTGAGGAGCAAGGGTGACATTGTTCATTTCTTTGAAAGGATGATTCTCCTGAAGCGGTTCCTGCTCAAACACATCAAGACCTGCGCCTTTGATCCATCCCTCCTGAAGCGCTTGAATGAGGCTTTTTTCATCCACTGTTTTCCCGCGTGAGATGTTTACAAATAAAGCCGTTTGCTTCATTAACTTCAATTCCCGTTCTCCAATCATATGATACGTTTCATTGGTCAGCGGTGTAATCAACACAATGATATCGGCTTGCTTTAGCAGGTCATCAAGTGTGCAATATAAAGCGCCATATGCTGATTCAGCCTTTTCATTCCGGCTGCGGTTATGATACAGGACGTTCATATCAAAACCATGTGCGGCTCGTTTGGCTACTTGCTCTCCGATTCGTCCCATGCCAATAATGCCAAGCGTTTGATGATGGACATCGATGCCAAAGATATCTTCTTCCTGTACAAATTTCGTCCATTTCCCCTCGCGGATAAAACGATCAAGCTCGGCAATTCTTCGCGCAGAGGAAAGAATGAGTGAAAATGCAAGGTCAGCAACAGTATGATCGAGTGTATGAGGCGTGTGTGTACCAATTACGCCTCTTTGCCTCATCAATTCTATATCGAAATTGTCATAGCCAACAGAGTTATTGCTCACTACTTTGAGTTTTGGTGCGTGATCTAATAGCTCTTGATCGATTTTCGTTCCAGACGTTAAAAGACCATCAGCATGCTGCAGTTTTTGAAACAAAATACCTTTTGGAATGGGGTCTTTGGATTGCCACACCTCGTATGTACAATGTTCCTTTAGCATTTCCTCAAAAGAGGCAGGTAATGGTTTGGCGACAAAAATGTGTGGTGTCACAGTCTACTCGCTCCTTTCACATGATCATCTTGCTCCTTTTATTATAAAGCAACCATTTCGGCTGAACACGTTTGAAGGTTATCTGCTCAATATTTAATATACTAAAATAACGGAAAAGAGAGACATTTTCTTAGTGAAAAAGTATATTCATATGCCATCTGATCCATTTTTTACATAGATAAGAGTCAGCTAATGGGTGATGTGACATATGAAAAAGCCTGATTTTCTGAGAGATTATCTGACAAACTGGAAAATAGATCGAGATTTTTTGATAGAAAAATGATTATATTTGAAACGTATTAAACGGGAAGGTCGTTTTCTACTAAACCATTTCATCGTCTTTTGGCGATCAGAGAACGATAGATTGAAAGGAAGACCGCGTCTCCCTTACGTTGAAGCGGAAAATAAAGAAAATGATGACTTTTTTTCTCATCGTTTTCTCATTTTTTTCTTTTTTTTCTATCATTTTTCTTCTCTATGCTTGAGAACACACGAAAGAAAAGGGGGACAGGCAGGGACTTACGTGACTTATAAAAAGATGGGAGATGGCAAGATGGGATCAAAATTAGAACAGATTCTTCAGCACAATTCAGAGTTCGTACAAGAGAGACATTATGAGCCTTACAAAGCGGGGAAATTTCCCGAAAAGAAACTGGTCATATTAACTTGTATGGATACACGTCTTTTGGAATTATTGCCGCAATCCATGGGGCTGCGCAACGGTGATGCCAAGATCATTAAAAATGCGGGCGCCATTGTAACTCATCCGTTCGGCAGTGTGATGAGGAGTATTCTACTAGCCATCTATGAGCTAAAGGCAGAAGAGGTATGCATTGTAGGACATCATGAATGCGGAATGGCAGGTCTTGCGGCAGATCCTTTACTTGAAAAGGCGAAAGCACGCGGCATTGAAGAGAAATGTTTGAGCATTGTGAAAAACTCAGGAGTTGATTTAAAGGGGTGGCTGACAGGCTTTGATTCGGTTGAAGAGAGCGTGTCCCAAAGTGTGAAATTGGTCAAAGAGCATCCATTGATGCCAAGTGATGTGGCTGTTCATGGACTAGTCATTCATCCAGCAACGGGAAAGCTGGATGTTGTTGTGAAAGATAAACAGATCGATCCACAGTATACCTAAATCATCTACACATACTTGAAGGAGGCCAACACATACCATGCGTTTTTATGGAAGATTTGAAGGATATGATTCATCAAAGTTTAGACGCGATTTAATCGCTGGGCTTGTCGTGGGCGTTGTGGCAATTCCTTTAGGCATGGCTTTTGCCATTGCATCTGGTGTCGGACCAGAATATGGATTATACACAGTCATCGTTGCCGGCATTTTGATTTCATTGTTTGGTGGTTCAAAGTATCAGATCGGCGGGCCGACTGGGGCGTTTGTTCCGATTTTATTTGGTATCGTCAGCCAGTATGGTATCGAAAACTTACTCATAGCCGGTTTTATGGCAGGCTGTATGCTTGTATTATTCGGAATATTCAAACTAGGGAAGCTCATGAAATTTATTCCTCGTCCGGTTATCATCGGCTTTACTGCTGGCATTGCTGTCATTATTTTTTCAGGGCAGATTGCCAACTTCCTCGGATTAAAGGGTGTTGAAAAGCATGAAAGCTTTTTCCTCAATATGAGAGAAATTGTGGTCCATCTCGGTACCGCAAACAGTCTTGCCATCATCACAGCCGTTATTGGGCTCATCGTGATTGTGGCGGCTCAAAAATACATTCCCAAAATACCTGGTGCTCTATTAGGTCTATTGGCTTCAACGTTTCTAGCTGTTCTCTTTTTCCAAGGACAAGTTGAAACGATCGGCTCGGCATATGGGGAAATTCCTCGTCAGCTGCCAAGCTTCGCTTTTCCTGAATTAACGATTGAAAAAATGATATACCTCCTGCCTCCAGCGATTGTCATTGCACTTTTAGGCGGAGTGGAGTCAATCTTGTCAGCTATGGTTGCTGATAATATGAAAGGCTCAAAGCATGACAGCAATAAGGAGCTTGTCGGACAAGGGATCGCCAATATGGCGGCACCGCTGTTCGGAGGAATTCCGGCGACTGGGGCGATTGCCCGTACGGCAACAAACATCAAAAATGGCGGAGCAAGCCCGATTTCTGGTGTGGTACATGGCGTCGTCGTGCTGCTTATCTTAATGCTATTTGCGCCATATGCGTCGATGATTCCACTTGCTGCGATGGCACCGATTTTAATGTTTGTGGCTTGGAATATGAGTGAGAAAAAAGAGTTTATCAATATTGTAAAAGTGAAAAATGCGGATTCACTTGTACTTGTTGTGACCTTCCTGCTGACGGTCATCGGTGATTTGATTATTGGCGTCACCGCAGGTCTCATTTTAGCATTTATCGCTTTTATCAAAAAAATGAGCCAGACGACCAGCATTCATACTAATGTTGCGGTTCCCCAAATGGAAACGGCAGCTGCTTTAGAAAAACAGACAGACCAGCGAGGCATCAGTATGTACTCCATTGAAGGGCCGCTGTTTTTCGGAACAACAGATTCATTGGAAAATTCGATTTTGGACCATGTTCAGACAAAGCCGAAAACGCTCATTCTGCTCATGAATAAAGTCAATTATATGGACACATCAGCAGAAGCGGTTCTGATGAATATCTCCAATCGTTTAAAGCATCATAATGGAAAGCTGATGATTGTCGGACTTCAATCACAGCCTAAAGAGCTTTTGCGTCGAACGGGTCTTTTTCATCATATTGGAAAGCAGCATTTCTTTGAACGAACAGATGATATCTCGCCACAGCAGTTATAAGGTGGAAAAAAAGCACGTGCCAATGTGGTCACGTGCTTTTCACTTGCTCTATTTCTTCTGAAAAACGCTTTGTGAGTTTCTGTTGATGAGAGGAGAAGACCTCTTCTACTGTGACATCATAGAGATTGGCTAAAATAAGTAGATTCGCTAACACATCACCCATTTCTTCAACGAGTTCTTTCTTCAACTCGGATGATTTTTGTCTTTGCTCATCAGGCCGGTCACGTCCGATCTCTATTGCTCTAACAGCACGAGCGAGTTCTCCCGTTTCTTCCATGAGGAAGCCTAACCGGATAAACGGCCCGTATTTTGTCCAATTTCTCATTTCATAAAAATCCTTGATCCACTTCTCCATCTCCGTTGTTTGCATTTTCTTTATACAGCTCCTTATATGGTGTTTGCCTTTTGATTTTACACTATATATAGATGGATCGGCTGTTTTTTTACAATTAATTATAGTAGAATGAGTGGGAGAAGAAATCATAGAGAGAGATGGAGCTGTTCTGATGAAAACGATTTGTGTGTTTGCTGGTTCGAATCCAGGCGTGAAGGACGTCTACAAACAAAAGGCTGTAGAGCTGGGGACTTATATGGCAGAGCAAGACATCCGTCTTGTATACGGCGGTTCACGAATTGGATTAATGGGTGCCATTGCAGATGAGGTTTTAAGACAAGGCGGGCAAGTGATTGGGGTCATGCCTAAGGGGCTTTTTAGAGGAGAAGTTGTGCATCAAGAGCTGACAGAATTAATCGAGGTAACAGGAATGCATGAACGAAAAGCGAAAATGAGCGAGCTGGCTGATGGATTTATTGCGATGCCCGGCGGCTTTGGTACATATGAAGAATTATTTGAGGTGCTATGCTGGGCACAAATCGGCATCCACCAAAAGCCAATCGGCTTGTATCAAGTGAATGAGTATTTCAATCCGCTCATTGACATGGTGAAGTTTAGTGTACAGGAAGGTTTTTCGAATGAATCACACCTTCAATTGTTACATGCTTCCAGCGAATCGGAGGAATTAATCACGCAGATGGCTTCTTATCAAACACCATCTCTTCAGCAGAAATGGACAGAGTTGTCTTAAAGCGTTTTTGAATCACAAAAAACCGTCTGTTCAAGGAGCAGACGGTTTGTTTTGTCATATTATTTTTGTTCTTCTGAATTACGGGTCAAGACTTTGTCAATAAGTCCGTATTCAAGTGCTTCTTCCGCTGTTTTGAAGTTGTCACGATCTGTATCGCGCTCAATCACTTCAATTGGCTGACCAGTACGTTCAGCAAGTACTTGGTTCAGTTTATCGCGTAAAGAAAGGATTCGTTTTGCCGCAATTTCAATTTCTGTTGCTTGACCTTGGGCACCACCTAGTGGTTGGTGAATCATGACTTCACTGTTTGGAAGGGCATAACGCTTACCTTTTTCACCAGCAGCAAGCAGGAACGCACCCATAGATGCAGCCATACCAATACAAATGGTTGATACCTTTGGTTTAATAAATTGCATCGTATCGTAAATGGCCATACCAGCTGTGATCGAACCGCCAGGGCTGTTAATGTAGATAGAGATATCTTTCTCTGGATCTTCAGCTTCTAAGAAAAGCAGCTGTGACACGATGGAGTTGGCAACATTGTCATCGATCGCAGAACCAAGCATGATAATACGGTCTTTTAAAAGACGAGAATAAATGTCGTAAGCTCTTTCCCCACGATTTGTTTGCTCAATGACTGTAGGTATTAAATTCATAATGTTCCTCCTTCACCTTTTAGGTAAGTATGTAATTCAATGATACATTTTTGGTCAATAAAGGTCAAACAAAACGCTGACCTAAATTCAAATACCCCTATCCATTTTCCCCAAAATCATTCCACTTCAAACCATCATATTAGTCTATGTATCCAAAAGAAGAAAATACATGTTCAGGACTGATGATTAATCATTGCTTTCTTGCAGCATTTCCCTTATAATTTGATATGCTGACGTTCAAAAATATATCGTGCGCTCGTAGCTCAGTTGGATAGAGCGGTGGTTTCCGGTACCACGTCTGCCGGGGGTTCGAATCCCTCCGAGCGCGTACTTGATCTTGTTCACGATCGATAAAGATCCAATGAAACCCTCTCCTTTGAGAGGGTTTTCAGATTGTTGACAAAGGGCTAAAATGATCTTTATTTTAGCCCTTTGTCTTCTTTTCAGCGTGATAGAAAACCTTTGAAGTCTAGGAAGGACGAGCACCGAAGCGGAGCGAATTTAACATTCGTGAGCATCGGCGCACAGGACTGACACCGAATGCGAGGGTTTGTCTACACGCTGAAACCCTCTCCTTTGAGAGGGTTTTTTCGTTTACACATATATATCATTCACTTTTAAAATTTTTCATTTATGACTAGCCATTTATGCTATAATTAATAATCATTCTCAATTAAAGGTGGTTTCACTAGTGAAAAAAATGATTTGGCTGGTCAGTCTGCTGGCATTATTATTAGTGGCATGCGGGCAGAAAGAGAATAAAGAGAAAGCAGCAAGTACACGTACATATACAACTGAAACGGGTGAAAAGATCACCATTCCCGCCAAGCCGAAGCGTGTTGTTGTGTTAACAGCGCAGCTTGGAAATTTTAAAAAGTTAGGTGTGACACCTGTTGGCATGACAGATGTTTACCCAGAATCGTCGTTTTTAGATGAATCAGGTGTGAAGCGTGTACCGATCGAAAATGTGGAGGCGATTGCCAAGCTAAAGCCTGATTTGATCATTGCATATTCCCAAAACGAACAGATTGAAAAGTATAAAAAGATTGCCAAAACGATCACGTTTACGACAAGTGAACACAGCTTCAAAGAGATGCATATTGAAATCGGAAAGATTCTTGGAAAAGAAGCGTTAGCGAAAAAACAAATACAAGAAATGGACGAGCAGCTGAAGAAAGACGGCAAAGAGGTCAAAGCAAAAATTGGTGATGACAAGACGTTCTCCATTATGGACGTGCAGCCAAAGCAAGTTTACTTATTTGGTACAGACTTTGGCCGCGGCGGGGAAGTCATCTATCAAGGCTATGGGTTCAGCTTGCCTGAAAAGGCAGAAAAAGCTCTTCCGAAAGAAGGCTATCTTGGTATTTCATTAGAAGAGATGAACCAGTATACAGGTGACTATTTACTTGTACCCACAAAGGATGGAAAAGCACCGAATCTTGATATCACAAACAGCGGTGTATGGAAAAAGAATCGAGCGGTGAAGCAGGGACATGTTCTTTATTATTCAATCAACGAATTTATCTATGCAGATCCGATCTCAATTGAAAAACAGTCTGCTGCGTTTAAACAAATGCTGCTCAAAAAATAATAGAAAAAAGACAAAGCACATAACATGGGGCTTTGTCTTTTTTCTTCTTGTCATCTCTTAAAATACTGGCCATAAGACTCATTTCTTCCCTTTACAGGCGTATTTGTTGAGCCTGCTAGCTGTATATGATTAACATGGAAGAGAATTGACAATGAGGAGGGATTTCTTGTGGCGAAGATTTTATTGATTACATTTCCCGCTGAAGGGCACGTGAACCCTATGTTAGGGATCATCAAAGCATGGGCGGATCGAGGAGATGAAGTACATGCGGTCACAACTGTACATTATGAGCAGCGAATCAAACGCTTAGGAGCTCACGTACATAAACATCCAGACTATATTCGTACATTACATGTGGATGAAGGAAATCTCGATTCCATGCAGCCGTTCTTTCATGCCATGCTGCAAACATCATTTGATATTTTAGAGGTGGTGGAAACACTTTCTCAGCAGCATTCATTTGATTTTGTCTATTTTGATATGTTTGGGGCAGGGGAGCTTGTTCGAGATTACTTACAAATTCCAGGGATCGGCTCAAACCCATCTTTTGTGCTGCAAGAGGCGCATTTTGATACACCGCTATACAGAAAGGATGAGAAAGCCGATCGTCTGTTAGAAAACATACAAGAGCGTTTTGGCGTTCAGCCAACGCGTTTGATGCAATTCATGAAAAACCGCGGAGAGCTCAATATCGTGTATACAAGTGAATATTTCCAGCCGTCTGTCGATGCAGTGAACGACTCGTTTGTTTTCATTGGACCGAGCTTTCTAAAAAGGGCAGATCAGCATGATTTCCCGCTGGAAGCACTTGAGCAAGAAAAAGTCGTCTTTATTTCGATGGGCACCGTACTTGGGGATACAGAAGCATTTTTTAATATGTGTATTGATGCCTTTGTTGACTTTGATGGAAAAGTGGTGCTCGCAACAGGTGAAAAAGTGGATCGGTCTCTCTTGAAAGAGGCGCCTTCTCATTTTCTGATAGAACCTTATGTACCGCAGCTTGAAGTGCTTGAGCTGACAGATGTGTTTGTGACCCATGGCGGAATGAACAGTGTCAATGAAGGCATTCATTATCACGTTCCGATGGTCGTCATTCCGGTCGACAAAGATCAGCCGATGGTCGCACAAAGACTGACAGAGCTATCTGCTGCCCGTGCACTTGATAAAGATCAGCTGACAGCAAAGCAGCTAAGAGAAACCGTGGAATCTGTTCTGGGAAGTGACACGTACCGTGCTGGGATTGAAAAAATTGAAGAAAGCTTCCAAACAGCAGGTGGAACAGAAAAAGCATTGCGGGTAATCGATCAATTGTTGCAAACGAAACAGACTCAATCGTGAGTCTGTTTTTTTGATAAAAAAGAGATTGTATTCCCCATTTCTGTATGATATTATTCAATTCGTAATCATTTCGATTAATAATCGTAATGATTACGATAATATAAATTTGGGGGAAGTACATATGAGTGATCAGCCTGTTTACATAAAGAAAAAGCAATCCTATGTAACATACATCTTGATGCTGTTTTCAGTCATGGCATGTTTTTTATTGACATCATGCTCTGATAATAAAGCATCTTCCAGCATGAATGACAGAGAAGAAGATGAGCTGGTGTATGCAAGTACAAAAGATATAAGGGACATCAATCCCCATTTATATGGTGGAGAGATGGCCGCTCAAAATATGGTGTTTGAATCGCTTGTCGTCAATACAGAGAAAGGCGTTCAGCCTGCCTTAGCGAAGAGCTGGGATATTTCAAAAGATGGAAGAACCTACACCTTTCACCTTCGAAAAGGCGTGACTTTTTCAGATGGCGAGCCTTTTAATGCAAAGGCAGTGAAAATGAACATGGACGCTGTCGTCAAAAATATTGAAAAGAACGCTTGGCTTAATCTCGTATCCGAAATCAAATCCACAAAGGCGGTGGATGACGATACATTTGTTCTTACGTTAAAGGAGCCTTATTACCCTACGTTAGAAGAACTGGGCTTAACACGCCCCTTCCGTTTTATTTCTCCAAAAAGCTTCATTGATGGAACGACAGCAAAAGGAGTTCAAAGCTATGCAGGCACAGGTCCTTATGTGCTAAAGGAACATAAAAAAAATCAATATGCCGTTTTTAAAGCGAATGACCACTACTGGGGGAAAAAGCCAAAAATTTCAACAGTAAAGTGGAAAGTCATGCCGGATCACCAAACGATTTTACTTGCCCTGCAAAAAGGAGAGATTGATCTCTTATTTGGAGCAGATGGCGACATGATCGACGGAGACTCATTCCAGGCTTTAAAGGAAGCAGGTCATTACGGTGTGACCGTGAGTCCTCCTGTTGGTTCAAGATCGATCGTCATCAATTCAAACCAGCCAATGACAAAAGATCCGAAAGTCAGAGAAGCGTTTCAATATGCCATTCAAAAAGAGATGATCACAAAAGGCATTTTAAATGGAACGGAACAGGTGGCACATACGCTGCTTGCCCCGTCCGTTCCTTACGCAGATATCCCGCTGAAAAAGAAAACCTATCAAAAAGAGAAAGCAGAGGCATTACTGGATGAGGCAGGCTGGAAGCTGAAAGAAGACGGCTACCGCTATCAAAATGGCAAAAGGCTGAGTGTCGCCATTTACTATAATTCCGATAATGCAGGTGAAAGAACGATAAGTGAATCCATTCAACAAGATTTCAAGCAAGTGGGGATCAAGCTGGATATTAGAGGAGAAGAAAAACAGGCGTTTTTAGATCGCCAAAAAACAGGGAAATTCGATCTGATGTACTCGCTATCGTGGGGACTTCCTTATGATCCACAAACCTATGTTTCTTCGTTCCGCGTAGCATCGCATGCTGATTATCAAGCCCAGTTAGGATTGAAGAAGAAAAAGTGGCTGGACGAGACGATTACGAAAGTATTGGTAGAACCAGATGAGCAAAAGCGGAAACAAATGTATCGAGACATCTTGACGTATATCCATGATGAAAATGTCTACATCCCAATTTCTTATTCTGTGACAAAGGCTGTTTATAATAAGCGCCTGAAAGGCATAGGTTTTCATGTGTCACAGTATGAAATTCCCTTTGACCGTATGTATTTTTCTTCATAAAGCGGAGGCAGAAAGATGACACGCTATCTCTTAAAACGAATATTACTGCTTTTCCCACTCATGATCTTCATCACCTTCTTTGCTTTTGTACTGCTGACGATGCGGGCAAGTGATCCAGCTGAGGTCGCTTTGCGGGTGAATCAAGTCACTCCAACAGAAGACATGATTGAATCGATGCGGCAGGAGCTAGGCTTAGATCAGCCATTTCTTAAACGATATGCCACATGGCTTAAAGATGGATTAACAGGTGATTTTGGCAGGAGTTATGTTACACAAGAGCCAGTTTTTGATCTCATCATGGAGGCGCTGCCTGCCACATTGCAGCTTGCAGGAGCAGCGCTCTTTTTCATCATTGTATTGAGTTTGTTATTCGGAGTGATCTGTGCATATGCTGCTCATACATGGGTGGACCGAGTACTGAGAGCCTTTGTGTTTATCGCTGCTTCAATGCCTAGTTTTTGGTTAGGGATTTTGTTTATTTGGCTTTTTTCTGTCAAATTCAATTGGGTCAATACGAGTGGAATGGAAGGATTCAAATCAATTCTTCTACCAGCTGTCACACTATCACTTGGGTACTTATCAACCTATGTGAGGCTGATCCGCAATCAAATCCTGAAATTTCAGCACGAGCCCTTTGTTTTTTATGCAAGAGCTCGCGGTTTAAAGGAACGGGCTGTTCAACTGAAAGTGATGAGACATGCACTTCAATTAGCTGTGACAGCACTTGGCATGTCTATCCCAAAACTCATTGCTGGCACAGTTATTATTGAAAATCTTTTTGCTTGGCCAGGGGTTGGCCGGTTGTGTGTAACAGCTATTTTCCATGCCGATTTCCCTATGATTCAAGCCTATTTATTTGTGATGGGGTTCCTTTTTGTTGTGTGTAACCTCATGGCTGATGTTGTGCAAATGACCATGAATCCGCAGTTGCGAAAGGAGGTCTGAGAATGATGATAGGATGGCATCAATTAAGAAAAGACCGTATGGCTGTTGTTTCTATCTGGCTGTTAGCACTTGTCGCTTTAGCAGGACTGTTTGCACCAGTGTTAGCACCACATGATCCAACAGAAACGAACATTCTTCAAAAATATGCCGGCATCAGCCTGACTTATCCGCTCGGAACGGATCAGCTCGGGAGATGCGTATTGTCACGGCTTTTATATGGCATTCGGACTACGATGCTTGCGGCCATGCTGACGATGTGTATCACGATGCTCATTGGCAGCACACTTGGACTCATGGCGGGCTTCTTCCGAGGAAAAGTGGATGGCGTGTTGATGAGACTGTGTGATGTTATGCTCTCCTTCCCAGCAGAAGTGATGATTCTAGCTGTTGTGGGGATACTGGGGCCTGGATTATTCAATATTATTTTGGCGAATGTCCTAGCGAAATGGGCCTGGTATACAAGAATGATTCGTTCGTCCGTTCTGCAGTATGCGAATGAACCATCTGTTCAGTATGTAAAAGTGTCTGGCGGCTCCCCATTTTACATACTGAG
This sequence comes from Bacillus sp. FSL R5-0431, assembly GCF_038002985.1. Classification (NCBI taxonomy): domain Bacteria; kingdom Bacillati; phylum Bacillota; class Bacilli; order Caryophanales; family Bacillaceae; genus Bacillus; species Bacillus sp. FSL R5-0431. Next base: position 3,069,209 of record NZ_JBBOOG010000001.1, on the reverse strand, counting down.
GAAGCATTTATTTCCTCGCATTTCAGGAGAAATTGCTGTCTTTGCGACACTTGATGCGGGCTGGGTCATCTTAAATATATCTGCTCTGTCTTTTCTTGGGTTAGGCGTGAGCGCACCTACACCGGAATGGGGGATGATGCTCAACGAAGCGAAGAATGTCATGGTGACACATCCAGCCCATATGCTTGCGCCTGGACTTGCCATCTTATTTGTGGTCATGGCGCTGAACTTTTTAGGAGACAGCCTTCAGCAGGCCACGACCCCTGCCATGCATCACAACAATCAAAAGGGAGGGAGACCATTTGCCTTTCATCGACGTAAAAAATCTGTCCGTACATGATCCAGTGCAGCAAAAGGATTTAGTGGCGAACATAACGTTCTCCCTGCAGCAACAACGTTGTTTAGCTGTTATTGGAGAAAGTGGAAGCGGAAAATCAACCGTCGCAAAAGCGTTAATTGGCTTGATTCCTTCTTCGCTAGAAGTGGAGGGAGCGATCATGTTTGACGGCGAAACATTGACAACTCAGACAGCTGAGCAGTGGCGAGGCAAACGAATTGGCTTCATCTCACAAGATGCGATGAATGCGTTCAATCCCATCGAAACCATTGGTCATCAAATGATGGAAACGTTCCAGCGTCATTTGGGCTTACAAGGAAAAGAAGGGAAAGCACATGCCATCGCAGGACTTGAGCGTGTTCATTTAAAAAATCCAAATGAATTGTTGAAGCAATATCCTTATGAATTATCTGGCGGTATGCTTCAGCGAGTGATGATTGCGATCACGATGATGCTTTCTCCTGATGTGATCATTGCCGATGAGCCAACGGCGTCGCTTGATGCATATAATCGGCGTGAAGTCATCATGCAATTACAGAGGCTGAAAGAAGAAACAGGCGCGGCCTTGATCATCATTTCGCATGATTTAGGCGTCGTTCAGGCGATCGCTGACGAGGTGTTGGTGATGCATCAAGGGGAGATGCTTGAGCATCGCCCAGCTGAGAAGGTATTCACATCGCCTGAGCATCCTCAAACGAAGCATTTACTTGAGACGAGGCGCCGATTATCTGCGCCTCTTGAAGCACTGCGGCAGCAGCAGAGAGTGAGGGCATTTCCATGTTGATTACAGCTGATAGCCTCATCAAACATGGAGAGAAGAAAGGTTTCTTCTCTCGACAAATGCAGTCAAAACCACGCATATCAAACGTCTCGTTTGAAATCGAAAAAGGACAATGTGCCGGGTTAGTCGGTGAGAGCGGCAGCGGCAAAAGTACATTGGCAAGAATTCTGCTCGGTTTAGAAAAAATAGATGGCGGCAAGGTACAGATTGATGGAAAGCCAGCTGACACATGGCGAAAGATGAACCTTGGAAAAATGAGTGTTGTCTTTCAGGATTATCGATCTTCTGTTCACCCCTCCTTTACGGTGAAAGAAATCGTTGCTGAGCCTATGCGATTGTTAAAGCAGGAAAAAAATGTGGATCAGAAGGTTTTATCGTTGCTTGAACAAGTCAGACTACCCTCTTCTTTGCTGTATCAATATGCACATCAGCTAAGCGGCGGTCAGCTCCAGCGAGTGTGCATCGCACGAGCCATATCAACGCATCCAGCCATTCTCATACTAGACGAAGTCCTGAGCTCACTGGATGTCTCTGTTCAGGTGCAAATATTGGAGCTGCTCGAGACATTAAAACAAGAGCTAGACATGACCATCCTTATGATTACTCATGATATAGAAGCGGCGGTGTATCTATGTGATCGTCTCCTTTTTTTACATGAAGGAAGCATAGTGGAAGAATGCAAAAAGGATGAACTGCTTGATGCGGTCCATCCATTTACGCTGAAATTAATGGACTCACTTATGCCATTTCAGCTTGACAAAAAATAACCAATCTTTTATCGTATACGTAACAAACGACGGAAGGGTGACCCAATGCAATGAAGTACTAATCCTATGACCTGTAAGCAAAATGAAAAAACGAAGGCAGTGAGCAAACGATTGGTTTGCCATGTTTGCTGCGTTTTTATTTTTTAGCTTCGGAATAGGATGGTACAGCTTGGGAATCAAAGAATGAGGTGATTGATACAGGGGATGTGTGTGTTCAGATAGGAATGCGGCACGTCATCCTGGATTGATCTGCTTATTTTTGTACACCATTTTGCCTCCTATTCTGAGAATGGGGGGCTTTTTCATGTCTCCTGATACGAAAGGAGAGGGTTGGATGTTAGTAAAAGCCAATCAGTTAAAGATTTTTCGAAAAGATCGATTGTTATTTGATATTGAGGAGCTTGCCATCCATCAAAGTGACCGCATCGGACTTGTTGGAACAAATGGCAGCGGGAAAACGACTTTATTGCATGTGCTGGCGGGGCAAGAGAAACCAGACAGTGGCACGTTTGTTGCCACAACGACCTGCACACTGCTTCCTCAGCTGAAACAAGCGGATGGCACACAGAGCGGTGGTGAGATGACCCAGACTTATATTGAAAGCGCGTTAAACCGTCCTTCTGCCCTTTTATTAGCAGATGAACCAACGACTCATTTAGATACTGAGCACATTGAGTGGCTGGAAGAGAAGCTGCATCATTATCAAGGGGCCTTCATTGTCGTTTCACATGATCGTGCTTTTTTAGATGCGGTATGTACGGAGATTTGGGAGCTGGATCATGGACGGCTTAATCAATACAAAGGCAACTACTCGCAATTTGCACAGCAAAAAGAGCTGGCGCATCGTCAGCAGGTGGAAGCGTACGAAGCTTATACACAAAAGAAAAAACAGTTAGAGCATGCGCTTGAAAAGAAAAAGAAAAAAGCCGACAAAGCAACAAAGCCATCCCAAAAGCTGAAATCCTCAGGACCAAAAATTGCAAAGCCCTACTATGCAAATAAGCAAAAAAAGCTGCAAAAAACAGCCAAATCCATTGAGACAAGGATGGAGAAATTAGAAAAGGTTGAGAAAGTAAAAGACATTCAGCCCATTCAAATGACTCAGCATACAATGAAGGAAGTAGCGAGCCGTACCATTTTGCGAGTGAAAAATATAGATGGCAAGGCGGGCGATCAATTGCTTTGGAAGCAGGCGAATGTGGAAGTGAGAGGCGGGGACAAGGTCGCCATTATCGGCAAGAATGGGAGCGGGAAAACGACATTTCTCCGAATGCTAGTGAATGGGCATCCCGGAGTGTCTCGCTCAGAAGCTGTCAAGCTCGGCTATTTTCGTCAGGATCTTTCAGGATTGAAGGTAGATGAATCGATTTTACAAAATGCGCTGAAAGAGGCTGTTCAAGATGAGACAGTGGTACGAACGGTTTTAGCGAGACTCGGATTTCGAGGGGATGATGTGCATAAACCTGTTAGGGTGTTAAGCGGGGGAGAACGGGTGAAGACCATGCTTGCGTCCTTGCTTGTCAGCGATGCCAATGTCCTCATGCTGGATGAACCGACGAACTTTCTAGATCTGGCGGCAGTTGAAGCGCTTGAAGGTCTATTGAAGGATTACCCGGGTACCGTTGTGTTTGTTTCCCACGATCGCAGACTGATTGAGAAGGTGGCCACTCGTATTTTCCATGTTCACGAAAAACGAATTGAAGCATTTGACGGAACATATGAAGCGTATAAACAAAAGGACGACAAACCAGCTGTTACACAAAGAGAAGAGGAGCTTCTTTTAATTGATATGCAGCTGTCTGAAGTGCTCAGCCGTTTAAGTATTGAGCCGTCTCAGGAGCTGGAAGAGACATTTCAAGCATTATTGAAACAAAAGAAGTCTTTGGAGTCATAAAGAAAACCCCTGTGTTTACTGCACAGGGGCTTGTTCATGCCGTTCTTTTGTTAATTGTTCAAGTTCACTTACTGTGACCAGCTGATAGCCTTGTTTGGTGAGCTCATGGATGATCTTCACTGCTGCTTGAGCTGAGCTGTCATAAATATCGTGCATTAACACTGTTCTGCCATCTGCTGCATGTGAGAGAACGTGGTTTGTGATCTGCTGGCTGTTGCGAATTTTCCAATCCTCTGGATCAACATCCCATAAAGAGACCTTCATCCCAACCGCTTGATTGATGTCTTGATTTGTTCCACCATATGGCGGTCTAAAGTGCGTAGGTGTATACCCGCTCGCTTTCTCAATCAACTGCTGGGTGTCCTTCACTTGTTTCACCGCCTCCTTTAAAGGCAGTCTTGTTAATAAAGGATGACTGTAAGAATGGTTTCCGATTTCATTCCCGCCTTTTAGAATATCTGCAAGCATACTAGGATAATACTGCACCCTGCTGCCTAATACGAAAAAGGTCGCATGTCCTTTATTTGCCTTTAATGCATCTAAAATTTTTGATGTTGTCGCTGGGTTCGGACCATCATCAAATGTGAGGGCGATGGCTTTTTTATTTGGGTCAAGCTTTGATTTTTGCGGCAGCTTGACGGCTTTTCTTTTCGGATTTGGTTCTTTCATTTCATTTTGGTTATTGGTTTTATTCATATATTCTGGCTTTAATATATCTTTCAGCAGCGTCTTTTTAATCGCGAGTGTTTGCGGACCAAGATCCTTGTCGGCTACTTGAGATGCTGGGAAATAAAATTCTACATATTTCTCTTTCAAGGCAAATTGACTGAAGTTTTGAGCAGTAGGGGCTGTTCCTTTCTGAAGGAGAGTCTGATCCTTAGATAAGGTTTTGTCCTTTAGAAGCTCTGAATATGTAATGTAGGATAATTTCTTCAAAAAGTTGGTTTTAGGCAGAAATAAATCTTTTGTGTCAAGAAAGGTTTTTTTCTGAAAATCATAGTTGATCGTGAGATGATTGGTGGTCCCATTTTGCTGACCTGTATAGGTATAAGTCGTAAAGCGAATAGCAGCAGACTGCTTCGCATAATGCACCATATCATAATCAATATTCAGTTCAAAGCGTTTGTTTTCATCGATGTCCTTGGCTTCACTAAACGTCTTTTTGAAATGCTCTAATGCTGAATTGGCGTAGCTTTGAATCTTGTCATCTAGCTGTTTTTGATGAAAAAGAGGATAGTTGACTGCATATCTCATAAATTTCCCGTCATTTACGAGAGTAACGATTTCGACATTTTTATAGTTCGTATCCTGCTTTACATTTTTCTTCTCTGTACCGCTTGCTTGTTGATTTTGAAAGAAAGCAACGACTCCAATGATGATCGCAAGTGCAAATAGGCTGATACTCCATTTTCCCTTTAATGACACAACGTTCAAATCTCCTCTCATGACGGGCCATTCTTTATCAGTTTGACATCTGTTTGTAATATTTTTATAACATTTGACTTACTTTTGTAATTTTAGAGGATGTTCAGGCGGAATGTCAACTATTTTCCTATTAAACTATGAGAAAAAATGATAGGCCATTCCAAACGAGCAAAAGACACCTCATTTTGCTGCCACGCACATACCTTCATTAATTAAAAAAAAGGGCGTACATTGATTTTTCAGAGGCAGACGGCTATAATTTTGATGATTATGATTCTCATTTTCAAACTGACTTTTAATGAAGAAAAGGATGACACCGATTTTGCAGGATAAGCGAACACCTCAACAAAAACGATCATCACATATTCTGTTCTTTTTGATATTTTTTCTCGCCGTCATTGGTTTGGCGGCTGCCATGTTTTTGGCTGTGTCATATGGTGCCAAAACATTGTCTCTGCAAACGGTTTGGACAGCTGTATTTGACTATCAGTCAGATGTCACAGAGCAGCAGATCATCCATGAATTAAGACTTCCTCGTGTTTTAGGAGCAGCTCTTGTTGGAGCGGCATTTGCCGTAGCAGGTGCGCTCATGCAGGGCATCACAAGAAACCCGCTGGCAGATGCGGGGATTCTGGGCATTAATGGCGGTGCGATGTTTGTGGTCGCTCTCTGTTTTGCCTTTTTCCCAGAAATGCCTTATTCGGCACTTATGTTTTTTTCCTTTATTGGTGCAGTGCTTAGTACGCTGCTGATCTTTGCGATTGGGGCGGCTGGTGGAGTTTTGACACCGCTGCGCTTAACTGTAGCAGGAGCCGTTGTGGCTGCATTGCTTCATGCACTTAGCTCTGGGATCGCGATTTATTTTGACTTGAGCCAGGACCTTGCGTTTTGGTATGCAGGCGGTGTGGCTGGTGTGAAATGGCCGCAGCTGACGATTCTTGCCCCAGTCATTCTGATAGTGATCGTATGGGCGATGCTATTAGGGCGTTCACTGTCGCTGCTGTCGCTCGGTGAAGATGTAGCGGCAAATTTAGGGGTGAAAACACGACAAGTGCGAATACTAGGAATGGCAGCTGCCGTATTATTAGCAGGGGTTTCTGTATCAGCAGTCGGATCGATTGGGTTTGTCGGTCTTGTCATCCCGCATATTGCAAGAAAGCTGGTTGGTGTAAACTATCGTTTCGTCATTCCGATGTCGGCGATATTAGGCGCGGTGCTGCTAGTCTTTGCTGACCTTGCCAGCCGCACCGTTAATCCGCCCCGAGAGCTTGCCATTGGCGTGATGGTGGCACTTGTCGGTGTTCCTTTCTTCTTATATATTGCCAGAAAAGAAGGGAGGAACCTGTCATGAGAGAGAAACAGCGGGCTCTTGTCGTGACAGTCGTTTTGCTTTGTTTGACTGCGGCTGTTGTGCTGTATAGCTTAAATACCGGCACGCTGAAACTAAGTCCTCTTGTGGTCGTCAAAACGTTATTCGGCTTTGGGGATTTTCAAAGTGAAACGGTGCTGTTTGACTATCGTCTGCCTCGAATCGTGGTGACGATGCTGGCGGGAATTGGTCTTGGCATTGCGGGCGGCATTTTGCAGAGCTTATCTCGTAACCCGCTGGCCGATCCAGGAATTATTGGACTGAATGCAGGAGCAGCATTTGGCTTAATCGTGTTTGTGACGTATTTCCATGCACTAGAAGGCAATCCATCTCTTCTTATTCCGCTCTTTACATTTGGCGGAGGGCTTCTTGCGGCAGCGGTCATCGTGCTTCTGGCGTATGACCGGCAGGAAGGGCTTGTTCCCATCCGGCTGATCCTAGTAGGAATTGCGGTTGCGGCGGGATTCAGTGCTTTGACGTTATATTTGTCATTGAAGCTGGATGAAGATACTTACACATTTGCTTCAAGATGGCTTGTCGGTAATGTCTGGGGGAGAGACTGGATTCATGTGTTAGCGCTTCTGCCTTGGATTGTATGCCTTGTGCCCCTTACGCTGATGCAGTCAAACACGCTCAATGCATTGACATTAGGAGATGCTGTCGCCTCAAGTGTAGGTGTACGTGTCCAGCGTCAGCGTCTCCTTTTGCTGACCTTAGCTGTTGGTTTGGCGGGTGCAAGTGTTTCGATGACAGGCGGTATTGGTTTTATTGGACTTGTCGCTCCGCATTTGGCAAGGCGGCTTGTCGGCTCACTCCATCAGTATTTTTTACCGGTTAGTGCGCTGCTTGGCTTGTTGATTTTGGTCAGTGCCGATACAATAGGACGTTCCATCTTTGCCCCAAATGCCATACCAGCGGGTGTGGTTGTGGCTTTTATTGGCGCACCTTATTTTCTCTATTTATTAACAAAAACGAAATAAACGTGAAAGAGGAACTCATCATGAAAAAATTACTTGTGCTTGGTTTAACGCTCTGTTTCATTATGCTTGCCGCTTGTGGTCAACAGGAAACAAAGAATACAACAACTCAAAATGATCATGGAACACCGAAAATTGCTTCCTTGTCTATCCATTTAACCAATGACTTATTAGCACTCGGTATCAAGCCGGCAGGCTCTGTTGTAGGAGGGGACTTAAAAGATTTCCTTCCACATGCGAAAAAGCAGCTGAGTGGTACGAAGAAGCTGGGCATCGCAGCCGATCCCGATATGGAGTCACTGCTTGCATTACAACCAGATGTCATTTATGTCGATGAAGAACTAGCTGGACAAGACTTATCGAAATATAAGAAAATCGCCAAAACGGAAGTGTTTAATTTAAATGACGGCACTTGGCGTGATCATTTGAAAAAAATCGGCAAGCTCGTCAATAAAGAAAAAGAAGCCGATCAATATATTCAGGATTACAATCAAGAAGCAAAAGAAGTCAAATCGCTCATCAAACAAAAGATTGGAAACGGGAAAGTAATGGCGATCCGTGTGACGGCAAAGGAGCTTCGAGTATTTAGCATGAAGCGCCCAATGGGTCCTATTTTATACGAGGATTTAGGTCTGACACCTGTCGATGGTGTGAAGAAACTGGACAGCAAGCGGCCATTTGAAGTGATTTCTCAAGAGGTTCTTCCTGACTATGATGCAGATGCTATCTTTGTCGTCGTGAATCGTGATGATAAAGCGCAGCAGGCATTCAAGCAATTAGAAAAGACTCCGATTTGGAAGGGTCTAAAAGCCGTGAAGAAAAATCAAGTCTATCCGATTGCCGATCAGCCATGGCTCGATTACTCAGCACTAGGCAATAAAATGGCATTGGATGAAGCAAAAGAGATGTTTTCTACATCAAAATAAAATGAAATCAGGCATCATTCCTTATATGGGAATGATGTCTCTTTTTTTGATCCGGTCTTCTATTCATTCGGTTTTTGCATACATATGAGAGAGAACGAGCAGTACCGCCCGTGAAGGGGAAGAAAGGGGGGGGATACAGTTGAAGGTTCAAAAAATTAGTGCAGGTACAATCGCAAGGCTTGTGCTGCTTTTGCTCGCGCTTGTCAACAGTGCTCTAACCGCTGCGGGAAAAAGCCCAATTCCTATTGATGAAGAAGGTATTCAGCAATTTATCACGTTAGCCTTTCTTGGGATTACATCACTATGGGCCTATTGGAAAAACAATGATATAACGAAAAAAGCACGAACAAAAAAAGAAGAATAAGAGAAAAAAGAGCCTTTTCATGATAAAAGGCTCTTTTTCAGCGAAGCGTCAAACGCCTCTCCCCGCAATTTGACTCTTCCTGAAAGGCTTACGCCCGTCGTTCTCCCATGTTGGCGAGGAATGCTTTTACTTCCTCAATGCTTAAGCCGATAGCCTTCGCCTCACTCATCAGACGCTTCCACTCTGATATATTCGAATCAGTCAGCTTTCTATGAGTGACATGTAACGTCTTTTCTTCCTGCTCCTTTCGGTACGTTTGGAGCAGCTGATAGAGTTCTTCTTTCGGCATGCCGGATTGGACGGCATTGACAATATGCTCCCGCCATTCGTGTTCACCACCCTCAGAGTAATGAAACATCATCGTCTCTGCATCAAACAGCTCTTGTAAATCAATTTCTAGTGAAGAGGATACCTTTTTTAAAAACTGGACAGATGGATTTCTGTGGACACCACGCTCAATTTTACTCAAATACGACTTAGAGACATGGGCATCTTCAGCCAGCTGCTGAATGGAGTATCCTTTCCTCTTTCGGTAAATGCGTATCACCTTTCCTATCATTCTTATCAATGATCTCCCTTCTCCCTGGCGAATCGTACTGCGACCTTTTCGTTCATTATAAGAAATAAATTGTTCTTTATAAAATTCAAAAACGTAAGAAACAGGAAGTAAACAAAAGAAAACGAACGATTTCGTTCTTTAAAAAGAACTATAAGACCTATTATGACATTTTTCTTTGCGGGTATTATCTTTTATAATCCAATCATTAACAAAAAGAAACCATATATAACCTTTTTATGATGAAATCGGGAGGTATCTATGAATGAGAATATAGGTTTTAAGCAGCTGTTTTCTGTCATTAAAGAGAAAATGGCCCTTCTGATCCTGATTGTCCTGATCGTAACGGGCACTTCAGCCTACTATCAGTTCTATGTCTCGACTCCTGTATATCAGGCAACCACTCAAATTCTTGTTCATAAACGCAGCAATGACGCACAAGCAAACTTAAACGATATTCAGATGAACCTTCAATATACACGTACCTTTCAAGTTTTATTAAAAAGTCCGATCGTCATTGAAAAAGTAAAAGAAACACTCAACCTCACAGAATCAGCTGAAGGATTAAAACACAAAATTGCCACAAGTACAGAAAATGAGTCTGAGGTCATCAATATTTCTGTACAAGATGAGGATCGCGCAAAGGCAGTCGCCATTGCGAATACCGCAACAGAGGTGCTGCAAGAAGAAATCAAAAAAACCATGAATATGGATCGCATTAATGTTTTGTCTGAAGCCAAGCTGTCCAATACGATTCTCATGAATTCAAGAAAATTCGTTCATATCGTTCTGGCACTAGGTGCCTCTTTATTAGGGGGGATGACACTCATTTTCTTAATGAATTTACTCGATGATACTGTAAAACGAACACATCAAATAAGAGAAGAGATCGGATTGCCGTCGCTCGGAAGTGTCTATCAGATGCAGGCAGACAGGAGGGCAAAAAAAGACAAGCAGTCCGTCATAACGGGAGGACAGAACATTGATCTTTAAGAGGAAGAAAAGAGAAAAGAGAGATTTATCCTGTATTTCTGTATTAAATCCTCACTCTGTCATTGCAGAACAATTCCGTACAATCCGAACGAACATCGAATTCACATCAATCCAAACAAGGCTGAAATCCATATTGGTGACATCCTCCTTGCCGAAGGAAGGGAAATCATTTACGGCTGCAAACCTAGCAGCTGTTTTTGCACAGCAGAAAAAGCGGGTGCTGCTGATGGATGCTGATTTGCGAAAGCCGTCTGTTCATGAATATTTTGACCTGAGTCATCACACGGGCTTGACCAATGTGCTATTAAATAATTGCAGCTTGGAGGAAGCTATTTTGCCTACACCCATTGAGCATTTAGAGCTGCTTCCGAGCGGAACCATTCCGCCGAATCCAGCTGAGCTGCTCTCCTCTTCTGTCATGAAGCAGCTGTTTTATGAAATTGAACAGCAATATGACATGGTGATTGTTGATTCCGCGCCGCTTCTGCCAGTGGCCGATGCAAAGATCCTGGCGAACCGGACCGATGGGAGCATTCTTGTTGTCTTAAGCGGCAAAACAAAGATAGCGGCTGTGAAGAAATCAAAAGAAGTGTTAGAAGGAACAACAGGTAAACTGCTTGGGGCTATGCTAAATGGCAAGAAAGAGAAAAAGGGAAGGCTGTATATGTATTAACAAGATTGATAGGTGATGTCTCCTAATCTTTAACAATGGAGGCACTCGATCCTGCTGTGGGCATGACAAATGCCTTAGATGCTCGTCATCAATAGTGGGGTGTGAGGACGGGTTTGATGCCCATTTTACGTAAGAATAGTGATGTTGAAAAAGGGGGAGGAGCGTTGACTTACGCCCAAAGATTATCAATCATCGTGGCACTAGATTCATATCTCATCTTAGTGGCTGTCTTTTTTGGCTTTCAATTTGTCCAAGAAGCGGCGTTAACTGTTTATACATTTGAAATGCTCGTCATTTCTTCGCTCAGTCTGCTCATTGGGCACCATTTGTTTTCGTATATTTTTCACGTGTACAAGCAAGTATGGGCTTATACAGGGGTAAGAGAGCTATTTTCTTTAATGAAGACCTTTGTGTGTTCTTTTTTATTTTCAATGGCAATGCTGTACCTTTTCGTGCAGACATGGCCCTTTCGGTTTTTGTTCATTGTGTGGCTTTTCCACGTATTATTCATCGGTGCATCTCGAATGGCCTCTCGGCTATTTCATGATGGTGCAAAGCGGCTGCAGGTAGAAAAGGAGCGGGCCTTAATCATTGGCGCCGGATCAGCTGGGACCATCATCGTTCGTCAGCTTCAGCAATCGAGTGATGTACATATTGAACCAGTCGCCTTCATAGATGATGACAAGACGAAGCATAAGCTTGAAATCATGGGACTGCCTGTTCTAGGGGGAAAAGAACAGATTCAAACAGCTGTTGTGATGATGGATATTCAAAAGATCATCATCGCCATTCCGTCCAAAAGCAGCCATACCTTAAAAGGGCTGTATAAGGAATGCGTAGCGACTGGGGTCAAAACGCAGATCATGCCAGAGATGGAGCAGATTTTAAAAGGAACTCATGCGCTGAATCAATTACGGGATGTACAGCCAGAGGATTTACTCGGAAGAGAACCGATTCAATTAGATTCAAGCCGTCTATCTGTCCATTTAAAGGGGAAAACGATTATGGTCACAGGGGCAGGCGGATCGATTGGGTCAGAAATCTGTCGTCAAATTTGTGTGTTTGCTCCTCAAGCGATTGTGCTTGTGGGACACGGGGAATTTAGCATTCATTCTATTTTACTAGAGCTGAAAGAAATTTATGGGGACACCATCAGTCTCTATCCACAAATTGCAGATATCCAAGATAAACAGAAAATGAGTGAAATCGTTGGTCAGTTTCAGCCGGATATGATTTATCATGCCGCGGCACATAAGCATGTCCCGCTCATGGAGATCAGTCCAAAAGAAGCAGTGAAAAACAATATTATCGGGACAAAAAATATCGCAGAAGCTGCACATGAGCACGGCATTGAAACATTCGTCCTCATTTCCTCTGACAAAGCGGTCAATCCTGCCAATGTGATGGGCGCCACAAAGCGATTTGCTGAAATGCTGATCATGCAAATGGGGGCAGGCAGTGAAACAAAATTTGTAGCGGTTCGATTTGGAAATGTACTCGGAAGCAGGGGAAGCGTCATCCCTATTTTTAAGAAACAGATCGAACAAGGCGGGCCGGTCACGGTCACGCACCCAGCGATGACAAGGTATTTTATGACCATTCCAGAAGCATCAAGGCTTGTCATTCAGGCGGGTGCATTGGCAGAAGGAAGACAGATTTTTGTATTAGATATGGGGGAACCAGTGAAAATTGTTGACCTCGCAGAAAACCTCATTCACCTCTCAGGCTATACCACAGACCAGATTCCGATTACGTTCACAGGCATTCGTCCTGGGGAGAAAATGTATGAAGAATTACTCAACCAGCATGAAAAAGCACAGGAACAAATTTTCCCGAAAATTCATATCGGCCATGCGCTGGATGGGAATCCATATGTGCTGAACCGCTTTATCCATGAATTTGACATGATGAGTGAAGAGCAAATGAGAGAAGCATTGTTTGCTGCCATCGAATCGCATGATTTGTTGTCTGAACAGATGACCAGAGAGGAGGAAGCGCTTGCCAATGAAGAAAAAAGTCTTGTTTTGCGCAACGGTTGACTATCATTTTAAGGCATTTCACCTTCCATATTTCCGGTGGTTTCAGGAACAAGAATGGGAAGTGCATACAGCAGCAAATGGTCAGCTGGAGCTGCCCTATGTGGATCAAGCGCACTCAATTCCGATTCAGCGCTCCCCTTTTCATGTGCACAACCGGTTTGCGTATGTGGAGCTGAAGAAGCTGTTAGCGAAAGAGCACTACGACTTCATCCATTGTCACACCCCAATGGGGAGTGTCATTGGCAGACTCGCAGCCAAAGGCGCGCGCAAAAAAGGGACGAAGGTTCTTTACACAGCACATGGCTTTCACTTTTGGCAGGGGGCGCCGCTTCAAAACTGGCTGCTCTATTATCCGATTGAGCGATGGCTCGCCCGTCATACAGACGCTCTGATCACCATTAATGGAGAAGATTTTAAAAGAGCAGATCGTCTATCAAAAGAGCGGGCATCTGTCTATTATGTTCCGGGTATGGGTGTGGATATGAAACGATTTGCACCAGTTAATCAAAAAGAGAAGCAGCGTCTTCGTGCAGTCTATGGCTTTTCCTCGGAAGATTTTATTGTGCTGTGTGCTGGCGAATTAAATGCGAATAAAAACCAAGGGATGCTCATCAAAGCATGTGCCCAGCTATATAGGAAAATATCAAATGTGAAGATCGTGTTTGCCGGGGAAGGCACAATGAGGCCGATGTATGAAAAGCTGGTTTGCGGGCTCCATCTTGAAAAGCATGTCCACTTTGCTGGTTTTTGCAAACAAATTGAGGAATGGATGCATATGAGTGATGTATGTGTGTCGACTAGTCTGAGAGAAGGCCTCGGCATGAATCTGCTTGAAGCGATGTCTGCGGAAAAACCAGTAATTGCAACGGAGAATAGAGGACACTGTGAGCTGATCAGACACGGCGTCAATGGTTTTCTAGTCAAACCGCATGATGTGAATGATTTGGCTGAATATTTGCACCAGCTCTATCACAAAAGGGATCAGCTGCCCCTCATGGGAAAAGCAGGACGCTCCTTAGCGCATGCATTTGCACAGGAGCAGACGGTGAGTGCTATGGAAGAAATTTATACAACCTATATGGATCAAGCAGAGAAGGTGATGTGAGCATGCGTAAGCCAAAGGTGTCTATCATCATGGGCGTCTACAATTGCCAAGACACAGTAGAAGAAAGTATTGAATCCATTCTTCATCAAACATATGACAATTGGGAGCTCATCATATGTGATGACGCATCAACAGACGGCACCTATGAAAAAGTGCTGTCTTATACAAAACGAGACCCTGAAAGAATTCGCCTTATCCGCAATGAGCATAATCAAAGGCTTGCTGCCAGTCTGAATCGCTGTCTAGCTGAAGCAAGGGGAGACTTGATTGCACGGCAGGATGGCGACGATGTATCAGTATCAGTTCGTTTAGAAAAACAGGTTCATTTCCTAGAAACACATCCTGAATATGATGTGGTCGGTACGGCGATGACGGTGTTTGATGAATCGGGTACAAAAGGTGTACGTGCACTTATTTCAGAGCCTGATCGGAAGGTGCTGGCAAAAGGGACTCCTTTTTGTCATGGAACCATTATGATGAGGGCTGCTGCATACAAGGCTTTACATGGGTATCGCTCTGTGAAAACAACAAGGCGGATGGAAGATATCGATCTTTGGATCCGTTTTTTTGCTGCGGGGAGAAAAGGCTTTAATTTACAAGAGCCGTTATACCTTGTGAGAGAGGATGAAGCGGCCTTTCAGCGCCGTAAGTTTCAATATTCGATGGATAATGCCTGGCTTGTTTTAAAAGCATGCTGGTTATTAAAATTGTCGCCGGTTCATTATCTGTTTGCAATAAAGCCGGTGGTCCGCGCCTGTTTATCACCGAAGATCATGAAATTTTATCACCAGCGGAAGTTGGAGGCGTCTTTGTTGAAAAGGAGGACGATTCGGGATGAGTGAGCCAAAGCGTGTACTCCATATTGTGGGCGGGATGAACCGCGGCGGGGCTGAAACGATGATTATGAACATCTATCGTGCACTCGATAGAAATGTCCTTCAATTTGACTTCATTACCCACCGAAAGGATGTCTGTGATTATGATGAGGAAATTCAGAGGCTCGGGGGACGTATCTTCTACGTCCCAAGTATTGGGGCATCCTCTCCTTTGGCATTTGTGAAAACATTGACAAAGACAATCAAGCGAACAGGACCGTATCAGGCAGTGCATGCCCATACGGATTTTCAAACAGGTTTCTCCGCACTTGCTGCGAAATTGGCGGGTGTGAAGGTGCGGATTTGTCATTCGCATAATACAGCTTGGAAACAGTCGCCAAATTTGGTAGACCATATGATGCTCAAAGGGTTTCGCCAGCTGATCTTTGCATTTTCTACACAGCTTGTTGCATGCGGTGAGGATGCCGGTTCCTTTTTATTTGGGCAGAAAAAAATGAAGAATGGACAAGTTGAGGTGCTGCCGAATGGGATTGATTTATCCCTTTTCTTTCAGCCTGATCCAGACGAAAAGGTGAAGATCAAAAAGCAGCTGGGTCTTCACGAAAAGAGCATGATTATTGGTCATATTGGCCGGTTTCATGAGCAAAAAAATCACGTTTTTTTTATGGAACTGGCACAGACCTTAAAGAAACAAGGGGTCTCATTTCAACTTGTCCTTGTAGGGGATGGACCACTGAGGCAGGTGGTTGAATCATATGCGAAGAAGGCAGGCTTGTTAGACGACATTGTCTTTACAGGCGTCGTATCAGACGTTCCGCAGTATATGAAAGCATTTGATGTATTTGTGATGCCGTCCTTGTTTGAAGGACTTCCGCTTGTATTAGTGGAAGCACAGGCATCTGGATTGCCTTGTGTGATTTCAGATCATATTACAGAGGAAGTGGATTTAGGCTGCGGTCTTGTGAAAAGAATGTCGCTGCGGGATTCTGCGCATGAATGGATGAAGGCGGTGCTTGAAGCATATCATGCAGAGCCTCCTCTTCAAGAGACCATTACGTCCCAGCTTGAACAAAGAGGATTTGATGTCAAACAGAACATCACACGTGTGATGAATGGATATGGACTGTAAGGAAGGAATGGCAGATGGCGGTTTATTTGGTGAACATGATCATGGTCTATTTATGGTCGAGCTTTGCCGCATTTTACGGCAGGCGTGATGATACCATTCAAAGCGGATGGCGGCCTAACAAGATTCTGGTGTTATTTCCGTTTTTGTTTCTTTGTATTGTCGCTGGTATTCGGTACAAAGTAGGAACCGATTTTGTCACATATGGACAGATGTATGAGTTCTCCGTCAATTATGAAAAGCCTTGGCATATATTCGGATTTGGTGTGGACAAGGCGGCCACTGACCCAGGATTTACGTTTATTTTATGGATGCTCAATCAACTGTCCCGTGATCCGCAAATCATGTATATCTCGGTTGGGGCGATCACCTATTTTTTTATCATCAAGACGCTCATTCAATATGGCCGTCCCTTTGAGCTGAGTATGCTGCTTTTTCTCGGCACTTTTCATTATTACGCTTCGTTTAATGGCATGCGTCAGTATATGGTGGCTGCGGTTCTTTTTTATGCCATCCGTCTTGTGATCAATGGTCAGTGGAAATTGTATTTTCCGCTTGTCCTCGTATGTTCATTGTTTCATTCATCGGCTCTCATCATGATTCCGGTGTATTTTATCGTGAGAACAAAAGCATGGTCTTGGATGATGCTGGTCTTATGCATGATTTTCTTAGGGTTAACCGCTCTTTATGACCGCTTTGTTTCCGTGTTTGTCGTGATGCTGCAAGGCAGTTCATATGGGCATTACGAGGAATGGCTCACAACGAATACGAATGGAATGAATGTGACAAAAATTGGTGTGTTGGTTTTGCCGCTTTTACTTGCTTTCCTTTATCGAAAACGACTTCGTGAGCTGACGCCTGAGAGTGATTACATTGTGAATTTTTGTTTGCTCGGTTTCTTGTTTGGCATCCTTGCTACAAAGGATGTCATTTATGCAAGATTTCATATTTATTTTGGCTTGTACCAGCTCATTTTACTGCCATATTTCACCCGTATTTTTGATCAGCGGTCTAATGTCTTTATCTATGTAGGGATTGCTGTTTGCTATATTCTGTACAGCATCATGCTGATGCCGTTCGATTCATCTGTTTTACCGTACAGGACGATATTTACAAAGTAGATTTGGAGAAAGGTGGGGCATGTTGTAATGCCAGCTATCAGTCTATTGGTCGCAGTCTACAATACGAGTCAATATGTGGAGCAATGCCTTCAATCAATTGCAGATCAAAGTTTTTCAGATATAGAGGTCATTCTCGTGAATGATGGATCGACGGATCACAGCGGAGAATGTCTTGAAGCGTTTGCTGCGCAAGATCAGCGCTTTCGGGTCATTCATCAAACAAATCAAGGGTTAGGCGCTGTGAGGAACCGGGGCATCGAAGAAGCAAAAGGGACGTATATCGCCTTTATTGATTCAGATGATATTCTCACGCCTCATTACTGTGAAGCCTTGTATGAAAAAGCTGAAATGACCGGCGCAGATCTTGTTGTCAGTGAGTACTGGATTCAATTTGAACAGTCAAAGCGAACCATACCAACGACGCTGTTAGCCGAGCGATCAGCCGAAAAGACGAGTTTAATTGAAGCGTTATTGCACGGAGACATCACGGGGTTTTCATGGAATAAGCTGTATCGGCGTGCCTTTATCGAAGAACATCACATTCGATTTCCGCTGCGGGGGGAACTTGAGAACATAGAAGATCAATATGTGACGCTGCGCTGTTTTTCTTTATCACGCAGCATCGCCTTTGTTCATGAACCTCTTTATTACTACAGGGTTCATCTGTCATCTATTGTGCAGCGATATCAGAAGCAGTATTTTCATCATGGACTGACCTTTTATCATGCGCAGCGCTTGTTTTTGAAAGAATATGATGACATCTCTCTGTATGAGAAGGCACTTGATTTTTTTATTGTCAATCATACTCTTCATTGTATGCTCAACGAATGGAAGAGCCAAAATGCCCTCTCTATTCGGGAAAAGCTTGATCACATGCGGGAAATGGTGACACACGAGGCCTTTCTGCATGCCGTCAAACAAGTGGAACCATCGAAGCTCACCGCTCGAAAGCGAATGATTTTATTCCTTGCTAAGTGCCGGTTGGTTTATCCGCTTTCTGCCGCCGCTTCAAGCTATCAAAAATGGATCGAATATCAAACAAGGAAATAGGGGTGATGAGATTGACATTGCAGCAATTGAAGGCGCACGCCGCAGAGTGGCTGCTCTTAAAGGTTAAATATCCACTTGAATATCGACTGAGCCGCCAAAGCCTGCCAGAGCTGAGTCATCAGAAGAAAATCATTCTCACGCTGCTGCCGGGGCATGATAATTTAGGGGATCATGCGATTGCCTATGCGAGTTATTGTTTTTTAAAAGAGCACTTTCCCGCTTATGACATCATGGAAGTGGACATGAAAGAGATCTATCGCCTCGCTCGTCCGTTAAAGCGTATGCGGCACCCAGAAGACATCGTCTGTATCATCGGTGGGGGCAATATGGGGGACTTATACCGTTATGAAGAATGGACGAGACAATTTATCATGAAGACCTTCAAGTCCTATCCGGTGATTCAACTGCCGGCCACTGCCCATTTTACAGAAACAAAGAGAGGAAAAAGAGAGGAACGCCGCGCCATTCAGACATACAAACATCATCCAAGGCTGCTTCTCATGGCAAGAGATCAAACAACCTATACATGGATGAAGCAGCACTTCTCTGATCAAGATGTGTGGAAACAGCCTGATATGGTGCTGACATTAGACGAAGCATCAAAGGAACAAAAACGTGAAGGGGTTCTGCTTTGTCTGCGTGAGGATAAGGAAGCCTATCTCACCAAGGAGAGCCGGCAGCAGCTGCAGCAGCATATTCAAGACACGTATGATCAAGTCGGTTTCATCACAACGACAATTGGCAAACGAGTTGATCGAACGACTCGCTTAGATGAATTATCTGCCTTATGGACAGAGTTAAGAAAGGCGCAGGTCGTCGTGACAGATCGGCTTCATGGCATGATCTTTTGTGCGATTACGCATACACCATGTGTTGTCCTCAGGTCGTTTGATCATAAGGTGATGGAAGGGTATGAATGGGTGGCTCATCTTCCGTTTTTGACGCTATTAAAAGAACCGAATGAGGCGACTGTGAAAGAGGCGATTCATCAGCTGATGAAAACGAGCGGACAAAAGGGAGAGGAAGCTGGATGAAAGCTTTTAAACGCTGCGTGAAAACAAAATGAATCGAGCGTTTCTTTACAATGCCAGTGCAAACTTCATGACGTTTGTCTGGATGATGCTTATGTCTGTTTGTTTAACACCGTACATCGTTCATACACTTGGAGTGGAAGCATTCGGCTTAATCCATCTGACGCAAAATATGATCAACTATTTATCGGTTATTACGGCTTCATTAAGTGCTGTTGTGGTGCGTTTTTTTTCTGTGGCGGCTCATAAAGGAGAAATGGAGAAGGCGCAGCGCTATCTCTCATCTTATTTCGTTAGTTCCATTGTTTTATCGATCAGTCTTTTTCTGTTTTGTCTGTTCATGTCCCGTCAGCTGGTAGAGTGGCTTCATGTGCCTGATTATCTCGCAAAAGACACACAGACCGCCTTTATATTAGGGGGTCTTTTATTTATGCTCAATTTTGTCATGTCCGGCATTGGGGCTGCGCCGTTTTATGCGAATAAGTTATATGTATCAAGTGTTGGTCAGGCCATTCAGATGTTTTTGAGGGCATTTATGATTGTGATGCTGTTTACATGGACGGCACCAGCCATCTGGCATATTCCGCTTGCGGCCGTCATAGGAAGCTTGGCGGCTATGGGAATCGGTATCTATTATTTTAAAAAACTCATTCCTTGGTTTTCGTTTAAGTGGCGGCACGTCTCATTATCTTCTAGTCTCACACTTGTTCGATCAGGGGTCTGGCATTCTTTTGAGCAAATGGGAATTTTGTTGTTTTTACAAATTGACTTATTGATGACCAACCTGCTCATTGGAGCGGAAGCGACGGGACAGTATGCGGCGATTTTACAATTCCCATTATTATTACGCACACTCGCAGGGACACTGGCGGTTGTATTTGCCCCAACGATCACGAAATTTTACTCGAATCAAGACAAAGAAGGTCTCATCCAATATGCAGCCAGTGCCATTAAATGGAGCGGTTTATTTGTCGCGTTCCCAGCCGCTTTACTAGGAGGGCTCGCCGGTCCGCTCATGCTTTTATGGCTTGGACCTGCCTTTGAAGAGCTGAAATGGCTTCTCATGATTCATGCAGCTTATTTATGTTTGACCTTGATGTTTTTACCGCTGACATATGTGCCGACCGCTTTTAATCGATTGAAAGTTCCAGCGGTGGTCACGCTCATATTAGGTGTATCCAATGTGCTTTTTGCCTATGGATTGACTCATATGCTTCAGCTTGGCTTATATGGCATTGCATCAGCAGGAGCGATAGTTTTATTGATGAAAAATATCGTGTTTCTGCCATTTTATACGGCCCACATCACGAATCAGAAACGCACCATCTTTTACAAACATACATTGGTTCCACTTGCAGGAGCGCTCATGATTTGGGGCGTCTGTGCAGGGATTCAAGCGATTTATGACGTGACCTCATGGTGGGAACTGTTTTGTATTGGTGGTCTTTGTTTCATTCTCTATATGGGCTACTTGTATCAATTTGCAGGAACAAAACGAGAGCGGCAGCAGCTGGTGCATAAGGTAAAACAAGCTGTTTCCCGCTAGTGAGATAAGGAGATTTAATGATGAAAAGAATGTTAGATGTGATGGTGGCATTGACGCTGCTCATCGCAGGCAGTCTTCTTTTTCTTCTGATTTATGGACTGATTCGGTGGAAAATTGGGACGCCTGTGTTGTTTCGGCAGAAGCGGCCTGGTCTGTATGGCCGGCCATTTATGCTATATAAATTTCGGACGATGACCGATGAACGCGACGAGCACGGGGGGCTCCTGCCAGATCATCTTCGATTAACAAAAACCGGCGCCTTGATTCGCAAGCTCAGTCTTGATGAATTGCCGCAATTAGTCAATGTCCTAAAAGGAGAGCTCAGTCTCGTTGGACCAAGGCCTCTTCTGATGGAGTATCTGCCGATGTATACAGAGGAGCAAGCAAGGCGCCATCTTGTAAAGCCTGGCATTACTGGATGGGCACAGGTGAATGGAAGGAACACGATCTCCTGGGAGGAGAAATTCACCTATGACCTCTGGTATGTCGAGCATCAAACGTTTTGGCTTGATATGAAAATTTTATGGATGACCTTGCTGAAAGTCATCAAAACAGAGGGGGTGCAGCAGCCGCATCATGCCACAGCTGAAAAATTCAAAGGAACCGATATGTAAAGAGCAACCCATAGGTTTAATTGGGGCTGGCGGGCATAGCAAAGTCATTCAGGATATGATTGTTGCACATCCCGATTACTCATTATGTGCCGTATTAGATGATCAATTTGAAGAGGAGATCACTCAAAGCGGCATCTTGTATGGACCGATCTCCATGAGTCAACAGCTGAGAGAGACAATGCCTCATATGAAATGGCTGATTGCTATTGGGCAAAATGAGATGAGACAGCTAGTAAAGGAACGCCTCTCATTTGAAAACAAGGCGTTTGCCACACTCATCCATCCAGAGGCAGTCGTAAGTCCATCAGCGGTCATTGGAAGGGGAACTGTCGTGATGGCAAGGGCAGTAGTTCAAGCAGATGCAGCAATCGGTGAACATGCGATTATCAACACAGGATCTATCGTAGAGCATGACTGTATACTCGAATCGTTTGTGCACCTATCATCAGGAGCAGTGTTAACTGGCTGTGTGTCTGTACGAATGGGTACCCATATTGGGGCAGGTGCTGTTGTGATACCCGGGATATCGATCGGAAGCTGGACAATCATTGGCGCAGGAGCCGCAGTAACAAGAGATATACACGATCAGAAAGTCGCTGTAGGCATTCCTGCAATAGAAATCAAAGATCGGAGAGAAGGTGGGAAATGATGCAAGAAAAGAAACGAATTTACTTATCGCCTCCGCATATGAGCGGAAAAGAGTATCTGAAAATAGAGGAAGCCTTCAAGAGCAACTGGATTGCGCCGCTTGGACCTCTGGTGAATGAATTTGAGCAGGTAGTCGCGGGCTATGCAGGAGTGAAGACAGGATCGGCTTTATCTTCAGGAACAGCAGCGATTCACCTCGCCTTAAAGCTTATTGGTGTTCAAAAAGGGGACGTTGTCTTTTGTTCAACCCTCACATTTGTTGCAACTGCAAATCCGATTTTATATGAACAAGCGACGCCCGTTTTTATTGATTCTGAAAGGGATACATGGAATATGTGCCCGCTTGCTTTAGAGAAGGCATTTGTGGAATCAAAACGACTTGGAAAAAGACCCCGCGCAGTCATTGTCGTGCATTTATATGGACAAAGCGCAAAAATGGACGAGATCATGGCGTTGTGTGAAGCGTATGATGTGCCAGTCATTGAGGATGCCGCTGAATCGTTAGGCGCTCTGTATAAAGGAAAAAAAAGCGGTTCAATGGGCAGGTTCGGCGTCTATTCGTTTAATGGAAATAAAATCATTACAACGTCCGGGGGTGGAATGCTTGTGAGTGATGATGAAGCTGCGATCGAACGCTGCCGCTTTCTCGCTTCACAGGCAAGAGAGCGCGCTATGCATTATGAGCATCAAGAGATGGGATACAACTATCGCATGAGCAACCTGCTAGCAGGTGTCGGGATTGCTCAGATGGAAATATTGGACGAGCGTGTTGAGCAAAAACGCCGCATTTTCAAGAGTTATCAGGAAGCGTTATCTGAAGTAGAGGGTCTTTATTTGATGCCAGAATATCAAGACACCAAGTCCAACCGCTGGTTGACCACATTGACCATTGATCGTGATAAGCAAATGTATCCAGTGGACATCATTGCTGCACTAGAAAAAGAACAGATCGAAGCAAGGCGTGTATGGAAGCCGCTGCACCAGCAGCCGCTCTTTCGGGATTGTCCTTTTTATTCAGCGGCGAAAGGCACTCCCGTATCTGAGTTGTTATTTGAAACAGGGCTTTGTCTCCCCTCTGGAACAAGTATGACAGAAGCTGAACAGGATCGTATCATTGACACACTTCGTAATGCCCTGCGAGAAAAAACATTCACCTCTTCACAGGCTGCTCATTCGTAAGCAGCCTGCCTCTCTTTCTATCAAATTCATCAATTAATGGAATAAATAGGTATATGTATTGTCAATTCGTTTTAAATATGATATTGACAAAGGGGTCCTTCCTCCTTAAAATGAAAATGATTATCAGCGTCAATTAGGAGGAACATCTTATGTCTATTTGGAGTAAATTTTTTCCGAAAATTAAAATAAATACAGTATTACCTTTCCTGCTAATCTTTTTATTAGTAGGCTGCTCTCAAGCAAACAATGGAGCAGAAGGAAACAAGGATCATCCTGACATGATCACGATGGCTTGGCCGAGAGATATTGGCGAAATGAATCCGCACGTATACAACCCATCGCAATTGTTTGCACAATCAATGATTTATGAGCCATTGGTCAGCTATCAAAAGAATGGAAAGCTAAAACCTGAATTAGCGAAATCATGGGATGTTTCAAAGGATGGCAAGGTGTATACTTTTCATTTAAGAGACAATGTGACGTTCTCAGATGGATCTGAGTTTAATGCTAACATTGTGAAAAAGAACTTTGATTCCATCTTAAAAAACAAGGATATACATAGCTGGTTAGGTGTTATAAAAAAAATCAAAAAGACAGAAGCAGTAGACAAGAAAACGTTTAAACTCACATTAACAGAGCCATATTATCCAACTGTTCAAGAATTAGCAGTTGTCCGCCCGGTTCGTTTCTTAGGAGAAGCAGGCTTCCCTAAAAACGGAGATACGTCAAAAGGGATTGAAAAACCAGTGGGGACAGGCCCTTGGGTATTAAAAACATACCAAAAAGATGACTATGCCATTTTCGAACGAAATGATCATTATTGGGGAGAAAAACCAAAGGTTAAAGAAATCAAAGTCAAGGTGATCCCAGATGCGGAAACGAGAGTCATGGCATTTGAAAAAGGCGATGTAGATGTCCTTTACGGAGAAGGAACCATTAGCCTTGATGCCTACAAACAGCTAGAGGCGAGCGGCAAGTATGAAACAAAAATGTCAGAGCCTGTAGCAACGAGACAGCTTGTCATGAACACAAAAGTGGATCAGCTGTCAGATGAGAAAGTGCGTCATGCCCTTCAATATGCTATTAATAAGAAATCAATGGTAGAAGGTGTCACCTCTGGCTTAGAGGATGAAGCAGATCACATATTGCCGACCAACATGCCTTACACATCTGATATTAAGGTGAAGTCTTTCCAGTATGATGTAGACAAAGCGAAAGCATTGCTGGATGAAGCAGGCTGGACACTTCCAAAAGGAAAAACCGTTCGTGAAAAAGATGGAAAAGCGCTTGAATTTAGTATGATGTATGACTCAGCAGAATCGATTCAAAAAGCGATGGCTGAGACGCTTCAAGCAGAATGGGGAGCCATTGGCGTTGGCGTCAAACTTGAAGGTGTGGAGCTGGCAACACAGGTGCAGCGCTTTAAAGCCAACAAATTTGATATGAACTTCTTTAGCAACTACGGAGCGCCTTATGATCCGCATACATTTATGAACGTCGTCTCATCAGATGGTTTTGGATTCAAAGAAGCCATCTCAGCCTATCCAAATAAGGACAAGCTGATCAAAGAAATGAGCGAAATTCCATCAACAACCAATGAAAACAAACGAAAAGCACTTTATTCGTCTGTGTTATCTTCATTACAGGATCAAGGGGCGATTGTGCCAATCTCTTATTTTAAAAAGACAGCCGTTTATCAAAAAAATGTGAAGGACTTTGAGTTCCCAGCAAATCGTGATGAACATCCATTCACAGGCATTAAGCTGAAGTAATAGAAGGAAGGTAAGGAAATGGGCCGCTATATCGTCAAACGCATGCTATCAATCATCCCTGTATTTTTATTAGCCACACTTTTTACGACTGGTATGATTCACCTTTCACCAGTTGACCCGGCTGAGGCATATTTAGCAGCGGCTCATATCCAGCCTACGGATGAAATTTTAGCGCAAAAACGAAGTGAATTTGGCTTAGACCAACCGTTTTATATGCAGTATCTTCACACCATTGAAAAAGTCATTCACCTTGATTTTGGCCAGTCGTATATGTCGAACCAGCCTGTGCTCAATGAGGTGATCTATAGAATACCAGCGACGATTCAATTGGCGCTGACTAGTCTGCTGATAGCTATTTGTGTCAGTATTCCGCTCGGCTTTTTCAGCGGCATGAGGAAAAATGGCGTCGTTGATCATATGAGCCGGCTTATTTCTTTTTTAGGAGCATCTATCCCGACGTTTGTCTTGGGGTATTTGCTCATCTTCTTTTTTTCAGTGAAGCTCGATCTTTTACCAGTTGAAGGGGTCGGAACATGGGAGCATCTCATCCTGCCGTCGATCACACTGGCCGTCCCTTTAATTGCTACGTATACAAGGCTATTACGATCAAGTGTGAGTGAGGCGCTTCAAGAGCCTTTTGTTCAATATGCGAGAATCAGAGGATTAAAGGAACGGTCGATCATGTTCAAGCATGTATTGAGAATCGCGATATCGCCAATGCTGACAGGGCTTGGGGTGAATCTTGGCAAGCTGCTGACAGGAACCATTATCGTAGAGGCGGTTTTTTCATGGCCGGGGTTTGGGCGCTTCTTTATTGAAGCGATATTTAACCGGGATCTGCCGGTCATTCAATTCTATGTCCTCATGGCAGCATGTATCTTTATCTTGAGCAGCTTGATTGTGGACTTGCTCCAGCTGATCATTGACCCCCGTATTTCCAGAAAGGAAGGCCGCCAGCCATGATGACAAAAGGAAAATATCTCTTCTCTCATCAAAAGATGATCTCGATCTGTGTGGTGCTCCTTGGTCTATTGCTGATTGTGACAGTATGTGCACCGTGGATCGCTCCACATGATCCGGCGGCTGTCAATCTAGCGATGAAGCTAAAGGGGTCTTCGTGGGAGTATCCTCTTGGGACAGATCAATTAGGCCGATGCAATTTATCTCGAATTTTATATGGTGCACGTGTTTCGCTAGGCTGTGCGTTATTAATCTTTCTCTCTTCTTTATTGATTGGGTTAATCATTGGTTTGTTGTCAGGTTACAAAGGCGGCTGGATCGATCACGTCTTGATGAGAATCTGCGACGGGATCATGGCATTCCCAAACCTGGTGCTGATTCTTGGATTAGTCGGCATCTTCGGTCCTGGACTTTCTCAAGTAGTGCTTGCCTTGATGCTGGTACAATGGGTATACTATGCTCGCGTCTTCCGAGGAATGGTGCTGAGTTTAAAAGAACAGAACTTTATTGCCGCTGCAAAAATCAGCGGGACATCCCACTGGAACATCATGAGAAAGCATATGATTCCAAATGTCCTGCCGCCACTCGCGGTCATTGGTACACTCGAAATGGGCTGGGCGATTATGGACATTTCTGCGATGTCCTTTCTCGGATTAGGCGTTCAGCCTCCTATGCCTGAATGGGGAGCGATGATCCATGAAGGGAAGTCGTACATTCAAACGAATCCTCAGTTGATGCTGTACCCAGGTCTTGTGATCATGGCTGTCGTGGTCCTCTTTAATTTACTAGGAGAGGCCCTCTCAGAGAAATATGGTATCAAACGCCGTGTGTAAAGGAATGATCGATGTGCAAGAGTCCATTTTACAAATAGAGAACCTGCATGTGCAGACGAAAACGCCTCATGGGACAACCTCTCTTATTCAGGACGTATCGTTTGAAGTAGGGCGTGGTCAAATCGTTGGATTAATAGGTGAGAGCGGCTGCGGGAAAACGGTGACAAGTATGTCGATCTTACATATGCTTGACCGGAAAACAACGGAAGTCACTGGCAGCATCACATTACAAGGACGAGAATTGATCGGTATGAGTGAAAAGGATATGCGCTCTATTCGGGGCAAAGACATCTCATATATTATGCAAAATCCAATGAACAGCTTTACACCAGTATGGACGATCGGTCATCAGCTGATTGAAACCATCCGCCGGCATACCGCTGTCAGTAAAAGGCAGGCACGAGCGAAGGCAATGGATGCGTTAGCGCAGATGAATCTGCCGCAGCCAGATAAGCTGTTAAACAAGTATCCCTTTGAACTAAGTGGCGGCATGCTGCAGCGTGTCATGATTGCCATGGCTGCCTGCATGCACCCGCCTCTTCTCATAGCAGATGAACCAACAACTGCTTTAGATGTACACACGCAGAAGCTGGTGCTTGAGCACCTAAACCAAATTCGTCATGAGTATGGAACTGCCATTTTGCTCATTACTCACGATCTTGGCGTCATTGCAGAAATGGCAGATCAGGTTGTCGTCATGAGACAAGGAGAAATGGTTGAAAAGGCAGAAGTGCTTGAGCTTTTTGAAAACCCGAAGCATGATTATACAAAGAAACTATTAGCAGCTCGTCCATCCATCCCAGCTGTTTGCCCGATTTGAGGTGAGAAGGCCCTTGCATTTATTAGAAGTGAAAGCAGTTAGTCATTCATACAACAGCCGGTCGTTTCTGATGAGAAAAAAAGGCGCAGACCAAGTCTTAAGCGGCGTCAATTTAATCATTGAAGAAGGCACATGCCTCGGATTGCTGGGGCAAAGCGGCGCAGGGAAAAGTACACTAGGCCGCATCATACTTGGTCTAGAGAAACCAAGAGCCGGTCAGGTCCTTTTTGAAGGGCAGGATATATATTGTGCAGATCAGCGAACACGCAAACATTATCGCCGGCATGTGCAAGCGGTGTTTCAAGACTCATATTCGGCGGTGAATCCAAGGTGGACAGTCGAACAAATTTTATCCGAGCCGCTTGAAAACTATGAAGCTATGAGCCGACAAGAACGCAAAAACGTGTTGATTCACTGGCTGGAAAGAGTCGGGCTCAGTGAAAAGGACTTGTCTAAATATCCGCATCAATTCAGCGGCGGCCAGCTGCAAAGGATCAATATCGCAAGAGCCTTATTGCTGCAGCCAAAGCTCGTCGTACTGGATGAATCCGTCAGCAGCTTAGACATGGTTACACAGGCTGTCATTTTAGATTTATTAGTAGAATTAAAGAAGGAACTGGGTGTCGCTTACTTATTTATTACACATGATATGACGGCAGCCTATCATGTAAGTGATCAATTGGCGATATTGGATCAAGGTGAACTTGTTGCTCAATTTCAATCAAAGGATGATTTCTTTTCATCAGAAGAGACAGCGGTGCAGAAAATGAGAGATGCAATGCTCGCAGACCATCCTTTGTCCCGAACAATTGGCAGACCGGTTCGGTAAATCTTCATTTCATCAACGCCTCTTTTAGAAGAGGCTATTTTTCATGAAAGGCAGGTGGCATCGTGAACCATCGAGCGTATTTAGCTTTGGCCATTCCTTTAACCATCTCAACGATGACCACTCCATTACTTGGAGCTGTTGATACAGCAGTTGTCGGTCAGCTCGCCAATCCCGCTTATATTGGAGGCGTCGCGGTTGGCAGTCTCATTTTCAGTACACTATATTGGCTCTTTGGTTTTTTGCGGGTGAGTACATCTGCTTTTGCCGCCCAGGCAAACGGGGCGCAGAGTGAGGAGCAGGGCGTACTTGCTTTTCTAAGACCTTTTTTAATCGCCATCATTGTCGGCCTTTGTTTTATTGCCCTGCAATGGCCAATTATTCAATCTGCTTTTCTAGTGATTTCTCCCGCTGCGGATGTCCGGCAATTTGCAGCAGATTATTTTCATATTCGTATTTGGGGTGCCCCGTTTACCTTGATGAATTATGTGATATTAGGGTGGCTGATGGGAATGGCAAAAATGAAAGAAGCCCTCTCTTTACAAATCTTGATCAATGTCATGAATATGGTCCTTGCCCTTCTGCTTGTTCATGTGTTTTCGTTTGCAGTCAAAGGGGTGGCGGCTGCGACATTGATATCTGAATTAACCGCCTTTGTGCTAGGCGCATGGATCATCATGAAGCATTCAAAAAACGGGTTCCAGATGCCTTCTCTTAAGAAAATCATGGATACACAGGCAGTTCAGAAAATGTTTCATGTGAATAAAGATTTGTTTATTCGGACGATTTGTCTGCTAGTGGTGATTAACATGTTTACAGCAAAAGGTGCTTCTTTTGGAACAGAGATGCTGGCGGCCAATGCCATCTTATTTCAAATTCACTACATCATGGCTTATTTGTTCGATGGTTTTGCCAATGCATCCAGCATCCTTGTGGGCAGATCAGTTGGTGCAAATGACCGTACCCTTTATGAAAGAACTTTAACTCTTTCGAGACAGTGGGCACTTGTCATGGCATGCGTCATTGCGTCGGTTTATTTTCTCTTAAAAGAGCCGATCTTGAGCTTGTTTACAAATCTTCCACGGCTTCTTGATGTGACATTAAGCTATGCAGACTGGCTCGTTCTCTATCCGTTTGCCGCTTGTTTCGGTTTGGTCATATACGGCGTATTTACAGGTGCGACAGAAATTGCCCCTGTCAGAAATTCGATGCTGTTTGCGATGATCTTGTTTATCGTTGTTCAAGCAGCAGTCACGCCTATTTGGCACAATCACGGACTATGGTTTGCCTTTATCATCTATACTGTCGGACGGTCTGGCTTTTTGATGATGTACAAATCAAGGCTGGATCAGAAGCTTTTCGCAAATGAAAAGCACCCTTTGCCATCATGACAGAGGGTGCTCTTTTTCGTTCATTCATTCGCTTTCTTTTTTCACTTTTTGATATGCTTCATCAAGATGCTGAATACGCTTCAAGACCACAGCGTTTTTGGTCAGCTGGTCTTGTACAAGCGTGGACACCACTGAGCGGTAATAGGCATTCATGGCATGAATCTTGTCTTCATTTTGATTCATGGCGATGTGCTGTTTCAAGTTGTCAACAAAGTATGGAACGGAAAAAAGTTCAGACATGGGAATCACTCCTATTTCGTATATACGGTCCGTCAATCTTCATGTAAAATGATGAGAGGGAGGGGAGACAATGAGCCTTAATCTGCAACAAGAACAAGTATTAAAGCAGGTGCTCACACAAGAACTCAGGCAGGCCATTACGCTGCTTCAGCTGAATAGCGCTGAGCTTGGCGAGTATCTTGACCAGTTAGCGCTTGAGAACCCTCTGATTGAGCGGAAAGACACGGACAGCTATCAACCAGTTTATCATAAAAAATCTCAAGATCGAATGACAGAGCCGTATCGAACGCATCAAAAAGAAAGCCTACAAATGTATTTAAAGAAACAAGCCATTGATTTGAATTTAAGTGAAAAGAATCAAAGGATCTTTCACTTTATGATCGAGTCCATTGATTCCAATGGCTATTTAAATGAACCGGTTGACGAAATGGCAGCTGTCTTAGAGGTGCCAGCTGAAGAAGTAGAAGCCGTCCTTCATCAGCTTCAATCGCTAGAGCCTGCCGGTATTGGCGCAAGATCATTACAAGAATGCATTCTGCTTCAGCTGAGAAGAAAAAAGGAGCGCTGGTATGAAGCCGAGCTGATCATCGACGAGCACTTCTTTCTCTTTGCAAGAAAGGCTTGGAAGGAAATCGCGGCGAAAACAGGCGTTTCAATGAAAACACTTCAAGCGGTACAAGATGAGGTGTCGCAGCTGGAACCAAGACCGGGCATACATTTCTCATATGAAGAGGACCCTGTGTATATAGAGCCAGATGTGACGATTACTGTCGTGCAGGACCACATCACATTTGAGCTGAATCAGCGCGCTTTTCCAGACGTTGAAATGAATGAAGGATACTTCGCCATGATTCAAGACCAGAAGCGGCATGAAGCATATGTGTATCTAAAGGAAAAAGAGCAGCAATACAATTGGCTTGTCCAAGCGCTGAAGCAAAGAAAACAAACGATGACCCATGTCGTTCGTGAGATTATCTTCCATCAGACAGATTTTTTCCTTACAGGGAAACATAAAATGAAACCGCTTACGATGAAGCGAATCGCAGATATATTGCAAGTGCATGAGTCAACAGTCAGCCGAACGGTGAAAGGGAAAATGGTGCAAACCCCTTATGGTCTCATGGAAATGAAACAATTTTTCCAAGCAAAACTAGAAGGACCTTCGCTGGAAGAGGCGTCCAGCTACACAGTCAAGACGCACATCGCAGAGCTGATCCAAACGGAAAATAAGAAAAAACCGTATTCAGATCAGCAAATGATGACGCAGCTTCAGCAAACCTTTGGTATCCGTGTGTCGCGCAGAACCATTGCGAAATATCGTGAACAAATGAATCTTCCATCATCTACACTGCGGAAGCGCCATGATTAAAAAGAAGTACTTGCCAGAAACAAGGCAGGTGCTTCTTTTTTGTTGAAAGCAAGGCACACAGAAGATTTTTTGAAAATTAAATCGGGGAGACGTCTGAACGGAAATTTTGGGGTAAAGTATAAGATAGGGCATGAGCCGATAAGGATAGACAACAGTGATGAGGTGAGACCAATTGAAATATAAACAAATCAAAACCAAAAAAATATATGAAGAAATTGCGGATGCATTAATCGAATTCATTCGTACAGGTGAGCTTCTTCCGGGGGAAAAATTAGATTCGGTTCAAGCGCTCTCAGAAAGCTTTCAAGTCAGCCGTTCCGCTGTAAGAGAGGCGCTGTCTGCTCTCAAAGCGATCGGATTAATAGAGATGAAGCAAGGGGAAGGCACGTATGTGAAGCAGTTCGATCCTGAACAGCTCGCATTTTCTTTATCTCCTGCATTTTTAATGAAGCAGCATGATGTCAGGCAGCTCCTTGAAGTGAGAACCATCATTGAAACAGGTGCTGTTAAAAAGGCGGCGCTACTTCGGACGGACGATGACCTTCATCAGCTACGTGATGCACTCGAACAAATGAAGCTGGCAGAAGCACATGAAGAAATTGGTGAAGAGGCAGATCTCACCTTCCATCTCGCCTTAGCCAAAGCCTCGAAGAATGATGTATTAAAGGTGTTAATGAATCAAGTCTCAACCTTGTTAGTAGAAACGATGCGGGAAACGAGAAAAGTCGTATTATTCTCAACGAAAGCCTCCATTCGGCAGCTTTACGAAGAACATGAACAAATTTACAAAGCCGTCATGGCAAGGCAGCCAGAAGAAGCAGAGAAAGCGATGCTTACGCATTTGAAAAATGTAGAAAATCTGCTGGGTGATGTGCTGCAAGAACCAGCAGAACAGTCAGATACACAATAAGCTGTGCCGAATGATGGCACAGCTCTATTATTGACGAGAAATATGTAGCTTTTTCATTCGATATTGCAGACTTTGCCTGCTCATGCCCAATAACTTTGCAGTCTGTGAAATATTATCGTCCATTTTTTCTAAGTAATGGACGATGTATTGTTTTTCGAATCGCTCCATTTGAGTTTGGAAATCAGTCGTATGTTCTGGGCTTGTATAGACAAAGGTGTCAGCAGCGGCGGTTTGCTGCAGAGAATTTGTTTGCAATTGCGCCTTAGGACGGCCTTCCCCGTGCTTAAATCTAAAATGATAGGGAAGGTGATGCATGCTTAAGTCGTCTTCATCCATCATCATATTCATCCCCGCCTCAATCACATGCTCCAGTTCTCTTACATTGCCTGGCCAATGATACGCCTTAAAAAGGGCAAGTACCTCTTCGTCAGCGGTCTTCACCTTCATTTGAAACAGCTCATTATATTTTTGAATAAAATGATTCACAAACGTAGGAATGTCCTCTTTTCGCTCAGAAAGCGGCGGGATAAATAAGGTGACAATACCGAGCCGATAAAATAAATCCTTGCGCATGCGTCCACCTGCGATCGCATCCACAGGGTCCTCATTCATATTGGCAATGACTCTTACATCAACAGCGATTTCTTTTGTGCTGCCTAGCCTTCTCACGCGTTTCTCCTGTAAGACGCGCAGCAGTTTTGCTTGAAGAGGAGGATTTAATGAGTTGATCTCATCTAAAAGCAATGTTCCTCCTTGCGCCTGTTCAAATAAACCAGGCTGATCAGTTGCCCCCGTAAAAGCCCCTTTTTGTGTACCAAAGAGCAGACTTTCAATCAGATTATCAGGCAGTGCCGCACAATTTTGGGTAATAAATGGTCCAGATGACCGGCTGCTGCCGTTATGAATGCTTTGAGCAAACAGTTCTTTCCCAGTCCCTGTTTCGCCAACAATGAGCACATAGGAAGAGGTGCGTGTCGCTCGTTTCGCATGTTCAATCACCTCTAAAAATGCAGGGCTTTGTCCAATAATGGAATCAAAGGTAAAGCGTGTGCTTCCTTTTTTCTTCATATTGTGATGAATCAGTCGTTCCAGCTTGGTCACATCATTTGAAATTTCAACTGCCCCTTGAATGAGGCCGTCTCGAACGAGCGGGTATGTATGGTTAATCGTTGTGATTTCTTTTCCGTTGTAATTATGATACGTCTGCTTGGCATGAACGGTTTGTTTCCCGGTACGAAGCGCTTGGACAAGTGTACTGTGCATCTCATCTTGAAAGGTGAAGAAGTCGAGTACATTTTTATGGAGAACATCAGAGCGTTTTAAAGACTCAATCTCCATCATTTTTTTATTATAAACAACCGTATGGCCATTCTCGTCAATTGCATGAACCCCGACATCAATTAAATCGAGCATTTGTTTATACAAATCAATCTCATTTTCAAGCTTTGCGGTATGCAGATCTTTTTTCACTTGTGCCACCTCCTGACGTTACCTCTATTTTACATGAAAAATTTTGCGGTTGTCTCTAAAAAATTTGGCATGCGCAAAGA
Organism: Bacillus sp. FSL R5-0431; assembly: GCF_038002985.1. Classification (NCBI taxonomy): domain Bacteria; kingdom Bacillati; phylum Bacillota; class Bacilli; order Caryophanales; family Bacillaceae; genus Bacillus; species Bacillus sp. FSL R5-0431. The sequence continues at coordinate 3,035,181 of NZ_JBBOOG010000001.1, read as the reverse complement.
AATTTTGCGTAAATAATGAGATAGACCCTCATGATCAAGCGGTCAGAAAGTTGGCACGATCCTTGCATAACATATGGATGAAGATGAACCCAATTGAAAGAAGCTACCTTACAGAAGGAGGAATAGATGATGACACAGACAAATGAATTAATTCAACAAACAGAACAATATGGAGCGGCAAACTATCATCCACTGCCAATTGTGATTTCAGAGGCTGAGGGAGTGTGGGTGACAGACCCTGAAGGCAATCGATATATGGATATGCTCAGTGCGTATTCCGCAGTGAACCAAGGACATCGCCATCCCCGCATTATTGAAGCGCTCAAAAAACAGGCAGACCGTGTGACACTCACCTCGAGAGCTTTTCATAATGATCAGCTTGGTCCTTGGTATGAAAAAATTTGCAAACTGACGAATAAAGACATGGCACTGCCAATGAATACTGGTGCTGAGGCTGTAGAAACCGCTGTAAAAGCAGCAAGACGCTGGGGCTATGATGTTAAGGGAATCGAAGAGAATCGTGCAGAAATCATTGCGTGTGTTGGCAATTTCCATGGGAGAACGATGACGGCTGTGTCTCTTTCCTCTGAAGCAGAATACCAAAGAGGCTTCGGTCCAATGCTTCCCGGAATAAAACTGATTCCTTACGGAGATATTGAAGCGTTACGTGAAGCTATCACACCACAGACAGCGGCTTTCCTCATAGAACCGATTCAAGGAGAAGCGGGAATTGTCATGCCGCCAGAAGGCTTCTTGAAAGATGCCAAGGCGCTTTGTGAGAAAGAACATGTGCTGTTCATTGCGGATGAGATTCAAGTGGGGTTAGCACGAACAGGTAAGATGTTTGCGTGTGACTGGGAAGACATTGAGCCAGATATGCTGATCCTCGGGAAAGCTTTAGGCGGCGGCGTCTTTCCAATCTCGTGTGTCGTAGCAAACCGCGATATATTAGGCGTGTTTAACCCTGGTTCTCATGGGTCTACCTTCGGAGGAAATCCTCTTGCGTGTGCGGTGTCACTTGCTGCACTGGATGTTTTAATCGACGAAAAGCTTGCAGCACGTTCCATGGAGCTTGGCGAATACTTCAAAGACAAACTATCACGCATTCAAAGCCCTGTGATTAAGGAAGTGCGCGGCCGCGGATTATTTATAGGAATGGAGCTGACAGAGGCAGCTAGACCTTATTGTGAAAAGCTGAAGCAAGCAGGATTGTTATGTAAAGAAACCCATGAGACAGTTATCCGTTTTGCACCGCCGCTGACCATTTCAAAAGAAGATTTAGATTGGGCAATTGGTCATATTGAAGCACTGTTTCAAGCCTAAATGCCAAAGGGGGAGGAACCTTCACTTTCTCCCTTTCTTTTTCAACGAACAGCGAATTTTGTCAAAGGATGATGAATAGAAGAAGGAAAGTGGGGAAGTGGATTTGAAGCAAGAACAGCATAATGAACTAGAGCGTTCCATGAAAAGCAGACATCTCTTTATGATTGCCTTAGGCGGCGTCATCGGTACGGGCCTTTTCCTTGGATCAGGATTGATTATCCATCAGGCAGGACCTGGCGGAGCCATTCTATCGTTTATCATTGGCGGACTGTTAATGTATTTGGTCATGCTGTGTCTTGGAGAATTAGCAGTGGCGATGCCGACAGCCGGTTCCTTTCAGGAGTATGCAACCAAATATATAGGCCCATCCACAGGCTTTATGATCGGCTGGCTGTATTGGTTTAGCTGGGCGTGTACGATTGGACTGGAGTTTACGTCAGCAGGCATATTGCTCCAAAGGTGGTTCCCAGATATCCCGGTTTGGCTCTGGTGCCTAGCATTTAGCGTGATATTATTTGCCGTGAATGCCATCTCAGCTCGCAGCTTCGCTGAAACGGAATTTTGGTTTTCAGCCATTAAGGTTGCAGCCATCCTATTGTTTATTATCATCGGAATTGGCGCAATTTTCGGAATGATTCATTTGAAAGGCGGAGAACCAGCCCCTTTATTTCGTCATTTGACGGATCATGGCGGACTATTTCCTAATGGTGTTTTTGCTATTTTATTAACCATGGTCACGGTCAATTTCTCCTTTCAAGGAACAGAACTTGTAGGGATTGCAGCAGGTGAGAGTGAAAGCCCTGAAAAAACATTGCCTCGATCGATACGGAATATTATTTGGAGAACGATGGTCTTTTTCGTTTTATCAATTGCGGTTCTTGCCGCGCTTCTTCCATGGCAGACAGCAGGCACTGTTGACAGTCCGTTTGTGGTCGTGCTGGACAAGGTCGGCATCCCATATGCTGCAGATATCATGAATTTTATTATCATCACAGCTGTCTTATCTGTAGCAAACTCTGGATTATATGCATCATCACGTATGCTTTGGTCGCTTTCAAAGGACGGGAAAGGACCTGGCTTTACGAAAAAGCTGTCCAAGCGTAAAATCCCGATCAATGCATTATTGGTGACAATGGGTGTATCCGCTTTATCCCTGCTCACAAGTGTTGTGGCACCAAAAACGGTGTATGTGTGGCTCATTTCGATTTCCGGAATGGTTCTAGTTGTGGTGTGGATGTCCATTTGTTTGTCTCAGTATTTCTTTAGAAAACAATTCATAAAAGCTGGTGGAGATGTAAAGGATCTCGTCTTCCGTACACCGTTCTATCCATTTGTGCCATTGGCAGGCTTCATCGCATTTGGCATCGTTCTCATCAGCCTATTCTTTATTGAGGATCAGCGGATTGGCCTTTATTGCGGCGTTCCGTTCATGGCTGTCTGCTACATCATTTATTATTTCAAAATCAAACCGAAGGAAGAGGCAAAGCGTTTCGCCGAAGAGGAAGGAACCATCCCAAAAACATAAAAGACCATCTATATCTACAAAATGTGCATGCGGATCTCACACGCATGCACATTTTCAATGGTGAATTCATTGAATATAGAAGAAAATAAATATTTTGAAAAGAAATATCATAGCAAGAACCTTGATGACAAGCAGGTTATCGGTGAAAATGTGTCTATTTTTTGTCTAAATGTGTTTGTAAGAGTTGAAAATGCAAGATTATCCTGTTAAAATAATTAAAGAAAGCAGGGATTGATTTTTTTTGGCTGTGGCGGGACGTTTTTTGTCACAGTGGGACGTTTTTAGTCCAACGTGAAAAGAAAGGGTCGTTAGCCATGAATCGTTTATTGGAAGCTCAAAAAAAATTATTGCCAGATCTTCTCATCGTTATGCAAAAACGCTACGACATTTTACAATACATCAGATTAGCTGAACCAATCGGCCGCAGAAGCCTTGCGACGAGCCTAGGTCTCAGTGAGCGCATCTTAAGAGCTGAAGTTCAGTTTCTAAAAGAACAAAACCTGCTGGATGTCAAAACGAGCGGCATGATGCTGACGAGTGAAGGCCACGCTTTGCTTGAAATGCTTGAAGGAATGATGAAGGACGTTTTAGGTTTAACCTTTTTGGAAAATACATTAAAGAGGAAGTTAGGCCTAGAAGAAGTCATCATCGTTTCTGGTGACAGTGACGAATCCCCGTGGGTGAAGCAAGAAATGGGAAGAGCTGCTGTCCAATGTATGAAAAAAAGGTTTACTGGAAATAATATCGTCGCCGTCACTGGCGGAACGACGATGGAAGCCGTTGCCGAAATGATGACTCCTGATGCCAAAAACAGAGACATGATGTTTGTCCCTGCAAGAGGCGGTCTTGGGGAGAATGTAAAAAATCAGGCAAACACCATTTGTGCCCACATGGCTGAAAAAGCTTCCGGTACTTACAAACTGCTGTTTGTTCCAGGACAGCTGTCAGAAGGTGCTTACTCTTCCATTATTGAAGAGCCGTCAGTCAAAGAAGTGCTTCAAACGATTAAATCATCTACGATGCTCATTCATGGAATCGGTGAAGCAAAAACAATGGCGATGAGACGAAACACACCAGCTGAAGATTTAAAAAAGATTGATGAGCATGACGCAGTGACAGAGGCCTTTGGCTATTACTTTAATCGTGATGGTGAGGTCGTCCACAAAGTGCACTCCGTCGGCATGCAGCTAGATGATTTAGAAAGCATTCCACACATCATTGCTGTTGCAGGTGGATCATCAAAGGCAGGGGCCATTGAAGCTTATTTCAAAAAACCCCGCCGAACGGTTCTCGTCACAGACGAAGGAGCCGCAAAAGAGTTATTAAGGGAGTCAATTGATCCCTCAATATAAAACATTGTGACCTATAAAAGGAGGAAACATCATGGCAGTAAAAGTCGGTATTAACGGATTTGGACGTATTGGACGTAACGTATTTCGTGCAGCATTAAACAATCCTGAAGTTGAGGTAGTAGCGGTTAACGATCTAACAGACGCTAACATGCTTGCACACCTTTTACAATATGATTCTGTTCACGGAAAACTAGATGCAGAAGTTTCTGTAGACGGTACAAACTTAGTAGTGAACGGTAAAACAATCGAAGTATCAGCTGAGCGTGACCCTGCAAAATTAAGCTGGGGTAAACAAGGCGTAGAAATCGTTGTTGAATCTACTGGATTCTTCACAAAACGTGCAGACGCTGCAAAACACTTAGAAGCTGGCGCTAAAAAAGTCATCATCTCTGCTCCTGCTAACGAAGAAGATATCACAATCGTTATGGGTGTAAACGAAGACAAATACGATGCAGCTAGCCACGATGTCATCTCTAATGCATCTTGTACAACAAACTGCTTAGCTCCATTTGCAAAAGTACTTAACGATAAATTTGGTATCAAACGCGGTATGATGACAACTGTTCACTCATACACAAATGACCAACAAATTCTTGATCTTCCGCACAAAGACTACCGTCGTGCTCGTGCAGCTGCGGAAAACATCATCCCAACTTCTACAGGTGCTGCGAAAGCTGTTTCACTTGTATTGCCTGAACTTAAAGGTAAATTAAACGGTGGCGCTATGCGTGTTCCAACACCTAACGTTTCTTTAGTTGACCTTGTGGCTGAATTAAACCAAGATGTAACGGCTGAAGATGTAAATGCAGCACTTAAAGAAGCAGCTGAAGGAGAACTTAATGGAATCCTTGGCTACAGCGAAGAGCCATTAGTATCTGGTGACTACAATGGTAATGCAAACTCTTCAACTATCGATGCTCTTTCTACAATGGTGATGGAAGGCAGCATGGTGAAAGTCATTTCTTGGTACGATAACGAGAGTGGATATTCTCACCGCGTTGTTGACCTTGCAGCTTACATTGCAAAACAAGGTCTTTAATTTCTCACACTGAAGGAACTCACTTGGTTCTTTCCTAGAGACACGATATAATGAAGACGGACAAGGGAAGGGGAAGCATCCCTTTCCCTTTTTCTCTGTTTTTATCCGTTCTGCACGATTTCTCGTTTTGATGAGGGCAAAATGGGAAAAGGATAAAGAGAGACTTGTCCAATGCGTAAGGAAACCAGAATAAAGGAGGATCTCCTGACGAGCATGAATAAGAAATCAGTAAAAGACATTGACGTAAAAGGTAAAGTTGTGTTCTGCCGCGTAGATTTTAACGTTCCAATGAAAGACGGAGAAGTGACGGATGATACTCGTATTCGCGCAGCATTACCAACGATTGAGTATTTAACAGGACAAGGCGCAAAGGTACTGCTAGCTAGTCATTTGGGTCGTCCGAAGGGTCAAGTTACTGAAGAACTGCGTCTGACACCTGTGGCAAAACGTCTGCAAGAGCTTCTTGGACAAGAAGTGAAAAAAGCGGATGAAGCTTACGGAGACAACGTGAAAAAGCAAATCTCTGACTTAAAAGAAGGAGATGTGCTAGTGCTTGAAAACGTTCGTTTCTATCCTGGTGAAGAAAAGAACGATCCTGAATTATCAAAAGCATTTGCTGATTTAGCCGATGTGTATGTCAATGATGCGTTCGGTGCTGCACACCGTGCACATGCATCCACTGCTGGTATTGCAGCATATCTTCCGGCTGTTTCGGGCTTCCTCATGCAAAAAGAGCTTGAGGTTCTAGGAAAAGCCATTTCAAACCCTGATCGTCCATTTACAGCGATTATCGGTGGTGCAAAAGTAAAGGATAAAATCGGTGTGATTGAAAGTCTTCTGGATAAAGTGGACAACCTCATCATCGGCGGCGGACTTGCTTACACATTTGTGAAAGCACTTGGCCACGAAGTAGGAAAATCTTTATTAGAAGAAGACAAAGTAGATTTAGCGAAATCCTTTATGGACCGTGCAAAAGAAAAAGGCGTGAACTTCCTGATTCCAACAGATGTTCTGGTAGCCGACGACTTTTCAAATGATGCGAATACAAGCATTGTGCCAATCTCTGAAATTCCAAGTGATCTAGAAGCACTTGATATTGGAACAGAGACAAGAGAGAAGTATGCTGATGTCATTAAAAACAGCAAACTTGTTGTCTGGAACGGACCAATGGGTGTATTTGAAATTGATGCATTCGCTAAAGGGACAAAAGCAATCGCAGAAGCACTGGCAGAAGCAAAAGATACATATTCTGTCATTGGCGGTGGAGACTCAGCAGCAGCTGTTGAGAAGTTTGGTCTTGCTGATCAGATGAGCCATATTTCTACAGGCGGCGGCGCTTCACTTGAATTTATGGAAGGCAAAGAGCTTCCAGGTGTTACTGCATTAAACGATAAATAAGACCAAAACTGCTATAAGGAAGTGTCAATCATGAGAAAACCAATTATAGCTGGGAACTGGAAAATGAACAAAACACTTGGCGAAGCGGTTAGCTTCGTTGAAGAAGTCAAGTCATCCATTCCATCTCCTGACAAAGTGGAATCAATTGTCTGTGCGCCAGCACTTTTCCTTGAAAAGCTAAACAGCCTTTCTAACGGAACAGACCTTAAAATTGGTGCACAAAACATGCACTTTGAAGAAAATGGTGCATTCACTGGTGAAATCAGCCCTGCTGCGCTAAAAGATCTTGGCATCGGCTACTCAGTGATCGGTCATTCAGAGCGCCGTGAATTCTTCGCTGAAACAGATGAAACAGTGAACAAAAAAGCACATGCTGCATTCAAGCATGGCATCGTTCCAATTATCTGCGTAGGTGAAACGCTTGAAGAGCGTGAAGCTGGCAAAACAAATGAACTTGTCGCTGATCAAGTGAAGAAAGCACTAGCTGGTTTAACGACTCAGCAAGTTGCTGAATCTGTCATTGCATATGAGCCAATCTGGGCGATCGGTACAGGGAAATCTTCTACAGCGAAAGATGCAAACGACGTTTGTGCGCATATCCGTCAAACGGTTGCAAGCGAATATGGTCAAGAAGCGGCAGACAGCCTTCGCATTCAATATGGCGGAAGCGTGAAACCGGCGAATATTAAAGAATATATGGCAGAATCCGATATTGACGGTGCTTTGGTAGGCGGCGCAAGCTTAGAACCTCAGTCTTTCGTTCAATTATTGGAGGAAGGTCAATATGAGTAAGAAACCAGCTGCATTAATCATCTTAGATGGATTCGGTTTAAGAGGCGAAACAGTCGGTAACGCTGTTGCCCAAGCAAAGAAACCGAACTTCGACCGCTACTGGAATGAATTCCCGCATCAAACCTTAACGGCTTCAGGTGAGGCAGTAGGCCTCCCGCAAGGTCAAATGGGGAACTCTGAAGTTGGGCATTTGAACATCGGTGCAGGACGCATTGTGTATCAAAGCTTAACAAGAGTGAATGTTGCCATTCGTGAAGGGGAATTTGAGAAAAACGAAACGTTCCTAGAGGCAATGACTTATGCAAAAGAGAATGACAAGGCCCTTCATTTATTCGGTCTCTTGTCAGACGGCGGTGTGCACAGCCACATCCAGCATCTCTTTGCCCTGCTGAAGCTGGCGAAAAAAGAAGGCTTAACAAAGGTATACATTCATGGCTTCTTAGACGGACGTGATGTTGGTCAAAAGACAGCCAAAGTGTACTTAAAACAGCTTGAAGAACAAATCAAAGAAATCGGTGTCGGAGAAGTGGCAACACTTTCTGGACGCTATTACTCAATGGACCGTGACAAACGCTGGGATCGTGTGGAGAAAGCATATCGCGCGATGGCGTATGGTGATGGCCCAAGTTATCAAAACATTTATGATGTCGTTGATGACTCCTATGAAAATGGAATCTACGATGAATTCGTTATTCCATCTGTCATCACGAGAGAAAATGGTGAGCCAGTTGCAAAAGTAAACGACGGAGACTCTGTGATTTTCTATAACTTCCGTCCAGACCGTGCGATCCAAATTTCGAACACCTTCACAAATGAAGATTTCCGCTCATTTGATCGCGGGGAAGCACATCCGAAGGATTTACACTTCGTCTGCTTTACACACTTCAGTGAAACGGTTGATGGCTATGTCGCCTTCAAACCAGTGAATTTGGATAACACAGTAGGAGAAGTGCTTTCTCAAAATGGATTGAAACAGCTGCGGATTGCTGAAACAGAGAAATATCCTCATGTGACGTTCTTTATGAGTGGTGGGCGTGAAGAAGAATTTCCTGGTGAAGACCGCATCTTGATCAATTCGCCAGATGTGGCAACCTATGACCTCAAGCCAGAAATGAGCGCTTACGAGGTAAAGGATGCACTTGTTGCAGACATCAATGCTGATAAGCATGATGCGATCATCCTGAACTTTGCTAACCCGGATATGGTTGGTCATTCAGGTATGCTCGAGCCAACAATCAAAGCCATTGAAGCAGTAGATGAGTGCTTAGGAGCTGTAGTCGACGCAATCCTAGCAAAAGGCGGACATGCCATCATCACGGCAGACCACGGTAACGCAGACGTGCTGATAACCGAAGAAGGCAAGCCGCATACTGCACATACGACAAACCCTGTTCCAGTAATCGTGACGAAAAAAGGTGCAACTCTTAGAGAAGGCGGCATTCTAGCCGATCTATCTCCAACGCTTTTAGACTTACTTGGTCTTGAAAAACCAAAAGAGATGACAGGAACATCATTGATTCAGAAATAAAAAAATTGATTCAAAAGGAGAGAAATAACGATGCCATACATTGTTGACGTATATGCACGCGAAGTATTAGACTCTCGCGGTAACCCAACAGTTGAAGTAGAAGTTTACACAGAATCTGGCGGCTTTGGCCGTGCATTAGTACCAAGTGGTGCTTCTACTGGTGAATATGAAGCAGTAGAACTACGTGACGGAGACAAAGACCGTTACCTTGGAAAAGGTGTTCTGACAGCTGTAAACAACGTAAATGAAATCATTGCACCAGAACTTTTAGGCTTTGATGTAACAGAACAAGTAGCGATTGACAAAATGTTAATCGAACTTGATGGAACAGAAAACAAAGGGAAATTAGGCGCAAACGCAATCCTTGGCGTATCTATCGCTGTAGCACGTGCGGCTGCTGATTTCTTACAAATTCCACTTTACCAATACCTTGGTGGATTCAACTCCAAAACGCTTCCAGTGCCAATGATGAACATCGTCAACGGCGGAGAGCATGCGGATAACAACGTAGACATTCAAGAATTCATGATTATGCCTGTAGGTGCACCGAACTTCCGTGAAGCACTTCGCATGGGCGCACAAATCTTCCATAGCCTGAAATCTGTATTAAGTGCAAAAGGCTTAAACACAGCTGTAGGTGACGAAGGCGGATTCGCTCCAAACCTTGGTTCTAACGAAGAAGCACTTCAAACAATCGTAGAAGCGATTGAAAAAGCTGGTTTCAAACCAGGTGAAGAAGTGAAACTTGCAATGGATGCTGCATCTTCTGAGTTCTACAACAAAGAAGACGGTAAATATCATTTATCAGGCGAAGGTGTTGTGAAAACATCTGCTGAAATGGTTGACTGGTATGAAGATATGGTATCGAAATACCCAATAATCTCTATCGAAGACGGCCTTGATGAAAACGACTGGGAAGGTCACAAACTATTAACTGAGCGCCTTGGCAGCAAGGTTCAGCTAGTAGGAGATGACTTATTCGTTACAAACACGAAGAAGCTTTCTGAAGGTATTAAAAATGGTGTCGGTAACTCTATCCTGATCAAAGTAAACCAAATAGGTACATTAACTGAAACATTTGATGCAATCGAAATGGCAAAACGTGCAGGATACACAGCAGTCATCTCTCACCGTTCTGGTGAAACAGAAGACAGCACAATTGCAGACATTGCTGTTGCAACAAACGCTGGACAAATCAAAACAGGTGCTCCGTCTCGTACGGACCGTGTGGCGAAATACAACCAATTACTTCGCATCGAAGATCAATTGGCTGAAACAGCACAATATCACGGCATTGCAACATTCTATAACTTGAATAAATAATGCCAGCTACGCGCTGCGTCCCACTCTTTCATGAGAGCGGGACGCAGCGTTTTTTTTGTGTTGAGCGAAATCCGATAGCTAATTCATTTGTCTTATCCTATTTTTGTAAAACATCCTCCTTCAGTTAGAGAAGAAGTCAAAATCCCCTCCATTTATAAGCACTAAATCATGAAAAATCGACTAAAAATATGATCTGAAATGAACTTATGCTTTCTGTAAGGGGGTGGTATCATTTTACATATATTAGGGGGTGATGAGATGCTGAATCCTTTTAGCCTTCGTTTTCCAGTAGGTGTGTATATGTATGTCCTTCACCTATTGGCGGCATATGATGAAAGGAAGCAACGAATTCTGACTTCTAAGAATGTACAGAAAAACGCATTTTGGATTTATGTCCTTGCCGCTATATTGGGCATTATTTCACTTGGAGCATTGATTTGGGCATGTAAGACCTTTGGAAAGGGCTCCAAATTTTTAGGAGAGTTCAAATTATTAGGCATGTACGTTAAAATCCAATGCGGGTTCTAACAGGGATGAGAACAGATGCAAGGTCATCTGTTCCATCTGAAACAAACGGAGGGATATGATGCTGACATTACAATTACAAGAAAAAACGTATAGCCGCACCTTCTCTCTCCGTAATATTCAAATGAACGTGGAGAAAGGCCAGGCGATGCTTCTTTTAGGGCATAATGGTGCAGGAAAGACAACGATGATCCAAGCCATGTTTGGGCTGACGCCATTTACTGGGTACGTTTCCTTACATGGCGAACAGCTGAACCTTCAATCCTCAGCTCATATTTCCCTTTTGAAAAAACATGTTTCCTATATTCCTGACGATCATGCGTTGTTCGATTATTTAACACCGAGGGAATACTTTCAATTACTTCAGCTGCCAAATGAGCAAGATGTCACACGAGAAGAGACATTCACCGATTTGTTTGAGCTGAGTCCATATATGGATCAGCCAATCGCTCAGCTGTCCCATGGCAATCAAAAGAAAACGCAGATCATTTCCCAGCTCCTCAGACCATGTGATTATTATGTGTTCGACGAGCCAACAAACGGACTTGATCCAGATATGATGATCATCTTAAAAAAGGTGCTCATGAAGCTGAGAGATCAAGGTGCTGGCATTCTTATATCAACTCATCATTTGAGCTTTGGTGATACATTATATGACCATCTCATGATCTTAAGAAATGGTGACGTCAAGCTGAATATGTCCCGCCAAGAAACGACTCAGACATTTCCTCATCAGGCACTTGAAGAGATTTATAAAGAAGTGAATCGAGATTACTATATGCAGGTGGAGAGGTTACTCAATGATTTGGACACGACACGTTCTTCATAAACTAGAATGGGGCATGCTGACAACGAAAGGAAAACAGCTTGGAAAAAAATATCCTTTACAGCTTCTCGCAGCCACCGTTTTTCTCTTGCTGATCTATGCGATATACGTCGTCATCAGCCTGCGCTTTTTCATGCAGGCAGGTGAAAGCGAGCCTACTGCGCTATACCTCCAATTTGTCAAAATGTCGCTCTTGCTATTAGGGGCAGGTATTGTGTTATCCCGCAATAAATTGAAGCGCCAAGAATATCAATTCTACTTTTTAAACAGTGCGATTCAGAGTGTGCCATTTATCCTTTGCGTGTATTTCTTTCCAGTGCTCTTTTGCTTCCTCATGGCTGGACTGCTTTTTTTACCGATTATATTAGGTCTTTTGATCACGGGTGTAACCCCATCTATGTATTGGATCATCGTTGTTTGCATCACTTGCTGCATATTGGCGCTGTATACGCTCGCTTCTTGGATGCTGCTGCGGATCGGTGTGAGCCATTTCGTATCAAAAACAAAAGAGCATTTGCTGCTTCAAACGATCGGCTTTGGGGCGCTTCATGTACTAATATTTCTCCTTTTTCAAAAAGCGGTGGAGATGATCCGTGTATGGCCGGCTGTCTATCTGTTGTTACTTGTGATCATCCTAAGCGCTGGATGGCTATGGGTGAAGGGTTTAGCAGCTTGCTATGTTCATCAGATGTTTTTGCAGCTGAAAACAGAGGTGAAGTCGTTTTCCTACCAGAAAATCAGAACGCACTCTTCCTTTCTGACGCATCTGCGGCAGGAATTGGTCTATTTCAGCCGATCAGCTGTTTTTAAAGAGCAAGGCATTTTGTTTCTCTTTCTCATTTGTTTGACGGCGGGGCTGCCTTTTGTTTTTACACCGGCAGAAACTGGCTGGCTGTATGCCTTTATTGTGCAGTTTGCTTTAAAGGAAATATTGATCATGCTTCCGCTGATGATTGGCAAGGAATATCATATCAATCAAAGGGCCATCTTTATGTTAAATACATCAAAGGGCGCTTATTTAATGTCGAGAATGTTATTTTATTACACCATTAATCTGCTGACATATTTTGTGTATATTGGGCTTGCCTATTTGGTGATCGGTATTGAAAGTGAAGGTCATGGATTGGCGAGTTTGTCCATTTTATTGATTACCGCCATGGCGGCCTGTACAGGGTTTGTCGTGAAAATCAGTGATTTTAATAAGCTGTTTGTGATCGTGTTGATGATTGCTGTATTCAGCTTTATCGATATGCTTTTATTAGAATGGCTTTCATCTGATGTGTCTCTTCTCGCCACCGCTTATCTGCTTGGTTCACTTGCCTTTTTCAGTTGTATATATGCTGCGATGTTAAAAAGGCCTGTATTGCGATGATGGGGCTTGTCATTAGTTTACTAGCGGTTGTGCTAATTCACGAACTCGGTCATATGTTGATGGTCATAGTGTGTAACAAATTCGAAAAAAGACCCCTTTTTGATTTTGTGATGATGATTGATTGGAAGCAAGTGGCGATCGTCCATGAGACATTTGCCCGGCCGAGCTTTAATCTGATGGTAGCACTTGCGGGTCCACTGTTTCCGGTGCTCTGCTCGATTGTGCTTTTTTTGATGTGGAAGCATCCGGTGAGTCATCAGCTGCTGTTTTTTTCTTTACTGAACACTGTGATGCTGCATCCAGCTTGCCCAGACGGGAAAAATATCACAGCCAGTTTAAAAGAGATGAAGGAGAGAAAAAGATGATCAAAGTATTTCATTCGTTTTCTAGCGGCTTAACACTTGCGATGCTGTATATATTTGCTGTGTTTATGACCCCTGTCTTTTTACTGCTGCTAGAGGTCAATCATGTTGAATCAAGTCCGACACTGTTTGGTATGCCATTTTATATCATGAAAATTGAAGAGTATCAATTCAGCTCAGAGGCGACGCTTTTTGGATGTGTTGTCTGCTTTTTAGCTGGCGCTGTGCTCTACTTTTTCATTCAATATGTGATTCAAGCTGTGAAAAAGCGAAGAGCATAAAAAAAGCAGGCTGAGCAAATAGTCAGTCTGCTTGAAAAGTGAGAGACAGCCGTACCATATCCATACATTGAATCCCGTTTTCATAAATCGGTTCATCATAATGCTTAAGGAAGAAATCGCGATCGATCGAAGTCAGGCGGAAGCCGCATTTTTGATAAAGTGCGAGCTGCTGAATACTCGAGTTGCCTGTGCCGATTTCAATCCTATGGAAGCCAGCGGCTTTCGCTTCAGCGATCGCATGACGGATCAGCTGTTTCCCAATTCCCTTTCCTTGCCATGACTCCTTCACAGCAACATTCATGATTTCGACTGTATGCTGAGATAGCGATGATAGAACATAAACACCAATCACATCCTCTTCATGAAAGGCGGCATAACAAGAGCCGGATTGCACATAAGCGAGAACCTTTTCCTTTGAAGGGTCAGCTAATAGTAAAAGATCCATAGGGAGAGATTGATCACGAGACAATGGCCGAATTTGTATCACATTTTTTCATCCTTTCTATTCTTTCATATACCCTTGTTTCACGCCCCAATCATATTGGTCCTGTACCCACCTGAGAGGGAAGGTGATGAGTGACATTCGGGTCTTTTTTGTCAGTTGGTTTTCTTGTAGCCTGTGTGGTCTGCTTATTCGCTTGAGCAGCAGTTTTTGTTGCTGCCAGCTCTTTTTGAAGCTGGTCGACTTTCACCTCAAGCGCTTTAAGCTGTTTGACCTCTTTTTCATAGGCTTTCTTTTTTGAGCTTTTTTGTGACGGTGGCTATTTGCTTTTTTTGATCATCGTTTTCATGCTTCATATCCGTTTGATCTGATGTTAACTTCGAAAGCTGCTTAGTGTTCGTTTTGCTTTCTTGCTGATGTTTTTCCTCTGCTGCTGCCAAACAATCCAGCCAGCTGCGCCTAACACCGCAACAGACAGAAGAATGATCGTAATGGTTTTTTCAAGTGTGAACCCCTTTCTTTAAACCTCTATTACCATCGGTTAAAGATAAACAGGTTTTAACATCAAAGGGAATATTCACATCAGATTGGCAGACACTATGAGAAAAGGAGGGTGTCTGTTGATTGCCTTTATGATTCATGTTGTGGTCTCATTATTTGCTGTATCAAACCCCATTGGAAACGTGCCTCTTTTCATCACCTTAACAGAAGGCTATACAGAGAAAGAACGCGCTCAGACAGCCAAAAAAGCCATCGTGGTCTCTTTCATTATTTTGATTGCCTTTCTATTGGCAGGCAGGCTCATATTCAAATTGTTTGGGATCGATATTCATGCACTCCGCATCGCCGGAGGTATTTTTATTTTTGGTATCGCTTACAATTTGCTGAATGCAAAAGAATCACACGTCCAAAATCCTCATTCGGAGGAAAAGGCAGAAAGCAAAGAGAAGGCAGATATCTCCGTTACGCCGCTGGCAATCCCGATCATCGCTGGGCCCGGTACAATCGCTACAGTAATGAGTTTAACCCCAGGAAGTCAAGGGATGCTCCACATGTTTTCGATTCTAATCGGCATTATCATTGTTCTTGCCATGACGTATTATGCCTTTCATTATTCCAGTTTCATTATGCGGAAAATGGGGAAAACAGAGATGAATGTTGTGACGCGTTTGATGGGATTAATTCTTGCTGTAGTGGCAGTTGAGATGATCGGCGCAGGCTTAAAAGGGATGTTTCCGATGTTTATGTCATAAGTGTATATAAAAAAGCTGTTTTTTTTCTACAATGATGTAAAATAAAACAGCTTTTTTTAAGGTTTCGGCACATGCTTAAATACTTCTTCACTTTCAAAGAATTCAATTAAGCGGCTAATCCAATCATAGTAATCAAGACTTTCCTTGATTTCTGAAAGAAGCAGATTGATTTTATCCTCTGTTTCTTCAGGTAAGTCGTCCTGTTCAAGCAGCTCTTGCAATTCCTTGCACGTTTTCTTATGTGCTTTACGGTTTTTGCTGACAACTCGGGACCAATTGGCTGCAAACAATGAAATAAACGTTTGGTATTGATCTTGCTCAACTTCATAAAGATCTTTACGTATTCCTTTTTCATAAACCTTTTCCGCAATATTCAAATCGAGCATTTCTCGAACGACTTGACTCATCCTCGTTTTGCTCATGCCGGTCGCCTCTGATAGCTCTTCCAGCGTCATTGGTTTACGGTTCATGTGAATGATACCAAGCACTCTACCCACTGTAGAAGAAAGACCAAAGGCATTCATGTTCTCCGCAGCTTTTTCAATATAATGATCCTGTGCTTTTTGAATGGCGCCTAACGCTTGCTTGTCCACTCCCCGCTTCATCCCTTCACGACTGACAATTTGTAACACAATATATCATATACCTGTTTGTTGATGAAAACAATAAATATTGAGTAATTGCTAGTAATTTGAAGGAAAAAGGAGAGATCTCTAGATATTACAGCGTTAACTGAAAATTTTATATAAATCTTATGCAATACAAACACATCATAAACTTTTTATTTTATAAAGTTTGCACTATAATTAATAAGGTGTAAATTTTCTGAATATATAGATCCAACTAATTGGAGGTGTCTCATTTGCTGAAACTAGAGAATGTATCTAAGACGTATAAAGGCGGAAAAAAAGCTGTCAAAAATATTGATTTAGAAATAGCAAAAGGAGAATTTATTTGTTTTATTGGACCGAGTGGCTGTGGTAAGACAACAACCATGAAGATGATCAACCGACTCATTGAACCTTCCTCAGGAAACATTTTCATCGAGGGAGAAAATATTATGAAAAAAGATCCAGTTCAATTAAGAAGAGAAATCGGTTATGTGATTCAGCAAATTGGACTGTTCCCCCATATGACCATCGCGCAAAACATCTCACTTGTGCCGAAGCTCTTAAAATGGCCGGAAGAAAAACGGAAAGAACGAGCTCGCGAACTGCTGAAGCTCGTCGACATGGGCCCGGAATTTTTAGAGCGCTATCCTCATGAACTCAGTGGAGGACAGCAGCAGCGCATCGGAGTTCTTCGCGCACTGGCAGCAGAACCCCCTCTGATCCTCATGGATGAACCATTTGGTGCACTTGATCCAATTACACGAGATACATTGCAGGAAGAATTTAAGAAACTGCAAAAAACGTTAAATAAAACCATCGTATTCGTCACACATGACATGGATGAAGCCATTAAACTCGCTGACCGAATTGTGATTTTAAAAGATGGAGAGATTGTCCAAGTAGGCACACCTGAAGATATTTTGCGTAACCCCGCCAACGAGTTCGTAGAAGAATTCATCGGAAAAGAACGCCTGCTTCAATCAAATCCGAATATGGAACGTGTAGAACAAATGATGAACACGTCACCAGTCACCATTACAGTCGAACAAACGTTGACTGATGCCATCTACATCATGAGAGAAAAGCGGGTCGATTCCTTGCTTGTAGTAGATGAACATCATGTGCTAAAAGGCTATATCGATATTGAAACAATCGATGCGAACCGCAGAAAAGCGGCTTTCGTTGGTGAGATCTTAAATACAGAGTTCTATACTGTACAAGAAGGCGCACTTCTAAGAGACACCGTTCGGAAAATCTTAATACGCGGTATTAAATATGTACCGGTTGTGGATGCCAAAGGGCATTTAAAAGGCATTGTAACACGGGCAAGTCTTGTAGATGTTGTGTACGACTCTATTTGGGGAGACGATACGCCGGCGTCTGCCATTGAAATGAACTAAGGGAGGTGGACAAATGGATCAAATCATCGATTTTCTAGAGAAAAATGGTGGGGAACTCCTCACAAAAATGTGGGAGCATTTATATATTTCCTTAATTGCCGTCGTGCTAGGAATTATCGTTGCCGTTCCTTTAGGCGTCGTTCTCACACGAATGAAACGAGGCGCAGGTTTTGTCATCGGTGTCGTGAATATCTTTCAAACTCTCCCTAGTTTAGCGATTCTTGCTTTTTTTATTCCTATTTTGGGGGTGGGGAAAATACCTGCAATCGTTGCTCTCTTTTTCTATTCGGTATTGCCTATTTTGAGAAATACGTATGCGGGCGTCCAAGGTGTGAACAAAAACTTGCTTGAATCCGGTAAAGGGATCGGCATGACCACGTGGGAACAAATTCGTCTTGTGGAACTTCCGCTTGCTGTACCGATCATTATGGCAGGCGTCCGAACGTCAACGATTTATTTAATTGGCTGGACAACACTTGCTGCTTTTATCGGTGGAGGAGGTCTTGGTGACTACATTTTGATTGGACTTCAGCTATACCAGCCGGAATACATTATTGCAGGTGCCATCCCAGTCACCATTTTAGCGGTCATCATCGACTTTTCATTGATGAAGCTGGAGAAAAAAGTAACACCAGAAGGCTTAAAAGGATTGAAGGAAGTTTCATAAGGAGTTGGCTTATGTGAAGAATCGAAAAACAAAATGGATCAGTGCACTGCTTGCCGGATGCTTGCTATTGATAAGCGGCTGTTCACTTCCTGGACTAGCCGGCTCCTCAGGCAATACGCTGCGAATTGGAGCACAAAACTTTACCGAATCAGAAATTATGGCCTACATGGTTAGCGATATCATCGAACATTACACAGATAAAAAGACAACCATTGTGAAAAACCTAGGCTCTAATACCGTACAACAGAAAGCAATGGAAAACGGAGATATCGACATTTCTGCCACAAGATATACAGGGACAGATTTGACGAGTACGCTTGGAATGGATGCGGAAAAAGACCCGGAGCGTGCGATGGAGATCGTCCAAAAAGAATTTAAGAAACGCTATGATTACAAATGGTTTGATTCCTATGGCTTTGATAATACGTATGCCTTTGCCGTGACGCAAAAGATGGCGAAGGAAAACAAGTTAGAAACCGTCTCTGACTTGAAAAAGAATGCGAAAAATTACCGTTTCGGTGTCGATAATATTTGGCTCAAAAAGAAAGGCGACGGTTATGAAGGATTCGTGAAAACATACGGAATTGAATTTGGAAGCACGTATCCAATGCAGATTGGTTTAGTCTATGATGCATTAAAAAATGAAAAAATGGATATTGTGCTTGCCTATTCAACAGATGGACGAATCAAAGCCTATGACCTCAAAATTTTAAAAGATGATAAGCGGTTTTTCCCGCCATATGATGCATCGCCAGTTGTCCCGGAAAAAGTCCTAAAAGAGAACCCAGGGCTTGATAAGGTGATCAACAGGCTGATCGGAAAAATCGATACAGAGCAAATGCAAGAGCTTAACTATCAAGTCGACGGGGAGCTTCAAGAACCAGCCACCGTTGCGAAAAATTTCCTAAAAAAGCACAATTACTTTGAGTAAGATGGGGAGGTGTCACGGCTGATGGACACACTGCAGCAATTATGGACGTATTATCAGCAGAACGGTTCATATGTGTTAGAAGAATTTTATCGGCATTTTCTCATGTCAGCGTATGGGGTGCTGTTTGCGGCGATTGTCGGAATTCCAGTAGGCATCTTTGTGGCGCATTACCGTAAGCTGAGCAATTGGATCTTCGCCATTACCAATGTTATACAAACCATACCGGCGTTAGCGATGCTTTCCGTGCTGATGCTTGTATTAGGACTTGGCGCAAATACAGTCATCTTATCACTCTTTCTGTATTCGCTTCTGCCGATCATCCGCAACACGTATACAGGGATTGTCAGCATTGAACATGCTTATTTAGAATCGGGTAAAGCGATGGGCATGACGAAATGGCAAGTGCTGAGAATGGTTGAATTGCCGCTTGCTTTATCGGTCATTATGGCTGGTTTAAGAACCGCCCTTGTCATCGCCATCGGCATTACAGCGATTGGGACATTTGTTGGTGCGGGAGGTCTAGGTGATATCATCATTAGAGGATCAAACGCCACAAACGGAACAGCCATCATTTTAGCAGGTGCTATTCCAACTGCGCTCATGGCCATTATCGCTGACCTAGTCATGGGCTGGCTCGAACGCTATTTAAGCCCAACTAACAAGAAAAAAGAAAGAAAAGCATTAGCTGCAAAAAACATCACATCTGCTTAAGCGGTTAAAAAGACAAAACCTCCCTTACATCTGTAAGGGAGGTTGTTTTATGATGATCAGGCGGTTCACATGCAGGTATTTTATGATTCAAGCGTGATCCATTCAGAGGACCACTTCGAAATTTCCTCAAAAACGGGTGCAAGGGAACGCCCCATATCAGTTAAAGAATACTCAATGCGCACGGGTGTTTCAGCAAAAACCTCCCGTTTTACAATGCCTGCTACTTCCAGCTCTTTTAATCTCTCAGATAATACTCTTCCGCTTAAATTTGTCAGAGCGGCCTCAATTTCACTAAAGCGCTGCGGACCTGAGAGAAGCTGAAAAACAATCAGTGCGACCCAGCGTTTACTCAATAACTCAACTGCTTTTTCAAACCGCGGGCACATGTCAGATTGATTCATCTTTCTTCACTCCAATCTGAACCCATTATACCGTAAATCTGTCATAAATCAGCTCAAAAAGCTTGTCAATGCTCAAAACAATCTATGATGACGAACGGCTGTTTAACATAAATAACAGATAGCGGTTAAGATCCTCTATTTCTTTTTTCGAAAGAGTTGACCAAATGTCTCCATCAAATATTTCGAGAGCACCAAGTTCATATTGCGCTGCAGCTTCCTTTATTTTGGATAATGCCATTTCCTCTTCCTTCAACTGATGGACAGAAGAGGCTTCCTCAATATAGCCCGCAGCCTGCATCATTTCCTCATAAGGGACCTTTAATGCACCGGCTAGTTTTTTAATCGTAGGAGGCTTTGGAATACCGCGTTTCCCGTTTTCAATACGAGAAATACCAGCAGCGCTGACCTCTGAATACATCGCTAATTGGTTCACTGACAGCTTCTTTTCCTCACGTAATGCTCTTAAATATGCACCAAAGTTCATCAAGGCAAAACCTCACATGGTTATAGATTAGATATGTCTATTTTACCTGATTTGTTGACTATTGGCAACAAGTATACCATGAAAATATTGACATTAGTTAATAGTGGATGTACATTAGGTTTATGCCCCGCTATTTGTTCGCCTTTTTTTGGTTGATGAGCGTGAGAAAGTATTCATTCAGCTGGCTGATGTCTTGTGCGGAGAGCCTTTCCCATTTGTCCCCATCAAAAATGGGAAGATGTTCTACATCCTTTTGAAGCGCCGTTTGATAGATTTTCAACATGGATTCATATTTTGGTTTCATTTCATGAACTTGCTCCTGTTCAATATGACCGGCAAGCAGCATTAAATCCTCATAAGGCACCTTCAAGGCATGTGCTAATTTTTTGATAGTCAAAGGTTTTGGCACACCGCGCTTTCCATTTTCAATACGAGAAATACCAGCAGCGCTTACACCTGAATACATGGCGAGTTGATTGACAGACATTTTTCTATTTTCTCTTAAAATGCGTAATTGTTCACCAAAGTGATTCATGACATCGAACCTCACATTTCAGTATATGACTTATTTTAGTATGATCATTGACCAAAGGAAATAGCAGAGGGGTAAAAGTGTTGACTTAAGTTAATGGTCTGTTTCAAGTGAGCACCTGCACGTTGTACATATTGATTCAATAGGAGGTTGTAATGATGGTCGAAAAGATTCAGATCAGGCGGGCTTTTGTCATGCAGTATATGATCGAAAACGATATGTCTTTAAATCAGCTCGCTGATGAAATTGGCATTTCTCCTGCCACACTCAGCAGGGTATTAAATGGTCATCGGAAACCAGGCCAGCTTGTCATTGGCAAAATGATTCATTACTTTGATAAAAAATTTGAAGATCTATTTTACTATGAAGATATTGACAAAAGTCAATGAATGAAATGATCAAGGAGGCAATGTCGTTGAAAAGAACTGGGATGGTCAGACATATTGATTCACTAGGCAGAATTGTTCTGCCTTCAGAAATGCGCAAGGTACTCAATATTAAAGAAGAGCAGCTCTTAGAAATTTTCATTGAAGATCAAACCATTATGCTAAAAAAATATGATGCAGATAAGAGCTGCCTGTTAACTGGACAAGTGACGAAGTACAACAAAAGCTATGGAAATGGGAAAGTGATGCTGAGTCCTGAAGGAGCTGAACGTTTGTTAGTAGAATTAAAACAGCTATTGAAAGAAGAAGCAACCCGTTAAAAACGTATTTTTAACCGAAAATTGCATATAAAAAATGCTGCATACTACTCTTTGGAATGAAATTGAATCAAAATAACGAATAAAGTCGACAATATAGAGGGAATCTTTATTTTGATGTTTCGTGACATGCACCTTGTTTTCATGTAAAATAAAGTTATGTGTACCAGTTTGTCTGGAGGTGTTTTCATGCACGCATTTGTTATCACATTACTCGTAATTGTCAGTATCGCACTTATCATCGTTGTATTGTTACAATCAAGTAAAAGTGCTGGACTGTCAGGCGCTATTTCAGGTGGAGCCGAGCAGCTTTTCGGTAAGCAAAAAGCGAGAGGCCTTGACTTGATACTTCACCGATTAACGGTTATTTTGTCAGTGCTTTTCTTCATCTTAACACTTGCATTGGCATATCTAGGCGTGTAAGGCGCGAGTAACAGAAGGTCTGATCTTTTTTCAGACCTTTTTTTATTATCAGCACTCTTTTGTGTTTGTTTCATACATACAAGTGGAAAATATAAACCATATCGGAAGGAAAGGAAGTCACATCATGAAAGTTGTTACACCAAAACCATTTACGTTTAAAGGTGAAGAAAAGGCGGTGCTTCTTCTTCACGGTTTTACTGGGAATACAGCCGATGTTCGAATGCTAGGCCGTTATTTGAACGAAAGAGGGTATACATGCCATGCACCTCAATATAAAGGACACGGTGTGCCGCCAGAAGAGCTTGTCCAATCTGGCCCGGCTGACTGGTGGAAAGATGTAGAAGAAGGCTATCAATTCTTAAAAGATGAAGGCTATGAGGAAATTGCGGTTTGCGGACTATCCCTTGGAGGAGTTTTTTCATTGAAATTAGGTTACACTGTACCTGTAAAGGGAATTGTACCTATGTGTGCACCTATGTACATAAAAAGTGAAGAAGTCATGTACCAGGGTGTACTAGAATATGCCCGTAACTATAAGAAATTCGAGGGTAAGTCAGAGGAGCAGATTGAACAGGAAATGGAAGAGTTCAAGAAAACGCCAATGGGTACACTGAGGAGCCTGCAAGAACTGATTGCAGATGTCAGAAACAATGTCGACATGATTTATTCACCTACTTTTGTTGTTCAGGCACGTCATGATCATATGATTAATACAGACAGTGCGAATATCATTTATAACGAAGTAGAGACAGATCAAAAGCATTTGAAATGGTATGAAGAATCAGGCCATGTGATCACGCTTGATAAAGAGCGCGAGAAGGTTCATCAGGATGTATATGCATTCTTAGAATCACTTAATTGGTCAATTTAAATATATAGGGGGTTAGAGTGTGCAAAAAGAAGAATTTATGGATGAATTACTCGCTTTTATGAAAGATGAAGCTTATAAACCGTTAACCGTTCAAGAGCTGGAAGTGATGATGGAGATTACCAATCCTGATGATTATAAAGAGCTCGTCAAAGCACTTGTGATGCTGGAAGATCAAGGACTCATCGTTCGCACGCGCAGCGATCGCTACGGTGTACCAGAAAAAATGAACTTGGTAAAAGGAAAACTGTCTGCTCATGCAAAAGGTTTTGCATTTGTGACACCAGAAGAGTTTGGACAGGATGATATTTTCATTCCGCCTAATGAGCTAGGCACAGCGATGAATGGTGATACGGTCATGGTTCGTGTCAGCCACAAATCAAACGGCACAAAAAAAGAAGGAACTGTCATCCGAATTCTGGAGCGTAATACTCAGACGGTTGTCGGTACCTACACAGAAACGAAAAGCTTTGGCTTTGTCATTCCTGATGATAAAAAAATCACAACCGATATCTTCATCCCGAAATCCGCTAAAAATGGAGCGGTCGAAGGGCATAAAGTGGTCGTGACGCTGACAAGCTACCCAGAAGGAAGAATGAGTGCAGAGGGCGAAGTGACTGAAATCCTCGGTCATAAAAATGACCCTGGCATTGATATTTTATCGATCATTCATAAACACGGCCTGCCAGGTGAGTTCCCAGAAGAAGCGCTTCAGCAGGCAGTAGACACACCTGAAACGATTGATGAAAAAGACCTGGAAGGCAGACGTGACTTGCGCAACGAAACGATTGTAACAATTGACGGAGCAGATGCGAAGGACTTAGATGATGCCGTTACGGTGCAAAAGCTGGATGATGGCAAATATAAGCTAGGGGTGCATATTGCAGATGTCTCTCATTATGTCACAGAGAACTCCCCGATTGATCAGGAAGCTTATGAGCGTGGAACGAGTGTGTATCTCGTAGACCGCGTCATTCCGATGATCCCGCACCGCCTGTCAAACGGTATTTGCTCATTGAATCCGAAGGTCGATCGTCTCACCCTGTCTTGTGAAATGGTCATCGATCGAAATGGGAAGGTCGTCAAACATGAGATTTTCCAAAGTGTGATCAAAACGACGGAAAGAATGACCTATTCTGATGTGAATAAGATTTTAGTCGACCAAGACGAAGAGCTTTTAGACAAATATGAGCCGCTTGTGCCAATGTTCCAAGAGATGGAGAAGCTTGCAGAGATTCTTCGCGACAAACGGATGGAGCGCGGGGCAGTAGACTTTGACTTCAAGGAAGCAAAAGTGCTTGTAGATGATGAAGGAGCGGCGAAAGACGTTGTCGTTCGTGAGCGATCTGTCGCAGAGAAATTAATTGAAGAATTCATGCTTGTTGCAAACGAAACGGTTGCAGAGCATTTCCACTGGTTGAATGTACCTTTCATATATCGAATTCACGAAGAACCAAATCCTGAGAAGCTTCAGCGCTTTTTAGAGTTCGTGACAACGTTTGGTTACATTGTGAAAGGAACGTCGACAAACATCCACCCGCGTGCCCTTCAAAGTGTACTTGATGCTGTGAGGGATCAACCAGAAGAAGTTGTGATACAAACCGTGATGCTTCGTTCGATGAAACAGGCGAAATATGATCCAGAAAGCATCGGCCATTTTGGATTATCAACGGAATTCTATACTCACTTCACATCACCGATCCGCCGTTATCCGGATTTAATCGTGCATAGACTGATCAGAACCTATTTGATTCAGAAAAAAACAGACGAAGCAACCCTAGAAAAGTGGGGTCAGCTGCTGCCTGAAATCGCAGATCATGCGTCTACTATGGAGCGCCGTTCAGTCGATGCAGAGCGTGAAACAGATGACCTCAAGAAGGCAGAATTTATGCTTGATAAAATCGGTGAAGAGTTTGATGGCATGATTAGTTCCGTGACGAACTTCGGACTATTTGTTGAACTGCCGAATACAATTGAAGGTCTTGTCCATGTCAGCTACATGACAGACGACTACTATCGCTTTGATGAACAGCACTTTGCCATGATCGGTGAACGCACAGGGAATGTCTACCGTATCGGTGACGAAATCACTGTCAAAGTGGTTAGTGTTAATAAAGATGAGCACTCCATTGATTTTGAAATCGTCGGCATGAAAGGCACCCGCCGTAAATCGCCAAAAGATTTTAAGTTCAAAAAACGGACAGATTCACCAGCGAAAAAAGGGCGTGGAGGTCAAAATGCCTCTGGGGATAAAGCCAAAGAGGATAAAGGCGGAAGTGACTGGTTCACAGGCCATAAGAAGAAGAAAAAGAAAAAACGCGTATTTGATAACGCTCCAAAACAAAAGCGAAAAAAGAAAAAGTAACGTGCCAAAAAGCAAATAGGGTATCACGCTCTATTTGCTTTTTGACCACATGGCGTCAGCATTGTCGAAAGCTGGATTGTTTGATAAAATAATCCGTACGATTTGGACCGCGTTTGTGTCAAAAGGAGGGTGTACGCCAATGCCAAAGGGAGAGGGAAAGGTTGTTTCCCAAAACAAAAAAGCAAATCATGACTATTTTATAGAAGAAACGTATGAAGCCGGCCTTGTGTTACAAGGAACTGAAATCAAATCGATTCGTGCAGGAAAAGTGAATTTAAAAGATTCCTTTGCCAAAATCGAGCGAGGAGAAGTGTTTCTTCACAACATGCACGTAAGCCCATACGAGCAGGGGAACCGTTATAACCATGATCCGCTGAGAACGAGAAAGCTGCTGCTTCATCGCAAGCAAATCAGTAAATTGATTGGTGCGACAAAGGAAGAAGGCTACTCACTCGTGCCTCTGAAACTCTATTTAAAAAATGGCTTTGCCAAAGTGCTGATCGGAATTGGTAAAGGGAAAAAGAAATATGATAAACGTGACGATCTGAAGAAAAAAGATGCAAAACGTGAAATCGAGCGTGCTTTCCGTGATCGCCAAAAGCAATTCTAGATTCATGCAGATGTCTTGCTGAGAGCGGAAGCATTATGCTACAATATGTTATGCAGTAAACAATCATTGCTTTTCTTACAGAAACCACCAGTTGTTTCAAGCGAAGAGATTGTTATAATAGTTATATACGGAAGCAGTTAAGCTGAACGTTTCCATCCCGTATATCCCTTTTACAAGGGGACGTTACGGATTCGACAGGGATGGTTCGAGCTTAGGCTGCGAGCCGAGAGGCGATCTCGTTAACACGCACTTAAATGTAACTGGCAAAACTAAAAGTTTTAACCAAAACTTAGCACTAGCTGCCTAATAAGTGCAGCGAGCTCTTCCTGACATCGCCTATGTGTCTGTGAGGAGCCCAATGAAGTAGGCTACGCTTACGTTTCCGTCTGAGGACGTAAGAAGAGATCCATCAGACTAGCTCTCCAAGCGCCCGTCAGCAGGCATGCGGATGAGTGAACACGAAATATGTTGACTACGCTCGTAGACGCTTAAGTAATCGATGTCTCTGGACGTGGGTTCGACTCCCACCGTCTCCATCAAAACTTTTAGAATGCAGTCGTATCAAGGGTTTGACAATCCTTGATACGGGACTGGCAACATTCTGGCATCATTTTAGAAATCTTCTTCTTCCATGAACCTTCAGTTTAGACGGTTAAAGATGCTCATAGAGTTGAGTGTTTCTGCAACATCTGAGTGCCTAAACGATTGGCCAGTGCTAAAGGATTGCAATTTTCATTTATTAAATATGAGGCATGAGAATGTCTGAATTCGTGAAATCTTTCTGACATTCGGTTCTTTTAAACATTTTGCATAACATCTGTCGATAGAACTGGTAGAGATACTATCGTAAAACGTTCCAAAACTTTATAATCATTTTTAACAGGCGCTATTTTTGAGCGCTTTTTTTATGTCTTTTAATCCTTTGTTAATTACCTCGCTAAACAACACCCTTATCAAAGACCTCAAACATTAGCGATAAATCATCACTTAGCAGTGGCAATGGTGTCTTCAAATTCCTCAATTTGCTCAGGGCTTGATGTTGGTTGCTCAATCTTATGGAATAGTATGATGAAGCTGTCTTAAAGCTTTCTTGATAGGGTGATTTTTCACTAAAACATTGAGTATTTTTAATCATGTTATAATATGGTATATTTATTGCTAAATAGAAATGTTATTTAACAATGTTTGTTTATGACTCTTATTAGAATTAAGCTTAAATAGCTTTGCTGAGGTAAGCATTTTTCTGTTCATCTTTTTGTATACAGAAAAAATTAAATAGGGTAAATAACATAAAAAAGAAAATAATTTTTGGGAGGTCTAGAAAATGTTAGAAGTAAAAAAAATACCCAAAATAGAAGAATGTTTCGAAGGTTCTATTCATCCTTTTGTTCAACGAGTACATGAAGACACAGTTAATTGGGCTAAAATCAATAATTTAATGAATGATTCAAACATAAAAAGATATGAAAGACAAAAAATTTCATACTTGGCAGGACGTTCTCAACCTTATGACTCTTACGACAGTGTAAGATTGTCTTCTGATTATCTTTTATTGTTTTGTATATTGGATGATTATAGCGACAATTTGAACAATCAAAAGTTATATGATATATATTCTAAAAAGATAATTGAAATTCTTAATGAAAGAGCATTTTATGATGATGATACTTTTTTATATGCGTGGCATGATTGGTGGAAACGTCTTAGTATAGGAATGCCTGATGAATGGAAAAAAAGAATTATTCAAAGTATTCAAAATTGTTTTAATTCTATTAAATGGGAAATTAAAAATGAAAAAGAAAAGTACATACCAACTCTTGAAGAGTACGTCAATCATAGGATGCATAGTGGGAGTGTTTTTGTCTGTTTTGATCTAATAGAAAGAGGAGGTAGAAGTTTTATTCCTGCTTCTAGTCGTAGTATTTTACTGAGAAATTTAATTAACTCTATCAATAAAATAGTAAATTGGACAAATGATTTATTATCTTTTAAAAAAGAATTTGAGAATGATGAAATTCATAATTTGGTTATCATTCTGCAAAAACAAGAAAATTGTTCAATAGAGACAGCTTTAGATAGAGCAAAGGAAATGTTAAACATAGAAATTAATACATTCATTGAACTTAAAAATAAAGTCTTTATCAGTAATGAGCCTTTTGATAGTGGTATGATTAAATTCATATCTAGGTTGGAGAATGGTGTTCGAGGACATTATGAATGGAGTATGAAGACTAAAAGGTTCTAATTTATTATTCTTAAATGATAATTGCTACCCTTATAGTGCTATTAAATAAAAATATATACTGTATATTTATGATGACTATTACCCCTCATTATATATGTGGCTCCGCTTTATAAAAAGAGGTTATATTATGTTTAATATCAGGGAGGTTTTGTACGACTAATATATCAAAACGTTTTAGATCCATTGCTTCATGATAAGGAACAGGGTCGTGGATATTTATTGATGTTGTTTGCATTTCTTTAAGTTGGGGTGAATCGGTTTAAAAGAACGTGGCCTCTACCACTAGAGCAATTGGCATAGCATAGAATATTGATGTTTTTAGGTTTGAGCATCAATGACCCCGTTCCTTATCATTTGGCATCGCCTTACTCGATTTAAAGATACAACGATTTTCCAGGACATTTTCAATGAAATTATTCTTCAAGCCATTAATCGGAATAATCTAGCAATACAAAATCGGCTTTGTGTTGAGAAGGATTTCTAGAGTGGAATATGAGAACAACACCTTGCTTTAACGAGAAATTTCTCTATTATAAAATGGATGGAATTAAGAAGAAAATAAGACTGACGAGATTTTCCCCGAAACAACTGTAAAAATCGAATTAACAAAGGACAAACAACTATAATAGCAATGATGAGTAAGAGCTGATTAGATAAGAGTTCCACAAACGTTGTTTGAATCACATAAACTGCAATCAGTAGTAAATAACTCACCAAAAATATCAACCCAGAACTTCTCTTCTCAAATGGCTTCTCTAAGAGAATCAGCATAAATAGCCCCGCCATAATAATCAAAAAAGTCATATACTTTGTAAGCCTCCTCGTCATTGATCCCCGATTTCCACATTGTACAGATATTTCACCTACCGCAACATACTTCTCCCTCAAATTAAGCAAAAAGTAGTGAAAATATAAGGGATCACGAACAGATAACGACCGAAACTTTACAAAAAACCTCCAACCAAATCAAATTCACACCTTCCCATTTGCGACTTCCTCATATATAGTAAGATTAGACTAGTTCTAAATAACTGAAATTGGGGCGTTTACATGGATTCGATTGTTTTACATTTTATTGTGATCATGAGTGTTTCTGGCATTCTGTCCGTGATATTATCAATCATTGCTCATGCGAACCGCCGCCGGTATACTGGCTGTCAATTGTTTATGTACATGTCTGGAGCAACTGCGATTTATATCTTTGGGCACACGTTTGAATTATTGGCAAGTACACCTGGACAGATCATGTTCTGGGTTTGTTTTCAATACATAGGTCTTCCGTTCATCGCACCATTCAGTCTGATGATTGTGCTGCAATTTACGGGATTCCATCAATATTTCACAAAGCGCCGCGTGCTTCTCATCTTACTGATTCCAACTCTCACCACCATTATGGTGTTCACCAACTCTTTTCATTCACTCTTTTATCGTAGCATCACGATGAATCCAGTAGACGGTTTTTTATTGGCTGATTTTACGATTGGCTATTGGTATATCATTCATGGCGTCTATACATTTGGCTGTTCGATGCTCGCTATTTTTATGCTGGTTTGGTTTTTACGTGTCACAAAAAAAGAATATTTAAAGCAGATCCTCATTTTGCTAGTGGGAATGTTACTGCCAATCACGACATCTTTTATCTATTTATTAGGCGTTACGCCTCTTCATATTGACCCGGTCCCTGTGGTGATGTTTTTAACCAATGCACTCTACTTATGGGCGATTATGTCGTTCCAGCTCTTTAAGCTCTCTCCCATTGCAATGGAGCGTGTGTTTGAGCATATGTCTGAAGGGGTTCTCATTTTAGATCGATACCGGACACTCATAGATTACAACCCCGCTGCTGCATCGATCATTCCAGCACTTTCTAATAAAAAGGGCATTGGCTATAAAATTGACGATATTTTCTCAGGGATCATCAAAGATACCGCGTTCATTCAGTGGCTGCGTTCTCCGCAGGATCATTCGCAATATGATTTAATGTGGAAAAAGGACAAAGATCAGTCCAGCTATTATCACCTGACCGCTTCATCGTTATTTAATAGAAGAGGAGAGATCGAGGGCAGGCAAATTGTGATCAGTGATGTAACAGAGCAGCGTTTGCTGCAGGAAGAGCTGGAGCGTCGTGCGTATATTGATGGGTTGACGAATATCTTCAATCGTTCTTCTTTTATTGAACGAACGCAGATGATCTTGGAAGAGGATGCGCAGGATACGGCGATCTTGCTGTTTGATATTGATTTCTTTAAACAAATCAATGACACGCATGGACATCATATTGGAGACGAGGCGCTGCGTCATGTTGTCACCATTTGTCAGCAGCATTTACAGATGGACGATTTATTCGGACGATATGGCGGAGAAGAGTTTGCTATTTGTCTGCCGCATCATTCATTTGAAGAGGCATGTCATATTGCGGAGCGAATGAGACATTCGTTTGAGACGAGTTTCTTTGAGACTGATGAGGAAAAAGTGCGAGTGACAGCGAGCTTTGGAATCGCTCATACAGCTTATGATCCAAATGTATTAGAAACTCTTCTATTTGAAGCGGACCAAGCCTTGTATATGTCAAAACGTCAAGGGCGCAACCGGATTTATGCGTCAACTGGAGCGGACTATATGCTGTATGAAGAGCATGATCTACCGCCAGCTTCTCATTGACTGTTGTCCTGACATTCGATATGATAAACATAACATTTGAACGGTTTCCTAAAGGGGAGTAGCTTTTACGGTTTGGTCGTCATTACAGAAACTCACGTTGTTTCTCGGCCATTCCGGCATGAACATGTTAGCCAGACCTTTGCCTATCACACATGAGGCAAAGGTCTGGCTTTTTTAAGGTCTTATTGCATCTGTGTGATGGGGGAGCGGGACAAATGATGTTTTCAATACCGCAGATGAAAGGATGATCGATCTTGAAAAAATATGTGATCTCTTTGTTATTTTCGGGCACGCTTGTATTAAGTGGATGCTCCGGTTTGCTTGACCAAGTAAGTGATACAACGACATATGTCACAGAGGCAAATGAGTATGTGACGGACATTCAGCAATTTACGGAGGACTTTCCACAGCTCGCAGAAGAAGCTGTAAAAAACG
Organism: Bacillus sp. FSL R5-0431; assembly: GCF_038002985.1. Classification (NCBI taxonomy): domain Bacteria; kingdom Bacillati; phylum Bacillota; class Bacilli; order Caryophanales; family Bacillaceae; genus Bacillus; species Bacillus sp. FSL R5-0431. Next base: position 3,003,793 of record NZ_JBBOOG010000001.1, on the reverse strand, counting down.
CCGCCAAAAAAGCAGAATTAACCCAGCAGCTTGAATCATTGAAAGCAGACATTCAAGAATTTAATGAACTGACAGCACCAAAAATAGCAGAAGACCTGCATGTGCAGATCATTGAAAAAAATAAGGTGCTGTCAGAGGAAATTCAAACGTATTTACAGCAATTGAAAGCGGACAACATCGACGTTGCTGCTATGCTTGAGGACCAGCAAGGGTTGATCAAGCAGCTTCAGCAGTCCGTCAATCTATTGCAGGACATTGAACAATTAACAAACTAAGGCAAACACTATAGAGTGTGTTCAGCATATCTTTGCCTTTTCCGGTGAAGATATGCTTTAATTTAAATAAAAACAAGTCTTATTAGAAAAAAGGTGATCACATGACAGAACATGAAGAAAGACATATGGCTTCGCCTAGAGCCGAGAAGGATAAAGATCAATTGATCAATCGGTTGAAACGAGTGGAAGGACAAGTGCGCGGGATTCAGCAAATGATTGAAAACGATCGTTACTGTATAGATGTTGTCAATCAAATCTCCGCTGTCAATGCGGCTTTGAAAAAAGTCAGTCTTCAATTGATGGAAAAGCATACACATCACTGCGTAGCGGATGCCATTAAGAGCGGCAATGGGGATGAAGCCATTGAAGAGTTAATGAACGTCTTTACGAAACTGGCAAAATCGTAGCACATTAAGAATTATTTATGTTTACATCGATACCCTACTAGGGTATAGTAAGTTGTAGTAAATGATTGAAGGAGGCGATGAGAAGTGGAACAAGCAACACTTCAAGTGCAGGGCATGTCTTGTGGACATTGCGTGAAAGCAGTCGAAGGAAATGTAGGAGAATTAACAGGTGTTGAATCGGTGAAAGTCCATTTAGACAAGGGACAGGTGGATGTTTCATTTCATCCTGATCAAGTCACGTTACACCGAATCTCTGATGTGATTGAAGAACAGGGATATGATGTCGTATAAATGATATACGTGCTGCATGTGTCAGCGCGTATTTTTTTCAAAAAAAGATACCCCTATGGAGTATGTGGAGAGGTGAGATCAATGAAAAAGGAAATCGACTTTCAAATTACGGGGATGACCTGTGCTGCCTGTGCAGGACGCATCGAAAAGGGATTGAACAGGCTGGAAGGTGTGGAGGATGCCAATGTGAATTTAGCTCTGGAAACATCTCACATTGTGTATGAAACAGAACAACTAACACCAGATGATCTGAAGCAAAAAATTCAATCCTTTGGCTACGGTGTGGTGATGGAGCAAGCAGAGTTTGATATAGAGGGAATGACGTGTGCGGCTTGTGCCAACCGAATCGAGAAAAAAATTAACCGGATGGATGGTGTTGATCACGGATCTGTGAACTTTGCGCTTGAGACACTTCAGGTCACGTATCACCCTGGCCAAACGTCTACAAGTGATATAAAGGATGCGGTTCAGTCCATTGGATATTCTTTAATTGAACCAGCTGCAGACGAAGCAGAAGAAGGAAAGAAAGATCATCGCCAAGCAGCAATAGAGAAGCAGACGGCACGCTTTTTATTTTCAATGGTCCTGTCACTGCCGCTTCTTTGGGCAATGGTCAGCCACTTTTCCTTCACGTCTTTTATTTGGCTGCCAGAAGCGTTCATGAATCCATGGGTTCAGCTGGCTTTAGCAGCGCCGGTTCAGTTCATTGTCGGCTGGCCCTTCTATGTAGGAGCATATAAAGCTTTACGTAATAAAAGTGCCAACATGGATGTTCTTGTCGCACTTGGGACATCAGCAGCGTTTTTCTATAGTTTATACGAAAGCATTCAGTCAGCGGTTCAAGGCACACATGAGGCAGCCCTCTATTATGAAACAAGTGCTGTGCTTATTACGTTGATCGTGCTCGGAAAATTAATGGAAGCAAGAGCAAAAGGGAGATCATCAGAAGCGATTCAAAAGCTGATGGGCCTACAAGCGAAAGAAGCGGTCATCGAGCGAGATGGAAAAGAGATGACCGTGCCTATTACCGAAGTAAAAGTGAATGATCTTGTGTTTGTCAAACCGGGGGAAAAAGTGCCGGTAGATGGAGAGATCGTGGAGGGAACAACCGCAATTGATGAGTCCATGATTACGGGAGAAAGTCTGCCTGTTGATAAAACGGCTGGTGATGCGGTCATCGGGGCAACCATCAATAAAAATGGGTTTGTGAAAGTGAAAGCGACAAAGGTTGGGAAAGAGACCGCCCTTTCACAGATTATCAGAGTCGTAGAACAAGCACAGGGCTCAAAAGCACCGATTCAAAGGATGGCAGATCAAATATCAGGGATATTTGTTCCCATCGTTGTAGGAATTGCTGTGCTCACGTTCCTGATATGGTTTTTCCTTATTGACCCAGGAAATGTGACGTCAGCCCTTGAAACGTTTATCGCACTCATCGTCATCGCATGTCCGTGTGCGCTCGGTCTTGCCACACCAACCTCTATAATGGCTGGCAGCGGCCGTGCAGCTGAATCAGGCATTTTGTTTAAAGGCGGGGAGCATTTAGAAGTGACCCAATCACTTGACACGGTGGTTTTAGATAAAACAGGGACTGTGACAAAAGGGGAGCCGAGTCTGACAGATGTGATGGTATCTGACAATTGGACAGAAGATACGCTGCTTCAGCTAGCAGGATCGGCAGAACAGCAGTCGGAACACCCGCTTGCCAGAGCGATCACAGACGGAATGAAGGAACAAGGTCTTGAAGCGGTCGAGATCGAAGCCTTCCAAGCAGACCCAGGCCATGGAATTGAAGCAAAGGCCGCAGGACACAAGCTTTTGATTGGAACGCGTAAGCTATTACAGAAACATCATATCTCATATGATCAAGTCGAAGCATCCATCACACTACTGGAGCAGCAAGGGAAAACGGCTATGCTTGTCGCTATTGACGGCGAAGTCGCCGGCATTGTCGCAGTGGCAGATACGATCAAATCATCCTCACCTCAAGCTATCAAGCGTCTGAAAGAGCAAGGGATTCACGTTGTGATGATGACAGGTGATAACAAGCTGACGGCAGAGGCGATTGCGAAACAGGCGGGCATTGATCATGTCATTGCGGAAGTCCTGCCTGAGGAAAAGGCTGCTCACATTGCGGCGCTTCAGGAACAAGGAAAGAAAGTCGCCATGGTCGGAGATGGCATCAATGATGCCCCGGCTCTTGCGACAGCGAATATTGGGATGGCAGTTGGAACAGGGACAGATGTTGCCATGGAAGCAGCAGATATCACGCTCATGACAGGAGACCTCCATGCCATTGCAGATGCGCTTGAATTTAGTAAAAAAACGATGAGAAACATCAAGCAAAATCTATTTTGGGCGCTTGCTTATAACTGTATTGGGATACCGATAGCTGCATTTGGACTTCTTGCGCCATGGCTTGCAGGAGCAGCAATGGCCTTTAGCTCCGTGTCGGTTGTATTGAATGCGCTCAGATTGCAGCGATTGAAACCAGTTAGAGAGGGAGTGGCACAATGAAGCTGAATGTCAAATGGATTTGGACGATTAGTGCATTGCTCTATGTTGCTCTTGTTCTTATTGGATATGCTATGTATGATGAATTTTATCCAAAGCAAGAACCGCCAAGTGAACATATGCAAGATCATTGAGACTTCGCCAAAAGCGAAGTCTTTTTTTAACAATTTTGTGGAAAAACCCACCTTTTAAAAGATTTTTCATAAAAAATTCACTTCTTTTTGTTCCTTTTTGTCGTTTTTTGTAGGTTCATCGTTAAGATGCGATTAAGCAACAAAGAAAGCGTTATCAAAAAAAGGGGGTTCACGTATGAAAAAGTTAGGGTTAGCTTCTCAAATACTCATTGCACTTGTTCTGGGTGTTATCGTGGGAGCGCTGTTTTATCAAAATGAAACCGTTATTAATGTGTTAACGCCGATTGGCGATATATTCATCCATTTAATTAAAATGATCGTTCTTCCAATTGTTATTGCTGCGTTGATTGTAGCAGTAGCTGGTGTAGGGGATATGAAAACCATCGGAAGACTCGGCGGAAAAACCATTCTTTACTTCGAAATTGTGACAACGATTGCATTAGCAGTGGGACTGCTTGCAGCAAACGTCTTCCATCCTGGTACAGGAATTGACATGAGCAACATGGAAAAAGGCGATATCTCTAAATATGAAGAGACATCGAAAGCTTCTTCCGAAAAAGCGAGTTTCTCTGAAACCATTGTGCATCTAGTGCCAACAAACGTTTTCCAATCCATTGCAGAAGGTGATCTATTACCAACGATCTTCTTTACAGTCTTATTCGGATTAGGAATTGCCGCAGTAGGAGACAAAGGGAAACCAGTATTAGGATTCTTTGAGGGTATACTCGAAGCCATGTTCTGGGTTACCAATAAAGTGATGAAGTTTGCACCATTTGGTGTATTCGCGCTCATCAGTGTGACGGTGATCAAATTCGGGGTCGGAGCGCTTCTCCCGCTAGGTAAACTGGTACTTGTCGTTTACGGTACAATGGCATTCTTCGTCATTGTCGTACTTGGCATTATCGCAAAATTAGCTGGAACAAGCGTCTTTACACTATTTAGAGTGCTAAAAGAAGAAATCATTCTTGCATTCTCAACAGCAAGTTCAGAAGCTGTACTGCCTAGACTTATGGATAAAATGGAGAAGTTCGGCTGCCCGAAAGCGATCACGTCGTTCGTTATCCCAACAGGCTACACCTTTAACCTAGATGGAAGTGCCATCTATCAATCCATTGCCGCCATATTTGTTGCACAAATGTACGGCATGCCGCTTTCCATCTATGAGCAAATTACGTTACTATTAATCTTGATGCTGACATCTAAAGGAATGGCTGGTGTACCAGGTGCATCTATCGTTGTTGTCATCACAACACTTGGTGCAATGGGACTGCCGCTTGAAGGACTTGCCTTCATCGTTGGGATCGACCGTATTCTTGACATGGTTCGTACAACTGTTAACGTATTTGGTAACTCACTTGCCGCCATTGTCATGTCTAAGTGGGAAAAAGTTTTTGATCAAGAGAAATCGAAGAAGTATATTGAGGAATTAAAACAACAAACAAAAGCAGCGTAAAAGGAGATCTTTTCAAATGACGAAGCTACAGGACAAGCAAGTTCGAATCGAACGAGACTTTCTAGGTGAAAAGGAAGTAGACACTCAAGCGTATTATGGAATTCAAACATTACGTGCAGTAGAGAACTTTCCAATTACTGGCTACCATGTTCATGAGGAACTCATCAAAGCATTAGGGATTGTCAAAAAGGCAGCCGCACTTGCAAATATGGATACAAAGCGACTATATTCTGGTCTTGGGGAAAAAATTGTTCAAGCCGCAGATGAGGTTATTGAAGGAAAATGGAACAATCAATTTATTGTCGATCCAATTCAAGGCGGGGCTGGCACTTCAATGAATATGAATGCCAATGAAGTCATTGCAAACAGAGCGCTTGAACTACTAGGAAAGGAAAAAGGCGCTTATACTGAGCTAAGTCCAAACACGCATGTGAACATGTCGCAGTCAACAAACGACGTTTTCCCAACAGCGATTCATATTTCAACATTGAATATGATTGAAAAACTACTTTATACGATGGAAAACATGCATCAAGTCATGACGGAAAAAGCACAGGAATTCGATCATGTGATCAAAATGGGACGTACGCATCTTCAGGACGCTGTTCCAATCAGACTTGGTCAGGAGTTTAGTGCTTATGCAAAGGTTCTTGCACGTGATATTAAACGTATCAAGCAGTCTAAACAGCATTTATATGAAGTCAATATGGGAGCAACAGCAGTCGGAACTGGATTGAATGCTGATCCTAAATATATTCGTCAGGTGGTAGGCTATCTATCTGACATTAGCGGATTACCGTTAGTTGGAGCTGAAGACTTAGTCGATGCCACGCAAAATACGGATGCTTATACAGAAGTATCTGCTGCACTTAAAGTATGTATGATGAATATGTCCAAAATGGCGAACGATATTCGTTTGATGGCTTCAGGGCCAAGAGCAGGTTTTGGTGAGCTTCACCTGCCGCCGAGACAGCCAGGTTCATCCATCATGCCAGGGAAAGTCAATCCAGTGATGCCAGAGGTCATGAACCAAGTGGCATTCCAAGTCATCGGAAATGATCATACGATCTGTCTTGCATCAGAGGCTGGTCAGCTTGAACTGAACGTTATGGAACCAGTTTTAATATTCAACTTACTACAATCTCTCAGCATGATGAAAAATGTGTTTGAGTCCTTCATGGACAACTGCTTGCGTGATCTAAAAGCAGATGAAACGAGATTAAAAGAATATGTAGAAAAAAGTGCTGGTGTCATGACAGCGGTGAATCCGCATATTGGTTATGAAGCTGCTGCACGAATTGCAAGAGAAGCGATTCTTACAGGCGCATCTGTACGTGAGCTTTGTCTGCAAAATGATGTGTTAACAGAAGAAGAGCTTGACGTCATCTTGAATCCTTTTGAAATGACCAAACCAGGTATTGCTGGCGCATCACTTTTAGAAAAGGATCGTTTAGAAGATTAAGCGGCATCATGAGAAGCGCACACCGACAAAGTTCCGGTGTGCGCTTTTTCATGGATGTTTGTTTTTCTCAAGCTCACATAGTATACTATCGTCAATTATTAGGGATGTGACTGCGTTTGAATCTACTGAAAAAATGGCTGAATACAGAGCCTTATTTAATTGTGATGCTCATTGTACTGACACCGATTGGCGGAGAGTTCAAATTTTATCCATTTGAGGACAGCTTTCGGGTCAGCTTTGGAACCGTTGTCTTTTTCTTTATCCTGCTTCAAATGAAAAAATTCCCGGCATGGGCAAGCGGTATTATTGCAGGGGTATCTGTTTTTGCGTTTCGCGTGCTTTTTGATACAGCCGTCACAGGTCATCTTCCGCTGGAAGAGGCGGTTTCATTAAGATTTCCTTCCCTTCTTTATTATGTCGTCTATGGCACGCTCTTTTATTTATTACAGGTCAGACGTTTCCGCGATCAGCCTTGGCTGATTGGTGCGACAGGCATCATCATGGAACTGTGTGCGAGCGTTGTTGAGATGATTGCACTTCGTGGCACCATTGATGAAATCTTAACGATGCGGACGCTGTTTCAACTATTTGTTTTGGCGATTTTTAGAAGCTTTTTCGTGTTGGCTTGTTATACAATGATTCGATTATATGAAGAGCAGGCGAGAGAGCGTCAGATGAAAAAGGAAAAGGAACATCTGCTCATGCTCCTGTCTAACCTTTATACGGAATCTACATACTTTCATAAAACACTTGCACATGCTGAGCACATTACAGCGACATCCTATCAATTGTATCAATCCCTGCATCACGCAAACGATGCGGAGTCATTGGATTTGAAAAAGCTCGGAAAAACAGCCCTGCAAATTGCAGGAGAGGTACATGAGATCAAAAAGGATAACCAGCGGATTTTTTCTGCATTATCAAAGCTGATTCATGAAGAAAATTTTCAGGCTTATGCAAGTCCTGCGCATATTGCTGGGCTCGTGATTCGTATTCATGAAAATTACGCAGAATCTCTTAAAAAAAACATTATCTTTCATTATGATGAAGATGGGCAGCATCCCGCCTATCACGTGTATACCATTCTATCTTTGTTAAATAATATTGTTTCCAATGCTGTCGAAGCCATTCCAGTGGATGGAGAGGTGTCACTCTCTATTTCACAGAAAGAGAACCAGGTGATCTTTCAAATCAGTGACAACGGGCCTGGCATTAAAGAGCGTAATCATCATGTTATTTTTAAACCCGGTTTTACTTTAAAATACGACCAGGCTGGGAATCCATCAAGCGGTATCGGGCTTTCCTATGTGAAGGATACAGCGGAGAAGCTTGGCGGAAGTGTTGAGATGAAGAGTATCCCAAATAAACAAACGATTTTCACGTTAACGATACCAGTGGATCAAGTCAGTAGAAAAGAGGGGATTGGGAGATGAGATTTTTTATTGTTGATGATGATGAAGCCGTGCGTTCTTCACTGGCTCAGCTCATTGAAGATGAAGAGCTTGGCATTGTCGCAGGGGAAGCAGAGGATGGCGCAGAGTTAACGGCAAGCTACTTAAATGATTTGCACATTGATATCTTATGTATTGATCTATTGATGCCGGAAAGAGACGGTCTTGAAACGATTCGAGCCATTAAGGATGAGTTTCATGGGAAATACTTAATGCTGTCGCAGGTAGAAACAAAGGAATTAATCGGCCAGGCGTATACGCTTGGTGTTGAGTATTATGTGACAAAGCCAATCAATCGTGTAGAGGTCTTAAGTGTGCTCCATCTCATGATTGAACGTCTTCATTTAGAGCATTCAATTGAAAACATTCAGCACTCACTCAAATCTGTCATGCAGTTTCAGCAGCGCGGTCAGACGAAAACGAAGCAGCGGGGGAAAAGTCTTGCAGAGGCAGGTCAGTTTTTGCTGGCGGAGCTTGGGATTGTCGGTGAGAAGGGGTCTAAAGATTTATTAGATATGATTCTCTTCACAGATCAGTATGTAGCGCTGCATACCGATCATCACGATTCCTTTCCTTCTTTAAAGGTCATTTTTACCGGAATCACGGAGGATAAATTAAATGAGCCGTACACATCAGCAGACATTGCAAGAGAAGCGAAGGCAGCGGAACAGCGGGTAAGACGTGCGATCAACCAATCTTTGAAACACATCGCATCACTTGGGTTAACTGATTTTTCTCATCCGACCTTTGAAAATTATGCATCTAAATTCTTTGATTTCACCATCGTGCGAAAGAAAATGAGTGAATTAACAAAAGAGACGAGCGGTAGAGAAGAACATACTCGTATCAATGTGAAGAAATTTGTGCAGGTGCTCTACTACGAAGCAAAACGTATTTTTATGGAAGATTAAAAAAAGACATGCTCCCTCATGAGGGAGACATGTCTTTTTTGGTGATAGATTGCAGGTGCATCTGCAGCACGGAGCGTATGAGCTCAGGCGGTAAACGATGAGGCTGCAAGATTCCATTCAATGCAAGCCCATTGATGACCGCATAAAGCCGCTCAGTTTCGACTAAAAGATCGATATGATCAAGCAAAAGCCCATCCTCTTTTAATTTCATTAAACAATATTGGGTCGTTTGGAAAAGCTCGTCATACATCTTTGCATTGAGCGGCTGTAAATCTGGTTCAGTCAGCGACTTGACCGTAAAAGCCTGCCACACCTCCATTTCAAATCTTCGTTCTTCATCGAGTGGAAGAACCTGCTCCAATAACGCGAGGACATTTTCTTCCGTTGAACCGTTCAGCTGAAGTCCTGTCATCCGTTCTTTGACTCTTTCTTGAATCAATGTCATAGAGAAAAGAAATAACTCTTGCTGTGTGGAAAAATAATGACGCATAGAGCCCGCTGAAATACCAGCTTCTACCGCTACTTTTCGTACAGAAGCGTTCTCCAATCCATCCTGTTTAATCACTCTCATTGCAGCTTGAGCGACCTTTTGTTTTTGTTTATGGTGATCGACGATTTTTGGCATACATTGATTTTAGCACAGCTATTGTTTTTTTAACACAGTTGTGTTATTTTTTATTTAATACAATTGTGTTAAAAAGGATGTGGGGAATATTGGTCGGGTTATTGATTGTGGCATGTGAAATTGGTTTTTGGCTGTTTATTCTGGTGGGTTTAACACTGCGTTATGTGTTTAGACAGAAAAAGTGGGGCGCCTTCTTTCTGGTCTGTACGCCGATTTTGGATCTAATCCTTCTTGCGGCTACTTATATGGATTTAAGGCAAGGGGCTGTGGCGAGTGTCATCCACGGGCTTGCGGCTGTTTATATTGGGGTGAGTCTCGCCTTTGGACATCAAATGGTGAAATGGGCAGATGCTCGGTTTGCTTATCGATTTGCAGGAGGCCCTAAGCCGAAGGGAAGACCAAAGTACGGGAAGGAACGGTCAGTGTATGAAATGGTCAGCTGGACGCGGCATTTCGTCTCTTATATCATCGGAGCTGGTCTGCTATTTGGTTTATCCTATCTCATACAAGCACCAGAACGAACGGAATCACTGATGCAGCTCGCCGGTGTGTGGGGGATGGTCTTAGCCATTGATTTCGTCATTAGCATTAGCTATGTGATCTGGCCGAAAAAACACCCGCAAAATATAGCCAGCTAATAAAAAAGACAGGCGGAATCACTCCGCCTGTCTCAGCGTGTAGACAAACCCTCGCATTCGTTGTCAGTCCTGCGCGCTGGTGCTCACGAATGTCAAATTCGTTCCGCGCCAGTGCTCGTCCTTCCTAGACTGCAAAGGTTTTCTATCACGCTGAAAAGAAGACAAAGGGCTAAAATAAACATCATTTTAGCCCTTTGTTAACAATCTAAGACAGGCGGAATCACTCCGCCTGTCTTTTCTTATGATGAAAGCCCTTTGTAAATGGTGTCAATATTCCATTTCATCATCTTATAGTAGCTGTCTCCGTCTTCACCTTTCTTTCCAATAGAGTCAGTGAATACTTTTCCTTTAATCGGAACCCCGGTTTCCTCAGATAAGCTTTCAAGGCTGCGTTGATCGACACTTGTTTCAAGAAAGAGCGCAGGAACTTGATGATCTTTGACAAAATGAATGATGCGCTTCATTTGTCCAGGTGTTCCTTCACTTTCTGTGTTGATCTCCCAAATGTAGCCTGCTTTCAGTCCATAGGCATCTGCAAAATACTTGAAGGCTCCCTCACTTGTCACAAGGAGCTTTTTGTCTTTTGGCAGCTGATCAAACTTGTCTTTTGCTTCATCGTGAAGCGCTTGAAGCTTTTTGATATAGGCTTCTGTATTTTTTTCGTAATCCTCTTGATGCTCAGGATCCGCTTCAATAAGCGCATCCCGGGCATTTTGAGCATAAAGAATCCCATTTTCGACATTCAGCCAGGCGTGGGGGTCCTGCTGGCTTTCGAGTCCTTTTGAAGATAAATGCTTTACTTTGACGCCTTTACTTAATTCGGCTACAGGTGCATCATCCCCGTCCTTGCCACTCGATTCGAGCAGCTTTTGAAACCAGCCGTTCCCTGTCTCAAGGTTTAAGCCATTATATAGAACAAGGTCTGCATCCGTTGTATGCTGAACATCCTTTGGCAGTGGGTCGAATTCATGTGGGTCTGTACCAATGGGAACAATGCTGTGAATAGAGACGTGCTCTCCGCCTACTTCCTTCACAATGTCATAAAGAATGGAGTAGGTCGTGACGACTTTTAATGTGCCGTCATCTTTGCCGGAATTATTTTGCTTAGTAGAACAGCCTGCGATGACCATAAGGGCAATGAATACTGCGATCAAACGGATTGCAAATACCTTCTTCATATATGTCCTCCTTTTACATAGACGCTTCCTTTTTTAGCTGCGTTCGTTTTCGTTTAGATTTTAATGATCTCCATAGAATTCCTTGCTTTGGTGAAAAGATAAAGGCACTCCCGAATAAAATGGTCGCGACCAGCACGATAGAAGCGCCAGACGACAAGTTATACGTAAAACTAAGCCCAAGTCCCACGACGGCAGAAACTGCCCCGAAAAATGCAGATAAATAAATCATGATCCATAGCCGGTCTGTTAAGAGATAAGCAGTGGCTGCCGGCGTAATAAGCATGGCAACGACAAGAATAATCCCAACAGTTTGCAGTGACGCAACGGTCACAAGGGTCAACAAGGTCATGAGAAAATAATGGATCATTCGATTCGGTAAACCGTAAACCGAAGAAATGACCGGATCAAATGAACTAATGAGCAGTTCTTTGTAGAAAACGATAACAGCCAGCAGGATAAAAATGCCGATGCCAAGCGTAATCCACATATCAGATGACCGAACAGCTAGGACGTTTCCAAACAAGATATGATATAAATCACTGGAACTTTTCAAAAATGTGATTAAAATGATCCCGATTGAGAAAAAGGCGGTGAAGACAATGCCGATGGCAGAGTCATTTTTAATGCGGCTGTTTTGACTCACGTATCCGATCCCAATTGCTGTTAACACTCCAGTTAAAACGGCCCCGAAGAAAAAGTTAATTCCCAGCATATAAGAGATGGCGACACCTGGCAGCACTGCATGCGAAATGGCGTCTCCCATCAGGGCCATGCCCCGTAAAATGATAAAGCAGCCAATGACCCCGCAAATAATGCCTACCATGACGGATGTAAATAACGCTTTTTGTAAAAACGCATATTCAAAGAGTCCGGTTAAAAATTCCATTACACGTCTCCTCCTGCTGATTTTAAGAATGGTAGCTGCGTTTCATATGCCTCCAGCATGACCTCTGGGCGAAGGATGTCGTGTACAGGTCCAGCTTTGATGAGTTTTTTATTTAACAGAACGAGATGGCTGAAGTAATCATCGGCTTTACTTAAATCATGATGGACAACCAAAATGGTTTTTCCTTCATCCCGTAATTCTTGCAAAATGCGAACCATCGTTTCTTCACTGGCCATATCAATCCCAACAAACGGTTCATCCAAACAGAAGAGCTGTGCGTTTTGCGCAAGTGCTCTTGCAAGGAAGACACGCTGCTGCTGACCGCCGGATAACTCACCAATCTGTCTTTTGGCAAAGTCCTGCATTCCGACCTTTTCTAAACAGTGGTACGCATATGCCCGGTCTTCTTTTTTCGGACGTTTCATCAGGCCAAGCTTCGGATATGTTCCAAGTAGCACGGTATCCAGCACATGAATAGGAAACGTCCAGTCTAGATCATTTCTTTGTGGTACATAGGCGATCTGTTTTCTGACTTGTTTAAAGGACTGTTCAAAAAAGCGAATATCTCCTTGGTCTTTTTCAATTAAATCCAAACATGCCTTGAGTAAAGACGATTTACCGGCACCATTTGGACCTATGATTCCTGTCATCGTTCCTTCCTGTATGGAAAGAGAGATGTTCTCTAATGCATCCTGCCCGTGATATGAGACATGAAGACGGTCGATTGTTAAAGCATTTGGCATCTCTTGCGGCCCCTTTCAATCATCATTGCTCTTCCTAAAGATATATGCATACATTAAATAATTTTGACTAAAGGATGAAATGATTCTCTAATGCTAATTTGTTTCCTTAGGGAAACTTTTATTTTATTCTAAGTGTATGTCCTTCTTTTGTAAAGAGAAAAGCTGCACTTTTTCTGTCAGAGGTCAAACGATCGTTTTTATGTTATGCGGGGAGCGGGGGACATGAGCTTGGATTATTGAAAATCCATGTGGCAGGATTGGGCATAAAAAAACCAAACATTTGCTCATAAATTATTGACAGCTGATCAGAACTCCTCATATAATAAAGATAATTCAATATATGAATATGTGCTCATATATAATAATCACAGCAGCTGATAGGTTTGGTTGAATCAGGGAAGGCTACTTATATAGAAAAAGGTGAGAACATGAAAAAGATGAAGGATGAATACGTATTAAGCGGTCTTGATTGCGGCAACTGTGCACGTAAAATAGAAACAGGTGTCAGCAAAATGGATGGTGTTGAAGCTTGCTCTGTTAATTTTGCGACAGGCACATTGACTGTTACGCATGCAGATAAGCAAGAAACGATGTCAAAGCGCATTGAAAAAACCGTTCAGTCCATTGAACCTCATGTGAGTGTATCACCGAAAGAAGAAGGACATCATCACGATCATGAGCATGGGACGAAAAATTTAAAAACGATTGTGCTGAAATTAATTGGCGGTGCAGTCATTGGAACAGCAGCCTTCTTTATACCTGAAGATGGTGTATTAAAGTTCATTATGTTCTTCGCAGCATATTTACTAGTCGGCGGTGATGTGGTTTTTAAAGCGCTGAAAAATATCGTGCGCGGCCAAGTATTTGATGAGAACTTCTTAATGACGATTGCAACGGTTGGTGCTTTTGTCATTCAGCAATATCCAGAAGCGCTTGCTGTCATGCTGTTTTACCAAATTGGAGAGCTCTTCCAAGGGGCGGCAGTGAACCGTTCAAGACGATCAATTAGTGAATTAATGAATATACGTCCAGAATACGCGAATCTAAAAGTAGGAAATGAAACGAAAAAAGTGAATCCGGAAGAAGTAAAAGCCGGTGACCGTATTGTCGTGAAGCCAGGTGAAAAAATTCCGCTGGATGGGCTCGTTGTTGAAGGTTTCTCGCTCGTAGATACATCTGCATTAACAGGGGAGTCGGTGCCGCGGGATGTAGAAGCGGGAAAAGAAGTTCTTGCAGGATTTGTGAATCAAAACGGTATACTTGAAATTGAAGTGCAAAAAGAGCTAAGCGAATCGGCAGTGACGAAGATTTTAGATTTGGTTGAGAATGCGAGCAGCCGAAAAGCACAGACAGAAAATTTCATCACAAAGTTTGCAAAATATTATACACCGGCTGTCGTCTTGCTTGCCTTATTGCTTGCCTTTATGCCGCCGCTTCTCATTCCATCGGCACAATTGTCTGACTGGGTGTACCGGGCACTTGTCTTTCTCGTGATCTCTTGTCCTTGTGCTCTTGTTGTGTCCATTCCATTAGGATTTTTCGGGGGAATTGGGGCAGCTTCTAAACGAGGCATCCTTGTGAAAGGCAGTAACTATCTAGAAGCATTGAATTCTGTGAGATATGCTGTATTTGATAAGACGGGCACACTCACAAAAGGAAACTTTACGGTGACCAATATCGTCACAACCAGTGACAAGTGGTCAGAAGAGGAGCTGCTTTCTTTTGGAGCACTGGCAGAAGCCCATTCCTCACACCCTATTGCAGAATCGATTAAAGCGGCATACAGCTCACCGCTTGATGAAAGCCAGATTGAAGCATATGAGGATATCCCGGGACATGGAATTAAAGCGACCATCAGCGGTTCCCAAGTTTTAACGGGAAATCACCGCTTGATGGAGCGAGAAGGCATTGCGTATGAAAAAGAAAAAAGAAGCGGAACCGTTGTGTACATGGCGATTAACGGTGAGTTTGCTGGATCGATCTTGATCGCAGATGAATTGAAGGACGATGCAATCGAAGCCGTCTCTGCTCTAAAAGCGTCTGGGATTCAAACTGTCATGCTCACTGGTGATGCTAAGCAAGTCGGAACTGCGGTCGCCAAGCAAATTGGCATCGACGAAGTACATGCAGAATTATTGCCGCAGGATAAAGTAACGAAAATAGAAGAAATTGATCAGAAAAAAGCGCCTCAAGAAAAGCTGTTATTTGTTGGGGACGGCATTAATGATACACCTGTATTAGCAAGAGCAGACATAGGAATTGCAATGGGCGGGCTTGGATCAGATGCAGCTGTCGAAGCGGCTGATATCGTCATCATGACGGACCAGCCATCAAAGGTAGCAGAAGCCATCGCTGTCGCGAAACGAACAAGAAGGATTGTATGGCAGAATATCGCATTTGCCCTTGGTGTCAAAGGCATTTTCCTATTACTCGGTGCATTCGGTATTGCGACCATGTGGGAAGCCGTCTTCTCGGATGTCGGTGTCACCGTACTCGCTGTTTTAAATGCCATGAGGGTCATGAAATAAAATTGTAAGGAAAATTTCATGAATACCATCTTTCATAATGGACCCCCTCTTGTTAAAATAGAAGAAGTTGGATAATGGCATTTTTCTAAGCTATTATCCTTTTTCTTTTTTAAGGAATGAAAAAGATAAGGTAGGTGCTTATGTGAGTAAGAAAAATAATCAATCTTCATCCATTAAATTTGCTGTTATTTTAACCATCATCGCAGCTCTTCTCATCGGTCTATTTGTTGTGATTGGGAACAAGAACAGCCAAGAAGCACAAACAGTTGACAGTAAGCCTTCGATTAAAGGACAGCCTGTCATAGGAGACAAAAATGCAGCGGTGCAAATCGTCGAGTTTGGGGACTATAAATGTCCGTCATGTAAATCATTTGAAACAGACATTTTCCCAAAACTGAAAGCAGACTACATAGATAAAGGCGATGTATCCTTTTCATTTATTAACTTACCACTGCCTGTTCATGGAGATGGCGCAGTGTTAGCAGCACTAGCTTCTGAAGAAGTGTGGAAAGAAGATCCAAAAAACTTCTGGGCATTTCATGAAGCTGTCTATCAAGCACAGCCAGATAGTGAAGCAGAATGGGTTACGCCTGCTAAGCTGACTGAACTAGCGAAAAAGACAACAAAAATTGATACGGACAAACTCAAAGAAAACTTATCAAAGAAAACGTATCAGCCGCAGCTGAACACAGACGATCAGCTTGTGAACAAATATAAAGTGAATTCAACACCAACGATTTTGATTAACAATAAACAAGTTCAAAACTTTTATGACTATGATGAAATCAAAGAATTAATTGATCAAGAGCTCAAAGGGAAGAAATCATGAAAAATAAGCTTATTTACTTATACAGTGCTTGGATTGTCTCTATCGTTGCGACGATGAGCAGCCTGTATTTAAGTGAAATAAAGAAGTTTATCCCATGCGATATGTGCTGGTTTCAGCGCATTTTCATGTACCCGCTCGTGCTTTTACTTGGAATTGCTACGTTCCGGGGCGATGTCAAAGTGAAGTATTACGTACTGCCTTTGGCTGTGATCGGTGCTGGCTTTTCCATCTATCATTATATGGAACAAAAGATCCCGGGCTTTGCGTCGATTCGCCCTTGCCTAAGCGGCATTCCTTGTTCTGTTGATTATCTGAACTGGTTTGGTTTTATTACCATTCCACTATTGGCTCTCATTGCATTTATTCTTATCATCATCAGTATGCTGCTGTTAAATGCAAAAGAAGATTGAGAGATAGCCTGCTTTTAAGCGGGCTATTTTTTATTTTTGCAAAAAGATAAAATTTAAAGAAAATTTGTATTGCTTTTCGCTTATGTCAGATATACATTAAGGGAGTAGTGTTAGATGATCAGATCAAGTAAGGAGATAAGCGGAAAATGGCATGGGAAGTCTTAAGTATCATTGGTATTATCGCATTCGCCATTAGTGGTGCGATAGTAGCAATGGAGGAAGAGTACGATATTCTTGGTGTGTACATTTTAGGGATTGTGACAGCATTTGGCGGTGGAGCGATTCGAAATCTATTAATCGGTCTTCCGGTGTCTGCTTTATGGTCACAGGGCAAAATGTTTACCATTGCTCTTGTATCCATTACGATTGTGTTTCTTTTTCCAAAGCTTTTGCTCAAGCACTGGAGCACATGGGGGAATTTCTCGGATGCGATCGGCTTAGCAGCGTTTGCGATTCAAGGTGCATTATTTGCTGTGCAAAGAGAGCTTCCGCTCAGTGCGGTCATTGTGGCAGCCATTTTGACTGGAAGCGGAGGCGGAATTGTGCGTGATTTATTGGCAGGGCGAAAGCCGCTTGTGCTAAAAGCGGAGATTTACGCAGTTTGGGCAGCACTTGGCGGCTTACTCGTAGGACTCGGTTTAGCACAAGGAGAGATTGCTTTGTATTTGCTGTTTCTCATCCTTGTCGTATGCAGGGTTTGTTCCTACCTATTCAAATGGCGGCTTCCCGCTAGGTCTTATTTTTTAAATAAAGGGTAAAACGAGAAAAGAGCGGTTTCGCTCTTTTTTTTTTGTTTGATACGAGCTGGATGTCAGCAGGTAATGGAGTTTTCGTGTAAAATAAAAGCAGGGTCTTTTTGTTCATCATTAGAACAATACATGTGATGAAAATTTTGTCAGCTGGCTGAATATCTGGATTCAGCCTTTTTTTGCCTAGATGGATTGTTATGTGTTGGTTTCACATTTTGCGGAATACTAAAGAAGCACCTACGATCGGACGGATGAATCAACATGGAATGAACACATCTTTGCATGTAAGCAAAACTTGACGAAAAAATTGAAATAGGAGGGATACGTACTAGTGGAGATTTTTTTGGCAGTGCTCGTATTACTAGCACTCATCGCATCATCTAATATTATCAATCGTTTTGTCCCCTTTATTCCAGTCCCGTTAATTCAAGTGGGCTTAGGAATATTGGTGGCAGCTTTTCCTTCAGGTTTACATATTTCTTTAAATCCTGAACTATTCTTCGTTTTATTCATTGCGCCGCTGTTATTTAATGACGGGAAGCGTACCCCAAGGGACGAGCTGTGGAAATTAAGAGCGCCGATTCTTCTGTTAGCCCTAGGGTTAGTATTTGCGACAGTCATTGTAGCAGGATATACCATCCATTGGATGATCCCAAGCATTCCGCTTCCAGCCGCATTTGCGCTTGCAGCGATTTTATCACCGACAGATGTGGTAGCAGTCAGTGCTCTTTCCAGCCGTGTGAACATGCCAAAGGGTATCATGAGGCTGCTGGAAGGCGAGGGATTGATGAACGATGCATCAGGACTTGTTGCCTTTAAATTTGCCATTGCAGCAACAGTAACTGGCGCTTTTTCAATTGCTGAGGCATCCTTTAGCTTTGTCCTGATTGCCGCAGGTGGTCTATTGACTGGATTTATTCTATCCTTTTTTATCATTCGTTTTCGCTATTTCCTCCGCCGGTTAGGAATGGACGATGTCACGATGCACATCATCCTGCAAATTCTTACACCATTTGTCATCTATTTAGCAGCGGAAGAAATTGGTGTATCCGGTATTTTAGCGGTTGTTGCTGGCGGTGTGACACATGCCATTGAGCAGGATCGAATGGAAGCAAATTTAGCCAAACTGCAAATCGCTTCGTCAAACACATGGAATATTATTTTATTTATTTTAAACGGACTTGTTTTCGTTATCCTTGGATTGCAGATTCCTGATGTATCGACGGTCATTTTCCAGGATGAAGCCTTTAATAATATGCAGGTCATCAGTTACATCTTAATCATCACGCTGTGTCTTATGATCCTGAGGTTCTTATGGGTATGGCTGTTCTGGGCAGGGAATTGGAGTGCAACGAAAAAGCAAAACGTGAAAAAACCGAAGCTTCGCGCCTCGATGCTCATGACATTCTCTGGTGTTCGTGGGGCTGTGACATTAGCCGGTGCCTTCTCCATCCCATTTACACTTGCGGACGGATCACCGTTTCCTGAACGGCATTTGATTATTTTCCTCGCAGCAGGCGTCATCTTATGTACACTCATTTTAGCTAGTGTGTTACTGCCTCTTTTATCTGAGAAAAAAGACAAGCAAATCGCCGTGGACTTGGATACAAAGATTCAGCATGCGAAACGGAAGCTGCTAAGAAGTGCCATTAAAACCTTAAGAGAAGGGATGAATGAAGACAACAGGGAAGTGTCTCTTGCACTCATCAATGATTACCGAATGAAGCTGCGCAATATCCAGCGTGAACCGTATCAATTCGGGATGAGAAAACAAGAGAGAAAGATCAGGCTGCACGGAATCAAAGCTGAGCAGATGAAGCTGCAACAGCTCATTGAGGAAGAGAAAATCGATAAAGAAGAAGCCTATGAGCTGCAAGAAAGATTTCATGAGCTCGAAATGCTGTATTCAAACTCCTTCAAAATCCGTTTTTCAAAAGTGAAGTTTCTGCGCTTGCTTCAATGGCTCCAATTATGGCGGCCGAATCAGCACGTTTCCAGCGGCATTTTAGAAAACGAGGGCTCGTACAAACAAATCCGTAAGAAAACGGCTGAGGCTGCTGTGGACTCGATCAAACAGCATATGACCGATGAAAATAAACAAACGTGTCATCAAGTGATTGGTTTTTACAACCAAGTCATTTATCGATGTGAACACGGTCCAAGCTTCTTTCAGCAAAAAGACCGTTCATTTGACCGGAAGAAAAAAGAGCTTAACTTCCAAGCTGTACAGACAATACGAAATGAAATTCAAACTCTGTATGAAGATGGTGAAATCAATCGTGACATTGCCCATCATTTAAGGGAGTATATCAATGACATGGAAGCTGTTCTCCTGACTAATACGTAATGTTGTGATCTTCTCCCCTATGTTTTATGATGAAGAAAGAGAACGAGCAGGGGGAGATCAATGATGGCGTATTATGGAGCAATTGAAGCTGGCGGTACAAAGTTTTGTTGTGCAATCGGCAATGAGCATGGGGACATTCTCGAGGAAATGACGATTCCGACAGAGCACCCAGAAAAAACATTACAAAAGCTCATTCCGTTTTTCGAGCAGCATGACATTGAAGCATTAGGGGTCGGCTCCTTTGGACCAATCTGTGTTCAAAAAGACGATCCTTCTTACGGTTATATCATGAACACGCCTAAAGTAGAGTGGAAGCATTACCCGTTCATTCCAGAGCTAGAGAAGCAATTACGGGTCCCAGTATCCTTTACAACAGATGTTAATGCGGCAGCATTAGGTGAATTAACAAAAGGGGCAGCCAAAGGGCTGAATAGCTGTATGTATATCACGGTCGGTACGGGTATCGGTGCCGGAGCTGTTGTGAAAAATGAGCTTCTTCACGGTCATTCACATCCAGAGATGGGGCACATCCTTGTCAGGCAGCATGAATCAGACCCGTTTGAAGGAGTCTGCCCAGCGCATGGGACGTGTTTAGAAGGACTGGCAGCTGGCCCAGCGATTGAGAAAAGGTGGGGGAAATCTGCAAAAGAGCTCACGGAGGTAGAATCAGTTTGGGCACTTGAGGCTGATTATTTGGCTCAGGCGCTGATGCAGTACTCGCTCATTTTAAGCCCAGAGCGCATCATGATGGGCGGGGGTGTCATGAAGCAAAAGCAGCTGTTTCCACTAATTCGAGAGAAGCTTGCTGCTTATCTCAATGATTATGTAGACCTGCCGCCGCTTGATACATACATTGTCTCTCCTGGACTTGAGGACAAGGCTGGCATGACAGGTGCTTTGCTGTTAGCCATCGAAGCGAAGAAAAATGCCTGATAATAGAGTTTTAATGGACAACGTGAGATAATGAAAAAGATGGAATCTATGAAAAAGGTGGTTGTTAAA
The DNA here is from genome assembly GCF_038002985.1 of Bacillus sp. FSL R5-0431. Lineage (NCBI taxonomy): Bacteria > Bacillati > Bacillota > Bacilli > Caryophanales > Bacillaceae > Bacillus > Bacillus sp. FSL R5-0431. The sequence goes on along the minus strand of NZ_JBBOOG010000001.1, from coordinate 2,982,960 downwards.
ATGGTCAAAAGCTTGAATGATACCGTAACACTGAATAACGGAGTGGAAATGCCTTGGTTTGGTTTAGGTGTATTCAAAGTGGAGGACGGCAATCAAGTGGTAGATGCCGTAAAAGCAGCCATACGAAACGGATACCGCAGTATTGATACGGCTGCCGTTTATAAAAATGAGACAGGCGTAGGCAAAGCGATTAAAGAATCTGGCGTGAAACGAGAAGATTTGTTCATTACGTCTAAAGTATGGAATACGGATCAAGGCTATGACAAAGCGCTGGCTGCATTTGACGCAAGCTTGAATCGATTAGGTCTTGATTACTTAGACCTCTATTTGATTCATTGGCCTGGCCCAAATGCAGATACATTTAAAGACACATGGCGTGCGCTTGAGACGCTTTACAAGGATGGGAAAGTGAGAGCCATTGGCGTCAGCAACTTCTACATTCAGCATTTAGAAGAGCTGTTAAAAGATGCTGAGGTTGTTCCAGCCGTGAACCAAGTTGAATTTCATCCGAAACTGACACTTGTCGAACTGCGTCAATACGCAAAAGAAAAAGGCATTCAAATTGAAGCATGGTCTCCGCTGATGCAAGGAAAGCTATTAGATCATGACGTATTGAAAGACATTGCTGCACGCTACAACAAATCTGTTGCACAAGTCATCTTGCGCTGGGACCTGCAAAGCGGCGTCGTGACGATTCCTAAATCAATCAACGAAGAACGCATTAAACAAAATGCAGATATTTTTGATTTCGAACTATCCAAAGAAGACATGGAAAAAATCGATGCATTAAACAACAACGAGCGCGTCGGCTCGAATCCAGAGACGATGACGGTTGGGTTTGAATAAATGAAAAAATCCTCTTTCTCATATGAGAAAGGGGATTTTTTATGTACTGCTCCTGCGCACAGCCAAAAGCATAATAAAAGATAAGATCACAATACAAATCGTCCAGGCCCAAGCAAGCTCCATGCGCCCAGAATCAATCGCCACATAGATAGCGGTTGGGAGTGTTTGAGTTTTTCCTGGGATGTTGCCGGCAAACATTAAGGTCGCTCCGAATTCTCCAAGGGCTCTTGTAAAGCTGAGGATGCTGCCTGACAAGAGGGACGGCAGGGCAAGAGGTACCGTAATATAGGCAAAGACTTGGAATGAATGAGCACCATCTACTTTTGCAGCCCCTTCTATATCTGACTCAATCGTAGAAAAGCCAGCCTTTGCTGATTGATACATGAGCGGGAATGCCACAACTGTCGATGCAATGACCGCCGCCCACCATGTGAAGATAACCGGTTGGTGGAAGATCCATTCAATCGCCTCCCCTATTACGCTATGCTTTCCGAATACGACGAGCAATAAAAACCCAACGACTGTTGGCGGGAGGACGAGCGGCATCATCAGGAGCGTTTCCACAATCATTTTCCCCTTAAAAGTTGTTCGCGCCATCCAAAAGCCGACCGTTGTGCCAAAAACAGTGGCCAACAGCCCGCTGACGATGGCAACTTGAACGGACAGCCAAATGGGAGATAGAAATTCTTCAGTCAGCATAAGCATTATGACACTTGAAAGCCGTATTTCTTAAAAATCGATGTGGCTGTATCTGATTGAAGAAATTGAAAAAAGGTCTTGGCTTCCGTTAGATGTTCTGTCCCTTTTACAATCCCTACTGGATACATAATCGGGGAGTGCATGTCCGGATTTGCCTCAGCTGCAATCTTTACTTTTTTGGAAACGAGGGCGTCTGTTTTATACACAACACCTGCTTCTACATTTCCTGTTTCGACGTAGCTTAGGACTTGCCGCACATCCTTGCCGTAGACAGCATTCTTTTTCACTTGGTCCCATATGTTCAGTTGTGTGAAAATCTCTTTGCCATATGTACCAGCAGGCACCGATTCAGGTGTGCCAAGAGCAATCTTTCCTTTTACGTGCCGGCCGTCTTGAAAGCTTTTAATAGAGGAAGAGCCATCTTTTGGCACAATAAGGACTAGCTCATTTTGTATGGCGTCCTTGATATAATCTTGATCAATGTCTCCAGATTGAACAAGTTCATCGAAGGGCTCCTCAGCTGCTGAGAAAAAAAGATCCGCTTTTGCTCCTTGAGCGATTTGCTGCTTCAATGCGCCAGATGACCCGAAATTATTCGTTAAGGTCACATTCGGATGCTGCTTGTGAAAGGAGGCTTCAATTTCCTTTAGTGCATCCTGAAGGCTTGCCGCTGCTGAAATCACAAGCTCTGTTTTTTTATTCGAATTAGATGGCTTCATCTCTGTTTGGCATCCACTCAGGAGCAAACATATGGAGATGAAGGCTAAGAATGTATACTTCATGTTCACACCTCTTATCATTCAATATCATGTGGTTCCCTTTATTATAAGCAAACTTATTTGAGCATTCATAGGCTTTCAGTAAAAAGAGAAAAGAAAAAGCCGCCAAATGGCGACTTTCACCGTGAAGATAAAAGGGATCGTTTTATCCTGTTTACTTCTGATAAAAACGCAGCAAATTCCCATTGATCAACTTGTCTGATAAGGAGAGCTCTTTATTGGCTTTTTCTATATAAGGCTGACATACCTCATCCTGCTTCACGGGTTCTTTTGTTTTTTGATCATAGCAGGTGTTCTTTGTATAGAGATAATCATCTGTAATAAAGTTCCCGTTTCTCAGTACAGCGAAAGGCGTCCGTTCATTTGAAAATAAATCATTGCCGAATTGAATGGCATCCTTCGTTTCAATCCCAAGTAAGTGAAGAAGTGTCGGCTTTACGTCCATTTGACCAGCTGTTTCAGAAATGGTCTGCGGTGCTTGATCCGTTACACCAGGAATGTAAATCAAAAAGGGTACCCGCTGCAGTTTGACCGCATCAAACGGCGTGATTTCCTCTTTATTGAGCAGCTGTGCCATTGCCTCATGATGTGCCTCAGAGATGCCATAGTGGTCACCCATAAGGACAAACATCGTATTGTCATACAATCCTTCTTCTTTCATACGGTCAAAAAACATCTTAATCGCTTCATCTTGATAGCGGACGGTCGTCACATAGCGGTTTAAAATGGTACTGGACGAATCATATTCATCAATAAATTGATCCTTCGGGTCAATTTCAAATGGAAAATGATTGGTCAGTGTAATGAATGTGCTGTAATAAGGCTGCTTCAACTTTTTTAAATGATCAATGGATTGATCAAAGAAGTCGATATCTTTTAAGCCCCAGCCAGTTGAATTCCGTTCATTGACATGATATGAATCGACATCATAAAAACGATCAATTCCAAGCGATTCATACATCACATCACGATTCCAAAACGTTTTATTATTCGCATGAAATTGGACGGATTGATAGTTTTCCTTTTTCAACTGCTTGTATAACGTGTCATATTCGTTGTCACTCGCTGTGAAAAAGACAGCGCCGCTGCTAGAAGGGTAGAGGGAATTAGCGACAATAAACTCTGAATCCGACGTCTTCCCCTGCTCTGTCTGCTGATAAAATTCATCAAAATAAAAACTCTTTTTAGCCAGTTGATTTAAAAAGGGAGTGATGGATTGTCCATTCACCTTTTGATTCATGACAAATTGCTGCGTTGATTCAAGTGAAATGAACACAACGTTCTTGCCTTTAGCAAGTCCAAAATACTCTTCGTTTGGTGCGCTGTAATCAGCCTTTGTGTAGTTTGCTACAGTAGAAAGCGTATCTTCATCTGCAAAGGCCTTTTGTCCAATGCGTGCCGTTTGGGCAGCACCGTCATACAGATGAAATTGGAAAAGCCCGAGGTTTCTGACAATGACTTCACGATCATAAGAGCTTGTCAGAAATCGAGGGTGATCCATCATAGCTGAGCTGACATGAAACAATAAGAAGCTGCAGCAGACCGCATAATACGTTCTGATCGTCTTGAATGACGCTTTTGGGGCTAATGGTTTGCGCTTGAGCAGCCATGCCAGTACCACAAAATCAATGAGCATCAGCACAAAGAGCGGGTGGAATAATTCCGTCATACTGCTGCCCATATCTCCCATGTTCTTCGCTTGGAATAACACGGGAATGGTAATGAAATCAATATAAAAACCATAAAAGATCGTATTCGAGATGAGAATCGCCGTTAGAATAAAATTTGCGGTCAATAAAAAAAACTTTTGGTTGGTTTCATTTAAAAAAAGAGCAATCCCAAACAAAGGGAGCAAAAAGCTAAGTGGATTGATCAAAAGCAGCCATTCATGAAACAGATTGGCCGTTCGTATGTGAAATCCGAATTGATAAATGATGTATGTTTTCATCCACATGAAAAGGATGGAATACACTAAAAACCAGTGATTTTTGAAAAACGCTTTCATTTATGTATCTCCTCACCATTCTGTATTCAGCTGCAAGGCAAAAACACTTATCTTAAACCTACTAAAAAAATGAGGAATGATCAATTCATATCCTGTCTTTTTCGCAAAACTCTTTTTTTATTCTGTTAGAACTGGATTGGGATAGATATGCCGCAGATGACGGCGATGTAATAGCAGGTGACGACGGTGAGAGCAGCTAGTACGATTTGTTCTCCTGTGCTGCCTGTTTTGACATAGAAGGGGAGACGCACTTTAATGGAAGCTGGAAATAAAAATTTAATGCCGTTCACTGTTCCTGCATCAAGGATAAGGTGGCTCGCCATTCCAACGAGTAAACCGGTACTTAAGCTGTCATTTGGAATGTATGTTGTCGCGAGAAAATAAATGATCAGCAGAAATAATAAACTGTGTGTAAACGTGCGATGACCGAACACGCTGCTGATTAGTGTCGAGAGCAGCGGAAATTTTCTGCCGATTTTACTTTTTGTATGGCAAAGATCGGGGATCAGAGCACCTGCTGATCCAGCTGCAGCCATGATGACTGGGTCGAGTCCGTAGTAGTAGGCGACGGCCGCTGAGGCGGCGATTCCGCCCATAATGTGTGTTTTTCCTGTCATGATGCGTACTCCTGTTCTATCTTTTGTTCAAGTACTCACTATATCAAGGGTGAATTCATTCAGCAAGGCTTATTTCTCAAGAAAAAGAGGACAAAAGGGTTGGCTGATTGGAAAAACATTCTATAATAAGGGGGAAGTCATGTTGATACTAACGATAAGGATGCGATTCGGATGAGTAATGCAGACATTTTAAAAGAAATTGTTCTCGTACATTATGAAGTCAGCCGTAAATTAAACCGCAAGTTACTTGAGTTAGAAAAAGACATCACGCCACCGCAGATATATGCTCTTTCTATTTTGATACAAGGCAAAGTATCACATGCCGAAGAGCTGAAACAAAGACTCTCCTTAAACCCAGGTGCAGCCTCCATTGCACTCAATAAATTATGTGAGCAGGGCTATATTCAGAGAGAACGTGACAAAGACGACCCCACGCTAGTCCGGTTAGAAGCTACGGAAAAAGGGGTAGCGATTTATGAAAAGCATACACGTCTTTTCGGAAAGGTGATTCAGCATATGATGTCAGACTTCACAAAGGAAGACTTAAAGACCTTTTTGACGTATCTGCAAAAAATGAGACAGACCTTTCATGATGATTGAGCCTTTCCACCTTGTATAATGCGGCGCACTGTAGCACAAATTATACAGGCAACCGCATTTTATGAAAAGGGAGGAAACAGCGATGTCATTTTTCCAAAAGGATAAAAAGGCGAAAAGCGAGCAAGACCACAAGCAAGTAGATCAGCTGTTAGAAGAAGCAAGCAAAGAGCTAGCAGGCGATCCGCTTCAGGAAGCTGTACAAAAGAAGAAAAACAACGATCAATAAGCAGGTAATAGGCAGAGAAATGATTCTCTGCCTTTTTTCTATGTTTTTCCCTTTGACAGATGTGAGAATGTTTGATAACCTTCGTGTAGTAAAAATGAATAGAAATCCTCACGCTATGTCTCAGTGAGGTAGAGGTTGCGCGGATGATGAGTCACTCATGGGAGAGATGGAATCGAAGATCATGAGAAAAAAGGCATCAGCGCCGAAGTGTAGAGAGAGCTCCAACTTTCTTTATGCTGGGTCTGCATTGAATAAATGCAGGACTGCCACGTCTTTGAAGCGTGGAGGGCTATCCGGAGATCAAGGTGTATGTTTTGAAAAGCATGGACTGTTGTTCAGGCTTTTTTTTATGTTCTGAGTATCTAAGATAAGGGTATGCTGTTAAGAAAGTGACCCATGATGAACATAAAGAATACAAGTCATTGCTTCACAAATATATCAATGAAGATACTGCCGGGTCTGGTCCGAAGTGAATATAACGGAGGTACGGAAATGGAACAGACAAAAAAATGGGGTTTTTGGTTATTGACGGCTTTTGTCGTCGGAAATATGGTAGGGTCAGGCATCTTTATGCTGCCAAGTACACTTGCCCAGCATGCCAGTCCTTTAGGTGTGACGATGGCATGGCTTGTCACAGGTGGCGGTGTGCTGATGATTGCACTTGTTTTTGGGCATTTGTCCATTCATAAGCCGCAGCTGACGGCTGGACCACAAAGTTATGCAAGAGCGCTTTTTAACGATCCGAAAAAAGGGAAAGCGGCCGGTTTTACAATGGTTTGGGGATATTGGGTGGCAAGCTGGATTAGTAATGTCGCAATTATTACGAGTCTTGCCGGTTATTTAACGACATTTTTCCCTATTCTCACCGTGAAGACGGAGATTTTCACCTTTGGAAAAGAAGCGATCACACTTGGTCAGCTGACAACCTTTATTGTATGTACCATTCTTCTCTGGGGAACACATACTATCTTAATTACAAGCTTAAGTGCTGCAAGTAAGTTAAACTTTATTACGACCTTTTCAAAGGTACTTGGATTCGTCCTTTTTATTGTTGCGGGATTATTTGCATTCCAAACGGCATTATTTGAACATTATTACTTCCCAGTTGCAGCAGAAGGCGAAGGAGTGCTCGGACTTGGAGGCCAAATTCATCATGCGGCCATTTCCACACTATGGGCATTTATTGGCATCGAATCAGCTGTGATTTTATCAGGGAGAGCATCCTCGCAGCGCGATGTGAAACGTGCAACGATTACAGGTCTTTTAATCGCACTTTCCATCTACATGATTATTACATTGATTACAATGGGCGTCCTGCCGCATGATCAGTTGCAAGGCTCAGATAAACCATTCGTTGACGTGCTTCAGCTCATTATTGGACCGGCGGGCGGAATAGTCATGGCACTGCTTGCGATCATTTGTTTATTTGGCTCGATGCTTGGCTGGATCTTACTTGGTTCAGAAGTACCGTATCAAGCAGCAAAGGCTGGCGATTTCCCAGCAGTATTTGCAAAAACAAACAAAAAAGGCAGTCCTGTTTTTGCTTTGACGGTTACAAATATCATGTCACAACTGTTTATTTTCTCAGTGATGTCCCGTACGATTAATGAAGCTTTTACCTTTTTAACGACATCAGCGACACTTGCGTATCTCATTCCGTATATTGTGTCTTCGATCTATAGTTTTAAGGTCATCATGCAAGGTGACACGTATGATCTTCAAAAAGGGAAGCGAACAAGAGACGGAATCATTGCGCTTGTTGCGATGGGGTATTCCGCTTGGGTCATTATATCAGGCACAGCTGATTTGAAAACATTTGGACTTGGCATCGGTCTGTTTTTAGTAGGTATTTTGCTTTATCCATTCATGTCAAAAGGATTCGCCAAAGGAACGGAATAAGGGAAACGTTTCTCCAGAAATGGAGAAACGTTTTTTTTATGATGCGGATGTTAATCGGTCCACAATAAACTCAAGCTGTCCTTCTAGTGAAACTGGGTCATTAAAGAAGTACCCGACAGGATCGATTTCAAATACGTGTTTATTTTGTACAGCAGGCAGTGATGTCCAAATGCTGCTTTCATACACTTGGTCTCCTTTACTTTTTGAACCACTCCATGGACTAGTGAAAATATAGTCGCCTGCGTATTCTGGCAGCTTTTCAAGGGAAATATTTGCATAGCCGACACCGCTGTCGATAGCGTCTTTTTTAACTGCCTTTGGCGCACGTAATTTCAGCTCGTCATAAATGATTTCGCCTCCGCGCGCAAAGGTGTTTCCAAAGATATAAATACCTTTATCAAAAGGCGACACGATTGAAACGGTTTTGCTGCCGACCGCTTTTGTTACTTTAGGTTTTACCTCAGCTATTTTTGTATCCCATATTGTGATCCATTCTGCTGCTTTTTTCGGTGTACCTGTCATTTTACCGAATTCTTTTAGCTGATCTTTAAAGGAATATTGATTGTATTTAATTGCAACGGTTGGAGCAATTTTTTTGTATTGATCAAATTTCTCGTCTTCTCCCCAAGCGATAATCATATCTGGCTTCAAAGCGGCTACCTTTTCCACAGAAGGGGTTGTTCCAAGGTTTTTGACACCATCCGTTTTTCCCTTATAGAAAGGGTTTTTAAAGATGGGTGCAGTTGCAGCAATTGGCGTCTTGCCAAGTGTCACGAGATCTCCGTAGTAGCTTTCTGCCAGAAGCACAATTCGTTTCGGATCTTTAGGGAGTTTGACCTCACCTTTGACATCCTGATAGGTGATTGTGTCATTCTGGTTGGCGCCAGATTTTTTATTTGAAGTGCTGCCGCAAGCAGCTGTAAAAAGCATAAGAATGGCAAAGGAAATCAAAAGAAATCCAGATCGTTTTTTCACAAAGATTCTCTCCTATTCACTTTCTTATGATAATGATTCTCAATTTCAATTATATCGTAACATGATGGAATGAAAATTGCATCGGCTATTTTAGGACCTAAAGAAAAATGGTGAATTTCTCCCGGTTTTTTGATGAAAATAAAGAAAATGTTCAGAACAATGATTTCAAAAAGAAAAGAAAATGATATACTAGACTTCGAGATTGATAATCATTATCACTGATAAGAAATAGATATGAACGGAAAGGAAGAGACTGGTTTTGGGCTCACAATCGAATAAACAGCTGCCAGCCAAGGACGATGCAATGGATATTGTCACGAAGCCCTTTGGAACAGCAGCTGTTGTCATCATAGGAATCGTCGCTTTAGCATTTGGTCTATTTTTATCGGTATCATTAGGAGCGGCAAACATTCATCTACACACTGTATGGGAAGCCATTTTTTATTTTGATCCACAACAAACCTCACATCAAATCATCCGGGAATTGAGGCTGCCGCGTACAGTTGGGGCTGCACTCGTCGGTGCCTTTTTAGCCGTATCAGGTGCCATTATGCAAGGGATGACAAGAAATGCGCTTGCGTCTCCTGAAATTATGGGCGTGACAAATGGCTCTGCATTTGCGATTGCTATAGCATTTGCATTTTTCCCAGGCCAATCTTCTTTCACATTAATTCTTTGGTCATTTGCTGGAGCCGCACTCGGTGCATCTATTGTGTTTGGTGTCGGTACTCTGTCTAAGGGAGGACTGACCCCAGTGAAGCTCGCACTAGCGGGTACGGCGGTTGGAGCACTTTTAAGCTCCATCTCTTCAGCAATTGCCATCCGGTTTGACGTCGCTCAGGACATGAGCTTTTGGTATGCGGGCGGCGTGGCAGGTGTGAATTGGAGCAACATTCAGGTCATTATTCCAGTCGCCATTGCAGGACTTTTGATTGCGATGATCCTTGCTCGCTCGATCACTGTACTGAGCTTAGGTGATGAATTGGCTAAAGGGCTCGGGCAGTATACGAAAACGGTCAAGGTGCTAGGAATATTGGTCGTAATTCTTTTAACCGGTGCTGCTGTGTCGGTGGCAGGCTCAATTGGTTTTATCGGGCTTGTCATTCCCCATGTCACTAGATTCTTGGTCGGAGTGGACTATCGATGGATTATCCCTTGCTCAGCTATTTTAGGTGCCATTTTGTTAATTTATGCAGACATTGCTGCAAGGCTGGTCAATGCTCCATTTGAAACGCCAGTCGGTGCCATTACTGCGATTATAGGCGTTCCTTTCTTCTTATATTTAGCTAGACGTGAAAGGAGCGGAATTTAAATGGAAATGGTGCAGCAGGCAAAGAAAAAGAAATATAAACGAACGATGCTCATGATCTTTTTAGCCATCGTCGCTGTATTTCTGATTAGTTTAAATACCGGAGAAATTCGTATTTCTCCGATAGATACATTGAAAACATTTTTTGGATTCGGAAGTGAAATGAATGAGCTGGTGCTGTTCGAATTCAGACTTCCAAGAATGATCATCGCTTTACTTGTTGGTGCTTCCATCGCTGTATCAGGAGCTATCTGGCAAGGTGTTTCTCAAAACGGCTTGGCTGATCCCGGTATTCTTGGTGTGAATGCGGGCGCAGGATTTGCCGTTGTGCTCTTTATCTTTGCATTCCAAGGCTCGATGTCGAACTTAGGTAATTTGACGATTTTTGTACTGCCGCTTTTCGCATTTGCAGGTGCAGGCTTTGCTGCATTTCTCATCTATGTGTTAGCGTGGAAAAAAGGCATCACACCTGTTCGATTGATTTTAACGGGAATTGGCGTTAATGCTGCGTTTTCAGCAGCAATTGTGGTCATTCAATTAAAAATGAGCCCAAATGATTTTAACCAAGCCATCGTGTGGTTATCAGGAAGCATTTGGGGCTCAAGCTGGACGTATGTCCTATCTGTTCTTCCATGGATGCTCATTTTCCTTGTGTTAGCGCTTGTGAGAGCACGCTACTTAAATATCATGAATTTAGGTGACCAGCTGTCCTATGGCTTAGGGATTTCGGTTCATAAAGAAAGAAGCTTTCTGATGCTGATTGCCGTTGCATTAGCAGGTGCAAGTGTCGCTGTTGCAGGTAGTATCTCGTTCCTAGGGTTAGCCGCACCGCACTTGGCGAGAAAGCTTGTTGGGCCAAAGCATCAAGGAATGATACCGGCCTCCGCGTTGATTGGCGCACTGTTATTATTACTGGCAGATACACTTGGCCGCGTCATACTTGCACCATCAGAGGTGCCAGTTGGCCTTGTCGTTTCTGCTTTAGGCGCACCTTACTTCATTTACTTATTGATGAAAACGAACTAATGAGAAAGGAGAAAAACATATGAAATCGCTCGAAACAGAAAAGCTTTGTATCGGTTATCAGGACCGTTTGATTGTAGATGATTTAAATATCAGTATCCCAAAAGGCAAGGTGACAACACTGATCGGGCCGAATGGATGCGGGAAATCAACGATTTTAAAAACAATGTCCCGGATCATGAAGTCCCATCAAGGAGCTGTTTACTTAAATGGCCAGGCTATTCATCAAACGCCTACAAAAGAAATTTCAAAACAAATGGCGATCTTACCGCAAACGCCCGAAGCACCAAGCGGACTGACAGTGTATGAGCTTGTGTCATATGGACGTTTCCCACATCAAAATGGATTTGGTCGCTTATCAAATGAAGATAAACGAATCATCAGATGGGCACTTGAGGAAACGGGCATGATCGCTTTTCATGACCGGCCAATTGAAGCACTTTCCGGTGGACAGCGTCAGCGTGTATGGATTGCGATGGCACTTGCCCAGGAAACAGAACTTCTTCTATTAGATGAGCCAACGACGTATTTGGATCTTGCGCATCAGCTCGAGATTCTTCAGCTGTTAGAACGGTTAAACAGAGAGCAGGGACGAACTGTGTTGATGGTCATTCATGATTTGAATCATGCGGCACGTTTTTCTCATTACATGATAGCCCTCAATCAAGGAAAAGTCATCAAAGATGGGACGCCTCATGAGGTCATGACCAAAGAGGTGCTTGGTCAGGTATTCCACATTGATGCAGAAATTGTACTTGATCCTAGAACAAATAAGCCGATCTGTTTAACATATGACTTAATGAATCATGAAAGAAAGCTAGAAGCTGTGAATGGATAATAGAAGTAAAAGGAACTCGGTGGAATAGCCGAGTTTTTTGCGTCTCTGAAACTTCCTAGTACTGCCATTTTCTCCAGTTGATATTTTTTCGCTTTTATGCAGAAAAGAGGTACTTTTTTACTTTAGACAATGGTAATATACGGTTAGAGATCATAGCTAGAAAGGAAAGAGATGCGTGGAAACAGCAAAAATATTGATTGCAGATGACGAAGAAGCAATTGTAAAAATGGTTGAACGCGTATTAAAAAAAGAAGGATTCAAGCATATTTATAAAGCCTACCATGCAGATGAAGCATTAGATGTTGTCAAAAACGAGGACATCCACCTCTTACTTCTAGATGTGATGATGCCCGGTAAGTCTGGCTTTGATGTTCTTCCTGAAATGAGAAAATATACGAAAGCACCCATTTTCTATTTAACTGCAAGAACGTCTGATGTAGATAAACTGACCGGCTTTGCGCAGGGGGCAGATGATTACATTACAAAGCCATTTAATCCGTTAGAGCTTGTGGCTAGAATTAAGGCTCACTTAAACCGAACATATATCTCCTTACAGGAAGAGCAAGAAGAGGCTCAAAACCAATATGAATATGCCCATTTCTCATATCATCCTCATTCAGCCGAACTGAAAGTGAGAGGAGAGATGACGGCATGCTCAGCTCAGCTTCTATCCTTGCTGAAGTACTTTTGTGATCATCCGAATGTGGTTCTTTCAAAAGATCAAATCTATGAGAAAGTATGGGGCGTCCCGTCGTATGGTGATAACAACACCGTCATGGTTCATATTCGAAAGCTGAGAGAAAAGATTGAATTAGATCCAAGTCAGCCTGAATATATTGTGACCATCCGTGGTATGGGATATAAATTTATTCCGCACCCTGTGAAGGTTCTTAATTAATTCATGAATTTACGAACAAAACTTTTCTTTCACTTTGTCGGACAGATGTTTATCGTCATTGCGATTCTGCTGATCGGGAATACGTTTACTGAGAATCTATATTATAAAAAATACTATGAGAATATGACCGAAACTGGTTTAACAAAGGCTGATGGGGACACACTCATGAGCTGGCTCTATTTTAACGAGGATGGCAAAATGGAAGCCGAAGATCAACTCAAGCAAGCAGTGAAAAAACGTGACGGCTGGCTGCAAGTGATTGATTCAAAAAAACATAACGTATATAGCTATCACCTTCCTAAAAATATTCCGACATCCTATCAAAAGGATGAAATGATCAAGATCTTTGAAAAAAGACAATTTAAAGATTACAAGATGTACTTCTGGCCAATTGAGATTGATCAAGAAAGCTTTATCGTGTTATATGGGTTCAAAACGAACAGCACAAAGGTAGCCAATTATCTTAAGCAGCATGAGAAAAATCTGGCTGCACTTTCTCAATATTCGCTTGAAACGATAGAATTCTTGAAAAGAATGAATGGATCGGTACACCTGTTTAATGAAGAAGGAAAATACTTAAAAGGCATTCGAGCCAAAAACGATTTGAAACATAACGTAACAGATGTTGAATTGCTTAAGTACCAATCGAAGCCTTGGGAGTTTAGAAGTGACCTATCTTATATCAGAGTGAATAAAAGTCTATATTTGATCGTTTCGGTACCAAACAAAGTATACAGTCCAGACGAATTGTATGATAAAGAGACAGATGCTTTAAATCAATATAGAACCATCTTGATTGCAGGTCTTGCACTCACTATTATTATCGTCATGACATTATGGTACTCGTATCGCTATGGTCTGCCGATCTATCACATTATCCGCTGGCTGATTTTCTTATCTAGAAATAAATTGCAGGAACCAACAAATAGAAAAGGAATTCCAATCAGTAAAAATAAAAAAGGTCGTATTAAGCGGGAATACCGATTATTTGAGGATATCCTAAAAACAATGGATCAGCTCACGCTTACATTAAAAGAGAATGAAGCAAACCGAAGAAAAATTCAAACCACAAGGGAAGAATGGATTGCAGGATTGTCGCATGATTTGAAAACACCTCTTAGTACGATTTACGGTTATGGGCTCATGCTTGAATCTGATCAATATCAATGGTCCAAGGAAGAAGTCATGGAAATGGGACAGGTGATTCGTGAGAAATCAGAATACATGTCGACCTTGATTGAGGATTTAAACCTCACGTACCGATTGAAAAATGGGGCCTTGCCTATTAATCGAAAGCCGGTCGAGCTGGGTGAATTTTTAGCCTCTATTATGGACGAGTTTTCAAGAAGCTCCTTTTCTGAGGATTTTTCATCCTCTTTTGAAGATCAAACAAACGGTGTCATGTTTGAGATCGACAAAGCCTGGTTCAGACGAGTGATTGAGAACCTGCTGGCGAATGCAGTCAAGCATAACCAAAAAGGCACTCATATTACAGCTGTTTTATCTGAAACAAATGAAGAAGTTCGGATAGAAATGAAAGACAACGGATGCGGAATGGCACAAGAAACGGTAGATCACTTATTTAACCGCTACTACAGAGGGACAAATACAAATGACCCAACGAATGGAACAGGACTTGGGCTGGCAATAGCAAAAGAGCTTGTCTTGCTGCATGACGGTGATATTCAAGTGGAAAGTGAACTAGGTGCTGGAACAACTATTGCGATTATCCTTAAAAAATCACCTTCTGTAAAATAGGCAAAAAACGATTTTCCTTTCTTAAGGAGATCGTTTTTTCCTGTTTTAGGATTGAAATCAACTTTGTAAACGATTACAATTAAATTGTTAACGTGAACAAATTATTTTTCATACGATAAGAGGGATGGGGGAGTTTGATGAGAGCCTTTTTAGATGAGCAGTTTTTACTAAACAGTCCAACGGCGGAAAAGCTATACCATGAGTTTGCAAAGGACCTTCCAATTATAGATTACCATTGTCATTTAAGTCCTAAAGACATCTATGAAAATAAAACCTTCCAAAATATCACCGAAGCATGGCTTTATGGAGATCATTACAAATGGCGTGCCATGAGAGCAAATGGCATCCCTGAAACGCACATTACGGGGGATACATCAGATCATGAGAAATTTTTGGCGTGGGCGAAGACCGTACCCATGACCATTGGAAATCCACTCTATCACTGGACTCATCTAGAGCTAAGACGATATTTTGAAGTCGAAGACCTATTAAACGAAAAAAACGCAGACATTATTTGGAAGAAAGTCAATGAAAAGCTGCAAGGAGAGGGATTTGGTGCGAGAGACTTCATTGTGAAATCAAACGTTGAAACCGTTGTGACAACAGATGATCCGGTCGATTCGCTTCACTATCATCAAAAACTGCGGGAAGAGGAATTCTCTGTACAAGTGCTCCCAGGGTTTCGACCTGATAAAGCACTCGATATAGCGAATGATCTGTTTGCAAAATATGTTCACGAGCTGGCAGAGGTTTCAGCTACTCCAATACAATCCTACCAAGACTTCTTAAAAGCACTCCGTGCAAGAATCGATTTCTTCCATGAACACGGCTGTTTGATCTCAGATCATGCTATAAATGAAATGACATATGAAGAAACGACAGAAGAAGAAGTGGAGACCATCTTTCATAAAAGAATGTCTGGTCATCCATTGACGGAAGAAGAGAAGATCAAGTTTAAAACAGAGACATTCATTATGCTAGGTCAGGCTTACTGTGAGCGTGGCTGGGCGATGCAGCTTCATATCAATGCGCTTAGAAACAACAATACGAAAATGTTTGAGCGGCTCGGACCAGATACGGGGTATGATGCGATGAATGATGAGGACATTGCAAAGCCGCTTTGCCGAATATTAGATCGTTTAGAACAAGAAGATGCTTTGCCAAACACCATTCTCTATTCCTTGAATCCTAGGGACAATGTGGTGATATCAACATTGGCTGGAAGCTTTCAAGACGGGAAGACACCGGGGAAGATGCAGCACGGCACAGCCTGGTGGTTTAATGATACGAAGCAAGGAATGACAGAGCAGATGATGGCTCTTTCCAGTATTGGACTGATCAGCCGTTTCATCGGGATGCTGACTGATTCACGAAGCTTTTTGTCGTATACAAGGCATGAATATTTCCGAAGACTGCTTTGTGATATCATCGGAGATTGGGTAGAAAAAGGAGAAGTCCCCTATGACCTTGAGCTGTTAGGGGGGATCGTGAAAGGAATCAGCTATGAAAATGCCAAGCAATATTTTCAATTTGACCGGGCAAAGCAGCTCCAGCATCAAAGTAAAATCACATGAGGAAAAAGGTAAGAAAATGAAAGCGGTTTTATGATAAGATGGAAAAAAATCATAAAAGGCGGAATAGCATGACAGTCACAATTAAAGACATAGCAAAATTGGCAAACGTCTCTCATACTACGGTATCAAGGGCTTTGAATAATAGTCCTTTTATTAAAGAGAAGACAAAACAAAAGATTTTGTCGATTGCAAAACAGCTGAATTATTCACCGAATGTCCATGCCAGAGGCCTTGTATCACAAAAATCGTTTACAATCGGTCTGTTTTTTACGAGTTTAACAGAAGGCACATCTTCAAGCTTCTTTGTAGATGCGTTAAAGGGCGTCAATAACGTGATGACTGAGCATTATAATCTGTTTGTAAGGGGAATTGACGACTTTCACGATTACACAACCATTCATAAACAGCGCTACGATGGCATTTTGCTTATGAGTCAAAGCGAGCACGATGAAGCGTTTATCCATCATGTCAAGAAACAGGGCATTCCAATCATTGTGCTGAATCGCCGTGTAGAAAGTAATGAAGTGATGAATATATTAGCAGATGATAGTCAAGGAGCATATCAGGCAGCGCACTATTTCATTCAGCAAGGCCATCATCAAATCGCCATCATTGAAGGAAAAGAAGGCTTTAAATCGACTCAGGAGAGAAAAGTTGGCTTTCTCCAAGCGTTAATTGATCACCATATTCCTATGAAGAAAGAATATATGATCACAGGCGACTACCACATGAAAAGCGGCTATGAATCAATGGAATCCCTGCTGACCCTTGATCATCCGCCAACAGCGCTTTTTTGCTCTAACGATGACATGGCCATTGGTGCGATGAATGCTTTATATGCAAAAGGCAAGACGTGTCCAGGTGATATCTCTATTATCGGTTTTGATGATATAGCATTCTCATCCTACACCACGCCTGCACTGACAACGGTAAAAAAGCCTATCGAAAAAATGTGTGCACTTGGAGCAGAAGCCATCCTATCAGTCATAAACGGTGAAGAGCAGGAAGAAGATCATATGGAAAAAATCTATGTCCACACAGAGCTGATGATCAGAGATTCAGTCAAAAAGGTGCAGTAATCAGCACCTTTTAAAGATAAATGTTCACGTGTGCATATCACGAAGAGAGGGGAATCCATTTGAAACGTTTATCAAAACCCATGTACCCTGTGCCTGAGTATCCGGAAACGATTTTACAGATTGGTGAAGGGAATTTTATGCGAGGATTTATTAATTGGCACATCCAGAAGCTGAACGACTGCACAGATTTTAAAGGAAGAGCTGTTGTTGTTCCTCCGCGAAAAGGATCCGTTGCGGCTTTAAATGAGCAAGATGGCTTATATACTTTATGTATACAGGGCTATCATGACCAGCAAGAAATGAATGAGCGCATGATCATTCAATCGATCAGCAGAGGAATCAGTACGTATACGGATTACGATGGTTTTTTATACGTAGCTGAAAACCCCGATCTCCGCTTTGTCTTCTCAAACACGACAGAGGCAGGACTTATGCTCAGAAAGGAGGATCGCTTGGAGGATCGACCGCAAGCCAGTTTTCCAGGAAAGCTGACGGCGTTCTTATATCACCGGTTTAAAGCATTTACTGGAGATGAACAAAAAGGGCTGATCATCCTTCCATGTGAACTGGTCGAACATAACGGTGACCGCTTGAAGGAATATGTGATAGACATGGCAGCAGAGTGGGACCTGCCGCCTGCGTTTATCACATGGATCAAGGAAGCCAACACGTTTTGTAATACGCTTGTGGATCGGATTGTTCCTGGGTTTTCTAAGGAAGCAGCTGAAATTGTCCAAAAGGAAGATGGGTATATCGACGAGTTGCTTGTCACGGCAGAATATTATCACCTCTTTGTTATTGAAGCACCTGCCTTCGTACAAAAAGAGCTTCCCTTTCAAAAAGCAGGGTTAAATGTCCTTTTTGTAGAAGATATTGCGCCTTATCGCATGAGCAAGGTACGAATTTTAAATGGTGCACATACAGCAATGGTGCCAATCGCTTACTCATTTGGTATAGAAACTGTAAAAGAAGCTGTGGATGACAAGCATGTTGGTCCGTTCATCCGGCGTATGCTGGAGGAGGAAGTACTGCCAGGGCTTGAGCTCTCTCAAGATGAGCTTCTTCTTTATACACAATCGGTTTGGGATCGTTTTTGCAATCCATTTGTGAAGCATCAATTGCTCGATATTGCGCTCAATGGTATATCCAAGTTCCGAACCCGAGTTCTTCCGTCATTGCTTGATTATGTTGAGCAAAAGAAACAGCTGCCAATGAAACTCGTGTTTTCACTCAGCAGTCTCATTTATTTTTACAGAGCATATGCAGAAAGGATAAAGGATGATGAGACTGTAATGGCATTTATGAAGGAAGCCTGGGAAGGGGAGAACCAATCCAATGAAGCGATCGCAGTCAGGATTCTATCATGTGAGCCATTATGGGGGAGAAATTTAACGGATGTAGATGATTTGAGTCACGCTGTAGCTGATCAGCTTACCTTCATACAGGAGCAAGGGATGAGAGCGGCTGTTCAACGAATGCTGCATCATCAATATGAAAGTCAGGGGGAGAAGGCATGAAAGATTTTATTGTGATTCACCCTTCAGATAATGTCGGTATTGCTTTAAAAGTGCTTGAGCAAGGGGATGAGCTGCAACATCAAGGACACTCTGTTGTCTTAAAAGAGAACGTTCCCAAAGGTCATAAGTTTGCATTGGCTGATATCAAGCAAAGAGAGAATATCATGAAATATGGCTACCCCATTGGGCATGCAGCGACTGCCATTTCTGCTGGAGAATGGGTGCATACGCATAATATCAAAACCAATCTATCAGGAAAGCTCGATTACGAATACGAGCCTTCATTCACAGACAACCCCTATGAAAAAACGAATCTTACATTTAAAGGATATAAACGGAAAAATGGGGAAAGCGGGATTCGCAATGAGCTTTGGATTGTCCCAACCGTTGGATGCGTGAATGGCATTGCCGATCAAATCATCCAAATATTCACCGCTGAAATGGGTGGAAACATCCATCCGTTTGAAACAGCTCTCGTATTAAAGCACAATTATGGATGCTCCCAGCTTGGGGACGATCATGAAAATACAAAAACCATTTTACAAAATGCCGTGAAGCATCCTAACGCTGGAGGGGTGCTCGTCCTTGGACTTGGTTGTGAAAATAATGATATTGAAGATTTTCAGTCCACATTAGGTGAATATGACCGTGAGAGAGTGAAATTTTTAAGAAGCCAAGAAGTAGGAGATGAGATTGAGACGGGAGTCGCTTTACTCAAGGAAATTTATGATGCGGCGAAAGAAGATCACCGTGAAGAGATCCCGTTATCTGAGCTGAAAATCGGCTTGAAGTGCGGAGGATCAGATGGATTCTCCGGCATTACCGCAAATCCGCTTTTAGGAAGGCTGTCCGATTTTATTGTTGCTCAAGGCGGCACGACAGTGTTAACAGAAGTGCCCGAAATGTTTGGAGCTGAAACGATTTTAATGGAGAGAGCGGAATCAGAAGCGACTTTCGACAATATTGTGCAAATGATCAATGACTTTAAACAATACTTCATGGATCATCGATATCCAGTATATGAAAATCCTTCCCCGGGAAATAAAGCTGGTGGAATTTCGACATTAGAGGATAAATCTCTCGGCTGTACACAAAAAGCAGGGACTTCTGAAATTCAAGATGTATTGAGATACGGGGAATTGCTGAAGCGAAAGGGCCTGAATTTATTAAGTGCGCCAGGTAATGATTTGGTTGCTTCATCCGCACTTGCTGCTTCCGGCTGTCAGTTGGTCCTTTTTACAACAGGCAGAGGGACACCATTCGGTACGTTTGTCCCTACAATGAAAGTCTCGACGAATACAGCCTTATATGAAACAAAAAAGCACTGGATTGACTTTAATGCGGGAGAACTGCTTGAAGATGTACCAGAAGATGTTGTATTAGAAAAATTCATTTCAACTGTCATTGATGTGGCGAGCGGAAAGCTATTAAATCATGAAAAAAACAATTTTAGAGAGCTGGCTATTTTCAAAACAGGTGTCACACTTTAAGGCGACTGGGGGATGAGAACGTGTTTAAAATGCGGGATTTGATGTATATCACAGCAGGAACGGTACTCACAGGAATCGGACTCAAGCGTTTAGCAAGGCAAGAGAAGAAAGACAAAAAAGCAAACGGAATCGATCAAGTGTTAAAGCAGATAAAAGCGCCGCTGTTCCCTGATCGTGAATTTAATGTGGTTCATTATGGTGCAGATGGGAAAGGGATAGAGCTTTCAACAGATGCTATCCAGTCTGCGATTGATGATGCGCACCGTTTGAAAGGGGGACGTGTGCTGATTCCAGAAGGGACGTTTGTGACAGGTGCTCTAGAATTGAAGAGTCATGTAGAGCTGCATTTGCATGAGAAAGCCTATGTGGCATTCAGCCAAGATCCAAAGGATTATCTGCCGATTGTACTGACAAGATATGAAGGGATTGAGCTTTATAATTATTCACCTCTCATTTATGCACACCATGCAGAAAATATCGCCATCACAGGAGCTGGAACGCTTGATGGCAGAGGGGATGAACATCATTGGTGGCCTTGGAAGTATGGCACGAATGGCCAGCCGTCTCAGGACCGGGATCGGCAGCTTCTATTTGAAATGGCTGAAAAGAGGATACCAGTAGAAGAAAGAGTGTTTGGAGAAGGCCATTATTTAAGGTCAAGCTTTATCCAGCCCTACCAATGCCAGCAAGTTCTCATTGAAGGAGTGACAGTGAAGGATTCACCGATGTGGCAAATTCATCCTGTGCTAAGTGAAAATGTCATCGTCCGTGGAGTCCATATCATCGGGCATGGACCAAATACAGATGGTGTTAATCCGGAGTCTTGCCGGAATGTGCTCATTGAAGATTGTTATTTTGATAATGGAGACGATTGTATTGCCATCAAATCTGGCAGAAACGAGGACGGGCGGAGAATAGGGGTTTCATCTGAAAACATTGTCATTCGTAGAAATGAGATGCGTGATGGACACGGCGGAGTGACGATCGGGAGTGAAATCTCTGGCGGGGTCAGGTATGTATATGCCGAGAATAATGTAATGGATAGTCCGAACCTTGACCGGGCACTGCGTATTAAAACCAACTCTGTCAGAGGCGGTACCATTGAACATATTTACTTTAAAAACAACACAGTCAAAAGCTTAAAGCATGAAGTGGTCTGTATCGACATGATGTATGAGGAAGGGGATGCGGGTCCACATCGTCCTGTTGTGCGTCATATTGAAGTAGAAGGACTGAAAAGCAGCGGCGGACGATATGGTGTGAAAATAGCCGCCTACTCACATTCCCCCGTTACACACTTCAACATGAAAAATTGTGTCATAGATCATGTGACGTATCCACTTTCTTTGGAGCATGCAGTATCTCCTTCTTTTCAGAAAGTCGTCATCAATGGGGAACAAATCAATTGATAGATGAGTGAAAAACAGTCTTTTCGGAGGCTGTTTTTCTTTTAGTAAGAACGAAAAAGACGCTTTTAGAAATCACATATACAACCTATCTGCACTGTAGTATAATATTCCCGAAATTAGAAAAGAATTGACGGAAGAGATGACGTCAAGCAGTACATAAACCAGGGGGTTCATTCATGAAAAAGTTAACGGCCATTTGGCTATCGCTATTGCTTGTGATGGGTGTTTTAGCAGGATGTGCAGGTGCTGAGACAGATCATAAAGCAAAGAGTTCACAAAATAACGAAACAGCGGCTGCGGCATTTCCTGTCTCGATTAAAGATGCAGCTGGTAAAACACTCGAAATCAAAGAGCAGCCTAAGCGTATTGTTTCATTAATTCCAAGTAATACAGAGGTTGCCTATGCGCTTGGTCTTGGCGATAAAATGGTTGGACGATCAGATTTTGACAATTATCCAAAGGAAGTTGAAAAGGTAGAGAAGATTGGCGGACTTGAATTCAATGTCGAGAAGGTCATTTCCTTAAAGCCTGATCTAGTATTAGCTCATGCATCGCAGATGGGATCAAAAGATGGATTTAAACAGCTTGAAGATGCAGGAATTCAAGTACTGACTGTAAATGATGCCACCTCATTTAAGGATGTGTACAAATCGATCAATATGATCGGTGAAGCAACAGGTGTAAAAGAAGCATCAACAAAGCTTGTAGATGAGATGAAAACAAAATTGAATGACATCAAGAAACAAGCAGAGGCGATCTCCAAAGACGAACAAAAAACAGTCTTTGTCGAAGTATCAGGTGCGCCTGAAATCTATACAACAGGTACAAATACATTTATGGACGAAATGCTTTCTGTTATCCATGCGAAAAATGCTGCTGGCGATCAAACTGGCTGGGTGCAAATGACAGAAGAAGCGATTATCAAACGAAATCCTGATGTGATCGTCACAATTGATGGTTCCAGCTTAGCTGATCTGAAAAAGAGAGACGGCTGGAATGCGATCAAAGCAGTGAAGGAAAAACAAGTCTTTCAATTGAATACGGATCTCGCATCAAGACCGGGACCGCGATTGGTTGAAGGAGTCGAGGCTCTTGCGAAAAGCATCTATCCTGACACGTTCAAATAAATTCATCATCGCATACACACTAAGTGTTTTACTTCTTGTGGTGAGCATTGGAATGGGAATCTCCTTTGGAAGCTTAGGGATTCCCATTCCTTCTATTCTCCGTATATTTGTTCATGAACTATTCGGGGTGCAGATTGGCACAATAGATTCAATTGATCGCAATATTATGATGAATATCCGACTGCCGAGAGTGATATTAGCGGCACTAGTCGGAGCAGCGCTGGCGTTATCAGGTGCAGCCTTTCAAGGTTTATTAAAAAATCCCCTTGCTGACCCATATACGCTGGGTGTATCTCAAGGGGCATCAGTTGGAGCCGTCGCGACACTATTTTTCAGCTTGCAGCTCCCTTTGCTCGGCAGTTTCACACTGCCTTTTTTCAGTATGACAACAGCGCTTGTGACCCTATGTCTCGTCCTCTTTTTTGCGCGTCTTGTTCATCGGGGGATGAGCATCTCTTCTTTAATTTTAACTGGGGTGATTTTCAGCTCTTTTTTGGGTGCGCTTATATCATTGATGATTGCTTTAACAGGTGATGATCTAAAAGAGATTATTCATTGGCTTCTCGGCAGTGTGTCCATGAGGGGCTGGCGCTATATTGCGCTTTTCCTTCCTTTCTTTCTTGTCGGGACCTTTGCATTAATGCTGATGGGACGAGATTTGAATGTCATGACGTATGGCGAGGAGAAGGCAAAGCTATTAGGTGTTCATGTGAGAAGGAGCAAATATATAGTGCTGCTTGCTGGCTCGATTCTGACAGGTAGTGCGGTAGCGGTGTCAGGGACGATCGGATTTGTGGGACTTGTGATTCCGCATTTTATTCGCCTCTTAGCCATCACAGACCACCGGCACCTCCTGCCTTTGTCTATGCTGAACGGCGCTTCCTTTCTCGTTTTAGCAGATGTGTTATCCCGTACGACCATTGAACCGACTGAATTACCGATTGGCATCATTACTGCGTTAATTGGTGCCCCTGTATTCGGCATCATCCTCATCCGTAAATATAGAGGAGGGACGCATCTATGATTCAAGTGAAGGAAATCAGAGGTGGATATGGAGAGAAAGAGGTCATACGTGGCATCAGCCTTGAGGTAAAGCAAGGAGAATTTCTCGGTATACTTGGTCCAAATGGGAGCGGTAAGTCGACCTTGCTTAAAATGATTTCTGGGATGCTGGCACCTGAGAGTGGCGAGGTACGCCTGAGCGGTCAACTGGTTCAATCCTACCGTCCAAAGGCGCTTGCGCAAAAAATGGCTGTTCTACCGCAGAAAACGGACCAAGCCTTCTCATTTACAGTGGAAGAAACGGTTCAATTCGGTCGTTACCCATATCAAAAAGGATGGCTGCAATCTGTTACGCGAGAAGATATGCAGGTCGTAAACAAAGTAATGGAACAAACGGATGTTGCACAATTTAAGGATCAATCCATTCATGAGTTGAGCGGGGGAGAACAGCAGCGTGTGTACTTGGCACAGGCATTAGCCCAGCAACCTGAATATTTATTGCTGGATGAACCAACCAGTTTTCTTGATTTGGCCTATCAAAAAGACTTGCTTGATTTAATTAAAGAAGAGACCACTTCCTCTAGGCTAACGGTGATCGGCGTGTTTCATGATGTGAACATCGCCAGTTTATATTGTGACCGGCTGCTGCTGCTTGATGAAGGAAAGACGGAAATGATAGGACTGCCGCACCACGTCTTGACGCCTGAGCGAATCAACCGTGTGTATGAAACAGAGGTAACACCGCTCCAACACCCGCGAAGAGCAAACCCTCAGCTGATCATTGAGCCTGCGGGGGCTTCTATAGTATCAAATGCAAAGTTAGCGGATGGCTGGAAAACGTATGGCTCAGAAGGAATGACGTTTTCCCTCAAACAGCCGCTCCGCGTCCTTTCCTCACATCAGAAAAGGGGCGGCTTCTTTTGGAAAAGATCTCTCGGAACAGGAACTGAGATGCTTCGTGACGAGCTGGATGATCGTGAAGGAATATTGTTTTACGACCAAACGAGTGGACCAAACCAATTTGCTGCTGAAGACATGGAAGATGACATAGCGCTTTACGGCATGCGTCAGCAAGAAGAGCTGACCATTTGGCTTGTATTGAAAGAATCTTTATCAGACGGATCGTCTGTTCAGCTCATGGGGCAGCTTGTCCACATGATTCAACAGGAGACGAGCATGTCCATTCATCATCTTTGTATCGCTGCTGCGGGTATGCAGGAAACAGAAGATGATAAGCATTTACACGAAAGATTAAGGCAGAAAGTGCACCGTCTTCTTTATACACTGAATGCCATTCAAAAGTGAACCAAGGGGTTCGCTTTTTTTGTTTAAACACAGTGCTTTAGTTAAACAAATACATCCTTTTCACTTCAGGTTATACTAAAAGGACAAAGCAATAGACAAGGAGGGACACCGATGAAACTTTATACAAAAACAGGGGATCAAGGTCAAACAGGCTTGATCGGCGGGAGAGCCGATAAGGATGATGTAAGAGTAGAGGCGTACGGCACGTTAGATGAGGCGAATAGCTTCATTGGACTCGCACATGCAAATTTACGTCAGCATGGAGAATTGTTTCAAGACATTTTGTCAGAGCTGATTGTGATACAGCACGAGCTCTTTGACTGCGGCGGTGATTTGGCAGCAGTCAAACCACGTAAAGAAGGCAAATTAACTGAAGCATCAGTGGCAGTCCTTGAACAAAGAATGGATATCTATGTAGAAGAAGCCGCGCCTCTCACAAAGTTTATTTTGCCGGGCGGCCAGGAAGGCGCTGCTCTCTTACATGTGGCGCGGACAGTCGTCAGAAGAGCAGAGAGGCATATTGTGACGCTTGCGAAGCAGGAGGAGATTCCAGCGGTTACACTCACCTATGTGAACCGTCTATCCGACTATTTATTTGCAGCCGCACGAGTCGTGAATCATCGGCTCGGTGAAGCTGATGTTGAATATGAACGAAGCGCAGACGTGTTTCGGTCTAAATAAGGAAAAGCACTCTTCGAATGAGAAGAGTGCTTTTTTATTGGGTTCTATCGCTTAGTCTGAGTGAAGTTACGACTCTGGTCGCAATGAAAGATCAATCTGCGACACGTTTTGCCAGCTCTCTTTTTTGACTAAAGTAAAAGCAAGGAGCAAGAAAGGAGGCATGAAGATGAAAATAACAAGTAAAACCATCATCGGTTCGATTTTAATGTTTGTCGGTCTATCCATCTTCTTCGGTGGTTCACTAGGAGGGCTGATCCCGATTCTGATTGGGGCGTGGCTCATCTATGTAGGTGTAAAGAAATATGAGAAAGGCAGTCAAACCTTAGGTGTCATTCTAGCGGTCATTGGTGTACTGATTGTTGTGCAATCTCTGCCATTTATCCTTGGAATCGCATTGGCTGGGGGGCTTCTCTACTTCGGCTGGACGATGATCAATGGTGAACAGGCAAAAGAATCATCAACCAGATCATATATGGAGCCAAACACGGCACCGAAAATGGAAGAACCTATTCACACGTCATTTGATCAAGAATGGGAAGACTTTTTAAAGAAAAAATAAGAGGAGGAATATCAAATGGTATTCAGAAGAGTAAGAGATATGTTTGTTGCAACGGTCAATGAAGGCTTAGATAAATTGGAGAATCCGCGTGTCATGCTGAATCAGTACGTTCGTGATATGGAAGACGATATTGCTAAAGCGAAACATGCGATCATCAAACAGCAAACGATTCAGCAAGGCTTCCTGCGCAAAGCAGAAGAGACGGAAGCATTTGCTGATAAAAGAAAGAAGCAGGCTGAGCTGGCATTTCACGCAGGAGAAGAAGAATTAGCACGAAAAGCGCTCACAGAAATGAAGTATTTTGAAGAAAAGCATCAGGAATATCAGGAAGCTTATCAGCAATCTGTGAAACAATTGAAAGAGCTGAAAGAGCAATTGCAGCAGTTAGAAACGAAGCTGCGTGATATTAAAGATAAGAAGCAGGCACTGATTGCAAGAGCAAATGCCGCACAGGCAAAGCAGCATATGAACGAATCCATGAACAAAGTAGACAGTGAAAGTGCATATAAGGAATTTCTTCGAATGGAAAACCGTATCGAAGAAATGGAGACAAAAGCGGGCAGCTATGCACAATTTGCCGATCAAGGAGCATATGCTCATCTAGACTATGCGGATGAGGTTGAAAAAGAATGGCAGAAGCTCAAGCTGGAGAAGAAGCCTGAGCAGCAAGCAAACTAAGGAATCGATGTCAGATCGGAAGAAAAGCAGGATTTTTCTTCCGATATTTGATTTCTTTCTGTTTCGCTTTTCCTTATAATGAAAAGGTCAGAAGATAAAAGGATGGTACGAATGAAGCGGTTAATCGGTCTAATTTGTATACTTGTAGGTGTCTTTTTAATGATTGGGATGCTTTTCAAAAATGAAGATCTCTTTCATTTGAGTTTCTCCCGTGAAAAAGCAGTCACAACAGCTTCAGCGAAAAAAGATGAAATTGATCAATTAGATATCTCTCTTTCTGGGTTTCGCGTGAAGGTAAAGCCTGAAAATCGTTCCGATATTTCCGTGATTGTCGTTAATGGAAAAGGGAAAATGTATGCGGAGCAAACAGGCAGTACATTCAACGTCCGTGCTGAAAATAAAGGATTCTTATTTTTCTCCTCATTTGAAAAAGGAGAGCTCTTAGTCAAAATTCCAACAGATTATCATAAAAATGTGAAGATTACAGGTGGAAGCGGGGTCAGCGAGATGGATGGTGAAGGGAAGCTGTCTCTTCAAGATGTGACGCTCAAATCAACAAGCGGAAACCTCAAAGCTGAGAATTTCTCAGCAAAAAATGTAGAAATCAAAGCGACATCGGGCAGACTCTCCGTGTCTCACATCGATGCGAAAAATAGTGATATTGGGGCAACCTCTGGACGTGCCGATATTAAAGATGTCAAAGGGGAGCTGCAACTAGGCATGACAAGCGGTAGATTAACGGCAAGGTTTGATACCATTGCGTCACCTGTCTCCTTTCATATGACATCAGGCAGTGCAAAACTTAACCTGCCGGATGAAGGAGACTTTAACGTCCAAGTGAAAAAAACAAGTGGAAGTGTCGATCACTCCTATCACTTTGATCAAGTGGATAGTGAAGGGCGAGGCTTTAAAGGCAAGCAGGGAAAAGGAACACACTTAGTCGATATTGAAATGACAAGTGGAAACTTAAAGCTGCGGTAATGAATGGAAGAAAGGAAGGAGGCGAGTCAACTGCGTTTTTCAAGGAATCAAATTTTAGGCATCATTGTCGTGATTTTTGGTATTAATCTATTTCTCAAAATTATTGGGATCGGAGCCGATTTGTTTTGGCCTGTGTTTTTTGCGCTGGCTGGCTATTGGCTGCACTCAAGATCCAAACGTTGGCTCGGTTCAGTTTCCTATATTTTTGCCGGCTTTCTCTTTTTAAAATTTCTGCTCAATATTACATTTAGTCTAACAGGATATTTATTTGCGGCCTTTTTGATATATGCCGGCTATCGCTTATTGAAAAACAAACCTGTTTTTGATGTCGATAAAAAGGAAGCATCGGACGATGGTAAGCCTTCTCTGAAAGTCAATCTTGAAAAAGAGGGCGAACAAAAGAAAACAAAGAGCCAGACAAAGCCGCGCAAGGAGCATGACTTTTTTATCGGTGAAGTCAGGCTGATGAAAAAGCCGTTTCAATTAAGTGATTTGACGATTTCAGGGTTTATCGGGGATGTTAAAATCGACTTATCAAAGGCCATCATCGCAGAAGAAGAGAGCACGATTGTGATTAGCGGGCTCATCGGAGATGTGGATATTTACGTACCGCAGGATATTGAAGTATGTGTGAGTGCTTCAGCTGCAATCGGTGATATGAAAATTATCGATGAAAAAAGAAGCGGATTCGGCAGTAAAGTGTATGTGATGACCAACAATTACGATGAGAGCAAACGAAAAGTGAAAATCTCCATTTCTTTACTGATCGGAGATGTGGATGTGAGATACTTATGAGGAAACTCCATCTAGGTATCCAGTGGCAATCTATTCGTCTTGGAGTAGGGATCTCGCTTGGTGTTGTCATCATGACGATGCTGCCCATGTTTTTTTATTATCAGCTTGATCCGATGATTCTCCTCTCTACCCGCTGGTTCGGCATCCCGTTTTTTTGTATTTTACTGATCATTAGTATTGCCATTGGGGTTTCTGCCTCGCATGTATTTGGCTATCAGCATAAGAAGCGTCTCGATCAGCTTGTAGAGTCGATTTTAAAGTTTGAAAATGGGAACTTTGCATACAGACTGCCATCTCTTGGCGACGATGAAATTGGCATAGCGGCAGATCAATTAAATGAAATGGCGAAACGAGTTGAAGGACAAGTAGCTTCTTTGCAAAAGCTCTCGAATGAACGGGCTGAATGGCAGGTGCAAATGAAGAAATCCGTCGTCTCAGAAGAACGCCAGCGTCTAGCACGAGAACTGCATGATGCGGTCAGCCAGCAGTTGTTTGCGATTTCGATGATGACCTCTGCGATTCTTGAAGGCATGAAGGAAAAGGATGAAAAGATTTTAAAGCAAATGCGCCTAGTCGAACGAATGGCTGGCGATGCACAAAATGAAATGCGTGCGCTTTTGCTTCATCTCAGACCGATCACCCTTGAAGGAAAAGACTTGAAAAAAGGCTTGATTGAACTCCTAAATGAATTTCAAGCAAAGCAGCCGATTGATATTGATTGGGAAATAGAAGATGATGTTCCGCTGTCTAAAGGAGTAGAGGATCACCTCTTCCGAATTGTACAGGAAGCCCTATCAAATGTGTTCAGGCATGCAAAGGCGACAAAGGTGACGGTACGTCTGCTCATTCGAAATCGGCAGGTGCAGCTGAAGATTATCGACAATGGGATCGGTTTTCAAACAGATCATGTGAAGACAGCTTCCTACGGACTTGAATCGATTCGTGAAAGAACAAGTGAAGTAGGCGGTGTCGCAGAGATTATGTCATTTGAGGGAAAAGGAACACAAATCGATGTGAAGGTCCCCATTTTTGATGAAGGAAAAGGAGAGAACGTTCGATGATTCGAGTACTTTTAATCGACGATCACGAAATGGTGAGAATGGGGCTTGCTGCCTTTTTAGAGGCGCAGGCTGATATTGAAGTCATTGGTGAAGCGGCAGATGGACAAAAAGGTGTAGAGCTTGCGGTTGAATTAAAGCCAGATGTGATTTTAATGGATCTTGTCATGGAAGGAATGGATGGCATCGAAGCAACGAAAAGAATTTGCCAAGAAATTGAAGATGCTCGAATTATCGTTCTGACGAGCTTTATTGACGATGATAAAGTCTATCCAGTGATTGAGGCAGGTGCTTTAAGCTATTTATTAAAAACATCCAAGGCAGGAGAAATTGCGGATGCCATTCGGTCTGCAAGTATCGGCGAACCAAGACTTGAATCAAAAGTGGCTGGAAAGGTCATGAATAAACTCCGTCATTCCTCAAATGGATCGATCCTTCATGATGCATTAACAGCAAGAGAAATGGAAATCTTGAAGCTGATTGCGGATGGAAAATCGAATAAGGTCATTGCTGAGGAACTATTTATTACAATTAAAACAGTGAAGACACACATTACCAACATTCTTTCCAAACTCGATGTAGAAGACCGGACGCAAGCGGCTGTGTATGCGCATCGTCATAAGCTGATTCAATAAAATAAAAAAACAGCTTTCAAATGAAAGCTGCTAGAACATGCGTAAAATTAGTCCTTCTGTCCTGTGATCGGACGTTCGGATAGTTGATGGAGCTCAGGAACTGGAAAAGCCTCCTGCTCCTCGGCCGATTTGTCTTCTAGGGCTTTCTTCATCTCGGATAATAGCTGTACGCTCTCCTTTGCCACTGCTGCTTTTTTCTCCTGCAAACCAATGATCTGTGAAAGTCCGACGAATAAACCGCCTCCAATAAGAAGGAGCGCAGGGGTTTGTCCATAATAAATCACGATCAAAAATGTGCTCGAAAAGCTGTCGGCTTCAATGAAGAAATCTTCTTTTGATTGCATGAATACAACGACTAACAGGAGTATTCCTAGAATCAAAAATAGAATGCCGGCCGAAAGTAAAGCTCGTTTCATGATTGACACCCTTTTTTTCTTACCATTTTAACATACTCTATCAGGATTGTGTTGCGCCCTTAGTCCCGAAGTCACGGATTTTCACATTTGCTTTGTAACGAATATCTGATTCACTAAAAATCTCATCCCAATGTTTTGCTTCTTTTCGAAAGTCCTTTGGGTAGGCAATACTCGCCTTTTGATAAAACCCGCAAATATCTGCTTTGATCTCATGCTGTAATTCCTCGATGAAATCTTTAACGTTTTTCTCTAATCGACGCTTGACAGCGCCTTCGATTTCTCTGAGATACTTTTCATTAAAAGCGTTTTCGCGTTCATTCCAATCCTCAGACAATCGCCCATCAAGCTCCACTGACACATCAAATTGATATTTTCCACTGGCTGATTTATGCGTTTTGATATGGTGCTTGATTTTGAAAATTTCAAAAGAGTAGAGGCTGTGATCATATTCAAATTGTATGACTCCGCCTTCTCCGTCCCCTGTTAACAAATTATATGACTCCACTGCTGACGGAGAGATATTGGTGAGAAATCGTCTATTCTTAATAATAGAGGCACCGTCGAGTATTAATTTTCCTTGATCGACGCTGACTTTCGGAAGAGCAAAAGATACATTGTTTTGCATGGCAGAAGAAATATCTCCTAATGAGACCGTCTTGAACATGGAAATGGTCGTTTTTCTGTTTTCTGAAAGATCGTATAAGGTCGAAGAGGCTGGCTGTCCGTCGTCATTGATTTTCAGCATGTCCCCAGGTTTCTCAGAGGTCATAAAGACGAGGCTTCCTCTCCGCGTTTCATTGTCTCGAATGAATTGATTAATGACGAGGTCGAAATTATTCTCATTGATGAGCTCCTCAGAAAACAAATACACCCTTAGCTGCTGGGCGAAAATGCGGTGGCTTTTCAGCGCCGTTGTGCGGAAAATTTGATGCATAGAATCCCCGCTTGTTTCAATGATTTTCGTAGGGTCTTTGACGCTTGCTTCCTGATCAATCTTTTGAGGAACGAGGACTTGCATAGACACCTTTAATTTATGTCCTTGGTCCCCTTTATCTACTGCAAACCCAATCGCCATGTTGAGCTCCTCAATATTTGTACTATCCCAGCAACCACTTAATAGAACCAGCATCAAAAGAGCACAAGCTGCCTTCTTTTTCATGCTGTTTTCCGCCTCCTTTTGAAAAAAACGATTATAAATAAGAGAAACGGGAGAATGCCGAACAGCAGGAAAAAGAGGTTGTTCACATAGGTTAAATAATCTCGCACTGTATCGACATCCTTTGGGAAAATCGCTGCAAAGTAAATGACAATTCCCATTAGAGCGACGACTACCTTTTTAGGAAACTTGGTCAGTCTGGATACCCCGATTGCGGCAAAAAATGTATATCCGACAAAGCTTGTATACAGCTGAACCAGCCAAACGATAAGCAAAAATGATTCAATTCGTTCAATAAAAATCCCCTGAATATCAAACGATTGGAATAAGGCAATGGTCGGCCAAGTCAAAGCCGCCGTTTCTTTGACCGTCAGCGCACCTATCACAAGAATATAAGTGAAAATATAAATAATCGCAGGAATCAAAAAGCCGACTGTTCCATAAGCAAAAGTGTGTTTTTGCGTGTTCATATAAGCAGGCATAAACAGCATCATTTCAATGCCGACAAACGATATGGCTGATGCATTAAAGGAATTGAAGACAGGGGAGAACCCCTCTCCTAAAACGGGCCGGAGGTTATCTAACTTAAATTCTTGCAAGCTAAGTCCGTAAGCGACAAATAAGATGATGAGCGTCACAATCAAAATAAAAGGAAAAAGCCTGGCTAAATCACCAATCCCGCCAATCACAAGATAAAAACCAACTATAATAAAGCTGATCATTGTCACCGCTACAGGCGTGTTTTGAAGCAGAAAGAATTTCACCATTTCCGACATCGCTCGTACTTCATAGCTGGCGACGCCAAGAAAATAAATAATAATCAAGAGGTTGGCAAGAGCGCCAATCCATTTTCCAAGCCCCTCGTTCGTATAATCATAATAAGAGGAGAAGGGGACTTTTTTCATCATGAGGACATTTGCAAAAATAAACACAATGTAAATGACACTCACGAGTAAGAGTGCAATCCAGCCGTCAGGTGTAGCCGCAGCCTGAGCCATTGATCTTGGTAGAATCATCATACTTGCGCCTAGTGTTGTATTGGCAATAATGGCACTTGCCTGATAGCTGGTAATCGACTCTTTATGATTGACCATGTCGTTCTCCTTTCTTTTGATTTTTTAAAGGCAATCGAATAATGGAATTGTCTTCGTTTTTATAGCTGAACACAAAATCTGGTGAGAAATAAGGCGTGCCAAAACTTTTTTGCCGCGTGAGATGAGTAAGGAGTACAAGCATAAACAGCACAATCCCATATAAACCAAAGGTAGCCGCAGTAAACATGGACACAAAGCGGAGCACACGAAAGGACATGCCCATCCCATATTGAGGAACAGTAAAGGATGCAAGTGCAATGACACTAACGATAATCACCATGATTGAGCTGACAATATGTGCCTGAACGGCAGCCTGTCCAATGACAACCCCGCCAACAAGTCCGATCGTTTGACCGAGCGGGTTTGGCAGCCTTAAGCCAGCTTCCCGCAGCAGCTCAATGGTTATCTCCATGATGAGTGCCTCGACAATGGGTGAAAACGGGACATTTTCCCTTGTGCTCGAGATCGTAATAGCCAGAGTGGTTGGCAAAAGACCTTGATGGAACGACACAAGCGCAATATAAATGGCTGATAAAAATAACGTCAGAAAGATCGAGGTAAATCTCAGCAAACGAATAAGAGAGGCGGCGATCCATCTTTCATAATAATCATCGGGTGATTGCATAATCGTCGCAAGGGATGCAGGTACAATTAACACAAAAGGTGAATGATCGACAAAGATGGCGACCCGGCCATTATTTAAAGCAGACGCCACTTTATCCGGCCGTTCTGTGTTTTGAATTTGTGGAAAAGGAGAATACACATTGTCTTCAATCAGCTCCTCAAGAACACCAGAGTCTTGTATATCATCAATGGTGACTTGCTTGAGCCGTTTTTTGACTTCCTTTAAAACAGGCACTTGAACGATACCGTCGATGTACATGATGGTCACCTGAGTGTATTTCTGTAGACCAATCTTCATATCGACGGTTTTAAGATCGGGGTTTTTCAAGCGCTGTCTTACAAGCGCTAAATTCGTATTTAAATCTTCAATAAAGCCAATTTTTGGTCCTCTCACGACTGTTTCAGAGGTAGCATCCCCTAAACTGCGTTTCTTCGTTCCATGCGTTTCTAAAATATACGCATGCTGAAATCCATTAATGAGCACCACGCAATGCCCTTCAAAAATCGCATCGACCAATTGTTCAGAGGTCTTCACCGAACGTGTGGTCATCATCGATAAATTGGATTCCAGCTTCTCTTTTGTGAGAGACGTATGATCTTGGAGAAGCAGCTTTAAAAAGGTTTGAATCTCCATCTTTTCGTTCATTTCTTTTATGTATAAATAGTAAACGACTTGCCCGTGAGGCAGTGTTTTTTTCTCATGGACCAAATCATCCATTTCCTTTAATTGCGGGAGAATGACGGAGAGATTATCGTATAAGTGCTCTTTCAATGGAGTCTGATTCAAAAGGATCACCCGCCTCAAATAACTTTTTCTTAGCATTACCTGCTTGAAAAAACAATATTCTGTGTTACATTATTTTGTGGTAAAAGAAAGAATGAGGGTTTTGGAGGAAACAAGATGGCACAAATTCGTTTAGCAGGAACAAAAGAGGAGATTGACCGTATTCTACAGTCGTTTGACAAGCATTATGAAGTGACATATACATCAAAGGATTACGGAAAAACGAACCCAAAATACAAATATTCGAAAGATGTCCGCGTTTATATTGAACTAAAATTAAAATAAAGATAAAATTTTAATTGAAAACGCTTAAAGGATTTTGGTTTTTTGTATAGAATAGAGTTGAGTGATGAGAAGCTATGGAGGGATACATAATGACGGAATTTAGAATCGAAAAAGATACAATGGGCGAAATCAAGGTGCCAAAGGACAAGTT
Source organism: Bacillus sp. FSL R5-0431 (assembly GCF_038002985.1). NCBI lineage: Bacteria > Bacillati > Bacillota > Bacilli > Caryophanales > Bacillaceae > Bacillus > Bacillus sp. FSL R5-0431. The sequence continues at coordinate 2,948,088 of NZ_JBBOOG010000001.1, read as the reverse complement.
CTGGGGTGCACAAACACAACGAAGCAAAGAAAATTTCAAAATCGGTTCTGAGAAAATGCCAAAGGAAGTTGTGAATGCGTTTGCAATTTTGAAACGTAGCACAGCGATTGCCAACGAACGTCTTGGCAACCTTGAAAGCGAAAAAGCAGAAGCAATTGCTGCTGTATGTGATGACATCATCAGTGGAAAGTATGACGAGCATTTCCCGCTTGTTGTATGGCAGACAGGCAGTGGAACGCAAAGTAACATGAACATGAACGAAGTCGTTGCAAATAGAGCAACTGCTTACTTGAAAGATAAAAATAGTCAGTTCAGCATTCATCCGAACGATGATGTCAACCGCAGCCAAAGCTCAAACGACACATTCCCAACTGCTATGCACGTGGCAGCTGTTTTAGCTGTGTACAAAAAATTATTGCCAGCGATTGATCAATTAAGAGCCACTCTTGATGAGAAAGCAAAAGCGTATCAAGAGATTGTTAAAATCGGTCGTACGCACTTGCAAGACGCAACACCACTGACAGTAGGTCAAGAGATTAGCGGCTGGGTGTACATGCTGGATCGTTCAAAAGAAATGATCCTAGAATCAACTGGAAAAATGAGAGAGCTTGCGATTGGCGGAACAGCTGTTGGTACAGGGATCAACGCACATCCTGAGTTCGGACAATATGTCGCTGAGGAAATCAGCCAACTGACAGGTCAAACATTCAATTCTTCACCAAACAAATTCCATGCGCTGACAAGCCATGATGAAATTACGTATGCACACGGTGCCCTAAAAGCACTTGCAGCTGATTTAATGAAAATTGCCAATGATGTGAGATGGCTGGCAAGCGGTCCGCGCTGCGGAATTGGTGAATTGATCATTCCTGAAAATGAACCAGGAAGCTCCATTATGCCAGGTAAAGTCAACCCAACTCAAAGTGAAGCATTAACAATGATTGCAGCGCAAATTATGGGGAATGATGCAACAATCGGTTTTGCCGCCAGCCAAGGAAACTTTGAGCTGAACGTATTTAAGCCGGTCATCATTTATAACTTCTTACAATCAGTTGAATTACTTGCTGACGGCATGAACTCATTCCATGACAAGTGTGCAGTTGGAATCGAACCAAACCTAGAAACAATCGAGAAAAACTTGAACAATTCATTGATGCTTGTGACGGCACTCAACCCGCACATCGGATATGAAAATGCAGCGAAAATTGCAAAGCTTGCTCACAAAGAAGGTTTAACATTAAAAGAAGCAGCACTTCAATTAGAGCTGCTAACAGAAGAGCAGTTTGAAGAGTTTGTGAAACCAGAAGAAATGGTGGCACCGAAAGCAAAATAAGAAACCAGGGGCAGCAGCCCCTGGTTTTTTTCATTGAGAGTATCGAACAAAATGAAAGTCCAGGGACTGCCCTGGGTTCTACAAATGATCCTCTTTCAAAATACGCATAAGTGATTCAGAGTTGGTTTGGAGCGGTGCGTATAATTTTAATTGATACAGCATGCCTTTTACGATGACTTGTCTTGGTTTTTGTTTGTTTAATTCATTTTCTAAAATGCCAAGCGCTTCAAATAAATCTGGCTCGTCTTTCACTTCATAGTGTGCTTCAGCCTGCTCTCTTAATTCTTTTAAAAGAGATTCTGTCAGCGGGTCGAATGACCGTTCGTAAATAGGACCAAACCAATCGCTCGCTTGATCTACAGAGATGAGCGGAAAATCATTTCGCTCCATCATACCGCCCATCAAATCATCGATACGGTGAATCATCGTTGCAGCTAGCTCCTCAGCCTCCAGCTGAAAATCATATAAAATCGCAAGCTCGAAATAAACGTGGCTCATGCCCTCAATCGTCAAACAAAGATCAGCCATATAAGGAATCGCTGCATCTCCATATACCTGCTTAATGTTATCAATGTGAAGCTGAATGGTGGCAAGTCTGATTTGTTTTGCGAGCAGCTGCGTTTCTTCATTCATTGGCAGTGCTCGATCGCTCAGCTGCATTTTAATAAAATCCTTTTGCTGTAAAATATTATCGTAGTAGACAGTGAGCTGCTTTCGGTAGGCTTCCTTTGGTGTGCCGCCCTCTGTTTGAACCTCGTGAATCCGGGTAAATACCTTATCATAATAGTAATGCAAGATTGAAATGAGCAGTGCTTCCTTTGATTTGAAATAAAGATAAAAAGCACCCTTTGACATGTGGCATTCATCCGCAATTTCCTGAACAGACGTTGTATTGTAGCCTTTGCTGGCAAACAATTTCATGCCGGCCTCAATGATCATTTTTTCTTTCTTTTTCAATATGAATGTCATCCTTTCTTACCGAGAGACAAATGTCTTAGGAAACGTGCGCAAAGAGATGTGACTTATCGGTCATAAACGACGAAAGTTTTCAAAAATTAATCAGATTGTAACTTGTTTTTTACAGTGTAATTCTTTATATTATAAAGTAAGGTGACCAACTGGTCAAAAAATGTGAAAGGATGATGTTCCATGAGAGAAATCGATGATATGATGAGACGCTTGCGAACAAAAGGAATACAAGTAGAAAAAGTCAAAATGCCGAAAGAGACAACCATTGAAAAGAAATGGATGTATCAAGCTGGCAAGAAAATCAAAGCCACATACCGTGATTTCAATGGGTATTCATTCATCTAAAAAAGACTGCGGTCAAAAACCTACAGTCTCTTCTTTGGAACCGTGATCGTATAACGTACACCTAGATCATCATTTTCAATTGATATAGACGCTTGATGCATGGAGAGAATTTTTTTGACAATGCTTAATCCAATACCGAATTCGCCCTTTTTTCCCTTACTAAAAGGTTCGTATAGGTTGGATAGCATATGTTCTTCAATGGGAGGACCGTCGTTACGAATGACAATGCGTATTTGATCCTCTTCCTGTTTCATTTGGATATCAATTTTACTTTTTGCGTAGCGGAGTTGATTTTCTAGTACATTCTCAAATAATTTGCTCCATTGTTCTGGATCGCCTTCAAGAGCAGCCTCATCATCTAAGTCCACGTTCCACTGCAATTCATTTTTCGACCAGCGTATTCGGTCGACCACTTCCAGCATCGTATTACTGAGTAGGAAGGAAGCATGTGCGGGGTGTTGTTTTGATAAATAATCAAGCTTTGTTAAGTACAGCAAATCCTTGATTTTCTTCTCAAGTTTTTCCGCTTCACCTTCAATGACTTCCACCGTTTGTTCAAGATCTCCCTTAGGAAAAATACCATCTTTAATCGACTGCGTATAGCCGCGGATGACCATGACAGGCGTCTTTAAGTCATGTGATATATTTTGCAAAAGAGTCCGTTCTGTTTCATCCTTTTGAATGAGCTTTTGTCTCATTTCTTCAATGGTATGACCAAGCTTCCCGATCTCATCTTGCCGGTCAACGATGACAGGGTCGTCCCAGTCCTCTTGCGCAATCCGCTTCACGTGCTTTTCAAACGCAACGATTGGACGGGATAAGTAGCGGGCAAGCCAAATCGATGGAATCCAGCTTAATAAAATAACGGTGCCAAGGATAAATATCAGCTGTTTAAACAGCGTAAAGGACAGGTCGTCTCGATAAGAGTCTGGTGCATAGGACAGAAGAATATATTGTGTATTGTCTGTTGATACTTTTTTGATGACAAAAAAGATGTGCTGGCCATTCACCTCTTCAGAATAGCGTTTCGTTGCACTTTTTTGTTTTTTCACAAAGGCTTGGATTTTCTCAATAAAGGCGTGCGGGAAAAACTGTGCCATTTGGTTTAATTCATCTGACGGAATCAGAATGTGCTGCACCGAGCGGTTTTCCGGTGTCGACTTTGGCGAGCCGTCTCGGTTCAACGGATATTCTGTGAGCACCTGCTGTTCATTTTCGATATTTTTATAAATTTCATTCGTGAAAAAGTTTCGTAATGTATTAGAAAATAGGATGATCAGGACAATCGAGATCGTGAGCAAAATACCAGAGATGACGACCCAAATTTGAAAAGCGAGCGGTTTGTTCTTCATCCTTTTAGCATCCTATAGCCAAATCCATAGATGGTCTCGACCTTTAAGTCGGGCATTTTTTTGCGTAGCCGTCTGACAAGGTCATCGACCACACGATCTGTTCCGAAGTAGTCGTGTCCCCAAATTTTGACGAGGATATCTTCACGAGAAAAAGCATGTCCCTGATGATGTGTAAATAAAAGCAGCAAGTCAAATTCCTTAGAAGTTAAGTTAATCAGCTGATCTCCTTCATACACCTCTCTTACATCCTCATGAATGACATAGGAGGAGACGGGTGTGACGCTTTTCTGCTGCGGAGTATCGCTATTTTTGTACACAAGCTCAAGCAGCTTTTGCACCCGAATGATCAGCTCGCGCGGAAGAAATGGCTTCGCAATATAATCACTGCTTCCCAGCTCTAAGCCGAGGACACGGTCGATATCTGCATCGCGTGCCGAAATGAAAATGACCGGTACGTCAGGTGATGCGGCTTTGATTTCTTTAATGAGTGTGTAGCCATCTGTATCAGGCAGCATGATATCTAAAATCCATAGATGCGGCGGCTTGTTCATTGCCCGGCGTGCCGCTTCTCCGGTTAAAAAAGAGGAGACATTCCAATTTTCACTTTCTAAATATTTGGTTAAAAGTTCGTTTAAGTTTTGTTCATCTTCCACTAAATAAATGGTGTACGACAAAGTCTTCCACATCCTCTCAACGTCATTATAACGGGATACAAAGGCGGCATGTCAACAATCACATGCTTTTTTCACAATTTCACATATTCTTCTCATCATTATCCCATAATGTTTGTTTATGATAAGCTCAAGGGAAAAAAGGGCATAGACAAAAGGTAGATAAATAGGTGCTTTTCACGAATGTGCGCACCTTGCTTTTTTTCTATCAATAAGTATTATATAATTTGACATATTGTCATGAAGTATCTTCAATGATATTGCCATTAAGAGGACATGAGTCCTATCTAAACATATGAATCAAGCAAGTCATGAACACGATGTAAAGGAGTGCAAGCGATGGATTTCCGAAGAGAAGATGAAGAGAAGAAGATGAATCATCAAGAAGATGTGCATCAAGAGAATGAGAAACAAATAGACGAACCAGAAAAAGAAAAGGAACTCGTTTATCAACCTCATGAAAACGAAGCATCTGCCACTCAGGAGAGTGTGACAAACCATTCTCCTCAAATGGAGGATGACCGTGCGTCGAAAAAGGAGAAAAAGCGGAAAGCGGCATGGCTCAGTCCGATCCTTGGAGGGATTATTGGCGGAGGCCTTGTGCTTGGCATTACACCGCTTTTGCCGCAGTCACAGGACACAGCTGCAAACACACAAACGCAAACAGCTTCAAGTGAGCCGGCAGCTTCTGATAATTTCTCAACAAAACAAATCACCAATGCCACGAATGTCGCTGATATGGTAGAAGATTTAGAGCCAACCATTGTAGGAGTCTCAAACTATCAATCTACACAAAATTCGTTTGGCCTTAGCGGTGACTCAACAGAAGCTGAAGCTGGAACGGGTTCTGGTGTCGTCTTTAAAAAAGATGGCAAAAAAGCGTACATTATTACAAATAACCACGTAGTCGAGGGTGCCAATAAACTGAAGGTCACACTTTATGATGGGAAAACAAAAGACGCAAAGCTGGTCGGCAATGATGTGATGACAGATTTAGCTGTTGTTGAAATCAATGCAGACGGCATTGATAAAGTGGCGAGCTTTGGTGATTCTTCTAAGCTCCGTGCTGGAGACAAAGTGATCGCAATTGGGAACCCGCTCGGTGCACAGTTCTCTGGTACTGTGACAGAAGGGATTATTAGTGGTCTTGATCGTACAGTTGAAGCGAACACATCATCTGGTACGGTGGAAATGAATGTACTGCAAACAGATGCAGCGATTAACCCCGGGAACAGCGGGGGGCCGCTTATCAATACAGATGGTCAAGTCATTGGCATCAACAGTTTAAAAATTAGCGAAAGCGGTGTGGAATCACTTGGCTTTGCGATTCCAAGTAACGATGTCAAACCGATTGTAGATGAGCTGTTGAAAAATGGAAAGGTTGAACGTCCTTACCTTGGCGTACAAATGATTGACCTTGAGCAAGTGCCTGAAACGTATCAAGAAAATACGCTCGGCTTATTTGATAAACAAATCGGCAAAGGGATTTATGTAAAAGATGTATCAAAAGGATCACCTGCACAAAAAGCAGGCTTGAAATCTGGAGATGTCATCATCAAATTCAAAGGGAAAAACGTGGCAAACAGCTCTCAGCTGAAAGAAATTTTGTACAAAGAAACAAAAGTCGGCGATAAAACGACAATGACTGTCATTCGTGAAGGGAAAAATAAAAATCTAGACATTACCCTTGGACAGTCTGAAACCGAATAAATGAAAAAACAGGTGGACGTTAAAGGTCTACCTGTTTTTTTATGCTTATTTTTTTGAAGAGAGTGTACGTAATATGATCTTTTCCCACATGCTCCAAGGCAAGAGCTGCTTTGCTGTGAATGAAAGTCGCACCCCTTTCCCAATCGGATATCTCAACTTTTTCAGCCGTTTCTTCTCGGCTAATCGAATCACAAGCTCTGCGACTTCACGCGGGTCACCGTAGTTGGTTTTCTGGGCATTGATATAAACCATCATCTTTTGATAGATGCTTGTGTATTTCGATCCTTCCCCTGGTTGCAACATGTGCTCGTTCATAGACGTGTTCCAAATATTTGTTTGGAAAGAGCCTGGCTCGATCAAGACTGCCTGTATACCGAATGAGGCCAGTTCAATGCGCAAGCTCTCTGTATAGCCCTCCAAAGCAAACTTGGAGGATACATATGGAGAAAGTGCGGGCATTCCCATTAATCCGCTGATGCTGCTCATATTGAATATCTTTGCACCATTTGTCATAAACGGAAGGACGGCTTGTGTCATTTCCATGACTCCGAAGACGTTTACATCAAATTGCTGGCGGTACGTGTCAACAGGAACCTCTTCAGCAAAACCCGCATAGGCTGTTCCCGCATTGTTGACAAGCAAGGTAATGGGGGCGTAAGCATGTAGCTTTTTCTGAAATGCTTGAATCGACTGCGTATCTGTGACATCTAATGCTTCAATATGTATCGCTTCGGATAAAGAGGCTTGCTTGATCTCTTCGGCAAGCTTTTTTGCATTGGCTTCCTGCCTGACCCCTGCAATCACTGTATAGCCTTGCTTGGCGAGACCTATCGTGATGAGCTTGCCAAAGCCGCTATTGGCGCCAGTTACAATGGCTGTTCTTTTCATCATCTCGTTCTCCTTTTTGTTTCAATCTACCATAGTCCGCTGTTTTATTGAATAACGAAAAGCAGGATGGAGAAGAATAAAAAGCGATGATAAGAAATAGGAGGAAGCACATGATGTGTTGGAAGAAGGCGGGACAAATAGGAGTGCTGCTTTTTATGCTGTCTGGCTGCCAATCAATCGAACCGCTGCAGCAAACAAAGGAAGCAGAAGCAGAGAGTCTCTCAGCGGTTCAAATGAAGGAACTTCCATTTGAGCATCTCCACCTGCATGTTCAATACGGGCAGAAAAGCGAATTATACGAAGCCACCTATCGTCAGGCGAAAGGCAAAGAAGAAGCACTTATCCGTGATCATATGAACGGTGTCCGCTATGAAGGTGAAGAAGCATTACGCGAGATGAAGATGAAGCTAAATGATATGTCTATTCCTAGTGAGAAGATCAATGATGCGTATGTAAATGAGCTATTAGCCGCTTTTAATCTAGACGATGATTATCAGCGGATTCAGGTCGATATTAAGCTTGAAGATGGGACCAAACGTACATTCCAAAAGAAGAAGTAAAACGAGACTTTCTCATTTTTTAATTGAAAATGATTTTCAAGATCACTTAAATCTGATACACTAAATTGAGATAAGTGATCTTTTCCGTCTATACATAGACGATATTTCATATAAAAAATTTGCATGAGAAAAGGAGCGTTTGAGCGGAATGAGTGCCATTTCTACTGAAGGTTTAAGCTTAGGCTACGGAGAAACAATGATCATAGATGAACTAAATGTATCAATCCCTAAGGGTGAAATCACAGTATTTATTGGCAGCAATGGATGCGGTAAATCCACGCTACTTCGCTCTTTGGCCCGTCTCATGAAGCCAATGGGTGGTTCTGTCCTGCTTGAAGGTCATTCCATTGCCAAATTACCAACAAAGGAAGTAGCGAAACAGCTCGCCATTCTTCCGCAAGGACCAGAAGCGCCAGAAGGATTGACGGTGCATCAATTAGTGAAGCAAGGCAGATATCCTTATCAAAATTGGCTGAAGCAGTGGTCGAAGCAAGACGAGGAAGCGGTGAATCGCGCACTGAAGTCAACAAAGATGGAAGACCTCGCTGATCGAACGGTCGATTCATTATCAGGTGGACAAAGGCAGCGTGCATGGATCGCGATGACGTTAGCACAGGAGACGGATATTATCTTGTTAGATGAGCCGACGACGTATTTAGACATGACGCATCAAATTGAAATTCTAGACCTTCTGTTTGACTTAAATGAAAAAGAGCAGCGCACGATTGTCATGGTTCTTCATGACCTGAATCTCGCATGCAGATATGCTCATCACCTTGTGGCGATTAAAGACAAGACGATTTATGCAGAAGGAAGACCAGAAACAGTCATTAATTGTGATCTTGTGAAAAATGTCTTTGATATGAACTGCCAAGTGACGACAGATCCTTTATTCGGGACACCATTATGTATTCCGCACGGTAGAGGACGCTGTATCGTACAGCAAGCGCAAGCGGAGACATTTCTTGCTGCAAGATAATCGTATGTCAAAAGCCTGACATCTGTTACGCACAGAGTCAGGCTTTTTTCTTAAAAAGGGAGCGGAAACTCAATGGGAAATGAATTAGATGAAAAGCTTGAGGGCTTGCTTGATAAATATACAGAGCTGCTGCTTGGTGAATCAACAGACGCACTGAAACAAGATGTGAAACAGTGGGTGATCTATTCTCATATTGCAAAAAGCATGCCGCCTCTAGCCAAGCACTTTAATGAAACGTATCCAGAAGCGAAGGAAGAAATCAAAGAAACAATTCAGCGGATCAAACAAATGAACGAAGCTCATCGAGCCAATCAAGACCGTTAAAAAACTGCCAGCACTACACTGGCAGTTTTTCTTTATGACATCTGTGATGGTCCGTATGGAGATTGATCTGTCAGTGTTTGCTGGAATTTCTGGTGTGCCTGCTGGAGCTTTTGCTGTTCAGCGGCTTCAACAGAATACCAGCCATATCGGAACATGACATCATATAAATGTCTTTGTGTTTTCTGAGTTTCTAGCGCAATTCGCTGAATATCTTGGTAAAGAGATTCATGACTGAATTCATTGAGCGCTGTGTTGTAACCGCTTGTCATATATTTTTCAGTCGACAAAAGGTCTGTGACAAAATCACGATCATTCATGTTTGTTGTCGTGGGAACCGGAGTTTGTGGATTCCCGATTTTTTGTTGGTTTTGTTGTTCCATGTTTTTTCCTCCTATTGCATAAAGCCAGTAGACTGGCCTTGCCCTGAGCTGCCTAAATGCTGAAGAATTTGTGTGTAATGCTGATGATGCATTTGGCCCACTTGATTTAATTCTTGTTTCAAAGTCTGGTCTTGGCAGTGCTCGGCCATAAAGTGAGCCTTTTTCATAGCGATCAAGTTCCAATTCAGCATATCCTCTAAGTACAAGGAATCCTTCACTGAAATGACTTGCGGGGGCATATTCATTTGCTGATTGTTCAAGATGTGTTCCTCCTTACGATTTTGTTTCCTTACTGATTCTTTTTATATTGCTGATTTTGACTGGTCTTTTTGCCGCCTAGGTCTGCTTCCTGTGATGGACCTGCGTTTCCTTTTACACTTGCAGCACTTACGCCTGCTTTCGATGGGTTTTTCTTCAAACGAGACATGTGGACATCACCTCCATTCTTACAATGCCCTCTCATCTTTAATTCATACGCCGCAAAGTAAGGCACATCAGAATGTGTAAATTTTTGAAATCCGCTCTTGAACTGTTTCGGAAAATCTTTTAAGATAAAGAAAGAGGCATTGCTTTTTTTTGGACAAAAAATGAATGACTGTTCATTCAAAATGTTTAGGGGGATATTTATGGGCAAACATATTCGCAAGGCGGCTGTCATTGGTTCAGGTGTCATGGGCTCAGGCATTGCTGCGCATCTAGCCAATATCGGGATACCAGTAACATTGCTAGATATTGTGCCAAACGAACTGACAAAGGAAGAAACGGCGAAAAAGAGAACGCTTGATCACCCTAGTGTTCGGAATAGATTAAGTCAAGAAGCGATGAAAAAATTGTTAAAGCAAAAACCAGCACCTCTTACATCAGCAAAAAACCTATCATACATCACACCGGGAAATCTCACAGATCACCTTTCCTTATTACATGATGCTGACTGGATCATTGAAGTCGTCACTGAAAAACTCAGCATCAAACAACACGTATTCTCTCTCATCGACGAACACCGCAAAGAAGGCAGCATCGTATCAAGTAACACATCCGGTATTTCGGTTGAAAAAATGGCAGAAGGCCGATCAGATGATTTTAAACGCCACTTTTTAGGCACACATTTTTTTAACCCAGCCCGTTATTTAAAGCTTTTAGAAATCATTCCTATTCAAGAAACAGATCCAGAAGTACTTCAATTTATGAAAACGTTTGGCGAGGATGTACTTGGCAAAGGCGTCGTTGAAGCGAAAGATACGCCGAACTTTATTGCCAATCGTATTGGTACTTATGGACTCCTTGTAACAGTGCGTGAAATGCTTGAAAACAAATACACCATTGGAGAGGTGGATTCGGTCACAGGACCCCTCATTGGAAGACCGAAAAGTGCGACCTTCCGTACACTTGATGTCGTAGGGCTCGACACGTTTTCCCATGTAGCCCGCAACGTATATGACCAAGTAGAAGGAAAGGAAAAAGATATTTTCCAGCTGCCTGAGTTTATTGAAACAATGCTTGAAAAAGGATGGATTGGCAGCAAGGCAGGGCAAGGATTTTATCAAAAAAATGGAAAGGCCATTTTAGAACTTGATCCTGTGACGCTCACGTATGGAGAACGAACGAAGCTTAAAGATCCAGGCATTGAGATGGCGAAGCAGCAAAAAGGGACGAAAGCGAAATTGAAAGCGCTTATTTATCAAGATGGCCGTGCAGGACAATTGCTTTGGAACATGACGGCACCTGTGCTCCTTTATTCAGCTCAGTTAAAAGGCGAAATTGCGGATGATATTCAGTCCGTCGATAACGCAATGAAATGGGGATTTGGCTGGCAGCACGGTCCATTTGAGCTCTGGGATGCAATCGGTGTGAAAAAAGCAGCCGAGCGCATGGAAGCAGAAGGTCACAGCATCCCGCAGTGGGTGCAAGACATGCTGTCAGAAGGACACGACACATTCTATCAAGTGAATGCTGATGGAGAGCGTGCGTTTTATCACAATGGGGCTTATGAACAGGAAAAAGGAAACGAAAAGAATATTTCTTTAGCGAAATTGAAAAAGAAGCAGGGCGTGATTTTTAAAAATTCTGGTGCGAGCTTGATTGATATCGGTGATGATGTCGCCTTGCTCGAATTTCACTCCAAAAGCAATGCCATTGGACTAGATGTCATTGACATGATCAATCGCGCTGTCGATGAGGTGGAACAGAATTATAGAGGGCTTGTCATCGGAAACCAAGGGAAGAACTTCTGTGTTGGTGCCAACCTTGCTTTGATTTTAATGGAAGCTCAGGACGATAATTTCTTTGAAATTGACTTTGTGATCCGCCGCTTCCAGCAGGCAATGATGAAGGTGAAATATAGCGACCGTCCAGTCGTTGCTGCACCGTTTGGCATGACACTCGGAGGCGGAACAGAGGTTTGTCTGCCGGCAGCAGCTATTCAAGCGTCCAGTGAAGCATACATGGGTCTTGTTGAAGCGGGAGTTGGACTGATTCCGGGCGGTGGTGGAAACAAAGAATTATACCTTCGCCATCTGCAAGGATCAGCTAAGCCGACGCAGACCGCTATACAAGATGCCACGCTGAAAACATTTGAAACGATTGCAATGGCTAAAGTATCCACTTCGGCTGAGGAAGCGCGGGATATGAACATGCTCCGCGTGAGTGACCGAATCAGTATGAACGGGGACCACCTGATCTATGATGCGAAACAACTGGTGCTCTCTCTTGATGAAGCGGGTTATCGTGCACCGCTCAAGCAGAAGGTGCCCGTCATGGGAGAAACAGGCTATGCAGCAATGATATTGGCTGCTGAAAATATGAGACTGTCTGGATACATTTCAGAGCATGACATGACCATTGTCAAAAAATTAGCTCATGTCATTTCCGGCGGGAAACTGCCATTTGGAACAGAGGTAGAGGAGCAATACTTATTAGAGCTTGAAAGGGAAGCCTTTTTAAGTCTTGTAGGAGAAGTGAAATCACAGGCACGCATGCAGTACATGCTCGTCAAAGGAAAACCTTTACGTAACTAAGGGGGAGTCAAAATGAGAGAAGCAGTCATTGTCGCTGGCGCGAGAACACCAGTAGGGAAGGCGAAAAAAGGATCGTTAAAACATGTTCGGCCTGATGATATGGGCGCATTGTGTGTAAAAGAAACACTAAAGCGTGCCGGTGATTACGACGGACAGATAGACGATTTGATCATTGGGTGTGCAACACCAGAAGCAGAGCAGGGGTTAAATGTGGCTCGGAATATTGGGGCGTTAGCAGGACTTCCATATACAGTACCTGCCATCACTATCAACCGTTACTGCTCATCTGGTCTTCAGTCAATCGCTTATGCGGGTGAGCGGATTATGCTCGGTCAGGCAGAAACGATCTTAGCTGGAGGAGTCGAATCGATGTCACAGGTGCCGATGATGGGTCATTCCATTCGTCCGAATGCTCAATTGGCAGAGCAAGCGCCTGAATATTATATGAGCATGGGCCACACGGCAGAGCAAGTGGCGCAAAAGTATCAGGTCACACGTCAAGATCAGGACGCCTTTGCGGTAAGAAGTCATCAAAAGGCAGCCAAAGCATTGCAGGAAGGGAAATTTTCAGATGAAATCGTATCCGTTGATGTAACAGAGCGGCGGGTAGGGGAGCAATATCAATTAGAAGAACATCAATTCACGTTCTCACAGGATGAAGGCGTGAGAGCGGGCACAACGGAGGAGATTCTTTCCACTTTGCGACCGGCTTTCTCAACAAAAGGCACGGTGACCGCAGGAAACTCTTCACAAACAAGTGACGGCGCTGCGTGTGTGATGATGATGGACCGTGAGAAAGCATCCTCACTTTCCCTTCAGCCGCTCGCCAAGTTCCGGGCGTTTGCTGTTGGCGGTGTACCGCCTGAGGTGATGGGAATCGGTCCGATTGAAGCCATTCCGCGTGCGCTGAAAATCGCTGGACTTGAGCTGAAGGATATCGGGCTGTTTGAATTAAACGAAGCGTTTGCCTCTCAGGCAATTCAAGTCATTCGTCATTTAGGGATCGATGAAGAGAAAGTGAATGTCAATGGCGGGGCAATCGCGCTAGGGCATCCGCTCGGCTGTACAGGAACGAAACTTACACTGTCACTCATTCATGAAATGAAACGGCGAAACGAGCAATTTGGCATCGTCACAATGTGTATCGGCGGGGGCATGGGAGCAGCAGGAATTTTTGAATTGATCTAAAGGGGGAAATCAGGATGAAAGCAATGGAAGATGTAAAAAAGGGTGGAAGCTTCTTAATTGATGAGACGAATTATGAGCATATCTTTACACCAGAGGATTTCTCTGATGAGCATCAAATGATTGGAAAGACAACAGAGGATTATATTTTACAAGACGTTGTTCCGTATATAGATCAAATTGAACATCATGAATTCGAGCATTCCGTCAGGCTTCTCAAAAAAGCTGGAGAGCTTGGACTTCTAGGAGCTGATGTGCCTGAAGAATTCGGCGGACTCGGATTAGATAAAATCAGTTCAGCCATCATTACCGAGAAATTCTCCAGAGCAGGGAGTTTCTCACTTTCCTATGGTGCCCATGTCGGCATTGGATCTCTGCCAATCGTGCTGTTTGGAAATCAAGCGCAAAAGGAAGCATACCTGCCTGGGCTCGCTTCTGGAGAAACGATTGCGGCGTACGCCCTAACTGAGCCAGGATCAGGCTCTGACGCTCTTGGAGCAAAAACGACTGCAGTCCTGAATGAAGCTGGAACCCATTATGTGCTTAATGGGGAAAAACAATGGATTACAAACTCCGCATTTGCCGACGTCTTTGTCGTATATGCGAAGATTGATGGTGAACACTTCTCTGCTTTTATCGTAGAAAAGGATTTTCCAGGTGTCAAAACTGGACCTGAAGAGAAAAAGATGGGCATTAAAGGGTCCTCGACGAGAACGTTAATTCTTGAAGATGCTCAAGTGCCGAAGGAGAATTTACTAGGTGAAGCTGGCAGAGGTCATGTCATTGCCTTTAACATTTTGAATATCGGACGCTACAAGCTGGCTGTCGGGACAATTGGTGCGTCAAAACGTGTCATTCAATTATCGGCAGAATATGCAAACCAGCGTAAGCAGTTCCAAACACCAATTTCTCGATTCAGCTTAATTGGTGAAAAAGTAGCCAACATGTCTGCAAAGCTCTATGCGATGGAAAGTGCTGTTTACCGCACAGTCGGATTATTTGAACAGCGCATGGGTCTATTAAGTGAAGAAGAGCAAAAGGACGGCAAACAAATTGCCCAGTCCATTGCAGAATATGCGATTGAATGCTCTCTTTGTAAAGTGCTTGGCTCTGAAACTTTAGATTATATTGCAGATGAAGGCGTGCAGATTCACGGCGGATATGGATTCATGCAAGAATACGAGGTCGAAAGAGCCTATCGTGACTCGCGGATTAACCGTATTTTTGAAGGGACAAACGAAATCAACCGTCTGCTTGTACCAGGCACATTCCTGAAGAAAGCGATGAAAGGGGAGCTTCCGCTGCTTCAAAAAGCGCAAACCTTACAGGAAGAGCTCATGATGATGATGCCGGAAGAGCCGGGTGATCAGCCGCTCGATCAAGAAAAATATTTACTCGCCCATGCGAAAAAGATCGCCCTTATGGTATCTGGTATGGCAGCGATGAAGTATGGAAAAGCTTTAGACAAAGAGCAAGAAATCCTTGTGAACATAGCGGATATCGTCAATGAAATTTTTGCTGCTGAATCGGCGATTCTGCGTACCGAAAAGGCAATCGCTTCATCAGGGCTAGAAAAGAACGCTCAAAAGCTTGCCTACACACAAATTTTCACGCAGGAAGCCTTCTTAAAAATTGAAGCCCATGCAAAAGAATCCTTGATCGCGATGGAAGAAGGAGATTCACTCCGCATGAGTCTGTCAGCTCTTCGCAAACTGACAAGATTCACCCCGATCAATGTCATCGCCAAAAAGCGCGAAGTGGCGAAACGAATCTTTGAAGCAGAGAAATATATCGTATAAGGACAGCTTAAAAGGTGCGGAGTGATATCCGCACCTTTTTGTAAGCATACATTTAGGTTTTTAAAATATTTTGTGATAAAATGTTCTCACAATTTGCAGGAGGTGAAAATGGTGGCTTTAGATTTTTATGAATACCCATCTTGCGGTACATGCCGAAAAGCAAAAAAATGGCTGGAAGAACACAATAAAGACATCAACAGCATACATATCGTCGAAGAGACGCCTGATAAAGAAACATTAAAAGCCCTTTACGAAAAAAGCGGCTTAGAGCTGAAGAAGTTCTTTAATACAAGCGGACAGAAATACCGGGAGCTACAGCTGAAAGATCAACTTCCTGCAATGTCAGAGGACGAGCAGCTAGAATTACTCGCATCGAACGGAATGCTGATCAAGCGTCCGATTACAACAGACGGTAAACGAGTCACAGTTGGATTTAATGAAGATACCTTTAAAAGCGTCTGGAAATGATGTAACTTTCATTCAGATTGTGGTATCTTCAATATAGATTGAAAGAAAAGACTGGAGGGGTATTGAATGAGCACACCAAAAGATTTACGTTATTCAGAAGAACATGAATGGGTCAAAGTAGAAGGGGAGAAGGTGCGTATCGGTATTACGCATTTTGCTCAATCTGAGCTAGGTGATATCGTGTTCGTTGAGCTTCCTGAAGTAGGAGACAAAATCACAGCGGACGAGCCTTTCGGAAGTGTAGAATCAGTGAAAACAGTTTCTGAGCTTTATGCACCGATCAACGGCACAATCGTCGAAGTGAACGATGAGCTGGATGACAGCCCTGAATTCGTCAACGACTCTCCATACGAAAAAGCATGGATGATCGTGGTAGAGCCAGCAGATGCATCTGAAATCGAGAACTTGATGACTGCTGAGCAATATGAAGAAATGACAAAAGAAGACTAATTCACGTGAAATTGGACACTCTACCTTTATGGGGGTGTCCAATTTGTCTTTTCAAAAAGAACAGGTGGATATAACAGATCATGTCACTGGACGATTCAAAGAAAGCGGCATGGTGCTGTATCATCAAAATGAAGAGATTGGCACGATGATTAGTGAAAACCAATATGAGTTAAAATCAGGTTATTCCTATGATCAAAATCGTTTTTATCGTCTGACGGATACATTGACCCACGGGACAGAAAAATATGTAGACTGTGATGATGAAAATGGCTGGTGCTAATCACAGATGAGGCTGCAGTGAGCATAAGCTGCAGTCTTTTTAGTGCAAGTGCCCAATCTTTACAACCTCGATGAAAGATTGTAATCTAAGGGAGAAGTGAACAATGTCAAAAGGGCCGGGTGATCGTGTTGAATGTAGAGGTAGAAAAGGTCATCATTGTAGAAGGTAAAACAGACAAACAAAAGCTAAAAGAAGTCATAAGTGAACCTGTTACCATCATTTGCACCAATGGCACGATCAGTACATCGAAGCTGGATCAGCTCGTAGACGAATTATTGGGGAAAGACGTTTACATATTAGCAGACAGTGACGATGCAGGCGACAAACTGCGGAAGCAATTTCGAAAAGAATTCCCTGAAGCACTTCATCTTTTTGTCGACAGAACATACCGCGAAGTGGCCGCTTCACCGTCAGCCCACATTGCATCTATCCTATTAGCTGCAAACATTGATGTTCATTCGAAATATTTATGAGGGTGGACGTATATGAAAGAGATTGAAGAACACGAATTCAAGGAAATAAAGGACGATTTATTTCTTCTATACTTATATACACCGTTTTGCGGAACATGCCAGCTGGCAAAGAAAATGCTGGCAGTCGTAGACGCCATGCAGCCGGATGTACCATTTTATGAAAACAATTTAAACTACTCACCAGGCTTTGCAAAAGCTTTTGAGATCGAAAGCGTTCCTTGCTTTCTACTGTTTAAAAAAGGTGAGCTGGTGCAAAAAGGCTATGCCTTTCACTCCGTTCCATATCTTCATGAAATGATTGAAACCGCTAAATAAAGCGGTTTTTTGTCATATTTCAAGCAATTCGTCTGAAAATTTGTCGAGTTATTTATAAAGGACAAGCCAATGTTTGTAGAGAAATGTTATGTATAACCAAATGACAGGGAGGTTATACATGTGGAAAATGTGAAAACCCATGGGAACACAGGGCAGCGTTTATTATTAAAACCGCTGCTCTCATCATCATCCTTGAAGATTACATTTGAGGCGGAAACTGACTCTTGTACATTGATTGTGGATGAACGTGGTGAAGTGAAGAAACTACCTGCAATTGAGTTATCGGATCTCATCTTTTATGGTGAGAGAAAAGAAATACTTCAATTATTAGATGGAGATATGTCCTTACAGCAGTTAATTAGCAGAGGACAAGTAAAAGTAAAAGGGTCATTCCGTGCGCTCCTAAGACTAGAGGCTGTGCTTTGGCTGACGAACGGTTTTTTTCGAAAAATGATAACGTAGTCGTTTACTTGGAAATTAGCGATTTACAGCGTTGACATATCTCGGGTAGCATGATATTCTACGTTAGTAAAAACATGAACATCACATAAAACAACATATTTTCTCTTATTAAGAGAGGTGGAGGGACGTGCCCTATGAAACCCGGCAACCGTCAGCATAGCTGAAATTGGTGCCAATTCACTCAAAGCCGCAATGCTTTGAAAGATGAGAGAAAGGCGTATTGAACATAAAAGGCCTTTCTGCTTGCGTTGCAGTTAGGTCTTTTTTACTGACCTGGTGTCAGGCTAGAGGCATGACAGCAGGAAGAATAAATAACGTATGTGATGGCAACCTATAGATTCAGCAAGAAAGCAGGTGAACAGACTGTGATCCATTTACAGAATGTATCAAAAACGTACCACTCTAAAAGCGGAAATGTTGATGCCGTGAAAGAAGTTAACTTGGATATCGATAAAGGTGAAATATTCGGAATTATCGGGTATAGCGGTGCCGGAAAAAGCTCGCTTATTCGCCTATTAAACGGTCTGGAGCTGCCAACAGCAGGAATTGTTGAAGTGGCAGGCAACCGGATCAATGAAGTATCGAATGCGAAACTTCGGAAAGCAAGACAAGAAATCAGTATGATCTTCCAGCACTTCAACCTACTTTGGTCAAGAACGGTGAGACAAAATATTATGTTCCCGCTTGAGATCGCAGGTGTAAAGGCATCAAAACGGAGAGAACGTGCGAATGAACTGATTAAATTAGTCGGTTTAGAAGGAAAAGAAAATGCGTATCCGTCTCAGCTAAGCGGCGGACAAAAGCAGCGTGTGGGGATTGCGAGAGCATTAGCAAATGATCCAAAGGTTCTTCTTTGTGACGAAGCGACGTCTGCGCTTGATCCGCAAACAACCGATTCCATCCTTGAGCTTTTGGCGGATATCAATAAACGACTAGGGCTCACGATTGTGCTGATTACACACGAAATGCACGTCATTCGCAAAATTTGTCATCGCGTGGCGGTCATGGAGAATGGACGTATTGTCGAAGAAGGCGAAGTATTACGCGTGTTCAGACAGCCGAAGGAAGAAATGACGAAGCGATTTGTACAGCAGCTTGCTGAACCAGAGGAAGCGAAAGAAACAATCGAGCACGTCTTAGAGCGAGTAAAAGAAGGTCAGGTCGTACGGTTGTCCTTTATTGGCGATTCTGCCGAGCAGCCGCTGATCACTGAAATCATTCGATCCTTCAAGGTCGATGTGAACATCCTTCAAGGGAAGATTTCTCAAACGCAGGAAGGCGCGTTTGGAACACTCTTTATCCATATTAATGGAGAAGAGACCGAGGTAGAAAAAGCCATCGCCTATATCCAAAGCAAACAGGTTGAAATCGAGGTGATGACACATGTTTGAGAAATGGTTTCCGAACGTTGATTTAGATGTCATTTGGAATGCAACGGGTGAAACGGTGTACATGACACTCATTTCACTAGCATTTGCTTTTATTATTGGTATCATCCTTGGGCTATTGCTCTTTCTGACTAGTAAAGGCGGTCTTTGGGAAAATAAACCGATTAACACCGTTATCGGGGCAGTCGTCAACATTTTTAGATCGATTCCTTTTATCATTTTAATCATTCTATTATTAGGGTTTACAAAACTTATTATGGGCACAATTCTAGGTCCCAATGCAGCCCTCCCTGCCCTTGTCATAGGGTCAGCTCCATTCTATGCACGCCTTGTCGAAATTGCACTGCGTGAAGTAGATAAAGGAGTCATTGAAGCAGCACGCTCAATGGGAGCGAAAACATCGACCATCATTTTCAAAGTATTGCTGCCAGAATCATTGCCAGCCCTCATTTCAGGTATTACCGTAACAGCGATTGCTTTAATTGGCTCAACTGCGATTGCAGGTGCAATTGGAGCAGGCGGACTTGGTGACCTTGCCTATGTGGAAGGATACCAATCTGGTAATACAGATGTCACACTTGTTGCCACTGTGTTTATTCTCATCATCGTCTTTATTATTCAAATAATCGGTGATTTGATTACAAATAAAATTGATAAACGTTAAGGGAGGATTTATTCATGAAGAAATTGATTTTAAGTGCACTATTTCTAGCATTTGCAGGCATCTTAGCTGCATGCGGTTCATCTAATAACGCAAGTGATAGCAAAACCATTACGGTTGCGGCTTCAAAAACACCACATGCCGAGATTCTTGAAGAAGCAAAACCACTTCTAAAAGAAAAAGGCTACGATCTCAAAGTGAAAGTACTTAGTGATTATAAAATGTACAACAAAGCGTTAGCTGAAAAAGAAGTGGATGCAAACTTTTTCCAACATATCCCTTACTTGAACGAAGAGAACAAATCAAACAAAGATTATAACCTAGTAAGTGCTGGTGCGGTTCACCTTGAGCCTTTCGGTATCTACTCTAAGAAATACAAATCAGTAAAAGATATTCCAAATGGCGGCACCATCATCATGACAAACAACGTAGCTGAGCAAGGACGTATGCTTGCTCTATTACAAAATGCCGGTGTCATTAAGCTTGATCCAAAGGTTGATACAATCAACTCAACGGTCAAGAACATCAAAGAAAACCCAAAGAACCTAAAGTTCAAAAAAATCGCTCCTGAACTAACAGCGAAAGCTTATGAAAACAGTGAAGGTGATGCTGTGTTTATCAACGTCAACTATGCGATTCAAAATAAATTGAATCCGAAAAAAGATTCAATTGAACTTGAGCAAACAAAGAACAACCCGTATGCAAACATCGTGGCTGTTCGCAAAGGTGAAGAAAAATCAGAGAAGATCAAGACATTAATGGAAGTTCTTCACTCTGATAAAATTAAAGAATTCATCGACAAAAAATACGACGGTGCAGTTCTACCGGTATCTGAATAACAACGATTCAACCTCGCTTTCATCAAAGCGAGGTTTTTTGTGTATTTTTTCAAATCTCGCTCATAATAAAAACGAACAAATGACCTGAAGGGATGGAATAAAGATGAATGAACAGCATATGAGCGGATCTATGCAGCAATCACTGACGGATTATAAAACGGCAATGGGTGAATTTCAGAAGAAAATGCCGGTGTTTGGGAAGAAATTCAATGAATTTACGGAGCAATGCTTTCAGAGCGATTCATTAACGCAAAAGGAAAAGCAAATGATTGCCCTTGGCATCAGTATTCATGCACAGGATGAATACTGCATGATTTATCATACAAAGGGAGCGCTCGATCAAGGCGCGACAGAAGAGAATTTGCTGGAGGTTGTCAGCGTGGCGGCAGCATTTGGCGGCGGGGCAGCACTGAGTCAAGGGATTACTGTCGTTCAGCAATGTATTGATGAATTTGGAGGACAGACGCATTAAGGGAAGGATAAGACGGTATTTTTCCATATCAGGGAGTTGAGTCGTTCTCAGCCGATTGTGTGAGAAAATATGCCAGCATAGAACGTCATATCCCTTTTGAGTGAAACCGCATGTCTTTGATATAATAAAGCTACACTCAAAGAAGGGAATGGTTTATTATTTGTTCGGACCATAGTACACTGGGATTGGATTATACCGCCGAGATGGAAAAGGCCATGCATAAAGCTCATGGCATGAGCTATGCAGAGTACGAAAGAGACCATGACTTACGGATGAAAGTGGAATATAAACGAGAGCAGTCCTATCGAGATGAGAAAAGACAGCTCGCAAAAATGAATATACGAGGCTATTAAATAGCTCAGGGACGGGGAGAACAGTTTCCCGTCCTTTCTTTATGAAAACAGTCTTTTCGACATAAATCCTTTTATCTACCGGCTTTTTTTGTTAGAATTTTGAGAGCATCCTCTCACGTATATCGTGAATGTGTTGTATTCACTTTTAATTTGTTATAAAATTAGAATGAGAATAAATTGAGAATAATGATTATTTTGGAGGTATCGATATATGACTGCTTCGACATTAACAATTAAGGACTTGCACGTTGAGATTGAAGGGAAAGAAATCTTAAAGGGTGTAAACCTCGAGATAAAAGGTGGAGAATTCCACGCAGTAATGGGACCAAACGGTACAGGTAAATCAACTTTATCTGCTGCAATTATGGGACACCCTAAATATGAAGTAACAAAAGGCAGCATTTTGCTAGATGGCGAAGATGTACTTGAAATGGAAGTAGATGAGCGCGCTCAAGCAGGTCTTTTCCTTGCGATGCAATACCCATCTGAAATTAGTGGTGTCACAAATGCGGACTTCCTTCGTTCTGCTATTAACGCTCGCAGAGAAGAAGGCGATGAAATCTCTCTGATGAAATTCATCCGCAAAATGGACGAAAACATGGAGTTCCTTGAAATGGACCCAGACATGGCACAGCGCTACCTAAACGAAGGTTTCTCAGGCGGGGAGAAAAAACGCAATGAAATTCTTCAATTAATGATGATTGAACCAAAGATTGCGATTCTTGACGAAATCGATTCTGGTCTTGATATCGATGCTTTGAAAGTGGTTTCTAAAGGAATTAACAGAATGCGCGGCGAAAGCTTCGGCTGCTTAATGATCACTCACTATCAGCGTCTACTGAACTACATCACACCAGATCACGTTCATGTCATGATGCAAGGACGTATTGTGAAATCTGGCGGACCAGAGCTCGCGCAGCGTTTAGAAGCAGAAGGCTATGACTGGATTAAAAAAGAGTTAGGAATTGAAGACGAAACTGTTGGTCAAGAAGCGTAAGCGTTAGGAGGATTATTGATGACATTAGAAACGAAATTATCAGTAGATCAAGATTATGTCAAAAGCTTCTCCGAGAAGCATCAGGAACCGGCATGGATGAGCTCCCTTCGCTTACAGGCTCTTGAAAAAGCAGAAGACCTTCCAATGCCAAAGCCTGACAAAACGAATATTTCTAAATGGAATTTAACCAATTTCAAACAGCATACAGTCGAAAGTGCGCCATTTGGATCATTAGAAGAGCTTCCTGAAGAAGTGAAATCTCTCATTGATTTAGAGGACACAGATAAGACAGTCTACATTCAGCGTGATCAAACGCCAGCATACTTGTCTCTTTCAACGGAAGCGAAAGACAAAGGCGTGATCTTCACTGACCTTCATACAGCGATCCGCGAACATGGAGATCTAGTGCAGAAATACTTCATGACTGATGCAGTAAAAGTAGATGAGCATAAACTAACAGCTTTACACGCTGCTTTAGTCAATGGCGGAGCTTTCCTCTATGTACCGAAAAATGTGGAGCTTGAAGCACCAATTCAAGCCGTCTACCTGCATGAAAATGACGACACGACTTTGTTCAACCATGTCATCGTCGTAGCAGACGACCATAGTGCTGTGACATATGTAGAAAACTACATCAGTACGGCAAAGCCGGAAGATGCGATCTTCAATATCGTGTCTGAAGTGTTCACGGGAGCTAATGCCCGCGTCACTTACGGTGCAGTAGATAACCTTGCAGAAGGTGTCACAGTGTATGTGAACAGACGCGGTATGGCAAATGGCCGTGACAGTAAAATCGAATGGGCGCTTGGCCTGATGAATGATGGAGACGTCGTGTCTGAAAATATCACAAAGCTTATGGGCGACGGTACATTCGGTGATACAAAATCCGTTGTTGTCGGCCGTGGGAATCAAACAGAAAACTTTACAACAAGCATCATCCACTTCGGTAAAAACTCTGAAGGGTATATCTTGAAGCATGGTGTGATGAAGGATCAAGCATCCTCTATCTTTAACGGAATTGGTAAAATCGAGCATGGCGCAACGAAGTCAAATGCAGAGCAGGAATCACGTGTTCTCATGCTGAGTGAAAAAGCACGCGGTGACGCAAACCCAATTCTATTAATTGATGAAGATGATGTGACAGCAGGGCACGCTGCTTCTGTTGGACGTGTCGATCCAATTCAATTGTATTACCTCATGAGCCGCGGGATTTCCAAAGAAGATGCAGAAAGACTTGTGATTTATGGCTTCTTAAATCCAGTCGTCAAAGAACTGCCGATTGAAGGAGTTAAAAAGCAGCTCGTTTCTGTGATTGAAAGGAAAGTAAAATAATGAATATCAAAGACGTTCGTGAGCAATTTCCAATCCTTCATCAGCAAGTGAACGGACATGATTTGGTGTATTTGGACAGTGCAGCGACTTCTCAAAAACCAAGAGTGGTCATTGATGCAATGAATGAGTATTACCGGTCTTACAACTCGAACGTCCACCGGGGTGTTCATACCCTTGGCACAAAAGCAACGGACGCATACGAGGGTGCGAGAGAGAAAGTTCGTGCATTCATCCGTGCTTCATCTGTCCAGGAGATTATTTTTACTAGAGGTACAACAACTGCACTAAACACAGTGGCGATCAGCTATGCTAGAGCAAACCTCAAAGAAGGCGATGAGATTGTCATTACGCACATGGAGCATCATGCGAATATCATCCCTTGGCAGCAAGCAGCAAAAGCAACTGGCGCCACATTGAAATATATTCCGTTACAGGAAGACGGCACGCTATCGCTTGAAGATGTGAAGCAAACGGTCACACATCAAACGAAAATCGTCGCTGTCACACATGTCTCAAACGTATTAGGAACCATCAACCCGATTAAAGAGATCGCTAAAATTGCCCATGATCATGGGGCAATCATTGTCGTCGATGGTGCGCAAAGCACGCCGCACATGCAAATTGATGTTCAGGACTTAGATTGTGACTTTTTCGCATTCTCTGGGCATAAAATGTGTGGACCGACTGGCATCGGTGTACTTTACGGGAAGAAGGACCTTTTGAATAATATGGAGCCTGCTGAGTTTGGCGGTGAAATGATCGACTTTGTGGATTTGTATGATTCTACTTGGAAAGAGCTGCCGTGGAAATTTGAAGCGGGAACACCGATTATTGCCGGAGCAGTTGGACTAGGAAAAGCGATTGATTTCTTAAATGACATTGGTATGGAAGAAGTCAGCCGTTACGAGCATCAGCTTGCCACTTATGCGCTTGAGCGCTTTAAGGAGCTTGATGGTGCGACTGTTTATGGACCGCAGCACCGAGCTGGACTTGTGACGTTTAACTTAGACGACGTCCATCCGCATGATGCGTCTACTGTTCTGGATACGGAAGGTGTCGCCATTCGTGCTGGACACCACTGTGCACAGCCGCTCATGAAATGGCTTGGTGTATCAGCGACTGCAAGAGCAAGCTTCTATCTGTACAATACAGAAGAAGAGATTGACGAGCTCATCGCAGCGCTCCGTAAGACAAAGGAGTATTTTACGAATGTCTTTTAATGTAAACTTAGACACACTGTACAGACAAGTGATTATGGATCATTATAAAAATCCGAGAAACAAAGGTGTGTTAAACGACAGTATTGTCGTCGATATGAACAACCCAACGTGTGGTGACCGCATTCGTCTCACGATGAAAATCGAAGACGAAAAAGTCATTGATGCGAAATTTGAAGGAGAAGGATGCTCTATTTCGATGGCATCTGCCTCTATGATGACGCAGGCGATTAAAGGGAAAGATATTGAAACAGCTTTGAAAATGTCTCAGATTTTCTCCGATATGATGCTAGGAAAAGAATACGACGATTCCATTGATCTTGGAGACATTGAGGCGCTGCAGGGAGTGGCAAAATTCCCAGCCCGCATCAAATGTGCAACATTATCCTGGAAGGCGCTTGAAAAAGGCGCATCTGCCGAAGATAACGGCAAATCATAAGATTGGAGTGAAAATGGATGGCTAAAAAAATGCCAGATGTTGGTGAATATAAATACGGCTTTTCTGATAAAGACGTTTCCATTTTCCGTTCAGAGCGCGGACTGACAAAAGAGATCGTTGAAGAAATTTCTCGTATGAAAGAAGAGCCTCAGTGGATGCTCGACTTCCGTTTGAAATCTCTTGAGCACTTTTACAACATGCCGATGCCACAATGGGGCGGAGATTTAAATGCATTAAACTTTGATGAAATTACGTACTACGTAAAGCCATCAGAGCGCTCTGAGCGTTCTTGGGATGAAGTACCAGAAGAAATCAAACAAACCTTTGATAAGCTTGGTATCCCTGAAGCAGAGCAAAAGTACTTAGCAGGTGTATCTGCTCAGTATGAATCTGAAGTTGTGTATCACAACATGAAGCAAGACCTTGAAGATCTAGGAATTGTGTTTAAAGATACAGACAGCGCATTAAAAGAGAACGAAGACATCTTCCGTGAGCACTGGGCAAAAGTCATTCCTCCGACTGACAACAAATTTGCTGCGCTTAACTCGGCTGTATGGTCTGGTGGTTCATTTATCTACGTACCAAAGGGCGTAAAAGTAGATACACCACTTCAAGCATACTTCCGTATCAACTCTGAGAACATGGGTCAGTTCGAGCGTACACTGATCATTGTTGATGAAGGCGCACATGTGCATTACGTAGAAGGCTGTACAGCTCCAGTTTACACAACAAACTCTCTTCACAGTGCGGTTGTTGAAATCGTCGTGAAAAAAGGCGGCTACTGCCGTTATACAACGATTCAAAACTGGGCAAACAACGTCTTCAACCTTGTGACGAAACGTACAGTATGTGAAGAAAATGCGACAATGGAATGGATTGATGGAAACATCGGTTCTAAGCTGACAATGAAATACCCAGCGGTCATCCTAAAAGGTGAAGGCGCTCGTGGTATGACATTAAGTATTGCCCTAGCAGGTAAAGGTCAGCACCAAGATGCAGGTGCGAAAATGATTCACCTTGCACCAAACACATCTTCAACGATCGTATCGAAATCGATTTCGAAACAAGGCGGTAAAGTCACATACCGCGGAATCGTTCACTTCGGACGCAAAGCAGAGGGTGCACGCTCAAATATCGAGTGTGACACACTCATCATGGATAACAAATCAACATCTGATACGATCCCTTACAATGAAATCTTAAACGACAACATTTCATTAGAGCACGAAGCGAAGGTATCAAAAGTATCAGAAGAGCAGCTATTCTACTTGATGAGCCGCGGAATTTCTGAAGAAGAAGCAACAGAAATGATCGTCATGGGCTTCATCGAGCCATTCACAAAAGAACTACCAATGGAATACGCCGTTGAAATGAACCGCTTGATTAAGTTTGAGATGGAAGGTTCTATTGGTTAATAAAAAACATTGATGCACAACGCTTTTTGAAGGCATTTAATTTCGAGTGATACCGTTATGATACCACTTGTTAATCAAATGCCTTCATAGTGTTGTGTTTTTTCATCATAAAATTTAGTGAATATGGAGAATAAGATGACACCATTTTATGACAGTGTTTCTAACGAAGAAAAACTAAAACGCTATGAAGAGGAGGTAATAAATTCACAGGCTTATAAACAATCATCTGATTATATGAGCACCTTATTAGAAGATTTTAAAAAAGGACTAGTTATAATTAAAGTGGCTGCTACTAGAGATTATATAATGTATAAGGATTCTGCTTTATTGTTTGGAACTGTTGATTTATTGGGTTCAGTCATAGCCATAGATTTAGTTTCTAGCGAAATAATGCTAAATGCATCTAAAAGAGAATTAAGGTATATGTTAGAGGCAGTTATAAAATATGCAGCTGTTGACCAAATTTGTAAAGATAAAACTCTAGAAGAAAAGTTGAGTTACTTGTATACAAAAATACCTCGTTCTTCTATTAGTCCCATTGATGATCTTAACGGTTTAACTGATATTATGGTTGAAGATACAAAGGAACTTTATTCATTACTATCGCAGTTTATTCACCCTTCAAGAAAACAGATTACTGAATATCAACTTCAGCTTAAAAAGGGTGTCATAGGATTTGAAACGCATAAAGAGCTAGATTCTTTTAATCGTTTGCTATTTAGGACATTTGATACTTTGCTTTATCTAATATTAAAAAATATGGGATACCATGTATCTAAAGACGTTTTTTATGTTTTAAAAGATTTTGAAAATTGGAAGTTCTTCAAAGGGAAGTATGTCAAAACCTTACCTAATAAATATAGGAAAAAATAAAATAATTTCAAGTGATATCAATATGATATCACTTGCTAATCAAATGCCTTCATGGCGTTGTGTTTTCTTTCATTATAAAGGTGACCATATGTGTTAGCAGTCTGTTGGATGCTATCATGTCTCATCAATTCTTTAACTAAATATATGTCGACGCCTTTATTAATTAAGAAAGAAGCGTAACTATGTCTTAGATCGTGTATTCTAAGTTCTGGGAAAACTTCTTTGAACTTTTTGTAAAAGTGTGAATAATGATATGGTTCCATCCCTCCAAAAACATAATAATTCTCATTAAAACCATAATATTTTTCTTGGGATTCATGTTTCATTTGAGAGAGCATTTCCTTAATGGAAACATGAAAAGGAACATAGGCTTGGCTTCCTAATGTTTTTGTGTTTCCTAATGTGCGATTGACTATATCGAGTGAGAATTCAACGTATAATTGAGCTTCTTCTAAGTGAATATTTCTCCATTGTAATGCCATAGCTTCTCCCACACGCAATCCTGTATAGAACATGAGGATTGCTAATTCTTTGTAGTATAGATGGTTTATATTCTTAACTTTTTTCTCAAAAAAGTCTTTCTTAATAAAATTTGTTTTAGGTTTTTCTCTTTTGATTGCTGGTACTAAGGTTGTTGGGTCGTCAGTAAGTTTAAAATATGCAATTGCATGATTAATGGTTGCTTTGAAATTTGAGTATGCAGTTCTTGCGCTGTTTAAAGAATCAAAGTGATCTTCTAAATATTCTTTAAACTCTAAAACCTGTTGTGGTTTTATATCTTTTATTTTTAATTTACCGAAGAAAGGCTCTATATGATTTCTATATTCGTTGGTTTTTCTTCTTATTGTTTTTTTAGCAAGTGCTTTATAACGAATGTAATGTGTAAAAACAGTATCAAATGTAGCCTCAGTGCTAAATTTATCTTTTTTCTGACTTATAAAATTTGCTTCTGCTTCTTTCGCTTCTCTTTTAGTTTTGAATCCACGTATTAATTTTTGTTTGCTCCTTCCGAAGGAATCCTTGTACCAAGTTTTAAAGTACCAAGTTCCTCTAGCTTCATCTTTATATTGTGGCAAAGCAGTCACCTCTAATGCTAAAATTTAACTTCACTATACCATAAAACTTGACTAATAGTACGTTTTTTATGATTTAAACTAGACAAACGACTAAAAACGTCATATAATTCAATTCACATGGTATAATAAAGAAGAATTAGAATTTCTTGAATTTATTGAATAATTTCGTCATAAATCGACAATATCTTTAAAATAGGTATGTTAAATTTTAAGGAAAATGGTGATTTGAATTGAAATCAGTTGATGTAAGAGATCAGCTAAAGAAACTAATCGACATTAATCCTTTAAGTCAAAATGAAATTGCAAAGAAATTGGGGGTTAGTTCAGGTTACATAAGTAAGTTTATTAATAAAAAACAAGAAATTGCTTTTTGGATGGTTTATGAGTTGGTCTGTTTTTTAGACTCTGAAAATGAACAAGAATTGATGAAAGGCTTCATAGATATAATAAAAAGAAATGAAAATATACGTGCTTCTCTAGAATATTCACATAGTAAAAATTATAGAGAACTGACCGATATATTAATTCAAAGATGTTCTTTAGATAGCAATCAAGAGAATGAAGAGTGGGGATTTATTTATAAGTGGCAGCTTCAATCTAAAAGAATGGTTTACTATGATGAAGAAAGTTATTTGAAAAATTTGAAAGCATTAACGCCAAAAACTTTAGAAATGAAGACACTACTCATGATTTTAGAAATGTATTGTCACTTTTTTAAAAAGAGATATGAATTGGCTGCTTACTATGTCAGAAATATAAATGATTTAATATTAAATATTCAAGATCCCTTTATTACAAAATCATTTAAATGTAGACTGAATGAGGCGAGTGCATACATTTTCTTGAAAAAGGATAACGATATTCTAAACGCAAGAAAAATAGCCGATGAATTGATTGAAGAAAATCTTGGACCTAATTATTTAATAACTGGATACTTTGTCAAAGGTCTTTCTTTTTTTCTAGAATCTTATGAAATGGCGAGCCATTGTTTTGAAAAGGTAATAGAGATTAGCAAGAAAATAGGACGTAATTCTACATTCGAGGAAACATGTGAACAATTAGGCTTATTGCAAATTTTTTGGGAGAAACCTCTAAACACCGAAAAAAATAGCTGTTTTGTAAGAGCTTTAGCTAGTCTTAAAAAAATTGACCAGTTCAGTCGTGAAAGTAAATATGTACCTCTAATTCTTTTATTTGAAGGAAAAAGAAAGCAAAATAAAGAAAAACTGTTGTTAGCAATGCACTATTTCTATACTCAAAAGGATAATTTTAGAGCCAGTATTCCAAGGTATTTGCTTGAGAGACTGGGAATCCAATTTAATAATAATGAAGGAGGTGAATATGTATGAAATTAAAAATTACATTATTTTTATCAGCTGCGGTTTTAGTATCAGCGTTGAATCATATATGGCAGCTAAACAATACAAATCAAGCTGCTGATCCGGCAATTGGTATGAGTATAAAAAATCCAAAGTATTATTAAAAAAGAGACGTCGCCTTTTTAGGCAGCGTCTTTCGTTATTTTTACAGGTGTTTCCTAAATCTTATAAACAAAGAAATAGGAAACACTGAATATCTGGGAGGGTGTCAAATGAAGAAGGAGAATATAATTTATGAAAATTTTATAGAAGAATTAAAAAAGTTACTTTCAGGTGAAAGTAACAATTCTAAGAATCAATATCATTTTTCGAAACCCGATAAGCTTTTAAGACTTCGAGCATGAGTTTCAGTTCATCATCAGAAATTTCTTGATCATCTACTTTTAAGATATTGAATTTATTTTTTATGTTTTCTAATGATAAATCTTTTTCAAATATCAGTTCTTTTTCGGTCTCATTGAAATTTTTTAATTCATCATCTTTGATAAAGAAATAAGATTGATCTACATCAAAAAAGTCAGCCATTTTTTTGAGTAATGTAATTGAAGGTGGTTGTCCTTTTTCAAGTTTAGATAAATAACTGTCTGTAATACCTAAATTTTCGGCAACATATTTTTGAGTATACTTTTTTTGTTTTCTTAGTTTCTTTATTTTTTGTCCGACTAAGTTATCCACTTACATTTCACCTACTCGCTAAAGGGTTAGCATCACATAATGTATTATATCATGAAGACTTGACATATAGTTTAAAAAAAGTGTCAAAAAGCCTTGTAAGATAAAACTAAAGGTGATATACTTTATTTATCGTCATATATGTCAAGTTTATGAAAGGGGGGAAATGATTGAATGTTGGGGCTTTTATCAAAAAAGTCAGAAAGGAATATTTTCTAACTCAGGAGCAATTTTCAATGAGGTTGGGGGTTTCTAACTCCTACATAAGCAAAATTGAAAGGAATAAAGTGAACCCTAGTTTAAAGTTCTTGAAAATATTGTCTAAGGAGTTTAGCGTACCACTTCAAAATTTTTTTAAATAAAAATCGTCATATATATCAAGTTTTGGTGGTGAGAATATGAAACATTTTTATAATTCTAATGATGTAAAAGAATTATTG
Organism: Bacillus sp. FSL R5-0431; assembly: GCF_038002985.1. Lineage (NCBI taxonomy): Bacteria > Bacillati > Bacillota > Bacilli > Caryophanales > Bacillaceae > Bacillus > Bacillus sp. FSL R5-0431. The sequence continues at coordinate 2,916,578 of NZ_JBBOOG010000001.1, read as the reverse complement.
AGTTTGAAATCTTTAAGAACAGCGCAGTTAAGAGTTCAAAAGATGAATGAAGAGCTAAGTTCATTGGGTTACTGGGTAGAAAAGGGGAAAATCCCTATAAAATATTTTCATGAAAAATATCCCTTCATAAATAAAACAGGATGAAAGGATTTGAAGAAATGGTTCTGAAAGATACCAATAATGTAATGAAAAAAGCTGTTTTACTCGCTAAATTTTTAGATGGTGACTGGTCTGCAAGAATGAAGATGGCACTAAATAATGTGTACATAGACCATTATTTATCGCAGCCAATGACACGAGAAATTGTTGAAAAACTTCTATTAAAAGGGATGTCATTCCGTAGGATTAAAAAGCATTATAAAGTTGGCATGGATGAAATTTCTTCTCTTCTCGCAAAATGAATAGTGTGAGTTTACACCACTATGTGAGCGATAGAGAAATGAAAGGTAGTGAGTGGAATGAGTCTTTTGGAACTTTTCAATCAATCTCTAAAGAGATTTGAAGATCAAAAAGAACCAATTACATTTGCTCTAGCAGCAGTAATTCAAAAAAAAGATTGATGAGTCACTGCACAAAGAATATGAGGAATTTGATCAATGGTTTAGAAAAGCGTTTTATTCAGAGGGGAAGCCGACGCATTATTTTAGGATGCCTCTTGTTGACGAATCACCAGTCATATTCGGTGGCAAACCAAAAGTTATTCTTTTGAATGGCCCATATGTGAGTGGAATATCTGGTTAAAAAGGAATGATGTTCCTTGAAAAATACATACAGACAAAAAAAGCGCCCTTGACTGAATCAAGAACGCCGATAATAAAACCTAGACAATTTTATTATAAGGCTTCTTGAATGAAATGTCATGCGTGAGTATTTGACGATTAACAGTAATCATGTTTCAAATACTGTAGCAGGCTAGAAGAAGCGTGCGAAATAGCTGTAGTCAGCTTGATGGCTATAATTAGCCTACTAGGTTGTCATGAGGGCGTAGAGCCGTTAGCGACTGATAAGCGCCATGAGGACAGATTCAGAGTCGGAGCGATTCTTTTTTAAAATATAAGATCTGGAGGGCATTAAATGACCATCCAATATTTTAGAGATTCAGAAGGTAAAAAAGGTTCAATTGGATCAAAGGTAAATAAAATTAGTTGTTTGGGTTCTGTGATTGCGGAAACTCTTACTGTAGATCGAATAATTAGCAAGGGTAGAGCTGGAGTCCGTCTATACTTTAAAGAAGGCGGCTATGAAGGATCGAAGTCAGTTAAAATTATTGAAAAATAAAAATCGTGATGAACACGTAAAAAGAGGAGATTTATAATGGAATTGAAATTTATTGTACCTAATATTGCAGAAACTTTTGGCGAAATTAAATTTATGGGCTTAAATCGTGATCGATTCGTTTTTGATCGAGTTGCTAATAAAAGAACGGATCAATTGGAATCAAGAACATATAACTTAGGTTCTAGCTGTCAAGGCGGTCAAATTGAAGTTACCTTGCCCGCAGCAGTCGAACTTAAAGAGTTTGATTTTATGAGTGATGTTGAATTGGTAAACCCGATTATCCAGGCACAAGCACGTGCTAATGGAAACTTTGCTAATGTATCGTGGACTGTTGTTGCGGATGATATTATTCTTAAAGGTTCAAATGCTAATGCTTTAAAAGTAACGACAGCAGCAACAGCAACGAATGATAAAAAGTAATGGTGCTAGGGGTGGATGACCATTTCTAAGCTATGGAAGTATAAAGGGACAAAGATTCGTCCTAGACATAAAAATAACGTGATGAAAACAGGTGCATTAATAAGTGTGCCTGTTTTTTTGTTGCTGATGACTCTTTTTTGGAAAGACCATCTTTGGATTTTATACGAAAAAGGTGTTGAAGATACATTTCAAAATTTCACCTTTAATATTCCTTTGATCATTACAAGTTTAACTGTGTCAATTGTTGTTCCAACTGCTATTTTACTTGGTTGGCTTTATATGTTCCGTAAGCAGAAATTGAATAAGATTTATCATCGTCAAAAAATTTCAAGGATGATTTTGTCGAATAAGTTTTATGAGAGTAAAAGCGTGAAAAGCCGTATCACAGGTAGGATGGTTCAAAAAATCACATATTTCCCTAGGTTTTATTATAGGTTGAAAGACGGTCATATCATTATCAAAATTGCAATGGATATGAGTCGCTTTCAACAAAGATTTATGGAATTAGGGAAGGAATTCGAAAATGGGTTCTTTTGTGATTTAGTGTCTACAGATATGGAAGACGGCTTTTTCACCTATAAGTTGCTATATGATGCAGGGGAAAATCGTATATCCATTGATGACGCTGTTGTAAATAAAGGCTCTATGAAGCTGATGAAGCATATTGATTGGGCATTTGATAAGTTGCCGCACATGCTGATTTCTGGGGGGACAGGTGGAGGAAAAACATATTTTATACTGACTTTGGTAAAGTCCCTTGTTGCATCTGGGGCAGATGTGCGTATATTAGACCCGAAAAATGCGGATTTGGCAGATTTAGAAGAAGTTCTCGAGGGAAAGGTTTTTTCTCGTAAAAACGGTATTATGATGACTTTGCGAAAGTCTGTTGAGGACATGATGCAAAGGATGGATGATATGAAAAATCATCCAAAATATAGGACAGGGGAGAACTATGCCTATTTGGGATATAAACCTGTTTTTATCATATTTGATGAGTATGTGGCGTTTATGGATATGCTTACTTTTCAGGAGCGAGAAACTGCAATACAGGATATTAAACAAATTATCATGCTTGGCAGACAGATGGGCTTTTTTCTCGTTGCTGGTGCTCAAAGACCAGACGCAAAATATTTTGCGGACGGAATAAGAGACCAATTTAATTTCAGAGTATCTTTAGGGAAAATGTCCGAAACTGGTTATGCCATGCTGTTTGGTGATACTGATAAAAAATTCGTTGAAAAAGATATTAAAGGTAGAGGATACGCCTATGCAGGTACAGGAAACATAATGGAATTTTATAGCCCTTTGATACCAAATGGGTATGATTTCATTGAAGAAATCCGACTTGCTAAAGGAGCGTAGGGCGCGCAGGCGGCGGCAGCCGCAAGCGGCAGCGAAAGCGCCCGAAGTGACTTAGGAGGAGTGAGCGAAGCGAATGACCGAGGGGCAAGTAAAACCCCCCCGCGCTAACAGGGGGGTAGTACGCAAGAATGAAAAAGATGAAGAAAATTTAACATCAATGGTCGACTATGTAAGGGTTAGTTTTAAGACTCACGATGTAGATCATATCATTCGAAATATTTTACATATCCACAAAGATTTTATGACAGAGAAGCCGAAAGGCTTTTACGGATATGTTGGAACGTGGGAAATGGATATGATCAAGGTCATGTACAGTGCCCCAGATGATGAAAGGGGCACGCTGATTGAATTTTCCGGTAAGGGCTGTAGACAATTTGAATCTTTTCTCGAATGTAGAAAGAAAACGTGGTTTGATTTCTTTCAAGATTGTCTAAATGAGAAAGGCAGCTTTACAAGGTTAGATATAGCGATTGATGACAAGCGAACCTATTTCACTATACCTTCTCTTCTGGAAAAAGCACAAAATGGGCTGTGCGTTTCGAGATTTCGTAAATCTGATTATAATGGATCGTTTGATATTGGTGATGGTCGACTTGGGGGAACAACGTTATACTTCGGTTCTAAAAAATCAGATGCGTATCTTTGTTTTTACGAAAAGAATTTTGAACAGGCTGAAAAATATAACATTCCTTATGAGGAAATGGAAGATTGGAACAGGTATGAGATAAGGTTGAAAAATGAACGTGCTCATTCTGCTGTTTGTGAACTAATTAAAGATAGAAATTTGACCAGTATCGGCATGGCTATCATAAACAACTATGTTCGTTTTGTAGAAGAAGATGGCCCAGAAGAAAAAAGAATGAGAGAAACAAGTCCGTTTTGGCTAGAATTTATCGGTGATGTAAAGAAATTGAGGTTGTATACAAAGCCGCAAACTGACTTTTACCAGAAGTCCCGTAATTGGTTGAAAAATAGCTGTGCGCCAACGATGAAGATGATTCTTGAAGCTGATAGAGCCTTAGGGCAAAATGATTTATCAGACATGATCATCAATGCGGAATTGCAAGAAAAACATGAAAAAATGTTAGAAACATTCTTAACGCCAATTCATGAAATGGTGGTTTGATTCTAGGTGCTTGCTGCTAATAAACACAGGTGATGCGAATGTGGCTTGTGTCAACGGTAAGCGCACCGCAGGGAGCATTAAGGAGTTGAAACAATCAGCGCCCCCAAACCCTTTTAAATGTCTCAAAAGGTCATCACACCTTTTGAGCTGCCTACCGGCGAGGGAGTCCCCCGAAGAATCGGGGGAATAGGGGGATGAGTTCTTAAAGGATAGTCAAAAGACTGTCCTTTTTGTTTTGAAAAAAGGAGGGATTATTTTGAATGAAACAGTACATGACCTTAAAATAATGCCGCAATATTTATGGGCAATCAAAACAGGGATAAAGGGCTTTGAAATTCGCAAAAATGACAGAGAATTTCAAGTAGGTGATATCCTTCGTTTGCGTGAATTTAAGGATGGACAGTATACAGGAAGGCTTGTTTTGGGGAGGATCACTTTTATAACTTCCTTTGAACAGAAAGATGATTATGTTGTCTTGAATTTTAAAAGACTTAAATTGGATCAAGCTGTGTGAGGTAATATGAGCCAATGGAAAGGGTTAGATCATAGACTTTTTAATTTGGGTTTTATGGTTGGTGTTCCTTCTAAGGTTTATGTAAGACAGATCAGTCGTGAGTGGTTTTTGATTGTGGAGGGAGAACGTATAAAAGGTTATTCAGAATACCGTTATTCATTTTACAAGACGAAATTTATGGATGATGGAAGAATGACCAGTACAAAGGTATTCCTTGATAAAAGTAGTGTTCGACAAGTATATAATAAAGTGTTAAATCACATCAATTATTTGGAAAAAACTCAAAATTTTGATGTAAAAAAAGTGCAAAAAATGGTATAATTGTATAAGGATAAAACGTAAAAAGAAGGAGTCGGGGAGACTATGAAAGCGAAAAAAGTTGTAATTAGTCTAGGGTTGGCGGGCGTTTTAGTTGGAGGAACTATTTGGGGGTTCTCTGCTGCTAACGCAAAGCAGGAGACACAAGATAAAGAGCAACCAAAAACAGCTACTGTTGTAAAAGAAACAAAGACGACGGAAACTAAGAAACTAAAACCGAAAAAAGAACAAGTGAAGAAGAAGGAAGTAAAAGAGATAAAAGAAGTTAAGAAGGAAAAGCCTAAAAAGGTAAAGAAAGTCGAAAAGCAGCAAAAACAGGTTGTTAGTGATCAGCAGCAGCCACAACAAAAAGAAAGAATCGTTGCTGCCAGTGAATCGAAAAAGAATAACAATAGTAGTGTTAGTAAAGCTCCTGTGAAAAAACAACAAACGAACGTATATAGAAATACAACTGGTTCTCCTAGTCCTTCAAAAAATGTTCAGACAAAAAAGAACTATGTAAGTAATGGTGGTTCTAAAAATAATACAGTTTCGGAACGGAAGGTCAACACTCCGAAAAAATCTAAAACAGTGCCGAAAAAAACTCCTTCTAATGATTCTCAAAAGAAAACAAGCGGTACTGATTGGGATAAGGTCGGTAAGGACTTAGAAAATAAAAAATGGGATCATAAAGATTCTGGGGAAATTGATAGTGGCGGAAACACTTGGGATTCTTGGGAATAAGTAAGTTTTAGGTATTCGTATAAACGAATGCCTTTTTTGTTGGAATCAAAAGGAGGAATGAAATTATAAAGAAGCTAATTCTTGTTGGATTATCTATTATATTAGTCTTGCTAGTTGGTGTTGTATTTACTTCCACTCTAAAGGCTTCATCGCCTAAAGTAGAGTATTTAGGGCAAGCAAGAAATGGTGATTATATTGTTGGGAAATTTAGAGTGAATGGAGAGATCGCTTTTTGTCTTGATCATGCTAAGATTTCACCGCCAACAGGTACATCTTATAGTGGAGGTAATGCTTATAAGAATGAACAGGTTAGGGCAATTCTTTATTATGGGTACGGTGGAGTAGAAAACGAAGTAGGTAACAATGATACAGGTCTTGTTGCCACAACAATTGCTTTAGATTCTGTTATGAACAACAATCATTCGTCTGGACGTGAAAGAATACCAGGATACAAGAAATTGATGGAACATGCTAAGAAAAAAGACGTTCCATCAACTAGTATCAAGTTTTCAAAGGAAAAAGTGCAAAGCTACTTAGAAGGAAATGTACAAAAGACTGAGAAAATTATCTTTAAAGCCGATAAGAAAAATTCAATTACTCTAAACATCCCAAAAGAAGTAACTTTGCATTATGATGGGAAAAAGTTTTCTAATAAAAAAGTTAAGATTACTGGAGGAGGAAGTTTTCATTTTACTGCTCCTCTTGAATATGGAAAAGACATAAAATATGAAAAAATAAAGCCTTCTCTTGGTAAATATCAGTCTATTTTGTTCACTGCTTCGAGTTCAAAATATCAAAGGCTTGGTTCTGGCCTGTTAACTGACCCAGAACCAAATATAAATTTGTCAGTGGGGTTTGAAGTGCGCCAGAAGAAAATCAATGTGCAGCACATTGATAAATATTCTGGAGAAGTCTTGGAAAAGGAGAGCTATATAAGAAACATAGGTTCAACGTATTCATTTTCGCCTAAAAAATCCATTGCAAAAGGGAAAGAAAAATTTATTCCTGTGAACACAAATAAGAAAACAGGCACATTAGGCAGCAAAGATGTGACGATCAAGTTTTATTACAATCTGGAGAGGTCAGTGACGGTCAATTATTATGACAACCGTACAGGCGATAAAATCAAAGCGACCAAGAAATATAAAAAGGTTCGTGGTGAAAAGTATGCAGAAAAGCATCCTACAATTAAAGATGGCGAATACACATACCGTTATGTGAAAGCAACAGGAGACAAAGAAAGTGGAACGATTGGCGGCAAGAATATTGTCATCAATTATCATTATGATAAGCCATTGGCAAAGCTATCGTTTGATAAGCTGCAAATTTATACAGCGCAATGGGAAAAGGGTCTTCCTGTCAAAGTGTATTTATCAAAGGAATTGAATTACAAGTCTAGCTTGAAAGATATGATTGACAAAAAAATCACAGTGGCGCTATATCGTGGCACGACAAAGGTCGCGTCAAAAACGTATACCGTAAAAGAATTGCCTAAGAAGATTAATATGACAATCCCTGCAAAGTATTTGAAGATTAATGACAAGGCTCTTTACACTGTGAAATTCACAGGCTTCGACAAAAATGATTTTAAAATTACTGCTGCTGCATCCGAATTAAGTACGGATGGATATGCAGCAAGCGAAAAAACGATCAAGGCAAGTTCATCTAACGGAAAGGAGTTGTCCTATAAGGGTGTTGTCATGACAGAGAAAACACCCACAACAGGAAAAGTCTATTATGAAAGACTGGCTTTTCCATTGAAGAAAATTGAAAAGAAGAAAACAGGCTATGGATTCATGAGGGGAATTGATCTTCACTATGAAAATGAAATTGGCGGCAGTATTAAGCCATCATTTAATTTTGAAGTTCCTACTAGCTTAGTCGATAGTTATTTGGCGTATACAAAAAAAGGTGTTCGTTCTTTGATCCCTATGGAACAGACATCTTCTACCAACAAAAAACAAGGTGAAATGTCAGTCTATGACCTTGTGTATGAGCTTCCTCATGTAAACGTTGAGAGACACACAGGTAGCCTGTTTAGTGATGATCAAGTGGCAAGCAAAGACAAAAGAATTTCGTATGATCTGGTTGATGGCGGTCGTAAATTCTATTCCCCTATTTGGGCGGAGTTAGGAAAATACGATACAAAAATCAAGTCAAAGCCAATGGGTGTAAATCTGGTCAAAACGGAAGTCACAGAACAATTGGAGCTTTATGCGTCTATGTATGCTCACATGGATAGCACCACAAAGGATCAAGATGAAGTGTTGCTCAAACCTGTTTATGCTGACAATCCATTTCCTAATGGTCTGCCAGAAGGATGGACTAAAAAGGATTTAGATTGGGTTATGTCTCGTTAAACTCTGACCACTAATAAACACAGGTGATGCGTATATCGTTTGTGTCAACGGTAAGCGCACCGTAGGGAGCATTAAGGAGTTGAAACAATCAGCGCCCCCAAACCCTTTTAATGTCTCAAAAGGTCATCACACCTTTTGAGCTGCCTACCGGCGAGGGAGTCCCCCATGAGTGGGGGAATAGGGGGAAGAAATCTTTTTCTTTAAATTACTTGAAGTGGGTGTGAATTTAAATTGAAATTTGCTGTTATAAACTTAAAGGATTTTTCTTCGTATGTTCCAAAAGATATTGAGGAAGGATTCTTAAATGAATTAAGTAAAGTCTGAAGGTGTATTGAAGCAGGTAGGCAAAACGATGGTAAAAAGCCATTTAATAATTATCTTGTCATCAATCAAGACGAACCTTATATCGAAGAAGTTTTTGAGGTGCTAAAAAAGAATCATCAGAAATGAAAATTAATTTACATGAATGATTTAAAAGGATAGTCAAAAGACTGTCCTTTTCGTTTCTAAAAAAAGGAGGAATAAGAATGTTAAATATATTATTGGAAAACCCTACGCACTTTGATGAAGATTTGGCGGATATTGAAAAGAGAGCAGGTAATGTAAATGAAAGTATCTGGCAGGAAGTGGGCCAACAAATAATGTTTTCTAAAATCATTGATGAAAGCATTACGGTTCATAAGAAAATTATGTTGGAAGGTAAAGAAAGTGATCTAAAAGTAGATTTCCAAGTTAAGCCTCCAGAAGACAGGGGCGAAGAAATGTATGTTGGTGTCATCTACTCTGGTCATGAAGTCCAAAAGTGATCTAATGAAAGGAGATTATAAATAATGTCATTTGTTTTTGAAAACATATCTACTTTTCAAAAAGAGCTGCAAAGGGTTGGTTCTCAATCGCCTAGCGGCTCTTTTTTAAGAGCTTTACGGGAGAATGTTGCAAGTGGGGCTGAATCATTTGAGGTTGAGGGCAATTTGGAAGAAGGAGAAGACTCTTATATTTTGAGAGTCTTCTTTACAATTGATGGCTCGAATGAAAATGCTGAAACGCCTATAGCTGCTTTACCAGTGTGTCGCTTTAATTGTCTTTGGTTAGAAAAATTAGAACGTTGAAAAACTATTTCTTGAAAGGAGGGAGGGGATTTGAAGGGTGTACCCTTAATTCTTTTGATGGTGGCGGTTATCCTTTTTATTGTGGGTGCGACCACGTACTATTCTGTTGCTGATTATAGGCAACATAGCATAATAGCTACAATGAATGAATCAGCACGTATAGCGAGCCTGAGAAACGTAGATAACAGCATTAGAATAGAAGAGGGGAAAGTTGAATTGTCACAGAGGGCTTTCGAATTGAATTTCGAAAGTTCTTTTAATGAGAAAAACAACGTGAAACTTGGAAAAACATCTTTCAAATATAAGTACCTCAAAGGTACTGATGGAAAAATGAAAGCTGTAAAAATTATATTAACGGATCAAAAAAACAAAGAATATCGAACAACATTAGTTGTCGATAAACCGAAGGGAGATCGTAAATGATTACTGAAATTGAGGAACAAAAGCAGTTACTGGAGGATGTACGAAAACATTTAAAACTACACCATCCTTCAGAATTATTAAAAGCCTTTGTCGATCTTGAAGCAAGGGGAAAAGTGAATGAGGTGGTCAAGAAAGACTTCCCTCATTTGAGTAATGAAGAATTGAAATTTGTCATGGCGGAAGTCGTTGGCTTAGGGGTCATTGAAAAGATCATTGATGAGTATGAGGGCGTAACAGACATTTCGTATAACGGTACACATCTTGATGTAATTACGAATCAAGGGAAATTCCGTTATGGAGAAATCGAAGAATCATACATTATCAAGATCATTCAAAAATTCGCTAATGCCTGCCGCAAAGAATTCACCCGAAAAAATCCGATCTTGGATGCTGCGTTTTCTAATTTGCGTCTGAATGCAGTTCATAAGGATATTGCCCAATATGGCACAACAATGGCGCTTCGGGTTGTCAGACCAAAATTAGCATTACATCAAGAGAACTTTAAATCTTTTGCTCCAGATTATATTTTCGATTTATTGAAAGCAATTGTTGCTTCTAAATCTAATGTCACAATCGCTGGCGGAACTGGAACAGGCAAAACCGAGCTTCAAAAACTTCTGTTATCGTTTGTTGAGTACAAAGATCATATTGTCATGATTGAGGATACTCCCGAGAGCCATGCGAAAATCCTTTTTCCTGACAAGGACATTAAATCATGGATTACTAATCCTTCGATAAACATTGAAATGTTGGTGAAAGCAGGTTTAAGAAATAACCCTGCTTGGCAGGTTGTTTCAGAGACACGAGGTCGAGAAGCATATGAAATGATGCAAGGGATTTTAACGGGTCACAGATTGATTACGACATTACACGCTGTTAATGCTCGGGCGATACCATCACGACTTATTAATATGATGAAAATGGGTTACGACATTGACGAAGCATCTATGAGAGAGGATATTTTCCGTTATCTTAATTTCGGGATTCATATTGAAAAAATTGAAGATGGAGAAGGGCGTATGAAAAGGTATTTAAAAGAGATCGTGGAGTTTTTGCCGAATGGTGAAGTCTTGACGGTTTTTCGTTGTGATCTTACCAATAAAGGATTTGAATTTTTGCCAGGTAAGGTGAGCAGCATTTTCATGAATCGAATGATGGAAAAACGTGTGAATATTCAGCTTCAAAGCAAAATTAAAGATGGGTGGGGGGTACATGAAATTTCGTAAAAAGAAGCTCTATAGCTTAGAAGAAATACGTGCTATGTCTATAGCATTTGGTCAGCCATTACAAAAAAGAGAATATGCAAAATTCATTTTGATTCCATTTGTGTGTTTTGCAGGATTAACTTATTTACTTTTTCATTATTGGTGGATGGCTCTTATATGTGGTTTGATTGGTGGTTCGTATGGTTGGTTTTATCAGTTGCGAAGAAAAGTTAAAAATGATTATGAAATGGCAGCCTTTCTAGAAAGAAACCGATTCTTAAATAATATGACCCAGTTATTGACGAATGATGACATGCCATTGGTAGAAGCTTTTTCTGCATGTGCTCAATATGCAGAAGGTGAATTGAAACAAAAGCTCATTGATCTTCAAATAACTTTAGTTGATTCAGATGAAGAGGAGGTCGTGAAGGCTTTTAAAAATTTGAGGAATGCATATAAAAATGATGTGCAATTCGATCAATATATAGAGCAACTAGGAATCATGTTTGTTGAGGGGCGCACATCAATTTTGACGCTCAAAGATACAAAAGATTATCACAATAAAGTTTTGTTGAAACAGCAAAGATTTATTGAAGATAAGCAGCAACATAAGAAAGACTTTAGAACGATGATTCTCTACTCAATAGGGTTTATTGTAGGCATTATGCTTTCATTTACCCTAAAAAAATACGTTGATATTTACGCACATGCCTTAGTAGGGATGATAGCGAATACAGTTTACCTGTCTATCATTTTCTATGTCTATCATCAGTTTAATCAAAGGTATTTTGATGATGCTGTCACGGAGGTGAAAATCTAAAAACATGAAAAATGAGAAGGCGAAACAGACGGTCAAACAAAAGACGGTCTTTTCTTTTTGGGAAAAAATCGGGGAAAGTAACTTGCGTGAAATGTTGCTCTATTTGAATCCAGAATTGAGTTTTGAAGGATTTCAAAAGAAGAGATTCTTTAAAGCTGCTTCAATTTTTTTGGCTTCGTTACCATTGATTGCTTTTAAGCCAGTTGTAGCAGTTGTAGCGTTGGCGTTAGCCTGTTTCATTTACCATATGGACTACAGGAAAATCAAGGGATGGTATGAGGTTGAAAAATTTCAAAGAGAGCTTGTCTTTTTCAAGTTTTCTAGAGAAGTCTATATTTATTTGTTGGAAAACATGTCTACTGTCTATCAAGCATTTGAACGTCTGTCATCAAGGCTTGATGAGGGTCTTTTGAAAGATGCATTGAGAAAGCTATTAATTTCAATGCATGAAAAGCCTAATGACGTGCAGCCCTTTATAGATTTTGCGAATGATACAAGTGGTGGTGATAGTGCAAGATTATTCATGCTCACTTTGTATGAGTATCAGCAAAATTCAAACGATGACAGCATTATCTACGAATTAGGAAAGATGACGAATGAACAATTATTCATGACGGTTGATGACATCGTTGAATATAAATTGCGGAAATTCGGCACTTTCCCAACTAAAGTTGCAATGCCAGTCATGATTGTAATGATCTCATTTTTTATCACTCTATTGATAGATGGTGTGAAATCCATCCAATTTATTAATGGAGGTGGGTGATAAAACATGGTTGAAGGATCAGTAATGACGCTGTTTAAGGTTTATATTTTTTGTTTCTGCCTTGTTCTTGTTGCGGATGTGGCAAACTATTGCATTAGGTTAAATCAAATTAATGACTTTAAGCAGTATGCAAATTACCAAATTGAGAGAAGAGGAGGATTGACCAAAGATGCGTTTCAAGCGATTACGAAAAAGAATGAAAATTCGTATGGGGGCAGTTTTCAAATTGAAAGCAGTTCTTTGAACCAAAAGCATCCTTATGGAACTGAAATTACTTACAGTGTTAAAACTACTTATCAATTTTTGATTGGTGGACATAAACAAGAGATTACAGCAAGAGGAGGAGCTTTGTCTTTGGTTAGATAAGGAGGGAGGTAGATTGGAACAGAATATATTTAGATTGGGTATTATGGCGGTTTTATTCATAGTTTTGGGTTTAACAATAGTCGGTTTGAAAGATGATTATCCAAATGTAATGAGAGATATTGAAAACTTTATCGAGCATGTCACAGGAGACATGCACTAAAAACAAAGGAGAATGATAATTATGGCAGTACCAGAGAATGTGGATCGTTTTTCATGGGGAACATTAGCAGCAGTAATTGCGGGAGCAGTAGGAATGGCGCTTCTTGCAGGGTTAACAGATTTTGTCCCTTGGCTTATGGACTTTATTCAAACGAGCATTAAAGGACTCGCAAAAAAATAATAAATGATGCAGGAGCAAGTCTTTCGGGGCTTGCTCTTTTTAAAGCGAGAATCTTGAAGAAAGTAGGGAGTATCATGACTTTTTTGAAGTGGATCGCCATTATTGCTAGGTATATTTCACTTGCTTTATTGTTTTCCATAATACTTATTGCTTTTGGTGGCTTTCTGTATAAATTGTTTACTCATGAATCTATTGTTGTACATCACTTTGCTGTAACTTCCTTTGGTTTTACTTTTGTATTACTAGCTCTTTACAGCTTCATTCGTGTGCTCACGTGTTCAATTAAAGTAAAGGAGGGAGAAAATGAAAAAGAAAAAAAATGACGGTAAGATGGCCATTCGAAATAACTCATTATTATCAGCTTTTAAGAAGAAGTTGAAAAGTGTTAAAAAGCCAGAGAAAAAGCCAAAATCAATCCCCAGAGATCGAACAAAGATTATTGCCGTAGGTATATGGTCAATGATTGCAACGCTTGTCTTTTTTGCTTTCTTGTCTGTGTTGCTGTCGGTCAATACAAGATCTGTAGTAAACGATATTGAACGAAATCAAGAGCGAAACAGTAAGCAAAAAGAAGAAGTGTCTATTGTGGCAGGAGAACGTTTTTTGTCGGGCTTCGTTGCTGAATATATCAACGTAAAGAATGAAAATGAGGCTATTGAAAACCGTCATAAAAAATTAATGACTTACCTTGCTAAAGAAAGTGATGAATTAGAACAAGAAACATTATTTGCTATATCTGGTGCGCAAGGTGATCGAGTTTTAAATAATTACACTCTTTTCAATGTGAAACAGGAGAAAGAAGAAACTCTATTTCAATACGAAATTGAGTATTCGAACATTGTAAAGGTGAAAAAGAAGGAACATGAAATTAAAAAACAAGCATTGCTGAACATTCCAGTAAAAAACAAGGGGGATCAATTTGCAGTCAGCGGAACTCCCTACATTTCAGAGATATACGACCTCAAAGGTGATATTGCAATTACGAAAGAAGATCGTGAGGAATATGACGGAGATCAAACAGCAGCCATAAAGGAATTCTTGCATACGTTCTTTCGGAAATACGCCGAAGAAACAAAGAACGATATGACTTACATCATGAAAACACCAGAGACTTTAAATGGTCATCTGGTATTTGGTGATGTCGAAAACTTCAGCATTTACAAGAATGATGATGGCTTTGAAATATCTTCTATTGTCATTTTCAAAGAAAAAGAAACGAGCATACCGGTAAAGGAACGATTTACTTTGTTCGTTACCAAAAATAGTGGTCAGTATTATGTAAATCAACTAAAACATCAATAAGGAGTGGAAAAAATGGAGTTTTTAGATTATCTGATCTTAGGAGCCAAAGCAGACTTACCAACAATAGGCGGTGTACAAAGTTGGGGGAAGCAAATTGTTGCGCAGGTTATAGCAATTATAGCCATGTACTTGATTACAAAGCATCTTGCGAAAGTAAGTATCGGTAAAATGGTGGGTGCAATAGTGTTTACAAGTGCTGGTGTATGGTGCATTCAAAACTGGTCTACTGTCACAGGTTGGGTTGGTGCACTACTTAAAACGATGTAAGAGGTGATAGTGTGTCGAGATTTGTATTCAACTATCGCAAGGCACTTAGGGAACCAAAGAAAATTCAGAGGATAACTGAAAATTATAGTTTACCATTTGCGATAGAGTTGATCCCCATGATCAACTATTTTATTTTTGTTGCTATTAGTTTTGGCTTTTTCTTAGGTGTTAGGAAGTTTTTTCCTAGCGCCTTTGAAAATACTTATGTGATCGTGATTTTTGGCATTCCACTAGGTTTAACAATTTTAATAACAAAGATTAAACCAGAAGGAAAAAATATTTATCTGTATTTTTGGGGTTTGATAAAGTACCTTGTTCTAATCAAATTGCCAAAGAAAAAATATTGTAATGATAAAATTATGGACTTTGCAAATGATCAAGAAATAAAATTCAAGTCTCTAGTAAAGGTGGTGCGGAAAAATGGTGGTGAATTTGAAAACACCAATGAAGAGTATATTAAACAACATGATCTTGACGAAAACGGGAGACGTTTGGGCGTATTATCGGATCAAAAGTAGCTCAATCCCAAGCAGAAATCAAAGTGAGATAGAAGATTATAAAGGCAAGTGGACGTCTTTTTATGAAGAAATAACAGAGTATGAAGATTTCCATTTGATGATGTATCCGAGTCGCTTTGATCTCGAAGGGCGTTTGAATGTATTGAAAAAGGATATACATGAGGACTCTATGGAAGTTGCTTCTTATTACATGCAGGAAAAAGTGAGTGTTTTGCAGCAGCGCTTGGGGAGATTGACCAGACCCGACTTTATTATAGGTATTAAATTGAACAAAACCCTTCTTAGTATGGATGCTGATATTAAAGATAACGTTGTATCTATGTTTAACACTGTCACAGACACCGTTGTAAATATGCTTGGGTGGGAACAAGATGTATCATCCCAATTTTTTGAACAATATAAAGAGATTGAGGACGATTTGGCGAGTACGGTTACATCTGTGTTTGGAGAGAGATTGAGAGAAGCGGAGCTTAAATATATCAATCGTTATCACTTTATAAGAGGGCTTTATCACGATGTTGAGGAAGAAAGCCAAAATGGAGATATTCATTCAATTACAAACACTGTTATAGACCCAACAATTCCAGGCTCTTTAAAACTTGTTAGTGATCAAGATGAAGGTCATATTTCAATGATTGTTGTTGACGAATTTTTAGACAACATGGCAAACAGTAACCTTTTTTATGAAGTACAGTCTTTGCCGTTCCCTGTAGAGGTCGAGATTAAAGCAAAAGTTGAAAGTAAGTCGATGACAAAGACAGCTTTAAATATAAAACATCAGCAGCTTAGAGAAGAACAAAATGAAAAGTATAGTGTTGGAGACGAAAGCGACCAGTCAACAATGACAAGTGCATTTCTTGTCAAAGACCTTCAAAACAAGATTAAGAAAGAAGAAGTGTCTCTAATCAATTGGCTTGCTGTTGTGATCGTTGACGGACGCACTAAAAAAGAATGCGTTGAAAAGGCTCGTCTGGTTGTTCGACATTTAAAAGGGGCAGGAATTAAGTGCAGGATTCCTATTGCTGATCAACTGTCTTTGTTTTATAAAATGTTGCCTGCTGAAAAGTTAGATTTGATGGACAAAAATTGGATTCAGAAGACAACCCAAAACGGCTTAGCAGAATGTTTGCTAGGTGTTGATTCTTTTGTTGGTTCTAAGATCGGTTTTTTCCTCGGTTGGGGTGATCGCTTTGATAAGCATACAGATTTAGAAAGCGCCATTCGATCAAGTCGAGACTTTGTTTTGTTTCATCCTTTTCTTGCTAATCAGCAAATAAAAGGCTCTAAAACCAGATCGCCACATTGTCTAATAACAGGCGATACTGGTAACGGAAAATCATTTTTAGCGAAACTGATATACACGTATATATCCTTCATGGATATAAAATCACTTTATATTGATCCGAAAAAAGAAATGCGAAAGTGGATTAAGAAAGTTATCAATAATCCGCAAACACGTAAAAACTTTCCTTTGTATATTGATCATTTGAAAAAGTATCATTTCATCACGCTTGATCATGAACAGAAAGAAAACTGGGGCGCATTAGACCCAATTACCTTTATGCCGCCAACTAAAGCTAAGGACTTGTTAGAAGTTATATTTGAACAGGTCTATGATTTTAAAGGAAAAGATGATGTGAACACTGCTTTTTTGAGAGCCATTACAAAAGTTCTCGAAATGAAAGAGCAAGGTAAACAAGTAGGATCGCTGCATGTTATTTACGAAATGCAGAGGCATAAAGAAGAAGTAGTGCAAAAAGCCGGAGACTATTTATATGAGGTTGTACAGGACTCTATCATGAAGCTGCTAGTTCACGATGGTTCTAATCCTTCCTTATCCCTTAGTGAAAGAATTACTATCTTGGAAGTTGAAAATATGGATTTACCAGACTTCGGAGAACGTATAGAAAATTTCACGAAGTCACAATTGAAATCAAGTGCGGTCATGTTTGCACTTGGAAAGTTCTGCGAGCTTTTTGGAATGAATGCGGACGAAAAAACAGCCGAGTTCATAGACGAAGCATGGATTTTTACAGCTTCTCCGCAGGGGAAAAAAGTAGAGCGTCAAATGAGACGTATTGGGCGTTCTTATAACAATGCTGAATTCTTTATTTCTCAATCAACTAAAGACGCACTTCATGAGGATGATACAGGAAACTTTGGTGTAGCATTCGCCTTTGACGAACCAAACGAACGTGAAGAAGTCTTGAAATGGATGAACCTTGAACCAAGCGAGGAGAACAAAAAAATGCTTGAATCCATGTTTCAAGGTCAATGCTTATTTAAGGACATTTATGGGCGAACAGCTAAAATTTCCATTGAATGCTTGTTTGATGAGTGGATGGGGGCATTTGAAACAATCAATAAAAGTGAGGTTGCATATGCGGAAGAAATGTATTTGTGATTTTGACATTGAATTGATGATGGAATATCATACATCTAAATACATGTATACAGAAATATGATATACTAAACTACAGGAAACTGTAATTACGGTATATCAGAAATTGCAGTGAACTACACGAGGTTTTTTAAAATTTTGTTAAACAAAACCATTGCAATGAATTAGAGGATTAAAATAAAAATTATACACAAAGCACAGCAAATAGATTAAACAAAAGTATTGCAATTAACACACATCTTATCTGTCTTTCTGGACGTTTTTCAACGATAAAGGACGAAGAGAAGACGGTAGCACAGCGGTATTAAACGAGAGAGTATACACGAGATGCAACAAATAATTGCAAAATGATGTGTTTCCTTTTTGAATAAAGTACAAATAACACACATCTTGTCTTTCTGGACGTTTTTCAACGATAAAGGACGAAGAGAAGACGGCAGCACAGCGGTATTAAACGAGAGAGTATACACGAGATGCAACAAATAATTGCAAAATGATGTGTTTCCATTTTGAATAAAGTACAAATAACACACATCTTATCTTGTCTTTCTGGACGTTTTTCAACGATAAAGGGCGAATAGAAGACGGCAGCACAGCGGTATTAAACGAGAGAGTATACACGGGGCGCAACAAATAATTAAAGAATGATGTCTTTACAGTTTGTTTTTTGAAGCTAAAGGCGAAGAGAATGCGTAATCAAGGCGTTAATAAACGACAAATAACATATATATCCGATGAGGTCTTTTAATTTGAAGGCGGAGGAAAAACAAAAAAATGGCCCAACTGGACCATTCTTCAGACTAGATGAACTTACATTTGCTTGATTAAGATCAGCAAATTAATCAAGAGGTTTGCTGAAGCTATTATTAAAAACAAGCAGGTTGTAATTTTCATCATTTTATTCACCTCCTTTGAGGTGGAACGAGCTTGGGCTACGGGAATAGCCTAGGCTCTTTTTTGATTATACCTTAAAACATCCATCAATTGGTGTGTTTTACGCAATATTGCTAAAAGCGTATTTTGAACTATCTGATCGAATAGGAAATATTCATTTTTAAGCCGTTCCTTAAATGGACGGCTATTTTTATTTCAATTTTTGGGAGTGATGAGATGAAAAAGCATTTAATCATTGTTTCTATAATCCTCTTAATATTAATTTCTATTATGGCTGTTGCAAGTGCGGAGGATAAAGATGGTGATAAAACAGTACAACCGAAAGTAGAGAAAGTAGGGGGAGTTGAGCTTGAAATAAGTCGCTTTCCATTGGAGCATTATCAAGCCCATAACCAAGCCGAGGATGGAATGATTAAGGGAACTATCGTTTCTTTGTCTAATGTAATGCTAGGCACAACGCAAATAATAGTTCTTGTCGTTGATAAAGCGATGGACTTATTTATGAGTGCTGAACCGATAGAAGGATTTAGTGATGCTGTGACAGATGTCTCAAAGAAAATGTACAGCGTTCTAAAGAATAGTTTCGGAGAAATAATCTTTGTATTTATGATAGGCTTCGTAGTCTATCTATTTTTAATTCGTGGAAGTTTTAAAGAAGGTATGAGACGTTTTGTTTTATTTTTTATGGTCATGATTGTGGCAGGACTGTGGGTCGGTAAAGCTGGATATTGGATAGAATCTCTTAATGCGTTGTCGATAGAAGCACAAGGGAAATTAATCACAGTTGGTAATAAGTTGACCGATTCGTTTTCGAGTAAAGGTGATTCTTCTTTAACCATGGATGACGTAAAAAAAGGTCAAGAGCTTAAAGGGACGACAGCCGTTCTTAGAAATTTTTATTTTAATGCTGCTTTGAAAAATCCTTATTTGGTGACTAACTATGGTACACCAAATGAAAAAACAATTTTGAAGAAGGGGGATGGAAAAGGTGGTCTTGATCGTATAGACACGCTACTTTCTTTCAAATTGACCAGTGAGGGTCGAAGTGCAAAGAAAGAGTTCATTAATGACAAAGAGGTAAAAGAATATAAAAACCAAAGTATTGCAGAGGGAAGTATTTATGCACAGTTAGGTTATTCATTTATAGGGATGCTTGCCGCAATTTCTCTAGGTGTTCCATTCTTTTTGATTCCGTTTCTTAACTTCTTGATTCAAATTATCGTTCTAGCGATCGCATTCTTTCTTCCTTTTGCGTTTATTCTTTCTTATGTTCCGCAATTTGCCTATAGTGGCTTTGTGTCGCTTGGGAGAATGTTCGCTTTGTTTATTATGAAAGCAATGCTAACTCTTGTTCTTGTATTTGTTTATGCTGTTTGCGTAATTGTTAATAAGACTATCCCTCCTACCAATTTAGGGATGTATTTTTTAAATGTGGCAGCATTGTCGGCTATTCTGATCTTTGCATTTTTAAAACGAGACAAGATCATCAATTTTGTTACGGCTGGTAAAGTCCAGTCTGTAGACGCAAATTTATTAGAGAATACTAGAAAGGCAGTCGTTCAGCCTTCATGGGAAGGTGCGAAAAAAGTCGGTAGTGGTATTAGCGAATGGAAAAAGAAACGTGATGCCAAAAAAGCTGCTGAAGAAAAGAAAAAAGCAGAAGAAGAGCAACAGTATTTAGCAGATAGACGAAGTGCACCACAAAATCAATCAACTACTGGAAACTCTAAATTTGATAGAACTTCACAAAATAATCCTCTAAAAAATGATGTGTCTTCGAAAAAAGAAATTGAAAGAGGACGACAGCTTGATGGGTCAAATGTAGATTCGAAAGCAGATGATTATAAGCCTCCATTGTATGTGGCAGATGGAGAAGATGTGGAAAGAACAGATCAAAAAGAAACGGGTGCAAGTGCTTCTAATCAATTACCAAAAGTGGATATTGAAAGAAGCGAACAAGCGACTAAAGATCAATTGGAAGAGGAAAGTAATAATAGTGCAAGTGCTTCTAATCAACTACCAAAAGTGGATATAGAACGAAGTGAACAAGCAACTAAAGATCAGTTGGCAGAGGAGAGCAGCAACAATGTGTCTAACGCTTCAAATCCAACGCCAAAAGTGGATGTAGAAAGAAGCGAACAAGCAACTAAAGATCAACTAGCAGAAGAAAGTAACAATAATTCAAGAGCATCTAGCAAAATACCAATTGTGGATGCTGAAAGAAGTGAACAATATATTAAAGACCAAATGGCAGAGGAAAAGACCGTTAGTCCGAAGGCTTCAACATCAGGTCATGAAGTTGATGTTGAAAGAAGTGATCAAGGTGTTTCTGAAAAAACGTTAACAGAGGAAAGTATCAGTAATCAAAAGCCTGTGAGTCCTGTTCCTCCTAACGTAGCAAGAAATGAACAAACACAATCAAAAGAAAAAGTAAGTGCATCAGTCCCAAAAACTGAAACTGAAACAGTTAAGGCAGATACACAACCAAAAGTTAAAAGAGTTGTTCAGGAACAACCGAAACAGAAACATGTGAAAATTGAGTTAGACCACATAGAGAGCCGTCAAAGCAAAAATGATCGAGGAGGGAATGGATCATGAAAAAGCTATTGACGGCTTTTTTTACTGTTCTTCCAATCGCATTTTTGGGGGGATTGTTGATTGTGGTTGTGTTGATTTTTGGGGGGAGTAATCAAAAAGAAGAAATCGGCGGTGGGGATGAAGAGTTTGTAACAAATGGTATTGCTCCGGAGATTGAAAGACTCCGCCATGTTTTCGAGAAGTACGCAAGGAAAGAAGGTGTTTACGATCAATTAAATATCATCATGGCTCTTACTATGCAGGAAAGTGGTGGGCGTTACCTCGACATCATGCAATCAAGCGAATCAATAGGTTTGCCGCCTAACTCTATAACAAGTCCAGAGTATTCAATTCAAGTGGGAGTAAAACATTTTGCGGCTGTATTTAAAAAAGCAGGTGGAGACGTGCGCCTTACATTACAGTCTTACAACTACGGAGGAGGATTTATAGACTTTGTTAAAAAGCGAGGAGGGAAATATACAAAAGCTCTTGCGCTAGAATTTAGCAAATTCCAAGCCTTGAAATTAGGTTGGCGAAGCTATGGTGATCCGAATTATGTTGATCATGTCATGCGCTATTTGAAGGGTGGAGGCACTGTAAAGCCTGTCAACGGCGCTATGGAGGGATATGAAACTGTAATGAACGAAGCCCTTAAGTATGAAGGTAATCCATATCAATGGGCTGGTTCAACTCCTAAAACGGGTTTTGATTGTTCGGGCCTTGTGCAGTGGGCTTACAGAAAAGCGGGCATTTCATTGCCCAGAACGGCACAAGAACAATACGGTGCCACAAAAAAGATTGCTGAAAGTCAGGCAGTACCAGGAGACTTAGTCTTCTTCACAGGTACGTATCAAGGTAAATTTATCACACATGTGGGAATTTATGTAGGAGATGGAAGAATGTATAATAGTAATGACAGTGGCGTCCAATACTCTACTCTTAAAAAGGGATATTGGCGTGAACACTTGGTGTCGTTTGGAAGAATAAAAAATTAGGGGGATTTTATGAAAAAAGTATTTTGGGTATTGGGTGGTGTGATTTTGATTTTAGGGATTACGAGTTATTACATGACATACAACAAGTTAAGTGCTGAAAAAAATCAAGCTCTAAAAGAAAAACAAAAGATCGAGAATAAAATGAATCATATGACAAATTCGGAAGCTGCTGACATGAATCAAAAGTTTTTTGAAGCGTTCTTCCAATATGAAGATGCTGATGATAGGGAGAAGGCGGTTCGAAAGTTGGCAACGGATAAAGCGATGAGTTATGCGTTTCCCTCGAAGGCTCCAAAGAAACATAGTGTAACCATGCGGGGGGATTTACTTTCTTTAGAAAGTTATTCAAAGAAAGTTGATGAAAAGCATGAATTATACCTTAATGAAGCAAAAATTGCGCTTACGGTGAATGCTGTGACAACGAAACAGGAGTTGATTATTCAAACAGAATTGAAAAAAGAAAAAGATGGGTGGATAGTTGATAATGTTCAGGTGAAAGGAAGTAATTAATCTTTGTAAATACCGTGAAGGTGCGATGATGCGCTTCCTGTTTTCGTGATACCGAATGTGATACCAAAAACTCAAAATAATATAAAAAATAAAAAAAGAAGGGTCTGCATAACCCTTCATATTACTGCGTTTCTTGCGCCATTAGGTATTATTTTCGTGTCAATATGGTCGAGATGGAAGGCAGTATCGGGTAATACACCTGAAAGGCCTGATATATAAGGGTATTAGAGGTTTTGAAAGAATAATGAAAATCGGCGGTGCCGATTCAGATTTTATCTTTTGTATAGGAGGCGAACTTTTTTAGTTCGTCTCCTTCTATTTTCTCAGTAATATCTAAGTAAGTATTAGAAGTTGTTTTAATTGTTTTATGCTCTAATCGGTTAGAAACAAATTTTAAACTGGCTCCTGATTCTAAAAGTAAAACTGATTGGGTATGTCCGAAACAATGCGTTTCTTTATAATCTACCCCAGCTTTTTTACAATAGTTTCACGTAATGTAGAAGGTGTTAAATAATTGCCAAGATAATTTTGAAAGATGATATTATCACTAGTTTTATTAAATGATTTATTACGTAATATCATTTCATTCTGTTTCAACTTGAATTTTTTAAGTTCTTTTAATACTGCATCATTTATTTCTATAGTGCGATAAGATGATGTGTTTTTAAGGTTATTATAGTTGCTTTATTGCTGTTATTCCATCTAACCTGTCCTTCAATTACCTTCAATATTCCTACACTTCAAAGCTAACGCCTCGCTTATGCGCAAGCCTGTTTCGCTCAAAAAGTACATAAGCATATAATACAATTGATAATCTTTGCATCGTTGGTGTTTATAGGTTTCTGTAATCGAGTATTTGTTTTAATTCATCCAAACTAAAATTTTTCACTTCATCTTTATTTAGCTCAACCTTATCTTTCACTAAAACCTTTAATCTATCAGATGGACAGTACGTGATTATTTTCAACAAGCAGTCGATAAAAAGGGGATTGGTAAATATTAGTTTAAGAAAATTTGATAATAGCACTATGACAAGTGGTGATTTTGAGGGGTTTAAAATTATCATTGCACACGAAGTAAATAAGTGAAGGTTTAATTACAATGAATATTAAAAAGACTATCATTTCTAATTCAAACTTAAAGTATATATAATTTGAACAATGTCAAATAACCGTTTAGTAAGATTGTATATTAAAATACAACAAAGACGTAATAAATAAAGAAAGACCAAGATAGCTTAATTGCCAACTTGGTCTTATATGCACAAATTTAAATAAATATTTAAAAAGTATTTTTTCTAAATATGTACTAACAAATTAATCCCATTGTATTTTTAAATTATAGTATGATGCACCAAGACTAGGTCTTGTATCTACTACTTCAAGATAATTCCAACCCAAAGTTAGATCCGGAAAAAGTGCAAAGTCTGATCCAACTTCGATAAATTTTCCGTTTAATATGCTTAGTTTATGAGACCCCTTACTATCAAATATTACACTGACGCCCTCAAAACCATCAAAATAAAATTTATAATATTTAATAGGGTTATAAGTGTTGGTATAAGAACTACCTATACCGCCGTTTTTTAGTTCAAAAGCTTTATCATGAATACTGCTAGATGTGATAGTAGAATGAGTTTGATTTTGACTATAATTTTCTGTTTCAGCAGCAGATACACCACCAGTTATTCCACTAAACAATCCTAGAGAAATAACAGGAACGAGTAATAACTTTTTTTTCATAAACAAAACCCCCTTATAGTTAGTAAAATATTACAATTTTATGATAACATGAATATTTTGGGTTATCAAATTAATTATTGGATTTAGTTAATTGGTAGATATGCTAATCAGGCCCTTAAGACACAGGTAGAGGAATTATTGATTAGTCGCCAAAATAAATAACCAGGCGCTCATTTGAAAGTGAGTACCTGGTCCTTTTTTGTTTATTCGTCATACGGTCTATACTTTTTGCGTAGCGTTTCGAGTTCTTTTTTCATTCGGTGCGTATATTCTTCTGGAAGCACTGGTACAAGAGTACATAGATAAGAAGTATTCAATCACTTTACTTCAGCCGCCTGTTGCTAAAAACATGCTAAATCGCTAAATGTTCCACAATTTATGAACAAATGGACATTGAAATTGGCAACTACTAATATGATAGAGCGTTATTTATTAAGTAATGGTTTGTTTGAAAATACGGAGAGCATCCCTGAACATTATATTGAAAAAGTCAGAAATAGTTTTACGTCTCCTAGAATATTAAATACGGCGGTTCAGCTTAACAGTTTACTACTGAAAACCGATCAAGGTGATTTCAATGAAGTCACAAAGGATAATCTTCATATTATTTGGAGGGGTTATGACAAAGGCTATTCTGCTCCATCGCACCTTGGGAAGGTTGATTTTGTTCCATATGGCCATCATTTTTCTCTTAGCCATCCGAGTGAAACGGCAGCATTCATCATAAAAAATAGTCATACTAGCAGATGAGAGTGTGGGATAAATAAAAGTATGTAGTAATTGAAATAAAATCGTACTGTTTGGGGTCCCGCCTATGCCCAACTGAAAGATTTTATAACACCCCAAAACGAAAAAGGTTATTTTTATTACAAATAAGCACGATTTTCGTTTTGAGTCTTTTTGTTTTTGAAAAATAGAGGTTAAATAGGTGCATAAAACTGATCTAAGGTTTTCGTCATATCATCAGCTGCAGATTGTAAGATAGCACCTTGCTCTAAAATCGCTGTTCCTTGTGCCCGGACAATATGAAATTGATGAAACCCCATCAAGTTTTGAAATATTTCTTTTAGGTAATGATGTGAAAATTCCAGAGGTGTATATCGATCGTTATTTGTGAAAATTGAGCCGCTTGCTTGAAGCAAAAGTACACGATAATCGTCAGTCATCAGACCAACTGAACCAGCTTCTGTATATTTGAACGTTTCTCTAGCAATAAAGATATTATCTATATAATCTTTCATTCGTGAAGTCACATTGAAATTATGAACAGGTGACACAATCACAATTCGATGATGTGCTTTGAATTGAGCCAATAAAGCAGAAGAAGCAGCAGCAATTTTTTCTTCCGTAGCTGTTAATGTTTGTTCAGATGCTTGCTTATCCCAAATACGTAGCAGCTGTTCTTTTTCGATACGAGGAATTTCAGTTCCATATAAATGTAAAATCGTTGGTTCCTCATGAGGAAATCTTTCTTTAAACTGTTCTAAAAATAGTGTTTGCAGTTTGTTTGAATAACTTTCTCGATGAGTGAAATCAGGGTGCGCGTTAATGATTAATGTTTGCATATACATGCTCCTTTTCTTTTGATAAACTGAGTATAAAATATAAAGGTGACAAAACATGTCACTCTTTTCAAAAGGAAAGTCAAATGAAAAAATCAGAACGATTAAACCAAGAGCTCATTTTTTTAAGTGATAAATACTCATTTCAATTAAAAGATTTAGAAACTGAATTTGGCATATCTAAACGTACGGCTTTGAGAGATATGGAAGAGCTAGAGTCCATGGGCTTAGCTTTTTATGTTGAAAATGGAAGAAGTGGAGGATATCGACTGGTGAAACAATCTCCAATGGTTCCTATTTATTTCAATATAGATGAAGTTCAAGCTATTTTTTTCGCGCTTAAAGCGCTAGACCTAGTGTCAGCAACACCATTTAAAAAATCCTACTCACAAATTCGGCAAAAACTGTTTGCCACAATGTCTGATGAGAGAAAACAAATGATCACGGAGACTTTGGAAGTGATTCATTACTATAATGTTGCACCAGTTAGTGAACAAAATCATTTGGAATTGTTTTTACAGGCGATGAGGGAAGATCAAATCGTGAAGATGACGTACACTCAAAATGAAAATAAAAGGATCAGGCTGCAATTTCTTGAGTTATTTTATCGAAATGGGATTTGGTTCACCAAAGCATATGATGTTCAAAATAAAAAGTGGGGCATCTATAGATGTGACTTTATGAAGGACTTGATCATTGAAGAAGAAGGCAGAGACACCTATACGAAGGAAGAATTAAAAGCAATGCAGCTCGAGTACGAAAAAACTTATCATGATATCTCATTTAAATGTCGATTAACGGAACAAGGAAAAGAAAAGTTTTTGAAGAATCATTACCCAAGTATGAGATTGGAGATCATTGAGAATACTCCTTATATTGTGGGTGGATACAACCAAGAAGAATTATCGTATATGACTCACTATTTGATCTCATTTGGGAAACATGTGAAAATTGAATACCCTGATGAATTAAAAGAAAGTTATCTGAATCAATTGCAAGAAATGGTCGACCAGTATTGAACCATAAAAGACTTCAGAAAAGGCGAACCACTACAGTTCGCCTTTTTCTTATCTGTTTTTATCACGGTGAGTTACTTCGCCGCAGTGACTGTATTTGTTTTCGGTTGATCATGTGCCTTTCCATACGTCAGCTGCCGCCAGATAAATTCCATCGGTCCATACTTAAACCGTTTTAACCATAACGTACTGAAAAGCACAAGGAAGACATACACGCCAATAGCCATGAAGAACGTACCAGCCGGCTGAAGATGGTCGGCAAGCCCCGCTCCATACTTTAGAAATAGCATGGTTCCAATGATCGAGTGAAGCAAATAACAGGTTAGTGACATTCGTCCAACTTTTGTAAAAACCATCAAAGCACCTCGCAGCTGAGGAACATGCAGAAACAGCATCGCAAGTGTACTCATATAGAACATACTGCCCGTTAATCCACCGTTTTGTTCAAGGGCAGAGGCCATGTCCATCCACAGTGTATTTTCAACAGGATTGACCGCTGCTATGATCGTACTGCTCTGTGTAATCATAAACGCGATAGTGAAAATGATCCAAATGCGATTCCAAATCGCTTTTTTCGTCTCCATGTTTTTGAAAAACTCCATTTTCACAAAATACACACCAAGCAAAAACATGAGGAACATAGAATAGATGATAGAAAATGAACCAGAAGCCATTGTGACCATATCTGTCCACCGATCACCAATAGATGCTAGATAAGTCAGGCTGTTGTGGCTGGCCAGCTCGAAATCAGCAAAAACCGGCTTGCCTGATGATACTGTGTTAATGTTATTGAACAGCATCGCGAAAAAAGGAGTGAGCAATTGTATGACAAAGAGTGTGATCAGCCAGTATAGGATGGTTTTAGCTCTACGTTTGTAAAAGAAAAGTAACAAAAAGCCAGCGGCAGCATAATGGGTTAAAATATCACCAATCCAAACAAAGGTGACATGCAGAAGGCCAATTCCTAAGAGAATGGTTAACCTGCGTGCAAACAGCTTGTTTGGGCTGTCCACCTTCTGAGCAGCTCGATCCATAAAAATCATAAAACCAACCCCGAATAGGAAAGAAAACAACGTAATGAATTTCCCTGAGGCGAACCAATTCACCAAGTTGTGAAAAACATCATTTGCTTCCATATCGAACCCCTTCGCCGAATCCACGATCAAAAAGTAATTGACCAGAATAATCCCCAATAAGGCAAATCCCCGTACAATGTCTAAGAAATGAACCCGATCCCGCAGACTCATCGGTTGTCCGTGTGCTACTTTGTTTGCATTCATATCCATGCTCCTTTTCTTGTTATGATAAATGTCATTCGGATCAACACATCGATCCTTACAATGATTCAATATACGACCCAATTCTTAACAATTTATGAAGATCCAATTTTTTGAAAATGAATGTGACAAATTGATGGCAGATGGTCATATTCATAAACTGTTAAGATTTATGCTGTATCTTTTCACATAGCTAGATGATATATAGTAAAGACATAAAAGAATGTACATCACGTATCATGAGGTGAGAGAGATATGAACCATCGAATATTAGTCGTAGAAGATGATCAGGATATTGGAGACCTTTTGCAGGAATCCCTTACACGCGCAGGATATGAGGTGCTGAGAGCGATGAATGGCGAGCAAGCATTGAAGCTTGTGAACGATTCGCTCGATTTGGTGATTTTGGATGTGATGATGCCAGGCATTTCAGGCATCGAAACGTGCCAGCAGATGAGAGCCTCCTCTAACGTTCCGATTCTATTTCTGACAGCCAAATCAAGTACATTCGATAAAACCGAAGGCTTACTCGCCGGCGGGGATGATTATATGACAAAGCCTTTTTCACAAGAGGAGCTCCATGCTAGAGTGATTGCACAATTACGCAGGTATACCGTCTATCAGGAAAAGAAGGAGCAGGAAGAAACTTTTCTTGTTGGGGGCAAGCTGAGGGTGAGCGAAGAATTTAATGAAGTGTGGAAAGAAAGTCAGCAAATCAAGCTGTCTGATTTAGAATATCGAATGTTGAAGCTGCTCATGAGCAGGCGAAACAAAATCTTTTCAGCCCAAAATATTTATGAGAGCGTGTGGGGACAGCCTTATTTCTATTGTTCCAACAATACGGTGATGGTGCATATTCGAAAGCTGCGTGCCAAAATTGAAGATGATCCAGCCCGCCCTGTATATGTTAAAACGGAATGGGGAAGAGGATACCGATTTGGCACATCGTAAATATACACTAGCCAAAAAGCTGGCACTGCTGATTTTGACAGCTGCGGTCGTGAGCGGACTTGTCTTTTTGACGCTGCAAAAGATCACCAATGACCTGATTGATGGATACTTGAGTTCGGACGAGTATTACGAGGAGGAGTCAGCCAGGTATATTCAAAAATTCAGCCGCTATGTGTCTGAGAATGAGCTGTCTTCAACAGATCGAAAAGCGTTTGGTGAGTGGGTGAAAAAAGAGGATTACATTAATTTGACCATCTTCAAGGATGAAGTGCTGCAATATGACTCCATCTATTCCGCTGCTGATGAATCGGCGTACGGAAAAGAAAAGGTGACCCAGTACGCTGAGCATCATTCGTATCCGGTTCAGTTTAGCGACGGTAAAGGCCGGGTCATGGTGGATGGTTTCTATTCATTTCGTTATCACGATCTTGCCTTTACACTCGAGCTGCTCGGGGCGACGCTTATTTTTCTCATCATTGTTCTTCTTGGCATCCGCAAAAGTTTATGCTATCTGCAAACGATTCACCAAGAGATTCATATTCTTGAAGGCGGTGAGCTGAACCATGAGATGACGGTGAAAGGGCACGATGAATTAGCCATGATTGCCAAAAGTATTGAGGATCTCCGAAAAGCTTTTCTGGACAAGCTTCAAGCCATCGACGAGCTGCAAGAAGAGAGCCGCAGTCTGGTTACTGAAATGTCACACGATATGAGGACACCGCTGACGTCGCTGATAATGAATTTGGAGTTTGCGAAAAAAGAGGAGGCTGGAGCGGATACCCGTAAAGATCAATATATAGCCAATGCTTATGAGAAAGCACTGAAATTGAAAAATCTGTCTGATAATCTGTTTGCCTATTTTCTACTTGATAAAGAACATGAACCTGAGCTTGAGACCGTTGCAGTCAAAGAGGTCATTTACGATCTCTTATCAGATCAGGTGGCGATCTTGCATCAAGAGAAATTCAAAGTACACCTGTTAGGAGAACTGCCTGACAGCTATATCAACGTGAATGTCGAGGAGCTTGGCCGAGTGTTTGATAATTTGATGTCCAACTTACTTAAATACGCCGATCCCAAAAAAGACATCAATCTCACGTTTTTATCCGATCAAGAAATCTTTGAGATTCATGTCAGCAATGCGATAAAAGAGACAGATGACATGCAGGAAAGCACTGGACTTGGTGAACGAAGCATTAAACGAATGATGTCCCGCATGCACGGGCAGTTTGAAAGGATGGAAAAGAACGCTGTTTACTACATCGTGCTGCGATTCTGGCACATCAAAATATAGACCACAAATGAATAATATGGAATGGAGAGACTACCCAATGAAACGATTCAACAACTTCCAAAAGGTACCCGATCTCTTGCAAGGCCTACTGAATATCTGTCTGTTCTTTCTAGCCATTGCTTTAAGCGTCCTCTTAATTAGTGAAACTTGGTATATTGTCCAATTCGTCTACAAGACTTTGTTTAACAAAGGAGAAAGCTATTATGGGATGCTTGGAGAACTGCTGATCTTCTTTATGTATTTTGAGTTTATAGCCTTAATTATTAAATACTTTAAATCAAACTTTCATTTTCCGCTTCGCTATTTTATTTATATTGGTATCACAGCTGTCATCCGATTGATTATCATCGATCATGAAGAGGCTGTATCGACGTTCTGGTGGGCGCTGGCCATTCTTGCGATGACTTGTGCACTCTTTATCGCCAATAAACGACATACCGCGCAGGAGCATGAAGAAGTGAAGTGAGGGAAGAAGACGAACGATTGCTGTTCGTCTTTTTTAGGTTGATAGAGAAAGTCTGATTATGAACAATAAGTCGTCATTAATGGAGTAGAGTACGAAAAAGGAATTCAATGTAAATGTTTATCCAGAGGAACATAAGAGAGGCCAATCATTCCAATAATGAGAACAACTAGTCAACACTCTCCCTTTTTCTTAAAAATTTACATTGACACCATCCTTTTCTATGATAAAATCATAGTGTGATAATGAGAATCGTTATCAAACGATATGACTACATATAGAATGGATAGGTGAGGTACATGTTCAAAAAATCTTTTTGGTCGTTGCTAGTTGTGCTCTCCATCGTTTTACTTGCAGCTTGCGGGAACAATAGCAGTGAAGGCAAGTCAGCTAGTAAAGAAAAAACAAGAACCGTTGAAAGCGCTATCGGTTCAACTGAAATAAAAGGATCGCCTAAACGTGTGGTGACGCTGTACCAAGGAGCAACAGATGCAGCAGTCGCTATGGGCATTAAACCAGTGGGTGTTGTTGAATCATGGCTTGAAGCACCTACGTATAAATATTTAAGAGATGACTTAAAGGATGTCAAAATTGTTGGGCAGGAAACACAGCCAAACTTAGAGGAAATTGAAAAGCTCAAGCCTGATTTGATCATTGCATCAAAAGTCCGCCACGAGCAAATTTTTGATCAGCTGCAAGAAATCGCTCCAACTGTTGCAACAGAAACAGTGTTCACATTTAAAGATACAGTGAAATTAATGGGTGAAGCGTTAAACCAGCAAGACAAATCAAAAGAATTGCTGACGAAGTGGGATGACCGCGTCGCTGACTTCAAAGAAAAAGCGAAAAAAGACATCAAAAACTGGCCAATGAGTGTGTCCGTGGTGAACTTCCGTGCAGATCATGCTAGAATCTATCAAACTGGATTCGCAGGGTCGATTTTAACAGAGCTAGGCTTTGAAGGACCTAAGAATGTCAAAGATAAAAAGCAAGACATCATTACACTTACAGACAAAGAGAGCATTCCACAAATGAATGCAGATGTGATCTATTACTTCATGGATGATCAGGATAAAGCGGTTGAAAAAGCATATAAAGAGTGGACAAGTCATCCTTTATGGAAGCAGCTTGACGCAGTGAAAGCGAAACAAGTGCATAAAGTCGATGAAATCACTTGGAACATGGGCGGCGGTATTATCGCTGCAAACATGATGCTTGATGATATTGATGATCGTCTCGGAATTGATAAATAAGGATAGCAGAGGAGAAAATGTGAAAAACCATTTTCTCCTTTTTTCCATAACAGATTGAAAGCGGGAATCAGATGAGAAGTTTATTAAAAAAGGATTCTAGCAAGGCGCTGCTGTTTGCTGGATTCGTCGTATTGATGTTGGTCTTTTTTATGCTCAGCATTTCTCTTGGGCAAACCTCGATTTCCCTCAAAGCCACCATCCATGCGTTTCTTCATTTTGATGAATCGGATCCAAACAGTGTCATTGTCATGACATCCAGATTATCAAGAGCTTTAATCGCAGCGGTTGTTGGATCAAGTCTAGCCATTTCAGGTGCACTCATGCAGGCATTAACGAGAAACCCGCTTGCGGCACCAGATTTGTTAGGCATTAATGCAGGTGGACTATTTTTTATCGTCATTTCGATTGTTTTCTTTTCAACAGAGTCATTAACAGGCTATATGTGGACAGCGTTTTTAGGTGCTGCGATTGCAGGGATGCTCGTTTTTCTCTTGGGCTCCATTGGAAGAGATGGATTGACACCGGTCAAAATTGTCCTTGCAGGTGCGGCGATATCTGCACTGTTTGCGTCCTTTACACAAGGTCTTTTAATCGTGAATGAACAGTCGATTCAAAGCATCCTGTTTTGGATGGCGGGTTCAGTGTCTGGAAGAAGCATTGATATGCTGCTGCCTGTTTTGCCTTATATTTTAGGGGCAACAGTTGTGGCGCTGCTTCTTGGACGCTCCATCAATGTCCTTTTGTCAGGTGATGATATTGCGAAGGGACTTGGCCAGCGTACGCTGCTGCTGAAAATTACGATGGGGGTACTCGTCGTCTTTTTAGCAGGTGGTTCCGTCGCTGTCGCAGGATCGATTGGGTTTGTTGGTTTTCTAGTGCCGCATATTGTGAAAAAGCTTGTCGGACCTGACCACCGCTGGGTACTGCCGTATTGTGCCGTTGTGGGAGCGTCGCTTTTACTTGTCGCAGACCTTGCGGCTCGTTTTCTGATCATGCCGCAGGAAGTGCCGATTGGTGTCATGACGGCGGTAGCAGGAGCGCCTCTATTTGTTTATCTCGTGCGCAAGGGGTTGAAGACAGGTGGCTAAAACATATACAGTGCGTTCAAAGGGCGGGCGCATTTCATTTCAATTTTCAAAGCGGACGTTTTTGATTTTACTTTTATTGACGGCCGTTGCTTTTGGATTATTTATTCTCAGTCTCTGTATGGGCAGCCGGTTTATTCAGCCGATGGATGTGCTGCTTCATTTAATCGGTCAGGGAGAGGGAAACACCTTTGTGCTCAATACGCTGAGGATTCCAAGAACACTGCTGGCTGTCTTAGTGGGGGCCGCGCTTGCGGTATCAGGGCTTATTTTGCAAGGATTAATCCGCAATCCGCTTGCATCGCCTGACATCATTGGGATTACGAGTGGTGCTTCGTTTGGGGCGATTATGTTTATTGTCTTTTGGATGGGCACTGTGCCTATTGCGTACCAATCCTTATGGGCGATTGCAGGGGCTTTTGCCGTATCGTGCCTCATTTATTTGCTTTCATGGAAAAAAGGAGTCAAGCCGATCACACTTGTCCTAATGGGAATTGGGATTTCTGCCATTATGAAGGCGTGTGTGACATTTACTCTTGTTCTTAGTGATACGATGACGACGACAAAGTCATATATTTGGCTGACGGGCAGTTTATATGGTTCTACGATGAAGGACGTCACGTCGATGCTTCCTTGGATCATGATCATTTTACCGATTGTCATGGTGTTAGCAAGAACGATGAATGTGAAGGAGCTTGGAGATGATCTCGCAACAGGCCTCGGGGTAAAAGTGCAGGCAAAACGGTTATTCTTTCTACTGATGAGTGTGACATTGGCGGGGATTGCCGTTGCCTTTGCAGGCGGTATTGAATTTGTTGGACTGATGGCGCCGCATGTCGCACGGATGATCATCGGCCGTTCCTTCATTGCGCTGGTGCCGGCATCTGCGCTTGTTGGAAGTATTCTCGTGATGCTGGCAGATTTAGTCGCTAGAACGGCTTTTCTACCGTTAGATGTACCAGCAGGTGTATTCACGGCTGCAATTGGTGCACCGTTCTTTATTTATTTGTTATACCAGCAGCGAAATCGATAAACGAAAGATGGAGGTTTTGATATGAGGCCAGAGTGGGTTGAGAGAGAATTACTTGATTTCGGGGTACACATCACAAAT
Organism: Bacillus sp. FSL R5-0431; assembly: GCF_038002985.1. Classification (NCBI taxonomy): domain Bacteria; kingdom Bacillati; phylum Bacillota; class Bacilli; order Caryophanales; family Bacillaceae; genus Bacillus; species Bacillus sp. FSL R5-0431. The sequence continues at coordinate 2,882,230 of NZ_JBBOOG010000001.1, read as the reverse complement.
GGACCAATGACATCTGACCGCACACTTGCTGCGCTTTTTTCAGAAGCATCTGTCCTGCGTTTATTAGAGGCTGAAAAGGAAGCCATGCAAGCACCGAATTTGGCGGTGGCAGCGTCGATGTTTTCAAAGCGTTATGCCTACTTAGCCGTCAGTTCCTCTTTGTACATGATGACGCTGTATGACGGTGTCTATCAGTTTCCACCGGAGGCATGTGCCTTTAGAGAGGATCGGAAAATTGAAATTGATGAGACGTTATGTTCGTTTGTTCCACTAGAAGGAGATCGGCATGAATGGAGAGAGCAGGTTGTGCATGCGCTGTTTACGGAGTGTGTTACACCTCTTTTAGATGTACTGAAACGTACTTCAAGACTTCCGTATTCAATTTTATGGGAAAATGTAGCGGTTCGTATCAATTCTCTTTATCGCAGCATGATGCGGGAGGCCGAAGAGCCTGCGGTGAAGCAGCGCGTGCAGGAGGATTATCTGTATCTGAAGCAAGCGGCTGGTGATGTATTCGGAGCAAAACAAAATCCATTTCACAACAGCTTAAACTTAGATGACAGCTTACTAGAAACATCCAACCGAAAGACCTGCTGTATGTATTATAAGCTCGAGAAAAAATCGGAGAGTCTCGATTATTGTCTTGTCTGTCCGCTTGAAAAAAAGAAAGGCACTGCTTGCTCGTAGCAGTGCCTTTCTTTTTTATTCCCAAATCGTACTTGCCCATTCTGGGTGATCGATAAAGGGATTGCGGTTGTTCTGATACGTTTCATAAATGATCTCGTTGCGGTTCCGTTCGATTTGATCGACTGGATCTTGTTTGTGCCACTTGAGAAGTACGGACATTTTGCCGTGAAGAGGGGCGCTTCCATTATTCACTTTGTCGTTTAATTCTAAATCTGGAAAGCGGTCATCGCCCTCGTACCGCACTGCCATATAAAAGAGCATTCTTGCCACATCCCCTTTCACCCGGCTATGAGGTTCGAATGAGTCGCTATCGTAGAAATTACCCGGTGCCCCCTTGTATTCATTTCCGCCCAGATCAAAATCTAAATTTCCACGTGTACTATTCGTTTGTACGTCTGTTGCCCGCAGATGATGGAGATCTGTACCGGGGCCCTGGCTTGTCCCAAAGTTGCCGTGTGACTTAGCCCAGACATGCTCCCGGTTCCACTGGCCAACATTTCCGCCATTCGCTTGCTTTGAGCGAGAGACACCGCTATAGAGCAAGAGCACATTGCTTGGATTCTTTGGATCTTCATCTGTTTTCTTTAAGGCATCCCAAACCTGGCTGTAGGATAGCTGCTTATGATCATCAATAATATCGTGTAAAGCTTTCTTTAGAGCGGGTCCTGATTTGCCATTAGCAGATTGATAATAGGAATCGATTTGACTTGTAGCGGCTGTTTTCGCTTGTTGTGCAGATGTTTCGTTTTGAAGCTGTAACGGGGAAAATGTGATGGTTTGGCTCGGTTCATTCAGAGTAAAGCTTTGAGCATTCACAGCTGAAGGCAGCGGGGCGGCTAATGTGCCGAATATCATGATTCCGGCAGCCACAGTTCCAAATAAGGTTCTCTTCATTCGATTTCCTCCTTAATAGGGAATGTATTCTCTTTATTTCTATCATATTGTCAGAAAGAAATAAATGGATTTATCGTAAATTTTATGTAATGAATTCGTAGGAAAAGAGATTGCTATTTTAACAGCATTGCTGTATAAGTGGGCATATAGGATGGCAGCAAGGGAGAGGATGGATAACGTGAAAGAACTGCAAATACCTTCAAGAACGATTATGACACCAGGACCTGTTGAAGTAGACCCGAGAGTGCTCCGTGTGATGAGTACCCCAATTCTCGGTCAATTTGATCCAGCATTTACACATATCATGAATGAAACGATGACCTTATTGCGGTCGCTTTTCCAAACAGAAAATGAATGGGCTTTTCCGATTGACGGCACGTCTCGTTCAGGGCTTGAAGCTGTGCTTGCCAGTGTCATTGAGCCGGGAGATTCGATGCTTGTGCCTGTCTTTGGCCGCTTCGGTCATCTGCTCATTGAAATAGGACAGCGCTATGGTGCTGAGGTACATACAATGGAATGTGAATGGGGAACGGTTTTTGATCCTAGCGATATCATTCAGGAAATGAAGCAGGTCAAGCCTAGAATCGTTGCGATGGTCCATGGTGAAACATCCACGGGGCGGTTGCAGCCGCTTGAGCAAATTGGTGAAGCGTGCCGAGAACTCGATGCACTGTTCATTGTAGACGCTGTAGCAACCATTGGCGGGGCCCAGGTGAAAGTGGACGAATGGAAGATTGATGCGGCGATTGGCGGTACGCAGAAGTGCTTGTCTGTTCCATCAGGCATGTCACCTATCACGTATAATGACCGGGTGGCAGCTGTCGTTGAATCGAGAAAGAAAGTGGAAAAGGGAATTGCGACACAGGATGAATTGCAGGAGCAAATGGATATTTCTCCAATTAAAAGCAATTACTTTGATCTCAGCCAGCTCCAGGATTATTGGAGCCCTAGACGATTAAATCATCATACAGAAGCGACAACGATGCTCTATGCACTTCGAGAAGGGGTTCGTGTTGTGCTGGAAGAAGGACTGTCTGAGCGTTTTCAAAGGCACGCATATCACGAGAAAGCCTTGATGAAAGGTCTTGAAGCGATGGGACTTGAATTGTTCGGTGATCCACATTGTAAAATGCCAGTTGTGACATGTATTGAGATTCCAAGTGGTATTGATGGAGAAGCGGTACGTGCCGATCTACTTAAGCATTTTGGCATTGAAATCGCAAGCTCCTTTGGACCGCTAGCCGGACGTATATGGAGAATTGGCACAATGGGCTATAGCTGCAGAAAAGAAAACGTGCTGTTTGTGTTAGCAGGGCTGGAAGCGATTCTAATCAAACACGGTGCATCCATCCATTGCGGAGCAGGGCTTCAGGCGGCTCTTTCTATCTATGAACAAAGTGAATAAAGTCATACGGATACTCGCTATTTGCGGGTATTTTTTATTTGGAAAAGAAAACTAATTTTTGAAAAACTAGACTTATAGACAGTGATATCGCTATACTGAAGAAGTTCTGAGTTTTTGACATCATTTTCATTTATTTTGCAGAAAGAGGTTTTTTGATATGAAGAAAATGGGCAGATTATACATTTTGATGCTCAATATTTTTATTGCCATGCTTGGCTTTGGCCTCATTGTCCCTGTCATGCCAAGTTACATTGAAGCCTTTGGCGCAACAGGAAAAACACTCGGTTTTCTTGTCGCTGCAACAGGTCTTACACAATTTGCTTTATCGCCGGTTGCAGGCGCACTGACCGATCGATTTGGACGTAGAAAATTGATCATTGCCGGGATTGCCGGCTTTACCATTGCCCAGTTTATTTTTGCATTTGCTGATCAGCTGTGGATGCTGTTTGTATCACGTTTTTTAGGCGGTGCGGCCGGAGCTTTACTCATGCCAGCCATGTTTGCATACATTGCTGATATCACAAGTGAGAAGGACCGAGGGAAAGGAATGGGGCTATTTAGTGCAGCAATGACGTTAGGCTTTGTTATTGGACCAGGCGTAGGCGGCTATTTGGTCGAGTATGGAATCGCTTTTCCTTTTCTCATCGCAGGTTCCTTTGCAGCTCTTTCTACCCTGTTATCCATCCTGTTTTTACCTGAAACTTTAACAAAGGAAAAGCAGGAAGAAGCGCGGTTAAACAAAGACATTCATTTCAACCCTTTTGTGCAAATGATGCAAGCTTTAAAGACATCCTACGGTTTTTTGTTTATATTGGCGTTTGTCCTCAATTTTGGCATCATTCACTTTGAATCGATTTTCGGCTTATATGTAGACCAAAAACATGGATTTACACCGAAGGATATTGCGTTTGTGATTACGGTTGCGGGTCTTGCTGGAGTGCTTGTCCAAGGTGCGTTGGTGAATGCCTGTGTGAAACGATTCGGTGAAATGCGCGTCGTGCGTTATGCTCTGCTAGGAGCGGCTTTGATGCTCATCGTCTGCCGTGTTGCACCGTCCTTTTGGCTGATCTTTGCAGGCTCTATTTTATTTTTGTCGGCTACATCATTTGTTCGTCCAGCCCTCAATACATTGCTGTCCAAAATGGCAGGTAATCAGCAAGGAGTAGCTGGCGGCCTTAATACATCCTTTATGAGCCTTGCCAATATTGTCGGACCGAGCCTTGCGGGCATACTATTTGATGTGAATATAGAGTTTCCTTTTATGCTCGGAACACTAGTGCTTTGCATAAGCTTCATTGCATCCATCGTGTGGGGGAAAAAAGTGCAGCATACTTCTGCAATTTCTTAAAATTTGTTTATAAAAAAACCGATCAGCACAAATTGATCGGTTTTTTTATAATGGTCATCACCTTTTATATGTAACAATAGGTGATTTTTCTTTATGAAGCGCACGAATCATGGCATCATCTACATGTAAATGCTCTTTCACTAATTGAGGAGGGGTTAAGGCCATCCACTGATTCAACGAAATATCTGCAAAGCGATTTTTGCCTCCTCGTGTATCACTTTTCTCCTCCAAACTATATGAAGCTTCGGAAGAAAACATTCAATCAGGATGGGGTGAGAGAAGCATCTGAATACGTAATGCTAAGCGCAGCCTTAATGTGGCTTCAGGGTCTTTTAAGCTGATCCGAAGCAGCTCCTCACACTTCTCCAATCGATAAATGACCGTGTTGCGATGAATAGACAAACGTTTCGCTGTTTCTGAAATGTGGCAATGCGTTTCTAAATAGACAGATAAGGTGTGGAGGAGGTTTTGACCAGCTTCATATAACGGGTGAAGGTGCATCTGGTGAAACGTGACTAAATCCTTTCTTGGAATAAGCTTCAATAAATCTGGCACATCCTTTGCCTGATAGAACTGAATATATTCCGCCTGCGACGAGAGATGTCCGGCTTGAAGAGCCTCTAATGCTTCACTGTAGCCCTCAGACAGATGGGTGGTGCGACAACTAGTCAAGCTCACGCCAAAGGAAATGGTGTGATTCGCTTGTATGCTAACGAGCATCTGCAACTGTTTCAAAAAAGAGAGGAGTCTGCCACTCATCTTTGACCAACTGCCTGTCTCTTCCATTAATACAATGCCCATATCACCTTTGACAAACAGAAAGGAAGGAAAAGGAGAGCTTGGAAGTGCGCTGTCAAGTAGATCAACGACTTGATCTAACATCAGTTGCTGGTTCAAAAAATGAGTGGTCTCATGACAATGATCAAGCTGACAGATCATGCATAGATAGCTGCTATCTACATTTAATCCAAAAGCCTTCGCAATGTATGCAGCGTCTTGCTGAGAATACGATGCACCCTCTATCCATCTGCGAAACCCTTCATTTCTGGCACGCTTGGCCGTTTGCTGGGCAGTATATTGTCTCATTCGCGCAATTGAGATTTCGTTTACTGCTTGTGCAATGAAGACTTGCAGTGTTTCATCCAGCGGAGGAATGAAGGAAGGGATGACCACATACTCACATGTTTGTTCGGTTAGATCAATCGGAAAGACGGAAAAGGTTTGCATCGCATATATCATCGAAAAATAATGGGGTGTCCTTCTTTGGAAAAAGGGGAGAATGCGAATCCAATCTGGGCTCGTGATCATGGTGTGCGAGTTGCAGAGAATACGTCCATGCTGGTTACACAAATAGACAGGCTTGTGAATCCTTTCGGCGATTTTTTGCAATGCTTCAAACTGGTTATCGTCTATGTTCATATCCACTAAGTCTCCTTTATTGAGAACTAAAGCTCTTGGTGAAGATGAATAAATAAATGGACAATCACTGTTAACCTCTCTGATATGCAATTTATGTTATCAGCTCAAATCATTTTAGATAGAAAGTTGTCAACTAATATCACAAACAAACAGAGCGTCAGGACAAAATCACGTACCGTCAGTCATCTTCATTCAGAATTACGGGCAAATATGATATGTTGTAGACAGAAGAATTTCTTTCAGAAATATGGGTATCACAAGAGAAAAAGGCTTTCATGTGAGGAAGCCGTCTATACATGAGAGTGGCAAGAGGTGAGAAACATGATTTATATCGGATTAACTGGCTGGGGAGACCATGACAGTCTTTATCCGCCGAAAATCGGCAGCGCTCAAAAGCTGTTTCACTATTCGTCAACGTTTCCCATTGTGGAGCTGGATGCCAGCTTTTATGCGGTTCAGCCTGAGCGTAATCATGAAAAGTGGATAAAGGATACGCCAGATACCTTTCAATTTGTCGTGAAAGCATATCAAGGAATGACCGGGCATCAGAGGGGCGAAATTCCGTTTGCTTCGAAGGAAGAGATGTTTGACGCATTTATTCTTTCATTGACTCCGCTCATTCGTGAAGGGAAACTTGCCATGGTTTTGTTTCAATTTCCACCATGGTTTGATTGCAAAAAAGAGCACGTCCACTATTTAAGATGGTGTAAAGAGAAGATGGGTGACATTCCATGTGCCCTCGAATTCCGTAACCGCACATGGTTCTCAGATGAATTTTATGAGCAGACCTTGTCCTTTATGGAAAAAGAAGGATGGATTCATTCTGTTTGTGATGAGCCGCAAGTTGGAGAAGGCTCCATTCCGCCAGTCATACAAGCTACGCACCGTGATAAAACATTGGTCCGTTTTCACGGAAGAAATAAACAGGGCTGGCTTCACCCAGCAGACCATGAGAATTGGCGTGAAGTGCGATACTTATATTTATATAATGAAGCTGAATTAAAAGAGTGGAAAAAGAATCTCGACATTCTGCATCAGCAATCAAAAGATGTCTATGTCGTGTTTAATAATAACTCCGGCGGAGATGCAGCGGCGAATGGCCAGCAGATGATTGATTTGCTGGATATTACGTATTCAAGCCTTTCTCCGAAGCAGTTAGATTTATTTAGTTAAATGAGAGCTGCGGCTTTCAACCTGAATGACGGTTCAGTGACAACTTGAGGGAGAGATCAACATGCTGCAGAAGCTATGGTTATATCATACAAACGACTTGCACAGCCACTTTGAGAACTGGCCAAAAATCGCAGCTTATATTGAAGAAAAGCGTCAAGTACACGATCAGATGCTCTTGTTTGATATTGGCGACCATATGGACCGAGTGAACCTTGTGTCAGAAGCTGATTATGGAAAGGTAAACGTCAAGCTCCTCAATCAGCTTGGCTATAACGGGGTCACGATTGGGAATAATGAAGGTATTACGCTGCCTCATGATCAGCTGGATCAATTGTACGAGCATGCACAATTTCCAGTGGTCCTGTCTAATTTATTTGAGAAAGGCAAAAGGCCATCGTGGGCAAAGCCCTATCATATGATCCAAATGGAAAACGGACTGAAAATATGTCTCTTAGGCGTGACCATTGCGTATACACCCGTCTATGAAAAGCTGGGCTGGGACATTACAGATCCGTTTGACAGCATAAGGGACATGCTGCAGGAAGTGAAGGGACAGGCGGATGTCATTGTGCTCTTATCCCATCTTGGTATCATCCATGATCGGGAGGTCGCCCGTGATTTTCCTGACATCGACATCATCCTAGGCTCACACACGCATCATTTGTTAGAGCAGGGTGAAATGGACAATGGGGTGCTGCTTGCATGCGCTGAAAAGTATGGGCATTATATTGGCTGTGTCGAGCTGACAATTGACATAGCGCGCAAAGAGCTGATCGAGAAAAAAGCAACGGTGCAGTCAGTGGATCAGCTGATCAGTGAATCAGATGAAGCCATCACTACCTTACAGCAAGCAGAAAGAAGAGCCAAAGCCCTCATGCAGGAAAAAGTAACAGCGATTGAGTCAAGGTTAGAAACGAAGTGGTTTGATGAATCCCCGCTTCCGCAGCTCTTAACAGATGCCATTAAAGATTGGTGCGGGGCAGATATCGGCATGATGAATGCAGGTATGGTGCTTGATTCATTAGAGGCAGGAATCGTGACAAGAGAAGAAGTCCACCGAATCTGCCCGCATCCCATTAATCCCATTCGGGTGACGCTTACCGGTCAACAGCTCATCGAAACCGTTCGGCGTGCCTGTGAAGAAAAAATGGAACAGCTGCGCATCAAGGGCTTCGGCTTTAGAGGTGAGCTGATGGGGAAAATGCTGTATAGCGGCCTCACCTATACAGTAGAAGAAGGCGAAACCAAACGGGTAAAGGATGTCTTTGTACATGATCAATTGATCAAAAAGGACGCTTCCTATACGCTTGGCACAGTCGATATGTATACATTAGGCTCTCTATTTCCTCATATCCGTGACCATGAACACATTGAATATTTCATGCCGGAATTTCTACGTGATGTGCTTACTTGGCGCCTGAAGGAAACCACATGAAATCCGCTTTAGCCTAACAACACTCGCCCTCTTGTCACATAGATTGTGATGAGAGGAGTGAAGGGATTTGGTGAATTTAACACCTATTAAAATTGATGGACATTCCTTTACAGCCGTCACCGTCAAACTGCCGAAGACGAATTTTATGGCGGTAACAAATGAACATGGGTATATTATGTGCGGTGCACTGGATGTCGGGCTCTTAAATGAAAAGCTTGCAGATAGAGGAATTATCGCAGGGAGAGCAGTTGGTGTGAGAACCATTGAGCAATTGCTTGATGCCCCTTTAGAATCTGTGACATACGCCGCAGAAGCGCTAGGCATTACAGCTGGAACCAATGGAAGAGACGCATTATTAAAAATGGTGAAATAAAATGGATAGATGATTCCTATCCCCCCGCCTGTCTGCATACACTTGTAGTGGAGAAGGGGGGATTTTTTATTGAGAATGAACCGCCGTTATCGCCCCTATAAAAAGGGCCCTTTGCCATTTCGATACGTCATGCTGCTTGCAATCTTATTCTTTGTACTCTCAACCGTCATTAGTCTATTTTTTATTAACCGTTCAATTAAACCAACCCTTATTCACATTGCGGAACTAGAAACAGAGCGTATCGCCAATCATCTGATCCAATATTCTGTTCAAGACTTTGCAGACGATCAGGAGAATATGAAGGATATGGTGGTCATGAATACAAGTGAGAACGGAAAAGTAACGACCATCGATTTTAATGCGCAGGCAACATCGAAAGCAATGGCTGACCTGTCACGTCATCTTCAAAAAAATTTAGAGGACATTGAAAAGGGGAACTTTCAAAAAGAGGCAAAAGAAGCGTTAAAGGATCAAACAGATGGACATGACGGCATTATATATAACATTCCGCTTGGGCAAGCGTCCGGAAATGCACTCATCGCCAATCTAGGGCCAAAAGTGCCTGTACGCTTTAGTGTCATTGGTGACCCGCATACGGACGTTGAAAAAAACATTAAGCCCTATGGCATCAACAATGCCTTGATTGATATTAGTGTTCTGATCGAGGTCAAGGTGAGAGTCATCATCCCGTTTGCATCTGAAACAATCGTGGTCAAGAACTCAGTTCCCGTCTCCATACAAGCCGTTCAAGGGGACGTACCAGATTATTACAATGGCAGCGGAACAAACTCAGGCGCTCCATCGATTGTTCTCCCAGAGAAAAAGGAGAAGAAAGAATAATGAAAAACAGCCCAAGGAATGATTGGGCTGTTTTCTATTTGCGTTTCCGCTCAGCTCTTTCCCACGCCCTTAAATGAGGGTATGGATCAAATGACCATTCAGTTCTGCCGTTGTCTTTATACATGCCATAGTGAAGATGCGGCGGAAATTTTCCTGCTGTGCCTGGGGGGCCATAACCGGAGCTTCCGACAGATCCAATGACCTGTCCGGGTTCAACAATTTGACCTGTTTTGAGTCCTTTTGCAAAGCCATTTAAATGAGCGAAGTAATGATAATGATTATGAATATCTCGAATACCAATCCGCCAGCCGCCAAAGCGGTTCCAGCCTTTCATTTCAATCACGCCATACGATGTCGCACGAACGGGAAGTCCATAATGGGCAAATAAATCCGTGCCCTCATGAATTCTTCTGCCGCCAAACCCTCTCGCATCTCCCCATGTACTCCGGTAGCTGTAGTCAGCTCCGACCGGAAGAGGGAAGGCATGCTTTCCGAGGTCAAGATGGCCGTAGTGCTGAAATAGCTTCATAAAAGATGAAATAATTCCAACGGTTTGATCTCGTCCATAATAGTCCCATAAAGCAATTTTTAATTGATCAATGCTGCTGCCGTAGTGAAGCAAGTATTGAGCAAACGTGAATAATACATCCTCATCGTCATCGCTGTTCGCTTTTCCATCCCCGTTTCCATCAAGTCCAATTCCGTCAAACACTTTAATGCTTAAAGGAGAGGTATCCTGCTTATTCGGGTTTTCAGGGCCGATCCACATTTCCCGGGGAATGTAGATACTAATGACGCCTTTTTGTTTCGGTAAATCTCTTCTGCTTTTTCGAATATTGTGCTCATACTGATCAACCGCAGCAAGTACATACCATGGAACCTGTGTCGTGATGGCGACTTTTTCGTAAAGTGCCATTCGCTGCTTCAGTTCATCTGGCTGCTTGCCTGCCCCTTGTGCATGAATAGGTAAAGGGAGCATTGAAAGAGCGATCATGATGGCTAAAACCACTTTCACAAACGTCCATCTCCTTTCATCAAGCATCGTCTTCTACCGTTTAGTGTGGTTAGATCACCCTATTTCATAAGAAGAAAATGTTAGTAATTTTCTTCTTATTTTTTTAGGAGGCTTTTGGGTATTTTTGCAGCTCATTCCCTTGTTGTTCAATCTGTACTATGTTAAAGTGTCTAAAGAAAAGGCTTTAGGCCGAAGATTCAATTTTTTGCAGCTTCTTAGCTGCATCCATCGTATATAGCAGGAAGATTTTTGTAGATGCACCTTTAACGAATTCATATGGAGATGATGGAATTGGCAAAGAAGGAAGAGCACGTAAGAAAACCGGACTGGCTTAAAATTAAGCTGAATACGAATGAAAACTATACCGGTTTGAAAAAAATGATGCGGGAAAACAACCTGAATACCGTTTGTGAGGAAGCAAAATGTCCGAATATTCATGAATGCTGGGCGGTGAGAAGAACCGCTACATTTATGATCCTTGGATCTGTTTGTACGCGCGCATGCCGTTTCTGTGCGGTGAAAACTGGACTTCCAACTGAGCTTGACCTGCAAGAGCCAGAACGCGTTGCAGATTCAGTGGCCTTGATGAACTTAAAGCATGCTGTGATAACAGCGGTTGCAAGGGATGATCAAAAGGATGGCGGAGCAGGTGTGTTTGCTGAAACCGTTCGTGCCATTAGAAGAAAAAGTCCATTCACGACAATTGAAGTTCTCCCTTCAGACATGGGCGGCAATTACGATAATTTGAAGACGTTAATGGACACACGTCCTGATATTTTAAATCACAATATTGAAACAGTTCGCAGATTAACGCCAAGGGTTCGTGCACGTGCTACATATGATCGTTCATTAGAATTCTTGCGCCGCGCAAAAGAAATGCAGCCCGACATTCCAACGAAATCAAGCATTATGATTGGACTAGGTGAAACGAAGGAAGAAATCATTGAAGTCATGGATGATCTTCTTGCGAGCAACGTGGATATTATGGCGATTGGTCAGTATTTACAACCTTCGAAAAAGCATTTGAAAGTTCAAAAATACTACCATCCGGATGAGTTTGCAGAGCTGAAAGAAATTGCGATGTCAAAAGGCTTTAGCCATTGTGAAGCTGGACCGCTTGTGCGCTCTTCCTACCATGCAGATGAACAAGTAAACGAAGCGTCTAAAAAGCGTCAGGCGCAAGCATAACAAAGAAAACGCCAGAGCTCTCTGGCGTTTTTTCTCATATTAATTTTGGCCGTAAGGGGCGTTTCTTCTCATGGTACGGTCGGAATTCGTCATACCATTTGCATCTTCTTTCGTAGAAATATCTCCACCTTGAGGGGAATATTTCATTTGTTGAATCGTTTTGGTTAAAATTTGATCAAAATCACGTGAATTGGTTTGAAGACGTGAAAAATTGGCAATGGATTGAAAGTGCTCTGGATTATCAGAGACGTATACATGATAATAACGAGGGAGTACAGAAACCGCCGTTTTCTTTACTTGATCAGCAGATTCATCCCGGTTTTTGTTTCCTGTTCGATATACAATCAGTGCATCCTCATCTGTCACAAGTGTGGCTGCATCTTTGATGTTTGGGAGCTGCACAGTTAAACTTGTAATGACGTGGGCAAGATGCTCGCGATTTAAAGCAGGTGTTCTTTCTTTCTGATCCGTTACTTGCTGGCGCTGATAACGAACATATCCTGCTCTGTTTGTGTCTGCTTCTGGCATGTTGGAATTATTTCCTTCATGACGATCCGATAGACGGATGGTTTTACTTGAAGAATCTTCATCCACTTGCCGGTTCATACCTGATTGAAAGCCGCACCCGCCTAAAAGCATGCTGAGGAGAATCGCGGCTGTCAGTTGTTTCTTCATAAATGTGACCTCCTTTTTTCTTTAGCTTCGGCTAAAACGGAAAAAACATGCTTTAGCAATTGATGGAGTTCTTCCAATGAATTATCATTAAAGATGGATCGTTTAAAAAGAGGTGAGAAGATGATCGTCATTCAGAATGCTACTTTTGATCTTGTAAGAGATATTAAAGACGGTTTTGATGAAGAAGCGTTTAAAGCAAGGTACTCAGATATTTTAAATAAGTACGATTATATTGTGGGGGACTGGGGCTACAATCAGCTGAGACTGAAGGGGTTCTTTGATGACCAAAACCAAAAGGCCACATTTGATACAAAAATCAGCACACTCGATGAATACATTTATGAATACTGTAATTTTGGCTGTGCCTATTTTGTCTTAAAACGAATCAGAAAATAACGCAAAGGGGAGCGTCATGATGTATTTCGTAGACAGAAAAAAAATTGAAGAGACATTGCGTTTTTTCGAGGAGCAATATGAGTTGATGCGCAGTCATCAAACATGGACAAGTCCACTAGAGAAAAAAGCGCTGGAACGAATTGTTCATTTGCTTGTCGAATGTATTCTTGATACGGGAAATGATATGATTGATGGCTTTATTATGCGTGATCCAGGAAGCTATGATGACATCATGGATATTCTTGTTGATGAAAAGGTTGTACCCGAAGAGGAAGGCAGTCAGCTGAAAAAGCTTGTCTCGTGCCGCAAAACACTTGTGCAGCAATACCAGGAAGTGGTTCATCACGACTTGCTGCAGGTGATCAGCGAGGTTGAGCATGCGCTACAGATTTTCCCAAGCCGCATCCGTACCTACTTGGAGCAGGAGCTTGGCCCAGTATCAGCGTTTAAATAATCCATTGGAGTTGTGAGCATCATGAAATACAAAGGCTACTTAATTGATTTAGACGGAACAATGTATAAAGGAACAGAAAAGATCGAAGAAGCAGGTCAATTTGTTCAAAAGTTAAATGAATTGAACATTCCTTACTTGTTTGTCACGAATAACTCGTCACGCACGCCGAAGCAGGTAGCAGAAAAGCTTGTTTCATTCGATATCCCAGCAACAGAAGAACAAGTCTTTACAACAAGTATGGCGACGGCCAATTATATTGCCGAACAAAAGAAAGACGCCTCTGTTTACGTCATCGGTGAAGAAGGAATCAAGCAGGCCATTGAAGAAAAAGGGCTAATGTTCGGTCAGGAAGACGCTGATTTCGTTGTTGTTGGAATTGACCGAGACATTACATATGAAAAATTCGCAGTAGGTGCGATTGCCATCCGTCAAGGCGCACAATTTGTCTCAACAAATGGAGACATCGCTATTCCAACAGAAAGAGGGCTTCTGCCAGGGAACGGCTCATTAACATCTGTGCTGACCGTCACCACTACGGTCCAGCCAACGTTTATCGGGAAGCCAGAATCCATCATCATGGAACAAGCGATGAGGGTGCTCGGGACCGATCTGTCTGAGACGCTTATGGTGGGTGATAACTATGATACGGATATTATGGCAGGGATGAATGCAGGAATGGACACATTACTCGTTCATACAGGCGTGACAACAAAAGAACTGCTTCAGAAGTATGACAAACAGCCAACCTATGTCATTGATTCATTATCCGAGTGGATTGAGCGATTATCATAAAAAAAAGAGGACAAGCGTTACGCGCGCGTCCTCTTTTTTGCTTTATTCCACATTTCTCGTACTATGTGCGAGCCTGCTTGATGCTGCAGCAGCAATGGCGCCGACAATGTCATCTAAAAAGGTGTGGCACTCGCCTGTGGATTTATCATTGAGTTTCCCGAGAATCCCTGGTTTTTCTTTATCGATATATCCGTAATTCGTAAAGCCGATCGAACCATAAATATTGACGATAGCAAAGGATAGAATTTCATCAACACCATACAGGCTTTCGTCTGTTTCTAAAATGGACTGAAGCGGCTCGGTTAGCTTCTTTTGCTCGGCTAGTACGTCTAGTTCGACGCCTGTTAATATCGCATTTTGGACTTCTCGTTTTGCGATGACACGCTCCACATTGTGGATGCATTCTGACATGTCTAAACCAGGATGATATTTTTCCTGTAAAAAGTAGACAAGGTCTGCTATATCTTGAATGGATACGCCTCGTTCTTGTAAACGGCGTCTTGCTGTTTTTTCTACTTCGTTCATCTCATGATGATGCGGCATATATTCCTCACCCAATCCTCGTAATTTGGTCCACAACGTGTAAAAAGCTTCGGATAGTAAATAGTATTCATAAATCCCTCAACCTGCGACTACGATATGATAAGAGATCGATCATATGAACGCAGGTGAAAATATGAAAGAAACCATTTATCACACATTTGGTATTGATGTGCGTCAACTTATGCCATATGGCAGTTATCAGAGCTTTCAAACGTCGGAGACTCTCTTCATCATTGTTCCTGTGTCTCATTTGCGAGAAGAAGAACTCACAGAGCTGTATCATATCAGTCAGTATTTACTGAATGCAGGAGACCCATACGTCGCTGTGTTTGAATTAACAAATGAAGAGAAGCCCACCTTTACTCATGGAAAGGAACTGTATGCTTTATTAAAGGCAGCACCGCCGATCTCAAGCCGCTCGTTCCAGCAGTCGTCAGAACTGGCGGCTTTTCATGTCAGGGGAAGAGGATTTCCATATGAGGTATCTGAAACAAAACGTGTGGGAGCCTGGAAGGAATTGTGGGCAAAACGGTTAGATCAGCTTGAAGGCTTTTGGATGCAGCAAATGCACCAAAAACCACTGGAACAGTTTGAAAAAAAATTCATCGAATCCTTTCCGTATTATCTTGGATTAACGGAAAATGCCATTCAATATTTAGTGGATACTGAGCTTGATGATGAACCGAAGGAATGTGACTCAGGCACTGTCTGCCACCAGCGTTTTTCGCGGAGGACTTGGCCGCATGAGCAGCCGCTTCGTTTACCTGTAGATTGGGTCTTTGATCATCCAACCCGGGATATTGCCGAATACTTAAGAGAAACCTTTGTGCAGCATAAGGAAGATTTAATTGAAGAAGGCTTCTCCTTTCTTCAGCAATATGAGCAGGTGACACCTCTTTCTTCCTTTTCTAAGCGTTTGTTATACAGCCGCTTGTTGTTCCCGCTTCATTATTTTGAAATTGTGGAAGGCTACTACATGTCAGGAGAAAATGAAAAATCATATTATGAAGAGCGGTTAGATTACGTCCTAAATGATGCCAATCGCTATGAATACTTTCTGAAGGTCTTTCAAGAAATGAGTGCCATGCGAAGCGGCGAGAGCCCGATACCGGCAGTTGGCTGGATCACAGGTCCACGGATTTGAAGTTTCAGTGAACAGATGAAACGTCTCTTTTCTCTTGAGGCGTTTTTCGTTATGCTTAAAGAAATCAATCAAAGGAGTGTTCTTCTTGCCGAAACCTTATGTCTATATCACAAGAAAGCTGGATGAAGCATCACTTACACCATTAAAAGAAGTCGCTCATATTGAGATGTGGCCGAGCGAGGATGAGCCATGTCCAAGAGAAGAATTAGAAAAACAAGCAGCTCAAGCGGATGCGCTTCTCACCATGCTGTCAGATCAAGTAGATGAAGTCCTTTTATCAAAAACTCCAAATGTTAAGGTGATCGCAAACCTTGCTGTTGGCTATGACAATATTGATCTTGAGGCCGCTGAAAAGCGCAATATCACTATTTGTCATACACCGGATGTATTAACAGAATCCACGGCTGATTTAGCCTTTGCCCTTCTGATGGCGTCAGCTAGACGGATTGTCGAGGCGAGTGATTGGATTAAGGAAGGAAATTGGACAGGCTGGGGACCGCTTCTTCTTGCCGGCGCTGATGTTCATCACAAAACCCTTGGAATTGTTGGCATGGGAAGCATCGGAACAGCGCTTGCCAAGCGGGCAGCAGGCTTTGACATGAAGGTGCTGTACCATAACCGGTCAAGAAAGCCAGAGGCAGAAGCGCAGCTCGGCGTGACTTATGCGCCATTTGAGGAACTGCTTACGCAGTCTGATTTCATCGTCTGTCTGACCCCTTTAACCCCGGAAACAAAAGACATGTTTAATGAAAAAGCATTTGATCTGATGAAGAACTCAGCCTATTTTATTAATGTATCAAGAGGACAGACTGTGGATGAGGATGCTTTATATGAGGCGGTCACGACAGGAAAAATTGCCGGAGCCGGTCTGGATGTATTTAGACAGGAGCCTGTAAGCCCGTCTCATCCGTTAACAACATTATCTAACGTCACGGTTCTCCCTCATATTGGAAGTGCAAGTGTCGAAACGAGAAAAACGATGATGCGTTTGTGTGCTGAAAATATTGCGCTTATCTTACAAGGTCAGCAAGCCAAAACGCCAGTTCGTTCATCATATAAAGCTCCCTGAGTTTCGGGAGCTTTTCTGACAAAAATATTTTGAAAATATAGAATCTTGATATAAATAGCTGTTAAGCGGTTTCATTCTGACAATCTCTTATTTTATTACCTTGTCAAAATGAGGATACCCCTTTATAATGTGTGTACATTGAATGTCTGTGTTAGGTTAACAAATGTCTTTTTGGAGAGGACATTGACGGAGAAAGGTGGAATTTCAGGTGAAGGCAATTCGAGTTGGACTATTAGGATTAGGAACAGTGGGGAGCGGTGTCGTCAAGATTATCCAAGATCACCAGGATAAATTAATGCACCAGATCGGCTGTCCGGTATTAATACAAAAAGTGCTTGTGAGCAATCCCGATAAAAAGAGAGATGTGGATGTGGCAAGAGAGGTCTTCACAACTGAAGTATACGATGTGATTAGAGATCCAGAGGTCGACGTCATTATTGAAGTGATGGGCGGCATTGAAGAGACAAAACAATATTTAATAGATGCGTTAAATGAGAAGAAGCATGTCATTACAGCCAATAAAGATTTAATGGCGCTTTACGGAACAGAGCTTTTACATGTTGCGAAAGAAAATGGCTGTGATCTTTATTATGAAGCAAGTGTCGCCGGAGGAATTCCGATTCTGCGTACGCTGGAGGAAGGATTGGCCTCTGACCGAATTACGAAGATGATGGGAATTGTGAACGGCACAACGAATTTTATTTTAACGAAAATGAACGTCGATAAAAGCGCATATGAGGATGTCTTAAAAGAAGCGCAGGATCTGGGCTTTGCAGAAGCAGACCCGACAGCTGATGTAGAAGGACTTGATGCAGCAAGGAAAATGGCGATTCTTGCAAGACTCGGCTTTTCCATGAATGTGGAATTAGAGGATGTGAAGGTCAGAGGCATCTCTGACGTTTCTGATGAAGACATTAATTTCAGTAAACGATTTGGCTACACAATGAAGCTGATCGGAATTGCCCAGCGGGACGGAGAGAAAGTGGAAGTAAGCGTCCAGCCAACCTTACTCCCTGATCACCATCCGCTATCATCGGTCAACAATGAATTCAATGCGGTGTATGTCTATGGAAGTGCTGTAGGAGAAACGATGTTTTACGGCCCTGGAGCAGGAAGTCTCCCAACGGCAACAGCTGTTGTATCAGACTTAGTCGCAGTGATGAAAAACATGCGCCTTGGCGTGAACGGAAGCGGATTTATCGCACCGCAGTTTGAGAAAAAGATCAAATCGCCATCGGAAGTATTTGCTCAGCAATTCTTAAGAATTCATGTTAGAGATCAAGTCGGGGCATTCTCCCGCATTACATCTATTTTTTCTGAAAGAGGCATCAGCTTTGAAAAGATCCTTCAGCTTCCTGTGAAAGGGCATGATGAGCTGGCTGAAATTGTGATTATTACACACCGGACCTCAGAAGAAGATTTCTCAAATATCCTGCAAAAATTAAACGATCTCGACGTGGTGGTTCAAGTGAAGAGCACGTACCGAGTAGAAGGGAACGGTTTAAGCTGATGAAGTGGAATGGACTTATTGAGGAATTCCAAGAATTCTTACCAGTAAACGAATCAACACCAAAACTAACATTAAATGAAGGGAATACACCGCTGATCCACCTTGCCAAACTTTCGGAAAAGCTGGGGATTGAGCTTCATGTGAAAACAGAAGGCGTCAATCCAACTGGCTCTTTCAAGGATCGTGGAATGGTCATGGCTGTTGCAAAGGCAAAAGAAGAAGGCAATGATACGATTATGTGTGCTTCGACAGGGAATACCTCTGCAGCGGCAGCGGCTTATGCAGCCCGTGCTGATATGAAATGTATCGTCATCATTCCAGACGGGAAAATTGCCTTCGGGAAGCTTGCACAGGCTGTGATGTACGGAGCAGAGATCATTGCGATTGACGGCAACTTTGATGATGCGCTGAAAATCGTCCGCAGCATCTGTGAAAAAGCGCCGATTGCTCTTGTTAACTCTGTCAATCCGTACCGAATTGAAGGACAAAAAACTGCGGCATTTGAAATCTGTGAGCAGCTAGGCTCGGCCCCGGACGTACTGGCGATTCCTGTTGGAAATGCAGGGAACATCACCGCCTACTGGAAAGGCTTCAAGGAATACCATGAGAAAAAAGGAACTGGACTGCCAGTCATGCGCGGCTTTGAAGCAGAAGGTGCAGCAGCAATCGTACGAAATGAAGTGATTGAACAGCCAGAAACAGTGGCAACTGCCATCCGTATCGGAAATCCAGCGAGCTGGAAGCAAGCTGTGGCGGCGGCAGATGAATCAAACGGAAAGATTGATGAAGTGACAGACGAAGAAATTCTTCATGCATATCAATTGATTGCACGTGAAGAAGGCGTGTTTGCAGAGCCGGGCTCTTGTGCGTCTATCGCAGGTGTGCTAAAGCAGGTGAAATCCGGAGAAATCAAGCCAGGCAGTAAAGTTGTTGCGGTATTAACAGGCAACGGATTGAAAGATCCGAATACGGCGATTGATATTTCACAAATCAAGCCGGTCACACTCGATGCAGATGAAGATCAAATTCTTGAACACTTAGAAAAGGCCGCGCGCGTATGAGTAAAGCCTCCATGCTTTTTACAATCACAGTACCGGGAAGCACTGCCAATTTAGGACCAGGCTTTGATTCAGTTGGAATGGCGCTCAGCCGCTATTTAAAGCTATCGGTCTATGACCATGATAGCTGGCTGTTTGAAGCAGAAACAGATGTCGTGTCCGGGATTCCACCAGGCACCGACAACCTAATTTATCAAACAGCCAAAAAGGTCGCAGATCACTTTGGAAAAACACTCCCGTCTGTTCATGTCAAAGTGTGGAGTGATATTCCATTGGCACGGGGGCTTGGCAGCAGTGCTGCTGCAATTGTGGCAGCCATTGAGCTGGCCAATCAGCTTCTTGAATTAAATATGACGGATGATCAGAAGCTCTTTTTTGCAAGTGAGGTAGAAGGTCATCCAGATAATGCGGGTGCCTCTTTATTCGGCGGTTTACTGATTGGTCTTCATGAAGAAGACAAGACACATGCCGTCAAAGTGCAGCATGTGGATATAGATGTTGTCGTCGTGATTCCTTTTTATGAAGTGCTGACAAAGGATGCCCGTGATGTCCTGCCAGAGGATCTTTCCTATAAACATGCTGTCAGTGCAAGTGCTGTGAGCAACGTGCTTGTAGCGGCATTAATGACGCAAAACTGGCCGCTTGTTGGAGAAATGATGAATAAGGATTTATTTCATCAGCCTTACCGCACAATGCTCGTCCCAGAGCTGTCGAAGGTAGAGCATGTCGCTTCGCTAAAAGGAGCGTATGGAACGGCATTAAGCGGTGCTGGACCGACGATCTTAACCTTAGTTGAAAAAGGGAAGGGAGAAGCGCTGAAAAAGCAGCTTGCCCAAAACTTCCCGCATTGCGAAGTAGATTTGCTGACGGTACCGGTAGCAGGTGTTGTCGTGGAGCATGATCCTGTCAATCAAGTAAAGAACGTGCTGTAAAAATGCACGTTCCCAGCGTGTAGACAAACCCTCGCATTCGGTGTCAGTCCTGCGTGCTGGTGCTCACGAATGTCAAATTCGCTCCGTGCCAGTACTCGTCCTTCCTAGACTGCAAAGGTTTTCTATCACGCTGAAAAGAAGAAAAAGAGCTAAAATAAAGATCATTTTAGCCCTTTTTCAATAATCTGAGAACGTGCTGTAAAAATGCACGTTCTTTTTTTTATCCTTGTTTTTATAGGATGAAGCAGGGATTATTATTTAGAGGATCGAACTATTTTTTATGCGTAAAAGGGGGAGATACATTCATGAAGAAATTGATGACGGCAGAAGATTTAATGAAGATTGTTTCTGTTTCTCATCCGGTTTATTCACCAGATGGAAAAAAGGCGGTTTTTACAAAAGTCACGGTGAATGAGAAAAAAGATGATTACAACATCCATTTATGGGTTCGAGATGAAGAGACAGAGGAGCTGTCACAATGGACATTTGAGGATGGAAAGCATCATCAGCCAGTATGGTCAAAAGACAGCAGGCAGCTTGCTTTTATTTTGCAAAAGCCAAAGGAAGTTCCTCAGCTGGCACTGATTCAGAGTCAGGGAGGCGGCGTTCGCACCTTAACGGCGATTCCATACGGGGTATCTCATCCTGTCTTTTCACCAGATGGAGCTTTCATTTATGCGGCTGTGTCACTGAAACAATCAGAATCTGTTCATGATGAAAAAAAGGAAGAGCGAGATGATTTCGCTCCTGCGGTATATGATGATTTGACCTATAAAGCAGATGGCAGAGGTTTTTTAGATGGACGTTTTACGCAGATCATTCAAGTGGATACCCATTCAGGAGAGATAGAGGCTGTCACGAGCGGGCAGCATCATCATGTGAATCACACGGTCTCTCCGTGCGGGAAATGGCTTGCCTATATTCAATCAAATCCTCAGATACCTTACATAAGTGACGTGTGCCTCCTGTCATTAGAGGACGGTACGACAAAGAAAATCACACAATCAGCTGGCGCTTATTCCACCGTGTCTTTTTCTCCAAATGGAGAGAGCCTCGTGTATATCGGGCATGAGCGTGAATTTCAAAATGCTACCTTCCCAGCATTATGGCTGTATGATCTGAAGGAAGAAAAAGTAGTTCAGCTGTCAGAAATGCTCGATATGTATGTGGGCAACTGTATGGCAGGAGATAGCGTCATGGGCGAAGCCAATCAGCTTTCGCAGTGGACAAAGGATAGCCAGGGGTTTTATGCGCTTGTTTCTGATCAAGGCAGTACAGGGATTTATTATTTCTCCGTTGAAGGCTTAGCCTATCCAGTTCGATTAGAGGCAGAACATATTACAAACTTCAGCCTTCATCCAGATGAATCCAAATTGCTGCTCAGCCGGCTTACGCACGTTTCACCAAGTGAGCTGTATGAGCTGACATTAGGGGAGGCGGATCTAAAGCAAATCACGTTCGAGCATGACACCTTTCTTAAGGAGCATGTCCTATCGGTACCAGAGCCATTTTCGTTTCAGTCAAAAGAAGGCGATGAGGTGCATGGCTGGTTTATGAAACCTTCCCAAATGGAAGAAGGAAAGACTTATCCGCTCATTTTAGAGATTCATGGTGGACCGCATGCGATGTATGGTTATACGTATTTTCATGAATTTCAAATGCTCGCCGCTGAAGGCTATGCCATCGTGTATATCAATCCTCATGGCAGTCATGGATATGGACAGATGTTTAGCGACCGTGTGAGAGGAAGCTATGGTGATGTTGATTATGAGGATGTCATGCAGGCTGTTGATCATGTGCTGAAAGCCTATGATTTCCTTGATGAAACGAGGCTCGGAGTGACAGGCGGCAGCTATGGAGGTTTTATGACAAACTGGATTGTCGGGCAAACCGACCGCTTTCGCGCAGCCGTCACACAGCGGTCCATTTCAAACTGGATTAGCTTCTATGGCATTAGTGACATCGGTTATTACTTTACAAGGTGGCAGATTGATGGGGATATTTATGATTCGGCCGATAAGCTATGGGATCGTTCGCCGCTAAAGTATGTGAAGCAGGTGAAGACGCCGCTTCTCATCTTGCACAGCGATGAAGACTATCGCTGCCCAGTTGATCAAGCAGAACAGCTTTTTGTAGCACTGAAGGAGCTTGGGAAAGACACAAGGCTCGTCAAATTCCCGAAGGCATCTCATGATTTATCCAGAAGCGGCCATCCGGGGCAGCGTATTCAAAGACTGACCTTTATGAAGGACTGGTTTAGAGAGAAGTTAAGCTAATAAAAAACGATCCAATTCGGGTCGCTTCAGCGTGATGACAAACCCTCGCATTCCGTGTCAGTCCTGCGTGCCGGTGCTCACGAATATCAATTCGCTCCGCGCCAGTACTCGTCCTTCCTAGAATTCAAGGGTTTTCATATCACGCTGACAAAAGGCTAATAATGAAAAAAACGACCCGAATTCGGGTCGTTTTCATGTCATATATGAATTAGAAAACCTGTTCAACTTCTACAACGCCAGGCACTTCTTCTAATAATGCGCGCTCAATACCGGCTTTCAATGTAATGGTTGAACTTGGGCAGCTGCCGCATGCACCAAGAAGACGTAATTTCACAATGCCATCTTCAATGTCTACAAGCTCACAGTCTCCACCATCACGTAATAGAAATGGACGAAGTTTGTCCAGTACTTCCTGTACTTGGTCTTTCATTTCGACTTCAGTCATTAGATATAATCGCTCCTTTCACAACATATCACCATTATATTCATCTGGACGATAAAAATCTATTGATTGGTTTCAAAGTTTCCTTCTCATTATAGCACAATCTCATCTTGAAACAAAAAGTGATTTTGACTTTTTTCATACAGAAAATTCAGCTAAAATAAAGAAAGAATAGGGGGCTTGTCAAATGAACAAAACCGTTGATCTTTATGTATATGGAAGAGATGTACTGTGCGCTAGCTGCGTGAATCTGCCTTCTTCAAAAGACACATTTGAGTGGTTAGATGCAGCGTTAAAACGAAAATATCCGAATCAGCCGTTTCACATCACATATATTGATATTGAGCACCCGCCAGAAAACGAACGCCAAAAAGAATTGTCTGAACGAATTCTTGATGATGAATTCTTTTATCCGCTTGTCTTAGTGGAGGATCAAATTGTTGGAGAGGGCAATCCAAAATTAAAAGACATTTATCAAGAAATGGAGAAATACGGTTACACGGAGAGCAGTGAATAAACTGTTCTTTTTTTGAGAAAACAAACCGAACAAACGTTCCTTTTAGGTTGAAAAAGAACGTTTGTTCGGTTATAATCAAATGAAAGGAGCGTGAGCATCATGAATTATTTACTGAAACAATCTCTTCATCAGCAAATACCAATTGAGATGATTTATATGAAGAAAAACGGAGAGTGCACGAAGCGTAAAATCATTGTCCACCGTCAAACAGACCAGCTCATCCAAGCGTATTGTTTATCGAAGAAAACGATGAGAACCTTTCGTAAAGACTGCATCCTTGCCCTTGCTCCGATCAAATTGACCCGTTCATCGGCACATGCCGTTTCATAGAAAAAAAGCTCCCTCGTCATGAAGGAGCTTTGAGAAAAAATTCACATGATGTTAGCCATTGTGATGCTTGTACATCCAAAGGAGTCCGGATTTTAGAAGTCTTGGTACACGGCCAATAAGTGGACGATCTGCTACTAAGCCAAAGCCGGCTTTTTTCCCTAAAGATCCTAAGACACCTTTTAGCTTAAACTGAGGATAAGCCTCAGGAAGCGGCTCGTTTTTCCAGCGTTTTTGCAGAGATTGGACAATTTGTTCTGCCTGCGCCTCGGCAAGCTGTGCACTTGGGGCATGCGGCAAGCTTGCGCAATCACCCACGACATAGACATGCTCATTTCCAGGGAGATTGTGATGAGGTGTTAATACGACGCGGCCTTGTGCGTCTTTTTCAACATCCATCTCCCGCACCACTTTGCTTGGCTGAATGCCTGCTGTCCATACGATGACCTCTGCTTCAATGGCGTCTTCATGGTTGTAAACAACACCTTCTTCAACCTTCGTAATATTGGCACAGTTAATGATCTTTACGTCATTTTCTTCAAACCACTTTTGCACATATAAACTTAATCTTTTTGGGAAGCTTGATAGAATCAGCTCTCCGCGGTCAAAAAGAATAATGTTTAAATCAGCACGGCTTTCTCTTAATTCACTGGCTAGCTCTACCCCGCTAAGTCCAGCACCGACGATACCAACCGTTGCACCTGCACCCAAATTGTTTAATTTGTTATACGTATGTCTTGACTGATCAATGGTTTGAATACTGTATGTATGTTCTTTCGCACCAGGGACATTATGATACTTGTCCTCACAGCCGAGTCCAATCACCGTGTCGTCATAAGGAATGGGTTCACGGTCGCTGAATAAGATCTGTTTGTTTTCAATATCAATTTTTTCTACTTCCCCATATTGAATATCCAGCTTCGGATGCTCTGGAAAAGATACTCGGATGTGATGATCAGAGATTGTTCCAGCAGCGAGTGCATAATATTCTGTTTTTAAACAGTGGTAAGGATTTCGATCAACTAATGTGATAGTAACATCATCAGGTAATTGATTTGGCAATAAGCGGTGGAGAACCCGCATATTCCCGTAACCTCCGCCGATCAAGACTAAATTTTTCATGACGATTCTCCTTTTCCCCGTAGACATTGAAAAACACTTATACTAAAAAACTTTAAGTTAAAATACCAAATAAAATTATATCGAATTTACTGTGAAACCACAATAATTGTTTCAAAATAACCTACATATTCATTAGTTAGTCCTAAATAGTAAAACATTTTACGAGGAATAGGCGTAACGATACAGATGAAGCTCATGTTTTGACTAATAGAAGGAATTTCGGTAGGATGGAAAGGCAATGTGAGGTGAAGCACAGTGTTCCCACTGATCGAATTTTGTGTAAGTAATCTTGCACAAGGGTCTCAAGAAGCAAAAGAGAAGCTTGATAAAGACCCAAACCTAGACGTTATGGAATACGGCTGTTTAAGCTATTGCGGCAAATGTATGGACTCCCCATTTGCACTTGTGAATGGAGAATTTGTTTCAGGAGAAAATGCAGAGCAGCTAGTCGAGCGTATTTATGCTTTTATAGAGGAAAATGAGATGTTTTAAATGCACCACATGGGTCATGAGGTGCATTTTTTTCTTACTTCAAGCTTCCATTTTTAAGGAGAATACATAGAAAGCGCATCCAATATGTTATGCTAATAAAATATCATCAAAATGAAGCATCACACGAGAGAAAAAGAGGCATATGCATAATAAAAGCCCTTTGCCATGGCAGCAAAGAGCTTCTATGTATGAAAAACGGGGGATGATAAGATTGTCTCCTGAATCGACTCCTTTTATACTATAAAGAAACAACATTTTTGGAGGAAGCTCATGACATCATTTCAATTCACGAAAATGCACGGATTAGGAAATAATTATATATACGTCAATCAGATGAAGGAACAGCTTCCAGAAGAGCAGCTATCAGAGATAGCGATCCGCGTTTCTTCTGTTTATACAGGAATCGGTTCAGACGGAATGATCCTTATTTGCCCATCAGATGTTGCACCTGTGAAAATGCGCATTTTCAACAATGATGGATCAGAGGGTAAAAACTGCGGCAACGGTCTGCGCTGCGTCGCAAAGTATGTGTATGAGCATCAAATCGTAACAGACACAACGTTCCAGATTGAGACATTGTCAGGACTTGTTGAAGCTACCGTTCATGTACAAGATGATTACGTTCATTTAGTGACAGTAGATATGGGAAAACCTCGTTTTGAAAAAGAAGCGATGCCGATGCTTGGTGAACCAGCCAGCACAACGATTAATGAAACGCTTGATTTTGGCACGACAACCTTAAATGGAACGGCTGTTTCAATGGGAAATCCGCACATCGTTTTTTATTTAGAGGACATTGAAAAGGCACCGCTTGATACAATTGGGCCAATCATTGAAAAACACGACATGTTCCCAGAAGGCGTCAATGTAGAATTTGTAGAAGTGGTCAGTGAAACAGAACTGCATTTTCGTGTGTGGGAAAGAGGGTCTGGTATTACTCAAGCCTGCGGAACGGGAGCTTGCGCTGCGGCTGTATCCACGATTGTGAATGGACAGGCGAAAAAAGAAACGGACATGACGGTTCACTTAGCAGGCGGAGATCTCATCATTCGCTGGAAAGACAACGACCATGTGCTCATGACAGGGCCTGCTGAAACGATTTGTGACGGCACATTTTATCTGTAAACCATTTATTTGAGAAAAGGCACCATCACGTTTATAATTGAAAAGAAACATCCAGTCAAAAGGAGGGATGATCATGAGTACACCAGTAACCATTACAGAAGCTGCTGCACTGCAGATTAAAGATATGATGAAAGAACATGAAGAAGAAAATGCGTTCCTACGAGTGGGCGTAAAAGGCGGCGGCTGCAGCGGTCTTTCATACGGCATGGGCTTTGACCATGAAGTTTCAGAGAAAGACACGCAGTTCGAACAGCAAGGCATCCAGGTCCTTGTCGACTCCGAAAGTCTTGATATCATGAACGGCACCATCATTGATTTCAAACAATCACTAATGGGCGGCGGTTTCACCATCGACAATCCGAATGCGATTGCTTCATGCGGATGCGGTTCTTCTTTCCGAACAGCGACGAATACCGGTACGCCGGAAGAGTGTTAACAACTGATCATGGATTAAGATAAGCCTTCTTGTTCGTTTGTTTTTGTAAACAACACGATCGAGGAGGCTTTTTTGATGAGGAAAATCAACCAAAAAAAGACACTCATTCAGTGTCTCTTTCTCATATTGCTTCTTCTATTTTCAACAGTTCTTTATCCAGGACATCCACCAACTCTTGGGTGCTAAACACTTTATTGCCATCTTCCACATGGACTTCAATCACAATTTTAATATTTGCGAGTTTTTCATGGTACATCACTTCAAAAGTGCCCTTTTTTTTCGTTTCATTGTTTTTATTCATTTTTTGAACTTTGGAGAGTATCTGTTTGATTTCTTCATCACTCAAACCAGAATCTAAAATTGAAGTGGGCACATGCTTTAAAAAAGGTCCTAGTTGATCAACATCAATATTCAATCCTGCTGCGAACTGCGCATAATGTTTGTTATAGTCTTTTGCAAACAGTTCTACTGAGCCACTAATCATCAGTAATAAGCTCAAACTGATCAATAAACGCTTTAACATCTTTCTACCTCCTTCATATGATCTTCTTTATTTCCTATATCGGTTGATCAGATGAAACCTTCATTGATGCCATTATCTCTTCAACAATTTATAAATCGCTCAATTTTGTTACAGCTTGCTCTCACAACTGGCTATTTCCACTTGAAAAGAGTATCATGAGAACCAAACATAAACTGTAGGTAGAAAAGAGGTTGCTGAGGTTTGAGTGAACAAATCAATTGCAGGAACTGTCATGAACTGATTCCGTATCGTTCCAAAACGTGTCCAGCTTGCGGGATTGAGAAGCCGCTTCCGAAAAAGGAACGTGTGAAGGATCGGGTGATTTTGGTTGTGGCAGGGATTGTTGTGGTGCTGCTTGCTGCAATGGTACTTGGAATGGCGAATGCCTATATTGGGGTTTTTAAATAAACGAAAAAGGAGTTCCGCTAGTGGGAACTCCTTTTTTTGATCCGCTTTTATTTGTTTTCAAATAAGCTTGTGGAATGAAGAGGCTGTACACGGGCTTTCGGGTCCATGTAGGCTTTCGCATTGTTGACAGCAGTTGGTGCTTCACCAAATCCGCTTGCAATCAATTTGACCTTTCCTTCATACGTACAGATGTCTCCTGCCGCATAGAAGCCTTCAATGTTTGTTTCCATTGTGGATTTCACGACGATCGAGTTCTTTTCGATTTCAAGACCCCATTGCTTAATTGGTCCAAGGGAGGAAACAAAACCGAAGTTGACGATCACGTCGTCTACATCAAGCACTTGTTTTTTGTCGCCTTTGACTTCTTCGAGCACAATCTGTTCAATGCGGTCTTCACCAATGAGCTCAGTTGGCACAAATGGCGTCACTACATTGACTTTCGAATTGTGCAGGTTTTCTACACTGTGCTCATGGGCGCGGAATTTATCACGGCGGTGAATAATGGATACTTCTTTTGCGATAGGTTCAAGCATTAGTGCCCAGTCTACTGCAGAGTCTCCGCCGCCAAGAACGGCCACACGTCTGCCAGCAAATTGGTTCAGATCATTAATGAAGTAATGCAGGTTGCTTCCTTCAAATGATTCTGCTGCACCTAGCTCAAGCTTTCTCGGTTGGAATGCACCGTTACCAGCTGTGATGATGATCGTTTTAGAGTAATGAATCTCTTGATTTGTCACAAGTTTAAAGATACCATCTGCCTGTTTTTCAACTGTTTCAACTGCTTGCTCTAAGCAAATGGTTTGATCAAATTTATCCATTTGTTCCTTTAAGTTATCAACTAATTCTTGTGCGCGGATTTTTGGAAAACCAGCCACATCATAAATGTATTTTTCAGGGTAAAGAGCGGATAGTTGACCGCCGAGCTGAGGAAGGCTTTCAATGATTTTCACACTTGCCTGTCTCATGCCTCCGTAAAACGCAGTAAACAATCCAACTGGGCCGCCCCCGATAACGGTAATGTCATATACCTTAGAATCTTCTTGCATTCCTTTAATCCTCCCAAATGAAAATTGTTATCACTATATCATATCATACCACATATCGTCGTTTGACTTGTTTTGAAAAACTTGTCGTTTTTTGATGCCGAAGCTTTGAAAAAGAGGAAAAAGCGAGAAAGACCGTTTATCATAAGGATTTTCAGTTTAAAGCCTTGAAAATTGGAGCAGAACTCGCTATTATTGTTAAGGGAACTAAATATTAATTTTTTATGAATTTTTGTCGGATACGGTCAAATGCTTTCGTTTTATGTAGGTGAAAGTTCAGATTTTCACATACTTATTTTTTTGTTTAAATTTCATAAAATGCCGGAAAGCGGTTGAGAATAGCAATATGTAATTCTTTATCCGTTTTACAGCAAATTTAAAAAAGGTGGATGTGATTCCAGTGAATAAACCGAAAATCGTTGTATTAGGTGCAGGTTATGGCGGATTAATGA
This sequence comes from Bacillus sp. FSL R5-0431, assembly GCF_038002985.1. NCBI lineage: Bacteria > Bacillati > Bacillota > Bacilli > Caryophanales > Bacillaceae > Bacillus > Bacillus sp. FSL R5-0431. The sequence goes on along the minus strand of NZ_JBBOOG010000001.1, from coordinate 2,852,717 downwards.
CTGTAACAAGATTAACAAAACAGCTTGGCACAAATGATGCGGACATTACTCTTGTGAACAAGCATAATTATCATTACGAAACAACATGGTTACATGAAGCAAGCGCAGGTACACTTCATCATGACCGCTGTCGTTATCAAATCAAAGATGTGATTAACAGTTCCCGTGTCAACTTTGTACAAGCAACAGTTGAAAGCATTAATAAGGAAGCAAAGAAAGTTGTGACATCAGATGGCGAACTTTCTTACGACTACCTTGTTGTTGCACTTGGTGCTGTTCCTGAAACATTTGGTATTGCAGGACTGAAAGAATATGCATTCTCAATCTCTAATATCAACTCTGCTCGTCAGCTTCGTGAGCACATTGAGCTTCAATTTGCGACGTATAATACGGAAGCTGAAAAACGTCCAGAGCGCTTGACAATCGTTGTCGGCGGTGCAGGCTTCACAGGTATTGAGTTCCTTGGTGAGCTTGGAAACCGTGTGCCTGAGCTTTGCAAAGAGTATGATATTGATCAAAAAGACGTACGTATCATCTGTGTAGAAGCTGCACCAACAGCTCTTCCAGGATTCGATCCTGAATTGATCGACTATGCAATGAACTACCTTCAAGGTAAAGGTGTTGAGTTCAAAATTGGTACAGCGATCAAAGAATGTACGCCTGAAGGCATCATTGTTGGAAAAGACGATGATACAGAAGAAATCAAAGCTGAAACTGTTGTTTGGGCTGCTGGTGTACGCGGTAACCCAATCGTTGAAGAAGCTGGATTTGAAAACATGCGCGGCCGCGTAAAAGTGTCTCCAGATCTTCGTGTACCAGAAAATGATGATGTATTCATCATCGGTGACTGTTCATTGATCATCAATGAAGAAATCAACCGTCCATACCCACCAACTGCACAAATCGCGATGCAGCAAGGTGAAACAGTAGCGAAAAACCTTGCAGCACTAGTTAAAGGTGGTTCTCTTGAAAGCTTTAAGCCAGACATCAAAGGAACAGTTGCTTCTCTTGGTGAACACGACGCTGTAGGTGTTGCGTTTGGTAAAAAACTTCAAGGAACAAAAGCTTCTGCAATGAAGAAAATCATCGACAACCGTTCTTTATTCATGGTTGGCGGCCCAGGACTTGTTCTGAAAAAAGGAAAATTCAAGTTCTTCTAAACCTTAATAGACAAAAACGTGTATCCTCGTGATACACGTTTTTTTTATGACGTATGGCATATTTTCTTACTTGGTCATCGGCAACAAAGTATGTTATGATGAATTATCAGAAAATTTAGATCAAGGGAGTGAGCAATATGAATGCACAAACAAAAGAAAAAAAATCCACCTGTCAATATTGTTCGGGGAAAGGGTATTTTCAGCTATTGCTCGGCGGATCTGAAACATGTGAGGAATGTAAAGGGACAGGAAAGAAGCTTTAATCCATCTGCTTTTTCCATTGATTGACTTCATCTCTATTTCCAAGTTAAACTAATGATGGGATATTTGGGGGTGGAGATGAAGTGATCAGTTTACCAGTCGTTATCATTTCAGTTATTTTATTTTTCGTGTTATTCTTCGGCATTGGCTTTTTGCTCAATATGCTGCTGAGAATGTCATGGATTATGGCTATTTTATATCCAATTGTATGCCTTTTCATTATCAATAATCAAAAGATGATCGCTTATGTCAGAGAACCGGGCATTGCTTTTTCAGGGATAGGAGAACGCATTGTCTCTCTCGCTGCGGCAGATATCATTATCTTGTTAAGCGGTCTGATTGGTGCAATTGCATCAGGTTTTGTCATCAATGCACTTCGAAAAAGAGGGTATCAAATGTTTTAACTCACTTGTAGACATGCAAGTGGGTTTTTTTGTTTCTCCTTTGCATAGTTTCCATTTTGTTTGGAAACAAATAGATGGGTAGAGGAGTGACAAATAAAGATGAAAACATGGATGAAACGATTGTTCATGACAGCCCTTTTCATGCTTGCTCTCTTGACAAGCTTTACGGGCATATCTGGAGTTGAACCAAGTGATTTAGCTGTCTGGGTGAAAGAGACTGATCCTGGCAAGCAAGTATCTTCTTTTTTCCAACAGCAAAAAAGGGAAACGATGGCACTCAAAAGTGATGACTTGCGGGCTGTTTCTCTCGAAGAAGCGTTTAATTGGAACGATTACCCGAAGCAAAAGGTTGTCGCCACAGGTTATACAGCAGGTGTGGAATCAACAGGTAAAACGAAGGAACACCATGCATATGGCATTACATATTCAGGCGTCAAAGTGAAACGTGACTTATATTCAACTGTGGCAGCAGACCCATCAGTCTTTCCGATTGGAACCGTGCTGTTTATCCCAAACTATGGCTACGGAGTGGTCGCAGATACGGGAAAAGCCATTAAAGGTCATAAGCTTGATTTATACTATGAAACCGTAGATGATGTGTATAGAGAATGGGGTAAAAAAGTGCTTGATGTGTATATCATCAAAAAGGGCGAAGGGACGTTAACGGAAAAAGACTTAAACCAGCTCAATGAAGCAGAATCAATGCAAGTGTTCCGTCAGCAGTTTCAAGCCAATAAAGAATAAAAAAGCTTTGGACAAGTTTGAGGTCCAAAGCTTTTTTCGCTTCTACATGAAGTAATAATCTAAGATGAGTGTTAGTAAGATCCCTGTTAAGCCGCCAAAGAAGACTTCAATCGGCTTATGACCAAGAAGCTCTTTTAATTTCTTTTGCTTTTCTTTTTCTTCCGCACTCGGGAAATTCTTTGCTTCAGAAACAAATCGGTTAAAATCTGTCACCAACTTGTTAAGTACAGTCGCCTGTTCTCCTGCCTGCCTGCGCACACCTGTCGCATCGAACATGGTAATAATGGCAAAGATGGCGGAAATGGCAAAGATAGATGTATCTAGCCCGTGCTCTAAAGCCACTGCTGTTGAGAGTGCTGTTACGGCTGCGGAGTGTGAACTTGGCATTCCGCCTGTGCTTGTAATGAGCGACCAATCTAGTCGTCTAGAAATGATAAATTGAATCGGTACTTTTACAAATTGAGCAAAAAAGATGGCTGCAAGGCTGGCAAGCAGCGGAAAATTCATCAGTACGCTCATGAACAAGAAACATCCTCTCTGTAAGAAAAAATATGGTGCGAAATGATGGACTGTGTACCCTAGTAAGATGAAAAAATGATAGCAGTATCAAATGCTGCCAAGTCCATGTTCAATTATAACATTAAAGAAAGTAGATGTGGAACGAGGAGAATGCAGGCGGGCTGCTCAAGTTTTCATCGCTTTTTTCATGATGCCCTTCCGCGTGTGAAAATATAAATGTTCATCAAGTAAAGACAGACTGGCAATGATCGTATAGGCACGTAAATTTTGATATAATAGAAGTTCCAATGTGAAAAATGGAGTTCATTGAAGGAGCGTGTGATAAATATGTTTTTCTCGACAAATGAATTGCAGCATAAAGATACACTGGTGATCGGACTTTTTCAAAAGAGCCAATTATCAGGAAAAGCAAAAGAAATGGATGAATTACTTGAAGGAAGAATCACTGAATTATTAAAAGAAGGCGATATTTCATCTAAACGAAATCAGCTCTCGAAGTTTTTCCCATCCCCTGAGACAGGCATCAAACGCATTTATTTTGTCGGACTTGGGAAGGAATCAGATTACACGTTTGAAGAGGCAAAAGAAGGGTTTGCCCATTTATTTAAAAAGCTCCATCAAGATAAAAAGCAAGCGGTTTCGGTCTTGCTGGATACGTTTATTGGAAAGGATCTGCCTGCCCAAGATGCAGCCCATGCCCTTTCTGAAAGCTGCCTTTTAGCTACATATGAATTACAAGATTTTAAACATAAAACAAATGAACCGGATCGCTTCATCGAGTTTGTTTATGCAACGACGGATCATGATACAGCTGAAATTCAGGCAAGTCTGAAAGTGGGCGAGGTCTACGGACAGTCCGTCAATTCGGCCCGTACCCTTGTGAATATGCCGCCGAACATGCTCACATCCTCTGATCTGGCTTCGTACGCGGCAGAGCTTGCGTATAAATACGAATTTGAGATTGAAATTTTAGATAAAGAACAGATGGAAGAGCTCGGCATGGGCGGGATTCTAGCTGTCAATAGAGGCTCAACAGAACCACCAAAGCTGATCGTTCTGAAATATCAAGGCAAGGAAGAATGGACAGACGTCATCGGGCTTGTCGGTAAAGGTATCACGTATGATACTGGTGGCTATTCTTTAAAGCCAAGAGCCAGTATGGTTGGGATGAAAACAGATATGGGCGGCTCTGCCTCTGTTTTAGGCGCCATGGAAATCATTGGTGAACTGCGCCCAGAGCAAAATGTCATTGCTGTCATTGCCTCGACAGACAATATGATCTCGGCTGACGCCATGAAACCGGATGACGTCATTGTGTCACTTAGCGGTAAAACAATCGAAGTGCTGAATACGGATGCAGAAGGCCGTCTTGTTTTAGCAGATGGGGTGACATATGCGAAGCAGCACGGTGCCTCTGTCCTTGTAGACGTGGCCACATTAACAGGCGGGGTCATTGTGGCACTTGGAAATGAGACAACAGGCGTCATGACGAATAACGATGAACTATATGCTCAGTTTAAAGAGGCATCAGAAGAATGCGGTGAAATGATTTGGCAGCTGCCAATCACTGAAAAAGATAAAAAGCGCGTACGAAACAGCAAAATGGCGGATCTCAATAACTCACCAGGCCGCGATGGTCATGCGATCATGGCAGGAGCATTCATTGGTGAATTCGCTGAGGATACGCCTTGGGTTCACTTAGATATTGCAGGAACAGCAACAACAGAAAAGCCTTCATGCTTTGGGCCAACAGGGGCGACAGGTGTGATGGTACGGTCATTGGCCACATTTGTGGAACGATTTGAAGGAAAGAAATAAAGGATCAGGCTCTGCCAAATGGCGGAGCTTTTTTTATGTAGGACATACGCCGTTTGACGAAGAAAATTTTCTATGGTAACATACGTTGGTACTTTAATTATCTACTACATTAGTAAACTAAAGGATTTCGGGGGTTTCACCATGAATGCAGTTGTTTTAGCGGTTATTTTAATGTTGATATTAAGCTTGCTGCGGGTCAATGTCGTGATTGCGCTGGCACTCGGTGCTTTAGCTGGCGGACTTGCAGGTGGGTTAGGCCTGGGAGGAACAGTGGAAGCCTTTACTGACGGGCTCGGAGGAAATGCGACAGTTGCCATTAGCTATGCACTTTTAGGGGCATTTGCTGCGGCGCTGACAAAAACGGGTCTTCCAGATGCCATGGTTGAAGGAGCAGTGAAGCTTCTAGGAAAAGAAGGCGACTCAAGAAGAAAAACATTATCAAAAGTACTGATCATTCTTGTGATTTTGATCGTATCTTGTTTTTCACAAAACGTCGTTCCTGTTCACATTGCCTTTATTCCGGTCTTAATTCCGCCATTATTAAAAGTGTTTAACGAGCTTCAAATTGACCGCAGACTGCTAGCGTGTGTCATGACCTTCGGACTCACTGCACCATATATTTTACTTCCAGTCGGTTTTGGACAGATTTTCCACGGAATGCTCCGTGATAATATGAAGGATGCAGGTCTAGCTGTGAATTTAGCAGATATTCCATATGCAATGCTGATCCCTGTTGGGGGGATGGTGCTAGGATTGATCGTCTCCCTTTTCGTGTATCGTAAGCCAAAAGTATATGAGGATCGCGACATTACAGATGTAGAGAAATCAGCGTATACGAAAAAAAGTCTATTCTTTGCTGGTCTTGCCATCCTCGTGTCATTGATTGTCCAGCTTTATCTGTCTCAAAGCCTTGGCGTGGAAGGTATGATCTTCGGTGCACTTGCAGGACTGCTTGTCTTGTTTGTGACCGGAATGATGAAACGCGATGAAGCAGATCAACTGATTACATCTGGAATGAATATGATGGCATTTATCGGTTTTGTCATGCTTGTTGCGGCTGGATTTGCCAACGTTTTAACCAAAACAGGAGACATTGAAACGCTTGTTAAAGCATCTTCACAATTTATCGGCAACAGCCAGAGCCTCGCGGCAATTTTAATGCTGCTTGTGGGTCTGCTTGTTACAATGGGGATCGGATCATCATTTGCAACGATTCCAATTATTACGACCATCTTTGTTCCACTTTGTTTACACCTAGGGTTTAGCCCAATGGCGACAATTGCAATTATCGGTTCAGCTGCGGCTGTTGGGGATGCAGGTTCACCTGCAAGTGACAGTACGCTTGGACCGACATCTGGATTGAATATGGATGGACAGCATCACCACATTTGGGGTACTTGTGTTCCAACATTCGTATTTTATAATGTACCGCTTGTCCTGTTCGGCTGGATTGCGGCAATTATTCTTTAACATAAAAAGCTTGTAGAGAAAACGTTGTTTTTTCTATAAGCTTTTTTTGTGATGTTTTCTCCATTTTTTTGCTGTCCAAAGGTAAAAAATAATTAGGACAAAAGTATGAATAAAATGAATCTTTCTTCTTCTTTCTTACGTATATATGCTGATAAAAATGAAAAGGGGAAGATGAGAGATGTCATTTTTTAAAAAGCTAGCGGCAAGTGCTGGGATTGGTGCAGCGAAGGTAGATACCATTTTGGAGAAAAACGCTTATTATCCAGGTCAAGAGGTAAGGGGAACTGTCCATGCAAAGGGCGGGAAAATCTCTCAGGACATCCGCTATATCGATGTCAAGATTCAAACGCAATATGTGATTGTGCAAGATGATGAAGAGCGTAGAAAATATGTGAACATCTATTCTTTACGGGTGACGGATTCTTTCATCATCCAGCCTGGCGAAAAGCATGAATTTCCGTTTTCATTTATTCTTCCTATTGATACCCCGATGACTATCGGAAAAGTAGAAATTGCAGTGGTGACAGACCTTGATATCCAAGGCGGAATCGATAAATCTGACTATGACCGTATTTTTGTTGAAGCACATCCTTGGGTGAAAAATATACTGGAAGCCACTAGAAATCTAGGCTTCCACTTGAACGAAGCGGACTGTGAACAAGCACCTTACTTCCAGCGTCGTCTGCCATTTGTTCAAGAATTTGAGTTTATTCCGACATCAGACTACTATCGCTATATGCTTGATGAGTTAGAGCTGATTTTTTTGATAGATGAGAATGGATTAGACGTTATTTTCGAAGTCGACCGCAGAGCAAGAGGCCTGCGAGGGTGGCTGGAGGAAATGTATAATGACGGAGAACAGCTTGTACGCTACCGCTTCAGTCAATCAGATCTTGAAGATGTAGAAGCGCTTGAAGGAATGCTAGAAGAAATCATAGATCAATACGCTGAGTAATGATAAAAAAAGAGCTTGAATGAAGACAGGCTCTTTTTTCTATGATCCACTTGAAGATGATGTCTGCACTTATGACGCAGCTTGTTGTTTTCGAAAGGATGTGGCTTTTGATACAGAGCGATAAATTTTAGGTGCCAGCATCGCAAGTAATATGGTCAATGCGTAGTCTTTCACCATAAACCAGATCATAAAGAACCATGTGGTTTGATAGGAAATGGGTGCATTCAGCCACACATTTAATGCGAGGTACGTATAAGTCGTTCCGATCACATACATGACGGTCGTACCTGCAATAGCTGCAAGCAAAAAGCGGCCAAAGCCAGGATTTTTTCTTTTTTCTAAAATGAATCCAGCTAGCCAGGCAGCAGGAATATACGATAATACAAAACCACCGCTTTTGCCTAAAATAACCCCAAAGCCCGCTGAGAACTGTGCGAATACAGGTGCACCAGCAATTCCAACTAAGGCATATACAATCATAGCCAATGCGCCAAGCCGTCTGCCGAGCAAGAGACCAGCAAGTACACAAAAAAACGGCTGCATTGTAAGTGGAATTCCGCCGACCTGCAAAAACGGCACAATGGATGTGATATTGGCTCCAATAGCCATGAGTGCAGCAAACATTCCGACTAGCACAAAATCAGCGGTTCTTGTTTTCTGTTGCATGATGTTTCCCCCTGTCTTATCTGTACAAATAGATTAAGGGGATGAGAAGTATTTGTCAACCTGTTTTTATTATTGGTTAACAAAAAACCCACCCATGAAAAGGGCGGGTCTGTATTAAGCTTCTGTCATAGAAGACGCATCGATCGCTTGATGAACAGGCACATAATCATAGCCGAGATCACGAGCGACGGCTTCATATGTGATATGTCCGTTCATGACATTGACACCTTCTGCGATGGCTTTGTTTTCTTGAATGGCTTTTGCAGCGCTTTTATTAGCAATTTGCAGTGCGTAGGGAACGGTGACATTCGTTAAAGCAACAGTTGATGTCCGTGGAACTGCTCCAGGCATATTGGCAACTGCATAATGTAAAATACCGTGTTTTTCATAAGTAGGCTGATCATGTGTTGTGATATGATCTATTGTTTCGACAATGCCGCCTTGGTCAATCGCTACGTCTACTATGACGGAACCAGGCTTCATTTGCTTCACCATTTCTTCCGTCACAAGCGTTGGTGCTTTGGCACCTGGGATCAGCACCGCACAAATGAGAAGGTCTGCCTCACTGACTGAATCAGCAATGTTTACTGGGTTAGACATTAACGTTTTCATTTGATGACCAAATTGATCGTCCAGCTGACGCAAGCGTTCTGCGTTTACGTCAATAAGAGTGACATCTGCGCCAAGCCCAATCGCCATTTTCGCTGCGTTTGTTCCAACAACACCGCCGCCTATAATTGTGACTTTCCCTCTTGATACCCCTGGTACGCCTGCGAGCAAGATGCCTTTACCGCCTTTTGGCTTTTCTAAAAATTGTGCACCGATTTGAGCGGACATTCTGCCCGCCACTTCAGACATAGGTGTTAAGAGAGGGAGTGATGTTCCGTCCGTTACTGTTTCATAAGCAATAGCTGTGACGCCTTTTTGTTTTAAAGCTTCAGCCAAGGAGGGCTCTGCGGCAAGATGCAGGTACGTAAATAAGATGAGTCCTTCTCTGAAATATGAATATTCCTCAGGTAATGGTTCTTTTACCTTCATGATCATATCAGAAGATGCCCACACATCTTTCGCTTGATCAAGAATTTCTGCACCAACAGATACATAATCGTCATCAGTGAATCCGCTTCCAAAACCAGCGTTTGTTTCAATTAAAATCTGATGTCCAGCTGAAAGTAATTGAGAAGCTGCTCCTGGTGTTAATGCCACTCGGTTTTCATTGTTCTTAATCTCTTTCGGAATGCCGATGATCATGTTTATTCCTCCCATGCTTATCTATTCATATTGTATGTCTAGTGTATCCTGAATGTTTAAAAAATGCTTCGGTTGAAATAAAAAATAAAAAAACGCCTCTTTGTGAAATTTCACAAATGGACGTTTTTTAGCTTCATATCAAGGTATATGGTCATTTTCTCATTCATGTTTTTTAAATCTATTTCTGCAATGTCTGTAATACGTTTTAATCTGTAATTCAATGTATTGATGTGGATGTTTAATTGCTTTGCGGCAATATTGGCATTGCTGTCACAGTCAATAAATCGTTCAAGGGTTTCGACTAGGTTGGAATGATGCCTCAGGTCGTAATCTTCCAGCTTTGATAAAGAATAACTGGAGTAAGATGAGCCCCTTCGTTTTTCAGCGAGGACATCTAAATATTGATAAATACCAAGTTCAGAAAAACTGTGTAAACGTTCGGTTTCAACAGGAAAGCGCTCTTTTGTTTTTAATACAGCCAGTGCTTCTTTATAGGAAGGCTGAATATAAGAGATGTTATCGTAAATTCCACCAATCGCTGCTTGAACGTGATGGATATGATACCGGTCAGACAGCTGCTGCAGCATGCCGCTTGTGAATTGTTTAATATCGTGCAGCGGGTGTTCCGTTTTGGGTGAGACAAGAATAATGAATTCGTGAAAATCAACAGTTGTTAACAGCACTTGGACTTGCTGCGTTGTTTCAAGCAGGTAAGATAGCTTTTTTTCTGTGTCTTCTGTGAGTTCGTCACGAAGGCGGAAGATGATGATGGCATACGTGTCTGGACATCTGATGCCAAGTCTTAAAAATAGGTCTAGCATCTCATCCTTTTCATGAATATGACCTGTGAGCATCTTCCAGAAAAGCTCCTGATTGCGTTCTTCTGTTTTCGTTTTGCGAATTTGTAAGTTAAGTAATTTGTTTTTAACAGCATGTGCTGCCATCTTCAGAAGGTCCATTTCTTCTTCTGAAAAAGGCTGTGTGGACTCAATCGCCCAGATAAAACCGAGTACTTCTTTGTCCTTCCAGATTGAAATGGCAACCCTGCTAGATAAACCCACCTCTGCAATTTGAGGGACACGAAGCGGTTCGTCTGTTTTAAGGAGTGTAGGAATGATACCGTCCTTCCAAAGCCGATTAATGACTTTTTCCGGTACACGGCGGGAGATAATGGTTGAAGTTCTGGCGGGATCAGTAAAATCATTATGAGTGCTATAGGCCAACAATCGATGATGCGTATCTTCTATAGTAATAGGGCAATTGAGCACATCACTAATTTGGTCTGCCACATCCTCTAAACGATCAAGACTATACTTGAATGGATCTGTCTTTTTTGTCATAAAAACCCCTGCTTTTTCGAATATTTCACGTACTTACATTATGAAGAGAAAGAGGTACGTAAATCAATAACAAAATGCCATAAATTTAAAAAAAGAGAAAGCCCAGAGAAGCAAGCACATCGATGCTGAATGAAGGCGAAAAAGAAATAGTACAATAATAACGTAGTAAAAAATCAATAGGCGGAAAGATTCAGTGAAGTGTGTCTACACTTATTAAGAATATATGACCAAAAAAATGTTAAATACTAGATAAAAAGCGAAAAAACAGTAATTCTATAGACTCATTTTGTAAAATAAAAACAGATTTGTTTGACTGTGTATCATTTCTGTTTTTATAATAATAACGTCAAAAAATAAGTGGATTAGCCCATTATATGGCGGCTATGCACGGGAGGTAATGAGGAATATGTCAGGAATTATTCGCGTAACCCCAGAAGAACTAAGAGCGACCGCTAAGCAATATGGTGTTGAAAGTCAAGAAGTGTTAAACCAAGTTGATCGTCTAAATAGAATGATCTCTGATTTAAAAGGAATGTGGGAAGGTGCTTCTAGTGAAGCATTTGCTGATCAATACGAGCAGTTAAAGCCTTCATTCATCAAAATGTCTGATCTACTAACAGATGTCAGCAATCAGCTTGATCAAACGGCAAATACACTTGAAAGCACTGACCAAGACATCGCAAGCCAAATCCGCGGCTAATCAAAGGGATTTCCTTTCTAAGTGTGAAAAGCAGAAAAAGCGCCGAGTGTGTCAATGGATGCCGGCGCTCTTTCTATTTTGTGAGGTGGAAATTTGTGTATATCGATATTACCATCGACTTAAAAAATTATGATGGCAGTGTGTTTGATTTGAGACTATCAAATTATTTACATATTAAACAAGTCATCCATATCGCCTGGCAGGCAAAACAAATCTCACTTCCTAAGCGAGAAGGCGGCTGGGTGCGAGTAGTCAATAAGAAAGCTGTGTTTTCAGGCGAATATAAGCTGTCAGACTGTGGAATCACCACAGGAGACAGGCTGGAAATACTATGAAAGGACTTTTGTGAATGGCAGATAAAAAGAGTTCCTATTTAGAAGAACAATTAGAAGCAGTGATGAAAAAAGAGGGTGGCACCTACAGCTTCATTTTTCAAAGAGAGACAATTAAACTCTTAGACGGTTTAGAAGCGGCACCGATCAAAGACATCAATCCTTCATTCAAAAAAGAGATTCAATTAACTGAAGATGAGGTCATCATTTCTATTCAACCGCCTCCTGCCTATCAGGAATTTCGTTTCATCCATGCAAAGGATGAAAAAAGCAAATGGATTTTTTCATACCAGCTTGTCGATGCAGTTTGCAAACACGACGTGAAGCGGCTGCATCCTATTGTTTCTCCTGAAAACATTGTTTTTCATCAAGGCTTAGCTCCTGCATTTTTGCATTACGGGGTCAAAGAAAGCATCCCGCCATATGAAACGGATGACCATCGTTTATTAAAAGAAGTCAAAGCCGTCATTCTTCGAGTGGTGGACCATGAATATCGGTTTCAGGAATATGTGGCATACAGTGAGACGCTGAAATTATCTGAACTGGCAAAAGAAATCGTTGAAACGCAGTCGCTGGAAGAATTGTCTGCCCTCACTCAGCAAAAAATCGAAGCGATTGAAACGAAAGAGAAAACGCTATTAACCCTTCCGAAAAAGAAATGGAAGATCGAACGATATATCGGACTAGGTCTGCTTGTCCTATTAATCCCGGCATTGGTGTACACCATTTACACCTTCTTTTTTGCGATGCCGAAACAAGAAGCGTATGTCGAGGCAAACAAATATTATCTCAACAAACAGTACAGCCAAGTGGTGGATACGTTAGAAAAATATTCAGCCAATCAAATGCCGGTCTCTCTTCAATATGAACTGGCCATTTCGTATGTACAAACGAATCAAGGCAACCTGTTACTCGATCAGCATAAAAAAGAAATCACAGATACATACACATTACAGACTGATCCGCAATATTTCCTTTTCTGGATTCATATTGGACAAGGCAATAGCAAGGAAGCACTTGATATTGCACGTGTACTAGGAGACGACCGGTACATATTCACGGCACTCGTCGCCTACCGCAATGACATTCAAAACGATGACAGTCTTACTGCAGAAGAAAAACAAAAACAGCTAGACCCGATTATTAAGGAAATGGCGAAATATGAAGAAAAAGAAACAACGGAGACAAGCACCAACGACTCCTCGGGCGCAAGCCAAACAGATGAAACAGCTGAACAAAAAGAGCAGTCAAAAGCCGATCAAGAGAAAAAAGAGAAAGAATCTGAAGCGAAAAAGAAAACCTCTCAGACGAAAAAAGATGAGAAAAAATAATTCTTTCGATACAACTGACAGTTGGTGCTGTCCCATGAGGAGGTGGAGCGTTTGAGTCTTCTTTGGGTTTTTTATGAGGAGGATTATCAAACCGTCCGTTTAGACGAGCAGTTCAATCGAGAAGCTGTGATTGGACCTGAAATAGAGCATACGGTGACAATCCCTTCACTTTCGTTTGATGAGGGGGTCATCCGTTTATCTCCCGATGAACCGAATGATGGCTTTTCCATTTATCAGGGTGAAGAGAAGAAAGGCACATTACTTCCACATGAACCATATAAACTTGGATCACTTACACTTATGTTAATGGAAGCACACCATGACCAACACATTTATTACCTAGGAAATAGAGTCGAGCTGTCTTTTTCACGTGAGGAAAAAGATGGTATTGATGTGTGGAAAGAACAAGCGCATTCCATGTTTCAAGATGCGAGCCAGTTTACTTTGGAGAAAATCGAAGGATCTTGGTATGTCATGCCTCAGGACGAAACGATTTATGTGAACGGGAAAAAAATTCACGGTCCAGAGACAATTGATGCTGGAGATGAGCTGTTCTGGAACTTTCTAACGGTGACATTGAAAGATGATGATTTATTGCAGGTGACTGCATATGAACCATTTCAAACACGTTTGGAAAAAACAAGAGCACCAAGCACAGAAACAAAACAAAAATATCCTTTATATAGACGAACACCGCGTTTAATTTATGATCTGCCAGATGACCGGGTATCCTTTAGCTTTCCTTCGCAGGAGAGTGAAAATAACAGCAGAGGGCTTTGGCTTGTTGTCCTTCCGCCGCTTGTGATGCTTCTTGTGATGGGGATTGTCGCTCTTGTCCAGCCGCGCGGAATCTTTATTGTCGTGTCGATGGCGATGTTTATCATGACCTTAATCACATCGTCCGTTCAATACTTTAAAGAGAAATCACAACGCAAAAGACGAGAAGAGAAACGGCAGCGAGTCTATTCTCTTTACTTAGAAAATAAACGAAAAGAGCTGCAAGAGCTTTACGACCGCCAGCAATATATTTTGACGTATCATTATCCGTCATTTGAACAAATGAAGTACTTAACGTCAGAAATTAGCGGCCGAATTTGGGAAAAAACACTTGTGAGTGACGATTTCTTGCAGCTGCGTCTTGGGACGGGTGCAGTCCCATCAAGCTATGAATTATCGATGAGCGGCGGCGATATGGCCAATCGTGACATGGATGACTTAATGGAACAAACGCAGCACATGCAACAGGTCTATCGTAAAGTGAAGGATGTACCCATTACATTTGGTCTTGCAGATGGCCCAACAGGCTTGATTGGAAAGCCAGCCATTGTGAAAAAGGAGCTTCATCAACTTGTCGGACAGCTTGCTTTCTCGCACAGCTATCACGATTTGAGATTTGTCTTTATTTTTCATGAGCAGGAGTATGAGAATTGGGAATGGATGAAATGGCTTCCGCATTTCCAGCTGCCTCATACATACGGCAAAGGGTTTATTTACAACGAACAAACACGCGATCAGCTGTTGTCCTCGATTTATGAAATTTTACGTGAGCGTGATTTAGAAGAAGAAAAAGAGAAAAAAATCTTTACGCCTCACTTTGTGTTTATCGTGACAAATCACGAGCTTATTGCTGAACATGTGATTTTAGAATATTTAGAAGGCAGCCGGACAGACCTTGGCATCTCAATTATTTTTGCTGCTGAAACAAAGGAAAGCTTAGCTGAAAATATCTCGACGCTTGTCCGTTATATTAACGAAGAAGAAGGAGATATTCTCATTCAGCACAAGAAAGCCGTCCGAATTCCATTTCAGCTTGATACACATGAGCGCGGGGACAATGAGCTGTTTGCCAGAACGCTGAGAACATTAGATCATCAAGTTGGCATGACCAATTCGATTCCTGAAACGGTCTCCTTCCTTGATCTTTTTCATGCCAAACAGGTAGACGAGATTGGTATTCGTGAAAAATGGCTCACATCAGAAACGGCCAAATCACTATCTGTGCCAATCGGTTATAAAGGGAAAAATGACATTGTGGATCTGAATCTGCATGAAAAAGCACACGGTCCGCACGGCCTGTTGGCGGGAACAACAGGATCAGGGAAAAGTGAATTTTTACAGACGTACATTTTATCGCTCGCTGTACACTTTCACCCGCATGAAGTCGCTTTCCTGCTGATTGACTATAAAGGAGGCGGAATGGCGCAGCCGTTCCGAAATATTCCTCATTTACTAGGTACCATCACCAATATTGAAGGCAGCAAGAACTTTAGTGAAAGAGCGCTTGCCTCAATTAAAAGTGAATTGAAGAAAAGACAACGGTTGTTTGATCAATATCATGTGAATCACATCAATGATTATACGAAGCTCTATAAGGAGAATAAGGCTGAACAGGCAATGCCTCATTTATTTTTAATCTCTGATGAGTTTGCTGAATTAAAAAGTGAAGAGCCGGACTTTATCAGGGAGCTTGTCAGTGCTGCACGTATCGGCCGAAGCCTCGGGGTCCATCTCATTTTGGCTACCCAAAAGCCAGGCGGGGTCATCGATGATCAGATTTGGAGTAACTCCCGCTTTAAGGTCGCACTAAAAGTACAAGATGCGTCAGACAGTAAGGAAATATTGAAAAATAGTGATGCGGCGTCCATTACCGTTACAGGCCGCGGCTACTTACAAGTGGGGAACAATGAAATTTATGAATTGTTCCAATCAGCTTGGAGCGGTGCGCCATATATGGAAGATGGCTACGGATCAGAAGATGACATTGCCATTGTGACAGATACTGGACTCATTCCGTTATCAGGGGTAAGTACAGAGCCGGCAGTGAAGAAAGAGACAGTATCGGAGATTTCTGCTGTTGTGGATGAAATTGAACGTATGCAGCAGGAGCTTGGGATTGAGAAGCTTCCAAGTCCATGGCTTCCACCGCTTGAAGAACGGATTCCAAAAACACGTTATGCGTCGAGTGAAGAGCATGTCTTCCATTTTGCGCTTGTCGATGAGCCAGATCAGCAAAGCCAGCATCCACTTTCTTATCAAATGATGGAAGATGGGAACATTGGCATCTTCGGTTCCTCCGGCTACGGCAAATCACTTGCTGCCACAACACTGCTCATGAGCTTTGCGGAGAGATATTCACCTGAAGAATGGCATGCGTATATTTATGACTTCGGAAACGGGACATTGCTTCCGTTAGCCAAGCTGCCGCACACGGCGGATTATTTCTTAATGGATCAAATGAGAAAGATTCAAAAGTCGATGACGCGTTTGCGGGAAGAGGTTGAATACCGCAAGCGGTTATTCAGGCAGCAAGAAATGAGTCATATCAAAATGTACAACGCCTTAAATGAGAAAAAGCTCCCGTTCATTTTCATCGTGATCGACAACTTTGACATTGTCAAAGACGAAATGCATGAACTTGAATCTGAATTTATCCAGCTGAGCCGTGATGGACAATCATTAGGAATTTACTTCTTGATTACAGCGACTCGGGTAAACGCAGTCCGCCAATCTCTTATGAATAACCTGAAAACAAAGGTTGTTCATTACTTAATGGATCAAGGAGAGGCGTATTCGATTATTGGTAGACCGAAATTCAGCTTAGAACCGATTCCAGGACGAGTCATTATCAATAAAGAAGAGCTTTACTTTGCGCAAATGTTCCTGCCAGTTGAAGGAGAGAACGATCTCGAACTGTTTGAGCATTTGAAAGAAGAGATACAGCTTCTTCATGATCGCTTTGAATCAGCTGAAAAACCAAAGCCTGTGCCAATGCTTCCTGATAAACTGACCATTTGGGAGCTAGAGAGTCGTTTAGAAGAACAAAAACAGCCGTATGACATTCCAGTCGGACTAGATGAGGAATCTGTTGCACCTGTTTACTTTGACTTGAAAAAGAATAAACACTGCCTCATCATCGGTCAAACGCAGCGAGGGAAAACAAATGTGACAAAACTGATGCTTGATCAGCTTTTAGCAGCAAGACCTGAGAAGCTGGCCGTGTTTGATTCGATTGATCGGGGTCTTTCCCATTATGCAAAGGAAGAGAATATCGATTACCTTGAAACAAAGGATGATATCACTGAATGGGCAGAGGAAATAGACCGTTTATTCAAGGTGCGGGAAGAGATGTACGTCGAAGCTGTACGCAGGGGAGAGACCGATCAGTTGTCGTTCCCTCAAATTGTGCTTGTGATTGATGGCATTACGCGTTTTCAGCAGACGATCGATCCGCGTCTTCAAGATCAATTGGCTGATTTCATGAAGTCATATGCACACCTAGGCTTTAGCTTGATCGCATCAGGGAATCATACCGAATTCAGTAAAGGCTATGATGCACTCACAAACGAAATTAAACAAGTTCGTCATGCCATGTTACTCATGAAAAAATCAGAGCAAAACATCATACCGCTTCCATATGCAAGACAAGAACCAGATATTCAGCCAGGGTTCGGGTATTTGGTTGAAAACGGGAAAGAGAAGAAAATCCAGGTTCCTTTATGTGCGGTAGAAAGGAAGAGTGTTCAATGACAGAGCAGCAAAAAAGCTCCATCAAAATCGTATCGACCATGATATTGATTCTTGTTCTGCCGGTTTTATTTTTCCACCTCATTGGAGATGACCCGGCAAAACAGAAAAAGAATGCCACACGTAATATTGCTGTGGTCAATGAAGATATGGGAGCGAGCGAAAGTGAAAACACCGCTCGTTTCGGACAGGATGTCGTGGCAGCATTATCAGAGCGTCCAGATTATACATGGACCGTAGTGAATCGCAGTGCGGCGGAAAATGGACTGAAAAGCAGAAAGTATGACGCTGTCCTCTATATTCCGTCTGATTTCTCTAAAAATGTGCTGAGCTATGATAAAGACCATCCTGAAAAGGCATCCATTCAAT
This sequence comes from Bacillus sp. FSL R5-0431, assembly GCF_038002985.1. Classification (NCBI taxonomy): domain Bacteria; kingdom Bacillati; phylum Bacillota; class Bacilli; order Caryophanales; family Bacillaceae; genus Bacillus; species Bacillus sp. FSL R5-0431. The sequence goes on along the minus strand of NZ_JBBOOG010000001.1, from coordinate 2,834,873 downwards.
TTTCTATTCAAGACCAGCTCAATTCAGTCAATAAAGAGAAAGTGCAAAGAGAGCTGGAAAATGCGCAAAAGAAAATGAATGAACAGATGTCGACGTTATACTGGAGTTTTGTATCACAGGAAATCGGCAATGTCAGAGAAGAGTTTGAGCATATTGTCGGCAAAGAAGTCGAATTCCAAAACACGATGTATAACTTCTATAAGCCGAACTCAAACAAATTATCAGATGCCGTTCAGCAGCAGAAGAAACAAATAGAAGAATTAAAAAATGCGATGACCGATTCACAGAAACAGTATAAAGACGGTTTGAGTACAACAGAAGAAGCAAAGAACCAGTTAAAGGACTTTGTGAAAGCAGTCGATCAATACCAGCAGTATCAAGACAAACAAAAGGACCTCTTGATCAAAGCGCAATCGACAAGTCAAAAACAAATCCAGCAAGGGCTCAAACAGCTTGCTGATATTCAAAACCAAAATGCCCGCAGCTTTAGTGATCAAATGGGCGGACTAAAAACAGACATCAACGGGGTACAAAGTCAGCTGAACACAACTGACAGCGCCATTCAATCTGTTCAAAAGTCAAGAGAGGACGCCATTCCTAAGCAAGCAACGGGATTAACGGAACTTGTGAAGGCTTCTCAGAAGGAACTGATTAAAAACTATGAAAAGCAGTACCTGGAATACTATAAAAATAAGATGGAAGCCTTGCAAAATAATTTAAAAGAAAAAAGGGAGCAGATTTTAGCTGAAACTGAAAAGCCAGAGGACTCCAGTAAGGATGGACCATCAGATCAAGATAATGAAAACCCTGAAAAGATTGGGATTAATTTAGATGAAGAGACAAATGAACTCTCGCAAATTTCAACAGAAATGAACGATCTCGCGGATCAATTAGCAGATCAGGAGACGCCGCCTACTACTGAAAATGGCAAAGAAGGTGGAGAGGGCGAAAATCCTGTTCAGCCAGATTCCGGCAGCACGAATTCATCTAAGGATGACCTTAAAGCACTCTCTACTCGTTTAGAAGAAGTGAAAAAGAAGATTCAAGAAAAAGCTGCCGCTCATAATGACGAATTGAAAGACAAAGTGAGTCAGATGAGTAAGGAGCTTAAGGACCTTTCTGATAAAATAGGTAAACTTGAAAAAAAGTTTCTATGGTTACAAGATCGATATAACGTCATTCCGAATGAAATCCAAAATCAAGAATCATCCATTGTAAGTAAAGTAAAAGAGCTGAAGCGCAGAAACTCACCAATTGGTGGAGCCTTTGCTGATGATCTTTTTGAGGAAAAGTTTGATACAAAATCAACAGACACTAAAAAATTAATGGAGTATTCCAATCAACTCTCCCAACTATATATGATGCTTGATGATTTTTACGAATCAACAAATAACTCTTCTCTACTAGACACAAAAGAAGAGAAAATCCAGTCCATCCTCTCGATCAAAAAAGAGGAAACAGAAAACTGGGATACGCTCAAAAACCAGATGCTGACGTCAAACGATGATGTGTCTACTTTTATTGATGAGATGCAGAAGTTTTCAGATGGCTATGCAGAATACATTTCGACTCAGCAGGCAAGCGTGGAACAGGAATTAAATACAATCTCTGAAAGTGCGGACAATGTTGCGGAGCAAATGGCTGATCAAGGAGATGCAGTGTATACGGCAGACCTTGCAGGCAGTTCAATTGTTGTCAGTGCACAGGATTCAATTGGTCAGGAAGTGCTTCGTCTTTCTGAAAATATGAGTTCGTTAACCGACCGCCAAAAAGGGGTGGCGGATTATACGAATAACATTGAAGAGAGTGTGACAACAGTTCAAGAAAAAGCGGATACGCTGAATGAAAACTGGAGCAAGAATGTCAACTCTACGAAGCTTGTTCAGCAAGATTTGAAGGGTATTTTAGGAAACACATTGAGTGATCAAGGCAACAGCAACTATGTGTATAACCACTTAGCCAATCCGCTGAAAATCAGCGGTGATGTGCCGGAAGAAAAAACGCAGACTGTACCGCCAGTGGTCATTTTGGTCATTGTGATGATCAGCAGTTTGTTAATTGGCTTTTTCAGCTCGTATTATGCGGCAGCTCCGATGCTGGTTAAAGGTGCACTGTTTGGCATCTTAAATCTATTAGTCGGACTCATGATCAGCTTGTTTGGACTGAACATTTACAAGCTTGCAGATGATCAAGCGATTCAGTGGTCCATTTTCACGATTTTACTATTAGTGGCTTGTTCCGCCTTTATTCGCACGGCGTTCCTTTTCGGCTCTATTGCCGGATGGATGGCAGCAACGGCGCTTATTTTCTTCTTTGTCGCACCATTAATTGATTTGGTGATGCCGAATTTCCATTTCATAAATCCAGTGACAGACGTGTACCTGTCCATCCAATATGGAAATGGAGATCACTTTGGAATGGGTGTTATAGGATTAGTGATTTTAACTGTCCTCTTCATGGCCATCCCGCTTGTGACAAAGTTATGGAAAGATAAAACGGAGGAACGTGATGTGACTCATGAGGCTTAATCTGTTCGTGAAAGGGGTGGCACTTGGTGTCATGTCCCTTTTTCTCCTCATTCCTGCTGCTTTCGCTGCTGGTGAAGATACGGATACAAATGTCAAGCCGAATGAATATCAGGAAAAAGAACTCAATATTAACTCAAGTATATTGAGGGATCAAACGAAATACGAACAAAGCAAAAAGACATCAACAGTCAAAACAGACATTCATTTTGCTGAACCGCCTAAAACTCCGGGAGGGTCTCTTTCTCCGCAGCTTTTCAGTGATCTAAAAGAGAACCCGCCCAAAACATCAGCTCACATGATGGAAGAGATGAATATCTCTTTTCGTGATGCCGCTGTATCAGCACCTTCTGGCGATGATCACAAGAAGCAGACATCAGCACTGCTTCCGATCATCTTTGGTTTCTTAATCGTCTTTGGTATTGTCGTGATGTTCATTCTGATTCCTAAGGTGAATGTGAAGGCTGAAAAGAAATAGCCTGTCTCTTTGAAAAGAGGCAGGCTTTTCTTATGCAGATTGCTTGATGTCATACCGTTCCACTACGTAAAATAGTGTTATCAAGGGAGGAGATTGTCATTCGAATTTCAATCGTTACAGGCGGATCAAAAGGATTTGGTCTAGCACTTGTGAACCGGCTGCTTTCACGCGGGGACCATGTGTATACGGCAGCAAGAAGTGCATCGCCGATTTACCATCCGGAGCTCACACATACACAGGTCGACCTGACAGATGAGAAAGCAGCAGCCAAATGGCTTCAAGATAGTCTCACGCCGCAAACACTGGCAGCTGCTGATGACATCTTATTCGTCAATAATGCAGGCATGGTGACACCTATCAAACGTGTGGGGCAAGGCGGACAGGATACGCTTCATCAGCATTATACGTTGAATCTTGTCATCCCTGTTTTGCTGAGCCATGTTTTTACCAAGCAGACTCAATCATATAGCGGAAAGAAAACGATCGTTCACCTTTCTTCTGGAGCGGCGAAAAACCCTTATAAAGGCTGGAGTGCGTATTGCAGCTCAAAGGCAGGACTTGATATGTTTATGAGGACTTTGCATGAGGAACAGCAGGACGAGGCGTATCCAATCAACACGTTTTCATTTTCCCCCGGAACCATTGATACAGATATGCAGGGGGAGATTCGGAAGTCATCAAAACAGGACTTCGAACAAATTGACCGTTTTCAGCAATTATATGAAACAGGCACGCTGAAGAGTCCAGATGAAGTCGCAGGTATTTTGCTCGATCTTTTAGCGGATGATCCAGCTGGCGGATGCGTATACGATGCACGTGAGTATGTGAAAAAGCAGTCATAACGACTGTAGCAGCGTGAAGACAAACCCTCGCATTCGGTGTCAGTCCTGCATGCCGGTGCTCACGAATCTCAAATTCGCTCCGCGCCAGCTAGACTTCAAGGGTTTTCATATCACACTGTAAAGAAGAAAAAAGCAGTCATCACGACTGCTTTTTTTCGTCTTGTACAAGCAAAACCAGTTGATTTGACATAAGCTAATCTTGAGACTCATAGAAAATATAACAGAACATTTGAGTTTCTTTTCAGAATATGTTAGGATGCTAAAAATATAGATAAGGAGGGGTTTCCATGAGAAAGGTTACATTAATGGATGTTTACACCCATCCAGTTGCTCAAAAGTATTTAAATCGTTCAGGAAAAGCCCATGCGATTGCTTGTGCTTATCACGCATTCAAGCTGGCGATGCAGGCGGGAATTAACCCAGATCTGGCTGTGAAAGCAGCACTCTTGCATGATATCGGCCACTATGAATGGTATACAGCCGGCGGAGAATGGGATTACGAGACATATAGAAGAAATGATATTCATGCCATTAAAGGTGCAGAGCGGGCACACAAACTGCTCATACGGCTCGGGGAGGAACCAAAAGCAGCCAAAGATATTGCACTTGCGATTCTGCTTCATACGGATTCATATTTGCCAGAGGGCGACCTCCATAAGGACACACTCCAGCAAATTGTGAAGAAAGCAGATGAAATGGATGAAGAGCCTGGCGGACACCACCATTACAGACAAATAGACGAATCATTGGCAATGAAAAAGATTGCCGATTTGGATCAGAAAGTGCAGCAGGCACTCCAGCCCATGAAACGCTCTGTTTAGTATGGAATGTCTCCATGAATCGTTCCGTGCTGATCGACATACAACGTGCGAATAACGGTACGGTTAAACGCAGATGTTCCTGACGTAGTGAGTCCGGTGTAATGCACCGTGACGGAATAAGCACCTTCTTTTTTCAATTGAATGGCTGATGAGGTACTTGTTTTCAGTGGATGATCCTTTTGTGCATCTTTAAAGTAATTGGTTTCCACTGATTTGCTTAACCGTTTAATCAGACCGCTTGAATGGGTCGATGCATCCCCTGACTTCGATGCAGCTGCTTTAATTTCTTCATTTAATGGTGAATCAAAGGATACAAGCAGCAGATAAGGAGCCTTTTTTCCTGAATTCGATCGAATCGTCCATTTTCCAGGAACGGGCTTATTGATTTGCACATGGTGTGAATATGCGCCTTCATATGGGAAAGATGCTTCCGATGTCTTAAGGTTTGTTAAGACGTCTCCATTTGGGGCGATGATTTCTGGTCGCGTCTCCTGCCTTTCATTTAACCACTGAATCGATAAGCCATTCGTTCCTTCCTCTACATAGAACGCTTCTGTTTTATCCTTTTCACTTTCTCCACCTTTCACATAAACATCTGTATTCAGCTCAGCAGAAACGGGCTCTTGTTCCTCTTTATTTTCATTTTCAGCGCTTGCGACATTTGCCAGAAGCTGATGCTGGAACACAGGAAACATACTTGTGCCGTTTTTGATTGAATGATGATCCCATTTTCCTGTTAAAATATTGTTTGCATACGATAGTCTTGTGCTGTTTACCGTGACGGCGCCATCATTTGCACCAAAGCTCTTTAAATACATGCCGCCTAAATACAGCACACCGCCAAATGTTCCCCATTCCGAGCCAGAGTAGGTGACATATTTATTGGGAAACGCCTCCAGCTGGTCGGTTTCACTTCGAAAAGCCGCCATCAGACCGGTTTGCAAAGAATAAAGCGCGTCGCTTTTTTGTCCAAGAATTTGCGCGAGCCAGCTTCCGCCCTTGCTATACGCTAGATCCGCAAGCGGTGTCCCGTTATGAGGAGAGCCGAGAGTAATGACCTTTTCCACATAGGGATGGGCTTTGAAATACACCAGTGCGGACTGTGTATCGACCCCGCCTTTACTATGACCAATCACAATGAGTTTTCTACCAAACGCATCATAAATTTCTTTGAGCTTTTCTGCTAATAGTTTGCCGTTCTTTTTCATGTCCTGATCTGGATGCAAATCTATGAATGCGCTTTCGTATCCGTTCAGAACAGCCTGCTTTGCCATATCGTTTCGATCGGACCAAGTGGAGGAGGAGCTGTTAATGCCATGAACAAAAACAAGTGGTGGTTTTGACTCGTCTTTTTGAACGGGCTCTTCTCCTTTAAACCACTTCCCCGGCGTCCCAGGTGGATCTCCAATTGTGCCTGCATACGCATAACTTGCAGAGGATAGAAAGAGCATGACAGCAACAATACAGATGAGTTTTTTCAAAACAATTCACCTCTTCGAATGATTTAAATTGTTGGCAGCACCAATCTATTATACTTCTAAAAAATGTAAAAACGCACTATTTGTAAAAATGTGGTATTAATGTTGTGGGTTTGCCCTGAGTGACATTCACATGGGTTCATGCATACGCTGTGGGTAAATACACAAGTAAAGGGGCAGGTAGGATGGCACAACAAGGAAGTCCACAGCTTGTTTCATTAGTTGATCCATATGTTTATCAAACATTGCAGAAAGTGGTCGGTATGAGATTAATTGTGCAAACAGTGAAAGATACGGTGCGTGGGAAATTGAAGGAAGTTATGCCGGATCATATTGTGATTGAAGCGGGGGCGAAATCAGTTTTTTATGTGCGGATCCAGCAAATCGTGTCGGTGATGCCTGATCACAGTGAAAGAGTGTAACAAGCAGACGCATAGATGTCTGCTTTTTTTTCATGCTTATAGAATGTATATCTGGAAAAAGTGCATGATATACCAATTGTTCTTTTTTTTTCAAAAAATGAGGTTCTAAAACAAGAAGCAGTTGACAGAAGGTGGGTTGAATAGTAGTTTTTTAATAAGATCAATACGTAACAGGAGGAGCATCTTTGTTAAAATCTAAAGTTCATTTTTGGACATTCCAAATATTACTTGTTTTACTCATTGTCTATGTATCAACAAAGGTTTCGTTTTTATTTCAGCCGATTATTTTATTTGCATCAACTCTGTTTGTCCCCATCTTACTGGCGGGTATTCTCTTTTTCATCTTTAATCCAATTGTTCGATTTTTGTCCAAGAAAATTCCTAGGACACTCGCTATCCTGATCATTTATCTTCTGTTCATTGGACTCATCACGTTCATCGTCAATGCTGCTGGACCGGTGATTGTCTCGCAGGTCGGTGGACTTGTCAAAAGCTTCCCTGGTTATGTGACGGACATGCAGAAGTTTATCAATGACTTTTCGCATTCTAAAACATTTACTTGGATGATGAACCAAGATTATGTGTCTGTCTCAAAATTTGAACAGACGATCGTTTCGACATTAAAAGATTTGCCGGAAAATATCGCTTCAAGTATGTCTGCTGTGTTTGGCGTGATTGCCAATATCGCTTTAGCCGTCATCACAGTTCCGTTCATTTTGTTTTATATGCTGAAAGACGGGCATAAGTTTCCGGACAAGCTCGTTCAATTTTTGCCAATGCCTTACCGTAAGGAAGGGTTGAAAATTTTTAAAGAATTAAACGACACACTTGCGGCTTACATACAGGGGCAGATTGTTGTCTGTTTATTTGTTGGAGTGGCTTGTTTTATCGGATACTTATTAATTGGTGTGAAATATGCGCTTATTCTCGGTATTATCATTGCGGTCACAAATGTGATCCCGTACCTTGGACCATATCTTGGCGCGGCACCAGCTGTGCTGATTGCCTTTCTTGATTCGCCTGGAAAAGCAGTGGTGACAGTGATTGTGATTCTTGTCGTTCAGCAAATTGACGGAAATGTCATTTCTCCATTGATCATTGGGAAACGCCTTAACACACACCCTTTGACCATTATCCTGCTGTTAATTGGGGCAGGAAGCTTTGGCGGCATCCTTGGCATGATCTTTGCGGTTCCTGTCTATGCACTGCTCAAAGCGATCACCTTGAATATTGTCAGATTGGTTCAGCTGCGTCAGCGGTCTCGTAAAGAACAGCATTTAAACGTATAGGGCAGATGCACAACTTTTCCCTTTTTGCATAAGATGGTTGACATAAGCAGATAGGGGGAGATTCTGATGCCTGCAATCGTTGGACCTATTCATATCGAGTCATTAGGAGGAAACGGTGCAGCTACTTTCGGTGATGTACTGGCCATTGCCCCTTTGGCTGTAAACCACTCCACTGGCGGGGCGGGAGCCTTTAATTCAGGTGATTATATGTCTCTTACAAGTGATCCTAATGCGACGATGCTTTGGGACTTCACATTGTTTGACCAGCCTCAATCATTTAATGCATAGAAATACAGCTGGTGATCAAATATCAGCTGTCTTTTTTTATTTGTGATACACGTATTGTTGAGCTGGGCAAATGATGTGGATAGAAAAGGTGGTGGAGCAATGCCAGCGATTGTTGGACCTATTCATATAGATCGTGTGTACGGAAATGGGGCGGCACATTTCGGCGGTGTTTTTCCCATTTCGCCAAAAAGTGTTGATTACTCCGCCGGTGGTTCAGGTACCTATAATGCAGGGGATATCGTCCAATTTTTTAACAGTCCAAACGTCACATTTGTTTGGGATTTAAATCTTATTAGTCAGCAAAAGAGCTTCAATGCGTAGCCAGCTTTGAAAGGGATTTCCTTTTCAGAAGCTGTCTTTTTTTATGGTACAATGGATATGGATGTAAGAAGAAAAAAGAGGTGTGAACAGAGTCAAATGAAAATTAGAAAAGCACACATCACAAGCCGGCAACCAAAGACCTACAATGTATATTTACATGAAAATAAAAAAGAATATAAAACGCTTGTTGCCGTACCTGACATTGAATGGAGTAAATCCATTGCGTACGAGGACGAAAAAGAGCAGCTGATCCATACGCTCGAGCAATCCTTAATGGAAAGAGCAGAAACAGACGAAGCCCGTGAGCTTGCACTAAAGATTGTGCACTGGGTCACAGAAATGTAAATTTTAAAACCAGGAGTGAAAACAGCGATGAAAGAAGAATCCGTAGACTTTTATTTGCAGCAAGGAATATTTGGACATGCTGAAACAAAACCCGATGAACGAAGAATGTTTCTCGGTTCATTAAGGGAACGAGCGCTTCTCGCCCTGACAAAGGGACAGGTATTACGAAATAAACCGTATCAAGAGGTAGAACAAGTCTTAAAGTCCAACCGTCAGGCCACTGTTCTTTTAAATGGTGAGTTGTCCTATGCATCTTATTCTCAATATGTGAAAATGGCTAATGCCGCTGGTTGTTCCTTTAAAGTGGTGAATCATTATGAGGCGCATTCTCCTTTTGGTCTTGTGATAGAGCTGCCGAATGCGGTTAATCAAGAGCACATCTATATAGAAGATGAGCTGCTTCAAAAGGCTTTTTCTCGCGAATCTGTTGAATAGGTTTCCCTAGTGAAATGAATAGGCTATAATGAGTCAAAAGAGCATATGGGAGAGATGCGGATGGGCAAAGCATTGATTTGTATTGATTATACCGTTGATTTTGTTGCAGACGATGGAAAATTGACATGCGGAAAGCCTGGACAGGCGATTGAGCCTAAGATCACAGAGATCACTTCTTCGTTTATTGATGAAGGACACTTTGTCGTCTTTGCAGTCGATCATCATGAAGAGCAAGACCCTTATCATCCAGAGACAAAGTTATTTCCGCCCCATAATATTCGCGGGACAAAGGGAATTGAACTTTATGGCAAACTAAGTTCACTATTTCACACGTCAAAACATTTAAAGCATGTCTACTATATGGAAAAAACAAGATACTCTGCTTTTGCAGGCACTCAATTAGAAATGAAACTGCGCGAACGCGGCATCACTGAACTTCATTTAGCCGGCGTATGTACCGATATTTGTGTACTTCATACAGCTGTTGATGCGTACAATAAAGGCTTCGAACTTGTGATTCACCAGAATGCTGTAGCGAGTTTTAATGAAGCGGGGCACGAGTGGGCACTTTCTCACTTTGAGCAGTCGCTTGGTGCGAAAGTGGTTAAGTAAGGGAAGGAGAATGGAAGTTGGAGCATCGGTTTATTGACGACAGTTTATCACTACATACAGATCTTTATCAAATTAACATGGCAGAAACGTATTGGAGAGACGGCATTCATGAGAAGAAGGCAGTTTTTGAACTCTTCTTCAGAAAGCTTCCATTTGACAATGGCTTCGCTGTATTTGCTGGTTTAGAGAAAGCGATTGAATATTTATCGGACTTCTCCTTCACCGAAAGTGATCTAGCGTATTTAAAAGATGAACTCGGTTATAAAAGCGATTTCATTGATTATTTAAGCGGGTTGTCCTTTACAGGAACACTTCATTCAATGCGTGAAGGCGAAATTGTCTTTGCAAATGAACCGATCATGCGCATCGAGGCAACGCTTGTAGAAGCGCAGCTAATCGAAACAGCCTTGCTGAATATCGTGAATTTCCAAACACTGATCGCAACAAAGGCGGCTCGGATTAAAGGAATCATTGAAGATGAGACAGCACTAGAATTCGGAACAAGACGTGCGCATGAAATGGATGCAGCGATGTGGGGAGCAAGAGCGGCACTCATCGGCGGCTTCCAGGCGACAAGTAATGTTCGTGCTGGGAAGCGCTTCAACATTCCAGTGTCAGGAACTCATGCCCATGCGCTTGTACAAGCATACCGCGATGAATATACGGCATTTAAAAAATACGCTGAAACCCATACAGACTGTGTCTTTTTAGTCGATACGTATGATACCGTGAGATCCGGTATTCCAAATGCCATTAAGGTAGCGAAAGAATTCGGAGACAAAATCAACTTTATTGGTGTCAGACTTGATAGCGGTGACCTTGCATACTTGTCTAAAAAAGCTAGAACGATGCTGGATGATGCAGGATTCCATGATGCAAAAGTCATTGCATCGAGCGATCTTGATGAACATACCATCATGAATTTAAAAGCACAGGGTGCCAAAATTGATGTGTGGGGTGTTGGGACAAAGCTGATCACAGCATTTGATCAGCCAGCTCTTGGTGCAGTGTATAAACTCGTATCTATTGAAGAAAATGGAAAAATGAATGATACCATTAAAATTTCGTCTAACCCAGAGAAAGTGACAACACCAGGACGTAAACGTGTGTACCGCATCATCAATCAATTGAATCATCATTCTGAGGGTGACTACATTGCGCTCGAAGAGGAAGATGTTCATAGTGAGGATAAACTGAAAATGTTCCACCCTGTGCATACATTTATCAGCAAATTTGTTACAAACTTTGTGGCTAAGGATCTTCATGTCCCGATTTTCGAACAAGGAAAACTTGTATATGACAATCCGGATATTCAAACGATTCAAGCCTATGTGCAGGATAGCCTCGGACTTTTCTGGGAGGAATATAAACGAATCAGCAAACCAGAAGAATACCCAGTCGATTTGAGTCAAAAATGCTGGGATAACAAGATGCAGTTTATCCATGACGTGAAAAATAAAATTAAAAAAGAGCTTTATGAAAGCTAATTGGAAGAAAAGAGATCATCAAGCCGGGTGATCTCTTTTTTTATTTTTTGACCGATTCAAAGTGAACCATAAGCACAATCATTTGGTATACTGAAAGCACATCTTGTTTGTCATTGCATAAAGGAGGATTGGAGCAGTTGAGGGTGTTTGTTGCGAGACAGCCTATTTTTAACAGAAAAGAACAAGTCGTATCATATGAGCTGCTTTATAGAGATAGTGAAACCAATACATATAGCGCTGAAGACGGTGACCAAGCGACAACGGACCTCATTATTAATAGCTTTTTAAATATCGGTATCGAAACATTGACAGAGGGCAAAAGATGCTACATTAATTTCACTGAAAGCTTACTTTCGTCTGATCTGCTCACCTATTTTGATCCGCATCAGCTTGTGATCGAGATATTAGAAAATGTACCGATTACCCCGGCACTTATTATGAGATGTAAGCAGTTAAAAAAATGGGGATATACGATTGCACTTGATGATTTTTTTCTAAGCGGAACACATTTTAGTGACAAGTTGCTTGACGAACTCCTCTATTGCATTGATATTTTAAAAATTGACTTTCTGAAGACCACATCGGAAGAACGAAGAAATATTCTACATACGTATAAAAAATATCGACTTCGCTTCCTTGCAGAAAAGGTGGAAACGCGAAGAGAGTATGAAGAAGCGCTAGAAGCCGGCTTCCATTTATTTCAAGGGTATTTCTTTAGCGAGCCTCGTGTCATATCAGGACGAGCATTATCGACCAGCTTCCATGCGTACCACCAGCTCTTAAATGAGCTGAGCAAGGAACAGCCGAATATCCAGATCGTGACCCATTTTATTGAAAGTGACCTTTCGCTGTCATATCAATTATTAAAAATGCTGAATTCAGGCGGCATGAGACGTCTTTATCAAATCAAAAGTATCCGGCAGGCGATTATCCTGCTTGGGTTTAATGAAATTCGGCGCTGGATCTTTATTCTTTCATTTAAAGAACTGAATGTCCAAGCAAACTCAAGCCAAAAAGAAATTATCAAAATGTCATTCATTCGGGCGAAAACGTGTGAACTGATTGCGAGTCGTACTGAACGAGAGCACCCAGCCTCTTATATGCTGACAGGCATGTTTTCTCTCATTGATACGCTTGTCAGGGCAGATATTACAGAACTTGTGAAAGAGCTGCCGCTTTCTGATGAAGTTGGCGAGGCACTGCTTGGCTATGAAAATGATTATTCATTTGTGCTAGGTGTAGCCAAACGGATTGAACGAAATGAATGGGATGATGAGATGTTAAATGGGGAACTCCCGAAGCAAGAAGCCTACGGCTGTTATATAGAAGCCATTGAATGGTGTCATAAAATGTTTGAATCTTAAGAAAAGCCGCTCACGTCAGAGCGGCTTTTTTTGTTATGCCCACTGTAAAAGAAGAAAAAGTCTGCTAGAGGCGAGAGACAAGTAGATACGAATGCCTTCTGGACTAAAGCGGATGTCAATGCCACTTTTCACACCGATTTGCTTCAGCATTCGGATGACACTTGTCGAATCAGAGCGCTCAGCAGCCTCCATGATGCGCTGTGCAAATGAAAGCGAGCTGGAAATCTGCTGTGTAATGAGTGAAGCATCAGCAACAAGTCGGGCTGATTCTTTTGCGGCTCGTTGAAACGAGTGGGCATCTACTGGAGGAAAAGTCATAGGTGTGCGCGGGTATGCATGGCTCATTGCGGGAACCTGCAAAGCAGGATAAGGAACATAGTAAAACATATGGTCACCTCTTCTCTCATTGACGTGAAATTGGACGGATATCTGTTCTAAATGTATGTAGAAAATCAGAATAAAGAATCAAAATGATCTTTCTATCTTTATAAATCCAACATAAAAATAGGTACTTTTGCGGTCAATTTCGGTGAATGTCGCCAAAAAATTGCGGTGTCCACAATAGGGTCTGTCGTCTGACCTATAACACGCAAAACCGAGGATACGGAAGGGATCATACGTTCTTATGTGAGAAAAGTGTGACGAATGATGCCTATTCTTGTCGCAAAAATGACGCAGTTCCTTTGAAATTGAGATAAAAGTATGATTTGAAAAGTCAGAAAATGATGAAAAAAGACCTATTGAATTTTGCGGTATCACGCACACATTTTGTGCATACTTTTCGGTGAAAAAATACTCAATTACATTTACACTGTTAGTAACAGATCAAATACTTATGACCCAATCACCATACACAAATACATTGATCTTCCAAAAAAGGAGAGTGGAATCGATGGAAAAGTATGAAATCGAAGAACTTAAACAATTATTATGGAAACTTGAAAACGAAATTAGAGAAACAACGGCTTCTCTTCATAACATTAACAAAAGCATTGATCAATACGACAAATATGAATATGTGAAAATTTCTTAAAGACTTGATAATCATCAAGTCTTTTTTTTATCCAAATACATACAAAAAAAGGATATATTATTATATAATTGTTAAATAGTGATGTCAGTGGACATCTGCTCATGTCTTTTTAGTAAAATAAAAGGCGGAAGGGTGAGGTACAAGAGCGAGTATGCTAAACTATCTAGAGAATACAAAAATCAAGCAGAATATGTCTGATTTTATTCAACATGCAGTCAGGCAGAAGGATTTACAACAACTGCTTCTAGAATTTACAGATAGAAAGAATGAATTTCCCTTTGGGCAATTGGCTTACAAGCATTATGAGGCATTTGGCGGACAAGACAAGCAAGCGATTACACAATTGGCAGCAGGGATTGAACTTCTCATTTTATCAGCCGATATATTAGATGATATTGAAGATCAGGACAATGATTCGTATCCTTGGATGAACGTCGACCAAGGAGTCGCCATCAATGCTTCTACGTATTTGTATACGCTGAGTACCCAATTCATCATATCAATAGGTGAAAATGATTCTCAACTAATTGAGAAACTGTTCCAACTCATCAAATGGTCAATGGAAGGACAACATGAGGATTTGCGTCATATGCATGAAACAGAAGAAGAGTGTGTAGAGGTGTTAAGGAAAAAATCAGGATCATTAACAGCTCTTTCTAGTGTACTGGGTGTTTATTTAGCGACGAGAAAAATCAACTCAACTGTGGAATCATATTCAATATATTATGGTGTTGCTGAACAGATCAGTAACGATTTTTTTGCGTTATTATCGAAAACAAACGGAGATTTTCTAAAAAAACAAACGCTGGCATTTAGTTATTTACAAAGAGGTTTTAACGATGCCAGTCAAGAGCTTCTTACGTTCTTTTCCGGTCGTTTAGATGAGTCAGAACAAAAGTCATTTCAGCTGAAGCAGAAATTACTTGAAGCTGGTTTGACTCAGTACATGGTATCAATGAGAGAGATTATGCTGTTAAAAATGAGGCAAGGGATTGAACAACTTGATTTACCTAAAACAAATAAGGAACAATTGTATGCATTTATGACAAAGGAGGGCAATGATTGAACATTCAAAATGTTATTGCATATTTAATGAATAATCCTAGTGTTGTGAATGAATTGGACTTAGGGAATGCAAGTTTAATTCACACAGATGAGCAAACCATGAAAGCAATCATTCAGGGCATTAAAAAAGGGCAAATGTCTGCAGATTATATATGGTACTATAAATGATACTATTCATTTAAAAATGATTTAAAAGTTCTCCAGTTAAGGATGTTTTATACATGAAGATAACTTATACGAAACTATCTGCTTTTTTGGTTTTTCTGTCTTTTTTATTTGTGATCTATGTTTCATATATTTATGTATTTGATATTTTTAATGGAGCACATGTAGCGGAGAACAAGAACGGTCAAGCAGAAGTTGTCAAAGTTGAATATCTTTCTTTAGCCTACACATCAGGATTAGAAGAAGGAGATATTATACTTAAAATCAATGGGGAACCTGCTAACAAAAAAGATCATTTGATCAATGGTGAGCTTAGGAATGTGCAAAGAATTGATATTCAAAGAGGCAACCAAATGATCACCCTTAAAAATAAGACATTGATTGGTCAAGAAAGTTTATTTGTCTATTTAATTCCTCTCGTCCTGTATTCAATATGTTTATTTTGTATCTTCTTTATCATTAGAATTAACAAAGAGACCCAACGGAAATCAGCATTTCTTTTAGTTTTATTTTTATTAACGATTTGTATCGGGTATCTTAGTGCAGGTACTTCAGGTATTGGTGAAAGATTTAGCCATTATGTGATCGTATTTTGTTTATCAAGTGTATTTATCTTTTATATTCATTTCATTTATCAGTATTTTAAAGAGTTTAACTTGCATATAACAAATCAAAAAACAATTCGCCTTTTATATAGTCTTCCAGTAATTAATCTATTGATAGAGCTAGCAGTTCCAATAGATTCAGCGATAGCAAGATACATGCCAAGTTTAAATCTTTTATTCTTTTTCGCTTCTATTATCATGTCATTCAAAGTGATTATCAATGGAATGCGGAAATATAAAGAGACAGAGCAGGGGTCTGTTTTAAAGTTTTTTGTCATGATTAATATCATAGCATTCTGTCCATTTATATTTTTATTTGCAATACCATATGTTTTGTTTCGTATTTATGTGGTAGATCCCTTTTTCTTGACTTCTTTTGTCTTGCTTATTCCTTTTTCTCTAGTGTACCAATTCATGACGAACAAACTTTACAATATGGATTTTTTGATTAGCAGACTGAGGTACTATGGCTTTCTAGCCATCACACCGACCATTTTTGTTGTTGTCACGTTTTATATTCTGCAAAAACCAGAAGATTTGAAGTACACACTGAAGCTCGCATTAATCACCTACGCGCTCATGCTGGCTGTTTTCTATTTCAAAGAAATTCTAGATTTCCGTTTTCGTCTGAAGCGTTTTTCAGAGAAGCATAATTACCAGGACAGCGTGTTTAAATTTACGCAGCTTATTCGTGAGGCGTCATCACTTCATCAAGTGCTGTATCATTTGAAATACACCATTTTAGAAGTGCTTGTTGTTAATAAAGCCTTTGTGCTTGAAGTGAAGCCAGATGGACAAATTGAAGAGATTGATGAATCTTCAGGTGATAGCAATCTATGGAAAGAGTATGTGGATCAATTTCAGGATATTTTAGGGGAAGTCGGGAAAATCATTGAGCTTGATAAAGGGTTTATGATGAAAATTGGCGAGCGGGGCGGTCACTCGTTTATGATTTGCTGTTTATCCAATTTACAGACACCTAAATTGACGCGTGATGAGATTTCTTGGCTGAAAACATTGGCTTTTTATACAAGTGTCAGTTTAGAAAATGTCGTCAAGATCGAAGAATTGATGGAGCATCTTGAAGATTTGAAGCAGCGTGAAGCGAATCCTGCTTGGCTGAAAAAAGTCATGTTTGCGATGGAAGAAAAACAGCGCTCCGATTTAGCGAGGGATCTTCATGATTCCGTGCTACAGGATTTGATATCGCTGAAAAGACAGTCAGAGATGTTTTTAACGAATTTCCAAAACGATCAATGCCCAACGTCTATTGAACAATCGCTTATCTCATGGAATGAACAAATGTCTAAGGTGATTCAAACCACGAGAGAAACATGTCATGAACTTCGGCCGCAGCTGCTGTACGATTTAGGTTTAGTCAAGGCGATGTCGAAGCTGACTTCTCAAATTCAGGAGGAAGCACCGTTTCATATCCGGCTGAATACAACACGCTTTGATAAAGAACTGGACATTGATATTGATTCACAGCTGAATATTTACCGAATTGTTCAGGAGCTGTTATCCAATGCCCTGAAGCACTCCCAAGCCACTCAAGTGTTAGTGATGCTGATTTGTATTAAAGATCAGGTTGTTCTTCACTACGAGGATGATGGAGTCGGTTTTGATGCAAGCCATCTTGATCAGCACACCATGAGCATGGGCCTCTCGGGAATCAGAGAACGAGTCAAGGCGTTAAATGGGAAGCTTCACATTCACACAGCCCCAGAAAAAGGACTGAAGGTGAAAATTGAAATGGAATTGTAACGATTTATTAAGGAATAAGACTTGGCATCTGCCAAGTCTTTTATATAAAATGGAAGTGAGTGATTTAAAGGGAGGAAGACATGAAGAAGATATTGGTCATTGATGATCATCCGGCTGTCATGGAAGGGACAAAAAGCATATTAGAATCAGATCAGCAGCTATCAGTCGATTGTTTAAGTCCTGATGCAGAAGCCGCCTTTTTAAAGACGCATGACTTTTCCATCTATGATGTGATTTTGATGGATTTAAATCTCGGGGATATCAATGGAATGGACATTGCGAAACAAATTCTAGAAACCAACCAACAAGTGAAAATTATCATTTATACAGGGTATGAAGTAGATGATTATTTTGAAGAGGCCATTCGGGCTGGATTGCACGGTGCAATTAGTAAAACAGAGACAAAAGACAAAATTATTGAATACATACACCGCACATTGCAAGGAGAAGTTGTCATTCAGCTATCCTATTTAAAGAAATTAATTTCACAGCAGCAAGAAAAGCCAGAACAGGCGCAGCAGACCGATCATGAGCTGTTAACAGAGCGAGAGTGTTTGATCCTCAGAGAAGTGGAAAAAGGATACACGAACCAAGAGATTGCCGATGTGCTTCATTTGAGCAAACGCTCGATTGAATACAGCTTGACGTCCATCTTTAATAAGCTGAATGTTGGCTCTCGAACCGAAGCTGTGTTAATTGCAAAATCTGAAAGTGTGCTGTAAACGTGTGAAGGGAGAGAACCCTGATGGAAGTGAGTGGATCAAATACACTGCTTGAGGCACTTGGGATTGAGATTGTAGAGTGTAATAAGTCACGATGCGTGGCGACAATGCCAGTCGATCACAGAACAAAACAGCCATTTGGACTGCTGCACGGAGGAGCATCTGCTGCTCTAGCAGAAACAGTGGCAAGCATGGGGGCTGCGGCTCATTTAGACTTAACTCAGCAAGTTTGCTCAGGGATTGAAATCAATGCCAATCATTTAAAATCTGTACGTGATGGAGTAGTGACAGCGACGGCTGTTCCTGTACATGTAGGGCGCCGTACAATGGTATTTCAAATTGATATTAAAGATGATCGGGACCGGCACATCTGTACGTCAAGATGCACACTTGCTGTCATTGATCTCATATAAAAAAGCTCCCGGTGCAGCGGAAGCTTTTTTTAGGTTGGATTGTTTTTTTTATAGAAATAAAAGAAGGACCTCACATGTGAGGTCCTTCTTTCAGTTTATAAGTACGAGTCTTCTTTTCGTTTAATCACGAAGTTACGAAAACCACCATAATCATCTTGTACACTTCGTTTGTCCATCTTGACTCCAGTATTGTAGGCGGCTCTTCCGATCAAGTGTGCGCCGACCGGAGCTGTTAAAAAGATAAAGACAATCCCAAGTAGAATCTTCGCAGAAATAATGCCTGCAAGAAACCATTCGTGAAAGAATACCCCAACTAATATGAGGACAACACCAAGTGTCGATGCTTTTGATGCAGCATGCATTCGTGTATAAACATCTGGCAGGCGAAGAACGCCAATGGCTGAAATGAGACAAAGGATGGCGCCAAGCAGGATAAAGAAAATGACAATAGCTTTAGCGATGACGATCATTTTCAATCACTTCCCCTTTCTCAAGGAATTTGGAAAAAGCGACAGTGCCGATAAAGGCAAGGATACCGAGCAGTAAAATAATTTCAAAGAACGTTGTCGTTTTCAGCAAAATGGAAACGATGGCTGTCATCCCAATTAAATTGATTCCTATCGCATCAAGTGCACTTACACGATCAGGAATAGAGGGACCTTTGATAACCCGTATAACAAAAAGAAGGGTGGACAGTGCAAGAATGCCAAGTGACATTTGTAATATGAGCTCCATTACTTACCACTCACCTCCTGAATCGCTTTTTCAAATGAAACCCGGATATCGTGAATGGCTTTTTCTGCATCTTCAATATCCATCGCATGAATGTACAAAATTGAACGATCATCAGAAATATCAATGACGAGTGTACCTGGTGTCAATGTAATCATGTTAGCCAGTATGGTGATTTCCCAATCCGTTTTCAAGTCCGTACGAAAGGCGAAAATACCGGGCTTAATTGTGAGCTTTGGAGATAATACGGTCTTTAATACACTTAAATTGGCAAGAAGCAGCTCCCGAATAAAAATCAATACGAGCTTGAAAATCGCAAAAAGGGCATAGCCGTAAAAACGCTGCGGGAAAAATCGCCGAAACATAAAGATGGCGACCATCCCTAGTACAAAGCCTGATACAAAGTCTGCGGCTCTGTAAGTATCATTCATAAACATCCATGTAAAGGCGAGGAGAGCGTTTAGTAATATTTGAAAGGCCATGTTCATCTACTCCTTCAGCACAGCTTGAATATATTTTTCTGGTGTTGATAGCATTTCCGCTGCTTGATTGATATAAGGGGCAATGAACTCTGTCCCTAACCCAATGGCAAGCGACAAGATCACAAGCAGTACGCCAGGGTACACCATTCCTTTAATCGACGGTTTCCTTCTTCGCATATCTTGTTCCTCGCCCCAAAATGCGAGCATGAAGATTCTCATAATCGAATAAAGGACAAGAAGGCTGGACAGTAAGACAAGGATAGAAAAGGTCATGTGTCCAGCAGAAAAACCACCTTCTACAATCTTTAGCTTTCCAACAAAACCACTCAGCGGCGGAATTCCTGCCAGTGATAAAGCCGAAATGAAAAACATCCACCCTAGTAAAGGCTGAGATTGAATCAGCCCGCCCATCTTTTTCAAGTGGTTTGTGCCAGCGTACACGAAGAGTGCACCTGCCAGCATAAATAAAGCGCCTTTAATCACCATGTCATGAATGAGATAATAAATGGCCCCTTGGAGTGAGGCAGGTGTATTGGCTGCAATCCCAAACAAAATGACCCCCACGGCTGTGACAATGTTATAGATCACGATCTTTTGCACATCAGAATAAGCAATAGAGCCAATCACACCGAATATCACTGTTAGAGCGGCAAACCAAGCCATGAGTGTATGTGTAAACCCTGTATCATGTATAAAAATTAACGTAAAGACTCTGGCAATCGCATATAAGCCAACCTTTGTCAGCAGTGCGCCAAATAGAGCAGAAATAGCCGCTGGCGGTGCATGATATGATCCTGGCAGCCAGAAATAAAGCGGGAAGATCCCAGCTTTTAAGCCAAATACAATGAGGAACAGAATGGAAATGACAGTGATTAATCCTGTTTGCCCTGATTCAGCGATCTTCACACTTAAATCAGCCATATTCAGTGTACCAGTGACTGCATATAAACAAGCGACACCGACGATAAATAAAGCCGATGAGATGATGTTAAACACAATGTATTTGAGTGATTCACGAAGCTGAGGCTTTGAACCGCCTAACACAATGAGCATGTAAGACGCCATTAGCAGTAACTCAAAAAATACAAACAGGTTGAAAATATCGCCTGTTAAAAAGGCCCCACTTACGCCAGCTAACAAAAACTGCACGCCAGAGTAATAGAACAGCCGCTCCTTTTCCTTCCCAATCGTTTGAAAGGAGAAAAGAACTGTCACTAGCCCAACGACGGAAGCGGTCAGCACAAGGAGCGCAGCAAACTGATCGGCCACAAGGGCAATCCCAAATGGTGCTTTCCAGCCTCCTAAATAGAGGGTTTGAATCCCATTTGTAAAAATGGTTTGGACTAAATACACATTACAGACAATGGCTGAGAGCGAAGCAAACACACTAAAGCCTCTTGACAGCATGATGTTCTTATTCATAAAGATCAATAGTGTAGCAGCTAATAATGGAATTAAAATAGGCAGGATCACGAGATTATTCATGCTGATCATTTCCTCTCATTTGATCCATGTCATCTGTTCGCAGCTCTTGGAAGGCACGGAAGGCCATGACAAGTAAAAAGGATGTCACACCAAAAGCAATGACAATGGCTGTTAAAATTAATGCTTGTGGTAATGGATCTACATAGGATGTGAGCCCCTCTTTTAAAATAGGAGGAGCTCCTTTTTTTAAGCCGCCCATTGTTAAAAGAAGCAAATGGACGCCGTGACTCAAAACAGCAGTACCGACGATGACCCGCAGAAGGCTTTTTGAAAGCATTAAATAGGTCGCCGCCATAAAAATTATACCGACGATAATAGACATTAGAAATTCCATTATTCCTTCTCTCCAATCGTTTGAATAATGGTCATGGTGACACCGACAACAACCAAATACACACCGATATCAAACAGTACGGCTGTCGCCAGTTCTGTTTTCCCTAAAAACGGCAGTTGGAAATAATCAAATGCATGGGATAGAAAAGGTGCACCGAATAGAAATGATCCCATACCCGTCAGGATCGCGACGAGCAGCCCGGTCGCTGCAACATAAATAAAGTTAAAGGGCAGAATACGTCTCACTGTTTTCAGATCATAGGCTAAAAGCAGAAGAACGACAGCCCCAGCACTCATCAGGCCGCCAATGAACCCCCCGCCAGGATTGTTATGTCCCGCAAGAAATAAGTGAAGGGAAAAAAGCAGGATGATGAATGCTGTGATTTTTGTTGTGACTTGTAAGAGCATATCATTCGTATCAATCTTCCTCATCGCCGCACGCCTCTCTTCCGTTTTCCTTGTGCCTTTAATAATCCATAAATACCGAGTGCCGCAATGGCAAGTACGGTAATTTCAAAGAGTGTATCAAAGCCCCTGAAATCAACAAGGATGACATTGACAATGTTGTCTCCGCCTGCAAGCTTGTAGCTGTTTTCAATAAAGTAAGACGCAATCGTATCAAGTGACTGATTGCTTGTTGAAGCGAAAGCAAGGCATGTCACAATGACACCAACACCTACTGAAATAATGAGATTGGTCATTTTAAATTTCCTTGTTTTTTGCTTCATGCTCAGCTTTGGCAAGTGATAGAAGCAAAGTAAAAACAGTGCCACAGAAATTGTTTCAATAATTAACTGGGTGAGGGCAAGGTCAGGTGCCCTGAAAATAACAAAAAATAGTGACAGCGTATACCCCATGACACCTAGCCCGATAATGGCTGTTAAGCGAGAACGAGCAAACACAGTCGTGAGGGTTGCTGCTATCATCACTAATGACAGAATGACCTCGTACGTGCCGATTGGAGCAGCATGTTCCATATTAAATGAGAAGGCATTCTGATAAAACATGACACTCCCAAGCACGATAATCATGAACCCAAACACATAGACAAGGTAATCACGAAGGAAACCGGTCATATAACTGTTCGTCAGGCGATAGGAGCCTTTTTCTAAGCCGATCAGTGAACGGTCATATAAGGAGTTAAATGACCATTTCTCCTTAAATATGTTGTACATTGGACGCCATTTCGACAACGTCAAATATCCGATAATCCCTAAAGCTACAACACCTATTGTCATATAAAGCTCTGGCTGAAAGCCGTGCCATGCTTCAATTTTGACAACAAACCGTTTTCCTGGATCAATCGCATCGGGAATAATGGCTGCAATCGCAGGTTCAATGACAGAATAAGCTAGAATATTTGGGAAGAAGAAAAAGGTGACCACAAGTGCAGCAAGGATAATTGGCGGGATGAGCATACCAATCGGTGCTTCATGCGGCTTTTTTTCTAATTGATCTAACTGAAGATTGCCTCTAAATGTTTTAAAGAGAAGCATCATACTGTAAATGAACGTAAAGACACTAGCGAGCCAAGCAATCGCTGGGAAAATAGCGCCCCATGTTGAAATGTCAGTAAAGCTGATCTCAGAAATGCGCAGCATACTTGTGAAAAACAGCTCTTTACTTAAGAAGCCGTTAAATGGCGGGAGTCCAGCCATTGAGAATGTACCGATTAACGTAATCGTAAAGGTAATCGGCATGATGGTCATTAAACCGCCTAATTTCCGAATGTCACGAGTGCCTGTTTCGTGATCGATAATACCTGCTGCCATAAAGAGACTGCCTTTAAACGTAGCATGGTTAATGAGGTGAAAAATAGCAGCAAGAACGGCTGCGCCAAAAAAGGCAGGATTGTTTTCATGAATCGCAGCTGCTCCTACACCCAGCATAAGCATAATCATCCCGAGCTGACTAACGGTAGAAAAGGCAAGAATGGCTTTTAAATCGTTTTGACGAACGGCGTGGAATGATCCCCAAAATAATGTCACAAGTCCAACGATGGATATGGTCCAAAACCACACCTCTGAAATAGCAAAGATTGGACTGAAGCGGGCAACAAGATAAATACCAGCTTTCACCATCGTAGCAGAATGCAGATAACTGCTCACAGGGGTAGGTGCTTCCATTGCATCAGGCAGCCAGATATAAAATGGGAACTGCGCTGATTTCGTAAAGGCACCAAGTAAGATCAGAATCATGGCAGGGATAAAGTAAGGTGATGCCATAATGAGCTGAAGCTGATTGACTGCTTCACGAATACTAAATGAATCAGTAATCAAATAGAGGAGGATAAAACCACCGAGCATAGCTAATCCGCCAAAAACGGTAATCAGCAGTGATTTGGTTGCTCCATATCTAGAGCGTTCCCGCTTATACCAATACCCAATTAAGAGGAAGGAAGAAATACTCGTCAGCTCCCAAAACAAGTAAAGAACCACCATGTTGTCAGATAGAACGACACCGAGCATAGCGGTCATAAACATTAACAAATACGTATAAAAAGAGCCGAGTTGTTCTTTTTCCTTCGATAAGTAGAAAATACTGTACAAGACGACAAGTGCGCCAATACCTGTAATCAATAGCGCAAATAACAAACTAAGACCGTCTACATACACAGTGAAATTCATTCCTAGAGAAGGAATCCATTCGACCTGTGAAAATAACGTTCGTCCATTTGATGTCATCGTAATCATCTGGACAAAATAGCTAAATAATAGAATAGGCAGGATAAGAACAAACCACCCTGTATGTATACGCTTTACGTATTTAAAAAGAAAAGGCACAACAAACGCAAGCAAAAAAGGCGATAGGATGGCGAAGTGAATAAGCTGCAAGAAAATAAACCTCCTTCAATCAATATAAATTCACGTTCTAAAGAACTGGTAAATAAAATTATAGCGTAAATACAGACATAGTGCATTGGTTTGAACTGATTTACAGTAAACTGTATTTGTTTTGAGTTCTTTTGACCACAAAAAATATTTTATCAAAAATGAAACTCATTGTATATTGTTTTGTATTTCGTACATGCTTTTCTTAAAGGAGCTGATTACATGAAACTAAAAGCGGGCATCAGCTTAAGCATATTCTGCACGATTTTAGGAGGAGCATTCTTCATAGAACGAAATGATCAAAAAAGGTGGCAGGCGGAAAGTGAATGGCCGTTGTTTTCAGAACATCTTCTCTATATGACCTATCAAGAGGCAAGACAATATCCATTCCAGCCCAGAGAATATATACGCGTGATCTCTGCCGAAGAATAAAACCCTTATAGGAGAAAAGAAATATAAAAAAAGCATGTGCCCGTAATAGAGCCCATGCTTTTTATTGTTTGATTAAGTAAACATTCTAAGTAAGATTGTTGCGCAGATCACAGTTGCTGCTCCGCCAAGACGTGTAGATACTTGTGCGAAAGGCATCAGACCCATTCTTCCAGAAGCTGAAAGGATCGCAACGTCACCAGTACCGCCAAGTCCGCTGTGACAGCCTGTCACAATCGCAGATTCTACTGGGTACATGTTCATCAATTTCCCAACGAAGTAACCTGAACCAACCATTCCAAGAACGACAGCGATACATACACAAACAAATGGAATAGAAATCACTGTTGCAACATCATCAAGTGGAATGTATAGAATCCCTAGACCGACCATAAGCGGCCATGTAAAGCTTCTTGATACAAACTTGTAGAACTGCTGTGAGCCATCTTGCAGATGCTGAGGCATCACGTTTAAGTATTTGATTAAAGCGGCAAGAACAATCATTAAGATTGGACCTGGAATATGAACAAAGCTTTCTAACAAACCACCAAAAATGAACGTTGTACAAGCAACGAGTACACCAGCACCCATTAACCCGAAATCAACTTTTGGATCCATATCAGGCTGTTCAAAAATTTCATTTGCCTCTTTTGATTTTACAAGACGGCCATTCCCGTTTAGTTCAGGACGTTTTTCACCAAGCTTCTTCATTGCGCCAGCACAGATAATGGCAATGACGTTCCCAATGACGGCAGCAGGAATTAATTGAGAAATTAATGACTCTGCTGATACACCAAGAATTTGTGAATAAGCAATAGATAATGGCAAAATTCCTTCACCAACACCACCGGCAATAATCGGAACAATAATAAAGAAGAACGAATGATGCGGTGTGTAACCAACTAAAAGACCAACAAGAATTCCAGCAGTCACAGCTGCAATTGTACCTGCAACAAGAGGAACAAACATACGAATAAGGCCTTGTACTAAAACAGTTCGCTGCATCCCAAGAATACTACCTACTACAAGAGCAGAAATATAGAAGTAAAGGAAGTTCGACGTTTTCATAAGAGACGTAACCGCTTCCAACGAGTTCGGATTCAGAACATGAAAAAAGACCAGGAACGATGGTACGAATAAAGAAAGAATCGCTGGTCCACCAATATCTTTTAAGATCGGAATACGTTGTCCTATATCTCCAAGGAAAATCCCCAAAATCATAATAACAGCGAAACCACCAAGCATATTTGCTGGAATTTTATTAAAATAAGCGGCAGTTAAAATAATCGCTGCAAGTACTAAATACACAGGTAAGTCAATAACACCAATTTTCCAAGACATGATCTTACGGAAAACGCTTTTATTATTGTCAGAATCGTCTGTAATCGATTTCAATTGTTGTGTATTAGCCACATAAACACCCCCAAATGCTATTTGACTCAATTGTAGAAGATTCTGTGACACTCATCTATTTATTAAACTAAATTAAGTGTAATAAAAGTAAAATAAACAGGAGTTTTTATGTTTTTATCATACAAAAATCCCCTGAAGGTAGTTTGTCCTTCAGAGGATTGAACATACATCGTATTTATCGTTTTCCTTTTAAATAAGGGGTCCCAAGTGCTTTCGGTGCATCTGCCCGGCCGATGAAGCCAGTGAGTGCTAGGATGGTAAGCACATATGGTGCAATGAGCATATACACGTTCGGTATATCTTGGAAGAGCGGCAGGAGAGAGCCAATGATGCTTAAACTTTGAGCAAATCCAAAGAATAAAGCAGCGCCCATTGCGCCGAATGGGTGCCATTTACCGAAGACAAGCGCAGCTAGTGCGATGAAGCCTTGTCCAGTAATGGTAGCATGTGAGAAATCAAGTGCGATGGTCGACGCATAAACAGCTCCGCCAAGACCACCAAACAGTCCACTAATAAAGACGCCGATATAGCGCATCCGGTACACTTTGATTCCCATTGTATCAGCAGCCATTGGATGTTCTCCGACTGCACGAAGACGAAGACCAAACGGCATTTTAAATAAAACAAACCAAGCAACAACCGCAAGCGCTAATGCCAGTATGGACGTATAATAAACATCTTTAAAGAATATATCGCCAATTATCGGAATGTCACTTAAAAGGGGAATATCACCTTTATAGAAAGGCTCTGTAATTTTATCTGTTTGTGCTTTCCCGTAAATGAGTTTCACGACAAACAGCGTAGCGCCAAGTGCCAGCATGTTAATGGCAACACCACTGACCGTTTGATCTGCCCGGAATGTAATGGTTGCAACTGCATGAATCAAAGAGAACAATCCGCCGATTGCCATTCCGACGAGGAGCCCAAGCCACGGGGTCAACGCCCCAAACGTATCAGCATAAAATAAGTTAAAGATAATACTAGAAAATGCTCCGACGACCATCAAACCTTCAAGACCGATATTCACAACACCTGATCTTTCTGAAAAGACGCCTCCAAGAGCGGTTAAAATAAGTGGTGCAGCATAGACAAGTGTTGCTGGGACGATGATTTCAAGAATTTGCAGAAATCCCACTTATTTTCCCCCCTTTTTCTTCATTTGGTTCATCACAAGACGGATAATATAGCTTGAGGCGACGAAAAGAATAATGATCGCTATGACAATATCAACGACCTCAGTCGGTACGCCAGATTCAAGCGGCATATTTAAAGCACCGACCTTCAATCCACCAAGCAGCAGTGCAGCAAGAACAACACCAACAGCAGTATTTCCACCTAATAAAGCGACGGCGATTCCATCAAAACCTACACCGGTAAAAGAGCCTTTAATTGAAGCATATTCAAATGTACCAAGACCTTCCATTGCGCCTGCAAGACCTGCAAAAGCACCTGAAATGAGCATCGCATAAATGATATTGCGGCGAACGTTCATACCGGCATAATGGGAGGCCTGCTGGTTCATTCCAACAGCCCGCAATTCAAAGCCTTTAGAGGTTTTTTGAATAATGACCCACATCACGACCGCAGCAATAATGGCAACAAAAATACCATTATGCATCCGGGAGAAATCGGTGATTTGTTCAAAGAAACCAGAGCGAAGCGAGGCAGTGGCATCGATTTTTTCTGTTTTATCTTTATTATTTGTTAAGACATTTGAGATCAGATAATTTGTAACATGAAGGGCAATGTAGTTCATCATGATCGTGACAATCACTTCATGAACATAAAAACGAGCCTTTAAAAACCCAGGAATAAAGCCCCATAATGCACCAGCAGCAGCTGCGGTGATGAGTGCAAGCGGCAGATGGATATACATAGGTGCATGGACAGTTGTACCGATCCATACAGCAGCTACCCAGCCAATCAGCATTTGACCTTCTACACCGATATTAAAGAGACCAGTCCGAAATGCAAAAGCAACAGCAAGTCCTGATAAAATGTAAGGTGTAACTTGTCTGATGGTTTCTCCCATATAATAGGTTTCACCGAAGACGCCATTCCAAAGGGCGCCATAGCCTTCGATGACACTATAACCGCTTGCCAGCATAATAATGGCCCCAACAAAAAGACCAAGTACAATGGCTATAAGCGGAATTAGCAGATTTGTTAAGCGATTAGACATTTGCTTCGTTCCCCACTTCCTGTTGCGTACTTCCAGCCATTAATAGACCAAGCTCTTGCTCTGTTGTTTCTTTTGGATCAACGATGGCAATAATGCTGCCTTCGAAAATAACAGCGATCTTATCACTGACATTGATAATTTCATCAAGCTCAAAGGAGATGAGCAGGACGGCTTTCCCTGAGTCCCTTTGCTCAATCAGACGCTTATGAACAAATTCAATTGCACCAACATCAAGTCCTCGTGTCGGCTGAGCGGCAATTAATAAATCAGGATTGCGGTCAACTTCTCGGCCAATAATGGCTTTTTGCTGGTTCCCGCCTGACAGGGCGCGTGCCTCTGTATATTCACTCGGTGTTCTTACGTCATACTCCGCAATGATTCGTTTTGCTTTTTGGTAAATATTTTTCATATTCATCAAGCCAAATTTTGAGTATGGGCGCTGATAATACGTTTGTAAGGAAATATTTTCTCCAATTGAAAAATCAAGCACCAGTCCGTGTTTATGACGGTCTTGAGGAATATGTCCAATTCCAGATTCGGTCACCTTCCGAGGCGGAAGGTTTTGAATGGCTTTCCCGTTTAGCATGATCGTGCCAGACTCTGATTTTTTTAGACCAGTAATGGCTTCAATTAATTCAGATTGACCATTGCCATCTACTCCAGCAATTCCGACAATTTCGCCAGCCTTCACTGAGAGGTTGAGATGTTTGACTGCCTCAATTCCTCGCGCGTCTTTTACCGTAAGGTCTTGAATTTGAAGCACTTCCTCAGCAGGGGAGGCGTCTTTTTTGTCTGTTTTAAATGAAACTTCACGACCGACCATGAGGCTCGCAAGTTCATCTTTATTTGTGCTTTCCACATCAAGTGTACGAATGCCTTGGCCTTTTCGGATAATGGTCACACGGTGACAGGCATCCATAATTTCTTTCAGCTTATGGGTAATTAAAATAATGGATTTGCCTTCATTGATTAAGTTTTTCATAATTTGTATGAGTTCTTTGATTTCTTGAGGTGTTAAGACGGCTGTTGGTTCGTCGAAGATCAAAATGTCAGCGCCGCGGTAAAGTGTTTTTAAGATTTCTGCACGCTGCTGCATGCCGACAGAGATGTCAGATACTTTTGCGGCAGGGTCTATTTTTAAACCATAGCGGTCAGAAAGCTCTTGTACTTGCTGTATGGCTTGTTCTTTGTCGATCTTTCCAAACTTCTTAGGCTCTTTTCCTAAGATGATGTTTTCAGCGACGGTGAATGTATCGACAAGCATAAAGTGTTGATGCACCATACCGATGCCTAAATCACTTGCATCATTTGGGCTAGAAATGGTTACAGGTTTTCCGTGAACCTTGATTTCACCTTTTTCAGGCTGGTAAAGACCGAAAAGCACGTTCATAAGCGTTGATTTTCCAGCGCCGTTTTCACCAAGCAGCGCATGAATTTCGCCCTTTTTCAGCTGCAGCGTAATGTTGTCGTTTGCTACAATGCCAGGGAATTCTTTGCGTATATTCAACATTTCAATGACATAATCCACAGGTTTAACCGCTCCTTTTTTAGGGTGCTGATGAAGATAAAAACTAGCAAAAGAAAAGCTGCAAAACGAGGCTGCAGCTTTTCTTTTACCACCTTTTACGAATAAAGAGGAGGTAAAGGAGAGGCAAGGGGATAAGCCGCGCTTATCCCGATGCTCAAATTAAGCTTTAAAATCTTTTAGTTCATCACGTGTTGCAGGGATTTTGACTTCACCCTTGATGATTTTTTGTTTCCATTCTTCTACTTTCTTCAATACATCTTTGTCAAGGTTGTCCTGAGATGGAGAAATGTCAACAGCGCCTTCTTTCAGACCGTATGTGATCACTTCGCCGCCAGGGAATTTACCTTCTTTTGCTTTCGTCGTTAAGTCTTGTACCGCTGTGTCTACTTTCTTAATCATAGAAGTAAGAGTGACACTTTGTTTTGTTCCAGATACTTTTCCTTCGTCATACTGGTCTTTATCTACACCAATAACCCAAACTTTACGGTTAGGATCAGCTTTTTTCAGGTTTTTTGCTTCTGTGAAGACACCAGTTCCAGTACCGCCAGCTGCGTGATAAATGATGTCGACGCCAGATTTGTACATGCTTTCAGCTGTTGCTTTACCGATGTCTGCTTTATCGAATGCACCAGCATATTTCACTTCCACTTTTCCTTTCGGGTTAGCTGCTTCAACGCCTGCGCGGAATCCAACTTCGAATTTTCTGATTAATTCAGAGTCAACGCCGCCAACAAAACCGATTTTGTTCGATTTTGTAGAAAGAGCAGCCGCAACACCTACAAGGAATGATCCTTCATTTTCGTTAAACATAATGCTGGCTACGTTGTCTTTTTTCACAACTGCATCAACAATACCAAAGTGATTATTTTTACGTTGATCTGCGATTTCACTAATAGAATCTTGCATTAAGAAACCAATTCCATAAATCAGGTCGAATTTCTCACGAGCAAGTGTGTTTAAGTTCGTTGTATAGTCAGCGTCTGATTTAGATTGTAAGTAATCAAAGCCGTTTTTACCTTTTTTTAAATTGTTGTCTTTCCCAAAAGCTTGTAAACCTTCCCAAGCTGATTGGTTAAACGATTTGTCATCGACACCACCGACATCAGTTACCATTGCAACAGTGAATTGATCTTTATCTTTTTTGCTTTCACCGCTGTTTGAGCCAGAGTTGCCGCATGCTCCAAGGATGGTTCCTGCTGCTACGACTAAGGACAATGCTAGTCCAATTTTGCGCTTCTTCAAAACATAACCCCCTATAAAATTTAAAAGTTTCAGAAAAGTCTCGCGAAAAAAGACCGTTCTACCTCTTCTCACCCTTCTGAATAGGGTATTTTATCCTGCTTTCTCCTGAAACTTATGGAGGGCAGGAGAGAAGATGTAAGACATCAGACTTATATCTCGTTGAACTAATCAATCATAATTTATCATTTCCAATCGAATAAATAAATAGAAATTTGTTTTATTTTTAAAAAAATGTTAAAAGGCTAAATTCGATGTCTTTTTATCTGCTGAAATATGATATAATGCCGCTTTTGTGATGTGCTCTACTACAGTGGAACCGCTGATATCAAGGGGTTTGTGACATCGTGTGCCATAAAAAAACATCTGGCCTCTGTAAAAGGTCAGATGTGTCAAATTATAGATATTGCTGAATCAAATTCATATTTGTTGTACTGAGTTTATATTGGAAAACAGGACGTCCAATTGTCCCGTATGCCATTTCGACATCAACTACTTCGATGTCCTCAAGGAATTTCAAGTATTTTCTAATGGAGACTTGAGAGATTTCTGTATGATTCGCTAGGTCTTCGGTCGTGAAAGCTTGATGACCGAATGATTGAATACTTGTCCAGATGAGTTTGAGTGTGCTTTTGGTCAGGCCTTTTGGCAGAAGGACTTTTTCTGTCTCTGCTTTTTTATGAAAGAGCTTCGCATCTAAATCATTTTGCGAGATGCTGTTCATCGTTTGGTACAAGGCGTGTTTACGTTTATACTCTGAGAGCGCTGATTGGAAACGTTCAAACTCAAATGGCTTGATTAAATAATCAACAGCCCCGTTTCGCATCGTTTGCTGGATCACGTCGACTTCATTGGCAGCTGAAATGACAATGACATCAACAGAATGATTTTGTTTGCGTATTTCTGATAATAGGACCAGTCCATTTTGTCCAGGCATATAAATATCGAGCAGTACAAGGTGAATGGCTTCTGTTTTTAAGATGTCCAGTGCCTGCTGAAAAGAGGTGGCAATCCCTTTTAATTCAAAACCGTCGATTTGGGTCAAGTAGCGTTTGTTCAGCTCCCCAACCATTGGGTCGTCTTCTACTATTAACACATTAATCATGTGAATCCTCCTTTTGTTTATACGGAATGCGGAGACTAAAGGTCGTTCCTTCTCCTTTTTCACTCGTGACAATCAGGTGTCCGTTCAATTTTTTGATGCTTTGGTCCACAAAGTAGAGACCGAATCCTCTGTCTTCTCCTTTAGTTGAAAAGCCTTGATCAAACATGATGTCTTGTTCGTCTTTTGTGAGACCAACACCTGTGTCCGTAATCTCAATATGAAGCTGCTCCTGGACGTATCGGAATGAGATTGAGATGTTTTTTGTCTCAGTATGAGAAACAGCATCGAGTGCGTTATTTAACAGGTTGCCAATCACGGTAATGAGATCATGCGTCACTGCTGGGTCCTCTGAATTTGGGACTTGTGTGCTGCATATGACTTCTAAGGTCGCGCCTTGTTCCCTGATGTAGCTTTGTTTTCCTAGTAAAAATCCTGCTAAAACAGAGTTTTTCACATGGTTGATGATTTCATTTGTTTCCGTTTGCTGATATATCGCAATATCTTTGATATAGGTGCCAAGGTCATCGTAGTTTTTGAGCTGAACCAGTCCTAAAATAACATGAAGCTTGTTCATAAATTCATGTGACTGGGCACGGAGGGCATTTGCATACATTTTGACTCCGCTCAGCTGCTCAGCCAAGTGTTTGACTTCTGTTTTGTCACGGAAGGTGGCGATTGCCCCGACAATCTCGCCTTTTACCGTAATCGGGACCTCGTTAAAGACAAGCTCCAGTCCGTTCATTCTCACGTCGCGGTCAAGCAGCGGCTTGCGTGTTTCAATGACTTGCTTTAAACCGCTTGAAGGGAGGAGAGCCTGAACATCTTGTTCTCTAGGGTCAACCATAATGCCCATATTATGAAAGAGCCGTTTGGCTTCAGCATTGGCTAGCTTGATTTTACCGTGCTGATCGACCGCAAGAATCCCTTCTTTTGTTGATTCTAGCATGGCGCTTCGTTCTTTTAATAATGTAGCGATCTCATCTGGCTCTAGTCCAAACATAATCTTCTTCACTTTTCGTGCCACAATGAGTGCTCCGATGATACCAGAAAGAAGACTGAGCGATATGACGAAGTAGAGCGGAAGTAAGCTTTGATGAATAATCAAGTCAATTTCCTTTAACGTAATCCCTACTGCCACAGCCCCGAGCTGCTTTCCATCTTGATCATAAACAGGAACAAAAGCACGCATGGATCTGCCAAGTGTTCCAGAAGCCGTACTAATATGTTCTTTACCCTGTAATGCTGGTTTTTCATCACCGCCAGCAAACCGCTTCCCGATCTTCTGCGGATTTGGATGGGTTTTTCGAATACCGTTCATATCCATCACGACAACGAATTCGGTTTTGGTGATTCGCTGAACACTTGTTGTATATTGACGAAGTACTGAATATGATCGATTTTCTTCTAATGATTTCGCTGTGATCGGAGCCTCTGCGACCATTTTGGCAGTGGAGAGGGCGATGTCACGTTCCTGCTGATGAATGTTCTTAGCTGTTTCCGACCAGATCGTAAAGAATGTGATACAAAGGGAGATCAGGACAACGATACAAACAAAAATCGTCAGCCGTGTTTGCAGTCTTAATGTTTTTTTCACGAGTATACCCCTAACGCACGATTTTTTCGTAATAGTAATACTTTAACGGGAAAATGTAAGTTTGTGAAGGATTGTACGTGCAAAATCACAAATTTGATTTTGCTGCCAGTTTACTTTGAAAGCATCTTGTCAATCCGTTTTAAGTGAGCCATAATAAATGTGAGCTTATGAGAAAGGATCTATTTATGAAAAATACATATTTGACTGGATATTTTCCGCTGATTTCGATTTTACTATTCAGCTCTGCTTTTTCGATTTTCACAGTAGGGATCACGACTGATTTCTTGACTCAAGCAGGTATTTTAAAAGGAATGCTGGAATTTTTCTCGGAACAGGGCATCCGGCTTGCTCTTTTTGCTGCTTTTGCACTTGTTTATTTTATGATTTTATCTGCCTTGAAACTGATTGCAGATACGGTGTTAGAGCTGGCACTACTCTTTTTCGCGAAAGATCCTGAAGGGGAGAACTTAAAGAAAATTCGGATTGCATCCGTTGTTTATTTATTTGCCAGCTTGCTTGCATTTCTGTTGACGCAGCAGCTGATTCTGCTTGTCGGACTGTTTGTTTTAGCAAGTCTTGTCTATTTTATCTGGGTTGTGGTTCGCATTTATCAATCGCTTTCCATGCTGAATTTAATTGGATTTATGATGTTTATTCTTCTGTTTTGGGCAACGTTTTTAATCGGCATTTTGTACTTATTTATTAAGCTTTATAACAGTGTTATGGCGAGTCTGCCTTCTTAAACAGACAAAGAAAGCATCCTCCACCATCGGAGGATGCTCAGCGTGTAGACAAACCCTCGCATTCGGTGTCAGGGCTGCGTTCCGGTGCTCACGAATGTTCAATTCGCTCCGCTCCGGTACTCGTCCTTCCTAGACTGCAAAGGTTTTCAGGTCACGCTGAAAAGAAGACAAAGGGCTAAAATAAAAATCATTTTAGCCCTTTGTCAACAATGTGAGCATCCTCCAACATCGGAGGATGCTTTTTTATGAAAGAAACCGTTTTTGAATATCGGGTGTAGGCATCATACAAGATGTTTTTTGACCGAACCATTTGTAACGATTTTTCGCCATCCGCTCATAAAACCAATCACGGATAGGGCGGGGAATGGCAAGGAGTAAATAACTCCATTTGTAGATCCCTTTTAAATGCCGCGTGGCTTTTAAGATGCCTGTCGACTTCGTATAAAGGGTGCCTTTTTCAATATAAATGAATGAATTGAACTCATCTAAAGGCAAACCGTTTTCTTTTAAAATGCGCTGCCCTGTATCTGATTGTAATGAAGCAAACATCATTCGCTCATCTGGATCACGCTTAATCACAAACTGAACAGCGCCGCTGCACACGTTGCAGACACCGTCAAATAAAATTAAATGGGGTGGATGTGTTGAATGCATCGCAATCAAACCTCCTGTTTATCTGGCGTATTGCATCGTATTTTTCCAAATACGTAAGTGCGGGCTTGAGCTGTAAATTGATTCAACCGTTCCTCTATCTCTTCCAACCCATACACCCATTGTATATTGATCTGTCAGTCCAACAAACCAAATGTCTTTGTAGTCATTGGATGTCCCTGTTTTACCACCAATGTAAGGGGAACTGAAATTCGCTTTTTTCCCTGTTCCGCTTTTTACAACGGAGGCAAGCAGTTTACGCATGGTGTCATTTGTCCGCTGAGAATACACTTGCTTCGGTGACTCTTTCCACTTGTAAAGGGTCTTACCGTTTAAGTCTGTTACCTTTGTGATCGAATGATTTTGCGTGTAAGCTCCTTGATTACCAAAGACGGTATACGCATCTGTTATTTCTAGCGGTGAGAAGCCCTTCGTAAATCCGCCAAGTGCAGAAGGAAGGCGATAATCATCCGCTACGATATGCTCGAATGAGAATTTCTCTAAATAGCTGAAGCCTTTTTTGACACCGACTGTATCCAGCATTCGGATCGCAGGTGTATTGTAAGAGTTCTTAAAGGCTGTTTCAAGTGTGACGGTTCCATACGTTTTATGATTATAGTTCTGCGGACAGTATCCGCTGCTGCAAAACTTGCCGGCACTGATTTTGCTTGAAGCTGTTGCACCGGTTTGGTCGATGTAAGGACCATAGTCTAAAAGCGGCTTAATTGCAGAACCAGGCTGTCTTTGCGCTTGATAGGCGTAGTTGAAATCAAACTTCTTATAGTTTTTTCCGCCAGCAAGTGCGACAATTTGATGCGTTTCATGATTAATGACCGCTGATCCGCCTTCTACACCTTGGTAAGGGAGTTGCGCATTGAGCTGATAGACGGCTCGTTGCTGTAAGGAAGGATCAAGTGCCGTATAAATTTTGACACCATCCTGAAGCAGGGCACTAACTTTTTCAGATAATTCTTTTTGAATGGCTTTTTTTGCTCCATCTGTTTTGGCTTTCTTCAAGCGGTTTGTAAAGCCTTCCTGATCTGACACAAGATCGGTGAATTCCTCATTGGTATATGTCACATAGTCAGGATAAAGGTTTTTCTTTTCACTTAAGGACAGGCTGATTTTTTCTTTGACGGCTTTTTTGTATTGCTTTTTGGTGATGACGCCGTCTTTCTTTAAAATACCAAGCAGTCGTTCTTGGCGTTTCTTCGTGTGCTTGAATTGTTTCAATGGGTCATACAGTGTTGGGTTGTTTGGAATCGCAGAGATAAATGCCATCTGTGCAAGCGTTAAAGAACTAAGCGGCTTATCAAAATAGTAATTAGCCGCAGAACCGACACCGTAAACACCATTACTGAAATAAATCGTATTTAAATAGCTTTCGAGAATTTCATCTTTCGAGAATTTCCGCTCTAATTCATAGGAATAGAGAAGCTCTGTAAACTTTCGGGTGAACGAACGTTCATGGCTTAAATATAAGTTACGGGATAACTGCTGTGTGATCGTACTCGCTCCTTGGCTGATGCCATGGTTTTTGACATTTGAGGCAAGGGCACGAACAACCCCCATAAAGTCAATGCCTTTATGGTCATAAAAGTTCCGGTCCTCTGAGCGGAGGAACAGCTCCTTCACAGAATCAGGAATTTTATCATACGTCACGAACACTCGGTTTTCATCGTTTGATACGATCTCAGAGATGAGAGAACCATCCCGATCATACATATAACTGTTTTGGGAAAAATCTATCTTTTCCAGCTTGATTTTTTGATCAAGCACTTCGTTAACAGGCTTGACACTTGCAGCTTCTTCCTTTGATAGATAAAAAGTCAGAACAAATAATGGAATGAGGGCAGCAAGTAATAACCAACCAATGATTGCACGAAACATGAGGTCACTCACTTTCTTCAATTTTCTAGCCATATCGTACCATTCTTTTGCGAATACGAGAAGGTTATTTTTAGAAAAGAATGGGCGTGAAGTCTAGTGAATAAGGCTTCTACACATGAAAAAAGAGTACCTGATGCTGGATCAGACACTCCTTTCTTTTGTCTTCCCATGCGAGCGGACCGCCCATAAAAATAACGCGCCAAACAGAAAAATTCCGGCGGTGACATAAAAGACAGCTGGAATCCCGTAATGACTCGCCACAATGCCGCCAATCACCGGACCGACGACATTCCCAAGAAAGCGGAAGCTGACATTGTATCCGAGCACTTCCCCTTGCATAGAGGCAGGTGCTTTGATCCGAATATACGCTGTCGTACACGGAATAATCCCGCCAAGTGCCATCCCATATAGAAAACGGAAAAGTACTAACATCACATAGGAATCCGCCATCGCTTGCGGGATGAATAAAATAGAGGAGAGGATGAGAAGGGCAAGCAGCACCTTGTCGTGACCAATTCGATCTCCGAGATCTCCCCATTTTCTTGTAAAGAGCAAATTGCCAAGTCCAGTTGCAGAGAACGCAAGACCCGCATAAAATGCGAGATTAACAGGACCGTGTAAATCATGAATGTATAAAGCCAAAAGTGGCTGAATGCTAAAGTTCCCTACTTGTGTAATAAACGTTAAAAGCATCGTGACCACAAGCAAAGGCTGTTTGAAAATATGAACGAGTACATCCTTCCGTGAGTAAGAAACGCGCTTTGCTTCTTTTGAACGGATGGGCTGTTCTTTCACTCCGAAAATAATCACAATAGCTGACACATAAATGACAGTCGCTGTGAGGAAAAACGTATAAATAAATCCGACGCTGTCTGCCATGAATCCGCCCATTAATGGACCAAACAACCCCCCGGCAACATTACTCATCTGCATCGTTCCAAGGGTTTTACCTGCAGTTGCCTTTTCCGTCTGTGCAGAGATCAGTGCCATTGAAGTCGAGATAAAGCCTGTGACAAGCCCCATGAAGAGCCGCAGTGCGAATAGCTGATAAACGGTTTGCACAAGCCCCATTAATAGAATACTTGTTGCAATCCCAATTCCGTTAATGAGTAAAATCTTTTTATAGCCATGACGGTCACCAATCCGTCCCCAAATCGGAGAAATCAGAAAGGCCGTTAAAAACGTGACCCCAAAGACATAGCCGCTCCACCTTTGGACAAATTCATTTGAATAGCTGCTATCAAGAGATTCTATGTAAAGTGATAAAAAAGGGACGATCATTGTAATGCTGGCAGATACAAAAAAGTTCACAAACCACATGATGTACAAGTTTTTCTTCCTGTTTGTGATAGAGACCACCTTCTTTATTTATTTCGTGTTCCTTAATAATTATAAAGGAAAATAAACGATCTTTCATCTGATGATAGGTTGGGCATAGTGAATCTGCATTATTTTCAAGAAAATGAAGTGATTTCAAGGTCCGTCTTAATATAATGATATCAGGATGAAAAACTGACGAGAAAGTGAGGTGAGACTGGTGGAACAGAAGGCGGTGCTTGTGGTCGATTTTGAATTTACGATGCCTGATGGAAAGTATCATCCACAAAATTTTTTTCCTGAAATTATTGAAGCTGGGGTAGTGAAAGCGGCAAGTGAAACGATTATAGACACGTTCTCTAGCTACGTCAAACCGAAAAAGTTCCCGAAGCTGACGAAGCGCTGTAAATCGTTCCTCGGCATTACGCAGCAGGATGTAGAGAGCGGAATTTCCTTTGAGGCGTTTATCGAGAAGCTCGTGTCGCTTGATGGGGGAGAGGATTGTGAGATTATTACATGGGGCAATATGGACATGAAGGTGCTGAAGCAAAACTGTATGCTGAATCACATTGCCTTTCCTTTTAAGGGGAAGCTGAGGGACCTTGCCTTTGAGTATAAAACCTTTTTTGGTGATCGTACACTGACAGGGCTTCGCAAAGCGGCAAAGGAATACGGCAGTGAAGGAGCTGGTAAGCATCATAAAGCACTTGATGATGCTATGACGACTTATCAGCTGCTAACCCTTTTTGAAAAAGACAGAGCCTATGTGGAAAATCCGCAAACAACCAAAATTGGTGAGCTGATCGATTTCTCACACTTTTTTGATTCGGCTGATTAGCGGGCGTCTTCTGGAAAATAATCTTTTTCGAGAGAAGATAGGCACGCTCTTGATTTTTCAGCCCATTTGGAATCATCCGCATGGAGCGTTTGTTTTAATTTATCTACAGCTTCTTTTAGTGATACTTGATAATCTGGTATACCGCCATCATAAGGCTTCACCATATGATGAGGGATATTCGTCTGTTCACGATAGGCCAAAGCCCGTCTCTCTTGGAAAAAAGGCACGTCTGCTTCTTTTGGGTGATGCAGGTCGCCTTGAGTGGGATGTGTCAGAACGGCTTTTACTTGAACGAGATAGGTCGATGGTTTCACTGCTGTCACTTCCCCAACGTAAACACCTGTTTTGTAAAATCCTTTCACAACTTGTCCAATTTGAATGTCTGTCATGTGAAATTCCTCCATTTCCTTCTCGCAGGAAGGTATTTCATTTCTTTTAGCCAATATAGTGAAGTAAACGAGCAAAAGGGGGAATGGCGAATGCTGTCGTTCATCGCACTCTTTCTACTGTATTTTCCTGAAGATAAAAGGGAGTACATCCCAGCGGCAATCACCACGGTGATTTTCTTCATTGCTGCTTTTATTTGCTTTCGTCTGATCGTTCGTGCGTCTAAGAAGCAGGAGCGGATAGATGAAAAAAGGACAAAAAAAATGGATTGATCATTTTCTTCTTGTATCTTCAGGAAACTTCACGGTGACGGTTGTACCAGACTGCAGCGAGCTTTTGAAACGAATGGTTCCATGGTGATTTTCAATGATAGAAAATGTCACTGTCAGCCCAAGTCCAGTCCCTTTATTTTTCAGGGTGTAATATGGTTCGCCAAGCTTTTTCATTTGGCTTTCTGTCATTCCTACACCGTTATCCACGAAACAAAGGCATATTTTATGATTTTCTTTTGAAGCAAAAAGTTCAATTTCCCCTTCGTGTTCTGGGGCTGCTTCAATCGCATTTTTGATTAAATTAATCATGACTTGCTTGATCTTCGTTTCATCACCTTGAATGTATAAGTCTGGTTCAATGGATTGATGAATCGTGACTGATTTGAAATTCGCATAGGATGTCATCAGTGATGCACATTCCTCTAGTAACTTAGATAGATTGAGAGATTCAATTTGATAATAGTTTTGTTTCGCAATGTCAAGATAACTCGTGATAATATCCTGCGCCCGGTCTAACTCGGACAGAACGAGATTTTTATAATCTTTATTGGTTGACGGCTCTTTTGTATTGTCACTAGAAAAGAGCAATTGGATAAAGCCTCTCACCACTGTCAGCGGATTGCGTACTTCATGGGCAACGCTTGCAGCGAGTTCACTTACAATGGTCAGTTTTTCTGAGTGGACGAGCTGTGTTCTCATTTGCGCATTTTCTTTGACGAATTCAATGGAATAGATACTTAGCACAAGAAAGAATATGTAGTAAAGGGTTGAGAAAAATAACTCCAGTAACTTTTGCTGCATAATAAAGGCTGGGCTGTATTCCATTAAGCTGACCGCGAACAGTCCAATGTAAATAAAGAATCCTTTGGATAAACCGATAAGCACTCCATACATCAGCTTTTTCAGCTTCGAATATTGACGCCATTTCCGGTAGAACAGAAATGGGATGAAAAAGTAAATCGGAACAACAATGAGTCCAACCCATAAGAAGGAGCCATACATTACGAATTTGACCATGGAACTTATCAAGATGGCGACGATCCCAGCAGTGTACCCTCCGTATAAAATGGCAAGTACAAGAGGGATGGATTGAAGCCCAGTCTGCAAATCTAAAATCGAACCAACTGGATATATAATACATAGTGCTGAAGAGATGGATGCGAATACTGTGATGAGCAGTTTATTCGTTTTTGGGAAATGAGCAGGGGTCCGGCTTAGCCATAGCGCATGATATAAAAAGATTGGAAATAGAATAAAAGATACATGGAGCAGAAAATCCTTGAACATTTCCATTTAAATGCTCTCCTCGTAAATAATTGTAATTCCTCTCATTATATCATCTCATGTACAAAGTAGATATGATAAAAGGAGGGTTTTTTTCTTTAAAAAGAACACCCGTTAGGATGTTCTTTCGATCGTATAGGGCTTATTCAGATGATTGCGTGAACGCTTGATGAAGGCGTTTCAATCCTTCTATGACTGTTGAAGCAGGACAGCCGAGATTCATCCGAATAAAGCCGTCTCCTTCGTGTCCGTACACGTGACCAAGCTCTAGGATCACTTTGCCCTTTTTCAGCAGATTCCGTTTCAATTCCGCTTGACTGAATTGATAATCCCGAATGTCCAGCCACAATAAATAAGAAGCATCTGGTTTCATATAACGCATATTTGGAAGGTGTTCGTCAATATAGTCCATCGCCATTTTTATATTGTTTTCGAGATAAAGAACAAGTGCATCGAGCCACTCATCCCCGTGGCGGTATGCTGCTTCCATCGCAGGAATCGCAAATGCATTCAGTTTGGCCAGTCCGTTTCTTTGCAATTCATTGGTGAAAAGGGTTCTTTTTTCTTCATCGGAAATGATAATGGCAGATGCTTGGAGGCCAGCTAAATTAAATGTTTTACTTGGTGCAATACACGTCACTGTGATATGTGCTATGTCGTCAGAAAGACTAGCAAATGGCACATGCGGCTTTCCGTATAGCATCAAATCAGAATGAATCTCATCTGAAACGACTGTGACACCATGCTTGACACATAAGTCTCCTACTCGTTTTAATTCCTCTTTTGACCACGCTCTTCCGGACGGATTATGCGGATGACAAAGGAACATGAGCTTCGCTTCTGGTCTGCTCAGTTTTTTCTCTAAATCATCAAAATCCATAAGATAGCGGTGGTTTTCTATTTTTAAAGGGTTGGTTGAGACTGTACGTCCATTTCGCTCAATCATTTGATAAAAAGGCGTATACACTGGTGACTGTATGACCACTTCGTCATTCGGTGCTGTAAAGGCTTGGACAGCAAAACTAAGTGCCGTGACAATCCCTGGTGTGAAGGTGACGGCTTCTGTCTGAATCGACCACCCGTGTCTTCTTTTGAGCCATTCGGCTACTGCCTGCTGCGTATCCTGGTCTTGAAAGGCATAGCCAAATACGCCATGATCCAATCGCTCTTTCAATGCATCAAGGACGACCTGCGGCGCTTTAAAATCCATATCTGCCACCCACATCGGCAGTGCATCTGTTGTCAGGAACAAAGACTCTGCTTGGTCCCATTTCACTGATTTTGAACCTTTACGTATGATCTGTTCGTCGAAATTCATGAAACCCACCTCTAGCCGTTTTTCAACCATTGTTGGTTGTGCTAAAATAAACATCACAAAATTTATTATAAGCGGTGATACCGATGAAAGATAGTCAAGCTGTAGAAGAGATGATTCAACTTATTAAGGCATGGGACCCTTTTCAATATGGAGAGGACTTTTATGAAACGGAGCCTGCTGACGTCATCAGTGCATTATACGACGCAGAAGACTCTTTATCTTTAGCAAAAGACATTCAAGCCATTTATCATCACTCATTTGAGCAGCTCCTGCCTTTCGAAAGCTGTCAACATATAGCGAATCAGCTTTTCGTCATACGAGACAGCAGCTCCTGCACACGCTAAGACAGGCTGAAATGTCCGATTTGATCAGACACAAAGACCGGATTTTCCTCAGGAACGAGGTGTCCGGTTTTTTTTAATGCATGCAAGGTCGAGTTTGGCAGATCCTTGTGCAGTCTTTCTCCTATTTGAATGGGAACGATCCGATCTTCCTCACCCCAAATGAGCAGCACTGGTGTCTCCATTTTCTTTAGGACATCCGAGGTCAAATCGCCTTCCCGGTGCCGAATCAAGCGGAAAATTCCTCGGAAAATTTGATCATCAGAAAAAGGCTTTAAATATCCGTCCACCATCTCTTGATCAATGATGGAATGATCATGTACAACAGCGGTTAAATTTTTCATTATGCCTTGCTTCAAGAGCTTTCTTTTGAGATAGAGATAAAAATAAGGAATATATGTGCTGTAAACAAGCG
This sequence comes from Bacillus sp. FSL R5-0431, assembly GCF_038002985.1. Taxonomy (NCBI): domain Bacteria; kingdom Bacillati; phylum Bacillota; class Bacilli; order Caryophanales; family Bacillaceae; genus Bacillus; species Bacillus sp. FSL R5-0431. The sequence continues at coordinate 2,791,590 of NZ_JBBOOG010000001.1, read as the reverse complement.
ATCTCTTTGATTTATTTAAATACCCTGAGCTGCACAAAAGTACCGCCTTTTCAAATAGGTCTGGCCGTTCAGATGCAGCGTATAAAGCAATTTGGCCGCCCATCGAATGACCCACTAGGATCGCATGCTGAATCTGCAAGTAACCAGCTAGCTCAATAATGATCTTTCCCATGTTGCGATAGCTGTAAATAAACGTATTCGACTTCTCGGACTGTCCAAATGGCGGCAGATCGATTGCAATTAAATTGAAGTCTTGTTTCAGAAGCGGGATGAGCTTTCGATAGCTGAAGGTAGAAGAGAAGAGTCCGTGAATTAAGATCAATGTTTTCTTCCCCTTATTTGGATAGTGCTCATAATAGATATCTAAACCGAATTTACTTTTCATATAAGCTGGCTGAACAAAGTCCACACTCATCACTCCGATACTTGATACTCTCTCTGTTAGGTGACTGTATTGTACCCTAAAAAGTGGATTTTAAGCTATGGTTAGCATCTTTTCCCTGCTTAGCATAATGGGAAAAACGTGCTATAATGTTCAGAAGATTTTTTAAAACTAGCTTTTTACAATCTGAGGTGTGAAATCAAATGAAACTAACAGAAAAAGAAACTGAAATATTAGAGATTTTAGATGAAAACAGCCGTGCCGATTTAAATACAATTGCAAAAATGGCAGGCGTGACAACAGAAGAAGCAGAAGCGATTATTCAAAAACTTGAAGATCAAAAAGTCATTATTGATTATTCAACCATGATTGACTGGCGTAAAGTAGATGGTCACGAAGGCGTCACAGCAATGATTGATGTCAAAGTGACACCAAAAAGAGGCGTAGGATTTGATGAAATTGCTGAACGTATTTATCGCTTTCAGGAAGTGGAGTCTGTCTATCTCATGTCAGGTGTTTATGATCTATCTGTTGTGATCCGCGGAAGATCTATGTCTGATATTGCCCGCTTCGTGTCTGAAAAATTATCGACACTTGATTCCGTGGTTTCAACAACTACCCACTTTATTTTGAAGAGATATAAACATGATGGGAAAGTGTTTGAAACAGGAGACGATGACAAAAGAATCGTGGTGTCACCATAAATGAAAAAGTCTTATTTATCTGAAACGGTACAAAGCATTCAGCCGTCAGGTATTCGGAAATTCTTTGATTTGGCAGCCACAATGGAAGGGGTCATTTCCCTCGGTGTCGGCGAGCCAGATTTCGTGACAGCTTGGAATGTCAGAGAAGCAAGTATTATGTCATTAGAACAAGGGCTTACCTCTTATACGGCGAACGCAGGGTTGTTATCTTTGCGAAAAGAACTGAGCCATTATTTATATAAGCGGTTTCACATTGACTACAGTCCTGAAGAAGAACTTATTATCACAGTTGGCGGAAGCCAGGCACTTGATTTGGCCTTTCGTGCGATTTTAAACAGCGGGGATGAAGTGATCATTCCAGAGCCTTGTTTCGTAGCATATGGGGCCCTTACGACACTTGCAGGCGGAGTACCTGTTTATTTAAGTACCTCGGCTGAAAAAGATTTCAAAGCAGACTCGGCGGATCTGCGCACGAAGCTGACGCCTAAGACAAAAGCGATCCTGCTTTGCTCACCATCAAATCCAACTGGCTCTGTCTATTCAAAGGAAGAGCTTGAAGATATTGCTCATTTTGCAAAAGAGCATGACCTTCTCATTATCACGGATGAGATTTACGCAGAGCTGACGTACGATGAAGCTTTTACAAGCGTGGCGGCAATTCAAGATATGAAGGAAAGAACGATCCTGATTTCAGGCTTTTCAAAAGGGTTTGCCATGACAGGCTGGCGCTTAGGATATGTGGCAGCACCACCTGTACTGCGCGATGCTATGCTGAAAATACACCAATATTCTATGATGTGTGCGCCCGCTATGGCACAATATGCAGCAGAAGAAGCTTTGAAAAATGGGCTTGAAGATGTAGAGAAAATGAAGAAAAGCTACAGAAGGCGCCGTAATTTGTTTGTCGGCTCCTTGAATGAACTGGGGCTTGCATGCCACCAGCCAAACGGCGCATTTTACGCTTTCCCGTCCATTAAAACGACGGGCATGACGTCAGAACAATTTGCCGAGGAGCTGCTCCTGAGTGAAAAAGTAGCCGTTGTCCCTGGTAATGTCTTCGGGCCGAGTGGTGAAGGTCATATTCGCTGTTCATATGCTTCGTCTCTTGACCATCTTCAGGAATCACTTTCAAGAATCCAGCGCTTTTTGCAGGAACGACAAGTGAAAGAAGAAGCACCTGTCATCTAAAATAAAAAAAGGCATCAATCCATTAGGACTCATGCCTCTCAAATTAGGGGGGAATACTAGAAAGCATTCTTGTTTTCAGGTATTCCCCCTTTTGAACTGATCTAAACCCAATTAAAAAATATTTTGCGTAACTGACCGTTCTATGATATAGTTTTTAATTGCGTATAAACGAATATTAAAACATTTATTTAGGAGTTGTTATCATGGCGACAAAGTTTGAAGTAGGCAGTGTTTACACTGGTAAAGTAACAGGATTACAAGCGTATGGTGCGTTTGTTGCATTAGATGAAGAAACTCAAGGACTTGTGCATATTTCTGAAGTAACACATGGCTTTGTAAAAGACATCAACGAGCACCTTTCAATTGGTGACGAAGTACAAGTAAAAGTTCTTTCTGTTGATGAAAAAGCAGGTAAAATCAGCCTTTCTATCCGTGCTACACAAGATGCACCTGAAAGAAAAGAAAGCAAACCAAAGAAACAAAGACCACAGCAAGTGAAAGAAGAAGCTGCTCCACCACAAGGTTTCAATACACTTAAAGATAAACTTGAAGAGTGGATTGAGCAATCTAACCGTAAAGATCTTATCAAGAAATAAAAAAAGCACCGCTTCAAACGGTGCCTTAGGCTGCCTCGTATAGGCGGCCTTTTTTATGTCTTTTTGTTTAGCGAACCTCTGGATTCGGCTCGTCACGGCGAACAGCTTCTTCGCTTGGCTTGAACAATAGACCAAGGTTAACAAGACCTGCAATTCCAACAAGACCATAAATAATACGTGATAATGCAGAGCCTTGTCCGCCAAAGATCGCTGCTACTAAGTCAAATTGAAAAAAGCCGATTAGTCCCCAGTTAATAGCACCGATAATCGTGAGCACGAGGGCAATACGCTGAATAGCACTCATCGTGATTCCTCCTTTCGCTACAGCATCAATACATTTATATTTTGCAGATTTTTAGCCAAACTATGCGTAAGAAAATGGATTAAAGCAAATTACTTTACTTTTGGAATGATTGAGGCGCATAATGTAGCGCGAGGAGGAGATCAAATGGATCGATTTACTTATTGGAACCCAACGAAATTAATGTTTGGAAAGGGAGAAGTATCAGCCCTTTCAGATGAACTCAAACACTACGGAAAAAACGTATTACTTGTATATGGTGGAGGCAGTATTAAACGAAACGGCCTTTATGACCAAGTTGTCAGCATCCTAAAAGAATCAGGAGCTGCAATCACTGAACTTGCTGGTGTTGAGCCAAACCCGCGCTTAACAACAGTAAGAAAAGGGGTTGAGCTTTGCAAAGAGAACAACGTTGATTTTATTTTGGCAGTCGGCGGCGGCAGTGTCATTGATGCAACGAAAGCGATCGCAGCTGGAGCGAAGTACGATGGAGATGCTTGGGATATCGTGACGCGTAAGCATGTCCCAATGGAAGCTATTCCGTTCGGTACTGTGTTAACACTTGCTGCAACAGGTTCTGAAATGAACTCTGGATCAGTGATCACAAACTGGGAAACAAATGAGAAATATGGCTGGGGAAGTCCAGCAGTCTTCCCTAAATTCTCTATTCTTGATCCAGTGAACACATTCACTGTGCCAAAAAACCATACGATTTATGGCATGGTTGACATGATGTCACATGTGTTCGAGCAATATTTCCATCACACGGAAAATACACCTTATCAAGACCGTATGTGTGAAGGGCTTCTTCGTACGGTCATTGAAACAGCACCGAAGCTGATCAACGATCTAGAGAACTATGAGCTGCGTGAAACCATCTTATTCACTGGCACAATTGCGCTCAATGGTATGCTGTCAATGGGGGCACGCGGTGATTGGGCTTCTCATAACATTGAGCATGCGGTATCTGCTGTTTATGATATCCCTCATGCCGGCGGACTTGCGATCTTGTTCCCGAACTGGATGAAGCATGTCATTCAGGAAAACCCAGGCCGCTTTAAACAATTAGCGGTACGTGTATTCGATGTGGACCCCGCGGGCAAAACAGACGAAGAAGTGGGCTTAGAAGGAATCGACAAATTGTCAGCTTTCTGGACAAGTCTTGATGCACCAAACCGTTTAGCGGACTATGATATCAACGATGAGAAAATTGATTTAATTGCAGACCGTGCAATGGCACGCGGTGAATTTGGTCAATTTAAAAAGCTAAACAAAGAAGATGTTCTAGCCATTTTGAATGCTTCTTTATAATCGAACAACCAAAAGATAGCTGCTTTCGAGCAGTTATCTTTTTTTGAGTTCGACGTGTACATATGTTAAAGTAGTCTTTCATGTTTTTGGATATATACGCTGTAAGGAGATGTATCAACAGATGGAAAATTTTATTTACTATAATCCAACGAAATTAATGTTTGGAAAAGGACAACTAGAAGGACTAAAGAGCGAACTCGCTCGTTATGGAAAACGAGTGTTACTTGTATATGGTGGAGGCAGCATTAAGAAAAATGGTCTTTATGACAATGTGATCAGCGCGTTAAATGAAGCAGAAGCTGAAGTATTTGAGCTGTCAGGTGTTGAACCAAACCCGCGCCTTACCACAGTGGAAAAGGGAATCGACATCTGCCAAAATGAAAAAATTGATTTCTTATTAGCTGTTGGCGGCGGCAGTGTGATTGACTGTACAAAAGCGATTGCAGCCGGAGCAGAGTATGACGGAGATGTGTGGGACATTATCTCAAAGAAAACAACCGCTCAAAAAGCATTGCCGTTTGGCACAGTGCTGACACTTGCGGCAACTGGTTCAGAAATGAATCCAGACTCTGTCATCACAAACTGGGAAACAAATGAAAAATATGTGTGGGGCAGTTCAGTCACTCATCCTGCTTTTTCCATTCTAGACCCTGAGCATACATATTCTGTGCCAGAAAACCAGACGGTGTACGGCATGGTCGATATGATGAGCCACGTCTTCGAGCAATACTTCCATAATGTAAAAAACACGCCGCTACAGGATCGAATGTGTTTTGCTGTTCTTCAAACAGTCATCGAGACAGCACCAAAACTGCTTGAAGACTTACAAAACTATGAGCACCGTGAAACGATCCTTTATGCAGGAACGATCGCTTTAAATGGCACGCTGCAAATGGGCTACTTTGGAGACTGGGCGTCCCATACGATTGAGCATGCGGTATCGGCTGTCTATGACATTCCGCATGCAGGCGGACTTGCCATCCTCTTCCCAAATTGGATGCGTCATACACTCGATCACAATGTGGAACGCTTTAAAAACCTCATGCTGAACATGTTTGACATCGAGACAGAAGGAAAATCAGATCGTGATATCGCATTAGAAGGCATCGACAAGCTGTCAGCCTTCTGGACAAGCCTCGGTGCACCAAGTCGTTTAGCGGATTATGACATTGGTGAAGATCAGCTGGACAAAATTGCCGACATTGCGGCGAAAGAAATGGAATACGGTGGTTTTGGTAACTTTATGAAACTTGGTCGTGATGACATTCTTTCTATTTTGAAAGCTTCTTTATAATCCTGCTTGCCGTTTCTCATAGAGAGAAACGGCTTTTTGCTATGCCAGTGACGATCACTTGATTTCAATAGCTAGTTCCGCTAAAGTGAAAGGGACAGAACTAACGTAATGGAGGGCTTACAAGCGATGACACATATTCAATTTGACTACTCGAAAGCGTTACCTTTCTTTCAAGAACATGAGCTTACATATTTAAAAGATTTTGTGAAGGTGGCCCATCATAATATTCATGAACAAACGGGTGCAGGCAGTGATTATTTAGGCTGGGTTGACTTACCGAAGCAATATGATCGCGAAGAATTTGCCCGCATTAAAAAAAGTGCAGATAAAATTAAGTCTGACTCTGATGTCTTGCTTGTTGTCGGAATCGGCGGCTCTTATCTCGGCGCACGTGCGGCGATTGAATTTTTGAACCACTCTTTCTATAACACGCTGCCAAAAGGCAAACGCAAGACGCCGCAAATCATCTTTATTGGAAACAACATCAGTTCTTCTTATTTAACAGATGTGATGAATCTATTGGAAGATGCAGATTTCTCTATTAACGTCATTTCAAAATCTGGAACAACAACAGAGCCAGCGATTGCGTTCCGCATCTTTAAAAAGCTCCTCATTGAAAAATACGGTGCTGAAGAAGCGAAAAAACGTATTTATGCGACAACTGACAAGGCACGCGGTGCACTGAAAACATTAGCAACTGAAGAAGGCTACGAATCATTTATCATCCCTGATGATGTAGGTGGACGCTATTCTGTATTAACAGCAGTTGGTCTATTGCCAATCGCTGTGAGCGGTGCAGACATTGATCAGATGATGGAAGGGGCGGCAAAAGCAAGCGAAGACTTCGCTTCATCTGAGCTTTCTGAGAATGCGGCATACCAATATGCTGTCGTCCGTAATGTCCTTTATAATAAAGGCAGAACGATTGAAATGCTGATTAACTATGAGCCAGGCCTGCAATACTTTGCAGAATGGTGGAAGCAATTATTCGGTGAAAGTGAAGGAAAAGATGAAAAAGGAATTTATCCTTCATCTGCGAACTTCTCAACAGATCTTCATTCACTTGGTCAATATGTTCAAGAAGGAAGAAGAGACTTGTTTGAAACAATCGTCAATGTAGACAAACCTCGCCATGAGCTTGTCATTGAAGCAGAAGAACAAGACCTTGATGGCTTGAACTATCTAGCAGGAAAAACGGTTGATTTCGTTAATAAAAAAGCATTTGAAGGAACGATGCTTGCTCATACAGATGGAAAAGTACCGAATCTTATCGTCACAATTCCTGAGATGGATGCTTATACATTCGGATACCTCGTTTACTTCTTTGAGAAAGCATGTGCGATGTCTGGATATCTACTAGGCGTCAATCCATTCGACCAGCCTGGAGTAGAAGCTTATAAAGTGAATATGTTTGCTTTATTAGGAAAACCAGGCTTCGAAGAGAAAAAAGCCGAGCTTGAAAGCCGTCTAAAACAATCGTAAGAATGAAAAAGCACACCTTTTGATAAGGGTGTGCCTTTTTTGTTTTCTCATGGTTCCTGTGCAAGCTTCCTCATGCTCTGTACATAGAATAATGAGTAGAGGAGAGTGAAACATGAGAACGAATCATATTTACATTCACGATATTTCTGGCCAGGCAATCGTCAACTTTGGCAATGTCGGACGTATTTGTTCTATGAGTGCTGTCAAAGATACTGAAGGTGCTGGCAGTGTGAACGAGACGAATCAATCAATTATCCAATCAAAGCTTATTTGATGCTGCTTTTACAAACAATGTACAAATCACGAGGGGCAATGTATGAATTCCTCTCTTTAACGAACCCTATTATACAAAAAGGAGGGTTTCGTATGATTCATGTACCATCCAGGCTGCCTGGTGAAAGCTTTTCACTTTACCATTTAGAAGAGACCATGAAGCCGCTCGGTTATGTCATTAATGGCAACTGGGATTATGATCACGGGTACTTTGATTATAAAATTGATAACCGTGATGGCTATACTTTTCTCAGAGTTCCTTTTACAGCCGAAAAAGGCCAGCTGGATCAGCCAGGCGTTGTGGTGAAAATGGGAGATCCATTTCTCTTAAAGCATGTATATCAAGATAAGTTAGATGATCATGCGATGGTTGGAAATGTGGGAGCATCCTTTAACCAATTCCAAGAACCAAAAGAGAAAGATGGAGATGTATCAAAAGCTTATACTGAGATTGGCTTTTCACTCGTCAAGGAATTAGAAGACGCACTGCTTTAAAGGCTGATCAGTTCATCCTCTGGATGAAGCTCATATCCAAAGGGAGGATTCATCATGGGTCCTTCTTTTTTTTGTACACCGACAATGATCACATGATGCTCTAAAAAGTGATGGAGCACTGTTAAGAATGTTTCTCCGGCTAACGAAGCTGGAACCGGTATGATGGTGACGTGTTTATGCAAGGTCATATGGCTTTTTTTCTTTAACGCTTTGAACTGTTCCTTTAGAAGAAAATGTTCGACCATTAAATGATTGACTGCATCAGAGGTATGAATGACTTGATTGGCTCCAGCACGCTCGGCATTTTTCACGTAACGATCTGTTAAGATTTCAATTAAACAGTATAGCGAAGGGTTTAATCCTTTTGCTGCAAGTAATGTTAAAACACTCTGCATATCAGCTGTCACTTCATTTTCGTGCTGATCTGCGGTAATCATCAGTGCATCTGCACCGGTAATATTGGCTTTGCGAAGTGTGACATCTTCGGTGCCATGCCCTTTAATAAAATGAACATTCTCTAAAAGTGGCCCTTCCTTCAAGGAGTCATCAATCAGCACAATCGGCATAGCTGGATCAATTGTTTGAAACGACTGAAGCAGTTTGTTCGTTTTCTCATTCCAGCCGACGATAATGAGATGTCCTTTCCCTTTAAAGGCGACCTTTCCTTCTACATAATGGTGCTGCTTGCTGAACACAGCGGCGGCAAGCGTGGCGAAATAAGCTGTGACAAAGCTTGCGCCGATCAAAATCAGAGCCATACCCGCTACTTGTCCAGGCATGGTTTGCGGCACAAAATCACCATAGCCTACCGTAGAGACTGTAATGAGCGCCCACCAGATCCCATCAAAGATCGTATGATACTGCTTCGGTTCAAGCAAAACGATTAATTGTCCAAAAAAAAGAAGCAAGAAACAGATGATGATGGCAATTCGAAGATAGAGTGGCCACCTTAGCCAAGCGATAAAGATACGATTTGATTTCATCGGACTCTTCCTTTCAGGAGACTGCTAATGTCAGTATGCCCGATTGAGGAACATTTTTTCATCTTCGTCATGTATTGAAACAGATCCCATATCTTAAAATAAGAGAGAAGAAGGAGGGAATGCGAATGTCGTTCGTTCAAAAGACCGTACTTCTTTTTATCGGTGCGCACTTTTTATCATCAGCTGTGATCTTGCTCGTGTTTGACTTAAATGCTGTGAATCATTTTATGAGTGATTTTTCTTGGCTGCACTTTTTTCAAGACCTATACGGAACGGTGACCTTTTATACAGCATGCTTAGGTGTGTTCTTCTTTTTTATTGGCGCAGTTGTTCCCCTTAAAAAGACCTAGTGCTTTTTTCTGTACACGTTACATAAAAGTCATTAAAATTGTAAATAAATATATAAAATAAAAAGGAAGCTGATGAGCATGCTGTTTTTTTATTTTTTAACTTTTGCCGCATTGGGATTATCATTTTGGGCACAATTTAAAGTAAAGAATAATTTTGAAAAGTATTCAAAGGTTGAAGCATCCAGTATGAAAACAGGTGCGGAAACCGCTCGACATATTTTAGATCGCAACGGGTTATATGACGTGCCTGTTGAACCGGTAAGAGGAACTTTGACTGATCATTACGACCCGACGCAGCGTGTGGTTCGCTTATCTGAACCTGTGTACTACGGTCATTCCATATCGGCCATTTCAGTCGCATCACACGAGGTTGGACATGCCTTGCAGCATCAGGAATCCTATGGTGCGCTTGTCTTGAGACATAAGATCTTCCCTGTCGTGAACTTTGCATCTGGTGTTGCCCCGCTTCTTTTCCTTGGAGGAATCTTGCTCGGCAGCCTTAACTTAATCGGGCTTGGGATCATTTTGTTCTCAGCGGCTGTGTTTTTTCAGCTTGTGACATTGCCTGTCGAGTTTAATGCAAGTTCTCGTGCAAAAGATATCATTGTTTCAGAAGGAATCATTAGAAGCAGTGAAGAAAGAGGCGTGAACAAGGTGTTAAATGCTGCAGCTCTTACGTACGTCGCAGCTGCCCTTGTCTCCTTGTTTGAATTGCTCCGTTTTGTAATGATCTTCCTAAATGGCCGTAATGATTAATTGATGCCAGAGGAGGTGAGCCCTTACCATTGTTAGGTAAGGGTTTTTTTGTATATTTTAAACGTATTTTTAGTCATATTACTTATTGCTGCGACAGCATTTTTTGTTGTCACTGAATTTGCGATTGTGAAAATTAGAGGCTCTAAAATCAATCAGCTGATTGAAAGCGGTGATAAGAGAGCCATCCACGTACAAAAGCTCATATCAAATCTCGACGAATATTTATCCGCCTGTCAACTCGGAATTACCATCACCGCTTTAGGCTTAGGGTGGCTGGGCGAGCCGACGGTGGAACATTTTCTGCATCCGCTGTTTGAGGAATTAGGGCTTCATTCCGCATTAACCGACATCCTATCGTTTATCATCGCATTTGTGATCATTACGTTTTTACATGTCGTTGTGGGAGAACTGGCGCCTAAAACGATTGCCATTCAAAAGGCAGAGGCCGTCAGCCTTGTGACAGCAAAGCCACTCATCTTTTTCTATAAAGTCATGTACCCGTTTATTAAAGCATTAAATGGGGCGGCACGAGGCATTGTGAAATTATTCGGTTTTCATTCTGTCAAAGAACATGAAGTGGCGATCAGTGAGGAAGAATTGCGTCTCATTTTATCTGAAAGCTATGAGAAGGGCGAAATTAACCAATCTGAGTACAAATATGTGAATAAAATTTTTGAATTTGATAACCGGGTGGCGAGAGAGATCATGATCCCTCGTACAGAAATTTCAGCCATAGAGGTTGAACAGACGCTTGAAGACATGACGCATTATATGCTGAACGAAAGATACACACGCTACCCTGTTATTAAAGAAGACAAAGATCATGTGATTGGTGTCATCAATAGCAAAGATGTGTTTAAGGCGAGCTTCCTGAATCAAGATGTGACGATTGAAGACTTAATGCGTCCGGTGATTCGGGTGATTGAAAGTACTCCTGTTCAAGAATTGCTCATTTTGATGCAAAAGGAACGAATTCATATGTCAGTGCTCGTAGACGAATATGGAGGAACAGCCGGACTTGTCACAGTAGAGGACATTTTAGAAGAAATCGTGGGCGAAATTCGGGATGAATATGATCAAGATGAAACACCTCATATCGTCAAAAAAGGTGACTTCCACTATGTAATGGATGGGAAAGCCTTGATTGATGAAGTAAATGATTTATTGGATTTAGCCATTGAGAATGATGATGTTGATACAATTGCTGGCTGGATGATGACACATAAATTTGATTTTGAGATTGGAGATACGATTGAAGCAGAAGGCTGTGAATTTACCATCATAGATGCAGAAGACCATCATATTCGGACCATTGAAATCAAAAAGGTTCACTTTTTCTAAAAACCTCGTAACACTTGACGAGGTTTTTTTAGTTGGTAAACTTTAGGTAAGAGAATGCCTTCTGCCGATAAGCAGTGATTTATTTCACATAAAAAGGGTATGGTGGTTTTATAGAAATGACAAAAAGGAGCCGCTCATATGAAAAAAATCAATGTACAAACAGACAGACGCGATGAGATGATCGACGTGACGAACGAGATCCATCAATATGTCAAGGAAACAGGTATTCAAAACGGAACCGTCATTGTCTACTGTCCTCATACGACAGCAGGGATGACCATTAATGAAAATGCGGACCCAGATGTGAAACGAGATATGCTCCGCCGGCTTGACGAAGTCTTTCCGTGGGAACATCCGAAGGACCGCCATATGGAAGGAAATACAGCCGCACATATGAAAGCGAGCTATATGGGTGCTACGCAGCATGTTCTCATCAATCATGGTGATCTTGTACTTGGCACGTGGCAGGGAATCTATTTCTGTGAGTTTGACGGGCCGAGACATCGCCATTTTTATATACAGGTGTCTTCAAACGAATAAGAGATGGGGGAAATAAATGGGAGATATCACGAAATTACTGCAAATCAAATATGGAATTATTCAAGCGCCAATGGCAGGAGGAGCCGTGACATCGCAGCTGGCAGCCGCTGTTTCACAGTACGGGGGACTTGGCAGTTTGGCAAGTGGATATGTGCAGCCTGACAATTTGAGGCAGCAGATCAGACAGGTCAAACAGCTGACAACTCGCCTGTTTCAGGTCAATGTATTTGTACCAGAGCCAATTCCTGAAGTCAAACAAGAGGATGTGGCATTTTGGGAGAAGAGACTGCCTGCATGTCCAGCAGCTGATAGGCTGCCGAGCGAAGAGGAATTGTGGGATGATTTTGAACAGAAAATCAACATTATTCAGGAAGAAGACGTACCGGTCGTTTCCTTTACCTTCGCTTGTCCAAATGAACAAACGATTCATCGCTTAAAACAAAAGGGGATCTTTTTAATTGGAACCGCCACAACAAAAGAGGAAGCACTGCTTTTAGAGGAAAAAGGGATGGATGCCATTGTTCTGCAAGGAAGTGAAGCAGGGGGTCACCGAGGTACCTTTTTACCTGCAAAAGGAGATGCCCTGGTGGGACTCTTTAGTCTGATCTCTGACGTCAAGCCGCTCTGTCATGTGCCATTGATCGCCGCAGGCGGGATCACAGAACGAGCAGGTGTGAAAGCCGCTCTAGCGCTTGGAGCGGATGCGGTTCAAATCGGCACACGATTTTTAGCCAGCCAGGAAAGTGCTGCGGCAGACGTATACAAAAAGGCGATTTTACAGGCAGAAAGCAGTGAAACAAAGATCACGAAGCTTTTTTCTGGGAAAAGAGCAAGAGGAATTGTGAATCAGTGGATGGAGGAAGAAAGACAGAATGAAGATAGGGTTCTTCCTTATCCGGTTCAGCATGTATGGACGACACCGATGCGAAAAGCAGCCGCGGCTGCAGGAAACCCTGATCAAATGGCTCTTTGGGCAGGACAGGGCGTTAGCCGTATTCACTCGATTTTAACCGTTGAGGAGATCATGCATGAACTGACGCACATATAAAATCATGTTGGGTGGTGTGAAAGGATGGACATGTTGGTTTGATGAATTTCCGCACTCTTCTGCCGTCCTTACGCCCATTCGTCATTACTATTTTGTTCGTTACGTAAAATGGAGCCGGCACGATCCGCCGGTCACAAGAAAAGACTTAGAAAAAATGGAGATCCTTGCGAACACGATGCTTGGCACGCTGCAAGATTATCGTAAACGCAAGGCATATAAAAGCCCCTTGTCATAACCAATAGACAAGAGGCTTTTTTTAGCTGCCAAACATTTGCCTGAGATAAATCACATCCATCCGGGTGGTCTGCGGCAATAGATAAGCAGATTGAACAGCACCTGGCCGCCTTCTCTTATTCAATTTGTCGATAATTTCTGCCGCTGTTAAAATCCCAAGTCCATGTCCGTAATATTGATCTTCTCCTAAGTAAATCACATTTTCCCCGCGCCACTGTGACTGCTGATAGCTAAACTCTGGATTTTCAAAATATAAGCAATCCCCATAGATAAAGTCATTCCCGCGTTCTGTATAAATCGACAATGTATCATAATGCCAGTCATACAGGGTTAAGCTGCGAAGCCTTCGGTTAAACTTCTCCTCTCCTACCGTTTGCAAGACCCCCATATAAAATACGATCACAATGGCTGTGGCACATTCAAATGCATATTGTGAGCCATTTTCAAAAATGTCTTTAATTCCTCTAGATGGTTCCACTTGATAGCGCAGCTCTAGTGCTCCTGCTTCCGATACACGCCAAAAGGCATCATTTGCACGAGATTTTTGGAAGATGGCAAATGAGGCACCACTTTTATGCAAATCTCTTGCAGCATTCATAATGTTCGATCTCAATGTGACCTCAAATAACAAATCAGATGCTTGCCTGTAGCGGAACGTATCATTTGAGGCTTGTAACTGCATCAAAATGATCCGCTTTTGTCCCTCTAGCTGAAATGAAGCCAGCTGCTCATTTGTCACTGGCTGTCCTGAAAGAATAATCATATGAAAAGCGCCCCCTTTTGTATTAGCGTATGCAGGATGCTTGGGCAAGGAATCAATTTGTGAAAATAAACAAAAAGGCATCCTTTTTATTTGAAAAACATGAAAATAATATGAAGATGTCCGATATATAACATATCGTTTAAAAGGAGGAAAAATATGAAAAATGCAATAAAATGGTTGAAAAAACCATCGATTTCTAAGAGACTGATTATTTCATTCACGCTCGTTCTTGTCTTGCCAATTATTACACTCAGTACGATTTCATATCAGATTGCCAAAGAAGAATTAGATCATGAAATCATGTACGGAGCAAACACAAGAGTCAATGAACTGAATGACATGATTCAGCAAAAGCTTATGAATAAGGAAAACGCAGTAAAACTCTTTACTGAAACATCTACTGCTGCAGACTTTAAGAAGAACAACCAGGACAAGCTGTATGAGCATTTCGAGATATACAGTAAAATCAATGAAGATGATGTGGTTGGCTTTTATGCAGCAAGTAAAAAGCGTGATTTCATTCAGTTTCCTAAAGTAGACATGCCAAAAGGCTATGATCCAACAACACGCGATTGGTATCAACTAGCTATGCAGGATGAGAGTGGTAATCCAGTTGTTACTAATCCATACATCTCTGCCACAACAAACGGCATGGTTGTCACGATTGCCCAGCGTCTGAAGGACGGGTCGGGAGCGATCGGAATTGACATTGATGTGCAAGACATTGTCGATAAAATAAAAGAGATTAAAATTGGACGACAAGGATATCCAATTATTGCGAATAAAAATAAACAAATTGTGGCTCATCCAGAAGAAAAGTCAGGATCTAAGGTCACTGAAAATATTTCATCTATCCTTTACAGCGGAAAAGAAGGAACGTCAACTTATGAGAATAAAGGAGAACAAAAGCGTCTTGTTTTTGTGACAAATGATTTAACAGGTTGGAAAATTGCTGGAACGATGTTTGTATCAGAAACAGAAGAAGCAGCACAGCCAGTTTGGAATTCTGCCATTATTCTTTTAATTTCTTCATTTATCCTTGGCGGCGTTGCGATCTTCTTTATCGTTCGATCCATCACAATTGGACTTCGAAAGCTTGTTGATTTCTCAAACAAAGTGAGTGAAGGGGATTTAACCGAAACCCTTGAAACCAAATCGAAGGATGAAATAGGAGAGCTGACAAGAAGCTTTAGCAAAATGAGTGAATCCCTCCGTGACGTCATTCGAGCGGTACAGCAATCTGTCGACAATGTGGCTTCCGCTTCCGAGGAGCTGACGGCAAGTGCCAGCCAAACAAGTCAAGCAACCGAGCATATCACGATGTCGATTGAACAATTTTCAAATGGAAATGAAGCACAAAACGAGAAAGTCGAATCTAGTACGAATCAGCTTGTGGCAATGAATGAAGGATTACAAGACATGTCACATACGTCATCAGAAGTGGCTGCTGTCTCACTTCAATCGACAGAGGCG
Organism: Bacillus sp. FSL R5-0431; assembly: GCF_038002985.1. Classification (NCBI taxonomy): domain Bacteria; kingdom Bacillati; phylum Bacillota; class Bacilli; order Caryophanales; family Bacillaceae; genus Bacillus; species Bacillus sp. FSL R5-0431. Next base: position 2,776,076 of record NZ_JBBOOG010000001.1, on the reverse strand, counting down.
GCTGGTCAAGGTGGCCGAATTGTTGAAAGCACAGCGAGCCAAATGAAACATATTGATACATCTGTACAAGAAGCAGAACAAGTCATGAAACAATTAGAATACAAGTCTAAAGATATTACGAGCATTTTAAATGTTATTAACGGCATTGCAGATCAAACGAATTTACTTGCGCTAAATGCAGCCATCGAAGCAGCAAGAGCAGGTGAATCAGGACGCGGCTTCTCCGTCGTTGCAGAAGAAGTGAGAAAACTAGCTGTCCAATCCGCAGATTCAGCGAAAGAAATTGAAAAGCTCATTCAAGAAATTGTGTTAGAAATTGCTAAATCTCAAGATATGTTCAAAACGGTCAATCGAGAAGTACATGCAGGACTCGGTATGACAGAAGAAGCAAAAGAAAGCTTCCAGAACATTTATGAGGCGGCAGAAGGAATGTCGAAAAAACTGACTCAATTAAACGATACAGCGATTGATCTATCGAGCGGTTCAAAGCTTGTCTCACAAGCTATGCAGGAGATGCGCCAAGTCTCTAGAGAAAGTGCGGCAAACATTCAGGACATTGCGGCTTCTGCTGAAGAGCAGCTTGCATCTATGGAAGAAATCTCATCTTCTTCTGTGACACTTGCTAACATGGCAGAGGAACTAAAAGAGCTCACAAGTCAATTTAAAATTGATTAAAAAATGATGAAAAAATACCCAGAATTGTCTGGGTATTTTTTTTATGTTTAAACATCGTTTTCAGCCTGTAAAAATAAACCTTTCATCCGATAATAACTTTAGAGAAGTAAAGGGGGAAAGAGAAAATGGGGAAAATGATCCAATGGTTAAAAAAACCATCCATTTCAAAAAAATTAATTATTGCCTTTTTGGTAGTCCTTATCCTGCCAACCACTGCACTGACAATTAGTGCATTTTTTACATCAAAGACAGAGCTAGACAAACAGATTATGGGCAGTGCGATGAGTCAAGTCAATGCATTTGATACCTTAATCAATGAGAATATAGGAAACAAAGCAGATGCTGTGACCCTGTTTACAGACTCACTCAAAGCGTCTAATCTCCAAGAAAAAAATAGAAATGCGACCATTAAAGAATTGCAGCAATTTGGAAAAATTAATGAAAAAGATGTTTCTGCTATCTATGCAGGCTCCGAAAAGGGATTGTTTATGCAATATCCTGTTCAAAAGATGCCTGATGGCTACGATCCAAGAGAGCGTCCATGGTATCAAGAGGCACTCAATGCAGAAAACGGCAAACAAGTCATCACAAAACCATATGTAGCAGCATCTACAGGCAAAATGGTCATCACCATTACTCAAAAAATGAAAGATGGTTCAGGTGTTATTGGACTTGATATGGAAATTGACACCCTGCTTCAAAAGTTAAAAGAAATCAAAATTGGGCAAAAAGGCTATGCCTTCATCATGGAGAGAGATAAAACAGTTTTAGCAGATCCGACCCAAAAGCCAGGAAGTCAGGTAAATGAGAATCTGGCGAATATTATTTTTAAAAACAAAGAAGGAAACGGCAGCTACACACTCAAAGGAATAGATAAAAAGGTTGCGTATGTGACCAATGAATTAACCGGCTGGAAAATCGGTGGAACGATGCTCGTATCAGAAGTAGAAGATGCAGCAAAGCCCGTTTTCAATACAGCCATTATTGTGTTCAGTGTGACACTTATCGTAGCAGGTACCCTTATCTTCTTTATCGTCCGCTCTATATCTAAAAGATTATCCAACCTTGCCCGCTTCTCGAAAAAAGTCAGCGAAGGTGATTTGCGCGATAAGCTTGAGATCCAATCAGATGACGAAATTGGACAAGTTGGGAAAGGCTTTAATACAATGATTGACTCATTAAGAACCCTCATTGGTGCCGTTCAAACCTCAGTCGAAAATGTCGCTTCTTCATCAGAAGAACTGACCGCCAGCGCAGGGCAAACAAGTAAAGCAACAGAGCATATTACACTAGCCATTGAACAATTCTCCAATGGAAATGAAAGTCAAAATGACAAAGTCGAATCCAGCTCAGACGAGTTAGAGGAAATGAACCGAGGACTTCAGCACATGAATGAGTCGGCTGAATCCATTACTGCTTCATCGATCAAATCAACAGATATCGCAGGGGAAGGCGGACAGCTTGTGGAAAAAACCGCTTCTCAAATGAATGTCATTGATCAATCCGTGAAAAAAGCAGAGAATGTCATCAGCGCTCTTGAAAGTAAATCAAAAGACATTACACAAATTCTAGGTGTCATCAATGGAATCGCTGACCAAACGAATTTACTTGCGCTAAATGCAGCAATCGAAGCAGCAAGAGCTGGGGAATCTGGCAGAGGCTTCTCTGTTGTAGCAGAAGAAGTAAGAAAACTGGCTGTTCAATCAGCCAATTCGGCGAAAGAAATCGAGAATTTGATTAAAGAGATCGTTCAAGACATCGATGTATCACAGGAAGTATTCACTGCGGTGAATCGAGAAGTTCAATCAGGCTTAAGCTTCACTGAACAAACAAGAGCCAGCTTCCATAATATTTTCGAAATGACAAAAGAAATTTCTGACCAGCTTCAAACGATGAATCAAACGGTTATCCAGCTTTCAAATGGCTCTGCCCATGTGTCAGAGGCTGTCCGTGAGATTGCAGACGTCTCACGTGAAAGCTCCGCAAACATTCAAGACATTGCGGCTTCAGCGGAAGAACAGCTGGCATCAATGGAAGAAATCAGCTCATCCTCTGCTACGCTCTCATCAATGGCAGAAGAATTGCGTGATTTGATCAGCAAATTTAAAGTCGAATAGACATAATGAAAAGAGCCCTTCAGCTAGAGGGCTCTTTTTTCATTAAATAAATCAAAAGAAATAGGTTAATTTACTCGTTTTGATTAATTTAAGAACATTGAGTCTTGAAAAATAATTCGTATTACCTAAGAATAGAAGGGAAAGACCACAAATCATAATTCAAAAGGAGTAGAGTCATGAAAAAAATCAACTTTTTTAAGCACTTTACAATGTCGAAGAAATTAATTACTGCATTCTTAGCGATTCTCCTAGTGCCAATTCTCGTATTGGCAGCATTTTCTTATGAAGTGGCCTCAAAGTCTCTCAATGATGAGATTATGTCTAGTGCTGCAAATGGTGTTCAGCAATTAAACGAACTCATTAATAAAGATGTACAGCCTAAAATTGATATCGTTTCCTATTTAGCCAAATCGGTGAAAAAGAGTGAATTGGCTTCTAAAAACAAGGATTTACTCAAGGTAAAATTAGAGCAATTATCGGAAACAGATGAAGATGTGGTGGAAGTATTCATTGCAGATCAAAATGGTAAACTAACCGAATATTCCAAGATTCACAAAGGTAGTGCCTCGAGCGCAAAAAACGAATCGTGGTTTCAACAATCGATGGGAGATGAGAAACTCATCATTTCAGATCCTTTTGTCGACAAGTCATCAGATGACCTGCTCATCACAATATCAGAACAATTAGCAGATGGTTCTGGTGTGATTGGGATCAATGTGCGCTTGAACACGATCGTGAAAGATACAAACAGCATCAAAATTGGCAAAGAAGGCTATGCGTTTGTCGCGACTGCAGATCAGCATTATATTGCCCATAAAACAGACAAGCCTGGGGCGAAATTGACAGGTGATTTCATCTCGAAATTGTATGATAAAAAACAAGGCAGCTTCAAATATGAATACAATGGACAGCCGAAGCAAATGTTTTTTGACACAAATGAAGCAACAGGCTGGAAGCTTGCTGGAACAATGTATACGGGCGAAGTCAAAGAAGCTGCACAGCCAGTTCTCGACTTAACAATGATCATACTGGCAGCTGCGATGGCCATAGGCGGAATCGCGATTTATTTTATTATTAAATCGATTCGAAAGCCACTGATAGAGCTCTCTGAATCGGCTGAGAAAATCAGTCAGGGTGATCTGACCCAGCATATTGAAGTTCGTACGCACGATGAAATCGGGAAGCTTGCGCAGAGCTTTAACGAGATGTCAGCAAAGCTGAAACACGTCATTCAAGCTGTTCAGAATTCCATTGAAAATGTGGCCGCCTCTTCTGAAGAATTAACAGCAAGTGCAGGACAGACCACCCAAGCGACTGAGCATATCACAACGTCTATTGAACAGTTCTCAAACAGCACTGAACACCAAAATGATATGATCGAAAAAAGCTCAGTCCAGTTGAACGAAATGGATCGCAGCTTATCCCATATGGTCGATACGACCTCACATATGATGGAATCGTCGATTGATTCGAGCAAAACGGCTCAGGCTGGTGGAGAACTCGTTCAAAAAACAGCAGGTCAAATGCAAACCATCGAGCAGGCAGTGAAAGAAGCAGAGCTTGTTATTCAAGGCTTAGAGCAGAAATCAAAGGATATTACTAACATTCTGGGTGTCATTAACGGCATTGCTGACCAGACCAATCTCCTTGCTTTAAATGCTGCGATAGAAGCCGCTCGGGCAGGAGAAGCAGGCAGAGGTTTCTCTGTTGTTGCAGAAGAAGTTCGTAAGCTGGCAGAGCAATCAGTAAGCTCTTCAAAGGAAATTGAAAGCCTGACGAACGAGATTGTGGAGGAAATTGAAAAGTCACAGAAAATGTTTAAACAAGTAGCAGGTGAAGTACAAGCTGGATTAAACATTACAGATGAAACGAAAGTCAGCTTTGAGAAAATCACCGATAAAACATCAGAAATGACAGAACAAATGAAACAAATGAACGGAACCGCCAAAGAACTCTCGCATGGCTCAAATGATATTTCACATGCGGTGAATCAAATCAAAGAGCTTTCAAGAGAAAGTTCCGCAGGCTTCCAAGATATCGCAGCATCCGCAGAAGAACAGCTGGCATCTATGGAAGAGATCAGCTCATCCTCTGCCACGTTATCTCAGATGGCAGAAGAGCTAAGAGAGCTCATTAAACAATTTAAAATGTAAGAGATATAGGGAAGCACCTGACGTTTTGACGTCAGGTGTTTTTCCATTCGATGCATATAATTTGGGTGTTTTGGACTTATTTAGACTTTAATAAATTAAAAAAGTAAACAACCTAGTAGTACTTCCGATATATATACTATCTTACTAAAAGGAGTTTTCTTTTTTATGAAATTCATACAGTATTTCAGGAAGCCATCTATTTCAAAAAAGCTCGTATTCTCTTTCTTATTTATTCTCTTATGCCCAATCATTGTATTGGCATTCTCTTCATATCATACGGCGAGCACCTCTTTAAATGATCAAATCATGCAAAGCGCCAAGGAGAACGTAGAGCAGCTAGATAAAAATATTACGAAGGTTGTGAAAGTGAAAACAGACGCAGCCGATTTCTTTAGCAAATGGATCACGGAGAAAAAGCTTAAGCAAAAAGGCACGACAGATATTCAAGGGCGCTTTGAGCAGTTCATGAGTATGAATGATGACACAGAAGGCATTTTTGTCGCTTCAAGTGATGGCAAAGTGTTTTCAAGATATCCTAATAAAAAAATGCCTGCTGACTATGTCGCAACGGAGCGGGATTGGTATAAAGACGGCTGGGCGAAAAACGGGGAGCTGTCTGTTTCAGCACCGTATCCAACGGCTTCAACCGGTACGCTTGTGGTCACAATCTCTAAAAAGTTAGAGGACGGATCAGGAGTCATTGCAATGAACCTAGACATTGCGAATCTAGTAAAAGAGTCAAATAGCATAAACATTGGGAAACAAGGCTATGCCTTTATCGGAAGTCCGGATCGTACCTTTGTTGCCCATCCAACGAAAAAAGCTGGATCCAAATTATCTGGTGAATGGCTAGAAAAGCTTTATTCACAAGATGAAGGTTCTATGAGTTATATGTTTGAAGGAAAAGAAAAGCAAATGGAGTTCACCACAAACAAAGCGACTGGCTGGAAAATTGTCGGTACGATGTTTGTGACGGAAGTAGAAGAAGCTGCACAGCCAGTCTTTAACATGGCCGCTATCATTTTAGCAGGCGCGCTCATCATTGGCGGGATTCTGATCTTCTTGATCATCCGTTCCATTACAAAACCACTTTCTATACTTGTCTCTTCCTCAAGGAAGATCAGTGAGGGAGATTTAACAGAAAAAATTGATGTCCGGTCAAAAGATGAAATTGGACAGCTAGGCACAAGCTTTAATGAAATGAGTGAGTCATTAAGAGATGTCATTCAAGCTGTACAAACATCTGTAGAAAACGTGGCTTCTTCATCTGAAGAACTGACGGCAAGCGCAGGTCAAACAACAAAAGCAACTGAACATATTACATCATCTATTGAATCATTCTCAAATGGCAACGAAAATCAAAGCGAAATGGTGGAACAAAGTGCGTCTCATTTAAAACAAATGAACGAAGGATTGAACGAAGTCGCAAAAACGTCTGATGTCATCACAGCGTCATCTATTCAATCAAAAACAGTTGCGGAATCAGGCGGACAGCTTGTGGAGCAAACCGTTGGCCAAATGAAGACGATCGACCATTCAGTGAAAGAAGCTGAAGGGGTGATCAACGGGCTGGAGCATAAATCAAAAGATATCACAAACATCCTAGGCGTGATTAACGGCATTGCGGATCAAACGAATTTACTTGCACTCAATGCTGCCATTGAAGCAGCACGTGCAGGTGAGTCAGGCAGAGGCTTCTCTGTTGTCGCAGAAGAAGTGCGTAAACTTGCAGTTCAATCATCGGATTCAGCAAAAGAGATTGAAAAGCTTGTGAAAGAAATCGTATCTGAAATCGAAACATCTCAAAATATGTTCAAATCAGTGAATGAAGAAGTGAAGAATGGTCTTTCCATTACAGATCAAACGAAAGAAAGCTTCTCACAAATTAATCTGCAAACAGCGGAAATCGCAACAAGAATCAATGAAATGAATACAACAGTACGCGAGCTTTCAAAAGGATCAGAGCAAATTTCTAAAGCGGTGAATGAAATTGCAGATGTATCACGAGAGAGTTCAGCAAGCATCCAAGATATCGCCGCATCTGCTGAAGAACAGCTTGCTTCTATGGAAGAGATTAGTTCTTCATCTACGACTCTTTCCCAAATGGCGGAAGAATTACGTGATTTAATTAAAAAATTCAAGATCAGCGAATAAGATCAAGTGGTTCTCCTCAAGGGGAACCGCTTTTCTTTTTAAGAGGTCATCTCGTACAATAGAGGAAATCGAAAGAATAGGAGAGATGTTATGCGTTTATCAGATAAGAAGATCATTGCGTTTGTCAGTGATGATTTTGAAGATTTAGAGCTATGGTATCCGGTTCTGCGTTTAAGAGAAGAAGGGGCAACTGTGCATCTTGTAGGAGAAAAAGCAAATCATGAGTACATCGGAAAATACGGTGTGCCGGCTGTATCTGATGCAGATTTTTATTCCATTCAAGCGGATGAATATGATGCTGTGCTTGTCCCTGGTGGATGGGCACCAGATAAACTGCGCCGTTATCCAGAAGTGTTAAACATTGTTCGTTCATTTGATGCAAAGGCAAAACCAATCGGGCAAATTTGCCACGCTGGCTGGGTGCTGATTTCAGCAGGAATCCTGCAAGGCAAAAAAGTAACAAGTACACCTGGTATTAAAGATGATATGACAAATGCTGGAGCGGACTGGTTTGATGAAGCAGTCGTCACAGATGGCCACCTCGTCTCGAGCAGACGTCCGCCGGATCTCCCTCCATATGTGAAAGCATTTGCGGATGTGTTAACGGCAACATAAACAAAGGATCCGAAACAAAAAACAAAGGGCGAACAGACACATCATGTTCGCCCTTTGTTTATCATTTCATGCCCCATTCATTTTGTCTGTCGGCAGGATACATCACACCCATTTGTCTTCTCGCCTCGTCCATGACGGACATGGTTTGAACAGATAAGGCAAATGTATTGACTGGAGACTGACCCATTCCTTGCTGAATACACTCAATAAAATGACAGATTTCATAATACATGGCTGGCTGATCATCTTTGAGAGAGATATCGGTTTGATGTCCTTGACGATCGTGGATCGTGATACGCGAAGGACGGTGGAATTGATCAATCACCATCGTGGCGTCCTCTCCTTGAATTTCCGCAGATAAATGAGACGTTGAAATTTTAGAATGGAAAAGGAGTGCTTGATGCCCGTCATATTGTAAAAGGACAGAGCCGCTCCCATCTACACCAGAAGAAAGCTTATAGCCTCTCGCGGTGATTTGATTCGGCAGACCAAATAAATAGATCGCCGGGTAGACAAGATACACACCGATATCCATTAAAGAACCATTCGATAATTCAGGCTTAAAAGCATTTGGAATCTCGCCATTTCGGTAAGCATCGTATCTTGAGGAATATTTACAGTAATGAGCGACCACTTGCCGAATGGGCCCGAGCTGATCAAGATGCTGTTTGATTTGCAGGAAGTTTGGCAGAAATGTCGTTTTCATCGCTTCCATTAAACACACATGATGTTTTTTCGCTGCAGCAATCATCTCTTCCACTTCTTTTCGGTGAGAGGCGAATGGTTTTTCGCATAAAACGTGCTTTTGGTGCTCCATCATCAACATGGCCTGCTCCTTATGAAGGGCATTTGGACTTGCAATATACACGGCATCAAACGCATCACTTTCCGCCATTTGATGTAAGTTCGTAAAAACTGTATCAATCCCGTATTTTTCGGCAAATGCCTGGCCTTTTTCAGCGGACCGTGAATAGACGGCTGTACATGTAAAATCAGCTGCTCCTTCACCGGCCTGTAAGAATCGATCTGTAATCCAGTTCGTTCCGATGACAGCAAATCGAATCATGTCATTCCCTCCTTCTGCTTTTCTCTGATTATACATCCTTTGAAAGCGTTTGTATGAAAGAACATTCTTTTTATTGAAGAGCGGATGAAACCTTTATATAGGCTGATGCGTCTTACATAAAGGATATAAATGTACGAAAAGTGGGTAGTTTCTTCCTTCATTCGGGTAATACTCTGATAGAAGGGAGAGGAGGAAACGAACATGAAGCGCACCCTGCATATAGGAAGTACATACGTCTTTGCGCTTTTATTCATAGCAGCCGGTATTTTTCATGTGATAGAGCCGAGCGGCTTTGCCCGTATGATGCCAGGCTGGCCATTTCCATATGTGATAGTCTATGCGACTGCATGCCTTGAATGGCTGCTGGCTGTCTTGCTGCTTTTGCCAAATGTCAGGATTGCAGCAGCAAAAATCATGGCTGTCTATCTTGTACTCATTTTCCCTGCAAACTTATTTGCTGCACGAGAGGGAATTCCATTTCCAGGTCAAAAAAGCACAGATCAGGCCTTGCTATGGATAAGGCTTATTGGACAGCCGATTCTCATTATATGGGCGATGTCCATTGCGAAATGGGAAAAAAAGCTGAAACAATGACCACCATATCATGATCAGATAGTGTACAATTTATTAATAAAATAGCCCGAGTTTGGAGGAACGATATGAATTCTATGCAAATGTGGAGCAGTCGATTTAGAAAATTTTTTCTTGATAACAAGTTTGTTCTCTTTTTACTCGTCCTGCTATTAATCGGATTGAATATCCTTGTTTTCATGAAAACATCTTTTATTTTCACACCGCTCATTGTACTCGTCAAAACCATAGCCTTACCGATTATTTTAACGGGGGTCGTGTATTATTTATTAAATCCGATTGTCAACTTGTTAGAGAGGTTTAGAGTCAAACGGATCTTTTCAATTTTGCTTTTATATATTGTCATTATTGGTATCATTACAGTGACCATTGTGTCTATTATTCCTTTTTTACAAGCACAAACGATGAGTCTGTTTCATAACCTTCCGAAATATGTTGATACGGTAGAAGAACAGATTCGCCAACTAACGGGAAGCAACTTTATTAATCAAGCGCAGAAAGCGATGAATTTTAACGTCTCTGAATTAGTGAGTAAAGCGTCAAGTCAAGCGACGAAGATTTTGGAAAGCACCTTTACCGGTGTAGGGACATTTTTAGGGGCGCTCACCGAAATCATCATTTCGATCGTGACCGTTCCGTTCATTCTGTTTTATTTATTAAAAGACGGTAAAAAATTACCTGACTATTTCCTGAAATTTATTCCGAATAAGTTTAGAGATCATACACATATCGTGCTTCACGAAATGAACCATCGCCTGAGCTCTTATATTCTCGGACAGATCATTGTCAGCTTCTGTATTGGTGTTCTTCTTTTAATCGGTTATCTGATTATTGGACTTGACTATGCGTTGCTGCTGGCGATCATTGCGGCATGTACAAGTGTGGTGCCTTACCTTGGTCCAACGATTGCGATTACACCAGCGATTGTGATTGCGCTTGTGACATCACCAGTGATGCTTTTAAAACTCATCATTGTCTGGACAGTGGTTCAGCTCATTGAAGGGAAATTTATTTCACCTCAGGTCATGGGGAAAAACCTTCATATCCATCCGATCACGATTATTTTTGTTCTATTAACAGCAGGTAAATTGTTCAGCGTAGTCGGCATCATTGTCGCGATTCCAACATATGCCGTCCTGAAGGTCATCACGACCCACTTGTTTGATTGGTTCAAAATGCGATCCAATTTGTACAAAGAAGAAAAGGTTTAATGTCATAATCTTTTTTTGAAAAAAATATAGTATCATAAAGACGAGCTTTCGATGAAGAAAGCTTGTCTTTATGTGGACATAGATGGTTGGCCTGTTCAAAAGATCAGAATTGAAAGGAAAGAAAATCATGAATCTATGGGATTTATTCGTGGCACTGGTTTTAGGAATTGTCGAAGGATTAACAGAGTATGCACCTGTCTCATCTACAGGTCACATGATCATAGTCGATGATCTATGGTTAAAATCAAAGGAAATCATTACGCCAGAGGCGGCAAACACATTTAAAGTCGTGATTCAGTTAGGTTCTATTTTAGCTGTCATGATTGTGTTCAAGGATCGTATTTTGAACTTGTTAGGCTTAAAGAAAAATATCACCGAAGAACAAAAGCGCAGCGGGCATAAGCTGACCATTGCTCAAATTGCAGTAGGACTCGTCCCAGCCGTCATTTTAGGATTCTTATTTGAAGACTATATTGATAAATACTTGTTTGACGTGAGAACAGTCGCTGTCGGTTTGATTTTAGGCGCAGTGCTGATGCTTGTTGCTGACTGGATCAATAAACGTAAAACAGAAACAAGCTCTGTCGATAACATGACATACAAACAGGCGCTTTATATCGGACTGTTTCAATGTTTGGCATTATGGCCAGGCTTCTCTCGCTCAGGTTCGACGATCGCAGGCGGGGTTATTCTTGGTTTGAATCACCGTGCTGCAGCTGACTTTACATTTATCATGGCGATGCCGATTATGGCAGGCGCAAGCTTCTTAACACTTGTGAAAAATGCCGAATATTTAACAACAGACATGCTGCCATTCTTTATCGTCGGCTTTGTGAGTGCATTTGTTGTGGCTCTCTTTGTTGTTCGATTCTTCCTAAAACTGATCAATAAAATCAAACTTGTGCCTTTTGCGATATACCGAATTATCCTAGGTGTAATTTTATTTATCCTGTTCATGTAATGCTGTAAACTACTCTTATAAAAGAGTAGTTTCAGCGTGTAGACAAACCTTCGCATTCGTTGTCAGTTCTGCGCGCCGGTGCTCACGAATGTCAAATTCGCTCCGCTCCGGTGCTCGTCCTTCCTAGACTGCAAAGGTTTTCAAACACGCTGAGCTGAAAAGAAGACAAAGGGCTAAAATAAAGATCATTTTAGCCCTTTGTCAACAATCTGAAACTACTCTTATAAAAGAGTAGTCTTTTTGTTGTTTCAGCTCTTTTAAACAGTAAAATCACCCTCTTAATTGGTAGAAAAAGAAATTTTTTCATAATTTAGTGTTTAAGAGACAGAGGAAGGGGTAGTACATAAACATACCAATTAAAGGAGGAGTTAGAAATAATGAGCAAAACAAGCAAATTTGTTGTTAGTTCTATGATTGCTACGTCAATGGTTGCTGCCCCTCTATCTCTTACGACTTTTGGTCAAACGGCTGAAGCTGCGACGACAACAGGTGTTGATGGAAGTGTCTCTATTGATCCAGTAGCCATTGCCGATAAAATTGAACAAGCAGTAAAATCATCTCAAAATCGTGATGGATTTGTAAAAAATGCGGCGTACAGTGCCTTCTATGAAGCAGGTCAAAACTATAACGTAGTTGTCCAAAACTTAAGCCAAGATCATGACTTTAGCGGACTGAACAATGTTGTCTACTATGATAGTGTTGAATATGATGGTATTACGTTTGGTATTTGGGTATTTGAAGATGGTACGTTCGTCAACAATGGTGACGGCGGCTATATTAACTGGACATTTGTTGGCAGCTTTGACCGTGAGGAAGGAAGCGGCACTGTCGATTTCCATAAAAGATTCTAATCTTATTGCCAAAAGTCTGCCGATTCACCGGCAGACTTTTTTTATAACGCACATTCTTCTATGTCAAAACCTAAATCTTCAATGATGTGATGATCCGTTTGGACTTGCTGGCCTTTTGTTGTTAAATAATCGCCTACGAAAATGGAATTTGCCGCATAAAGGGCAAGCGGCTGAAGCGTCCGTAAATTGAACTCTCTGCCTCCAGATACTCGAATTTCCTTGGTTGGATTGACAAACCTCATGAGCGCCAACACTTTCAATGCTTTGATCGGATGTGTTCGTTCTTGATGCTCAAGCGGTGTTCCCTCGATTGCATGAAGAAAGTTGACTGGAATTGAATCCGCATCAAGGGCTCTGAGCGCAAAAGCCATTTCAACAATTTGCTGGTTGGTTTCACCCATCCCAATAATAACCCCTGAGCAAGGTGACATGCCGGACTGTTTGACCTCCTCAAGGGTCGACAAACGATCATGATATGTATGAGTTGTCGTAATGTGAGCATGATGATCTTGATGTGTATTGATATTGTGATTATACCGATGAACCCCTGCTTCCTTCAGCCGCCTCGCTTTGTCTTCATTTAATAACCCAAGACATGCACACACCTTCAAAGGCATGGTCTCAGTGATCTCTTTTACTGCTGCCGTCACCTCATCTAACTCTCTGTGAGAAGGTGCTCTGCCGCTTGCGACAATACAATAAGTCCCCGCTTTTCTCTTGAGCGCCTCACGCGCGCCAGCCACAATCGTTTTTTGATCAAGCATTGTATATCGTTCAACCGGTGCTTTTGAAATGATCGACTGTGAACAATAACCACAGTTTTCAGGACAATAACCGCTTTTTGCGTTAAAAATCATATTTAATTTCACCTTGTTTTGAAAAAAATGAAATCGTACTTGATAGGCTGCATGCATCATAGATAATAATTCTTTATCGTCAGCTGCAAGAATGTCTAGACCTTCTTGCAGCGTGATCCGTTCATTTTTCAGCGCTTTCTCCGCCATCGCTTCCCAAGACAAAGATATTTGTTTTCCCATCATAAGCTCCTCTCATTATGTTAACTTATTTTTATTAAAAGTTAACATAAGAGATGGTCGTTGGCAAGCATTGGATAAATGAAGTCTATGAATATACATGTAGACACACAAAAAGGCGATGATCATGAAGTCATCGCCTTTTCATATGTAAAGCAATATGGCTTATCGAACAGTAATATAGTTAATCACACGTTCTCCAAGTGAATTATAGTAAGAAACCGTCACTGAACCACGTTGTACGGCACGAATCCAAGTGAAGTTTGGAGCTGTTTGATCTAATTGAATCGCATAAGTTGCGCCCGTCACAGTAATTTGGCTTGCTGGAAGAGAGACGGCGATCGAAGAACCTACAGGAAGCGTACGGGTCAACGTAATTACTTTATTCATAATAGGAGCTTTTGCTATGACTGGTTCTTTTGGCTGTGCAGCTGCATGAGCACCTTCAGTTTGGAAGAACGTAAGAGCACCTAAAGCAGCTAAAGACAATGTACAAGCTTTCATTAATTTTTTCATCGGTAACACTCCTTTTTTTGGTATATACATATATTATTAATAATAGAATTATATGTCAATAAAATTACGTAGAAAAAAGAGTATTTATGGTGAAAATTGTCATATATTATTCATATGCCTTCTCTTTTTTAGGGGAAAAAGAGGCATAAAAAAAAGCTGGGCTCATCCCAGCAATGTAAAGCTTTATGAAAAGAGATCATCAATCGTCGTCTCGCTGTTTTGGCTGACGGCCTTTTTGCTTCTCTTTTTCTCTAATGTAGTGAATAAAATCGATGGTTTGTCTTCGTGCTTCTTCGGAAAAATCGGAGGCAGCCTTAAACGCAATTTGCAAATCAGGATCGTCTGAAAGGTCGGCATCAGTTCCGCCTTTGTCCTTACCTGTGAGAAGATAATCCGTTGAGACCCCATATAACTCGGCGATTTTCACAATCATCTCACCGTCAGGCTTTCTCAAGCCATATTCCCAATTTGCATAAGTGGACATCGCCTTTAATCCGAGTTTTTTAGCAACCGTTGACTTGCTCCATCCATGCTTCTCTCTTAATTCAGTTAAAATCTTTCCAGTCAAATTATCCATTGGAAACACCTTTTTTCATGTTATGAGTAAATTTTATCATGAATTACACGGAAAAGATAAATAATTACACAAAAAGAATAAAAAATGATTGACTTACTCGTTTCGTGTATATTATCATGATGAATATAACTTACACATATTGAGTAAGAGGTGGAAAGATGAAACTTGAACATTTACGAGAAGAACGCATATTACAAGGAAAAACACAAACCTATATGGCGAAAAAATTAGGATATAAGTATACGAGCGGCTATGCAAATATAGAAATGGGCAGAACGAAGCCTAGCTTAGAAATCGCAAAGCATATTGCAGATCTGCTGAATAGGGGTGTTCAAGAGCTTTTTTTTGACCAAAAGTTACACGAAATGAGTAATTCTCTAAAGGAAGAGCATTTCTTAGAAAAGGGGAGACGCACAAAATGAATATTGAACATCCAATGGTAGCGCAGATGAATGACTTTGGATATCCAAAAAGCTACTGGTCATATGACATGAAACGTTATGGATATCAAACAGAGATTGAGGATAGTCTGGAGGGATTTGAAGAAGATGAAACATCAGATGATTTTTGATGCCAGAAAGGAAGCGCAGCTTTGTTTAGTCCAAGCCGGCGGTTGGATGACCTTTCATCACCAGAAACCGGTGTTTGTTTTTTCCACAGCAGAAGATAAGCAAACATACATGACCCTCTTGGCGGCAAAGGTCGCTGAAGCAAAAAAGGAGGAATCAAGGCGACGTGAAACGATGGAAGCAAATTATGACAATCCTCAAATGCTTGCTCAAAGCGAGTAAAAACGAACAAGACATCCGTCAGTTTGAAAAGGATGACGGGAGATCCTAACATGGTCATCCATTTTATCATTGAGGCAGAGTTTTTAACAAAAGATACATTGATAAAAAGAATACGAGCAGCTGCAAAAGCACAATGCCCGCATAAAATAAAAGGCGCACTATCACTCGAGATTCGCTTATTTGACGACATGCCGCTTGACATAGCTGACTGTCAAAACAAGCGTACATACGCAGAAAAAGGTTTGATACGCCCGGTGCACGTCAGCATCTTTCAGCCAAGACTACAACATATTCAAGAAGCACTTCATTCTATTGCGGATAAGGTCCCTCTACAGATTGTCGATTTAAGAGTTTCCCAGTTTTATAGTATGCGTCCAAGAATTGAAATCATTTTAAATACGATAGGTGATGGCACGAAATCCTCACCAAATAAGGAGACAAGCATATGAACGAGCCAAAACAATTATTCATTCAAGAAAACCAGACATTTGTCGGTGAGATGGAAACAGGAAAAATTCAAGTCATCGTGTTAGATGGGAATGTAGGAACGGCTTATAAGTTGGATGTACCTGAACATGGAAAAACCATTATTCAAACGGCAAAAGGTCACTTTGCAAGAGTAGATCACGAGATTGGTTTTAAAATCAGCTAGATCACAACACAACATAATACGTCCAAGACGGAAAGCCTGCGGACACTGATCAAGACCCTATGAAAAGGGGACTGATTGGTGTCCGTTTTTTATTTTCTTAAAAAAGGGAGAGAGCCAATATGCAAGATTTACTCATCGAATACAAACGAGCATTAAAGGATGCTAGAAAAAGATATGAACCATATAGAGAAAAAGAAGAGAAACAGCTGTCAGATCAAGAGAAGCATGATAAAAAAATTATCGCCAGTATGGTCAGCGATCTCGAATACGTCGTGGAATGGCTTCAAATCGGCAGGCAGCCAGGTGCACGCAGAGGATTAGACAGACGTTCAGTCTATCAGCGCACCATTCTAGCAAATCCAGAAGTGTTAGAGGCTTTATCACATGAATATACACTCATCCAAGAAAATGAAAAAGAATTCAGTGAGCGGGACAAGAAACGAATTGACGAAGCCTTGTCCGTTTTAACGGATCGAGAAAAGGACGTATTCTTCATGCACACTACACAAGGATTATCGTTTAGCGAGATTGCGATTATGCTGGATGTGAAAAAAGGAACTGTCCAAAAACATATGGAGAGAGCTCGGACAAAGATGTCCAAAAAAGTACAAGAACGCCTATTCGAAGCAGCTGAATAGGCGTTTTTTCTTTTACAAAATAAATGGAGCAAAACTTGTCTTACAGTTGCCACCTATAGTTAGAAAGACCAAACGGATGTTTGCTAGCCCTACACAAATGATTCCTTCACAGGAAATCGTTCGAATTAAAAGGAGGCGGCAGGTGAATGTAAATGAAAGATAAACAGATAGGAGCCAAGCAAGATTATATGAAAGGGATGACGTACCAGCAAATTGCTGATCATTACAATGTCTCGATCCATACCGTGAAATCATGGAAAAGACGATACGGATGGCAAAGGCAAAAAGGTTCGTCAAAGCAGGCACACTCGATCTTCAATCAGTTTCTTTCAGATGAAACAATTGAAATCATGGAGAAAATGGCCGAGCGTACATCGCTTGATTTAATCTGGGATCAAATTCAAATTCAATATGCTGCCATTATTCGGGCGCAGCGCATCATGTATGTGTCAGATCAAGATGACATGATCAAAGAGCTGAAAAAGGCGGCATACATGCCTTCTTCATTAGAAGAAACAGTAGAAGGCATTCAGCCAGAACAAGAAACCAGCACAGAAGAATATTCGTTTCAATTTTCGTGGGATCGGCATGCCACCTTTTTAAATGCCCAATCCCGTGCAATGGGAGAGCTCAGGCGTCTCATTAAACAGTTTGAAGAGCTCGCACATGCGAAGGATGAACGAAGATTAAGGCTAAAGCAAATTGAACTGACCATCGAAAAAACAAAAAAAGCAGTGCGCGAAGAAAAAGAGGAAGATCTTCACATCATGATCAAGCGAAAAGAGGATAACTCATGACGTCATTGATTGAAAAAGAAGTCAATCCTCACTTTGAACATTTTCTATTCGATTGGAATCAAAAGTTTCAATTTTTAGTAGGCGGCTACGGCTCCTCGAAAAGCTATCACATTGCGTTAAAACTCATTTTAAAGCTGCTGGAAGAAAAACGGACAGCACTTGTCATTCGAGAAGTATATGATACGCACCGCGAATCAACATTTTCTCTCTTACAAGAGATCGTCAGCGATCTTGGCATCGGTCATGTGGTGAAGTGCCGCAGTTCGCCGCTTGCCTTGACGTTTCGAAATGGCAGCAGCATCTTATTCAAAGGGCTGGACAAGCCTGAGAAATTGAAATCGATCAACAACATCTCGATCATTTGGATTGAGGAGTGTTCAGAGGTTTCTTATGAAGGCTTTAAAGAGCTGCTTGGAAGGCTGAGGCATCCGTCCTTACCGCTTTATATGATGTTATCGACCAATCCTGTTGGTCAAGATAATTGGACGTACAGACATTTCTTTCGAGATGAACAGCTGAAGCGATTTGTCCTAGATGACGAAACCTTATACAAAAAGCGCACCGTTGTGATCAGAGATACGTACTATCATCACTCCACAGCGGAAGATAATCTATTTCTCCCTAAAAGCTATGTGAAGCAGCTGGATGAGCTGAAAGAATACGACCCAGACCTCTATCGAATTGCGAGGAAGGGCTATTTCGGCATCAATGGCACAAAGGTTTTTCCTCAATTTGAGGTAAGAAATCATTCTGATGTATTAGAAGCGATTCACCAGATTGACCGGCCGCTGAAACGAGCAGGCATGGATTTTGGATTTGTTGAATCATACAATGCGCTCATTCGATTAGCCGTCGATCATGAAAAAAAGTACTTATATATTTACTGGGAATATTACGACCGCGGGAAAACAGATGATGAAACAGCCGTTGATCTAAAAGAGTTCATTGAATCAAAGGAACTCATCAAAGCTGATGCAGCTGAGCCTAAAACCATTCACTATTTTCGGCAGCGTGGATTTCAAATGGTGGCAGCACATAAATATCAAGGCTCCCGTTTGCAGTATACAAAAAAGATCAAACGGTTTAAGAAAATCATTTGCTCTGATGCTTGTCCGTACACAATCTATGAACTTCAATCACTGACCTATAAGGCAGATAAGGATGGCCGTTTAGAGGAAGATGCATTTCAAATCGATCCGCACACATTATCAGCCATTTGGTATGCGCTGGATGATTATGAAGTGACGGATTTGAAACAGACCGCCTCGGAGCGTGTCCGCCCAAACAGAGAGAGGAGGTCCATACAATGAAACAATTGAAAGCAACGATTATGAAGGCAAACATGTCTGATCATACAAAACAAATGTATGCAGATGAATTTTCCTATGAAAAAGATGACATTGTTCCCCCGCCTTACAACATCAATGAATTAAAAAGCATGGCAGAATATTCAACCATTCTTCAGCAATGTATTGATGCGTACAAAACGAATATTTTAGGCTTTGGATTTGGAGTGGAATATGCCTTTGACTTTAATGCAGAAGGTGTAAAACCGGCAAAAAAGAAAGCCGCAGAAAAGGAATGGACAAGACTTGAAGAGTTTACGAAGTACATGAACTATGATGAGTCCGCTGATGTGATTCTTGGCTATGTCCTCGAAGACCGAGAGAAAACGGGCAATGGTTTTTTAGAGGTGCTGAGAGATGGACAAGGAAAGCCGGCCGGAATCGAGTATTTAGATGCGCTTCATATCCGCATTTGCAAGCTTAGTGAGCCAGTCGACGTCGAATTCAGTTACACAGAAAATGGCGAATTGAAGACAATGAATCGAAAAAAACGATTCCGCAAATATGTGCAGGTGATCAACGAAAAGAAAGTCTTCTTCAAGGAGTATGGTGATCCGCGCATTTTGCACTGTGAAACAGGCAAATACGATGACACTACACCAGAGTCGCTTCGCGCAACAGAAGTGATTCATTTTAAAATTGGCAGTGGAACATATGGGATTCCCCGCTGGATTGGCAACATCGTCAATATGTACGGAGCACGCAAGGCAGAGGAGCTGAACTACCTTTATTTTAAACAAGGGCGGCATGTACCAGGCGCCATCATTGTCGAAAATGGCATGCTGTCAGAGTCTTCCTATCAGCAGCTCCAAGATTATATGGACGATATTGAAGGATCTGATCATGCACATAAATTTCTATTGCTTGAAGTTGAAGGTCTACCAACAGAAAAAGGGTTAACGGGAGAAGAAGATGTCTCAAATGTCAAAGTAAACTTCAAATCTCTAGCCGAGATCCTGCAAGAAGATGCGCTTTTTTTAGAATACGATGAAAAAACAAGAAACAAAATCCGCTCGGCGTTTCGCCTTCCGCCAATTTACACAGGTGAGTCTCAAGACTATAACAAAGCGACAGCAGATACAGCGCGTAAAACAACAGAAGAGCAGGTATTTCAGCCGGAACGGCATCTCATCACAGGAAAACTCAATACTCTTTTCCTGCCGGATCTTGATATTTGGCATGTCCGTTTTCTATTAAATGGCCCTGATTTTAGAGACCCATTAGAGATTGCGAAAGTACTGACGCCATTTATTCAGGCTGGGGCAGTGTCACCTAACGATTTGCGCGATCTAGCAGGAAGAATTCTCGGAAAAACGTTAGAGGAATGGCCTGAGGAACTATATCACCGACCTTTAGAAAGCCGCATGAAATCAGCTGAAGAAAAGCCTCAACCAGAGCCGGACCAGCTGACGAAATAAACAGAAGCGCGTGCACTTTTTTGAAAGGGGGTGAACATATGCCAAGAGAACTAAAAAACGCTAAAATTACGCATGTTTCCTACGTGGACAAAGCAGCGAACAAGAAGAAATTCTTTTTGATGAAAGCAAAGAAAAAGCGGCTTGACTTTCAAAAGGAGGTCAGTGTCCTAACAAAGGCTGAAGATGCTCATCGCCTCGTGTACGGTGTCGTGTATGAACCGAATACGCCTGATGCACATCAAGACTTTATGACAGCCAAGGAAATTGAAAGAGCGGCACACGGCTTTATGAAGGATGCCCGTCATATTGACAAGCAGCATGATTTTCAGGATGGTGTTGGCGAAGTGGTTGAATCATATATTGCTCCGGCTGATGTTGAAGTGGGCGGGGAGCTGATTCGAAAAGGATCTTGGGTGCTTGTGACAAAGGCTTCCCAAGAGATTTGGGATCAAATTCAAAAAGGCCACATTACAGGCTATTCAATGGCTGGAACGGCGGACATCGTCGCCATAGAAGAACAAGATCAGCTTCTATCTCAAGGCACGAATGAGAGAGGGCTTTTTTCTTTGCTGAAAAATTTCTTTTTAAAAGAGGAAGGTGCAAACATGTCACAACCATTTTGGAACGTTTTAGACCATCTGCTGGAAACCTTACAGTCAAGTGATGGTGATGAGGCGGATGTAAGAGCTGCCTTAGAACAGCTCATTCCAATCATGCAGGACATCCTGAAGACAGAGGATGTACTTCAAACGATTGGTGAAAGGCCAGCCGCCGTACAAAAGGAAGATGCTGCTTTGACGACAGATCAAGTACGAGAGCTCGAAAAAGCAAAAAAGGCCATCGAAAACGTCTTACAGCAGGCTGAACAACAAGAAACAGATCAAACCGGGGAAGAACCTGTCCAAAAAGTGCTCGAGCAAGTCGTTGCACCGATTCGTCAGCAGCTCTCTTCCTTAGAGAAATCAGCCAGCAGAGAAAAAGCAGTGGTGCAGGAAGTGCTTGAGCAGCAGCTTTTGCCTATTTCAGAACGAATTCACATGCTTGAAAAGGCGCGGGGCATGTCAAAACAAACAATCCACGATACACAAAACGACACGACAACACCCATATGGGATGGCTTACTATAAGCCTAAATAAGGAGGAAACAGTGTGAGAAATCAAGAGTTGATTCGCAAGGCTGAAATGACACTTGCCAGCTTAAAAACCGGCGGTCTCATGAACGCAACCCAATCCAACACATTCATTAGAATGATGCAAAACACACCAACCGTTTTAAATGATGCACGCATCATTCCGATGGAAAGTGATTCACAAAAAATCGAAAAAATCGGCTTTGGCCAGCGTATTTTGCGCCCAGCAGAAGAAGGCCAAGCGCTTGATGCAAAAGACCGTGTTGTCCCAGCGACAAGCACTGTCCAGCTAAATGCGAAAGAGGTCATTGCAGAGATTCACATGACCTACGACAGCATTGAAAACAATATTGAAAAAGACGGAATCCAGCAGACAATTATGCAAATGCTGGCTGAACGAGCGGCGGTCGATATTGAAGAGCTCATCGTCAATGGGGATACGACTTCATCAGATCCATTTTTAGCCCAAATGGATGGCGTGAGAAAACAAGCAGTATCTCATATTGTTGATGCAAATGGAGCGGAAATTAGCCGCCAAATGTTTAAACAAGCCTATAAAGCGATGCCGTCAAAATATTTACGTGTACCTCAGGATTTCCGTTTCTACACATCCCCAAGTTTAGAGGTTGAGTGGAAGGATCAAGTAGCAAACCGTCAGACAAATCTCGGAGATGCGGTCATTCAAGGCGGACTTTCTTCTGCATTCGGTGTGCCGGTCAAAGGTCTTGCCAATATGCAGCCATATGACGAAGTGGGAACAGACGTATCAGATATTTTGCTGACACACCCTAAAAATATTATCGTAGGTTTTTCTCGTAATATTCGAATTGAAGTAGAAAAAGATATTCGCAGCCGTAAATTTATTATTGTCCTGACAGCGAAGCTAGACAGCAAATTTGAGGAAGAGGATGCTGTAGCAAAAGTGATGAAAGTGAAAGAGTAGGTGACGGCAGGCCATGATTATTTCTCCTGAAGAAGTACAAGCCTATTCTGTATTTGAGCGTGTGAAAAATCGCTCTGTAGAAAGACTGACAGCAGATATTATCGAAGCCGAAGCTGCGGTATTTCAGATCGTAGGTCATGATTTCTCAAGCGAAAAATATCAGCCCCTTCCTGAAAAAGCAAGAATCGCATTATTAAAAATGGCCCAATATTTTGCCATGCTGAATGATGACGAATCTATGATGAAAGGCTTTACGTCAGAAAAAATGGGTGATTATTCATATGCGAAGGCAGCTGATCAAGTGAAAGGCAAACCTTATGTATATGCCCTGCTTGTCGATTACATTGAACCATCATTAACTGGCGGCAGTACCAAATTAAAGGCGAGATCATTATGAGTTATCACTCTTTATTAACAGACCGCTGTGATCTTTTTCACCTTGAACATCAGGAGGCTTCCCGAGGAAAATTCGGGGTTCCAGCTGATGACTTACAAATGACTCTTTCCTATCCTGATGCTCCTAGCCTGACAGATCTGGCTTGTTATGTCATAGAAAAGAATCAGTCACTTGTGCAAGAAGAGCCGAATACAGTTATTTATCAGTCCTATCTTGTCCATTTCCCTTTAGCAAGTGATATTCGCCTGCATGACAAAATGGTGTGGAACGGCGTCTCACTTAAGTTGCAGCAGCCCAAAATAGTGAAAAATCATCACATTGAAGTGATGGCAGTCAGGAAGGAAAATCTATGAAAATTGATGGACTTGACCGGCTGCTTTCACAGCTGCAAACAGCGTGTGACGGCGGCTTAAAGGCAAAATATCAAGATTGGCTACAAGACATGGGCCTAGAACTTTTGGACATCATTCAGGATGAGCTAATCAAGGAGAATGCTGTCGATACAGGCCGGCTTCTAAGCTCCTTTACGCAAGGAGACAAGGAGAATCATTTTCTTATGTCAAAAGGTGGACTCACGCTTGAAGTGGGAACGCAGCTTGAATATGCCTCCTATGTCAATGACGGACATGCTACTTCTTCAAGTGGAGAGCGAAGATGGGTGCCTGGCAGATGGGCTGGCAGCCGCTTTGAATATGATCCGAATGCAAAGACAGGAATGATGCTTGCCTCTCAATGGATAGATGGAAATGGCTACTGGGATCATGCTGTCATGCTCTATGAGCAGATGTTTGAACAGTCGCTGGATCGAAAGCTTCAAAGCTGGTTCGATCGACATTTTGGGAGGTGATGAAATGAATCAAGAAGTCGGGGCAATCATGCATTATATTTACACACACTTTCCTGTGACAATGTATGATCGACTTTTGCCAGAGCGTTTTCAAGTGCCATCCGTTTATGTGCCGCCCGTAAGAGTCATCAGCGGTCCAGATACGGTATCTACGTTTATGAAATCTTATTCGCTGCAAGTGAAAGTGTTTCATATGGATTCAGAAAAAGCGCATGACGCAGCAGAAACAATTGTTGATGCATTGCTTGCTGATCGTCAAATGATTCAGATGATGAGTGAAGATGGAAAGGTGCTTGATGATTATGTCCGCATAAAAAGAGTGGAAACAAGAATGATAGATCAAGGCGTAGCAGCGATTGTCCTGACGTGGGATAGCAGCTATTGGTACAACCGGGACAAACAAGCAAGCCTTGAAGATATCAACTTTTCAGATGGGGTGATCAAACGTGAGCAAGACTAAAAAAGCAGAGCCCGCTCAAACAGCTGGCGAAGAAAAAGAATTTGGCTTTTCATTTGAAGCCTTAAAAGAGCACAGTAAGGATCTTTTTGGGGTTAAACCAGAAATCCTTGAAGGTGCTCTTTTTTATATCAAACATCAACCAATTACAAAAACAGAAGCGAAAAAGCACATTGATGCTTTTTTGTCCAAGGAGGTTTAAAGGATGAACGGAGGCACATTTACACCAGGTACAGAGAAAAAGCGTCCTGGCATTTACTTTAATTTTAAAACAACAGCAGAGCAGCGAATTACTTTAGGCGATCGAGGTACGGTGGCACTTCCTCTTGTGATGAGCTGGGGAGAACCAAAAACCTTTATTTCCGTTTCAAATATGGAAGACTTAAATAAAAAGGTTGGACTCAACATTGATGACAAGTCACTTCTTCTTTTCCGTGAAGCAAAGAAAAAAGCACAAACGGTCTTGCTTTACCGCCTAAATGAAGGGGAGACGGCCAAAGCCGAAATCGCTGAAAATTTTGTGGTCACAGCCAATTATGGCGGTCTAAAAGGAAATGAGATCACTGTACAAGTGGCAGAAAATGTACTTGATAGCACAAAGCGTGACGTCATCACTTATCTTGGAACAGATATTGTCGATAAGCAGGTTGTCACGGATGTCAAAGATCTTGTGAAAAACAAATATGTTCATTTTTCTGGTGAAGGTGAAGCAGTCATCACAGCTGGCGTGGCACTAAGCGGCGGGAAAAATGGTGTGGCAAGTGTCGCAGATTATACAGCTTTCCTAGAAGCAGCAGAAACAGAATACTTTGATGTCATTGCTCTCCCGATCGATAATAGTGAGCAATTAAAAGCGACCTTCGCTTCCTTTATCGAGCGTTTACGTGATAAGCAAGGACGTAAGGTGCAAGGAGTTGTGGCCAACTATGCAGCTGACCAAGAAGGCATCATCAATGTGACAAGCGGTGTTGTGCTGGAAGATGGAACAGAACTAACGCCTGCTCAAGCAACAGCATGGGTCGCAGGGGCAAGTGCAGGAGCAAACTTCAATCAGTCACTGACCTTCGTAGAATACGAAGGAGCAGTGGATACATTAGAACGCCTTGATAATGATCAAGTAGAATACCGATTATCACAAGGGGAGTTCCTGTTCACCTTTGATGCGAGAGATCGTACCGTGAGTGTTGAAAAAGATATTAACTCCTTGACAAGCTTTACAGCTGAAAAGAACCAGCAAATGGCGAAAAACAAAATCATTCGTGTGCTTGATGCGATCAACAATGATTTGACGTTCGAATTAAAAAATCTGATTAAATTACGCAAAGCCAATGGCAATGACATTCCAGCATCAGATGATGGGGTGCAGCTTGTGAAAACACTGATTACTCAGTATCTCACACAGCTTCAAGATGGCAGCGGCATTACAGGCTTTAACTCAGAAACAGATATCGTGATCGGTCTCAATGAAGATCGTGATGGATTTATCATCGATCTAGCGGTTCAACCAGTAGATGCAGCAGAAAAATTCTATTTCAATGTGGAGGTGAAGTAAGATGGCTTTTAAAGCGCAAAATACAATTTCAGGTAAAGAAGGTCGTCTTTTCTTAGAAGGTGAGGAGCTTGCCTTTATCAAAACGTTTGAAGCAAACGTGGAGAAAAACAAATCAGAAGTCAATGTGATGGGCCGCCGAATGACTGGTCATAAAACAACAGGGGCAAACGGAACAGGAACGGCAACATTCTATAAAGTCACGTCACGTTTCGTTCAATTAATGCTCAACTATGTGAAAAAAGGGGAAGACCCATATTTCACTCTTCAGGCTGTAATTGACGATAAGTCATCAGGCCGAGGCACTGAGCGTGTGACATTATTTGATGTCAACTTTGATTCAGCTAAAATCGCTGGATTGGATGTTGATTCAGAGGCGCTTGAAGAAGAAGTTCCGTTTACGTTCGAGGACTTTGATCTTCCTGAAAAGCTGAAGAATTCTTTCTAATTACAATTGAAAAAGGCATTACGAATGACGAAAATATATGTTATTTTTATTTTATTCAACGATATGGTATAATTTTTCATAGTTACAGAGTAGCTACAAAAGAGTTACTGTGTAACCCCAAAAAGTTTCTTAGAAATATGTTTACATGCAAAGTACTTTGCATAAAATAAAAAGAAGCCAGGATGCGTCAACATCCCGGCAATGTACAATGAGGCCCTCAAGGGGCTGGCTAATCAATTAGATAGTTTTAAGGATAGACTTTCCCTTCAACCGTCCAAAGCTCAAGGGGAGTCTATTTTTTGTCTATATACGTCAACAGGGCAACGATAAATGACCCGAATGCAAGCATTAACATAAGCGCTTGAAATGTTGACATGAGCATCACCCCCTTCCTATCGGGGATGAGCCAGACACCCTTGAGCAAGCCATTCAATTGTACAAATTAAATTATACATGAAAAGATTGGAAAGCACATTCAAAAAATGGATGTGCTTTTTTGCATTCAAAAAAACATAACAAAGGGAGTTTTTAAACATGACCGAAAAACAAACATTTGATCTTTCATTTTTTATGCCAGGACAAACAGTAGAAGCGGAAGAGGTCAAAGTACCGATTTCTAAGCGTTTTGTTGATAAAAAAGGGAATGTCATTCCTTTTGTCTTTAAAGCCATTACAACTGAACGCATTGATGAACTGGAAAAAGAAAATACGACCTTCAAAAATGTCAAAGGCAGAGGCCGCGTAAAGGACTTAGACAGTCAGCGCTTCTACGCACGAATTGCGATTGAATCGACCATTTATCCAGATTTCCGCTCAAAGGAATTAAGGGAAGCCTACAGCACACAAGATCCAGTTGAAGTAGCAAAACGCGTCCTGTCAGTTGGCGGTGAATATGCGAACTGGTTAAACAAAGCCATTGAAATCAACGGATTCGAAGACGAAATTGAAGATTTAGAAGAAGCAGCAAAAAACTAATAAAAGATGGGGATAAAGAAGCCGTGTTTTTATATTACGCCATGCACGAGCTTCACTACTCCCCATCTGAACTCCTAGATTTATACGAATCACCAAGACCGTTCAAAGCATTCCTATTCGGACTCATCAGCTACAAACTCGACATGCTAGAAAAAGAAGCAAAGAAAGGAGGGAAATAATTGGCGAAACTCACTGCACGATTTGAATTAGAAGACAAAGTATCGAAGAAGCTTATGCGCATTCAAAAACGATTTCAAACGTTTGAGAAGCAGCTAAAACCATTTAGAAAACCAGTGAAAATAAACCTGGAAATAGATGAAAAGAAGTTAAGAAACTTCAGTTTATCGCTTCGGAAAATTTCAGTATTTTCCATGAGGCTGGACCAGGGAATCTATCGTGATTTAAAAGCATTAAACAATCAGTTAAATATGCTCCCAAATCATCTGGTCATATCCATTCAAGCGAAGGGACTAGATGTCATTAAATCCAGCATAAACCGTTTAAAACAAGCGGGAACAAGCCCCATTCTGCTGACGTTTAAACTAAACGATCAATTGTCAGGTAAAATGTCATCGATCAAAAAATCTATCCTTCAGCTCATGAACAGAACGTATTATATGAGATTAAACATGGTTGACCAAGCCACCGCTGCAATTCAACGAATCAAAAAGACACTCAAAAGCTTGACGATGTCTAAACACGAAATCAGAGTGTCTGTTCAAGACAATGCAAAGAGTAAGTTGAAAAAACGAGATCAGGCTGAGTCGGTTGTGAAAGAACAAAACATAAAAAAAGAGCCTGAGGCTGTTAGTCCGTCAGTGAAAACGGAAGATCCTAAACAGAGCTGGCTCCAGAACCTTGCCAATAAGGGATTAAGTGAAATTCAAAAATATGCAGGTGATGTTGCAGATAAAGTGAAGGAAAAATTGAGTCCTAGAAAGTTTTGGGATGAAAAGGCACTTCCTTGGGTTGAAAATAAAATAGAAGAGTACAAGCAAGACGTGATCGGAAGAATTAAAGAGAAAATTAAATTTAATCCTGAAGAAAAACTAGATCAATTGGTGAAGACTGGATTAGATCGTCTCTTTGGTGCAAGTGATCAATCAAGTGAAATTGCCACTCCAGCACCAACAACAGCACCAACAACAGCACCAACAACAGCACCAACAACAGCACCAACATCAACACCATCAAATCCAGCTACCAAAACGAAACCTCAGCCGCGAGGTGGAAAAGGCTTGTTTCGCAATAGTTGTTGCCCCTGTTGTGCAAGAGGTTTAAGCAGGGGAGGATCTACTAAAACTAAAAATCGAAATGGTCGCTCACCAAGACAGACAAGAAATCCAAATGCTACATCAAGGGCCGAAATGAATAGAAGACCTCCAAGTAGATTTGGGAAACTGAAAACAAATGCAGGTAAATTATTTGGAAAAATCCCTAGTGGACTAAAGAAAGGTGCGGGTATCGCAGCTTCAGCTGGCGGACTTACGGGTTTAGTGAAAGGTAGCAAGGGGTTAAGTGGATTAGGGGATGCGGTGAAAAATATAGGTAAAGGGAGCGGCAAGTTATTAAAGAAAGTACCTATTCTAGGAAGTGTACTTAGTGCAACAAATCTAATCGGTATGAACAAAGAAAATGCTGGTGAAAAGATCGGTACGACTGGAGGCGGCATCGCTGGCGGGATGGCAGGTGCTGCAGCAGGTGCAGCTATTGGAAGCGTAGTTCCAGGGGTAGGTACAGCCATCGGCGGTCTAGTAGGCGGCATCGCTGGAAGTATGGGCGGAGAATCTATCGGTGAAACAATTGGAAAATGGTTTGATGGCGGCGGATTTGAAAAGATTGGCCAAAAAGCCATTGAAATCAAAAATCAAATTGTCGAAGTTTGGTCAACAGTAGCGGGTTGGTTCACAGAAAATGTCTGGACACCATTAAGCAGTACGGTTGTCACAGTAGCAACGACCATATGGACAAGTCTAGTCAATGCCTGGACATGGATTCAAGAAACATTTAGTGCAGTTGCAGGTTGGTTTATTGAAAATGTCTGGACACCACTAAGCGATACAGTCGTCACAGTAGCAACGACCATATGGACAAGTCTAGTCAATGCCTGGACATGGATTCAAGAAACATTCAGTGCAGTTGCGGGCTGGTTTATTGAAAACGTTTGGACACCGCTAAGCGACACAGTCGTTACGGTAGCAACGACAATCTGGTCAAGTTTAGTGAATGCCTGGACATGGATTCAAGAGACATTTAGTGCAGTTGCAGGCTGGTTTATTGAAAACGTTTGGACACCGCTAAGCAGCACAGTCGTTACAGTCGCTACAGGGATTTGGACAGCATTATCAAATGCATGGAAAAAGATACAATCAATCTTTGGAACTGTCTCGTCTTGGTTTATGGAAAATGTATGGAACCCACTTGTAGATACGGTAGGAACCATTAAAGACAGTTTCGGTAAAAAGTTTGAAGAAGCTTATAAAGTCGTGACAGATATATGGGCTGGATTATCCAAATGGTTTAAAGATAATATTCAGACACCGATCGTAAAAGTAGCAGGTGCCATAAGTGAGGGTTTTTCTAAAGCTTTTGACTGGGTTAAAAAGATTTTTGATATGGGTGGCGGTGCTGTTAATTTAGTAGTGAATAAGGTATTAGGAAGAGACCCTGACAAAAAAGCTACAGGCGGTTATATCACCCAGCCAACCTTATCATGGGTCGGAGAAGCAGGTAACGAATTTGTTATTCCAACTCAAAATAACCGAGGACGCGGGAAGATGCTGCTTGCTCAGGCTGCTTCTCATCTTGGAATGTCTGTTATGCCAAGCGGAGCAGCTGGAAATCAAGTATCAAGCTCTCCAGCTCCTACAGCAGTAGCTTCAGCATCTTCTGTCGGTTCAATAGACGGATCTGTCTCGATGACTGGAAACATTCAAGCCTCCAGCATAGGCGAGCAATTTAATAAGGATTTTGAACAAGGATTAAATCAAAAAGTGATTACACTTGATCAATGGAAGCAAAAGAATATTCAGCAGCCTTTTGCTCAATTGACCTCAGACTCAGGTAAGTATGGTCAGCAAACAGTTGCTGCTTTTGCGAATGGTCAGCAGGTGACACCCACAGGAACAGACAGCTTTTTGCAAAGTCGTGTAAAAGCACCATACCAACAAGTGATGACAGCATCACCAACTTGGGGTTCTGGAACAGTTAATGGTTTTGCCACAGGTCAAAATGCCACATCAGTTGGTACTAGCCAATACGTAGATCAGCACATCAAACAACCATTCCTGCAAGCAAAACAAGACTCACCAGGCTGGGGCTCAGGAATGATGGATGCCTTTAACAGCGGCATGCGTTCAAAAGCAAGTGAAGTCACACAAGCTGCCAAAGAAATGGCGAAGAAAGTAGAGCAGGCGTTTAGAGAGGAATTAGACATTCATTCCCCTTCACGCGTCATGATGAGTCTTGGGAAATTTGCATCGATCGGTGTCGTTAAAGGGCTCGACTCAGTGGATGTGAAAAAGTTTGCTGAAAATCAGGCTGGTTCATTAATCGGAGCTTTCAATGGTATGGGGGCTTCAGGTCTTAGTGTTCAGCAATGGCTCATGGCAGCTCTCATGGCAACTGGCACATCGATGAACTGGCTTCCAGGTCTTATGACCATTGCACAGCATGAATCGAATGGAAATCCGAAAGCAATCAACTTATGGGATTCCAACGCTAAAAAGGGAACGCCTTCTAAAGGCTTAATGCAAACCATTGGACCGACGTTTAACTCCAATAAAGGCAAAGGTATGAATGACATTTGGAACCCAATTCATAATGCCGTAGCAGCCATTAACTACATTAAGGGCAGATATGGAACAGTCTTCAATACACCGGGATTACGAAGTATGAGAAGAGGCGGGCCTTATAAAGGCTACGCAAATGGTGGACTGATTACTCAGGAGCAGGTTGCTAGAGTCGGAGAAGGAAACAAACGCGAATGGATTATTCCTGAAGAAAGAGGGATTCGGGGGAGATATTTATTAACGCAGGCAGCCAAGGCACTTGGGATGCAAGTATATGACCCAGCAAATGCGTCTGCACCTTTACCAGAATCACAAATGCAGCAAGTCACCTCAGCTCATTCTTCTAGTGGTACAACAGCGTCAGGCAATAAGCAAATTATCATTCAATTCAATGGGGATCAGCATTTCCATAATGGACAAGATCAGCAATCGCTTGTCGAAAAAATTAGACAAATGCTCGTAGATGAACTGGAAGTAGAGCTTCATACAGGAACGAAGGGGGTCGTGATCGATGGGTAAATCAGTGTATCAATTGTGGATTTCCCAAGGAAAGGACAAGTTGCGATTCCCTGTCCTTCCATCCGAACTTGAAATCACAAATAACGTACAAAATGAAACGGTAAAGGTTGCTTCTTTTGGAGAACTGACCTTTATTGATGTCCCATCGGCTAAGCAAGTATCATTCACTTCATTATTTCCTAAGAAATATTCGCCAATTGCTGAATATAAAAGCATTCCATCACCGGAGAATGCGATAGCGAAAATAGAACGAATGATGCGTTCAAAGAAGTCTGTGCGGCTGATTGTAACGGGGACAAAAATCAATATGACGTGCAGCATTGAAAGCTTCACCCATAAAGAAGGGTCATATGATATTGGCGATCGTGAATTTACGATCGAGTTAAAGGAATACAAAACCGCATCGCCTAGGAAAATTAAACGAAAGAAAAAAGCAAAACAAACGAAAAAGAAAAGGCCTTCAAAAACACCACCAAAAATGTACACCGTCAAAAAAGGGGATACGCTATGGGCCATTTCAGGCAGATTTTATGGCGACAGTACAAAATGGCGGCGTATTTGGAATGCCAATAAATTAGCGATGATTAAACGTAGCAAACGCAATATTAAGCAGCCGGGGCATTGGATTTTCCCTGGACAAAGGTTAAAAATACCACAATAGGGGGGTTGGCATTGATCGAGCTTTTTGCCATCAGAAGCGGCACCATGTATGAGCTTGTCACAGAGAGTGTGACACTTCAGGGGCAAAGGTATCAAGCCCCTCGCTCTATTAAGGCAAATATTATCACTAAACAAGGCAGTCAAACATATTACCGTGTCTCAGAAGGGGACACGGTTCTTTTTAAATGGAAAGGAAAAGAGCTGTTCAGAGGCATTGTGTTTTCTCGTACGCCTGTTGAAGGGAAAATGACCTTTACCGCATACGACATGCTTCAATATTTGGTGAAAAACCAAGATGTCTATGTTTTTTCAAAACAAAGAGCAGATCAAATCTTGAGACGGATTGGGGCTGACTTTCAAATTCCCATGACCTCCATCGCCAATACCGGTCATGTCATAAAATCGCTAGTGTTTAAAAATGATACGAGCCTATATGACATGATTCTGAAAGCATTAAAAGAAACAAAGCGGCAAACCGGCAGAAACTATCAAATCTATTCTGCTAAAGGAAAGATGGGGCTGAGAGCTTGGCCAGATCCAGAGGACGTATGGGTCATTGAATCAGGTGTCAATCTCATTGGCTATCAGTACAGCACCTCGATTGAAGAAACAGCCACTCGTGTCCAGCTGCGTACGTCTGCAGATGAACAAGGGAAAAATAAGAAAAAAGGGAGCAAATCAGAGATTGTAGTGGTCGAACAGGATAAAGCAGGTCAGAGTAAATACGGTATTTTACAACATGTTGAGACGGTTACAGGGCAAATTAACCAGCCGCAGCTGCAAAAAAGAGCCAAAGTACGGCTGGCAGAGAAAAAAGGCGTGAAACAAGAAGTCAAAAGCATACAAGCGCTAGGCATTCCTGAACTGCAAAGCGGTCTTCCAATCTATTTAAAAATCCCTGAAATCAACGTGAAAAAAACCTACTGGATCGATCAAGACAAACATGAATTCAGTGGGGTGAAACACACCATGACAATTGATGTCGTTGAGAAAAATTCCATTCCAAAGGGTGATCAAGCGTGAGGTTAAGTGAAGCGATTAAACGATTAGCAGTGAATGCTGTAGATGCCGCCTCTCCAATTGATCTCGTGGTTGGAGAAGTCACGGCAGTTTCTCCTGTAAGCATCCGGTTAAATGAAAACCATAAGCTAGTCATTCCGGAAGAATTACTGATTTGGCCAAAGCGCCTAAATAAGGGTGAGGATGATGAACTGAAAAGGGGAGACAGCATTATGGTGCTCGCAATGGCAGGAGGGCAGTCCTTCTACATCATCGACAAATTGTAAGGGAGGTGATGAACGTGGCACTTTCACCAGAGGAAGAAATCGAGGAAACAGAAGAAGACGAAGAGGTGGAAACCTCGACGACGTATCGAATAGATGTTGAAACTGGCAGACTGACAGGTGAAACCATTTCAGGCATTGAAGCAATTCGTCAATTCGTTTATATGACACTCAGGACAGAGCGGTATGCATATCCTATCTACAGCCACGACATTGGCACTGAAATCCAGGAGCTATTGACGGATACAGAAGCCACGGATGAATACAAAGAAATGGAGATTCCGAGACTGCTAGAGGAAGCATTGATTGTCGACGAACGGATTGATCATATTGAAGAGTTAGAGGTCACAAAGCAAAATGACTCGTTTCATGTCAAACTAGCTATTGTCACAGATGAAGGCACATTAGAAATAGAGGAGGTGATGGAGGGCGATGTTTGAGGAACAAACGTATGAAGCATTGATAGAAAGAATGCTGGACAGATTGCCAGATGACATAGATAAAAGAGAAAACAGCGTCATTTGGAATGCCTTGGCACCTGCTGCCGCTGAACTGGCCCAGTCCTATATTTGGCTTGATCAAGTGTTCGAGCTGGTCTTTGCAGATACAGCACAAGGAGAGTTTCTAGATCGGCGGGCTGCTGAAGTAGGAATTGAAAGAAAACCAGCGACTAAAGCGATTTGGTCCGCAGCTATTCAGCCGGAGGATATCAACATCCCAGTTGGCTCACGGTTTTTTATTGAAGACGTCTATTTCCAATATTCGAAAGAAGGCACGCTAGAATGCGAGACACCTGGCAAGATCGGCAATGGTCAATTAACAGATCAGCCGCTGCTATCACTTGATACAATTCCAGGACTCGAATCGATTACCATGAAAGAACTGGTGATACCAGGACAAGAGGAAGAAGATGACGCTTCGTTATATGATCGCTACTTAATACGTGCTAGGCGGGAGGCTGTCAGTGCCAACAAGGCGCATTATAAAAAATGGGCTGAGGAGGTGACAGGGGTTGGCAGAGCGAAAGTATTCCCGCTTTGGAATGGAGAAGGAACGGTCAAAATTGTCATCACAGACAGCAATCTAGATGTTGCATCAGATCTTCTTGTTAAAAGAGTACAGGAATATATCGACCCTGTGCCAGGCGAAGGGGAAGGACAAGCGCCTATCGGTTCAAAAGCAACCGTCGAAAGCGCCAAATGGCTGGATATTGACATAGAAGTAGCCGTCGAACTTCAAATGGACTGGACCCTTGAAGGAGCGCAGAAAGAAATAGAAGAAAAGGTCAAAGCGCTGTTGAAATCAATCGCATTTGAAAAGAGTACCATTCGAATGTCCGCCTTAAATGACATTCTGTACCATTCAGAAAGTGTATCAGATTATGCAAACGTGTTATTGAATGGGGAATCGAAAAACTTAGTGTTACAGGACATTGAGATACCGCGTCTGAGGCAGGTGAAGGTTATTGAGCAAACAGGATGAAATGAAAAACTACTTGCCGCCATATTTTACAGAGATTTATGAAGTAGATCATCTACTCAAAACAGAAGCACCGGAGTTTGAGCAATTGGATGAATCCATTTTCGATTTAACGGATCAGTTCTTCTCTTTAACTGCGACATGGGGATTGAATAGATGGGAAAGAATGCTGAAGGTGCAGCGAGAATCAGATGACTCCATTGAACTTCGCAGGGCACGCTTACTCAATATGATGTCAAACATTCCACCGATCACGTATCTTTCATTAGAGAAATCGGTGAATCGCTTTCTCAAAAATCCAAGTGCCATCATCCGTCTCACCACCAATCGCTACCATTTCGCCCTGCGTGTGAACCTAGATGACCTGCAAAACACTAGATATATTGTAGAAATACTTGAAACGTTAAAGCCGGCTCATTTGGCTTATACGTTCACTGCTTTTCATCATACCGATGTACATGAAAAAAATGACCATCACGGGAGGCTCACACTGCGAAGCAGAGTGGGTTTTTTCGATCATATCCCGATTTTACTGAATGGTGAATTTGTATTAAATGGTACGTTTTATCTTAGCGGGACAAGAGGTTCAACCGATGTACCTGCTCGTTTTCGGCATTCGTTGAAGATGAGAATGCCGCTTCAGCATAAGTCAGAAACCACATATCGCATGAATTATGTCATGACTGGAGCGTTAAATGAAAAAGGGCAAAAAGCGGCACTGACTTTACGCACAAAGAACCAGCTGTCACATCAAACCAAAAAGAAGATGACGTTCCGATTGCCAGTACATGTCCAAACTGAACAGCGCGGCAGCTTACTGATTAAGGATCATTACTGGATTCTCGATGGATCTGTTCCGCTGGACGGATCAAAAATGCTAGCAGCAACTTCTCAAAAAATAGAGCTATAAGGAGGATCACAATGGCTGATCAATTAACCGTAACAACACTATATGCACGTCAACAAATGGCAAAGGCAAGAGCAGAAGGAACAAAACTCACAAAAGTCGTCAAAATGGCATTTGGAAATGGCGGGACGAAGGATGGGAAACCAATTTCACTAGACGGAACTGAACAAAAACTCAAAAAAGAACTAGTCCAAAAAGAGATTGATTCGTTTACCTTCATGGAACCAGCAAAAATCCGCTACACTTGCACGATCGCCGAAGGAGAACTTGCAGGAGAAGTCATCAACGAACTAGCACTTGTCGACGAAGCCGGCAAATTCACCGCCATCCGCACCATGACAGACAAACAAAAAGACGGCGACATCGAATTTGTTTTTGAGATTGATGATATTTATTAAAGGAGGGGAATGAAATGGACATCAAATCACCTTTACCGTTTGAAACCTCTGACAAAGCACATGCCAACTTATTTAACCGGATGGTCGACACACTAGTAGAGAATGACAATGCGCTCAGCCAACAGATAGAGGGAATCACCAATGAAAGCTTATTTAAACTAACAGGCGATCAAGCCATTCAAGATGCATCAGTCAGCGGTGAGGAATATCCAAATGGCATTACGTTCATGGATATTGGACAAGCGAATGATACCGGATATCCTACGAGATTTGGCTTTGTGAAAAATGAAAAATATAGTAACTTTCGATTTGTTCAATATTACTATGGGACTGGAAACGAAGCGGGCAGTTATTTTGATAGCACAGGTACATGGTGCCGTCATTGGTGGACGGGGTCTGGCTGGACTGAATGGCACAAAATCTCTGGGTTCTGTCATGCCAACATAGGTACAACTGGGAAGCAGTTATTAACCAAAGGAGAGTATCAAAAAGTCCTTTTTAATCGAAAAATAAAAGACAGTCATAACAATTTTGATATCAAAAATAATCGTTTCATCTGCCCTGAGAGCGGAATGTATTCAGTGAATGCAGGTGTTTATATTGAAAGCTTTCAACGATACGCAAACTTTGAATTATCGATCTACTTAAATGGAAGAAGATATAAAAATATTGCACATGAAAGACAAAGTCCAACAAGCCCATCTGATACGTTGAGCTTAAGTATGGGACTTTATGGTACTGCCAATGTACCGGCTAATAAAGGGGACTATTTAGAAATGTACCTATATGTAGGATATGACGGAGATGTTAGCCGTTATGTATCTGAAAATTCAGACTGGTATAACTATTTCGACATCACAGAAATAGGCGGCAGAAATTTCTCGAGAGTATAGGAGGATTCTATGATTTTATATGAAGCTATTAAATATAAATACCCCGATGCCGACCCGCAAAAGGACTTTGAACTTAGAAATGACGGAGACGGTTCGTATATTAACGAGTGGCATCTAGATGTGCCAAAGCCAACGACAGAAGAATTGAAAGAATGGTGGGAGGAATCTCAAATCAATCCAAGGTATCAACCACCTCTTCCGCTAGATTATCTAGCACAAGAAGTAGCCAAAGAAAAGCTAATGAGAAAACAGCTTGAACATCAATGTGATCATCTAACAAACGAACTAAAAGCGTTAAAAAATGAGATCCTTTTATATAAAGGAGAGAGTGAATCATGAATTATTGGGTAATGGCATTATATTTTCAATGGGTGACCCCTGAATTGGTCAAACAAGCAGTGGAACTAGGTGATTGTTCAATGGAAGATCTAAATACAGGGTACGAGCAAAGGATGCTCACTCTAGAGCAGCTGCAAGAAATTAAACCAAGCTTCAAAGAAAGGGAGTGAAAACTAAATGGAAATAAAAGAACCCAAACCTTTTGAGATAAATGATAAAGCACATGCCGATTTATTTAATGACATGGTCAAAGTACTTCTTGAAAATGATCATGGATTAATAGAGCAGTTCTTAAAACATACAAATGATGCGAGAGCACATGCATCTGAAACAGAAAAGAAGAAATGGAATCAAGCCCAGCTATATAAATTGACAAATGATAACGGATCCCAGTTAATCAATATCCCAGCTGGCGGCAGCATTTATAACGGGATTAAATCGTTGGGTGCCTGCTCTTTCTATGCCCAAGGGGGTTCTGGAGTAGTCGATTCTCCTGCTATAGGTAATGCTGCATTAAGAGGCTTTCAGCTAGTAGGTCAAAATAATATCGGCGTAGGAATCGCAATTGACACATCAAGCAATGTATTTTGTTTTTCCTATCATGAGAATGACATTGCGATCAATTGGCTGCAAATGCCTACTCAAAATGAAAAAAATAAATGGGACGCAGGGCAATTATCTAAAATTACCGCTGACGATGGAAAAGCATACGAAAGAATTAATGCAAACGATCCTAGTATTTTAGATAAACTCATCAAATTACCGGGCGTGCATTCTTGGTATATCCACGAAGCACATCCTGATTTGCCCACAAGAAGTTCTATGAGAGCTTTATCAGTCTTTAGTGAAAATACCTATGGCTGGATTATTGGGGCAAACAATACAGGTGATGTGTACATCAATCGATCCACGACAGATGTTACCGGTACTCAGCAAGAATGGAGCGGATGGAAGAGGTTGAATGAGCATTCGTTATTGAAGGCGAATGGAAATAGAATGCTTATCCCTACTGGTACAGATATATTAACGCTGCCATCTGGCTTTTATTATGTCTCTGGAACGAACGCAGTGAATATGCCATCAACAACCGATGCTTCGTGGTTTAATGTAGATATTATAGAAACGGGAAATAACCGCAAAACATTTCATGTTAGTCGAAGCTACGATAATAGCCATTGGTACGGAACTACTCATACAGATGGGGTTTTCAGAGGATGGAAACAGCTAATGACAAATGCTGAGTTTGAAAATGTCACGTGGCTTAGTGTTACCTTAGATAAAAGTTCATCTATAGGGGATAGAGCAGTTGAATATGTGAAATGGGGAAATTTATTATTGCTGAGAGGCCACCTAAAAGCAAATAGAGAAGTCATTTGTGGATGGATTCCAGCTGCGGGTTTACCGGAGAAAGGTCTTGTAGTATCAGTTCCAGTATCAGGTACAACGGGTCATAGTAAATTACTTATATATAAGACAGGAGAGCTAAAGCTAACTGGTTTACTGGCAGCGAATGACAGTGCGGTAACTGGCTACTATTTAGACACGGTCGTCCCATTAAATTAAGGAAGTGATAAAAATGATACTAGCTTATGAATACAATCATCAAAATGAATTGGTCAGACCTATCGAAGTGTTCGAAAGGGATGATGAAGGCAATTATATCATTCCAGACCAATGTACAACTATTGCACCACCCAATAATCCTTCTTTTTATAAAGCTACATTTGATGTGGAAAAACAACAATGGTATGAATCAGCGACACAGGAGTATATAGATAGCCTAAAGCCAGCACCTCTCCCGTCAAGTGATATAGAACTTTTAAAGAAACAAAATGCTTTGTTATCAAAACAATTAACGCAGTTATTGGCTATGCAGAAAGGGGGGAAATCAGAATGATGTTTCCAACTGTAGCGGATATTAAACAATTCTGGGACTGGCAATGTTACGGACCAGAGGACATTGCATTTTATGTAAGCATTGGCTGGATCTCGGCAGACGACTACCAAGATATAACTGGAGAAATGTACAAAGCCTAATGGCTTTATTTTTTTGCCGGAAAGAAGGTGATTTCAAATGGAAGTAGATGTCGTCCAAAACTTAATGACACAAGGCCCATTTGCCGTTCTCTTTTGCTGGATTCTGTTTTATGTTCTCAACACAACAAAAGAAAGAGAAAGTAAACTCAATGAGCAAATCGAGGCGCAAAATGAAGTGTTAGCAAAGTTTAGTGAGAAGTATGACGTCGTGATCGATAAACTCGACAAAATTGAACGGAATTTAAAATAGGAGGAAAAAATTATGAAAACATTCGACAAAGGCACTGTGATTCGCACAGTGCTTCTTTTTATTGCTCTCATCAATCAAACGCTTGTCATGTTTGGACAGACGGTGCTGCCGATTAGTGAGGAGCAAGTACAAACCGCCGGTGAGGCACTATATGTAGCAGGTTCCACCATTTTTACGATGGTGACAGCTATTATCGCTTGGTTTAAAAACAATTATGTGACCTACAAAGGTCAATTACAAAAAGATACCCTGAAACAAAGAGGGCTAACAAAATAATAGTTGAAGGAGAAACAATATGGTCAATATCATTCAAGCCTACATTCCAAAACACAACCGCAACAGACCAGGAAATAGGATGAAGCCTCTCTATATTACGGTGCATAATACCTCTAACACTGCAAAAGGTGCAAATGCGGGGAGTCACGCTGCATTTGTTGCACGTTCAAGTACTGGGGTCAGCTGGCATTACACTGTCGATGATCAGGTCATTTATCAGCATTTACCGTTAAACGAGAACGGCTGGCACGCAGGCGATGGCAGGGGCACTGGCAATATGAAATCAATCGGAATTGAAATTTGTGAAAATACAGACGGCAATTTTGAACAAGCAGTCGAAAATGCTCAATGGCTCATTCGGAAACTGATGGGCGATTTGGGGATTCCTTTATCAAATGTAGTGCCCCATAAACATTGGAGCGGGAAAGAATGT
This sequence comes from Bacillus sp. FSL R5-0431, assembly GCF_038002985.1. NCBI lineage: Bacteria > Bacillati > Bacillota > Bacilli > Caryophanales > Bacillaceae > Bacillus > Bacillus sp. FSL R5-0431. Next base: position 2,735,902 of record NZ_JBBOOG010000001.1, on the reverse strand, counting down.
CCAAGGAAACTGCTCGGACGATGGGATCAATTTAAAGCTGGAATAGCTACAGCTCATACCGGCAGCAAAAGCACAAGAAAGCCAGTCCGAACAGAAAGCTTGAGCCACAAAGCACCCGTAACCAAACAGAAATCGTCAAATCTGCCATCTGGCATTTTAAAAATAACCAAGCCCTTGACAAAAGGATCTCAAGTGACAGCCGTGCAAAAAGCCTTATCTTCCCTCTATTTTTACCCAGACAAAGGAGCAAAAAACAATGGGATTGATGGCTATTATGGACCGAAAACAGCGAATGCCGTTAAGCGATTCCAGCTCATGAACGGCTTAGCGGCAGACGGGATTTACGGACCAAAGACGAAGAATAAAATGGAACAATTGCTGAAAAAGTGATCATTCATAAAGTGCTATCAGCAGGTGAAGGGATTTTTCCTTGCTGATAGCTAATAAAAAATGACATCATTTGTGATATAATCGACCGAATCTATCATAAGGGGAGAGTAAAATGAAAAAGGAACTGTTCCAAGTCATCATGCTGTCAGTGCTGCTCATCTATTTCATTTATCACGGAATGACGAGCGATTTCCCTGTGCCTTACACAATCATTCTCATCACGGCTTATCTCTCTGTGATCGCGTACCGGATCATAAAGATATTAAGGTTAAGAAAAAACAAAGAACAAACACAACTGTAAGAAATATATACATAAAAAAACCATCCTTGATTTCTCAAGAATGGTTTTTCGTATGGAGCATAGCGGGATCGAACCGCTGACCTCTACGCTGCCAGCGTAGCGCTCTCCCAGCTGAGCTAATGCCCCGAAGTATGACGACATAATTTATTATAATCAATCCTCCTGTAAAATTCAAGCTGTAAAACGCAAACATATCGCCTATTTATCTTTCTGATCAATCGGAATATAGTCGAAGATCTCCCCTGATTGTACAGAGTCCGCTAAGCGTCTCAGCCAGTCATAATAGGCTTTCGAGCTTTCAAGCTGTTCAAGAAGCTGCTGCACTTCCTCTCTTACATGTTCCTCCAGTTGTTCATCACGCGCCACCTCTTGAAGCCGCTCTTGCGCTTCTTCAATCGCCGCTAAATTGACCTCGACCTCTCGTTCCCATTTTTGCGGAAAGAAGTTCGTGAAAAACTTAAAAAAGTCTTTTTCAGCAACAAAGCTGTGTTTTCTTCGGCCTCGGTGAAACGTCTTTTTGACAATGTTCATGTCTTGCAGTTTTTTCACACCCGTACTCATACTTGGCTTGCTCATTTGCAGCTCTTCACGCATTTCATCAAGCGTCATTTCCTCATTTAAATACATGGTCCCATAGAGAATACCTGCACTTCGTGTAATGCCATAGAGATCCATCGTTTCAGCTATGGAATCAATGACTAGATCTTTAGCAGCTAAAATACGATCTTCTGCTTGTGGCTGTTCCTGCTTTTTCATCTTGTCCCTGCTTTCTATTAAGAGAATTCAATACGTTCAAAAAAATCTTTATGGACTATATGTTAACGAAAGAATACAAAATGTCAAAATAAATGAAGCCTATCTCCCTTTGACAGAAAAATTTGAACATGATAAGTTAATTATGTTCAAAACGTTAAATTTTTATTTAACAAACTTACCAAAGAGAATCAGAGGAGGTTCCTTCTATGAGTCAAACACTATTTATAGATGGGCAATGGGTTGGCGCCAAAAGTGGTGACACACGGGATATCATCAACCCATTTAATCAAGAAGTGATCGCGACAGTCAGCGAAGGATCAAGAAATGATGCGCAGCTAGCCATCAAAGCAGCGAGAAAAGCCTTCGATCAAGGGGACTGGGCAAACCAGCCTGGACTTGAAAGAGGAAATATGGTGTTTAAGATTGCTGAGTTGATTAGACGTGATCTTGATGAACTAGCCAAATTGGAATCGCTTGATACTGGTAAAACATTAGAGGAAAGCAAAGCAGATATGGACGATATTGCGAACGTGTTCCAATATTACGCAGGTCTGGCTGACAAAGATGGCGGGGAAATCATTGCGTCACCAATCCCGAACTCAAAAAGTGAATTAGTCAGAGAGCCAGTCGGTGTATGCGGGCAAATCACTCCTTGGAACTATCCATTGCTTCAAGCAAGCTGGAAAATCGCTCCTGCTCTTGCAGCGGGGAACACAATCGTTTTAAAACCAAGTGAAATTACACCACTCACCACGATCAAAATATTCAAACTCATGGAAGAAGCAGGCATTCCAGCAGGAGTTGCAAACCTAGTCCTTGGACCAGGGGCAACGGTTGGCGATGAGCTTGCTGTGAATGAACATGTAGATTTGATTTCATTTACAGGCGGTATTGAAACAGGCAAGAAAATTATGCAGGGAGCCAGTGGGAATGTGAAGAAAATCGCCCTTGAGCTCGGCGGGAAAAATCCGAATATTGTGTTTCAAGATGCTGATTTAGACGTAGCGGTTGACCAGGCAATGAATGCTGTGTTTTTCCATGCAGGGCAAGTATGTTCAGCAGGTTCACGTTTGCTAGTGGAAGAATCCATTCATGATGAATTTTTAGAAGAACTGGTGAAGCGTACGAAAAAAATCAAGCTAGGCAACGGCTTTGATGAAGAAACCCAAAGCGGGCCGCTCATCTCAGCTGAGCATCGAGAAAAAGTAGAGAAATACGTCAGCATTGGGTTAGATGAAGGCGCAAGATTAGAAACAGGCGGAAAAAGACCTGACGCAGAGGAGCTTTCAAATGGGTTCTTCTACTTGCCAACGATTTTCTCAGGCTGTACGTCAGAGATGCGGATTGTCCAAGAAGAAGTCTTTGGCCCAGTATTGACAGTCGAATCCTTCCGAACAGAGGAAGAAGTGATCGAGCTGGCAAATGATACGATTTATGGATTAGCAGGAGCTGTGTGGTCTTCTGATATTGGAAAAGCCGAAAGAGTGGCTCGTCAATTAAGATTAGGCACAGTTTGGATCAATGATTTCCATCCTTATTTCGCTCAAGCACCTTGGGGTGGATATAAGCAGTCAGGTCTTGGACGTGAATTAGGACGCACCGGACTTGAGGAATATACGGAACTGAAGCATGTATATCGAAATACGAAACCTGAAGAGGTTCATTGGTTTAAATAAATATCACACATTTGGAGGAGATTCTATATGACATTAAATATGAAAATTGAAAGCATGCAGAAATTCCACACATTTGAAATCCCGACTGTCATCAAACATGGCATCGGTGCAGTGAAACATGTTGGGGAAGAAGTGAAAGCATACGGTGTCTCGAAGGTATTGCTTGTAACAGACCCTGGTATTTATCAAGCGGGCGTAGTAGACCCAGTGGTTGCTTCATTAAAAGAAGCACAAATCGATGTGATCCTATTTGATAAAGTAGAGCCAAACCCGCCAGTTCGTTTAGTGAATGAAGGATCTGCGTTATATGAAAAAGAAGGCTGTAATGGATTAGTCGCTGTAGGCGGCGGAAGCTCAATGGATACAGCGAAGGCAATCGGAGTAGAGGTGACTCATAAAGGCTCAGTCCTTGATTACGAAGCGGCAGAGGGAAAAAAACCGCTTGAAAACAGAATCCCACCTTTAACCACCATTCCGACCACGGCTGGTACAGGTTCAGAAGTTACGCAGTGGGCAGTGATTACGGATGAAGAAAGAGAATTTAAATTCAACACAGGTGGACCACTCATTGCAGCTCACCTCACAGTGATTGACCCAGAGCTTCATGTATCCATGCCTCCTCATGTGACAGCAATGACTGGAATTGATGCGCTTGCTCACGCTATCGAATGCTATACAATGAAATTTGCTCAGCCCATTACAGATGCGGTAGCGCTCATGGCCATTGAATATGCTGCTCATTATATCCGCCGTGCCTTTGCCGATGGCGAAGACCTGGAAGCGAGATATGGAATGGCACAAGCTGCAATGCTTGCCGGGCTTTCTTATGGAAGCGAGTCAGCTGGAGCTGCACATGCGATGAGTCAAACACTCGGAGGCATTATTCCTGTAGCGCATGGCCAGTGTGTAGCAGCAATGATGGGACCGGTGATGGAGTATAACTGGAAAGGGTATCCGGAAAAATTCGCTCGTATTGCGCAAGCGTTCGGCATTGATACAAGCAGAATGTCTACAGAGGAAGCAGCAAAAGCTGCTGTGAACTGGATGTATGATTTAGTGGAAGATCTAGAAGTTCCTTCATTAGAAGAACAAGGTGTATCAAAAGATATGATTGACCGTTTATCTAAAGAAGCAATGAAAGATCCGCAAACAATTGGAAACCCAAGAGATCTAAATGAAAAAGCGTACAACTGGATTTATGCTCGCTGTTTTGATCTAACACCTAAAACAGTGTAACAATGAAAAAAGGCTCCCAAAAGGGAGTCTTCTTTATGTCTTATAGCTGTTCTTTAATTTCTTTGATTTGATGAATATGACGTTTTTCGTGTGCGCCGATAAAATCAAGATATTGCTTAAGGGATAACTCTTCAAACACAGGGTGCGCAATGACACGTTTGAAATCATCCTCAGTAAACGTTGATAAAATTTGATTGAGCTGTTCACGAGCTGTATCGAGCTCATCCTTTAAATGTGTAGGTGTCACATGCTTGCATTCAGGCTCAACAATACTAGGTGCAGTGGCTTTTCTAGAACGGTCCTCTGCCATTTCCACCGGCTTTGGCTCATATTCCTTGATCGGTGCTTTTTTTCCCTCAGCAGCTAGATGTTTGGCTGCCATGAGATCCATCTTCTTTAAGTGATCTGTCACCTCTTGAATACTCCAAGTATCATCAGATAACTTTTGATTCAATTGTTCTTCGTTCAAACCTTGCAGCTCTTGCCACAATTCTTGTCTTGCCTCATGTAATAAACTCATTTTCATCACCTCAAGATCAAATTTTAACATAGTGGTACATGACAATCATTCTTGAGCTATCGGGGAATTCCTGTGAAGAATTGTGAGGAAATTTGAAACCTTTACAAAAGTGGTTCGTATTACCTGTTAGAAGGAATACATTGGAGGTGAGCATGGTCTAAATGAAACAAAGGCTGTTCATTTCATGAAGAAAGGGTGAGGAAGATGGATGTGTTCGGGCTGCCGCTTGAGACGCTGTATTTATACATATTGATGATATCAGGAATCCTGACACTAGTTTTCGTCTTTTTCGGCGATGTATTTGATGGATTGTTTGAAGCGATTCCTGTTTCATTCCTTCAACCAACATTGATCCTCGCATTTCTTACCTTTTTCTCGGCTGGAGGGTTTATCTCTGAAAAAACAGCAATTGTAGGGAGTGGACTTGGCGCAGTATTATCTGCCATCCTCGCAGTGGTCCTTGTGACCTGTTTGAATGTATTTGTCTTAGTCCCGCTTTCCTCTGCTGAAGAATCTCTTTCATATACAGAGGCCGACATAAAAGGAAGAACTGGGGAGATCATTGTATCTGTTCCAAAAGACGGGTTTGGAGAAGTGCTGTTAATTAGTAATAGCGGGAAAATCTCAAAGCCTGCCGTCAGTTTCGACGAAGAGGAGATTCCATATGGAACCCGGGTGCTGGTCGTCGAAGTGAACAAAGGCGTCTTATCAGTTATACCAAATGAAGAAATCTAGGAGGGAATGCTATGCCAGGAACAACCATTTTGATTATCATTGGAATTGTGCTTGTGATTCTTATTGCACTTATTGGTGTATTTGTTTCGAAATACCGGACAGCAGGTCCAGATGAAGCGTTAATTGTCACAGGAAGTTACCTAGGAAGTAAAAATGTCCACGTGGATGAAGGTGGAAACAAGATTAAGATTGTAAGAGGCGGAGGTACCTTTGTGCTCCCTGTTTTTCAACAAGCAGAGCCGCTCAGCTTACTATCTAGCAAGCTGGATGTTTCAACGCCTGAAGTCTATACCGAACAAGGTGTACCGGTCATGGCGGACGGAACGGCCATCATTAAAATTGGCGGATCGATTGAAGAAATTGCTACTGCTGCAGAGCAATTTTTAGGTAAAACAAAAGAAGACCGCGAAAACGAAGCGAGAGAAGTACTAGAAGGACACCTTCGCTCCATCTTAGGATCAATGACAGTCGAAGAGATTTATAAAAACAGAGAAAAATTTTCTCAAGAAGTACAGCGTGTCGCTTCTCAAGATTTAGCGAAAATGGGCCTCGTCATTGTGTCGTTCACGATCAAAGATGTCCGTGATAAAAATGGCTATTTAGAATCACTAGGTAAACCTAGAATTGCCCAAGTGAAACGCGATGCAGATATTGCAACAGCTGAAGCAGATAAAGAAACACGTATCAAACGTGCCGAAGCAGATAAAGATGCGAAGAAATCTGAGCTTGAGCGTGCTACTGAAATCGCTGAAGCAGAAAAGATCAATGAGCTGAAAAGAGCAGAATTCAGACGTGAACAGGATACAGCGAAAGCAAGCGCTGACCAAGCGTACGATTTAGAAACAGCTCGTAACCGTCAGCACGTAACTGAACAAGAAATGCAAGTGAAAATCATTGAACGTCAGAAGCAAATTGAATTAGAAGAAAAAGAGATCCAGCGTCGTGAGCGTCAATACGATTCTGAAGTGAAAAAGAAAGCAGATGCGGATCGTTATGCTGTTGAGCAGTCAGCTGCGGCGGAAAAAGCGAAACGCCTCGCTGAAGCAGATGCCAAGAAATACAGCATTGAAGCAATGGCAAAGGCAGAAGCTGAGAAAGTCCGAATTGACGGGCTTGCCAAAGCGGAAGCTGATCGTGCGAAAGGGGAAACCGAAGCAGAAGTCATTAGACTGAAAGGACTTGCGGAAGCCGAAGCGAAAGAGAAAATAGCTGAAGCATTCGAACAATATGGTCAGGCAGCGATCCTTGATATGATTGTGAAAATGCTTCCTGAATATGCGAAGCAAGTATCTGCACCACTTTCTAACATTGATAAAATTACTGTTGTGGATACGGGAGGTAACGGCGAAGGCAGCGGTGCCAATAAAGTCACAGGCTATGCTACAAACCTCATGTCCAGTTTACAAGAAAGCTTGAAAGCATCTTCAGGAATCGATGTCAAAGAAATTATTGAGAACTTTTCCGGTAAAGGCAATGTGAAGCAAAGCATTCAGGAACTAACGAATGAAATCAAACAGCCAAGAAAAAAAGAGATCGCTGATCATCAAATAGAAGAATAAAATGAATAGACACCTTCCATCAGAAGGTGTCTATTTGGCATGCGCCTAATATGGATTCCTCTTTACATATGAAGAAAGATTCACGAGAATACCAGCAGATATCATCATGAACACAAGGGAGGAGCCGCCATAGCTAATAAAGGGAAGCGGAATGCCTGTGATTGGAAGAAGACCAAAGACAGCGCCTAAATTAAAGACTGCTTGGAGCATGATTTGAAACGTAAGCCCAATCGTTAACAGCTTTCCAAAAGGGTCATGTAAAGCCTGTACAATTCGCATAGCGCGATACATGATGAGTAGATATGCACCAATCACAATCAAAATCCCCATGATTCCCAGCTCTTCACTGATGATGGCCATGATAAAATCCGTATGGGCTTCAGGAAGAAAGCCTAGCTTTTGAATGCTCCCGCCTAAGCCATTCCCTGTCAGCCCGCCTGAATTCATTGCGAGATACGAATGAATCAGCTGATATCCATCTCCATCTTCATACTGAAAAGGATCACGAAAAGAAGTCAGCCTCTTCAAACGGTAAGGAGCTGTCACTGCAAAAAAAGTGATACCTGCTGCCGCAGTCGATCCTAGCAAAATGAGATGGTGCGTTTTCAGCCCAGCGCATAATAAAATGATGCCGCAGCTTAATAAAATAGACACAGCTGTGCCTAAATCAGGCTGCTTTAAGATCAACAAAAAAACAAGACCTAAAAGAATGAGTGGCGGCAGTACGCCTTTTTTAAAAGATGTAATGTACGCCTGTTTTTTCGCGTACACATAGGCAAAATAGATCACCATCACTAGTTTCACAGCTTCAGAAGGTTGGAGCATGAGAGAGCCCAACTGAACCCAGCGCTGGGAATTGTTTTTGACAACACCGATTCCAGGAAGCAGGACTAGGATCAGGCATAACAATGACAGCATAACAAGCCACCGAATCCATTTACGATAAATCTGATAAGGGAACAGAGCGGCAATGAAGAAAAAGAATCCCCCAATCAGGAGCCATTGCCATTGTTTGATGAAGAAATAGCTGCCCTTTTCATACTTCACTTCTCCTAAAGGATAACTCGCACTGTAAACCATCAGTAAACCAAATAAACAGAGGAACACAATCGTTCCAACAAGAATGCGGTCGACTCTTTTGAGATGAGATAGAAGAAATGTCATCATCTTCAATTCCAATTGCGCCCAAACATATAGGATGATGACCTAAGATTGACGCTAAACACGAGGCCAATGGCGATCATGTTGGTCAAAAGCGCACTGCCCCCATAGCTGATAAAAGGAAGCGCGAGTCCCGTCACAGGCATTAAACCGACTGTCATCCCTACGTTTTGGAAAACTTGAAACACGATCAGCCCAACGACTCCCGCACATATGTACAATCCATAAAGCGTATTAGCATGCATAGCCACATGAATGATTCGGTAAATCATCATTAAGTACAAACACATCAAAAGGGAGGCGCCGATAAAACCAAACTCCTCACCAATAACGGCAAATATAAAATCCGTATGCGCTTCAGGGATATTACCTCCTTGTACTTGATGCCCCTGTGTAAAACCGCTTCCTGATAATTGACCTGATCCAATGCCGAGCATCGATTGTTTCAGCTGATACCCGTATGTTGAATCAAATTCATCAGGAGAGAGCCAGCCATAAATGCGATCAAGCTGATGAGGCTTAATGATTTTTGTAAAATGCTCAAAGTGTTTATTGTGCAAGTAGACCAAAAATGCAAGAAGTGCAAGAAAAGTAGCCATTAATGCGGCCATCATCTTGCTAGAAATCCCTGACACAAGCATCAGTGTAAAGGCGATGGATAATATCACGAGCGCTGTCCCTAAATCAGGCTGAATTAAGATGAGGAAAAAAGGGACAACGGTCCAGCAAACGACTTTACTTGTAGGAATGATGCTTTCTTTAAACGAAAATCGCTGATGCTTGTATTGGTTCAAGACAGCCGCTAGCAGCAGGATCACAAAAATTTTCATGAACTCTGATGGCTGAACTTTGATTGAACCGAAGCTGATCCACCTTTGGGATCCGTTTTGACTCGTTCCGAAAAAATGCACAAGAATAATGAGGAAAATACCACCTGCAAATAACCGAAAAGATAAACGCTCAAGCAGTTCATAATCAAAGTATGCAGCAGCTGCCATGAGGCCGAAACCGACGATATACCAGAAAATTTGTCTTTTGACGAAATAAAACATATCTTGCGTTTCATACTGTCCCGATCCGCTATATACAGCTATCAGGCTGATGACAAATAAACAAATCACAGTGAATAAAAGTACGAAGTCAATGCTGTACTGTTTTTTCATAGCTTCTTTCCTGCTACCTATTTGTCAGCTGGTCAATGACAATTTTCACAGCCGCAGCATCATCAATATAACCGATCGGAAAAATATAATCTGGTATTAAGTCAACAGGCATAATGAAATAAAGGAGTGCGCCCCCCATCAGCATTAATTCTCGAGAAGTACCCCGTCCGGTCATAAATAAGCTGTACATGTTTTTCAAATGTTGAAGGAACGGTCCGACGCCGCTTAGCGTCTCCTTCTTTTTCTCAAAATTTGCCGAGATCGTTTCTTTTCCCTCGTTTGTTTGGCTATAGGCTTCGTATTCGTTTAACTTTTGTTTCAATTTGGTCTGACTAAATGTACCGTCGTAGACGTCCTGATCTTTCAGTATTTTTTCGATCTCTTCTACCGCTTGAATGAACGTATCACCGTGCACCTTTTCGCTTTTGACTGGAAACCCTGCAGCAGTCAATAGTTGATCTAATGATATGTTCAGAGAATCTGAAAGCCGCTGCAGATGATTCAAAGTTGGTTTTCTTTTTCCATTCATGATTCGAGACAGTGTCGCTTTATCAATTCCTGTGTATGTGCTGAGATCTCTTAAAGATAGAGAACGTTGTTGCAATTTTTCCTTTAAGAGCGGCCCAAGCTCAGTTGTCTTAAAATCCATCTTTTACGCCATCCTTTGTATGATGTATGAACTCTTCTATAGAAGAAGTCGTACCCAATATAAAGGTGTGTTGACAAAATGTCAACAAATATCCTGTATTGATTGAATTTTAGGAAATAGGAATTTATCATAATGAAGATAGGGTGAAAACAGTGAGAAGGAGTGGCGCGGATGAAGGTGAGACATGCTGTACAACAAGATATACCTAAAATCGCCGAGATACATGTGAAAAGCTGGCAGACGACTTATCATGGCATTATTAATCAGGAGTATTTGGATGGTTTACATATAGAAGATCAGGAAGAGAGCTGGAGAAGAAGGTCGCTTGAAGGGACGTTTGTCGCAGAAGATGATGACGGGGTATTTGGTTTTGCTTCTTTTGGAAAACAACGTGATGAGCGCTATTCAACATATGATGGAGAACTTTATGCGATCTATTTATTGCAAGAGAAACAGAAATCAGGAGCAGGTATCGCTTTACTTGCAGAAGGAGTGAGTTATTTAATAGAGAAAGGGTATCAGAATATGATGCTGTGGGTGTTTGAACAAAATTCGGCAAAGCATTTTTATCAAAAGCTTCAACCTAGTTTTGTCGTTACCAGCCAGTTCGAGCTGGCTGGCGAGAAGTATAATGAAATAGGGTATGGGTGGGAACTGTCTGTATTACATGACCATGTACACCGAATTAAATCGTCAGCTTCCAATAATAATGAGAGAAAAAAGTGAAAAGCACAGCTAGCAAAATATAAGAGATAAAAGGAGAAGCTTCTACTTTTCCTTTTATTCCTGCTATCTTTAAAGCTTCATAGAAACCTGCCAAAAAATAAGCAAGACTGAGAATATAACAGCACAGCATAATGGAGTAAGGGTTCATTGGCGTACCTCCAGTATGAAATCTTCTACTATTAATAGATTCCATAGAGCGGCAATTTATGCATAAAAAAATAACCAGCTGAAATCAGCCAGTTATTTTTTGTGAGGAAAAACCAAACGAGATGCACTTGGTATGAGTATGCAAAGAACGATACTGCAAATAATAAATGAAGGAACCATATATGTGCTGTTATAAATTAAAGAGTAAACCCAACCTGGAGTTCCTTTTGGTGCATAATGAGAAAAGAAAACAACACCAGAGATAAAGAACGTCAACAGTCTAAAGAAACTTGCAACAAATACGGATAAGGTAATATAGAAGAATTGCTGCTTTCGCTTTTGATCCTGAATGGCTTTTTTGATCAATCCAGAAAATAGACCGCTTAGGGAAATGACAACAGATGCGACGAAATAATCGAGAAATCCTTGAACAGGTGTAGCGATAATAGGGCCATTCATCAGCTGAAGGCCTGCAATAAGCACACCAATGATAAACCCGGTTGATATTCCCCATCTAATAGACATAAGAATGACGGGTATCATAATCAGCGCAAGAGATCCGCCATTTGGCATTCTTAAAAATAGCCCTGATAAGTAATCTAATACAAGTGCAAGTGAAGTCATAATTGCGATTTCCATCAGTCGTACCAATTGATTTGATTGCTGCATAAAAAAATCTCCTTTTTCATGAATTGAGCAAGGAGAGACCGTGTAAGGATGAGTATGTTATTCATAGAAAAACATATCGAGTTGAATACACCACATGTATTCAATTGAATCCACATTCCTACTTCAGTATTAACTGACAGGTTCAAAGGGTCAGAACAACGAGTGTTCACTCTCAGCACAAAGCTCCCCCTGCGGTTATTTAGTTTTTTTCTATTATAAATATACTAAAGACCTTCAGGATCAACAATAGAGAATTCCTGTGGCAATCAATTTTTGTATGATTATATAGGAAGAGATAAGGAAAAATAAATTATTTAGAAAAAATACTTGTTTCCTCTCTCGAAAGGTGTTATATTTATATTCGCCGCTAAAACAGCGCGGTTATTAAATAACATAAAGAAAAAAGTTGTTGACTTTATCTTGATAGAATGTTATATTAATAAAGTCGCCTCTGAGAGACGATGAAGATGATCTTTGAAAACTAAACAAGACAAAACGTACCTGTTAATTCGAGTTTTTATAAAAAAATCCTATGATACATCATAGGTAGTCAGTCAAACTGGCGAAAAACAAAACTTCGGTTTTGTACTTTTTCGGAGAGTTTGATCCTGGCTCAGGACGAACGCTGGCGGCGTGCCTAATACATGCAAGTCGAGCGGACAGAAGGGAGCTTGCTCCCGGATGTTAGCGGCGGACGGGTGAGTAACACGTGGGTAACCTGCCTGTAAGACTGGGATAACTCCGGGAAACCGGAGCTAATACCGGATAGTTCCTTGAACCGCATGGTTCAAGGATGAAAGACGGTTTCGGCTGTCACTTACAGATGGACCCGCGGCGCATTAGCTAGTTGGTGGGGTAATGGCTCACCAAGGCGACGATGCGTAGCCGACCTGAGAGGGTGATCGGCCACACTGGGACTGAGACACGGCCCAGACTCCTACGGGAGGCAGCAGTAGGGAATCTTCCGCAATGGACGAAAGTCTGACGGAGCAACGCCGCGTGAGTGATGAAGGTTTTCGGATCGTAAAGCTCTGTTGTTAGGGAAGAACAAGTGCGAGAGTAACTGCTCGCACCTTGACGGTACCTAACCAGAAAGCCACGGCTAACTACGTGCCAGCAGCCGCGGTAATACGTAGGTGGCAAGCGTTGTCCGGAATTATTGGGCGTAAAGGGCTCGCAGGCGGTTTCTTAAGTCTGATGTGAAAGCCCCCGGCTCAACCGGGGAGGGTCATTGGAAACTGGGAAACTTGAGTGCAGAAGAGGAGAGTGGAATTCCACGTGTAGCGGTGAAATGCGTAGAGATGTGGAGGAACACCAGTGGCGAAGGCGACTCTCTGGTCTGTAACTGACGCTGAGGAGCGAAAGCGTGGGGAGCGAACAGGATTAGATACCCTGGTAGTCCACGCCGTAAACGATGAGTGCTAAGTGTTAGGGGGTTTCCGCCCCTTAGTGCTGCAGCTAACGCATTAAGCACTCCGCCTGGGGAGTACGGTCGCAAGACTGAAACTCAAAGGAATTGACGGGGGCCCGCACAAGCGGTGGAGCATGTGGTTTAATTCGAAGCAACGCGAAGAACCTTACCAGGTCTTGACATCCTCTGACAACCCTAGAGATAGGGCTTTCCCTTCGGGGACAGAGTGACAGGTGGTGCATGGTTGTCGTCAGCTCGTGTCGTGAGATGTTGGGTTAAGTCCCGCAACGAGCGCAACCCTTGATCTTAGTTGCCAGCATTTAGTTGGGCACTCTAAGGTGACTGCCGGTGACAAACCGGAGGAAGGTGGGGATGACGTCAAATCATCATGCCCCTTATGACCTGGGCTACACACGTGCTACAATGGACAGAACAAAGGGCTGCGAGACCGCAAGGTTTAGCCAATCCCATAAATCTGTTCTCAGTTCGGATCGCAGTCTGCAACTCGACTGCGTGAAGCTGGAATCGCTAGTAATCGCGGATCAGCATGCCGCGGTGAATACGTTCCCGGGCCTTGTACACACCGCCCGTCACACCACGAGAGTTTGCAACACCCGAAGTCGGTGAGGTAACCTTTATGGAGCCAGCCGCCGAAGGTGGGGCAGATGATTGGGGTGAAGTCGTAACAAGGTAGCCGTATCGGAAGGTGCGGCTGGATCACCTCCTTTCTAAGGATATATGGAGCAGCGTACGTTTTCGTCTTGTTTAGTTTTGAAGGATCATTCCTTCAAAACATGTCTCTAGCGAGACAGGATTGTTCTTTGAAAACTAGATAACAATAAGTAATACATTCACATTGAATGCAATGCAAAGTTCATCACACATAGTGATTCTTTCTAAAGTAAGAAATGGTTAAGTTAGAAAGGGCGCACGGTGGATGCCTTGGCACTAGGAGCCGATGAAGGACGGGACGAACACCGATATGCTTCGGGGAGCTGTAAGCAAGCTTTGATCCGGAGATTTCCGAATGGGGAAACCCACTGCTCGTAATGGAGTAGTATCCATACTTGAATACATAGAGTATGAGAAGGCATACCCGGGGAACTGAAACATCTAAGTACCCGGAGGAAGAGAAAGCAAATGCGATTCCCTGAGTAGCGGCGAGCGAAACGGGAACAGCCCAAACCAAGAGGCTTGCCTCTTGGGGTTGTAGGACACTCTATACGGAGTTACAAAGGAACGATATAAGCGAAGAGGTCTGGAAAGGCCCGCCAAAGAAGGTAACAGCCCTGTAACTGAAATGTTGTTCTCTCCAGAGTGGATCCTGAGTACGGCGGAACACGTGAAATTCCGTCGGAATCCGGGAGGACCATCTCCCAAGGCTAAATACTCCCTAGTGACCGATAGTGAACCAGTACCGTGAGGGAAAGGTGAAAAGCACCCCGGAAGGGGAGTGAAATAGATCCTGAAACCGTGTGCCTACAAGTAGTCAGAGCCCGTTAATGGGTGATGGCGTGCCTTTTGTAGAATGAACCGGCGAGTTACGATCCCGTGCAAGGTTAAGCAGAAGATGCGGAGCCGCAGCGAAAGCGAGTCTGAATAGGGCGCATGAGTACGTGGTCGTAGACCCGAAACCAGGTGATCTACCCATGTCCAGGGTGAAGTTCAGGTAACACTGAATGGAGGCCCGAACCCACGCACGTTGAAAAGTGCGGGGATGAGGTGTGGGTAGGGGTGAAATGCCAATCGAACCTGGAGATAGCTGGTTCTCTCCGAAATAGCTTTAGGGCTAGCCTCAAGGTAAGAGTCTCGGAGGTAGAGCACTGATTGGACTAGGGGCCCCTACCGGGTTACCGAATTCAGTCAAACTCCGAATGCCGATGACTTATCCTTGGGAGTCAGACTGCGAGTGATAAGATCCGTAGTCGAAAGGGAAACAGCCCAGACCGCCAGCTAAGGTCCCAAAGTATACGTTAAGTGGAAAAGGATGTGGAGTTGCTTAGACAACCAGGATGTTGGCTTAGAAGCAGCCACCATTTAAAGAGTGCGTAATAGCTCACTGGTCGAGTGACTCTGCGCCGAAAATGTACCGGGGCTAAACGTATCACCGAAGCTGCGGACTGTTCTTACGAACAGTGGTAGGAGAGCGTTCTAAGTGCTGTGAAGTCAGACCGGAAGGACTGGTGGAGCGCTTAGAAGTGAGAATGCCGGTATGAGTAGCGAAAGACGGGTGAGAATCCCGTCCACCGAATGCCTAAGGTTTCCTGAGGAAGGCTCGTCCGCTCAGGGTTAGTCGGGACCTAAGCCGAGGCCGAAAGGCGTAGGCGATGGACAACAGGTTGATATTCCTGTACCACCTCCTCACCATTTGAGCAATGGGGGGACGCAGGAGGATAGGGTAAGCGCGGTATTGGATATCCGCGTCCAAGCAGTTAGGCTGGGAAATAGGCAAATCCGTTTCCCGTAAAGGCTGAGCTGTGATGGCGAGCGAAATTTAGTAGCGAAGTTCCTGATTCCACACTGCCAAGAAAAGCCTCTAGCGAGGTGAGAGGTGCCCGTACCGCAAACCGACACAGGTAGGCGAGGAGAGAATCCTAAGGTGATCGAGAGAACTCTCGTTAAGGAACTCGGCAAAATGACCCCGTAACTTCGGGAGAAGGGGTGCTTCTTAGGGTGTTAAAGCCCCGAGAAGCCGCAGTGAATAGGCCCAGGCGACTGTTTAGCAAAAACACAGGTCTCTGCGAAGCCGTAAGGCGAAGTATAGGGGCTGACGCCTGCCCGGTGCTGGAAGGTTAAGAGGAGCGCTTAGCGTAAGCGAAGGTGCGAATTGAAGCCCCAGTAAACGGCGGCCGTAACTATAACGGTCCTAAGGTAGCGAAATTCCTTGTCGGGTAAGTTCCGACCCGCACGAAAGGCGCAACGATCTGGGCACTGTCTCAACGAGAGACTCGGTGAAATTATAGTACCTGTGAAGATGCAGGTTACCCGCGACAGGACGGAAAGACCCCGTGGAGCTTTACTGCAGCCTGATATTGAATGTTGGTACAGCTTGTACAGGATAGGTAGGAGCCTTGGAAACCGGAGCGCTAGCTTCGGTGGAGGCATCGGTGGGATACTACCCTGGCTGTATTGACCTTCTAACCCGCTGCCCTTATCGGGCAGGGAGACAGTGTCAGGTGGGCAGTTTGACTGGGGCGGTCGCCTCCTAAAATGTAACGGAGGCGCCCAAAGGTTCCCTCAGAATGGTTGGAAATCATTCGCAGAGTGTAAAGGCACAAGGGAGCTTGACTGCGAGACCTACAAGTCGAGCAGGGACGAAAGTCGGGCTTAGTGATCCGGTGGTTCCGCATGGAAGGGCCATCGCTCAACGGATAAAAGCTACCCCGGGGATAACAGGCTTATCTCCCCCAAGAGTCCACATCGACGGGGAGGTTTGGCACCTCGATGTCGGCTCATCGCATCCTGGGGCTGTAGTCGGTCCCAAGGGTTGGGCTGTTCGCCCATTAAAGCGGTACGCGAGCTGGGTTCAGAACGTCGTGAGACAGTTCGGTCCCTATCCGTCGCGGGCGCAGGAAATTTGAGAGGAGCTGTCCTTAGTACGAGAGGACCGGGATGGACGCACCGCTGGTGTACCAGTTGTTCTGCCAAGGGCATCGCTGGGTAGCTATGTGCGGACGGGATAAGTGCTGAAAGCATCTAAGCATGAAGCCCCCCTCAAGATGAGATTTCCCATTCCGCAAGGAAGTAAGATCCCTGAAAGATGATCAGGTTGATAGGTCTGAGGTGGAAGCGTGGTGACACGTGGAGCTGACAGATACTAATAGATCGAGGACTTAACCTATATTCTAATGTGAAGCTTGAACATTGTTATCTAGTTTTGAGAGAACATTCTCTCCATCAGGTTTGGTGGCGATAGCGAAGAGGTCACACCCGTTCCCATACCGAACACGGAAGTTAAGCTCTTCAGCGCCGATGGTAGTTGGGGGTCTCCCCCTGTGAGAGTAGGACGCCGCCAAGCTCTTCTAAGGATCAGTTTCATACGGAACTGGTCTTTTTGTGTTGCTTGAGAGGATATTTTTTTGATTGCACTTGTTTGATGAACGTGCGGCACTCCAACTCATTTACAAGTATGTGAGACATTTTAAATCAAAAAGATAGAACGTTCATCATATTATAAATCCTTGTTATGAAAAAACTAGTAGAGAGATAGAGTATTAGATTATAGAAGGGGACTGTATCAATCTTTATAGTTAACTCTATTCTAATATCTATAAAAACTGTACCTATATCTATAAAAACTGTACCTAAAGTTTGATTCCAAGGAATACCTATACCATGAAAGCATAAAAATAATAGGTTGCTGATATTTCTGAAGGAATTGACCGTTTTTAAAGAGAATATAGAGAGGAGAACTTCAGCTGATAAACGTTGAATGACAGCAGTTTGAATGGAGAAAATGACGATCATTTGCTAAAAGAAATACCAATGAAAATTGAAATAAAATTTTTTTAATATAGCCTTTACAAATGATGAAAACCTGTATATAATAATCTTTGTCGGATCGAGAGATTCCTACATAGTGGAGGATTAGCTCAGCTGGGAGAGCATCTGCCTTACAAGCAGAGGGTCGGCGGTTCGAGCCCGTCATCCTCCACCATATTTATTCTTACATAATGTTAGGATAGATAAAGCCGGTGTAGCTCAACTGGTAGAGCAACTGACTTGTAATCAGTAGGTTGGGGGTTCAAGTCCTCTTGCCGGCACCACTTTCATATGGTAAGATAGACAAGTCGCTTTTAAAGAGAGCCATTAGCTCAGTTGGTAGAGCATCTGACTTTTAATCAGAGGGTCGAAGGTTCGAGTCCTTCATGGCTCACCATGTTTCATGCGGGTGTGGCGGAATTGGCAGACGCGCTAGACTTAGGATCTAGTGTCTTTATGACGTGGGGGTTCAAGTCCCTTCACCCGCATTGCCAAATAAAATAAAGAAATCCTGTAATGCGGAAGTAGTTCAGTGGTAGAACACCACCTTGCCAAGGTGGGGGTCGCGGGTTCGAATCCCGTCTTCCGCTTATACCATCCACGCCGGGGTGGTGGAATTGGCAGACACACAGGACTTAAAATCCTGCGGTAGGTGACTACCGTGCCGGTTCAAGTCCGGCCCTCGGCATTATAAAAATAAGCGCCCGTAGCTCAATTGGATAGAGCGTTTGACTACGGATCAAAAGGTTAGGGGTTCGACTCCTCTCGGGCGCGCCAATAAGATCGGGAAGTAGCTCAGCTTGGTAGAGCACTTGGTTTGGGACCAAGGGGTCGCAGGTTCGAATCCTGTCTTCCCGACCATCTTTTATGGGGCCTTAGCTCAGCTGGGAGAGCGCCTGCCTTGCACGCAGGAGGTCAGCGGTTCGATCCCGCTAGGCTCCACTTTTTAAAAGATTATTTTGATCATGGCGGTGTAGCTCAGCTGGCTAGAGCGTACGGTTCATACCCGTGAGGTCGGGGGTTCGATCCCCTCCGCCGCTATAAAGGACCTTTAGCTCAGTTGGTTAGAGCAGACGGCTCATAACCGTCCGGTCGTAGGTTCGAGTCCTACAAGGTCCACCATCTATACGGAGGAATACCCAAGTCCGGCTGAAGGGATCGGTCTTGAAAACCGACAGGGGTGTCAAAGCCCGCGGGGGTTCGAATCCCTCTTCCTCCGCCATATTTTTTAAAACCCATATCATCGCGGGGTGGAGCAGTTCGGTAGCTCGTCGGGCTCATAACCCGAAGGTCGCAGGTTCAAATCCTGCCCCCGCAACCAAAATGGTCCGGTAGTTCAGTTGGTTAGAATGCCTGCCTGTCACGCAGGAGGTCGCGGGTTCGAGTCCCGTCCGGACCGCCATTTTCAAAAAGAATACTTGGCTCGGTAGCTCAGTTGGTAGAGCAACGGACTGAAAATCCGTGTGTCGGCGGTTCGATTCCGTCCCGAGCCACTTTTATAAAAAAATATTGACAGTATGGCGGTTGTGGCGAAGTGGTTAACGCACCAGATTGTGGCTCTGGCACTCGTGGGTTCGATTCCCATCAATCGCCCCATACATATTTTTGCGGGTGTAGTTTAGTGGTAAAACCTCAGCCTTCCAAGCTGATGTCGTGGGTTCGATTCCCATCACCCGCTCCATTTGTATATCCGTTCATGGGCCTGTAGCTCAGCTGGTTAGAGCGCACGCCTGATAAGCGTGAGGTCGGTGGTTCGAGTCCACTCAGGCCCACCATGATATTCCGCAGTAGCTCAGTGGTAGAGCTATCGGCTGTTAACCGATCGGTCGTAGGTTCGAGTCCTACCTGCGGAGCCAAATGGAGAAGTACTCAAGTGGCTGAAGAGGCGCCCCTGCTAAGGGTGTAGGTCGCGCAAGCGGCGCGAGGGTTCAAATCCCTCCTTCTCCGCCATTTATCTGGCCCGTTGGTCAAGCGGTTAAGACACCGCCCTTTCACGGCGGTAACACGGGTTCGAATCCCGTACGGGTCATGTTTAAAAGAGGTCTTGTCAAAGATCTCTTTTTTATTTTCTTCAAAAGGAAAGACCGCCATCATAGCGGTCTTTTTTTACATATTCATGGAATAGATCGTATAAGACAAGTATGTTGCAAAGAAGCCCCATAAGACATAAGGGATCAGTAAAATTGGAACGACTTTGCTTAGTTTACGCGAGACGATGACAAGTGCAAGTGCTGTCAGTGCTACAAGCAGGCAGTCGATCGTAGCGGCAAATAAATCTTTTTGTGTAAATTGAAAAAAGCTAAAGGCTTGATTAAATACGTAATTTAAAAGAAAAAGAATCCAAAATGGTAAAGTGATTTTTTGAAATCCGTACTTTCCATAAATGATCGCTGCGGACAACGAGATCAGAGCAAATAAGACAGCCCACACAGCACCAATTACACCACCACTCGGTGTCCATTCTGGTTTATTCAGTGCATCATACCACTCTCTGTCAATCGGAAACAAGAATCCGGCAATAGAGAATAATGCGTATGTAATAAAGAAGACAACCACTGCCCAAATGATACTTTTTCTTGCCATTAAGAATCTCCTCCAATCAAATTCACTCTTAAAGTGATTTCCCAATCATTACATGATATAAACATAAAGCCCCCAATATGAGGGGACTAATGATTTTCTTCTGTATAAGGTTCTTCTTCGTACGGCTTCAAGTCACCAAATACCGTCATGACACCTTCTTCGTCTAATGCCTCTTCATAGGCTTCGTGGGCTTTATTTGGATATACCTTGCTTGCTTTGCCCTCAATATCAGCTGCTGCGAATCCTTCATAGTCCTCCACATAATCTTCATCTTCTGATTGCGTATACACATCATCGTATGTCAATGGAGGGAATTCCATATCGGACGGGGTATCAGAGTTTCCATAGCGTTCTACGTCTTGATATGCATCCTCTCCATCGTAGGCTGCGCTTTCTTCATTTTCAAATTGACCTGATGGCGGACTTAATAAATCCTCTTCAATCGGACGGTTTTGTGAAACGGTTTGTTCTTTTGAATGTTCTGTGCATGTGACGGCACTAGGCAAGGCTTCTAAGCGTTCCTTTGAAATAGGGGCCTTACAGACCTTGCACAGACCATAAGAGCCGTCTGTGATGGCTTGAAGTGCTTCATTGATGTCTAACAGATGTTCATGTTCCAAACTGTTTAACGCAATATCTTTCCCGCGTTCGAATAGCTCTGTCCCTTGATCACCTGGGTGGTTATCATAGGCTGACAGTTCTCCGAGCGAATCATAAGGAAATGATACTTTTTGTTCATCGTCATGGCTTTTAGCTTCGAGTTCTTGCTTTTCATCGAGAAGTCGCTGCTTCAAATGATGTAATTCGTCTTTAGACAACAAAGCGATCATCCTTTCATATCAAACATAATGTTAGTATGAGCAATTTTGTCTGCAAGACTAGTTCCAATTTGAAGCAATTCCTCATGAAAAAACGCCTGCGGCTGCAGGCGTTCTTTGTTACGCAATATAGTATTGTAAGATCAAAGCGATTGTCAGCAGGAAACCGAAAAATGTATTGGTTTGAGCTGTAGATTTCATGGCATTCATTAATTCAATTGGTTTTTCTTTTTGCTTAAATTCTTTGATAGCTGTATATGCTTTTGGCACACTGAGTAAAACAAGAAGACTCCAAAGGCCGACAATATCTGTGAAGATATAAACAAAAATAAGTACGTATGAGACCAAAAACATGGAAAGTAAAATGTTCACTGCAGCTTTTCGCCCAGCAAGGATTGCAAGTGTTTTTCGTCCATTTTCTTTATCGCCGTCTAAATCGCGGATATTGTTCGATAGTAAGATGGCACCAACTAAAATAGAAATTGGTAGTGAAACGAGAAAAGCTTTAGATGTCAGTGTGCCTGTTTGGATATAGAAACTAATCAAGATGATTCCTAGTCCCATAAATGCACCTGACACAAGTTCTCCAAACGGCGTATATGCAATGGGTACAGGGCCGCCGGTATAGAAATAGCCTGCTGCCATACAAATGAGTCCTATCAGTGCAATCCACCAGCTAGACATCATGCAAATATACACCCCTAGTAGTAAAGAAAGCGCAAATAGTGCATAAGCGAGGATGAGGACTGTTTTTGGCTTCACACCGTTTCTTACAATGGCTCCGCCGATGCCAACAGATTTTTCGTTGTCCAATCCGCGAACATAATCAAAGTACTCATTAAACATGTTCGTTGCGATTTGGATAAACATAGATGCAAACAGCATAGCTAAAAATAGCCCAACATGTATTTGACCACTTGGAAGTGCTAGAACAGTTCCTAAAGTAACGGGAATAAATGCCGCTGTTAATGTATGCGGTCGTAGTAAATTCCACCAAATCCGCCAGTTCTTATCAGGCTTAATCGGTGAAAGCTGATCTGATATCGATTGATGCTGCATAAAATATACTCCTTTAAATAAAAAAATACGTACACGTCCAAATTCCAGTTTAGCAAAGTTCAAAAAGGTGTCAATATATTGATGCGATGAAACCGAAAAAAGATGTTTGCTAATCGTTGCCATATCGAGAGAAAGCTTGATCTTAGAATAGGACTTGCCATTTTTCCTTTAGATGCTCTCGTTTCAAGAAGCAGGAGCGAAAAAATCTAGAAAGCGTGATATAATAAGGATTCGAGGTTTTAAAAGCTGTTTTCTTTACTAAGTTCATCTGTTAAGGTTTATAATAGAAAAGCAGGTCATTCGACATACTCGAATGATCATGTATTTTTTCATTATGGTTTTATTTTTTTATGTTATTTCATGGATTTTGGAGGAATGTATCATGGTGACAACAGTGCAAAGTACTTTCCGGCAGGAAGCGCTTGCGACATTAGAAGAAGCGAATAACGTCAACCATGCTGTTTTGATAAGCTACTCCAGAAGAGTTGACGATCTGGATCCTCTTGCCTTTTTCCAAAGCGGCGAAGCGGATTTTTTAGGCGAGCGGTTTTTTTGGTCTGATCCAGAAAGCCAAATGATATTTTCTGGACTTGGCAGAGCGGCCGTCATTAAATCAACTGAGCAAGGCAAGGAACGATTTGATATAGTCCATCAAGAATGGGAACAGCTGAAGCAGCACATGTTCCATTTTCATGATGAGAAAGAGTTAAGGCAAGCGGCTGTTGGTCCGCTTTTATTTGGAGGATTCTCATTTGATCCGTATGAAGAGAAGGCGCGTCACTGGGAAGCTTTTGGCGAGGCTCATTTTTTTGTGCCATCGATGATGCTCACTGTCTCGAAAGAAGGCACGTTTCTTACGATCAATGAATGGAAGCAGGTGGACGGGAATGTTCATCAGCTCATTCAAGAATTAGAACAAAAAGCCTCTCATTTCGAAACATTACCGTTCAGACATGATGGACAAGCTGAACTTGTTCATATGGAAGAACTAGATGTGAAGGAATGGATGAAGGCGATCCAAGAAGCGACAGACCACATTCGTGCAAACGAATATGAAAAGGTTGTTTTAGCAAGAGAAGTCTTGCTTCACTATAAAAATCAAATTGAACTCGCTCCACTGTTAGCAGAATTATTAAAGCATCAAACAACGAGTTATGTATTTGCGGTTGAACAAGGAAGACAAGCATTTGTCGGAGCTACGCCGGAACGCTTAGTAAAAAAAAGCGGCGGAGAGGTCTTTTCATCTTGTTTAGCAGGTTCGATTGTTCGAGGAAAAGATGAAGCGGAAGATCGAGCATTAGGCGAGGAACTGCTGCATGATGAGAAGAATTTGATTGAACATCAAATTGTCGTCAATATGATTGAGCAAGCATTTGAGGCCAATTGCCTTCACGTGCACAAACCAAATCAACCTAGTCTTTATAAAACAAAAAACATTCAGCATTTGTTTACACCGATTGTGGGAGAAATTAAAAGCAGCTGTTCCCTCTTTTCATTAATTGAACAGCTCCATCCGACGCCAGCATTAGGCGGATATCCGAAGGAAAAAGCGGTTGAGGTCATTCGTGAAATCGAACCGTTGAAGCGTGGCTGGTACGCGGCGCCGGTGGGCTGGATTGACTCTCAGGATAATGGAGAATTTGCTGTCGCCATTCGGTCAGGTCTTATTGAGGAAGACCATGTTCGTTTGTTCGCTGGCTGCGGCATTGTAGAGGATTCCCTTGCAAAGCAGGAGTACGAGGAAACGCAAGTGAAATTAAGACCAATGCTATCTGCTCTTGGAGGTCGTCCGATTGAATAATCAAATCATGACAACATATATTGGCAGATTGATGGATGAATTTGTACAAGGTGGTGTGAAGGAAGCGGTTGTCTGTCCTGGTTCCCGTTCAACCCCGCTTGCGATGCTGGCTCTTGCCCATCAAGACATCAATGTTCATGTATTAGTGGATGAACGGTCTGCTGCTTTTTATGCGCTTGGTCTTGCAAAAGCAAGTCAAGCACCAGTGCTGCTTATTTGTACATCAGGTACGGCAGCTGCTAACTTTTACCCAGCCATTGTAGAGGCACATTATTCCCGTGTACCACTTATTGTTTTAACTGCTGATCGGCCGCACGAATTGAGGGAAGTTGGGGCACCTCAAGCGATTGATCAGCAATTCTTATTCGGTAAGTTTGTTAAATGGTTCACAGACTTAGCATTGCCAGAAGAAAGTCAGACGATGTTACGCTATGTTCAGACGGCTGCGGCAAGAGCAAATCATATGTCAATGCAAGAGCCGAAGGGACCTGTTCAGATCAATGTCCCTCTGAGAGAACCATTGCTTCCTGATTTGTCTATTGATCCTTTTGAGCGAGAAGAAACTGGCCGAAAAAAGGTCATAGCTGCAGGACAGGCTTTCCCAAATGATGATGTGATGTCTGAAATCGTGACGGTCATGAACCATTCCAAAAAGGGACTGATTGTGTGTGGTGAACTTCATACGCAGGAAGAGAAAGAGGCAGTGTTACGTCTTTCGAAAGCCTTGCATATTCCGATTTTAGCGGACCCGCTTTCTCATTTGCGAAATGGTCATGAACATGCAGATCTTATTATTGATGCGTATGATTCATTATTGAAAGATGAAGCATTGCAGCAGCATCTATTGCCGGATATGGTCATTCGTTTTGGACCGATGCCTGTGTCCAAACCTTTATTCAAGTGGCTGGAAAAACATGTGGAAGTGAATCAGATTGTCGTTGATGCTGCCGGAGGTTTTCGAGATCCTGGATTAAGTGCTTCATACGTCATTGAAAGTGATGTGGCAACTTTTGTAGATGAAGTATTCAAGAGAGCGGATCAACGTGAGGATACAAGTTTTCTAAAACGCTGGCAGAATGTTAATTCTTCATTCAGAACGCATGCATCCCATTATTCTGATGAGAATCTGTCATTTGAGGGAAATGTGTACCGTCAGCTTCAGCATCTCTTGCCGAAGGAGAGTGTCCTTTTTATCGGAAACAGTATGCCGATTCGTGATGTGGATACATTTTTTGAAGCGCAATCGAAGCCTTTTTGGATGATGGCGAATCGAGGAGCCAATGGCATTGATGGCGTTGTGTCTACAGCACTTGGCACGTATGCGGCTTTGAAACAGCCAGTCACCTTAGTGATTGGAGATTTATCATTTTATCATGATATGAACGGTTTGCTTGCAGCTAAGCTGCTGGACATTCCGCTGACGGTTGTGTTGTTAAACAATGATGGGGGAGGCATCTTTTCTTTCCTTCCACAGGCGTCTGATGAACCGTATTATGAAAAACTCTTCGGTACGCCGACTGGACTGAATTTTGAGTATGCTTCGAAGCTGTATGGGGGAACCTATTCGAAACCGTCAACGAAACAAGAATTACATGATGTCTACATGGCACATATAGAAGAGCCTGGGCTTCATTTAATTGAAATTGAAACTGATCGCCATTCTCGTGTAAGCAAGCATCGTCAAATGATGGATGACATATTGGAAGAAGTGAAAAAAGAATGTCTTCTTTCATAATACGGATGCGTGATGGTGTGGCGTACGAGGTGGTGGATCAGAATCCATTGGCTGAGAATGCCACGCTATGCTTACATGGCTTCACTGGAAGCGCGGCTTCTTGGACGTTCTTGAATGGTTATATGGAGAATACAAGATTGATTCAAGTCAGCTTGCTTGGACATGGCCGCACGGACTCACCAGAAAGTATGAGAAGATATGCGATGTCGCATCAGCTGGCAGATCTTGCAGAGATTTTAAAGCAATTAAAGCTTCACAAAGTGAATATTCTCGGATATTCTATGGGAGGACGTATTGCTTTATCATTTGCCTCTCGTTATCCAGATCGTGTCAACAAATTGATCCTTGAGAGTACCTCTCCAGGGCTTCGCACTTTTAAAGAGCGGATGGCAAGACTCAAACACGATCATCAGCTCGCTCAGAAACTTAGACATGAAGGTTTAGTGAAGTTTGTGGATTTTTGGGAGAGTATTCCACTGTTTGCTTCGCAGAAAACTTTATCAGCTGAAACGCAGGCTCAACTGAGAGAGGGAAGGCTGAAAGCCAATCCACTTGGACTGGCTCGCAGCTTAGAAGGCCTAGGAACAGGTTCGCAGCCCTCTGTTTGGAAGGCATTAAAGCATATGAATTTACCTGTTTTGTTGATTTGCGGAGCGCTTGATGAAAAGTTCTGCAATATCGCCAAACGTATGCAGCAGGAGCTTGAAGGCAGTCAATTCATATTGGCTGAGCAGGTTGGGCATACAGTTCATGTGGAACAACCACATTTTTTTGGTAAAATAGTAAGTGAGTTTATTACGCAAGATTTTAGAGGAGGAACTATTGATGGCTATTGAATGGCAAACTGAGCGTCAGTATGACGAAATTTTATATGAAACGTACAATGGGATCGCAAAGATCACGATTAATCGTCCACATGTACATAACGCGTTTACACCAAAGACTGTGAGTGAATTAATTGATGCATTTTCACGTGCTCGTGATAATTCAAATGTTGGTGTAATCGTACTTGCAGGAGCTGGCGGCAAAGCATTCTGTTCTGGTGGAGATCAAAAAGTACGCGGCCATGGCGGCTATGTAGGAGACGATCAAATTCCGCGTCTAAATGTATTAGACTTACAGCGTTTGATTCGTGTGATTCCAAAACCGGTGATTGCAATGGTTGCTGGTTATGCAATCGGCGGCGGGCACGTTCTTCACGTTGTATGTGACCTGACAATTGCAGCAGATAATGCAATTTTTGGACAAACTGGTCCAAAAGTAGGCAGCTTTGATGCTGGTTATGGTTCAGGCTACCTTGCACGTATTGTTGGTCATAAGAAAGCGAGAGAAATCTGGTACTTATGCCGTCAATACAATGCACAAGAAGCGCTTGATATGGGACTTGTCAATACAGTTGTACCATTAGAGCAGCTTGAAGAAGAAACTGTGAAGTGGTGTGAGGAAATGCTAGAAAAGAGCCCGACTGCTTTACGATTCTTGAAGGCTGCATTTAATGCAGATACGGATGGATTAGCTGGAATTCAACAATTTGCAGGAGATGCGACACTTCTTTATTACACAACAGATGAAGCAAAAGAAGGACGCGATTCCTTTAAGGAAAAACGCAAGCCGGACTTCGGTCAGTTCCCGCGTTTCCCTTGATTCAATCATATCGATGAAAAACAGCTTAGTGCATCAGACTAAGCTGTTTTCTTTTAAGAAGAGGAGGTGTCATGATGAAGCAACCTAATTGGCTGCTGTACCGTGCTTATTTAACGCCAGAAAGAATCGCGCTCATTTATCAGGATAAAAAGTGGACATTTCGCGATTTAGCTGATGAAGTAAATGAGCTTTCTAATAGACTTGCAGATGCATCATTGAAAAAAGGGGAAACGGTTGGGCTTTTGATGAACAATCAGCCTCAAATGGTGATGCTTGTTCATGCTTGTTTTTCATTAGGATTAAAAATCGTGCTATTGAACAATAAGTTAACAAAAGCTGAGAGGCGCTATCAGCTTGAAGATGCAAAAGCATCCGCTTTATTAACTGAACCTGTTTATGCCAGTGATCATAAAGGTGATCTCCCCATTTATACAATGGAGACTTTACCTGAAGCAGGTCAAGATAATGAAAAGAAAATCGAGAGCGAATTTGATTTGAATGAAACAGCGACCATCATGTATACATCTGGCACAACAGGACGCCCAAAAGGCGTGGAGCAAACGTTTGGCAATCATTTTCATAGTGCTGTTTCCTCTGCACTAAATATGGGCATCAGAGAGGATGACCGCTGGCTTATTGCACTGCCTCTTTTTCATATTAGCGGGTTATCCGCTTTATTTAAGTCTGTGATTTATGGGATGACTGTCGTACTTCATGAGAAGTTTGATGTCGATGAAGTAAAGGATTCTATTGAACAGCATCGTGTGACGATGATATCTGTTGTTCAAACGATGTTATCCCGTTTATTAAGCAGACTGGAAGAATGCCCGTCTTCTTTGCGCTGTCTTTTATTAGGCGGAGGACCTGCGCCTTTTGCGATGCTTCAAGAAAGCAAAGAGAAAGGCTTCCCTGTGTTTCAATCGTACGGTATGACGGAAACCTGTTCACAAATTGTGACCCTTGCGCCTGAATTTAGTGTAGAGAAGCTTGGATCAGCGGGAAAACCCCTTTTTGGGTGTGAGCTGAAAATTCAAGATGGTACACGCACTTGTCGTCCTTTTGAGCATGGCGAAATTATGGTGAAAGGGGCAAATGTCATGAAAGGGTACCTTTACCGTGAAGAAGCAACCACAGCTGCCTTTGATCAAGGCTGGCTGAAAACGGGTGATATTGGCTATGTGGATGAGGAAGGGTTCTTATTTGTGCTTGACCGCCGTTCAGATTTAATTATTTCTGGCGGTGAGAATATTTATCCTGCTGAAATTGAAGCGGTTCTGTTAACACATCCGCATGTAAAGGAAGCCGGAGTGGCGGGTATGTATGATGATAGATGGGGAGAGGTACCGGCTGCCTTTCTTGTCACAGACCATAAGATACCGGAGAATGAGCTCTATGCATTATGTGAGTCGCATTTAGCAAAATATAAATGGCCCGCCGCTTTTCACTTTGTGGACGAGCTGCCAAGAAATGCGTCGAATAAATTGCAGAGGCACAGACTCAGGATCAAAGGGGTTTTTAGATGATTCAAATTGAACGAGTGATTTTATATCATGTCACGATGAAGCTCAAGCAGCCATTTACAACAAGTCTTGGAACCATCTCAGAGCGTGAGTTTATTATTGTCGAGGTAAAAGATCAAACAGGATTGACTGGATGGGGAGAGGTGTCAGCCTTTTCTTCTCCATGGTATACAGAAGAAACCATTGAGACTTGCTATCATATGCTGAGAGCCTTCTTTATACCGAATGTACTGACACGCACCTTTACACACCCTTCAGAAATACCAGACAGCCTATACCAATTTAAAGGTAATAGGATGGCGAAAGCGGGAATCGAAGCGGCTGTTTGGGATATTTATGCGAAGCGTGAGAATAAGTCGTTACGCGATGTATTAGGCGGCACCAAAGAGAGAATACCTTCTGGTGTTGTGGCGGGGTTAGGACCCATTGACGACATGCTGAAGCAAATTCAGCAATATGTTGACCAAGGCTATCAGCGTGTGAAGGTGAAAATTAAGCCGGGACAGGATATTGGACTTCTTAAAAAAATTAGAGAGTCTTTCCCTAACCTTCCATTAATGGCGGATGCAAACTCTGCTTATGAATTAAAGGATATTAGCAAGCTCAAGCAGCTCGATGACATTCGTTTATTAATGATTGAACAGCCATTAGCTGCAGATGATATCGTGGATCATCGCCATTTGCAAAAGCATTTAAAAACACCGTTATGTTTGGATGAAAGTATTTGTTCTTTAGATGATGCTAGAAAAGCTGTAGAGCTTGGCAGCTGTCAAATTATTAATGTGAAGCCTTCACGAGTTGGGGGGCTGACAGAAGCCCTTAAAATCCATACATTCAGTAAGGAGCATCAAATTCCATTATGGTGCGGAGGGATGATTGAAACAGGCATTTCCCGCGCGCAGAACGTGGCACTTGCTTCCCTTCCTCAATTTACAATCCCAGGTGATATTTCAGCTTCATCAAAATATTGGGAGCAAGATATCATTTTTCCTGAAATCAAGGTTGAGAATGGTTTTATTGAGGTACCTCGTTCCCCAGGAATGGGCGTAGAAGTGGACTATCAAGCGCTTCGTTCTTTTTCAGATAAAATTGACGTGTTTACAAAACATGATTTTGTGATGTGAAAACGAGTGAATCACCTTTTGCACATCCAATAAAATCTATGTATAGTGAGAGAAAGTTTTTCCCTTCCTGTCTCATTAAGAAAGAAAGAGCGGTGATCCGCTCTTTCTTACTCTTCTACAAGCTCGCTGTCGTAAGCAAGCTGTCCGATATAGTGATTCATTTCATTGGGCATGTCTGCTGCATGGCCATATTCATAATCCCAAAGGTTTAAAAAGGAGTGAGCAGCCTGATAAAATGCGGCTTCGTCCGCGTCATGAATTTCGTCAAAAAACGTTTGAAGCAGCCGATCGTGTTTCAATGTGAAGCGCCTCCTTTAATGAGACTTAAAGATCTTGTGGTTTAAACGTTTTACAATCCGTTTCTTCACTTTTTTCAGCCGTATTTCCTGTGTGGCTGACGACATAGATTGCATCTGCCCCACAGCGGTTTCCAGCATTCCAATAGGAACAGTTATTGACTTCACAAAGGATTTTTTGACTCATACAGATGACCTCCTTTTGAGTATGTCTTTCTTCTATAATGTAACCGAAATGAACCTCGTCCATTCATGTTAATCTTCCTGACGAATATAGCGCTTATCCTTCATAAACAATTTCCAGAAGAAATAGAACCCAGGGAATAAGATGATAAAACCTACAATATAGGTGATAAACAATGCTCTAAATGTGACAGGGTCTGTAAATCCAGACATGATTGTAATATCTGGATAGGCCATATAAGGCAAATGGGCACGTCCGTACACGTAGCTTGCTAAAAAATATTGAATGGTAATCGCAATGACAGCTAAACGTGGCCGGCCTTTCCGCTGCTTAAACCGGCTGTTTGGTAAAAATAGAGCTAGTCCTGCTAGCAAAAACATCAGGAGTGATACAAGAAGAATAGGAATGTTCTGCATCATTTTTGTGAACAGCCAATTGGCCTCGCTTCTTAATGTCAGCATGATAAAAAAGGCCATCAAGAGTGAAAGCGGACCCGTAATGAGAGCCCCTCTTCTATAAATGCTGTAAGCTTCATCTTCATCAGCCACATTCGAGAAATCAGCTAAAAGCAAAGACGAAAGAAAAAGGGTGCTGAAAATGGCAAAGCCGACAAAAGAATAGACATTTGCACTCGTAAAGACCAGTCCAAGATCTAATGAGTAGACGTTGTTCTCCTGAAAGATAAATCCACCATGAGTAATCGGAAGAACCATGATCAGGATGGACGGAATGATAAAGCCGCTTATCCCTGAAATGTAAGTAACCGCTTTTCGGTATTTTTTAGGGAGTGAATGAGAAAACACGAGAAACCCGCTTCGCAGTGCAAGAAGTAACAATATGATGCTGCCGGGTATTAATAAAACGGTACCAAGTACAAAGGTCGCACCTGGAAACAAGCTAAACAATGCAACAACAATCGCCACAATGAAGACGTTTGTTACTTCCCATGTTGGAGAAAGATATTTATTTGCAATATTAGCGGCCTTTGTTTGTTCTCTATTCATATAAATCATCGACCAAAATCCTGCGCCGAAATCCATTGATGCCATCACTGCATAGATAAAAACGAATCCCCATAAGATGGTGATTGCAATGAGCGCATCAGTTGTAACATCCATTTGCATCTAGATCGCTCCTTTTTAAGATTCTGTTAACCGTAGGTCTTCTTCAATCGAATGTTTTCTAAAGTAGTACGTCAGTACAATAACGGTTGCTATGCCTAAGATGAGATAGACAATGGCAAAAAGGATAAAGAGCGTACCGATTGAACCGGATGATGTGACGACCTCTGAGGTTTTGAGCATTCGATAAATGACCCATGGCTGACGGCCTGTACATGCAAAGATCCAGCCGAACTCAATGGCCAAAAGACTAAGGGGCCCGCCGAATAAGTAAAGAAAAAGGAGCCACTTCGGATAATGTTCGCGTTTTAAAATTTTGCGGTAAAGCAGTGCTAACACTGCAAACAAAATGAGGACTGAGCCAATGATAACCATGCCGTTAAATAATGTGTGAATAAATAAAGGCGGCCACTCGTCACGAGGGAAATCATTTAAGCCTTTGACCACCGTATCAAAGCTATTTCCTGCCAGAAAACTAAGCGCCCAAGGGATTTCAATTGCTCCTTTAATTTCCTGTGAATCGGCATCAGTAAAACCACCTATTGCAAGAGGCGCATGTGATTGTGTTTCAAATAAACCTTCAGCA
The DNA here is from genome assembly GCF_038002985.1 of Bacillus sp. FSL R5-0431. Classification (NCBI taxonomy): domain Bacteria; kingdom Bacillati; phylum Bacillota; class Bacilli; order Caryophanales; family Bacillaceae; genus Bacillus; species Bacillus sp. FSL R5-0431. The sequence continues at coordinate 2,703,850 of NZ_JBBOOG010000001.1, read as the reverse complement.
CCGGCTAACTTTTCAGGCTGATATTCATACAGAAGCTGAGCAGACTCATGACCATTTAAGGCCGTAAGAAATGAGAAAAGGCCTCCTACAATAAGTCCAAGAAAAAGGGCTTTTCGATGAAAAGTATAGAGTTTCTGATTCTTTCTTGTTTTGAGCATTTTAAAAGCGGCCACCGAAGCAATCACAAAAGCACCTGTTGTAAAAGCAGACAGCACGACATGTGTCGCAGTCACCACAAAGCTTGGATTGAAAAAGGCCTTCCAAGGCTCGATATTTGTAATCTCTCCATTGACCATTTGAAAGCCAGCAGGTGTTCCTTCAAACGCATGTACGTTTGTGATCAGAATCGCTGAAGCGGCTGCGCCAATCACGACAAAAATAACGGTAATGATGCGCATAGCAGGTGATAGGCGATCCGCTGCGTACACATAAATAGACATAAATAATGCTTCAATAAAGAACGCATAAATTTCAATCTGAAATGGCAGTGACATGACCTTTCCGATGACCTCCATAAAACCTGGCCATAGAAGAGCGAGCTGGGTACCAGCAATCGTGCCTGTTGGAATGGCGACACCTAACAAGACAGCCTGCGCTTTCGTCCACCGTTTGGCCATGACAGCATAGTGAGGATCCTTCGTTTTTTGGAAGATGAGTTCAGCTAACAAAATCATTAGCGGGATGCCGACGCCAAGCGAGGCATAAATAATATGAAAGCCCATGGTTGTGCCGAACAGGCTTCTAGCTAAAACGAGATCAGTCAATTTTTTCTCCGCCTTTCTTATCGCTTCTCTTTTTCATGATGTTATTATTCTCCACCATTTTTAGATTATTCTTCCTGACTAAGAAAGCTTGATTTTTGACAAGTTGTAAAAGAGGGAGTAGAATATAAATATAAAGCGTAATCATTACGTTTTGATAACGAAAGGAGTTTTGACATTGAAAAGAGATATTCATCCAACCTCACATGAAGTTGTATTTATGGACGTAAACAGCGGTTACCGCTTCTTGAGTAAATCGACAAAGACATCCAATGAAACAGTAGAATGGGAAGATGGGAAAACGTATCCTGTGATTAAAGTAGAAACAAGCTCTGATACGCATCCTTTTTATACAGGACGACAAAAATTCGGAGAAAAAGGCGGAAGAGCCGAGTTGTTTAAGAAAAAATATCAAATGTAATAAAAAGCACACCCTGCATTGGTGTGCTTTCAGCGTGTAGACAAACTGTTAGTCCTGTGCGCCGATGCTCACGAATGTTAAATTCGCTCCGCAAAGGTAGCTGTCCTTCCTAGACTTCAAAGGTTTTCTATCACGCTGGAAAGAAGACAAAGGGCTAAAATAAACATCATTTTAGCCCTTTGTCTACAATCTAAAAGCACACCCTACAAATGGTGTGCTTTTTTGCAGCAAAAAACCCCGGATGATCACCCGGGGTTCTAGTAATTAATCATTTAAAGCGGTTTTTAAGGTCTTTAGATTTTGTTTCATTAAGCTGATGTAGCTTTCGCCATTTTTGGCATCATCTTCAGTAATAGATTCTAGATTTTTAAGTGTGAGGGTTTTTGCCCCAATTTCACTGCGGATTGTATCTGATACTTTGCTGCTGACGTTGTTTTCAAAAATCACATATTGAATGTGATGCTTTTCAGCTTTTTGTACAATGCTTTCGAGCTGTTTTTGTGAAGGCTCTTCAGAAGCGGATAACCCTAATACACTGATTTGCTCAATACCGTAGCGCTTTTCCCAATAACCGTAGGCTGCGTGAGAAACAAGGATTTCTTTATGTTTTGCTTTAGATAACGTTGTGTTGAACTCTTGATCTAGCGATTGCAAATCCTTTTTTAGTTTTTCATAGTTTTTTGTGTATTCGTCTTTATGATCTGGATCTAATGAAACGAGCGTGTCCTTAATGTTTTTCGCCATTTGCTTTGCATAAACCGGGTCTAACCATGCGTGAGGATCTTTATCTCCATGGTCGTGTTCATCATGGTCATGAGCTTCACTTTCATGGTCGTGATCATGGTCTTCGCCTTCTTCATGTGAATGCTCTTCTTTTGTCGATAACAATTTGATGCCTTCGGCTGCTTTGACTGTTTTCACGCCTTGGTCTTTTAACGTAGAAGCGGTTTTATCAGCGAATGCTTCAGCTCCTGTACCGCTGTAGATGAAGGCGTCACCTTCAGCCATTTCAACCATCGTTTTTGAACTTGGTTCAAAGCTGTGTGCATCTGCATTGGCAGGGTAAACACTTTGTGCATGAACGTGAGAACCGCCAATTTTTTCAGTGAAATCTTGGATCGGGAAGATCGTGGTGTAAATGGTTAGTTTCCCGTCTGCCTTTCCTTTTGAAGCATTTGTTCCCGTACTGCTTGAGCAAGCGGCAAGACCGATCACAAATAAAGCAGCTGTTAAAATATAAAAGATTTTTTTCATGTAGAAATGTCTCCTCTCAATCTATTAGATAGAAATGATTACGATTTAATGTCCTGAGTTATTGTATCGTAATAATTACGATTTGAAAAGAGGAAAATAAAAAAATTTCATCAGCAGATGTTTCCTTTAAAAAAATGCGCTGCAAAACGTGACGAAATTTCTCACATTGTGCTATATTTATTTTTAAAAAAGATAAAGGAATGGGCAAACGTATGAAACTTTTAGATGAAATCATCGAATATAATCAACAGTTTATTGAAGAGAAGAAATACGAAGAATTTACAACAACGAAGTTTCCACAGAAAAAAGCTGTCATTCTGTCATGTATGGATACAAGACTTGTCGAGCTGCTTCCGCGTGCAATGAACATGAAAAATGGAGATATCAAGATCGTTAAAAGTGCTGGTGCTCTTGTTTCTCATCCATTTGGAAGTATTATGCGAAGCATTTTAGTGGCTGTTTACGAATTAAATGCTGACGAGGTTTATGTCATTGGGCATCATGATTGCGGTATGAGCAAAATAGACAGTCAAACACTTTTAAACAAAGCCATTGAGCGTGGTATTCCAGAAAAGCGTATTGAAGTACTGGAATACTCAGGAATCGACTTTAAACAGTGGCTCAAAAGCTTTAGTTCTGTTGAAGAGAGCGTGAAGGACAGTGTGTCCGTTGTAAAAAATCACCCGCTTCTTCCATCAGATGTGCCTGTGCACGGTCTTGTCATTGATCCTGGAACAGGCAAGCTTGACTTAGTCGTCAACGGATATGAAGAAAAATAAGTTATTTTTCCTTTTTCGGCGGGACAGGATCGATGCCGCCAGGATGGAGCGGATGACATTTTAAAATCCGTTTGATGGTGAGCCAGCCGCCTTTTAAAGCGCCATGCGTTTTGATCGCCTCTAGCCCATAGTTTGAGCATGTTGGGTAAAACCGGCAGCTGGGCGGTGTAAGAGGGGAAATACATTTTTGATAAAAGCGTATGATGCCGATAAAAATTTGTTTCATAGAGGTTCCTCCTTGTCTGTCTTTCACAGTATAAGAAAAAAGGACAAGGAAGGAAAGTTTTATAAACTAAGCTGGTCGGAGAAATATGTTATAATATAGGAAATTGCAATTATAGGAGTGGTGATTATGCCTTCAGTTGAAAGCTTTGAACTTGATCATAATGCTGTAAAAGCGCCATACGTTCGTCATTGCGGCGTTCATAAAGTGGGATCAGATGGGGAAGTAAATAAATTTGATATTCGTTTTTGTCAGCCTAACAAGCAGGCGATGAAACCTGATACGATTCATACATTAGAGCATTTACTTGCGTTTAACATTAGAACACACTCAGAGAAATACGATCATTTTGATATCATTGATATTTCTCCAATGGGCTGCCAGACAGGCTACTATTTAGTGGTCAGTGGTGCACCTACTCCAAAAGAGATCGTTGAACTTCTTGATGCAACATTCAAGGATGCAGTTGAGGTAACAGAGATTCCTGCTGCAAACGAAGAGCAATGCGGCCAAGCGAAGCTTCATGACCTTGAAGGGGCAAAACGTTTGATGCGTTTCTGGCTTTCTCAAGATCAAGAAGAGCTTCTAAAAGTATTTGGTTAATAGATCATAAACCGGACATGTTGATGTCCGGTTTTTTGAATTCGATCATGAGATGTCAAAATAGGGGATATTTGTTAAAATGGACATGTCAGTAAAAGAAGGGGGAAACTCGGGATGCGAAAAATGTTGGGAATGATTTTGATGCTCATGTTACTAAGTGCATGTGGGAACTCTGCAGCAAATAGCGGCAAAGGGGAGGTGCCTGAGCTATTAGAAGTGAAGCTTACAGGACCTGAGCAAGTGGAGAAAAATGAAAGCGTTATAGTAAAAGCAGCTGTCACATATGGTGATACCCCTGTTGATGATGCAGACGATGTTCAATTTGAAGTGTGGAAAGATGGTGACAAAGATAACAGCAAGATGATTCAGCCAAAGAAAGAGAACAAAGGTGTATATGAATTGCATACAGCCTTTAAAAAAGATGGCCTTTATATCATACAAGTCCATGTGACAGCTAAACAGCAGCATAATATGCCGAAGACGAATATCCACGTAGGTGATGTGAAAAAAGAGAGTTCATCTACTGAAGCAGAAACCTCACATCATTAAGTGCGATTTATTTTGGGTTAGGACGTTGGTTTGGTTCAGCATCCTGTGGTGAATCGATTTTATGCTTATATTCATAAGCCTTCGATGTTGTCCACAGTGATAAAAAGACAACGATTGAGATAATGATAAAGCTGATAATCCCAAGTAACAGCATCTAACTCCCTCCTTATTTCCATATTAACATATATTTCATGCAGTCAAAATAGAAGAAATTCATGGCAGGTTTCAGTATAATAGGAAAAGGGTATTCTCATACTAAACGCAATTACATAAGGAGGAATGAACATGTCTGAAAAATTATTAAACGTCGTCAATAAACAAGTAGCTGATTGGACTGTGCTTTACGTGAAATTACATAACTATCATTGGTACGTAAAGGGAAAAGACTTCTTTACACTCCATGAGAAATTTGAGGAACTTTATACAGAAACAGCGACATACATTGATGATTTGGCTGAGCGTATGCTTGCGTTAAATGGACAGCCTGTTGCGACAATGAAAGAATGCTTAGAAATTTCTAGCATTCAAGAAGCTGAAGGCAATGAATCAGCGGAGCAAATGGTGAAAAATCTATATGATGATTTCTCCAATATCGCAGAGGAATTAAAGCAAGGAATGGAGCTGGCTGGAGAAGTTGGCGATGAAACAACAGGTGATATGCTGCTTGCGATACATCAATCTATTGAGAAACACAACTGGATGCTTAAAGCATTTTTAGGATAATACGAATGTGAAAGGAATGTCGATCATAAGATCGGCATTCTTTTTTGATGGATTTGTGACAGACAGCCCATTGAAATCATAGGGCTTTCAGCCGAAGAGAAAAGAGAAGGGAGGGGAGAAGATGTCTTCCATTGCAGGAATGATGAGTCAGCAAGTCGCGAGCATTCAAAGAACACTCAATATTAGTTTGTTGAATTCACAGCTTGCTACGAATACAGCACAAGCCATGGTCATGCTGGATCAAGTTCAGCAGCAGCCTCAAGCTGTTCAGCCAAAGGATTCAGACGCTCGCTTTATTGATGTCAGAGTCTAAGAATGGAAGCCGCCGCACAAGGCGGCTTTTTTTCTTGTCATCACTCTGTCCGATTTAAAAGACGACGCCTTTATTTTTTGTCGTCCAAGCTATTGCGAGGATCCGGCATATACTATTGAGGTAAGGAGTTCCACTATGAAAGGATGTTGATGCCAAGTGAGCAAGGATTTAGGCATCTTTTCGTTGTTTACAGTCAGTTTGTCAGCGATGAGCTTTCTGTTTGGTGGAGCAGGATATTTACTGATGATATTAGTAACATTGATGGCCATTGAATTAATTTGTTCAAGCCTAAGAGAATCTTTGACTGGGCAGCTCACAATGAAACGTTTTTTTACACGGCTTGTTCGAAAGATTGTGACGGTCTCCTTAATATCGATGGCGCATTTCTTCGATGTCATGCTGAAGACAAATGGGATGATTAAGGATTTAGCGATCATCTTTTATATTATTTATGAATCTTACCAAATCGTCTCGACAGCCAATGCCCTCGGAATTCCCATTCCACAGTTGTTTATTGATGTGTTGGACATGTTGAAAAATAAATTACGCAAAAAGCCGTAATTTCTTCATATCTGGTCATACTAAAGGAAAAAGGATGAATCAGATGGCGAGACACACATATTATGTATCTGTACAGGATGGGTCGATATCGCAACATAGAGATGCGGCGGCTTGGCAATTTCAAATAGAAGCAGATGATGATCAAATTTTGCAGCTGAGAGACTATTTCGATGAACAGTATATGACAGATTGGAAAGGATTCTTTCGAGCGCATGTTCCGTTTCTTGAATATCATTATGACAGTCCGAATGATGAAATGGATCGAAAAAGACAAGAGATTTACTCAATGATTTATGAGCTCGGGAATGAAGAGACAAAGAACTTTATTGAAACAAATGGATTAATGAATTGAAAAAGCATGTAGAGATTTTCTACATGCTTTTATTTTCGCGGTTGTAAAATGCCTCCGATCAGATCACTAAGCCCGCCTTTATTCTCTTGCTGTGATGTCTGTGAATTAGTGAAATCATGAGAAGAGCTCTGGCTTTGAGGCTTGTAGCGATTATCATCTAAACCAACCCGTAAGCCAGATGTGCGCTCAGATGGCTGGATAATGACAATTTGGTCTTGTTCTTGAAACTCAAATAAGTAGGATTCACCAGATGTTTGTCCAATGAAGGTTTTCCAGTTCACATCTAATTTGACCTTCGGTGCTTTGCCTGTCCAAGCGACAATGGCGTCAGGATCTACACGGCAGGGGCCTTTTAAAATGAGCGGGTTTCCATTCGTTTTAATGGCGACCTGCGCTCCATGACCTTGATAGGAGAGCTTTGATGTAAACAGTCCTTTCTGTGATAAAATACCAACGCCTACTGGTGTCACGCCGTAATGACACTCCTCAGTAAAGGCAAGTAGATCTTCACTTTCTACACTTACATGCTGCCAAGGACCGCTCGGCTCAAGATTAATCACTGTCACGTGCTCGCTGGAATCAGCTAAATAACAAGTACCTTGTCCACTCACTTCCATCACCTCAAGGTTTTCACCTGTCAATTTTCTGCTGATATGGTTAAATACTTGACTGACCATATTTCCTTTATTTGTCCCGAGTAGTCGTTTGCGGTATTGAAACGTTCCTTGATCGGCAATCATTGCGCCTTTTTTCGCAAAAAAGATTCCGCTGCCTTCTGCTTGTAAAGTGAGTTCTTCTATCGTGTTGAAATGAAATCCCATTGGTGCCAGCTCCTTTCCTGCGTCAAGCTGTGAATCCATAGATGAGGCATAAGTCGTTTAAATCTAGCGTAGTTCCTTGCCCGGTCGCGATGATTTTCCATTCGTCCTCATCTCTTATGAGTTCAGCGCAAATAATGGATGTGCAATACGAATAATCTTCTGTTAATTGAAAGGTACAAATCTCTTGTTGGGAGATTTGATCAGTAAGATGCACGTAGGCATTGGTCACTTGTCCAAAATGATGCTTGCGCTCGTGTGCATCATGTATCGTGGCTGTTACGACGATTTTATGAATATCAGGTGAGACTCTACTTAATTGCATAATGATCATTTCATTGTCTCGATATCCGCCGCCAAATTGATGATCACCAAGATGACGAACAGCCCCGTCTAAGCTTTGCTGCTGATGATAATAGATCAGATGGCTTGGAGACAACAGCTTGTCCTCTTCATTTAAGAGAAACACTTGCGTATCTAAATCAATTGGCTGGCCAGCCAGATCCCAGCCAAGCCCGATATGAATTTGATCGATATTTGGATTGTCTTTTGTTAAATCTAGCTTTTGTCCTTTGATGAGGTGTTTCTTGATCACCTCATGAGGTGCGTCTTCTTTCTCATTTTTCCTGAGCGGAAGCGCTTGATCTTTCTCTTGTTTTGACCCATTTGTTATATTCATGCTGTTTTCCTCCTCGTCGTGATAGGGCAAACACGAATTGATTTACGTCATCAAGGGATAAAAGGTTTCATGATTAAAATTGGGTTAAGTTGGAAATGATAAAAAGGTTTTAGCAACAATAACCTCATTTTAAATACAGACGAGATGAAACCACTCGTTTGTTTCACTTTTGATAAAAATTCTTCAGAGAAATGTGATCTGTGGTATGATGTTTTACAAGAAGCAAGGACAGGATATGAGGGATTTAACATGCATGTATTTAAAGACTATTATCATAATACGGTCAAGCTCTCCTTTGAAGAGAAGCCTTTTTCAAGTCATCCAAAGCATGTTTGGGCCATCTGCCGCTACCAGGGAAAATGGCTGCTCACTGAACATGAGGATCGGGGCTATGAGTTTCCAGGAGGGAAAGTTGAGCCAAATGAAGAAGCAGACCAAGCCGCTATACGTGAGATTCAAGAAGAGACGGGTGCTGTTGTTCGTGAATTAACGTATATTGGCCAATATCAGGTGCTAGGCAGAGAAAAGGTCATCGTAAAGAATATTTATTTCGCTGATATTGAAAGGCTAGTGAAGCAGGACACGTATTTTGAAACGAAAGGACCTGTTCTTTTCGCAGACTTGCCAAGATCCATCGCAAAAAATAAGAATTTCAGTTTTATTATGAAAGATGATGTGCTAAGACAAAGTCTTGCTTATTTAGAAAAGAACGGTTTGATTCGTTAAAAAAAGCGCAGGGAGACCATCCCTGTGCTTTTTTTATTTTTGGAGAAAACGGCGCTCAAGCCATTCCACAAGCTGGTACATGATGGTAGCAAAGACAGCAATAATGAAAAGACTTAAGAACACGAGTGTAAAGTTGAAGACTTGAAAGCCGTAAATAATCATGTAGCCGAGCCCTTTTGAGGATACAAGAAATTCCCCTACAATGACCCCAACCCAAGAAAGACCGACATTGACTTTGATGGCAGAAATCATCGTTGGAATACTGGCTGGCAACATGACCTCACGAAAGACGACGCCTTTTTTCGCGCCAAAGGTTTTCATCACCTTTAAATAATTCTCATCGACCTCTTGAAAGGCAGTGTAAATGACGATCGTTGTAATAATCACACTAATGATCGCACCCATCGCAACGATGCTGATCATACCAGGCCCAAGGGCAACAATTAAAATGGGGGCAAGGGCAACTTTCGGCATGGCATTTAAAATGACTAAATAAGGATCAAGAACGTTTGCTAATCGGGTGGACCACCATAAGGCGGCAGCGAGCAAAATGCCGCAAAAGGTACCAAGTAGAAAACCGAGCACCGTTTCAAATAACGTAATACTCATATGATTTACTAAAGAACCATCTGATATTTTTTGCACAAATAATTGGCAGACCGCAGATGGTGAACTGAAAATCAGCGGATCGATGAGCCTGAAATGACTGGCAAGCTCCCAAAGCGAAAAGAAGCTGGCGAATATGATGAACTGATAGATACGTGTGATACGTTTTTCCATTCGGTATTTTTTGCGATAGGCTTCATGTAAAAGGTCACTGTGTTTCAACTGTTTTCAGCTCCTTCCAAATCGTTTGAAAGAGCTCTTGGAAACGCGGGGTCTGTCTCGCTTCGAAAGGAGAGAGAGCCCTTATATCGTCTGGTACGGTAAAGATTCGCTGGATAGAGCCTGGATGCTTTGAGAATAAGAAAATGCGGTCACTCATCGCAATGGCTTCGCCGATGTCATGTGTCACAAGGACTGCTGTTTTTTGATAGTTTTTTAATGTGTGAAAGACGAGATCTTCTAATGTCAGTTTGGTTTGGTAGTCTAGCGCAGAAAATGGCTCATCTAGTAAAAGCAGACCGGGATCAACTGCAAGCGTTCGGGCGAGAGCCGCACGCTGCCTCATTCCGCCAGACAGCTCCTTCGGATATTTTTCCTCTACTTCATGCAGTCCAAACTTTGGCAGTAAATCAAGGGCAGCTGAGGTGGCCTCATGTGAATCTTGTTTCGCAATTTTCAACCCGAGAATCACATTTTCCTTGATGGTTTTCCAAGGAAACAAATAATCTTGCTGGAGCATATAGCCGATTTGATGCTCCTTTTGATTTGGTTCTTTTCCTTCGATTAAAATTCGACCTTCAGAGGGCGGCGTAATGCCTGCGATGATAGACAGCAAGGTGGTTTTTCCGCAGCCGCTGGGACCAATAAATGAGATGAATTCACCTTGGTCTATCTCCATATTGATGTGCTGTATAGCCGTTGTTTTTTCTTTTAAAGAGAAGTACGTGTGGGTCACATGGTCAATTTGAAGGAAAGACATGTGCTACCTCCTATTCTATTTGTGATCTGTGACCTTCTTTGCAATGGATGAATCGACAAGCTGTTTGTACGGGATAAATTCCGGCAATTCACCGCTCTCCTTCATGATTTCCTGCAATTTGTTCCATTCCTCTTCATTCAGAAGGGGATCTGTTGCATAGGAATCTTGCTGTTTGTAGCGTTTGATGGCAGTTGATAAGACATCAAAATCTGTATCAGGAAAATGAGATTGAATGGCCTTTGCGATCTCCTCAGGCTGCTTGGCTTCTACCCATTTCTGCGCTTTGTAAATGGCTCGGGTGAAGGCTTCAGCTGTCTCTTTGTTTTCCTCTAAGTAACTCTTCTTTGCCATGAAGGTAGTATATGGCACCTTGCCAGAAGCTTCTCCAAAGGAGGCGGTAATGTACCCTTTACCTTCTTTTTCAAGTAAGGAAGCGGTCGGTTCGAATAACTGCACAAAATCGCCAGTTCCAGAGGAGAACGCACCTGAAATGTTGGCAAAATCAATATTTTGAATCATGCGAAGATCCTTTTTTAAATCAATGCCTTCCTTTTTCAAGACATATTCACCGACCATTTGCGGCATGCCGCCTTTCCGCTGTCCTAAGAAGTCTTTTCCTTTTAATTGATCCCAAGAGAATTGGTTTATTTCCTCCCTTGAAACAAGAAATGTGCCGTCTGTTTGTGTCAGCTGTGCAAAGTTCATGACAGAGTCCTTTGTGTCTTGAGCCTCTACATAGATAGAGGATTCAGACCCGGTCAGGGCGATATCAGCACCGCCTGATAAGAGAGCTGTCATCGTTTTATCACCGCCCCAAGTGGTTTTCAGTTCAACCTCCAAGCCTTCTTCTTTGAAGAAATCCTCTGATAAGGCGACATATAGCGGAGCATAAAAGACCGAATGGGTCACCTCGGCTACTTGTACGGTCTGCTCTTGTTCTTTTTTACAGGCGACAAATGGAATAAAGAGCAGGACCACGACGATGAATGCCAGTCTGACTTTGATGGAACGATTCAAGAGTAATTCGCCTCCTTTGTTCTAGATCACTATTAAAGTATGTGAAAAGGGATTTTTGGTGAGTGCCTAGATGAAAATAAGAAGCGCATTGTTTATTTATAGAACGCGTCTTTTTTTCTATACTAGGGGAATGAATGCTTTCTTGAATTTGGCAGAAATAAAGGAGCGGTTTCGTGTATAAAGTGAGTTGGGTATTTGTTGGATGGTATTTAGTAGTCTTATCTTAATGGTCTTTTTTGAAGTGCCAGCATGGCTTCAGTTTGCAAATGGAATCTTTCTTGTGCTGTATGCCTGCTGCGTCATAGAGATTGGGCGACATATTTATGGCTCATGGGGGCTTGGGATCAAAAGGGCAGCCATTGTTGGGGTGCTTACATTTACGGTTGAGTGGGTAGGTATCACAACGGAGTTTCCATTCGGGGCCTATGAACACCATGCTTTATTTAGCTCCTGTCATTTGTTTGATGATGGCTTTGCTGCAGCTGGATGTGCTCAGTATATGCTTAGCCATTCTTTGCTACGGGCTGGGTGTGTCGATCAAAGCGGCAATTGATATCGAGAACGGGAGAACATCTGCAATGGCCTTTTTATTGCCGGTCAGCATATTAAGTTTGATCGCCATTGGCTTTGCTTCTATGAAAATCGGGCTGAAAAAAGAAGGGTATGAATGGAAAGGGAGAAGGTACGAATGAAAAAAGTGATCATCATCGGAGGCGGGCTTGGCGGATTATCAGCAGCGATCCGCTTACAGTCACGCGGGGTTCAGGTCACCATATTAGAAAAAGAAGCGGCTTTAGGCGGGAAATTGCAGCGCCATCAGGGAGCTGGCTACTCTTTTGATCTAGGACCGAGTACCATTACAATGAAGTCATACTTCGAGGAAGTGTTTGCTTCCTGTCATAGACGGATGGAGGATTATGTCACATTTTATCCGATTTCTCCTCTGACCAAAAACGTTTTTTCAGATGGACATACGGTCGAATTTACGCCCAATTTTGAGCAAATGGAATCTCAAATTGCAGCATTCAGTCCTGAAGATGCGAAGCAATACCGTGCATTTTTACAGGAATCAAAGATGTTTTTTCAAAAGGCTGAGGAGCAGTTTTTAAATCGTTTGTTATTGACGTGGAAGGATAAGGCGGATGTAAAGCTCATGAAAGCACTTCTCTCTGTCAAACCGTTTACAACCGTTCAACGCCTGCTGCGTCAATATTTCCGTCATCCGCATACATTGGCGATGTTTGGACGGTATGCTACATACATCGGCTCTTCTCCCTATGAGGCACCGGCTATATTTAATATGATGGCGTATTTAGAAGGGGAGAAAGGGATTTATGGAATAAAGGGCGGTACATATCGTTTAGTTGAAGCATTTGAGACTTTGGCAAAGGAATTAGGCGTACAGATTCACCTCAATGAACAAGTCAACAAGATTCATGTGAAGGACCGGCGAATCAAAGGAGTAGAGACGGCTCACCAGATGTATGAAGCAGATCAAGTCATTGCAGGGGCGGACGCGCTGACTGTCTACCGCCATCTCATAGATGAAAAAGACCGCCCAAGCTTTTTAAATCAAAAGCTGGCTAATATTGAACCGTCATTATCTGGCTTTGTTCTCTTATTAGGTGTACCTAAAGTCTATGAACAGCTGTCCCATCACAATGTGTTTTTCCCAGAGAATTATGAGCAAGAATTCAAAGATATTTTTCAGAAAAAACAACTGTCTCAGGATCCAACGCTTTACATATGTTATTCAGGTCATTCAGAACCAGCTTTAAGCGGAGGACCGGGAAGAAGCAACCTTTTTGTACTGGCGAATGCGCCTTATGTGACAAAAGAGCAAGATTGGGACATGCTAAAGGAGACATACCCGCAGCATTTGAAAACAAAATTAAAGGAAAAGGGTCTCTTTGATATGGATGAGGTTGCCGAATATGAAGCGGTTCAAACTCCGCTTGATCTGCAGCAGAAAACAGGAGAATATCATGGCGCCATTTATGGCATGTCTTCCAACTCGTTCAAGCAGGCGTTCTTCCGAATCAATAATCAGTCAAAGGACATTGAAGGGCTTTGGTTTGTTGGAGGAACAAGTCATCCAGGCGGCGGCACGCCGATGGTGACAAAATCAGGCCAGCTCGTCGCAGAAGCGATCATGAAGCATTTGATGTAAGAACAGATGAAAAGGAGAGAAATCAAGTGATTGTGGAAAAAAGAAGGTTTCCGTCCCCCCATCCGCATATTCACTTATTTACAGTGACCTATGAGGCAGATGGGCTTCGGATCAAAGGACTGCTCGCTGAACCGGCCGGAGAAGGTCTCTATGACGGCTTTTTGTATTTACGAGGCGGCATTAAAAATGTGGGGATGGTGAGACCAGGCCGGATTGTGCAATTTGCAGCGCAGGGCTTTGTCGTATTTGCTCCCTTTTACCGAGGAAATCAGGGAGGCGAAGGAAACGAGGACTTTGCCGGAGAGGACCGGAAAGATGCTTTTGCTGCCTTTCAATTGTTAAAGCACCACAAAAAGGTGAAGCAGGATCGTATTCATATCTTTGGTTTTTCGCGCGGAGGGATTATGGGCATTTGGACCGCTGTTGAAATGAAACAAGAGGCGGCTTCCTTTGTGACATGGGGAGGCGTCAGTGATATGAAGCTCACCTATGAAGAGCGTGTGGATATGAGAAGAATGATGAAGCGTGTGATTGGCGGTCCCCCGCACAAGGTGCCAGAGGCCTATGAGGACAGAACGCCTTTAAATGATGTGGACAAAATTGAAGCGCCTGTTCTCATCATCCACGGAGAAGAGGATCAGAATGTATCGATTGAGCATGCGTATTTACTAGAAGATGCGCTGCGCCAGCACGGAAAGTCAGTGGAGACTTGGTATTTTCACGGATACAACCATTATTTCCCGCCGCAGCATAATCGGGAAATTGTCAGAAGGCTGACGACGTGGATGCACAGCCGGAAAAGCGGAAATGTGGTAAAATAAGCAGTATAACGAAATTTAGAAAGTAGGGGGATTTTCAATATGGGAATGCCTGTTGAATTTAATACAATGATTGTCACGAAGGGAAAAGAGACAAGAATTGAAGAGAATGTATTTGAGCTCATGAAGGATGGGTACCGCATTTATCCATTAAATATTCCGCTTGAGGTACGTAAAACGAAAGACGGAGAAAAAACAGGGACAGCACACGTTGAAAAGCTGGAGCTGACAGACAATGTGACAAAGGTAACTTACCGTCTCGTGTCATTACATTCAACGAACTAACAAAAAAAGCTGAGGGAATGATTCCCCTCAGCTTTTGTCATTTGATTATACGAGTGGTCCGCCTTTGGCTTCAATGTCACTTGCTGCGTGGCTGAATTTTTGGAAGTTCTTTTTAAATTCATTGGCAAGGAAGTGTGCTTTTTCTTGATAAGCCTCTTGGTCATCCCATGTTTTAGAAGGTTGAAGCACTTCATCTGGTACGCCAGGAATATGAAGCGGGATGTGTAATCCAAAGATGTCATCAGTGATCATTTCGGCGTTGTCGAGATCGCCTTCGATCGCTGCCTGCACCATTGCTCTTGTATGCGCTAGGTTCATACGTTTACCTGTACCATAGCCTCCGCCAGTCCAGCCTGTATTCACAAGGAATACTTTTGCACCGTGCTCATCAATTTTCTTGCCAAGCATTTCAGCATAGACGTGAGCTGGAAGCGGCAAGAATGGTGAACCGAAGCAAGTAGAGAATGTCGTTTCTGGTGATGTGACACCGCGTTCAGTTCCTGCTAATTTACTTGTGTAACCGCTCAAGAAATGGTACATTGCCTGTTCTTTTGTTAAACGGCTGATTGGAGGTAAAACGCCAAATGCATCAGCTGTTAAGAAGACAATGGCAGATGGATGTCCTGCGATACTTGGCTTCACGATGTTATCAATCATTTCGATTGGGTAAGCAGCGCGTGTGTTTTCAGTAAAGAACGTGTCATCATAATCCGCTTCACGTGTTTCTTCATCAAGCACAACATTTTCAAGAACTGATCCGAAGCTGATGGCTTTGTAGATTTGCGGTTCTTTTTCTTCGCTTAAGTTCACACATTTCGCATAGCATCCGCCCTCAATATTGAAGACTCCTGAGCCAGACCAGCCGTGTTCATCGTCACCGATCAGCTTGCGGCTTGCGCTTGCAGAAAGCGTCGTTTTCCCAGTACCTGAAAGGCCGAAGAATAATGCGACATCGCCTTCTTGACCGACGTTTGCTGAGCAGTGCATGGATAAAATATCTTGCTCAGGAAGCAGGTAATTCATGACAGAGAAAATGGACTTTTTCATCTCTCCTGCATATTCTGTACCACCGATCAGAATGGTGCGTTTTTCAAAAGAAACGATAATAAACGTTTCAGAGTTTGTGCCATCTGTTTCAGGATCTGCTTTAAAATGCGGTGCAGATAAGATGGTGAATGGTTTTTCGTTTGAAGAAGGTGTTGATCCGTCAGGTCTGATGAATAGCTGCTTTGCAAAGAGATTGTGCCATGCAAATTCGTTTACCACTGTAATTGGCATACGGTATCTTTCATCAGCGCCGGCAAATCCTTCAAAGACGAATAGTTCATCACGTTCTTTTAAGTATGACACAACCTTTGTATATAAACGGTCAAATGCTTCTTTAGAGATCGGCTGGTTGACTTGACCCCAATCAATTTTATGTTCAGAGCTTTCTTCTTTGACGATAAATTTATCTTTAGGCGAACGTCCTGTGTAGGCACCAGTTGTAGCGCGGACAGCTCCTGTTGATGTTAAAACGCCTTCATCACGTGCCAAAATCTTTTCAACAAGTTTCGGAACAGATAAATTTTGGTGCGTATTTTCTAATGAGAGCAATGACTGCAAATCTTCTTTTAAATCCACTGAGTTCATAAAAAAAACCCTTCCTTTACCGTTGAATTTGTTTGTTTTGATTAGTATAACACATTCATAATAATAGTCTATACTATTTAAATGTTTTTGTGTGTGTTTTTTCATTTCTGCTATGAAAATATGCTTTTTGGTGATGCTAAGTGTGAGGTGAAAAAAGAGGGGAGATAATTCTGATGAAGCATTGACATGATGCAAGGGTTTGAGATAAGATATCTTATTGAACGGATACTCTTATCCCGAGTTGGTGGAGGGACAGGCCCGATGAAGCCCAGCAACCGGTTTCTTATGAAAAAGGCATGAATATGCTGAGAAACCAAGGTGCTAACCTGATGCAAGGTACAAGAACACCTTGAGCGATAAGAGTGAAAGGCATGCGATCTCAGACCCTTTCCTCGCAATGAAGGAAATGGTTTTTTTATTTTTGGGATATCATATGAACAAATTGCCAATAACATCTCTAATAGTAACGTTTTCAAATATAAGAGGGAACGAGTTCCGTATCATATTGGAGGCCTCATCTTGGGATGATGTGGTCTTGTACAGGAGGAAATAGCCATTATGAGTCAAAATCGTCGTTTATTTACTTCAGAATCAGTAACAGAAGGACATCCGGATAAAATCTGTGATCAAATTTCAGACAGCATTTTGGATGAAATTTTAAAGAAAGATCCAAATGCACGTGTTGCCTGTGAAACTTCTGTTACAACGGGTCTCGTATTAGTAAGCGGTGAAATTACAACGTCTACTTATGTCGATATTCCAAAGACGGTGCGTGACACGATTAAGGAAATTGGCTACACACGTGCGAAATATGGTTTTGATGCGGAAACATGTGCAGTGCTCACATCCATTGATGAACAGTCTGCTGATATTGCGCAAGGTGTAGACAAAGCGCTTGAAGCACGTGAAGGAACAATGACTGAAGAAGAAATTGATGCGATCGGTGCAGGTGACCAAGGATTGATGTTTGGTTTTGCCAACAACGAAACCGAAGAGCTCATGCCGCTGCCGATTTCACTAGCGCATAAATTATCTCTCCGTTTAACTGAAGTGCGCAAGGATCAAACACTTGCCTATCTTCGTCCAGACGGAAAAACACAAGTAACAGTAGAATATGATGAGCAAAATAAACCTGTTCGTATTGACACAGTGGTTATTTCTACGCAGCATGCACCAGAAGTGACGCTTGAACAAATTCAAAGCGACTTAAAAGAGCATGTCATCCGCCCTGTGGTTCCAAGCGAACTCATTGACGAAGAGACAAAATACTTTATTAACCCAACAGGCCGTTTCGTCATCGGCGGACCTCAAGGAGATGCTGGTTTAACTGGACGTAAAATCATCGTTGATACGTATGGCGGGTACGCTCGTCATGGCGGTGGTGCTTTCTCTGGGAAGGACGCAACAAAGGTTGACCGTTCTGCGGCATACGCTGCTCGTTACGTAGCGAAAAACATTGTAGCTGCCGGTCTTGCAGATTCTTGTGAAGTACAACTTGCTTATGCAATTGGTGTTGCACAGCCTGTATCGATTTCAATTGATACATTCGGAACAGGAAAAGCTTCTGAAGAAAAATTAATTGAAGTGGTTCGTGCGAACTTTGATCTTCGTCCAGCTGGCATTATTAAAATGCTTGACCTGCGTCGTCCTATCTATAAACAAACAGCTGCATACGGACATTTCGGCCGTCATGATTTAGATCTTCCGTGGGAAAAAACGGATAAAGCCGATACACTTCGTAAAGAAGCATTAGGACAATAACAACATAGAAAACCGCTTATTTTAAGCGGTTTTCCTTTTGATTAAAAAAAATTCTACAAAAAGTGAAAAAATGTGAAACAAAATCGGACAAAATACTGTCTAATTATAGGTCTACTTTTAAGAAATAACATAACGTGGAGGCAATAATATGTGTGGGTTTGTTGGTGTATTTAATCACCGTCCATTGTCCGAAACTACTGAGCAGGAAGAGTTAATTAAACAAATGAATCGTCTCATCGTTCACCGTGGTCCCGATGATGAGGGTTACTTTCATGACGAGCATGTAGGATTTGGATTTAGACGTTTAAGTATTATAGATGTTGAGCACGGAAAGCAGCCGCTTTCTTATGAAGATGAAAAGTATTGGATTATTTTCAACGGAGAAATTTATAACTATGTGGAGCTGAAGGAAGAGCTTGTGAAAAAGGGCTATACGTTCAGCACAGATTCTGATACGGAAGTACTGCTTGCCACATACCGTCATTATAAAGAAGAGGCGGCTTCTAAACTTCGCGGCATGTTTGCATTTTTAATTTGGGATAAAGAAGCGCAGCAATTATATGGCGCGAGAGATCCTTTTGGCATCAAACCGCTTTATTTTACACAAATGGATGAGCAAGTGTACTTTGCGTCTGAACGCAAAAGCTTGATGGCTGTGAACGAGAACATTTTATTTGATGAGACTTCATTGCAGCAGTACATGTCGTTCCAGTTCGTTCCTGAGCCAAATACACTTGATCAAAAGGTGCACAAAGTTGAGCCTGGTCATCAGTTTATTTTACGCCCAGGACAGGAGATCGAATTTAAGACATACTGGAAGGTTCAATTCAAGCCTGAACAAACACAAGAACAGAAATTAATAGAAGAAGTACGCGATGCAATCTATGATTCTGTGAAAGTTCACATGAGAAGTGATGTACCTGTTGGTTCATTCCTATCAGGTGGTATTGATTCTTCCTTCATCGTGTCTGTCGCAAAGGAATTACACCCTGAGCTGAAGACATTCTCTGTTGGCTTCCAGCAGGATGGCTTTAGTGAAGTCGATGTCGCGAAGGAAACAGCTGATAAGCTAGGCTTACAAAACTTCAGTGCCGTCATTTCTCCAGAGGAATATATGAACGAGCTTCCGAAGATTGTCTGGCATTTAGACGATCCTTTAGCTGATCCGGCGGCGATTCCATTGTATTTTGTGGCAAAAGAAGCGAAGAAACAAGTGACGGTTGTTCTTTCAGGTGAGGGAGCGGACGAGCTGTTCGGCGGATATAATATTTACCGTGAGCCTCTTTCTCTTAAACCATTTGAATCTGTACCATCTATGCTGAAAAAGCTTCTTCTTCGTCTGGCGCGATTAATGCCAGAAGGAATGAAAGGGAAGAGCTTTATCGTTCGCGGCTGTACGCCATTAGAGGAACGTTATATCGGTAATGCGAAAATCTTTGAAGAGCCAGTGAAGAAAAACCTCTTAAAACATTATGATCCAAGCATCACGTATCGTGACGTAACGAAGACATACTTCGAGGAAAGCGCAGGCTACAGTGATATTAACAAAATGCAATATGTTGATATTCATACGTGGATGCGCGGAGACATCTTACTGAAAGCAGACAAGATGACGATGGCGAATTCTCTTGAGCTTCGTGTTCCATTCCTTGATAAGGTCGTTTTTGAAGCGGCTTCTAAAATTCCAGAAGAGCTGAAAACAAAAGATGGCACAACGAAATATTTATTGCGTAAAGCAGCAGAAGGCATTGTGCCTGACCATGTGTTAAACCGTAAAAAGCTTGGTTTCCCTGTGCCAATTCGTCATTGGCTGAAAAATGAGATGAATGCTTGGGCGAAAGACATCATCAAAAACAGTCAAACAGATGAATACATTAACAAAGAGTATGTGCTTGATTTATTAAATGAGCATTGTGCTGGCAAAGCAGATCATAGCCGTAAGATTTGGACCGTCCTCATCTTTATGATCTGGCACAGCATTTATGTGGAGCGCAGCATTGATCCAGAGCAGTTGAATCATCAACCGAAAGAAGTCATCTTTAGTTAATGAAAAAAGGTTTTCAGCTTTGTGCTGAAAACCTTTTTTGTCATGATAGAAAGCAGTGGAAAAGGGTAAAATAACAAGCGGTTCATAGTTATTGCTTAATATCCTGAAAAAAACATGATAAAGTGAAGATACACGTATGATGTTAACGGGATAAAAGGGAACGATAGTATTGTCCTTTTTCTACA
Source organism: Bacillus sp. FSL R5-0431 (assembly GCF_038002985.1). Lineage (NCBI taxonomy): Bacteria > Bacillati > Bacillota > Bacilli > Caryophanales > Bacillaceae > Bacillus > Bacillus sp. FSL R5-0431. The sequence continues at coordinate 2,683,588 of NZ_JBBOOG010000001.1, read as the reverse complement.
TATTCTCTACGGATTCTGTCCATGTCTTGGATATCTTCATCTGTTAACTGACGGACGACCTTGGCTGGACGGCCAAAAGCGAGTGTTCCTTTTGGAATAACCTTTCCTTGAGGGACAAGACTACCTGCACCGATAAAGGCACCTTCGCCAATTTCTGCACCATCGAGAATGATGGACCCCATACCAATGAGGGCATTTTTTCGAATGATTGAGCTATGTAATGTGACTTGGTGTCCAATGGTAGCACCATCTTCTATAAGAAGTGTTTTTCCAGGACTTTGATGCAGACAGGATAAATCTTGAATATTGACGTTTTTTCCAATTCTCACAGGAGCGACATCGCCTCTGATGACGGTTTGAAACCACACGCTCGAATATTCTCCAATCGTGACATCACCAGTAATGGTGACGTTATCTGCGACAAAGACCGATTCATGAATCTCAGGTGTAAACTGATGATATGAATAAATCACTTTTTCGACTTCCTTTCTTAATACAACATTTGTGAGGTGTTTACTTTGTGGACTTGGCATGCTGAAAGACCAGTTGGTACAATTGTAATTGTACATGGTGCGAGTGAATATCACGGCCGATATAAATGGCTGATCGAAATGTGGCGAAATGCAGGCTATCACGTCGTTATGGGTGACCTCCCTGGGCAAGGGACATCGACACGTGCGCGCGGCCACATTCGCTCGTTTCAGGAATACATTGATACAATAGATGAATGGATCGAACATGCGAAATCATTCAGGCTTCCTACTTTTTTACTTGGACACAGTATGGGTGGACTCATTTCAATTGAGTGGATCAAGCAGTATACCCATACGAAGATTGATGGCCTTATTTTATCATCACCTTGTTTAGGTCTGCAATTTAAACCGAAGAAGCTAATGGATTTTGCATCAAAAGGTCTAAATGTGCTGGCACCGTCCTTTAAAGTCGAGTCAGGGCTGTCGATTGAACTAGCCACACGGAATCAGGCTGTGATTGAGGCAGACTCAAATGATTCTCTTTACGTAACAAAGGTGTCGGTTCGCTGGTACCGAGAGCTGATCAAAAATATTGATGCGGCCATGCAGCCAACGAATGTCTTTAAATCGATTCCGCTCCTTTTAATGCAGGCGGGCGATGATAAGATCGTGGATAAAACGAGGGTGATCAAATGGTTCAATGGCATTGAATCAACCAATAAATCATACCGTGAATGGGAAGAACTGTATCACGAAATTTTTAATGAACCGGAAAGAGAAGATGTGTTTAAGGCAGCAAGAGCCTTTACAGATCAATATATTTGATGGTGAGCTTTAAGTTGGGGGTGGATTGATTTGTCAGTACCAGAGCGTCCTTTTGCACTGATGACAAAGGTGTATAAAGATATTTTTCCGCTTGTTCATCAGGAGCTGAAAAAGTGGCGGGCTCATGCAGAAATGATTGAAAATGAAGAACTGCGAACGCAGGCACTAGCGAGCATATCCAGTAAAACCTTTCACTGTGAAGGCGGAGGCATTTTATCTCTTCTAGCAGGTGAGTCGAAAGAAACGTGTATTGAATTCATTGTGGCGTATCAAACCATCAGTGATTACTTAGATAACCTATGTGACCGCAGCACGTCGCTGGATCCAAAAGATTTTCATATGCTGCATCAAGCGATGAGAGATGCGCTTGATATTCATGCTGAGCTCAAGCCGTACTATCAATTCCGTGATGATCAAGAGGATCATGGGTATTTACATGCGCTTGTCCGCACATGCCAAGACGTGCTTACGCGCCTTAAGCATTATCCAATCATTCAGCCATATTTACACACGCTGTGTGATTACTACAGTGATTTGCAAGTACATAAACACGTCGTTCCTCATGAACGGGTCCCGCGTCTAGAATCGTGGTTTCGCCAATATGAAAAGGATTTGCCTAAGATGGAATGGTATGAATTTTCAGCTTGTGCAGGATCAACGTTAGGGATTTTCTGTCTTGTGGCGTATGCGCTGCAGCCGGATTTTACAGAAAAGCAGGCGAAGCAAATTTACGAAAGCTATTTCCCTTATATCCAAGGTCTGCACATTTTACTTGATTATTTAATTGACCAAGAAGAAGACCGGCTTGGGGGAGATCTGAACTTTTGCTCCTACTATGCCTCTCATCATGAGATGATGGATAGACTTCAGCATTTTATTGAAAAAGCGGATGAGCAGCTGAAAGGCATTCCGCACGAAAACTTTCACAAATTGATTAACAGAGGGTTACTGGCAGTCTATTTGTCCGATGAAAAAGTGACAGCCCAAAAAGAGATGAATAAGCTGGCAAAACGGCTGATCAAATCAAGCGGGAAAACATCATTCTTTTTCTATATCAACGGAAGAGCTTACCGGACCTATCAGAAAATGCCTTGGATGAAATCCTCATAAAAAAGCTCAAATCCATTAGGATTTGAGCTTCAGCGCGCAGACAAACCCTCGCATTCTTTGTCAGTCCTGCGCGCCGGTACTCACGAATGTCAAATTCGCTCCGTTCCGGTGCTCATTCTTCCTAGACTGCAAAGGTTTTCTATCACGCTGAAAGAAGACAAAGGGCTAAAATAAAAATCATTTTAGCCCTTTGTCAATAATCTGAGCTCAAATCATTAGGATTTGAGCTTTTTTTCAATGGCGACCACAAAAGGCGGGTCGTTTTGAATATTCATGTATTGATATGATAAAACTTGTACCTCTTCATGAGGAAGTGATCTGCAATAGTCGAGAAGTACTTCTTTTTCTCTTTTTCCTTCGGGGTGTCCATGGTAAATCACAAGGACGATCAGACCGCCGGGTTTAAGCCAGTCGAGGAGCTGCTCGATGGCTTCGATGGTTGTATGAGCCTGAGTGGTGACGGCTTTATCGCCTCCGGGCAGGTACCCAAGGTTAAACACCGCACCAGAAATATGTCCATAAACATCCTTTGGCAGGTGATGAGCCAGTTTTTCATGCCCATCGTGGATCAGATGAACGTAAGGATATCCCTCGCCAAGCCTTTTTCTCGTCTGCTGTAGGGCTTCCTCTTGTACGTCGAATGCGAAAACTTGTCCATCATTTCCTACAAGATCAGCTAAATAGCGTGTATCGTGGCCATTTCCCATCGTTGCATCAATGACGATGTCGCCTTTTTGACAAGCCTGTTCTAACAGCTCTTTACTAAAAGGGAGCATGCGTTTCAAAATCATTTGGCTGCTTCTTCCAATCTGACGAAACGTTTGCCTTGGTAGCTGTTACGTCTTTCGAGCTCAGCATTAATGGCATTTAGTACTTCCCACTTGTTTACACTCCACATCGGACCAACCATTAATTCAATTGGGCCATCCCCTGTAATGCGGTGAATAATCATTTCTGGCGGCAGGATCTCCAGTTGATCACAAACAAGCTGAACATATTCTTCCTGGCTTAGAAACTCCAATTTGCCTTTTTCGTATTGCTTGACCATTGGGGTTCCTTTTAAAAGGTGAAGTAAATGAATTTTAATTCCTTGCACATCTAAATCTGCGACAGCTTTTGCTGTTTCCATCATCATGTCCCGGTTTTCTAGAGGCAGTCCGTTGATGATATGCGAGCAGACACGAATTCCGTGTTTTCGCAGTTTTTCTACACCTTCTACGTAGCATTCATAATCATGGGCACGGTTAATGAGCATCGCTGTCCGTTCATGAACCGTTTGAAGACCAAGCTCTACCCAGAGATAAGTGCGCTCATTTAATTCTGCTAAATACTCCACCACGTCATCTGGCAGGCAGTCAGGTCTTGTCGCAATAGATAAACCAACCACACCATCCAAATTCATAACGGTTTCAAATTTTTCCTTTAAAACAGGAAGCGGGGCGTGTGTGTTTGTATACGCTTGAAAATACGCCATATATTTTCCGTCTTTCCATTTTGTGTGCATCCGGTCTTTGATTTCGTTAAATTGAGTGATGAGATCATCAGCCCGGTTTCCTGCAAAATCACCAGACCCAGCTGCACTGCAAAATGTACAGCCTCCGTGGGCTACAGTACCATCACGGTTTGGGCAGTCAAAGCCGCCGTCTAAGGCCACTTTAAATACTTTATGACCAAAGTGCTCTCGCAAATGATAGTTCCATGTGTGATAGCGTTTTTCGCTGTTTGAATATAAAAAAGGGTTATGCTGATCCAAGTCAGTAACCTCCTTGCGTAATAATAGGCATCCTTAAAGTTTAACAAAAATCATGAAGGAGGACAATTGAATCTGTCCAACATTTTCTTTAGTGAAAAAGCTTTACGTGGGCAAAATAGGCGGGAGCAATGATGAAATGGAGGGAATGCAAGATGGCAACAAGGCAGTCGATCGATGAATTTATCCAAAAAAGTACTGAAACCCTTGAGTTTGCAAATGAGCAATTTGATTTGAACTTACGCCAAGAGCATTATAATGAGGACGAATTTTCTAAGGCGCAGCTTATGCTTGAAGATGCGGTGAACGAATTAGAAAAATTAAAAGATGTCGCCAATGACCAGCAAAGAGAGCGATTAGACAGGGCGCGTGTTCAAATTCAAAGCTTGCAAAATCAAATGATTTTAGGTATTTCTTACGACAACGAATGATGAACAGATCCTTTTTTTAAGGGTCTGTTTTTTATTTTTTAAAAGGCTATTGACTTTTTGGCTGAGTGTCTTTATTGTGTTAAGTGTACTACAACAACTAATACACTAAAGACACTTAAAAAGTGAAGAAAGGTGTTCAACCATGAAAAAAGAAAAAAAAACAATCAATTTGAAGTGGATGGTGCTGGCTGTTGCGTTAGCATGTACATTTTTTTTCGTTCTCGTTTTCATTGGTTTTGAAGTTCAAAAAGATTTGATACCTAATTCAATCCCTTTAATGCAAGGGCATGAACAAGCGATAGGACTGCAAAAGCATGAATGAGGAAAGAGGGAGCCATCATGATTCAAATAGATCCACGAAGCGCTGCGCCATTATATGAACAAATCATTGAGCAGTTGAAAATTTTATGTCTAAAAGGTGTAATGAAACCTGGTGACAAACTGCCCTCTGTCAGAGAGCTCGCCACCATTATCATCGCCAACCCAAACACCGTCAGTAAAGCATATAAAGAGCTTGAGCGGGAAGGGATTATTGAAACACTAAGAGGCCGCGGTACGTATGTAACAGAAGGGGCTCAGTTAAAGCTGAATGAAGGGAAGGTGTTGGAGATGAAGGAGCAATTAAAACAACTCATTATAGAAGCTCATTATGCCGGTATTGATATTCAACAACTGAAGGAATGGATAGAAGAGATCGGCTCAAGTCTTGAGGGAGGAAAACAAGTTGATTGAGGTTAGAAATGTATCAAAGACATTAAATGGACGTGAAGTACTCAGTGACGTTTCCTTCAAAATAGGCGAAGGTGAGATCTTCGGTCTGCTTGGCAGGAATGGCTCAGGAAAAACAACACTTCTCCGCTTGATTCAGCAAATTCTTCTTCCAGATGAAGGAGAGATTTATTTTAAAGACGTGCTTGTGAAAGACCACCCGTTAGTGAAGCAAAATATTGTGTATATGCCAGTCGTAAATCCCTACTTTGACAGATACAATTACGGACAGCTTGTTCAGCTGTTAAAGCATATTTATCCGAAGTTTGACGTGACATATGCCAATGAGCTTGTGAACCGCTATGAAATTCCGGAAAAAGTGAAATATCGTGAACTATCGACAGGGTTAAAAAAACAGCTGTCATTAATTTTAAGCTTTGCGATCAAGCCAGCGGTGATTTTGTTAGATGAACCGACAGATGGAATTGATGCCGTCACAAGAAATGATGTTCTTCAGCTCATGATCGACGAGGTAGCGGAACGTGAAACATCGATTCTCATTACATCGCACCGATTAGAGGATATTGAGCGTATGTGTAACCGAATCGGGTTTTTAGAAGGAAATCAGCTTACAAGTGTCATGGATCTAGATGAGTTAAAGAATGATTATGTCAAAATACAGATGGCTTTTGAAGAAGATATGAACTTGAGTATACGAAAAAATGGCGTTGCTATATTAGATCAAGCGGGCATTTTTTATACAGCGCTTGTTCTTAAAACCGATGTAGAGGCTAAAGATTACTTGAAGTCGCTGCAGCCAAAAGTATGGCATGAACTGCCTGTAAATTTAGAAGAAGTATTCATTGCAAAGTTTGGAGGGAAACGGAGATGGTAAAGCGGCAATTATTATATAAGGAGTGGAAGCAATCAGAGCTGACATTTATTTTAGTGATGCTGGTTGCGGCGCTTGCGACGCCCTTATCCCTCCTAATGGGATATTCATCCTTTCAAACATGTTTAAAGGATCCCACATGTATTTTGGATACATCACATTTTTCCTATAGTTTTAATAAAGATGCTTTTCTCGCTCTTTCATGGTTAATGGGAATCCTTTTTGCCATAATTCAGCTTGGCTTTGAGAGAAATAAAGGGCAAATGGATTTCACCTTAGCCTTGCCTTTTAGTAGAAGTACCATCTATCAGACAAAATTTTTCTTGGGTGCCGGGATCATTGCACTCATTCATGCATTCTCATATGCCTTAACTTACTTACTTATATTAGGTATCAAACCTGTTGAGACACCTGGATTTAACAGTATGTATTTATATGCTTTGGTGTCATCCTTGATGATATATGCCCTGTTTTTTGCAGCAGGCACTTTAACAGGAAGTGCAATTGCCCAAGCAATCGTTGCATTCAGTACAGCCATTTTACCTTTTTTACTAATTGGTCTACCATTGGTTCATTTAGAATTTATATTGAGAACAAATGGGGAGTGGGTTGATCAGTGGCTTAATCATATTATCTTGGCAATTTCTCCAATCACTTATATAGCTGAATTTAATCAGTATGAATATACGATTTGGTTCAGCGGTGAAGAATTCATCGTACCAATTGTCATGATGATTTTATTTTATTTCATTGGTTTGTTTAGCTTCATCAAACATCCAATTGAACGAAGTGGCCGTTTTTTCCTTTACCCAAAAATGGATCGGCCTATTCAAATTATGGTTATTGCTTTTGGTGTTTTAGGTTTTGGCTGGGGTGGATTCTCCTCAGACAATTCCATGTTTGGTTATATCGCTGGCATGATAATCGGCGGTGCTGTAGGCGCACTAACGAGTTATTTCTTAATATATCGAAAAAGATAAACAGAGAGTAGGGGAGTAGAGATGATTCAGGTTCAAGCGTTAGATCATGTGTTTAAAATTGGTAAAAAGGGCAGAGAGAATGAAATTCCTGTGCTGAAAGGGATTGACCTATCCATCAAAAGAGGCGACATTGCTTGTATTGTGGGACGAAGTGGTTCGGGGAAATCTACCTTATTGAACTTAATTTCAGGATATATTACGCCAACGAGCGGACAAATTGTCATTGATGGTACCGATGTGACCGGCTTTAATGAAAAAGAATGGGCGGACTTCCGCTTAGATCACTTTGGCTTTATCTTTCAAAGCTTTCAATTGATCGGGAGCTTAACGACGTATGAAAATGTTGAACTTCCGCTCACTTTAAAAGGTGTAAAGCCGTCTGAACGAAAGACGAAAGTAAAAGAAATGCTGAAACGAGTAGGTCTAGAACATCATGCAGGGCATTACCCGAATGAGTTGTCAGGCGGGCAGCAGCAGCGTGTGAGTATTGCAAGAGCCTTGATTTTAAACCCATCTATTATTTTAGCGGATGAACCAACAGGCAGTCTAGATTCAGAAACCGAAGGAGAAATCTTAGCATTTATCCAGCAGCTCAATCGTGAAAAAGGAATCACGTTTGTCATCATTACACATGACGATGAAGTCGCTTCAATCGCAGATACAACGTTCCAGCTTCATGATGGTGTATTAAAGAAAGGGGAACAGACCATTGAAATTTAGAGATCAGGTCAAATTCATTAGAAGAAACATGAAGAAAAATAGATTGCGTGTGTTTATGACCATTCTTGCGACGACAATGGCATGCTCTTTCTTAATCGTTCTAGCATCAGTCGGTTTTGGTTTGCAAAAATCGGCGCAAGATGAAATCATGAAACAGCAAATCATCACAGAAGTGAAAGTGTTAGGCAAGGAAAAAGGTGCCGTCAAGGTAGATGATTTAAAGAAATATGATCATGTGAAATCTGTCGTCTCAAGAACGTCTCTCGTTCCATCGGTAAACGTCGAGCTCGATGACCGCTCAAGTGAAACGCAGGCTGCTCTGACCGATATGAAAGAGGAAAAAGAAGCAGGGCTTGAACTAGACAGAGGGAAAGTCCCAACATCAGCAAACGAAATTGTGGTTGGGTACCATATGGCAGAACAACTGTGGACAAAAAAAGAGCGCAAAGCCTATGAAAAAGAATTAAATCAAACGTCAAACGGTGAAGAAGAACCAAAAGAGCCAAAAGGCTACACGAAAGATATTTTAAATAAAGTGATTCAAATCAAGGTACCAAAACTCAACGAAGAAAATGAAGTCGTCAAAGAAAAAACATTTGATTTCCGTGTAGTAGGAGTCATGAAAAAGCCAAATTTGGAGTGGCAGCAGGATCATAAAATTCTCATTCCGAATGCGTATGAAAAGGAATTTGGTCAAATACTTGATCTATCTCCTGAAGCAGGAAATGTCGAGAAAATGACCTCTGTCTATGCAGATAAATTCGACAATGTCGGTGCACTCACGAATAAGCTGACAGATGAGGGCTACCAAGTCATCTCTGTGACGAATCAGCTCGAAGGTATGGATATGTTCTTTACTGTCTTCAAAATTGGACTCATTTTTGTCGGCTGTATCGCAGTCATTATTTCTGCAATTGGTATTTTTAATACGATGACAATGGCAGTAACAGAGCGAACACAAGAGATTGGGATTATGAAAGCCATTGGTGCGAATCCATCGATTATCAAGCGAATGTTCCTCATGGAAAGTGCTTATATTGGGGTGATTGGGTCGATCATCGGTATTATCATCTCATATATCATTAGTTTCGCCGTCAATTTAATCATTCCAGCCATTTTGTCGTCCATGTCAGAGGGAGGGTCAAGCGATCAATTCTCGATCACCTTCTCCTATATTCCGCTCAGCCTTGTGATCACAGCAACAGTGATTAGCGCAGGGGTAGCGATCCTTTCAGGGCTTAACCCAGCACGTAAAGCAACAAAAACGAATGTATTAGCAGCATTAAGAAGAGAAATCTAAAAAAAGAACCTCCTAAGACACCCGATTGGGCTGACAGGAGGTTCTTTTTTTGTGACACATGGCTATTGCTTAGGTGCCCGGTACCCTGCACGTTCTGCCTCTTCTACGGAGCAGAATAGTTCGGTTACATTTTTTGTTCTAGAGTAGTATCTGCTGCTCGGTGTGTGATAAATGCCATTGACACTTCCTTTGATGTTACAGGCAGCTGATTCTTTTTTTGTTTCCTTCTGCGATTCATGACCGCCTGTACTTTTTCCTTCATCTTTAGGAGCGGAGCGCTGAACAGTGGAAGACTTCGTATCGCTGCTGCTTTTCTTATTCTCTTTTTTGAGTGTTTCGTTGCTCGAGGCAAGCTTGTCTATTTTCTCTTCAAGCACTTGAATGGTCTTTTCTTGCTTTTTGACTGTTTCTTTTTCTGAGGTGATGGCTTCTAGCTTTTTAGCTAGTTTTTCTTTATCCTTTGTTGCGTCCTCTAAAGAGGCGGTAAGCTCCTCTTTATCAGCTTTTAAGCGCGTTATGTCAGATGTGAGCTGTTTTTGATCCTTTAACAGCTGTTCTGAAGATGGATCTGCTTGTGCCTTCGGTGCATCTGTGGCAGCAAACGGTAATGACATAATGGAAAAGACGAGACCGAAGATCAAAAAAGGATAAAATAGTTTCTTTGAAAAGATATGCTCGTTCTGGTGTTTGAGTAATAAGAAATTGACGGCATATCCTATGGCGAAACAAACACATAAAAGACCTATGATGAGTAACATCATCATCTAGAAGCCCCCCTAAATCTTTATTTACTCCTATCATACCTCATTTTTCCATTTTTAGCGGCGGTTTAACTAAAAAAGCCCTGTTTACACAGGGTTTTCAGCTAATGTTAATCCTTTGATTGCTTCCTTAACCGTCAAATATGTGATCGTATCCTGGAAATCTGTATCCAAGTCTTTCATTTTCATTGCAAGCTGCGGTTTGATCCCTGTGATGATCAGTTCGGTTCCAGTTAAACTGAGAAGATGATGCAGCTTGAAAATGCGTCCTGCAACGGAATCATCGACATCGATTAAGCCAGAAAGATCGACAATTAAATAATCATCCTTTGAATCATCTAATATACAAGTTAACTTCGCAACAATGGCATCAAAGCGTTCTTCAGATAGTTTTCCAATGAGTGGTAGAGCAGATACACCATTTTTGATTGGGACGATTGGCGTCGAAAGAGAGGTGACTTCCTGTAAGGAATCTTCTAGGAGTTGTTCATATTCTTTCTGTTTCGTAATATCCTTTTGAAAGCCAATGAAAAATGTTTTATCATCTTGTTCAATGTATAGAGGATCTATATTGAGTTCATTCCAAAAAAAAGTACCGTCTTTTTTATAATTTTTTAGTTGTGTGGTAATAGGTATTTTATTCTGTATTCCATGACGTATTAAATCAAGCTGTTCTTGATCTGTGTCTTTTCCTTGAAGGAATCGACAATTACGCCCAAGAATCTCATCTGGTTTGTATCCAGTCATGTGTGTAAAGCCATGGTTCACATAAATGATAGGGTTATCCTCTAAAGAAGGGTCTGTAATGACAACACCGATCCGCGCATGATCTAGCGCTTTTTTTATGAGTTCAAGCTGTTTTTGCAAGCCGAAGATGTTCGAGCTGACCATATTACCCTCCTTTGCTGCTACTAGCAGACATATCAAATGGCTGTTTTTTCAACCAAAGGTATTCCTTACTAAAGTAACATAACATATGTTCTGTTTCAATGATTGCAATGGCTTTGTTAAATTTGTCATCATAGTTTGTCCTCCATTAGAATATAGTAAGTAAGGAGACTTTTCTTTAGAAAAAGAAGGAATCAATTGCTCATAATTCATAAAATGACAAAAATAGTTAATATGGATTAGGTAAAAATGATTCCAATGCATCAAGATTGTTTTTGGGTCATTCACATATAATGGAAGAAACAAGCTTTTTTTCTTCGTTAGAGAGAATAGACCTTTTACATGGATTATGACGGAACAGCAGAATGGCATTACAGGGGGCTGGACAGCCTGAAGTCGCTTTACTATTCTAAGGGCTTTAGGAAGGTGATGAAAATGCTGCAACAAGTCATTATTGCTTGCGCCATTGGAGGGGTCATGGGCATTCTCGGTCACGTAAAGAAAAAAGGCAGGCTAGAGAAGCCCAGAATGACAAAAAAGTTTATTTATTTAGGGTTTATTGAAGATTGGCTCGTTGGGATGATTGCCGCTACACTGCTTGTCTTATCCTCAAATCCCGATTCTAGTCTGCACTTGGTCATCTTATCAATTATTTCAGGTTACGGGGGAGAAGCAGTTCTGCGAAGCTTTGATTTTGTAAGAGAACAGCGTTCACAGGATGCAGACTCCAACCGTCATAACCGATCTCCACACGAATAATATCCTCTACTTTACCCTGATCTAGGGTACATTCCCATTGTATACAAACCTGCTTGCACTTATGATCATAATTCTATAAAATACTACTTAGATGACGGTTACGATAAGAACAGTGAAGAGGAGTAGTAGGAAAGCAGTATTTGTCTTTAGAGAATTGACGGCTGGTGAAAGTCAATCAAATCTGCTTCTGAACTCGCCTCAGAGTTGCAGTTGCATTAAAGCTTCTGTCGCATGTCTGCGTTAAAGATATTAAGTGAGCGTACAAACAGAAAGTGACGCTAACAAGGGTGGTACCGCGGGAACCAAAAAATCTCTCGTCCCTTTCCAGGGATGAGGGTTTTTTGTTGATTTTAGAAAAATCTGAATTCTTGCAGTGGTCATCTGAGCAGATACAGCCGTACATATTAAAGGAGGTTTTCACATTGAGTTTTCAGCATCGGGAAATTGAAAAGAAGTGGCAGGATTATTGGCTGACACATAAAACATTCGCCACATCTGACTCGGAAGATAAACCAAAGTTCTATGCGCTTGATATGTTTCCATACCCATCAGGAGCAGGGCTTCATGTCGGGCACCCTGAGGGCTACACAGCAACGGATATTTTATCACGCATGAAACGTATGCAGGGATATGATGTTCTTCATCCAATGGGATGGGACGCATTTGGTCTTCCAGCAGAACAGTATGCACTAGATACAGGGAATGATCCAGCGGTCTTTACAGAAGAGAACATCAATAACTTCCGCCGCCAAATTCAATCACTAGGATTCTCATATGATTGGGATCGAGAAATCAACACGACTGATCCGAATTATTATAAATGGACACAATGGATTTTCTTGAAATTGTACGAAAAGGGATTGGCGTATATCGATGAAGTACCAGTGAACTGGTGCCCGGCGCTTGGTACAGTTCTTGCAAATGAAGAAGTCATTGATGGAAAAAGTGAACGCGGAGGGCATCCAGTTGAAAGACGTCCGATGAAGCAATGGATGCTGAAGATTACGGCATATGCGGACAGGCTGTTAGAAGATTTAGAAGACATTGATTGGCCTGAAAGCATCAAAGATATGCAGCGTAACTGGATCGGACGTTCAGAAGGTGCACACGTTCATTTCGAAGTAGAAGGACATGACGAACAGTTTACTGTTTTCACAACGCGTCCGGATACATTATTTGGTGCAACATATGCGGTACTTGCACCAGAACATGCACTTGTTGAAAAAATTACAACAGCTGCTCAAAAAGAAGCAGTCGAAGCATATATCAAAGAAATTCAATCAAAGAGCGACTTAGAGCGGACAGATCTTGCAAAAACGAAGACGGGTATTTTCACAGGCGCTTATGCCCTCAATCCATTAAATGGTGAAAAGATGCCGATCTGGATTGCAGATTACGTGCTGGCTACTTATGGAACAGGCGCGATTATGGCGGTACCTGCCCATGATGAGCGTGACTATGAATTCGCCAAAACATTTGATCTTCCAATCAAGGAAGTTGTAGAAGGCGGAGACATTGAAAAAGAAGCTTACACAGGTGATGGAAAACACATTAACTCTGATTTCCTCAATGGATTAGGAAAAGAAGAAGCGATTGAAAAAGCCATTGCATGGCTTGAAGAACATCAAAAAGGTGAAAAGAAAGTCACCTATCGTTTAAGAGACTGGCTATTTAGCCGCCAGCGTTACTGGGGTGAGCCAATTCCAATTATTCATTGGGAGGACGGAACTTCTTCAGCCGTTTCAGAGGAAGAGCTTCCACTGATTTTGCCTAAAACCACTGAGATTAAGCCAAGTGGTACAGGTGAATCACCTTTAGCCAATATCAAAGAGTGGGTTGAGGTTGTAGATCCTGTAACAGGTAAAAAAGGACGCCGTGAAACCAATACAATGCCGCAATGGGCAGGCAGCTGCTGGTATTTCTTACGTTATATTGACCCGCATAACTCAGAAAAGCTTGCATCTCCTGAGAAGCTAAAGAAATGGCTTCCTGTTGATGTATATATCGGCGGAGCAGAACATGCTGTACTGCATCTTCTATATGCGCGCTTCTGGCATAAGTTCTTGTATGATATCGGTGTTGTTCCTACAAAAGAACCTTTCATGAAATTGTTCAACCAAGGAATGATTCTTGGAGAAAATAATGAAAAAATGAGTAAATCAAAAGGGAACGTTGTCAATCCAGATGATATCGTAGAATCTCATGGTGCGGATACATTACGACTTTATGAAATGTTCATGGGACCTTTAGATGCATCAATCGCTTGGTCTGAAACAGGACTTGATGGTGCTCGCCGTTTCCTTGATCGTGTATGGCGTCTATTCACAAATGAAGATGGCACAATCAGTGATAAAGTGACGGAGCAAACTGGAGGTGCATTAGAACGCAGCTATCATGAAACCGTGATGAAGGTAACGGACCATTATGAAGGCCTGCGCTTCAATACAGGGATCTCACAATTAATGGTGTTTATCAATGATGCCTACAAGGCTGATACACTGCCGAAAGAATATGCAGAAGGCTTTGTGAAACTTCTTTCTCCAATTGCACCGCATTTAGCGGAAGAGCTTTGGAATAAACTTGGTCATGAAGGGTCTGTTTCTTATGAAGCATGGCCGCAATATGACGAGTCAAAGCTTGTCGACGATGAAGTAGAAATTGTCGTACAGTTGAATGGAAAAGTGAAAGCAAAATTAACCGTTCCTGCTGATGCAACAAAAGAACAGTTAGAAGAGCTTGCGAAAAATGATGCACGCGTAAAAGAACAGCTTGAAGGGAAAACCATTCGCAAAGTGATTGCGGTTCCTGGGAAGCTTGTCAATATTGTTGCGAACTAATGATGACACCCATCGGTATGAACCGGTGGGTGTTCTTTATTTCCCGGGACATAATTTTGTCGAAAACAAGGTGATTACTTCATCGACCTCGTATTTTAACAGGTGATCAAGAAAATGAGGAGTGACGTGAATGGAAAAGGAAAGCAAACGTGAACAACTGCTCAGTCTGTTAGGAGAAATGCCAGAACGCCATCGCGTGGAGGCATATACGTTAAAGATCGAGGAACGTGAATCGTATGTAGTCGAAACACTCATTCTTTCGATTCATGGTGTAGAGGAAGTGCCCGCTTATTTTGTAAAGCCAAAGGATACGGTGAAAAAAAGACCTGTTGTGCTGTTCCAGCACTCTCATGGCGGGAACTACGTGGATGGGAAGGAAGAGCTGATCAAAGGTGCTCATTATTTGCAAGCGCCTTCATATGCGAAAGAGTTCACATCAAAAGGCTATAGTGTCCTGGCTATCGATCATGCAGGGTTTGGTGAGAGAAGAGGAAGAACAGAAAGTGAAATTTTTAAGGAGATGCTTTTAACAGGAAAAGTGATGTGGGGCATGATGCTGTATGAAAGCATGTGTGCGATTGATTATGTGCTGTCTCGATCTGATGTGCTACCGGACCGGTTAGCTGTTTTTGGAATGTCAATGGGAGGGCTTCTTTCCTGGTGGACTGCTGCGCTTGATGAGAGGGTCAGTGTGTGTATTGATCTTTGCGCACAGGTCGATCATCACACATTAATTGAAACGAACAATTTAGACAGGCATGGCTTTTATTACTATGTACCAAGCTTAGCAAAGCACTTTACAGCAGCTGATATTCAGGAAATGATTTTTCCAAGGCCGCATTTAAGCTTAGTGGGAAAACTTGATCCACTCACGCCTGCTGAAGGCGTCGGACGCATTCAAAAGGGATTGAGCCAAACCTATCAAACTGCTTCATTGAAAGAACGGTATCAGCTTGTTGGTCTTCATGCAGGTCATTTTGAAACAGCGGCTATGCGTCACGAGGCCACTCGATTTTTGAAAAAGTGGCTGTAATCCATAAAGGCTTGGACATACTACGTCAAAAGAAAGGAGGAGACAGATGAAAAAGATCACGATCATTGGCGGATGCGGTGTGATAGGCCGTATATTAACAAAAGCGCTCTCTTCTGAGTACGAGATCACCATCATTGATCAAACGAGTTGTGTAAAAGGAGCCATTTTAGCAGATGCAGCGAATGAACAGGAATTATATGAGGCGATTCCGAGAGATACAGATGTTATCATGCACCTTTTAAACATGGATATGACGCATGATGTGATGAATCTTGAGGAGTTTGAAAAAATGAATGATATTTTTTGGAGGAGCTCCTATTATATGTTTCGATCAGCTGTACGTCTCGGCATACGAAAAGTCATTTTTGCAAGCAGCAATCATGTGACCGATCGTTATGAAGAGGGTGGCCGCTCCTTACTAGGGCGAAATATTACAACAGACGATGTGCCAGCGACTAAAAATGTCTATGGTATTTTAAAATTTGCTTCAGAACAGCTAGGCCGTTTGTTCCACGATCAAACGGGGATGTCTGTTATCAATTTACGGATTGGAACGGTTGTGACAGATGAGATGGAGGCATTACACAAGAAACGAAGAACGAAACGAACACTTCTGTCACATGAAGATCTTATAGGGATGACAAAGGCAGCGATTGAAACGACCGTCCCCTTTGGGACATATTATGCCGTATCAGAAAACGAAGAAAAGCCCTGGTCTACGGAAAAAATAAAGCAGGAGTTAGGCTACAGACCTGATGTGAATACGACGGAAATCCTAGAAGAAAATGATCAGGCATAGGGCATAATCATGTCATTAGCTGATGATCTTATTCTTTTGTTTCATGAGCATAAAAGCACGATTGACATGATCCATTCAGTTGGTCTGTCAAGATGATTATAGACGCTTTCTTCCCCCGTTTGTTACATTTTAATCACGATATCGTCACAGGCTGCAGCTTATTTTCGGACGAAATGATAACGCTTTCAAAGAAAGGGCGTGATGAACATAGATCGTTCTATTAAAGGCCGATTGTTCAACTTATTTAATTACTCTTTTCTACTCATGTTCGCATTAATATGTGTGCTTCCGTTCATCCATGTCATTGCAGCCTCTTTTGCTACAGTAGAAGAGGTCATCACGAAGAAGTTTATCTTGTTCCCGACCACGTTTTCTTTAGAGGCCTATCGATATATTTTCTCTACGGATATTGTGTATCGCAGCCTCATTGTGTCCATTCTTGTGACGCTCGTTGGAACAGCTGTCAGCATGTTTTTGTCCTCACTCATGGCATATGGGCTGTCTCGTCAGGAGCTAAAAGGCCGGAGAACATTGATGTTTCTCGTTGTCTTCACGATGTTGTTTAGTGGAGGTATGATTCCGACGTTTATTGTGGTGAAAACACTTGGTCTGCTTGATACCTATTGGTCACTTATTCTACCGGTTGCGATCAATGCGTTCAATTTGATCATTTTGAAAAACTTCTTTCAAAACATCCCGGCAAGCCTTGAGGAATCAGCGAAGATGGATGGCTGTAACGATTTAGGGATTTTCTTTAAAATTGTGCTGCCACTTTCTTTGCCAGCTATTGCGACCATTTCACTTTTTTATGCCGTGACGTATTGGAATACGTACATGACCGCCATCCTGTATTTAAATGATTCAGTGAAATGGCCGATTCAGGTGCTGCTAAGGCAGATTGTCATTGTCTCAAGCGGGATGCAGGGAGATATGTCGGATATGGGATCATCCACACCACCGCCAGACCAAACGATTAAAATGGCTGTCATTGTGGTAGCGACCATTCCAGTTCTGCTTGTCTATCCATTTATTCAAAAGCATTTTAACAAAGGGGCATTACTAGGTTCTGTAAAAGGTTAAAAAGATGGAACAACGGAGGGATCTTATGGGGAGAAAGAAATTATGGTTGATTGCGTTTGTCCTGTTATTTGCAGCAAGCGGTATTCTATCCGCATGTTCAAGCAAAGGAACAAGTTCATCAGATGAAAAGGTTGATTTAGATAAAAAGGTAAAGCTGACCTGGATGGCTATTTTGTATCATCAGCAGCCGCCGAAGGATTCCGTCATAAAAGAGATTGAGAAGCTCACAAATACAGAGCTTGATATTACATGGGTGCCTGATGCCGTGAAGGAAGACCGTTTAAATTCCGCACTTGCCGCAGGGAATCTGCCGCAGATTGTCACGATTCAAGACATTAAGAATTCGTCTGCTATTAATGCGTTCAGATCAGGCATGTTCTGGGAAGTCGGTCCGTATTTAAAGGATTATCCAAATTTAAGTAAGATGAACGAACTGATTAATAAAAACGCCTCTATAGACGGTAAGCTTTATGGCATTTATAGAGAGAGACCACTTTCAAGACAAGGAATTGTCATTCGAAAGGATTGGCTTGAAAATTTAAATTTGGATACACCAAAAACATTGGATGATCTTTATGAGGTAGCTAAAGCTTTTACTGAAAAAGATCCGAATCAAAACGGAAAAGCGGATACAATTGGCTTTACGGATCGGAACGATTTGATTTATGGGGCATTTAAAACACTCGGTTCATATGAGGGAATGCCGACAGACTGGAAAGAAGAAAACGGCAAATTCACGCCAGACTTCATGACAGATGAGTACATGAATACAATGAAATACATGAAGAAACTGCGTGACAATGGCTATATCAACAAAGACTTCCCTGTTACAAGCAAAACACAGCAGCAGGAATTATTCTCACAAGGAAAAGCAGGGATCTATGTTGGGAATATGGTAGACGCAGTGAACTTGAGAGATGACGCGACAGATAAAAACATGGAAGTAGATATCATCAACCGAATCAAAGGCCCAGATGGTAAAGAACGTGTGTGGGCATCAGGTGGTCATAATGGCATCTTTGCATTCCCTAAAACAAGCGTGAAATCAGAGGCAGAATTAAAACGGATTTTGGCCTTCTTTGACCGCATTGCAGAAGAAGATGTATATGGTCTCATGACGTACGGTATTGATGGCGAGCATTATAAGAAAGAAGAAGGGAATACATTTGTCAGAGAAGAAAGCCAAGTGAAAAGCTGGCAGACAGACGTACAGCCGCTTGTCAGTCTAGTAGGAATTGATAAACGTTACTTGAAAAATAAAGGAGATGCGGTTCGTACAAAATATGAAGAGCTAGAAGAAGACAATCAAAACATCATCGTCGCCAATCCTGCTGAAAGCCTGTATTCAGAAACTGCCTCAGAGCGAGGAAACGAATTGAAAAAAATCATCGATGATGCGACCTATAAGTTCATTCTTGGAGACATCAGTGAAGATCAATTTAAGAAAGATGTAGAGAAGTGGAAATCAAACGGTGGTCATAAAATCATAGAAGAATATGAAGCTTCCTTTAAAAAATCAAAATGATCAACATAAACACCCCCGCACAGTTAAAAAGCGGGGGTGTTTTTATTAAAAGTCAAAGTTGTCTGGGTCTGGACCGATACGTTTGTTTTCATTTAAGTCAGAAAGGCGCTTCATATCCTCATCAGATAAGGCAAAATCAAATATGTCTGCATTTTCTTTTAAACGATGGGCTTTCGTTGATTTTGGAATGGTGATGACGCCTTTTTGCACATCCCAGCGCAAAATAATTTGAGCAGGTGTTTTGCCGTATGTGTCCGAGAGCTCTTTGATCACCGGATGATGAAGCAGTTCCCCCTGCATTAGCGGTGACCAAGCTTCCATTTGAATGCCATGTGTGTTCAAATACGTAAAGAGTGTTTCCTGCGTCAGTTTTGGGTGAAACTCCACTTGATTGATAGCTGGTTTAATGTCTGCATCTTTTAATAGCTCGTCTAGGTGATGCGGCTGGAAGTTGCTCACTCCGATGGCTCTGACTTTTCCTTCACGATACAAGGTTTCCAGTGCACGCCAAGCTTCTTTGTATTTTCCTTCAACCGGCCAATGGATTAAATACAGATCAAGGTAGTCAAGCTGAAGTTTTTTCAAGCTTTCCTCATATGCTTGTAGGGTGGATTCATATCCTAAATCGGCATTCCACACTTTTGATGTCACAAAGAGGTCTTCGCGGCGAAGTCCTGTTTCTGCTAGACCAATTTGTATGCCTCGTCCAACCCCTTCCTCATTGCCATAAATAGCCGCTGTATCAATACTGCGATAGCCTAATTGAATGGCTGTTTTGACGGCGTCTATTAATTCAGCGCCATCTTCAACCTTGAATACACCAAGACCAAATCCTGGCATGTGGATCCCATTGTTTAATGTTTTTGTACTTTGTAAATGGTTCATATTGAAAACTCCTTTAGATGGTTTGATTTTGTTCTTGTTGTTCCATTCGAAAACTAATCATCGTGAGAATTGCTGCGAGAAGGACCATGATGCCGCCGACCCAGCCTGTATGCACAAGCCCAAGAGTATCTGTCACGATGCCGCCTAAAAATGAGCCGATGGCGATACCGGCATTAAAGGCAGCGATATTCATAGCGGAAGCGACATCGACTGCTCCTGGTGTGTATCTTTCTGCAAAGTCAACGACAGCTACCTGCAATCCAGGAACATTCATGAAAGCAAACAGTCCCATCAGCATGACGGTTCCAATGCCTAGCACCGTGAATCCAGCAGTCAAGCTAAGGGTAAACAAAATGATGCTTTGGATGATAAACATGTAAATCAGTGCTTTCATTGGCTGCTCATTAGCAGCCTTTCCGCCAATGACATTTCCGGCTGCGATCGTGATCCCGTATAAAAGCAGGATCAAGGCCACCGCCCCAGGCGCAAGACCTGTCACATGCTGTAAGAGAGGGGATAAATACGTAAAGACGACAAAGGTTCCTCCGTATCCTGTTGCTGTAATGACAAATAGAAGCAAGATTCTTTTTGTTTTTAATAAGACAGCTTGATCCTTAAATGATGTTTTCACGCCTTGCTTTAATTGAGATGGAACAAGAAAATAGTTGGATATCAGTGCGATCAGACCAATGATGACAATCACACCAAATGACGTCCGCCAGCCGAGCTCATGGCCAAGAAACGTCCCAAATGGCACGCCCGTCACAGTAGCAACTGTTAATCCAGTGAACATAAAGGCAATCGCACTTGCCCGTTTTTCTTTCACTACAAGGCTTGCAGCAATCGTAGAGCCGATGGACATAAAGATTCCATGGGATAAGGCTGAAATGACCCGTCCGATTAATAGCACTGAAAAAGTCGGAGCAATCGTGGCTAGTGTATTTCCAATCAAAAAGACGAGCATAATGAGCAATAGCAATGTCTTTCTTTTCATCGTTGAAGTCAGAGAAGTCAAAATAGGCGCGCCGAATGTCACACCAAGTGCATATAAAGAAACGGTCCAGCCCGCCTGGCTGACGCTCACTCCAAAGTCCTCTGAAATCATCGGCAAAAGACCGACACTAATGAACTCAGTGGTTCCTATAGCAAAAGCACTAATGGCTAGTGCGAGAAGGGCAAAGTGGTTTTGCTTTTTCTTCATGAATAAGTGTTCACATCCTTCTATGATGACATTTTGATAGACGAAGCCGATCGGCAAGAGTTATTATCTAACATAGATGACGAAAAAAAAAGTACGTACTTTTTTGTAATATAGGTACTAAAAAGTGCCTGTTCGCACAAAGAGGAGTGAGGATTTGATGGAAAAGAAAAAATATAATATCTCAGTGGAAGCGACCCTTGAGGTCATTGGCGGGAAGTGGAAGTGCGTGATTTTATGTCATTTAACACATGGAAAAAAACGCACGAGTGAATTGAAGCGGCTCATGCCAAACATCACACAAAAAATGCTTACACAACAGCTGAGAGAGCTTGAAAGTGATGGGGTGATTAACCGAATTGTGTATGAGCAAGTACCGCCTAAAGTGGAATATGAATTAAGTGAATACGGACAGTCGCTCGAAAGAATTCTGAATGCGCTTTGTGATTGGGGAGCAGCTCATATTGAACGTGTGTACGGAGAGCCGCTTTCAGTGCTGGAAGACAGCATTTTAAATGAACAATTTAAATAAAAAAGTCCCGCTTCCTGTGCGAGCGGGACTTTTTGTCTTATGTGCCTTTTTTGTGGTCGCGGTATTTGCCAGGGGTCGTGCCTTCTAGTTTTTTGAAGGAACGGATGAAGTTTTGCGGATTTTTATATTTCAGTTTTTCCGAAATTTCTTTGACGGACATATCGGTTTCCACGAGCCAGTTTTTGGCGACATGGTGTCTGTAGGACGAGAGATATTCACTAAAGGAGATATCCATTTCCTTTCTAAAAATACTGCTTAAATAATTGGGATTGTAATGCAGGCGTGTGGCGATTTCATCCAATGTAAGATCTGAGTCGAATTCTTGATGAATGATATGAATGATTTTCTCTGAGATGTTTTTGTATTGTGAGTCCTCACGTGCACCTAGCTGGTCAATAATCGGCCGAATGATCTCATGTTTCAGCCATGCTTCGGTATCTTCAAAGGTTTTAAATTCAAAAATCGTATCATACAGCATTTTGTTGTCTTCGACCTCAAATAATTCAATGCCAAGCAAATGCATCAGCTCAATCAAATTGTTTAAAAAACGGGCGAGAGCGATATGGTATTCATGCGGTCCTGCATTTTTAGAGAAAATGGATTGCAGGAGCACATGTAAATAATGATCCGCCTTGCCTTGATCACCTGCTTTCATCGCATCGAATAAATCATGCTGCAGCTGTTTTGGAAAATGGGTTTTAAACGTTTTTCCTTGCTGAATATGTTCATATAAGATAATGGATTTTTTCTCTGCTTTGAGCCTGTATTTTAAGGCTTCTTTTCCTTCAATGTAAGCCTGTTTCGCCATCGTGAGCTCCTTAAACTGGCGGCTGATCCCGATGCTGATCGATAAACCAAGCTCTTCCTCGATGCGCTGCTGAATAGTTTCCGCTAATTGATTTAAATATTCAGTAAACTCTTCATCTGACTTTGAGTGATTCAGGATAATCGTCGTTTGATGCTGATTGACAACCGTTGGCTGAAGGTGCTCATCTTGCGGAATCATCTGCTCGATCAGTCCATTGATGGCAAATAACAGCAAGTCAGCATCCTTTTTTTCATAAGGTGTTCCTTTTAACGTATCGATTTGGGTCACAAGCATGGATAAATGAGACCAGCCCTGAGGGAATCCCAAACTTTGGAACCGGTTGTTAATCTCTTCTTCTGTCAGCTTACCGAGCAATAGCCGCACCATAAAGTATTGCTGAAGGTGCGTGACTTGCTGCTCAATACGTTCCTCTAAATCATTGTTTTGATCCTTCATTTGTTTAATACTCGACTCAATCAACTCAAATTCATTTTGAAAAGGCTGTTTTTGCAAAAAGGATTCATTGCGTGCAAAGGACTCATATAACAAGCGGATTGGTTTATAAAAATGTCTGGACCCAAACCATGAAAATAGTAATGAAAGCGCTAACAAAATAAAGCAGATAATAAAAGTGATCCACCCAATTGATTTTGTTTGTGCCTTGAGTTCTGGAATGGAAACAAAGGATAGGTACGTCCATTCGTTATAGTCTGATTTTTGAAACGTAATTTGATAGTCTAGTTCCTCGATCTTCATGTTAAATTGACCTGATCGTTCTTCACGTGATAGGACATGCTTGACGAGCTCTTGATTCTTCAAGGATTCACCAATTTGTTCTTTGCGGTTATGGAGCAGCACTTTTCCGTTTGTATCAATGACAAACATACTGTCAGATTGAGAGAAGTCAGGCATATTATCAGCAATCGTGCAGCTCGGAATGCTGGCGACAGCGATCCCTTTTTTCTGGACACTGTTCATAGGGAGTTGTTTGATTAAGTTCACATTGTATTTGCAAAAGGAGGCCTTTCCTTCTTTTGTCGCAACAAGTGGATTATTCTCTTCAAGTGCCCAGCTGGAATGACTCGGTATATTGAGGTAAGAGGTGAGCGCTTTCTCTTGGTCTCCGCTTGTGACATGATAAAGTCCCGAATTGTTCATGTACCAGTCTTCCATTTTACTCACGAGTGTAATATTGGAAAGATCGGTGTCAAAGGTTTGCAGGTAGTTTAGTTCCTGCTGTACTTGATTATAAAGCTGGAATTGGTCTGGATTTAAAGGTTCTGCCAGTGTTTGAAGGAGAGGCGGCGAACTGACATAGTGAGTGAGAGAATGATCCACTGTTTTTAAAATATGCTCAATATTGGATTGCGTTTGTTTGACGCTGTCCAGCTTTTCATTTGAGATATTTTCGAGTGCGGTTTTTTGCGAATGCTGATAAGAAAAAATACCGACAATGATGACAGGAATTGTACTAAGCATGAAAAAAAACGTCACAAGCTTGTAATAAAATTTATACTGCCTTCTTTTCATAAAACCCCCCATTTCAAACGGAACAATCTTTTCCCCTTAATTTATTAATCCAAAAATTTGGTAGGTTTGTCAATAATCATTTTCTGAGATTAGGATCATTTTCTTATGTTTTATGTAACGTTTTGAGTAGCTTCCCCTAAGTAAATATGATCTGATGATATGATTGTAGACGGATTTTTCATCCTTAAGATACAGTTAACACATGCATCAATCAGCATGAGGGGAGGCTTTATCTATGAAAACAGAGGATGTCACTGCCAAGGGTATGCCTGCGGCAGCTTTGAAAAAAGAAAGGAGAAAGCGCTTACTTAATCAATTGCTTAGTCAAAAGTTTTTGTATGTAATGATTTTGCCAGGGCTCATTTATTTTCTTGTCTTTAAATATGTGCCGATGTGGGGGCTTATCATTGCCTTTCAAGATTACCAGCCGTTTCTCGGTATTCTTGGGAGTGAGTGGGTTGGCTTCAAACACTTTATTCGATTGTTTACAGAACCAACATTTTTCATCTTATTAAAAAATACACTGATTTTATTTGCCATGAATGTCGTGATTTTCTTTCCGATTCCGATCTTATTGGCCCTGCTTTTAAACGAGGTCAGATTGGCATTGTTTAAGAAATTTGTCCAGACGATGATATACATTCCTCACTTCATGTCATGGGTGATTGTCGTGTCCTTATCTTTTGTTTTGTTAACAGTAGATGGCGGGTTAATCAATGAATTGATTGCTTTCTTTGGAGGGGAAAAGATTAACTTCCTCCTTAGTCAGGAATGGTTCAGACCCATGTACATTTTACAGGTGATCTGGCGGGAAGCAGGCTGGTCGACGATCATTTACCTTGCGGCGATTACAGCGGTAGATCCGCAGCTATATGAAGCAGCAAAAATGGATGGAGCCGGCAGACTGAGACAAATGTGGCACATCACTCTTCCTGCCATTAAAAGTGTGATTGTCGTTCTGCTTATTTTGAAAATTGGTGACACATTAGAGCTTGGCTTTGAGCATGTCTACTTATTACTCAATGCAACGAACCGGGAAGTAGCAGAAATCTTTGATACGTACGTCTATACAGCTGGTCTTAAGCAAGGACAATTCAGCTATAGTACCGCTGTTGGTCTATTTAAAGCAGCCGTTGGACTCATTTTGGTCATGCTGGCGAACCGTTTAGCGAAGAAATTCGGGGAAGAAGGTATTTACTAAAAAGGGAGATGAAGAAGAATGACATTATCGACTGAAAAGGGATCACCACTTGAGCATGCAGAGAAATTAGCACAAACAATTATGAAAGCGCATACACCAATTGAGCTGCCTCCAGCTGGAAGATGGCATTATCATCAAGGCGTTTTTCTTTGCGGTGTGATGAAGCTATATGAGGCAACGAAGAACGAGACGTATTTCAATTATGTGAAAAGCTACGCAGATTCGCTCATTGATGAGTATGGAAACCTGTTATTTCGCAGAGATGAGCTTGATGCGATCCAAGCAGGTCTCATTTTATTCCCTCTTTACGAACGGACGGGAGAGAAGCGGTATGTGCTGGCAGCGGAGAAGCTTCGGGGGCTTTACCGCACATTGAATCGCACATCTGAGGGCGGGTTTTGGCATAAAGACAATTATGCCTATCAAATGTGGTTGGATGGTCTCTACATGGGAGGACCTTTTGCCTTAAAGTATGCAAAGCTGAGAGGTGAAGAGGAACTGGTGGATATGGTGATCCATCAAGAGCATCTCATGAGAAAGCATACAAAAGATGAAAAAACAGGTCTGTACTATCACGCGTGGGACGAACGAAAAGTGATGCCATGGGCTGATCAAAAGACTGGCTGTTCCCCCGAGTTTTGGGCAAGATCGTTTGGCTGGTATGTCCTTGCATTAGCAGATATGATCGAGGATCTGCCAGAAGAGCATGAGGGACGAAAGGTTTGGAAGGAAACGCTGACAGACATGCTGGAAAGTGTATCCAAGTACCAGGATCAAGACACAGGTCTCTGGCATCAAATCATTGATAAAGGTACTCATAGCGACAATTGGCTTGAAAGCTCAGGATCGTGTTTATTCATGTACGCCATGTCAAAAGCCATGAATGAAGGGTATGTCAGCCTTCGTTATGTCGATCATGTGGTGAAAGCATACCAAGGCTTAATTCATCATAAGACGGCTGAGACAGAAAACGGTGATTTTACCATCAATGATATTTGTATCGGAACATCTGCTGGATTTTATGATTACTACGTTGAAAGAGAGCGAAGCACAAATGACTTGCACGGGGCAGGCGCTTTTATTATGGCGTTAACTGAGCTAGAGAAGCTGTCTGTTTTTCAGAAGGCATGAAGAGGCGAAAAAGGGGTGAGGTATGGCTCCTCAGCTTCATCGCTGCCCTTTGTTTGTCAGCCTGCCAAGGGAAAACAAACGGTATTGATGTTCTGATTTTTTCTGACATGTCAAAGGGGATGAAGGAGCAATTAGTCGAGAAGGCTTTTCAGACAGAACAAGAGTCTTATAGCGTCCACATCTTTCCGGCGATTCCTGAAAAGCTTCTTGTTGAAATTACCGCAAAAGAGGGGGACGTCATGCTTGTCCCAGAAGAAATGTTTAGAACATATGATGATCCTGAAAGCTTTCAGCTGCTTGAAGAAATGGGCATAAATGATCAAGCGGCAGGGCCATATACGGTCGAGGACAAAAAGACAGGGAAAACGGTCGATTATGCGGTTCAAGTCAATAAAGGCACGAAAAAGCTAAACGGCTATACCTTTCAATTACACCGAGATATGGTCGCTTTTATTCCCGTGTATGCTGACAAGTCCAATGAGGCGCTGTCTCTCATGAAACAACTTCGTGAAAATCGATAGAAAAAGGGGTGGGGCCTGTGAAAAGGGTCGTGGTTTGCGGACTCAGTCATCGTGCGTTCAATATGTTTATTAAACCGCTCACAGAGGATTTCTATGAGCATTACAAGATTACAGGGCTTCTAGATATAGATCATCATCGGTATACACTTTGTCAGGAGCGTTTTCCATCACTGCGAGGCGTCACGTTTTTTCATGAAGAGGCATTTGATCAAATGGTGAAGGAAGCAAAGCCAGATATCGTCATTGTGGCAGGCCGGGATGACACACATGTCACATATATTTTGCAAGCACTTGACCATGATCTCGATGTCATCACTGAAAAGCCAATGGTCACAACTGCAAAAGACGCAAAAAAAGTGATGGAAAAAGAAAAGGAAAGTAAAGGGAAGGTCACAGTCACTTTTAATTATCGCTACAATCCATTTCATCGAAAGGTCAAAGAACTCATTTTAGAAGGAAAAATTGGAAGGGTCACATCTGTTGAACTGAGCTGGCTCATTGATACGTATCATGGCGCTAGTTACTTCAAAAGGTGGAACCGAACGAGGCAATTCTCTGGCGGACTATCCATTCATAAATCGACGCATCATTTTGATTTGGTCAATTGGTGGATCAATCAAAAGCCGAAGCAAGTATTTGCCTATGGGGCGCTGAACTATTACGGAAATGAAAGTCCTTGGAATCCCTTGCAGGGGGGAGAAAACAGGTATTGCGGAACATGTCATGTGAAGGATACATGTCATTATGAAGCAAGGTGGAATCCGCGGGTAGAACGCTCAAAGGTCGAGGACGACCATATCGAATCCGGTAAGGAGCAAACGCAGCAGTACTCAAATTATCGCCCAGACGCCTGTATTTTTGATCAGGAAATTGACATTGAGGATACATATGTGGCATCAGTGGCATATGACCAAGGGGCTCTGCTCAGCTATTCAATTCAATTCTCAGCGCCATATGAAGGATACCGGCTTGCCATTAATGGGACGAAGGGGCGTATTGAAACAAATGAGTTTCATGTGCCATCAAGAATTCCTTTTCAATTCCCAGAACAGACGATTTCTTATTATCCGATGTTTGGGGCAAAAGAGACAATTGAAGTCGTGAAACAGCCAGGGGGGCATGGCGGGGGAGACCCTCTGCTTCTGGCCGATTTATTTATAGGAAAAGATCCTTTAATTCACTATGACATATCAGCAGGAGCAGAGGCTGGTGCTTATTCGATTGCGCTTGGGGAAGGCATGTGGCGGTCTGTTGCAGAGAAGCGCCCAATTGAAATAGAAGAATTGTTTCAAAAAGAGACGGTGTAATGAGAAAGAGAGGAGGGGAAAGAGATGGATCATGATGGTTCAATGAGCAGAATGCTTCGAATGTGTGAGTGGGTGATGAGACTTGCCTATACGAATTTGCTATGGCTGCTGTTCACCATGCTGGGGCTTGGGATCTTTGGATTGATGCCTGCGACCACTGCGCTATTTTCAGTGATGAGAAAGTGGATACAAGGGCATGAGCAAGTCAGCGTTTTCCGGACTTTTTGGAAGGTGTATCGTGAGGAGTTTGTACGCTCTAACTTAATTGGAGTGGCGCTGCTGATCATAGGGACGATTATATATGTAGACCTTGCGTTTATTTATCCAACGAGCTGGTTTTTGCATGTGCTTCGTTTTGCCATTTATATCTTTGGTTTTCTCTTTGTTGTGAGCTTGTTTTATATTTTTCCGCTGCTGGCTCATTATGATTGGAAAAAACGTCTCTATCTGAAATTCTCTCTATTGCTTGGTATCTCATATTTGCAATATACACTCTGTATGCTCGTTTTCTCGGCTGTGCTGTTTGTTCTCTTTGCTTATTTGCCGGGAATCGTGCCGTTCTTTAGTGTGAGCATACTCGCCTATGGCCACATGTGGCTGGCCTATCAAGTATTCAAAAAGGTAGAGTTTGAAAGTGAGCAGCAGACAGCCGAAGTGAAGAAACAGCTGCCGTCTTTCCTTCAATCGAAGCGGGTGAATACACAGTGATGTGAATCATTTGCTATAATGGTGTCACCGTGATTAAAAGGAGAGATGAGCGTCGTGTCAGTAAAAGAAATCTCAATAGAAGAATTAAAACAAAAGCTAGAGCAAGAAGAAGCCATTCAGCTTGTTGATGTGCGTGAGGACGAGGAAGTAGCAGAAGGAATGATTCCAGAAGCTGTTCACATCCGAATGGGAGATATCCCTGAGAAGCTGGATGCATTCGATCAAACGCAGGAATATTATATTATTTGCCGCTCCGGTAAACGTAGTGAAAATGTCTGCTATTTCCTAGAAGACCAAGGCTATCAAGCGACCAATGTCATTGGCGGGATGCTTGCTTGGACAGGAGAAACAAAACCGAAGCTGTAAAAGAAGGCCTTTCATCAATGAGATGAAAGGTTTTTTTGTTCATATGCCCGCCCTGATGTGCATAAAGATAGAGTAGCGAGAGAAGGGAGAGTGGCATATGTGCTAAAGGTAGCTGTATTTGATGAAGAACACGAAAAAGATTTGCAGAGCGAAATCAATCTTTTTTTAAAAGGAATGGATGACGACCAAATCATTGACATCAAGTACAATGTAGCGGTGATCTGTGAGCAGGGAGGAGAACAGCTCTACTGTTTTTCTGCACTCATTTTATATAAAAAATAGATGGTATCAAAAAAGGACCTGTTTGTAGGGTCCTTTTTCTTTGTTTAACTAGCGTCAATATATAAACGATGCTTTTTGCAGCGAACACATTGAAAGAGGTAGCCCTGCAAGTCTCCTCCGTTGACGAGCCATTGTTTTAGGTTCTCTTTCGTTAATCCCCCGCCGCTGCAAATGTCTTCGATATCTTCTATGAGTTCTTCCTCTAAATGTTCTACCTCTTTCCATCCGACATACTAGACGATTGCGCAAAAATCTCCGCAATGGCTTAACCAATATTCCTGCTGCCAGCCGCGATAACCTGGCGTTCAAAGATCAGTTCATCTATATATTCCTCTTGGTCAACGTCATCACAACTTGCATCGTCTTGAAAGGTGCCATCGTATTTTTTAGCGGCTGATCCATCTTTAATACACCAAGGGCAAATTCCTTCCACATCTTCAACAGTATAAAATGGACCATGATACACGTAATCTCTTTCTTTCTCACAAACAGGACATGTCGTAGGCTCTTTTTTGATCACGTTTAACGAAACTGGATCTGGGTTGTACTTGAATGTAGGCAGCGTCATATAAACCTCCATTATGTAGAAATGATTTCATCATTATTTTACAGGAATCCTCAAGCTTGCAACAATCTTAAATTGTCTATATAGAAAAAAGCCGATCGGATGAGGAACGGCTTTTTTCGCTTGAGATTATGCTTTTTTTACTCTTGGACTTCGTGGTTTACTGACTTTGTTGGCTTGCTTGATAGCTTTTCGTTCATCATTCAGTGACTTGTACAGTGAGACAATCATCAAAATAATGACAACGGAGAACGGCAAGGCTGCGAGCTTGGCTGTATTTTGAAGAGCTCCAAGTCCCCCTGAAAATAAAAGCACGGCAGCAACAGCAGATTGGATGATACCCCAGCTGACTTTGACACTGCCAGAAGGGTTCAATGATCCGTAGGTTGTCTGCATTCCAAGCACAAATGTAGCTGAATCAGCCGATGTAATAAAGAATATGGCGATTAAAATGAGTGCTAGAATCGATGTGATCATCGCCAGCGGATATTCATTTAGTACACCGAAGAGCATTGTTTCTGTTGAAAGACCTGCAACATCGACAATATTCTTTTGCTGTAAATCCATCGCAGATACACCGAAAATCGAGAACCATAGGAATACTAGGATAGAAGGAGCCACTAAGACACCTAGTAAAAATTCTCGAATCGTTCGTCCGCGTGACACCCTTGCGATAAAGATTCCGACAAATGGTGCCCAAGAAATCCACCATGCCCAATAAAAGATTGTCCATCCATTAATCCATTCTCTCTTCTCAGGATCATTTGGAGATAGACGGAAGCTCATTTGAACGATATTGGATAAGTATTGCCCAATCGAGTCAGTAAATGAATTTAAGATAAAAACAGTTGGACCTACCAAAAGTAAGAAAAACATCAGAACAGCTGCTAATACCATGTTGATATTACTTAAATATTTAATGCCTTTTCCAATCCCGCTTAGAGCAGATGCAAGGAAAAGCACCGTCACAATCATGATAATGATCAATTGTGTGCTAAAAGCATTCGGAATTTGAAACAGGTAATTCAATCCCCCGTTTATTTGTGCCGCACCTAATCCTAGGCTTGTCGCAACACCAACAACAGTTGCAAATACCGCAATACAATCGATGGTTTTTCCGATCCATCCATTCGTTTTATTTCCTAAAACTGGCTGCAACGTTGCACTAATTAAGCCAGGTGCATCTTTTCTAAATTTAAAGTAAGCAATGCAAAGTGCAACAATGGCATAAATAGCCCATGCATGAAGCCCCCAATGGAAAAATGTATATCGAAGGGAATCTCGGAAGGCCTGCGCCGTTTCAGTTTCACCCGTTGGTGACTGTATGGCATAGTGGCTGATCGGTTCAGCTGCTCCGTAAAAAACAAGACCAATTCCCATACCGGCACTA
Organism: Bacillus sp. FSL R5-0431; assembly: GCF_038002985.1. Taxonomy (NCBI): domain Bacteria; kingdom Bacillati; phylum Bacillota; class Bacilli; order Caryophanales; family Bacillaceae; genus Bacillus; species Bacillus sp. FSL R5-0431. Next base: position 2,652,293 of record NZ_JBBOOG010000001.1, on the reverse strand, counting down.
AATAGCATCGCAAACCAAGAAAATAAGCCGAATTCAGGCTCTTCCCCAGGTTTTCCTAGCGTAATCTTACCGATTGGGCTAAAGATAAAGAATAGACAAAAGCCGACGAGCAGTGACACCACTAACAAGTAATACCAGCCAAAGTCATTTGTAATGTATGTTTGAATTTGATCTGTGACATTTTGCAGTGTTTCTGGAGAAAAAGCTCCCCATATGACGGCAACAAATGTGATCGCAATCACAATCCAAAATACACTTGATACGTTTTTCACACCATCTCACTCTCCTGTTGTTCTACACGTTTAAGCAGAGGATTTTGCTTAATATCCCCTAACTCAACTAATTTCAAACAAAAAGAGGCGAGCTTCTCACTCGACCTCTACTTTACCGTAACATGTTTTGCTTCCATTAATCAACTATCGGTATGTGAAGATGATTTTTCTTCAATTCGTTTACGAAGACGGTAGACGTATTCTTTTAAACAAACAGCGAAGATGGTAAAGGCCAAAACAATGGCGACTTTTAACGGGGTAATTGATAGCTTCAAGAAAACAGCGGCTGTCAAACTAATCACAACCGCTAGGATAATCGGAAGTGCACGTCTCATCATGAAAATCTCTCCTTTGCTTCGAGTGCAGCATTCATACCGGCAAGCCTGCCTGTCACAAGTGCTGACGTGATATTGTATCCGCCTGTATAACCGTGAATGTCTAAAATTTCTCCGCAGAAATAAAGACCGGGCATTTTTTTAGACGCCATTTTCTTCGGTTCAATTTCTTTCACAGAAACGCCGCCTCCTGTGACAAACGCTTTGTCTAAGGAAAGAGTGCCGTTCGCATGAACGATAAAGTGTTTGCAATCATTTACGAATGCGCGCAGTTTGTCCTTAGCAAGACCAGAAAATGTGTCTTGCGGATCTATGCCGTTCCGTTCTAACAGAAACAATAAATAGCGTTCTTGCATCCAAGACTTCAGGACATTTTTTATGGCTTTTTTGGGTTCATCTTTTAGGTCTCGATGAAGCTTTTGGAACAGCTCCTCGTCATTAAGCTTCGGATATAAGTCTATTTGCAGACGAACAGTCGGCTGTTTTTTCAATTCTTTCACAACAAATCCGCTGCATCTAAGAACAGCTGGGCCGGATAAGCCAAAGTGAGTAAAAATCATATCCATGACATGTGTGACGACGGGTTTCCCCTTTTTATTTAAAACACTGACAGCCACACTTCTTAAAGAAAGACCTTGTAGCACTTTTTCTTTAATAAAGCGCTCATCTGATGTGACCGGTACTTCTGTTGGGAAGAGCCTAATCGTATGACCAGCGGCTTCTGCCCATGCATAGCCGTCACCAGTAGAACCAGTATGCGGCACACTTTTTCCGCCAACAGCAATGACAACGGCGTTACTTGAAATTTTTTCATCATTATTTGTAACAATTCCAGCTGCTTGTCCGTCTTGATACAGAACTGTTTTAATCTTTTCATTCGTTCGAATGGTGACATTGAGGTTGCGGAGCCTGTCTAAAAGGGCATCCACAACAGATTGTGCTTTGTTTGAGACAGGGAACATACGTCCATGGTCTTCTTCTTTAAGTTCAATGCCGAGGTTTTCAAAAAACGAAATAATATCCTCGTTATTGAACTCAGAAAATGCACTATATAAAAAACGGCCGTTTCCGGGAATATGCTTGATGATTTCTTCTACTGGAAGGCGGTTGGTGACGTTACAGCGTCCACCGCCAGAAATGGCGAGCTTCCTGCCAAGTTTGTTTCCTTTGTCAATTAACAGAACAGTCGCTCCGTGCTCTGCTGATGCAATCGCGGCCATCAGTCCAGAAGGTCCACCGCCAATGACAATGACATCATAATGTTTCATGTTACATTCCTCTTTCTACTTTCAGTCATTCCTCTATTATAACGAAAATTGGGGAAGGCTGAAATATGAATTGATTGGTTTTGTGCCTTCTGTATTGGATTTGTTACCTGTGCGTCGAAATGATGTGGTAAAATAGTTAAGTTGAATATTCATTAGAAAAATGGTGGTTAAGCGCATGTCTAATAAACTGCTTCGTGGTACGTTGGTTTTAACGATAGGGACTTATCTCTCTCGTATTCTTGGTATGATTTACTTAATTCCATTTAGCGCAATGGTTGGAGCTACTGGTGGAGCGCTATTTCAATATGGATACAATCAGTATACGATCTTTTTAAGTATTGCTACGCTTGGTTTTCCAACAGCGGTATCAAAATTTGTTTCTAAATATAATGCAATCGGCGATTATGAGACAACAAGGAAAATGTTCAGGGCGGGTATGTCGGTCATGCTTGTCACCGGGATTATCGCCTTTTCTATTTTATATTTGACCGCACCGATTTTTGCCAAGATTCAGCTTGGCGGATCGAATGAAACAGGCGGTTTGACTGTCGATCAAGTGGTATATGTGATTCGGATGGTCAGTTTAGGTCTTTTGGTTGTACCTATTATGAGTCTTGTGCGGGGGTTCTTCCAAGGACACTCCATGATGGGACCGACAGCTGTTTCCCAAGTGATTGAGCAGCTTGTCAGAATCATCTTCCTATTAACTGCAACGTTTATTATTTTAAAAGTGCTTGACGGCGGGCTTGTCATCGCTGTCGGATATGCCACATTTGCAGCACTTATCGGCGCATTTGGGGGTTTATTCACGCTTTATTTATATTGGCTGAAGCGCAAGGACCGGCTCTTATCCATGCAGCCGAATACAGGTGCTTCCTCTGACTTATCTTATAAACAAATGTTTACAGAGCTGTTTAGCTATGCGGCACCGTATGTGTTTGTTGGACTTGCGATTCCAATTTATTCTTATATTGATACAAACACCATTAACAGAGCTATGATTGCATCAGGACATCAGGATATTAGTACAGCGGTATTGTCTATCGTGACGTTATATTTACCGAAGCTCGTGATGATTCCTGTGTCGCTTGCAACAGCGTTTGGCTTAACCTTAATCCCGACGATTACGGAATCATTTACAGCTCGTAACTACAAGCTTCTCAATAGACAAATTGATCAGACGATGCAGGTCATTTTATTTTTCGTACTGCCTGCTTCATTTGGTATCTCGGCATTGGCTGGACCGGTTTATTGGTTTTTCTATCCGTCCGTTCATCCTGAGATTGGGATGTCAATTTTGTTCTGGTATGCACCTGTTGCGTTATTGTTTTCCTTATTCACCATTAATGCAGCAATTTTGCAGGGAATTAACAAACAAAAATTCGCCATTGTCAGTCTGTTGTTAGGGATCATTATTAAAACGGTTCTGAACATTCCGCTAATCAGCTGGCTGCAAGGAAATGGTTCTGTGCTTGCGACTGCGTTAGGCTATAGCGCGTCCATCTTGTATATGTTTATCATGATTAAGCGCCATGCCGGCTACTCGTTCCGCAGGATTTTCAAACGATTTATTCTCATTGGTATTTTAACGGCGATTATGGCTGTTGTGGCGTATGTGACATGTCAGCTTGTGAGCCAAGTGATTTCGTATGAGGGTGGAATTGTACAAGCGGGTATCGTCATTTTGATTTCAATGATCACTGGCGGCGGTGTGTATCTGTTCTTGTCTTATAAGGTAGGATTACTTGAGCGTGTACTCGGCAGCCGTATGCCGAAATTTTTAAGAAAAAAGAGTTAAGAAGAGGTGGATATTCATGAGGCTTGATAAATTGCTTGCTAGCAGCGGCTTTGGTTCAAGAAAAGATGTGAAGAAGCTGGTCAAGGCACGGGCGGTCACAGTGAATGGAGAAGTGGCGAAGCAGGTGAAAGATCATGTTGATCCATCGAATGATGAAGTGCTCGTACACGGAGAGCGTGTAGAGTATAAAGAATTCATTTACTTAATGATGAACAAACCGGACGGGGTCATCTCAGCAACTGAAGATCTGCGGGATGAAACGGTCGTCGATTTACTAGAGCCGGAGGATATCGCAAGGGAGCCATTTCCTGTGGGGAGACTGGATAAGGATACAGTCGGTCTTCTCCTCCTCACAAATGATGGACAGCTTGCTCATCAATTACTTTCTCCAAAAAAGCATGTGCCAAAAACATATGAAGTTCATTTGAAATACCCATTAGGAGATCAAGACATCAAGCGTCTTGAAGAGGGCGTTGTCATTTTAGATGATTACCGCACGAAGCCGGCGAAGGTTGAAGTAGATGCGAATGAAAACGAAGATACACGCATCCGTTTAACGATTACTGAAGGAAAGTACCATCAAGTGAAGCTGATGGCGCAAGCAGTGGGAAATGAAGTCATCTTTTTAAAAAGGCTCTCGATGGGAGCTGTTTCTTTAGATGAAGATCTAGCGCCTGGAGAGTACCGTGAATTGACGGATGAAGAATTGGACAGCTTAATCAATCGACCATAAATGTAGAATAAAAGAAAAGAACCGGCATATCGCCGGTTCTTTCAGCGTGTAGACAAACCCTCGCATTCGGTGTCAGGTCTGCGCTCCGGTGCTCACGAATGTCAAATTCGCTCCGCTCCGGTACTCGTCCTTCCTAGACTGCAAAGGTTTTCTATCACGCTGAAAAGAAGACAAAAGGCTAAAATGAAGATCATTTTAGCCCTTTGTCAACAATCTGAAGAACCGGCATATCGCCGGTTCTTTTTGTTATATGGACAGTTCATTATAAGCTTAAGATGATATTTTCACTTTTTTTCTCGTTGTTTCCCATTTGCCTCTGCTTGGACTATGAACAAGATCGTTATAGGCAAGCACGTTTAAGTCTCTTTGAATGGTTCTAGGTGTGATCCCGAATTCATCAACCAGCTCTTGTGTCGTCACAAGACCTTTCTCTTGAATGAACATATAAACTGATTTAATTCGAGTCATCATACGGTTTGTTGAAGGTTTCAAAAAACCACTCCCTATCAATAAGATCGGATGGACTTGACTAACCACAACTTACTACACTAAAACTGCGAAATAAGGACATGCAACAATGGTAAATGTTCGTGTTTCTTAATGTTTTATTCTATTATACACGTTATTATGCATCTAGTTCCACCAAAAAGTCAACTTTACGTGTTTTTTAACTTGTCTTCATGAATCGAAACATGGTATATACCATGTTTTGAATTCGGTTACAACCCAATAGGCGTAAGGGGTATGGAGAATACCGTCACATTCAAACATCCAAAAAATAAACACAGAAAATTTACAAAATAAAAAATTCACTCATCTCAAAAAGACACATCCCTTGTTAGAATGTGCCTTTTTTGTTTCTGTTATCCTTCTAAGAAAAAGAGCTGAATGAAAAATAAAATGGCAAAGATGAGAACAAGTACATGTACTTCTCTCCATTTCCCTTTTGCCAGTTTCACAAGGGGATATGAGATAAATCCAAGTGAAATTCCTGTAGAAATACTAGATGTCAGCGGCATGGAAAGGATCACAAGAAAAGCAGGGAATGCTTCGTCTAGCTCGTTCCAGCGAATGCGTGACACTGAGTTCATCATCAAGCACCCGACAATGATGAGAACAGGTGATGTGATGGATGGTAAAGAAGAAATGGCTTGAACGAGCGGGCCGAAAAACAATGCCACAATAAACAGTGCAGCGACCGTTAAAGACGTTAGTCCAGTTCTTCCGCCAGCAGCAACCCCAGATGATGATTCAATATAAGCTGTTGTTGGGCTTGTCCCAAACATAGAACCTATCGTCGTTGCAGCAGAGTCAGCGAGCAGGGCTCTGCGTACCTTTGGCAGCTGGCCTTTTTTCATGAGTCCTGCTTGTTCAGCCACTCCGATCATTGTGCCCGTTGTATCAAAAATCGTCACTAGTAAGAAGGAGAAGACGACAGCATATAAATGATGAGAGAATACATCGCCAAAAGCAGCGAATGGATTTGTAATCAGCATGCCTTCGGGTAGTGCAGGGATATCCATCAGCATTTTAGGGAAATGAAGCTGGCCTGTTACGAGCGCAATCAGTGTCGTCGCTAACATGCCGATAAACAGAGCGCCATTTATTTGAAGAACCATTAAAATAACAGAGATCATTAAGCCGACAAGCGTTAATATGACAACAGGCGAGTTTAAGTTGCCAAGCTTCACTAGATTTTCAGGGTCAGCTGCGATAATCCCAGACTGACGGAGGCCGATAAATGCAATGAAAAGCCCGATTCCTGCTGTAATGCCGTACTTTAAATTATCTGGAATGGCTTGAATCAGTTGTTTTCTAAGGGATGTTAACGATAAAATAATAAAGAGTATACCAGCAACAAATACCGCACTGAACGCTGTTTGATAGCTGATGCCGCCACCACCGACAACTGTAAAGGTGAAATAGACATTCAGCCCCATGCCTGGTGCAATAGCAATCGGATAGTTTGCAAATAGTGCCATCCAGAGCGTACCGACGACAGCAGCGATAATTGTTGCAGTAAAGACTTGGTCAAAAGGAATGCCTGCTTTTGAAAGAATTCCTGGGTTAACGGCAACAATATATACCATGGTAAAGAATGTCGTCATACCAGCGATTAATTCTCTCTTTATGTTGGTTTGGTTTTCTTTTAACTGAAACATAAAATCCTCCATTTACGAACATTATTACAAAACAATTAATATAATATTCGTTTTAAGGATGGATTGCAACCTTTTTTCAAGGAGGAATGGAAAAATGAATTGGGAAGCTGAAGTGATACGAAAAAAAGACGACTTAATTAAGGACACACAATCTTTTTTGCAAATTGAAAGCGTCCTTGATGAAGAAGGTGGAAAAGAAGGAAAGCCATTTGGTGAAAAAGTCGATCAGGCCCTTCAGTATATGCTGAAAAAAGGGGAAGACGAAGGATTCACAGTCAAGAATGTCGATGGCTATGCAGGTCATATTGAATATGGAGAAGGCGAAGACATTGTAGGTGTGCTATGCCATGTGGACGTTGTGCCTGCTGGTGACGGCTGGACAACCCCGCCATTTTCAGCGGACATAAGAGAAAATAAAATATTTGCACGAGGGGCCATTGATGATAAAGGTCCAACCATGGCGGCTTTCTACGCGCTAAAGATGATAAAAGATACAGGGATGAAGCTGTCAAAAAAGATTCGAATGATCATTGGAACGGATGAAGAAAGTGATTGGCGCTGTGTGGACCATTATTTCAAGCATGAGGCGATGCCGCAAATTGGATTTGCGCCAGATGCCGATTTTCCGATTATTCATGCTGAAAAAGGGATCATTGATGCCATCGTGTCATTTACATATCAACATACAGAAAATCATCAGCGCTATACGCTCAAGCAATTCACATCGGGTATGCGGCTGAATATGGTGCCGGATGAGGCAGCTGCCACTGTGACAGCTGCACAAGATCACGATGCTGAATCATTAAAAACAGCTTTTGAAGCTTATCTTGCTCACAATCATTTATCAGGTGAGGTAAAGAAAGCAGCGGACGGACTGCATCTCACATTAAAAGGTGAATCAGTTCATGCCATGGAGCCGGCGCATGGCATCAATGCGGGCATTCATATGGCCAATTTCCTATGTGGACAAGAGTTAGATGAAGACGGGCTTGCTTTTACCTCCCAAATCAACGCTTTATTTGATCAGGATACAAGAGGGAAAAAGCTGGGGATTGCTTGTAAAGATGAGATTAGCGGAGATTTGACTTTAAATGTTGGAACGATCCGCTATACACAAAACGAGGAAGCGAAGCTAGGGTTAAATGTCCGCTATCCAGTGACAGCAGACGGCAAGGACGTTAAAAAAGGGATCGAAGGCATCAAAGGGGCCATCCTTCTGAAATTTGACGACAGCCCTCCGCATCACGTCTCAAAAGATCATCCGCTTGTGAAAACATTGCAGCGGGTATATGAGGAACAAACGGGAGATCCAGCTAATCTGATTGCGATTGGTGGAGGAACGTATGCGAGATCTTTAGAAGCGGGCGTTGCCTTTGGACCTCTATTCCCTGGCAGACCAGATTGCGCACACCAGAAGGATGAATATATCGAAATCGATGATCTACTAAGAGCAACCGCTCTATATGCACAAGCCATGTATGAATTGGCAAAATAGAAAAAGAGAAGAGGGGATTCACAGTGAAAAAAATGTTCTTATGCTCTTCATTCAAAGACAGCTATTCTCTCTTATCTGACTTTGCGGGTGAATCATTAAAAGGAAAACGCGTGACGTTTTTTCCAACAGCCAGTGCTGTGGAAGAAGTCACGCACTATGTGGAGGCAGCGAAAGAAGCCTTTCATCAACTAGGTATGCATCTAGAGACCGTTCAGATAGCTGAGCAGTCTACTGAAGAAATCACAAAGATGATGGAACAAAATGATGTGATGTACGTATCAGGAGGCAACACCTTCTATTTGCTGCAGGAATTAAGAAAGCATCGTCTTGATGACGTGCTGAAAGAAGAAATCAATAAAGGCAAGCTGTACATCGGAGAGTCCGCAGGGAGTATCATCATGGCACCAAGCATTGAATATATCTCCGTGATGGATGATCGGCAGAAGGCAGCAGAACTTTCATCATGTCAAGGATTCAATGAGATAAGCTACTATCCGGTACCGCATATGTACAATACCTATTTAGGCGAGGCTGCGCAGCAAATCATGGAACAGTTTGAGCAGACGCTCGATTTATGCCCGCTTACTGATGAGCAGGTTTTACTCATCACAGGGGAGCAGGCTGAGGTGAAGTCCGACAAATCGTCCTAACCTTGAAACGAAGAAAAAGGAACAGGGATTCATGACCCTGTTCCTTTTTTTTAATCTTGAAAAACATCACTTGATAAGTATCGTTCGCCTGTATCTGCTGTCATACAGATCACGATTTGTTCTGCCGGCAGTTGCTTGGCTGTTTCAATCGCAGCATAGCAGGCTGCACCAGATGATGGACCAACTAAAATTCCTTCAAGCCGGGCAAGCTGACGTGTGATGGTGTACGCATCTCCATCGCTTACTTGCACGATCTCATCATAGACATGCTCGTTTAAAATATGGGGAATAAATCCTGGGCTTGTGCCAACAAGTTTATGTTTGCCAGGTTTCCCGCCAGATAAGACTGGAGATCCCTTCGGCTCTGCCACACGTATGGTCAAATGAGGGAATGCCTTCTTTAATTCCTCTCCGGTGCCTGTAATGGTTCCGCCAGTTCCTGCTGTTGCGACAAAGGCTCCAAGGGGCTTTCCAAGTTGTTTGACAGCTTCCATGATTTCAACAGCCGTTGTGCCTCTATGTGCATCTGGGTTCGCCCCATTATCAAATTGCATCGGGATAAAGCTATGAGGAATTTGAGACGCCAGTTCCTCTGCCTTGCGAATACAGCCTGGCATTTTTTCTTCTCCTGGGGTTAAAACGACCTGCGCCCCATAAGCCTTCAAAATATTGATTCTTTCCTTTGTCATCGTATCTGGCATGACAAGGATGGCTTTATAGCCTCTTGCTGCTGCGTTCATGGCTAAACCAATCCCTGTATTCCCACTCGTTGGTTCAATAATTGTCGCTCCTTTTGTAAGCTTTCCTTGCCTTTCAGCCTCGACGATCATATTGTAAGCAGCGCGGTCCTTCACACTGCCGCTAGGATTAAATGATTCCAGCTTTAAATAAACAGCTGCCGCATTGTCTGGCTGAAGCCGCTGTAATTTAACAAGTGGTGTATCGCCAATCAGCTCAGCTATATTTTGTGCAACCTTCATCATGTGACACCCTTTCTTCTCATTCCGCATTTCTTTAGTTATACTATCATCAATGGGGATTCGTAAAGTTTGTTAAAAAAGGACAGGTGATATTGTGGCAGAAAACCGTCATTATTTTATAGGGATTCACATCCCTGAACAACTTGCGCATCAAATCAAAAAAGACATGGATCTAAGGAGCGGACTATCCTTTCAAAAGTGGACAGCACCAGATGATTATCATGTGACCCTGATCTTTTTAGGTGCCATTCCAGATGAGCGTTTAAAAAAGATCATCGAGCTGCTTGATATCCTTTCAAATGAAGCCGCTGCATTTTCACTAGAGCTGAATGAGGTAGGACAGTTTGGCATGAAGGAGCGCCCGAGAGTCTTTTTTGCAAAACCTAATGAAAGTGAACCGCTCATGCAATTAAGAGAAAAGGTGAAAGAAGCCGTATTGTCAGCAGGACATCCTGTTGAAAAGAGACCGTTTCATCCGCATATGACGATTGCGCGAAAATGGAACGCGGATTACTCTTTTGCAGAACAAGCGCCTTTACGCAAAGAGCCATACGTGATAGAGGTTTCTTGTATGACTCTATTTGAAATACGTCCGAAAGAAACCCCGCGTTATCACGCAATCAAACAATTTGCACTACATAAATGATTCTAAAAGTTGGAGTGAGCAGCAGATGGCGCAAATTATCAAAATTCAAGATTATATATCACGATATGAACAAGACCCGCATCACTACATCAATCAATTCATTCGATTGAAAAAGCAAAGGTGGGACGAGTTAAAAAAGGCTTCAAAACAGGAGGCGCAGCATTCATTTGACCAAATCTCTGAACAAGTGCCTGAACAAGAGGAAGAAAAGAGAAAGAAATTCTCCTTAAAAAGAAAGCAAAAAGCAGCCGATATGAAAAAGGAACGGGACCTGAGTCTTTTTAACGAGCCGACAGATATAGAGCAAGGTGTCTTTACAAACGTTCCTACCGATGAAACGAAGCTCATTCATTTTTTTAAGGATCATCTATACGATGTTCAATTAAAATGGGCGAGCTCGACGATTTCCCACATTTCAACCGTCTCCCATCATATTCGGTATGATGAAAAGCTGCGTATGCTTGCTAGGCAGCTTCCGGATTCATATTTTGTGATGTATAAGCCGGTGCTGCTCATTCAAAAAGCAGAGATGGAATTATGTTCAGTACTTATTACGCCGCTGGAAGTGATTTGTTTATCCTTCTTAGAGGCAGAGCCTGACAGCGTATATATCGGAACGAAGGAACGTTTTTGGGAAAAGCGGGCGAATGGGAAAGCTGTTCAGTCCGTTTTGAATCCTTGCGCAAGCCTTCTGCGCTCTGGCACCGTCGTGTCAAAGATCTTACAGCAAAGCGGTGTCGATCTTCCTGTGAAAAAAATCCTGATCAGCAGAACCTCTTATATTGACTTACCGGAAGTTCCATACGGGATGGAGGTTGTCGATAAGAAGAAGGCGGAAGATTGGTTTGAAAAGCAGCGGAAAAATACCGCGCCGACAAAGCATCAGCAATTTAAGGCGACAAAGGCATTGCTTGCTTATGGTGAATCAGACAGCAAAAGAAGGCAGGAATGGCTCGATTAAAGGCATAATGGAAGGTCACGAAAAATGAGACCTGAGTGGAGCTAATATATGAATGAATGGTACTTTATCGTTAATCCAGCAGCAGGACATGGAAAAGGACTTCGTACATGGAGGAGCATAGAGAAAGAATTACAAAAGGTGGAGATCTCTTATCGATCGTTTCTCACCCAGCATGAAGGCCATGCAGAAGTATTGGCAAGACAAATTAGCGCCATGCAAGATGACAGGCTGAAGCGCCTGATTGTCATTGGCGGTGACGGCACCATTCATGAAGTCCTGAATGGCTTAAAGGAAATGGATCATGTGCAGTTAAGCTTTGTTCCCGCCGGTCATTGGAATGATGCGGCGAAGGGCCTCGGCATCCATCGTCAGGATGTCCTAAAAGAAGTGAGAAAGCAAAAGAGAATGCTCACCAAAACATTTTCTCTCGGCTCCTTTCAAGATCATGCAGAAAGCCCGCAATCCGTTCTCTTTCTCAATCATATCGGTGCTGGGTTTGATGCGCATGTGCTAAGGAAAACAGTGCATTTCAGAGGAAAAAAGTGGCTGAAACGGCTGGGGCTTGGGTTTATCATCTACCCGCTGTCATTTCTCCATTCTTTATGGTCCTTTAAGCCGTTTGACCTTGCGCTGTTTATTGAAAATGAGAAGAAGGTCTTTCGCCAAGTGTGGTTTGTGATTGTATGCAATCACCCCTATTACGGAGGCGGGCTGGAAGCAGCACCGGAAGTGAGCGCGAGGCAGCCAGGCTTTCAAACGATCGTTGTCACGGATTTGAATCCATTCAAAGTGCTCTTGTTTTTAAGTGCGATGGTGTTTCGAAAGCATCTTGGAATGAAGGGCGTTACCCTGTATCAGCACGAGGAAGCGTACTTGGAGGCAGATGCAAAAATCTTATTTCATGCAGATGGAGAAGTGATCGGCGCAACGCCTGTCTTTGTGAAGGCGAGTGAGCGCTCCTTAAAATTACGTGCTTAAATGGCTTCTCGTGAATGCCCTAGTCAAAAAACCATGAAAAAAGCCTTCCTTTTCATAAGGTTCTTGTCCTGATTTTCTAGTTTTGCTTGACGAGTATAAGAAGGTAACGATAAAATCTATAGGACGGCTATTGTTTAGCATCTCATTCTCAATAGCTGTCCTTTTTGTTTTTATGATCATATAAATAAAAAAGAAACAGCCAATTGATCTTCAATCGGCTGAATTTTGTCGACTAAAAAAGCAAGATTTAAAATATTTTAAGAAATGATGGGTTGAAAATTGATATGAACTGGTTGGGACAAATATTAGGTAGCGAATGGCACATCTCTCCTGCTGGAGGCGCTACGGGAGATGCGTACTTCGCAACACACAATGACCAAAAGCTATTTTTAAAACGCAATACGTCACCGTTTCTTGCGGTTTTGTCAGCTGAAGGCATTGTGCCGAAGCTTGTCTGGACAAAACGAATGGAAAATGGGGATGTCATCACTGCGCAGCACTGGCTGAGCGGCAGAGAGCTGAAGCCAAAGGACATGAATGACCGTCCTGTAGCAGAGCAGCTAAGAAAAATTCATACATCTAAAGAATTGCTTGATATGCTGAAAAGATTAGAGAAGCACGCTCTACACCCAGAATCCATTCTGAAGCATTTAAAACAGTCCATATTAAAAGAGCAAATCGATTCACAAGACATTACACGTGCCATCCAGTACTTAGAGAAGCATGTGGAGGCAGTCCAATTTGAGGACAAGGTCGTGTGTCATTGTGACCTCAATCATAATAATTGGCTGCTGACAGATGAAAATCAGCTTTACTTGATCGATTGGGATGGGGCGATGATTGCTGACCCAGCCATTGATCTTGGACCACTTTTATACCATTATGTTGAAGAAGAGAACTGGGAAAGCTGGCTCTCGATGTACGGTGCCCCGCTGACGGACAATTTGCGAAAACGCATGGATTGGTACGTCCTCGCTGAAACCGTATCGTTTGTCGTGTGGCATAAAAGAAAAGGAAATGAAAAAGCGCAGCAAGAAGTGCAAGCGGAGCTGAGCGCACTCTTAAAGCGGTTAAACATCCATTAAGACATAGGAATATTCTCGACCCACTCTGACAAATGCGATTGATGCTCCTCGATATGTGCATCAATTGAACTGACAGAAGTGCCCTTTTGGCTGTAATCATAAATATCTGTTAATAATTGACGAATGTCGGCATCAAGGTCTTCTTTTGCCAGCATTAATTGAATCACACGTCCCACCTGTTCATATTCTGCAACAGTCCCGCAGCAATCCAACTGGTGATCGGTTAAAATATCTTTGATTAATTGAAGCTGATGTTGACGGTTTAATCCCATACGTATGCTCCTTTTCTGCGTGTCATTTATGTGGTTAAACTGTGCATTCATCGCCCAATTTATACATGCGGCAGACCAGCTCAAGCGAAGGGCTGGTCTTTTTCATATGCGCATAAAGATGCTGTCTTGCGGGTCTTTATGTTTCATGGTATCTTGATAAAATGTAAAGAAAATAGAGGTGTATCAAATTGAGAATGCGACATAAACCATGGGCGGATGATTACTTAGCTGAAAATGCTCATATTGCCTTAGCTAGCCCCGAGCAATATAAAGGGAAATGGCATGAGCTGTTTGGAAATGATCATCCAATCCATATCGAAGTTGGGACAGGAAAAGGGAGCTTTATCGCTGGAATGGGCAAGCTTCATCCTGATATCAACTATATTGGCATTGAATTATTTAAAAGTGTCATTGTGACAGCAGTAGATAAAATCAAAGAGACAGACGTTGAAAATGTAAAGCTTTTGAACATTAATGCTGAAACGCTGACAGATGTGTTTGCGGAAAATGAAATTGACCGGGTGTATTTGAATTTCTCTGATCCGTGGCCAAAAGCAAGGCATGAAAAGCGCAGATTAACGTTTAAGGCCTTTTTAGAGCGATATGAACATATTCTCCGTCCAGGTGGTGAATTGCATTTCAAAACAGATAACCGCGGATTATTTGAATATTCCTTAAAGAGTTTTTCTGCATATGGCCTTCTTTTAACGTATGTAAGCTTAGATTTACATAAGGACGGATTAGAAGGAAATGTGATGACTGAATACGAAGAAAAATTCTCGTCTATGGGACAACCCATCTATCGATCAGAAGTAAAATTTCCAGATTAACAAGTGACATCAAGCTGGCTGCAAAGAAAAATTGCAGTCAGCTTTTTTCATGAAAAGATTGATGCATGCGATTTTCAGCTGTATTTGCTACGATAGAAAAAGGAGGGATGACAGCAATGGAGACAATGAAAATAGGTGACATGGAACTGTTCTGGTTAAATGGGGGAGATACACACATGGACGGCGGTGCGATGTTCGGTGTAGTGCCAAAGCCGTTATGGTCAAAAAAATACCCGGTGAACGATCGCAATCAAATTGAACTGCGGTGTGATCCGATCCTCATTCGGTGGAATGGTCTTCATTTATTAGTGGATTCCGGCATCGGATCAGGGAAGCTGACAGATAAACAAAAACGAAATTACGGCGTAACAGAAGAGACGAAATTGGAACAATCGCTAGCGGCACTCGGCCTGCAACCAGCTGATATTGATTACGTTTTAATGACACACCTTCACTTCGATCATGCAAGCGGGCTGACAAAACGTGAGGGAGAAGAGCTCGTGTCTGTTTTTCCGCAGGCAAAAATCATCACATCCAAAATCGAATGGGATGAAATGAGGGCGCCTAACATCCGCTCAAGAAATACATATTGGAAAGAAAACTGGGAGCCTATAGCAAATCAAGTGGTGCCATTTGAAGAAAGCATCGAAGTAACAAAAGGCATTGGGCTACATCATACAGGCGGTCATAGCAATGGCCATAGCATCTTAACGCTCACAAGTCAGGGCGAAACAGCGATTCATTTGGCTGATATCATGCCAACACACGCTCATAAAAATCCATTATGGGTCTTGGCTTATGATGATTACCCAATGACTTCGATTCCAGCTAAGCAAAAATGGCAGGCATTTGCAGAAGAAAAAAATGCGTGGTACTTGTTTTATCATGATGCGATTTACCGCGCTGTAAAGTGGGATGAAGACGGGCAAATCACACATGAAGTTAAAAGAGAAACAGGAAGATAAAAGATCATCTGCATGTTTTTTCACCTTTCACACAAAATAACGACAAAATGAACTTGTGAAAGGAAGAGTGCAGGTGAACCAATTTTATCGTGTACATGGTGATGTCATTGAAACACCATTAAGAGGGATGGAAGTCATGTCCGTCCCTTATTTAAACAAAGGGGTTGCATTTACTAAGGAAGAGCGGGAAGAGCTTGGTTTAAAGGGATTTCTACCGCCTAAGGTTTTAACATTAGAGGATCAGGCAAAGCGTGCATATGAGCAGTTCAAGGCACAGCCGGATGAACTGGGGAAAAATGTGTATTTAACATCACTTCATGACAGAAACGAAGTGCTTTTTTACAAATTACTGAATGAGCACTTGGCGGAGATGCTGCCGATTGTCTACACGCCGACTGTTGGAACAGCCATTCAGCGTTATAGCCACGAGTATCGAAAGCCAAGGGGGCTTTATTTATCGATTGATGATTTGGAAGGCATGGAAGAGATTTTTGCCTCTTACGGTGTTGATGAATCAATTGACTTAATCGTTGCGACAGATGCAGAAGGCATTTTAGGTATTGGAGACTGGGGTGTTGGCGGTATTGCCATTTCAGTCGGGAAACTTGCTGTTTATACAGCCGCAGCAGGCATTGATCCTAGCCGCGTGCTGGCCGTTGTGCTTGATGCCGGGACGAACCAGGAAAGTCTCTTGAATGATCCGCTTTATGTTGGAAATCAGCATTCTCGCGTTCGAGGAGAACGTTATGATCGGTTCATTGATCAATATGTAGAGCTTGCCCGCGCAACTTTTCCAAATGCACTCCTTCACTGGGAAGACTTTGGGACAAAAAATGCCCGAGCCATATTGGAAAAATATAAGGAACGTATTTGTACATTTAATGATGACATTCAAGGTACTGGAGCTGTTTCACTTGCTGCGGTTCTGGCATGTGCAAAAGCTTCGAAGGTTCCGCTGAAAGATCACCGAATCGTCATTTTCGGAGCGGGTACGGCAGGGATTGGCATAGCGGAGCAGATCCGTGATGCTCTCGTAAGAGACGGTGTCAAAGAAGAGGAATCATATGATCATTTCTGGTGTATTGATAAAACAGGATTGCTTACAGATGATTCGCCTGACATTCAGCCATTTCAAAAGCCATATGCAAGACGTTCTGACGAAGTAAAGGATTATGCCCGTAACGGTCCTAAGCATTCCATTGATTTATTAGAGGTCGTCAAACAGGCGAAACCAACCATCTTAATTGGCACCTCGACGGTAGGAGGAGCATTTACAGAGGAAATTGTGAAAGAAATGGCGTCACACGTGGAGCGCCCAGCCATTTTACCGATGTCGAACCCAACACCTCTTTCAGAAGCAAAGCCTGAAGATCTCATCGAGTGGACAGAAGGACGCGCCCTTGTGACAACGGGAAGCCCATTTGATCCTGTCGAATATGGCGGCGTGACATATGAAATTGGTCAGGCGAATAATGCCCTTGTGTTCCCAGGGCTTGGTCTTGGAACGATTGTGTCTAAAGCCCGCCTTATAACAGACAGCATGTTTGTTGCGAGTGCTGAAGCGATTGCCAGCATGGTCAATGTCGGAAAGCCGGGTGCAGCGATGCTGCCAAGTGTGGATCAGCTTCGAACTGTTTCAGCGACAGTGGCTGTCCGTGTGGCGCAAGCAGCGATCGATGAAGGAATTGCAGAGGAAACGCCTGAGGATCTCATTCAGGCTGTACAGGACGCCATGTGGCATCCTGTGTACAAAAAAATCAAAGCCATATAAAAAAGAAGCTTCGCAAGGACACGCCTTTGCGAAGCTTTCTTTATCAAGCCACAGAATCAATGACATCAACGATCATGCCTGTTTTGGCATCAATCATGACTTCGTACTGTTCAAGCTCGCCAAAGGCTGAGCGAGTAATGCCAGATTTGTACACATCAATCGTTTCACCATTTACGGTATACGGTTCTGGTACAGTATAAATCCAAGAGCCATCAATCGGGCCGCGCTGTTTAAAAGCAGATTTCACAATTTTTAATGCTTTTTCAGACGAGATATACGTAGGGAAAAATACTTTCTTTGCAACAATTGCAGCGGCTACGCCAATACTCGCACCAATCAGAACATGTTTTAACTTCAACGTGCTGCACCTCCGTATTGCTGTTTTTTCCATTATACAAAACTTGTCCATTGATGTTAAGGAATCCGAATACTTGAAAGCATATTCAAAATTTCTGGAGAGATACTTGGAAAACCGAAAGAATTCTTATAGTATAAAGTGAGTGTTATTTTTATAGGAATATATATGGTCATTACATAGAAACGAGGTAAACCGTAGAATGAATGAAGAAACATTGTCGCTTTTCCGAAATTTAACAGAATTACAGGGAACTCCGGGTAATGAGCACCATGTGCGTGCTTTTATGAAAAAGGAACTTGAGAAATATTCTGATGAACTCATTCAGGATCGTCTTGGCGGTGTGTTTGGCGTACGCAAGGGGCCGGAGAACACACCTAAAATTATGGTGGCTGGTCATATGGATGAAGTGGGATTCATGGTTTCATCCATTACGAAAAATGGGATGATACGTTTCCAAACACTCGGCGGCTGGTGGAGTCAAGTCATGCTGGCGCAGCGTGTGGACGTTCATACCGATCACGGGCCAATTCCTGGTGTCGTCTCTAGTACACCACCTCATCTTCTGACACCAGAACAAAAAAGCAAACCTGTGAAACCATCAGACATGCTGATTGATATTGGTGCAGACAGTGAAGAAGAGGCAAAAGAGCTTGGCGTTCGCCCAGGACAGCAAATCGTGCCCGCAACAGTCTTTACCCCAATGGCGAATCCCAAAAAGATTTTAGCGAAGGCTTGGGATAACCGCTATGGCTGCGGACTTGCGATTGAGTTATTAAAAGAAATAAAAGACGAACCCCTTTCATGTCAGCTGTATTCAGGTGCAACGGTTCAAGAAGAAGTAGGGCTTAGAGGGGCAGAGGTAGCTGCCAATATGATTCAGCCGGATCTGTTCTTTGCTTTAGATGCAAGCCCTGCTAACGATGTGACAGGTGACAAAACCCAATTCGGCCAGCTTGGAAAAGGTGCACTTCTGCGTATTTTTGATCGAACAATGATTACGCACCGCGGGATGAGAGAATTTGTGCTCGATACTGCTGAGTCAAACAGCATTCCATACCAATACTTCGTATCACCGGGTGGTACGGACGCTGGGCGTGTGCATGTGTCAAACCAAGGCGTGCCTTCTGCTGTCATTGGGGTGTGCGCTCGCTACATTCATACAAGTCATTCAGTATTGCATGTGGATGATTACGCAGCGGCAAAAGAGTTAATTGTACGCCTTGTGAAAAAATGTGATCAAAGTACAGTGGATTCTATTTATCAACAGGTGTAAATGTAATAGAAAAGGCTGCCTCTTTCATGAGAGCAGCCTTTAGTGTGTATATGTAGACAAAACCTCGCATTCATTGCCAGGTCTGCAAAGGTTTCGAAAAGAGGAAAAAAGGTTGCAGTTTCACCTTTTTTATTGCTGTTCAAACACGTAAGATAACGCCTTGATCGCTTGGTTCACGGTTTCTACAGTGATATTCGCTTTGTTTGATAGTTCCTTTAACGGATGGTGCAGTTCTTTTGGGCGGATCAAAATGAGAGGTTTTCCTTTTGCGATGGCAGCAGATGCATCCATTGCCGTGTTCCACTGTTTATATTTCTCACCAAAGCGGGCAATGACGACGTCTGCCTTGTTTAATAAGATCTCAGTACGGAAATTGTTCAAATCAGAAGCCGCATCATCTTTGAAAATGGCATTCGGCTGCTCACCTAAAATGTCCTCACCAATGTGATCTGAGCGGTCATGATTCTCCATTGGACCAACAAACGTCACCGGCAGTTTCAACGATTGGCTTTTCTCCTTGATTTCATCACGCCACTGGCTATGAATTTCTCCTGCTAAATAGACGGTTAATTGCATAACGATCTCCTCCTTTTGTACAAACTTAGTAAAGGTTTGCCCTGTTTCTTTTCATGTTACACAAGAAGTGCTTGATAAAGCAAAAAAAATATGATTATGATATTCATGGTAGAGACTATTTTTCATCGTAAGAATACTACATATAATGGGAAGGACAGGCCTCTTCGTCTTTCCTATGAGAAAGCAGGAAGACGACGTTGATGACTTATTTGAAAAGAAAGGGGATCTCCCTTTCGCCAAAAGTGTACTTCATTGATGCACTCTCTTATATGGCTTTAGGTCTATTTGCTACATTAGTGGTAGGGCTGATTTTAAAAACAGCAGGCGGTCTGTTATCACTTCCGCTCATCATCAAAATGGGAACACTTGCGATGGGGCTCATGGGACCAGCAATCGGTGTAGCCGTTGCGTATCGCTTACATGCATCTCCTTTGATCATTTTTGCAAGTGTTGTCTCAGGTGCTGCAGGAGCAGAGCTTGGTGGACCTGCTGGAAGCTTTGTCGCAGCATTAATTGGTGTGGAACTCGGCAAGCTGGTCAGTGGTGAGACAAAAATTGATATTATTTTAACGCCGCTTGTCACCATTATTACTGGCTTTTTCACCGCCGCTTTGATCGGTCCTGGGATTGAAGCCATGATGACAGGGCTTGGCAGACTCATCATGTGGGGGACTGACCAAAGTCCGCTCATCATGGGCATGCTAGTAGCGACCATTGTTGGACTTGCCCTCAGCTCACCGATTTCAAGTGCGGCGCTTGCGCTCATGCTTGACTTAAGCGGAACAGCGGCTGGTGCTGCAACGATTGGCTGCTGCGCTCAAATGGTCGGCTTTGCCGCTGCAGGCTTTAGAGAAAATCGTTTTGGCGGTCTTGCTGCTGTCGGCATTGGCACGTCAAAATTGCAGCTGCCGAACATTGTGAAAAATCCCCTTATCCTTATTCCGCCGACGATTGCGGGCCTCATTCTCGCGCCAATTGGTATTATTGGCTTTGGGATGGTCAATAATGCGGCAGGGGCAGGTATGGGAACGAGCGGCCTCGTTGGACAGCTCATGACACTGACCGTTATGGGATTTCATCCATCCGTTTTTCTGGCGATCGCTCTTTTGCATATCGTTGGCCCGGCAGTGATTAGTTTGGTAGTATCAGAATGGATGAGAAAGAAAGGCTATATACAATTCGGAGATTTAACCATACAAACTGGAGGAATGAAACATGAAAAAAATTGAATCAAACGAAGAATTACAAAAAGTGATTCAAGAAGACTTAACAGTATTGCTATTTTCAGCTGACTGGTGCCCGGACTGCACCTTTATCGAACCATTCTTGCCAGAGCTTGAAGCAAACTACCCAGAATTTGAGTACTTCTATGTGGATAGAGATCAGTTCATTGACACTTGCGCAGAGTGGGAAATTTACGGCATTCCAAGCTTTTTAGTTTTTAAAAATGGACAAGAGGTTAACCGCTTTGTCAGCAAGGATCGTAAGACGAAGGAAGAGATTGAAGCATTTTTAACAGATTCTCTTTCTAAATAATGAAAGGAGAGTCTAAATCATGGCAAAAATGACATCAAGAAAGCTTGCGAACGAACTTAAAAGCCGTCTGACAAATGACAGCTGGTCACACCAGTTTGACCGAGAAAAAGATACGCTTCGTATTGAAGATAAACAAACAAGTAAAGGTATTACACTAGAGCTCCCGCCAATCATTGCAAAGTGGGAAGTAAAGCCTGATGAAACATTAGATGAGATCGTTTACTATGTGAAAGAGGCGCTAAGTGCCATGAAAGGCGAAGCGCAGCACATCTCAGGAAAAGAAAAGCAAATTTATCCTGTCATTCGTTCCACTTCCTTTCCTGAGGCATCAAGTGATGGCATTCCCCTAGTTTTTGATGAGCATACAGCAGAAACGAGAATCTTCTATGCACTTGACCTTGGAAGCACCTACAGATTAATTGATGAGAAAATGCTTCAAAAGGAAAACTGGACAAAAGAGCGAATTAGGGAAACTGCAAGCTTCAATGTCCGCTCACTTGAAACTGTGGTGAAAATGGATGAAGTTGCAGGCAATCGGTTTTATTTCTTCCGTGCGAATGACGGATATGATGCCAGCAGACTTTTAAATGAATCGATTTTACAAGAATACGCGCAAAAAATAGAAGGACAGATGGCCATTTCTGTTCCCCATCAAGATGTATTCATCATTGCAGATGTTCGCAATGAATCAGGCTATGATATTTTAGGACAGATGTCGATGAGCTTCTTCGCCAGCGGCACGGTTCCGATTACCGCATTGTCATTTTTATATGATGAGGGCAAGCTTGAACCGATCTTTATTCTTGCTAAAAGCAGACCAAAACAGCAGTAGAAGGGAATTTTGAAGAATGAACGTTTTTTATAATGCAGAAGGTGTAGGCGACACACTCCTTATTTCATTGAAAGATGTGACGAGAGAAGAAGTAGGTCATGAGACGTTTGGAGATGTCGTAAGAATCTTCAATCAAGAAACAAAAGAAACAACAGGTTTTAATATCTTCAACGCATCCACTTACATGAAAATTGAAGAAAACGGATCTGTACCGCTATCTGAAACACTTGTTCAAGATATCAACGAAATTTTAAACCGCAACGGTGTAAGTGAAACGTTGACCGTGGATCTATCACCAAAATTTGTTGTCGGTTATGTGAAGGAAAAAGAAAAGCATCCGAATGCAGATAAATTAAACATTTGCCAAGTAGATGTTGGCGATGAAACTTTACAAATCGTGTGTGGTGCACCAAACGTTGATCAAGGGCAATATGTCGTGGTTGCGAAGGTTGGGGCAGTGATGCCAAGCGGTTTGGTCATCAAAGATGCTGAGCTAAGAGGTGTTCCGTCAAGCGGAATGATTTGTTCAGCAAAAGAACTAGATCTTCCAGACGCGCCTGCTGAAAAAGGGATTCTTGTTCTAGAGGGAAGCCACCAAACTGGCGAACCCTTTAAAGCGTAACCTCCCATAAACGGGCATATAGGAGCGAAGAATGTGTTATACCAAAAGTCACTAAGTACGTACTTAGTGACTTTTTTTCATCTACAGACAGCACAAATAGCAAAGAGCGGCACTTTTCTCGCTTTTCTGCATGAAAAAGCAATGGTATACTAAAAATCGCCCAAGAAAACGTAAGGGGAGTTAAAGTGAGTGATAAATGATGAGTTGGTTAGATAAATTTTTTAGTGTATTTTTAGGAGAAGAAAAGAAAGAAGAAAAAGCTGTGAGACCTGAGGAAGGTCCAGCTGCACGAGCGCAGCCAGTTTTTGAACAGCATAAAGAATATAAGAAAATTGAAGATACAAAAGTCTATTATGAATATCCGAAAGGCAACTTCCGCTTTCCGCTCGTTCCAGATGAACCTCTGCGTGACGGAGTGAAGCAGGAAAGAAGACGCGCAAAGCCAAGCAAGCCAAAGGCTAAGCAGAAGACCTATGAGCCAAAACAAACGGTGCAGCCTGACATCAATAAAAAGCCATTCAAAACAGAGCAAATTCCATCACCGATCTATGGCTATCATCAGGATATGCGTCCAAAACGAACAGAAGCGAAAGAAGAATCATCTCCTGTTCAAATGAAAGCAGCAGAAACAGCGCAGCGTGTCACCCTGTTATCAGAAGAGGCAGAGCGTGTACGAAATGTCAGACAGCAAATGAACATTCCGTCAATACGGAAAGAAAATCGTATGGAAGAAACGGTTTCAGCCCCAGCAGAAGAAAGAGTGGACATGCAAACAGACGTGACCCCGCTTACTTTGCAAGAGGAACTCGCTTATCAGGATCACGTTCAATCGACGATGGAGCGTTTAAATGACGAGCCTTTCATTCAAACAGAGGAAAAAGAGCCAGCCTTTTCTGAGCCTCAAGACCATATTGAAGCTGACTTACATAATCAGGAGGCCGAAGCTTATCAAGAACAGCCGGTAGAGGCTGAACCGGAACAGGATGTCTCAAGCGATGACGAAGAAATAAAAGGCGAGCCGGTACATCAGTTTGTAGATCATACGGAGGAAATAGAACCGTTGACATTTGAAACAGCAGAAGACACACATCCCGCGATTGAAATGGAAGTAGACATGTCGGCAGAAGAAGTTGAGGTAACAGAAGACATCACAGCAGAACCGGTCGCGGAAATAGAAGCTGATTCCATAGAAGATCATCAAGAAGAAGTGCCAGCGGCAGCATTTGAAGAAGCTGAGCCAGTCGCCAAGCATGATCTGCAAGAAGACCAATTGTTGGAAGAAGCTGAAATAGTAGAAGATCAAATGATGCCAATAGAACAAGTAGCAGACGATGAGACCGCTACTGAACCAGCAGAACCTGTCATAGAGCAGCAAGAAAAGCAAGAACAAGTGCATGAAGTGATGGAAGAAAAACCGAAACAAGCAGCTCCGCAGACGCAACGTACAAGCGGACAAACCTCAACGGTACCTTTTAACGTCATGATGTTAAAAAGTGATCAGCGTGTGCAAGGGCAAAAGAAAGCAGCAGATGCACAAGGGTATGTTTTTCCAAGTCTCGCCCTTTTAGACGTACCTCCAGCTCAAAAAGAAGAGGACGGGACATGGGTGAAAGAGCGGGCAGACCTGCTCAATGCCACGCTGAAAAATTTCAATGTCAGAGCAAGTGTGGTTCATGTCACGCAAGGCCCTTCTGTGACAAGGTTTGAAGTACATCCAGAACCAGGTGTCAAAGTGAACAAAATCACGAACCTATCAGATGATATTAAACTCAGTTTGTCCGCAAAAGATATTCGAATCGAAGCACCGATTCCAGGAAAGAACACGATCGGGATCGAAGTGCCGAACCTTCACAGTAAAATGGTTTTCTTACGAGAGATGATCAGAAGCAGTGCATTTAGAGACAATCCATCACCTTTAACAGCAGCACTCGGATTAGATATATCTGGCCAGCCTGTTGTGGTTGATCTGCAAAAAATGCCGCATGGCTTAATTGCTGGAGCAACAGGGTCAGGAAAAAGTGTCTGTATCAATACCATTTTAGTGAGCTTAATGTTTAAAGCGTCACCAGATGAAGTAAAAATGCTCTTAATCGACCCTAAAATGGTTGAATTAGCGCCATATAATCACATTCCGCATCTCGTGAGTCCTGTCATCACCGATGCCAAGACAGCGACAGCCGCTCTGAAATGGGTAGTGGATGAAATGGAAAGGCGCTACGAACTGTTTGCGCACTCTGGCGTGAGAGAAATTAAACGATTCAATGAGCTTGTCAAAGAAAAACAAATGGGTGAAAAACTGCCTTATCTTGTCGTTGTGATCGATGAGCTCGCTGATTTAATGATGGTCGCACCAAATGAAGTCGAAGAAAGCATTTGCCGAATCGCACAAAAAGCAAGAGCATGCGGCATTCATTTATTGATTGCGACACAAAGACCTTCTGTTGATGTCATTACAGGTCTCATTAAAGCCAATATCCCAACAAGAATTGCTTTCTCTGTCTCAAGTCAGGTAGATTCTAGAACGATCATTGACATGGCAGGTGCAGAAAAGCTTCTCGGAAAAGGAGACATGCTTTTCTTAGAAAATGGCTCCGGCAAGCCGACGAGGCTGCAAGGGAACTTTGTATCAGACCGTGAGATTGATCAAGTAGTGGCACATGTAAGAAAACAGCGTAAGCCAGTGTTCCTTTTCGAACAGGAGGAATTAATGCTCCAAGGCTCTGCGATTACAGATGAAGACGAATTGTTTATGGATGCCTGCCGTTTTGCGATTGAGCAGAATAGCGCTAGTACATCGAGTTTGCAGCGAAGATTTAGAATTGGCTACAATCGTGCAGCCAGATTGATCGACATGATGGAACGCGAGGGCATGATCTCTGGTGCAAAAGGCAGTAAGCCAAGGGAAGTCCTCATGACACTGAGTGACTTAGAACAGCTGATCTAAACAAACCACTTCATTTTTTTTATAAACATGGTATGATAGCACATAGGTGCAATTTTGTAATTGGACGCTTTTCGTATGCCTGTCAGAACGCTTTTTTATGTAAAATGAGCGAAAGCAGGTGTTAGAAATAGGAAAGTTGTCGGATACTAATCATAGTTAATATTGATTAGAATAGGAAGATCGGAAAAAAATCTTTATTTGGAGCTGCGATCTGTGAGCCGCTAGAGGCGAAAATCACAAGTTGCAAATTGAAATGAGCGTCATATACTGTAAGTCAGATAGACGTTTGTTGGAGGTACAATTATGACTGTTTATCATTTTGTTGGAATAAAAGGGACAGGTATGAGTCCACTGGCCCAAATTCTTCATGATACTGGGTATACTGTCCAAGGATCGGATATCGAAAAACATATCTTTACACAAAAAGCATTAGAAGAACGAAATATTAAAATTCTTCCATTTGACCCAGATAATATTCAGCCAGGGATGACCGTGATTGCAGGTAATGCATTTCCTGATACACACCCTGAGATTGAACGTGCCCTTTCTGAAGGGATTCCTGTCATTCGTTACCATAAATTTCTTGGAGAATACATGGATTCATTCACAAACGTTGCGATTACTGGTGCTCATGGTAAAACGTCGACAACAGGACTGCTTGCCCATGTGATGCAATCAGCGAAACCAACTTCATACTTAATCGGTGATGGATCTGGTATGGGGAAAGAAAACAGCGAGTATTTTGTATTTGAAGCATGCGAATACCGCAGACACTTCCTCAGCTATCATCCAGACTATGCGATCATGACCAATATTGATTTTGATCATCCTGATTATTTCTCGGACATTGACGACGTGTTTGATGCATTTCAAAACATGGCGCTTCAAGTGAAAAAAGCCATTATCGCTTGCGGTGATGATGAGCATCTGCCCAAGATTCAAGCGAAGGTACCTGTTGTGTACTACGGTTTCAATGAAGAAAATGATTTCCAAGCACGCAATGTTGTGAAAAACACGGAAGGCACTACATTTGATGTATTTGTACGCAATACGTTTTATGATACCTTCTACATTCCTGCCTACGGAAATCATAATGTCCTCAATTCATTAGCTGTGATTGCATTATGTCACTATGAAGCCATTGATGTAGAGCTCATCAAAGGGGCACTAATGACATTTGGCGGGGTGAAACGCCGCTTTAATGAAAAAGTGGTCGGTGAGCAGGTTTTAATTGACGACTATGCCCATCACCCAACGGAGATTGAAGTCACCATTGAAGCAGCACGTCAAAAATATCCAGACCGTGATATTGTCGCTGTCTTCCAGCCGCATACCTTCACACGCACACAGCAATTCTTAAGTGAATTTGCTGACAGTCTGAAAAAAGCGGACTATGTATACCTATGCGATATTTTCGGTTCAGCCCGTGAAAACATTGGGAAGCTGAGTATCGAAGATTTACGAGAAAAAATCCCGCAGGCCCAATTGATTGCGGAAGAAGATACATCTGTGCTGAAAGCGCACGAAGATGGGATTCTGATCTTTATGGGAGCAGGAGACATTCAAAAATATCTGCGTGCTTATGAGAAAGTCGCTGTATAAATGCTTAAACGAAAAGTGCCGTTTTGATCGGCACTTTTTTTATTTTGAATAAAATGTGACAAAGGGGCTAAATGTGTCAACATCTGCCGCTTTTTTTCGTTCGCTGTGGACAGGAATCAGCGAATAAGTGTAGAATTATTATTCAATCGGTCATTCTAGGCGATGTTTGAATGATACAACGAGAGGGTAATGAATTGCATATGCCCGCAGCAAAGGAGGTATCAGATGATTATTATTCTATATCTAAGCGTTGCACTGATCGCAATTGCTTTCCTCATTCTTGTCATCTATTTGTCCAAAACATTAAAATCCTTACAGCTGACATTAAAGAATGTTGCATCAACTTTAGAAGGTCTTGAAGGTCAGATGCAAGGGATCACCACAGAGACGACACAGTTGCTACATAAGACGAATCAGCTTGCTGAAGATATTCAAGACAAATCGGCAAAACTCAACACAGTTGTGGATGCGGTGCAGGGAATTGGCGGCTCGATCAACCAATTTAATACAAGCATAAAGCAGGCAGCTGGTGCAGTTTCTTCATCCGTTGAACGAAATCAAGAAAAAGTCACGGATGTGGTAAGCTGGAGTAACGCAGCACTTGAAATTTATAAAAAATGGAAACAACGAAAGCACCAAAAATAAAACCATTTTCGCATAGGAGGAATAATCATGAGCAAAGACGGAATCAATAGCAAAGACTTTTTGATCGGAACACTTATTGGTGGAATTGTTGGTGCAACAACAGCCTTATTTTTAGCACCGAAGTCAGGGAAAGAGCTTCGCGATGATTTGAACACCCAAGCGAATGTTTTAAAAGAAAAAACAGATCGCCTCACAACAGATGCAAAAGAAAGAGGCACTGAATATGTGACGATTGCGAAAGATAAAACGTCTGAATTGTCCCAACTGGTAGCAGAACAGTCAAACCAGATTTTAGACAAAGTGAAAGACATAAAAGAGCGTGCAGCTGGAAAAGCTAATCATGTGAAAAGTGAAGCAGAAGATGCAGCAGCTGACCTAGCAAATGAAGCTTCAGATGTAGCAGACGAAGCAAAAGTACGAGCACAAGAAGCGAAATCAGAAATTGAAGATGGCATCAAAGATGTCAAAGAAAAAGTAGAACAATCGACTAAAGGCTAACTCTCACTGCTCGGAGTGAAGAAGGAGAACATCATGTCAAAACAACTCATTGAAACAGAAGAACAGTTTGATCAACTAACGAATCAAGATGGGACGTTTGTCTTTTTTAAGCACAGTTTGACATGTCCGATCAGTCAAGCGGCTTTTCAAGAGTTTGAAGCATTTGCGTCTGCACATGAAGACGTGCCTACTTATTTCTTGCAAATCCAAAACACAAGAGAGCTTTCATCCTATGTGACTGAAAAGTCGGGGGTAAAGCATGAAAGTCCCCAGGCACTCGTCTTTAGCGGTGGAAAAGTGAAGTGGCATGCATCCCACTCAAGCATTACAAAAGAAGCGCTTGAACATAATCTGTAGAAGAAACGTCAGCAATTGCTGACGTTTTTTTATAAAAAAAAGGTTTACTTCAACCAAAAGTATGCTATAATCTTACACATAATACTTTATCGCTTAAAAGCGTTTGGGTAATAAAGAAAATTTTCGTGACAATTCCGAAATCTTTGTTTATAATAAACCCTATCATGAGAGAATGAAAAAATAAAAAGCGAGAACAGGCAGAGGAAAGGATGACAAAAATGAGCAACAATGAACTAGAACAATTGAGACAGCAGGCAGATGAACTAAATCTTCAAATCTTAAAACTGATCAATGAAAGAGGAAGCATTGTAAAAGAAATTGGAAAGGCGAAAGAAGCGCAAGGTGTCAACCGTTATGATCCTGTCAGAGAGCGCACAATGCTGAACCAAATTCTTGAAGCAAATGATGGACCATTCGAAAACTCAACGATTCAGCATATTTTCAAAGAGATTTTCAAAGCAGGTCTAGAGCTTCAAGAAGATGACCACAGCAAAGCACTTCTTGTTTCTCGTAAGAAAAAATCGGAAAATACAATCGTGAACATCAATGGAGAAGCGATCGGTGATGGGAAACAGCGCTTCATCGTTGGACCATGTGCTGTTGAAAGCTACGAGCAAGTCGCAGAAGTTGCGGCAGCAGCGAAACAGCAAGGACTAAAACTACTTCGCGGAGGTGCATTTAAACCTCGCACAAGTCCATACGATTTCCAAGGACTTGGTGTAGACGGTCTAAAAATTCTAAAGCGTGTAGCGGATGAATACGGTCTTGCTGTCATTAGTGAAATCGTCAATCCTGCTCATATTGAAGAAGCGATTGAGCATATCGATGTCATCCAAATTGGTGCACGGAACATGCAAAACTTCGAGCTATTAAAAGCAGCCGGATCTGTGAAGAAACCAGTTCTTTTAAAGCGTGGTCTTGCAGCGACTATTTCAGAATTCATCAATGCAGCTGAATACATCATCGCCCAAGGAAATGACCAAATCATCCTTTGCGAACGCGGTATCCGCACATACGAAACAGCGACAAGAAATACACTTGATATCTCTGCAGTGCCAATCTTGAAACAAGAGACACATTTACCAGTATTCGTTGATGTGACGCACTCAACTGGACGTAGAGATCTTCTCCTTCCAACAGCGAAAGCAGCTCTTGCGATTGGAGCAGACGGTGTCATGGCAGAAGTGCATCCAGATCCATCTGTTGCTCTATCTGACTCAGCGCAGCAAATGGACATTCCTCAATTCGAAAAATGGTTAGATGCGTTAAGACCACTTGTCAACATTCACGCGTAATCATAGATAGAAAAGCCGCCGGATAACTGCCCGGCGGTTTTTCTATGGATAAAATATGATGGAGATTGGGAATGAAAGGAA
The DNA here is from genome assembly GCF_038002985.1 of Bacillus sp. FSL R5-0431. Lineage (NCBI taxonomy): Bacteria > Bacillati > Bacillota > Bacilli > Caryophanales > Bacillaceae > Bacillus > Bacillus sp. FSL R5-0431. The sequence continues at coordinate 2,622,473 of NZ_JBBOOG010000001.1, read as the reverse complement.
AAGAGCACATTACAAGTCTCAAAAGTGCTTGTTCACAATGTTTTCATTTTTAAAATTCGATAGAATCTGCTAAGATCATTGTCATAGCTGACGTTCTCGACGATTTTTCATGAAATATGATTCAATTTACAGGAAACAAGCTCATTAAAGTTTGTTTAATTTAGTTATAAAAAGAAAGGGAACGTTTTCATATGGTGAAAAAACGTGTATAATTTCATAAAAGAATGTCATTTTGATGTAGATTGAAAAATTATGTGTCTCTTTTCATCGTTTTAATGACAAATAGGATATTATTTTCCTCGTATCTGACATGTCTCTATCCAATTGGTGAATGCTATAGATATGAAGTGTATTTGAAGGAGTGATTTATGTGAATAATGTTACAATATATGATGTAGCAAGAGAAGCAAATGTAAGTATGGCAACGGTATCACGCGTAGTGAATGGTAATCCGAATGTAAAACCAACAACAAGAAAAAAGGTACTTGAAGCGATTGATCGTCTTGGCTACCGTCCGAATGCTGTGGCACGAGGCCTTGCAAGTAAAAAAACTACAACAGTTGGGGTGATCATCCCTGATATTTCTAGTATCTTCTATTCGGAGCTTGCTCGCGGAATTGAAGATATCGCAACGATGTATAAGTACAACATCATTTTAAGCAACTCAGATCAAAATACCGATAAAGAGCTTCATCTATTAAATACAATGCTAGGTAAACAAGTAGATGGGATTGTCTTTATGGGCGGAAACATCACAGATGTGCTTGTTGAAGAATTTAAGCGCTCTCCTGTGCCAATTGTTCTTGCAGCATCTGTTGAAGAGCAGGCTCAAACACCATCTGTCAATATCAACTACGAGCAAGCGATTTATGATTCAGTTCAGCTTTTAGTTGAGAAAGGACATAAGCGAATTGCCTTCGTATCTGGCCCAATGTCAGAACCGATTAACTCTATGAGAAAGCTTGCAGGTTATAAGCGTGCGCTTGAAGAAGCGGGCATCGCATTTGACGATGCGCTCGTCGCTGAAGGCGATTACTCCTATGATTCTGGAATTGAATCACTTGCTCATTTACTTGAGCAGTCTGACAAGCCGACAGCTGTTATTGCGGCTACCGATGAAATGGCGCTAGGTGTCATTCACGGAGCACAAGATAGAGGCGTATCGATTCCTGAGGATTTAGAAGTGATTGGCTTTGATAACACGAGACTTTCTCTCATGGTGCGTCCTCAGCTGACAACAGTTGTTCAGCCGACCTATGATATTGGCGCTGTCGCAATGAGACTGCTGACAAAGCTGATGAACAAAGAACAAGTGGACGATCAAATTGTTGAGCTTCCGCACAGAATTGAAGAAAGACAATCAACAAAATAAAACGAAAAAGCAGGCTTACACATTAGTGAATGCCTGCTTTTCTTATGCATTTTTCTTTTCTCTTCTTACAGGCATAAGTGCTTTTTCTACAGTTTGAGCATTCTTTTCTGTGATTTCTGCTTTTCTTGGGATCGGTGGATATAAATCGTCAGGGTCTCCCCATGTCGATGGCAGGCTGACAGGCGATTGTTTATGCCAAGCCTGAACCCAGTCCTGAGGCAGTTCAGCCGGCGGTGTGATGCCTTTCATCTCAAGCCAAATCCGGCTCCATGCCCTTGGAACGACACGCCAAATATCATATCCCCCTCCGCCAACAGCAATCCATTTGCCATCACAATATTGATGCGCTAACTCATGGGCAAGTCTAGGAATTTCCTCATATATTTTCATGGTGGCAGATAAATGGGTTAACGGATCATAGTAGTGTGCATCCGCGCCGTTTTGCGTCAAAATTACATCTGGTTTAAAAAAAGCAGCAATTTCAGTCACTGCTGTTCGGTATGCTTCGAGGAACGATTCGTCTTCTGTAAATGCATCAAGCGGAATATTATAGGCGTAGCCATAGCCTTTATCGTGACCTCTTTCCTGTACTTGTCCAGTTCCAGGGAACAAGTAGCGCCCCGTTTCATGAATAGAGACCGTACAGACCTCTGGGTCGTCATAGAAGCTGAATTGTACACCATCTCCATGATGGGCATCTGTATCAATATATAAAATTCTTGCACCATATGTCTTTTGAATATATTGAATGGCCACGGAGCTGTCATTATATATACAAAAGCCAGATGCACGTCCTTTAAACCCGTGGTGAAGTCCGCCGCCAAGATTGAGTGCATGCTGCGAGTGTCCCATCATTACTTGGTCAACGGCTGTTAATGTTCCGCCAACAAGGAGAGAAGCTGCCTCATGCATACCTGCAAACATCGGTGTATCCTCCGTGCCAAGGCCGTAGCGTTCACCTTCTGCTGTAGAGAGCTTTCCTTCACTAGCCCGCTGCACAGCTTGAATATAATCGGCTGTATGGACGAGCTTTAATTCCTCCAGTGTCGCCATACGCGGTGCGACAATCTCATCATCTGTTAACGCCTTCATTTTTTGAAGAAGATCATATGTTAAGTAGACACGAAGCTGATTGAAGGGATGGTCTTGGTGAAATTGGTACGTTTGAAAAGAGGGTGAAAAAACAAAGGTTGCTTCCTTCATTTGATCGTCTGCTCCATTGGCCACAGCACCTTATAGCCTTTTGCACGAATCAGCTTCGTCACATGATCTGCATGAATGGTTTGAAGGCGGAATACGAGCACTTTAGAGGCTTCATTTGCATGCGGATACACGAGCACACTCAGCATTTGAATATGCTGCTCCTTTAAAATGGCCGTAATGTCTGCGAGGCCTTCTGTCATCTGGTCCACTTCAACCTCTAAGTGTGACCCAGGCTGATCTGCACCTGTCAGTCTGACAAACGTACGAAGCAAATCAGTCTTTGTGATAATGCCTACGAGCTTGCCTCGTCTCACCACTGGAAGGCAGCCAATTCCGTGTTCAAAAAAGACACTTGAAATCTCTTCAACGAAATCAAGCGGATGAGCAGTGATCGTCTCTAATACCATGATCTCTTCAACAGGACGCTGAATAAAGAGCTGCCTTTTTTCTGTTTCAAATATACTTGGACTGGCATTTTTAATATCCCGGTCTGTCACCATCCCAATGACAGAACCTTGATCAGATACGATCGGAATATGCCGAATGTGATGTGCACTCATTTTTTGAATGGCTTCTTCAATCGTATCGGTTTTTCGCAGCGTGATCACATCACGCTCCATAATTTGTTCAATCATCATTGTTTACCAATCCCCTTTGCCAAAAAAACGAATTGAACGTTAATACATAAAGCGTTGATGGAAGCGAAGACGATCGAAACGCTCAATCGAATCAGGATTCACATTTTTCCCGATTCTGGCCATTAAACAATTGGCTGGATGTGAGCTGATCTCTGGCTCGTCTGTTGCAAACCAGACAAGACCGCCTGCGTTCATCATTTTCTCCATCATTTTGCGGTACTCCCACACGTTTTTCTTTGTCCCCTTTAAATCCCAATGCCAGTAATATTCAGTTGTAATGATGATATAATTCTCCATTTGCTCATCCATCATGCTCACATCAAGTAAATGCTTGCCAAGTGAGCAGCCTCTAAATGGAGGAGCGACCTCAATCGCGCCAAGCTCGATTAAATTGTCCATGTTACCCTCTGACCAGCGCTCAAGCGGATCAGGATACAAATACGTGACATAGCCTACGACAAGCTCATCCATTCTTGCAATGATAATACGTCCTTCTGGAAGGTTTGCTATTTCAACAAGTGCTTGTTTCTGTTCCTCAGGCGTGCGAAATGCCGTCAGTCCTTCATGAAAGGTATAGTTCGCAAGCTCTGGTGCAGGTACCGGACCTTCAATAAGGATGGAACCTGTTTCTTGCTCAATGGTTTTTGAATAATAAGTTTTAGGATGCTCCACGTATCCACCGCCTCAAATTCTAGTGAGTCGTCTCTATTTTATCTTAAAACTTGCAAGAATTAAAACGGTTTCACCATAAGTTTTTTAAAAATTGAGAAAAAAAGTCATCTATACTATAATGGTCATTGTAAACGTATGCAAAGGGGGACTGTTTGATGAAATTGGAAACGCTGCCATCAGTAAAAGGGGACTATCATTTAAATGATTATGAGCAGGCATACAAAGAATTTTCATGGGAGGAAGCAAGAAAAAACTTCTCGTGGTATGAAACAGGAAACATAAATGCAGCCTATGAAGCGATTGACAGACATGCGGACTCGTTTCGTAAGAACAAGGTGGCGCTTCACTACAAAGATTCACAGCGTGATGAAAAGTATACGTTCAGGGATATGAAAATCAACACAAATAAAGCGGGAAATCTATTCAGAGAAAAGGCGCATGTGCAAAAAGGGGATCGCGTATTTATCTTTATGCCAAGATCACCTGAGCTCTATTTTCTTCTGCTTGGCGCAGTCAAAATTGGTGCGATCGTTGGTCCGTTATTTGAGGCATTTATGGAAGGAGCGGTCAAAGACCGTTTAGAAAATAGTGAGGCGAAGGTCATTGTGACAACGCCGGATCTGCTTGAACGCATTCCGTTTGCAGAGCTTCCGAAGCTTGAATCCGTCATCATTGTCGGCGGTGAAAAGGAAGACGTCGATGGCGTTCGGACAATCCATTACGAAGAGGCGTTTGAGCAGGCAGCAAAGGACCTTGAGATTGAATGGATGGATGAAAAAGACGGCTTTCTGCTTCATTACACGTCAGGGTCCACAGGTACGCCAAAAGGTGTGCTGCATGTCCATGGCGCAATGGTGCAGCAAGACCAGACCGGTAAATGGGTGCTTGATCTGAAAGAAGACGACGTCTACTGGTGTACAGCTGACCCAGGCTGGGTAACAGGCACAGTGTACGGCATTTTTTCACCGTGGTTAAATGGGGCGACGAATGTCATTTTAGGCGGCAGGTTTAACCCTGATACGTGGTATGAAACCATTGAATCACTAGGTGTGACCGTTTGGTACAGTGCTCCGACTGCCTTTAGAATGCTGATGGGAGCAGGAGATGACCTCATTCAAAAATATGATCTCAGCTCGCTCCGTCATGTGTTAAGTGTAGGTGAGCCTCTAAATCCAGAAGTCATCCGATGGGGAGACGCTGTATTTGGCAAACGAATTCATGACACTTGGTGGATGACTGAAACCGGTGCACAGCTGATTTGTAATTATCCATGCATGGACATCAAACCAGGTTCAATGGGGAAACCGATTCCAGGCGTAGAAGCTGCGATTGTCGATAATGCCGGAAATGAACTCCCGCCATACCGGATGGGCAACCTCGCCATCAAAAAAGGCTGGCCGTCTATGATGCATACGATCTGGAACAATCCTGAAAAATATGAATCTTACTTTATGCCGGGAGATTGGTATGTTTCAGGAGATTCAGCTTATATGGACGAAGACGGATACTTTTGGTTCCAGGGACGTGTCGATGATGTGATCATGACATCAGGAGAGCGGGTTGGTCCTTTTGAGGTGGAAAGCAAGCTGGTCGAACATCCGGCCATTGCAGAGGCTGGTGTCATTGGAAAACCAGATCCAGTCCGCGGTGAAATTATTAAAGCATTCATTGCGCTCAGAAGCGGTTATGAGCCGACAGATGAGCTGAAAGAAGAAATTCGTACGTTTGTGAAAAAAGGACTCGCTGCACATGCGGCACCGAGAGAAATCGAGTTTAAAGACAAACTACCTAAAACGCGAAGCGGAAAAATTATGAGACGTGTGCTAAAGGCGTGGGAACTGAATTTACCGGCTGGCGACCTATCGACAATGGAAGATTAATTTTTTTCATCAGTTGACTTGATACCAAAAGTATGTTTAAAATGACATTAGTTGAATATGTAAAGGTTTTGACTGAGATTCAGTAGAATTATCTTTCCCTGTCCAAGAGAGCTGACGGCTGGTGCGAGTCAGTACAAAGAGATATTCGAATTACCCTCACGAACCGCTTTTACGAAAAGGAGCATGCATGCTGTCCTGATTAGTGAAAGAACGGATCTGTCCGTTATCAGTGTAAGTGAAAAGACGTGATTTGTTGTCTTTTAAGCAGGGTGGTACCGCGATATATATCGTCCCTTCGTTCATTCGAAGGGGCGTTTTTTATGTTGAATTGTAAAAAAAGGAGAATTGGATATGAGTCAATTGATGGAAGAGTTATCGTTCAGAGGATTAATTCAGCAGCAAACAGATGAAGAAGGTTTAACAAAATTATTAGCAGAAGAAAAAATCAAGCTTTACTCCGGCTTTGATCCGACAGCTGACAGCTTGCACATTGGTCATCTATTGCCAATTTTAACATTACGCAGATTCCAGGAAGCGGGCCATCACCCGATTGCTCTTGTTGGCGGCGCGACTGGACTGATCGGCGATCCTAGCTTCAAAAAAGCAGAACGTTCACTAAACCCAGCAGAAATCGTAGAGCAGTGGTCAGATAAAATCAAAGGACAGCTGTCGCAATTTCTTGATTTTGAAGCAGACGAGAACCCAGCCGTAATCGTGAATAACTACGACTGGATCAGCCAGATGAATGTCATCACGTTCCTTCGTGATATTGGAAAGAACTTCGGTGTGAACTTCATGCTGGCAAAAGATATCGTCAGCTCGCGTATCGAGACAGGAATTTCGTACACAGAGTTCAGCTACGTCATCCTGCAATCTTTAGACTTCTTAAACCTTTACAGAAATGAAAACTGTAAGCTGCAAATTGGCGGAAGTGACCAGTGGGGAAATATCACATCTGGACTTGAGCTGATTCGTAAGTCTGAAGCAGAAGGGGCAAAAGCATTCGGTCTAACGATGCCGCTTGTCACTAAAGCAGATGGCACGAAGTTCGGTAAAACAGAAGGCGGCGCCATCTGGTTAGATAAAGAAAAAACATCTCCATATGAGTTCTACCAATTCTGGATCAACACAGATGACCGTGACGTCGTGAAATACTTAAAATACTTTACGTTCTTATCGAAAGAAGAGATCGCATCGTACGAAGAAAAAGTACAAACAGCTCCTGAAAAGCGTGAAGCACAGCGCCGTCTAGCAGAGGAAGTCACAACACTTGTACATGGACGTGAATCACTAGAACAGGCTGTCAACATCTCAAATGCGCTATTCAAAGGCGAGATCAAATCTCTTTCAGCCGAAGAAGTCAAAGTAGGCTTTAAAGATGTTCCATCAATGGAGAAAAGCAGCACAGAAGAATTAACACTTGTCGATGTCCTTGTTGAATCAAAGCTGTCTCCATCAAAACGTCAAGCACGTGAAGACATCACAAATGGTGCAGTTTCCATCAACGGAGAGAGACAAACCGATAAAGACTACGTCCTTTCAGCTGAAGATCGAATTGAAAACCAATTTACCGTCTTAAGAAGAGGGAAAAAGAAATACTTCCTTGTGAATTACAAATAAGAACGATGTGCAGCCGGCTGCGATAACCGGCTGCTTTTTTTATGCAAAATGAGAGATGAGTGCTCTTTGAAGAGTCTAATAGACTGTTCAAAGAGACTTTGTCTAGTCTTTTGGCATTGGCGTTGAGAGAGTCAAAGGTGCTTTTTCATTATTTATTTTCTATAAATTGATTGAACAAACAGTGCCTTGTTCACTTTTTTTACATATTTTTCTTGTATAAAATAGAGTCGAATAAGATGAATAAGGGGGAATGAAAGTGATTCGTTTTAAGAAAAGGAGTTTGCAAATTCTTGTTGTGCTTGCATTGGTGATGGGTTCAATGGCCTTCATCCAGCCAAAAGAGATCAGAGCGGCTGAGCATAATCCGGTTGTGATGGTACATGGCATGGGCGGTGCGTCTTATAACTTTGCTTCGATTAAAAGTTACTTGGTATCACAAGGATGGGATCGAAACCAATTATTTGCTATCGATTTCATAGACAAAACAGGTAATAACCGCAACAATGGTCCGCGTCTATCCAGATTCGTCAAAGATGTGCTAGCCAAAACAGGTGCCAAAAAAGTTGATATTGTGGCTCATAGTATGGGCGGAGCGAACACGTTATACTATATTAAGAATCTAGACGGCGGCGATAAAATAGAAAACGTCGTTACACTTGGTGGAGCGAACGGACTCGTTTCACTCAGAGCATTACCAGGCACCGATCCAAATCAAAAAATCCTTTACACCTCTGTCTATAGCTCAGCCGATCTTATCGTCGTCAACAGCCTCTCGCGTTTAATTGGCGCAAGAAACGTCCTCATTCACGGCGTTGGTCACATCGGTCTATTAGCTTCAAGCCAAGTCAAAGGCTATATCAAAGAAGGACTGAATGGCGGGGGACAGAATACGAATTAAAAAATGAAAAAAGACAGCGACTTGTGCTGTCTTTTTTTGATGTCATCGGACATATGACAGCTGCTAGATGATGAAAGAAGGTTATAATGGAGGTAAAATGATGACACAAAAACTCAAGCAATATTTTTTAAGATATTTCCTCTATTATCCGTGCTCATTTCTCCTCATCTATTTCATCTGGATGAAGTTTGTTAAATCAGTTCAAATAGGCGAGGTGATGTCCAACTGTATTCAATCATTGGTATCTATTACATCGTTGCCAGTGTGTGGTTTGTTTTTTTGATGCAAAAACAGGCAAAACATCATTAAAAGCATGTACAAATGGATCACCATTCCTTACACTACATGTAGTAAATGAGAATCTACGGAGGTGGGCGTTTGTGCAAAAGAATCAAAAGGCTTTGATCATTGTGGATGTACAGAAGGCGTTCGAGCATGAAAAATGGGGAGAACGAAATAATCTAGATGCAGAGAAAAATATCAGTCGTTTATTGACGTTTTGGAGAGAGAAAGGCTGGACAGTGATTCATATTCAGCATACATCTGACAAGCCGGACTCCTTATTTCATCCGGCAAATGAAGGGCATCTCTTCAAAGATATCGCCAAACCGCTAGATGATGAAATGGTGATACAAAAGAAAGTCAACAGCAGCTTTATTGGCACAAATTTGGAGGAACAACTAAGATCAAACGAGATCGACACTGTTGTAATCGCAGGATTAACAACACCGCACTGCGTATCTACAACAACAAGAATGAGCGGCAATCTAGGCTTTGATACATATCTCATTTCTGATGCATCTGCTGCCTTTGGACTAACAGATCAAAACGGTACATATTATGATCCCGAAATGATTCATCGGCTATCACTTGCTACATTGCATGATGAATTTGCTACTGTCATGACAACAGATCAATTGATTAGTAATTGGATGGTAAAATAAAAGATATCGCTATACGCTTAATAATACTTGAGTGAACCATGGAACAAAAAAATCCTCTGGAATTCTAGGGGATTTTTTTCATGATAGATTATATAGTTTTGGATAGCTTCTTGAGACAGGCTAGTCATCATGAAAAAGTTTAGCGCAAAATACAATCAAATTTTCACAACCAAAAGACTTTTGGAATACTATAGAAATTTATATTTATTCTACGCTTATCTTTATTCTTTGTACGTTTTACTTATCTGCACCTATTTACAGATGTAACATATGAATAATGATAAAGGAGATGAACAACTGATGGGTTGTGATAAGTATAAAAAATGCCCTTATTGTAAACAGAAACTATCAAAATCAAACTGTTGCATCATTTGTGAAACAAAAGTAATTGTAGGGCGACGAGGATTACGGGGATTACGAGGGATTCGAGGAGCTACAGGAGCTACAGGAGTCACTGGACCTACAGGGGCCGCAGAAGCCACCGGAGCTACAGGAGCCACCGGAGCCACTGGTCCAACAGGAGCCACAGGAGATACCGGAGCAATCGGTCCAACAGGTGCTACAGGAGATACCGGAGCGATTGGTCCAACAGGAGCCACGGGAGCAACGGGTGCCACGGGAGATATCGGAGCCACTGGTCCAACAGGAGCCACAGGAGATACCGGAGCAATCGGTCCAACAGGGGCTACAGGAGCCACGGGAGATATCGGAGCCACTGGAGCAACGGGTGCCACGGGAGATATCGGAGCCACTGGTCCAACAGGAGCCACAGGAGATACCGGAGCAATCGGTCCAACAGGGGCTACAGGAGCCACGGGAGATATCGGAGCCACGGGAGCAACGGGTGCCACGGGAGATATCGGAGCCACTGGTCCAACGGGTGTCACCGGAGATATCGGAGCCACTGGTCCAACGGGTGTCACCGGAGATATCGGAGCCACTGGTCCAACAGGAGCCACAGGAGCCACGGGAGCGATCGGTCCAACAGGGGCTACAGGAGCCACGGGAGATATCGGAGCCACCGGAGCAACGGGAGCCACGGGAGATATCGGAGCCACTGGTCCGACAGGGGCTACAGGAGATACCGGAGCGACGGGAGCAATCGGTCCAACAGGAGCCACGGGAGATATCGGAGCCACCGGAGCAACGGGAGCCACGGGAGATATCGGAGCCACTGGTCCGACAGGGGCTACAGGAGATACCGGAGCGACGGGAGCAATCGGTCCAACAGGGGCTACAGGAGATACGGGAGCAATCGGTCCAACAGGGGCTACAGGAGCCACGGGAGATATCGGAGCCACTGGAGCAACGGGTGCCACGGGAGATATCGGAGCCACTGGAGCAACGGGTGCCACGGGAGATATCGGAGCCACTGGTCCGACAGGGGCTACAGGAGATACCGGAGCGACCGGTCCAACAGGAGCCACGGGAGTCACAGGTGCAGGGCTAGCTGAATTTGCATATGTATACAATCTAAGTGCTCAAACAGTAGCTTTAGAAGCCCCGGTGATTTTTGACTCAACTGGAATTACTACTCCTGGTATTACACATGCCCCTGGAACTTCTCAAATTATAGTGACCAATCCAGGAAACTATGAGGTTACTTTTTCAGTTTCTGGCGTAGAGCCAAATCAATTCACCCTATTTGTAAATGGAGCTCCTGTGACGAACACAGTTTATGGTTCAGGAGCTGGTACTCAACAGAATAACGGTCAGGCCATCCTCGCTCTAGCAGCGGGTGACACGCTTACTCTTGTAAACCATACTTCCGCAGCAGCAGTTACTCTTCAAACTCTAGCAGGAGGGACCCAAACAAATGTGAACGCTTCTATTATTATTAAAAAATTAGACTAACTTAAATGTTTAGAGGTGCTTTTAGAAGCACTCAAAAGGACCTTTTCATTTGAATATCTTTTTTCAGCCGTTTCTTGGAAGTCTTGCCCGGTGCTCGTCTTGTGCATAGTCTGTTTCCCATTATATGTTTTAAATTCATTTGTTCATACGAGAATACAAACAAAAAACCCTAGACCACCTTGAACAATCAAGGTCTCTAGGGTTTGTTTGATTTCTCTTTAAGAGAGTAATGAAATTAACGAGAGTAGAACTCAACGATTAGTTGTTCGCTGATTTCAGGCGCTAATTCAGAACGCTCTGGAAGACGAGTGAAAGTTCCTTCAAGCTTTTCAGCATCGAAAGAAAGATATTCAGGAACGAAGTTGTTTACTTCAACTGATTCTTTCACAACTGCAAGGTTTTGAGATTTCTCACGAAGAGCAATCGTTTGACCTGGTTTCACAGAGAAAGATGGGATGTCTACACGGCTTCCATCAACAAGGATGTGACCATGGTTGACTAGCTGACGAGCTTGGCGGCGAGTACGAGCAAGGCCAAGACGGTATACTAGGTTGTCAAGGCGAGTTTCAAGAAGAATCATGAAGTTTTCACCTTGTTTACCAGGAAGTTTAGCAGCTTTGTCAAATAGTGTACGGAATTGACGTTCGTTGACACCGTACATGTGACGAAGCTTTTGCTTCTCTTGTAATTGTAAACCGTATTCAGATAGTTTTTTGCGTTGTCCTGGACCATGTGGGCCTGGAGCGTAAGGGCGTTTTTCAAGTTCCTTACCTGTTCCGCTTAATGAAATGCCTAAACGGCGGGAAATCTTCCAACTTGGACCTGTATAGCGAGCCATAATGTGACTCCTCCTTATTTGTTTTTATTTGTGAAAAATAAAAACCGTCTGTTCTTTGTCTTTTCCGTCATTATGTTTTCATGCATCCTCGCTCCAGCAGCAGGGAGTTACAAGATGCACCTTCAAATAGAAGGAACAAAATGATACAAAAAAGCCGAACAAAAAGGCTGCCATATTTCACACAAATTCTATTATATGACGCTGGATAGGAGAAGTCAACCTATTTAGAGGCAGACGTGACGCTTCACGTTATGCGAAGAAAAATAAAAAAGCAGACAATGTGCCTGCTTTTTTGCAAGATTACGCATCTGTAGAGATGGATAACGCCTTTTGGAGCACCTCGGTAAATTGAATTAAGTAAGTTTCATCTATTTCACTGAAACGGTCTTTCACGGGGCTGTCAATGTCGAGTACCCCAATGATCTGTCCATTTACCTTGAGCGGAACGACAATTTCAGATTGCGATGCTGCATCACATGCGATATGTCCAGGGAATGCATGCACATCAGCGATACGCTGGACTTCACCTGTTGCAAACGCAGTACCGCAAACGCCTTTTCCAGACGGGATTCGCACACATGCAGGCAGTCCGTTAAACGGTCCGAGCACAAGCTCGCCCCCTTTAGCCAAATAAAATCCAGCCCAATTGACCTCTGGGAGTGAATGGTACAATAGCGCCGCAGCATTTGCCAAATTGGCAATCAGATCAGGCTCACCATCTGTAATGGCTTCTACCTGTTTAACAAGCAATTGATAGTCTTTTGATGGATCGCCAGACTGTTTTTCGACATGAAACATGAAAATCTCCTACTTTCTATCTCAAAAATACATAACTTGCGTCTCGCATGTGGGATTTGTCGAGCAATTGTAAAAGGAACTTCCGCCTTCATCTTGAAGTATGTACACATGAAGAGGGGTGAGCGGATGAAAACATCAACAACCGTGCAAACAAAAGACCGTATTATTGAAGCTTCCATCAGACTTTTTAACCAAAAAGGATTTTCTGGAACCTCTGTCCGTGAGATTGCGAAGGAAGCAAACGTCAACGTTGCCCACATATCTTATTACTTTCAAGGAAAAGGAGGGCTGCTTGAGCAGCTTGTATCCGATTTTTATGAAGGCTATATTCACATGATTGAATCACATATCCATCACATGGAAACTCGTCACGCAAAAGAATGTTTACTTCATGTGGTTTTTGATATTTTATCTTATCAGCACGAACACCGTCAATTAACCCGTTTTGTTTATCGAGAGGTGACGATTGATTCGACGCTCATTAGAGAAATTATGTCGACCTATTTAACAAAAGAAAAATATTTGTTTCAGCTCATCATTGAAAAAGGGAAAAACACCCATGTGATTTGTGAGCAGCTCTCACTCTCATCGTTTATGATTCAACTGAAATCACTACTCATGATGCCCTATTTACAGCCGCAATATTTAACAGAGGTGCTTTATTTGAATCCAAATGAGCCATATTTCTATCAAATGTATTTTAAGGAACTAAGCCGCTCGCTTCATCATTTACTAGAACCAAAAAAGCCGGCATTAGATTCTCACTTAAAACTCATGATGTTTTCGAATTGATCATAAGCATATCCGAGATCTTCCGCTTGATGGGCATCAGACCCGAATATGAGCGGAATTTTTTTCTGTTTTGCAAGATCAATCATCCATTGATCTAAATAGATACTTCTGGCATATGTTTTACGAAGACCTGATGTATTAAAATCTAAGGACATGCCTTTTTTTGCCGTTTCTTCAAGACAAAGGGTGACCTTTTGACAAAGTTCAGGCGGCATCTCAAATGGGAAAAGCTGTTTAAATTTCTGCACAAGGGTGATATGACCGATTCTCTTTGGCTTATAGCGACCTAAAGATGATAGAATAGAAGAATGAATTTGGTCATAGTAGCTTTGATAGACCTGTTCGATGCTGCCATAGGCGCTTATTAGCTGCTTGAAGGCATGCTCGTCAAAATCAAGGCAAATATAATCATCGCCAGCAGGAAGAAAGTGAACAGATAAAATGCTATCGTCTAGTTCTGGACCGTAGCAGTCTAAAAAGGCACTTGTTTCCTCTTCATACTCTTTGATATAGTCAACCTCAAGCCCAGTTTTTACTATTAATTGGCCTTTGTATTCCTGTTTCAACTGATCCAATTTCGTTATATACGAGTCAAGTTCTTGGAGCTTCATGGCACTATCCTGCTCTGGTGTTGGATCTCGAAACGATGGAGGCAGAGGGGCATGTTCGGTAAAGGTTATGGAATCAAATCCCTTTTTGATGGCTTTTTCAATATAAGAATGAAAAGGATCAAGCGAGCCGTGCGGGCAAAACGGTGTATGTAGATGTGCATCCTGCTTCAGCATGTCGTCACCTCTTGTCGATATTTTGAAAAACGTGATGTTTATCAGCGAAAATAATGAAAAATCATGACCAAAAATGCTGGTTACATGGTATCATAATAACAATGAAAACGACAGCTTCCGCATACATAAAAGCAGGTCACATGGATACGTGTGATCAAATGATAGAAAGCGCTCAAATACTTTCTTGAAAAACATACATAAAACCGTGAATGGATGGTATTGGAAAACATACGATCCTGTTTATAAAAAGACAAATGCAAAGCGGACACGAAAGGGTTCTCAGGTCTACTCGGGACACTTTTACCCTGACATCACTTAGATCACAACAAGGGGGCTCATTATGGAGTTTATCATCGGTTTAATTGTCATTTTGCTTGCTTTGTTTTCAGTCGGTTATTTCCTGCGAAAAAATATATATAAAGAGATTGACCGATTGGAAGCATGGAAAATTGAAATTTTAAACAGATCAATTGTAGAAGAAATTTCAAAAATCAAACATTTAAAAATGACCGGAGAAACAGAGCAATTTTTTGAAAGATGGCGTGCAGAGTGGGACGATATCGTCACAGCCCATCTTCCAAAGGTAGAGGAGCTATTATATGATGCAGAAGAGTATTCTGATAAATATCGATTCTCCAAAGCCAAGCAGGTTCTTACGCATATTGAGGACTTGCTGAGTGCTGCTGATTCGAACATTGAAGACATTTTAAAAGAAATTGCAGACCTTGTCACAAGCGAGGAGCAAAATCGCAAGGACATTGAAAAGGTCAAAGAGCAATATCAAACAGTTCGAAAAAATTTGCTTGCGTATAGCCATTTATATGGCACCCTTTATGACAAAATGGAGCAGGACTTAGATGAGGCCTGGGAAGGGATCAAGCAGTACGAGGAAGAAACAGAAAACGGAAACTACATGAAGGCAAGAAAGATTTTGCTTGAGCAAGACCGCAGACTCGACCAGCTTCAACTATATATCAATGATGTACCAAAGCTTATTGCAGACTGCAAACAAACCGTACCAGGTCAGCTGACGAAGCTGAAAGACGGATATCAAGAAATGACAGAAAAAGGCTACAAGCTGGAGCACATCCAGATCACGAAAGAGCTGAAGACTTTAAACAAACAGCTTGCGAGAGCGGAAAAATTGCTCATTGATGAACTCAATTTAGAAGAGGCATCAAGCATTCTGCAAATGATCAATGATGCGATTGAGACGCTGTATGATCAGCTGGAGGCGGAAGTAGAAGCAGGTCAGGAAATCAAAAGCAAAATGCCTGAGCTCACAGAAGCATTCGAGAAGCTCGAACAAGATCACACACAAACAAAGGCAGAAACGGCTCTTGTGAAAGAAAGCTACAAGCTGACAGCAGGAGAGCTCGATCAACAGAAAGCATTCGAAAAACGTTTAGAAGAAATTGAAAAGCTGATGAAACAAATCCGCGAGAAGCTTGATCGTGACCACGTGGCATATTCATTATTAATGGATGAAATCAATCAGCTGGAGACGTTTATCGATGATGCAAAAGCATTGCATGACACATTTAAAGGTCATCTACAATCATTAAGAAAAGAAGAATTAAAAGCGAGAGAAACACTGGCTGAGCTCAAAACCATGCTGACAGATACAGTCCGCCAGCTGCATAAAAGCAATATCCCAGGTGTACCTGCTGAGATGAAAGAGCGGGCTGAAAAAGCGCAGGAGATGATCCAGCAAGTGCATGAGCAGCTGGAAAACCTGCCGCTCAACATGCCGGCAGTGAATCAACAATTAAAAGAAGCCTCTGACACAGTCAGAAATGTTGTGGATGAGACAGAAGAAATGCTCAGTAAAGTGGATCAAATTGAACGAATCATTCAATACGGCAATCGTTTTAGAAGCCAAAACCACATTCTTTCAGAACAACTAAAAGAGGCGGAACGAAGATTTTACGCTTACGATTACAACGGATCATTTGATATAGCAGCTGCGGCTGTTGAAAAAACATCACCCGGAGCTGTCCAAAAGCTGTTAGCTCAGCAAGAAAAAGAGTATCAGCACCAATAAAAAAGCTGAAGTCCATTTACAGGACTTCAGCTTTTTTCTGTTAAGATGCTTGTTTCTCCCGCTTTTGGGAAGCAGAAGAAGTGAAAAGAGAAAGAACGAACCCAATGACCACTCCGAAAATAGCAGGAACAACCCAGCCAATACCAAGGTCATATAAAGGTAATATCGTTTGAAAGAGATCCTCCACTGGTCCAATCGGGAGTTTCGCTGCTACTAAGCCGTCAAACAAACTGACGCAGCCAGTTAAAATCAAAGTAAGGACATAAACAGGTCTTCTTTGACCAAGCCATTTATCTGCCAGCGATAACACAATGATGACAATCGCTAGCGGGTAAATGGCAGTTAAAACTGGTACAGAGAAAGCGATAATATGAGCAAGTCCAAAATTTGAAATGATAAAACTGAATAATGTCACTAGTGTAACGACCATTTTATAAGAAAGTTTAGGTAATAAATTTGAGAAATACTCTCCGCATGATGTAACGAGACCGATACTTGTCGTTAAACAAGCAACCGTAATCGCAGCACCCAACACAATATTTCCTAAACTGCCAAATAGGAATTGAGAAGACTGAGCCAAGATTTTACTGCCATCTCCAACAAAACCAATGGCGTGTGTACTTGAAGCGCCTAAATAAGCAAGAGATAGATAAACAAATGTTAATCCGCAAGCTGCAATCAGACCCGCTTTGATACAAGCAGAAGTCAGTGCCTTTTTACTTGTCACACCGCGTCCTTTAATGGCGTTGATGACAACAACCCCAAACACAATAGAAGCAAGAGCATCCATTGTTTTATAGCCCTCTAGAAATCCTTTGAAAAATGATCCGCTGCTATAGGATACATCAGGTGTGCCAACGGCGCCCATCGGCGTTAAAATGGCTTTGACAATAATAATAAAAATAATCGTAAATTTAATTGGTGTTAACACTTTCCCTACACGATCCACAATCTTCGTTGGATTTAGAGCAAGATAATATGTAATACCAAAAAAGACAAGTGTGAATAAAAGAAGTGAGAGCCAAGCTGGTACACCTGCTAAAAAGGGTAATGCACCAATTTCATATGAAACCGTTCCTGTACGAGGAATAGCGAAAAGCGGCCCAATAGATAAATATAAAATGACGGTAAACGCTGTTCCAAAAGCTGGGTGAGCTTTATCAGCTAATCCTTTCGCATCTCTACCTGTTAAAGCAATCGCAATAATCCCTAGAAGAGGTAAACCGACACCTGTTAATAAAAATCCGCCCATTGCTTTCCACACATTTTGCCCAGCATATTGCCCAAGCTCTGGTGGATAAATCATATTTCCGGCGCCGAAGAATAGAGCAAATAACATAAAACCGATAATAACTGTATCTTTCGTCGACAAAGTTGCCTTCATTGCATTTAAAGCCTCCATATTATGTTGAAATATTCTGTTAATTAGTTGCTAAGTAACCGTTCATCATTAACATTCACTAATTATAAAGGATGTACGCCTGATGTCAACATGTGTTTTCGTACAAAAGTCATGAATTTTTCTATTTTAGTATATGGAGAACAATAAAAAACATCCCCTTCCAATGAAGAAGGGGATGTTTCGGTTTATGACTATGAGGCGAGCTGTTTGGGCGGGCTGGTAAACATCGAAATAAGTAAACCAACCACAGCACCGATAATGGCTGGTACGATCCAGCCAATGCCTAAATTGTAAAACGGTACGATTGAACCCAAGATGTCAGGCAAGTCACCGAGATTCATTTTGGCAGCTAATAATCCATCAATGATGGCAAAGAAACCAGTAAAGATGAGGGATACGATATAAATGACTCGTCTGCCGTTAATCCAGCGATCAAGGAATGACAATAAAATAATAACAATTGCCAGTGGATAGATTGTCACAAGAACTGGAACAGATAGAGAGATAATTTGTGCCAAACCAAGGTTTGCAACCAGTGTACTAAATAAAGAAACAATTAGAACGACTGTGTGATAAGAAAGGCTAGGGAAGAGCTTTGAAAAATATTCCCCACAGGATGAAATAAGTCCAACACTAGTCGTTAAACAAGCGAATAAAATGGCTGCGCCAAGTACAATGTTTCCAGCAGAACCGAATAAAAAGTTGGCAGAAAGTGAAAGCAGTTTGCCGCCGTCATTTGCTCCAACCATTCCCGTCACATCGGGACTTGAAGCACCCACATAAGCAAGTGAAATGTACACCAATGCCAGCCCAACAGCTGCCACGAGTCCTGCTTTAATACAAGCCGCTGCAAGAGATTTACGCTCCGTGATGCCTCTTTCCTTAACAGCTGTCACCACGACGATCCCAAATACGATAGAAGCAAGAGCATCCATTGTTTTATAGCCTTCTAAAAATCCAGTGAAGAGCGGGTTTGCTTCATATGTTGCATCAGGAGCACCGATCATTCCCATTGGCGTAGCAATGGCTTTAATGACAATAATGGCAATAACAGTTAATAAGATCGGTGTCAAAATTTTACCAATTCGATCAACTAGCTTTGAAGGATTTAAAGCTAGCAGGTATGAAATAGTGAAAAACATAACGGTAAAGATGAATAGTGGTACCCATGAAGTGGACTGTGCCCCTGACAGAAATGGAGCTAATCCTATCTCGTATGAAACCGTACCAGTTCGCGGAATAGCGAAAAATGGTCCGATGGATAAATACAGAATAACGGTGAAGATGGTCCCGAATTTTGGGTGCGCTTTATCCGCAAGGCCTTTTGCACCGGTACCTGTAAGGGCGACTGCAATCACCCCTAGAAGCGGAAGACCTACTCCTGTGAGTAAAAATCCACCGATGGCAAGCCATACATTCTCACCCGCATATTGTCCAAGAACAGGTGGGAAAATCATATTTCCTGCGCCAAAGAATAATGCAAAAAGCATTAGACCAATGGCTAGCGTCTCTTTTATACTTAAACTATTTTTCAAAATAGTTCCTCCTTAATCAGTGTAGTGTGTCAAATTAAAATATTCTGACAATTTGGATGATCGTGTGACAATTGCACTATGGATGATATAGTGAAAATGAAAAGTTGTCAACTGCCATTTTCAGAAAATTCTCTGTCTGACTTCATTATGGTAACATATAAATGCATTTATTTTTTAAGCTTTTTGTAAGGAGTTACAATATGATCTATCTTGATAATAGTGCAACAACCAAGCCTTATCCAGAGGTTATACAAGTATATCAGCAAGTGAGTGAGCGTTTTTTTGGTAATCCGTCTTCGCTTCATCAGCTCGGAATTGATGCCAGCCGGCTGCTAAGTGAAACGAGAAAACAAATGCTTCACTATACAGGATTGAAACAATATGAGATTATTTTCACTTCTGGTGCAACAGAAGCAAATAACATTGCCATTAAAGGAGCAGCTCTAGCCAAAATGAACCGGGGGAAACATATTGTGACAACAGCAATTGAACACCCCTCTGTCATCGAATCGTTTGAACAGCTGAAGGCTTTATTTGGCTTTGAAATCTCCTATATTCAAGTAGATGAGCATGGCCATGCTGATATGAATCATTTAAAAGAAGTGATACGCCCTGATACAGTACTGGTCAGCATGATGCATGTCAATAACGAAACGGGTGCCATCCAGCCGATTGAAGAAGCTGCTGGCATCATTCGTGAGCATGCCGAAAATGCCCTTTTTCATGTCGACGGGGTCCAGGGAATGTGCAGAGTAGCACTTAATAAACAGCTGGATGTGGATCTTTTGACGATATCTGGCCACAAAATTCATGGCTTAAAAGGGACAGGAGCGCTCTTTTTAAAGAAAGATGTTGTGCTTGCCCCTTTCATCACAGGAGGAGAGCAGGAATTAGGACTACGGTCAGGTACTGAAAACCCTGCTGGTGCTGTCAGCTTAGCAAAAGCCATGAAACAATCATTCGAACGGCTGAAAAATTATCATGATGAAATGCTTAACTTAAAAACGCAGCTGCAAAAACAGCTTGGAGAAATAGAAGGTATTGTCATCAACACACCGCTGACGCAAAGTGCGCCGCACATTGTGAATTTTTCAGTGCCAGGTATTCAAATCGAGGTTCTTCTCCATATGCTTGAAAAAGACGGCATGTATGTCTCGACAACCTCTGCCTGCTCAGCCAAGAAAAAAGAGCCAAGCCGTGTGCTGCTAGCGATGGGGAAACCGGAAGAAGCGGCTAAAAGCAGTATGAGAATCAGTTTGACATATGGCCAAGGACCAGAGCTAGCGCCGCATATCATCACAACGATCGCACAAAGTGTGAAAAAATTAAAAGGAATGAGATAACAACATGAAATATGATCATATTTTAGTCCGTTTTGGTGAGATTTCAACAAAAGGGAAGAATAGAAAGAAATTTATTGAAAAACTAAGACAGCATATCCGATTTGTATTAAAAGATTTTGATGCATTAAAGTACGCATCTGACAGAGACCGCATCACGATCATGCTGAACGGAGAAGACCCTGAACCGATTTCAGAACAGCTTAAAGGTGTATTTGGCATACAAAGCTTTAGTCTTGCGGTGAAATGTGAGACAAATCTCGATGCCATCAAAGAAGCGTCACTCACAGCGGTACAGGAAGTATATGAACAAGGAAATACATTTAAGGTCTCAACGAAACGCTCTTATAAACAATTTGAACTTGATTCAAATGAAATGAACCGCGAAATTGGCGGATATGTGCTGAAGAATACGGAAAACTTAACGGTCAATGTCAAACAGCCGGATGTACATTTGCGCATAGAAATAAGAGAACATGCGACGTATATTACATTTAAAGATGTCAAGGGTGCTGGCGGCCTGCCGGTTGGTTCAAGCGGAAGAGCGATGCTCATGCTTTCAGGCGGCTTTGACAGCCCAGTTGCCGGCTATCAAGCAATGAAACGCGGGATTCAAATTGAGGCTGTACATTTCTTTAGTCCCCCATATACAAGTGAACGTGCCAAGCAAAAGGTCATTGATCTTACAGAATGCTTAGCAGCATATGGAGGCGAAGTGAAGCTTCACATCGTTCCTTTTACAAAAATTCAAGAGCTGATTCACAAACAAGTACCTGAAAACTATACGATGACATCAACAAGAAGAATGATGCTGAAAATAGCTGATAAAATAAGAGCGAAGCGTGATGCTCTTGCGATTATTACTGGTGAAAGCCTTGGACAAGTCGCAAGTCAGACACTTGAAAGCATGTATGCGATTAACCATGTGACCAATACACCAATCATTCGACCGCTCATTGCTGTTGATAAAAATGACATTATTGATGAAGCGAGACGAATTGGCACTTACGAGACAAGTATTCAGCCTTTCGAGGATTGCTGCACGATCTTTACGCCGCCATCTCCTAAAACAAAACCAAAGCTTGAGAAAGTAGAACGCTACGAAAGCTTTGCTGATTTCGAGCCGATGCTCGACGAGGCAGTGGATCAAATGGAAACGATCATCGTCACAAATGAGAAGAAAGCGGCAGACGAATTCGCTGATTTATTCTAAAACAAAAATTTCATAATAATTACCATAAAATCAATCGCATGAAGTCATGTGTTTCTACACATTCTATATTCACAAGGAGGTGAGAACACATGGCTCAACAAAACAGACAAAGCAGTTCTAACCAATTACTAGTACCAGGCGCTGCACAAGCAATCGACCAAATGAAGTACGAAATCGCTTCTGAATTCGGTGTAAACCTTGGTGCAGAAACAACATCTCGCGCTAACGGATCAGTTGGTGGAGAAATCACTAAGCGTCTTGTATCTTACGCTCAACAACATATGGGTGGCGGATCTTTCTAAGACACACAATTAAAAAGTTATGGCTTAGGAGCGGGATCATTCCCGCTCTTTTCTTTTTGTACATAAAAATAGTTTGAATATTTCTAAAAAAGAAGACGAATGAAAAAAATTATGGCATAATACTAGGAGTAGGTCCTAATTCAAGCATTTTTCAGTTATGAGTGTTAAAATAGGTAAATTGAAACATGTTTCGTTTCATAGAAAGAGGCTAAAAGGAGCTGTACCATGAAAAGAGAAGACTTAATTGCACCAGAACAATATAACTTAGTCAGTGAGATTGAAGCGTTCAGTCATGACAAGGAGAAAATGGCCCTGCACTGGCAGGATGGAAATGGCCACGAAGCGCATGTGACGTATGCAGCTTTAGTGGAAGAAGCAAATAAAATTGGTCATGTATTATTAAATGCAGGCTTTAAAAAAGGCGATAAAATCATTGTGATGGTGCCGCGCATGCTAGAGGCATACAGCATTTATTTAGCAATTTTGAAAACAGGAATGGTCGTCATTCCTTGTTCAGAAATGCTGCGTGCAAAAGATTTAGATTACCGAATTGAACATGCAGAAGCAAAGGGAGCGATTGTTTACTCTTCATTCATTCAATCGTTCGACGGAACCAATCAGCCAAACGATTTTAAAACATTCTCAATCGGTGAAAACGATCATGGCTGGACAAATATTCTAGCGCAAAAGGATCAACAATCAAGTGAGCTGCAAATGGCTCCAACAACACGTACAGACATGGCGTTCTTATCCTATACATCTGGTACGACAGGTCATCCAAAAGGGGTTGTTCATACACACGGATGGGCGTATGCACATTTACGCACAGCTGCCAAAGCATGGCTCTCTATTAATGAGGGAGATAAAGTATGGGCGACAGCAGGACCAGGCTGGCAAAAATGGGTGTGGAGCCCTCTCTTATCAGTGTTAGGAAGTGGAGCAGAAGGCTTTGTATACGGAGGGAAATTCAATCCAAATACGTACTTAGAGCTGCTTCAAAAAAATGAAATCAATGTCCTATGCTGTACCCCGACAGAATATCGTTTTATGGCGAAAGTAGATGACTTGAGTCAGTACGAGCTGCCAAAGCTGCATAGTGCCGTTTCTGCGGGAGAGCCGTTGAACCGTGAAGTCATTGATACATTCAAAAAGCATTTCGATATAGAAGTACGAGATGGCTATGGCCAAACAGAAAGCACACTGCTCGTAGGGGTGCTAAAAGGAATGGACATCAAGCCAGGCAGTATGGGAAAACCAACACCTGGCAATGAAGTCGAGATCATTGATGAGGACGGCAGCGTATGCGCTCCTGGAGAAGTTGGTGACATTGCGGTCCATCTCGAAACGCCGGCGCTATTTAAGGAATACTACAAAGATGAAGAGCGTACAAAAGCGCAGCGCCGCGGAAATTACTTTATTACCGGTGACCGCGCGAAAAAAGACGAAGATGGGTACTTCTGGTTTGAAAGCCGCAGAGATGATATCATCGTCAGCTCAGGCTATACCATTGGGCCGTTTGAAGTAGAAGATGCACTGATTAAACACCCAGCAGTCAAAGAATGTGCGGTTGTGGCTAGTCCAGATGAAATCAGAGGATCAATTGTGAAGGCATATGTCGTCCTGCGTGATGGATCAGCACAAAGTGATGAGCTGATCAAAGAGCTGCAGACACATGTGAAAAACACAACAGCACCTTACAAATACCCAAGAGAAATTGAATTCATTGACGAACTGCCAAAAACACCGTCAGCGAAAATCCGCCGTGTCGAGCTGAGAGAAAGAGAGCTTGCACGAAAAGGATCATGATGAATAAACGAAAAGCGTTTGGATGGAAGCATCCAGCGCTTTTTTTTACGGAAAATCAAATCCGCTGGAAGCGGTCATGATGTTCTATGATAAAATGTGTAAGAATTGCTGGAAAAGGAGAATGTTAGAAGATGTTCATTGCCATCATTCATGGAATTGTGCTTGCCTTTGGTCTCATTTTACCATTGGGCGCACAAAATGTATTTGTGTTTCAGCAAGGAGCGCTTCAGCCGCGATTATATCAGGCCTTACCTGTCGTTATCACTGCTGCTCTTTGTGACACACTATTAATTGCATTAGCTGTCATTGGTGTTTCAGTTGTGGTGTTCACCATTCCTGTACTGCAAATCGGCCTTTATATTATTGGGTTTTGTTTTTTAGTTTATATGGGATGGTCCGTGTGGAACACAAGCTCATCATCAGGTGATAAAGAGAAGCAGGAATTCATGCCTGCGAGAAAGCAAATTGTCTTTGCCTGTTCAGTTTCACTTTTAAATCCCCACGCCATTCTTGATACAATTGGTGTGATTGGAACAAATTCGCTTCAATATAGCGGGGCAGAAAAACTGGCATTTACACTCGCCTGTATCATCGTGTCCTGGTTATGGTTTATTGGGCTCGCTTTTTTAGGGAAGATGCTAGGGAAGTTAGATACAAACGGCGAGTGGATGAACCGTATCAATAAAGCTTCAGCGGTCATGATCTGGCTTGTCGCGTTATACATTGCGTATCAATTGATTGTATAAAGGTTCATAGAGAAAAAAGCGAGAAGCGTCTGGGCGGATTAGAGCCCGCGCTTTTTTGTATTTTGAAGTTTAGCAACCTTTGCATGAGCGTATCTCCCATGCTTTCCTCATGAGGTCATTTTTTGAAAATCGTTTGATTTAATAGGCGGAGAGCTTGTACGATGTCATCCATTTGTTCTGTATCTGTGGAAGATAGGCTGTCTAATAGCATCCTTTCGATATGCTGGAAAGCATCGTTCATACAAGCGCGGCCTTTGTCAGACAGCATGATCACATGCTTTCGCTTATCATCTTTGTCTTCCTTTTTATCTATAAATTGTTTTTCGTGCAGTTTTTTTAGTTCTCTGCTGACATTTGGAAGAGACATGTGCTGACAGTCGGCAATTTCACTAGGCGTAAGCGGTTCGCTGACAGCTAGCTGCTCTAGAATTAAGTATTGTAAGGTCGTTAGGTCAACTGGTTTGACTTTGCTCATCAGGGCGTGCTTCAGCTCTGAAAAAGTAGAAGCAAATGCTACGAATTCCTTGAAGAAATGGGGATGCTTCATGTTTATCACCTCCTATGTAACATACCAAAATTATTATCAAAAAACAATTATCATTTGACAACTAATTAAGAGGGGTATATCATTTAGTTATCAAATGATAACAAAAGGAGACAACACATGAATCTACTCATTATTTATACTCACCCTCATCACAATAGTTTAAATGGTGCTTTTTTAAAAGAAATAATGAAAGGCAGTGAAGAAAATTCACTTGTTCATGAAGTGGAAATCATCGATTTATACAAAGAAGAATTTGATCCTGTGCTGATTTTTAATGAAGAGAAAAAAAGGCGTGATATGCATAAGGACCCTGACATTCGGGTGTATCAGGAAAAGATCAAATGGGCAGATAAAATTGTGTTCGTTTATCCCATTTGGTGGGGGCGGCCGCCAGCCATGCTGCTTGGCTTTATTGACCGCATGTTTGCTGCGAATTTTGCTTACTGTCAAACAGGCGGGCTGCTTCCAGAAGGCCTGTTAAAAGGAAAAAGTGCTGTTTGTGTATCGACAATGCAAGGGCCAACCAACTACCCTTTATTCTTTTTGCAAAATGCACACAAGATGTTAATGAAAAGAGCCCTCTTACAATATGTCGGAATCAAACCTGTGAAGTTTTTTGAGTTCGGCATGATGGAAAGTCCAAAAGGGAAACATGAGGCTAAATTAAATCGTATTTACAACTATTTCAAAAAAATCAGCTCATAAAACAGTTGGTGAAGTCACTTTTCTTCTAATTCGATCCTTTTATGTTTTAAAATGACAGTGAGGGTGGGGGAACTCTTCCTCGTCATTTGAAAAGGGGGATATGGATGAAGAAAACATTGTTTAAAGATGCAGCGATTTTAACACTTGATCCAACTTTAGGTTTTTTAGAAAAGGGAGATTTATTAATTGAAGGGACACACATTTTAGAGGTCGGACCTTTAATTGAAGCAAATGATGCTGACATTGTCGATGCGTCCGATATGGTGATCATGCCAGGGCTTGTGGATACACATCGTCATGTGTGGCAGTCTGTCATCAGAGGCATAGGCACAGATTGGTCTTTGCAGACATATTTGAGCAAAATCTATTATGGTAACTATGGTGCGATGAGACGCCCATCCGATGATCGAATCGCAAATTATTTAGGGGCATTAGAGGCGTTAGATGCAGGAGTGACCACATGTTTAGACTGGACGATGATCAATTCAATGGATCATACAGAAGAGCTCATCGGAGGATTAAAAGATGCGGGCATTCGAGCTGTTTTTGCTTTTGGCTCTTCTGGAGATGCTGAGTATTGGGATAGGGAGAGCACGCTCACCAATATGGAGGACGCAGCACGCGTGAAAAAAGCGCATTTTCAATCATCAGATCAGCTTTTGACGATGGGGCTTGCGATTCGTGGACCAGAGTTTTCTTCATGGGAAACTTCAGTATTTGAAATTGAAACAGCCCGGTCTCTAGATGCTCTATGCAGTATGCACATTGGCTTTGGAAACTGGGGAGCAGAGGATCGTTCGATTGAGCGGCTTCACAAAGCAGGGTTACTTGGACCTGACCTCAACATGGTGCATATCAATGCAATCGATGCGGATCAAATGAAGATGCTGGCAGACAGCGGAAGCTCCATATCCATTACACCTGAAATTGAGATGATGATGGGTCACGGTTATCCTGTCACAGGACTTGCGATCGAACAAGGTGTTCTTCCAACGCTCGGTGTAGACGTGGTAACAGCGACAGGCGGAGATTTGTTTGCTCAAATGAAATTCGGACTTCAGGCAGAGCGCGCGCTTCAAAATCAATCATTGCTGATGGAGGGAATCATGCCAGGACCTGAACTTGGGATTTCTGCTCATCAAATGCTTGAAGCTGCAACGATCAATGGGGCTCGTGCATTACAGCTTGATCATAAAATTGGCTCACTCACACCTGGAAAAGAAGCTGATTTCATCCTGATCGACCGGACAAGCATGAATCTTCTGCCGATGACAGATCCGGCTGGAGCGGTTGTCCAAACGGCACATCCTTCAAATGTTGATTCTGTCTATGTGGCTGGAAAAGCAGTGAAACGAAGCGGAAAGCTTGTTGGAGTGAACCTAGAAGAGGTCAAACGCAAAGCTTATGCGGCAAGAGATCATATTCTATCGCACAAGTTTGAATCAACTCCATCATAAACAAACATATCCCCATAGGCAGCGGCCTATGGGGAATAGATTACAAGGATTCTTTAATGACCTTTTTGTAATACTGGACAGATAGGAATCCGAAGACAGAATATAAAACCGTATAAATCGACATGACGATGAGCATTGGTGTCCACAGTTCACCGCCGAATAAAAACCAGCCAGACTGAACTGCAAAGTAGCTGTGCAGCAATCCGATGATGAGCGGAATCCCAAAGTTAAATAGCTGTTTGAGCCGAATGCCTTTTAATAGATCTTTCTCTGTAAAGCCAAGCTTACGTAAGATCGTGTACGAGCTTTGTTCTTCTTCACTTTCATTCATCTGTTTGAAGTATAAAATACAGCCTGATGTCACAAGGAAGCTTAGACCTAAAAATCCAACCACAAACATCATCAGTCCCATTGTTTGCTTTTGCTGCTGAGCTGAAGCTAATTGAGACATGCTGTCGTCACCTAGTTTTAAAGATGTAAACACATCATTGGCTTGTTCAAGGTTTTTATCATCTTTTATATTGACCGCGTTATATTGATTATTCTCAAGCTGCAGTTTAGGATCTTTCTGCTGGTCAAGCTTCTCAAAGACATTTTGACTGACGACGGCAACAGGCAGACCGCCAAAAGTGAATTTGTAAGAGATGATGTAATCTTTCTTCATATCAATGACTTTTAAATCAAGCGGCTTCTTGATGAGAAGTTTCACATCACCTGAGCTTTGAATCGGCATGAATTTCTTCAATAAATCACTGTAGCCGCTTAAGATGACTTCGTTGTTTTCCACATGAATATTAGGTGCATTTTTCTCACTGATCACAGGCAGTGTCAAGACTCCTGGATCCTTTTTCAAACTTTGTAATTCCGAATCCATGATCTTATGTGCATCAAAATCCGCTTGGATGACCTTGAACTGCTTTTTTTCATACGCAATATGTTTGTCAGAAAGTGCACGAGTGAAGGTATCGGCTTCTTTCTCTGAGCCCATGACAAAATGTGATGGAATCTGTTGTTCAGCCGTTTTTTCTGCTGAGTAATAGGAAATGTAGCTTAATGATAACAACCCGATGGCAAGTGCAGATACGGTTGTAATAATCGTTAAAAGCAGTGCATTTGATTTTAATCGGAACATTATAGATGACAAAGACAGGACTTCATGAATGGCGAGATAGCCATTTTTTCTTTTCCGTACAATATTGGCAATAAAAGAAACAGAGCCTTTATAAAAGAGAAAGGTACCGATAATGACAGAGGCTAGAATATAAATCATGGCTGAAAATAACTCAAGCATGGACGTATATGAGCCGCTAAAAAGCTGAGAAGAAATATAATAGCCTGAGATGATCAAGACAATACCGAAAACCCCAATGATGATTTCAAACACAGAGATCTTTTTCACACGCTGCTCTGTAGAAGACGTGGTTCTAAACAAAGATAAAATTGTCTGTTTACTAATAAACCGTCTATTTCTTAGCATAATTAATCCATAGATGATGAAAAAGACAATGAGCGTTTGCAGAAGGGCCATGCCTGAAAAATGCAGATGGGCGATGGCATTAACGCCTGTTACTTTAAATAGCACCATCAGCATGAGCTTTGAACCGATAAATCCAGCTATGATGCCAACAGCCATTGAGAACACATATAGGATGAAATTTTCTGCATTGAGCAGTTTGGCAATTTTTTGTTTCGTCATGCCAATGAGCTGCAGGAGACCTATTTCTTTCCCTCGGCGTTTAATAAAAATGCTGTTCGCATATAACAGGAAGATCCCAACAATGGCAATGAGCAGTACCGAAGCGGCTTTAATCGACGCACCGCCTTTAATGGACCCTTTTACATCATCAAGTGCTGGTGAGTACTGCAAGGTGACAAAAGAAAAGTAGAGCGCCACACTAAACACGAGAGCAAACACATATAAATAGTAATTCTTCAAATTTTTCTTCAGGTTACGGAAGACGAGCTGATTAATGTTCATGCTTCACACCGCCTAAGACACCTTGCGTTTTCATAATATCCTCGAAAAACATCTTTCTCTCTAAAGCACCTTTATTCAACTGAGTATAGATTTGTCCGTCCTTGATAAAAATGACGCGTCTTGAATAGCTGGCTGCGACAGGATCATGTGTCACCATGACAATAGTTGCTTTTCGTTTGCGATTGAAATCTTGCAGCTTATTGAGTAAATCAGATGCAGATTTGGAATCAAGCGCTCCGGTAGGTTCATCCGCGAAAATCAGACTCGGCTCATGAATGAAGGCACGAACTGCTGATGTCCGCTGCTTTTGTCCACCAGAGAGTTCATTCGGATATTTGTCTCTTAATTCATAGATGCCCATGTCCTCCGCGAGCTGTTGAAAACGTTCAAAAGCTTCTTTTTTCGGCGTTTTGGAGATGGATAATGGCAAGAGGATGTTCTCTTTGACCGTGAGTGTATCAAGTAAGTTATAATCCTGAAAGACAAAGCCAAGCTGCTTTTTTCTGAATTCTGCGAGCTGCTGATCCTTCATTTGTGTCATCTCAACATCTGCAATACGAATCGATCCGCTGGATACATGATCGATAGAGGACAATACGTTCAGAAGGGTAGTTTTCCCCGAGCCTGATGGCCCCATAATGCTGACAAATTCTCCGGCTTCAATGGTCAAATCAATGCCGCTCAGCACCTCTTGTTTGTTGAATTTATTTCCGTAGCTTTTATATATTTTGCGAGCTTCTAAAATGTTCATTTGTCGATCCCCTTTTTCTATTTAATTGATACCTCTAGTATAAAAAGAAGCCCGCCGGATTTCCTTCGATTTGGCGAACAAAACAGACGAGCATGTGACATTGTTGTCACATGCTCGCAATATGCACAAAATCATTCTTTTTCGGAAAGATAAAGGTGAAGGTTGTGCCTTGATCTATCGTGGAGTTGACCTCGATCTTGATATGAAGAGCGTCTGCTCCTTTTTTCGTTAAATAAAGCCCCATTCCTGTTGAGGCGGTGTCATTGTGATGTCTCGTTGAGGTAAAGCCTTTTTCAAAAATACGAGAAAGGTCTCTTGGATCTATCCCTCTGCCTTGATCTGAGATCGTCAGCATCACTTGGTCATTCATTCGCTTGCTTTCAATGGCAATATCGGACGAATGACTGTACTTAACTGCATTTGTGAGCACCTGTCTGATCATAAAGGATAACCATTTTGTATCACTTAATACGTGACGTTCTTCTAGCGTGAGTTCAAAGCCGATTCCTTTTTGCATGCACCATGATTGGAGCGCTTTGATTTCCTTCGCTAAGATGCTTTGCAGGTCAAGCTGTTCAATAAATAAATCATTTTCGATATGACGTATTCTGCTTTGGTGCAGCTGGGCATCGAGTAATAAATGAATTCTAAGCCATTCGTACGTCATATTCGATTTCAGCGGCTGCTCTGTTAAGCGGTCAATCATTAAGCGCATCGCTGTGAGAGGTGTTTTCACTTCATGTATCCATGAGAGCAATTCATCCTTCTCTTCTTCAAGGGCGATTTGCTGCTCTGCTGCCATTTGCCGGTAGCGGGCAATTTGCTCTGACGTCGCATCATGTACAAGCTGTTCAAATGGGGAAGATGGAGTGAGCCGCATTTGATGATCAATATGATCATCCCATTCTTTCAGCCGCTCATAATACGCCGTTTCTTTACGATATCGGAAAAAGAGAAAGACGATCATGAAAAACGTAGATAATAACACAATATAAAAAAGAGACGCCATTGGAATGGTCGTATCCAAATAAGCAACAAAAAGAATGAGGAGCTGCAAACTAAGAAAAAACAGGATCCAGCTTCTTCGTTCTTTTAAAAATGCTTGCAGCATCAGTGATCATCCTTTTCCTTTGCAAGATAGCCTTGACCCACTTTTGTCTCAATGTAGGTGCCAAGGGAGATCTCATCTAGTTTTTTTCTTAGGCGATTGACGTTGACAGTCAGTGTATTGTCACTGACAAACCGTTCATCCTCCCACAATGCTTGAATGAGTGATTCTCTGCTGACAATATGATTTTTATGCTGAATCAATTCCTTGAGAATAAACAGTTCATTTTTCGTTAATTCCACTTCACCGTGATCATTTGTTACGGTGTTTTTTTCTAGGTCAATGGCAGCGCCGCACCATACCTTTAAGCTGGAAGGTTCTGCATTATAATCATGCACTCTGCGAAGAACGGCACTGACTTTGGCAATGAGCACGTCAAAGTGAAAGGGCTTTTGTACAAAATCATCGGCGCCGAGCTGCATCGACATGACCATATCAGCAGGGTGGTCACGAGATGAGAGGAAGATGATGGGTACATTTGAGTGATGCCGTATCATCCGGCACCAATGAAAGCCATCGTATTTTGGGAGCTGTATATCAATAATGACGAGATCAGGCTGAACAGAAGTGAATTCCTGCATGACCTGTTGAAAATCGTGAATCCCATAGACATCATAGGACCAGTTGACTAGACGTTCTTTGATTTCTTGGAAGAGGGTTGTATCGTCCTCAATCAGTAAAATTTTAAACAAAACCAGCACCACACTTTTTGTATTCGCTTGTATGTAATTGTAGCGGAAAAAAGGCGCTATCGCTAGAAGCAGACAAGAAAAAAGCAAGGGAAGGGCTCCCTTGCATCAGTTTATTTACCTAAAAAGTGCTTTTTAAAGAATGATAGTTGATAGTCGAGTGTAAGCGGATCATTAAAATAGAATTCTTCTGCATTTGCCTCATACACACGATGTTTTTTCACAGCTGGGATGGACTTGTAGATTTCACTGTTTTGATAGGAATTGTCCATTTCGCTGTTTTTACTTATGATCATATAGTCTCCAGCAAATTCAGGAATCACTTCTTGTGAAACCGCATAGTAGCCAGCTTTTAATGCTTTTTCTTTCACTTTTTCAGGCATTTTTAGTTTCATTTCTTGGTAGAGGATTTCTGTGCCGCGGCCCCATGCATCTCCAAACACGTAAAGATCTTTTGTGCCGCTTTCAAACACAGAAACCGTCGCATCCTCACCGATTTTCGCTTTGATTTCTTTCCCAGCTTCAGCTGCGCGTTCTTTAAAATCTTTTACCCATGCTTTGGCTTCTTTTTCTTTGTTTAATACTTTTCCAATTTCA
Source organism: Bacillus sp. FSL R5-0431 (assembly GCF_038002985.1). Lineage (NCBI taxonomy): Bacteria > Bacillati > Bacillota > Bacilli > Caryophanales > Bacillaceae > Bacillus > Bacillus sp. FSL R5-0431. The sequence continues at coordinate 2,589,959 of NZ_JBBOOG010000001.1, read as the reverse complement.
ATATGCTGCTGAAGGTAATCGACTTTGTTATACGTAAACAAGACTGTTGGCGCGATTTTTTTTAGTTTTTCTACATTTTTTGTATTGCTTAAGCCAATGATGACATCGGGCTTTAGCTTCATGATTTTTTCGACATTGGCATCCGACACTTCTTCCACATCTTTCAATTCCTTTTGGAAGCGAGGGTTCTTTTTTGACCAAGAGTCGACGCCGACTAGGTTCACACCAAGTGACATGACATTACCCGTGTAAGAACCAAGTACAACGACACGTTTTGGATGCGCTGGCAGCTTCACAGGGCCATTTTCAGATTGATATGTAATCTTGTCTGATGATGTTGATTGATTTCCTTTATTTGAGGAAGAGCTGCTGCTATTGCCACATGCGCTCAACGCAAGTACAAAGATGAGCATCAGAGGGAACAATATTTTCTTCATGAATGTAGACTCCTTTGAAATCGGCACATAAGCCGGTATTTGATTGCATGAGTGATAATGATAATTATTATCACTTGGATATCATATCATAGGAGTGCGGTCTGTTGTCAATTACATTTTGATAGTTGGTGATAAAAAATAGAGGGGGATTTTTGGTAGAAAAAAAGATCAAGGCACATGTGTCCTGATCTTTTTTCTTATTTAAACCAGCCTTTTTCTTTTGAGCGTGTAATGGCTTCAATGCGGTTTTTCACTTCTAGCTTATCTAAAATAATGGAAATGTAGTTTCGGACAGTGCCGCTTTTAATGCTGAGTTCCTTAGCAATTTCTTTTGTGTTTTTGCCGTCTGCGACGAGTTCAAGGACTGATTTCTCTCGTTCTGTTAAAGGGTTTTCGTCACTATATAAGTCTTCCATTAATTCAGGGGCGTACACCTTTTTCCCTTTCATCACACTGCGAATGGCACTTGCCAGATCTTCACTTGGACTGTCTTTCAGCATATAGCCGCTGACGCCAGCTTTGAGCGCCCTTTGGAAATAACCTGAGCGGGCAAAGGTCGTTAAAATGATGATTTTCACATCTGTCCCTTTGAGCTCTTCTGCTGCATCAAGTCCGGATTTCCCTGGCATTTCAATATCCATTAAGCAAATATCAACAGGGTGCTTTTGGGCAAAATCGATGGCATCCTGGCCATTCGTTCCTTTCCCAACTACCTTCATATCGTCTTCTAAATCAAGAAGTGAACCGAGTGCACCGAGCAGCATTTGCTGATCCTCTGCGATAAAGATGTTGATCATTTCATCCCCTCCTTTTCTTTTGCTGCTGAATCATTTGGAATGCTCATGATCAGCTTCGTCCCATCTTTTGTCTCAAGGTGAAGGCGTCCATTTGCAAATTCCAATCGTTCTCTAATCCCTAAAAGGCCATGTCCCTTCGTTTGAGAGGAGGGGTGATCTCCTTTAAATGTCCCATCATCTTCAACCGTGATGACCGCTTCTTTTGACTTTTGATGAATGGTTATTTTACAGACCGTGGCATCACTATGTTTGACGATATTGGTGACCGCTTCTTTTATACACATGCTCACAATGTTTTCGTTGAGAAGAGAGATGTGTTTCGGTGCTTCCTTTTCATCATAGATCAATTCTATCCCGGCCGCTTCGAGAATTTGCTCTATGTTCAACATTTCATCCTTGATCCGAATACCTTTCATGGAGGAAACAATTTTCCGCACTTCATTGAGAGACGTTCTGGCTGTTTGCTGGACGCTTTTCAGTTCGGCACGAGCCTGCTCTGGGTCTTTATAAACCAGTTTTCGGGCAAGATCACTCTTTAAACCGATGAGGGAAAGCTTTTGTCCAAGGGTATCATGCAGATCACGTGCAATGCGCTGCCTTTCTTCAATTTTTACAAGGTCAGCGATACGTTCATTGGCATCTTCTAATTTCTCTTCGAGCCGTTCACGTTCCTTCCTGCTTCGAATGCTGAGGGGGAGGAGAATGGCACTAATGAGTGTAATGAGAACCAAGGGAATTTGCGTGAGAAACCAGCCCTTTTTTAAGATCAGACTGAAATTCACCGCAATGGCGGCGCTCCCGACATGAATATAGTATAAGATATAGAAAGGTACTTTTCTTTTAATATGCCCATTGAAATAGGCGATGCAAAAAGCGAAATAAATGTAGCTGTAGAGCATGACATAGCCAGTAGAAATCGCAATCAAGAGAAGGCCTAATACATATAAAGACCAGCCTTTTGCGATAAAGGCAAAACGATAGACAGCGAAAAAGACAACGTTCAAAATAATGCCGATCACAATGCCTAAAGTCGAAGGAGCCTTAATGATAAAATAAAAGGGAAGGATGAAAAAAATGGCCCATATATACGGGGATATCCCATGCAATTTTTGAATTTTAAGTTGTTTTTTCATCCGTGAATCACCTTTTCCATTTTTTCATTCTTTTTCACTACTTTATCAAATTGAACACGTTATCGCATCCTGCAAATACCAACAAGCTCCTTCTATTGTAAGAAAGAGCTTGCGTCGTTTACGCATTCTTCTTGAGAATGTCTCCTTTGATGACAGGTGTGCTTCTAGTCTGACGTGCTTCTTTAAAGGTTACAAATGCTTTCGTTTCTTCATCCCAAAGTCTAAATTTCATTGACTCGATACTTGTTTTTAAAGTGATGGTTGGAACATTTTGAAGCGGCTCACTATGCTCATGTGCATGCTCCAAGTGATAATTCGGTACCCTCGGGCTTAAATGATGGACATGGTGATAACCGATATTGCCTGTTAACCACTGAAGGAGTTTTGGCAATTTGTAAAAAGAACTGCCTTCTACTGCTGCCTGCACATAATTCCAATGTTCATCTGCTTCAAAGTAAGAATCCTCAAACGTATGCTGCACATAAAACAGCCATACACCGATTGATCCAGAAATCAGGAAGATTGGACCTTGGACAAGTAACAAACCTTGCCAGCCAAAAAGGAGATAGGTCGCTCCTGCCAATAAAACAATTGATATGTTTGTGAAATACGTATTCCAGCGCTCTTTTTTACGAGCATTTTTGACGTTGAAACGGTTTTTAAACAGGAAAACAAAGATCGGTCCCAAAATAAACATCACAAAAGGATTACGATAAAATCTGTAGCGAAATTTCGTCCATACTGATGCTTCTTGATATTCTTTGACTGTCAGGAGCCAAATGTCACCAGTACCTCGTTTGTCTAAATTACTGCTTGTGGCATGGTGAATCGAATGATCTCTTTGCCATTGAAGATAAGGGAAAAGGGTGAGTACACCTGTTAAGAAACCGAACAAGTGATTCAGCTGCTTCTGTTTGAAAAAGGATTGGTGGCAGCAGTCGTGAAAAATAATAAAGACACGTACTAAAAAACCAGCTGCAATAACCGCAAAGAAGAGGGTTAAAAGGTAGGAGATGTTCAGGCTATAATAGGCAAGAAACCAAAGCCCCAAAAATGGAATAAATGTATTAAAGAGCTGCATGATACTTTTTTTAGAATTAGCACCAGAGAATTGGCCAACTTGTTTTCTTAAAGTGGCTTGCTGCTGTGTGTTTGTTGAAGTCGTCATGAACGTTCAAGTCCTTTCCGTTTCTTTCTACTTCAAAGTATAGAAGGAAAGGTGTCATGCTCATAGTAGCACCCATCATATATTCGATATGACATTTGTCATGTTGGACGCCGGAAAGGCTGACGGCATCAGTGTTTGTAAACTTATTTTATTTTAAATAAAAAAGTAAAGGCGCTTAGCCTTCACTTTTTATGAACGTGCTTCATGAACTTTTAACTGCTTGCCTTTAATGGTTGTATGGCGCATGGCATTCAGCACAAGAGGGCCTTTGCCGTTTAAAATATCGACATATGTTTTCGTGTCTTGAATGGTAATAATCCCAATGTCATCGAAGGCAACGCCTTCTATTTTGGCAATGGTCCCAACGAAATCAACGGCCCGCAGCTTCTTTTTCTTTCCGCCGTTAAAATAAAGCTTCATAATATCCTTCTCAACGCCTGCCTGTTTATTTTCCTTTTGAATCGGTGTTTCAATCTTTTCTTCAAAGTTTTCTACATACTGCTCTGCTTCTTCCTTTGTTGGATAAGGCTGCGTCTGGAAATCAATACCTGCTTCCTGCTTTAATTCATCAATCAGAGGCATTGCGTTTTTGGTCATAAACGCAATGGTTTTCCCGCTTTTCCCCGCTCTGCCAGTTCTTCCTGTTCGGTGAATATAGCGCTCTTTTTCATAGGGCAGATCGTAATGAATCACATGTGTCATATCACTGACATCAATGCCCCGGGCTGCTATATCGGTTGCGATCAAATAACGGAACTCACCGTTTTTGAATTCATCCATGACAGCGAAGCGGTCTTCCTGTCTCATGCCTCCATGAATTTTGTCACAAGGCACATCCCATTCGTCCAGCTTCATTGTGAGTTCATTCACTCGGTCCTGTGTATTACAGAAAATAATGCAGCTATCTGGATTTTCAATGACGATCGTACGCTGAAGAAGGGAGAATTTTGCTTCTTCTTCCGTTTCAATCACGGTGTGGGTGATTTGTTGTACAGACGTTTCCGCGCGTGCGATTTCAATCACTTTTGGTGATTGTAAAAACTGTTCGCTCAATTTCTTCATCTCATCAGACATGGTCGCTGAAAACAGCATTGACATGCGCTTTGGCGGCAGATACTGAATAATAGAAGAGACTTGATCAATAAATCCCATGTTCAGCATTTCATCCGCTTCATCTAACACGAAAAATTTGAGGTTTTCTAATGAAAGAGTACCTTTCTCAAGGTGATCCAAGACTCGTCCTGGTGTTCCGCACACAATATGGTTTTTTTGTGCAAGCTCTACTTTTTGGGCTTGAAAAGGGGCTTTTCCATAAATGGCTGCGGCTTTGATTCGTTTCAATCGTCCAAGGCTTGTGAGGTCCTGTTTGACCTGCATGGCGAGTTCTCGTGTTGGAACGAGGATGAGGGCTTGAGGTTTATTCTCAGCCCAATCGACCATTTCACAAATCGGCAAACCATAGGCTGCGGTCTTGCCGCTGCCAGTCTGAGATTTGACGATCAGATCCTGCTTTGAAAAAGCAACGGATAACGTCTCGTGCTGAACAGGTGTAGGTGTATGGAAGTGAAGTGCTTTTAGCGCTTGTTTTAATTCATTGCTTAATGGATATTGATCAAATTGTTGTAATGTCATCGTGTTCTCCTTTTCGTACATTCATACTTGTGACATCATACCATAACCATGACCGTGAATGAAAAGACATGAAAAAAAGCCCCATAAAGGAGCTTTTGATTAAAGGAATCTGCGTTTTACTTTTTCCCAGTAGGAGTTGTCTTTTAATTTCACTGTTTTAATGACTTTTCCTGAAAGGCCGATGTCAATTTGTTTGACGTGTTTCGTGCCAAGCGCTTCGTTATCAAGCCCGATAATTGGATGGTCGTTTCCGTCTTGCACAACCTTCAGCGTTAGCTTGCGGTCACTGCTTAAGATGAAAGGAGCACCCAGTGTACGGTACGAGTTGTTGTTTAGCGATGCAAGCTCTGTGACTTGCATACAAGGGAGCATCGGATCAACCACTGCGCCGTTTACCGATTTATTGTAGGCTGTTGAGCCGGTCGGAGTAGAAATAATCATTCCGTCTCCTCTAAATGTTTCAAAGTGGAAATCATCTATATACACATCGATCACAAATGTTTTAATAATGCTTGAGCGGATCGACAGTTCATTTAAGCAATGGAACTGATTGGTACTGTCAACGCTTACATCGATGATCGGATATTTTCTCACTTCAATCTGTTCAGTGTTCATGGCATCAATCATTTTATCAAAATGCTCTAATGAAAAATCGCAGTATAGATGCGAATTCTCTGTTTTTGATACCCCTACATACAAGCAGTCATCCCGGAAATTCGTTTTGCGGACTGCTTGAAGAAATGTGCCATCCCCGCCAATTGAAGCAATAATATGGGCATCCTCTGCACGCTTGACGACTTGAAAGCCTTGATCGGTAGCGAGCTTCTCCAGAGAAGAAATGTGTCCATCCAATTCATGATCTTTTTTGTAAAAGAAAAATACATTGCGACGATTGTCTGTCATTGACGTTCTCCCCTTTGTTGTCAAAAATAGTTTTCCAATAATAAAGGGCTTACATGTGAACCCTTGCTCACATTTTACACTTTTTTCATATGAAAGTAAAAACATTAGAAAAACCTGCATGATGAAGGCATTCGTTTTTAGAAATGAGTCAATGTAAGGGATTCGAAAAGGGCAGGATTTGAGCATAATTGAATAGCTTCTTTCTCATGAAAGAGTGGTTTAGGTGTTTCGTTGTGGTGTAGAACTAGCCTATTAGGTGCAGAGGGAGGATAAAAAAGCCAATTTTTCGTCATGCGCATCTCAAAGGAGACGATGTAAAGTTGATCGTGAATGAAAAGAGGTGCTATCATATGATGAAATGAAATGTAAAAAAACCACAATTCCTGTGAAACATTTCATATGAATATTCGTATCAATGAAGAGAGACAAAAAGGAGGAGAAAAAGATGAATGCGAAAAGATGGGTAGCGTTAATCATTGCACTAGGTGTTTTCGGATTTTCAATTGTGATAAGTGTCACGATGGCCTTGTTCGAAAACTTCAATGACAATAAAATGAGCTATCAATTTGGGGATGAAATAGAAGAAAAGGTACTAGAGGATGGAAGCGGTGCTGGGAAAATTGCGGTTCTTGAGATTAATGGAACCATTCAAGATAATGGCGGCGCATCAAGTCTGTTAGGCGGAGAAGGATATGATCATCGTGCATTCCTCAAGGAACTAGAAAAAGCGAAAGATGATGCTTCAGTAAAAGGTGTACTGCTGCGCGTCAACTCTCCTGGCGGCGGTGTCTATGAAAGTGCGGAAATACATAAAAAATTAGAAGAAGTGAAAAAAGCGAAGAAGCCGATTTACGTCTCCATGGGCTCAATGGCAGCTTCTGGCGGTTACTACGTATCAACTCCAGCCAAGAAAATCTTTGCTTCACCTGAAACATTAACAGGATCGTTAGGTGTGATCATGCAAAGCTTGAACTATTCAAAGCTGGCGGATAATTTAGGTATTAAATACGAAACAATTAAGAGCGGAAAATTTAAAGACATCATGTCACCAAATCGTGATATGACAAAAGATGAGCGCGACATCATGCAAAGCATGGTTGATAACTCGTATGAAGGGTTTGTCAAAGTCATCTCTGAAGGACGCGGCATGTCAAAACAAGACGTTAAGAAAATTGCTGATGGCCGGGTCTATGACGGAACACAGGCGAAATCGAACGGATTAGTCGATGAGCTAGGATATTATGAAGATGCAATCAAAGCAATGAAGAAAAATGAAAAAGGGTTAAAAGGAGCGACAGTGATCAGCTATTCTCAAAGCTTTGGCTGGAACTCTCTCTTCAATATGAGCGCAAGCAAACTCTTTAAAAGTGAAATTGATTTTCTCAATCTAAAAGAAACACTGGCTGGCTCAAATGGGTCTAAACCGATGTATCTCTATTCAAAATAAAGGAGGGATCATAGATGGATTCTACATTCGATGAAGTAACCGAAAGCCGCAGCCAAGAAGAATCGAATCCGGCTCTTGCGAAACGTGCAGTGATTGAAGCACAGGCGTTTGCAGGCTTTTGGATTAGGTTTTGGGCGTTTATTCTTGATTGGCTCGTCGTCTGGGGTGTCAACCATTTGACGGTTTCTCCAATCTTTAGTCTGTTTGGCTGGTCCAAAGGAGGAGGATGGTTTTCTCCATTTTCCGTCACAACGACGATTGTATTCCTGCTTTATTTCGCCATCATGACGAAAATCTTTCAACAAACACTCGGCAAAATGGTGTTTGGGATCAAAGTGGTCTCGCTTCAGCCTGAGAAGAGGCTGGCATGGGATGTCATTTTCTTTAGAGAGATTGTAGGTCGCTACATTAATACGCTCTTTGTTCTCTATGCTGTCGTTGGGTTCTCACCGAAAAAGCAAGGGGTTCATGATTACTTTGCCGATACGGTGGTCGTCCATGAACATTTATATGAAAAAACAGAAGCAAACGTATAATCAGAGGAGTTTGGCCGGGTACCGGTCAAACTCTTTTTTCATGATTGGGTATAAAATCCAGAATGAGAGCCATAATCGTAGAGGAAGCATCATTTGTTATGGAGGAAGTGAGCACAGTGCTTTACGTTTGGATCGCAGCTTTTTTGTTCCTTGGGATCTTATTGATCTTCATGAAAGTGACCATTTCACTGGATTATTCACATGCAAATGACAATGACCACCTTGCACTGAAGATCATCACCTTATATGGAATCATCAGACTCAAAAAAGACATTCCGATGGTGAGGGTCAATCCAGAAGATCAAACGATTGATATACGTGAAAAGAAGATGGCGAGCGCCAAAACCCCTAGTCACGAAAAAGAATCCATACATCAAAAAGTGGGAAAACGTGATATGAAGCAAATCCTTCATCAAATGGAGCGCATCACAAAAGAGATCGTCGATTTAAACCGGATCATGCGTAAATTCTTCATTCACATTAGAATTGTATCGTTTCACTGGTCAACATGGATCGGCTTTCATGACGCCGCTTTAACAGGTGTAGCAGCTGGCGGTGTATGGTCAGTCAAAGGAGCACTGCTTGCCTTTATGCAGGAGCATCTCACCTTTAAGCATAAACCGGTATATGAGGTGATTCCCGCCTTTCAGCATAATGTGTCACAGACCCAGTTTACATGTATAGCTTATTTTCGTATTGGACATGCTATGCTTGCAGCCATTCGTTTACTTGTTCATTGGTTAAAAGGAAGAAAGGCGAGAAAAAATGCCTCTCTTCAAGCAACGAAGAATGAATCATCTGTTTAAGGAGGAACCCGAAAATGGCAGATCATCCAATCCAAGGTCTTATGAAGACAGCGATGGAAAACTTAAAAGAAATGATAGACGTGAATACGATCATCGGCGATCCAGTCGAAACCCCTGACGGCAGTGTCATTCTTACTGTGTCGAAGGTTGGTTTTGGATTTGCAGCCGGCGGCAGTGAATTTAACGGGAACCAAAAGAAAGAAAAACGTTCTGATGATCAAGAACGAAAAGAACCGAGACTCCCATTTGGCGGAGGAAGCGGCGGAGGTGTGTCTATTACACCAATCGCCTTCTTAATTGTCGGAACAAACGGCGTTCGAATGCTTCATTTGGATGAACATACACATCTGCTTGATAAAATATTGGATTCTGCTCCTCAAGCAATTGAACGTCTTCAGCACATGTTTAAGAAGGATGAACGGGAGAACCGTCATAAAGAACGAAAACTAGATGACATAGACCTTTAAAAAGTTAGCTGCGCTGCAGTTAACTTTTTTTCAAAAGTGACGATTAGGCTTTGCAGTTTTTTGCTTTCTCTACTATGATAGAACCATACATTTGATAAGGGAGGAATTGTTTTGGCATCGATCACATTTAAAGGGAGTTCTGTCACGCTTGTAGGAAATGAAGTGAAAGTAGGCGAGCAGGCTCCAGATTTCACGGTATTAACGAACTCACTAGGGGAAGTTTCACTTTCAGATTTAACAGGAAAAGTGACGATCATCTCAGTGATTCCTTCTATTGATACAGGTGTGTGTGACGCACAAACAAGACGTTTCAATGAAGAGGCAGCCGGTTTAGGTCCGGTCAATATCTATACAATTAGTGCAGACCTTCCATTTGCACAAGCACGCTGGTGCGGAGCAAACGGAATTGAAAATGTCGAAACATTATCTGATCATAGAGATATGTCATTTGGTGAAGCATTCGGAGTATATATGAAAGAATTGCGTTTATTGGCGCGCGCAGTCTTCGTATTAGACCCGAGCGGAAAAGTGGTTTACACTGAATACGTAAGCGAAGCAACGAATCACCCAAATTATGAAAAAGCCATTGAAGCTGCAAAATCACTGTTATAAAAGCAGCATCGACAAGAGCTCCGGCTTCATCCTGGGGCTCTTTTCAATGAGGAGATATAGCTTTTAACAAAGCGAGGAGAGAAAAGCATTGCAGAAAGATCAAGTAAGTACGATTTTTGAGCTGCTCGATACAGCTTCTATTCGATTAAAAAAGGACCAAAGCATTTCCTATATTGAAGCATTGGCTGAAGCAGGAGAAGCCTTTTTCCAAGCAAATGATCGAGACGGTTTACTAAAGGATTTAATAGAGAAAGCAGATTTTGCTTCTTATGATCATGAGCAGATTCGTAAAGCGTTTCAGCTCGCCGTATTGAAAGGACAAAAGGATATTTCCCATCCAAATCGTCAGATGACCCCAGATACGATCGGGCTGTTTGTCAGCTATTTGGTGAATAAATTTTTAGAAGGACAAAAAGAGCTTGTTGTCTTTGATCCAGCAGCGGGAACAGGGAACTTACTGCTTGCTGTCTTAAACAATCTCACTGCAGAAACAAAGCGCGGCTTTGCGTCTGAAATTGATGATGTACTCATTAAAATTGCATGGGCACAGGCAAACTTGGAAGAGAAGGAAGTCGAGCTTTTCCATCAAGACAGCCTTGAGCCGCTTTTGATCTCACCAGTAGATGTCACTGTATGCAGTCTGCCAGTCGGTTATTACCCAAATGATGAGCGTGCAGCAGACTATGATTTGAAGGCAAAAGAAGGACATGCCTTTGCCCATTATTTATTCATTGAACAAAGCCTTCGTTATACGAAAGAAGGCGGCTTCTTATTCTTCATCATTCCAAACGATTTGTTTGAAGGAAAAGAAAGCGTGCAATTAAAGGATTTTATCAAAGATCATGCATATATGAATGCGTTAATTCAGCTGCCGGTCTCCATGTTCAAGGACAAAAAGCACGCCAAAAGCTTGTTTGTGATGCAAAAGAAAAAGGAAGGCTTGGAAGCACCAAAACGGATGCTCTTTGCCAATCTGCCGTCTTTCTCACAAAAGGAAGCCATGGTGGGTGTGATGAGAAAATTAGACCAGTGGTTTATAGAAGAAAAAGAAACGAAAGAATAGCCAGAGTGATTTCTGGCTATTTTATTATTCAGAAAATAACGACTTATCGATGTAAGCGGTAACAGTTCGAAGGTGCACTTGAAATGCAAAGTTTTCAATGTTTAAATGAAAAAGTCAGATATTTTTCGGACTTATCGTTAAACTATAAAAGACCCGTCAAACAGGTTGAATATAGCACCGGAAAAAACGTGAAACCTTATATAACAACTGAGTAAAAGGAGCGACAGGAATGTCTAAAATTATTGCAATCAACGCAGGAAGCTCATCTCTTAAATTCCAATTGTTCGACATGCCAGAAGAAACCGTTTTAACAAAAGGCCTTGTTGAAAGAATCGGAATGGACAACAGTATCTTCACGATTTCTGTAGATGGAGAAAAGAAAACAGAAATCACAGATATTCCAGATCATGCAGTAGCGGTCAAAATGCTGCTTGAAAAACTAATTGAATTTAACATCATCAAAGACTTTAATGAAATTGATGGCGTAGGACACCGCGTTGTTCACGGCGGAGAGAAATTCAGCGACTCTGTTCTTTTAACAGATGAAGTCATCAATGACATTGATCAGCTTTCAGAGCTAGCACCACTGCACAACCCTGCAAACGTTGTAGGAATCAAAGCATTCAAACAAATTCTGCCTGACGTACCAGCGATTGCTGTGTTCGATACAGCCTTCCACCAAACAATGCCAGAGCAGTCTTACCTATACAGCCTTCCGTACGACTACTACAAAAACTTTGGTATTCGTAAATACGGATTCCACGGGACAAGCCATAAGTTCGTAACAGAGCGTGCAGCAGAGCTATTAGGCCGTCCTCTTGAAGAGCTTCGTTTGATCTCTTGCCACCTTGGAAATGGTGCAAGTATCGCAGCAGTTGAAGGCGGAAAATCAATCGATACTTCAATGGGCTTCACACCGCTTGCGGGTGTTGCAATGGGTACACGTTCAGGTAACATTGACCCTGCCCTTATTCCATTTATTATGGAGAAAACAGGACATACAGCTGAAGAAGTACTTTCTACTTTGAATAAGAAGAGTGGTCTTTTAGGTGTGTCTGGTCTATCAAGTGACCTTCGTGATATCGAAGAAGCAACAGAAGAAGGAAACGACCGTGCAGAAGTAGCTCTTGATATTTTTGCAAGCCGTATTCATAAATATATCGGTTCTTATGCAGCGAGAATGAATGGTGTAGATGCGATCATCTTCACAGCTGGAATCGGTGAAAACAGTTCAGAAGTAAGAGCTCGTGTCCTTCGTGGTCTAGAATTCATGGGCGTTTACTGGGATCCTTCTCTTAACAACATGAGAGGCGAAGAAGCATTCATCAGCTACCCGCACTCTCCTGTAAAAGTGATCGTCATCCCAACGAACGAAGAAGTAATGATTGCAAGAGACGTTATGCGCTTAGCGTAATCAAAATGAAGAAGCTCTTTTCCAATAAGGAAAAGAGCTTCTTTCTGTTAAAAGCAGCATGCTATAATGTTGTCCAATACGAAGCAAAAGGGAGCGGTGAGAAAATGAGCGTTGCAGAGCATAAACGTGAGGCGAAAGAGAGGCTTTATGTAAAAGTTATTACGGTCAGTGATACAAGAACGAAAGAAACAGATAAAAGCGGCCGCCTGATGATTGATTTGCTTAAAGAACAGGGACATCTCATTCTTGCATACGATATTGTAAAAGATGACATTGGAGCGATCCAAGACGCTGTGCTAGAGGGAACAAGCGAACCGAAAATAGATGCCGTTTTATTAAACGGGGGGACAGGGATTGCCGCAAGGGATGTCACCATTGAAGCGATCACCCCACTTTTCTCCAAGGAGCTGCCTGGCTTTGGCGAAATCTTCCGCATGCTGAGCTATACAGAAGACATCGGTTCAGCCGCTATCTTGTCCCGGGCAACGGCAGGTGTCGTCAACCAGAAAGCCGTCTTTGCCACACCAGGCTCTACTGGAGCTGTTCGTTTAGCCATGACAAAACTCATGATTCCAGAGCTTCCTCACGTCTTACGAGAGCTTGAAAAGGATCAAAAATAGCCCAAAATGACTCGGCCAAGAAAATTTGGCGGAGTTTTTTTCATAAAGGGGTTGAAAAAACAATTTTTCCTTGTTACAGTGTATACATACTAAATGCATGTTTATAAATTAAAACTTATTTTTATGCAAAAAAATATTCACAGAATCAAAACAAGCGAGAGGAGCTTTTCAATCATGTCACAAAATAAAAAAGTCGTATTAGCATATTCCGGAGGTCTTGATACCTCTGTTGCAGTTAAATGGTTACAAGAGCAAGGATACGAAGTCGTTGCTTGCTGCCTGGATGTAGGTGAAGGAAAAGACTTAGCATTCGTTCAACAAAAAGCACTTCAAGTCGGAGCGGTTCAGTCTTACATGATTGACGCAAAAGAAGAGTTTGCTGAAGAATTTGCACTGACTGCATTACAAGCACACTCCATGTATGAGGGAAAATATCCGCTTGTATCTGCACTATCTCGTCCACTTATTGCAAAAAAATTGGTGGAAGTCGCAGAGAAAGAAAATGCAGTAGCGGTTGCTCACGGATGTACTGGAAAAGGAAACGACCAAGTCCGTTTTGAAGTATCCATTAAAGCACTGAATCCAGACCTAGAAGTTCTTGCACCAGTGCGTGAATGGAAATGGTCCCGTGATGAAGAAATCGATTATGCTCAAAAGCACGGTATTCCAATTCCGATTAACTTAGACAGCCCATATTCAATCGACCAAAACCTTTGGGGCAGAAGTAACGAGTGCGGCATTTTAGAAGATCCTTGGGCTGCACCGCCAGAAGGAGCATATGATCTAACGACTCCACTTGAAAAAACACCTGACACACCTAAGACCATCGAAATCACGTTTGAAAAAGGAAAACCAACAGCCATTGATGGTATTCAGTATTCATTATCTGATCTCATCCTTCATTTAAATGAAATCGCTGGTCAGCATGGGGTTGGCAGAATCGATCACGTTGAAAACCGTCTTGTTGGCATCAAATCTCGTGAAGTATACGAGTGCCCAGGTGCTGTCACACTTCTAAAAGCGCATAAAGAGCTTGAAGATTTAACACTAGTGAAAGAAGTCGCACACTTTAAGCCAATCATTGAACAAAAAATGGCTGAATTAATATACAACGGATTATGGTTCTCACCGCTTAAAGAAGCATTAGATGCTTTCTTACAAGAAACACAACAGAACGTAACAGGTGTTGTACGTGTGAAACTATTTAAAGGCCATGCCATTGTAGAAGGACGTAAATCACCATATTCACTTTATGATGAAAATCTAGCAACATACACAAAAGCAGATGAATTCGATCATGATGCTGCGGTAGGATTTATTAATCTTTGGGGCTTACCGACAAAAGTAAACAGCATCGTGAATAAAAAGGAGCAGGTTAAAGCATGAAAAAGCTTTGGGGAGGCCGATTTCAAAAAACACCAGAAAAATGGGTCGATGAGTTTGGCGCGTCCATTCATTTCGACAAACAATTAGTCAAAGAAGATCTGACCGGCTCCCTTGCTCATGCAAGTATGCTGAATACATGCGGTATCCTAGACGATGAGGAGGCCGCTGCCATCAAAGATGGACTGAATACGCTCATGAAAAAGGCAGAGGCAGATGAATTGGAATTCTCAGTAGATTATGAGGACATCCATTTAAACCTTGAAAAAATGCTCATTGATGAGATTGGTCCGCTTGGCGGCAAATTGCACACAGCGAGAAGCCGGAATGATCAGGTCGCAACCGATATGCATTTATATTTGAATAATCAAGTAGAGCATATCATTGAACTGATCTCTTCTTTTCAAACAGTGCTTGTGGAAAAAGCAGAACAGCACGTTGAAACGATTTTTCCAGGATATACGCACTTGCAGCGTGCACAGCCTATTTCCTTTGCTCATCATATGCTCGCCTATTTCTGGATGCTTGAGCGTGACAAAGCGCGTTTTCAAGATTCGTTGAAGCGAATTAACGTGTCTCCACTTGGATGCGGAGCGTTAGCAGGAACGACATTTCCAATTGATCGTGAATATACAGCAGAGCTGCTTGGCTTTGATCATATTTACGAAAACAGCCTTGATGGCGTAAGTGATCGGGATTTCATTTTAGAGTTTTTGTCTAATAGCAGCCTTGTGATGATGCATCTCTCACGTCTTTGTGAGGAAATCATTTTATGGTGCTCTCAAGAATTCAAATTCATTGAACTTGATGACACATATGCAACAGGCAGCAGCATGATGCCGCAAAAGAAAAACCCGGATATGGCAGAATTGATCCGCGGAAAAACGGGCCGTGTATATGGCAACCTAATGGGGCTTCTCACCATTATGAAAGGTTTGCCGCTTACGTATAACAAAGACCTGCAAGAAGACAAGGAAGGCATGTTTGATACAGTAAAAACCCTTGCTGGCAGCCTGCAAATCTTCACAGGCATGATTCAAACCATGACGGTGAACGAGGATGTCATGAAAAAGGCAACAAAAGAAGATTTCTCAAATGCGACCGAAGTGGCAGACTACCTAGCGAAAAAAGGCATGCCATTCCGTGAAGCACACGAAATCGTTGGCAAGCTTGTGTATACGTGCATTCAAAAAGGCATCTACTTAAGTGATCTTCCGTTTGAAACATTCACAGAAGCGAGCGATCTTTTTGAAGAAGACATTTACACCGTTCTTGATCCGTATGTTGCTGTTGAAAAAAGAACAAGTGCAGGTGGAACTGGATTTAAACAAATTCAGCTCGCTTTAGAAAAAGCAAAAGCCTGCCTAGCGTAACACGTCAAAAAACCATTCGTATGATGCGGGTGGTTTTTTTTTGCTGTCAGAAAGGAGAATCCTCTTCCTTAGAGAACAAGATAGCAGAAAGGGTTCATAAGTGCGCCAGATGCTGGTTTATAGTAAAGTAAAGATAAGAAACATGCGAACTTGCAACCTTTGCTTTAGGAGGAGATTGTGTGCGACACGCATTAATAACAGCGGGTTCTAAAGGACTTGGCAGGAAAGTCACCGAGTCTTTACTGAATATGGGGTATTCTGTGACAGTGAATTATCGAAGTGATGATGAAGCTGTCCGGCAGATGAAAGAAGAATTGCAGGAATACGAAGAAAAGCTTCAATTTGTCCAAGGTGATGTGACAAACAAAGAAGATTTAAGAAACATGGTAGAGCTGGCAGCAGAGCGATTTGGGCGGATCGATGCCTTGATTAACAATGCCGGGCCTTATATTTTTGAACGAAAAAAACTAGCGGATTATTCCGAAGATGAATGGTATCAAATGATGGAAGGCAACCTATCTGCTGTGTTCCATTTGTTTCGAATGGTCATCCCGATGATGAGAAAGCAAGGCTTTGGCCGCATCATCACATATGGCTTCCAAGGTGCAGACCATGCGCCAGGATGGATGCACAGATCAGCCTTCGGAGCAGCAAAAGTGGGGCTGGCATCATTGACGAAAACCATTGCGATTGAAGAAGCCGAAAACGGCATCACAGCCAATATGGTTTGCCCAGGCAAAATCGTTGGAGACATGAAAGAATCCACAATAGAAGAAGCACGCCAGTTCAAAGACGATGAAACGCCTATTGGCAGGTCTGGTACTGGAGAGGATATAGGACGTATCATCTCATTTCTATGCGATGACCGTTCAGACCTCATTACAGGGACAGTTATTGAAGCAACAGGTGGTCTTAACGTGATTCACAGGCACTAAGTTTTTCAGCTTTTTATACAGGGAATAGATGAAATGAGATCAAATTCGAAAGGTGGATATACTCACATGAAAGCTACATATCACGGACATTCAGTCGTACACATTGAAACAAAAGGATACCATATTTGGATTGATCCATTTTTAAATGGAAATAAACACACAGATATCAAGCCGCAAGATGTCAAAGCGGATGTCATTTTACTGACACATGGGCATGGAGATCACCTCGGTGATACCATTGAAATCGCTAAAAACAATGACGCGCTCGTTGTCGCGCCAAACGAACTTGCCGTTTATTTAAGCTGGCAAGGGGTGAAAACGCACCCGCTTCATATCGGCGGCGGACGTGAGTTTGAATTTGGTAAAGTCAAGCTCACGCAAGCGTTCCATGGTTCAGCTGTCATTGATGAAGATGCAAAAACGATTACGTATACAGGCATGCCATCAGGTATTTTATTTACTGCAGAGGGCAAAACGATTTATCATGCTGGAGACACTGCGCTCTTTTCAGATATGAAGCTGATCGGTGAGCTGAATCATATTGAGCTTGCATTCCTTCCGATCGGTGATAACTTCACGATGGGACCGGACGATGCAAGAATCGCTGCCGAATGGCTTCGGGCGAAGCAAGTCGTGCCGATTCACTACAGCACATTCCCGCCGATTGAGCAGGACCCGCATGCATTTGCAGACAGCCTGCATGGCGGCGTTGGTCATGTGTTAAACAGCGGAGAATCGATTGAGATTTAATCATCCTAGCAAAAAGCCGGCATTCCAATGCCGGCTTTTTTTGTTTACGTGTATCGTGCTGAAAAAAAGACAAATTGCTATTAAAAGCCTCCTGCCCTTATAATGAAGCTTAGATGAAAACGCTGAAAACAAAAAGGGTGAACGGGATTGGCGACAAAGCATGAACAAATTTTATCGTATATTGATTCATTAGATGTCGGAGAGAAAATCTCTGTCCGGCGTATTGCGAAAGAAATGAAAGTGAGTGAAGGGACCGCTTACCGGGCCATCAAGGATGCTGAAAATAAAGGATTCGTCAGTACGATTGAACGAGTTGGTACCATTCGGATTGAACAGAAGAAAAAAGAAAATATTGAAAAGCTGACATATGCAGAAGTGGTCAATGTTATTGATGGACAGGTGCTTGGAGGACGAACGGGCTTACATAAAACATTAAACAAATTTGTCATCGGTGCGATGGAGCTTGATGCGATGATGCGCTACACGGCAGCTGGAAACCTGCTGATTGTCGGAAACCGGATCAATGCACACAGACAAGCATTAGAGGCAGGAGCAGCTGTGCTGGTCACGGGCGGCTTCTCAACAGATGATGAAATCATTCAGCTCGCAGATGAGCTTGAGCTGCCGATCTTATCGACAAGCTACGATACATTTACCGTAGCAGCTCTCATAAACCGAGCCATTTATGACCAACTAATAAAAAAAGAGATTGTGCTTGTGGAAGATATTTTAACGCCGATCGAACGGACGGTGTATTTATCACCAGAGGATAAGCTTGAAAAATGGTATGAAAAGAATTATGAAACTGGCCATGGCCGTTTTCCGGTCGCAGACGACCAAATGAAAATTCACGGAATTCTCACCTCAAAGGATATCGCGGGGCATGACCGCTCTACACCGATTGAAAAGGTGATGACGAAAAATCCACTGACAGTCATTGGAAAAACCTCTGTCGCCTCTGCTGCTCAAATGATGGTATGGGAAGGCATTGAGGTGCTGCCAGTCGTAGATGATTATGCGAAACTAATTGGGATGATCAGTCGTCAGGATGTGCTGAAGGCGCTTCAAATGATTCAAAAGCAGCCGCAGGTCGGCGAAAAACTGGATGATGTTGTCTCAAGAGGGTTTAAAGATACCGATACAGATAAGCCAAAGGCAGATGCGGTGTATCAATATGAGGTCACACCCCAAATGACAAACCAGCTCGGAAACATTTCATATGGAGTGTTCACGCAAATTTTAATTGAATCCGCCAACCGCTTCTTAAAGTCTCATAAAAAAGGGGAGCTGATTGTCGAAAGTCTCTCTGTCTACTTCTTAAAACCGGTTCAAATGGAATCCACGATACAGATCAAGCCGAATATTTTAGAAGTAGGCCGCAAGTTTGGAAAGCTGGAAGTGGAGGTATATCATCAATCGAATATCGTAGGAAAAGCGATGCTGATGGTGCAGCTGATGGAGAGAGGATAATCGTAAAAGGGCGATGACGAAAATGACAAAGGGCTAAAATAAACATCATTTTAGCCCTTCTCTCTTATTATGCGTGATCTTTTTCGCCTTCCTTTAAAAAGAGCGGAAGGTAATGCTTGTAGGCTTTATATCCAGCCCACGTACTGCCGATACCGACAGCAACAAAAATAAATCCAATGACAAATGCGAGTGACGAGCGGTTTAAAAATAATTGATTCACACCGAAGAGCAGGACAAAGCAGCCAAGTGCCATACTGGATTTAGCCGACCAGAATTTCTTTTCGACTGGGCGGTTCGTACGGACATTCTTTGCTTTGTAGTATAAATAAAACATGGCAGAACAAATAATAAACACAATCAAAACAAGCATGTGCCAAGCCTCCATTGTAAGTGGTTACAACCCTATTTTAAACGTAAATAGGCTTGCTTACTAGAATAAATTGTCTATTCCTCACTTTTCCGTCAGGATAGATTATGATTTAATAATAAAAAGAGTATCGGATAAGAAGGAGTTTTTATGAAAAAAGAACTGATTAGAACCATATCATTATATGACACCATCATCATTCATAGACATGTAAGACCAGATCCTGATGCGTATGGATCGCAGTGCGGCCTTACGGAAATCTTGCGTGCCACCTATCCAGAAAAAAATATTTATGCGACAGGAACCCCGGAGCCATCCCTTTCATTTTTGTATGAACTTGATGAGGTTCCGGATGACGTGTACAAAGATGCCCTTGTCATTGTCTGTGATACAGCCAATCAAGCAAGAATTGACGATCAGCGCTATTCAATGGGCGATAAGCTGATGAAAATTGACCATCATCCAAATGAAGATCCGTATGGTGATTTGCTTTGGGTGGATACAGAGGCAAGCTCTGTGAGCGAAATGATTTATGAATTGTATTTAGAGGGGAAAGAAGAAGGATATCAGCTGAATACAAAGGCGGCTGAACTCATTTATGCCGGCATTGTAGGAGACACAGGCCGCTTCCTTTTCCCAAACACGACGAAAAAGACGCTCAAATATGCTGGAGAGCTTATTGAATATCCATTTTCATCTTCAGACCTTTTCAATCAATTGTATGAGACGGACTTGAATGTCGTGAAATTAAATGGCTATATTTTTCAACATATTTCTTTGTCAGAGAATGGGGTCGCCTCTGTTTTCATTAAGCGCGATATTTTGGAATCGTTCCAAACAACAGCGCAGCAAGCCTCACAGCTTGTTGGGACACTTGGAAATATTGCAGGGATTAAGGCATGGGTCTTTTTTGTGGAAGAAAACGATCAGATTCGTGTTAGATTCCGCTCGAAAGGCGTCGTCATTAATACCATTGCGAAAAAATATCATGGCGGCGGCCACCCGCTTGCAGCTGGTGCGTCTATTTATGATTGGGCCGTGGCAGATGAGATTTTGCGTGATTTAGAAGAAGTATGTAAATCATCATCATGAGAGAGGGGGGCTTCAAGTCCCCTCTCTCTTTTTTTGTCATGGAGAAAAGGGTTACTTGCATACAGGGATAAACCAGCAGCCGATGTCAGTTGAATCTTCATAGGCTTGGAGATTTTGATGCTTTAATTCTTTTTTAATTAAATGAGCCATCATTTCTGTCTCAGCATAAGCACACATGCCGTCTTTGATCCGGCTTGCTTTGTCTCGTGCCATTTGACGATAGCTATAAACCTCCATTGTCCTCACCTCTTTCTGTTTTAGATCTCGTTCTACTTTTAGTGTATAAAAATAATGAGGGAAAAGCGATCATTGAGGGCAGAAATTCATAAAAATTCCACATGATCATTTATTCAGCAAATGAAATGCGCACTTCAAGTGAAAGCTTCGTATAAATCGTCAGCTCTGTCACTTTGGCGCGGTATGCCTTTTCCCGAATGGTATATTCTTTGTTTTCCACCGTCCGTTTTAATAATTCCTTTGTTTTATAGACACTTTCAATATCCTTTGTAATGACCTCTGAGATATCCTCTTTGACCTGATCTTCAAATTTCAGCGTATCTGGCTCTGGGATTTTATATTGCTCACGATTGACGAGATGGACATCTACGCTTTGGATCAGCAGCCGCTGTTTATTATCCTCATTTAACTTATGCAAATCTTCCCGATAGAGTGTGATTTGTTCTTTCAGACTGTCCATATGGTGCTGCTGGCTTCTAAGCTGTGTCACCTGCTTTTCCTGAAAGGTTCCGTATGTAAAGAGGAAAATGAGCCAGCTCACAATCGCGCCAAACATCATCCCTGCAAAAAAACGCTGCCAGCCTGGACGTTTGTACAGCTCCGGCACCCTCATGATGACACATGCTCCTGTGTGAGCCACGTAATAATGAGATAACCTGTTTGTGCACCGCCCATGGCAGAGACAATTAATAAAATCTGCTTGAAAATATCACGCGTGTTCCCTTCGAAAATGCCTCTTTCAAAGCTATAAACGGCATCAAAAGTTCCACCGATAGCTGCGACAAGCGCCCAAATCTTTAAACGGTTGGCAAGACTCGTAATAATGGATAAAGGCGGCTGACCAGATAAATAAGCACCAACACCACCTATGATGGCACCGCCCAAAATGACCCCAAGAGCAATAAAATAACAGCTAATAAAATTCGGAATAAAAGCTTCCTTCACATCCATTGTGTCCACCTCACTCTATTCAATATATGGTGTGTGCGGGACAAGTATGAACGGACAGAAAAGAAAGAACATTTGTTTCTCACCGCATCGCGTTTTATAATGAAAGAATGACTTTAGACGAAAGGAGTGGATTAAGCATGTCTTATGTTCATCTTCAGGTCCACAGTGGATACAGCTTATTAAGCAGTGCGGCAAAAGTAAAGGAGCTGGTGCTGAAAGCGAAAGAACTTGGCTGCAAGGCGCTCGCTCTTACCGATGACCATGTGATGTATGGAACGGTTGAATTTTATAAGGAATGTAAAAAACATGGCATCAAGCCGGTCATCGGTTTAACAGCTTCTGTCTTCATAGATGAACAAGAGACAGAGGCTTATCCCTTGGTACTCCTTGCCAAAAACAATGAAGGCTATCAAAACTTGATCAAAATCAGCAGTGTGCTGAAATCAAAATCAAAAGCTGGACTGAAAGAAAAATGGCTGAAAAGCTATCACCGCGGGCTCATTGCCATTACGCCAGGCGCTTCTGGCTACATTGAAACGCTGCTTCAGCATGATCAGATAGAAGAAGCGCATGATGCGGCGAAACAATTGAAAGATATTTTCGGTGAGGGACATGTGTACATCGCACTTCAGCCATTTCAGCAAGACGAATCGCTTGCCGGTAAACTCAGGGACGTCTCAAAAAGTGCGGAGATTCCTCTTGTTGCGACGGGAGATGTCCACTATATCAATCGAGAAGACAAAACCGCCTATACGTGTTTAAAAGCCATTAAAGCAGGGCAGCAGCTGTCAGAGATTGAGGAAGACCGAGGAGAAAAGCATTTCAGAACCCTTGAAGAAATGAAGGAATGGTATGCGCAAGATGAGGAGCTGCTGACAAGAACGGTGGAGATCGCAGACCGCTGTGAAGTCGATTTAAATCTTGGGCAGACAAAACTCCCTTCCTATCCGACTCCTGATCAATCAACAGCAGATCAGTTTTTACGCAGAGTGTGCGCAGAAGGGATGAAGCAAAGAAAGATTGCTTCAAATGATACGTATGTGAAAAGACTTGAGTACGAACTGAGCATTATCCAAAAAATGAATTTCAGTGATTATTTTCTCATCGTGTGGGATTTTATGAAGTATGCCCATGATCAAGGCATTGTCACAGGGCCAGGACGTGGATCGGCAGCAGGGTCACTTGTTGCGTATGTATTGTTTATTACAGATGTTGATCCGCTCCGTCACGGTCTGTTGTTTGAGCGTTTCTTAAATCCTGAGCGAATCAGTATGCCAGATATTGATATTGATTTCCCCGATACGAGAAGAGATGAAATCATTTCTTATGTAAAAGACAAATACGGAGACATGCATGTGGCACAAATTGTCACGTTTGGAACACTTGCAGCAAAGGCGGCCTTAAGAGATGTTGGACGTGTGATGGGGATTGATTCAAAGGCTGCGGACCGTCTTGCAAAGCTGATTCCGTCAAAGCCAGGAACGACGCTGAAAGAAGCGGTGACTGCATCCCCTGAATTAAAAACGATGCTCCAGCAATCCGAGGAGCTTCGAAAGGTCTTTCAAACCGCTTTAAAGGTTGAAGGCTTGCCAAGACATACCTCGACACATGCAGCCGGCGTTGTGCTGAGCGAGGAGCCGCTGACAGAGGTCGTTCCAATTCAAGACGGCCATGATGGTGTGTATTTAACGCAGTATGCGATGAATTATTTAGAAGATCTCGGACTTTTAAAGATGGATTTCTTAGGACTAAGAAACTTAACCTTAATTGAATCCATTAAAAACCAGATTGAAAGACAGGAAAACGTCCACATTAACTTTAGTGACATTTCATATGAAGATCAGAAAACATTTGAATTGTTATCAGCGGGAGATACAACTGGGATTTTCCAGCTTGAATCACAAGGAATGCGTCAGGTGCTGAGACGCCTGAAGCCCTCTAGTTTAGAAGACATCGTGGCGGTCAATGCCCTCTACCGTCCAGGTCCAATGGAGAATATCCCGCTCTTTATCGACCGAAAGCACGGCAGAGTCAAGGTCTCTTATCCGCATCCTGATTTGTATGACATTTTAAAGGACACATATGGGGTCATCGTCTATCAGGAGCAAATCATGCTGATTGCGGCGAAGATGGCAGGCTTTCAGCTGGGTGAGGCAGATCTATTAAGAAGAGCAGTTTCGAAGAAGGATAAAAAGGTCCTTGATGAAGAGCGAAGCCATTTTGTTGAAGGATGCCTAAAAAAGGAGTATCCTGTTAACATTGCAAATGACGTTTATGACTTAATCGTCAAATTTGCAAACTATGGTTTTAATAGAAGCCATGCTGTTGCATATAGCATGATTGGCTTTCAGCTTGCTTACTTAAAAGCGCATTATCCGTTATATTTTATGTGCGGACTTTTAACGAGTGTGATTGGAAATGAAGACAAAGTCGCTCAATATTTCTATGAGGCAAAGGAAAAAGGGATATCTGTGTTGAAGCCTTCTATTAATAAGAGTGAATTTCCATTTACGGTTGAAAAAGGGGAGATCCGCTACAGCTTAAGAGCGATCAAAAATGTCGGAGTGTCAGCTGTAAAGGATATATACAGGGCAAGACAGGAAAAGCCGTTTGAAGATTTATTTGATTTTTGCGCAAGAGTATCAGCAAAGAGTGTCAACCGAAAAACGATTGAAGCGCTCATTTTTTCAGGGGCGATGGATGAGCTTTATCCAAATCGTGCTTCGTTATTGGCATCAATAGATATTGCATTAGACCACGTGTCATTTTTAAATCCAGATGATCAACTGGACTTTCTGGGGGATACAACCTTCTCCATTAAGCCAAAATATGCGGAGATAGAAGAACTGCCGCTTGTCGATCTCCTGCAATTTGAAAAAGAGGCACTTGGGTTATATTTATCAAATCATCCTGTACAAACGTACCGAGATCGCTTAAGAGAGAATGGTGCAGTGGAAATCATCAGACTTTCTTCCTATATAAAGCGAAAGATCTCAATGGGTGGTCTTTTGACAAAAGTGAAATCGATTCGGACAAAAAATGGACAATCGATGGCATTTGTCACATTTGGGGATGAAACGGGAGAAATGGAAGGCGTCGTCTTTCCAGAGCAATTTAGAAAGCTGTCCCCCTTACTTGAGGAGGGCGCCATGCTTTATGTTGAAGGCAGAATAGATGTCAGAAATGACAGCAGCCAAATCATCGTGCAAGAAGCCGTTCTGCTTGAAGAGATGGGCACACAAAGAAAAGAGTCTGTCTACATTCGGGTGAAAGAAGAAAGCCATACGCAGGAACTGCTAGAGCAAGTAAAGCGGGTGATCTCGATGCACAGCGGAGAAGCAGATGTCTATTTGTATTATGAGAAGCAAAAAAAGACAGTGAGACTTCCAGATGCATACAAGGTTCATGCAGATCATGCTGTGATTTTCCAGTTAAAAGAGCTGCTTGGTGAACAAAACGTTGTGATTAAATGATGACAAATCACCTGAATATGTTTTACAAATTCACCTATTGTGTTATCATTTTAAAGATTCTGTGTATTTAAAACTGCCAGTATGTGCTTATCAACTTAGCAATTCATTAAATCATTTTCCACTTGAAGGAGTGTTCATCACATGTCATTAAGAGAAGAAGCATTACATATGCACAAAGAGAATCAAGGCAAACTCGAATCAAAATCAAAAGTACAAGTGAAAAATGCAAAAGACTTGAGCTTGGCTTACTCACCTGGTGTTGCAGAACCATGTAAAGATATTTATGACGACACAAGCAAAGTGTATGATTATACAATGAAAGGCAATATGGTCGCTGTTGTCACAGACGGAAGCGCTGTTTTAGGGCTTGGTAATATTGGGGCAGAAGCATCTCTACCAGTAATGGAAGGAAAAGCTGTATTATTCAAAAGCTTCGCGGGCGTTGATGCCTTCCCAATCGCGCTTGCGACAAACGATGTAGACAAAATCGTTGAAACAGTAAAGCTTCTTGAGCCAACGTTTGGCGGTGTCAACCTTGAAGATATTGCAGCTCCAAACTGCTTCATTATCGAAGAGCGCTTGAAAAAAGAGACAAACATTCCAGTGTTCCACGATGATCAGCACGGAACAGCGATTGTCACAGTAGCAGGACTTGTAAATGCCCTGAAACTGTCTGGAAAATCAATGTCCTCCATCAAAGTGGTGGCAAACGGCGCTGGAGCAGCGGGAATTGCGATTATCAAGCTTCTATATCATTTCGGTGTACGTGATATCATCATGTGCGATACAAAAGGCGCAATTTACGAAGGCCGCCCGAACGGTATGAATACAGTGAAAAATGAAGTCGCTAAATTCACGAACCAAGACCGTAAAGAAGGTTCATTAGAAGAAGTCATTGAAGGCGCAGACGTCTTCATCGGGGTTTCAGTAGCAGGCGCTCTAACAAAAGAAATGGTTGGAAAAATGGCAAAAGATCCTGTCATCTTCGCTATGGCGAATCCAAATCCAGAAATCATGCCAGAAGATGCACATGCAGCAGGTGCAAGTGTTGTAGGAACTGGCCGTTCTGACTTCCCGAACCAAGTGAACAACGTACTGGCATTCCCAGGAATTTTCCGCGGAGCATTAGATGTACGTGCAACTCACATTAACGAAGAAATGAAAATTGCAGCCGTTGAAGCGATTGCTTCTCTTGTTTCAGATGAGAAATTGTCAGCTGAATACGTCATCCCTGAACCATTTGATGCACGTGTAGCACCAGCGGTAGCAAAAGCGGTAGCAAAAGCAGCAATGGAAACTGGCGTTGCAAGAATCAAAGTCGATCCAGAAGCAGTCGCTGAAAAAACAAGAAAATTAACGATTATCGGCGAATAATCAATTGGAAAAGTGTGCACGTTCTTTCTGAAATTGGAGGAAAGACGTGCACCATTTCCTCTCTTACGCGAAAATTTTTTCATCCGGAATGATATTTTTTTGTAGACGTTCACAATTCACATATATCAACTGCTCAGCGCCCCAAACACATACTCATTTCTCATCAATTCCCCATTGAAAAAATTGAATGAAGGATGACAGCGTTTGACAAAAAAAGTACAATAGTTTCGGTACAGTTATGACATGTCCTATAATAGTGGATGTGCGTGTAAAGAAAAAACCCTTCAAAAAGGGAGGTAGTCATTTGTCAATCAAAAATATTTTCAGTAAAAAGAAAAAATATGCATCTGTACCCTCTGAACAGGCAAGCCAAGATGTGCCTGAAGGCATCATGACCAAATGTCCGCAATGTAAAAAAATAATGCTCACCAAAGAATTAGATAAAAATTTACGTGTTTGCATGAATTGCGGCAGACATTTGCAAATGAATGCAAAGCAGCGTATTGATAGCCTTGTAGACGAAGGCACATTTGAAGAATTTAACGGGCATCTGATCTCAGAAAACCCGCTCGGATTCCCAGGCTACGAAGAAAAGCTTGAGAAAGACAGAGAAAAAACGTCTTTGAATGAAGCCATTGTCACAGGTCAAGGTGAAATTGAAGGCCAGCGTGCTGTGATCGCTGTCATGGATGCCACGTTCCGTATGGGCAGCATGGGCTCGGTTGTTGGTGAGAAGATCACACTGGCGATTGAGAAAGCAAAAGCGGACAAGGTGCCATTTATCATCTTTACTGCATCGGGCGGAGCGAGAATGCAAGAGGGGATCCTCAGTCTCATGCAGATGGCAAAAACAAGCTCAGCATTAAAACTGTTCAGCGAGGACCAAGGTTTGATTATCTCTGTGATGACGAACCCAACAACTGGCGGTGTATCAGCTAGTTTCGCGTCTCTTGGTGATTACAACTTTGCAGAACCTGGTGCTTTAATTGGGTTTGCAGGCCGTAGAATCATTGAACAAACAATCCGTGAAGACCTGCCAGAGGACTTCCAAACGGCTGAATTTTTAATGAAGCATGGACAGCTGGATGCTGTCATTCATCGTGCAGAGATGAAAGAAACACTAGGCCGAATCTTAGCATTACACAGCACAGGAGGTGAACGAGAGTGGCTGGAGAACTAGAATTTGAAAAACCTGTCATTGAACTTCGAGCGAAAATTGATGAACTGAAAAAGTTCACACAAAACTCAGAAATGGATTTAAGTGCAGAAATTGAGCGCCTTGAAACACGTCTGAGCAAGCTTGAAGCAGACATTTATACAAATTTAAAGCCGTGGGACAGAGTACAGATTGCTCGTCATGCGATGCGTCCAACAACTCTCGATTACATTCAAGAGCTGTTTGACAACTTTTTCGAATGTCATGGTGACCGTTTCTATGGTGATGATGAAGCTATTGTTGGAGGAATCGCCACGTTTAAAGGGCTTCCTGTCACAGTCATTGGCCATCAGCGCGGAAAAGACACAAAAGAAAACTTGCGCCGTAATTTCGGAATGCCTCATCCAGAAGGCTACCGTAAAGCGCTGCGCTTGATGAAACAAGCAGATAAATTTAATCGCCCGATCATTTGCTTTATTGATACAAAAGGAGCTTATCCTGGGAAAGCAGCTGAAGAACGCGGACAAAGTGAAGCAATTGCGAAAAACCTATTCGAAATGGCAGGACTTCGTGTACCGGTTGTCTGTATTGTCATCGGAGAAGGCGGAAGTGGCGGCGCACTAGGCTTAGGCGTAGGAAACCACCTATACATGCTAGAGAATTCAACGTATTCAGTGATTTCACCTGAAGGTGCAGCAGCACTGCTCTGGAAGGACTCATCACTTGCGAAAAAAGCTGCAGAGACAATGAAAATTACCGCTCCAGACCTAAAAGAATTAGATATTATAGATGATGTTATTAAAGAAGTGCAAGGTGGAGCACACCGAGACGTGAAACAACAAGCAGCCTACATTGAAAAAACATTAAAACAGTCACTTACATCTTTGCTCAAACTAACACCTGAAGAACTAGTCGAACAAAGATATCAAAAATACAAAGCAATCGGGAAAGTATCGGTTGAAAATCAATATATTGGGGTAAACTAAATAAACGTACAGCCTTTTTGGCTGGCGTTTATTTTTTTCATCCTTTTTCATGAAAACCGCCCTCATGTAAGCGCTATTTGAAAATAATTTTCTTTTGTTTTCATAAAATTTGAAACGTCTGAAAACCTTGATATGATAAGCTTTAGAAGGATCGATCTTCCTCGTTTTTGAAAGAATTGCTTTCATGACTTTCTTAACTTTTGTTTAAAAACGGTTTATTTAATTGTATAATAAGTACGGTTTTAGAAATACGTATTGAAAACATCCGGTTTTGCTCATGATTGTTTTCAAGCAGTGGAAATGGTATGTTTAATTCATATATGGTCTCTGAGGTGAAAAAGATGAAGCGTATAGGAGTTTTAACGAGCGGTGGGGATTCCCCAGGAATGAATGCAGCTGTGCGCGCAGTTGTAAGGAAAGCGATTTACCATAATGTTGAAGTTTACGGTATTTATAATGGATATTCAGGTCTAATTAACGGTAAAATTGAGAAACTTGAAATAGGTTCAGTTGGCGATATCATTCATCGTGGAGGAACAAAACTTTACACGGCAAGATGCCCTGAATTCAAGACAATTGAAGGTCGTGAAAAAGGCATTGAGAACTTAAAAAAATTCGGTATTGAAGGACTTGTTGTGATCGGCGGAGACGGTTCATTCATGGGAGCGAAGAAATTAACTGAGCTCGGTTTTCCATGTGTAGGTGTCCCGGGTACAATCGACAACGATATCCCAGGTACTGATTTCACTATTGGCTTTGATACAGCACTGAATACAGTCATTGACGCCATTGATAAAATTCGTGATACAGCCACATCTCATGAACGTACATACGTAGTGGAAGTAATGGGAAGACATGCTGGTGATATTGCTCTTTGGTCAGGTCTTGCAGGCGGAGCCGAATCTATTTTGATTCCTGAAGCAGACTATGACATGGATGAAATTATTGCGAGGTTAAGAAGAGGGCACGAGCGCGGCAAGAAGCACAGTATCATTATCGTCGCAGAAGGCGTAGGCAGCGGTGTTGAATTTGGTAAGCGGATTGAAGAGGAGACAAGCCTTGAAACCCGTGTATCTGTCTTAGGACATATTCAGCGCGGAGGTTCTCCAAGCGCATTTGACCGAGTACTGGCAAGCCGTTTAGGAGCATACGCAGTAGAACTTCTTCTTGAAGGAAAAGGCGGACGCTGTGTGGGCATTCAAAGCAACGAACTCGTTCACCACGATATTTTAGATATCTTAGATAAAAAACATACAGTCGATCAAAATATGTACCGACTTTCACAAGAGCTCTCTATATAAAACGAGAAGACCTTAGGAGGAACAGTAATGAGAAAGACAAAAATCGTTTGTACAATCGGTCCAGCAAGTGAAACCATTGAAAAGCTGACTGAATTGATTGAAGCAGGAATGAATGTAGCCAGACTAAACTTCTCTCATGGAGATTTTGAAGAGCATGGTGCACGCATTGAAAACATTCGTAAAGCAGGTAAAACATTAGGCAAGGACATTGCGATCCTTCTTGATACAAAAGGTCCAGAGATCCGTACACGTACAGTTGAAAACGGCTCAATTGAGCTAGTCGCTGGTGCAGATCTTATCGTGAGTATGGAAGACATTGTTGGAAATACGGAAAAAATTAGTGTGACGTATGAAGATTTAATTGATGATGTAGAAGTGGGCTCAACGATTCTATTAGATGATGGTCTTATTGGTTTAGAAGTGAAAGAAATTAACATGGACCGCAAAGAAATCGTCACAAAGGTCATGAATACAGGCACGCTCAAAAACAAAAAAGGCGTAAACGTACCAGGTGTAAGTGTGAACCTGCCAGGTATTACAGAAAAGGATGCCAATGATATTCTGTTCGGAATTGAACAAGGCGTCGATTTCATCGCTGCTTCTTTTGTTAGACGAGCTTCTGATGTGCTTGAAATTCGTGAGCTTCTTGAAAAGAATAATGCGGCTGACATTCAAATCATTCCTAAGATTGAAAACCAAGAGGGTGTTGATAACATCGATGAAATCCTTGAGGTATCAGATGGTTTGATGGTTGCGCGTGGAGATCTTGGTGTAGAGATCCCGGCAGAAGAAGTACCGCTTGTTCAAAAAATGCTGATCAAAAAATGCAATCGTTTAGGCAAACCTGTCATCACAGCTACCCAAATGCTTGATAGCATGCAGCGTAATCCTCGTCCAACTCGTGCGGAAGCAAGTGACGTGGCAAATGCCATTTTTGATGGCACAGATGCGATTATGCTTTCTGGTGAAACAGCAGCAGGAACATATCCAGTGGAAGCTGTACAAACGATGCATAACATTGCATCACGTTCAGAAGATGCACTCAACTATAAAGCAATTCTTTCTCGCAGAAGCGAAGAAGTAGAAGTCAGCATTACAGATGCCATCGGTCAATCTGTTGCACATACAGCGATGAAGCTTGACGTGGCAGCGATTGTGACACCTACGGAAAGCGGTCATACAGCGAGAATGATTTCAAAATATAGACCAAAAGCACCAATCGTAGCGGTCACAGCAAACGAATCAGTAGCAAGAAAGCTGTCTCTCGTATTCGGTGTATTTGCAAAGAGCGGATCAAAAACGACGTCTACTGATGAAATGCTTGAGAATGCAGTCGAGAAGTCGATTGAAACGGGCTATGTGAGACATGGCGATTTAATCGTCATTACAGCTGGTGTGCCAGTTGGTGAAACAGGTACAACGAACTTAATGAAAGTATATGTTGTTGGTGACATTATTGCGAAAGGTCAAGGAATTGGCCGTAAATCTGCATTTGGACCGGTTGTCATTGCACAAAGCGGAAAAGAAGCAGACGAAAAAATGTACGATGGGGCGATTCTTGTCGCAAACTGTACAGACCGTGATATGATGGGTGCTTTAGAAAAAGCATCTGCCTTGATCACTGAAGAAGGCGGCTTAACAAGCCATGCAGCAGTCGTTGGACTCAGCCTTGGTATTCCAGTGATTGTGGGTCTTGACAGCGCAACAACACTGCTAAAAGAAGGCGAAGAGATCACAGTAGATCCGGCACGCGGAGCGATCTACAAAGGCCGAGCAAGCGTCCTTTAAATCATACACACGAGGGGAGTTATCTGACTCCTCTCTTTTTTTATGTTACACTAAAAAAAGTAAAACAGCTTTCGATGAAAGATACCCCATGAGGTGATATGGTTGAAAAAATATTTGCTACTATTATTGATTCTATTCCCTGCAGTGGAAATCAGTTTATTTTTAATATCAAGTAAAATCATTGGCATTTTGCCAACGATGCTGATGATCGTGCTCACAAGTGCATTAGGCGCTTATTTTGCAAGAAAGCAAGGAATCGAAGCTTTTCAAAAAGTGCAGAGAGATTTACAATATGGCAAAATGCCAGGGGTAACGATTGTCGATGGTTTTTGCATTCTGATTGGCGGTCTGCTGCTGCTCATTCCCGGCTTCTTATCGGATATCATTGGTGCGCTGTTACTCATTCCGATGACGAGAAAGCAAATCAAGCCGCTCTTTGAACGCTGGCTTAGAAACATGTCTAATCGCAATCGCTATACGATTATTCGCTAAAGAGACCTTGAGCTCAAGGTCTCTTTTACTTTTGCATGCCGTACCGAATGTATTGATAGATATCTCTAAAAACACCTGCATTACGAAATGCCTGCCACACGACAAGGGAAGCAGGACCAATGACAAGTCCAAGAAAACCAAAGCATTTTAACCCGACAAATAATGCCACAAGCGTTGCTAAAGGATTAAGCCCAATGGACTTGCTTAAGACTTTTGGCTCTGAAATTTGTCTTTGAATGAGCACGACAATATACAAAATGCCGAGCCCGATAGCGAGTGAAAGGTTTCCTGTCATAGCGGAGTAAATGATCCAAGGCAGAAAAACAGTACCGCTCCCGATATAAGGAAGTAAATCGACAAACCCAATACATAAAGCAATGACAAAGGCATGCTCGACTTTTAAGATGATCAGCCCAATGACGACGAGGCCGATGGTCATAGCAACAAGCAGAAGCTGCGCCTTCATAAAACCGGTAATGGCTTTTTTGATTTCAGATAAAATGGCGCGTGTATGCTGCCTCCATTTTGCGGGAAAGATACGAGAGCCATATTTTTTTAACGTAAACCAATCTTTCGTGATAAAAAAAGTCGCCAGTGCAGAAAACAAAAGGGTTGCGGCTGCATCAGGCAAAAGACCTAAAAAAGCCGGGATAAGCTCGAGCGTTTTTGAAAGAAAAGTCCCTATTTTTGCGGCAGCTTCATCGCCTAGCGCTTGGATTTGTCCTAAAATCGATTCCTTTTGACCTGCTTGAAGCGTATTAAATTGGGCGGTGACATCATGGTACAAAGGCAGAATCTTATCTGTAAAAAACCGTTCGACAATACCAATCATTTGATCAAGGTGGCCAGGCAGAACCTTTGCCAAATAAGCACTTCCTGAAATAATTTCTGCTACTAAGAGTGTGATGAAACCGGCTGCTGCCACTAAAAAGAGCAGTAGTACAATGA
Organism: Bacillus sp. FSL R5-0431; assembly: GCF_038002985.1. Taxonomy (NCBI): domain Bacteria; kingdom Bacillati; phylum Bacillota; class Bacilli; order Caryophanales; family Bacillaceae; genus Bacillus; species Bacillus sp. FSL R5-0431. Next base: position 2,556,848 of record NZ_JBBOOG010000001.1, on the reverse strand, counting down.
CTACTACAAATCCTCTCGGCATTCCGGTGATCTCTTCTATTTTGCATACGGCAGGATGAATCAGGCAGGATACAATAAGTGCAATCCAAAAAGGATATAAAAAAGGAAAAGACTGATATAAAAAGACAACCGCAAATACAGCAATGCTGATCATCATCAAACTTCGCAGAAAAATGGCCATATAGGTATGATTCACACAATCCCCCCCAAAAAAAACAAGCATGTCCGATACTTCATTTTATTCAAAAAGATTAGTAATATGAAAAGGTCGCAATAAAAAGAAAGGAAGGGGCGGCGTATGTTTACTCAAGCAAATTTATTTTTGGTTCTTTTACTCGTTATTGCACTTATTGCAAAGAACAATTCATTAATTTTAGCGGTTTCTGTGCTGATTGCGATTAAGCTGATTGGTTTGGATCAAAAAATTTTCCCGGTTCTCCAATCAAAAGGCATCAATTGGGGTGTCACCGTCATTACAATTGCTGTGCTTGTTCCTATTGCAACAGGTGACATTGGATTTAAGCAGCTTGGAGAAGCCATGAAATCTTCTTATGCTTGGATTGCACTTGGAGCGGGTATATTAGTAGCATTAATCGCAAAAAACGGTATTGTGCTACTCGAAAATGATCCGCATATCACGGCAGCGCTTGTGTTCGGGACAATTTTGGCAGTCAGCTTATTTAAAGGTGTGGCTGTCGGTCCGCTGATCGGAGCAGGAATTGCTTATTTGGCGATGCAGGCTGTGAAATTTTTCAGCGGTTGAAAAGAGAGTGGTTCATGGCACTTTCTTTTTTATTTTTTTCTTGCGTGAGCTTTTGCAAAAAAACATAATTAAATATAATAAAAGAAGCAAAATCCCTTTATTCCATGCCTTGTATGGAAGACTGGAAAAAAAAATATCAAAAAAAATTATAGTTAAACATTTAACAAATGTCTGATTATTGTTTATAATGGGAATAGGCTTAATTTTGAACTCATTGATCACACAAGAGATATGAGGCTAAAAGCGCTCTAACCGTATAGGTAAATGTAAGCATTTTCTTTTCTGAACCTGCCGTCCTATTCGGATTGGATAGCGCTTTCAAAAAGCGAGAATTCTGCAACGAAGGGGAATCTTTTTAAAAAGGGGAGATTGAACATGACAGCAACAAGAGGTCTTGAAGGTATTGTGGCAACAACTTCATCCGTAAGCTCAATTATTGATGATACTCTTACTTATGTAGGGTACAATATCGATGATTTAACTGAAAAAGCTACATTCGAAGAAATTGTCTACCTGTTATGGCACTTAAAGCTGCCGAATGAGCAAGAGCTGAGTGAGTTAAAACAGCAGCTCAATGAAAATGCTCACATTCCGCAAGAAATCATTGAGCACTTTAAATCGTATTCACTGGACGGGGTTCATCCAATGTCTGCGATTCGTACAGCGGTATCCTTACTAGGTTTACTCGATGACGAATCAGAGATTATGGACAAAGAAGCGAATTACAGAAAAGCCATTCGTTTACAGGCGAAAATTTCTGGACTAGTCGCTACGTTTTCACGCATTCGAAAGGGACTTGAGCCTGTACAGCCAAAAGAAGAATACAGCTATGCTGCGAACTTCTTGTATATGCTAAATGGCGAAGAGCCGTCACCAGTAGAAATTGAGGCAATTGATAAGGCACTCATTCTACATGCGGATCATGAATTAAACGCATCGACATTTACAGCACGTGTATGTGTTGCTACACTATCAGATATCTACTCTGGTGTAACAGCGGCTATCGGTGCGCTGAAAGGACCACTTCATGGCGGAGCCAATGAAGGCGTAATGAAGATGCTTTCAGAAATTGGCGAAGTTGAAAACGTAGATTCCTATATTCATGGTAAGCTAGAGAAGAAAGAAAAAATTATGGGCTTTGGCCACCGCGTATACCGTCAAGGTGACCCGCGTGCAAAGCATCTAAAAGAAATGAGCCAGCGTTTAACAAACCTCACTGGCGAGCCGAAATGGTATGAAATGTCTGTTCGCGCAGAGGAAATCGTGACATCAGAGAAAAATCTTCCACCAAATGTTGATTTTTATTCTGCATCTGTATATCACAGTCTTGGGATTGATCATGACTTATTTACACCAATTTTCGTGATCAGCCGATTCTCTGGATGGATTGCTCACATTCTAGAGCAGTATGACAACAACCGTCTCATCCGTCCAAGAGCTGACTACATTGGACCTGATCTTCAAACCTTTGTTCCGATCAGTGAAAGAGACTAATGTTTATAGAATAAGCGGGGGCTGATCCTCAGGAAGGCCAATCAGCCTCTATATCAACAAAAAACGAATCACGTGAAAAACTTCTTCGCTTGCAGACATCAAGCCAAGAAGTTTCAAATATTCACTACATAACCTGGGAGGTAATATCATTGTCACAAGGCGAAAAAATTACAGTTACTGGCGGCGTATTGAATGTACCAAATAATCCAATTATCCCGTTTATCGAAGGGGACGGAATCGGTCCTGACATTTGGAAAGCAGCATCAAGAGTACTTGAAGCAGCTGTAGAAAAAGCATATAAAGGTGAAAAGCAAATCACTTGGAAAGAAGTATATGCAGGTGAGAAAGCTTACAATAAAACTGGAGAATGGCTTCCTGAGCAAACACTTGAAGACATTCGTGAATACTTAATCGCGATCAAAGGACCACTGACAACACCAATCGGCGGAGGAATCCGTTCATTAAACGTGGCACTTAGACAAGAGCTTGATCTATTCACATGCTTACGTCCAGTTCGCTGGTTCCAAGGCGTACCGTCTCCTGTGAAACGTCCAGAAGACACAGATATGGTCATCTTCCGTGAGAACACAGAAGATATCTATGCTGGTATCGAGTATGCAAAAGGATCAGACGAAGTGAAGAAGTTAATTGACTTCTTGAAAAACGAATTAGGTGTAAACAAAATCCGTTTCCCAGAAACGTCAGGTATCGGAATCAAGCCAGTTTCTGAAGAAGGAACTTCTCGCCTTGTCAGAGCGGCTATCCAATATGCAATCGACCAAGGCCGTAAGTCTGTGACGCTTGTTCACAAAGGAAACATCATGAAATTTACAGAAGGTGCCTTCAAAAACTGGGGCTACGAAGTGGCTGAAAAAGAGTTTGGAGACAAGGTCTTTACATGGGCACAATATGATCGTATTGTAGAACAAGATGGAAAAGATGCGGCAAACAAAGCGCAAAGTGAAGCAGAAGCTGCTGGCAAAATTATTGTCAAAGACAGCATTGCAGATATTTTCCTTCAACAAATCCTAACTCGTCCAGCTGAGTTCGATGTTGTGGCAACAATGAACTTAAACGGAGATTACATCTCTGATGCTCTTGCAGCACAAGTTGGTGGAATTGGTATCGCACCAGGTGCGAACATCAACTACGAAACAGGACACGCTATTTTTGAAGCGACTCACGGAACAGCACCTAAATATGCTGGTCTTGATAAAGTGAATCCATCTTCTGTTCTTCTATCAGGCGTGCTTTTACTTGAGCACCTTGGCTGGCAGGAAGCAGCTGATCTAGTGATTCAATCTGTTGAAAAAACAATTGCATCAAAAGTCGTCACTTACGATTTTGCTAGATTAATGGATGGCGCAACAGAAGTGAAATGTTCTGAGTTTGCTGACGAGCTCATCAAAAACTTGTCTTGATTCTTAAACTTTAAAGTTAAAGGGGAAAAAGGAAATGGCAAACAAGCGTAAAAAAGTATCTGTCATCGGAGCAGGCTTTACTGGAGCAACTACAGCATTTCTAACGGCTCAAAAAGAATTAGCGGACGTCGTATTAGTCGATATCCCGCAGCTTGAGAACCCAACAAAAGGGAAAGCACTTGATATGCTGGAAGCAAGTCCTGTTCAAGGCTTCGATGCAAACATTACAGGAACTTCTAACTACGAAGATACAGCCGGTTCTGATGTCGTGGTCATTACGGCGGGAATTGCAAGAAAGCCGGGAATGAGCCGTGACGATCTCGTGTCAACAAATGAAAAAATCATGCGCAGTGTGACACGCGAAATCGTTAAATATTCTCCAGAAGCCATCATTGTTGTGTTAACAAACCCTGTTGATGCAATGACGTATGCAGTTTATAAAGAATCAGGATTACCAAAAGAAAAAGTCATTGGACAATCGGGCATTCTTGATACAGCACGTTTCCGTACGTTTGTTGCTCAAGAATTAAACCTATCTGTTAAAGATGTGACGGGCTTTGTACTTGGTGGACATGGCGATGACATGGTTCCTCTTGTTCGCTACTCTTATGCAGGCGGTATCCCGCTTGAAACATTGATTCCAAAAGATCGAATTGATGCAATTGTTGAAAGAACAAGAAAAGGCGGCGGCGAAATCGTGAACCTATTAGGTAACGGTAGTGCATATTATGCTCCTGCTGCTTCACTAGTCGAAATGGTTGAGGCGATCCTTAAAGATCAGCGCCGCGTCATGCCGACGATTGCTTACCTTGAAGGTGAATATGGCTACGAAGGCATTTACCTAGGTGTACCAACAATCGTAGGTGGCAACGGTCTTGAGAAGATCATCGAGCTTGAGCTGACAGAAGAAGAAAGAAGTCAGCTTGACCGTTCTGTTGAATCTGTTAAGAATGTCATGAAAGTATTGTCTTAATATGAATAAAAAAGAAGGCTTCTCTCATGAGGAGTCTTCTTTTTGTTTACAAAACAAATCTTGTCGAAATTTTAAATTGTCCTCTTGTTAAGCTTTCGTTAAAATGAAAGAGAAAGCATGACTTCTCGCTTTTCACATAAGATACAAAAAACGGATGCAGGGGAAATCACTAATTGGAGGCACAACATGAATAAAAAAATATTAGTTGTGGATGATGAAGAATCGATTGTAACACTTCTAAGCTATAACCTTGAAAGAGCGGGCTATGATGTCGTCACAGCAAGAGACGGGGAAGAAGCGCTTGAAAAAGCAGCAAGTGAACAGCCTGATCTCATTGTATTAGATTTAATGCTTCCGAAGATGGACGGCATTGAAGTGTGCAAACAACTGAGAATTCAAAAAATGATGTTCCCTATTTTAATGCTGACAGCAAAGGACGATGAATTTGATAAGGTGCTAGGCCTTGAGCTTGGAGCCGATGATTACATGACAAAGCCATTCAGTCCTAGAGAAGTGGGTGCTCGGGTAAAAGCCATCTTGAGAAGAGCACAGCAATCTCAGCCTGCCCCCACGCAAGAGGAGAAGGAAGAAATTATTGCAGATCAAATCAAAATTGGTGAACTGCGCATTTTACCAGAACACTACGAAGTCTATTTCCAGGAAGAACGTCTAGAGCTCACACCAAAAGAGTTTGAACTGCTGCTTTATTTGGCGAAGCATAAAGGACGTGTCCTCACGCGTGATTTATTGTTAAGTGCCGTTTGGAATTATGACTTTGCAGGTGACACTCGTATTGTGGATGTCCATATTAGCCACTTGCGGGACAAAATTGAAAAGAACACGAAAAAACCAACATACATTAAAACGATTCGCGGCTTAGGCTACAAATTGGAGGAGCCAAAGTCAAATGAGTAAAATTAGAACCCGTCTGTTTTCGGGACTCATTTTTCTCCTTTTTATTGTGTTTGTGGCACTTGGTCTTTTCTTGGACCACATGTTCCATGTTTTCTATGAAACCAAATTAACGGAACGAATGGAAAAGGAATCGAGCTTCCTCCTGTCTTCCATGAATGGTGACGATCTGAAGGCGAAGCAAAACAAGGAGGTCCTCCATCAGGCAAAGCAGCATTTTGATATGAATGCGTCGATTGTGGACCTGAAGGGGAATATCATACATACAACGGGTCAAGCAGAACAAAGGGCCATCATTCGAAACACGCTGAACAATGAACGTTTCCAAACAAAAGGGGTCGTCATTGACGATGAGAAGGATGCGCTGTTTCATTATGCTGTCCCGATCCTGAAACAAAACGAACCAGCGGGTTATTTATTTCTCCATGCGTCATACGAGCCTTTAAATGAAATTGACGGCCAGCTCTGGCTTGCATTAGCCTTTTGTCTTGGCTCGGCGATTATCATCATCGTTTTCTTTGGGTACCGCATGTCGATGAAATATGTGAAACCAATTGATTATGCTACAAAGGTAGCCAAACAGCTGGAACGCGGGAACTATGATACGAATAACTATGAAGAGTTGATGATTGAAACAAGTGAACTGAATACTTCCATGAAGCGTTTGGCAGGAAGTCTTCAAGAAATGACAAGTGCCGGTGAAATGCAGAGAGACCGGCTGCAAACGGTCATTGAAAATATTGGAGCGGGGATTATTTTGATTGATAAGATGGGTTATATCCACCTAGTCAATCGAACCTTCCGCAAGCAGTTTAAAGTCCAAAAGCATATTTACATGCACAAGCTGTATCACGAAGCGTTTACACATGAAGAGATTATCGAATTAATTGACGAAATTTTCATGACAGAAACGAAGGTGCGGAAGTTTTTACGTCTAGCCGTTGACATTGAACGCCGCTACTTCCAAGTGGATGGTGTACCAATTTTAAGTACAGACGATGAATGGAAAGGAATTGTCCTTGTGTTTCATGACGTGACAGAAACAAAGCAGCTGGAGCAGATGCGAAAAGACTTTGTCGCCAATGTGTCTCACGAATTAAAGACACCGATTACATCGATTAAAGGATTCTCAGAAACCCTTCTTGATGGCGCGATTGATGACAAGGAAGCACTGACAGAATTTCTTTCTATCATTTTAAAAGAGAGTGTCCGTCTAGAAACACTGATTCAAGACTTACTCGATCTTTCTAAAATTGAACAGCAGCATTTTAAGCTGAATATTCAAGAAGCCAATGCGACAGAAATCATTCAAGAGATTGAAGTGCTGTTAAAACAAAAGGCCGCAGAAAAAGGCATTCAATTACAAGTGCGTGTCCCGAAAGAACCGGTCTATGTTATGGCAGATCCGCTAAGGTTAAAGCAAATCTTCCTCAATCTCGTCAATAATGCCCTGACCTATACACCAGAGGGAGGAAGTGTTACCATCTCAGCAAGACCGCGGAAAGGTGCCTATGAATTTGATGTAGCAGATACAGGAATCGGCATGAAGAAAAGCGAGATTCCAAGAATATTTGAGAGATTTTATCGAATTGATAAAGATAGAAGCAGGAATTCAGGCGGTACAGGTCTTGGTCTTGCCATTGTCAAACACCTTGTGGAAGCGCATGAAGGAACGATTTCTGTCCACAGCAAACAAGGTAAAGGGACGACTTTTACAGTGAGTCTGAAATCGACTTAGAGAAAAAAGGAAAGTCACGTTAAAATTTACATGATCTTTACAATGAATTCATGTTTTGTTAAACATTCATTGATAGGATGAATAGGAACCCCTTCATCCAAGGAGCCAATTTTGGAAGGACGAAAACACTTGTTGTTTTCGTCCCTTTTTTATGCAGGCTCGACTATTTTCTTTTCAAAATAAACTTTGATAAAATGAAGATACAATGTGTGAAAGAGACGGCTGAGATGGCTCAGCCGATGGAGGATTAAAACATGACAGACAAAAAGAAATTAGTGTTAGTGGATGGAAACAGCCTCGCATATCGAGCCTTCTTTGCTTTGCCGCTATTATCAAATGATAAAGGCGTACATACAAATGCTATTTATGGCTTTGCGATGATCTTAATGAAGATGCTGGAGGACGAGAAGCCTACCCATATGCTCGTCGCATTTGATGCGGGAAAAACAACATTCCGCCACGAGACATTTAAAGAATATAAAGGCGGAAGACAAAAAACTCCGCCAGAGCTATCAGAACAAATGCCGTTCATCCGTGAACTATTAGATGCCTATCAGGTGAAAAGGTACGAGCTTCCTCAATATGAAGCAGATGATATTATCGGTACATTGGCTGTCGAGGCAGAAAAAGACGGCTTTGAAGTCAAAATCTTCTCAGGAGATAAGGACTTAACACAGCTCTCAACAGATCATACGACAGTGGCTATTACGAAAAAAGGCATCACAGAAGTAGAATATTACACACCTGCTCATATTGAAGAAAAATATGGCCTGCGACCAGATCAAATCATTGATATGAAAGGGCTGATGGGAGATTCCTCAGATAATATCCCAGGCGTCCCAGGTGTAGGCGAAAAAACAGCGATTAAATTGTTAAAGCAGTTTGAAACAGTTGAGAACCTGCTTGAACATATTGATGAAGTGAGCGGGAAAAAGCTAAAAGAAAAACTTGAAGAATATAAAGAACAAGCAGTCATGAGTAAAGAGCTGGCGACGATTCTTGTAGAAGCACCTATTGATGTGTCAAGCAAAGATCTCGCATACGAAGGCCCTCACATGGATCAAGTGATCTCTCTTTATAAAGAACTGGGCTTTCAAACGCTGCTAGAGCGTCTAGGAGAAGCACCAGAAACAGATGAACAGGTCGAAGTAGATGCATTAGAAGTGAAAAAAATGACAGCTGCAGGGGACGACATGCTGACAGATCATGCAGCCCTTGTGGTAGAACAGCTTGGAGATAATTATCACGAAGCGGATTTGATCGGTTTTGCGATCCATAATGAAAATGGTGCGTTTTTTATCACGAAAGAAGATGCGCTTCAATCAGAAGCATTTAAAGAATGGGTACAGGATGAAACGAAGAAAAAATGGGTCTTTGATTCAAAAAGAGCAGTTGTCGCCCTGAGATGGCATGATGTCGATCTAAAAGGTGTTGATAATGATGTTCTGCTCGCTTCCTATGTCGTCAACCCGCAGAAATCATACGAAGACGTCGCAAGTGTAGCGAAGGAATATGGTCTGAATATCGCTCTTTCTGATGAAAAAGTATACGGAAAAGGAGCAAAGCAGGCGATTCCACCTGAAGATGAACTGAAAGAACATCTTGGACGAAAAGCAGCGGCGATTTCAGCCTTGCATGATTTAACATTAGAAGCATTAGAAAAAAATGATCAGCACGAACTGTATGAAGATTTAGAGCTGCCACTTGCTCTCATCTTAGGTGAAATGGAATCTCTTGGAGTAAAGGTAGATATAGAGCGCCTAGAGAAAATGGGTGAAGAATTAACGAAAAAGCTCAAAGAATATGAAGAAACCATTCACCGCTTAGCAGGAGAAACGTTTAACATCAATTCTCCTAAACAGCTTGGCGTCATCCTATTTGAAAAATTAGGTCTGCCGATTATGAAGAAGACAAAAACAGGCTACTCGACGTCTGCGGATGTGCTTGAAAAGCTTGAAGATAAGCATGAAATCATTCGATCCATTCTGCATTACAGGCAAATTGGAAAGCTGCAATCGACCTATGTGGAAGGCTTAATGAAAGTAACGCGTAAGGATACTCATAAAGTGCATACAAGATTTAATCAAGCACTCACCCAAACAGGAAGATTAAGCTCAACAGATCCGAATCTTCAAAACATCCCGATTCGTTTAGAAGAAGGACGGAAGATTCGTCAAGCATTCGTTCCTTCAAAAGAAGGCTGGCTCATGTTTGCAGCTGACTATTCACAAATCGAGCTGCGTGTGCTCGCTCATATTTCACAAGATGAGAATTTGATCGAAGCATTTACGCAAGACATGGACATTCACACGAAAACAGCGATGGACGTGTTCCATGTCTCAGAAGAAGAAGTGACTTCCGCTATGAGAAGACAAGCCAAAGCGGTAAACTTCGGTATTGTATATGGAATTAGCGATTATGGACTTTCTCAAAACCTTGGGATCACAAGAAAAGAAGCAGCCGCATTTATCGAGCGCTATTTAACAAGCTTTAAAGGCGTGAAAACCTATATGGAAGAAATCGTCCAGGAAGCGAAACAAAAAGGCTACGTCACGACGCTTCTCAAACGCAGACGGTATATCCCGGATATCACAAGCCGTAATTTTAATATCAAAAGCTTTGCAGAACGAACAGCCATGAACACACCGATCCAAGGCAGTGCAGCCGATATTATTAAAAAAGCGATGATTGATATGGCGCGAAGGCTCAAAGAAGAAAACCTGCAGGCAAATCTTTTATTACAGGTGCACGATGAATTGATCTTCGAAGCGCCGAAAGAAGAAATCGCCATCCTTGAAAAGATTGTTCCTGAAGTCATGGAAAACGCACTTCAGCTTGATGTGCCGCTAAAAGTTGATTTTGCTTCAGGTCCATCTTGGTACGATGCGAAATAAATAATAGAGAGAAAAAGGAGCGAGGAGCATGCCGGAATTACCAGAAGTTGAAACCGTCCGGCGCACTCTCAAGCGGTTAGTCGAAGGAAAGACGATTGAAACGGTCGATATCAAATGGCCAAACATCATCAAACGTCCTGGGGAGCCGGAAGAGTTCGCAAGAAGAATGGTAGGAGAAACCATACAAACCATTGAAAGAAGAGGGAAGTTCCTCCTCTTTCATTTAGACCATTATGTGATGGTCTCCCATTTAAGGATGGAAGGGAAATACCGTGTACATGAAGCGCATGAGCCTTATGATAAACACGTACACGTCGTCTTTACGTTTACAGATGGTACTGAGCTTCGGTACCATGATGTGCGTAAATTTGGCACGATGCATTTATTTCAGCCGGGTGAAGAGGAAAAGGAACTCCCGCTTTCTCAGCTGGGATATGAACCATTTGATGAACAGTTCACTCCTGAGTATTTATGGGAGCAATTGAAAAAAACAACCCGCGTGGTTAAAACAGCACTGCTTGATCAAAAGATTGTCGTAGGTCTTGGTAACATTTACGTAGATGAGGTCCTGTTTAAATCAGGTATTCATCCAGAAACGAAAGCGAATCAGCTCAGCCAGGAATCCTGCAAAGTGCTTCACAAACAGATCATCGATACGCTTCAAGTAGCGGTAGATGCGGGAGGAAGCACGATTCGTTCTTATATCAACTCACAAGGAGATATTGGAACATTTCAGCTGCAGCTTCTTGTATATGACCGGCGGGGAGAGCCTTGCCAAACATGCGGAAGCATCATCGAGAAAACAGTGGTCGGAGGGCGCGGCACGCACTTTTGTGTGACCTGCCAAAAACGTCCTCAATAAAGTTTAGCCATGAGCATGCTTCCTTTTTGCTATGCATACGATAAAAAACATTCATTTTTCAGCAAGGTGTAGACTGACACACAGCCCACCTGCTCTTCATATAGTGAAGAAGAGTCTAAGGACGCCTAGAGACTCTTGATCATCGTTGCATGAACAGAAAGGAAGAGTTCAGGTATGATTTCGATTTCGCTCCTGTTTTTAGCTATTGCAGTCAGCATCGACAGCTTTTCTGTAGGCTTTACGTATGGGCTTCGCAAAATGAGGATCCCATTTAAAGCCATCGTCATTATTGCATGCTGCTCAGGGATTGTGCTGCTCATTTCTATGCTGATTGGCAGTCTGCTGACGACATTTCTCCCTGTCTCAGTGACCGATAAACTGGGTGGAGGCATTTTAATTGCCATTGGCCTTTGGGTCCTGTATCAATTTTACAAACCAGCGAAAGAGCGTGATTTGCTTCTTCATGAAAAGACATTGCTCAATGTGGAAGTACAATCGCTTGGGCTTGTCATTCACATTTTAAGAAAGCCGACAAGTGCAGATATTGACCGATCTGGGACGATTAATGGAATGGAAGCGGTACTTCTTGGAATTGCTTTATCCATTGATGCATTTGGCGCAGGGATTGGCGCAGCGATTCTTGGCTTTTCTCCAATTGTTATGAGTATCACGGTGGCAGTGATGAGCTCACTTTTTGTGTGTATCGGGCTGCGTGCCGGTCATTACTTGGCAAATTGGCGCTGGATCAATAAACTCGCATGCTTACCAGGGCTTCTGCTCATATTAATTGGGGTTTGGAAGCTGTAAAAGGAGGAAATCAATTGACGCTTGTCATTGGATTAACAGGCGGGATTGCTAGCGGAAAAAGCACAGTCTCGCAGATGATAAAAGAGCAGGGCATTCGGGTTGTGGACGCAGATGTGATTGCAAAAGAAGCGGTCTCCAAAGGAACATCCGCCCTTCATCATATCGTTCAAACCTTTGGTGAGGGTGTCCTCCTGCCAAATGGAGAGCTGAACCGGCAGGAGCTGGGAGCCATTATTTTTTCTAATGAAGAGAAACGAAAGCAGCTGAATGCGATCGTTCATCCAGAAGTGCGAAAGGAAATGCTCAGGCAGCGAGATGAAGGGATCAACAGCCAAGAAACATTCGTTGTCCTTGATATCCCGCTTTTATTTGAAAGTCAGCTGGAAAGTCTTGTCGACCGGATCATTGTGGTGTATACAACACCGGAATTGCAGCTATCACGACTCATGAATCGAAACGACCTCAGTGAGGAAGAAGCGCTGAATCGGATTCACTCTCAGCAGCCCCTTGAAGAGAAATGTAAAAAAGCAGACCGCGTGATAGAAAACACACAAGATCTCGCTTTTATCAGAAAGCAATTGCAGAACATATTAAATGAATGGGAACATACAGATAAGTAAGAGTACATACACGTACTCTTCTTTTTTTATGCTTTATTCTTATTTCCTTTGAAAAGAACAGCCCTTTTTAGAAAATATACGTTTATATACTGGCAATTACATTCTAATGTGATATACTAATTTCATAAATAAATTTATTGAGTATAACACATAATAGAGGAGTGACCTGTTCATGAAGGTAAAAGCAGCGATCAATGGGTTTGGCAGAATTGGACGCATGGTCTTCAGAAAAGCAATGCTTGATGATCAAATTCAAATTGTAGCGGTGAACGCAAGCTATCCTGCCGAAACGCTAGCACATTTAATTAAATATGACACAAATCATGGACGTTACGAATGCGATGTGACAGCAGAAGATGACGCACTGATTGTAAATGGGAAAAGAGTGCTTTTGCTCAATGACAGAGACCCAAAGCAGCTTCCATGGGGAGAGCTTGGGATTGATATCGTCATAGAAGCAACAGGGAAATTTAATTCAAAAGAACAAGCGATGGGCCATATAGATGCCGGAGCGAAAAAGGTCGTACTCACAGCTCCAGGTAAAAATGAAGACATTACAATTGTGATGGGTGTTAATGAAGATGATCTTGATCCTGAAAAGCACGTCATTATTTCAAACGCATCTTGTACAACAAACTGTTTAGCACCAGTTGTCAAATTGTTAGATGATGAATTCGGCATCGACAACGGCTTAATGACAACGGTTCATGCGTATACAAATGATCAAAAAAATATCGACAACCCGCATAAGGATTTGCGCCGGGCTAGAGCGTGTGCTCAGTCCATCATTCCAACTACGACGGGTGCCGCTAAAGCGCTTTCTTTAGTGCTGCCGCACATGAAAGGGAAATTGCATGGACTTGCACTGCGCGTGCCAGTTTCCAATGTATCGATGGTTGATCTTGTCGTCGACTTGAAAAAAGATGTGACAGCAGAAGAAGTAAATGCAGCCTTCTCAAATGCATCAAAAACTTCTCTATCCGGTATTTTAGATTACACGGATGAGCCGCTTGTTTCTACAGACTTTAACACGAACCCTTATTCAGCTGTCGTGGATGGACTGACAACGATGGTGATGGAGGATAGAAAAGTAAAAGTTCTTGCATGGTATGACAATGAATGGGGTTATTCATGCAGAGTGGTGGATCTTGTGAAGTTTGTCGGTTCGCAGATGAAAGAGCTTTCTGCTGTTTGAAATGAAGAAGACGAACGTCCCTTTCCAAGAAATGAGAGAAAATCCCACTAAAAACACAGCTTGCAAAATGGGTCTAAACAAAGTATACTATTTTTCGTGAACTTCTTGTTCGCAGACTCATTCGGGTATACTTAAAGGGTTAGGACCTCTTTGGACTAACTTTCCCCCGTGGTATATGTCCGGTCCGGCTGCTTAGAACTTCACTCTTTCATTCTTGTTTAAGGGGGGTCCATGATGGAAACAATCGGACGTCACGTTATCTCCGAGCTATGGGGATGCGACTGTGATAAACTGAACGACATGGATTTTATTGAAAAAACGTTTGTAAATGCAGCTTTGAAATCAGGAGCTGAAGTAAGAGAGGTTGCTTTTCACAAATTTGCACCTCAAGGAGTAAGTGGAGTTGTCATTATTTCTGAATCTCATCTGACAATTCACAGCTTTCCTGAACATGGTTATGCGAGCATAGATGTTTATACTTGCGGCGACCTAGATCCGAATATCGCAGCAGATCATATCGGAGATGAATTAGGTGCCGAAACAAGAGAAAACATCGAAATTCCTCGAGGCATGGGACCTGTACAAGTGAAACAGGCACAAGCCAAAGCACTGTAAACATAAAAAAGATTGCAATGGGAGCTGGCCAAAAGCATTGAAATGCCTTTGTGTTATGCTCCTTTTTATATTTGTTTGATATACAAAATCCAACATTCCCCAACTTGTCTATACTTTTGTTCTAGGAAAACAAAGGTTTTTTTTATAAAATAAAGAAGAGGCATTATGGCAAAGGGGATACGTATATGACTTTAGGACAAAAGTTCAAACGGTTCATGTCAAACCATACAGAAACATCTGACGAGCATCCAGTGTCAGAACTGAAAAGCCATTACTACAAAACGACGAATGCACAAGTTTTTCAAGCGGTGGAAGCCATGCTTTCCCGAAACGATTCCTATCAAGTGACATCTGTTTCAGCAGAACGAGGTGAAATCAGCGCAAACATCAGAATGCCGAAAAAAGCCTTTCTCGTAGCGACTGTCATTTCAATTCGTCCTTTTGAAACAGCTGTCGATTTTAATGTGACAACAGAAACGGTCCTGCCAACAGATTTTGGTTATAGTCAGAAGGCCGTTTTGTCCCTTTATGATGAACTAGACAAACAACTTCCAAGAATAGATCGGAGCTGATGAAATGAAATGTCCCACATGTCAGCACCTTGGCACAAGGGTGCTTGATTCAAGACCAGTAGATGAAGGGAAATCCATCCGTCGTAGAAGAGAGTGCGAAAGCTGCCAATATCGCTTTACGACGTTTGAGAAATTAGAAGAATTACCGCTGATTGTGGTGAAAAAAGAAGGGATTCGAGAAGAATTCAGCCGCGAAAAGATGCTGAGAGGACTCATTAAAGCGTGTGAGAAGCGTCCTGTTGCTTTAAAGCAGCTGGAGGATGTCTGCTTTAATATTGAAAAAGAACTGCGTAATCAAGGTATGTCAGAAGTGAAAAGCGAGCTTGTAGGTGAAATGGTGATGGACGAGCTGGCAAAAATTGATGAAGTGTCTTACGTCAGGTTTGCCTCAGTTTACCGGCAGTTTAAAGATATCAACGTCTTTATTGATGAATTAAAAGATTTATTAAAGAAAGAACGCTAAAAAAGAGCTGAAGATTCTTCACGCTCTTTTTCCTGCGTAAAGCGTAAAACGCAAAAAGGGTGTACAATAGAAACAATTGCAATTCATGGGGAGGATCAGCATATGACAGAGCATTGGAAGGAAGTGCTAGCCGTCGATCCGTATGTCGTCAAAAGCGCTTCATTGCTCGGTGACATCGATAGACAGCTCATTACTCTTTTATATCAGCCGCTTATAGGCATGTCCGCTTTCAGCTTATATATGACGCTGTGGGGAGAGCTGGAACAAAATCGTATGTGGGGGAAACCCGCACCTCATCGGCAGCTCATGGTCATGCTGCAAACGAATTTAAATGATATTTTTGAGGAACGTTTAAAGCTTGAAGCGATTGGTTTACTTCGCACATATGAACAGGAAACGGAAGAAGGCAGACTGTTTACATATGAGCTTGTGCCGCCGCTAAGACCAGATGAGTTTTTCCAGGATGGTATGCTGAATGTCCTGCTGTACCATCGTGTAGAGAAAGCAAAATATATGCAGCTTCGTGATTATTTTTCTTATCCAGGTGTTCCTGCAGAGGCAAAGAACATCTCGCGGTCGTTTGAAGAAGTCTTTCACGTATTGCAGCCAGGTGAACGCAGGATGACAGAAGAAATCAATCGGGCGTCATCACTTGATCAGGGCTATGAATATGTGACCGTTGGATCGAGTCAGCCGGCTCCGCTTTCAGACGAATCCTTTGATTTCGATCTATTGTTAGCGGGCATGTCTGATATGATGATTCCAAGAAAGGCTTTGACAAAGCAGGTGAAAGAAACGATTAAGAAGTTAGCCGTTGTATACGGCATCACCCCGCTTCAAATGCAAAATATTGTAGCAGGTGCCTGCGGTTCGGATCAAATGATCTCAACAGAAGAGCTGAGAAAAGCCGCAAGAGACTGGTACCAAATCGAATACAGAGGCGAGCAGCCAAAACTCATTGATCAAAAACAGCCTAGACACCTGCGTCAAGATGCTTCAAAAGCGCTAGCAGATACGCCAGATGCCAAATTGATTGAAAAGCTCGATCATATTTCGCCTAGGGAGCTGCTAAAAGATATGGCAGACGGCATTGAGCCAACGTATGCCGACTTAAGAATTGTCGAAGATATTATGCTCGAGCAGCAGCTAGAGCCAGGTGTCATGAACGTTTTGATCTACTATACATTACTGAAAACAGATATGAAGCTGTCGAAAACATATATGCAAAAAATCGCCGCTCATTGGGTGAGAAAGAAAATTAAAACCGTAGCGGCAGCCATGAAAATTGCCAAAGAAGAGAACAAGCAAATGACAGAGTGGGCGCAGCAGAAAAAGCAGCGCAGCACATATGGATCAGGGAAAGTTGTCCGAGAAGAGAAGCTTCCTGACTGGATGAAAGAAACTGAAACGAAAGAACAGCCGGCAAAAGAACAAACAGACAGTCTGTCGACAGAAGACCTCGAACGAGAAAAAGAAAAACTGTTAGATCAGTTTAAAAATATGAAAAAGTACAATGCACATTAAGGTGAGGTGAGATGGGGATGAAACCGATCGGTCGTTCATTTGAACAGTTAAAAGGACGAGTAGATTTTCGTGTGAGATACAATCAGATTAAAGAGAGTGTGTTATCTGATGAAGATGTAAGAGCCTTTTTACAGGAGCATCAAGAAGAAATACACGAAGACATGATCAATCGTAGTTTGAACCGGCTTTTTGAATATGTGCAGCAGTCGAAGGGTTGTTCATATTGCTTAGATGAAGAGAACGTCAATGCGATTTTAGACGGGTATCACCCGAAGCTTGTGATCAAAGGTCAGAGTATTGATATTGAATATTCCCCCTGCCCAGTCAAGCTGCGGCTCGATAGACAGAAAAAACAGCAAGAGCTTATGAAAAGCATGTACATTCCGCAAAATGTTCTTCAAGCGACGTTCACTGATCTGAACGTTGTGGGAAGACAGGAAGTCATTCAAAAAGTAGGTCAATTCCTGCAAAGCTATGATGAGACGGGCAAAGGGAAGGGCTTATATTTACACGGAAAGTTTGGAGTAGGAAAAACGTATATTCTGGCAGCCATTGCGCAGCAGCTAGCGGAGAAGGAATACCCATCTCTCCTAGTGTACGTGCCTGAATTTGTGAGAGAGTTAAAAAATTCGTTAGCCGATCATACACTGGAAGCAAAGCTGAACATGGTCAAATCCACCCCTATTTTAATGCTTGATGATATTGGGGCAGAGTCGATGACAAGCTGGGTTCGAGATGAACTGCTCGGAACGATCTTACAATACCGTATGGCAGAGCAGCTGCCGACTTTCTTCTCTTCTAATTTCTCACCAAGTGAACTGAAGCATCACTTTACGTACTCACAGCGCGGGGAAAAAGAAGAGGTCAAAGCCGCTCGTTTAATGGAACGGATTCTTTATTTAGCAGAGGCAGTCTTGCTCGAAGGAGAAAACCGCCGTCATTTATAAAAGCGTCTATCACCTGAAGGAGGAGCAAATGAAATGAACAAAAGAAAATGGCTGCTTTTTCTCGTGATTGCAGGTCTCGTTGCTTTGCTGTGGTGGCTGAACAAACAGCACCTTCAGCTGGCGCCGAAAGATGTGAAGAATTGGGTGCTTCAATTTGGGCTGCTGGCTCCCTTTGTTTTTCTGTTCTTATCTCTTTTTCGCCCGTTTGTTCTCGTCCCACTTACGGTCTTTTCGCTGGCAGCAGGTTTAGCATTCGGCAGTGTTCTTGGGACGATTTATGCCCTCGTTGGTGCTACCGCCGGAGCAACAGGCTCCTTCCTGCTTGCCACAACCTTTCGTGCAAAAAAGAAAGGCAGAGAATCAAGCAGCCGGAAGCTGAGAGCGGTGACATCCCGCATTCAGGAGCATGGGTTTCTTTATATTTTGTTATTGCGTATTGCCCCGATCCATTTTGACTTTGTCAGCTATGCGGCAGCAGTTTCACGTGCGAATTATCGTGCATTCACGGCAGCTACTTTTTTAGGCTTAATACCGGGTACAGTTGCATTAAATGTCCTTGGCTCAAGCTTTGTCAGCGGCAATTATGCCGCCTTAGTGATCGTTTGTTTGATTTATCTGATCTTTATCTCCGTTCCGCTCATTTTAAAAAGAAAGATGCCTGATTTATTTTAGGCGTCTATTTTTTATGTTTTCCCCATATATATGTAACAGATGTCGTTAGGGGGGACAAACATGCTTGAAATAATCTTTGAAGATGAATATGATACCGCCGCTTTTTTACATCTTGCTGAACACTTGGACAGTCGGCATCACATGTCAATTCAACAAGGGAAAGACCGGCTTCTCATAGAGGCGAAGGAATCAGAAGAAGGACTTGAGCCCATTGTGCGGCCATTACTGGTTCACTTTTTTTTGGAATGCAAAGAAAATGAGCGCATGCGCAGCATCCTTGAAAACACCTATTTATTTAAAGATCCTGAAGAGCAGCACCAAATTCTTTCAATCGCCCACAGTATTATGAACGGGGATTTAGATGATATTCCCGGCATTCATCAAGAACCGTCAAGAGAAGCCCTGTTAACAAAGGAGCTTGAGACCATTTCTTTACAGCAAGGTATTTTTTCAATTGGTTCATTTATGACTTTTAGACTGTCAGAGTATGACAGGAGGCTGAAGAACTATGTTGAAGTCTCCATTGAAGAATACAAAATGGAACAAGAATATCAAAACTTCATTCAATCGCTTCGAGACTATGTGATGGCAAGAGAACCGAAGCTCGAAAAAGTACATGTTGTGCATCAGGACCGCCTGATGATTTGGGAATTTCGGTACGCTTCTGAGCGTGATCAAAAACAATACATAGACAGACAGTTTGTAAGAGAGCATCCAATGTATATTGATTCGCAGCTGATTGCACCACTCGTATCCATAGCGCCCCAAAAGATTGACCTGTTTACAAATGATACAGGTCACTCGATGGTACAGACCATTCAAAATATTTTTCAAGAAAGGGTCGAGGTATTCCCGGCTCATTCATTTCAAGAACAGAATGTTCAATTTGTCCATGACCATTTGGAACAGAAAAGTGAAAAGCTTTCTTGATTTTCACGAAAAAACGTTTTATAATACGGTGTAACTTCATACAGAGACCGTATTGATAAGGACATGAACAAATGAACACCCGCTTAAAGAGAGGGAAGCCGCGGCTGAAAGCTTCCTAGCAGAGGACCATTTGCTTTACCACCTTTGAACATCAGCTGTGAACTTTTTAGTAATGGCTGACGGGAATTCCCGTTATCGAACCACAAGCCGTGTTTGCTTATGAAAACGTAAGCTGCAAATACGGGAAAAAGGGTGGAACCACGATTCCGTTTATTCAACCTCGTCCCTTTCCAGGGGGCGGGGTTTTTATATTGCCAAAAAAAGGAGTGACCAGAGATGTCAGAACAAATTCAACTTACATTTCCAGATGGAGCAGTCAAGGAGTTTGACAAAACAGCTACAACAGAAGACATCGCGGCATCAATTAGCCCGGGCCTAAAGAAAAAAGCGCTTGCCGGTAAATTGAACGGCAAAGAAATAGATCTGCGTACGCCGCTATTAGAAAGTGGAACAATCGAGATCATCACAGATAAAAGTGAAGAAGCACTCGACATTATGCGCCACAGCACAGCACATTTGCTAGCACAGGCGATCAAACGTCTTTATGGAAAAGAGCATCATGTCCAGTTTGGCGTAGGTCCTGTGATCGAAAATGGTTTCTACTATGATGTCGACATCGATGTTGCCATCACACCTGAAGACTTACCTAAGATTGAAAAAGAAATGAAAAAAATCATTAACAGCAATTTGCCAATTGAGCGAATTGAAGTAACAAGAGAAGAAGCGAAAAAACGCTTTGAAGCGATTGGTGATCAATTGAAGCTTGAGCTGTTAGAGGCGATTCCAGAAGGTGAAGCCGTGACGATTTATGAGCAGGGTGAATTCTTTGACCTCTGCCGCGGCATTCACTTGCCATCAACAGGGAAAATCAAAGAGTTTAAGCTGTTAAGCCTTGCAGGTGCATACTGGAGAGGTGACAGCAACAATCAAATGCTTCAGCGTATTTACGGTACAGCTTTCTTCAGCAAAGAAGATTTAAATGAGCACTTACGCCTGCTTGAAGAAGCGAAAGAACGCGATCACCGTAAACTAGGAAAAGAGCTGAAACTGTTTGCGAACTCTCAAAAGGTAGGTCAAGGTCTACCGCTTTGGCTGCCAAAAGGCGCAACGATCCGCCGTGTTATTGAGCGTTACATTGTCGATAAAGAAGTACGTCTTGGTTATGAGCATGTGTATACACCAGTTCTTGCGAATGTCGAATTGTATAAAACTTCAGGGCACTGGGCGCATTATCAAGAAGACATGTTCCCAGTGATGGAAATGGATAACGAAGATCTTGTTCTTCGTCCTATGAACTGTCCGCACCATATGATGATTTACAAAAACGAGCCGCATAGCTATCGTGAATTGCCAATTCGTATTGCAGAGCTTGGTACAATGCACCGCTATGAAATGTCAGGTGCTTTATCCGGCCTTCAGCGTGTTCGCGGGATGACATTAAACGATGCACATATCTTTGTTCGTCCAGATCAAATCAAAGAAGAGTTCATTCGTACAGTTCGCTTAATTGAAGAAGTGTATCAAGACTTTGGCTTGAATGACTACACATTCCGCTTATCTTACCGTGATCCAGAAGATACTGAGAAGTATTTCGACGATGATGCGATGTGGAATAAAGCGCAATCGATGCTAAAGGATGCAATGGACGAGCTTGGTCATGATTATTATGAAGCAGAAGGAGAAGCGGCATTTTATGGTCCGAAGCTTGATGTACAGGTCAAGACAGCTCTTGGAAAAGAAGAGACATTGTCTACTGTACAGCTTGACTTCTTACTACCAGAGCGTTTCGATCTCACCTATATCGGAGAAGATGGCAAGCATCATCGTCCGGTCGTGATTCATAGAGGTGTTGTCTCTACAATGGAGCGCTTTGTTGCCTTCTTAATTGAAGAATACAAAGGAGCCCTTCCAACATGGTTGGCACCTGTACAATTCCAAGTCATCCCGGTTTCACCGTCTGTCCATTTAGACTATGCGAAAAAAGTACAAGAACGTTTGCAGCTTGAAGGCCTTCGTGTAGAGCTTGACAGCCGTGATGAAAAGATTGGATACAAAATTAGAGAAGCGCAAATGCAAAAGATCCCGTACATGCTAGTCGTCGGAGATCAAGAAGCAGAAAATGGCGCTGTCAATGTAAGAAAATACGGAGAGCAAGATTCAGAAACAATGGATCTTGAAGCCTTTGTGAAACATGCAGTAGCAGAAGCGAAAAAATAATACTTCCAATGAAGCAGTCAGTGATCTTTCTCTTGAGATCATTGGCTTTTTCTTTTTGAAAAAAATTCTCCACTGGTGATCCAGTTTCTTGAATGATACGTTTGGAAAGTACGAAAGTATGTCAGCAGCGGAACGAGCCGGGCCAAGACAACGGTGTTTACAAATCGCGATCTTGTAAAGCAGGCAAGCGAGGAATTTATGAATGTAGTTAGGAGAAGCAGCCCGCAGCTTAGACAAGCAAGCGCAAAGTCTAGCCGCCATTGTGTAGTTTGAAAACACAAAAACACCCAAACTCGTCAGGAGAAGGGTGTTTTCTCTTTTGTTCTATTTTAATATATCAAACAATTCATGTAAGTCTTTGATTTCGTAATCTGGCGTTACATCTGTTTCATTCTTTTTGCCATGTCGATTGATCCAAACGGTTTGAATCCCAGCGCGAGATGCCCCAAGAATATCTGTTTTTGGATTGTCTCCAACCATGATCACATCGTCTTTTGTTAGATTTAACAGCTGAAGGCAGTGCTCAAAGATGCCAGGGTCAGGTTTCCCTTTCCCATAATCTCCCGAAATCACAATTTCATTAAAATAAGGTGCAAGCTCAGGAACACCTGCCAGTTTTTCTTTTTGAAGACTAGGATCTCCGTTTGTTAAAAGGAGCAATTCATAGCTGCCTTTCAGGCGGTCTAAAACAGGGTACGTTTCTTCATAGACAAATGGGCGTTTTCTCCGCTCGGCTGCAAAGAAATCAGCCAAATATTGTCCAAATGCCTCATCGTCAATTCCTGCTTCTTTTAAGCCATTGGTCCAAGCGTTCTTGCGGTACTCTGGTGCAAGGGCATTCAGCTTTTGAAAGCCTTCGCTAATCGGTTCACTAAAATTTGACCACAGTCCTTCGAAAGGATTAATTCCGATCATGACAGTATAATCATATGTTTCATAGGACGAATACAGCTTTCTTGCTTCTTCACGTACAATCTGTTCAAATGTTGCTGGATTCAGTCCATATTTCTTTTCCGCTTCGCGGCATGTTTCCTGAAAAGTTGTGTGAATGCTTTTTTCATCCCAAAGCAAAGTATCATCTAAATCGAAAAATACGGCTTTCATGATCTTCTCCCTTGTTATGTATGTGTTACCTTCAATTGCAAGTGACGGCTCATGTTCATTTTACAATAGAAGATGAGGGCAATAAAGAAAAGATTTGAGAGATCTTGGATCATTGACCGCACATGATAGAATAGAAAGACAGTAGATATAACATACATCAATTGAGGTGGCCGGTTTGCTTCATTTAATTATTATGATGATCGAGCGTGTGGGGATCATCGTTATTTTAGGGTTTGTGCTTGCCCATGTGAAGGGCTTTCGCAATCTATTGCTTCATAATGAAGGGTTTCGAAAAAAGGCGGTCCTTGTCTTTATTTTTGCTTCTTTTAGTATTATCAGCAATTACACAGGAATTGAAATCCAGCAGCAGATGGTCATGAATCATGAGTTTTCCTATCATCTTGGCTCATCAAGCTCGATCGCCAATACGAGAATCATGGGAATCGAAATGGGCGGATTGATAGGAGGGCCGTTTGTTGGCATTGGTGCAGGGCTTCTAGCTGGGCTTCATCGCTATTCATTAGGAGGAAGCACGTCACTCAGCTGTGCGATTTCTTCGATTTTAGCCGGTGTGATTGCAGGCTATGTCGGCAGCAGGTTTAAACGGAAGAATCGAATGGTGACACCTCGCCAAGCCGCACTTTTTGGTGTGGCAATGGAATCCTTGCAGATGATCATTATCCTTCTATTTGCAAAGCCATTTGCTGATGCTTGGGGGCTTGTGAGTATTATTGCCCTGCCGATGATTTTTGTGAATGGAATTGGCAGCTTTATCTTTTTATCGATCTTACAGTCAGTCATTCGGCAAGAAGAGCAGGCAAAGGCGATGCAGACACACCGTGTATTTTCGATCGCCGATCAAACGCTGCCTTTTTTCCGGCAAGGCTTAAATGAGCAGTCCTGTAAAAGTGTGGCGGAGATCATTCATCGATTAACAGAAACAGATGCGGTTTCCTTAACAGATACAGAAAAGATTTTAGCTCATGTCGGAGACGGGACGGATCATCATATTCCATCGAAAAGCCTGATTACAGGACTGTCGAAACAAGTATTGTTGAGCGGCAAAATTATGAAGGCGCATTCGAAAGACGAAATCAATTGTTCAGTCACTCATTGCCCGCTTCAAGCAGCGATTGTGCTGCCCCTCACCTCCAATGGTCAAACGATCGGAACGTTAAAAATGTATTTCAATTCTCCGGTCGGATTAAGCAGGGTGGAAGAGGAGCTTGCAGAAGGCTTGGCGATGCTGTTCTCCACACAGCTTGAACTTGGAGAGGCAGAAACCCAAAGCCGCCTGCTAAAAGATGCAGAGATCAAAGCGCTTCAAGCGCAAGTGAATCCGCACTTTTTATTTAACGCCATTAATACCATCTCTGTTTTGTGCAGAACGAATGTAGAGATGGCAAGGAAGCTGCTGCTGCAGCTGAGTATTTATTTCCGGTCTAATTTGCAAGGCGCCCGCCAGCTGCTGATTCCGCTGCATAAAGAAATTCAGCATGTAGAGGCATATTTGTCGCTTGAACAAGCGAGGTTTCCAAATAAATACCATGTGGCCTTTCAAATTGAAAAGGAGCTGGAGCAGGTGATGATTCCTCCATTTGTGCTTCAGGTGCTTGTTGAAAACGCAGTGAGACACGCTTTTCCTAAACATCAAACGAGTTGTGAAGTCGTCGTTTCTGCTTTGATGAAAGATGGGCATGTTTATATGAAAGTGACTGATAATGGACAGGGAATCGAGAATGACAAGATGGCTCAGTTATTAAAAGCGCCTGTTGAATCCAAAGAAGGAACAGGTACGGCTCTTTTTAATTTAGATCAGCGGTTAAGAGGGATTTTTGGCAGACAAGCCGCTTTATCCATTCATAGCGGCCAAGGCACTGACATCTCATTTCGCATTCCAATGGACTATGTAAAAAAGGATGATTTTCGTTGATAAACGTATTAATCGTAGATGATGAAGTGTTAGCAAGAGACGAATTAAAATACTTATTACGCAGAACGAAAGAGGATGTTCAAATAGAGGAAGCAGAAAATATAGAATCAGCTTTTGACCGGATGGTGGATCATAAGCCGGACCTGCTCTTTTTAGACATTGATTTATCTGGTGAGAATGGATTTGATATTGCCAAAAGGCTCAACCGGATGTCTGATCCGCCAGCGATTGTATTTGCGACAGCCTTTGATCAATATGCGCTGAAGGCGTTTGAGGTCAGTGCGCTTGATTACTTAACGAAACCATTTGATGAAGAGCGGCTTTTGCAAACGATCCAAAAGTTTAAAAAGTGGAAATCTGTTGAGACGCAAGAGCACCAGCTGTCAGATGAGAAAATACCCCATCAGCAAAAATTAGCCATCTCAGTCGATGACTCAATTGTCATCCTGCAAGTTGAAGAGATCATGTATGTAGGGCTCAGTGAGGGGAAAAAGGTCGTGAAAACAAAGGATCACATGTATGAGGTCACAGAACCGCTTGTGGTCATTGAAAAGAAACTGCCTGAGGCTTACTTTATGAGGGTTCATCGAAGCTATATCGTGAACACCTCTCATATGAAAGAAGTACAGCCATGGTTTAATTCGACGTATAACCTGCATATGACAGACGGGTCGATCATTCCTGTCAGCCGTACATATGCCAAAGAACTTAAGAAGTCGCTCCTGCTAGAGTAGGACGGCTTTTTTTGTTTGTATTTCAATACTCGTTTTCTGCATTTCATTCATTGAATCCGGCGAGTTTGGTTGTAAACGCTTCATTCATTTATTTCATGCCGTATACTGAGGGCAGTCGAAGAAAGAGGTGAAGGGGCATGAGTGCCACTAAAGTATATGGATTTCTATCTCAAGCATTTATCTTTGCAACCGTAATGTTCGTTTCTAATCTCATTTCAATGTATTTACCAATTCCGATGCCTGCATCTGTGATTGGTCTGGTTCTATTATTTGTTTTGCTGACAACGAAAATCGTCAAACTGGAGCAAGTAGAGCAATTAGGTACATCATTGACAGGGCTCATTAGCTTTCTATTTGTTCCCTCTGGTATCTCGGTTATTCAATCACTAGGTGTCATGCAAGAAGTAGGTGTGCAAGTCGTCGGTGTCATCATCATTGCAACGATTATGTTACTTGCAGCGACAGGGCTATTCTCGCAGCTTCTCATGCAATTATCAGAAAAACCACAGAAACGTAAAGA
This sequence comes from Bacillus sp. FSL R5-0431, assembly GCF_038002985.1. Classification (NCBI taxonomy): domain Bacteria; kingdom Bacillati; phylum Bacillota; class Bacilli; order Caryophanales; family Bacillaceae; genus Bacillus; species Bacillus sp. FSL R5-0431. The sequence goes on along the minus strand of NZ_JBBOOG010000001.1, from coordinate 2,530,878 downwards.
GACAAAGGAGAGCAAATCGACTCCTCATTCTAATAAACCAGCTTCAAGTACGCATTAAGGAGAGATGCAGGATGGGTACAAGTACAATGAGTCCTTATTTCGGTATAGTCGTCTCATTAGTCGCCTTTGGAATCGGTACATTCTTATTTAAAAAATCAAAAGGCTTCTTCTTATTCACACCACTTTTTGTAGCCATGGTGTTAGGTATTTTATTTTTAAAAATTGGCGGTTTTTCCTATGCAGATTATAATGAGGGCGGCAAGATTATCAAGTTTTTCTTAGAGCCTGCGACCATTGCTTTCGCTATTCCGCTTTATAAGCAGCGCGCATTGCTTAAAAAATATTGGTGGCAGATTTTATCCGCTATTTTTGTAGGGTCACTTTGTTCCATTACGATCGTGTATGTCGTAGCAAAAGGGATTCATCTTGATACGGCTGTAATGAAAAGTATGCTTCCACAAGCAGCGACGACAGCGATTGCTCTTCCGATTGCAAAGGATATTGGCGGAATCGCAGATATCACAGCCTTTGCGGTCATATTTAATGCAGTCATTGTGTATGCACTAGGTGCTTTCTTCTTAAAATGGTTTCGAATTAAAAATCCAGTGGCAAAAGGGCTTGCACTCGGTACATCAGGACATGCGCTTGGCGTCTCTGTTGGGATTGAGATGGGTGAAGTGGAAGCGGCCATGGCAAGTATCGCCGTTGTGGTCGTAGGAGTTGTTACCGTCATTGTCATCCCAATCTTTATGCAATTCATTCTTTGATGGCGTCATTGTTTTGAAAAAGCCTTGCCCAATTCGTTTAATCATGCTAAAATGAAAAAGTTGTTTCAAGAGTTCGTTTACTTGACGGACAAATGAAAATTGTGTAGAATAATTAACGAATTGAATAGATATCACAAGCAGAAGCACCCGCTTCTCACCTGATTGACACGTGTTTGTAGTTGACAGGTTGACCGTACATTTATTTTTTCATGCAAATGTTCGCAGTGTGGGTGTTTTATATGCCCACACTTTTTGTTTGCCTGTAAAACATACAACGAAATGGTCAAAATGAATTGTGAACTCAATTCAAAATCTCATGGAGGTGGCTCACTATTAGCAAAGATCAATTAGTTAATGAAGGTATTCGTGCGCGTGAAGTTCGTTTGATCGGACAAAATGGCGATCAGCTGGGGATTAAAACCCGCCAGGAAGCTCTGGAAATTGCTGCGAAAGCCAATCTTGACCTTGTGTTAGTTGCTGCAAATGCAAAACCACCTGTTTGCCGAATCATGGACTACGGTAAGTTCCGATTCGAACAGCAGAAGAAGGAAAAAGAGGCACGTAAGAATCAAAAAATCATTAGCTTAAAAGAAGTTCGGTTGAGCCCGACAATCGATGAACATGATTTTAACACGAAGCTCCGTAATGCAATCAAATTCCTTGAAAAGGGAGATAAAGTGAAAGCTTCTATCCGCTTTAAAGGCCGTGCGATTACGCATAAAGAAATCGGACAGCGCGTGTTAGACCGTTTCTCTGAAGCTTGCGCTGAAGTAGCAACAGTAGAAACAAAACCTAAGATGGACGGACGCAGCATGTTCCTCATGCTTGCACCAAAAGTCGAAAAGTAAAGTAACAGAGGGAGGAAACATCCAATGCCAAAAATGAAAACTCACCGCGGATCTGCTAAACGTTTCAAAAAAACAGGTTCTGGTAAACTTAAACGTTCTCATGCGTACACAAGTCACTTGTTCGCGAACAAATCTACAAAGCAAAAACGTAAATTGCGTAAGAGCGCAATCGTAAGTGCTGGAGATTTCAAACGTATCAAACAACAACTTGCAAACATCAAGTAATTTGGAATAGGAATCATAGGAGGGAATTACAATGCCAAGAGTAAAAGGCGGAACTGTGTCGCGTCAGCGTCGTAAAAAGGTTCTTAAATTAGCAAAAGGTTATTTCGGTTCAAAACATAGATTATACAAAGTAGCAAACCAACAGGTGATGAAATCTGGAAACTACGCTTTCCGTGACCGTCGTCAGAAAAAACGTGACTTCCGTAAACTATGGATCACTCGTATCAATGCTGCAGCTCGTATGAACGGTCTTTCTTACAGCCGTTTAATGCATGGCCTAAAGCTTTCTGGTATCGAAGTAAACCGCAAAATGCTTGCTGACCTTGCTGTGAATGACCTAAGTGCATTCAATCAGCTTGCTGATGCTGCAAAAGCACAACTAGACAAGTAAGTCATATAAAAGATCATTCCGTCGAGGGGTGATCTTTTTTGCTCATCATGTGAGGTGAAATGAATGAATATCGCGCTGATTCTACTGCTGATTTTGGTAAATGGCTATGGTTTTTTTCTCATGGGAGAGGACAAGCGCCGGGCAAAAGCTCATAAATGGAGAATTTCAGAGGCGCACTTATGGAGTGCTGCCGTGCTTTTTGGGGCTGCTGGATCGTATCTAGGGATGCAGTATTTCCGTCATAAAACAAAGCATCCTGCCTTTCAAATGGGCATGCCTGTGTTAATCATGGTGCAGTTGATCATATTAGGATATATCCAGTTCATCTGAAAAAGGAGCAGACGCCATCAAGACGGCGTGTCTGCTCCTTTTTTTTGTTTGATTTTTTTAATGGGCTGATCCCAATCAATTTTTGTTTGAGGATAACGTTCGATAATGTTTTCCTCCAATTTTTCAAAGTCTTCTAATGTAAATTCACTTAGCTTCTCGGGTGACTCCGTCCAAACGTAAATGGAGTGGACAAACAGAGGATGATCCTTAGAAGGAACATGCTTCTCCCCTTCAAACAAGACTCCTTTATAGACGAAATTAAAATTTTTGCGCGCATTTTGCTGTTCGTCCATAAAATAAAAGCCTTCTTTTAATTGTGCTTGTTTCAGCTTTCTTCTCGGATTTGAGAAGAATTTTACCGCCATGTAGAAGATGTAGACAAGCAGTGCAACAAGAGCAAGTCTAATGAGGATTACAAACATGACAGGATGCACCTCCAATATACCGTTATCTGATGTACTACGAATGAAAAGCCCAAAAGGTTTCAACTTTTTTTAAAAAAATATTTCGTTAAACGAAAAAATATTCATAAAAAGATCGTATTGAACGAAAGAGGTTTTGTATAATAAGAATGCACCATGAAGATAAAGGAGGATAAATGGAATGACAAAGCTAGATCAAACATTAACTATGCTGAAAGACCTAACGGATGCAAAAGGGATTCCAGGAAATGAACGTGATGTCAAAAAAGTCATGCAGACATACATAGAATCATATGCAGATGAAGTCTCTAGTGACCGCCTTGGCAGCTTAATCGCTAAGAAGGAAGGAAACGCAAACGGACCTAAAATTATGCTCGCTGGTCACTTAGATGAAGTAGGATTCATGGTGACAAAAATTGATGACAAAGGCTACATTCGCTTCCAAACAGTCGGCGGCTGGTGGTCACAGGTCATGCTCGCGCAGCGTGTCACCATTGTAACGAAAAAGGGAGACATTACAGGTGTGATTGGCTCAAAGCCGCCGCACGTCTTGTCACCTGAAGCTCGAAAAAAATCGATTGAGATTACAGATATGTTTATTGATATTGGTGCATCAAGCAAAGAACAGGTAATGGAGTGGGGCGTTCTGCCTGGAGATCAAATCGTTCCTTATTTTGAATTTACAGTGATGAATGATGAAAAAATGCTCCTTGCAAAGGCATGGGACAACCGTATCGGCTGTGCAGTAGCGATTGATGTCATGAAGAACTTACACAATGCTCAGCATGAGAATATTGCTTACAGTGTTGCAACTGTACAAGAGGAGGTTGGCCTGCGTGGTGCCAAAACAGCAGCGGCTACGATCCAGCCTGATATTGGATTTGCCATTGATGTTGGTGTAGCAGGAGACACGCCAGGCATCACTGAAAAAGAAGCAACAAGCAAGCTTGGCAAAGGACCAACGATTGTTGTATTTGATGCTTCGATGTTATCCCATAAAGGGCTTCGGGATTTTGTTGTCCAAACAGCGGATGAATTGAACATCCCTTATCAATATGACTCAATGCCTGGCGGTGGGACAGATGCTGGCGGGATCCATTTAACAGGTCATGGCGTGCCATCACTATCTATCGGGATACCAAGCAGATATATTCATACCCATGCAGCGATGATTCACCGAGATGATTATGAAAATGCAGTGAAGCTTTTAACAGAAGTGATCAAAAGACTTGATCAAAAAACGGTTGAGCAGATCACGTACGGTTCTTAATAGGTAAGCCTTTCCTCAGTATAGGGGAAAGGCTTTTTTATTCCTTTGAATTTCCCAGGAAATGAACGTTGTTTTTTGATTACGGTCAAAAGAACTGTTTTTAACAGAAGAAGAAAAAATATTCTAGTGAATAAGGCACATGTGATCTGGCTTTTATTTTTGTAAGATGAAAGCAATAAAAAGGACAGAGCCTAAAGAACGCCCTGTCAAAAGAGAGTTTATGGAAGTAGGTGAAGCTATCTAAAGAATAAATATATTATTCCTATTTGTCAACTTGGTTTTAAAAGAAAGAAAAATCAATCAATTTATGTTATATTTGTAACAAATTGTTTGTGCGAAGGGGATGGTTAAATGAATGCGGTTACAATTGTCATAGGATCTATGTGTATTTTAGCGATTGCCTATCGTCTTTATGGCACATTTATGATGGTCAAGGTATTAAAGGTGACAGACGATCATCCTACACCGGCTCACACATTAGAGGACGGGAAAGATTATGTGCCAACCAATAAATGGGTCACATTTGGGCATCACTTTGCTGCGATTGCAGCTGCCGGTCCGTTAGTGGGTCCGATTTTAGCCGCACAATTTGGGTATTTACCGGGTCTCCTTTGGCTGTTAATTGGCGCAGTGATTGGCGGAGCTGTACATGATCTTGTCGTCTTATTTGCGTCGATGCGAAAAAAGGGGAAATCATTATCAGAGGTAGCAAAGGAAGAGCTAGGACCTGTAGCAGGATTTTGTACAGGGCTTGCGATGCTGTTTATCATTACGATCACAATGGCAGGACTGTCTATGGTTGTGCTTCATGCATTAGAACGTAACCCTTGGGGAACATTTGCAGTCGGAATCACGATTCCAATTGCGATGGGGGTTGGTCTTTATTATAAAAAGACAGGCAATTTAAAACTTGCCACAACTGCGGGATTTATTTTGCTGATGGTTGGTGTATTCCTTGGACCGAATATTCAAGGAACGGCACTTGGTGATCTTTTAACACTTGATACAAAAACGCTTGCTCTTGCCCTGCCGATCTATGCTTTTTTTGCTGCGGCATTGCCGGTTTGGCTGCTGCTCGCACCGAGGGACTATTTAAGCAGCTTTATGAAAATAGGTGTTTTTATCGCACTGATTGCCGGAATCTTTGTCGTCAATCCAACGATTCAATTCCCAGCCTTAACGGAGTTTGTGAATGGAGGAGGCCCGGTTTTAGCTGGTCCTGTCTGGCCTTTTATTTCTATTACCATTGCTTGCGGGGCCATTTCTGGTTTCCACGCATTTGTTGGGTCAGGGACAACGCCTAAGATGCTTGACCGCTGGAGCGATATGAAGCCTGTCGCGTTTGGCGCAATGCTAGTAGAATGCCTAGTTGGCATTATGGCGTTAATTGCCGCTACGGCTCTTCATCCAGGAGATTATTTTGCGATTAACAGTACGCCAGAAGTGTTCCGAACGCTCGGGATGAGTGTTGAGAATCTTCCGCAGCTGAGTAAGGAAATTGGCCTTGATTTAGAAGGAAGAACGGGTGGAGCTGTGACATTAGCTGTAGGGATGGCGTATATCTTTACGGGAATTCCGTTCTTTAGTCATTTGGCGTCTTATTTTTTCCAATTCGTCATTATGTTTGAAGCTGTCTTTATTTTAACCGCTATTGATGCTGGAACGCGTGTGGCGCGTTATTTGATTCAAGATTTCTTTGGCGAAGCATATAAACCGCTTAAACGAAATGACTGGGTACCTGGGTCGGTATTTGCAAGTGCGCTTGCGTGTTTTATGTGGGGATACTTGCTTTACTCTGGAGACATCGGGTCCATTTGGGCGCTGTTTGGGGTTTCGAATCAGTTAATGGCATCAGTCGGATTAATCATCGGGGCAACCGTTGTATTAAAAATTGCAGATAAAAGGCGATATATGCTGACTTGTTTAATTCCACTTGCCTACTTATATGTGACAGTGAATTATGCGGGCTATTGGATGGTAGCAAATGTATACCTTAATCCTGAGGCATCAGGTTACAGCGTGCTGAATGCGGTGCTGTCAATTATCATGCTGATCTTAGGATTTGTGATCATTGTGTTTGCAATTAAAAAATGGGTCGAAATTTGGCGTGATCCAGCACTTCGGATGGAAACACCGATCACTGGCTAAATGAAAAAGCCGGTTTGCTGTGATAAGCAAACCGGCTTCTTTTATTGCTGCTGATGAGGCTTTAAGCCTTGCTCTAGTGTCTCGAGGATCTCGTTCTTCTCGTTTTCTGATGCTTCTTGCCATAGCACCTCGAACAACACGCCAAGGCCTGGCAGCATTTTTTCCTCGCCGCTTTGAATGGCATCTAAAATCGTATGTTCAAGCTGCTCTTGATTATGGCCAGTGATATTTTGAATGACTGCGCCTCTTAAATTAAAATCCATTGCCCACACTCCTTTTTTGATGGTAATAGCCCTATTCTGTCTCAAAGACAGGTTTATTATGTAGTGTGCATGAGATATAATAAATTCATGATATTTAAAGGAGTTAAAATCGCTTGAAATATATAGAATCAGCTAAAAACACAAACATCAAACAGTGGAAAAAGCTCCATACGAAAAAAGAACGTACGAAAACGGGGCTGTTTCTCGTTGAGGGAATACACTTAGTCGAAGAAGCATTGAAGAGCGGAGTTGTGAAAGAATTAATGGTCACATCGCCTGATAAGCTTCCTTCTCATATCGATCCTGACATTGAACTTTATGAACTGAGCGAAGAAGCCTTTTCTGCCATGACCGAAACGGAAACGCCTCAGCACATCGCGGCGGTTTGTACAGTTCCTGTATTTGAAGAAAAGAAGTATGAACGACTTCTTCTGTTAGATGCAGTGCAGGACCCAGGAAATCTAGGCACACTCATTCGGACAGCAGATGCCGCTGGTCTTGATGCTGTAATCTTAGGTGATGGAACAGTCGATGCGTTTAACGGAAAAACGCTCCGTTCAGCACAAGGATCGCATTTCCACCTGCCAATTTTAAAGCAAACCCTTCAGCAGGCAATACAAGCATGTAAGGAGCAAGGCATACCTGTATACGGAAGCGCCTTGAAAAATGCGAAAGCGTATAGAAGCGTAACGGCAGAAGGTCCTTTTGCATTAATTGTTGGCAATGAAGGAGCAGGGATTGACCAAGAGATTCTGCAAATGACAGACCAGAATTTATATGTGCCGATGTATGGTCAGGCAGAATCATTAAATGTGGCTGTTGCAGCAGCTGTTCTCGTCTATCATTTGCGTGGATAGTGTTGCAACATGCGCTTATTTTCACTATAATGAAACTAATATTTTAAAAACCATGATAGAGGAAGATTGTTTCAAGGAGCGTCCTTATAGGGAGAATGCATCGTAGACTGAAAGTGCATTTAAGGAATGCTGAAACAGGAATTCACCTCTGGAGTTGTCACCGGGACCGCAAGCTTTGCGTAAAGGTGAACCGGATTCGTTTGATTCCGTTATGTCAATGAAGCTTATTCGCACATGCATTTGTGCTTAACAAGGGTGGTACCGCGACCACAACTCGTCCCTTCTTTTTTAGAGGGACGGGTTTTTTTATTGTCTTCAAACGATCAAACAGCCGTTTATCCAGGCGGTTTTGTATATCAAAAGGAGGATTACACTCATGCAAGAAACGTTAAAACAGCTTGAAACAGAGGCGATAGCGAAGGTTGAAGCAGCTAGCTCGCTCAAAGAAGTTAATGACATTCGTGTTCAATATTTAGGGAAAAAAGGCCCGATCACAGAGGTGCTTCGTGGAATGGGCAAGCTCTCCGCAGAAGAAAGACCGAAAATGGGCGCACTCGCAAACGAAGTAAGAGAGCAGATTGCAAATGCCATTGCTGAAAAAAATGAGCAGCTGGAAAAAGAAGAAGTGAAGAAGAAACTTGCATCTCAAACGATCGATGTCACATTGCCAGCAAGTCCAATCAAAATGGGGGCAAGACATCCATTAACGATTGTTGTCGAAGATATTGAAGATTTATTTATTGGTATGGGCTATACCGTTGAGGAAGGTCCTGAGGTGGAAACGGATTATTATAACTTTGAAGCGCTGAATCTTCCAAAGGAGCATCCAGCACGTGATATGCAGGACAGCTTCTATATTACCGAGGATACACTGATGAGAACACAAACGTCACCAGTTCAAGCACGTACACTCGAAAAATATAAAGGACAAGGTCCTGTGAAGATCATCTGCCCTGGGAAAGTATATAGACGAGACAGTGATGACGCAACTCATTCACATCAATTCATGCAGATTGAAGGGCTTGTTGTCGATCACAATATTAGCATGAGTGATCTAAAAGGTACGCTTGAGACGGTCGCAAGAAAAATGTTTGGTGAAGATCGTGAAATTAGACTCCGTCCAAGCTTTTTTCCATTCACAGAACCATCTGTCGAAGTTGATGTGTCTTGCTTTAAATGCGGCGGGAAGGGCTGTTCTGTATGTAAAGGAACAGGCTGGATTGAGATTTTAGGAGCAGGGATGGTTCATCCAAATGTCCTGAAAATGAGCGGATTTGATCCAGAAACTTACCAAGGCTTTGCTTTTGGAATGGGTGTTGAACGTATTGCGATGCTAAAATACGGCATTGATGATATTCGCCATTTCTACACAAATGATATTAGATTCACAAAGCAATTCAAGCAGGATTAAGAGGAGGAAATCAACATGTTTGTTTCATATAAATGGTTAGAAGACTATGTCGATTTAGAAGGCATTCAGCCGGATGAATTAGCAGAAAAGATCACAAGAAGCGGAATTGAAGTGGAAGCCGTTGAATATAAAGGAGAAGGCATCAAAGGGGTTGTCGTTGGACATGTCATTGAGCGTGAACAGCACCCAAATGCGGATAAATTAAACAAATGTCTTGTTGATATCGGCGAAGACGCTCCAGTGCAAATTATTTGCGGGGCTCCGAATGTGGATAAAGGACAATATGTGGCCGTCGCAACGGTTGGCGCAGTCCTTCCAGGGAACTTTAAAATTAAAAAAGCAAAGCTGCGTGGCGAAGAGTCTCATGGTATGATTTGTTCTCTGCAAGAATTAGGCGTAGAAAGCAAACTCGTACCAAAGGAATATGCAGAAGGCATTTTTGTTTTCCCAAATGACGTCAAACCCGGAGATGATGCCCTTCAGGCACTTCAATTAGACGATGCGGTACTTGAGCTTGGTTTAACACCAAACCGTGCGGATGCCCTGAATATGCTCGGTGTGGCCTATGAGGTTGCAGCCATTTTAGGGAGAGACATCAAACTTCCTGATACAGCACATGACACCTCTTCAGAAAAAGCAGCAGACTATATCTCTGTGAAAATTGAGGATCAAGAAGCAAATCCACTTTATGCAGCGAAGATCATTAAAAATGTAAAGGTTGGACCAGCACCGCTTTGGATTCAAACAAGATTGATGAATGCAGGCATTCGACCAATTAACAACGTCGTCGATATTACAAACTTTGTACTGCTTGAATACGGTCAGCCGCTTCATGCATTTGATTATGACCGCTTTGGTTCAAAGCAGGTGGTCGTACGTAAAGCGTCTGATAGCGAAATCATTCAAACACTGGATGAACAAGAACGTACATTGTCATCAAAGCATCTAGTGATCACTAATGGGACGAAAGCGCACGCTGTAGCAGGCGTCATGGGCGGTCTTGAATCTGAGGTGCGTGATGAGACGACAACGATTCTTTTAGAAGCGGCATATTTCAACGGTCAAACGGTCCGTCAAGCATCTAGAGACTTAGGGCTTCGCAGTGAATCAAGCACACGATTTGAAAAAGGACTTGACCCGCAGCGTACAAAACCTGCAGCCGAAAGAGCAGCGCAATTGATCAGTCTCTATGCAGGTGGTGAAGTGCTAAGCGGGACTGTGGAGGAAAACCACCTTGAAGCAAGTATGAATGTCATCCACGTATCAACTGAGCGTGTGAATAAGGTGCTTGGCATGAGCATTTCAAAAAAAGATATGATGCAAATTTTCAACAAACTTGGTTTTGCAGTGGGCGAATCAAATGACGTTCTTGTCGTAACGGTTCCTTCTCGTAGAATGGATATCACGATTGAAGAAGACCTCATTGAAGAAGTTGCCAGATTATACGGCTATGATAATATTCCGTCTACACTGCCTGCGACAGCTGGTACAGTTGGCGGTCTCACGCCGTACCAAGTGAAGCGCAGGAAGGTCAGACGTTTCTTAGAAGGCGCAGGTCTTTCTCAAGCGATCACGTATTCATTGACAAATCAGCATAAGTCTACAGCTTTTGCACTGAATCCAGCTTATAAAACGAGACTTTCCCTGCCAATGAGTGAAGAACGAAGTGTGCTCAGACAAAGTCTACTGCCAAACTTACTTGATTCTGTTGCATATAACTTGGCAAGACAAGCTGATTCCTTTGGTTTTTATGAAACGGGTTCTGTGTTCTTAGCAGAAGCTGAAGGAGAAAAACCAGTGGAAAAAGAGCATGTCGCTGGTGCGCTGACAGGCTTATGGCATAAAAATCTTTGGCAGGGCGAGAAAAAAGCCGTCGATTTTTATGTAGCGAAAGGAATTGCAGAAGGTCTATTTGAAAAGCTTGGTGTATCAGACCAAATCACATATGTTCAAGCAGAGCGTGAGGGTCTTCACCCAGGTCGTACAGCAGATGTTCATTTAAATGGAAAAGTCATTGGGTTTGTTGCTGCACTGCATCCAGTCATTGAAAAGGAATTAGATTTAAAAGAAACATATGTCTTCGAGTTTGATTTAACAGATGTGATGACGTCTGAATCGAAGGATATGAAATATACAGCGATTCCGAGATTCCCTGCTGTGACAAGAGATATTGCACTTGTTGTAGATCAGCATATCTCAAGCGGACAGCTGGAGCGGGTCATCTATGAGGCAGGCGGGGATTTATTGACAGACCTATCCGTCTTTGATGTGTATGAGGGTGAACATATGGAAGAAGGCAAAAAATCCGTTGCATTCTCTCTCCAATATTTAAATCCGGAGCAAACATTGACAGAGGAAGAAGTGACGGCTGTTCATACAAAAGTATTGAAAGCATTAGAAGATACGTATCAAGCCGTCTTGCGCGGTTAAAGAAAAAAAGAGCTATGGCCTTATGGGCCTTAGCTCTTTTTTATAACCATTTTTTCGCTTTTTGTGTGTTGGCAAAATGCAGCTTTGTAAATTGGCGTAAAGCATCTTCGCTGTGCAGCTTGATGAGCTTCGCTGCCGCCTTGTCCACATGAGGACCGGCTCCTTTTGGAATGTCAAAGCCTGCTGCTTTTGACAACTTATCCATTTCAATTAAAAAGGCGTACCTTGCAATAATGGAAGCCGCAGCAACTGACAAATGAATGCCTTCTGCTTTTGTGCTAAAGTACGTCCGCTCCCGAATGATTTTTTTCCCTGCAAGATGCTTGAAATAAATGCCCGGTTCTGCAAATTGGTCAATCAAAATGGCTTCGGGCTGCTTCCCGTCTAGTTTTTCTAGCACAGAGGTAATGACTTGGTTATGAAGCAGCGCCTTCATTTTTCCTTGACTCATGCCCTTTTCCTGCATCGCATTGTACTTTTCATTTCGGAGCACGAGAAGGCTGAACGGAATGGTTTTGATGAGATCTTTGGCAATATTGATAATCTGCGGGTCCTTTAGACCTTTTGAGTCTTTTACGCCAAGCTCTTTCATGAGATCAAGCTGGCTGGCATCAACATAGGCGGCACAGACCGTCATCGGTCCAAAATAATCACCTGTTCCTACTTCATCTGAACCGATGACGGACATAGAAGCAATTCCTGACGGTGGACTGTATTTTGTGATAGCAGGTGCTTTTTGACTTTTCGTATCAGCTGCTTTTAAATGGCTGAATTGACTGGCTTCAGCTTCTGCCTTTTGTCCTTGAAACAGCACTTTTCCAGATCGATAGGCTGTAATCGTACAGCCAGGAACCTTTGCTTGAAAAAGGGCGCCTGGTGGTAAAGTATCAGTTAAGTGGTGCGCATACGCGCTCTTCATCTTTTTAAGGTCTTCTGATGTTGCTTTTAAGACGGATTGGGGCACAGTGGATAACTCCTTTTTACCTTGATATCATTGATTTCTAAAGTGTACCATAACAGGGAAGGGCTCGTCTTTCCATTCAATGTCTAAACATGTTATGATAGAGACTAGGATTCTCGTGGAATGGAGGAGAAACGTTGTCTGACGGCGGTAAAACGAAAACAACAGTTGAGATTTACGGACAGTCCTATACGATCATCGGTCAAGAAACGAAGATGCATATGCGACACGTTGCTTCAATTGTTGATGATAAAATGAGAGAAATAAATGAAAAAAATCCATACCTTGATATAAACAAATTAGCTGTACTGACAGCAGTCAATGTCGTCCACGACTACTTGAAATTAAAAGAGCAATACGAAAAACTAGAGATTCAGCTTAAAGAAAAGGAATGAAATTACCGTGATCGATATCATCATTTTGTTTTTGCTTCTTATGGGAACGCTTGTCGGTCTAAAACGTGGGTTTATTCTTCAATTGATTAAATTGATCAGCTTTGTTGTTTCTATCTTAGTGGCTTCCATGTTTTATCAGTCACTTGCACCACAGCTTACGTGGATTCCAGCGCCTAATTTTAGTGGCGGTCAAGCGCAGCTCGCTTTCTTTAGTGGGAATCTAGAAACAGCTTATTATAATACCATTGCGTTTATCATTCTGTTTATCTTGACCAAAATCCTGCTCGCCATCATTGGCGGATTGCTCACAACCATTGCAAGTATACCTGTGATTAAGCAGGTCAACAAACTGCTTGGCGGTGTTTTAGGATTTCTTGAAACCTATCTATTTGTGTTTATTCTCTTGTTTGTCGCTGCATTACTTCCAGTCGATGCACTGCAAACAATGATGAGCAAATCCATATTAGCAGATGTGATCGTAGGCAACACCCCTTATCTGTCCAGTCTTGTCAAAGACTTATGGACGACGTATGGAGTTTAAAAACTTCTCCTTTCTTGGAGAAGTTTTTTCTCATTCCATGACAGAAAGTTGTAGGATGAAGGAAAAGTTTGTATATTTATAAAGGAAGATGCCAAAGCGGCTGGAGGATGAGAGATGAATAAAAAAGATATTATCAAACTTCTTGAAACAATTGCAGTATATATGGAGCTGAAAGGAGATAATCCTTTTAAGATTTCTGCCTTTCGTAAAGCAGCAGCGGCACTGGAACAAGATGACCGCAGCCTTTCTCAAATAGATGATCTATTAGCATTACCCGGCATTGGTAAAGGAACCTTTGCTGTGATCACTGAGTATATCGAAAAAGGACAATCAGAAACACTGGAACAATTAAAAAAGGAAGTGCCTGAAGGACTTGTCCCGCTCTTAAAATTACCAGGACTTGGCGGGAAGAAGATCGCTAAGCTTTACCAAGAGCTTGGCGTCCACGATGCACAGTCGCTAAGAGAAGCATGCGAAGCGGAAAAGGTACAAGCACTTGCTGGCTTTGGCAAAAAAACAGAAGAAAAGATTCTCGCGGCTCTTGAGGAAGCGGGAAAGCAGCCGGAACGACTGCCAATTGGCTTTGCATTAGATGTGGCAGAGCGGATTGATCATGCGCTTGAAGAGACGAAAGGTATCATCCGTTTTTCAAGAGCTGGCAGTTTAAGACGTGCACGTGAAACCGTGAAAGATTTAGATTATATCATTGCGACAGATGATCCTGAGCAAGTCAGAGAGCAGCTCGTTGCACTTGATGATGTGAAAGATGTCATCGCAAGCGGTGATACGAAGGTATCTGTCATTCTTGCCCTTGATTTTGAGATCAGTGTGGACTTCCGGCTTGTGACATCAGACCAATTCGCGACTACGCTGCACCATTTCACTGGCTCAAAAGATCACAATATTCGAATGCGTCAGCTTGCGAAGGAACGCGGAGAGCGCATTAGCGAATATGGTGTGGAAACGATTGAAACTGGAGAAGTGAAAACGTTTGAAGACGAGAGCGCTTTTTATGCGCATTTTCAACTTCCGCTCATTCCGCCAGAAATTCGTGAAACCGGAGCGGAGATTGATACGTATAAAGAAAGTATGCAGTTTGTAGAACTGAAAGATATCAAAGGCGACCTTCATATGCACTCGACATGGAGTGACGGAGCATTCTCTATTCGTGAAATGGCGGAAGCATGTATCGCAAAAGGCTATGAATACTTGGCTATTACAGACCACTCGCAATATTTAAAAGTAGCCAACGGTTTAACAAAAGAACGTTTGCGACTGCAAGCTAAAGAAATTGACAAGCTTAATCAGGAATTCGAGCATTTTCACATTTTCAAAGGGGTCGAAATGGATATCCTGCCGGATGGATCGTTAGATTATGATGATGACTTTTTAAAAGACATGGATTTTGTCATTGCGTCTATTCATTCTAGCTTCTCTCAGCCGGAGGAAGTCATTATGGAACGCCTTGAAAATGCCTTGCGAAATCAGCATGTCGATTTAATTGCACATCCAACAGGCCGTTTGATCGGCAGACGGGATGGCTATGCCTTAAATATAGATCAGCTCATAGAGCTTGCGAAGAAAACGGGCACTGCACTTGAGCTCAACAGTAATCCGTCAAGACTTGATTTGAAAACAGAGCATTTAATGAAAGCAAATGAAGCGGGTGTGCACATCATGATCAATACAGATGCGCACAACATCGCCATGCTGGAACATATGGAAGTCGGTGTAACAGCTGCAAGAAAAGGCTGGACACCAAAAGCAAATGTCGTGAATACTTTTACTCTAAACGAGATCAAAAAGTTTTTAACGCGTGACAGGTAGTCGTTAGGAGGCTGGACCATGCTGCAACAAAAAGTGTTAGCATCATTAGAATTTCATAAAGTAAAAGAAAAAGTGATGTCCTATACCGCATCCACATTAGGAAAAGAAAGAGCGCAGGATTTAACACCTCTGACGGATATAGAAACCATTCAGCATTTGCTGGAAGAGGTAGCAGAAGCACAAGATGTGATCCGCTTAAAGGGGTCTGCGCCATTTGGCGGGTTAACGGATATTAGACGCGCAGTTAAACGGGCAGAAATCGGCAGTACATTAAGCCCATCTGAGCTGATGGAAATCGCAGGACTATTATATGCGGTGAAAAATATGAAGCACTTTCTCACGTCCATGTATGAAGATGGAGTAGACATACCGCGCCTTCATACATATGCTGAGACGCTGATATTACTGCCTGAAATCAGAAAAGAAATCGAAAGCTGTATTGGTGATAATGGAGAAGTGCTTGATCATGCAACCCCTGCACTTCGTTCATTGCGCATTCAATTACGCTCACTAGAATCAAAGGTTCGTGATAAATTAGAATCGATGATTCGTTCACAATCGGCTTCGAAAATGCTGTCAGACACAATTGTCACCATTCGTAATGATCGGTTTGTTATTCCGGTGAAACAAGAGTACCGTTCGAATTACGGCGGAATTGTTCATGACCAATCATCATCTGGGGCAACACTTTTTATTGAGCCGCAAGTGGTCGTGGATGTAAATAACACCTTGCAGCAAACTCGTTTAAAAGAGAAGCAAGAGGTTGAAAAGATCCTCCAAATGCTGACAGAGAGCGTGTCAGAGCACATTGGGGAACTGCTTCACAATGTAAAGGAGCTGCAGACGCTAGATTTTATTTTTGCTAAAGCTAAATATGCAAAGGCAGAAAAAGCCACAAAGCCTGCTGTGAATGATCAAGGAGAGATCTATTTAAAACGAGCAAGACATCCTCTATTGCCTCGGGATCAAGTTGTCGCAAATGATATTGAGCTCGGCAAAGATTTTTCAACGATCGTGATCACTGGACCAAATACAGGGGGGAAGACAGTTACCTTAAAAACGCTGGGTCTTCTGACGCTGATGACACAGGCGGGCCTCCATATTCCAGTTGAAGAAGGCTCTGAAGTGGCTGTGTTCGACCAAGTCTTTGCTGATATTGGAGACGAACAGTCCATTGAACAAAGCTTGAGTACGTTCTCATCTCATATGGTCAATATTGTAGATATCTTAAAGCATTTGACATCTAACTCACTCGTGTTATTTGATGAATTAGGGGCAGGAACAGACCCAGCTGAAGGTGCGGCACTTGCGATGAGCATTTTAGATGAAGTGCATCAAACTAATGCACGCGTCATCGCAACGACTCATTATCCCGAGCTGAAGGCATATGGGTATAACCGGGAAGGCGTCACGAATGCAAGCGTGGAGTTTGACATTGAAACTTTATCACCAACGTACCGCCTGCTCATCGGTGTGCCTGGACGAAGTAACGCATTTGAAATTTCCAAACGTCTTGGTTTGCCTGACCACCTCATAGACCGGGCAAAAGCAGATATGCATGCAGAGCATAATGAAGTAGACCAAATGATTGCGTCATTAGAAGATAGCAAGAAACAAGCAGAAGAAGAACTGCATGAGACAGAAGTCTATAGAAAAGAAGCAGAAAAGCTTCATAAAGAATTGCAAAGACAAATTCTTGAATGGAATGAGCAAAAGGACAAACTGCTCGAAGAAGCTGAACATAAAGCGAAAGAGAAAATTGAACAAGCATCAAAAGAAGCAGAAGATATCATTCAAGAGCTCCGTTCGATAAAAAGTGAACACCGCTCATTCAAAGAGCATGAACTTATCGATGCGCGAAAGCGTCTTGAAGAAGCTGTTCCTGAGTTTGACAGGAAAAAGAAGCCAGAGCCAGCGAAAAAAGCAGTAAGACAGCTGAAGTCAGGCGACGAAGTCAAAGTGCTCACCTTCGGGCAAAAAGGAACGCTGCTTGAACAAACAGGTGACAAAGAATGGAGTGTCCAAATGGGCATTCTGAAAATGAAGGTAAAAGAAAAAGACATGGAATTTATCAAATCAGCACCTGAATTTAAGCAAGAAAAAGCCATTACGGCAGTAAAAGGGAAAGATTATCATGTCTCCCTTGAACTCGATTTAAGAGGCGAGCGTTATGAAAATGCCTTAAGCAGAGTCGAAAAATATTTAGATGATGCTGTATTAGCTGGTTATCCGCGCGTGTCGATTATTCACGGAAAAGGAACTGGCGCCCTCAGAAAAGGGGTTCAGGAATTACTGAAACAGCACCGAAGTGTGAAAAATGCTCGTTTTGGCGAACAAGGTGAGGGAGGATCAGGCGTCACCATCGTCGAATTAAAGTAAAAAGGAGAAAACGCATGAAAGCCTTTTGGGAAAATGAACTTGTGGAAATTGCCGCCTATTATAGCGTGGCCGTCCTGTGTCTCGTCTTATTTCTAACCATTTTTGAACTCGTCACCTCCTATAAGAACTGGGAAGAGATCCAGCGGGGGAACTTAGCTGTTGCCATGGCAACAGGCGGGAAAATCTTTGGGATTGCAAATGTGTTTCAGCATTCAATCGCTCAGCACAATTCCCTTCTTCAAATGGTTGGATGGGGCGTATACGGCTTTGTGATGCTGCTTGTCAGCTATTTCATTTTTGAATTTTTAACACCGCGATTTAAAGTAGACAAAGAGATTGAAAATGATAATAGAGCGGTCGGGTTTATTTCACTCATCATTTCAGTTGGGCTGTCTTACGTAGTAGCAGCCGGCATTTAAGGAGACGACATGGAAAAGCTAGCAAAAGTATTAATCGTAGTTGCCTGCACTTTTGCGGTCATTGGTGCCGTTTATCTGTTCCTGTGAAATGAAAAAAACAACGTTAGAAAGCTGTCAGGGAACCCCTTGGCAGCTTTTATCTCATCAAAGGCGGCGAATGACATGAAGCACATTCTGCAAAAAGACGAACTGATCAAGCGTATTGATACATGTCTTCAAATGACATCCCTTCCAAGAGACATATATGAACCGTATATTGCACGTCCATTTCAAACGTCAGGATTTTTTGATGATTTGAGTCCCTATATTCAGATCGATTCAAGTGGTTATATCCTCATTCAATATGAACGAGGGATGAAAATGCTGCATAAAAGAACAAAAGTGGCGGATGAAGTCATTTACTGGATTTTAGAAGACATCATTTTTCTCACGGTTTACATTGACATGATGAGGAAGCATCAAGTCGACAACATCCAGACGCATTTACCGAATGACCCTAGTATCCATCAACAGATCGTGGAAAGAGTCAACGAGTCATTTCGTGCAATCGGCGGTTTATATGAACAGTGGCATCATGAAGGAAAAAGAGCCTCTATAGAAACACCGGCGAAAAAGTAAACGTGTGCAATTGAACCAAGCTCTATTAGAAAAAAGCAAACTGTCCTAAGGAAAAGTTTGCTATAATAAAATAGTACGAAAGTTCAGGAAGGAGGGTTTTTATGCAGTCAGATAAACGTTGGCTTCTGCATTACCCGAATCAAATTCCCCACGAACTCACCATCCCAAATGAAACATTACAATCTTACTTATTCAGCTCCGCAGAGGCTGCACCTGAGCATACAGCCATTCATTTTCTAGGAAAGAACATCACCTATGAACAGCTGCAAAAAGACGTATTGAAACTAGCCAGTCATCTGATGAAAATTGGCGTAAAAAAAGGCGACAGAGTAGCGATCATGCTGCCGAACTGCCCTCAATCGGTCATTTCTTATTATGCTGTTTTAATAGCAGGCGGCATCGTTGTTCAAACAAACCCGCTTTATACGGAGAAAGAACTGGAATATCAAATGGAGGACAGCGGCGCCAAAGTGCTGATCACACTAGATCTGTTGTATCCAAAGGCTTATAAAATGAAAGCGCTGACAAGTATGGAACACTTAATCATTACCAAACTACAAGATTATTTACCATTCCCGAAAAACATACTGTTTCCTATTGTGCAAAGAAGAAAAAATAAAATGGTCATCCAAGTGGAGAAAAATGACACCATTCATCACTTCTCGCAGATCACGAAAGAATCGGCAGGTGAACAGCAAATTCCCGCACTTGCCTTTGAGCCGAAAGAGGATGTCGCTGTTTTGCAATATACAGGCGGAACGACCGGTTTACCAAAAGGGGTCATGCTCACACATGAAAATATTTTAGCGAATACTGAAATGTGCGCTTCCTGGATGTACAAAACGACCAGGGGGAAAGAACGCATCCTTGGCATCATTCCGTTTTTTCATGTATACGGAATGACGACCGTCTTAAACCTTGCTGTCAAAGAAGGGCATCAATTGATTCTTCTTCCACGCTTTGATGTCGCAGATACCCTCAAAACCATTGAAAAACAGAAACCGACGCTATTTCCAGGCGCACCAACAATGTATATCGCCTTGCTGCATCATCCGAACATTGAAAAGTATGACCTGTCGTCCATCACTGCATGTCTAAGCGGCTCAGCGGCACTTCCTGTAGAAGTCAAACAAAGCTTTGAAAAATTAACAGGAGGACGCTTAGTGGAAGGGTATGGTCTTTCAGAAACCTCACCCGTCACCCATGCTAACTTTTTATGGGGAGCGAACAAAACAGGCAGCATTGGGTGTCCGTGGCCTAATACAGATGCCGGTATTTATTGCGAGGAAACTGGAGGCCTCAAAGAACCATATGAGCATGGAGAAATCATCGTCAAAGGGCCGCAGATCATGAAGGGATACTGGAATCAGCCAGACGAGACAGAGGCTGTATTACGAGATGGCTGGCTTTTCACCGGAGATATAGGGTATATGGATGAGGACGGTTTTTTCTATATCGTCGACCGGAAAAAAGATGTCATCATTGCGAGCGGATATAATATTTACCCAAGAGAGGTCGAAGAAGCCCTTTATGAGCATGAGCTTGTACAAGAAGTCGTCGTCGCAGGTATTCCAGATCCGTACAGAGGAGAAACAGTGAAAGCATTTATTGTGCCGAAAAAGGATGCCTACTTAACAGAGGACGAACTTGATCGCTTTGTCAGGACGAGAATTGCCTCATTTAAAGTACCGCGCGTGTATGAATTTAAAGAATCACTGCCTAAAACAGCCGTCGGGAAGATTTTGCGCAGAGTATTAATTGAAGAAGAAAAAAGAAAGCACGCTTCTTCATCTGAAACGCCTGCCGATCAATCTAAGACATAACGGTCTGCATCATCCGGTCCATCGGCCGGATGATTTGAATGATGACCGTCTGCTCTGGTATGCTAAAGGTGGAAAAAAAGAAGAAGATGACTTGACAAATCACCCGTTTCTTTTTAACATAAAGTTATGAATGAATGCTCATTCAATTTAGAAAGGGACGAAGCACATTGAAGCAGAAAAGACCGAAGTACATGCAAATTATTGATGCGGCAGTTGTGGTGATTGCAGAGAATGGCTATCATCAATCACAAGTTTCAAAGATTGCGAAACAAGCAGGGGTAGCAGACGGAACCATTTATCTTTATTTCAAAAATAAAGAGGATATTTTAATCTCATTATTCAAAGAAAAAATGGGACAATTCATCGAACGGATGGAAACAGATATTCAAAAGAAACCGTCTGCCAAAGAAAAGCTTCTACTGCTGATTGAGGAGCATTTTCGTATGCTTGCGCAAAATCATCATTTGGCTCTTGTGACACAGCTCGAACTCAGGCAGTCAAACCTTGAGCTGCGGCAAAAAATCAATGAGGTGCTGAAAGGGTATTTAAATATGCTCGAGTCGATTTTAGCAGAAGGAAAGAAAACAGGAGAATTCAGACAAAATCTAGATGTCCGCTTAGCGAGACAAATGGTATTTGGGACGATTGATGAAACCGCGACAACATGGGTCATGAATGATCAAAAGTATGATCTTCCTGCACTCGCAGAAAACGTACGTGATCTACTCTTAAACGGAATTCATCAATCTTAAAGACAATGTGAAAAAGGATGATTGACATGGAAAAGATACTTAGCTTACATCATGAAAGGCAAACAGCGCTCATCACGATTCAGCATCCACCAGCAAACGCCTTATCTTCTCAGCTTCTCACCGAGCTTAATGACATGTTTGATCAGCTCGAACAGAATGAAGAAGTAAGAGCCATTGTGATCCACGGGGAAGGAAGATTTTTCTCAGCAGGTGCTGATATTAAGGAATTTACGACGTTACAGGAAGAGTCTGACTATTCAAGCCTTGCAGACAGAGGGCAGCAGGTCTTTGAACGGATTGAGCAATGTCCAAAACCAGTCATTGCCTCGATTCACGGAGCTGCATTAGGCGGGGGCCTTGAGCTTGCAATGTCTTGTGATATCCGAATCGCAACAAAAGATGCGAAGCTTGGACTGCCGGAACTAAACCTCGGCATCATTCCAGGATTCGGCGGCACGCAGCGCCTGCCGCGCTATGTTGGTTCGGCTAAAGCTCTGGAAATGATGGGTACAGCTGAACCGATTACAGGTGAAGAAGCATTCGCCTGCGGACTTGTTTCAAAGCTGGCAGAAACAGAGGAAGAGGCGCTTGAAGAAGCCAAAACACTTGCGGCAAAATTTGCAGCGAAAAGCCCAAAATCACTCGAGTATGTGCTGGATTTATTGAACGCAACAAAATTGTATTCATATGATGGCGGAATGAAGCTGGAAGCCAAAAAGTTCGGTGAAATTTTCCAATCGAATGACGCCAAAGAAGGTATCCAAGCCTTTATCGAAAAGCGCAAACCGAACTTTAAAGGGGAATAAGGGATTAGAACGACACAAGGGGGAGAAATGGATGAATATATTTGTTTTGATGAAGCGTACGTTTGACACGGAAGAGAAGATTTCCATTCAGTCTGGTGCAATTCAAGAAGATGGAGCAGAGTTCATTATTAATCCTTATGACGAGTACGCCATAGAAGAAGCCATCCAGCTTCGTGACGAGCACGGGGGAGAAGTGACCGTTGTGACAGTTGGCAGTGAGGATGCGGAGAAGCAGCTGAGAACAGCGCTCGCTATGGGCTGCGATCAAGCCGTTTTATTAAATGTGGAAGACGACTTAGAAGAGTGGGATCAATATTCAGCTTCTACGATTCTTTACCACTATTTAAAAGACAAAGAGGCTTCCTTAATCTTAGCAGGGAATGTGGCAATTGACGGGGGCTCTGGACAGGTTGCCCCGCGTCTTGCTGAATTACTTGGTTTTTCATATGTCACAACGATTACAAGTATTCAAATTGACGGCGGCTCTGCTTCGATTGAACGAGATGCAGAAGGTGATGTGGAAGTGATTTCTGCCGAGCTCCCGCTTGTCGTCACTGCCCAGCAAGGTCTCAATGAGCCTCGCTATCCATCATTACCAGGCATTATGAAGGCAAAGAAAAAGCCTTTAGAAGAATTGGAACTGGATGATTTAGATCTGAGTGAAGACGATGTGCCATATAAAATCAAAACAATTGAACGTTTCTTACCGGAGAAAAAAGAGGGTGGCAAGGTGCTCAGCGGTGAGCTTCAGGATCAAGTCAAAGAACTGACAGATCTACTAAGAAACGAAGCAAAGGTCATCTAACTATCCACTTTACGATATCACGAGAACAAGGGGGAACTTGAAAGATGAGTAAAAAAGTTGTTGTACTTGGAGAAAGTCGTGACGGTAAATTAAGAAATGTGACATTTGAAGCCATTGCTGCCGCTCATCAAGTGGCAGATGGCGGTGAAGTCATTGGCGTGTTAATAGGGGATGACGTCAAAGACCAAGCGGATGAACTGCTTTACTATGGAGCGGATCATGTCATGATTGTGGAGCATCCGCACCTTTCATACTATACGTCAGATGGTTTTGCGCAGGCGCTTCAAGCGATATTAGATCAGGTTGACCCAGATGCCGTACTCTTTGGCCATACGTCTATCGGAAAAGACTTGTCGCCGAAAATAGCTGCACGCTTGCAGACTGGCCTAATTTCAGATGCGATTGATGTAAGCGTTACCGGAGAACACCTCGTTTTCACTAGACCGATTTACTCTGGTAAAGCCTTCGAAAAAGTGATTTCAACAGATCGTCTGCTTTTGGCGACCATACGGCCAAACAACGTGGCACCTCTTGAGCGGGATGCCTCACGAAGCGGAGAAATTATGCCGGTTTCTGTCGATATTCAGAACCTGCGAACGATCGTGAAGGAAGTCATTAAAAAAACGTCAGAAGGTGTAGATTTATCTGAAGCAAAGGTCATCGTCGCCGGGGGACGCGGGGTCAAGAGCAAGGAAGGGTTTGAACCACTGAATGAACTCGCCGAAACGCTGGGCGCAGCAGTCGGTGCCTCGCGTGGCGCCTGTGATGCAGACTACTGTGATTATGCCCTGCAAATTGGGCAAACAGGTAAGGTCGTCACACCTGATCTCTATATTGCGTGCGGGATATCAGGGGCGATTCAGCATTTAGCCGGAATGTCTAACAGTAAAGTCATTGTGGCGATTAACAAAGACCCAGAAGCCGAGATTTTCAAAATTGCCGATTATGGAATCGTCGGTGATTTGTTTGAAGTGGTACCGCTTTTGAATGAAGAGTTAAAAAAGATGAATATCCACTCGTAACGCTCATACACTCAGAATGCCTAGGTATTCTGGGTTTTTTTGTATGTAATCAATAAACAAAGGAGCGGTTGACAAGTGAAGGGGACAGTAAAAGTCAATGACGTGATCGGACGTATTTCTAAACACATCTATGGACACTTTCAAGAGCATTTAGGAAGAGGGATTTATGACGGGATTTGGGTAGGAAAAGATTCATCGATTGATCATATTGAGGGAATTCGTACCGATGTGCTAAAGGCCCTTCAAGCATTACATATTCCGGTGCTTAGGTGGCCAGGCGGCTGCTTCGCAGACGAGTATCATTGGGCAAATGGTGTAGGTGATCTCAGTAAACGAAAGCCGATGGTGAACACTCATTGGGGCGGCACGGTTGAATCCAATGCATTTGGTACGCATGAATTTATGAAGCTGTGTGAGCTGCTTGAATGTGAGCCTTATATTTGCGGGAATGTGGGAAGCGGGTCTGTTCAAGAATTAGCAGAATGGATCGAGTATATTACATTTCCAAAGGGAACACCTATGTCTGATTGGCGTATTCAAAATGGAAAACAAGAACCTTGGAAGCTGACCTATGTTGGGGTAGGCAATGAAAGCTGGGGCTGCGGCGGGAATATGACGCCTGAATACTATGCAGATTTATATAAACGTTATCAAACGTATGTGAGAGAGTTTGCGGGTCAGACGATATACAAAATCGCGTGCGGCGCAAATTCAAATGACGTGAATTGGACAAAAGTATTAATGGAGCGGGCCGCACCTTGGATGGATGGACTCAGTTTGCATTACTACACTGTACCTGGTACATGGGAGAAAAAAGGGTCAGCGACTGAATTTGATGAGGATGAATGGTTTATCACGTTGAAAAAAGCCTATGAGATGGAACGGCTTGTCGTGGATCATGGAGAGATCATGGATCGTTATGACCCAGACAAGCGAATCGGGATGATTATTGATGAATGGGGAACATGGTATGATCCAGAGCCAGGGACAAATCCTGGGTTTTTGTATCAGCAAAACACACTAAGAGACGCCCTTGTTTGTGCCCTTCATTTTCATATATTTCATCGTCATTGCCAGAGGATTCATATGGCGAATATTGCCCAGACGGTCAATGTTCTGCAAGCAATGGTATTAACGGAAGACGAAAAGATGCTCCTGACGCCTACGTATCATGTGTTTCACATGTTTCAAGTGCATCAAGAGGAAGAAGCACTTGAAGTGGAGTTTGTGTCAACGCCTTATGAACGCAGAGGAGAAAAAATACCTCAGGTTAGTGTGTCAGCTTCGCGTTCGTCAGATAAGATGCATATTAGCTTCTGTCACCTGAATCCGCATGAACAAAACGAAGTATCCCTTGCCATTGAAGGTTTGGATGCTCAAACGAAAGTCACGGGCCGCGTGCTGACAGCGGACCGCATGAATGCGCACAACACATTTGACGATCCTCATGCTGTCCAGCCAGCAGAGTTTCAGCAATTTGCTGTAAAACCCGGTGAATTGACCATAGATCTGCCGCCAATGTCGGTGGTGATGATCACGGTCGAACTGGCTTGATCGCATATTTAGATGTTTGATGAGAAGGATGTTGGGGCATCATACATTGTAAATGAAGCGGAAAGGGAGTTATTTATATGCTTAGAACGATTCTCATGATTATCGGTGCAATTGTTGTCATTGGTGCGATTGTACGGTTTGTTTTTTAATTCATTTCATAAAAAATGATTCGTAAGCATTTCATTCGCAAGTCACATTGGTAGATGCTATACTAAAAAGCATAATTTACATTGGAGGAATGAATAATGGCAATCGTAAAAGCGACTGACGCAACATTTTCACAAGAAACTGCAGAAGGTGTTGTTCTTGCGGACTTTTGGGCACCATGGTGCGGACCATGTAAAATGATTGCTCCAGTTCTTGAAGAACTTGATCAAGAAATGGGCGACAAAATGAAAATTGTAAAAATTGATGTAGACGATAACCAAGAAACTGCTGGTAAATACGGCGTGATGAGTATCCCAACACTTCTTGTTTTAAAAGACGGTGAAGTGGTAGAAACATCTGTTGGTTTCAAACCAAAAGAAGCACTTGCTGAACTTGTCAACAAACATCTATAAACCTGTCTATGCCCGAGCGGCATACTCAATGAAGCGGTTCTCGTAAAGACGAGAGCCGCTTTTCTTTCAACATGGTATAAAACAAATGTTCGTGATACACTAGAAGGAGTGAAAGAGGAAAACAAGGACGGATGAAAATATGAATAAACTGATCAAAGAAAAGCTATCGGTCTTGCCAGATCAACCAGGCTGCTACTTAATGAAAGACCGACAAAATACAGTCATTTATGTGGGAAAGGCAAAGGTCTTAAAAAATAGAGTGCGCTCTTATTTCACGGGATCTCATGACGCCAAAACGCAGCGGCTTGTCAGTGAAATTGAGGACTTTGAATACATTGTCACCTCTTCTAATATCGAGGCACTCATTTTAGAGCTGAACTTAATCAAAAAATACGACCCAAAATACAACGTCATGCTTAAGGATGACAAAACGTATCCTTTTATTAAAATTACGAATGAACGGCATCCTAAGCTGATCGTCACCCGCAATGTGAAAAAGGACAAAGGGAAATATTTCGGACCATACCCGAACGTACAAGCAGCCAGAGAAACGAAGAAGCTGCTCGACCGTTTATATCCACTGAGAAAATGTGCAACCCTTCCTGATCGCGTCTGTCTATATTATCATCTTGGACAATGTCTCGCGCCGTGTGTGTATGACATTTCTGAAGAAACGAATAAGCAGCTCGTGGACGAAATCACAAGGTTTCTAAACGGAGGGCATCAGCAAATCAAAAAAGAACTAAACGAAAAGATGCAGGAAGCCGCCGAACAATTAGAGTTTGAACGGGCAAAAGAACTGAGAGACCAAATCGCTTACATCGACTCAACGATGGAAAAGCAGAAAATGACGATGAGCGATTTATCAGATCGAGATGTCTTTGCATATGCCTATGACAAGGGCTGGATGTGTGTCCAGGTTTTCTTCATCAGGCAGGGGAAATTGATTGAACGCGATGTCAGCCTATTTCCTATGTATCAAGACCCTGAGGAAGAGTTCCTCACGTTTATGGGGCAATTTTATGCAAAGAACAATCACTTTCTGCCGAAGGAAATTTTGGTGCCAGACAGCGTAGATCAAGAGATGATTGAACAATTGCTCGAGACGAACGTTCATCAGCCGAAAAAAGGAAAGAAAAAGGATTTGCTTTTACTTGCCCATCAAAATGCCAAAATCGCCTTAAAAGAAAAATTTTCACTCATTGAGCGTGATGAAGAGCGGTCCATTGGTGCGGTGAAGCAGCTTGGGGATGCACTAAATATTTATATGCCGTACCGGATTGAAGCATTTGATAACTCGAATATTCAAGGTGCAGACCCGGTTTCTGCCATGGTCGTCTTTCAGGACGGGAAGCCGTATAAAAAGGAATACCGAAAATACAAAATTAAAACCGTCACAGGGCCAGATGATTATGCATCTATGCGTGAAGTCATTAGAAGGCGATATACTCGCGTGTTAAAGGATGAGCTGCCGCTGCCAGATTTAATTTTAATTGACGGAGGAAAGGGACAGATCAATGCAGCGATAGATGTGCTTGAAAATGAATTGAATCTGTCTGTCCCAGTGGCAGGTCTTGTGAAAGATGAAAAACACAGAACTTCGAATCTCATGATGGGAGATACACTTGAAATTGTTGCGCTGGAGCGGAATAGCCAGGCCTTCTATTTATTGCAGCGCATTCAAGATGAAGTGCACCGGTTCGCTATTAGCTTTCACCGGCAGCTGCGCGGAAAAAATGCATTTCAATCTATTTTAGACGATGTACCAGGTATCGGAGAAAAGCGTAAAAAACAGCTTCTTAAACATTTTGGCTCTGTGAAAAAGATGAAAGAAGCCTCTATCCAAGACTTTCAGGAGGCTGGCATCCCGAAACAGACGGCCGAACTTTTAATGGAAGCATTAAAAAAATAGATTGTACTTTTTCCAAAAGTCTGTTAAGATTGTGACTAAATTTAATAAATGAACGTGTTGTTTGTTGAAGATAGAGGTGCGAACTTCAAGAGTAAGCCTTCAGAGATCGATGGGATCTAGGAAGAGGGCTGAAAGGGGAGCGTCGCCGAAGTGAATAAAATCCACTCATTTTATTCGCTGGCTGTACATTGAAGAAATGTAGGGCTGTCAAGAATATATTTCTTGGAGGGCTATCTCATTGTTTGCATCGTTTAATGATGATTTTAAAGCAATGGGAGATCTGTTCTCTCATTGCTTTTTTATTTGCAGTGAGCAGGCAGTCTCCAAAGCCGCTTCTTGCCTCTTCTCTCACACGTGATCTTTTGAAAAAGGGTGGTAGACATGGGACTAATTGTACAAAAATTTGGCGGAACGTCCGTTGGATCAACAGAAAAAATTCGCAATGCCGCAGAGAGAGTCATCGCTGAACGCGAGGCCGGACATGATGTGGTTGTGGTTGTGTCGGCAATGGGCAAATCTACGGATGTTCTAGTAGACCTAGCGAAAGAACTCACAGATCATCCAAGCAAAAGAGAAATGGATATGCTGCTCGCAACTGGAGAGCAAGTGACCATTTCCTTATTAACGATGGCGCTGCAAGCAAAAGGCTATGATGCCATTTCCTTTACAGGCTGGCAGGCTGGTATGAAAACAGAGCAAGTACATGGTAACGCAAGAATCGTGGATATTGATGAATCAAGAATAAAAGAGGAATTAAGTGCAGGGAAAGTCGTTGTTGTAGCTGGCTTCCAAGGAATTGCAGATGACTTACATATCACAACACTTGGACGCGGTGGATCAGATACAACGGCTGTGGCACTTGCTGCCGCATTAAAGGCTGATAAATGTGATATTTACACAGATGTACCAGGAGTGTTTACGACAGATCCGCGTTATGTACCGTCCGCGCGGAAACTTGCAGGTATTTCATACGATGAGATGCTCGAACTGGCTAATTTAGGAGCTGGCGTCTTGAATCCGAGAGCTGTTGAATTTGCAAAAAATTATCAAGTCCCACTAGAAGTCCGTTCTAGTATTGAAAATGAATCGGGTACGTTAATTGAGGAGGAATCATCCATGGAACAAAATTTAGTCGTCAGAGGCATTGCATTTGAGGATCAGATTACACGCGTGACGGTGTGCGGTCTTTCAAGCGGTCTCACCACATTGTCGACCATCTTTACGACGCTAGCGAAGCAAAATATCAATGTCGATATCATCATTCAGTCCGTCACAAGCACCAATCAGACGTCCATCTCTTTCTCTGTGAAAACGGATGATTTGTCCAAAACAGTTGAAGTATTAGAAGAATATAAAGGAGCACTTGGCTACGAACAGATCGAGACAGAAAGCAAATTAGCCAAAGTATCTATCGTTGGATCTGGTATGGTCTCAAATCCAGGCGTAGCCGCTGAAATGTTCGCTGTGTTAGCGGAAAAAGACATACAAGTGAAAATGGTCAGTACGTCTGAAATCAAAGTCTCAACAGTGGTTGGCCGAGATGATATGGTCAAAGCAGTTGAAGCGCTGCATGATGCGTTTGATTTATCAAAGGTGAGTGCAGCTGCTCACTCTTAAAAAGGCAGGGAGGTGTATCTCATGAAAGAGTGCACCTCTTTTTTATATTCGAAACCGCCGCATACCTGAAAGGAAAACGTGCGTAAACCCATTCACTAAGTATGCTATGATAGAAGAAGACTACAAAAAGGCGTGACCTGAAGTCCGCGCCTTTCATAAAGAGTGTTAGCTAGGGTCTCTTAAATCCCATTTAACGGTTAAAATGACTTTATCAGCACGCTTTTTCACTTGTTCATAAGATTCAGCCACGTGCTCGTTGAGAAGCTGAATTTGTTCAGCAATAAAACCCGCTTCCATCTGAAAGCATGGCTCCTTTTGATAGGTGATTCGATTTGATATAAGTGGACCTTCGAGCTCAAACTCAATTTCCTGTTTTTTCGAATGGACCATCGTGAGCGTTCCCCATCCGGCATCATGGAAAAATTCGGGGATCTTCTCCCATGACTCTTGAGGAAATTTACGAGCAAGCAGTTTACCCGCAAAATACATCATAGATGAATGATCCTGACCAAGAATATCAGGCAGCAGAACTTCGCGTATCAGCTCGTAGGCAAATCCATTGACTTCAATTTCTTTTAGCTGTTCTAAGTTAGATTCGAATTTATTCATTGTACGGCTCCCCTCTTTCAACAATTTATTATAGCTTATGTAAGCATATGATGACAGAGTTTTCCCTGAAGTCTAAGAAATTCTTATTGTAGTAAAACGAATTTTGATTTAAAACTTTTAAATTTCGGAAAATTTTAATTTATGTACGCGGTTTCTTGACGCTTTTTTGACATAGGAGTAAAATGAAATTGTCAATAAATTTGAATAAAGTGCTTACAATTGAAAGAAGCGGGGGTAAGACAATTTTCAGCAATTGCACTTTTTACTAGGGGGTAAAGTAATGTCGGGGAACAAAGAATTTTTTTATCGGAGATTGCATTCTTTGCTTGGCGTCATTCCGGTCGGTCTATTTTTAGTACAGCACTTAGTGATTAACCACTTTGCGACGAATGGACCAGAGGCGTTTAACAAAGCTGCACACTTTATGGAACAGCTTCCATTCAGATATGCACTTGAGCTGTTCGTGATTTTCTTACCACTGATCTATCATGCTGTTTATGGGGTGTACATAGCCTTTACGGCACAAAACAACACGTCACGCTTCAGTTACTTAAGAAACTGGTTGTTCAGACTGCAAAGGATTTCAGGTATCATCACATTAATTTTTGTCACTTGGCACGTATGGGAAACACGAATTCAAGCTCAGCTTGGAGCTGAAGTGAACTATGACATGATGGCGAATATTTTAAGCTCTCCATTTATGCTAGGCTTCTATATTGTCGGCGTTTTATCTACTATTTTCCACTTTGCTAATGGCTTGTGGTCATTTGCTGTCAGCTGGGGAATTACTGTTTCACCACGCTCACAAAGAATCTCCACATATGTGACATTAGGTATATTTATAGCGCTTTCATATGTAGGGCTAAGAGCAATTTTCGCTTTTGTTTAAGAGGAAATAGATTAGTAGAAGAGGGAGAGGGGCTACAATGAGTAATTCTAGCATCATCGTTGTCGGAGGCGGCTTAGCTGGTCTCATGGCAACTATTAAAGCAGCAGAAGCGGGAACAGCTGTTAAACTATTTTCAATCGTACCTGTGAAACGTTCGCATTCTGTATGTGCACAGGGCGGAATCAACGGAGCGGTCAATACAAAAGGTGAAGGGGATTCACCTTATGAGCATTTTGATGACACGGTGTATGGCGGAGATTTCTTAGCGAACCAGCCGCCAGTAAAGGCAATGTGTGAAGCAGCGCCGTCCATTATCCACTTACTTGATCGGATGGGTGTCATGTTTAACAGAACACCAGAGGGATTACTGGACTTCCGCCGCTTCGGGGGAACACAGCACCACCGTACAGCATTTGCTGGAGCTACAACAGGTCAGCAGCTATTATATGCACTAGATGAGCAGGTTCGCCGCTATGAAGTAGCAGGGCTTGTCACGAAATATGAAGGCTGGGAATTCCTTGGCGCTGTGTTAGATGACGAGGAAGTATGCCGAGGCATTGTCGCGCAGAACTTGACGACAATGGAAATTGAATCCTTCCGTTCAGATGCAGTGATCATGGCAACTGGTGGTCCTGGAATTGTGTTCGGCAAATCAACGAACTCCATGATTAACACTGGATCTGCTGCATCCATCGTCTATCAGCAAGGTGCTCATTACGCAAATGGAGAATTCATTCAAATTCACCCAACAGCGATCCCTGGAGATGACAAGCTTCGTCTCATGAGTGAATCGGCTCGTGGTGAAGGCGGACGTGTTTGGACATATAAAGACGGGAAGCCTTGGTACTTCCTTGAAGAGAAATACCCAGCATACGGGAACCTTGTACCGCGTGATATCGCAACGCGTGAAATCTTCGACGTATGTGTCGAACAAAAGCTTGGCATCAACGGAGAGAACATGGTATACCTCGATCTTTCTCATAAAGATCCAAAAGAACTTGATATTAAACTTGGCGGCATCATTGAAATCTATGAAAAGTTCATGGGTGATGACCCGCGTAAGCTCCCAATGAAAATTTTCCCTGCTGTTCATTATTCAATGGGCGGATTATGGGTTGATTATGATCAAATGACGAATATCAAAGGTCTATTTGCTGCCGGAGAATGTGATTACTCTATGCACGGCGGAAACAGACTTGGTGCAAACTCACTGCTTTCTGCGATTTACGGCGGGATGGTCGCTGGACCAAATGCGGTCAAGTACATTAGCGGCCTTGAAAAATCTGCGGAAGACCTATCTTCTGCAACATTTGACAGCGCTGTGAAGAAAGAGCAGGAGAAATGGGACAACATCCTCAGCATGGACGGAACAGAAAATGCGTACGTGCTTCATAAAGAGCTTGGAGAATGGATGACGGATAACGTCACAGTGGTTCGTTACAATGACAAACTCTTAAAAACAGATCAGAAGATCGAAGAATTAATGGAGCGCTACAAGCAGATTAACATCAACGATACAGCATCATGGAGCAACCAAGGCGCTGCCTTCACACGTCAGCTTGACAACATGCTTCAGCTGGCAAGAGTCATTACGATTGGGGCATACAACCGGAATGAAAGCCGAGGCGCACACTACAAACCGGAATTCCCAGAGAGAAACGATGAAGAATTCCTAAAAACAACGATGGCTACGTTCAAAGGAAAAAATCAAAAGCCTGCATTCCACTATGAGGACGTCGATGTATCGTTAATTGCACCTCGTAAACGAGATTACTCGAAGAAAAAGGTGGAGAAATAAGATGAGTGAAAAAAACACGATTCATTTCATTATCACACGTCAAGATACAGCAGATGGAAAGTCTTATGATGAGGAATTCGAAATCCCTTACCGTCCAAATATGAACGTCATTTCCGCACTCATGGAAATTAGACGGAACCCGGTCAATAAACAAGGGGAAAAAACAACGGCGATCAACTGGGATATGAACTGTCTTGAAGAGGTGTGTGGAGCTTGTTCTATGGTCATTAATGGAAAACCGCGCCAGTCATGTACAGCACTCATCGATCAGTTAGATCAGCCGATTCGTCTTCAGCCGATGAAGACATTCCCGGTTGTGAGAGACTTGCAGGTTGATAGAAGCCGGATGTTCAATTCCTTGAAAAAGGTGAAAGCATGGGTACCGATCGATGGCACATATGATCTCGGTCCTGGACCAAGAATGCCTGAGAAAAAACGTCAATGGGCGTATGAGCTTTCTAAATGTATGACATGTGGTGTCTGCCTTGAAGCTTGTCCAAACGTGAATGATAAGTCTTCCTTTATGGGCCCTGCACCGCTTTCACAAGTCCGTTTATTTAACGCACATCCGACAGGTGCGATGAATAAGTCTGACCGTCTAGAAGAAATTATGGGGGACGGCGGTCTTGCGAACTGCGGGAACTCCCAAAACTGTGTGCAGGCTTGTCCGAAAGGAATCCCGCTGACAACGTCAATTGCAGCACTTAACCGAGATACAACTTTACAAGCATTCCGTAACTTCTTCGGAAGCGATCACGCAGAATAACATTACATTCAGTCCTCTTTGCCAATCATGATGAGTGTTTAAGGGGCTGGATGCAACATATAAACAAACGCCTCTTCCAATACGGGAGAGGCGTTTTGTTTCCAAATAAGGAGATGATCAAGTGAGACTGCCGTCATATATTGAAGAACCGTTTGAAGAGTGGAGGGCATCCTTTCGATTTTATGTCGAAACCACCGTTCGTTTTTCAGAAACGGATATGTTTGGCCATATGAACAATGTCACCCCTTTTGTGTATTTCGAAGAGGCACGAATTGCCTTTTTTCAAAAGACGGGAATTGTTGATAAACGAATGAAACGTGAGAGAGAGACCATGACAGTCGTTGCAAACCTGCAATGTGATTACATCAAGCAGGTAGAGATTGGGGAGAGGCTTCGTGTGTATGTCAAGCCGGAAAAGGTCGGATCAAGCTCACTCATCCTTCATTATTTAGGAGAAAATGAGCAGCAGGAACCTTGCTTTACAGGCTCAGTCACCATGGTGCAAATTAGTAAAGACACAGGCGCATCTGTCCCGTTTACAGAGGAAGAAAAAGAGACGTTTCAGGCGCAGCGAAATGAGTAACATGCTGGCTCATCAACATGCACGCTTCATTTTGTTATAATAAAAGCATCATATCAAGAAGAAACAAGAGGAGAACACATGAAGATTTTTCAATATGACACCATTGATAGTACAAATAATGAAGCGAAAAGGCTCATGCAGCAAGGAGAAAAGCCCTCATTTGCTGTCTATGCACGCCAGCAGACAGCAGGAAGAGGCAGACTCGGCAGGCCGTGGGAAACACCTTTAGGGAATGTGGCGGTAACCATGACAGTCTTACCGCCAGCAGAACTCTCCACCCAGTCAACGATCGCCCCGCTGACAGCACTAGCAATCTATGATGTTCTGAAACCACTCATGAGAGCAGAGGATCAGCTGGCGATCAAATGGCCTAATGATATTCTCATTAATGAAGCAAAGGTATCCGGCACATTAATTGAAGCAGACCGCAGTTCCATTTATATCGGTGTTGGCATCAATGTAGAGACAAAGCCGGAGCATGTCCCGTACAAAACCATTTGCTTATCAGAGCTGACAGAGGTGAAAGCCGATCAGCTAGTGAAAGAACTGGCAGCGGCTTTTGAAAAATACCATTCACGCTGGCAGAATGAAGGGTTTGAAGGACTCACTGCCCTCTATAACAAACGGTTATATCGTCTCAACAAGCCCCTTCGCATTTCGTTAGATCGTGAAAAACAAACTTGGGAAGAAGGCATTTGCTGCGGGGTCAACCGCTACGGTCATCTCCAGTTAAAAGATGAGAAAGGGCAGATAAAAGCTCATTCTGCCGGAGATATTGATGCCCCGCTTCAACATTAAAAAAAGCAGACGATGTTCTCGTCTGCTTAGGCTTCTCTTTTAATATGAGGCTGCACGATATAGTCTTGTTTTGTAAAGACAACCCCGTCTAGAATTTCTCTCGCGGTTCGAATGACTTTGACTCTATTTTGAGACACGTCAATGTCCGTTTGCATAATCCCAGCAGGATGCCCAATTCGAAGCGTATCATGTTGTCCATGAGAAAGCTGTGCAGGAAGCGTTTGTTCCATAAAACAGCTGGCTGATACGCAGACAGAGCCGGTAATGGCAAGTGCTTGGTGCGGTCTTTGCATTGATAGCATACGAACGATGATGTCCATATCGGCTGTTCTTCTCAAGATTCCATTTGTATCTACATAATCAGCAGGCTCGCTAATGAGCGCAAGCTTTGGAACGGCTGGAGACTGTAATGTCGCCATGTCTTTTGGCGCAAAGTGACACATTTCAGCAGCGATGGAACGAATCTCTTCTAAATCATCCAGTAATTCGTCTGTAAACTCCTCAGGCAATTCAGTTCCTTTTAATTGAATATCTTTGGCACGAATAAAGGCAATTGGATTTGCAATGTCAACGATCGAGATGGGAATCTCACCAAACTTTGTTTGAATCGTATCAATTTTGTTTCCAGTCGGAAAAGTTTTACCTGTGACTGCGCCTTCAGGATTTTCAAAAGATAAATAAATGGGAGAACCTGTCCCTTTTACTCCTGGAATTTCTGCCTGTCCTTCAAATTTCACTTCTCCATTTTCGACTTCGACCTCTGCTGTAATCACTTTATTTGTGTTCGTATTGAGGATACGTACAGTCGTAATGGGCTCAACCGCTTGAACAAGTCCTTTAATGATGGCGTATGGTCCAACCGCTGATGAGATATTCCCGCAGTTTCCTTTAAAGTCGACATATCTCTCATTGATGCTGACTTGTGCAAACGTATAGTTCACATCCACATCTGGGCGTGTGGCTTTATCAATAATGGCTACTTTGCTTGTTAAAGAATTACCGCCGCCGATTCCATCGACCTGCAGCCGGTCAGGGCTGCCCATAATGTCTAATAGAAATGCCTCGAGCTCATCGTGTTCAAATGGTGCATTGTTTGCTTGAATGAATACCCCTTTGCTTGTACCGCCTCGCATGATTGTGATTGGAACTTTTCTCATTACTCTCACCCTCAATTTTTTAATGAACTGTTTATCTAATCAAAATGGTAAAGTATAATAAGAAATAAGTTAAATACATTATTTTGAGAATAATCAATAAAAATATTTTATAATTAGTAAAAAAGGAGGGCATATAATGGATGAAAAAGATTGGCGGTTTCTAAAGGTGCTCTATGAAGAAAAGAACATCACAAAAGCGGCAGAAAAATTATTTGTCTCTCAGCCTGCCTTAAGCTATCGATTGAAACAGCTTGAAGAGGAGTTTGATATGAAGCTTTTCTTTAAAAGAAAACGAGGAATTGAATTTACGTCAGAGGGCGAGTACTTGGCTAAATACGCAAATGACATGCTCAAACAGCTCCAGCAAACGAAAGATGGCATGCTCAATATGCAAAAAAAGGTCATAGGAACAATTCGGTTAGGGGTCTCAAGTAACTTTGCCCAGTATAAACTGCCAGAAATTTTAAAAGAATTTTCTAAGCAGTATCCACATGTTCAATTTATGGTGAATACAGGCTGGAGCACAAAAGTCATGGACTTATTAGGCACATCAAGTGTCCATTTAGGGATTTTAAGAGGGGATTACGACTGGAATGGAGAGCGGTTTTTGCTTGATAAAGAACGGCTTTGTATCATATCAAAATCAGAAATCCAGCTGAAAGACCTCCCAAAGCTGCCGCTCATTGACTATCATACAGATAGTTCATTAAAACGATTGATTAACAGATGGTGGCAGGAAACGTTCACCATGCCTCCACTTGTGACGATGGAGACAGACCGTCAGGATACATCAAAAGAGATGGTCAAGCATGGTTTAGGTTATGCCATTGTCCCAGAAATTTGCCTCAGACCAAGTGATGAGTTATTTGTAAAAGGTCTTTCGTATAAAGATGGACAGCCTGTTTTAAGAGATACATGGCTTATGTACCAGCCAGACTCCCTTCATTTATCTGTTGTGGAAGCGTTCATTGAGTTTTTAAGAAGTCAGCAAGGTTAATTATAAAAGAAATTTATTGAATATACGAAAAAATCGATATTTTCATTATAAAAAAAGCTATTATATCCTTGAAATAGAAAGCGCTAACATGTAGGTTGCAAGTGCAAAGGGGCACTTGCAGATCATGTGAAGAAGAGGATGGAGGGATATGAAGTGCTAGCTATTTTAGGGATCTTGATGGTCTTGACATTTACATTTCTTATTATGACGAAACGTATGCATCCGGTGGTGGCTTTAACCGTTGTACCTATCGTATTTGCATTGATCGGTGGCTTTAACAAAGGATTAGGGGATATGATGCTTGATGGACTGAAAACTGTTGCACCATCAGCTGCTTTATTGTTATTTGCCATTTTATTCTTTGGTGTCATGCTGGATGCTGGATTATTTGATCCTCTGATTAAACTCATTTTACGTATTGTAAAAGGTGATCCTGTCAAAATTGCGTTTGGGGTAGCGATTTTGTCTATGCTTGTTGCTTTAGATGGTGATGGAACAACAACTTACATGATTACCGTATCAGCTATGCTGCCACTTTTCTTAAGAATTGGGATGAACCCGTTAATTTTAGGAACAGTTTCATTATTATCATTAGGAATTATGAGCGGAATGACGCCATGGGGCGGTCCAGCTACTCGTGCAATTGCTGCGCTTGGCTTGGATGCAGGCGAATTTTTCATTCCATTACTCCCAACGATGGTTGGAGGCGGTCTTTTTATACTTTTTACTGCTTATGTACTTGGGAAAAAAGAAAGAAAACGGATTGGGATCGCAGAGATTCAGCACAAAGAAGAGGTGTCCATTTCTCCTGAATTGGCTGCGTCAATTGAGGATGGCGTAGAAGACATGAAGAGACCAAACCTCATTTGGATCAACTTTTTCCTCACAATTGCTGTCATGGCAACACTAGTCCTAGATATTATACCAATACCTGTACTCTTCTTAATTGGATTTGTCATCGCTCTCATGATCAACTATCCAAAGGTTGAAGATCAGCGCGAAAGAATCTTATCGCATGCAGGAAACGCATTAACGGTCATCACACTTGTATTTGCAGCAGGGATTTTCACAGGGATCTTTTCGGGAACAAAAATGGTTGAGTCCATTGCCAATTTGGTGATTTACATGATTCCGGATTCTTACAGTTCATTTTTTCCGCTCATTGTGGCTTTAACGAGTATGCCATTTACATTTGTTCTTTCTAATGATGCTTATTATTTCGGGGTGCTGCCAATCTTGGCAGAAGCAGGTGCAGCTTACGGAATTGATCCGGTGGAAATTGCGCGCGCTTCTATCATAGGACAGCCTGTTCACCTGCTGAGCCCTCTTGTGGCTTCAACGCTGCTTCTTGTCAGTATGCTGAACAAAGATATTGGCGATTTGCAAAAATACGCATTGCTGTGGACCGTGTTAACTGCCCTTTTTACAACGCTTATTGCTTTGTTAACAGGAGCCATTTCTATCTTTTAAATACGTGTATGAAAAGGACGATGTCTCGGGTAGGAGACTCGTCCTTTTTTGTGCGGATAAAAGCGCACAAATTGGACGCTTTTATGCGGGAATTCTCGATTTTAACGTCACCTACCTCGGGCACCCGGCATATGATATCTCGACTATACAGAATCCCATTCTATAGAGACTAGAGCTCTCACCTTAGCAAGGAGGGTTACAATACTTGAAGGAGAAAGAGTTTCAATCCAAGCCGCTATTAACCAAAAGAGAAAGAGAAGTATTCGAATTGCTCGTCCAAGATAAAACAACTAAAGAAATTGCAAGCGAGCTTTTTATTAGCGAAAAGACTGTTCGAAATCATATTTCGAATGCTAAGCATACCTTTTGCGAATAAGTTCCTCCTTTATATAAAATAACTCCAAAAGACATATGTTAGTACATTCCACATAAGGATTATAATTGAATTATTCGCTATATAATTTTAATTAAAAATTCATACTTCTTCGACATTTTGTGACAACATTTTCGACTTTAGTGTGCTAAATTGATTTCGAAAGGTGATCATATGAATATAATTGCTAAAAAGGATATAGGAGAAATACTAAAAAATAGTCTAATTTCATCTGAAATAACTCAAGTGGATATCGCAAAAAAAATAGGCATAACTAAAGGTTACATGAGCAAATTCTTATCTGGTAAAGAGATAGCATTCTGGATGGTAATAGAGGCTGTCAAATGCATCCTTCCTGAAAAAGAAAAAGAATTAATGACGGATTACTGTAAAAGCGGTATCGATAAAAAGTACGTTTTTTGTGCTTTGGAATATTGTTATACAAAACAGTTATATGATGTGATGAGATATCTTATAGTAGAATATTCAAATGTGGCACCAGAAGCCTGCAATATTTATAAATGGATATTAACATACAGAGGATCATTTGAAATCGCATATATCAACAGACTTCAAAAGAATGATTATAAATCTGTTGAAGCAAAAACTTTGTTGACAATATTGGAAGTTTACGGGTACTACAACCTTGGAAAGTATGATATGGCTCATTTATTTATTGATAAATCAACTGAGTATTTTGACGATGTGAAAGATCCGTTCCTAAAAAAAAGCTTCATTGCGAGATTAGACGAAGTGTTAGCAAACATCTATTTGAAGCAGGATAACAGCATTGTTAAAGCGAGGCACTACGCTGAATCACTTTTAAAATCACAAATTAGCAATAATCACATCTTAACTGCGAACTATTTATTTGCGTTATCGTACTTTATGGAATCCTATGAAAAATCATTTCTGTATTATTGCAAAGTGCTTAAAATTCTAGACGAAGAACCTAACAGAATGGATGAAGCACTTCAGAATAGGGAAGAGGTAGCAATTTTACAGTATTATTGGTTAAATAAAATTGATCCTGAATTTAATGTAACTAAATTCACTGAATGCTTATCCAACAACCATTCTCTAAATGAGTTTTATGATCATCCATCTTTAAAATATTACGCATATCTTTTCGATGGAATTAAAGAAAAAAGAAGTGACAAACTCCTATTGTCCATGCATTATTTCTCTGAAAAAAGAGATTATTTCAGGGCAAACCTTCCAAAAATTCAGTTGCACAAATTGAATCTAGACATTAGAATTTGAATTGCGGGAGGTGAAAGGGATATGAAATTAGTCACAAAAATAACTTTTACTTTTGTTTTTGTCGCTGCATTGTTACTAAGTCAGAATGCAAATGAAAACATTAGCTCTAAACCAATTTATCAAACAAAAGAAATTAAAGTAGGCATGTAAAAAAGACGCTACCAGAAATGGTAACGTCTTTCGTGTTTTAAAGAGGAGTTTCCTGTTTTACATAAATTCAAAAACAGGAAACCCTTTTAAAAATATAAACAATACAATATAATAAGAACGAATGTTCTGTGTTAAGGAGGATATTATGTCTATCTATTATGAAGAATTACTAAAAAAAATATCAAAACCAATAAAAAAAGAAGAACCGTCTCATTCTTCTTCTGCGGAAGTACTCTCCAAAAATTTCGCTTTAGATTCTCGATAATTCTTAAGTGCATTAAGCATAAATTCTCTTTCGTCTTTTGTTATCTTATTACCATTACTATCTATGATATCTGCCTTCTCAATGATATCTAAACTTAACTTTTTTGAGAAGACAAGGTTTCTTTCTTCTTCACTCATTTTATTAAGCTCTTCTTTCTTGGTAGCGAAATAAGAAAGATCGACATTAAAAAAGTCGGCTATTGCATTTAAATTTTCAAATGATGGCTTTTTTATTTTTCCAGCTTCCAATTTAGATAAATAACTATGGGTAACTCCTATTTCTTCTGAGATTTTGGCGAGAGTCAAATGTCTACTTTTTCTAAGGTCAGCTAAATTTTGCCCTATGATTTTATTAATATCATCCATAAACAGCAATCACCTTTCTGTAGTGCTTGTTATACATAATATTATAACATGTTTTTTCCTCTAGGAAAAAAATCAGAAAAACAACTTTACAACGGAGTTAAGGGGATGTTATATTTATCTTGTTAGTTCCTACAGGAACAAAGAAAGTGGTGTTTACTATTGAATTTCAAGATTGTATTTGGCAATAAAATTAAGCGAATTCGTTCAGAAAAAAAGATGTCTATAATTGAATTTGCTGAATTAACAGGCTTTACAAGCTCTTATATCTCTAAAATAGAGAACTATAAGATAAACCCAACAATGAAAAGTATGCTACAATTCTGTGAAAAGTTGAATCTAAAGATTGACTATTTTTTTTGATTGAGAAGTTCCTGTAGGAAGAATTTTGTTGAGGAGGTACAGCTCAAGATGAGATTTGAATCAGAAAAAATCATCAATGTGTTTTTTGGTGGGTAGTCCTACTGTCCCTAAAACATATTATATTCCGAGGTGATCTTGTGGCTCAAAAAAAGAAAAAGAAAAAAAGCAACTTATTTCTTGGAGAGGTTTTCTTTGGCACAGAAGACAGAGAAAAACTTTTTACTGAGGCGGTGGCGCCTTATTACACACCAGTAAAAAAAGAGAAAAACAAAAAAAATAAAGAGGCTTGAAACTTTTGTTTCACCTTTTTTTAGAGGACAAGCTTTAATAAGAAAAACTATTCATGAAAAACATTAGGAGGCTTTTAAAGATGGGGGAAGTCAAATGGGTGAAACTAAGCACCCAGATGTTCGATGATGAAAAAATCAAACTCATTGAACAAATGCCTGAATCTGACACTCTGTTGATTATATGGGTTAAGTTACTTGCTCAAGCAGGAAAAACTAACGCATCTGGTTTTATTTATCTAAGTGAAAATGTGCCTTACACAGACGAAATGTTAGCGCATATCTTTGGAAGGCCACTAGGAATTGTACGAATGGCTTTAGACACTTTCAGGAAATTCGGGATGATAGAAATTAATGAACAGAATTATATCAGTATATGTAATTGGGAGAAACATCAGAATTTAGATGCCCTTGAAAAAATTAGAGAACAAAACAGAAAAAGAGTCTCTAAACACAGGGACAAACAAAGAGCTTTGCAACTAACAAAACCGTGTAACGTTACAGATAACATTACAGTAACGCAGAGTAACGCAACAGATATAGATAAAGAATTAGATAAAGATAAAGAATTAAAAGATATATTGTCGGGCAACCCGACTGTTAATCCTGAAACTCAAGAATCTGAAATTCCATTCAAGCTGATTGTTGATCTTTTGAACAAAGTAACAGGGAAGTCATTCAGACATACATCTGCTGCTACACAAAGATTAATTAAAGCACGCTGGAATGATGGATTCAGATTTGAAGACTTTAAAACAGTGATCCTGACAAAAACTAATCAATGGCTTAAAGACGACAAAATGAATAAATACTTGCAGCCAACGACATTGTTTGGAACGAAGTTTGAAGGATATCTGAATGAAGGTGCGGGGGTGTTAAAGCGTGCAGAGCATCAAATCAGTGGCGGCGGAGGCCTTAAACGCAAGAATGACATTCCATTCTGATTTTTGTGAGAAACACACATACACAAGAGGGAACGAGGATGTCATCAAGCCTGTTCGTATGATGATTCTCAATGGCAAAGTAATC
This sequence comes from Bacillus sp. FSL R5-0431, assembly GCF_038002985.1. NCBI lineage: Bacteria > Bacillati > Bacillota > Bacilli > Caryophanales > Bacillaceae > Bacillus > Bacillus sp. FSL R5-0431. The sequence goes on along the minus strand of NZ_JBBOOG010000001.1, from coordinate 2,488,366 downwards.
TGTCCAAGATGTGAGCTGGAGGCAGATGAGAAGAAGATACAAAAAGAATTGGAGAGTCAAATCGAGTTTAGCCAGCGTACAAAGAATTTCAACATGCTGGAGAAGCGCAGCATTTTCCGAGACAGGACCATTGCGAAAGCGACGTTTGATAATTACAAAGTAACTGAGCCAGAGGAAACGGCAAATAAACGCCTCATGATGGATCTTGTTGGATATTTAAAACAAGGCAAAGTGTTTAATATCTTTCTGCAGGGTCATCCCGGAGTAGGGAAAAGTCATCTAGCTTATGCAGCACTTAAAGCACTCAATGTACCGCCTGACCCTGACAACCCAGAAGATATGGGGAAATCATGCTTATTTGTAAACCTTGCTGATGCTGCTTTTGCCATTCAAGACTCTTTCCACAACAAAGAAAGTAAATTCACCCAAGGTTATGTAACAGGTCTTATAGGTGAAGTGGATTATCTGGTGATTGATGACGTAGGGGCTGAGACGGGATCTGAACATTCAAAAAGTGAAGCCACCAACTTTATACACAAGATACTTTATGCAGTCACATCAGCTAGACAGGATAAAGCAACGATTTACACATCCAATTTAACTGGGGACAAATTAAAACAAATGTACGACACCAAACTTGTATCACGCATGACGAAAAGGTCTAAATACATTTTGTTTAGGGATACTTTTGATAAGCGTGACGAAGAATTGCCATTTTAGGAGAAAACCATGCCCATCTACAATTCAACATTGTTCGAAATTGCTAGTTTAATAGCTTATTAAAAACACAAGGAGGAACGCTCATGAAAAAAGGTGGTAGAAAGCCCACAAGAGCCGAAAGAAAGATTTTAGTAGTAAATGGGTTGAATCCACTTTATTGGCTCGTAGAAAAGAATTTGACGACATCTGTGCACGTTGTACATAAAGAGGTCGGCCGCAGAAAGGAAATTATGAAATGAGTGTCACTAGAATCATTTTGGAACATGTCAATTTTGAATGGACGATCGTAGGTCTTAAACGGTTTTTGGATTACTGGTACGAAGGTAGGTCGATCGAAGAGATGGCGGAGTTATTTAACCGACCATCAGAAGAAGTGTTGCTGCTGATGATTGATTTTTCAAAAAGAGGAAAGATCAAGGAGCGACCGAACGGTGTCGGCGCAAACGAGCCTATGTATATCAAAAAAAGCGCAATGAGCTACAAAAAAAGAGATCTACGCAAGCTGTTTGAACAACAACCGGTTTACTACGCTTGTCCGCACAGTGATTTCATATGGGATGAGAAAGACATCATTTTATTTAGACAAATGTGGCAGGATCATGAGCCGATCAGACATATGGCCAATCGTTTAGCCCGCAATGTCGATGACATCCTGTTGCTGATTATAGATCAAGCCGAGTTAGGCAAGATCGAACCACGTAAAGGCGGCGCGCTAGGAAAGGAGTACAAGCATGAAAAGAAAAAGCATCCTGTTGCCATTTGAAAAAGCGACAGCACGCCAGCTGGAAGTGATTGCGAGATATGAAGATTGTCCAAAACGGATCAAGACAGCAGCCGTGCGCCACCTCAAAAAGAGGGGAGGTATCAAGTGATGACCAGTGATGATAGAGCGTTAATGATCGAGTGGTTGAGTCTTTCAAATGTAGGTCGCGAATATTGCGAAAAACTATCAGACGAAGAACTAGAAAGAATCTATAATCTCAACGTTCCGCAGCGTGACGAATAAGGAGGTGAACACTTTGGAAACAGTAGCCAATCCATACAAAGCAGGTCCAGTGAAAGCGTGGGTTATGTCAGAGGATGAACTAGCAGCTTATAGGCAGCAGCACCCACCAAAACCATATAAAAAGAGACTCAAACGTAAAGACTGGCGTTGGCAGCGCACAGATCAATCCGTCGAGTCTCAGCGGTAGAATTCACATCAAAATGTGAGTAATTAAGCCCATGAATCTTAATTATATCACATGGAGTGATCAAAGTGAATGAACCACAACGAATCACATTAGAAAAAAACGACCTTTTTACAGCTGATGTTGAACCGGGGAAAATTCAAGTGATTGTCCTAGACGGTATTAACAACACGGCTCATATAACAGAAGCACCAGAGCACGGACACACGATAATTGAAACCATTAAAGGCAAATTAGATCGAATACGTTTTGACTACGGATTCAAATTTAATAAATAAGCAGGGGTTCATCCCCTGCGGGGGAGGAAATACCATGAATTTACCTAAACATATCGAGCTTTCACAGGCGGTCAAAGCCTGCAAAAACAAAGCGATGACAATAGATGATGCAGCTACATTTCTAGGTGTACCCACATTTTTTGTACCAGTGCTTGCTGACTACTGCCCTGACTTGGTCATTGAGGGCAATGTCATCATGGCAAAGCGTGAGTCAAACGGACCTGTCATCTTCACATTGCTGTTTTTCATGGGGATTATAACGATTGCTGGGTTGATGCAATGAAACAGATTGATCTATTTAGAGAAATCATTGTAGACAACTTCGCAGGAGGCGGCGGAGCAAGCACAGGCATTGAGCTTGCGACAGGCTTATCAGTTGATATAGCTATCAATCATGATCCTGCTGCCATTGCAATGCACGAGGTGAACCATCCTGACACGGAACATTATTGTGAATCTGTGTGGGATGTTGATCCTAAACAAGCAGTCAAGGATAGAAAAGTCGGTCTAGCATGGTTTTCGCCTGACTGTACACACCATTCAAAAGCCAAAGGCGGAAAACCTGTAAAACAGAGTATCAGAGGGCTTGCGTGGATCGCTGTCAGATGGGCGATAGCAGTAAAACCGCGTGTCATCATGCTTGAGAACGTTGAGGAGTTTAAAGATTGGGGGCCTATCTCTAAAGAAGGTAAACCGATTAAAGAGCAAAAGGGACAGACGTTTCAATCATTCGTTAAAACCCTTGAGTCACTTGGATATGAAGTGCAATTTAGAGAATTGACAGCTTGTGATTATGGAGCGCCAACTATACGAAAAAGATTCTTCATGGTTGCAAGATGTGATGGGAAAGAAATCGTATGGCCGAAGCCGACGCATGGAGATCCTAAAAGCCTTCTTGTTCAAACGGGAAAGCTCAAGCCGTGGCGAGCGTCTTACGAAATTATAGATTGGTCCATAGGGGTCCCTAGTATATTCAGCAGAAAACGGCCTCTTGTTGAAAATACGATGAAACGAATCAAAAGAGGTATTGATAAATTCATCGTAAACAATCCAAGTCCTGTAATGGTGCCGGATAAGAGTAAAGCGGCATTCTTGATCAGCTATTACACTGAACAGTCAGATAAAGAGGTAAGAGGTCTTTCGCTTGATCGACCATTACACACAATCACCGCTGGCGGGAATAGATTCGGATTAGTAACCGTAGCCTTTCTGACAAAGTATTACGGTCAAGGCGTAGGACAGCGACTAGACGAGCCATTGCATACGATTACAACCAAAGACCGTTTTGCCTTAACAACTGTTTGCACAAATGGTCAGAGGATCGCAGACATCGGATTGCGTATGTTGCAGCCAAACGAACTATTTGCAGGGCAGGGGTTCCCGCCTGGATATAAATTTAACATCGGTAATAAATCGGACCAAATACGCAGGGTGGGGAATAGTGTTCCACCCCAATTCGCAGAGCAGCTGGTGCGGGCTAACCTCCCTGAGATGTGCGTACCTGAACATATGAACAAATATTATAGCAAAGCAAACTAACAGCCTAGCGGCTTAGGAGGAAAAAATAATGAACCTTGAAAAAAATATTAAAGATGTTATAGCACAACAATTAGAAAACGGAATCGTTGAAAATCTGATCGCAGAGCAATTGAAACAAGGCGTTTCAAAAGCGCTTGAAGACCTGTTTGCTTCATATGGTGGAGAAGCAAGAAAAGTCATTGAAAACAAGTTGAAAAGTGTCATTGTTCCTTACCTTGAAACTTACGATTACTCAGAATACATTACCAAGCTGGATCATGTGCTAGTCGAAACGATAAAAGAAGCGTCATTTGATAACCGTACACTGCTTGAAAACTTCAAGAATTTAATGATCGAGGAAAAAGAGAAAACAATGAAACTATCCGATCTCTTTGAGAAATGGAAAGAGTATGTAGCGAAGAAAGTAGAAACTGACGGGCTTGAAGTTGAATTTGATGATGGACCAGAGTATGAGGCGGTTGAGGTTAGAGTTGAAGTGGAACGGAATGAGGACAGATCATGGAGCATCTTTGAACACGCTACAATTTTCTTTGAATGTGAGCATGATGAAAAAATGAATTTTGAGGTGCCAATTTCTCTCTATAAAAGAGAGGAGCAATGGGATCTTCAATATAGATCAAACAAAGAATTGAAGTCGCTGAGACATCTAAATGACTTTGAAATCTTGCTAATGAGATTAAGTCAAAACAACGTGAAACTCGATCTTGATATTGAGTGGGAAGAGGATGAAGTGACACCAGATGAAGAGCCGGAAGCGACTTTCGGGTAAGGGGGAACTTAAGATGAACTACTCACTATATTTGATTGACGACAGACTCGTTATTGATCTTGGAGCGGGCGAAAAGAGTCAGCATAAAGCGTTTAGCGGTGTGCCTGAATTAGTAGAAACGCATATCTTTTGTCAGGAACCAATCGGACAAGTTGAAATATCGGAAGAACAACTAAAAAAAATTAAAGTCAATTTTCATAATGGCGGGATATGCGATTACTGCGATGAGCTTTCAAACAAAGTACGTCCTTCTCCTTTTATGGGTGATATCGGCTCAAGCATGTGTAAAGACTGCTGGGATATGACAAAGCAGGAGTATGCGGCATCACATGATGAGCATATAGGGGATTTTGAAGATTATCCTCACTGGAAGGGGAACGGTAATGAAACTCAACAATAAACAACAGCAGCAAATCATAGAACGAATGAACGACTTTGGAGAAAGAGGCGTGAAATCGAACGGAGCGGATAAAGAAGCAGTTGCCTGCATGGCTACTCTTCTTTGGATGCTACAGGTCTTAAACGTTGATACGGATTCACTAAAGGAGGAAGCACGATGAAATTAAATAAACCATTAAAACTATCAAATTTACCACATCATATCGAAGTTGGTAACGAAGAAACGCATGATATTTACATGGTAGCCGAGCTTATTGATGAGATTAGAGACGGTGAAACCTCTCCTGAAGGTAACTGGTTCCTGATTAAAAGAAGACGTTGGGAACCAAGCGCAAATGCCATGATTGATAGATATATAGAGGCTGAGCATGAAGAAATGTATGAAGGCTGGGCTGAGCGTGCCGACGATTGTTTTACAAAAGAAGTCGTTGAAAAAATTCAAGAAGTCTTAAGTCATGCTTTCAGAGGTGATTATGCAACATCCTATTGGACGTATGAGCAACGTGTAGAGATCGACATTTTTCCACAGTTGAAGGAGGAAGCACAATGAACGAAAATAACCCAATTGTATATTCAGTCATAGAGAAATTGCATAAGCAGCAGGAAAAAGGCCTTCAAAAGTACGGGGCTTATGTCAAAACCTCCTCCTATGATCTAAAAGGGTGGTTGCAGCATGGACTTGAAGAAACGCTGGATCTTGCGACATACCTTGAAACGGCCATTCAGTTGCTACAGGAACAAGAACAGGCTTTTCAAGCTCGTTATGATCACCATATATCACAAAAATATGAAGCGATGGCGGGTTTTTATGATGGCTGGAGCAGTAGTGCAGATGCCAGAAATCACCACGCATTGAGTGCAAGCCTAGTTTATCAAGACGCTTTGACAGCTGGCTTTAAATTGAAAACGGAGGGTGAATAAGATGAAATTAAAATCAGTTTTTACTTTAGAAGTTTTAGAAACGATAGATTGTGGCGAATGGGACCATTATCCAACAGAAAGCGAGATGGAAGAAGCATTGATTGCTCAATTTGGGAACTGCACACATTTTGATGACGGTTTACCTATTATTTTTGAAGTCAAAAAGAGAAATACATTTCATGGGGAGGTTTTCAAATGAAAAAACTACTAATCACACTATCTATCATTGTGGCTGCGGTGCTTTGTGCGCCGTCTGCTGCTGCTGTAACGAGCGGATATAAAACAATTGGAGGGCATACAGTCAGCGTATCAACGGATGCCAATTCATACACACCACGTGCTAAAAGCATTGATGTGGCAGCACGCAAAACAGGCAATGAAACAGTATACTACCGCTTCACGCTTCAAAAGAAGGTGAGCGGCAAATGGAAAGATCAGCGTTTTAGTCTTGTTGGATCGTTTAAAAACGCCACGCCAGCAAAGGAATTTTACACAGTAAATCATACTGCTGGCACGCACCGTATCAAGATGACGATATACAAGAACAGCAATTGGACAGGCGTTAAGGGCTACATTTATACGCCAGCTTTTGAGGTGAGGAAATGAAAATAACAGTTAACGAACAACCTCAACGCTTTTATTTAGCTACAGAAAAGGTTTGGAAACCAATGGTCGGCCATGAGGTCAGGGTTGATGAATATAGATTTTGCGCCATTCCGATGGATGGGCATATCAATATTACTGAGGTTACATCCGGTTTACAGATCGTTGAAATACCAATGAGTTTAGGGATTATGACAGAAACAGTAACAAAAGAAGGTGCCATTTCTTGGCTCTATAAGGTCGGAGAATCACTAGTGAAAATTGTGAAAACAAAAGATTATGACAAACAACTCGAAAAGATGAAAAAAATTGCTATTGAAAAATTAGGAGACATGCCACCAATCGAAGATGTTGATATGGATTGGATTTTTGAAGATGAAAGCGGCGTATTAAATTAGGAGGTAGCGGAATGACAGCAGAAGAATTGCACAGTTACTACTGTGAAGATTGTGAAGAGTGGACATATCTTGAAACATTAGAGCATCCGGGCGAGGTCCATTGTGCATATTGCGGGGTTGCTGATGTTAATATCAGCCGAGCCGATTATGAAAAACTCAAAGAATGGGTGAAGATATGTAATGAATCAGTATAGAGTGTATGACAAAAGAACAGATGAAACATTGTTTGAGTCTAAAGACAAAATAGATTGTTATTTTTTCATACAAAGCAATTATGACGAGAGTGATGATGATTGGGAACATATTTTCATAGATACAACTAAATAAGTCCAAGACGGAGAGCCTGCGGACACTGATCAACACCTTTTAAGGGTGCTGGTTGGTGTCCGTTTTCTTTTTGTCGGAAAGGAGCGTCCATGAAGAAGGAAAAGCCGAAGAAACGACCGCAGGAGCTTACAGAAAGAGAGATACGTGAGCTTATGGGGCAAAACATGCAAAGACTCAAACGAGCCAAAGGCGGGGCAATGCGCAGAAAATAAAGGGGGAATTATCATGAATCAAACAAGCTTAGACATTCCGCAGATCGACGAGGAAAAAACAAGATTCAAAATGGAAAAGATGATGGGAAAATATAAAATGCTTAGGTTGCAAACGCCAGAAGACTTTCTTCCAAAGATCACAACAACATATACCATTACGCCGCCTAGCTTTTCCAATCAGTTTCATTCATCGACCGAGGATGCAGCTATTAAAAAGATGGAGTGGGAGATTGAGCGTGAAAAATATATGAAGCGAATTGAAAAGGGTATTAATCGTCTTACGCAAAAAGAGCGCCGTATTTTAGTTATGCTCTATATGCAGGATGAAGAAATGTATGATTACGAGATTTACGCTGAAATGGGCCTCAGCCAAAGGAATTATTATCGTGTTAAAAATAAAGCATATTATAGACTGGCCTTTGCTTTGAGAGAAGAAGTGTACAAGCAGGGGGATAAATCATGAATTTTGTTCAGCCGATAAGGGACCTTGATCAGATCCATTATATAAAGAAGTATTTAGGTGAGAGAAACAAACGAAACCTGCTGCTGTTTGTGGCGGGAATCAATCTGGGCTTGCGCATATCCGATCTGCTGGAATTAAGGGTGAAGAACGTGAGAAAACAGTACGTATCCCTTAGAGAACAAAAAACAGGTAAAGAGAAAAGAATCAAAATAAACAAGACGCTTCGAAAAGCGATAGATCAATATATTAAAGACAAAGATGATCAAGAGTATCTTTTTAAAAGTAGAGAAGGACTCAACAAACCAATCAGCCGTAGCAGTGCATACAACATTTTGAGAGAGGCAGCGGAGTATGTCGGGCTTGATAGCATAGGTACACATACATTAAGGAAAACATTTGGATACTGGCATTATAAGAAGTTCAAGGATGTGGCCTTGCTGCAAGAAATATTCAACCACTCAAGCCCAGATATTACATTGAGATATATCGGGATCACACAAGACACAATGGATAGAACAATGGACGACTTTGGCTTATAGGCTCATCTGTTTAAATGGCAGATGGGTCTTTTTTTTTGCGCTCTTTTGCATCAACTAACCATAATGAGAAAATGTCCAACTCATTTTAAGGAAATGGCTTAAAAGCAAGAGGGGCAAAGGATTCAGCGATTCCCTGAGTTAGACACAATATTAGATATGGTGAATTGGTGGATAATGTGGATAAACAAAGGTGATGGTGATATAATTAGAATATAATTACAGTTCGTTAGGAGCGGGTTTAATGATTAAAAAGCATGTCACGCCATCGGATGAAATCCTTGAGTTTATAAGAGAACGTTATGATGAATATGTAAATCGTATTGGTGGAAAGAAAGAGGATAACGATGTTCATTCAAATTTTCTGTTGTCTGAAAAAGTCGGCTCAACTGACCAACTTGTGAACAAATTAATTAGCACAAAATTCAATGTTTCCTTAGAGCATGTTAGTGAAATGACTTTTGGTGAACTGAAAACCCGCTTTGAAGATGAGTGGTCTCAACCGATGGATCACAGCCATGCTCCAAAAGCATTACTTAAATGGTTGAATAAAAGAACCGATAAAGATACTGAAAAGATGTTACAAAAGATGAAGGAGGGTATGGCAAATGATTAAAGCTATCACAAAAGGTAATTAATTTAAGAGCGGCTTCCGTTTGTGGAGGTCGCTTTTTTGTCGGAAAATAATGCAGATGAAGAAGGGATGATTACGATAAAAAGAGACATGGATTTAATTCGTAAAATATTACTTTATTTAGAAGAAGATACAAACCCTTTGCAGTGGCGAATTATTGAGGTTGATGGGAAAACTCTTGAAGAAGTTAGTTACCAAGTGAAGTTGCTGTCTCAGGCAGGCCTAATAGAAGGAAAAGACGCTCAAAGAGAGCCTGCTTATTTCCGCTGGTACGCAAGAAGCTTGACTCATGAAGGTCATGATTTCTTAGATAGTTTGAGGAATGAAACTGTATATGCAAAATTAAAAGAGAAATTTGGTGAACAAATTAGTGCTATTCCTCTTATGGTGCTTTCTAGTGTAGGCGCAGATATGACTAAGGAATGGGTGAAACAAAAATTAGGATTAAAATGAACTTTCTATCTATTTTTTAGCATTGTAAAAATGGCACACTTTTGGCACGATCTTGGCAAAGCATTTTGTCTGAGAGCGGTTATGATGGTATTAGGTGATAAATTGAGAGCGGCTTCCATTGCGGAGGTCGCTTTTTTATATGGAGGTGTCGGTTGTGGCTGAACTTACTGTAATGTCTATGGAGCGATTTCTACAAGAGATAGAAGAATCTTTTTCTCAAGAAACGAACCATATTAAAACTGTTAAACGAGTTCCTTATGTCGTTGTACATGCTGAAATTAAACACAAGGGCAACAGGATTAAATCAGAGTATACATTCTATGATGCTGAGGATATGTCTTTCAAAGATGCGCAAGAACGTATAGTGAAGATGCAGCAAGACATTATTTCTTGAACTACAACAATAATTAAGACTGAAAAGCACCTGTCTGTGTGATAGGTGCTTTTTTATATGGAGGAAGAGCATTGGAACTCTTAATCTTAAAAGGCTGTTCAAAACAACGTACAACTACTTTCATAGTAGGAACAAACACTTGTCAGGCAAGAACGCTATGGCAAGATTTGAAAAAGAAATTCCCACAATATAAATATCCGCAATTTGTTTCAAGGAACCCGGCAATGCTAGACGGGGTAAATCCTAGCGAAACAGTTTTAATTTTACTGCCGGGCTATTATCGAAATCCAATAATCAACTGCTGTGAATTTCAATGGTTAAAGGAGAATGCTATTGAAGTAATTCATATCAATGAGGAGGAAATCAGATGAAAATTTTAGTTCTTAAAACGGATTGTCTACTAGATCAGGATGCAAAGGAGAACCTTAGAGAAGAAGCAAGGAAAGCAGCGCAGAGTGGCATTATGATTCTTGATAGGGGAACGAGTTTGGAAGTTATTGAAATAGACAAGTCAGCCCTATTAGATGAAAAGGGGATTGCGGCGAGTTTTGAACAACAAATGAAAAAAGTTGGGGAAATGACGGTAGATGGAAAATATGTTCCTTACGAAGAACGTAAAATTGATACGGGGATTGAACAAGCAACAATGGCTGAAATTTTTGGAACCTTTGGACTCCCTCTCCAAAAAGGTAATATGAAATGAATGATGTTCTGTGCGAGAAATGCCAAACATATTATGCTGTGGAAGTGAGAGAGATAAAAGAAGCGAAAGGAATTGTAATTCAATTCTTCTCCTGTCCTCATTGTGGAAACTCGAATGTTGTTTCTGCTACAAATAAAGTCATCCGTCAGAAATTACGAGAATTGAGAAAGGCGCGCAGTTTTTATGAACAAGCAACGACACATAGAAGCGCACAACGACGTTTTGAAAAGTATACGCAGCTACATGAAAGTGTCAAACGTCTTATGCTTCCTCTAATTGATGAAGCGAAACAGAGATTGAATAATTCATAGCATCCTTCGGGGTGCTTTTTATTTTGGGGAGGGACACAACGTGGACAACTCACTCAGGGAACTAATCATCAACACAGCAATTGGACACGCAATAAGGACAGACCAATTGTATAACGGTCTTAAAGCCCTTAATAAAAGGGGATGCATATGGGCAGATGGGGAGATCGTCAGGGGGTTAGGGATGCTTGGGTCTTATGGTGTGAGGGATAGGCAAGCTATAGACAGCCTTCTATATGTCAGCCAGACTCTGTCCTATGAAGCAGCGCGATCCTATCTAGCATCATATCAAAGGCAGCACAGGGAATTTTATGCTGTACAGAAAGTAGGGCATCTTCATGCCTTTGTTTTGTTTGCGATGATAGATGAGAGGAAAGCTGGTGAATCCAATGCCACCTAAACCATTGAGGGAGTGTAAGGTGCGAGGGTGCAGAGAGTTAACAAGGGATGGTTATTGTCCTACTCATGCTGATGGTAAGCAGCAGGAAGCGAAGTATTACAACAATCATGTTCGAGATAAACAATCAACAAGTTTTTATAAATCAAGAGAATGGAAACAGACAAGACAACTTGTTCTGATGAGAGACAATTACCTTTGTCAAAGCTGTTTAAAACAAGATCGTGTCGTGCCTGCTGACATGGTTCATCACAAGATTGAACTTAAACAAGATTGGGGCAAGCGATTAGACTTAAACAACCTCGAAAGCCTGTGTAACAGCTGTCACAACAAGGTGCATGGCAAGCGAGGGTCATAGGTACCCCCCGGCATTAAATACCTAGAAAACGGCTTTGTGAAGATCGGTGAGCCGTCGTCTGCAAACAAACACCGCTTTTCAAAGTTTCCGAAAAACAGAAAACCCCCTCGGCGAAAATGCCGAGAGGGCTTGGTACGACTGGTTTTGCTGTTAATTCGATCATATCACGAATTTGATCAAAAACAAGCATAAATTTAAAAAAATCGAAACGGAATGAGGTGAAAAATATGCCGAGACCTGCAAAATCCGCAACGCTTCAACTAATACAGGGCAATCCAAATAAGAAGAACACAGATGAACTAGCGATGCGCGCCGACCAAGAACAGAAAATGAAAATGCGATCAAACAATATCAAACCTCCATCCTGGTTAGATAAGGTTGCTAAAAAGGAATTCAAACGGATCGCCGAGCTATTAAAGGAAGTGGACATTATAACGGAGGCAGACATCAGCATGTTGGCCGCCTATTGTAATGCCTATTCACAATACATTTTAATAACTAAAGTGATAGAAGAAGATGGACTCATGCTACAAAAAGATGGATTTGATGAAGACGGAAAACCAATTGAATTGGTTGGACAAGAACATCCATTATTGAAAAGACAAAAGAACTTCTTTGATCAAATGAAGTCAGCTGCAAATGATTTTGGTCTTACTCCATCAGCCCGCGCAAAACTAGCGATCACCAAAACACAGGAGATTCGGGAAAAAACGGCTGCTGAAAAGGAGTTTGATAACGTGTGACAATTAAGCAGTTTATGATTGATTACTCAAATGATGTTCTACAAGGGAAAATTGTAGCTTGTCAAAAACACATTTGGGCCTGTCAGCGTTTTTTGAATGATGTTGAACGAGAAGGAAAAGAAGAGTTTCCATATGTATTCGATGAAGAAAAGGCCCGCAGATTTCTTTTTTGGATGACTCAATTTAAACATACCAAAGGACCATTAGCAGGTGAAAATATTGATCCTGATCCTATTCAGATTTTCATTTTTGGCAATGTCTATGGATGGGTCCACAAAGATACCGATATTCGCCGTTTTACAACTGTGTATTGGCAAGTTGGCCGTAAAAATGCAAAGACTCAAAGCTTAGCAACTGTTGGGTCATATGAAGCAATGGCGCTTGGAGAAAGTATGTCGGAGGTTTATATAGGTGCAACCAAAAAAGAGCAGGCTAAGATTTGCTGGAAAGAAATAAATGCTCAAATTGAGGGTAGCGACCTTCTCAATAAACCATCAAAAAAATATAAGGTAGCATATGGGACAATTGAACATATTAAAACAAAATCAATTATCACACCACTTGCAAAAGATGCCGGGAAAACCGGAGATGGATTTAACCCTCAATGTGGAATTATTGATGAATATCATGCTCATCCAACATCAGAAATATATGATGTTATTGAATCGGGTATGGGAGCAAGATCACAACCTTTAATGGTAATTATCACGACTGCTGGACCTGAATTGAATAATCCTGCTTACCGTGTCGAGTACAATTTTGCTTCTCGTCTTTTAGATCCAAATATGGTAGAGAAAAATGACCATTACTTTGCAATGATTAATGAGTTAGATGAAGATGATGATATTAAAGACGAGAGTAAATGGGAAAAAGCAAATCCGATACTTGCAAAACACGAGTTTGGCATAAATTATTTAAGACGGCGTTTGGAAATGGCTTTGAATGTACCGGAAAAAATGCGTGATTTCCTCACCAAAAATATGGATATTTGGGTGAACATGCGATCAAACGGATATATGGATATGCAAGCATGGTCTGATTGCGGGTTGAGTGAAGGTATACCAGATTTAAATGGTAAGGAATGTTATGCAGGGATTGACCTATCAAAACGTATTGATTTAACAGCGGCCAGTTTTGAATTTCCACTCGAAAATGGGATGTATTATGTTACAGCACACGGCTTCATGCCAGAAGATACGTTTCATGAGAGGATGAAAACTGACAAGGTACCATATGATCTATGGGTCAAAAAAGGTTGGCTAACTCTAACTGATGGAGCTGTCGTTGATTATGATTATATCCGTGCGTACATTAAAAGAATGGAAAAGGATCAAGGTTGGAAAATCAAAGAGATTGGATATGATCCATATAACGCAACGCAGTTTGCGCAACAGATGGAAGCTGATGGATATGTCATGATCGAGATCAGGCAAGGGGTGCAAACATTATCCGAGCCGACCAAGGATTTACGTGAGAAAGCTAAGGCGCGAAAATTAATTCATGACAACAATGATCTATTAACGTGGGCGATGGGGAACGCTGTGACAAAGATTGATGCGCAGGAGAACATCATGCTTGATAAATCAAAATCGACACAACGTATTGACCCAGCAGCTGCACTCATAAACGCTCATGTGAGAGCTAGTCAAAATGATGATCATTTAGATTTGAATGAGTATATTTTGTCAGGGGGCTTTTCATTCTAATGAAAAATACCATAAAAAAAATTATGATTTTTCTATTCTCAATATTAAATGACCTAGTATTTTTTGCCGGGGCAATCTTTATTACAATAGCAGCTTATAAAATACACGAAATCATCGGTCTTTTAGTGACTGGTGGTTTTTTTATATTTACAGCAATTTTAATGAGCCGAAGGAGGTGATTAATTGTTATTAGAAGGTATGTTCTCTAAAAGATCAGCAGATTCAGACAGCGGCTGGGGAATGTCACAGGTCCCGCAATGGGTGTTTGATATTTTCGGTGGTGGTAAAACAGCAAGCGGAGAGAAAGTGAGTGAATCGACCTCATTAAAACATCCTGACGTTTTTTCTTGTATCAATGTTTTGTCAGATGATATAGCAAAACTATCTGTCCATATGTTTAGGAGGCTGGGAGAGAATATTTCAGGAGAGCGTGACCATCCTGTTTTTAAATTGCTCTATTTAAAACCCAATCAATATATGACAGCTTTTACTTGGAAAAAATTAATGATGACGCATGCTTGTACGTGGGGAAATGCATATTCTTTGATTCTTTCAGATAAAACAGGAGATATCAAAACATTAAACCCTCTTAATCCGGCGAATACAAATCCGTATCTCGATCCAAATACAGGTATATTGTGGTACGAAACAATCATCAATAACAAACGAGCTGAATTGTATGCGGAAGAAGTTCTGCACTTTAAAGGGATGACGGAAGATGGAATAGTAGGCCTCAGTCCAATTCAGGTGGCAAGGGAACATATTGGTGCTCAATCTGCTGCAACAAAGTTTAACGCAAAATTGTACAAAAATGATGCAACACCAAGAGGTATTTTGAAAATCCCAACCCTGTTACAACCAGAGGCAAAAGAGGTTGCAAGAAAAGAATGGCAGAGAGTAAATGCGGGTGAAAGTATTGCGATTGTTGATGCTGGACTTGATTATCAATCTATTTCAATGCCTCTAAAAGATGCCGAATTTGTAGAGTCTATGAAATTCAATAAGGCTCAAATCGCTTCCATATTCAAGGTGCCTCTTCATAAGATAAATGAATTGGACCGCGCTACATTCAGTAATATCGAACATCAATCTATAGAATATGTGAAGAACACTTTACAGCCGTGGATCGTTTCCTTTGAACAAGAAATCAATACAAAGCTGTTTACTGATGATGAAATAAGGCAAGGGCTATATGTTCAATTTAATGTTAATAGTGAATTGCGCGGTGATTCAAAATCAAGAGCTGAATTCTATGAAATTATGGAACGAATAGGAGCTATGAATATAAATGAAATTCGTGCTCTTGAGTCAAAGAATGCTATTCCTGATGGGGACAGACACCTAGTTTCACTTAATTACACTTTCTTAGATATGTTAGATCAATATCAGATGGCTAAAGCAGGCCATAAAGGAGGTGATCCGAATAATGCCAAAGGAAATCAGACAGCTAACGACGGAAATTGAAGTTAGGACACTTGATGATGAAACCAAAGGTGAATATGTAGAGGGTTATGCCCTTAAATTTGAAAAATGGTCTGAGCGGCTTGGGTGGTTTAAGGAAATCATCAGCCGTGGAGCGCTGGACGAAGCAGACATGTCCAATGTAATTGCTTTATTTAATCATAAAATTGATTATCCATTAGCAAGAAATACTGTTTCAACGGGCGCTGGTAGTCTTCAATTAACTGTTGATGCAATAGGGCTGAAATTTAGATTTGAGCCAACAGACACCACTTACGGACAAGATTTGATGAAGAATTTGAGAGCAGGCGTAATCAATCAATGTTCTTTTTCGTTTTCCCTTGATCATTCAGGTGATGAAGAACCTGATGAATGGACAAGAAATGAAGAAGAAAAGTTATATGAGCGCCGAATCAATCGAATCAATCGCATTTTTGATATTTCACTTGTCACAACTCCTGCATACAGCGACACGGAAGCTGTTGTAGGAGAAAGAAGTCTAGAAAAAGTAGAAGTTTTAAAAAGACAAAAAAACACATCAAATAAGAGGATTGAGCTGGAACTAGACTTACTAGACCTGACTATATAGTGGGTCTTTTTTTATGCTCAAAATCAAGGAGGAAAATCTATGCCAGTAATGATGAGTAAAGAGGAACGTCAATTGCGCCAGCAGTTCACACAGAAAAAGCAAGAAGCTAGGAATTTAATAAGTGAAGGAAAAGATGAAGAAGCACGCTCTATGCTTGATGATGCAAAGGCACTGCAAAAAAGAATTGAAATGATGTCTGAGGAAAGAGAACTCGATGCACCAGAAATTGAAGACCGACATTATGTCCCGGAACAGAAAAGAGATCCTGAATCTGATTCTTCTGACGAAGAACGCAGCTTAACAGGAACGCAAGAATATAGAAATGCATGGTTCAAGGTCTTGACTGGTCGTGATGATGAATTAGGTAACGAAGAAAGAAAAATGCTGCAGGAAGTTTTAAAAGAAAATAGACAGCTTTCATCTAGCAGTGATAAGGATGGCGGATACACAGTACCGGATGATATTTCGAAACAGATTATTAAGTCTATTCAAGAATTAAATTCTGTTCGTAACTTGGTACGGGTTGTACCAAAGACGGCACCAGCAGGTAGCTATCCAGTAAGAAAGGGTGCTGCAGGAAAGTTATATAACATTGCTGAAAAAGAAGCGATCAAAGAACTCAAAAATATGGAGTTCGACCAAATCACATACAACGTCAAAAAATTTGCTGGCTTTTTGCCTATCCCAAACGAATTATTGAATGATTCTTTCATTAATTTTGTGAGGGAGATTGTAGAATGGCTCTCTGAATCTGCA
This sequence comes from Bacillus sp. FSL R5-0431, assembly GCF_038002985.1. Lineage (NCBI taxonomy): Bacteria > Bacillati > Bacillota > Bacilli > Caryophanales > Bacillaceae > Bacillus > Bacillus sp. FSL R5-0431. The sequence goes on along the minus strand of NZ_JBBOOG010000001.1, from coordinate 2,471,509 downwards.
ACTGTAACTGAAAATGATGAAGTCTTCTATGGAAAAGGCGGAGAAAACAATGTAGAGGGGATTATAACAAGTAAAAAATATAAATCTCTCAAAGCTCCTTCTCTAATTACAATTAAGTTTTTGAGAAAAGTTAAAAACCAAATCAAAAGAGGCTATCGAAAAAATGCAAAATGGGTGATGAATACAGAGGCATTTGAAACATTAGCAAACATTGAAGATAAAAACGGCCGCGGGATTTTAGCCGAGGACCCACGCAATGAGGATAGCTTCCTTTTATTCGGAAGACCTGTTGAAGTGTATGACGAGATTGTAACAGACGATAAACAAAAAACGCATATTCTATTCGGTGATTTTAAAAATGCATACTTTATGTTTGATCGTCAAAAATTCGAGATCAAATCAACTGACATCGGCTCAGATGCATTCCTAACAGATCAAACATATTTCAGAGGTATTGAACGATTTGACGGAAAAGTAGTTGATCCAGAAGCCGCAGTAATTGTTACTGATTTAGTTGTAGGTGAAGAAGCAGCAGTTGAAACACCTTCTGAAGATAAGTCCGTAGACGCTGGAAAATAAAAAAAATTGAAAGGAATTGATCTATCATGGCTAAAGATTATTTGTTTGAAAGTAATGGCGTATACACATCTGCAGAGGAGGGCGCAGACGGTAAACCTATCACACCTGTTTATTTAAAAGGAAACAGCGAAGAAAACCCTCTCTTTATTCAAGGGATGCAGGGTGAAAAAGGACCAAAAGGTGATACTGGTCCTCAAGGTCCAAAAGGAGAAAAAGGTGATCCGGGAGAGCAGGGGCCGAAAGGTGATAAGGGTGATGCAGCTGTAATTGAGGAAGGCGCAGTTACAAATAAACACCTAGCAGATAAATCTGTTAACTCTCGTACATTAGGCACTGGCAGTGTTATGTGGGAGAATCTCAATTCAGCTGTAAAAGAATTGATTACCGAATTACAAACTAGAGTCGAAGTTTTAGAAAAACCAAAATCTGAATAAGGTGATGCCAAATGACTGAGGCAGAACAAAAAGAGCTTGAAAAAGCGAAAAAATACCTCCGCATTGATGGTGATGCGGAGGATGATTTGATTTTACATTTCATCGCTGCAGCAAAAGAGTACATCACGAATGCAACGGGTTTAAAATTCCCTAACAATTTAGCGCAAGTAGAGTTGGCAGTCATGTCATTTACAACTCACTGGTATGAGAATAGGCAAATATCCGGCACGACATCAAATCTTGACGGGGTGCTCACAACAATGGTCAATCAACTCAAATATTTGGTTGTGGACGGTGAAAAAGATGCTGAATGACATGAGACACCGCATCCAGTTTCAACAGAAAAAAGAAAAGACTCGTTTACCTGTTGATGGTGACAACGGTTGGGAAACTGTGGTTGAGTGCTGGGCTAAAGCAGAGGGTTTAAAAGGGGCTGAATATTATGCTGCAGCTGCTATCCAAAAAGAACATACAATCAAGTTCACCATTCGGCACCGGGAAGACATTGACGAACATATGAGGCTCTTATTCAAAGGAAAAGTTTACGAAATTGAGTCTATAACACCCAATTATTCAAGGCTTCATTTCCTCACAGTTAGGGCAAAGGTGGTGAAGTAGTAATGTTTAATCTTCAAATTGAAGGTTTAGATGAATTAGAAAACGCCATTGGCAACATGCAAAGAAAGGTCAGCAAGATGCATAAAGAAGCTCTTACAGCTGGCGCAACCGTGATAAAAGATGAACTTCATCCAAACACACCAAGATCCGACAAAGGCCAAAAACATATGCAAGATGATCTTGATATTACTCGGCTTCGCACTGATGGTGACGGATTGAAATATGTGGCGGTTGGTTGGCCGAAATCCAAGTCACGTAAGGACACACAATGGAGAATTCATTTTCCTGAATTCGGTACCTTACATCAGCCTGCACAAAAATTCTTTACGCGTACTGTAGAAGCAAAATGGGACGAGGCTATTCGAAGAGTAGCAGATAAATATCGACAGGCGCTGAGCAAACTATGAACAATCAAAACTTAATAAGGCGTGCAGATACTTGCAAGAATGCCATTTTTGAAGCGTTGGAGAATGATCCAGCGCTTTTGTCTTTAATAGACAAAGGTGATATCTATGAACTTGCAGTGCCAGAGGGTACAGAGTCGAGTCCGCCGTATGTTGTGCTGCAAGAAATCAACTACAGGCCAATCAAATGGGCTGATAACAGGCCCATACAAGATAGTGCAACTTATCAAATTGATGTTTATCACAATACCGATCCACAATCTATCATGGCTGTAATCGGTGATGTGATGGAGCGTTTAGATTTTGTGCCATCTATACCCATCAATGACTTTTTAGAGAAAGAGAGATTGATCAGAAAAGGGTATCGTTTTGAAAAAAATATAATACTAGGAGGCTAACTATGGCTGAGTACAGTTCAGTAACTGGTTTGGAAAATGTTCAGTTTGCACCATTGCAAAAGAAAGGTAAATTCTTTGTGCCTACTGAAATTTTAAAATATGAATATGCAATCAATATGAAGGTGGAAACTGAGACATCAACCGAGAAGCAGTACGCAGATAACAAACTGGTCGATTTAGTGGTTTCAACTGGTTCTACAAAGCTAGAAATTGAAATGCGGGATCTTCCTATGGAAATTCTTGCGAAGCTGCTAGGAATCGAACAGGACAAAAACGGGTTGTACTTGTTCAAAAAGAACATTACCCCACCATGGGTCGCAATGACGTTTGAAGGTCCAAAAGCAAACGGGAAGTCTCGTCATGTTGGTTTAGTAAAAGGGCGTTTTTCTCTTCCAGGCGATGAGTGGAAGACAAAAGAAGATAAGACAGATTTCCAAACCATTAAACTATCTGCGGAATTTGTTGACCGTGAGCAGGACGATCTTTTTAAAGTGGTCACAGATGAAGATGCTGAAAACTTTAATCTTGATGCATTTTATAAGTCGGTTTTCGGTGATGCATACAAAGATGATAAAGCAGAAAACGGCAGCAGCGTTGATATTGGAAAAGGTGCTTAAGAGGGCTGAAAAGCTCTCTTTTTTCATTGGGAAATAAAAAACAAGGGGGAGTCACTATGACTCAAAAACAAATTTCTATCTCTATTTGGTTCGAAGAAGAGAAAAAACACAAAACGTTTATTGCGCCAAGAACAAACGCAAAAACACTTTATGAGGCATTTGAGTTAGATGAAAAAGCAGCGGGTGCGGATAATGCGAAAGAACTTGTTAAAAGTCTGAATGAACGAATTAAATTCATTGTACGTGTCTTTCAGAATCAATTTACTTTCGATCAGTTTCAAGAAGGCTTCCAATCCTTTGAAATTGCAGATGCAGTTAGAAAAATCATGATGGAGATCATGGGCTTTAAATCAGCAGAAACACAGGAAGAAAAAGATTTTTTGCCCGACATGAAGGCGTAGATGAGCCTTTAAAAAACGGAAAAGATCAATTAAATAAAATCTATACCACTTTACTAGAGCAAGGCTGGAAGATGCATGAAATTGATCAAATGGATATTTTTCATTTCTTAGAATTGAACGCTGAATCAAGCAAAACAAATGAAGTAACGATTGATCAAATATTCTAAGTCTTGAAATCTACGTCAGGGAAGCGGGGTGGTACATAAATGACTCAAGCAATCGGCAATATGGTCGCCAAGGTCAATCTGGATGACTCAGGTTTTAACAGAGGTATAACAGGTCTTCAAAGGCAAATGCGTCTTGCTAATTCTGAATTTAAAGCAGCTACTGAAATTTATAAGAATACCGGCAATCGAGCAAAAGAATTGCAAGCCAAAGTTGATGGACTTAACAATAAATATCGTATTCAGGGTAAAGTAGTAGAAGAGCACCGAAAACGTTATGAACAATTGGTAAGAGAAAAAGGGCGTGATAAAAGAGAAACACAAATTCACGCTCGAAAACTCAACGAATCCATCGCTGTACACCAGAAGCTAGAAAAAGAGCTTCGGCAGGTATCTAAAGAATTTGAGCATTTGCAAAGCACCGGCAATAAAGCAGCTGGTGTTTTTTCTGTTTTTAAGAAGAACGCTGGGGAAGTATCAGAAGAGTTGCAATCTGTCTACTCTGCTGCGGGAATGGCAGGGAAGGCATTAACAGGTATCGGTGTAGCAGGCACCGTCGCAATTGGCGGCGCAGTTAAAGTGGCAGCAGACTTTGAAAAGGCGATGAGCAGGGTCGGTGCTGTGGCGAATGCATCGAATGACGAGATGGGCCGTCTTACAGAAACGGCGCGTCATTTGGGGGCTACGACACAATTTACAGACGGACAAGTTGCCGAAGGAATGCAGTACCTTGCAATGGCTGGTTATAAGACAAATAACATTATCGGTGCCATGCCGGGCTTGCTTGCTACTGCGGCAGCAGGGCAAACAGATTTAGGTGTAACAGCGGATATTGTATCTGACATCCTCACAGAATTCCATATTGCTGCAGAAGATACAAACCGTGTGGCGGACGCCATGACCTACACGTTCACCAACTCAAACGCTACGCTTCAACAGATTGGTCAAACGATGAAGTATGCGGGACCAGCTGCAAAAACTGCAGGTGTCAGCATGGAAGAGTTAGCGGCCGCAACGGGTATCATGGCGAACAGTGGAATCAAAGCAGATATGGCAGGTACTGCATTACGATCCACATTAACAAGGCTTGCGGCACCTCCGAAGCCAGCAGGTAACGCGATACATGAACTTGGGCTTAGTGTTACTGATGCCAGTGGCCGTATGCGACCATTGTCAAATATCATTGATCAGATCAATGATAAAACGAAAAATTATACAGAAACCGAGAAAATCCGAATCGCAAAACAATTGGCTGGTCAACATGCCTTATCTGGTTTTATCACTTTGCTTCATGCAGGCGGTGATAAGATCGACAAGTTTACTAAGCAAATTGAAAACAGTGGCGGTGTAGCTGAAAAAGTGGCAAAAGGTCAAATGGACAACCTTGCGGGGTCAATGGAGTACCTGCGTTCTGCGGCAAATAACGCAGTCATTTCTTTGGGTAATCAGTTTATTCCAGTGATCCGCGCCACTACAGATGGTTTAACAAAAATCGTTAACTGGTTTGATCACCTGCCTTCTTCTGTTATGCAAACAATTGCTGTTACTGGTGCTGCCATTACAGCTTTCAGTCTTTTAGGTGGGGCTTCATTATTGTTGTTGAGTGCCATTCCTAGAATGGCAGAAGGCTGGAGAGTGCTTAGAACTGCTGGGACGTATCTGACAGGCACTGTCAGAGGGTCATCAACAAGTCTAGGAGTATACACGACACAAGTGACTGCTGCGGGGGTAGCTTCACGAACTGCGGCAACAGGTATTAACACAGCTGCAGCATCAACGGCCGTTATGTCTACTCGTATGGGTCGTTTACAACAAAACACAGGTCTAGCGACTACTCGTATGGGACGTCTAAACCAAACGGCCACAAGAACATCAAGGACAATGCGTGGACTTGGCGGCGCATCTCGGATTGCAGGCGGCGGTTTAATGATGTTTGGTGGGCCAATGGGTATGATTGGCGGTCTTGCGCTCTCTTTTCTTCCTGAGATACTCAAATTCGGTAAAGGTATTGTTATGACTGGGGTAAACGCCGTGAAAAGTGCAGGCGGTTTTATGAAACTTGCAAAGGGCGGTTTTGGCCTGTTTAACATTCTTAAAAAAGGCGCAGGCGTTGTGAGTTTGCTTAGAGGCGGCTTATCTGTGCTTGGTGGTCCTGTAGGCATGTTAATAACAGGAGTCACGCTTCTAGGCGAAGCAGGGTTTAAATATTATGACAACCTGCAAAAACGTGTCTTACCAGCAACAATAGACTTTGGCGATAAAGTATCTGAATCCACTTCTAAAGCTGTAAATGCTTATTCGGATATGGAGACAAAAGCCAATGCTAAATTAAATAGCCTTTATCTCAATCAAACTAAGATAACGGATAAACTAGCTGACAACATGAATAAACGATTCTCAAAAATGGCTGACACCATAAAAAAAGGCTATCAAGATAGTGCTGACAAGTCTCTTGACGTTTTAGGAGATTTCTATTCAAAGAATAATTCACTTAAAAAGAAAGATGAGGAAAACATCCTCAATAAAATCAAAACAGGAAATGAAAAGAAGCAGAAGCAAATAGAAAATTACGAGAGCCGAGTCAAAAAAATATATAACAAAGCAGCAAAAGAACATCGATCGCTCACCCAAAAAGAATGGGATGAGGTCAAAGACATCACCAAAAAGATGAGTAAAGAAGTGGAAACGGCTCTTACAAAAAGCAAGGATGAGCAAACGCTCATTTCTAAAAAGTTAAAATCAGAATCGTCTACTTTGTCGGCCAAACAAGCAGCTGCCACAGTGAAACATAGTAAAGATGCCAAAGACAAGGTTATTAGCAACGCCAAAAAACAAGCAGACGCAGTTATTAAAGAAGCAGATGACCAGTTTTACATCAAAAAAAATATTACTGATAAAGAGCACGCTGCGACAGTTAAAGCTGCAAAAGATCAGCGAGACAAAACAATTAAAGAAGCTAAAAAAAGTCATAGAGGCGTAGTGAAAGAAGCAAAGAAACAAGCAGATGGACATATCGAACAAGTCAATTGGGAGACAGGTGAAGTGCTAGGCGCTTGGGATACATTCCTTGTGGATTTAGCTGGTGTCGTCAATACCATTACTGGTGGTATCAATAAGGTTTTAGAATTTATGAATATACCGACAATCCCTGAGTGGAAACCAAGCGGACACAACGGGAAGAAAAAGGCGATGAATGTTGCACCCGGTAAGGCATATGCCAAAGGTACTGACTACCATCCGGGCGGTCGCGCGCTGGTTGGTGAGGAAGGATATGAGCTTGCTCATACTCCGGGTATTGGAACATATATGGTCGGTGTTGGTGGTCCTCAAATTTGGGATTTGCCGCGCGGAACATCGGTTTTGCCACATGACCAGACTAAAAAAATAACTTCGCAGGGGTTGCCGGGTTACGCTGGCGGTGTTGGTGATTTCTTTAAAAAGGGCGTTAAAAAAGCTGGTGAAGTAGTCGGTAAGGTGAAAGATTTCGGATCAGATATCTTTGACCTTGTGATGGCTGGCCCAAAGAAAATTATCAGCAATATATTTGGAGGTCTCATCCCGTTTAAAACTGGTAAAGGGATAGACGGACTTGGAACAGGTATTTTAAAGACAATTCAAAAAGGCGCTTTAGGATTTTTAACAAAATCATTAGGTGATTTTGGAGGAGGTGGAGGATCATTCAAAGGTGTAGGGGGTAGTGCTGCAGTCAAAAAGTGGGTTGCACAAGCCATCAGCATCACTGGAATTTCTCCATCCTATGCAAAAGCGTTAGAAACCATTGCGATGAAGGAATCAAGCGGAAACCCGACATTAGTTAACAGGTGGGATAGTAACTGGAAGGCGGGACATCCATCACAAGGGCTTATGCAATTTATACCAAGCACATTTGCTGCATACAAAAAGCCCGGATATGGAAACATCAAACATCCAGTACATCAAATCGTTGCCGCGATTAACTATCTAAACAAGCGTTATGGCGGCATCTATAACCATCCGGGATTAAAATCTATGGCGCGCGGTGGCTCTTACATCGGTTATGCATCTGGTGGTGTCATTGACAATCATCAGATCGCTCAATTAGGGGAAAACGGCTGGCGCGAATATGCTATCACTACTGAGCCTAAGTATCGTAAACGCTCTTTGCAGTTGTATTCTAATCTCGGCAAAGAGCTTGGAGTGCCTAGTTTTGGGGATGGTATGATCTCCACGGCTTTACAGATGCTTGATCGCATTAGTAACAAAGGAGAAAAGCCTCAGAGCAGGCAGCAAGACGGATCTGACATGAGACAGATGATTGAAAACCAAAACAAGCAAATTGGTCTTATGGCTCAACAAATAGACCTGCTGTCCCAAGGATTAATGATGATGCAAAAAGGCTTTGAACAATTAATCTCCAAAGACAGTAACAACTACATGGATGGTCGAAAGCTAGATCAAACGACAGGTGAACGTTTTAGAAAACAAGCATTTATGAGTGGGGTGAGGTAGATGGAATTATATATTGATTTTAACAATGGATTGGGTGAGCAAAGTCTAAATGACTTGCTTCCTCATTTTCATCCATTGAGCATGACACCTGCCTCACCAATTGTTGAATTTGAGACAGTGTCATTACCACGAATTAATGGTATTGTACTGCCGCAACACCCGAGGGACGTGAAGTACAAAGAAAGACAGATTCAGCTTGAAATATATATGAACTCTATAATAGCTGAGAATTTTTACAGCTACAGAAGCGAGCTTTATGCTTTATTAGTTAAACCGTACCCATACTATATTGCTTGCGATTTATTCCCAAACAGGCGCTTCTTGGTGACTTGTGATGGGAATTTTTCAGTTCCAAAGGAAAAAGAAAAGAATCATGTTGTGTTTACAGTAGAATTTACGGATGTTTTGGGTGCTGCTGAATCAAAAAGCACATCATTAAATCGTCAAACATTTGAGGGGGAACGGTGGAGTCCCGGAATGAATATCGAGATGCGTGACGACCTAGAGTATTCATTCAAGAACAAAAAAACGTTCAGCATCTATAACATTGGAGACTTTAGAATCAACCCATTGCGTCATGATTACCAAGTGACGTTGAAAGCTAAAGGAAAAGGTGTAACCATCATCAATCATACGACAGGAGAGCGTTTGAAAATTGAAGATGAATTAACTAAATCAAGGGAAGTTTCTTTTATCAAACAATACACCGTCGCAAATAAAAAACGTCTAAAGACATCTGGCAGGCTCCCCTCACTTGATATCGGCCGAAACGATTTTGAAATACAGAACGCAAGTGACATTGAAATTGTTTTTGACACAAGGTTCTACTATGCATAAGGAGGGATGACATGGCTGCGGCTGATTTTATCAAAAAACTGGCACCGGGAGCGCAAAAGGTTTACAAAAAATACAACGTTCTTGCAAGTCTTGTCATCGCTCAAGGGTGCTTAGAAAGTGGTTTCGGGACGAGTGGTCTTTCTAAACAAGCAAATAATTTATTTGGAATTAAAGGCACATATAACGGTAAATATGTTCTCATGTGGACGAGTGAACAAGACAAAAAAGGGAATGTCACGAGGATACAAGCTAAGTTTAGAAAATATCCATCTTACGCAGAGAGCTTAGCTGATCTTGGAAGTCTATACACACGTTTGATTCGTTATAAAGATGTGGTCGGTGAAAAAGACTACCAAAAAGCTACAGCTGCTGTTGCTAAAGGTGGTTACGCCACTGACATCAACTATGCAACGAAATTAAACAGCATAATCTTCACTTACAAACTCACACAATATGATAATGTGGATGATCTACCAGAAGAGCCGAGTGAACCAGAAACACCAACTGAACCTGAGTATCCAAGCAAGGAATACGACGGGAAAGACATGCCACTTAATCAAAATTTACCATCCGATGTGGATTTCCCGCAGCTGCATGTTTCAAGTAAGGATGGAAAGGAAGTCATAGAAATCACAGGTGCGTCTGTTGATTTCACAGTTGATACAACAGGTAAAAAAACGTTTACATTCTCGTTAGTTCGTACACAGGAAAATGCTGCAGAGTTTGAATTGTTAGTAGTGGATAACATTTTATACCTTGATGAAAAGAAATATAATCATCAAAAATACTACATTACCAACGTGAGTCTTCATCAAGAAAATGGAATGCTGACAAAAACGGTTACAGCTTCGCACATCTTCACGGTCCTGTTGATTAATAACAGAATTGAAAAAACAGTTTCTAAGAAGTTAAGCATTAAAGAAGCGCTAGATATTGCCCTCAAAGGAACTGATTTCAAATATGTCATTCATGCAAAAGATGGTGAAATTTCTTCTGCGGAACAAGAAAACTTCGGTGAAAAAAATTCTACAGAGCTTATGGATGAAATCATTGAAGATTATGACATAGAGTTAGACGTAGATAATTACAAAATCCATGTTTACAAAAAGATGGGACAAGAAATAGACTTTGTGCTTGATAGTCGTTATAACATGCCGGGTATTACTATTACGACAGATTCCCAAAATTGTACCACTCGTGCGTGGGGATACGGCGCACAAAAAGAAACAGATTCCGATTCTGAATCAAAAGGTGATGGCAAAACAACAGAAGATGAAAAAGAAGTGAAAAAAGATGAAGAGAAAGAGCCTGAGTATGTTTTTGAGCCAGTTCTTTACATTCATCCCGATGAAGATAAATTTCTCATTGAAGGTAAACCACGTTGGGCGGAGCCAATTAAAGACGAGAGGTACAAAAAATCTAGCAGCATTATTTCTGCGTTAAAGAAGCATGTTAACCCTTACCCAGAAATGACTGTGGAAGTAGAATTCCAAAAAATCTATGAACCTAAATTGCTTGAAATTGAACAAGATTTTTGGTTAGGTGACACAATCCATGTTATTGCGGATACTGCAGATGGAATAACCTTTGAGGATGATCTTAGGGTCGTATCATTTCAGCATAACCCTCTCAATCCGTATAGCAGCCCAACGATAACATTTGCGAACTTCCGCAAGGACATTCAGCGTATTAATGTAGATCAAGTGAAGAAAATGAAAAATTTACAACGATATATAAACGACATGCTCAAGACGCTTAGATAGGGTCTTTTTATTTTTGCCAAAAAAGGAGAGTGAGAACATGGTGAGGCTTAGAAAGGACTATGACACTAGACGAAACTCGAAATACGCAGAGCAGCTGCGAGAGGATATGCAGTCTATAGAAACTCATTTGAATCAGAATGCAGATGACTTGAAACGACATAAAACAAGCGATGTAGCTCATACGTCTAATCAAATCAAACATGGGCTATTTTCAGTTGCCAATCGAATAGATAACATGTGGTCAAGGATAATCAATCTAGTATTAAATCACGATGGAAAAGACGTAAAGGAAGTCGTTGATATTCGTGTCGCTAGAGATGCAACTATTCATCCCACTGCAAAAGATCGTCTTGATTATGACTTTCAAATTCTCGAGCAAGAAATTGAAGATTCTGCAGTTTCTCTCAATCTCAAAAAATTCATCAAGAAATACGGGAGCTTCACAGCGGGCTTTAAGGCGGCGCTAAGCCTTGCAAAATTATATCCTGTGCACATTGTTGTTCCTCAAGGACAATACAAACTAATGGAGACTGCACGCATCTATAAAAATACTCACTTAACCTTACAAGCTGGCGCAATTATTAGACGCGGCTTTGTAGGTTCTATGATCGTGAACGGGGATAAAGAAGATCAGACAAAAGGTTATAACGGCCACGGAAACATACTGATTGATGGACAAGGTGTACTGGATAGCGCAGGAGGAGAGATCAAAGAGCAATGTTCTGCCCTGGGGTTCGCTCATGCTGAGCGTATCATCATCCGTGACATCACGATCAAAGATGTGTGCGGCGGCCATGCCTTTGACTGTGCAGGTAATAAACACGTATTAATAGAGAATGTATGGTTTAAAGGTTTCGCTGATTATAAGGGCGACAGATGGTTTTCTGCTGCAATTCAGTTGGACTTAATGAGATCGGCGGGCAACTTCGGCGCATTTGGAGCTTATGACCAAACCGTCAGCAAGCATGTCACTATTCGAGACTGCTATTTTAGCAGATCCGAGAATTTAGGAGGATATGCGCGGGGGATAGATTCTCACACCAGCACTGATGGCTTTTGGTATTCTGATATTCGTATCGAAAACAACGATTTTGAAGATACGACCGAGTACGCAATTTCAGGGAACAAATGGGAAGACGTTTTAATAAGCCGAAACCGATTTAAAAATTGTGCATCCGGCGTAAGGTTAATGATTCCAAGAGTGGAATCAGTCTACACGCAAGACGCAAATGGCAATCCTACGAACAGGGTTAACAAAGTAAAACGTCTTTCTGTCAAAGATAACACTTTCACCAATATCAAAGTGCGTCATGCCATTCAAGTATATGGCCGTAAAGGGATTCAAAAAATTGACGACGTGGATGTTTCCGACAATAAAATCAATGGCGTAAAGGTCAAGCATGCTATCCATTTATCAGATGTGGATGGCTTTTTGGTGTCTCGCAATCAATTTAGAGACATCAAGCATCATGGGGTGCTCTTAACTCGCTGCAGTAATGGCACAGTCGAATCAAGCGTTGGACGAGACATCGAGGGGAACGGTGTACGCGTAGAATTAGGGTGCAAGAACATTGATGTCACTAACACAACCTTACGAGAAGTTGGCTATTCGGGGATTTCTGTTTCAGGAGATTCAGAGGACATAAACGTTGATTTCAGCGATATTCAGAATGCTGGTAAAAGGACTTCTTCATCAAACCCGTATTACGGAATTATCTTCATGGATGGAGTCACAGATTCAGCAGCAAGATTCAACAAAGTGCGAGGGAAAAAATGCAGATACGCGATGTATTTGACTAGCAAGTGTTCAAGGATTCAGCATTTTGGAAATAGACTCAAAGGAGCTGGCGCAGAAGGCAGCTTGAAAGATAACAGCGTTGATCCTATTAAGTCAATAGAAAATGTAATTTGAGTGAGGTGATAACAAATGATTCATAAGAACGGTCCACTTGATTTTGATGTAAACGCATATACCAGTTCAAGTGTATCAACCAGCATAAATTTTTGGACGCAGGACCGTCAGACAGCAAGGCTCATATTCAAACTCACGAAAGATGGCGTACCTTTGCCTCTGGCAGCTGTCACAGGAAAACTTGTATTAGTTATGGCCGACGGCAGCCGATTCATTCGAGACGTAACGATAGTTGATAGAGTGAACGGTCACGCCGAGTACGTTTTGACAGATGAAGAGATCAAGCACTACGGAATAGTACAAGCTGAGCTGAATTTGTATTATGCAAATGATCAATCTATGTCCGTGCATCAATTCTCTTTTAACATTACGAAGTCTCTCATTGATCAAGATATCGTCCCAATTACAGAATACTATGTGGACGAGTTCGAGGCATTAAGAGCAAAGATAAATGAGCTGTATGATGAAGCGATACTAACGATTGATGAATTGAAGGCCAAGTTCGAGGACTTGGAAAAGATCGAAACAAAAGAGGGCGCAAAAGCTAAAGTAGCAGAAGCGCTTGCAACAGCTAAAAAATATACGGTGAATTACGCAGAGACGCCCGCCGGCGCTCAAGATAAAGCAGATACAGCTGTGAAAAAGGTGAAAGACCTTGTGGCGGGTTTTCAACAAAAGAAAATCACGACCGATATGGGCTTGCCGTTGATTTCAATTAAAGACACATCAGTTAGCATATTGGATGCCGTGATTGATAAAGGTCTAGGGATGGGCTCTTTTTACGCAATAGCAAAATCAAAAGATTTACCTAACAACCGTTCTTTCAGAGGTTTCTTCCACATAACAGATGCGACAAATGGAAAGGGTACGTTTGGATGGGTGTATGCTACAGATTACGCCAACAACATATATACAAATTACCTTAACGATAACGTATGGAGTGGTTGGAACCGATTGCTAACCGAAAAAGATTTAAGCAGCACATGGAACCAAGTAACGTTAGTCGCTGGAACAGTAAAACAATTTGCGGGAAATCCTCTCCAATTCTCCATACGTCAAAATGAATTACGTATACGTGGTTCTTTTGAAGGTATTCCGGCAAATGATACAGTGATTGCCCGTTTTGCTCAAAAACCGTCAGGAGAAACTGCATTTTTGGGTGCTACGGTTGGATCGTACGGATCGGCACGTTTGACGCTTGAGAAAGACGGATCACTCAAGTTCAATGGTCTCAACGCGAACGATAATTCAAAAGTGTCGAGAGTTGAGATAAACGAGTCAATTCCATTGTGGTAAAGGAGGGAAGGGACATGCACATATATTATTATGACGAAAACTTTATGTATACAGGTGAAGATGTAATAAGTGAATATGACGAGTTGCCAAAGAATGCTACGAGTGTACGTCCGGAAGAGGGGTTATACCTTCCAATGTATAACGGAAAAAAGAAAGTGTGGAGTGAATCAGCATCCAAAGAGTATATAGAAGGCTTGCAACCTAAATCCCCTTTGTCCAATGATATACCCACACTTAAAAAACAAATGGCTTTACTCACATTGCAGGTATCACAGATACAGAGGGGTGGGTCGTCATGATCTACCCGACGGCGGCCGACATTAAAGTATTTTGGGATTGGGGCGTTTATACGCCTGAGATTATGAGAGAATACGTTTCATTGAAAGTTATAACTAAAACAGAATTTGAAGAGATAACAGGATTGAGGTTCGATAAGCCTGCTGTCTCAGTGGATTTAGGTTCAACAGCATCTTAACAGGTGCTTTTTATTTTGCCTTCGAAAGGAGGTGATTAAAGAAATGGAGGAAACGATAGTGTTTATAAACTTTGAAACTTTGGATCTTGCAAGAACATATCTATTCGGCGGAGTGAAATTTCTGGACTTGCTCTTGCTGCTAAGCATCATTGACATCTTAACTGGCATCATCAAAGCGTGGAAAGTTGGCAAACTACGGAGTCGAACAGCATGGTTCGGTTACGTGCGGAAAATGCTTAGTTTTGTTGTGGTGATTGTAGCCAATATTATTGATCAGATCATGGGACTTAACGGGGTGCTGACCTTCGGGACAGTGCTTTTCTATATTGCAAATGAAGGACTTTCTATCACAGAAAACCTTGCACAGATCGGCGTTAAAATTCCGGCTTCTATTACAGACCGTCTTCACGTCATTGAAAACGACAGCCAAAAAGAAGAAGAAGAGGAAAAGAAAGCTGCTGAGTAATCGGCGGCTTTTTTCTATATAAAAACAAATTAAGGAGTAGATGAACATGACAAAGAAAATTATGATTGATCCGGGACACGGCGGGCACGATCCCGGCGCAGTAGCAAACGGATTAAAAGAAAAAGACCTTGTATTAAAGATCGCAAAGAAAACTAAAACGATCCTCGAAAAAGTGTATGGAGCAACAGTTAAGCTCACACGATCAACTGACGTTTATATTGATTTATCACAAAGAGCAAGACTAGCAAATAATTGGGGCGCTGATTATTTTGCTTCTATCCATATCAATGCAGCTGGCGGCACAGGCTTTGAGACGTATCGTTTCGATAAATTATCAGCAGCATCCAGCACTGGCAAGCAGCAAAAGATCGTACATGATTCTATTTATAACAAGATCAAAGCAAAAACATCAGACCGCGGGAAAAAGTCTGAAAATCTTGCAGTATTGCGAGAGACAAAAATGCCAGCAATTTTGACAGAGAACCTTTTTATTGATCGGGAAAAAGATGCTGCGCTGCTGAAACAAGATTCATTCCTCGATGCTTTGGCCGAGGGGCACGCGGAAGGAATTGCTGCAGCTGTTGGTTTAAAAAAGGTGTCTTCTTCAAATAAAACAAAGCCAACTAATAAACCAGCGCCAAAAGGCGTTAAAATGGCCGTGGTGAAGCCGAATGCCGACGGGTGGCTATGGGTCTATGATAAGCCGAATTGGTCAGCAAAGCACAAAAAGGTGAAACCTGGTGAAGCATTTACGATTGATAAGGCCGTTACAGTCAACGGGTCAAAAATGTATAAGCTTAAATCAGGTCTTTATATCACTGCTGCAACTAAATATATTGAAGTTAAACAGAAGTAAAGAGAAAAGCCCTTCCTTATTGGAGGGGCTTTTTTTGTTTGTCTTTATTCGGTTCGATGTCTCATTTTATTGATCGTTCTAAAAGACGCTTCAACGCCAATGAATACGACAAAGAATATTACTATCCAACTGACCAAATCTGCCCAAATATTTGACATGTTAATCACGCCGAATTTACTTAATCCCGATTGAATTACAAAGGAGATTAAAGCAGTTATAAACACAGACAGAAACCAATTTGTTTTTCTCAATTAAACCACTTCCTTTCAAAAATTAAAGGAAT
This sequence comes from Bacillus sp. FSL R5-0431, assembly GCF_038002985.1. NCBI lineage: Bacteria > Bacillati > Bacillota > Bacilli > Caryophanales > Bacillaceae > Bacillus > Bacillus sp. FSL R5-0431. The sequence continues at coordinate 2,455,518 of NZ_JBBOOG010000001.1, read as the reverse complement.
TTGCAAACATACTTAGTTGTTTTATTTTCGTTCTTGTAACGTTTGCAAAATTCATGGCCGCCCATATCTAAAAGCTTTTTACCTAACCATGCTAGACCTGCGCCAGCCAATACTTTGGCCGCCCATATCACTAGCGGAGCAACCATAGTTGTCACTTCACCTTTTTGCTGTGCAGCTAATTGATCTTGATACACTTTTTCAGCATCAGTTCCGGCCAATGATTCTAAATGATTTTTGATCTCTAATGAAATATCCTTTGGTAAGCCAGCATTGATAACTTTGGATTCATCAAAGGAAAAAGTTTTATCTACTTCATTGTATGCAGCAGCTTCGAAAATAGCCTGTGCAATTCTTTGTTGCTTTTGAGGGTCCCATTGTTCTTTGGCTGATGCCTGACCAAAAGCAGATGTGATTCCAAGAGTCACAATAAGTGTTAATACAAGTGTAAGTTTTACATTGAGCTTGCGCAATAAACCGTTCATACTAAACATCCTCCCCCTAAAAGTATTGTCCTACACCCGTATGGTAACAATTAACAGGCTTTATTTTCCATACTTTTTATAAAAATGGTAAAAATAGACTAATTAAAAGTCCCGTCATTTGTGACGAGACTGTGAAATGTTCTTATTTAAACCGCCATTCTCTTTTTTCCTTATCCCACGTTAACTCTTTGCGAGAAACTAAGTTTCGAACCGCCTTACGGATCGTAGGCTCATCTCTGCCTGTTTTTATTTTAAGGTCTTCTATTGTAGGGTTCTTGCGAAATCGGCTCATATTATAGATGATTCGATATAACTTTCTTTCAAGGTCAGTCATAAAGCACCTCCTGAATAGAATATACGTTCGATTATAAGCGGAAATAAATAGCCCTTCAAGTTGAAGGACTATTTCAAAATAGTTGATTTACTTTTAATTATCATGTTATTCCCTGATCGTTCGTAGGAGAATTTGGCTGCGCTCTTATCACTTATGTATGGCACTTTCCAGAATACGGATAACTGTGAAATCGAGTTATTATCCGAACCTATCTTAGCTGCTAAATCTTCACTATACATTTCTGTCATATTATAAGATGTTTGAGCAGAATTCTTTGCATCAAATGACAAGTGAACAAGAGCAATAAATTTATTCGGCTCACCCGAACCCATATCTTCATTAATTTCAATTTTTTCAATTGAAGCAGTAGTGTAATTATCTTCTACAATAGATTCAATTTCATATTCAGCATCACTTTTCAAAGATTCTAATTCGTCTTCTTCATCTGCTGCTTCTGACTCGTATGTTTCTTCGGAATCTGTTTCATTGTGTTTTGTCAGCAAACCACTTTCAAATTTAGAACTTAGTCGATCATCTTCAAATATTAAGTCTGCCGAGGCATCATTTTCAATTCCTTTTTCCCCCGCGTATTCCCAAATGAAATAATTATCTTCTTCAATTTCTTCTGATCTAGGGGAACCACCAATAATTTTTTTAACTTCTTTAGGAGTCATACCTTCCTTTAATTGATTATATTTTTCAGGAGTTATTGATGATATTTCGGAACTTTCATATTTCCAAACAAATGAATTCAAAAATGATATTGATAACAATATAAGAAGACAAGTAATAAAAACGCCTTTTCCTACTTTCCTAGATTTCGAGAAAATTAATAGAATAAGTCCAACACAAATTCCTAAAATCATTAAACCGGCAAATATTGAAATGAAAATCCCCATTTTCTTCCCCCTAAGAATGGCGCTCTTTTAAGTCAATAACCATTATATAACAATGCTGGGTTTTATGAATCCTTTTTAACGAATTCATCATTCAGGATGTTATAATTTATATGGAAAATTAATAATTGGGGTGTGTTATATGCATTTCCGCAAAGAATCAGTTGACGAAATCATCAAATATGACGATTACCCTTATAAGGTCTATACAAGGGTTTCGACAGACCGTGATGAACAAATAAGTTCTAAGGAAAACCAAATTGACGTTTGTAGATACTGGATAGAGCAGAATAATTACGAATGGGATGATCGTTCTGTTTTGTTAGATGACGGTATTAGTGGTACCGTTCTTGAAGATAGGGCAGCCATGAAATACATTTTTTCATTGGCGGAAAAAAAAGAAATAAAAATGGTGATTTTTAAGTCCATCACACGTCTTGCCCGTGATTTAAAAGATGCGTTATACATCAGAGAGATTCTAGTGTCTAATGGGGTTCGTGTCGTTACACTCGAAGAAGACTATGACTCCCTTTACGAGAGTAAAGCGTCAATGAAATTTGAAATGTCTGCTCTGTTTGCGGAGCAGTTGCCTAAGTCTATGTCAGTCAATATAAGTGGTGTACTTGCAGCAAAAGCACGCCGTGGGGAGCACTCTGGGCGTGTACCATATGGTTATACGAAAGATGGTAAACAACTTGTAATTAACGAAAGTGAAGCTCAAGTAATTAGGATGATTTTCCACCTTTATAATAACGAGGGGCTAGGTCAGAAAAGAGTTACATATGCATTGCAAGAAAAATGCAAAATTGGTGAAATACCTCCTCCTAGAACAACAAGAAATTGGCAGCTTACAACAGTTCAAACCATATTAAAAAACCCAATTTATTGTGGTGTGCACATTGCTAATAGACATACCACGATCAAAGTTGATGGCAGAAAAAAATTTATAAGAAATCCACCTGAAAAATGGAACGTTTATGAAGACTTTTGCCCGCCGATTGTCTCAAGAGAAGAGTGGGAGAAAGCAAATAATAAACCAACAGTTAATAAAAAAACTAAATTCACACCTTGGAATGAGCTTAGACAACTGCTTATTTGCGGGAAATGCGGATCTAATATGGTCATTATCCAAACCAGCAGAGCCAAAAAAAACGGAGAGAAAACTTATTGGAAATATGTTAAATGCAGTAATTACAGGAGATCTGGTCCCGAAGGCTGTGTGAACCATGTTCCCATCACTTATGAAGAGGTCCGAGATTTAGTGATTGAAAATCTCATCGAATTCTCTAGGGATATATCACACGACTACAAAAAAAATGCATTTGAGCAAAAAGAAAAACAAATAAAGTCTATTAAAGCAGAGTTGAAATCTCTAGAAGCAAAAAATAAAAGGTTGCTTGAACTTTATTTAGAAGATCAAATGATTACCAAATCAGAATTTCAAATGAAGCGAAATGACATTCAAGCTAAAATTGTTAAGCTTGAACAGAGTTTATTTTCCTTACAGCAGGTCCATGATGAGAAAAGTTCAATGATGGAAATGCAAGCGGTTCTGAGAGAGCTTGAAGACAAAGAGAACGATTTGAAGCATGTGTTTGATAAGCTCATTGATCATATTGTTATCCATCCTAACGGGAAAATGAATTTTCATTATAGATTTAAATGATCCTGTGAGTTATACTCATTTGTAAAAGGTATGCATAACAAATGCCATGCAAAAGCTAGGAGTCAAAGGTCGTTCACAGGCCGTCGTCGAGCTTCTGCGTATGGGTGAGCTAGAGCTCTAAAGTCAGCCGGTTTTCCTTCCGCACCAGGGAGGAACCGGTTATTTCTATATGGTTTCCATGAGTCTCTTCTTGCATTTTCTCTGAAAAACGAGGAAAATAGGAATGTACGTTTTAATCAAAGTGAGATGCTATAGTGAGGTATCAATGAAATGGAAACGAATGAGTTCGACCATGTAGCAGAGATTGAAAAATCATTGCGCCATATTGCTGCAATTATTAAGCAAAAAGGCAGAGAAATTCTGAATCAATATACGATTACACCTCCTCAATTTGTAGGGCTTCAGTGGCTTTATGAATTCGGAGATATGACAATAGGTGAGCTATCACAAAAGATGTATTTGGCTTGCAGCACAACCACCGACTTAATTGATCGAATGGAAAAAAGTGAACTTGTCGAACGAGTGAAAGATCCTTCTGACCGCCGCGTGGTTCGCATTCATTTATTACCTGAAGGCGAGCGGATCATTCAAGAAGTGATTGTCAAACGCCAAGAATACGTCAGTGAACTTCTAGGGGCTTTCTCAGAAGAAGAAGCCATCGTTTTCAACCAATCCTTAACGAAACTACAGCAGCAAATGAAAAGAAAATGAGGCGATTTTGTTGGATCAACCAATCGGCGTCATTGATTCCGGCGTCGGCGGTTTAACCGTTGCAAAGGAAATCATGAGACAACTGCCAAAAGAAAAAATCATTTACGTAGGCGATACAAAACGGTGCCCGTATGGCCCGCGGAAAGAAGAAGAGGTTCTTCAATATACTTGGGAAATGGCGCACTACTTATTAAGACATCATCATATTAAAATGCTCGTCATCGCATGCAACACAGCGACGGCGATCGCACTTGATGAAATCAAAGCAACGCTTGATATTCCGGTCATTGGCGTGATTCAGCCCGGCGCCCGTACAGCCATCAAGGTGACAAATAATCAGCAGATTGGTGTCATTGGCACAGCCAATACGATCAAAAGCGAGGCATACAAAGAAGCACTGTTATCCCTAAAAGCAGGACTAGCGGTTCAAAGCCTGGCATGTCCGCTGCTTGTCCCATTTGTGGAAAGCGGTACATTTTTAGATCAGACAGCAGATGAAGTCGTGAAAGATTCCCTTGAACCAATGAAAGAAACAGGAATTGATACGCTCATTCTTGGCTGCACACACTATCCGATTTTAAAAGAGCCGATTCAGCGCTTTATGGGCAGTGATGTGAGCATTATTTCATCAGGGGATGAGACAGCTAGAGAAGCCAGTACGATTCTTTCGTATAAAGGGCTGTTAAATACTTCTCAAGAAGCACCTGTTCATACATTTTATACAACAGGGCAGCAGCAAAATTTTCAAAACATCGCTCGTGACTGGTTTGGCTACCTCCCAGGGAAGGTCGAAACCGTATCACTCGAACACGTCTATCAGCAATAACCCGCTTCTTCTTGAGGTGGGTTATTTTTTTATGAAAAGGGTCTAATCCGCAGAGGGAGCTCGTATACATAGTAGTACAAACTACTAGAGGAGGGTGAAGTATGCTGAAAAAAGGATCTACAGCAGCTGTGACGTGTATCGCGTCAGCCATGCTTTTGTCAGGATGCGGATTGTTTCAAACAGACCAAGCGAAAACAGAGATTGACCCGCCACAAAACGTCACATATGTGAAAGAAAATAAAGAAGATAAACAAACAGCCAAAGAAGGAAAAGAAGAGAAGAAGGCAGATACAGTCATGAGAGAATTATATTTAATTGATAAAAACGGGTATGTCGTCTCTCAATCCATTCCGCTGCCGAAAAACGAAGGAAGTGCCAAACAAACCCTTGAATATCTCGTGGACGGGGGACCGATTTCTAACCTCTTGCCAAATGGATTCCGAGCTGTTTTGCCGGCCGACACGAGCGTATCTGTCGACATTAAAGACGGAACGGCCGTTGTGGATTTTTCAAATGAATTCAAAAACTATAAAAAAGAAGACGAACAGCGCATCCTGCAATCTGTCACTTGGACGTTAACGCAGTTTGATTCTGTCGCCAAAGTCAAATTGAAAATGAATGGTCATGAATTAAAAGAAATGCCTGTGAACGGTACACCGATTTCCGATGATTTAAGCAGAGAAGACGGTATTAATATTCAGCACGAGGCTGCCGCTGATATGACATCGACAAAGCCAGTGACGGTGTATTACTTAGCTGAATCTGATGAACAGACGTACTATGTTCCTGTGACCAAAAGAGCGCCAAAAGACGAGGATGATCCGATTACAGCAGCCATTGATGAGCTCGTCTCTGGACCAAGCAAAAAAAGCCATTTGCTCACAGACTTTGATCAAGATGTAAAGCTGAATGATATCCCGAAAGTAAAAGACGGACATGTGACACTTGATTTCAACGAATCCATTTTTGGCAGTGCAGATGAAAAGAAAAAGGTCATTTCACAAAAAGTTCTTGATAGCATTGTGCTCACATTAACAGAGCTGCCGGACGTCAAAAGCGTATCCGTTAAGGTAAACGGCAAGGCTGAGCTTGTGAACGAAAAAGGAGCAGAGCTGACAAAGCCAGTTTCAAGACCAGAACAAGTGAATACAGGTAGTTTTTAACGGCACACATTGATATAATGGAGAAAAAGAGGCATGCATATTCGCTGCCTCTTTTTTATTCCAAGCGATTAGAACGAGCCGAGGTTGTCAAAGTTAGTAGGAGAACCCCGCTGGCACCCGCGCGGAATGTATATCGTAACGGAGGTAAATCATGAGATTAGATGAAAGACAATATGACGAATTAAGAAAAATTGAAATACAGGCAGGCTACATTACGCATCCAGAAGGCTCTGTCTTAATCTCAGCGGGCAATACGAAGGTGATTTGTAACGCATCTATCGAAGACCGTGTACCTCCTTTTTTAAGAGGAGAAGGAAAAGGCTGGATTACAGCAGAATATAGCATGCTTCCAAGAGCAACCGCACAAAGAACGATGAGAGAATCATCTAAAGGAAAAGTCACAGGACGTACAATGGAGATTCAGCGCTTAATTGGACGAGCACTCCGCGCAGTCGTTGACTTAGAAAAGCTTGGCGAACGCACGATTTGGATTGACTGTGATGTCATTCAAGCAGACGGCGGCACACGCACAGCATCTATTACCGGTGCTTTTGTCGCCATGACACTTGCGATTCAAAAGCTTCGAGCAGAAGGAGTCATCAAACAAAACCCGATCACTGATTATTTAGCGGCGATATCCGTCGGAATTGATTCTCAGCAGGGTCTTCTGTTAGATTTAAATTATGAAGAAGATTCTTCAGCTGAAGTGGATATGAATGTCATCATGACAGGCGCTGGACGCTTTGTTGAACTTCAAGGGACAGGCGAAGAAGCGACATTCTCAAGAGAACAGCTAAACGGACTGCTTGATTTAGCCGAAAAGGGCATCAAAGAATTAATCGAAAAGCAAAAAGCGGTTACAGGAGAAGTCATCGAATAAAAAGAAGGGTTTGATCAGGATGAAAACAGCCATCATTGCAACGCACAATGCGGGCAAAGCGAAAGAATTCAAAGCCATTCTTGAGCCAAAAGGATTCACGGTCAAAACACTAGCAGACATCGGATTTACTGAAGAGATTGAAGAAACAGGACAAACCTTCGAAGAAAATGCCATCATCAAAGCCGAGGCGATTCAAGCCAAAGCAGGTGAAATGGTCATTGCAGACGATTCCGGTTTGTCGATTGACTATCTTGGCGGAAAACCTGGCGTATATTCAGCGAGATACGCTGGTGAGCATAAAAACGATGCTGAGAATGTGGAAAAAGTGCTGAGCGAACTTCAAGGCATTGAAAAAGAAGACCGCACAGCCAGATTCAGATGTGCCCTGGCTGTCAGCATACCGGGCAAAGAAACAAAGACGGTAGAAGGATCAGTAGAAGGCTTCATCGCAGAGGAACCAATCGGCGAAAACGGCTTCGGATACGACCCCATTTTCATCGTCAAAGACAAAGACCAGACGATGGCCGAGTTATCACCAGAGGAGAAAAACAAGATCAGCCATCGAGCGGTCGCGCTTCAAAAGCTTTCATCACTGCTAGACGCAAATGAATAAGGGGGAATGAAGCCATGAAGATACTCATCATGAGTGACAGTCATGGACTCACAGACGAACTTCAAACCATTGCCAAACGGCACGCGGCTGAAGTCGACATGATGATTCACTGCGGAGATTCAGAACTCGAAACGAACCACCCAGCACTCGAAGGATACAAAGTCGTCAAAGGAAATTGTGACTTTATGGGCGATTTTGAAGAAGAGCTCCTGCTCCCACTTGATGGAGGCGGAAAACTATTTCTCACTCACGGACATCTGCATGGCATCAAACAATCCTTGCTTCAAGTCTACTACCGTGCAGAAGAGCTAAGCGCTGACATTATCTGCTTTGGCCACTCGCATATCCCAGGCAGTGAGCTGCTAAGTGGAAAACTGCTTATTAACCCAGGCAGCGTGCACCTGCCAAGAGTGCGCAAAGAGCGCAGCTATGCTATACTGACACTAGATGGAAGCGAAGCGAACGTACAGTTTTTCACAGACGAAGGTCAAGCCATACAAGACCTCGAAAACACTGTCACATTGGAAGGTATTTCATAAGGGTGCAGCATTTGCCCCTTATGAAAAAACTTTTCGAAAAACCGTTGACTTTAAAGAACAATAGTAATATAATAAATCTTGTCGGTGAGGTACTCACCAACAGAACACTACATAACAACATGTCCCAGTAGCTCAGCTGGATAGAGCAACGCCCTTCTAAGGCGTCGGTCGGGAGTTCGAATCTCTCCTGGGACGTTTAATGATTTAAGACTGTTCAAAGCCAGAAACGTTGATAAAACAATGTTTCTGGCTTTTTTTGTTATCCTCTATTTTCGAACCTGAAAATTTTTAAACAATTTTGATTTAATTTATAAAACTACAAGATAACAGGAATTCATATTCTAATGAGGAGGATGTACAACGAATTCACCAAAGTATATCAAGTTATCTTAGGTAATCAAAGACTGCAAGAAAAATAAAGAACAATTAGTACTTCTTTTGATTTTTCTTTAACTTTATTAATTGAGTTTTCAATATAGATTTTCATTTCAATAATGTTTTATCACTTCTTATACTATCTGTTTTAAATTAATCCTAATAATTTTTAAATCACTTTAAAAAAATGACTCAAAAGTGTAAAATGAGTTAATCAAATAAAAAGGGGTATGTTAAATAATGAATCACTTTCCAGAATCTTTAAGTCAGAAGATAGTTGAAGGGATTTTAAAAGGCTACAAAAGTTACTTAGATGAAAGACGCGAAAAAAAAGCATTGATGAAAATAAGTAGTGCTTATGCTTGGGTGAGAGGGAATCATATTGATAATGCGGTAGCTGAGATATGTGAAACTCAAGGTATAGAATATCAAACATCAAAAGCTGGATACACATGGGGATATTTAAAGTTTGATAATCAAATAAATGGAGAAAAAACGTTATTTATTTTAAAAATAGGGACAATAATTAATAATGGTGCTGCTGGTATCCTTCAAAAGAAAAAGGAGGATCAAGAAAAAAATTATTTAGTACAACTTTCAAAAATAAATAAAAAACATTTCAAAGATACCGAAACCAGTGTAGGAGGAACAGAACAATTAAAGTTTGCTTTTTCTCCACTCGATCGAAAAAATTCAGAGGACAGAGAAGTCCTCGCTGAAATAGCGAGTATGGAAGAAAACTACACTCATTTTTATATAATTGCTTACGAATTTGATGTAACAAGCAAAATGTTATCATCTGTAAATCTCTTTTTGCCTGCTCCTGGATTGTCTGAATTTAGACGAGTTGATAATTGGAATCGTTTTATTGAAGCTTCAAATGTTCAAATTACTTCAGAAGATTTGAAAACTCTTCACGAAGATAAGGTAGCACCTGAAGAATTCTCTGAGAGTGATTACATTGTTGGGAAAGTTCATCAAGAAATTGATGTTAACATAGAGGGGAAAAAATAATTTAAAAGGAGGCACTTAATATGTTTGTTGGTGAAAAACTAACTGATATCAGAGTGCTTCATGGTTATTCAAGAAATGAATTAGCTTTAGCTTTGGATGTAACTGAACAAGCAGTTTGGCAATTTGAAAACGGATATGCTACACCAGGAATTGAGACCATGAGCAAAATTAAACAACTTTTTAATGTTAAAAACTTCTTCTTTTATAATGACTCCAGTATTGGCGAAACTGTTAAAGAAGAAGGAATAGCATATAGATCATCCGAAAAGAACAACGCTAAAAGAACTAAAACAGAAGCTGTATACTTAAGATTTATAAATTACTTGATGGAGTATATTGAAGATTTTGTTGAGTATCCTGACAATCTGATCTTAAAGTTAAGAGATTATACAATAAATCAGATAATAGAGGAAGGTCAAGTAACCGAAAGATTAATTAAAGAAATTGCTATTGAGACAAGGAACATATTAGGTTTGAATAATCAAGATAATAAGAATTTACTGTTCCTTCTAGAGAAAAATGGGTTATTTATTGTGGAACGAGATCTTAGTGTCAAAACCGATGCATACAGTTCCTGGTTAAATAATAATAGACCCATTATTGTTCTCAGCAATTTTAAAAAATCTTCCGTTAGAAGGAATTTCGATTTGGCGCATGAATTGGGCCATTTATTGTTACATTATAAGATTAACATCTTAGAGTTAACCACTACAGAATATGAAAAGATTGAGCGTGAAGCTAATTTATTTGCAGCTAATTTTCTTCTTCCAGAAGAGCTATTCCTTAACGATATGAAATCAGTAAAAAGAAAATCAAATCCGAATTCTTATATAGAATTAAAAGAAAAGTGGCATGTTTCTATTGCTGCATTAGCCTATCGTGCCTACCAACTTAATTTGTTATCTTATCAACAATATCGTTACTTTAATGGGTTATTAAACAAACACGGTTATAGAGTACAAGAGCCACTCGATGATACTATACCGATTATTAGGCCGGGTAAGTTAAGAAATTCTTTAAGATACATTTTTGAAAATAATTTATCTGACTTAAACGATTTTCAAAAACACACGTCTTTTGAGATTAAATTAATTTCTAAATTATTTGGTATTGAAGAGGAGTTCTTTTCTAAGTATAGCGTTCAACCTAAAATCTATAATTTTAAAAAAAGAGTTAAATAAGCCCAAGGCGAAGAGCCTGCGGACACTGATCAACACCTTTTAAGGGTGCTGGTTGGTGTCCTTTCTTTAAATTGTAGGAAAAGAAGTTGCGCGATGAGAGGTTTTGCTAAGTCGTTGTTAGATAAGGGAGCAAATGTTGCTGTAATTTCTAAAGTATTGGGTCATAGTGATATCTCTGTGACTACTAAGTATCTGTATTTAGAGGATAAAGTCAAAAAGCTTGAAGAAGAATTAGAGGCAATTCGTCAACAAGCAGAAGTGGAACAAGAAGAGGTAAAAACCGAGCGTAAAAAGATATCCAAAAACTTTATGCGTCGACAGCAATTAACAGAAGCTGAAACACGTACGATTATCGATGGAAAACTACGTGCTGTTGGGTGGGAAGTAGATACAACTGTACTAAATCAACAAAAGAACGGGACGCTGCCAGAGAAAAACCGAAACATGGCAATTGCTGAATGGAAGGTCAATGGCGGCAGGGTCGACTATGCGTTATTTATTGGCTTAAAGCTTGTTGGCTTTATTGAAGCTAAGGCAAAAAAGAAAACGATTCCTGGCGCATTAGAAAGTCAAACAAAAGTGTATGCAAAAAATGTGATACAAGTCGAAGATGAAGTCATCACACCTACAACAGGTGAATATAAAGTGCCGTTTTTATACGCAACGAACGGCCGACCATACTTGAGACAACTTCATGAAGAGTCAGGCATCTGGTTTTGGGATTCACGCAAACCATTAGAACATGCCCGCCCGCTTGAAGGATGGCACTCACCTGACGACTTGCAGCTTCTTCTTAGTCAAGATGATAAGGATGCAAATAAACGATTAGAAGAAGAGGGTATTACGAAGTTTGGTTTGCGTCATTATCAGCAAAATGCTGTGCTTGCCACTGCAGAAGCATTAAAAGAAGGGCAACGAAGAATGCTTATTGCGATGGCAACGGGAACTGGGAAAACTCGTACAGCTATCGCCCTCATGTATCGCTTAATTAAGTCTAAAAAATGTCGTCGTATTCTTTTCCTTGTAGACCGTAATTCGTTAGGAAAACAGACAGAGGATGCACTTAAGGATACAAAAATTGAAGGCTACTCATTTGCTGATATATACGATGTGGAGTCTTTAGAAGATATGTCTCCAGAAGTTGAAACGAAGGTGCAAATTGCGACGGTGCAGGGAATGGTTAGAAGACTTTTCTATAGTGATAACGAAAAGCTTCCAAGTGTCGGGCATGATTTCATCATTGTAGATGAAGCACATCGTGGCTATACAAGTGACAAAGAAATGTCAGAAGAAGAATTAGAATTCCGTGACCAAAATGATTACTTCAGTCAATATCGACGTGTAATTGATTATTTTGATGCGGCATGTTTAGGACTTACTGCAACACCCGCTCTTCATACAACAGAGATTTTGGGTATGCATTCAAAGTCCTAATGTGGTATTATTTTCCTAACAACGTATTTCCAAATGGGAAGGGTATGAGAGATAAGATGATTTTCAAACATCTAACTGTGAAAAATTTCAGGAACTTTGAGATTGTGGATATAGATTTAACTAATCGTAATATTGTATTTGGACTAAATGATATTGGTAAGAGTAATTTTCTAGCTGCTTTACGTTTCCTGCTGGACAGAAACTTTCGGAGAAATGGTTTCGTTGATTCAGATTTCTACAATAAAGACACAAATAGCGAAATTATTATAACTCTCAAGATTGATATTGCTGATAATGAAGATAATGATGATAATAAGAAAATTTATACGATGATGAGCGGTGCTATTACATCAGATGCTAAAGAGATTTACATTCAACTAAAATCTAAATACAATAGCGAATCTCTTGTAGGAGAACCTAATCTATATTGGGGAGTAGATTTAAAAGATTTAGAGGCGATTCCAAGCAGTCAATCGTATTTTGAGCTAGATAAATACTTTAATGTAGTTTATATTGATTCATCAATTCAATTAGAAAATACTTTTAAAAGATATACAAAAGAAATACTTAAGGGTGAGTCTAGCTTAAGTGAAAAGGAAAGAAAAGTTCTTAGCGATAATATTAATAATCTTAATAAAACAGTGGGAAATCTGAGTACGATTAAAACTTTTGAGAAAGATTTAGAAGACGAGTATAAGAAGTTTAAGGATGAAAAAAACTTTAAGGTTTCTATTCAATCCGAGATTGAAATAAGTAATATTCATAGTAAACTTACACCATACATATTAGATGAAAAATCAGAGAATTATCCAACAGCTGGCGATGGTAGAAAAAAGATTCTAGCGTATACACTACTTACTCTTGAAAATCGTAGATTAGAAGAAAGGAAAATCAACATTTTCCTTATAGAAGAATTAGAGAATCATTTACATAGGTCAATGCAGGTTGCCTTGTCTTATCAAATTTTCTCAGATGAAATATTTAAATATTTGTTTATGACAACTCATTCTTCTCTAATTGTAAGCCAAATGGATGATGTCAATTTAATAAAGCTATTTAAAGGGAATAAAGTGGTAGGTAAATCTTTTGTTTATAGAGTACCAGATGAGTATAGGACATTAAAACAAAAGTTAAATCAAAATTTAGCTGAAGCTATCTATGCAGATGTTGTTTTGCTTGTAGAGGGACCATCAGAGAAGATACTGTTTGAACGTATAATAAAAGATAAGTGCGAACGTTATGAGAGTTATGGTGGTTATATTCTAGAAGTCGCTGGTATTAATTTTAGTGAATACTATACTGTATTATCTGCCCTAGGTATAAATGTGATAGTAAAAACCGACAATGACCTTAAAAAAATAAAAGGGGAAGAGTGCAGTCTTTTAGGTATAAATAGATGCCTAAGGCTTATTGAAGCTAAGCAAAAGGAAAACATAAAAAATGTTGACCCTAAAAGATATGAAGATGAGCCTGATTATGTAGTTGAATTAAAAACAAGTATCTTTAGTAAATTATCTAAAACTATAAACCTATTAAAAATAAAAAATATTTATTTGTCTAAGGTAGATTTGGAAAATGATTTGTATGAAGTTATTCCAGATATTATGGACAACCTAGCTATTGAGATGAATAGTACCAAAAGTGGTGTTGACTATTTACAAAGTGCAAAACTTATTAACATCATTGAATTAAGTAAAAGAATTACTGAACAAGAAGTAGATAAAATATTTAAACATAAGAGATTCGAGTGTTTGAAAGTGTTGGTGGACTTATGTTGCCAGTAGATAAAAATATAAGGGAAGAAATACTTGAAGAAAGTGGTAATGTTATAATAAGTGCTAGTGCAGGAACAGGGAAAACATATACTACTATCCAACGTATAATCAAAGATGCAGAGAGGAGTAGTAACTATCAGACATTTGCTGCTGTTACTTTTACTAGAAAAGCAGCCAAAGAAATAGTTAAGCGGCTGGGACCAAATAAGGGTGAGGGGTTTGTAGGAACAAATGATAATTTTATTTGGTTAGAGATAATTCAACCGTTTATGTACGATGTATATGGTAAAGATTTTAAAATGGAAATAAAACCAGACTTTAGTGATGCAAATCAGATTAGATATTTTAAGGACGGTATTGAGAAAATTAGGAAGACACAATTGATGTGTAAGTATAAAAACAGAAAAAGGAATTTTGCATTCGAATTGGCTCTTAGCATTCTAAAGGGCTCTCACTCCTGTAGGAGATATATGAAAGCAAAGTATTATAGAATTTATATTGATGAGTATCAAGATAGTGACATTGATATGCACAACTTCTTTATGTATCTATGCGATGAGCTTGATATTCCTCTGTTTGTTGTTGGGGATTCTAAACAGTCTATTTACGGCTGGCGAGGGGCGTATAGCGATGGATTCAATGGGGTATCTACAAGACAAACATTTAGAAACTTTGAATTATGGCATAACTTTAGGTCAAACCAAGTGATTCAAAATTACTCTAATATATTCATGAAGAGTGTAAGAAAACATTTCCAACCAACTGAATTTAATGATGAAGTAATTGCATTTAAATACAATACTGATACCGAAGCAATTAACTATATAAATGAATGGATTGATGTTAACAAGAAATGTGCCTTTTTAAACTTTAGTAATGATTCCTCAGAATCCTGGAGTGAGCAATTAAAGAAAGCAGGTATCCCTTTCGTTTTTATACCTGGTTCTCCTTTAGACTATTCTAATATTGAAAGTGAGCATATATGGATAGCGAGAGCTATAGCACAGTATTCTATGCAATATAGGTATAGTGAGTATGATTTTATAGACGAAATACCAATGCCAGATGCCTATAGAATTTCTGATATTAAGACAATGCTAATAAAGATTAAGGATTCGCAACATGACCGTTCCCAATATGAAGAAAACTGTATGAAATTGTACAATTATCTTGGGTACAGTGAAGACTTGGATAAAATTAAGAAAGAGATAAGCAAATTATATGAAGTAGTGAGTAATGAGAAATACATACCTACATACAATCAAGACCGTTACAAATTAACTTCTGGCACAATTCATTCATCCAAAGGGCTTGAGTTTGAGCAAGTAATAATTAATGCTCAGGATTATGAAATGACCAAAGATGGAATAAAGTTTTTGCATTATGTTGCTATTTCTAGACCAGAAGAAAGATTATTAATAATTGCTAGAGAGGGCTTTATGGACAGATATAAAGCTTATATCGATAATGTAATTTCAGAAACTCGCAAATTAGGGATTGAAATTGAGATTGCAAAAGTTATTAAGATTATGGAATAAATGAACTTGAGTATTCTTATTGGATAAGTTTGATAAATGTATCATTTGTCAATCAGATTAAAGAGTATGGTAAATTATTTAAGTGGTTACTGCTAATTGATATAACTATTACATGATTATAAAACGCTAGGAGTTGAACCAACTAAGGTAACACGTTCTGCACTTCAAAACGCAGCTTCTGTAGCGGCAATGTTCTTAACAACTGAAGTAGTGGTAAGTAATGAATGATACAGTAACTGGTAAATTTTATAACATTAGTCAATCCCATCTCTTTTATGAAGGATGGGATTTTTGCTTGTTTGAATATAAATCTTTGGGTATAATTCAGTTAACGACATTAACAATCGTAAAGGCTTGCAATTAACAATCATGATTGCAATTCATAATCTCCAAAAACAACAATAAACCTTGATATATCAATATTCTTCAACAGTCCATGATGGGCGGAGGGTTTACCATCAATACTCCGAATGCTATTGGTTACTTATGGCTGTGTTTTTTCCTTTAAATAAAGCAGCGGAGAATGTGGGTAATTGAAACACTCTAGAACGAGCATCTAACCTAGATATGGTTAGATGCTTTTTTATGGATTAAATTGGTGACGACAATTAATACAATATTGACTTTGTTTATTATCAAAATCAGCTTTATTTTGTTGGATAAATAATCAATCCCTATCCCATTCTTTGTTACAGTCTGGACATTTCCATTTAATAATCCTATCAGCTTCTATACTGCTTATACTAATTTTTCGTGTGAAGTGGGCAGAACCATATACTTTCTGCGATTCTTTAGGTATAGGCTCTCCTTGTAAATCAGCTTTACAATATGGACAACATTCTTTGTTATCTCTCATGAAACCACTCCTTTAAATAAATACCTTTACGTTTTAATATAGCAGATTTAAGTACAACTGTATTACCTTTTCAATAGGGTTGTTTCTACTATGTGAATGCTTTAATTATAAAGCGTAAGCAAATATAATAGAAATTAAGTCAATCGGTCAAAGTTCGGAAAGTGACCGTTACACATGAACGTAAACAAATAGCGATATTTAGGGCGCTGGTGGCGAAAGTCATAGTGGTAATCTAAGCCGTCGGTCGGGAGTTCGAATCTCTCCTGGGACGTACTAAATTAAAAAGGCCTGAAATCCTTGATATGAAAGGATTTCAGGCCTTTTTGTTCTTTGGAACTTAAGTTCGTAACTTGCTCCAAAACAGGGTTTTGGGAGCGGGTAGGGAGCGGATTTATTTTTAAGTAATTCCGTTCTTTGTTTTTGTATCAAAGACCTATTAAAATGGTTGGCTGATTTCTGATCAGCTTCTTCAATGACATGAGCGTAAATGGATCAAAATGTATAAAATGAAAATAGGCTTATATATGAAGGCAGCAACAAATAAATCTATTCAAAGTAGAAAAGCCATTTCGATTTGGAGCGGCTTTTCATTGTGATTCATCGTTATCCAATTCCCATATTTTCTGACCGTCTGCTAAATATACTGCATTTGGTGGCTCTTTATAAAGAGAAATTTCTACTAATGAGCTTTTTCCTGTACTAATCCAATCATATATACTGTTTTCATTATGAGTAGGCTGGGTCAAAACTTCTTTTACCCTAAATGCAACAGCATAGTATTCTGTATAATTTACATCATCGTCTTCTAAACCATTATCTGATTCATAGAGTGTGTCTGGTTTACCAACGATCTTTAATCCATCTTTCCAATCTAATATAAGTTCTTTCCCTCCATTTTCATCTAATGTTTTTATCAAAGAGTTATATTCCATAGTTAATCATCCTTTTAATTCATTCTAATGGTTTTGAAGGGACTATATGAGCACCGTTTCTTGAATAATGTATAGTACCTCTTGTAGTCTCTATATATTTCCCAGTTTTTAAGTCATAGGTCTGTCCTATTTTTTGACCAAAATTGACAACTTCCCTTCCGTTTTCCATCATTTCTCCTTTCCCAGCATATTTATCAAGCAATTCTTGGGCTTTTTTATTGTCCCCGTAAAAGATGCTTTTTTTCTTTCCATTAGCTATCTCCTGTTTATAGTTAGGTGCATCAGGAATATGTTTCTCTTGAGCTCCTGGTTTTACTTTTGCCGGGAAACCATTTACTTCACGATACGGACCTTTTGGTACGGAGTGTTTGCCGAAGGAAGGTGTTTTGACAGTCTTCTTGGCTACTTTCTCTCCTTTCATGATTTTAAATACGTATTTTCCAACTTTAGCGATTTTAGCTCCGGGTATCATGTACAAGCTTGAGACTAAACGATCCATTTCAGCGACTTTGTCACCTGTTACAGGATCTCTCCCTGTGATGACTCGAATTGCATCATTTATTCCTGTAAATTCAACCGCTGTATTTAAGATGGTTGAGGTTTGTTCACCTGTTTTTAAGTCGGAAATCTTTGTGATGCTTTCAATATTCACTTTGTTTTGATCCGATATTCGTAACCGATATAGCATTCCATCTCGAATAACTTCAACTGTTTTGGCATTTGCGAAGTCAATCTTTTCATTTGTATTATATACTTTTCCATTTACGAACACGGCGTTTTGATTGATTTTATTAGACGGTTTCCTATTTAAAATCGTATCCACATTTGCTCGCTCTTTATCATTCAGCTTCTTCAGCATGATCGTCATTGGATTTTCTTTAGGGTTGTCTATTTTTTCATTCAATCCGCTGATGTTGCTGCTGATTTTTTCTTCTTTTCCATCTTTGAAGATAGAGCCTTTTTGATAACTAGTAATTTCAATTTTCGGGCCAGTGAACATCTTGCTTAAAGTATCTATGTATTGCTTCATTGTGTGAAGGGAACTTTTTGTTTCATTTAGAGCACTTGTTTGTTCTCTGTCAAATGCATGAAGTAGTCCAATGGTTTTGGACGTCTCGAGCCATGCTTTTTGATAGCTTTGTTGGAAAGTAGATTCGTCTACATGAGGCAAATGCACAATATGGTTTACTCTGCCAATGGCTTGATTAACATCTGATACAATATCAGAAATGGTCCGTTCGGCTTTTTTTAACCCTTGGTCAAGCTCGTGTTCAATGAATGATTGAGAGATAAAACCATTCGGGTTTGATTCAAAAGCATGAAGTGCCTGTTTTGTCTTTTTTAGCGCACCGCTGTATTCTTCAATGACGATCTGAAAGAATTGCAAAAAGGGAATGTGACACTCCATATAAAAATCTTTTATTGCTTGTCCAGCTTCTCCCTTTAATGCGCTATCTAAGGAGATGATTTGATTGATTTGTTTTTCTAGGGACTTAACATTCTGTGATTGTTGCTTCAACTTGTTCAGCGTTTGGTCAATTCCATTCTTCAACTCAAAGACATCAAGGGTTTTCATTCCGTTCTCCTTTACTTTATGTTAGTACTCGTAGCAATTGCTTTGTCTGTTTCCATCATGGTGTTAACGGCTTCTTCTGTTTGTGCAAGTTGTTTAAGGTTTTTGGAAGTGCTAAATAGATGTGCGTGTTTTTTAATGTTTTCTCACTTCACTGGCACCTATTTTGATTTCTCTAATTCTTTTTCATTCAAATGTTTTTGCTTTCATTTCGAACTTTGAGAGCGTCCACATAAAGAAAGGGAGCTGCATAAACGACAGCTCCCAAGATGAGGAGTTAATTTTTCTTTTTTCTGTAGTCTTTTACTAAGCTTGAAACAACTAAACCCATCACACTAAAAGCCACAAGATAAAATAAAACATTTGTTACAGGTGTATCAATTTTCCCTAAGATCATCACAAGGGCAATAATAGCGCCGGGTAAAGTAATTAATAACATTTTGGATGGCGTGCTTTGCTGTGTCACTTAATGACCTCCTGATTGATCCATTAAATAGATATTTTAGTTGATTTTAACATATGGAGATTGTGCGAACAACATAAGGGATATAGCAATCTACTTTAAGAGCGGACAAACGAAACTTGCTGATTTTATGGGAATCATTTCAATTAAATCTTTTGCGTAATAAAATGTATATGATTTATACAAAGGGATGAGATGGCTGTGAAGCATTTTTTAACGGCAATCGTAGTGGCTATCATGGTGGGGATCATTGTATATGTTGCAGATGATCGTTTAAGCATGTTTCCGTTGATGCTGATTTTAGCGGTTGCGATCTATATCGTAAGCAGGATTAGCGAAGCATTGATTAAGAAATACTCAAAAGAAAATAGTTAATAACACAGCCCTCCATTGAAGGGCGTTTTTTAATTAACCTTCCATTTATTTTTTAACTAATGAAAAAGACATTGCAAAGGGGTAAATGTTCAAAAGAGAGAATAATCATTCTCCAACTAAAAAAATTAAAGTGTATAGTAGAAGGAGAACCCTTTAATAGAACTGTTAAACCAGGAAAGTATCCAGTGCTTTTAAATATTATTCGTTTTGAAAATGAAGATGAACGGATTGCATATGCAATCATAAAACTTAGCAGAAAAAGTAGTGTTAAGTGGGAGCTTGCTTTATCAAATGGACAGATAGAAAGTGATTTACAGGGGGAACAATTCTCTGGTTACGGAGTTGACACTGGAAATGGATGTTTTATAGATGATCATATTTTGAAATTTATACTTTCTGAACAAAGTCAAAAGGGTGAAGATGACATATATGATGAACTTGAAGAGGCATTGGAGAAAAGTTATGAGGATACAAGAAGCTGGTTAGTCACGCGCTTTCAGGAGAAATGTGATGTAGCGATCTTTTCTACTGGTTTTGGGGATGGCGTATCCCCTTGAAGGATTAAGGGGGGAAATAAAACAGGAATTAAAGACAAAACAGAGAAAAATACATAATCCCAAACGCCCCAGAAAAACAATGAAAGGAATGATCCCTTGTACAACATCGATCCAACAAACTTAATTTTTGAAAATGGAGAGAACAAAAGCAGCCCTGAAGGTGATCAATTATTTGCTAAACAGTTAGGCTATATCGAGATCACGAGCGGTCATATCGTTGCCTGTGATCCTTTTGTTTCAGAAGGGGACCAATCGTTTACGAGGAAGGTTGCTCTAGGAAAATATCCTATTATACTTGTAGTTAAGCGATTAGAAAGCGGTGATGAACGCGTCGCCTATGCAATGATCAAGTATACAAACGAGCAAGCAATAGAATGGGAGCTGGCCACAAGAGCAGGGCAGGAACTCAAACATTTGAAAGAAAAACGAGTTCTTCGGCTACGGTGTGAATACGGGGATGGGCAGCTTTATGGATGCTGAGGCAGCTCTATATTTACAAACTTATGAGGATAAGCGATATAAAGAGGATAATGATTTTTATCTTTACGAGGAATTTGAAGAAGCTCTTGCGCAAAACTACAAGCACACATGGGACTGGCTCATCACCCGTTTTCATGACAAGGTGGACATTGCCATCTTTACGAGAGGATTCGGTGACGGGATGTACCCAAGCTTTTGGGGACTAGATGAAAATGGAGAACCTGCTTGCCTTGTGACGGATTTTCTTATCATGGAATGATGAGAAAATCATGAAACCATAGGTTCTTTTTATTGTTTTTTGATCATAATTTTAGTGTATTCATAGATATCATGAAGTGTATAATGAGGTTTTATACGAAAGTGGCTGAAGCCACTTTCGTACTGTGAACGATTTTAAGAGCCAATTAGCCCCGGTGAAATTTGTTCAACCCTTGCCCAATCAAATATGGTTTCGATTTGCATTTGATTCTTACAATTTATTTTTAGAAATCCTTCATTCTCTGTTGTACTAATCTCAAAATGATCAATTATATTATTATTTCCTAAATGATTAATTTTTAAATCCGTTACACCAATGAATGATAATTCAACGTAGACAACATCAAAATCTCTCCAACGTTTTGGTGTATTCTTTACGGAGTCTTTTGTCATTAGTCGTATAAATAGGGTAGGACCATCTCTGTTTAAATCAACATTCATGATTTCTGCATTTTTAAAATGAGGGATCCCCCCGAAAATTTGAGTCATCGCTTGTGGGTTCATAAATTTTTCTTCTCTAATCATTTGGATACTCCTCGTTTGAGTTATTTATTGTTTCTTCTTTCAAAATAATAATGGTCTTCTACACCTTCAACTTTACCATTGCGGGTGTTATGTTCAGGTCTTACATTGTGGTGTGAAGGTTGGTTTCCGATGCCTCCTTCTCCAAAATCGTGACCATTTGAATGATCCTGAATAACAATCTTTTTACCATTAACTTCATACGTAAGTTCTCTCGTAAGGATTGGCTGGTTTTTTTCATTTAATATTCTTTTTCCATTTTTATCTGTTAAGGGCACCATCTTTTGACTTTCAGGGTTTTGGGTTCTTGGTATATTTAATTGGCGTTTAATTTCTTTTAAACTAGCTTTTCTAGATTCATGATGGTTTTTATTTAAGTTTTTCTGTACGTCTAGTGTTGCTTTATTTTTTAATTTATTACTTACACCATTTAGTCCAAACGGCAAAAGCATACCCAGCGCCGCATTCATACTCGCTTCCTGCTGTTCTTTTGAGATCTTGTTTCCAAACATATCTCGGCCTGTGATCGCTTCGCTGAAGCCGTTGGTGGCGGTGAGACCATACAAACCTTTTTGAGAGGTTTTTAAGGCATCAAAGGACTTTTGTGATGTCTTGTAGATATCCACTGCCCTGACTGCGGCTGATGTTGCTTGAGTCGTTTTATAAACGGCTTTTCCACCTTTGAAAATGCGCCCTGCCCATCCGACAATTGGGATGTAACCTGCTGCTGCCATGCCGCCTGCGGCGACCCGCTGTCCTGCGGTGAGTTCTTCCCCTGTGATTGGATCAACGCCAGTCGCGGCACGTTTTGCATCGTTTACACCTGTCAGTTCATTCACGATGTTTCCGCCATAATCGAGCGTTTTTTCATACCATGGACGGTTGGCGAGGGCTTCTTGTTCCTTCGCAATCTTTCGGGCTTCTTCTTGTTCTTTTTTGATTTTGAGATATTCAGCAGTTTGCTTCTCAATATCGCTTTTTGCCTTGTAGATTTCGCTATTTTGATACGCTTTCTTGTCAAAATTCATAGGCGAAATCGCTTTTCCGTCATTTGTGGCATTCATCATTTCCGCGTACAATGCCATTGTAGCTTGCTGCTCCGTCTCTGACAAAGCATATTCATCTTTTAAATTTTGATCAAGTTCTCTTAGTTCTTTGACTGTCTTTTTTCGTTCATCTTCCGCATCTTCTATTTTTTCATCAAAGGATTGGCTATCAAATACCTCCAGAGAAATGAGATCATCAATGTCTTGAAAAATCGTTTTGAGCGCCTTTTTTTGATCCTTTACAATGCTTTTGGCGTTTTTGATGCCCATATGTACTGCGTTGTCTAAAAAGTGTTCTTCTACAAAGGTATCGCCGCCAAAGTTTGTATCATCCAGTGTCCCAGGAACACCTTCATGAAAGGCTTTTTGCTTATCAATGAAGCTGATAAACATGTCCACATTGCCAGACAGCTCTTTATAAAAGCTTTTAATGTTATCGGCACCTTTCCCAGTGAAGTCGTCACCGAGGTTGGCAACACCTTGTAATGCCTTTTTTAAATCTACCATTTGTTCGCGGAGTTCCTGATAGTGTTTTGCCCTTGTGTCCATGGCACTGGTTAGTGCTTTTGCATCAAGTATCTTGCCCAGAAAGGTTCACTCCCTTCTCAAATAAGTATATTTATTTTAACAATATAAAAAAATGTAATGAATAGGAAAAAAGTAGTGAGTGCTAAAGCTCTGAAATTGGTCAACACTCTGCTGAAGTAATATGACCCTTCCATCTTGGTACAAAAAGCGTGATGCGGAGAAGGTCCGGGGTTTTATGAAATTGATGAGCATGACAACAACAAAGGTCCCTTTGTAGTAAAAAGGATTATGTGGTGTTCAAAAACATTCTCATGTTCGAAGTCAATAAATATAAGAAGTAACTGAAATCAAAGCCATCTAGGCAAACTAGGTGGCTTTTGCGTTTATTCGACAGCTTTCAGCAATTTTAAGGCAAATTTAAGCTTGAATTTCATTTCAAATACATTAAATCTTTGTTACAATAAGACAGCTTTGCCTAAAGACACGTTTATCGATTCGACATCTTTTTTTCATGATTTCTTAAAATTTTTATGTTTTGATATGAAACTCTTTGAATGATTCATGCGTCTCTATAAGTGTCAAAAGAAAAGAGGTTATCAATATGCTATTCAAAAAGCTATCAGAAAATAAGTCTGTAAAATGGATAGGATATACAAGCTTTTACTTACTTATTTTGCTATTATTGTTCTTTATTTACGGATTCCATACAGCAAATACGGGCTCATTCATTTACAACGATTTTTAATTGGAGATTAAACTATGAAACTATTACACACGATTCATGAATACCAACAAACGAAACCAACACAGCCAGCATTTGTTTCTCAACATGCTTCGATCACATATGATGAGCTTTGGCATCTATCAGACCAAATGGCTGGTGCGATCGATGCAGTCGCAAATGGCAGTGCACCTGTCATTGTATACGGTCATATGGAGCCAGAGATGCTGATTTCTTTCTTAGGCAGTGTGAAATCAGGCAGACCTTATATTCCGGTCGACATCTCAATCCCTGCCGAGCGTATCGTCTCAATTATTGAAAGCTCAAAAGCCAGTCTGTTGATTTGTGCAAATGAGCAGAATGTACTAGGTTTAGAAGAACACATTGAAGTGAAAAGTGCGGCATCGCTTTTAGCTCTTGAAAAAGAAGCACCGCCATCCTCGCAGTGGGTTCAACAGGATGATGTCTTTTACATCATTTATACGTCTGGCAGTACCGGAAAACCGAAAGGCGTTCAGGTAACAGCCAATAATTTAGAAAGCTTTACAGAGTGGATGTGCAGAGACTTCCCAATTGGCGGGGGGCGCACGTTCTTAAATCAAGCACCATTTTCTTTTGACTTATCAGTGATGGATTTGTATCCAGCGCTTCAATCAGGCGGCACGCTATACTGTTTAGTGAAAGATCTAGTGAATAAGCCGAAGGATATGTTTGCAGCACTTGGTCAATCTGACGTTGAAGTGTGGACATCAACACCTTCCTTTGTGCAAATGTGCTTAATGGATCCTTCCTTTACAGGGGAGCTTTTACCAGAGCTGAAAGTCTTCTTGTTCTGCGGAGAGGCACTTCCTGTATCTGTAGCAAGTGCGCTCCTTGAGCGTTTTCCAAAGGCGCAGGTCTTTAATACGTATGGTCCGACTGAAGCAACTGTTGCGATCACATCGATTGAAGTCACGCAGGCGATTCTTGATCAGCACGATTCTTTACCAGTCGGCTACGCCAAACCGGATACAGATATCGTCATTTTAGATGAAGAAGGCAAGACCCTTCCTGATGGTGAAAAAGGAGAAATTGTCATCGTAGGGCCAAGCGTCACGAGAGGCTACTTAGGTGAACAAGCCTTAACAGATAAAGTGTTCTTTGAATACGAAGGGCGGCCTGCTTACCGTACAGGTGATGCGGGTGTGGCACAGGATGGTTTGATTACATGCCACGGTCGTCTGGACTATCAAATTAAGCTGCATGGATACCGGATGGAGCTTGAAGAAATTGAATATCATGTGAGCGAGACAACCTATGTCAATGCTTGTGTGATTGTGCCGTTCCAGCCAAACGGTCATGTGGAGTACTTAATTGCAGCCATTGTTCCAGCAGCGCATTCATTTGAAAAAGAATATCAGCTGACAAGTGCAATTAAGAAAGAAATGGCGGATTCACTGCCTGCGTACATGATTCCAAGAAAGTTTGTCTATCTTGAGCAGCTGTACATGACGCCAAACGGGAAGGTTGACCGTAAAAGAATCGCGAAAGAGGTTCTTCTATGATTCCGTTTAGTTCATTCTTTTTCTTCATTCTAATTGGTGTTCTTCTTTTGCCGACGATCATTCTTGGTCTTCGCGGCAAAAGAATGCAGGGCTACAACATGTTTGCAACGGTTGTGGCGCTCGCGCTTATTTTCTCAAAGGATGCACATGGCGCATTGCTGCTCTTCTTGTTTACAGTGTGGCAAATCTTGATCATCCGCTTGTACCTTTCGTACCGGCTGAAGGCGAATCAAGCGTCTGTCTTCTATATGGCAGTGGTGGCATCTATTTTGCCGCTTGTACTCTCAAAGGTTTTACCGTTCTTTTTAACTCATCAGCCGCATCAACCGCCGCCAATGAACTGGCTGAGCTTTTTAGGAATCTCGTACCTAACATTTAAAGGTGTCCAGTTAATTATCGAGACAAGAGACGGCTTGATTAAGAAGAAAATTCCGATTCATCGTTTGGTCTATTTCATTGTCTTTTTCCCGACGATTTCATCAGGTCCGATTGATCGTTACCGCCGGTTTGAAAAGGATATGGATACGCCGCCTGAAAAGGAAGCGTACAGTGATCTTCTATACGCCGGTATTCATAAAATTTTTATCGGCTTCTTATATAAGTTCATTATTGGTTATCTGATTCACACGTATATTCTCATGAATATTCATCACATTAGCAGCAGTCACTTTGTTCAACAGTTAACGTATATGTATGCGTACAGTATGTATTTGTTCTTTGACTTTGCTGGTTATACAGCATTTGCTGTTGGTGTGAGTTATATCATGGGCATTAAATCACCAGAAAACTTTAACAAACCGTTTATCAGCCGGAACATTAAAGACTTCTGGAATCGCTGGCACATGTCCCTCTCCTTCTGGTTCAGAGACTACGTGTTTATGAGATTTGTGTTCTTTATGACAAAAAAGAAGTGGATCAAGAACCGTATGGCTGTATCAAATATTGGGTACTTTGTCCTCTTTCTATTGATGGGTGCTTGGCATGGTCTAGCACTTCAATATATTATTTACGGACTATATCACGCAGTTGTGATGTCCGGTTACAATTTATTTGAGAAATGGAATAAAAAGCACAAGTGGTGGCCGGATAATAAGGTCACAATGGTTGTGTCGATCATTATTACATTCCATGTGATTTGTTTCGGATTTTATATTTTTTCAGGAAAACCATTTCATCATTAATCATTAAGGGAGTAGAAAATTATGGAATTTAAAAATCAAGTATACGGTATTATTGCAGAGGTTTGTCAGGACGACGTTGTGAAAGAAAATCCAGAGATTGCAATTTTTGAAGAAGGTCTTCTAGATTCATTTGGTACAGTAGAACTGCTTATGGCAATTGAAAGTCAACTTGGAATTACTGTTCCGATTACAGAGTTCGATCGTGATGTGTGGGATACACCGAATCACATTGCTGAGCAGCTGGCAGAGATGAAGTAATGAAAAAGCGTTTTTTTGGGCCGCTTATTTTAGCGGCTGTTCTATTCATTGGTGTTCTTCTTGTACCAAATGCATGGCTCTCACATCTGATCCCAAAAGACAAATTACAAAAGTCAGCCACAGAATTAGATCCAGGGATGTTCCAAGGGCTTTATTTACAAGATGAAATGCTAAAAGATCCAACTTATTTGCCGATCTATGGATCTTCTGAACTATCGCGTTTTGATCCATATCACCCTTCGAATTTCTTTCATGAGAACCCTCAAGGGTTTACACCTTATCTTATTGGAAAAGGTGGATCTCAATCATTAATTCATGCGATGAACTTTGCAGCACATATGGATGAATTAAAAGGGAAGAAGCTTGTGTTTATCGTGTCCCCGCAGTGGTTTGTAAAATGGGGATCAGACGAGAATCACTTTGCACCGAACTATTCAGCGCTTCAAGCACTGAATCTCGCTTATAATAAAGAAATTGATCCAACTGTGAAAAAAGAACTGATTAAGAGAATTATGACGTTTAAAGCAGTAAAGAACGACATGGTCATCACAGAGCTTTTTAAAGCAGAGCTTTCTGGGAACAAATTTGCTTATGGCGCGATTTCTCCTATTGCCAAAATGTATTATGGCATGCTTCAAAAGAAAGACATGTACTATACAATTGGATCGGGACATGAGCGTAAGCTTCAACCGTCTCCTTCAGTCAAAGGAAAAACATGGGCTGAGCTTGAAAAAGAAGCGAGCGTTTTTGGTGCGAAAAGAGCAGGGGACAACCCGTTTTATATTAATCAAAAACTGTTTGAGCGCAAGCTGAAACCGATTATGAAAAAGATGAAGGATTCCCGTGAAGACCACTCTTATGCGGAATCACCAGAATACAAAGATTTTCAAATCATGCTGGATATTTTAAAACAGGCAGGGGCAAAGCCTTTGTTTGTGACGATTCCTGTCAACGGAAAATGGTATGATTATACCGGTTTTCCAAAAGAGGGACGTACAGAGTATTATGAGAAAATCAATCGTCAAATACGCGATAACGGGTATGAAGTCGCAGATTTGACTAAACATGAATACGATCCTTACTTCTTTAAAGATACAATTCATGTGTCTTATAAAGGATGGGTCTACATCGATAAGGCGATCGAAAAGTTTTACAAAGAGCAGTAGAATGCAGCAGCTTTCTGCTGCTTTTTGTTTGTCGAATCGGCGGATATCTTGTATAACGAAGGGAAAAGGGCTATGCTGTAGATGGAGGCGATATGATGAACCGTTCTGAGAAAAAAGAACTATTAAAGCGTTCGAAGAAGCATTTTAATGATCATGCCTTTTGGGAAAAGTTAAAAAAGACGGCACAAAAAGCTGGTGTCTCTCTTGTCTATGCTGTGCTATTACTTTACTATACATTGCAAAAACCCGAAGTGCCTGTCAAAGCAAAAACCCTTATTATTGGGGCACTCGGATACTTTATCCTTCCTATTGACCTCATCCCTGATACATTGATTGGTGTCGGCTACACAGATGATTTAGGAGCGATCACATTTGCTCTGCTCCAAGTAGCGATGTACATTGATGATGATGTGAAAGGAAAAGCGAAGGACAGGCTGTCAAAATGGTTCGGTGAAAAAACCGATACGTCTCTTATTGATCAAAAGCTTGAAGATGGCGGGATGCCGTCTGCACGCTGAAAAGAAGACAAAGGGCTAAAAAAAGTTCATTTTAGCCCTTTGTCAACAAGCTGAAGCCTCCAAAACGGAGGCTTTTTTCTTTATCCTAAAAATTTCACGCAAACTGGATGAGGAACGGCGATGTCTGATTGTAAGACAGTGAGTCGTCCTGTTTCTTTGTCGCGTTTGTATAACACTAGGTTGCTAGATTCTTGGTTTGAACCGACGAGGAATTCTTCAGTTGGATCAAGCACAAAGTCTCTAGGCCAGTTTCCTTCAGATGAAGCAATCTCGACAAGACTTAATTGGCCGTCGGCGTCTGCTTTAAAAATCGCAATGCTGTCATGACCGCGGTTTCCTGCATAAACAAATTGCCCGTCTGAAGAGACGTGAATGGCACTGCCTTGATTGTTCTTTGTAAAGTCGCTTGGAATGGTTGCGATCGTTTGGATCTCTTCGAAATGACCATCTTCAAAGTAACGAAGCACAATCACCTCTGAGCTTAGCTCTGTCATCACATATGCCACAGGTTTCGTTGGATGGAATGTGATATGGCGAGGACCGGTGCCTGGTTTTGTTTCAAATGTATGAGCGAGCTCGAGTTTGCCGCCCTCTTTCTTATACGTATAAATGCCATCTGTCCCAAGGTCAACAGCCACTGCAAATTGTTCATCTGGTGTCAGACCCATAAAGTGAGTGTGCGGTTTTTCCTGACGGTCTTCGTTTGGTCCAGTTCCTTCATGTTGCGCCTGTGACAGCGTGCGGATGACTGAGCCATTTTCAGCATCGATTTCATACATCTCTGCTGTTCCTTTATGATAGTTTGCTGTAAAAGCTGTTTTTGTTTGACTGTCCACGCTGACGTGGCAAGGAGAAGCGCCATCGGCAAGCTCTTGGTTGATGAAACGAAGTGTGCCGGTTTCTGCATCAATTTGATACGCAGCCAAGCCGCCCTGTGATCCTTCTTTCACAACAGCATACACAAATTTTTGAGAATCTGAGACGGTTAAATATGTAGGATTTTCAAGTTCAGCAGCTACTTCTACTTGCTCAATCTGCTGCTTGTCCGTATTTAATGTAAAAGTATAAATGCCTTTACTGTCTCCCTTTGTATACGTTCCGATATAACCTCTGATGTTAGCCATGTATTGCCCTCCTTCTATAAGATGCTCTCATTCTATCATAAATTCATAGGAAAACGCTTTAGAAAGGCATGCCGTAAGAAAATCAAAAGCGTTGAAATCTACCAGTATTCATTAAAAACGATGTGAAAAAATATGACAAACGTATTCTCAAAAGAAAAGCGTTCAGGTAAAGTAAATAAATTGAAGAAAAAATACAAAAAATTTTAAGTTTTTTCATTCCTTGTCTAGCAAAGGTGTAAGCGTATACATTTAATTTTGATTAGTCTAAATTGTCTAATAATTTTAAAAATGCTGTTGACACTGTATGGAAAGCGGCGTAAGATGGGTTCAACAAAAGCTAAACAAACACGCAGAGAAAGCGTGAGAGGCTTCAATAAAAAGTGTCTGAAAATTCAACTACTTTTTGCTTGAAAGAGAGGGTGCTCACTGAAAATGGAAGACCAAAAGGAACAGTGGATCTTTTTAAACGATGAACTCGTGAAAAAAGAGGATGCAAAAATTTCAGTTTATGATCATGGCTTCTTATATGGTGACGGTGTGTTCGAAGGGATACGCGTGTATAACGGAAATATCTTTCGAATGAAAGAACATTTAGACCGCCTGTATGATTCCGCCAGATCCATTATGCTGAACATTCCATATTCACTTGAGGAACTCACGGAAAAAATGATTCATACAGTTGAAAGGAACGGCCTAAAGGATGCCTATATTCGTCTTGTTGTCTCAAGAGGAGCTGGTGATCTTGGTTTAGATCCAAACAACTGCGGGAGAGCCAACACAGTGATCATTGTAGAGCCGCTGTCCATCTTTCCAAAGCACCTATATGAAACGGGTATTGATATTGTAACAGTACCGACGAGACGAAATCGTCCCGATGTACTGAGCCCAAAAGTGAAATCATTAAATTATTTGAATAACATCCTTGTCCGAATCGAAGCCCATATGGCCGGTGTGAGTGAAGCGCTGATGCTGAACGATCAAGGGTACGTGGCAGAAGGTTCTGCAGACAATGTGTTTATTTATAAAAAAGGTAAGCTTTATACACCGCCAGGTTATATCGGCGCTCTTGAAGGCATCACAAGAAATGCCATCATGGAGATTGCAGAAGACTTAGGCTACGAAGTGAAAGAAGAACCATTCACAAGGCACGATGTGTATACAGCAGAAGAAGTTTTTCTGACAGGAACCGCAGCCGAAGTGATCGCTGTTGTAAAGGTTGACGGCCGTACAATCGGTGAAGGGAAACCTGGGGTCCACACAAACAAACTTCTTGAACAATTCCGCAAGCGAGTGGTTGAAGAAGGAGAAAAAGTCGTATTTACAGATGAAAACATTCACGCAAGCTAAATAGATATCGATAAACGTTGAAGAGGACTAGTAGCTTTAGAGTCAGTATCTACAGAGAGCCGGTGGTAGCTGGAAACCGGTGTTACTTTCTAAAGTGAACTCACCTCTGAGTGTCTGCTTGAAATGATAGTAGGGCAGACCGAGTGACATTGCTCACTCGTTACCAAAATGGATGAAAGATGTCCATGAGACGGCAGCAGATTTTGCCGTGAACAAGGGTGGTACCGCGAAAAACAAAGCTTTTTCGCCCCTTTGACCTAGTGAAAAGTAGTGTCATTGTGGGGTGAGAAGGCTTTTTTATATGGTCTAAAATCTCGATCTTGAATAGAAAAGGGTGAAAAGACTTGACTGAAGCAAGACAAAGAGGAGGAAATCAAATGGGGACAAATGTACAAGTGGAGACGGAAACATCTAAAGCACCACAAACGATGAACGGTGCACTCATGTTAATTGAAGCACTCAAAAGAGAAAAAGTAGAAGTCATTTTCGGATATCCAGGCGGAGCGGTTTTACCGATCTACGATAAAATTTATGATTCTGGTTTATTTCATGTCCTGCCAAGGCATGAGCAGGGAGCGATTCACGCAGCAGAAGGATACGCAAGAGTATCTGGCAAACCGGGTGTTGTCATTGCAACATCAGGACCTGGAGCGACAAACCTTGTCACAGGAATTGCAGATGCAATGATTGATTCACTTCCTCTTGTTGTCTTCACAGGACAGGTGGCAACCTCAGTCATTGGATCGGATGCTTTCCAGGAAGCAGATGTGCTCGGCATCACAATGCCAATCACAAAGCACAGCTACCAAGTAAGAAATCCAGAGGAATTACCGGGTGTCATTAAAGAGGCGTTCCACATCGCAACAACAGGCAGACCTGGTCCAGTCTTGATTGATATTCCAAAAGATGTGGCAGGCATTGAAGGAACGTTTGAATATGATCAGCCAATTGATTTACCTGGTTATCAGCCAAAAGTCGAGCCGAACTATTTGCAAATTCGCAAATTAGTAGAAGCTGTAAGCAGAGCGAAGAAACCAGTCATTCTAGCAGGAGCTGGCGTTCTTCATGGCAAAGCATCTGAAGAATTAAGGCAGTATGTAGAGCAGCAGCAAATCCCAGTCGCTCATACACTGCTTGGACTTGGCGGCTTCCCAGCAAAGCATCCTCTTTTCCTAGGGATGGCTGGTATGCATGGCACATATGCGGCGAACATGGCTCTTCACCAATGTGATCTACTCATTTCAATCGGTGCAAGATTCGATGACAGGGTAACAGGCAACCTCAATCACTTTGCGAAACATGCGAAGGTAGCACATATTGATATCGACCCAGCAGAAATTGGCAAGAACATTCATACCCATATCCCGGTTGTTGGAGACAGTAAACTAGTTCTTGAAGAGCTGATCAAGCAAGACGGGAAGCAAGGAGAATCAAATGAATGGAAAAACCAATTAGATCAGTGGAAGGCAGAATATCCACTCTGGTACGTTGAAAACGATGCAGAGGGCTTTAAGCCTCAAAAGCTGATTGAATACATTCATCAATTCACAAAAGGTGAAGCCATTGTGGCAACTGATGTCGGACAGCATCAAATGTGGGCAGCGCAGTTCTACCCATTTGAAAATGCAGATAAGTGGGTCACATCTGGCGGCCTTGGTACGATGGGCTTCGGTTTACCGGCAGCCATTGGCGCTCAGCTGGCTGATCAAGAGGCAACGGTTGTGGCGATCTTAGGAGACGGAGGTTTCCAAATGACCTTGCAAGAACTTGCCGTTATCCGTGAGCTGAACCTTCCAGTGAAAGTGATTGTTCTGAATAATCACAGCCTTGGAATGGTAAGACAATGGCAAGAAATTTTCTACGAAGAACGCTACTCATATTCTAAATTTTCAGAGCAGCCAGACTTCGTTAAATTATCTGAAGCTTATGGCATTAAAGGAATCAGAATCTCATCAGACGAAGAGGCGAAAGAAAAGCTTGAAGAAGCGTTAACCTCTAGAGAGCCTGTTTTCATCGATGTCAATGTAGCGAGAGATGAAAAAGTATTCCCGATGGTCGCACCGGGGAAAGGACTTCATGAGATGGTGGGGGTGAAACCTTGAAAAGAATTATTGTGTTGACTGTATTAAATCGATCAGGCGTACTGAACCGAATCACTGGCCTTTTTACCAAAAGACACTACAACATTGAAAGCATTACGGTCGGCCATTCTGAGATTCAAGATGTATCACGCATCACGTTCGTCGTCCATGTAGACCAAGAGAAAGACATCGAACAGCTGACAAAACAGCTGAACAAGCAAATTGATGTTCTCAAAGTAACAGACATTACAAACCAATCAATCGTTCAGCGAGAGCTGGCTTTGATAAAAGTCGTTTCTGCACCGGCATCTAGAATGGAGATCACAGGGGTCATTGAACCGTTTAGAGCTTCTATTGTAGATGTAAGCAGAGAGAGTGTCGTCATTCAGGTGACAGGTGAGTCTTCAAAAATTGAAGCACTCATTGAATTACTTAAGCCATACGGCATTAAAGAAGTCGCCAGAACTGGCACCACGGCTTTTGCGAGAGATAATCAGCAAAAGCCGCAATCAAATAAAACAATTTCAATTGTCTAAACAAAAGGAGAGAGTCAAATGGTAAAAGTATATTATAACGGTGATATTCAAGAAAACGTATTAAATGGTCAAAAGGTTGCTATCATTGGGTATGGATCACAAGGTCATGCACATGCATTGAACTTAAAAGAAAGCGGCGTAGATGTGATCGTCGGCGTGAGAAAAGGCGGATCTTATACAAAAGCACAAGAAGACGGCCATCAAGTATTCACAGTAAAAGAAGCGGCAGCACAAGCAGATGTCGTCATGGTACTACTACCAGATGAGCAGCAAAAGAAAGTATATGACGAAGAAATCAAAGATCAATTAGAAGCAGGCAACTCACTTGTTTTCGCACACGGATTCAACGTTCACTTCCATCAAATTGTTCCTCCAAGTGACGTAGATGTGTATCTTGTGGCTCCAAAAGGTCCAGGACATCTTGTGAGAAGAACATATGAACAAGGCGCTGGTGTACCTGCCCTATTTGCTATCTATCAAGATGTATCTGGCCAAGCGAAAGACAAAGCACTTGCTTATGCAAAAGCAATCGGCGGAGCAAGAGCAGGCGTCCTTGAAACAACATTTAAAGAAGAAACGGAAACGGATCTATTCGGTGAGCAAGCGGTCCTTTGCGGGGGTCTTACTTCACTAGTGAAAGCAGGTTTCGAAACGTTAACAGAAGCTGGTTATCAGCCAGAGCTTGCATACTTCGAGTGTCTGCATGAACTGAAATTAATTGTTGACCTAATGTATGAAGAAGGGTTAGAAGGCATGAGATATTCAATCTCTGATACAGCACAATGGGGTGACTTCGTATCAGGACCACGCGTTGTGGATGCAAACGTAAAAGAATCTATGAAAGCCGTCTTGACTGATATCCAAAACGGAACATTTGCAAAAGAATGGATTGTTGAAAACCAAGTGAATCGTCCACGTTTCAATGCGATCAATGCAAATGAAAATGAGCACCAAATTGAAATCGTCGGAAGAAAGCTTCGTGAAATGATGCCTTTCGTCAAACAAGGAAAGAAAAAGGAAGCGGTGAGCGTCGGTGCGGAAAATTAATTTTTTTGACACAACACTTCGAGATGGAGAGCAATCACCAGGAGTGAACTTAAATGCACAAGAAAAGCTAATCATTGCAAAGCAGCTTGAGCGCCTTGGGGTTAATATCATTGAAGCGGGTTTTCCCGCTTCATCCCGAGGGGATTTCTTAGGCGTACAAGAAATTGCTAGAACGATCAAAAACTGTTCAGTTGCTGGTCTTGCACGATGTGTGAAAGGTGACATCGATGCTGCATGGGAAGCGTTAAAAGATGGAGTGGAACCAAGAATTCATATCTTTATCGCTACTTCTGATATTCATCTGAAGCATAAACTAAAGAAAACACGTGAAGAAGTCGTAGAACAGGCTGTCTCAATGGTGAAATACGCGAGAGAACGTTTTCCGGTTGTCCAGTGGTCCGCAGAAGATGCGTGTCGTACAGATCTAGCTTTCTTAGCAGAAATTGTAGAGAAGGTCATTGACGCTGGGGCAAGTGTCATTAACTTGCCAGATACAGTTGGATACTTAGCGCCAAAAGAGTACGGCAATATCTTTAAATATATGAAGGAACACGTTCCAAATATCGACCGCGTCAATTTGTCTGCTCACTGTCATGATGATCTAGGAATGGCTGTAGCAAACTCACTTGCAGCCATTGAAAATGGAGCAAATCAAATTGAAACAGCTGTTAACGGAATTGGAGAACGTGCAGGGAATGCCGCTTTAGAAGAAATTGCAGTCGCTCTTCATATTCGAAAAGACTTCTACCAGGTCGAATCAACGATTCAATTGAATGAAATTAAGCGTACAAGTGATGTAGTGAGCAAATACTCAGGAATGATTGTACCGCGCAATAAAGCAGTCGTTGGCAACAACGCTTTTGCACATGAATCAGGTATTCACCAAGATGGTTTCCTCAAAGAAAAAACAACCTATGAAATCATATCTCCAGAGCTTGTCGGTGTGACAACAGATGTACTTGTCCTTGGGAAACACTCCGGAAGACATGCGTTTAAAGACCGTATGAAAACGCTAGGCTTTAAACTAACAGAAGAAGAAATCAATAAGTTCTTCGAAACCTTCAAGAACTTGACGGAGAAGAAAAAAGAAATCACTGATGATGATTTGATCTCTATTATATTAGAAGAAAAAGTAGCAGACCGAAAAATTGGCTACGAATTTGAAAGTCTTCAAGTGCACTATGGAACAGAACAAATGCCAACAGCAACGGTCTCTCTGAAAAATCAAGAAACGCAGGAAGTCATTCAAGAAGCAGCTACAGGCGCAGGCAGTGTAGAAGCTGTGTACAACACGCTGGAGCGCTGTATGGAGGAAAGAATTCATTTGCTAGACTACCGTATTCAATCGAATGGAAAAGGCAGAGATGCACTAGCGGAAGTATACGTCACTGTTTCAATAGAAGGAAAAGAAACAGCTGGACGCGGTGTGGCGCAAGATGTGCTGGAAGCATCGGCGAAAGCCTACGTCAATGCAGTAAACAGGCATTTAATCTTTAAATCAAATCTCATTGAAATTGAGAAACATCACGCGATTTCATAGGAAAGGAGGTAGGTTCTCATGAAAAAGAAAATTGCACTTTTGCCCGGCGATGGAATCGGACCGGAAGTTGTGACATCAGCGGTCGCTGTCCTCAAAGAGACAGCGGCTCAATTTCAACACGAATTCGAATTCGAAACGGCGCTCATTGGCGGTATCGCAATAGATGAAAAAAACAATCCGCTCCCAAAAGAAACGGTTGATGTATGCAAGAGCGCTGATGCGATTTTATTAGGAGCAGTCGGCGGACCAAAATGGGATCAAAACCCGCCAGAGCTTCGTCCGGAAAAAGGCTTGCTCGCTATTCGTAAACAACTGGACTTATTTGCAAACATTCGTCCTGTCAAAGTGTTCGATAGCTTAAGCGAGGCGTCACCGTTAAAACAGGATCACATTAGCGGAGTCGATTTTGTCATCGTTCGTGAATTAACAGGCGGTCTCTATTTTGGTGAACCAAGCGAGCGTTACACGGATGAAGAAGGAAAAGAAGCTGCGGTTGATACGCTTCTTTATACAAAGCAAGAGATTGTCCGTGTATTAAAAGAAGCATTCGACATGGCCTTAACGAGACGGAAAAAAGTAACGTCTGTGGATAAAGCGAATGTTCTTGCTTCTAGTAAACTATGGCGGGATGCGGTAGAAGAAGTGGCTTCTCAATATCCAGACGTCGAATATGAGCACATGCTCGTTGATAATGCCGCCATGCAGCTGATTTATAAGCCTGCTCAATTTGATGTCATTGTGACAGAGAATATGTTTGGTGACATTTTAAGTGACGAGGCTTCAATGATTACTGGGTCACTCGGTATGCTGCCATCTGCCAGTCTATCAAGTACTGGCCTCCATTTATATGAGCCGATTCATGGTTCAGCACCCGATATTGCGGGGCAAAACGTCGCAAACCCTCTAGCAACCATTTTGTCGGCAGCTAGCTTGCTTAGAACATCTTTTGCGTTAGAAGAAGAAGCGGCTGCAATAGAAGAAGCTGTGGAAGCTGTTCTTGCCTCTGGCAAACGAACAAAGGACTTATCGGCAAAAGAGGGAACGTATCAAACAACTGAAGACATCACTCATGCAGTTGTAGACGCACTCAAGCAGCGCGTGAAAACAATTGTATAAATAGAATCTTGTGGAATTAGGTAGAGGGAGGAAAAGGGTTATGCCTCGAACAATCATCGAAAAAATATGGGATCAGCACGTTGTCAAAAGCGGCGAGGGGAAACCAGACCTTTTATATATTGATCTGCACTTAGTGCATGAAGTGACATCACCTCAAGCATTTGAAGGATTAAGACAAAAAGGACGAAAGGTGAGAAGACCTCAAAACACGTTTGCGACCATGGATCACAATATCCCGACTGTGAATCGATTTGTGATCAAAGATGAGATTGCTAAAAAACAAGTGAGTGCTCTAGAGCGCAACTGTGCTGAATTTGGTGTCCGTCTAGCTGACCTTCACAGTGTAGATCAAGGGATCGTCCATGTTGTTGGACCGGAGCTTGGGTTGACACTGCCAGGGAAAACAATCGTTTGCGGAGATAGTCATACATCAACTCATGGCGCGTTTGGCGCACTTGCTTTTGGAATCGGTACAAGTGAGGTTGAACATGTACTTTCCACACAAACGCTTTGGCAGCAGCGTCCGAAAACATTAGAAATTAGAGTAGACGGAAAGCTGCAAAAAGGGGTAACGGCCAAAGATGTCATTTTAGCAGTCATTGGTGCGCATGGCGTGAAGTTCGGATCAGGTTATGTGATTGAATACACTGGGGAAGTATTCAGAAACATGACGATGGATGAACGCATGACGGTTTGTAATATGTCGATTGAAGCAGGCGCAAGAGCAGGATTGATTGCACCTGATGAAGTCACCTTTGAATATTGCCGCGGCCGCAAATATGCACCGCAGAAAGAAGACTTCGAAGCAGCGATTAAAGAATGGGAAGAACTTAAAACAGATCCAGGTGCAACCTATGATAAAACGATTGTTTTAGATGGGAATGAGATTTCACCAATGGTCACATGGGGAATTAACCCAGGAATGGTGCTGCCTGTAGATGCGTCGATCCCAGGACCTGAGGATTTTGCACAAGAGGATGATCAAAAAGAAGCGATTCGTGCGTACGAATACATGGGTGTTCATCCGCATCAGCGTATTGAAGATATTACGATTGAGCATGTGTTTATCGGCTCATGTACAAACTCAAGAATGACTGATTTACGCCAAGCAGCTTCTATGATAGAAGGACAAAAGGTAGCTGATCATGTCAGAGCGATTGTCGTGCCTGGCTCTCAAAGCGTCAAATTGCAAGCAGAAGAAGAAGGTCTTCATGAAATCTTCCTTGAAGCAGGATTTGAATGGAGAGAATCTGGCTGCAGTATGTGTCTTAGCATGAATAACGATGTGGTACCAGAAGGCGAACGCTGCGCATCCACATCAAACCGTAACTTTGAGGGACGTCAAGGAAAAGGTGCGAGAACGCATCTTGTCAGCCCGGCAATGGCTGCAATGGCTGCAATACATGGCCGATTTGTCGATGTCAGGAAGTTTAATCAAGAGAAAACAGTCGTGTAAGGAGTTGTCATAGATGGAGCCTTTAGTCACACACAAAGGGAAAGCCGCTGTGCTTAACCGTATCAACGTAGATACAGATCAAATTATTCCGAAGCAATTTTTGAAAAGAATTGAACGAACAGGATATGGCCGGTTTGCCTTTTTCGACTGGCGGTATTTAGCCGATGGCAGCCCAAATCCTGATTTCGAGCTGAATCAGCCGATTTATGAAGGAGCATCCATTTTGATCGCAGGAGAAAACTTTGGCTGCGGATCATCAAGGGAACATGCCCCTTGGGCACTTGATGATTATGGTTTCAAAATTGTCATCGCACCATCATTCGCAGATATTTTTCACCAAAACTGCTTTAAAAATGGGATGCTTCCGATTCGTCTTGATTATGATGTGTGGAAAACATTCGCTGCGTCATATGAGAACAAAGGGTATGAGATGACGGTTGATCTGGAAAAACAGCAAATAGAAGATCATGAAGGGAATATCACTCCTTTTGATGTGGATCCTCACTGGAGAGAAATGCTCCTGAATGGCTATGATGAGATCTCATTAACTTTACTACTAGAAGATGACATTCAAGCATTTGAAGATAAGCGCAGCAGCTGGCTGCGTGCGTAAACAACAAGAAGCCGTCCGCCCGAGGTGTGACGGCTTCTTTTTTGCATGAAAACCTCTCGTTACTTGTGTTTACTAACCTTCGTTGGTAAACTGATAAAAAATATGCGCCCGAAAGGAACGTAAGCATGAAACATGACAAGAAGAAAGATAATGTCATTTTGTTTCCTGGTCTGAAAGAAAGACTGATTGAAAAAGGAATGGCAGCATTAAAAGATAAACAGTATCAAGAGGCGCTTCACTTGTTTTCAGAAGCTAAATCTTATGATGACGATGAAGAATCCGATATTCACCTCGGCATGGCCATTTGTTTTCTGGAGCTGGGCGAGCTGCAGGATGCAAAGCGTGTTTGTGAAAAGATGCTGCATGAGGGATATGGTCATTACTTCACCGTGCTTCAAGTGTATATGACGATTTTAATTCAGCTGAAAGAATATGAAGAAGTGAAGCAGACAATTGAGGCAGTACTTGAGGAAAACCACCTTCCAGCAGAAAGCGCGGAGCATTTTTACAAGCTGCTCGAATTTAGTAGAAAAATGATTGAATCGCCTGAACAGATTTTAGATGAAGATGAGGAAGACGGCGGCGAAATCAATATAGATGATATGCTTGAGCGGCCAGAAGAGCAGGTGCAGTTCATCCATTCGTTGAAAGACCGGAACATCACACCACACATGGGTCTATTAAATACGATCTTACAAAAGCCTGATGGAAACCCTTTGGTCAAATCATTAATCCTGCAGCTTCTGTCAGATCATGATGTGGCAAAGCCGGTTCATGTGACGAAATTCGGTGATTCTTTAACGCTTGTTCCTTCTGAGGCTGTTAAGCCAGAGCAGATGCCGCTACTTCAGCAAGTCCTTCGTAAGCTCGATGACACACTCGGCAATGAGAACCCAACCCTTTACCAAGGCGTGGAAGAGTTATGGCGCCGGCACTTATTTGTGCTTTATCCATTTCTTCCTAAATACACAGATCCGAATCTTTGGGCAGCAGCACTTCATAAAGTCGGCTATGAAATGCACGGGATTGAGATTGACCTCGAAGAATTGCATCTATTGTATGAATTTAATGAACGAGAGCTGAGAGAAGCTTGCACAATGCTGAAAGATATTGAAGAAATTTCTTATTTGTAATTTGTCGATTTAGTTGAAAGACGGACTTGTTATGTTATAATATAATGGTTGTATTTGTGCATATATCGTGCAGTTGTAGATTCCAACGGTTGAAAGACGATATGTATAATCAAGTCAAATGTTGTATACATAATACCGCTTCTTGAGCGGCGTGCGTGGTTTTTGATTGGACGAAGTCTTTATGATGCTTTAGAATGTAACAACGCACAATCTGAATAGATTTTTGGAGGGAAACACACATGTCAGTAAAATGGGAAAAACAAGAAGGTAACGAAGGCGTCCTAACTGTAGAAGTTGATGCTGAAACATTTAACAAAGCACTTGATGATGCGTTTAAGAAGGTTGTCAAGCAAGTATCGATCCCTGGATTCCGTAAAGGGAAAGTACCACGTGGTCTTTTCGAACAGCGTTTTGGTGTAGAATCTCTTTATCAAGATGCATTAGATATTCTTCTTCCAGTTGAATATCCAAAAGCAATCGATGAAGCTGGTATCGAGCCAGTTGACCGCCCTGAAATCGATGTTGAGAAAATCGAAAAAGGCGAAAGCTTAATCTTCACTGCAAAAGTAACAGTGAAGCCTGAAGTGAAACTTGGTGACTACAAAGGTCTTAACGTAGAAAAAGACGACGCAACTGTCACTGATGAAGATGTACAAGAAGAGTTAAAAGGCATGCAAAACCGTCAAGCTGAGCTTGTTGTCAAAGAAGAAGGCGCAATCGAAAACGGCGATACAGTTGTTCTTGATTTCGAAGGATTCGTTGATGGAGAAGCATTCGAAGGCGGAAAAGCTGAGAACTACTCTCTTGAAGTAGGTTCAGGTTCATTCATCCCTGGTTTCGAAGAGCAGTTAGTTGGTCTTGAAGCAGGCGCTGAAAAAGACGTAGAAGTCACTTTCCCAGAAGAATATCATGCTGAAGACCTTGCAGGTAAACCAGCTGTATTCAAAGTGAAAATTCACGAAATCAAAGCAAAAGAACTTCCAGCACTTGACGATGAGTTCGCGAAAGATGTTGATGAAGAAGTAGAAACTCTTGCTGAACTAACTGAAAAAACAAAGAAACGTCTTGAAGAAGCGAAAGAAAACGAAGCAGAAGGTAAACTTCGTGAAGAGCTAGTGGAGAAAGCTTCTGAAAATGCGGAAGTTGACATCCCACAAGCGATGGTTGACACAGAGCTAGACCGTATGATGAAAGAATTCGAACAACGCCTTCAAATGCAAGGAATGAACCTTGAGCTTTACTTCCAATTCTCAGGACAAGATGAAAATGCGCTGAAAGAGCAAATGAAAGAAGATGCTGCTAAACGCGTGAAATCTAACCTAACACTTGAAGCAATTGCTGCTGCAGAAAACTTACAAGTGTCTGATGAAGAAGTAGAAGAAGAACTTTCAAAAATGGCTGAAGCATACAACATGCCAATTGAAAATATCAAACAAGCGATCGGATCTACTGACGCAATGAAAGAAGATCTAAAAGTTCGCAAAGCAATTGATTTTCTTGTAGAAAACCGTTAATATGGTGCATAATAATAAAACAGGGCGCGAGTGACTCGTGCCTTGTTTTGTACAATTTTTGACTTATCATCGCTTCTTTTGGAAACGATAGTGTAAGTCGCATCTTTCTGTTATACATATTTCAATGTGCAGTGTTAGAAACACATCATTACCGTCTTTTAGGAAAGTATGGTAAAATGCATACATACTGGACCCAGAAAGGTAGCTGACTGTTAGCTACAGGCAAGTGAAGAAGAATAAGGGGTGAAAGAATGTTTAAATTCAACGAGGAAAAAGGTCAATTAAAATGCTCGTTTTGCGGAAAAACGCAAGATCAAGTGCGTAAACTGGTCGCAGGACCTGGCGTATATATATGTGATGAATGTATCGAGCTTTGCACGGAAATAGTTGAAGAAGAGCTCGGCACTGAGGAAGAAGTTGAATTCAAGGATGTTCCGAAGCCTCATGAAATTCGGGAGATTCTTGATGAATATGTCATCGGACAAGAAAATGCGAAGAAATCCTTAGCTGTAGCGGTGTATAACCACTACAAACGGATCAATTCCAACAGCAAGATTGATGATGTTGAGCTTTCGAAAAGTAATATCTCTATGATTGGGCCAACAGGAAGCGGTAAAACTTTACTTGCTCAAACGCTTGCTCGTATTTTAAATGTGCCATTTGCGATTGCAGATGCAACATCTTTAACTGAAGCAGGTTATGTTGGTGAAGACGTAGAGAATATTTTACTAAAGCTGATCCAAGCAGCCGATTACGATGTAGAAAAAGCGGAAAAAGGCATTATCTACATCGATGAAATCGATAAAGTAGCAAGAAAATCAGAAAACCCTTCTATCACTCGTGATGTATCTGGGGAAGGTGTTCAGCAAGCACTATTGAAAATTCTTGAAGGAACTGTCGCTAGTGTACCGCCTCAAGGTGGACGTAAGCATCCTCATCAAGAATTCAT
Source organism: Bacillus sp. FSL R5-0431 (assembly GCF_038002985.1). Taxonomy (NCBI): domain Bacteria; kingdom Bacillati; phylum Bacillota; class Bacilli; order Caryophanales; family Bacillaceae; genus Bacillus; species Bacillus sp. FSL R5-0431. Next base: position 2,412,657 of record NZ_JBBOOG010000001.1, on the reverse strand, counting down.
TCAAATCGATACAACAAATATCCTCTTTATTTGTGGTGGAGCCTTTGACGGCATTGAGCAAATCATCAAACGCCGCTTAGGTCAAAAAGTCATTGGATTCGGTGCGGAAAATAAAATCGAAGATCTTGAAAAAGAAGTCCTTCTATCAAAAGTACTCCCAGAAGACTTGCTTCGCTTCGGTTTAATCCCGGAATTCATCGGCCGTCTACCGGTTATTGCAAGCCTAGAGCCGTTAGATGAAAAAGCACTTGTAGAGATCTTGACGAAGCCTAAGAATGCGCTCGTTAAGCAGTATACAAAAATGCTTGAGCTTGATGATGTAGAGCTTGAGTTTGAAGAAGATGCTCTTAGCGAAATTGCGAAAAAAGCAATTGAGCGTAAAACAGGAGCTCGTGGTCTACGTTCAATCATTGAAGGCATCATGCTTGATGTGATGTTTGATCTTCCATCACGTGATGATATTGAAAAATGTGTGATCACTGGTGCAACGGTTGCTGATGGCGAGTCGCCGCGTCTTGTGTTAAAGGACGGCACAGTCGTCAATAAAGATACGAAAACATCTGCATAAGAGTAGTCTCACTCCTGAATCTTTTTGATTCAGGAGTTTTTTATTTATCGTGGAAGTTGTGTTTATTCCGTCCAGCTCTAGGAAATACTAGCAGACAGAAACCAATACATACGATAGATGAAGGAGGGAGCACCGATTGAGCTGGACAGGAATCGTATTATTCATACAGCTGTTCTTTGGTATCGTCATCGGGCTGTACTTTTGGAACTTACTGCGAAATCAGCGCACACAAAAGGTGACGATAGACAAAGAGTCAAAGAAAGAAATGGAAGCACTCAGAAAGATGCGGTCAATCAAGCTGAGTGAACCTTTATCAGAGAGAGTCCGGCCAAAGGGGTTTCAAGATATTGTAGGGCAGGAAGACGGCATTCGTGCACTAAAAGCGGCACTATGCGGGCCGAACCCTCAGCATGTCATCGTCTACGGACCACCGGGAGTCGGTAAAACAGCCGCTGCCCGTCTTGTGATGGAAGAAGCGAAGCGTCACGCTGATTCTCCGTTTAAAAAAGATGCGGTCTTTGTAGAGCTCGATGCAACAACCGCGAGATTCGATGAACGAGGCATCGCAGACCCGCTCATTGGTTCCGTGCATGACCCGATTTACCAAGGGGCTGGAGCAATGGGACAGGCAGGCATTCCGCAGCCAAAACAAGGAGCCGTCACACATGCTCATGGCGGGGTTCTGTTTATCGATGAAATTGGCGAGCTGCATCCGATCCAAATGAACAAAATGCTCAAAGTGCTTGAAGATCGGAAAGTCTTTTTAGACAGTGCCTACTACAGTGAAGAAAATACCCAAATCCCCAATCACATTCATGATATTTTCCAAAATGGGCTTCCGGCTGATTTTCGATTGATTGGTGCCACGACAAGAACGCCTGACGAAATTCCACCAGCGATCCGGTCAAGGTGTCTCGAAATTTTCTTTAAGGACCTTGACCAGCATGAACTGAAAATCGTCGCTGCCAAGGCTGTCCAAAAAATTCAAAAGGAATTAAGTGATGAAGGGCTGAACCTTTTAACATCCTATGTGAAAAATGGACGTGAAGCGGTCAACATGGTGCAGATTGCCGCTGGTATGGCTGTCACGGAAAACCGAAAAGACATCACGATCGAAGATGTAGAATGGGTCATTCATTCAAGCCAGCTGACACCAAGATATGAACAAAAAGTACCAGAAAAGCCAAAAGTGGGGGTAGTCAATGGCCTGGCCGTTTATGGACCAAACAGCGGTGCCCTGCTTGAGATTGAAGTGAATATCTGTAAGGCGCTTGAAAAAGGCAGTATCAACATTACAGGCATTGCAGAAGAAGAAAGCATTGGCAATCAGTCGAAATCCATTAGACGAAAAAGTATGGCCAAAGGGTCAGTTGAAAATGTATTAACGGTGCTTCGAAATTTAGGCATTCGGACAAATGAATATGACATCCATATTAATTTTCCAGGCGGTGCCCCTATTGATGGACCGTCTGCTGGGATTGCCATGGCGACCGCGATCTTCTCAGCCATACATCAAATCCCGATCGATCATCTAACAGCCATGACGGGTGAAATCGGATTGCAGGGTCAGGTGAAGCCGATCGGCGGTGTGATACCGAAGATTAAGGCAGCGAAACAAGCTGGTGCCACAACTGTCATTATTCCTTATGACAACCAGCAGTCGATCTTAAAAGAGATTGAAGGGGTCACCATTGTGCCTGTGAAGCACTTCCAAGAAGTGCTGGATCAGTGTTTGGTCAACCCGCCAGACGAGAAGAAAGATGGACTAGAAGACGAAATGAAAAGGAAATCTGTTTAATCCCCATCACATATGGGGATTTTTTAGTGAAATAGATCTTTTTTTCTTTTTCATGATAAAAAGAAAGGGTATACTACGGTAAGATCAACATTTCTCAAGTCTTTTACATTGTACAAGACTGAAACAGGTATATTATAATGATTCATACTAGTGACGGAGGTGTCAATCAACATGGCAGATGAAATCAAAAAGAATGTTCCGCTCCTTCCATTGCGAGGTTTACTTGTTTATCCAACAATGGTCTTGCATTTGGACGTTGGACGCGAGAAGTCTGTTCAAGCATTAGAACAGGCGATGATGAACGATCATATGATTTTTCTAGCAACACAGCGGGAAATTTCAATAGATGAACCAGGTGAAGAGGAAATTTTCAAAGTCGGCACCTACACAAAAATTAAACAAATGCTGAAGCTGCCAAATGGAACGATTCGTGTACTCGTTGAAGGCTTAAATCGAGCGCAGATCGAATCATACGTAGAGCTGGAGGACTATACGTCCGTCGACATAAAAGAATTGGCAGAAGAAGAATTAAAGGACGCAGAAGCAGAAGCACTCATGCGCACATTGTTAGATCACTTTGATCAATACATAAAAATTTCAAAAAAAATCTCAGCTGAAACATATGCAACAGTGACGGATATTGAGGAACCAGGGAGAATGGCAGATATCGTCGCTTCTCACCTGCCGCTCAAATTAAAGGACAAACAAGAAGTACTGGAAACAGTGGATGTCAAAAAACGGCTGAATCGGGTCATCAGCTTAATACACAATGAAAAAGAAGTACTGGAGATTGAAAAGAAAATCGGGCAGCGCGTGAAACGTTCAATGGAACGTACGCAAAAAGAATATTATTTGCGTGAACAAATGAAAGCCATTCAAAAGGAGCTTGGAGACAAGGAAGGGAAAACTGGCGAAGTCAGTTCTTTAATGTCTAAAATCGAAGAGTCGAGCATGCCGGATTCTGTTCGTGAAACAGCGCTCAAAGAATTGAACCGTTATGAAAAAATTCCTTCAAGCTCTGCTGAGAGCTCTGTGATTCGAAATTATATTGATTGGCTGATCAATCTTCCATGGGGCATCTATACAGAAGATCGTCTAGATTTAAAGCTTGCAAGTGAAATTTTAGATGATGAGCATCACGGGCTGGAAAAGGTCAAAGAACGGGTGCTTGAATATCTTGCTGTACAGAAGCTGACCAATTCATTAAAAGGACCGATTCTTTGCTTAGCAGGGCCTCCTGGGGTAGGGAAAACGTCACTTGCCAAATCTATTGCCAAATCACTTGACCGAAAGTTTATCCGTATCTCCCTTGGCGGTGTGCGTGATGAGTCTGAAATTCGTGGACATAGAAGAACGTATGTAGGTGCGATGCCTGGCCGTATCATTCGCGGGATGAGCAAGGCAGGAACGATGAATCCGGTGTTCCTTTTAGATGAAATCGATAAGATGTCCTCTGATTTTAGAGGCGATCCATCTTCTGCGATGCTCGAAGTCTTAGACCCAGAGCAAAATCATAACTTTAGCGATCACTATATTGAAGAAACATTTGATTTGTCTCAGGTGTTATTTATTGCCACTGCCAACAATTTAGCAACCATTCCAGGTCCACTTCGTGATAGAATGGAGATTATCACGATTGCAGGGTATACAGAGGTTGAAAAAGCAGAAATTGTGAAAGATCACCTTCTGCCGAAGCAGCTAAAGGAGCACGGATTAAAGAAAGGGAACTTGCAGCTTCGTGAAGCAGCGATTTATGATACGATTCGCTATTACACAAGAGAAGCGGGTGTTCGTGGATTAGAGCGTCAGCTTGCGGCAATATGCCGTAAAGCGGCAAGAGCGATTGTGGCTGAAGACCGCAAACGCATCACGGTGACGGAAAAGAACTTATCTGAATTTCTCGGAAAAAGACTTTACCGTTATGGCCAGGCTGAAACGACAGACCAAGTGGGGGTTGTCACAGGACTTGCGTATACCACTGTTGGCGGAGACACCTTGTCGATTGAGGTATCACTTTCTCCCGGTAAAGGCAAGCTCTTGTTAACAGGTAAGCTTGGTGATGTCATGAGAGAATCTGCACAGGCGGCATTCAGTTATATTCGTTCGAAAGCAGATGAACTGAACATTGATCCTAATTTTAATGAAAAGCATGATATTCATATCCATGTTCCAGAGGGTGCGGTTCCAAAGGACGGGCCATCAGCTGGTATCACCATTGCGACGGCTCTTGTATCAGCACTCACAGGACGACCTGTGTCAAAAGAGGTTGGTATGACAGGAGAGATTACGTTAAGAGGAAGAGTGCTTCCAATTGGCGGACTAAAAGAAAAAGCATTAGGCGCACATCGCGCAGGACTGAAAACCATTATTCTTCCAAAGGACAACGAGAAGGATATTGATGATATTCCTGAAAGTGTGAGAGAAGGACTAACCTTTATTCCGGTCTCACATTTAGATGAGGTGCTTGAGAAAGCGTTGGTAGGAGAGGGAAGATGAAAGTAACAAAATCAGATATCGTCATTAGTGCGGTAAAACCAGAGCAGTATCCGAGCGGGGGACTGCCTGAAATCGCTCTTGCTGGACGATCAAATGTTGGGAAGTCCTCGTTCATCAACTCATTGATTAATCGTAAAAATTTAGCGCGTACGTCTTCTAAACCAGGTAAGACTCAAACGCTTAATTTCTACATCATCAATGATATGCTCCATTTTGTGGACGTTCCAGGCTACGGCTTTGCTAAAGTATCAAAGACAGAGCGCGAAGCCTGGGGTAGAATGATCGAAACGTATATTACAATGCGTGAAGAATTAAAAGCAGTCGTCCAAATTGTGGACCTGCGTCATAAGCCATCAGTAGATGATGTGAACATGTATGAATTCCTGAAATATTACGGAGTTCCCGTGATCGTCATCGCAACAAAGGCTGACAAAATTCCAAAAGGCAAATGGGAAAAACATGCGAAAGTCGTCAAACAGACACTCGACATTGACCCATCAGATGAACTAGTCCTGTTCTCTTCTGAAACGAAAAAGGGAAAAGACGAAGCCTGGAATGCCATCCTTGCGAAGATTAACAGCTAAAAGAAAAGGCATCTGTCATGGACAGATGCCTTTTTATTGTATAAGTTATTTCCTTTTTAAAAATAATAAGAGGAGACTGACAGCAATCAGTACATAAGGCCAGTACAATTCAAAACCGGAAGTAGGGATCGAAAGGGAACTTAGCTGTTTTGTAATTTGCTGAAAGAAATAAAGGAACAGACCGAGTGCAATGAGAACAACACTTTCAATACGATATTCTTTTTTCTGAGATGATTTCACAAAGAGTGCAAGTCCAACGATGAATACGATCATCGTAAATGTGTCTGGCCAGTGGTCTAATTTTGGCTGAAGAATAAAGTGTAGCGAAAGGCCCGTCATAAGCATACCGATAAACACATGAGCGCTTTCTTGCTCCTTCTTTCCTTGATATAAGAAAGCAAGGCCAAAAAGCAGTATGAGTGTATACCATTTCTCTTGATCCTTCCAAATGTCAAATTGACCTCCTGAGAGAATGGCATATAGCGCTACAGCCAGCAAAGTGAGCGGCAGCAAAATGGATTTCTTCTTCAAAGATGTCACCTTCTTTTAAGCAGATCATTTGTCCGCACGCGCCAAATCTGGTAAATTGCTTGAAGTGATGATATGGCATAATTAGTGTCGAACATTTTTCTACTATATCACAACATTTTTGAAATCTGTTCACAATTTTCATCCAGTTAAAAATGAATATATGTTATAATCATTATAAATAATAAATTCTATATTGTAATTATTATAAATTAGACAGGGCGTTGGGGGTGCAAGCTGAAGTTATGCATATTCTTGTTGTGGGTTTAGATTATAAAACAGCCCCTGTTGAGATACGGGAACAGCTGAGCTTTGAACCGAGTGAGCTCGGAACAGCGATGTCCAAGCTTAAAGAAGAAAAAAGCATTCTAGAGAATATCGTCATCTCAACATGTAATCGAACAGAGATCTACGCAGTGGTAGATCAGCTTCATACTGGACGGTTTTATATAAAAAGATTTTTAGCCGATTGGTTCGGTTTACAAAAAGAAGATGTCTCTCCTTATTTGAAGTTCTATGAAAATGATGGAGCGGTTGAGCATTTATTCCGTGTGGCCTGTGGACTTGATTCCATGGTGATTGGCGAAACACAAATACTTGGTCAAGTGCGCTCTAGCTTTAAAGTTGCTCAAGAGGAGAAGACCATTGGTACCGTTTTCAATTATTTATTCAAACAGGCGGTCACCGTTGCAAAACGCTCTCATGCGGAAACAGACATTGCGTCTAATGCCGTGTCTGTCAGCTATGCAGCTGTCGAGCTTGCAAAAAAAATCTTTGGACGTCTTTCTGATAAACATGTCCTGATTCTTGGTGCGGGTAAAATGGGCGAACTAGCGGCTCAAAACCTCCAAGGTCAAGGGATTGGTCAAGTAACGGTTATCAATCGAACGTATGAGAAAGCAAAAGAATTAGCGGGTCGTTTTTCAGGAGAGCCTAAAAGCTTAAACCAATTGGAAAAAACATTATCCGAAGCGGACATTTTAATTAGCTCCACTGGTGCGAAACAATTTGTCATTACAAAGGAAATGGTCGAAAGTGCGAATAAAAAGCGGAAGGGCAGACCTCTATTTATGGTGGATATTGCTGTGCCCCGTGATTTAGATCCAGCCATTTCTGAAGTAGAAGGTGCTTTTTTGTATGACATTGATGACCTTGAGGGCATCGTGGCAGCCAACTTAAAAGAACGCCGTGCGGTGGCTGAGCAGGTTGAGCTCCTCATTGAAGCAGAAATTGTGGAATTTAAGCAATGGCTGAATACGCTTGGTGTGGTTCCTGTCATTTCTGCACTTAGAGAAAAGGCGCTGACGATTCAAGCGGATACGATGCAGAGTATTGAACGAAAGCTTCCGAACCTCACACACCGTGAAATGAAGCTATTAAATAAACATACGAAAAGCATTATTAATCAAATGCTGAAAGATCCTATCTTAAAGGCAAAAGAAATTGCCGCGGAGCCGAATGCAGAGGAAAAACTTTTACTCTTCAAAGAAATCTTTGATTTACAGGTTGAAGATGAAGAGCAAAAGGTGGAGCCTGTACAGGTGGAGCAAGGGTCATTTCAGCTGTTCAAACCAAATATGGCACAAGGCTTTGCTACAGTTGCCAGTGAGTGATTAAGCGATGATGGAATCCATTGTAGCGAGACTAGGCGAAGCGACGACCTTGATCTATGCTCTAAGTGTCTTGTTCTATTTCATAGATTTTCTTCAACACAACCGGAAGGCTGGAAAAATGGCTTTCTGGTTGCTTTCTATTGTCTGGCTGCTGCAAACAGTCTACATGTTCTATATTATGATGGAAACAGACCGATTCCCTGTGTTGAATGTAGCAGAGGGTTTATATTTTTATACGTGGGTGCTTGTGACACTTTCACTTGTTCTCACAAAAGTATTGCGTGTTGAATTTATTGTCTTTTTTACAAATGTCATCGGTTTTTCCATGATGGCGATTCACACCTTTACACCATCTGATCTCCACTCTGCAGAACTAACGGGGAAGCTGACGAGTGAATTGCTTGTGATTCATATTACGATGGCGATTTTATCATACGGTGCCTTTTCACTTTCATTTGCTTTCTCCCTTCTCTATCTCTTTCAATATCGTTTGCTGAAAAAGAAAAAATGGGGAAAATGGCTTCTGAGAATTGAAGATTTATCGAAGCTTGATCATATGGCGTACGTATTAAACATTATTGGTGTGCCAATGCTCTTGCTTAGTTTGATTCTTGGCATCATTTGGGCATATATTTCGTATGATACGTTGTACTGGACAGATGCAAAGGTGCTTGGTTCGTTTATTATGCTGTTTTTATACGGCTTTTACTTATATATCAGATTGGTGAGAAATATGCAGGGCAAAATCGTGGCACTGTGGAATGTCGGTTCATTCATTGTGCTGATGATCAATTATTTTCTGCTTGGTAGCTTATCAACCTTTCATTGGTTTCAATAAATAATGATGAGTCTTAAGGGCATTGTCGGGAGGAAGACGTATTGCGTACAATTAAAGTAGGTTCTAGAAGAAGTAAGCTTGCAATTACACAAACAAAATGGGTTATTCAAAAGCTGTCTGAACTAAACCCTTCTTATTCTTTTGAAATAAAAGAGATTGTGACAAAGGGTGATCAAATTTTAGATGTGACCTTATCAAAGGTTGGCGGAAAAGGACTGTTTGTCAAAGAAATTGAACAGGCGATGCTGAATCATGACATCGATATGGCGGTTCACAGTATGAAGGATATGCCGGCTGCTCTTCCTGAAGGTTTAGTCATTGGCTGTATTCCTGAGCGTGAAGATGTAAGGGACGCTCTTATTTCGAAGGATCATCTGCGTCTTCATGAACTGCCGAAGGGTGCTATTGTGGGAACAAGCAGCTTACGGCGCAGTGCCCAGCTTCTTCAGGAAAGACCAGATCTTGAAATTAAATGGATTCGAGGAAACATTGATACAAGATTGGAAAAGCTGAAAAATGAAGAATATGATGCCATTATTCTAGCGGCTGCCGGTCTGTCCAGAATGGGATGGAGCAAAGAGGTTGTGTCGGAATTTTTATCTCCTGAGACTTGCCTGCCCGCCGTTGGCCAAGGCGCTTTGTCGATAGAGTGCCGCGGGGATGATGAAGAGCTATTGCAGCTCCTCGCTCAATTTACGAATGAATATACGAAGAAAACGGTTCTCGCTGAAAGAGCCTTCCTCAAACAAATGGATGGCAGCTGTCAGGTGCCGATCGCTGGCTATGCAACGATGAATGAGCGTGATGAAATTGAACTGACGGGTCTTGTGGCATCTGCTGACGGACACACGATTATTCGAGAAACTGTATCAGGCACTGACCCTGAGGCAATTGGGACAGCATGTGCGAAGCAGATGGCTGATAAGGGAGCAAAGGATTTAATCGACAAGGTGAAAAAGGATCTGTCCTCCCAATGACCATAGGCAAATCGCTTCACGGACAGACGGTGCTTGTCACTCGAAATGAACGTCAAGCGGGTGTGTTTCAGCAAAAGATTGAAGAGCTGAACGGCCATGCTGTTTTAACCTCTCTTATTAGGTTTGAGCCTACGCTCACAAAAGAAAAAGCGCAGGCCTTTTTAAAGGACTTAGAAAATAGCCAATGGCTTGTTTTCACGAGTGTGAATGGTGCGTCTTTTTTTCTGAGCTACATAAAGGACCATCATTTACATAAGAGTTTATCGCATTTGAAAGTGGCTGCTGTAGGTGAGAAAACCTCTGCCTATCTTGAGCAGCACGGCTTGAAGGTGGATGTGGTACCAGAACGATTCATAGCGGAAGAGCTCGCAGATGCGTTACTTGACCATGTGCGTTCAGGAGAGCGTGTGTTTGTAGCAAAAGGACACCTGTCTCGAGATGTCGTGAAGAAAACCCTCATTCCGCTTGGCATAGAAGTAAAGGAATGGATTTTATATGAAACCGTCAAGGATGAGGAAGGTATTGCCGCTCTCAAAACGGCGATGACGAAGCAATCATTTGATTTTATTACATTTACGAGCTCATCCACTGTCCATTCATTTATGCATGCCATGGAGGCAGATGCAGCGAAGCTGGCTGCTTCTGGCACCTGTTTTGTGACGATCGGTCCTCTGACAAAAGAGGCACTGCTTCAATACGGGATTTCTTCTGAAACCCCAGATACTTATACGATAGACGGAATGCTTGAATTGATGTGCCGTTTATCTGAAAGGAAGTTGAACCAATGATGAAATTTAACAGACACCGCAGACTGCGGACAAGCGCAGGAATGAGAGAATTAGTCAGAGAAACCTTTTTAAGACCATCTGATTTCATTTATCCGATCTTTTTTGTAGAGGGAGAAAATGTCCGAAAAGAAGTCCCTTCAATGCCGGGTGTTTATCACATTTCAGTTGACCTTGTAAAAGAAGAAGTCCAAGAACTTGTCGACCTAGGCATCAAATCAATTATTGTATTTGGTGTTCCAGATCATAAAGACCATGTGGGCAGTGAGGCGTATCACGACCATGGCATTGTTCAAAGAGCGACGCTTGAGATCAAAAAGCATTTCCCAGAACTTGTGGTCATTGCAGACACTTGCTTATGCCAATATACAGATCATGGACATTGCGGCATCGTTGAAGATGGTGAAATTTTAAATGATGAATCTCTTCAGCTTTTAGCGAAAACAGCTGTTAGCCAAGCGCGCGCAGGTGCAGATATCATTGCTCCTTCCAATATGATGGATGGATTTGTTGTGGCCATTCGTGAGGCACTTGATGAAGCTGGCTTTATTCATGTACCTGTCATGTCATATGCTGTGAAATATGCAAGTGCTTTTTACGGCCCGTTTCGTGACGCGGCGCATAGCACACCGCAGTTTGGAGATCGTAAAACATACCAAATGGACCCTGCAAACCGTTTAGAGGCACTCAGAGAAGCACAGTCTGATGTAGAAGAGGGGGCTGATTTCCTCATTGTCAAACCATCCCTTTCTTATTTAGATATTATGCGTGATGTCAAAAATGAATTTACACTCCCTGTTGTTGCTTACAATGTGAGCGGAGAATATGCAATGGTCAAAGCCGCTGCTCAAAATGGCTGGATTTCTGAAAAAGAGCTTGTTCTTGAAATGCTGACAAGCATGAAACGTGCAGGAGCAGAGCTCATCATTACGTATCATGCAAAAGATGCAGCCAAATGGCTCTCAGAATAAAGAACGGATAGACAGGAGGACGTTGAAATGGGACGTAGCTATGAAAAATCAAAGCAAGCATTTGAAGAAGCGCAGCATTTAATGCCTGGTGGTGTCAACAGCCCTGTGCGTGCATTTAAATCAGTTAACACAGACCCGATTTTTATGGAACGAGGCAAAGGCGCCAAGATATATGATATTGATGGAAATGAATACATCGATTATGTCTTATCATGGGGACCGCTAATTTTAGGGCATACGAATGACCGTGTGGTTGAAAGTATTCAACGAGTTGCGGAACAGGGGACAAGCTTTGGTGCTTCCACGTTAGTTGAAAATGAATTAGCTAAGCTTGTATCAGAGCGAGTTCCTTCCATCGAAGTCATTCGTATGGTCAGCTCTGGTACAGAGGCGACCATGAGTGCACTTCGTCTAGCTCGCGGCTTTACAGGCAGAAATAAAATTGTGAAATTTGAAGGCTGCTATCATGGCCACGGCGATTCTTTGCTCATTAAAGCGGGTTCAGGTGTCGCAACGCTAGGGCTTCCAGATAGCCCAGGTGTACCTGAAGGGACTGCAAGCAACACGATCACAGTGCCGTACAATGATTTAGAGAGCATTCAAGTTGCTTTTCAGGAGTTTGGAGACGATATTGCAGGTGTCATTGTCGAGCCGGTTGCAGGAAATATGGGGGTTGTTCCTCCGCAAGAAGGTTTCTTACAAGGGCTGAGAGACATCACGGAGCAATACGGAGCTTTACTCATTTTTGATGAGGTCATGACTGGCTTCCGTGTGGATTATCACTGCGCGCAAGGCTATTTTGGCATCACACCTGATCTGACGTGCCTTGGTAAAGTGATCGGAGGCGGTCTCCCGGTCGGTGCTTATGGCGGAAGAGCGGATATCATGAGACAAATTGCACCAAGCGGTCCAATTTATCAAGCAGGAACGTTATCTGGTAACCCTCTTGCGATGACAGCAGGCTTAGAAACCTTAAAACAGCTGACACCTGAGTCTTATGAAGAGTTTAGACGAAAAGGAGACCGGCTGGAAGAAGGCATTTCAAAAGCGGCGAAAGTACACGGAATTCCATTAACGTTTAACCGTGCGGGTTCGATGATTGGATTCTTCTTTACAAATGAAGAAGTGGTCAATTATGACAAAGCAAAAACCGCTGATCTCGCTTTATTCGCTGAATTTTACAAGGAAATGGCGGATCGCGGCATCTTCCTTCCTCCTTCTCAATTCGAAGGACTGTTCCTGTCAACAGCTCATACAGATGAAGACATCGAATATACGATTGAGACAGTGGAAAAGGTATTTCAAAAACTGCGTCGATAAACGAAAGCCGGTATGGGGACATATCGGCTTTTTTGTGTTGCTGAAAACCAATCATATTTTCACTGCCTCTCACATACATCTGTATTGACATCTAATTTTATTTTGAAGGATTAGATGAAAGGAGGACACCGACTTGTCTCAAAACAATCGATTACAGTTTTCGGTAGAAGAATCCATTTATTTCAAAAGCGGACAGGAAGTCAGTGAGCTGCTGTCAATTTCTCTCGATCCTGACATTCTCGTTCAAGAAGTGAATGATTATGTTTCGATTAGAGGTTCACTTGAGCTAACAGGAGAATACAACATAAATCAAGAGGAGCTATTGGGTGAATTGAGTTCCTATGCATCATACAGGGAAGCTGATGAGGTGAAGGTAAGAGAAGACGGAACGGCGGAGCTTCTGCATCAATTCCCGGTCGATATCACCATCCCTAAGAACAAAATCAGTCATTTAAATGATGTGTTTGTGTTTATTGATGCGTTTGATTACCAGCTGACAGAAAATCGTTTGCTCACCATTCAAGCTGATCTGGCGATTGAGGGTCTATTAGACGAGAAAATGCCTCAAGCGCCTGTAGTGGAGCCGTATGAATTTGTCCATCGTCCTCAAGAAGAATATGGCGATGTGACCTACGATTATCAGCTGCAGCCAGAGCATGAGGAACAAGAAGAGCTGCAAGGCAATGAACGTGAGGTCTATGAGGAACAGGCTGTATTACAGCATGATACACACGCCGAGCAAGAAGAACAGGAAGAAGAACGGGAAGAAGAAATTGAGATAGAGCTGGTGAGTAGGGAAGAAGAGGGAGAAACCGAAGAACTGGAAGAATCGGAAGAACTGGAGGAAACGGAGAGCCAAGAATATGAGGAACAGGCTGTATTACAGCATGAGACACGCGCCGAGAAAGAAGAACAGCAAGAAGAACAGGAAGAAGAAATTGAGATAGAGCTGGTGAGTAGGGAAGAAGAGGGAGAAACCGAAGAACCGGAAGAATCGGAAGAACTGGAGGAAACGGAGAGCCAAGAAGAAGTGGCGCTTGGTTATCGCTCCTTACCTGAAGCTCAGGTGCAAGAACCACCATTTTTTGAACCGCCTAAGCTCTTAGAAGAAGAGAAGCGGGAAGATACGTTCTTTGAGGTGGAAGTGAGAAAAGATCCGGAAGCAGCCGAAGAGCTGGAAGAAACGGTTCAGCCGTATCCAATATTTGAATCACCCACTTACCACGTAGAAGAGGAGCAAGAGGAACAGGAACAGGAACAGGATGATACGAACCAGCTCGGACGGTTATATGAACGAGAAGCACCAAAAGTATATGAGTCAGCTCAAGAAGAAGAGGAGCCTGAATATGACGAGAGAGAAACGTCTGGCAGTGAGAACTCTCTTTATTTAACAAAGCTATTTGCTAAGCAGGAGGAGGAAGATTTTTCTCGCATGAAAATATGTATAGTTCAGCAAGAAGATACGGTCGATCTTATTTGTGAGCGATATCAGTTGAATGTGCAGCAGCTCCTTCGCACAAACTCATTATCGGTTGATGCGGAGCTTGAAGAAGGGCAGATTCTTTATATTCCTGAATATCAAAAAAGCAATGCATAACAAGCGATGACCGACCGAGAAAATGTGGTGAGTGAACGTGGATGAAATCCAGTCTATCCTATACGAATACGGGCTTGAGGCGGAATACATTGAACCTGTCAGTCCTGCTGTCGTCAAAGTATATACAAAGCAGGGCATATTTGCCCTAAAGCGAGTAAAAGCCAATCGACATATGCAGTTTACAGAGCAAATGCTTGAACTAGAATCAAAGGGCTATCGCTCTTTTGTGCCGATTTATCGGACGAAGAGCGGTTCTTTTTTCTCAAGTCATCGAGAAAGCCAGTACGCATACTATCTCATGCCGTGGCTGACGAATGAAAAGAGAGAAGAGCAGGATGATAAACATGAATATTTATTTCAAGAGATTGCAAGACTTCATAAGCGGACTGAAGTGATGATGGATATCACAGAGCAAGAGATAGAAGCGCACTACACACAAATTAAGACCAAATGGGAAACAGAGAAAGACATGTATGAACGATTCATAGAGCGGGCAGAGCAGACTTGGTATATGTCGCCATTTGAACTGGCTGCTGCGATGTATTTTTCAGAGGCGATGTCTGCCAGCGAATTTGCGCTTGAACGATTAGAAGATTGGCATGATGAAATGAAAGATCAAGAGACAACACGTGTTGTGTTAAATCATGGGCAGCTGTCGATTCATCACTTTTTGTATAATGATGTGGGCACAGGACATTTCACCAATTTTGAGCGGTCTAAAAAAGCCGCCCCTATTTATGACCTTCTGACCTTTTATTTTCGGACATTCAAAACCTATCCCACGTCTTGTCCTGAATGCACTTCCTTGTTTTATACGTACCAAAAAGGAAATCCTCTTCGGGAGGAAGAGCTGCATTTGTTTCTTAGTTACCTTGCTTATCCGCAAGGTCTGTTTGATACAGTAAAAGCCTATGAAGCAGGCGGACAGGATGAAATGGAAAGCTGTCAGCGGCTGTTAAGAGCGTATTGGCAGATGAAAAATTCAGAGCCGATCGTCATGAAGATTCATGAGATTGAGCAGGCTAGACGGCTTGAAGAAGAACAAAGTGCCTCGTCATCAGCGGAATGACGAGGTTATTTTGTGTTCATATTGGCGGGTACATAAGCGCGAGTTTAAAACCAATCAAGGTGAAAGGCGCAGGCGAGAAAAATCAGAATACCTAGGATGAGGACGTCAAATGTCGTGGGGAAAATGATCGTACGAAATCCTTGAAATATCGCAATCGGGAGAACGACTTGGGAGGCCACTGCCCGAATTTGTCTCAGCCAGGGGGGAAGTGTGTAAGGATTGATCTTCTTCAAATCAAACGCCCTCCTTCTTCATTTTGTTATTATCATATGGGTAATAGGGCAAAGGGTGCCTGCTCAATTTGTATAAAGAAGAAGAAAAGCGGAAAAGATGATTGACGAAAACAAAAGGCATTTAGTAATATAAATAAAAGATGAGTATGTGCTGATGAACGTGATATATCGTAAGCGTGGATCAGGAAGAGTACGAGCAAGACCCTAAAGAGAGGGGGACCATGAGCTGAAAGGTTTCCTAGGATGTACTTGTTTGGAAGGTCGCCTGTGAGCTTAATTTCTTGAATGAACAAGTAGAGAAATTCGGGAGAACCCCGTTATCCTTTAGAGTGTATGGGACACGTCTATGTGTTCCATGAAAAAAGGTGGTACCGCGAAAAAGCTTTTTCGTCCTTTTATAAGGATGGAATGGCTTTTTTATGTTTCATCAGCCGAAAAAATGTGGAGGTTACACAAATGGGAACAAATAATCAAGAAATGCCAACAAAGTACGATCCAAATGCGATTGAAAAAGACCGCTATACGTACTGGCTTGAAGGGAAATTCTTCGAAGCACAAAATGACAAAACGAAAGATCCATATACAGTCGTCATTCCTCCACCAAACGTGACAGGAAAACTGCACCTTGGGCATGCATGGGATTCTACACTTCAAGACATCGTAACACGTATGAAACGGATGCAGGGCTATGACGTTCTATGGCTTCCAGGAATGGACCATGCTGGTATTGCTACTCAAGCAAAGGTAGAGGCAAAGCTTCGCGAAGAAGGCGTGAGCCGTTATGACCTTGGCCGGGAGAAATTTGTGGAAGAAACGTGGAAATGGAAAGAAGAATATGCGGACTTTATTCGCAGCCAGTGGGCGAAAATGGGACTTGGTCTTGATTATTCACGTGAACGTTTTACATTAGATGAAGGTCTGAATAAAGCGGTACGCCAAGTGTTTGTCCAATTGTATGAAAAAGGACTTATCTATCGCGGAGAGTACATCATTAACTGGGATCCAGCGACGAAAACGGCACTTTCTGATATTGAAGTCATTTATAAAGATGTTCAAGGTGCGTTTTATCACTTGAGATACCCGCTTTCAGATGGCACGGGTTCAATTGAAATTGCGACGACAAGACCTGAAACCATGCTTGGGGATACAGCCGTTGCCGTGCACCCTGATGACGAACGCTATCAGCATTTGATTGGAAAAACAGTGGTCTTACCAATTACAGGCCGAGAGATTCCAATCGTTGGTGATGACTATGTCGATATGGAGTTTGGTTCAGGAGCTGTGAAAATTACACCTGCCCATGACCCGAATGACTTTGAGCTTGGAAACCGCCATGAGCTAGAGCGTATTCTTGTCATGAATGAAGATGGCACAATGAATGCAAATGCATTGCAATACAAAGGAATGGACCGCTTCGAATGCCGTAAACAGCTTGTGAAAGATTTACAAGAAGAGGGTATTTTGTTCAAAATTGAGGACCACATGCATTCAGTTGGTCATAGTGAGCGAAGCGGAGCTGTCGTTGAGCCTTATTTATCTACTCAATGGTTTGTAAAAATGCAGCCGCTGGCAGACGAAGCCATCAACCTTCAAAATGGGGACGACCAAGTTCAATTTGTTCCAGACCGCTTTGAAAAGACGTATTTACACTGGATGGAAAATATCCGTGACTGGTGTATTTCTCGTCAGCTATGGTGGGGACACCGCATTCCGGCTTGGTATCATAAAGAAACGAAAGAAGTATATGTTGGACTGGAAGCGCCAGAAGATCTGGAGAACTGGGAACAGGATAACGATGTGCTTGATACATGGTTTAGTTCAGCGCTTTGGCCTTTCTCTACAATGGGCTGGCCGGATGCAGACAGTGAAGACTTCAAGCGCTACTATCCAACAAACCTGCTGGTCACAGGCTATGACATCATTTTCTTCTGGGTCTCTCGCATGATCTTCCAAGGCCTTGAATTTACAGGGGAAAAACCGTTCAAAGACGTTCTGATTCATGGGCTGATCCGCGACGAACAAGGACGTAAAATGAGTAAGTCGCTCGGCAACGGAATTGATCCAATGGAGGTCATTGATCAATACGGTGCAGATTCATTAAGATATTTCTTAGCGACTGGAAGCTCACCAGGTCAGGATCTTCGCTTTAGCTTTGAAAAGGTTGAATCCACTTGGAACTTTGCGAACAAAATTTGGAACGCATCGCGTTTTGCTTTAATGAACATGGATGGCTTAACGTATGATGAACTTGATTTGACTGGAGAAAAATCAGTCGCTGACCAATGGATTTTAACCCGCTTAAATGAAACGATTGAAAGTGTCACACAGCTAGCTGACAAGTATGAATTCGGTGAAGTGGGCAGACATTTATACAACTTCATTTGGGATGATTTCTGTGATTGGTACATTGAGATGGCGAAGCTTCCACTTTATGGTGAAGATGAAGCAGCGAAGAAAACGACTCGTTCGATCCTTGCGTACGTATTAGATCAAACGATGAGACTTCTTCATCCGTTTATGCCGTTCTTAACAGAAGAAATCTGGCAGCATCTTCCGCATGAAGGTGAGTCCATTACTGTAGCAGCTTGGCCTGAGGTGAAGCCGGAGCTTTCAAATGATCAAGCTTCTGCTGACATGAAACTGCTTGTTGAACTCATTCGCTCTGTTCGTAACATTCGCAGTGAAGTAAACACACCAATGAGCAAACAAGTCGAACTTTACATCAAAGCATCCACATCTGATGTACAAGAACGTTTAGAGAAGAATCGTTCATATATTGAGCGCTTCACGAACCCAAGTGTTCTTGAAATTGGCACAGAGGTCCCAGCTAGTGATAAAGCGATGACGGCTGTTATTTCTGGAGCAGAGCTCATTCTGCCGCTTGAAGGCTTAATTAACTTAGATGAGGAAATTGCTCGTCTGCAAAAAGAGCTTGATAAGCTGACAAAAGAAGTAGAACGCGTCCAGAAAAAGCTTGGCAACGAAGGCTTTATGAAAAAAGCGCCTGAAAGTGTCGTAGAAGAAGAGCGTGCGAAAGAACGTGATTATGTCGCAAAACGCGAAGCTGTTCAAAAGCGGATTGAAGAGCTGAAAGTATAAGGTTGAAAAGACGGCTCCTAACAAAATGGAGTCGTCTTTTTTGAAAATTTCGTATGAAATGAGAGATGACATTGTTTACAACCTATCATGAAGCCATTGAGTGGATTCACAGTAGACTGGCCTTTGGTGTAAAACCGGGTCTTGAAAGAATGAAGTGGCTGATGAACAGACTAGGCCATCCGGAACAACGCATAAAAGCGGTGCATGTTGCAGGGACAAATGGAAAAGGTTCAACCATTGCGTTTACTCGTTCCGTTTTACAGGCTGCAGGCTATTCGGTCGGAACCTTCACCTCTCCGTTTATTTTAACGTTCAATGAACGAATCAGCGTGAACGGAGCACCTATACAGGATGAAGAATGGCTGAGTTTGGTGAATAAGATCAAGCCTTTTGTTGATGAATTAGATCAAACAGAGCTTGGCGCAGCAACAGAATTTGAAATCATTACCGCATGTGCATTTGCTTATTTTGCCGATGTGCACCAAGTAGACTTTGTCCTATTAGAGACAGGGCTTGGCGGAAGACTTGATTCAACAAATGTTGCCGTACCTATCTTAACAGCGATTACGTCGATTGGTCATGATCATATGGCAATTTTAGGTGACACACTTGAACAGATTGCATCTGAAAAAGCGGGCATTATCAAAGAGAATATTCCGATGATCACTGCTGTTCATCAACCGGAAGCACTTGCGGTCATTCAAAACATCGCAAAAGAAAAGAATGCGGAATGCATCTCATTACAGCATACTTGTACCTTCGGTGAGCAGCAGCCAACAGAAACAGGCGAACGGTTTACGTTACACACATCAAAAAGGCAGTATCCGCAGCTTGAAACAGGATTAATTGGAACGCATCAACGGCAAAATGCTTCCCTTGCTGTTCTACTCATTGAATGGCTGGAGCAAGAAGGCTATATCAGCGTGACAGAAGAGCAGATGTATGAAGGCATTCGGCAGGCAGTGTGGGCTGGAAGATTTGAAAAGGTCAAAGATCATCCACCAGTTTATTTAGACGGCGCTCATAATGAAGAAGGAATCGACCGTTTAATCGAAACCGTACAAGCTCATTTTTCCAGTAAACAGGTGCATGTATGTTTTAGCGCTTTAAAAGATAAGCCTTACAAACAAATGATTCAAAAGCTTGAAGCTGTTAGTTCATCTATTCATTTTGTTTCGTTTGACTTTCCAAGAGCGGAATCAGCGGAAAAGCTTTATGCGTGCAGTCAGTTAGAGGCAAAATCGTATGATGATGACCCTCGTGCAGTGCTTGAATGGATTCAGAAAAAGAGTGATGATCCTTTAGCGGTGATCCTTGTGACAGGCTCTCTTTATTTTATTTCAGATATACGAAATCGTATGATCGGGTAACGAAAAGACGCAAATGGCTTTGGTGCCTCCTGCGTCTTTTTCTTTTTATATGTAGTAAAGGGGGAAAATCATATTTTCACTAGATGCTTTAGTGGATAGGGTCATGGTAAAATCCGGTCTATCTTATTCCCGGAAGGAGCACCATATATGATTGAGATTTTTCTGTTTATTGCAGGCATCACGATGGGGTCGTTCTTTCATCTCGTTGGCGAAAGGCTGCCGGTGAAGCGGTCCATTCTCTTCCCTCGCTCTCACTGCACAGTCTGTAAACAGCCGCTTTCTCTATACGAGATGATCCCGATAGTTTCGTATGCTTTCTTGAGGGGGGCCTGTAAACATTGCGGCACTCGGTTGTCTAGGTTATATCCAATGGTTGAGCTGCTGTCAGGCGGTCTTTTTTTGTTCATTTATAGAATCGCTGGTTTTTCGTTTGAAGGTCTTTTCCTTGTGATTCTTTGTAGTTTATTCGTGATTGCTGTCGTGAGTGATCTTCTCTATATGAAGGTGCCAAACGAGCTGTTTCTCTTCTTTTTCCCTCTTTTCGTCATATACCGCACGCTGGAACCGCTTCTTATCTGGTGGGAAGGAGCGGCTTCTCTGATTTTTTGCATTCTTTTGTTTTCTAGTCTAGATTATTTTAAGCCAAATAGCATGGGCGGAGCTGATATGAAGCTGTTCAGTTTGCTTGCGTTTTGCTTTGGATTCAAGCCGTTCCTTCTCATGCTTTTTCTCTCATGTATCGCTGGAATGGTCTATGCGAAGGTCTTTTCCTTTCAATTAGACGAGCCATTCCCCTTTGTTCCTGCGATCGCTTTTTCTTTTTGGCTGTATCTCTTTGGTGCTCCTGTCTTGTTTCTATTTGGCTAGTCGAAGGGGTAAAAAAATTGGCGAACACTTTTTTTCCCTGCCGACAAAAGTCTTGTTCTTTTTTTTTACTGCTATGTTAAAGTGTGAAACAGAAAGAAGGACGGGTTAAATTCGCGCTGATTCATTGGACAGAAAGGTCTTTCTTACAAACATGTCAGAAAGCGGGGAATGACAGTGAAAAAGAGGCAGGCAAAAAAACAAGGGCTCAAGGTCAATATTAATGGCAAGGAAGAAATGCTGCATGAAGATGATCATCAGCCGCCAAAACAGCAAGAAGATCAAGTGACGTTTTCGAATTGGGAGGAAAAGAGGCAGTCGGAACAGGAGACAGCGGCTTCTCAGGAAGATTCGTCTAAACCGAAAGAAGAAGATTTCCAGTGGGATGATGCAGCTGATCATATTTATCATTCTGATCCAAAGGTCGTCACGCCTTATCAAAAGAAAAAAGGCTCCTTTGATCAGAAGTTTGGTAAAAACCGCGGTCCCTTCAAGAGAGTAATGACAACGATTGTGTTTGCGGTGGTTCTTGGGACAGGCCTTGGGGTGTTTGCGCTTAGTTTAAGTCAAGATGGTACACCAAGTCCATCAGGTGGAGATATCAGTGTCTCAGCATCTGGAAACCAATCGTCGATGAAAGCCGGCGGGGATGCGCCGAAAGCAGGTACTACAGATGAATCAAAAGAGAACAACGATGAAAAAAGTGCCTCTGGCAGTTTGTCAACCTTTGTTGTACAGGCTGGGAAATTTTCCTCTGAAAAAGGAGCAGATGACTTAGTTGGAAGCTTAAAAGATGCAGGATATGCGGGGAAAAAGGTCTCAATGGATGATGGATATTATGTCATTGCTGGGCTTGCGACAGAGCAGGGAATGACAAGCGCTGTAGGGAAGAAGCTGATCGATCAGCACTTTGAGGCGTGGGGAGGAAAGGAGCTCTCATTTCAAGTACCGGATGAGCTGACTAGTTTAATAGAAAAGGCATCTGTATTATCCTCTAAAGTGATTGCCGGCGATGAAGTGGATCAAAAGGAAGTCACGCAGCTGGTTTCTGAGCTTGAAAGTGCCAAAACAGCGGACGCATCGGCTAAAAGCAGTTTGCTAAAAGCTGTGCAGCTATTAAATGACCCAACTGCTGAAAACGGCTGGAAATCTCAGCAGGCACTGCTTGATCAATTAAATACGTAAAATCATTTTTTAAGAAACGAAACTAGTCAAAAAATGACTAGTTTTTTTCTTTTACATCCAACATAATGATGAAGGTACATGAAAAATGAATTTTCGTAGATTGTCGGTAAGATGTACATTTGCTAGGATGAATGGGTATCTTACTTCTTAGGCTAAACCCTGAAAGGATGAACAAACATGAACCAATTGATTCTCGCATCTCAATCACCTAGAAGAAAAGAATTGCTTGATCTAGCAGGGTTTTCTTATGACATTCAAGCAAGTCATTTAAAAGAAGAAATAAATCGAAACCTTTCTCCTGCTGAGAACGTCCAATGGTTGGCAGAACAAAAAGCAAATGATATTCAAAGATTAAATCCTAAAGCTGTGATCATTGGTGCAGATACAATTGTTGCAATTGACGGCAAATGTCTTGGGAAACCAAAAGATAAGAAAGAAGCGGCTTTCATGCTTCAATTATTATCAGGAAAGACACATCAAGTCTTGACGGGTGTCACGGTTCAGTCAGAGAATAGAAAAGAAACATTTTATGAACAGACAGAAGTGACATTTTGGACGCTGACTCAAAATGAAATAGACCGCTATATCAATACGGGCGAGCCCCTTGATAAAGCGGGAAGCTATGGCATTCAAGGGAAAGGCGCACTGTTTGTTCAAAAAATAGATGGTGATTATTTTTCCGTTGTAGGTCTACCTATTGCGAAAACAGTCAGAGTGCTTGAAACCTTTGGAATCACCCCTTTTTGAAGACAGGAAGGAATTCTAAAAGGAGTGGTCATCCTGAACGATTTCCCTATGCTGCTAAAGCATTTCCCTCATGATGAAAAACCGAGAGAACGATTTATCAAATACGGGCCCAGCAGTTTGTCAAATCATGAACTTGTTGCGATCCTTCTAAGAACAGGCACAAAAAAAGAATCAGTTCTCCAAATTTCCGCAAGACTTCTGCAAACATTTGGCGGTCTTCGCTCTGTAAAAGAAGCCTCAATTGAAGAAATGTCGAAGATCCGAGGAGTTGGAAAGGCGAAGGCGATTTCTCTTTTAGCTGCTTTAGAACTCGGCACTAGATTACACCATCAAACGACGGATAACCGCTATGTGATCCGCACACCAGAAGACGGAGCGAACTTTGTGATGGAAGATATGAGATTTTTGACACAGGAAAATTTCGTTTGTCTTTATCTCAATACCAAAAATCAAGTTATTCATAAACATACCGTGTTTATTGGAAGCCTGAATTCATCGATCGTTCACCCGCGTGAAATTTTCAAAGAGGCCTTTAAACGTTCGGCGGCTTCATTTATATGTGTGCACAACCATCCATCTGGAGATCCGACGCCCAGCAGGGAAGATATTGAAGTTACACAGCGACTTTTTGAATGTGGAAAGCTGATTGGAATACAGCTGCTTGATCATCTTGTCATAGGTGATCAAAAATTTGTGAGTTTGAAGGAAAAAGGGTATTTGTAACACTTTTTTTTTCAATGTTTTACGATATAATAGAGTTTATGAGTTTTTCCCTAAAGGGAATTTTGGTTTAAGAAAGGAAGATACATACATATGTTTGGAATTGGTACAAAAGACCTTGGAATAGATCTTGGAACAGCGAATACGCTTGTTTTTATTAAAGGAAAAGGCATTGTTGTAAGAGAACCTTCGGTCGTAGCTTTGGAAACTGATACGAAGTCTATAGTGGCGGTCGGAAATGACGCTAGAAACATGATTGGCCGTACACCTGGTAATGTTGTGGCACTACGCCCGATGAAAGACGGAGTCATTGCAGATTACGAGACGACAGCAACAATGATGAAATATTACATTAATCAAGCATTAAAAGGCAAAGGGCTTTTTGCTCGTAAACCTTACGTGATGGTATGTGTACCATCTGGTATTACAGCTGTAGAAGAGCGTGCAGTCATTGATGCGACAAGACAAGCTGGAGCACGTGACGCATACCCTATCGAAGAGCCATTTGCTGCGGCAATCGGTGCTAACCTGCCTGTATGGGAGCCAACAGGAAGTATGGTTGTAGACATTGGCGGCGGTACAACAGAGGTAGCTATTATTTCTCTTGGCGGCATTGTGACCTCACAGTCGATCCGCGTGGCAGGAGATGAAATGGATGATGCGATCAGCAGCTACATCCGTAAAACGTATAACCTGATGATCGGTGATCGTACGTCAGAAGCCATTAAAATGGAAATCGGTTCTGCACAGCCTGATGTACATGATGAGATGGATATTCGCGGCCGTGACCTTTTAACTGGTCTGCCAAAAACGATCTCTATTACGGCAGATGAGATTGCAAAAGCGCTTCGCGATACGGTGGAAACAATTGTCGATGCGGTGAAAATGACACTTGAAAAAACCCCGCCTGAGCTGGCAGCAGATATTATGGACCGTGGAATCGTTTTAACTGGCGGCGGTGCATTGCTTCGTAATCTTGACAAAGTCATTAGTGATGAAACGAAGATGCCAGTCATTATTGCTGAAGACCCGCTTGACTGTGTGGCAATCGGTACAGGAAAAGCACTAGAGCATATTCATTTGTTCAAAGGAAAATCTAAAGATAATCGATAATCGGGCGTAAATAAAGAGGTGTAAGACATGCCGCAGTTTTTTATGAATAAAAGATTAATGTTGCTCCTTGTCTGTGTCATCGTACTGGTGGCCATGATTGGTTTTTCAGTGAAAAGCGGCAGAGGTGCTTCATGGCCGGAAAAATTAGTGGGGGATACGACAGGCTTTTTTCAAGGTGTCTTTCATAAACCATCACAATTTATTGCCGGTATTTATGGGAACGTACAAGATTTAAAGAACACATATGATGAAAACGAGCGTCTTCGAAAAAAACTTGATGGACAAACTCAATATGAGGCGAAACTTCAAGAGCTAGAAGATGAGAACAAAAAGCTTCGCAAGCAGCTCGGATATGTGAACTCTATTCGTGATTATACGCCAATTCTATCAACGGTTATCGCGAGAAACCCGTCCCTTTGGGATAGCTTTGTGATGATTGATAAAGGGAAAAAACAAGGCGTTGACAAAGATATGGCGGTCACAAATGAGAGTGGTGCGTTAATTGGGAAAATTGAAAGTGATAAGCTCAACAATTTTACTTCAACTGTAAGGTTGCTAAGCTCTACGGACCAAAATAATAGAATTTCAACGAAAATTTTTGCGAAAAAGGGCAAAGAAGAACTCAACGGAATTATTAACGGTTATGACAGTAAGAAAAAAATGCTGACAATGAATATTCTGAAATCTGATGCAGATGGAGATGTCAAAAAAGGAGATCTTGTTGAAACATCTGGAGCAGGGGGCGTATTCCCGCAAGGCTTGACGATTGGTAAGGTGAGTGAAATCGAACCAGATCATTACGGCCTGACAAAAATTATTTATGTAGAACCAGCGGCTGAACTCAACAATTTAGACCGCGTGATTGTGGTGAATCGCAGCTCAAGTACGGCAGATGCATCTGAATTGACGAAGGAGGAAGGCTCGTGAGACGTGTCCTTCTTGCTTTCGTCATGTTGTTTATCTTCGTATTTGACAGTATTTTTGTCGATCTAGTGAAGCTCCCATTTGTTTCAGACAATCAAATTTTAGCTCCTCATTTCATCTTACTCGCACTTGTATTTATGACTGCTTTTGTGAATCAAAAATATGGTGTGATTTTCGGTTTTATCTTTGGACTTTTATATGATATTTCGTATACAGGCATACTTGGTGTTCATATGTTTGGCTTTGGAGCGCTCTGCTATTTGCTAGCGAAAGCCTTTAAAGTTCTGCAAACGAATATGCTAGTGGTCGTCTTTCTGTCGATTATTGCTGTTTCCGTGATGGAGTTTTATGTATACGGCGTTCAAGCGACAATTCAACCAGGAATTATGCCGTTTAATACGTATGTCATCGAACGCTTTATTCCAACGATTCTTTTAAATACTGCTGCGTCTCTCATACTTGTTGTGCCGCTTAGGCTCTTTTTCATCAATATGAAACAAGGACTGATCGACGAATAAAAGCAGGAGTTTGTCCAATTACGGCGAAATGAGTATGTTGTTGAGGTGAGCATCTTGAAAACTCAAAAACAGCAATATGTGACGATAAAAGGTACAAAAAACGGATTAACATTACAGTTAAATGATGACTGTTCGTTTGATGACCTTCTTTCTGGCTTGCGAGAGGTTCTTTTACTTGAGCAATATACAGATGGTAGAGAAGGGCATAAGGTCAATGTGCATATTAAGCTTGGTTTTCGGTATTTAACAGAGGATCAGGAAATGCGTTTGACTGAAGCGGTCTCTGAAAATGAACATCTCGTCATTCACTCCATTGAAAGTGACGTCATGTCAACTGAAGAGGCGAGACGATTAAAAGCAGAGGCCGAAATTACCTCTGTAGCCAAAATTGTGCGCTCTGGACAGGTGCTGTATGTCGAAGGAGATCTCTTATTAATAGGAGATGTCAATCCTGGCGGAACGATTCGTGCAGGGGGAAATATTTTTGTGCTCGGCTCTTTAAAAGGCGTGGCACATGCTGGATGTAATGGGAATAAACAAGCTGTCATTGCGGCATCTCGTATGATTCCAACACAGCTTCGCATCGCACAAGTGTTTAACCGTGCACCAGATCAAAAAGAAGATGGAAACGAAATGGAATGTGCTTATTTAGATATAGATGGCAACATGATCATTGAACGCCTGCAGCAATTGGCTCATATAAGACCTAATCTGACAAGGCTTGAGGGAGGAATGTGAAATTGGGCGAGGCTATTGTGATTACCTCAGGAAAAGGCGGCGTTGGCAAAACAACAACATCTGCAAACTTAGGCACAGCACTAGCAATTCAAGGGAAAAAAGTGTGTCTAGTGGATACCGATATTGGCCTTCGGAATCTAGATGTCGTGATGGGGCTTGAGAACCGCATTATTTATGATCTAGTCGATGTAGTAGAAGGAAGATGTAAAATTCACCAAGCGCTTGTAAAAGATAAGCGTTTCGAGGATCTTTTGTATCTTTTACCCGCTGCTCAAACAAGCGATAAAACGGCTGTAGAGCCGGAGCAGATCAAAGAATTAATTCAATCATTGAAACAAGACTTTGATTATGTCGTCATTGATTGCCCTGCTGGAATTGAGCAAGGCTTTAAAAATGCTGTATCTGGTGCAGATAAGGCAATTGTCGTGACGACGCCTGAGATCTCAGCTGTGAGAGATGCTGACCGTATCATCGGCTTGTTAGAACAAGAAGATATCGAACCACCTCGTTTGATTGTCAACCGTATTCGTACACACATGGCGAAAAGTGGCGATTCAATGGATGTGGATGAAGTTGTACATCACTTATCGATTGATCTTCTTGGCATTGTCGCAGATGATGATGACGTGATTAAGGCTTCAAACAATGGTGAACCGATTGTCATGGATGCTAAAAACAAAGTATCGATTGCGTATCGCAATATCGCCCGCCGTGTACTAGGCGAATCTGTTCCGCTTCAATCATTTGAAGATGAAAACAAAGGAATGTTTGCGAAGCTGAAAGCATTTTTTGGTGTAAGAGCATAAGCATTCAAGTAAGATGAGACCGATTCGATGAGAATCGGTCTTTTTGTTGCATATCAGATGAGGTCGTCACATAAAATGTACAAACTGTTTGTATGTAAAGGGTGATCTCATGAAAAGAGTGGACGAGTACCGAAAGAAAATTGCGCAGCGCCGCAAAACGAAGCAGCCAGCTGCTCCACCTAAGAAGACGACTTTCAAGAAAAAAGAAGATATCCCTCCATGGGTCATGCTGACAGAGGAAGAAAAGCATTCAGGGTCGTCTTCCTTTGAGTCGTCGTCTCATCAGCCGAAGAAATATCGGCATCCGTTATTTAACCCCAATACCTTTGTGCTGAAATGTTTATTATCTGCGTCCCTTGTGTTGATTGCAGCCATTTCATTTAAAGGTCAGGCAGGGCCGTTTCAGCAGCTGAAGCCGATCATTACGCAGACCTTTGAGCAAGATTTTCAATTTGCTGCTGCCAATCACTGGTTTGAGAAAACAGTTGGAAACCCCCTTGCCTTTTTAACCGACAAAAAGGCAGACCAAAAAGATGTACAAGCGAACCAAGAACTGGCTGTACCTGCTTCTGGAAAAGTGCAGGAATCCTTTACGCAAAATGGAGCAGGTGTCAAAGTCGAAACATCGGCTGAAGCCATTGACAGTATGAAAGAAGGCTATGTGGTAGAGGTAAAAAAGAAAAGTGACACAGGGCTTACAGTGGTCGTGCAGCATGCGGATAACAGCTATAGCTGGTACGGTCAGTTAAAGGAAGCCGATGTGGCCTTATACGATTTTGTCGATAAGGGTGAGAAAATTGGCCAGATCTCACTTGATGATCAAGGAAAGGGCACATATTACTTTGCCATTAAGCAAAATGAACAGTTTATCGATCCTATTCAGGTGATGACCTTTGAATAGATGGCTGGTCATGCTGACGAAAATTCACATTCATCCGCTGCTGTGGATTGTGATGGCGTTTGCGATTCTCTCTGGTCAAATCAAGCCGCTGCTTTGTCTGCTCATCATCGTCTTTGTCCATGAGCTTGGACATGCAGCGGCTGCTTGCTATTATCATTGGCGCATTCGGCGGATTTTTTTACTGCCATTTGGCGGAGCGGTAGAAGTAGAAGAGCATGGGAACCGTCCGCTAAAGGAAGAGTTGGCAGTCATTTTATGCGGGCCGCTCCAGCATGTACCGCTCCAGCTTATGGCATGGCTTTTCATGGAAACTTCTCTTATTTCGCACGACATTTTTACGATGTTCACTTTTTATAATATGGCGATTTTTCTTGTGAATCTTTTGCCTATTTGGCCGCTTGATGGCGGGAAATTATTCTTTTTGCTCTTATCAGCATATTACCCTTTCCAACGTGCACATGCCCTTGCCATAAAAGGCTCACTTGTCTTTTTCGTTCTATTGACTGCAGGGTTGCTTTTGTTTGCGCCTCTGCAATTCAATGGCTGGGTGCTGCTCACTTTTTTAGCCTATTCACTCGTAATGGAGCACCGGCAGCGGCATTACGTCAGGGTCCGCTTTTTACTAGAACGCTATTACGGTAAAAAAGAGCAAAAGGTAGAAAAGCTTATTCCGCTGAGAGCGAGCGCTGAGGAAAAAGTATATGAAGTAATGGCGCGATTCCAAAGAGGCTGTAAGCATCCGATTATTATTGAAAGAGATGGCGTGAAAATGAGCCAGCTTGACGAAAATGAACTGCTCCATGCGTATTTTTCAGATCGAAGAACCACCTCCTCAATGGAAGAGCTCCTTTTGCCGTACTAGTGATGAAAATACGTTGACATTCTGCGTCTAATTTGATATATTTTTTAATGTTATGGATATGTAGCACCCGTGCTACAACCGCGCGAAGCAGGTGTAAAGAGCCTAAGGCCCCCTGTATTCGGCGAGTCTGAGTTTATTAGGAGGTGCAGAGATGTACGCAATTATCGAAACTGGTGGTAAACAAGTAAAAGTTGAAGAAGGTCAAACTGTTTATGTTGAAAAACTAGCTGCTGAAGCAGGTGAAACAGTAACTTTTGAAAACGTATTGTTTGTCGGCGGAGACACTGTCAAAGTGGGTAACCCTTCAGTTGCTGGAGCAACAGTAACGGCTAAAGTTGAAAAACAAGGTCGCGGTAAGAAAATTACTGTGTTCAAGTACAAACCGAAGAAAAACAACCACAAGAAACAAGGTCATCGTCAACCTTACACTAAAGTTGTTATCGAAAAAATCAACGCTTAAGGCGTGTGAGTGATATGATCAAAGCAACCATTACTCGGTCGGCAGCAGATGAAAGCATTACGTCTTTTCAGATGACTGGACATGCCGAGTTTGCTGAAAAAGGTCAGGATCTCGTTTGTGCAGGTGTATCTGCTGTTGTTTTCGGCTCAGTCAATTCAATTATTGCACTGACAGGAATGGATCCACTGCTCGATATTGGTGAAGAAGGCGGCTATTTCTCTTTTGAATTGCCAGCTGATACAGATCCAGTATCCTTTGAAAAAGCCCAGCTGCTTTTAGAAGGCATGGTCGTTTCCTTAGAGACAATCGAACGAGATTATCACGATTATGTGAGAATATCTACAAAAAAATAGGAGGTGAACTTCATGCTTAGATTAGATCTTCAATTTTTCGCATCTAAAAAAGGGGTAGGTTCTACAAAGAACGGACGTGACTCTGAGTCTAAACGTTTAGGCGCTAAACGTGCTGATGGTCAATTCGTAACTGGTGGTTCTATCCTTTATCGTCAACGTGGAACGAAAATCTATCCAGGTGAAAACGTTGGACGCGGAGGCGACGACACTCTTTTCGCTAAAATCGACGGAACGGTTAAATTCGAACGTTTCGGTCGTGACCGTAAAAAAGTGAGCGTATATCCTGCGGCACAATAATTGCTAAAAACTCCGGTCATTGACTGGAGTTTTTTTCACTTTTTACAAGTAGTATCGAAAATGATAAAAGAAGATGCACTCCATAAATATCAAAGAACGTTTGCTGACTTTGCCTCATTTTCTCCTATAGATCAGAAAAAACAACCTTTCCTCACATAACTAGTGTTTTTCTATGCTGTCTTCTCTGTTATAATTCAGGGAGACATAGTGATGATAAGACTCCTAAAAGAGAGACCAAACGATTGGGAGTGCGATAATGGAAGAGATACCAAGTAAACAAAACGAAAAATTAACTCACGTTGCATTAACAAATGAATTGATCTATCTGCTCAGTCGTTCAAGACACGACTGGATGAATAAATTGCAGCTGATCAAGGGCAACTTGACATTAGAAAAATATGACCGGGTGTTTGAAATTATAGAAGAAATGGTCATTGAAGCACAGCATGAATCCAAACTCTCAAATTTAAAAATTCCCCAATTGGCCTATTACTTTCTAACATTTAATTGGGAGTCGCATTTTATCACCCTAGAATATGAAGTGCTTGGTGAAACCCGAGACTTATCAGCATATGAATCGCAGCTGCTAACGGTATCACAGGAGTTGTTTTCGATATTCGATCAATCAGTTTGCCAAAAAACTGAAAATCATTTAACGGTCACGTTCCAAACAGATCAAGAAGAGAATGATGTGGTCTTATATTTTGATTTCAAAGGAAAATTAACAAGTTTGGATGCGTTAAATGCGTTTCATGACGCAAACTATCCATGTATGAGTGTAGCTCAATTTCATGTGACAAGTCATGAGTCCATGATTGAGCTTTGTTTGAGGCAAGAACGAGATATGTGATGCAGAGAAACGGAGGAAGTTATGTTTGTAGATCAGGTTAAAGTGTATGTTAAAGGCGGTGACGGCGGAAACGGTATGGTGGCGTTCCGTCGTGAAAAATATGTGCCAAAAGGCGGACCAGCTGGCGGCGACGGCGGAAATGGTGCAGATGTTGTATTTGAAGTAGACGAAGGACTCAGAACGTTGATGGACTTTCGTTATAAGCGCCATTTTAAGGCGGATCGCGGCGAGCATGGAATGAGTAAAAACCAGCATGGCCGAAATGCGGAAGAAATGATTGTCAAAGTTCCGCCCGGTACGGTCGTGACAGATGCAGAGACGGAACAAGTACTCGCTGACTTAACAGAGCATGGACAGCGGGCAGTCATTGCAAAAGGCGGACGAGGCGGACGTGGAAATTCACGTTTCGCAACACCGGCAAACCCTGCACCGCAGCTTTCTGAAAACGGTGAGCCGGGAAAAGAACGTGACGTCATCTTAGAACTAAAAGTACTTGCAGATGTTGGACTTGTTGGTTTCCCAAGTGTCGGGAAGTCGACACTGCTTTCAATTGTCTCTTCTGCGAAACCGAAAATTGCGGATTATCATTTCACAACGCTTGTGCCGAACCTAGGAGTTGTCGAAACAGATGATAACCGAAGCTTCGTCATGGCGGATCTGCCAGGACTGATCGAAGGAGCGCACGAAGGTGTTGGCTTAGGTCATCAATTTTTACGCCACATTGAGCGGACACGGGTTATTGTCCATGTCATTGATATGTCAGCACTTGAAGGACGTGACCCGTACGAAGATTATGTGACGATTAATGAAGAGCTTGAGCAATACAATATGAGATTGACTGAGCGTCCACAAATCATTGTAGCGAATAAAATGGACATGCCAGATGCAGCTGACAATCTAGCGGCATTTAAAGAAAAATTAACGGATGACTATAAAGTGTTCCCAATTAGTGCGATCACAAGAGAAGGGCTTCGTGAGCTTTTATTTGAAATCGCCAATCAGCTTGAAACAACACCGGAATTCCCGCTCTATAATGAAGAGGAACTGTCTGATAACCGCGTGATGTACAGGTTTGATGAGGGAGATGCACCATTTGAAATCACAAGAGATCCTGACGGTACGTTTGTCATAACGGGTAAAGCACTTGAGCGACTGTTTAAGATGACAGATTTCTCAAGAGATGAGTCTGTGAAACGATTCTCTAGACAACTGCGCGGAATGGGTGTCGATGATGCCTTGCGTGAGCGTGGTGCAAAAGACGGCGACATCATTCGTTTGCTTGAATTTGAATTTGAATTTATTGATTGATCAAAAGGAGGGTCCAGTCCATGGGCTCTCCCGTTTTTAAAAGGGGAGAAAACAGGTGAAAGAAGAAACGTTCTATTTAGTAAGAGAGGATGTCCTTCCAGATGCGATGCGAAAAACGCTTGAAGTCAAAAAGCTTCTCGATCGCAAAAAAGCGGATTCAGTTGCCGATGCTGTTCAACAAGCGGATTTAAGCCGCAGTGCTTTTTATAAATACAGAGATGCTGTTTTTCCATTTTATACGATGGTGAAAGAGCAGATCATCACATTGTTTTTCCACCTTGAGGATCGGTCTGGGGCTCTGTCAAGGCTGCTTCAAATTGTGGCGGACTCTGGCTGTAATGTGTTATCCATTCACCAAACGATTCCGCTGCAGGGAAGAGCGAATGTCACCCTATCCATTAGCACGGCTGGTATGGCAGATGATATCAATACAGTCATGAATCAATTAAGAAAACTTGAATTTGTCGAAAAAGTTGAAATTCTAGGTTCTGGGGCGTAAAAGGAGAGATCATAGCAGATGAAGCAATTAACTGTAGGTTATTTTGGACCAGAGGCAACATTTACTCATTTGGCCGTATGCTCTTGCTTTCCAGCAGATGCAGTGCAGCGTGCCTATGCAACGATTCCGCAATGTATGGATGCTGTGTCAAAAGGCGAAGTCGATTTGGCGGTCGTTCCACTTGAAAATGCACTCGAAGGATCTGTGAACTTAACGATTGATTATTTAATTCATGAAGAAGAGCTGTCCATTGTTGGTGAAATGACAGCACCGATTCGGCAGCATTTGCTT
Source organism: Bacillus sp. FSL R5-0431 (assembly GCF_038002985.1). Taxonomy (NCBI): domain Bacteria; kingdom Bacillati; phylum Bacillota; class Bacilli; order Caryophanales; family Bacillaceae; genus Bacillus; species Bacillus sp. FSL R5-0431. The sequence continues at coordinate 2,379,375 of NZ_JBBOOG010000001.1, read as the reverse complement.
GTCCACCCATCAAGAGCGGAAAGCTGGGAGACATTAGATGTGATCCAATCACATCCGCACGCGATTGCCCAATGCCATCAATTTCTGAAAAAACAGTACCCAGATATTCCGCACCGTCCGGTAGAATCAACAGGCTATGCAGCCAAATATATCAGTGAGCATCCGGATGAGGCTGCTGGGGCCATTGCCAATGAAATTGCCGCACAAACGTATGGTTTAACGATTGCAAAAAAAGACATTCATGATTATCCGCACAATCATACACGCTTTGTTATTTTACATAAAGATCCTAAGGCGTCGTTCCCAATGAATGCTGGGTTCTCATCGAAGCCAAAAACGACCATTGTGGTCAGTCTGCCAAAGGATGACCAATCAGGTGCATTGCATCGCGTGTTATCTGCTTTTTCTTGGCGGAATCTCAACTTGTCAAAAATTGAATCTCGTCCAACAAAAACGGGTCTTGGACACTATTTATTTATAATAGATATTGAAAAAGAAATGGATGATGTCCTTGTCCCTGGCGCGATTCAGGAATTAGAAGCGATTGGCTGTGAGGTCAAACTGCTCGGCAGCTACCAAACATATGAACTAACGAATGAAAAATAGTGTCCCTTGCAGGACACTTTTTTTAGTCTTTAATTAAAAAACCAGCGTCATCGAGTGCTTGAATGGCTTGGTCAAGCTGCTTTTGACTGTAAGAAGTGAGTGTATGTAAATGCACGCCGTCTGTTAGTTCTGACAAGTAGGAGGCGCCCGTGTTAGAAATGTGATGGACGAAATCAGCTACTTGCTTGCGAGTGCTGACGCGAATAGAGGCCGTTAGTTCACCGTAAACGGGGTGCTCTATGATCACATCTTTCACCGTCACACCAAAGTCTACAATCAAGGTTAGTTCCTCTTCTGTACGAACAGGATTATGCTTGCAGGCGATGATTTGTTCAATTTCTCTTTCTGGCGCATGCTGCGGTGCCATATATACATAGCCTTGACTTGTAGCAATAATGGGTTCGTTTTTTGCTTTCAATAGTGACATATCTTGTACAATGACTTGTCGAGAGACAGCCGCCTTTTTAGCCAAAAAGCTTCCGGTGAGCGGTGAATCTGTTTCTTTCAGCCACTCTAAAATGGCGTTTCTTCTCTCTTCGCCAATGAGTTTCCTCTCTTGCTCCACGTCTTATGCTCCTTTCTTCTCCTTTTGCAATTGTTCAAATGTATGCAAAAGCTGATCGATGTCCTCTTTTGATGACTTCGATCCAAATGATACTCGAATGAATTGAAGAGCATCACGATCTGATACGTGCAATGCCTTCACAGCCGGTGAAGGATGATTATAACCAGAAGCACATGCGCTTCCAGTCGATATACAAATCCCATGCCGGTTACATGCTAACATTACATATTGTCCTTCAAACCCTTCAAAAAAACAACCAATAATATGAGGCAGCATGCGGCGATTGCCATTGTTTTGAAGTGTACGAACAGGAAGCTGTCTCATTTTCAGCTGCTGAAGAAAATAATCACGAAGCTGCTCATTCTGTCGTTGCTGCTCATCTAGCTTAAGCATCAATTGTTCACTCGCAGCAGCAAAAGCACCGATGCATGGAACGTTCACTGTTCCAAGGCGGAAGCCACCTTCCTGAACTGCACCTGAATATAAAGGCTTCCAAGGAACATGAGCGCTCATATAGACAGCACCAGCTCCTTTAGGTGCATAAACTTTATGGCTAGAGATGGACACGGCATCAACCCCAAGCTCCTTGATGGACACACGAATCTTTCCGAATGTTTGCACGGCATCTGTATGAAAAAGAATGTGCCTTTCTTTTAAAAGGGGTGCTAATTCAGCGAGCGGCTGGATAATCCCTGTTTCTGAATTAGCATGCTGAATAGATACTAGTCCTGTTTCAGGCAATAATGCTTCTTTGAGAATGTCCTGAGTGATGATCCCATCTTGATTCGGTTCAATGATTGTGACCTTCACGCCAAGACGCTCTAAGCTACTAACCGCGTGATGAACAGAAGGGTGCTCTACAGAAGTTGTGATGACATGCTGCCTGTGTGCTGGCAGACCATTTGCGATCGATTGAATCGCCAGAAGATTGGATTCTGTTCCGCCGCTTGTAAAGTAGATGCCGTCTGGTTCGCCCTCAAGAATGGCAGCGAATGATTGTCTGCTGTAAGTCAGTATGTCATTTGCTCTTCCACCTGCATCATGAAGACTGCTTGCATTCCCGTAGCAATCTTGACTTAGCTGCTGAAAAACATGCAGTGCTTCCTCTGAAACAGGTGTAGAAGCTGCGTAATCTAAATAAACCAATCCATCCATCTCCTATGAGAAAATTTTTTCTTGTATTTATTGTAGTGTTGTGTAATGATATGTGTCAAGACAGGTGTAAATGACAGGAGGGGCGAAGGTGTCATCAATCAAAAAAGTCATTGTGGTGGGATCAGGCATTGCAGCGCTTTCCTTTGCAAAAACCATTTCAGAAAGCTGCCAAGTTATCATGATGACAAAAAAACAATTTTCCTCTAGTAATTCCATGCTTGCACAAGGAGGAATCGCTGCTGCCTTTTCAGCACAGGATTCAGTTCATCAGCATGTACAAGACACATTAGCTGCCGGCTGTGATCACAATGATGAGAGGGCGGTACAAGAGATCGTAAGTCTTGGAAAGCAATTGGTGGAGCAGCTCGTAAAAGAAGGCTGTCCATTTGATCAAACGGAGACGGGCGAGCCGCAATTAGGTAAAGAGGGGGCACATACGACTCATCGCATTTTGCATGCAGGAGGAGACCAAACAGGCAAAACACTCGTGCAGTATTTAAAAAGTCAGCTTGGCTCACATATTCATTTATACGAATATCACCATGTCATTGATCTATTGGTCTATGAAGGAACCTGCATGGGTGTGGTGTGGAAAGACGAGAAAGGACACGTCCATACCATGACCGCAGATGCAGTTGTTTTATCCACGGGCGGCTGCGGCTCCCTATATGAAACAAACACAAATGATCCTTCTGTAACAGGAGACGGACTGATGATGGCCTATCGAGCCGGGGCACAATTAGCAGATCTTGAATTTGTTCAATTCCACCCCACCCTCTTGACGATCGCTGGAAAAGCAGTCGGTCTCGTTTCAGAGGCAGTCCGGGGAGAGGGAGCCTATTTAGAAGATGAAACAGGCAGGAGGATGATGAAAGGCATTCACCCACAAACTGATTTAGCGCCTAGAGATGTGGTCGCTAGAGCTATTTTTCATGAGCAGCAATTAGGTCATGATCTGTATCTCAATATCCGCGAGATTCCACATTTTTCAGCTCGTTTTCCAGCAATTAATGCGATGTGTCAGCGGGCAGGTGTCGATATGGCAAGCGGCAGGCTCCCAGTTTCCCCTGGTATGCATTTTTTAATGGGCGGAATCTGCGTGAATGAATATGGAGAAACCACTGTTCCATCTCTTTTTGCTATCGGAGAAGCGGCCTGTACAGGATTACACGGAGCGAACCGATTAGCGAGTAATTCTCTCTTGGAAGGTCTCGTTTTAGGAAACAAAGCGGCACGGAGAATTGAACAGGTACCTAAACAGAAAAAAACAGTCCCATCTTTTTCTATTCAAGAAGTATGGTCCGTCCCAGCGATTTCAGAGGATCAGTTGAGACAATGGATGATGACATATGCCGCAATTGTAAGAGACGAAAAAGGGCTAAAGACCTTGCTTCAAGTATTACAGCAAGTCCCTTATCAGCAAACGAATGTGAAGAATATCACAAGTGAACAGATCGAATTAAGCAATCAATGGGCATTAGCGATTTGCCTTGTGAAGTCTGCATTACTTCGTACAGAAAGCAGAGGCGGCCATTTTCGAATGGATTATCCAAATCGGAATGATGCTTTGTGGCGGGGCATGCAGATTGTCCATGAAAAAGGCCACATTCATATGATGAAAAATGAAAGGATCGGTGCCAAATGGAACGTTTACAGTTAAAACAAATGATGACTCATTTTTTCACAGAAGATATTGGCTTTGGAGATGTATCAGCTGATGCCATTTTTGGAGAAAAGAAAGGAACAGCATACATCATCGCAAAACAATCGGGTGTATTGGCAGGTTCTCAAGTCATTGACATAGGGTACCGCCTGCTGAATGAACAGATTCAAGCTGAATTGTTTTTTAAGGAAGGTGATTGGATTCATTCAGGCGCTGTGCTGGCGAAAATAAAGGGGCCGGTCAGCGACTTATTAAAAGGAGAAAGGGTCATTTTGAATGTCTTGCAGCGCATGACAGGTATCGCCACATTAACACATGAAGCGGTGCAGCGATTAGCGGATCCGTCGATTACGATTTGTGATACGAGAAAAACGACTCCCGGCTTGCGCATGTTAGAGAAATACGCTGTGAAGACAGGAGGCGGAAAGAATCATCGCTTCGGCTTATCAGATGGAGTGATGATTAAAGATAATCATATTGCCGCATGCGGCTCTATTCGTGAAGCTGTAGATAAAGCAAGAGCATATGCCGGTCATATGGTGAAAATTGAAGTAGAAATTGAATCAGAAACGCAGCTAATGGAAGCCATTGATGCAAAAGCCGATGTCATCATGTTTGACAACTGCTCTCCGGACGAAGTAAAACGTTTTAAACAAATGACGCCGGAGACAATTCTGACGGAGGCTTCAGGAGGCATCACGTTAGAGACATTGCCAAGTTACAGGGGGACAGGTGTCGACCTTATTTCACTTGGTTTTTTGACACATTCTGCTCCAGCATTTGATTTTAGTATGAATATGGAATTCAGTCATAAAGGGGGAACAACTCATGTCACTGCTTGATGTACTCGCAAATCAACATGCAGCCATGATGCCAGAAGAATATAAGCACCGCTCTGTTGATGAGATGAAGCAGCGTGTGTTAGACATTAAACGGGCCTTTGGATCAAAGCTTTTTATACCGGGGCATCATTATCAAAAGGATGAAGTCATCCAATTTGCAGATGCAACAGGAGATTCATTGCAGCTCGCACAAATAGCCGCGGACAATCAGGAGGCTGAGTACATTGTGTTTTGCGGTGTTCACTTCATGGCTGAAACGGCAGATATACTGTCAAATAAGAATCAAAAGGTCCTATTGCCAGATATGAGAGCAGGCTGTTCAATGGCTGATATGGCGAACATGAAGCAAACGGATAGAGCATGGGAGCAGCTCACTGATCTGTTTGGGGATACGATCCTGCCGCTCACGTATGTCAACTCAACAGCGGATATTAAAGCATTTGTCGGCAAGCATGGCGGGGCGACTGTTACATCGTCAAACGCTAAAAAAGTGCTGGAGTGGGCGCTCACACAAAAAGAGCGGATTCTGTTTCTCCCTGATCAGCATTTAGGGCGTAATACGGCATTCGATTTAGGCATTTCACTAGAAGAAATGGCTGTCTGGGATCAAATAGAAGAAAAGCTCATCACCGATCAGCCGCTTTCTCGCATCAAGATGATTTTATGGAAAGGCCATTGCTCTGTCCATGAGAAATTTACGGTGCGGAATATTGAAGAAACGAGAAAAAGAGACCGTGACATTCAAATCCTTGTCCATCCAGAATGCACGCATGAAGTCGTCAGGGCTTCTGATCTTGCCGGTTCAACGAAATTTATTATTGATACGATTAAGGAAGCGCCAGCAGGAAGCAAGTGGGCGATTGGAACAGAGATGAATTTAGTCAAGCGGATAATAGATCAGCATCCAGATAAACAAATTGAATCCCTCAATCCGGATATGTGTCCATGTTTGACCATGAATCGGATCGATCTTCCTCATTTGTTATGGTCACTAGAAAGCATTGAGAAAGGTGATTCGGTCGGTTTGATTCAGGTCAATGAAGACATTACCAAAGAGGCTTTACTTGCACTGAATAAAATGCTCGCCATTAAATAATAAATCAGCCCCTCCTATCAGAAAACAAGTTTTTATCATATCGGCTTGTAAATAGGCATAAATTTATGGTGAAACATATTGTACTTCTGACATAACCGTTACGTTCACGTTTTGCATAGGAGGGGAAAACGTTGAAAATTCATATTGTGCAAAAAGGAGACTCCCTTTGGAAAATTTCAAAGAAATACGGAGTCGACTTTCAAGAATTGAAAAAACTAAATTCACAACTCAGTAACCCAGATTTGATCATGCCGGGTATGAAGATCAAGATTCCATCTAGTGGTGTTCCTGTAAAAACAGATCATCACAAAGCAAAAGAAATGCCAAAGTCGAAAGAACATCCGTATGTGAAAGAAAAGCCAAAAGATGTCGTGCAAGTGCAAGATACGAAGCCGAAAGAAAAGCCAAATGAACCGGTACCTTATGTACCGCCAGTGCCAAAGATCGAGCATCCAGTTTTTCCACAAGTCGATGTGAACTATTATCAGACCAATCTCTACCAGCCATTCACGCCTCCTCCCAAAAAAGAACATCATGAGAAAAAAGATTACGTTCATGAAAAGAAAGATCATGTTCATGACAAAAAGGATCACAAAGATCATGTTCATCATGAAAATAAGGACTATAAAGATAACAAAGAACATTTTTATGATGAAAATAAGGACCATAAAGATAATAAGGAACATTTTCATCATGAAAATAAGGACCATAAAGATAATAAGGAACATTTTCATCATGAAAATAAGGACCATAAAAATAACAAGGACCATTTTTATGATGAAAATAAAGGCCATCTAAAAGATGAAGTGGCAAAGGGGTATGATCCGTTTATTCATATTCCGCATCAAAAGGAGGAGGGAAAAGATATGGAGCAAAGCAATTACCCAAACCTTCCTAATTTCCCGCAAATGCCGAATGTTGGAGGCGCAGCGGTAGGAGGAATGGCTGAGAATAAAGAGCATCATCACCATCACCAGCATCATGACTCATATGATCCTTATTATGGTTTTGGTCATGGACATTACATGCCGGCAATGTATCCATACCCGCAACAAATGGTGCCAGCATCGCCAATTTTACCTGGTTCAGGTCTTTGTTATCCTGTCCAGCCATATTATCACCATCACATGATGCCATATCCATACCCAGCTCAGCCGTATTATCCTGCGTATCAAGCGCCAGCTTATTACGGGGAACATTATGAACATCATGCACATCATGCAAACGATGGGCATCACTGGCACCACCATATGCACCCAAATGACAATGCGAACGTGAATCAAGGCTTTTATCCAAACGTTTCAAATGAAGCTTATGGCAAGGAAGACTGCGGATGTGATGATGGCATGAAGCAGCATCAGCCGTGGCCAGGACATTATCCGAATCCTGTTCCTTATGGCCAAATGGGGGGGTATCCAGCTCAGCCTTATATGCAGCCATATCCAGGTCAATCTGTTTTTGCAAGGCCAGAAGAAGACGAAGAAGAGTAATGACAGAAGGAACGATCTCAATCGTTCCTTTCAGCGTGTAGACAAACCCTCGCATTCGTTGTCAGGGCTGTGCTCCGGTGCTCGCCCTTCCTAGACTGCAAAGGTTTTCTATCACGCTGAAAAAGAGACAAAGGGCTAAAATAAAGATCATTTTAACAATCTGGAAGGAACGATCTCAATCGTTCCTTTTTTTGTTTATAACTGACAGCTTGATTTTTCCCCAAACTGTACATGCTAAAACAGAGCCTGTTTCGCGCTCATGAGATTGAATTTGTACAGGGGGTTTTTCGTTTGAGACAAAAATGGCAAAAAACGATCGCATTAGTGCTTCTTCCTATTGGGTTAACGGCATGTGGTACAAATGATAATGCAGGTGTAGATACACGTCATAATCAATCAGGTCAGCCAGTCGGATATCATTCGAATAACCGTGCGGCTGACAATAATCAAGATCATCAAGGGCCAGTTTCTGAACTCATGGAGGGGATGAACGGTGGGAACACAACGAATGTTGATTATCGCACCCGTCCTCAAGCCGATGATCGAATGCCTCTCGCAGGTGGAGATGGACGCTACAGTCATGGAGATATGAACTATCATAACCAAATGTCGTTCTCTGGCTACGATAAACAAGAGAACGTCCAGCGTTCAAGAAAAATTGCCAACCGGGTCAATAAAATGAACCACGTTGCAGACTCACAGGTGATGGTGACAGATGAAAATGTGTATATTGCCATTAAATCAGATGGACGTCTGACGTCAGAGGGCGTATCACAAGTTGAAGAAGCAGCGACTCGTTATGCAGATGGAAGAGCTGTCCAAGTCATTAAAGACGAGGGTGCTTTCACACGCTTTAGAGATATGAGAAGAACACAATTTGAAACAGGCCAAACAGGCATGACTCGATAGGTTGGAGAATAAGAAAGGCTAAAGTTCCTCAAGAACTTTAGCCTTTTCTTAAAAATAACCCTTGATGCCTGTATAAAATTCGTAAAAGAAATAACAGCCAAATCCAAGTAATAAAATACCAGCAATAATGAAGGTCCCTTTGATCATCGTTCGATTCATCACTTTTCTTGTTAAGGATACAAGGGGGAGAAGACCGATGTCATGAAGGAGAATCCCTGCCAAAATACCGCCTGAAGCCAGCATAAATTCAGATGAATCTGTTTTTGTATATGCATCTGCCAGTACAGCACCGAATACAGAAACCCAGAACACAAGGTTTCCAGGGGATACCGCGACAAGCAAGCCGTTTCTGTACGTTTTTGCGAATGATTTATTGACTTTTTCGCCAGCTAAATGGATGTCTTGATCCGAATTATTAAGAATACTGCTCCGATCAGCCAGAGCGGGATTTGGACAAATGGCAGTGATAAAAACTGAGCAAATTCAGCATCCATCAAAGAATCCGTTTTTTAATCCCTGTTTTGTCATTTCAACCGTGATCGCTCCAACTGGCAGAGCAATTGACAATCCTACGACGATAAATGCGAGAAATATTTGCAATCGACTAGAACTTCCTTTGGAAAAGTTTGTATAAAAATTCTCAGTTTAGATTAACTATACATATTAGGAGAAAAGGATCAATGATTATTTCATATTTTATCGAAATGATTGGGAGAGATGATGTATATAAAGGTGCATATCAAGCTTGCTGTATCTCTTTTGTAGTGGAAAGGAACTATTTTCCTAAAACTTCTTTTTTTCATGGCATCTCTATGCTACACTGTTGTGGAAATCAATAAATAATGTGACTAGGGGTGCCCGCAGTTGGGCTGAGAGAGAAGTGTATGCTTCTTAACCCTTTGGACCTGATCTGGCTCGTACCAGCGTGGGGAAGTTGAAGATGATACATGGGTCATATGGATGACATTCATGTTTATTTCTGTCGACGAAACCAGGTTCTGTTCATAGAGCCTGGTTTTTTGCTGGTGCTGATTCCATCCTGTCCGGTGACAAGAAGAGAAGGAGAGAACAGCAAATGAAAGAAAAGAAAAATACCCCAACAACTCAATCCTTATTATCAAGCTTTGACGGCAGCCGAAAGGTGTATGAGAAAGGATCAAGACCTGACATTTTAGTGCCAAAAAGGGAGATTGCTCTCTCAAAAACTGTGACACAGGCGGGGAACATTCAAAATGAACCGATTCGTGTGTACGATACGAGTGGACCGTACACCGATGAGAGAGCCCATATTGATGTCACTAAGGGATTAAAACGCCTTAGGGCAGCATGGATCGAAGAAAGAGGGGATACAGAAAGCTATGAAGGGCGCCATGTGAAACCAGAAGATAACGGATATCGTTCTAAGGAAAAAGAGTCCTTTCATCATGTTCATACTGATTTTCATCATGAGCCGCTCCGCGCAAAACAAGGTGCCTGTGTGACGCAAATGCATTATGCAAAAAAAGGTATTGTGACGCCTGAAATGGAGTTTATCGCGTTAAGAGAAGAGCTAAGCCCTGAGTTTGTGAGAGAGGAAGTAGCCAGCGGAAGAGCAGTCATTCCAGCGAATATTAACCATCCTGAAAGTGAACCGATGATTATTGGAAGGCATTTTCACGTCAAAATCAATGCGAATATTGGCAATTCAGCTGTGACATCATCCATTGATGAAGAGGTAGAAAAGATGACATGGGCGATCAGATGGGGTGCAGACACCATGATGGACCTGTCTACAGGAAAGGACATTCATACAACGAGAGAATGGATCATACGGAATTGCCCAGTCCCAGTAGGAACCGTTCCCATTTATCAGGCGCTTGAAAAAGTAAATGGAGTGGCAGAAGATTTGACGTGGGACGTGTACAGAGACACATTAATTGAACAAGCAGAGCAAGGAGTAGACTACTTTACGATTCATGCGGGCGTGAGGTTAAGGTATATTCCGCTGACAGTCGATCGGGTGACCGGAATTGTTTCAAGAGGCGGTGCCATTATGGCAAGGTGGTGTCTTGCCCATCATCAAGAGAATTTCCTCTATACCCACTTCGAAGACATTTGTGAGATTATGAAAACGTATGATATTGCTTTTTCACTTGGAGACGGTCTGAGACCAGGCTCGATTGCTGATGCCAATGATGAGGCGCAGTTTGCAGAGCTTGAAACGTTAGGTGAATTGACAGAGATCGCTTGGAAACATGATGTACAGGTGATGATTGAAGGGCCTGGACATGTTCCGATGGATAAAATCAAAGAGAATGTGGACAAGCAAATGGAGATTTGCAAAGAGGCACCATTTTATACGTTAGGGCCTCTTACAACAGATATTGCCCCGGGATATGATCACATTACATCCGCCATCGGTGCGGCCATGATCGGCTGGTATGGAACAGCGATGCTATGCTATGTGACGCCAAAAGAGCATTTAGGTCTGCCGAACAAAGAAGATGTGAGAGAAGGTGTGATTGCCTATAAAATTGCCGCACATGCCGCTGATCTAGCAAAAGGACATCCTGCTGCTCAAAAGCGCGATGATGCTTTATCGAAAGCAAGGTTTGAATTTAGGTGGCGTGACCAATTCCACCTGTCACTTGATCCAGAAAGAGCTATGGCGTTCCATGATGAAACATTGCCTGCGGAAGGCGCTAAGACTGCCCATTTTTGCTCGATGTGCGGACCGAAGTTTTGCAGTATGAAAATTTCCCATGATATTCGCAATCAATCAGAAGAAGTGAAAAGAGAGATGGAGAAGAAGGCGAAGGAGTTTATCAGCCAAGGAAGTCAAATTTATTCATCCTAAAAAAGAACCTCGCACGTATGTTGTGCGGGGTTTTATCAGATGGCGGAAAAGGCTTTTCTTAAGAGGTGGAAAAATGCTTTTAATGCAAGTACCATCATGTCCAAACTCGGAATGAGGGCATCTGTTAAATGAAAAAAGACGGTTTGTCTTTCGGGAGATGTTCGTTTCTTTTTCCGTTTCATGAAGAGAGCCTCCTTTTTAAATAATATACTTCTTTGCAAAGCAGAGGGATAGAGATGTTGTTTGAATTTAAACAAAATTTAAACTTCTTGTGTTTGAAAGGAAAGAAGGAGGGGAAACGAGTTGAATAGAGAATGAATGAAAAGAGCCGATCTATTTGGCCAGCTAACAAGAAAGAGTGGAAGGTGATCTTATGATGAAAGTATTTAAGGTAACATTTCATATGAACAATGGGGAAGTGCTTGATTTCGAGCTAAAACGCCCAGCTACCTATGATGTGTATAAGAAAATTGAAGAAGCCAATCATTGGTTTAAGCTGAATAATGAAATCATTAACTTATTAAATGTGAATAGCATCCACGTAGAAACAGATTAAAACAGAAAGCCGCTCTCTCTGAGCGGCTTTCATTATGCAGAAAAATCATTTCGATTATTAAGCTGACCGCGGGACAGCCAGTTCTTTTTATACAAATAAGCAATCACTTCAAGCCATAGACGCGGTGCTTTTTTAGGGAAAAAAGGTTTTTGATAATAAGCGTAAGCGGCTTTTAAATCATTCCATTGATGGCATGCTTTTGTTTGTGTGAAACGGGCTACGTCGATGACCCTGACCTGGCCTTCCTTTGTTAAGATCAGATTCCGCAGATGGATATCAGAAGGATTCAATCCTTTCTCGCGTGCTTCTTCTAGCGCATCATCGACTTGTTCAATCATTTGTTTTTTAATAGGAATCCCCTTTGTGAGGCATTCATAGAATGTGTAGCCTTTAATATATTCCATTAAAATATACTGATCCCCAGATTCATAAATCTCAGGGTAGTAAGACGAACCAGAAAGTTTTTCATAAATGGCGGCTTCTTTGCGGGCAATATGTTGATAAGAAGGGAAAAAGACTTTTAGTGCCATTTTCTTGCCGTCTTTTTTGTATGAAAAGACATAGGCACTTCTTCCTTTGCCGCACAGTTCAAGCTCTGCCGGTTTAAAGGCAAGCTTATGAAGACGTTTATCTTCATGATACTGAATCGATTCGGCTAATCTTTTAACATCTGACATTGACTTCACCTTCTTTGGTTTCAGTTTATGCGGCTGAAAAACGAATGATGAAAAAACCGAGTCATTCGATAAAGCAATGGATTGTATAAAACATACCATTTACGAATGAAGGATACAACGAAAGACTCTTCCCATACATTCATGTCATCGATTTGGTTAATGTTTAGAAAAATGGGTCAAACTACATATGTCATGCATCGATCTCATGTTCTAAAGAGGTGTAAATAGTGAAAGTGAAGATGAAATGTTTCGTTACAGGACTTATCATGACAAGTGTGCTTTTTTTCGCTGTGGATATGGAAGGAAAAGAACACTTGCAAAAGCAGTCAAACTCTATCACCGTGCAGCTTGAAAAAGTCTATCTAGACGGAGATGTGAGTATTGAAAGACACCGGGCATCATTAGAAGACAAAGACACATTCTGGGCACAGTATAAAGGCTGGACGCTAGTAGAACAGAGAGAGGATTTTGCGCTTTTTAGAAAGCAAATTGATGATATCTCTCCATTAAGTAAAGCAAATGGATATATCGGGTTATCAGAGGACGGTGTGATTTCTACGTTTCATGGAAGGCCTGACGGCTGGGCGGAGCCTATTCATCTCTTTTTTCAAATTGATACGTCCCGTTTAGAAAGTCATGTGGAGGAGCAGCTTGAGCAAGGCATTCCTTTTCGAACAAAGGATGAATTTGAGCATGTGCTTGAAGTCATGAAGCCTTACCGAAATGAAATATCGTTTTAAAGCGTGTAACAGCTTGCTGGTGTGAAGGCCGCAAGCTGTTTTTCGTGGTTTCATCGTAAAAATGCATTGAGCGAACGTATGTTAACTTTTATTGCGGTTTTCTTCTCGATTTATGTTACAATGAAGAACAGTCAAAGAGGTGAAAACGGTGATAGAGTTTGTAAAAGGGACCATTGATTATGTGTGCCCGCAATATGTTGTCATTGAAAACGGCGGAGTGGGATATCAAGTCTATACCCCAAACCCGTTTATCTATCAAGTAAACAAACAAGAAACGATTTATACGTATCATTACATAAAGGAAGACGCTTTTTCGTTATATGGATTTCAAACGCGAGAAGAAAAAGCGCTGTTCACAAAACTGTTAAATGTCACGGGGATTGGGCCGAAGGGGGCTCTAGCGATTCTTGCTTCCGGTGATCCTGGCGCTGTCATTTCAGCGATAGAACGTGAAGATGAAGCGTTCCTGATTAAGTTCCCTGGTGTTGGCAAAAAGACAGCTCGCCAAATCATTCTCGATCTAAAAGGAAAGCTAGCCGATGTCGTACCGGAAATGATTGGCAACCTATTTAATCACGAGGACCATATTCAGGTCGAAACGCAGCAAACGGCATTAGACGAAGCGCTTGAAGCCTTACATGTTCTTGGATACGGTGATCGTGAAATTAAAAAGGTTCTTCCATTATTAAAAGAAGAAAAGAATCTCACAACCGATCAATATGTGAAAAAAGCTTTACAAAAAATGTTGAAATAGGGTGATGTCTCATGGATGAACGGCTCGTCTCAACTGAAGCAGACAACCATGAATCAGCCATTGAGCAAAGTCTGCGGCCACAGACACTTAGCCAATATATCGGTCAGCAAAAAGTAAAAGATAACCTCAGTGTGTTTATTGAAGCTGCCCGCATGAGGCAGGAAACACTCGATCACGTCCTTTTATATGGACCGCCTGGACTCGGGAAAACAACGCTTGCGTCGATTATCGCCAATGAAATGAATGTTCAGCTGCGTACAACATCTGGACCAGCGATTGAACGTCCTGGCGATTTGGCGGCAATCTTAACTTCTCTTGAGCCAGGTGATGTGTTGTTTATAGATGAAATTCATCGCTTGCAGCGCTCAATTGAGGAAGTGCTTTATCCGGCAATGGAGGATTTTTGTTTAGATATCGTCATTGGCAAAGGAGATACAGCGCGCTCTGTACGGCTTGATTTACCGCCATTTACACTTGTAGGTGCCACGACCCGTGTAGGGCTTTTAACAGCACCGCTTCGTGACAGGTTTGGGGTACATGCAAGATTGGAATACTATGAGCAAAGAGATTTGGCTCACATTGTGGCAAGAACAGCCGAGCTGTTTGAGATTGGGATCGATCTTCGCTCAGCCGAAGAGATCGCAAGACGTTCCCGGGGGACGCCAAGAGTTGCCAATCGTCTGCTCAGAAGAGTAAGAGATTTTGCGCAGGTGCTTGGGAATCATGCGATTACCGAGGACATTGCGGAAGATGCCCTTGAGCGCCTTCAAGTCGACAGGCTTGGCCTGGATCATATAGATCATAAGCTGCTTTTAAGTATGATCGAAAAATTTAGAGGCGGTCCTGTAGGGCTTGATACAATCTCAGCGACAATTGGAGAAGAATCACATACGATTGAAGATGTGTACGAACCGTATTTACTGCAAATTGGTTTCCTGCAAAGAACACCAAGAGGACGGGTCGTCACAAGAGAAGCGTATGAACATTTTCAAATGGAGGTTCCGATTCGTGACTGAATTCCCTAAAATATTGATGATTTTAGGTGGTGTCCTTTTTGCCGCAGGATTAGTATTTCAATTGGTTGGTAAGCTTCCAGGTGATATTTTTGTAAAAAAAGGAAATGTGACATTCTTTTTTCCTGTGATAACATGCATTGCCATTAGCATTGTGCTAACCATATTACTTAATATCTTTGGACGGATGAAATAACGTTAACTAGTTAACTACAGAATAGGTGAAGGAAATGAAGCTAGAACTATTTGATTTTGATTTACCAGAAAGATTGATTGCACAAGTGCCGCTTGAAAAACGAGATGCATCAAGACTGATGGTCTTAAACAAACAAACGGGTGCGATGACACATGATACATTCTCACAAATCACCGATTATTTTCAAACGGGTGATTGTCTCGTTTTAAACAATACTCGCGTTCTGCCGGCACGTTTGTTTGGAATGAAAGAGGATACAGGTGCAAAAGTTGAACTTCTTCTATTAAAACAAGAGGAGGGAGACAACTGGGAAACACTTGTAAAACCAGCCAAACGGGTGAAAAAAGGAACGGTTATCACATTTGGTGATGGACGGCTTCAAGCGGTATGTACAGAAGAGATGGAACATGGTGGAAGAAAAGTTAAGTTTCAGTATACAGGCATTTTTTATGAAGTACTTGAATCCCTCGGTGAGATGCCGCTGCCTCCTTATATTAAAGAGCAGCTTGACGATCGTGAACGCTATCAAACGGTGTATTCAAAAGAGGTTGGCTCCGCTGCTGCTCCAACTGCTGGTCTTCACTTTACAAACGAGCTGCTGGATGCGCTGAAAGCAAAAGGTGTGCATATAGCTTTCATTACACTGCACGTGGGGCTTGGTACTTTTCGTCCGGTCAGTGCTGAACGTATTGAAGAACACGAAATGCACGCAGAGTTTTACGAAATGAATGAAGAAACAGCTGAAGAGCTCAATCGCGTTCGCAAGGAAGGCGGACGGATTATTTCAGTTGGGACAACGTCAACGAGAACGCTCGAAACCATTGCAAGTGCGCATGACGGCGAATTCAAAGCGTCAAGCGGCTGGACGTCAATCTTTATTTACCCAGGCTATACATTCAAGGCCATTGATGGCATGATCACGAATTTCCATCTGCCAAAATCCTCGTTAATCATGCTTGTCAGCGCATTAGCTGGACGAGAGCATGTACTAAAAGCGTACAATGAGGCTGTAAAAGAGGAATACCGATTCTTCAGCTTTGGCGATGCCATGCTGATTCAATAACATCATACAACAAAGACAGGAGGGCTCATTTTTGTCGCAATTACCGATACGTTATGAGTTCATTAAAACATGCAAACAAACAGGTGCACGACTAGGACGCGTTCATACACCGCACGGCTCCTTTGAAACACCTGTATTTATGCCGGTAGGTACACTGGCTACAGTCAAAACGATGGCACCTGAAGAACTAAAGGCAATGGATGCAGGCATCATCTTAAGCAATACGTACCACCTATGGCTCCGTCCGGGTCATGACATTGTGAAAGAAGCAGGCGGGCTGCACAAATTTATGAACTGGGATCGAGCGATTCTGACCGATTCAGGCGGATTCCAAGTATTCTCTTTGAGTGAATTTAGAAAAATTGAAGAAGAAGGCGTCCACTTCCGTAATCACTTAAACGGAGACAAGCTGTTCCTTTCTCCTGAAAAGGCCATGGACATCCAAAATGCGCTTGGCTCTGATATTATGATGGCATTTGATGAATGTCCGCCATATCCAGCAGAGTACGACTACATGAAACGTTCTGTGGAGCGGACAAGCAGATGGGCAGAGCGCTGTCTAGAAGCGCACCAGCGTCCAGAGGATCAAGGGCTGTTTGGAATTGTCCAAGGCGGAGAATACGAAGAGCTTCGTAAACAAAGTGCAAAAGATCTGGTTTCACTTGATTTCCCAGGCTACGCCATCGGAGGCTTATCTGTTGGTGAACCAAAAGATGTGATGAACCGTGTACTGGAGTTCACAACGCCATTGTTACCGGCAGACAAGCCAAGGTACTTAATGGGTGTCGGCTCACCAGATTCCTTAATTGACGGTGCCATTCGCGGTGTAGATATGTTTGACTGCGTGCTGCCAACGCGAATTGCAAGAAACGGCACCTTGATGACGAGCGAAGGACGTCTTGTTGTGAAAAATGCAAAATATGAGCGTGATTTCAGACCAATCGATGAAAATTGTGACTGCTACACATGTAAAAACTACACACGCGCCTATATTAGACATTTAATCCGAACAAATGAAACGTTCGGAATTCGATTAACAACTTATCATAATCTTCATTTTCTGTTAAAATTAATGGAGCAAGTGAGAGAAGCTATCCGTGAGGATCGTTTAGGTGATTTTAAAGAAGAGTTTTTTGAGCGTTATGGCTTTAACAAACCGAATGCGAAAAACTTTTAACGCATAAACGAAAGGCTTTATAATGCTTTAGAAAGGGGTGAAATAGAATGGATGGTGGTATGGGTTCAATCATTATGATTGTTGTCATGTTTGCTGTGCTTTACTTCTTGTTAATCCGTCCACAGCAAAAGCAACAAAAAGCTGTGCGTCAGATGCAGCAATCTTTATCAAAAGGCGATAAAATCGTCACAATCGGTGGTTTACACGGTGAAATCGACTACATTGATGAATCAAAAGTGGTCATCAAAACTAGCGAGAACAACCGTTTAACTTTCGATCGACGTGCTATTAGAGAATTAGCTGACAAAGGTTAATCCTCCGATACATAGCCATAAAAAAAGAGCGATATGATCCGCTCTTTTTTTATTTGCCTCGAAGATTGACGCCAATCATTCCGCCCAGCATACAAATCCCTAGAAATGCCCCATGATAGATAAACTGCTCTGGTGAAAAGGTTTCTCCAAACCCTAAATATTGAAATAAGAATACAGTGAGGGAAAAGATCATAGAAGTGATCGCGCCAATGAGCCAGCCGCGCTCCTTTGCTTTTCCTCCAGAAATGATCCCTCCTAATAAAAGTGCCACAAAGGACAAAATCATAATCATCCATTTAAACGATGATTCCTGCATACTTGTGAAGGTAAGCATGAGCGATACAAGTAAGCTTGTGACAATCATCACGATAAAAATGGCCATTAAGCCGGATAAAATCCCTTTTCCGATTTGTTTCGTTTCCTGCATGTGATTCGTCTCCTCTCCAATTGACCGAAGCTTGTCTTTTACTAAAATGTATTCACCGTGAAGAAAAAATAGACATGTTTCTCACGATAAAAACAGAGGCTTTCTTTTCTACATAAATAAAGTGTTTTGACACAAGCTATGGTGGAGAAGGAGGGTTTACATCACATGCAGGACATCTTGATTATCTCCATGAGAACAATCATTTTATATTTTCTTGTTTGGTTTATTTTTCGGTTAATGGGCAAGAGAGAAATTGGCGAATTGAGTATTTTAGATCTTGTCATTTTTATGATGATCGCAGAAATTGCAGTTCTCGCCATAGAAGAAGTCGAAGATCACATGTTACATACGGTATGGCCGATCCTGCTGTTAACCTTCATTCAAATCACACTCGCCTACCTCTCATTGAAATTCCAAGGTGTCCGGCGCTTTCTAGACGGCAAACCGACCCTGCTCATCATCAATGGGAAAATCGACGAGGGTGCGATGAGAAAACAGCGATACAATTTTGATGACCTGCTTATTCAATTAAGAGAAAACAACATCGATAGCATTCAGGACGTCTCTTACGCCATTTTAGAGCCATCCGGAAAGCTTGCGGTCGTTGAAAAAGAAAACAAGCACACACACGGAGCGCTTGAGCTGCCACTTATTGCAGATGGTGTTGTACAGCACGATCATCTGAAGCAAATTAATCAAA
This sequence comes from Bacillus sp. FSL R5-0431, assembly GCF_038002985.1. Lineage (NCBI taxonomy): Bacteria > Bacillati > Bacillota > Bacilli > Caryophanales > Bacillaceae > Bacillus > Bacillus sp. FSL R5-0431. The sequence goes on along the minus strand of NZ_JBBOOG010000001.1, from coordinate 2,360,596 downwards.
ATGAACAGTGGCTGAAAGATGAGCTTGCCAAAAGGGGCTATCATGAAATTGATCAGATTTCCTACTGCAGCTTTAATCAAAAGACATTTTATATTGATTTGAAAGATGAAGTGATCAAGAAGAGATGAGCTAAAGCAGTTTCCCAATGAATGGGATGCGGCGAAGCTCTTCACGCTTCACTAGCCCTAGACAGATTAATAGAATGACATATAGCATACACGTAACAAAGATCAGCATCACAAGCTCAATAGGGGCAGAAAAGAGCCCGTTTACTTGAGACTTCAGCCAAAGGCTGACAGCCCCGGTGCCGATGATCACAAGAACGCATATCCCGTATTCCTTCATTGGTAAATGAATAGGCAGTACTTTACCGACAGTTGCCGCATGAAGCAGCGTGACAAGGACGATGCCGATTAATATCGCGAGTGCTGCCCCCATAATGCCAAAGCCCGGCTGTGAAGCAAGGACAAAAATCATCCCTGTTTTCACAACAGCACCTATCAGACTATTCGTCATCGCCGCACCAGCTAAATTGAGTGCTTGCAGGACAGCTTGAAGCGGCCCTTGAAAATAATATAATAGAAAAAATGGGGCCATGAATTTCACATAGATAGCCGCATGCGATGAACCATACATAAAGAGCGTTAAATCTTCTGCATAAACGAAAAGAATAATACAGGAAATGCCTCCGCTGAGTAGACAAAGACGCATCGCCTGCTTCAGCCGGTATTCGACCGTTTTGCGTTTGTTCTGCTCCATTCCTTCACTGATCGCCGGGACCAATGCAGTGGATAGAGAGTACGTAATAAAGCTAGGCAGTGTCAAAAGGGTCAGCGCAAGACCAGTCAACTCCCCATACTGCCTTGTCGCTTCTACAGCCGCATATCCAGCAATAGCAAGACTTTGCGCGACAACTATCGGCTCTAAAAACCACGAAATATTCCCGATGAAACGGCTGCCTGTTGTTGGCAGGGCAATACTCATCAGCTGCTTAAACGTGTCCTTACCGTCATGAATCGCCTTAAAAAATCGTTTTCGAATACGAATGGTCTTTTTATAACGAAAGGCAATCAGTAAATATGCAAGTGAAATCATCTCTCCAATGACAGATGAAATCATCGCACCAGCTGCCGCGTATTCAATCCCATAAGGAAGGAAAGCTGTTGTACATACTGCCACTAGAGAAATTCTTGCGACCTGTTCCAGTACTTGAGATATGGCAAGCGGGCTCATTTGCTGTCTGCCTTGAAAATATCCTCTCAGCACACTGGAAATGGCGATGACTGGGACAACGGGAGTAATGGCAAGCAGTGGATAGACCGTTCTAGGATCTGTCAGCATATTTTCTGCCATGATGGGTGCAAACCATAAAAAGAGCGGCGTGAATATCAGGCTGAGTGTCCCTGTTATCGCAAGGGACATGACTAGAATACGTTTAGTTTTCTGTTTGTCACCCCGGGCTTCTGCTTCTGCGACAAGCTTGCTAATAGCGACAGGCAGTCCAAATTGTGTCAGCGTCACAGCGAGAAAAAAGGTAGGGGCAGCCATCATATAAAGCCCGACTCCTTCTTCGCCAATGAACCTTGCAATCACAATCCGATTGACAAAACCCAATATTCTCGTGATAAAACCTGCTAAAATTAAAATAATCGTGCCCTTTAAAAACGTTTGCTTCGTCAAATCAAAGATCACCTGCCTTCTCAAACGACATAGAATCATATACAATAAGATATGCGTGTATATCGTCCAAGCATGACAAGTCTCTCGATAAAAACTGAAAAGGGGGAGCATCCCATTGACACAACATCCGGCTGCAATTTACAAAGACCATTTAAAGCCTTTTCTGTTCAGTAAGCTTGAAGAATTCATCGTTTTGGGCTATAAAGATGTAGATTTAGAGGAATTATGGTCATACTTAGAGAATAAGAAGTGGAAGAAAAAACAAGAGTATCCGATTCATGAAATGGTTGCAGATATTTTATCTGTGAAAATTGGCGAATTTATGAACTATGCAACCGTTCAGTCGTTTAAAACGTCTGCTTTTTTGGACAGTGAAGATGGCAAGAATATGCTAGATGAACTGTTGAAATAAGCCATCTTAATGGATTCAGGTGTTTAAGGAGGAAATACATAATGAAAAAAGGGCGCATTCTTGCGTTTTTCTTAGTGGTTCTGTTAATCGGAACTGGCGTAGGCTTACTAACAAAGCCTGTTGCGAAAGATATGACGCTAGGGCTGGATTTGCAGGGTGGATTTGAAGTCCTGTATGATGTACATCCAGTGAAAAAAGAGGACAAGATTACAAATAGTGTCCTCGTCAGTACAGTGGAGGCTTTAAACCGAAGAGCCAATGTGCTAGGTGTAAGTGAGCCGAACATCTCGATTGAAGGCAACAATCGTATCCGCGTGCAACTTGCGGGGGTAAAAGATCAAAACAGAGCTAGGGAGATTCTTTCCACTGAAGCACAGCTATCCTTCAGAGATACGAATGATAAAGAACTCCTAAACGGGGCTGACTTGGTCGAAAACAGTGCAAAACAAACATTCAGTCAAACGAATGAGCCAATTGTGACGGTTAAACTAAAGGATGCGAAAAAATTTGGTGACGTCACAAGAAAAGTAGCGGCGATGGCGCCGAATAACCAGCTTGTCATTTGGCTTGATTACCACAAAGGAGATTCCTTCAAAAAAGAAGTCTCAAAATCAAACCACAAGTATGTCTCTGCGCCGAATGTGAACCAAGAAATTAACAGCAGTGACGTGCAAATTGAAGGGAAATTTACTGTCCAAGAGGCAAAGGACCTTGCAAGTATTTTAAATGCTGGGGCATTGCCAGTGAAATTAACAGAAAAATATTCAACATCTGTGAGTGCACAGTTTGGTGAACAAGCACTGAACGAAACGGTGTTCGCAGGAATTGTAGGAATCGCATTTATCTTCTTATTCATGCTGCTTTATTACCGATTACCTGGTCTTATTGCTGTCATCACACTTTCAGCTTATATTTACATTACGCTTCAAGTGTTTGACTGGATGGGTGCAGTCATGACTCTGCCTGGAATTGCGGCACTGATTCTAGGGGTAGGGATGGCTGTTGATGCCAACATTATTACTTATGAGCGAATCAAAGAAGAACTCAAGCTCGGCAAATCTGTCCGTTCTGCTTTTAGATCAGGGAACCGCCGATCATTTGCGACCATCTTTGATGCAAACTTAACAAGTATCATTGCCGGCGGCGTGCTGTTCTTCTTCGGGACAAGCTCTGTAAAAGGGTTTGCAACGATGCTCATCCTCTCGATTTTAACAAGCTTTATCACAGCTGTCTTCCTATCAAGATTCCTTCTTGGTCTTCTTGTTGAAAGCCGTTATCTTGACCGGAGAAAAAGCTGGTTTGGTGTTCGTCAAAAAGACATTATGAACATTCACGAAACAACAGAAAATACCGAGCCGAAAACGCCATTTGATAAGTGGGATTTCGTCAGCAAACGTAAAGGATTTATGATTTTCTCAGCTACTATCACCATTGCGGGAATCATCGTTCTTTCCATCTTCAAGCTGAATGCCGGAATTGACTTTACAAGTGGAACTAGAATTGATATCCAAAGTGATCACAAGCTGTCAACTGAACAAATCGAGCAAGACTTTAAAAAACTGGACCTTGAGACAGACAGTGTCGTGTTATCGGGTCAAAAAGAAAATCAGGCAGCAGCGAGATTTGTCGGTGTGCCGAACAAAGAAAAGATTGCTGAAGTGAAAGATTACTTTAAAGATAAATACGGAACGGAGCCGAACGTAAGTACAGTGTCTCCGACTGTTGGAAAAGAACTTGCCCGAAATGCATTATATGCTGTCATCATTGCTTCAATCGGGATCATTTTATATGTATCCATTCGTTTTGAATATAAAATGGCAATTGCAGCGATTATCTCACTACTATATGATGCGTTCTTTATCGTGGCCTTCTTTAGTATTACGCGTTTAGAGGTGGACGTCACCTTCATTGCGGCGATTCTCACAGTCATCGGATATTCGATCAACGACACGATCGTCACCTTTGACAGGGTTCGTGAACAAATGAAGAAACGCAAACCAAAAACCATTGAAGATCTTTCGTACATTGTGAACTTGAGTTTACAGCAAACCTTTACGCGATCTGTCAACACGGTATTAACCGTACTTGTCGTTGTGATCGCACTGCTTATCTTTGGATCAGCATCTATTACAAACTTCTCCATCGCCTTACTTGTCGGTCTGTTAACAGGGGTGTACTCATCTCTATATATCGCAGCGCAAATTTGGCTCATGTGGAAAGGCCGTGAGATGAAAAAACCGGCGAAGATTGATACTGAGCAAGATATTTAATGTAGCGAGACTGCCTAATTGGCAGTCTTTTTCTGTAGTTTCTCCGGATCAGCAGTCGATTCGAAAAAAACATTTCGGGTTTCATTGATCTTGAAATGGTCTTTTGCTATAATGACATACGTTTAGATCAGTATAGAAAGCAAGTGTCCGTTTGAGGCATTTGGCTTTATTCATTGGAGGGGCTGTTATGAAGGTTCGGGAAACTGAACTGCCAGGTATCGGTCACAAAGCCGAAATGATCACAAGAAATAATGAGAAGCTTGCCATCATTACACACGATGACGGCAGAAGAGAAATGTATCATTTTCAAGAGGACGACCATGAAGAATCTATTTCTGGTATTTTGCTAAACGATGAAGAAGCAAGACAAATTGCAGCTATTTTAGGCGGCATGGTATATAAGCCGAAAGCGCTTGAAACTGTAGAGGTAGCCATTGATGAACTGATGATTGAATGGTTTAAGATTGAAAAGAATGCACCAGCTGTTCAGCAGACAATCGGAGACCTCAATGTCCGCCAAAACTATCAAGTAACAGTCATCGCTATCGTGAGAAAATCACATGAGAAGATTTTAAATCCAGGACCTGATACGGTCATTGAAGAAGGGGATACCCTTGTTATTTCTGGAGAAAGACAAGAAATAAAGAACCTCATTAAAGAAAAACTCAGCAGCTAATCATGCCCATGCTGATAGATTTTCTTCCGCTCTTTTCTTTCTGTGTTTAAAAAGGACAAGGAAAAGGGAAGAATAAAAGAAAAAGCTTGGGGGATATGTAGATGAACAAACAACAATGGACCATCATATTCGCATTTATTTTCGTATTAATTGTCTCAGTATTTGCCGTGATCAATGTGCGGCCAGTGCAAGTTGACTACTTATTTGGAACGGCTGAATGGCCGCTGATTCTTGTCATTATTGGTTCTGTGCTAATGGGCGGACTCATTGTGGCTTTTGCAGGGATTTTCCAAATTGTGAAACTAAAACGTGAACTAAGGGCTTTAAAAGATGAGCGTGCAGCCGCACCTGCACCTGCTGCTTCGAATAAAAAGATCGACAAAGACGTTCAAAAGAAACCGAATGTGACGCCTTTAAAAGAACAGCCAGCATCATTTGACCGGAAGGAAAAATAATCTTCCAGCACAATTTCATAAAATAAAAATTGAAACCCCTCAGGCCACTCTAGTATAATAGTGTGGTTGAGGGGTGAATTTATGTTATTATCCAAAATGCGCTGGGAATATGAACATCCAAGCGAAGAAAAAGTGAAATCACTCTCTGAAAATCTGAATATTTCAGCGCTGACTGCATCGCTTCTTGTAAAAAGAGGACTCGAAGAAGTAGAAGAAGCGAGGTCTTTTTTATTTGATCAAAAAGCCGAATTTCATGATCCATTTCTATTAAAAGGAATGAAAGAAGCAGTAGAGCGCATCAACAAAGCGATCGAAGAGCAGGAATCGATTGTGATCTTCGGAGACTATGATGCGGATGGTGTGACAAGTACGTCTGTGCTTTTACATACATTAAAAGAGAGGTCTGCGAAAGTAGACTTTTATATTCCAGATCGATTTAAAGAAGGCTACGGGCCTAATGAACAGGCTTTCCGATATATCAAAGAGCAAGGCGCATCGCTTGTCATCACGGTCGATACAGGCATTGCAGCTGTAAATGAAGCACGTATTGCAAAAGAAATAGGGTTAGACCTGATCATTACAGATCACCATGAACCAAGTGAGGAGCTGCCTGAGGCATTTGCGATTGTCCATCCTAAGCAGCCGGGCTGTGAGTATCCCTTTAAAGAACTTGCCGGTGTAGGCGTAGCGTTTAAAGTGGCGCATGCACTCCTTGGAAAGCTGCCAGCTCAGCTGTTAGATCTTGCGGCAATTGGGACAATAGCGGATCTTGTGCCGCTTCATGATGAGAATAGATGGCTCGCCAAAAAAGGGCTTGTGCAGCTTAGGCAGTCGAATAGACCGGGGCTGAAAGCGTTATTGAAAGAAGCGGGAGCTACTCTTGAAGAAGCAAATGAAGAAACGGTCGGCTTTCAAATTGCGCCAAGGCTGAATGCTGTAGGGCGAATTGAACAGGCAGATCCAGCTGTTCATCTTCTCATGACAGAGGATAAGGATGAAGCAGAAGAGCTCGCTCGTTTTGTACAAGAACTCAATAAAGAACGTCAAAAAATTGTGAGTACAATCACAGAAGAAGCCATTCAAATGGTTGAAGAGACAGGTGATGACCAGTCTGCGATCGTTGTAGCGAAAGCTGGCTGGAATCCGGGTGTTGTCGGAATTGTTGCTTCTAAATTGACGGATAGATTTTCTCGTCCGGCGATTGTGCTTGGAATAGATGAAGAGACGCAAATGGCAAAAGGATCAGCGCGGAGTATTCCTGGCTTCGATCTATTTTCCCATTTAAGCAAATGCCGTGACATTCTGCCGCATTTCGGCGGGCACCCGATGGCTGCGGGTATGACACTTCGAGCGGATGATGTTCCTTTACTAAGAGAAAGATTAAATCAATATGCGAATGAAACGTTGACAGAAGAAGATTTTATTCCGATTCAGCGGGTCGATGCCGTATGCAAGGTAGACGAATTGACGGTTGAAGCGATTGAAGAAGTGGGGAAGCTGTCACCATTTGGCATGCAGAATCCAAAGCCGTTCATCATGATTGAAGATGCGAGGCTTGAAGAGATTCGAACGATTGGGGCAAATCAGAATCATATTAAAATGTCTCTGAAAGACGAAGACAAGCTGCTTGACTGTGTCGGTTTTCATCAAGGTCAATTAAAAGAAGAAATTGTCACAGGTAGCCGCATTTCCGTAATTGGTGAAATGTCCATCAATGAATGGAATAACCGGAAGAAACCTCAGCTTATGTTAAAAGATGCCCGAGTAGATGAATGGCAGCTGTTTGATTTGCGCGGCAAAAAGGATTGGGAAAAGACAATCTCCACGCTTGATCCAGAAAAATATGTGGTGGTCTGTTTTGACGAAGAAACAAAACAGGAAGTCAATATCCCAATTTATCATGTCCATGCAGAAAATGTTTCAACGTTCGATGTAGAGGGCAAGTATATCGTCTTTGCGGATGTTCCTGCAGATGAGCATTTGCTAAGGCAGCTTTTAGAAAACCAAAAGCCAGCTAGAGTTTATACGGTTTTTCAAAGAAAAGAAGATCATTTTATGTCTTCTTTCCCTAGCCGTGATCAATTCAAATGGTTTTATGGATTCTTGTTAAAACGAGGAAGTTTCCCCCTCAAAGAACAAGGAATGGAGCTTGCCAAACATAGAGGCTGGACAAAAGATACAATCATTTTTATGACAAAGGTGTTTTTTGAACTCGATTTTGTTAAAATAGAGAATGGTGTGCTGTCAATAGTACGTGATGCCCCTAAAAAAGATTTAACGGCATCAGCATCCTATACAGCAAAACAACGATTGATGGAACTCGATCAAACACTAACATATTCCTCAGCCAAAGAGCTGAAGGAATGGCTGAATAGCATGATGAGCGAAGTCTCACCTGTGCTTTGACGTACGAGGAGGAAAAGGAAAAGATGGATTTAAAACAATATGTGACAGTTGTACCTGACTACCCAAAGGAAGGTGTACAATTTAAAGATATTACAACGTTAATGGATAAAGGCGAAGTGTACCGTTATGCAACGGATCAAATCGTTGAATACGCGAAGGAAAGAGACATTGATCTCATTGTTGGACCTGAAGCGCGTGGATTCATTATTGGCTGCCCTGTAGCATACGCACTAGGTGTAGGTTTTGCACCAGTTCGTAAAGAAGGAAAGCTTCCTCGTGAAGTCGTTAAAGTCGATTACGGCTTAGAATATGGTAAAGATGTATTAACGATTCATAAAGATGCGATTCGTCCTGGTCAGCGTGTCCTGATTACAGATGACTTACTTGCGACTGGTGGAACAATTGAAGCATCCATCAAGCTTGTAGAGGAATTAGGCGGCGTTGTGGCAGGAATTGCATTCTTGATTGAGTTGACGTATCTGGATGGCAGAAAGAAGCTTGACGGTTACGACATCTTGACGTTAATGCAATACTAATGGAGTTTTACGCAAAAAGCACTCGGTAAGAAGGGTGCTTTTTTCCTATCAAAAATCTTTTAGCGGACTTCTTCTCTTTACATCTATCGAATTTTTCTTGATAATAAACTACAATACAGTTTTCATTTAAAAAGGTGATTCCATGGCGAACGAACAAGTTTTAACGGCGCAGCAGGTCATTGACAAGGCAAGAGAATACCTGTCCGCTGAACATATTCAATTTATAGAGCAAGCATATGAATATGCTGAAAATGCACACAAGGAGCAATACCGGAAATCTGGTGAGCCTTATATTATCCATCCAATTCAAGTGGCGGGGATTCTTGTTGACCTTGAAATGGACCCATCGACCATTGCAGGCGGTTTCCTGCACGATGTTGTCGAGGATACGGATGTGACATTACAGGATTTAAAAGAGCATTTTAACGAAGAAGTTGCGATGCTTGTTGATGGTGTGACAAAGCTCGGGAAGATTAAATATAAATCACAAGAAGAACAGCAGGCCGAAAACCATCGAAAAATGTTTGTGGCAATGGCGCAGGATATACGCGTCATCTTAATTAAACTGGCAGACCGTCTGCACAATATGAGAACGCTCAAACACCTTCCTCAGGAGAAGCAGCGAAGAATTTCAAATGAAACACTTGAAATCTTTGCACCGCTTGCGCACAGATTAGGGATTTCAAAGATTAAGTGGGAGCTTGAAGATACAGCGCTCCGTTATTTAAATCCGCAGCAATATTACCGGATCGTGAATCTCATGAAGCGCAAACGAGCGGAACGTGAGGAATACTTGGACGAGGTTGTTAATGAAGTGAAAGACCGTGTGTCAGAGGTGAACATCAAGGCTGAATTTTCCGGCAGACCAAAGCATATTTATAGTATTTATCGCAAAATGGTCCTGCAAAATAAGCAGTTTAATGAAATTTATGATCTGCTGGCCGTTCGTATTTTGGTTGACAGCATTAAAGACTGCTATGCCGTGCTCGGGATTATCCATACATGCTGGAAGCCGATGCCAGGCAGGTTTAAGGATTATATTGCGATGCCAAAGCCGAACATGTACCAATCCCTTCATACAACAGTGATTGGGCCAAAAGGTGACCCGCTTGAAGTTCAGATCCGTACAGTGGAAATGCACGAAATTGCAGAGTACGGAATTGCAGCGCACTGGGCATACAAAGAAGGAAAAGAGTCAGCAGAATCAACGGAGGAAGCTGTCTTCCAGAAGAAGCTCTCTTGGTTTAGAGAAATCCTTGAATTCCAAAATGAATCGACAGATGCAGAAGAATTTATGGAATCATTAAAGATCGATCTCTTCTCTGATATGGTGTTTGTGTTTACACCAAAAGGAGATGTCATTGAACTGCCGTCGGGTTCCGTTCCGATTGACTTCTCTTACCGGATTCACTCGGAAATTGGGAATAAAACGATTGGTGCTAAAGTCAACGGAAAGATGGTCACGCTCGATCATAAATTGAAAACAGGTGACATTATTGAAATTCTGACATCTAAGCACAGCTATGGACCAAGTCAGGATTGGGTCAAACTTGCCCAAACCTCCCAAGCGAAGCACAAGATCAGACAGTTTTTCAAAAAACAGCGCCGTGAAGAAAATGTCGAAAAAGGCCGAGAACTCGTGGAGAAAGAAATCAAAAACCTTGAGTTTGATGTCAAAGACATTCTGACAGATGAAAACCTGCAAAAAGTGGCTGACAAATTTAATTTTTCAAACGAAGAGGACATGTATGCAGCGGTTGGTTATAACGGAATTACTGCACTTCAAGTCGCCAATCGTTTAACAGAAAAAGAAAGAAAACAAAGAGATCAAGAAGAACAAGAGAAAACTGTTCAAGAAGTGACAGTAGAGTCAAAGACGTATCATGGGAAAAAACGAGAAGCAGGCGTAAGAGTCAAAGGGATAGATAACCTGCTTGTCCGCTTATCTAAGTGCTGTAATCCTGTTCCAGGTGATAGCATTGTTGGTTTTATTACGAAAGGCAGGGGCGTATCTGTTCACCGTGATGACTGTCCGAACGTGAAGACAGGAGAAGCGCAGGAACGGTTAATCCCGGTAGAGTGGGAGCATGAACAGCCTGCTCGAAACCGTAAAGAATACAATGTGGAAATTGAAATATTAGGATATGATAGACGCGGCTTACTCAATGAGGTGCTTCAAGCAGTCAATGAAACCAAAACGAACATCTCTTCAGTTTCTGGGAAGTCTGACCGTAACAAAGTGGCGACGATCCATATGGCGATCTTTATCCAAAACATTAACCATTTGCACAAAGTAGTAGAGCGCATTAAACAAATCAAAGACATTTACTCTGTTCGCCGATTCATGAATTAGAAAGGAAGTATATCGTCTATGAGGCTTGTAGTGCAGCGTGTGACAAGTGCATCTGTGAAGGTAGAAGAAGAGATCACAGGTGCCATCAATGAAGGGTATATGGTGCTCGTTGGTGTCACACATGAAGATACAGAAGAAGATGTGCTTTATTTAGCAGAAAAGCTTGCACATTTACGTATTTTTGAAGATGAAAACGGGAAAATGAATCATTCGTTATTGGATGTAAAAGGAAGCGTCCTGTCTGTGTCTCAATTTACCCTTTATGGTGATACGAGAAAGGGCAGACGACCGAATTTTATGAAAGCAGCCAAGCCAGATGCCGCGAACTCCCTTTACGAATGTTTCAATAAAGCCCTTAGAGAAAAAGGCATTCATGTAGAAACTGGCCGCTTTGGCGCGATGATGGATGTGTCATTGACCAATTCAGGGCCCGTCACCATCTGGATGGATAGCAAAGAATAGATTCGCTTTAGACTGTAGATAAACTCATGCAGGAGTTTGTTTAGAGTCTTTTTCTTTTGCGATCAAACAAAAAAGAGGCGCAGAGGCCTCTTTCTTTTTAACGGAAATATTGTTTTAATCCTTCCGTCATTCCTTCTGTGACTCGTTCTTGGTAAGAAGCGCTATAAATGATCGCTTCCTCCTGAGGATTGCTTAAATAGCCGAGTTCATATAAAAGAGAAGGGCGTTTGTTCTCTCTTAAAACAAAATAATCTCCGAATTTGACACCCTTATCAGGGATTTGAGAGCGTTTAGCGACTTCTGTATGGACATTTGTCGCTAATTGCTGGTCTTTTGCTGCTTGATAATAATACGCTGTACTTCCTCTGACACTTGGGTCCATAAAACTATCATAATGAAGACTAATAAATGCATCTGCATTTCTGTAATGAGATGTCGCGACCCTCGATTGAAGGCTGATAAAAGTATCATCACTTCTTGTTAAATAGACATTTGCACCAGAAGCCCTTAATTTGCCTGCAAGTAAATTGGCGGTTTTGATGGTAATGTTCTTTTCAAATGCACCATCTGCGCCAATCGTGCCGCTGTCTTTTCCGCCATGACCAGGATCAAGAACAATCGTTTTTCCTTTTAAAGACCCAGTTCCAGACGATGAATCCTGCTGTGGTCTTGGTGCTTCGCTGCTATTTTTATTCGTTTGAACGACCCAGCTTGCCACATAACCAGTTCCGCCGTTTGATAGTGTCACCTCGTACCAGTCACCTTGCGTGCGAACAATTTGATAGGCAGCGCCTTTTGTGGCTCTTTCTGCAATCCCAGCAGAGGTAGAAGCGCTTTTTCGGATGTTGGTGCCATCGTAGACAATGTACGCTTTCTTTTGGGAAGACGAAGAAGATGAATTCTGTTCACCCGCCGAACTCGCTCCATTGCTTGTGACGATGTAATAGCTTGCAGCCCATCCTTTTACGCCTTTTGCCTCAATTTCATACCAGCCGTTCTGCTCGCGCAAAATGGTGATCTGTGTGTTGCGGGCAAGTGAAGCGACGACTTGTGCATTCGGTGCCGCCGATTGCCTTACATTCAAGCTCGATACGCCAACTGTGCCTGTCTGTTTAGAGCTAGAGGACTCGCCAGAGCTTGATTGAGAAGCTTTTTTGCCGCCTGAAACATAATCAGAGTGAACCCAGCCTACTGCTTGTTTATACGAAATTTTTGTCCATTCGCCGCTTGTTTTCAGCTTTTTAGCGGAAGCGCCTTGCGGGAAAGTTCCGATGACTTGATAGGAAGTTCCAGGGCCTGTCCGTATGCGAAGATCCGAGGCTGTCGATGTAATGGAACTGCTGCCTGATGCGCTCTGATTTTGCGCCTTTGGCTTAGCAGACTTTTTGCTGCCAGATGATGTGGTAATCAGCCATGAGACGACCCAGCCTTTTTGACCGTTCGACAATTGGATCTGCACCCATTCTCCTTGTTTAGTGAGAATGGGATAGCTTTCTCCGCGCTTCACAACAGCTGCGATTCCATAGCTTAAACCAGGGCCCGTTCTCACATTGATTTCATCTGTTGCGACCACAGCTTGATCTGTTTGTGCTGTAGCATGTGTCATAGGCAAAGTACTTGCGATGAGAACAAAACAGGTAAGAAGCATCAACATTTGATTGTGTTTTTTTAGATTCAAAACGGTGTTTTCCCCTCCCTTGTAAAACCGATGAATGTAAATTCGTTATGTAATGGACTAATTCCTTGCAGTTTCCCTAATAAAAATGAATCAATCTGTTTATACTAAATAAAAACGTGATAAAAGGATGTACAAACATGAGATTAAGCAGAAAATTAGGACGAGTGCAATATAATGGACACCGTGATATCGACCGCTGGCAGCACGACGAAATGGATCAACCAGGCTTCCTTGAAGAAACCGCATCTGAATACGGATGTACGTCAAAAGAAGAGCTGGAAAAGAAAAAGAGGCACGGCAAGGGTTGACAGAGTGGCAGCACCGACCTTATTATAATATAAATCAACACACTTGAAAATTTAAAATGTGGAACTGATGATAGAGAATAGTAGGGTAAATTGCGTGAGCAGAGAGGAATCGCCTTAGGCTGAAAGCGAATCCGCATGGCATTTATCACGAAAGAACACTCTGTAGGTTTCCTGCTGAACGCTCTAAAAATGAGTCAATAGGCGGAGAACGTGAATCTGCGTTAAGGATTTGAGCGGGAACATGGCTGGATCATGTTCCAACTAGGGTGGCACCACGGGTATAACTCTCGTCCCTACTATACACATAGTAGAGGCGGGGGTTTTTTATATGTCCACATAAAAAATGAATGATGGTCGTAGGAGGACGAAAAATGAGTTTTAATATTCCAAGAGGCACACAGGATATTTTACCTGGAGAGTCAGAACGCTGGCAGTATGTTGAACAAATTGCAAGAGATACATGTGCAGCCTTTCAATACAAAGAAATCCGTACACCGATTTTTGAGCATACAGAGCTGTTTGCACGGGGAGTAGGCGAATCAACCGATATCGTTCAAAAAGAGATGTATACATTTGAAGATAAAAAGGGACGCAGCATCACCCTTCGTCCAGAGGGAACGGCTTCAACTGTACGTTCTTATGTTGAAAATAAATTATTTGCACAGCCCGCGCAGCCAACAAAGCTGTATTACATTGGACCGATGTTCCGCTATGAACGTCCGCAAACAGGGAGATATCGTCAATTTTATCAATTTGGGATTGAAGCGATCGGTTCAAAGGATCCTGCCATTGATGCAGAAGTCATTTCACTTGCGATGAGTGTTTATGAGAAAGCAGGCCTTTCTAACTTAAAGCTCGTCATTAACAGCCTTGGTGACAAAGAGAGCCGTGCAGACTACCGCAAAGCACTTGTCGAGCACTTTGAGCCAAGAATTGATGAATTCTGTCATGACTGTCAAACCCGTTTACATCAAAATCCGCTGCGAATTCTTGATTGTAAAAAGGATCGTGACCACGAATTGATGGCAACGGCTCCATCCATTCAAGATTACTTAAATGAAGAATCACGGACTTATTTTGAAAAGGTCAAACAATACTTAACAGATATAGGCATTGAATATGTCGTCGATCCGAACTTAGTGCGCGGTCTTGATTACTACAATCACACGGCATTTGAGATCATGAGTAATGCTGAAGGCTTTGGCGCGATTACCACATTAGCCGGCGGAGGCCGTTATGATGGACTTGTTGAAGGAATTGGCGGTCCTGAATCACCAGGAATCGGTTTTGCTATGAGTATTGAGCGTTTCCTAGCAGCAATCGATGCTGAAGGGATTGATCTTCCACTGCAAGATGGCATTGATCTATACATTGCTGCACTCGGTGATGAAGCGAAGGATTACTCTGTTTCATTATTAAATCGTCTGAGAAAAGAAGGCATTTCAAGTGAAATGGACTATACAGGGAAGAAATTAAAAGGGCAATTTAAAGCGGCTGATCGATTAAAAGCCAAGTTTATTGCAGTCCTTGGTGAAGATGAGCTGGCGCAGCGCATTGTGAATGTAAAAGATACGACAACGGGTGAACAAATTGAAGTGAAGCTTGATGAGCTGATTCAAATGATGAAGGCCCACAAGAAGGCGTAAAGAAGGAGTGGAATGTTTGTGTTTGGTAGAACTTTTTATTGTGGAGAAGTAACAGAAGACCAAATCGGTCAAACCGTTGTATTAAAAGGATGGGTTCAAAAAAGACGTGACCTTGGCGGATTAATCTTTATTGATCTGCGCGACCGTACAGGGATTGTACAAGCTGTCTTCAATCCAGACCTATCAAAAGAGGCGCTTGAGACAGCAGAATCGATTCGTAATGAATATGTCCTTGATATTAAAGGAACGGTTGTCGCAAGAGAAGACGCAACGATCAACCCAAATTTAAAAACAGGGAAAATTGAAATTCAAGTCGAAACGGTCAGCGTGTTAAATGAAGCGAAGACCCCTCCTTTTGTGATTTCAGATCAAGCAGACGAGGTATCAGAAGATGTGCGCTTAAAATACCGTTACTTAGACCTTCGCCGTCCTGCTATGTTTGAAACGATGAAAATGCGACATGAAGTCACAAAAGCATTCCGCCATTTCTTAGATGACAACGGCTTTCTAGATATTGAAACACCGATTTTAACAAAAAGTACGCCAGAGGGAGCACGTGACTATCTTGTTCCA
This sequence comes from Bacillus sp. FSL R5-0431, assembly GCF_038002985.1. Taxonomy (NCBI): domain Bacteria; kingdom Bacillati; phylum Bacillota; class Bacilli; order Caryophanales; family Bacillaceae; genus Bacillus; species Bacillus sp. FSL R5-0431. The sequence goes on along the minus strand of NZ_JBBOOG010000001.1, from coordinate 2,345,141 downwards.
AGCCGTGTACATGAGGGAGAATTCTATGCCTTGCCTCAGTCTCCGCAATTATTTAAACAATTGCTGATGGTCTCAGGGATGGATCGTTACTATCAAATTGCCCGCTGCTTTAGAGATGAAGACTTGCGTGCGGACCGTCAGCCGGAATTCACACAAGTCGATATTGAAATGTCCTTTATGAGTCAAGAGGACATTATGACGCTTGCCGAAGAGATGATGGCAAAGGTGATGAAAGATGTCAAAGGCGTAGACCTGACATTGCCATTACCCCGTATGACATATGATGAAGCGATGAATTCTTATGGATCTGATAAGCCAGATACACGTTTTGAGATGAAGCTTGTCAACATTTCAGATACGGTAAAAGATTCCGATTTCAAAGTCTTTAGCGGAGCTGTGAAAAATGGTGGAGCTGTGAAAGCCATCAATGTAAAAGGTGCTGCAGCGAACTACTCAAGAAAAGACATTGATGCCCTTGGTGCATTTGCAGCGAACTACGGTGCAAAAGGTCTAGCTTGGCTAAAAGCAGAAGGGGCAGAATTAAAAGGACCGATTGCTAAATTCTTTGATGAAGCAAAGCAGGCAGAATTAAAGGAGCAGCTGCAAGTCGAAGAAGGTGACCTGTTACTTTTTGTTGCAGATAAGACGTCTGTTGTCCATGATGCACTTGGTGCCCTTCGCCTAAAACTCGGCAAAGAGCTTGAACTCATTGATGAGTCTCTATTCAACTTCTTATGGGTTGTTGATTGGCCGCTGCTTGAAAAAGATGAAGAAGAAGGCCGCTTCTATGCTGCCCATCATCCTTTCACAATGCCAGTACGCGACGATCTTGAATTAATTGAGACAAGCCCAGAAGACATGAAGGCACAGGCTTACGATCTTGTACTGAATGGCTATGAGCTTGGCGGAGGTTCGATTCGTATTTTCGAAAAGGATATTCAAGAAAAAATGTTTAGCTTACTTGGGTTTTCAAAAGAAGAGGCATATGAACAATTCGGCTTCCTTCTAGATGCTTTTGAGCATGGAGTTCCTCCGCATGGCGGAATCGCGCTTGGTCTTGACCGCTTAGTGATGCTGCTTGCCGGCCGCTCTAACCTAAGAGATACCATTGCGTTCCCGAAAACGGCAAGTGCGAGCTGTGTGCTTACAGATGCTCCTGGCACTGTAAGCGAAGCGCAGCTTGATGAGCTAAGTTTAGCCATTAAAACAAAAGTAAAACAGTAAAATAGACGCATGGTTATGGGCATGTAAACGCTTGAAAAAGCGGCATGCCTATGATATGCTTTCTTCAATCAATAAATAAAGTCCTGATACGTACGGTGGTTACCTAGTTTTGACCGAACATTTTTTTATACGGGAGCTTGCCTTTCCTTTCTGCATAAATGCCTCTTTAGAGGACTTATAAAGTCAGGAAGAAAGCACCCACCTGCATGGTGCGGGGTTCAAAACGAAGGAAAAGCTGGCGGCGTTGTCGGGACTTTTTTGTGTTTTTTTCTTTTTCAGAAGGATGACGAAGAAGTTTGAATATGATATGATTCTTTCGATTCATTTTAAATAAAGGTGGAGTGAGGCACTTGTTACATCAGTTTTCAAGAAACGAGCTTGCTATAGGCAAGGAAGGCTTAGATATATTAAAAAACAGTACAGTTGCAGTGCTTGGTGTGGGCGGCGTTGGCTCATTTGCAGTTGAGGCACTCGCTCGTTCAGGCGTTGGCCGTATTGTTCTTGTTGATAAAGATGATATTGATATTACAAATGTGAACCGTCAGCTTCCAGCGTTGCTTTCAACAGTTGGTCAGCCAAAGGTTGACTTAATGCAGGCGAGAATCGCTGATATTAATCCGGAATGTGAAGTAGTTGCACTAAAGATGTTTTATACAGAGGAAACATATGAGCAATTTTTTGAGTATCCGCTTGATTATGTCATCGATGCGTCAGATACGATTCACTATAAAATTCATTTAATGAAAGAGTGCCTGAAACGCAATGTGAACATCATTTCGAGTATGGGTGCTGCAAACAAAACAGATCCGACCCGCTTCAAAATTGATGATATTTCAAAAACACATACCGACCCAATTGCAAAAGTCGTGAGAACGCGTCTGCGCAAAGAAGGGATTCGTAAAGGAATTGAAGTCATTTTCTCTGATGAAAGTCCGATTGTGATTCGCGAAGATGTCAGAAAAGAAGTTGGAAATGATGAAGCGAAGATTCGAAAGGCACAAATGCCGCCATCATCCAATGCGTTCGTCCCGTCTGTTGCAGGGCTGATCATGGGTGGTCATGTCATTATGCAGCTCTTAAAAGATATTCCAATTACACGTGTGAAGGATAAATAAACAGCCCACCTGCTAACATGCAGGGGGCTTTTTTTATTTTTGGCGTTTTAAATTCTCATATACCTGTTTCAGTGCGCCTTCAAATTTGCCTGTTTGCTTCGGTTCATAGTATTGCTTGTTTTTCAGCGGATCAGGTAAGTATTGCTGCTTCACCCAGCCGTTTTCATAATCGTGTGGGTATAAGTAATCGACACCTCTGCCGAGTGCTGTAGCTCCTTTGTAGTGAGCATCCTTTAAATGAACAGGGATTTCACCAATTTTCCCTGATCGAATGTCACTGAGCGCCGCATCAACCGCCTTATATGCTGAGTTGGACTTAGGAGAAAGACACAGTTCAATGACTGCGTTAGCCAGCGGAATGCGTGCTTCCGGGAAGCCGACTCTTTCTGCTGTTTGAACAGCGCTTAACACACGAGGACCGGCCTGCGGACTAGCTAAACCAATATCCTCGTAAGCCATCACGAGTAATCTCCTTGAAATGCTTTCAAGGTCTCCTGCTTCAATCAGTCTGGCAAGGTAATGCAGCGCCGCATCTGCGTCAGATCCTCTAATGGATTTTTGAAAAGCCGAGAGGACATCATAATGAGCATCACCATTCTTATCATGTGAGAAGCTCTTTTTTTGTAAACATTCTTCTGCTGCGGCAAGAGTGATCATAATATGCCCAGCCTCATCTGCTTTTGTCGATAAGACAGCTAATTCTAACGCATTTAAAGCAGAGCGTACGTCTCCACCGCATCCATTGGCAAAATGATTCATCGCTTCATCGTCCACTGTCACCTCATAACCGCCAAGCCCGCGATGTTCATCCTGTAACGCTCTTGTTAACGCAGCTTTGATTTGCTCTGTTTCAAGCGGTTTTAGCTCAAATATTTGTGTCCGGCTTCGGATGGCAGGGTTGATCGCATGATAGGGGTTAGCCGTCGTTGCGCCAATTAAAATGATCATGCCATTTTCTAAATAAGGAAGAAGGAAATCCTGCTTTCCTTTATCAAGCCTGTGAACCTCGTCTAAAATAAGGATGACCTGGCCGCTCATTTTCGCTTCAGCGGCGACAGCTTCCATATCCTTTTTGTTATGAATGACTGCATTCAATGTCCGAAACGCAATGCTTGTGCTTCCAGCGATCGCGGTCGCAATCGATGTTTTGCCGATGCCCGGCGGTCCGTATAAAATCATCGAGGATAAATGTTTTGCCTCGACCATTCGTCTAATAATTTGACCTTCTCCAACGAGATGCTCCTGCCCAATGATGTCTTCAATATGACTTGGGCGCATCCGGTACGCTAAAGGTTTCATGATTATCTCTCCTAAAGCAATGTCTTGTTTGTATAGAGTACCGAAATTTCTTCAAATAGAAAAGGGATGCGTCCTCCTAAAGCGCTCAGAACCGGCAAATGAAAGTTGGCTGAAAGTATGATATAATTGCTTTTGGTCTATATATCAGCGTATATGAAATCAGAAAAATAATTGATGACATAGAATAGAAAACGCAGAGGTGTTTAACTTGAAAATTTCAACTAAAGGCAGATATGGTCTGACGATCATGATCGAATTAGCCAAAAAACATGGCGAAGGCCCCACATCATTAAAATCAATCGCTCAAAACAATAATTTGTCTGAGCATTATTTAGAGCAGCTTGTCTCACCACTTCGTAATGCCCGTCTTGTGAAAAGTATTCGCGGTGCATATGGCGGCTATGTTCTTGCACATGAACCAAACGAAATCACAGCCGGTGATATTATTCGTGTATTAGAAGGACCGATTAGTCCTGTCGAAGTCATCGAAAACGAAGAACCAGCAAAGCGTGAACTTTGGATTCGGATTCGTGATGCAGTAAAAGACGTACTAGACAATACAACTCTTGAAGACTTGGCAAGCTACACAGATGACGGAAATCAAGACGCGTATATGTTCTATATTTAGATCAGAGGTGTACCGGAAATGGAACGAATCTATTTAGATCATGCGGCCACAACGCCAATGGATCAGCGTATTGTGGACAAGATGATGCCTTACTTTACAGAGATATTTGGCAATCCCTCTAGTATTCATTCATATGGGCGCGAGGCAAGAAAGTGGCTCGATGAAGCAAGAGAAGTGATTGCAGGAGAATTACACTGTAAACCACAGGAGATCATCCTCACAAGCGGAGGAACAGAGGCGGACAACCTGGCGATTACAGGTGTGGCCATGGCAAGACAGCATAAAGGAAAACATATCATCACATCAAAAACAGAACATCATGCGGTGCTGCACACATGTGAACGCCTAGAGAAGCTAGGATTTGACGTGACATATTTAGATGTGGATGAAACTGGATTGATTCATCTTGAACAACTAAAACAAGCACTGAGAGATGATACGATTCTAGTGACCATCATGTACGGCAATAATGAAACAGGTGTGATTCAGCCAATCAAAGACATTGGCGAACTTTTATACAACCACACTGCTCATTTTCATACAGACGCCGTGCAGGCGTTTGGAACAATGCCTATTGATGTAGCAGACCTTCATATTGATCTCTTATCTGCTTCTGGCCATAAGCTAAATGGTCCAATGGGAACAGGCTTTTTATATGTAAACGAAGGCGTGAAACTTTCTCCGCAAATATTCGGAGGAGAACAAGAAAGAAAACGCCGTGCTGGCACTGAAAATGTGGCAGGGATCGTTGGACTTGCAGAAGCTGTTCAATTAACGAAGCAAAATAGAAGAGAAAAAGCCATGCATTATGGTAAGCTCAAAGAAATCATGCTGCAAGTATTCGAAGAGGAATCACTCAATTTCTCTGTCAATGGGCACCCGAAAGAGACATTGCCTCACATTTTAAATGTTCATTTCCCGGGCGTTTCCATCGAATCGTTACTTGTGAATTTAGATATGGAAGGAATTGCTGTTTCAAGTGGATCTGCATGTACGGCTGGATCCGTCCTTCCTTCGCACGTGTTAAGCGCCATGTATGGCGAAGAAGCAGACAAGCTGACGTCCTCAGTCAGAATAAGCTTCGGTCTTGGGAATGAAGAGGATCATGTGAAGCAGGCGGCGCGCAAGATAGCAGCTGTTGTCAAACGCTTAGCCAAATAAATGCTCCTCTTTTGTTCGTGTGTGAAAAATGAAACAGCCAAGCACCTGAAGAACGAAACGCACATGCTGTTTCATTGAAAATGGAGTTGATGAAGATGACAAAAAGACCAGAAGACACAAGAGTTGTGGTCGGTATGTCCGGAGGAGTCGATTCATCAGTTGCTGCTCTTATGCTAAAGGAGCAAGGCTATGATGTAATCGGCATATTTATGAAAAACTGGGATGACACAGATGAAAATGGTGTATGTACAGCAACGGAGGACTATGAGGATGTCATCCGCGTGTGTAACCAAATTGGAATCCCTTATTATGCGGTGAATTTCGAGAAGCAATATTGGGACAAAGTGTTTCAATATTTCCTTGATGAATATAAAGCGGGCAGAACGCCAAATCCAGATGTCATGTGTAACAAAGAAATTAAGTTCAAAGCGTTCCTCGAGCATGCATTGTCACTCGGTGCGGATTATTTAGCAACAGGCCACTATGCGCGCGTCGACAGAACTGGCGATGAAGTCAAAATGCTAAGAGGTCTTGATGCCAACAAAGACCAAACGTATTTCTTAAATCAGCTGACTCAGGAACAGCTTGATAAAGTCATGTTCCCAATCGGAGATTTAGAGAAGAAAAGGGTTCGTGAATTGGCAAAAGAAGCAGAGCTCGCAACAGCAACGAAAAAAGATTCAACGGGTATTTGCTTTATTGGGGAAAGAAACTTTAAAACATTCCTCAGTCAATATTTGCCTGCACAGCCTGGCGTGATGCAGACAATGGACGGAGAAGTCAAAGGTGAACATGATGGACTGATGTATTACACGATCGGTCAACGCCAAGGTCTTGGCATTGGCGGCAGCGGTGATCCTTGGTTTGTCGTTGGAAAAGACTTGGAACAAAATATCTTGTTTGTCGAACAAGGTTTCCACAATCCACTTTTATATTCTGAAAGCATTTCAGCCGTCAATATCAGCTGGACTCGTCCTCATATTGTCGGCGAAAATGGTGAATTAACATGCACAGCCAAATTCAGATACCGTCAAGAAGATCACCATGTGAAGGTCAAAATGACAGGTGAGCAAGAAGCGATGGTCATCTTTGATGAACCCGTTCGTGCTGTGACTCCAGGACAAGCGGTTGTCTTTTATGATGGCGACGAATGTCTTGGCGGCGGAACAATTGACGATGTTTTCAAGGACGGTCAAAAGCTGTCGTATGTGTAACATGTTTTCAAAACCTCAACGTCGCTGTTGAGGTTTTTTAATGAAAGGATGAGAGAGCGAATGAACTATAACGAAATCGGCATAAAAGCCTTAAATCAAGGCAACATCGAAAAAGCAGCTGAAGCTTTTACGAAAGCCATTGAAGAAAGCCCAAAAGACCCGGTTCCATATATTAACTTTGCGAACTTGCTTTCAAGTATCAATGAATTTGAACGTGCGTTAAACTTCTTTCAAAAAGCCATTGAACTTGATCACGCCGCAGCTGCAGCCTATTACGGGGCAGGAAATGTATACACATTAAAAGAAGACTTTATGAAAGCAAAAGACTATTTTGAACAAGCACTACAAGCTGGCATGGAAAATAGTGATTTATTTTATATGCTGGGGCAGACGCTCATCAAATTAGAGCAGCCGAAGCTTGCGATGCCCTATCTTCAGCGTGCCATCGAACTGAATGAAGAAGATAATGAAGCAAGATTCCAATTTGGCATGTGCTTAGCCAATGAACAATTGCTGGAAGAAGCGGTGACAACCTTTACCGAGGTGGTCGCGCGTGATCCGCAGCATGCAGATGCCTTTTATAATTTAGGGGTTGCGTATGCATACTTAGAGAAAAAAGACGAAGCACTTGAGATGCTAGGAAAAGCCATTGACGTGCAGCCTGACCATATGCTGGCACTACATGCGCAAAAGCTGATTCAAGAGGCAGAATAGACGGAAGGAGGGAAGACCTGTGCAGGAACATCCAGATCAAATGAAGCTTGAGGACGAACCGTTTTTAAAGGGGACAATTCAAGCCGTTATTTTCCATAATGAAAGTAATTTATACTCGGTGTTAAAGGTGAAAGTCATTGAAACATCGGAAAACTTAGAGGAAAAAACAGCATCTGTCACAGGCTACTTCCCAGCACTTCATGAGGAAGAAACTTACACCTTCTATGGCAAAGTCACAAGCCATCCGAAATTTGGTGAACAGTTTCAGGCCACTCATTTTCAAAAGGAAGTACCGACAACGAAGCAAGGAATCATTCATTATCTCTCAAGTGATTTATTTGAGGGGATAGGGAAAAAGACGGCGGAAGAAATTGTGGGGCAGCTTGGCAATCAGACGCTTCATAAAATTATGCGTGACCCAGCTGTTTTGTATGATGTTCCGCGCTTATCAAAAAAGAAGGCAGATAAGCTGGCCGCAGCGCTCCAGGAACATCAAGGATTGGAACAAATCATGATCAGCCTGAATCAATATGGCTTTGGTCCTCAGCTCAGCATGAAGATATACCAAGTGTACGAGAGTGAAACGCTGCAAAAGATTGAGGAAAACCCGTATCAGCTCGTCAAGGATGTTGAAGGGATCGGATTTATTAAGGCGGATGAGCTTGGCGCTAGAACCGGCATCTCAGGCAATGACCCAGAGCGAATCCGTGCAGCCCTGCTTTATACAGTTGAAACAGCCAGTCTTCAGGATGGTCATACGTACATACAAACGAAAGATTTGATCGTTGAAACCCGCAAGCTGCTCAATCAGACAGGCAATGAGTACAAAGTGACGGAAATGGATGTCGCCAATCAGATCATTGCACTTGGCGAAGGAAAAGAGATGATCATTGAAGATGAGCGCTGCTATCATCCGTCCTTATTTTATGCGGAGCAAAGTGTCGCCAAACGGATACAAAAGATCGTCTCCCAAACGGAATATGCAGATCAATTCCCTGAATCGGAATTCCTGCTCGCACTTGGCGAGCTTGAGGAACGGCTGGGCGTCCAGTATGCGCCGACACAAAAGGAAGCGATTCAAAAGGCACTCATGTCCCCGATGCTGCTTTTAACAGGCGGACCTGGGACTGGGAAGACAACGGTCATTAAAGGGATTGTTGAGCTTTACAGCGATCTTCACGGTGTATCTCTTGATCCGAGTGATTACAAAAAAGATGAATCCTTTCCATTTGTGCTTGCGGCGCCAACTGGACGAGCAGCTAAACGGATGACAGAATCAACAGGGCTTCCAGCTGTAACCATTCACCGTTTGCTCGGCTGGAACGGATCAGAGGGCTTTTCGCATGATGAGGAACAGCCGATTGAAGGAAAGCTTGTCATCATTGATGAATCAAGTATGCTGGATATTTGGCTTGCGAATCACTTGTTTAAAGCGATTCCTGATCATATCCAAGTGATCATGGTAGGAGATGAACATCAGCTTCCATCTGTCGGACCAGGCCAAGTGTTAAGGGATTTACTTGCCTCACAAGCCGTACCAGCTGTTACACTGACAGATATTTACCGGCAGGCAGACGGCTCCAGCATTGTTGAACTTGCACATGATATGAAAAATGGCGTACTGCCAAAAGATATTACCGCACGTTCAAAGGATCGATCTTTCATAAAATGCTCAGCTGATCAAATGAAAGAAGTGATTGAGAAAGTCGTCAGCAATGCTGCTCAAAAAGGCTATTCAGCAAAAGACATTCAAGTGCTTGCGCCAATGTATAAAGGGAAAGCAGGCATTAATGAGCTCAATAAAATGCTGCAGCACATTTTGAATCCTAAAAAACCAAAGGGCAGAGAAATCCCGTTTGGTGATGTGGTGTACCGGACCGGTGATAAAGTGCTTCAGCTTGTGAATCAGCCGGAAAATAATATTTTTAACGGTGATATCGGCGAAATTGTCTCGATTTTTTATGCGAAAGAAAACACGGAAAAAGAAGACATGGCTGTGATCTCCTTTGATGGGAATGAAATCACCTTTACAAAAAAGGATTTTCATCAATTTACACATGCCTATTGCTGCTCCATCCACAAATCACAAGGCAGTGAATTTCCAATCGTTGTGCTGCCAGTCGTGAGAAGCTACTACAGAATGCTGCGGCGAAATCTGCTGTACACAGCCATTACACGAAGTAAAAAGTTTTTAATCCTGTGCGGCGAGGAATCAGCGCTGGAGTGGGGCGTGAAAAACAATGAGGATTCGCTCAGACAAACGTCCTTAACGATGCGGCTGATGCAAACTGATGAAGTTATGGATGCGGAGCTTGCAGCGCTCCAAAAAGAACTTCCGTTTAGCGTACATGACGCAAATATTGGCATGGAGGGAATCACTCCATTTGATTTTATGCATGAATAAAAGGCTTCCATACGGGAGCCTTTTTAGCGTGAAAAGAAATCCTCATATTCCGTTCATGGAAGCCATTTCTTCGTATGAGTATCGAAGCAAACGCACACGATAAGACTGTTCCGCAAAAGGTGGTTGAGCACATTTTGAGAACATGTCGAGAGCTTGAAGGAATGTCAATCTATACAGGTGAGCTGTCTCATTCACTTGGTTCCATTAAAGATATTTGCTTATTAGCCGGAGGCAGCTGCGGAGGATATGTGTTAGATGGGAAAAAGAAAGACTGTGCACTCATTCCATTCTCTGCTGGTGATCAGCTGACAGACAAAGGCTTATATGTGAGCTGCCAGGAGGGAGTAGGCATGGATTCCTCTGCCCCATCCTTCTTATTTTCGAAATTGAAAAAGAAAATGATGCAGTCGCCTGAGGGTGAAAATTTAGGCATTTTGGAAGATGTATACTTTTGCACAAATTCGGGCACAATCGTAGCATATGAACTCTCGGACGGCTTCTTTACAGAGCTATCAGGGATTCGAAAACAGCTGCAGGCTGCCGGAACCTTGATCAACGTTCAAAAGGAAGCACTTGTTCTAAACCGAACGTAAAGAGGTGCTGATTATGCTCATTTGCCCAAATTGCAAATGTAAAGACATCGGAAAAATTGGGGTCAATCAATATTATTGCTGGGGCTGTTTTATTGAATTGACGCTGTCAAAAGGCAAAATATCTACACACCAAGTGGAAGAAGACGGGACACTAAGCAGCTTAGATGATCTGTTTAGTGATGATGAACGTTCAATTCAACTATAAGTGTTAAGGGGGAATTTCGAATGGGCAAAATGACTTCTTCACTATTAACGCTTGGTGCAGGTGCACTCGCATATCACTTTGCAAGTCGATATGATATGCCATCAAAGCGGGATATGAAAAAGCTAAGAAAACGTGTTATGAGAATGATGTAAACAAAAAGGCATCCGCCAAAAGCGGATGTCCTTTTTTATGCCTGCCTGTATTCTAATCGGCGTGCAAGTAGTGATAAGCTGAAATTGACGACAAAATACATCATCGCCGCTAATAGGAAGATGGGCAGTAAGTAAGATTGGCTCTGACCGTTTAATATTTGAGCGTGATGCAATAGTTCTGGAAGTGCAATGACAACAGCAAGCGACGTATCTTTTAAAAGAGAGATGAATTGACTGACAATTGGCGGCACCATTCGGCGTAAAGCCTGCGGCATAATAATCATTTTTAACGTTTGAATATAGGTTAAACCAGAAGACCTGGCTGCTTCGATCTGCCCCTTATCAATTGACTTTAAACCGCTTCGAATAATTTCTGACAGCATCGCTGATTCAAATACGGTTAAAGCTGCAATAGCCGAGGCTGTAATGCTCAGCTTAATGCCGATTTCGGGCAGTGCAAAATACGTAAAAAAGATGATCAATAAGAGCGGCAGGTTTCGAATGGTTTCTACGACGACTGCAAGTATCTTTGATAAAACCGGAATTTGAGCGAACCGCAATGTGCCAATGACTAATCCAATGAGAAAGCTCAAAATGATGGAGATAAAAGCCACTTTTAAGGTGACAGCAAATCCTTCAAGTAAAAAGGCGAGATGATCAGGCTGGTAGGCACCTATAAAATCCATGGTGTTTCCTCCTTTCTAGTGGCTTCTTGCTAATCTTTTTTCTAAATAACCAACGCCTATACTGAGCGGAATCGTTAATAGCAGATAGAACATGGCAACAAAGATGTAGACATCAAATGTCACAAATGTTCTAGAAGCGATGAGGTCTCCTTGATACATGAGATCAAACCCTGCAATGACACCTAAAATAGAGGAGTTTTTGACAAGGTTAATAAATTGATTCCCAAGAGGGGGAATGACAATTTTAATCGCCTGCGGCAGAATGATATACCGCATCGTCCCGCCATAGGATAGACCTGAAGCGCGGGCGGCTTCCATTTGTCCAAGCGGTACAGCTTGTATCCCTGCGCGAATGGCTTCAGCAATAAAGGCAGAAGTATAAATGGCAAGGGCAATGGTGCCAGCGGTGAAGCCATCTGCTACAATACCTAGCACGGGTAAACCAAAGAAGAAAACGAATGTAATCAATAATAACGGAATATTCCGAATAAATTCCACATAAGCCGTTCCTAACCAGTTGAGCGGCCTGAGTGGCGCAATTCTCATAATGGCAATGAGTGTACCGATCAAAAAGCTTCCAATCAAAGCAATGACACTTGCACCAATGGTATATTTAAAGCCTTCTACATAAAGATTGAAGTTTTCAGTGAGAATGGAAAACCGCAGCAATCAGTTCACTTCCTTCCTGATCAACAGGGGAGCCAATGAGCGGCTCACCCTAAGATAATAGGTCTTAACAAGTCAAACGGTTATTCTTTGATCCATTTTTGATGAATCTTGTCATACTCTCCATTGTCTTTTAAGGTTTTTAGGGCTTTATTGATCGCAGTTGTTAATTCCTGATCCCCTTTCTTTACAGCAATGCCATAAGGCTCATCTGTAAAGGTGCCGCCGACGACTTCGTAATTTGAATCCTCATCTGCCATACCAAATAAGATCGCATTATCAGTTGTCAGCACTTGCCCTTGGTTTGATTTTAAAGCTGTAAAAGCTTCCTGATAGTTCTCAAATTCTAATACAGACGCTTCAGGTGCTTTTTCGCGGATATTTTGAGAAGAAGTAGATCCTTTCACTGCAAGCACTTTCGTCCCTTTTTTAAGATCATCAATCGATTGAATGTCGCTTCCTTTTTTCACAAGCAGTGATTGTCCTGCTTCAAAGTAAACATCTGAGAAATTGACTTCTTTTTTACGCTCTTCGGTAATCGTCATGGTTGCGACGATCGCGTGAATATCTCCTTTTTGCAGTAAAGGGATTCTCGTTTTCGATGTCACTTCTTTGAATTCTGCTTTTTCTTCATCACCGAGCATTTCCTTTGCGATGGCTTTTGCTATATCGATATCAAATCCTTCGATATCTCCGCTGCTAGGATTTTTTAGACCGAAGAGACGTGTATCATTCTTGACCCCGAATATGATTTTTTTGTCTTTCTGAATGGCTTCTAAAGAGCTTCCTTGCTTTGCATTCGTCGAGCCTTTTTCAGCAGAGCCGCAAGCAGCTAAAGCGGCAATACAGCAAGTCATAAAGAGTAGTAGGCCAAAGCGTTTCATTTTTTTCATCAAATCTTTCCCCCTAGTGATTTAAAATACGGCTTAAAAAGAGCTGAGCGCGTTTCTCACGCGGTTTCTCATAAAATGCAGCCGGTGTTGACTCTTCAAGAACTCTGCCTTCATCAATAAAGACAATGCGGTCGGCCACTTCCCTGGCAAACCCCATCTCATGTGTGACGACAACCATGGTCATTCCTTCTCGGGCGAGCTGCTTCATCACATCTAGTACCTCTCCAATCATCTCTGGGTCGAGTGCCGATGTCGGTTCGTCGAACAGCATGACCTCTGGCTTCATCGCAAGCCCTCTTGCAATGGCAACACGCTGCTGCTGTCCGCCTGAGAGTCTTGAAGGGTAGGAATCGGCCTTATCAGGAATGCCGACTTTATTTAAATAAAATTCGGCTGTTTCCCTCGCTTCTTCCTTGCTCACCTTTTTCACCTTCATTGGCGCAAGCATAATGTTTTCAAGCACCGTTTTATGAGGATAGAGATGAAAATGCTGAAACACCATCCCGATATTTTGCCTGACAAGATTAATGTTGGTCTTCGGATGCTGAACAGGCACTTGGTTGACGAGTACCTTTCCCTCATCAATGCTTTCAAGACGATTGATGCATCTGAGCATCGTGCTTTTACCTGATCCTGAAGGACCGATGATCACGACCACCTCACCTTTTTGAATATGTAGGTTAATGTCCTTAAGTACATGGAACTGGCCATAATGCTTGTTGACTTCTTCGAATCTGATCATAAAAAACCTCCTCTTGTACATGATGGAATATTCAGTGGAGATATTTTAGTGACTTTTGATGGAGCTGTATGTTTCATGTGTATTCATTTTTAACAAAGTTAGGACAAATTTTATTTACATGGATAATTGCAGAAGAAGGTTAAACAATAAGAAAAGAGGTGAAAAAGGTGAAGAAACGTCCGATCCAATTTCTGATATATGCTGCAGGGGTCCTGCTTGTCCTTGCATCCTTGCTCATTTTACTGCAGCTCGACGAGTTATGGATGCCTATTTTTTTGTTGTTAAAGGCGGTTCTGATTCCGCTTCTCATTGCCATTTTTATTTCTTATCTGCTTTATCCGATAGTGGAAAGATTGCACGCGGGGGGCTTACCAAGGACTGTTAGTCTCTTATTGATTTATGTACTGTTTTTTGGCGGGATTGGGCTTGCGGTTTATAAAGGGGCACCGGTCATGATCAAGCAGTTAAATGAGCTGTCAGAACAAATTCCTGTGCTTGCCGAAACGTATAATGGCGCCTTATCTCATATTCATCGTCATACTAGCCATTGGCCCGACGGACTTCACGACCGGCTGGACCGTTTGATTGTCCAATCGGAGACTTATGCAGCTAACGGCGCAGAGCGGATGATTCTTAGCTGTAAAGTATTACTTGATTACGCATTAGTTGCAGCGCTCATTCCTTTTCTTGTTTTTTATATGGTGAAGGACATGAATACGATGAAGCGGGCTGCATGGTATTTAACGCCGCCCTCATTTCGGAAGAGGGGACATGCGTTTGTGAAGGCAGTTGATGAATCGCTTGGTAATTATATTAGAGGGCAGCTGCTTGTCTGTTCCTTAATCGGCGGTGCAGCAGCCATTGTGCTCTGGCTGTTTCATATCCCGTATCCGCTTGTCCTAGGTATGCTGATTGGCGCAACGAATGTCATTCCGTATTTTGGACCGATTATTGGCGCGATTCCCGCTGTCTTTATCGCGTTTACCATCTCGGTCAAATCGGTTATTATTGTGCTGATCACAGTAGCAGTGCTGCAATTTTTAGAAAGCAACGTCCTCAGCCCGATCATCGTAGGGAGAAGCCTTCATATGCATCCTGTCGTCATTATGCTTGTCTTGCTAGGAGGAGGAGAGTTATTTGGCTTAATTGGGATGATTTTAGCGGTACCTACAGCTGCTATAATCAGGGTGATCATTGTGCAATATATCCTCATGAGACGAAGCGTTCATTGACAAGAGGAGCCGAGTTGTCTATAATAATTTCGATTCATACATACTGAATTCAATGACGGACCCGAGTACGTTAAAAAGCTGTTGCAGAGAGAGGCTTTATTTTGCTGAGAAAAGCCTTATCAGACCTTTAACGGAAGCTAGTCCCGAGTGCAGATAAACACTGCCGCTCTCTTCCGGCGTTATCGGATGTGAAGGTGATAGACGAATAGGTCTATAATCAGGGTGGTACCGCGAGAGCATCTCGTCCCTGTGTAAGTCGTTTTGTGCTTGCATAGGGCGGGATGTTTTTTCGTTTGTGTGGAGATTGATGAATGATAAGGGAGGATTTTTGAATGAAAACTTTAACTTCAGCTCAAGTACGCCAAATGTTTTTAGACTTTTTTAAAGAAAAAGGACATGCTGTAGAACCGAGTGCGTCACTCGTACCGCATGATGATCCGACACTTTTGTGGATCAACAGCGGCGTGGCAACATTAAAGAAATACTTTGATGGCCGCGTCGTACCTGACAATCCGCGTATTTGCAACGCGCAAAAATCGATTCGTACAAATGATATTGAAAATGTAGGAAAGACAGCACGCCATCATACGTTCTTTGAAATGCTCGGCAACTTCTCTATTGGTGATTATTTTAAAGAAGAAGCGATTGAATGGGCGTGGGAATTCCTCACAAGTGACGAGTGGATTGGCTTTGATCCGAATTTGTTATCTGTAACTGTCCATCCAGAGGACGATGAGGCGTATGTTCTATGGAGAGATAAAATCGGTGTTCCTGAAGAACGTATTATTCGTCTTGAAGGAAACTTCTGGGATATTGGCGAGGGCCCAAGTGGACCGAATACGGAAATTTTCTATGACCGCGGCGAATCATACGGTGACGACATGAACGATCCAGAATTATATCCTGGCGGAGAAAATGAGCGTTATCTAGAAGTGTGGAACCTAGTGTTCTCTGAATTTAACCATAATCCAGATGGGTCATACACGCCGCTGCCGAAGAAAAACATTGATACAGGGATGGGTCTTGAACGAATGGTATCTGTCATTCAAAACGTGCCAACGAACTTTGATACAGATCTATTCATGCCAATTATTCGTGCTGTTGAAACCATCTCTGGAGAAAGCTATGGCGAGACAAAGGAAAAGGATACAGCATTTAAAGTAATTGCTGACCATATCCGGACGGTTGCCTTTGCTGTAAGTGATGGAGCGCTTCCTTCCAATGAAGGCCGAGGGTATGTGTTAAGACGTTTACTTCGCCGTGCAGTGCGTTATGCAAAAACCATTCACATTCACCGCCCGTTTATGTATGACCTAGTCCCAGTGGTTGCGGAAATCATGAAGGATTTCTACCCAGATGTACAAGCAAAAGAAGAATTTATTGCGAAAGTCATCAAAAATGAAGAAGAACGTTTCCATGAAACACTGAACGAAGGGTTAGCTATTTTGTCAGAAGTCATCAAAAAAGAAAGAGACAAAGGCAACACGCAGATTTCAGGTGAAGATGTCTTTAAACTGTATGACACGTATGGATTCCCTGTCGAGCTGACAGAAGAATACGCAGAAGATGAGAACATGACAGTGGATCGAGAAGGCTTCCAGGCTGAGATGGAGAAGCAGCGTGAACGAGCAAGAAATGCGAGACAAGATGTCGGCAGTATGCAGGTTCAAGGCGGCGCTCTAGGAGATATTAAAGTAGAAAGCACATTCGTTGGCTACGAAAATCTAACGGCAGATGCCCATATTGTCGAATTGCTTCAAAATGGTGAAATTGTCACAGAAGCACATGAAGGCGATACGGTACAAATCTTGTTAGATGAAACACCTTTCTATGCGGAAAGCGGCGGACAAGTGGCTGATAAAGGGACATTAAAAAGCGCTGAAGTCATCATCGACATTAAAGATGTGAAAAAGGCGCCAAACGGTCAGCATGTCCATGAGGGAGTGGTTGTAAGCGGTACAGCCAAAAAAGGACTTGAAGTCACTGCAGAAGTGGAATCAGCTCTTCGAAAAGGCATTGTGAAAAACCATACAGCGACACATCTTTTGCATCAGGCGCTAAAAGATGTATTGGGCAGCCACGTGAACCAAGCGGGATCATTGGTGAATGAAAACAGACTTCGCTTTGACTTCTCTCACTTTGGACAAGTGACAAAAGAAGAATTGTCTCAGATTGAAAAAATCGTGAACGAAAAAATCTGGGAAGGCATCTCTGTTGCGATTGACCTGAAGCCGATTGCTGAAGCAAAAGAAATGGGTGCAATGGCGCTCTTTGGCGAGAAGTATGGCGATATTGTCCGCGTGGTCCAGGTAGGCGATTACAGCATCGAGCTATGCGGCGGCTGTCACGTGCAAAACACGGCGGAAATCGGGTTGTTTAAAATTGCGTCTGAATCGGGTATTGGTGCTGGAACACGCCGGATTGAGGCTGTGACTGGTAAAGGTGCATACGAAGAATTAAATGACCAGCTGGCCATTTTAGAACAGGCAGCGAGTGAGCTGAAGTCAAATACGAAAGACGTACCAAAACGTATCGCCGCATTGCAGGCAGATTTAAAAGAGGCTCAAAGAGAAAACGAATCTCTTCTTGCAAAATTAAGCCAGGCTGAAGCAGGCTCTATTTTAGAGAAAGTGACAGAAATCAGCGGAGTGAAAGTGTTAACTGAAAAAGTAAACGCGAAAGACATGAACCATTTAAGAACAATGGTTGATGACTTAAAAGCCAAATTAGGATCAGCTGTCATTGTGCTCGGAGCCGTTCAAAACGGAAAAGTAAACATTTCAGCAGGAGTAACAAAAGACGTCATCGAAAAAGGTCTGCATGCAGGGAAACTTGTGAAGCAGGCAGCTGAAATCTGCGGCGGAGGCGGAGGCGGACGTCCAGACATGGCACAAGCAGGCGGTAAACAACCGGAAAAGCTAGAAGAAGCACTGGCAACTGTCGAAGAATCTGTCAAATCCGTTTTATAATCAGGCGATGTAGTGTAGAATAATGGTATTAGATGAGCGGTTAGAAAAAAGCTTGCTAGTAGAATGTTGGAAGAGAGGTGCAAGAAGCAGTGAGTTCATTTGATAAGACAATGAAGTTTAACTTCTCTGATGATTCAGCTGAAACCAATGTGAATGAAGTGCTCATTACAGTATATGACGCACTCCAAGAAAAAGGATACAACCCGATCAATCAAATTGTCGGATACTTGCTGTCAGGCGACCCTGCTTATATTCCAAGACATCAGGATGCACGCAACCTAATTCGTAAACTAGAACGAGACGAATTAATTGAGGAATTGGTTAAATCGTACTTAGAGACACATAAAGAGGCGTAAAACATGAGAATTTTAGGCTTGGATTTAGGCACGAAAACCCTTGGTGTTGCGATCAGTGATGAAATGGGATGGACAGCGCAAGGGATAGAAACAATTAAAATTGATGAAGCAGGCGGAGACTTCGGTCTCAGCCGCCTGTCTGAGATCGTCGCGCAATACGGAACGGATAAAATCGTACTTGGCTTTCCAAAAAATATGAACGGTACGGTCGGTCCTAGAGGCGAAGCCAGCCAATTATTTGCGAAAGTGTTAGAAAACACGTACAATGTTCCTGTTGTGCTTTGGGACGAGCGTCTGTCGACAATGGCAGCGGAAAAAATGCTCATCTCTGCAGATGTGAGCAGACAAAAGCGTAAAAAAGTCATTGATAAAATGGCGGCTGTTATGATCCTGCAAGGGTATTTAGACAGCTTAAATTAAAATGAGGTGAATCAAATGGAACACGGAGAAAAGCAAATTACAATCGTTGATGATAATGGAAATGAACAGCTTTGCGAAGTACTATTTACTTTTGAAAGCGACCATTTTAACAAATCATATGTTCTTTACTACCCAATTTCTGAGCAAGACAATGAAGAAATTGAAATTCATGCATCAAGCTTTACGCCGAACGAAGACGGTGAAGATGGCGAGCTAGAGCCTATTGAAACGGATGAAGAGTGGGACATGATTGAAGAAACGTTAAATACGTTCTTAGATCAAGAAGAAGACGAAGAATAGAACGAATAAAAGGCCTGTGAACGGATCTTAGTGATCTTTCTTCACAGGTCTTTTTTTACGATCAATATGTTAACTTTATTTTATTTTATGTTGACATAATAAACTGTACCTTTTACTCTATTTTTAACAATGAATTGAGTGAGGGGTATGAATATTGAAAATTCAAGACATGATGCAAATGGCTTTAATGACAGCGGTTATCGGGATGTTAGGGTTGATCCCGCCGATTTTACTTACGTTTACACCTGTACCAATCACATTGCAAACGGCAGGTCTTTTGCTTGCTGGGGGGCTGTTAAAGCCAAAACAGGCACTGATCAGTTTACTTCTGTTCCTCTTGGTTGTGGCAGCAGGCGCACCTCTTTTGTCTGGTGGGAGAGGCGGAATAGGGGTCTTTTTTGGACCAAGCGGTGGTTTTTTACTAGCTTATCCAGTGGCTGCTCTTATGATCAGTTTTTGGCTGAACCGACTAAAAAAAGTGACCGCTCTGCGTCTTTTTATGATCTATGCGGTATGCAGTATCGGGATTTTATATCTATGCGGTATTCCTTTTCAAGCCATGATGATGGATATAAAGGTCACTCAGGCAGCTCTTCTTAGTCTGATTTATATTCCAGGTGATCTCACCAAAGCGGGCATGTGTGCCGTTCTCACGGTGAAAATCATTGAGGCCATGTCATATCGAAAAAGGGATGTGCATAAAGGGAGGCGTGCGGTTTGAACAGAATAACGGATAGCTATACATTACATGCAGAAATGAACCCAGATCATATCGCTATCATTGATGGAAAAGAAAGGATCACTTATCAAGATTGGTATGAACGTGTCCAGATATCGGCACAATGGCTGCAACGAACGGCTCATGAGCAAAAAAGAGTCGCTTTTTTATTATCAAATGGTGCTTCTTTCTTGCAAATATTTGCTGGCGCTGCTTGTGCAGGGTGGACAGCTATCCCGCTTGATCCGAGATGGGGCCATGAGGAATGTGTAGAAAAGCTCTTGTTAAGTGAGGCAGCTCTCGTCATTATAGAGGATCGATATATGAAAAGATTTGAAAAACACAGCGTAGACATGCCGGTTTTTTCTTTATCTGAATGGAAGGAAAGAATGAGCCTGATCACACAAGGTCCATATAACAAAAGCGACAGCGAGAACGACCCTGTCTTTTATATGGGATTTACGTCAGGATCAACGGGTTCACCTAAAGCCTTTATCAGGCGTCAGCAGTCATGGATCGAAAGCTTTCGAACGACAGCGGATACATTTGGAATCACTCATCAAGATCATGTTCTTATAGCAGGCACACTCTTATCCTCTCACTTTTTATATGGTGCCATCAGTACCCTATACTTAGGCGGCACAGTGACGCTTTTAGAAAAATTCACGCCAGTGAAAGCAAAGAAAGCTTTAGAGACAGGAGACATCACTGTTATGTATACTGTCCCGACAATGACAGAATCGTTACTGCAAATTAATGCTTTTGACGGAGACAATCCGTTTCTTGTCATATCATCTGGAGCAGATTGGGGCATCTCTTCAAAAAAACAACTCGTCACCAACTATCCTCATGTCACTTTTTTTGATTTTTACGGCACATCAGAGTTAAGCTTTGTTTCCTACTTATCTTCAAATGACTTTCTGCAAAAACCTTCTTCTGTCGGACGACCCTTTTCTTCCATTCAAGTCGAAGTGAGGCGGGCCGATCAATCTGTCTGCCAGCCAAATGAGACAGGAAGAATTTATGTGAAGAGCCCAATGTCTTTTTCAGGCTACTTACATGAGGTGAAACCGCCGGAGGAGTGGCTGACAGTTTATGATATGGGCTGGATGGATGAAGACGGCTATTTGTATATGAGTGGCCGTGAGAATGGCATGATCGTCTATGGGGGGCTGAATATTTTTCCGGAGGAAATTGAACGCATGCTAAATGAACAGCCCGAGGTGAAGCGGTCGATTGTGGTTGGCGTTCCTGACCCATATTGGGGTGAAATTCCTGTTGCCATTATTGAAGAAGGACAGCAGACAAAGACGGTTCGGCAAGCTGTCAAAGAAAAATTGGCTGCCTACAAGATGCCTAAAAAATGGCTTGTCATTGATCAAATGATTGAAACATCTGGAGGGAAATTAGCACGTGCCAGCATGAAAAAGTGGGCGGAGGAGCAGTTGTCATGCAAGCAGTAATCGTACAAGCAAAACGGACACCCTTCGGTGATAAAAACGGGATGCTGAAGGATTATCGTCCAGAGCAATTAGCCGCGCCCCTTATTCAGCATTTGTCTCAAGGGATGACGCCGGACGACGTCATATTAGGCAATGTTGTAGGAGGCGGCGGAAATATGGCCCGTCTGTCCTCATTAGAAGCAGGGCTTTCTTTGCACGTTCCTGGTATGACGATTGATAGGCAGTGTGCCTCTGGTCTAGAAGCAATCCGAACAGCTTGCGTCATGGTTCAATCAGGGGAAGGCTCAATGTATATCGCTGGCGGGACTGAGAGCATTTCCAGATCACCAATGAAAGAAAGAGCGCGCTTTTCACCTGAATGGATAGGAGATCCGGCTATGGGAGAAGCAGCAGAGCTGACCGCATCGACATTTTCTGTGACAAGAAAAGAACAAGATGACTATGCGCAATTAAGCTGGGAAAGAAGTATAGACGCAATCAAACGTGGTACATATTCAGAGGAAATTGTTTCGATTAGCGGATTGAGCATTGATGAAGCGGCCGCTAAAATAAGACCGATGGAGAAGCTGATCCAGCGGGCAAAGCCTGTATTTTCACCGGGAAAAGGAACTGTGACTGCCGCCAATAGCTGCAAAGAAGCAGACGGGGCAGCAGCGGTCGTTGTGATGGAAAGAGCGTTAGCGGAGGCGAATGATTTTCAGCCGATGCTGCGATATGCCGGAAGTGCTGTGACGGCGATGCATCCACATTTTCCAGCTGCTGCGCCGATTGATGCGATCAAGAAACTTCTAGATCAAAAGAAAATTAAGGCAGAGGATGTAGCGCTGGTTGAAATCAATGAAGCCTTTGCTCTGAAAATAGCGCTGATTGCTCGTACGCTTGGTATTCCTTATGACCGGATCAATAAAAGAGGCGGTGCACTTTGTCTTGGTCATCCATACAGCGCATCGGGAGCTGCTATGATGGTGAGACTATTTTACGAAGCACGCGCTTTACCAAATGGAAGCTATGTCATGGCTGCTATTGGAAGCGGTGGCGGCGTTAGTTTAGCCGTATTATGTCAAGTTCTGTCATGAAATGCATGAGCAAGTAATTGCCGAACTCCGTCGAATCATGTACTATAAAAGCTAGATGTGAGGAGGGCCATGCATGTTTTCAGAACAAAAGAAACGACCATTTTTTAAAAGAAAAATGGGGATCGTCCTGTTATCTGTTCTTGCTGTCATCATCATTGCAGCATTATCAGGCTTTTTATATGTTAAATCAGCACTTGGACCGGTCGATCAAAAAAGCAAACAAACGATTAATATTCATATTCCAAATGGGACATCTGTCCGTGAGATTGCGGGCATTTTAAAAGAAAATGGGCTCATTTCGAATGACACGATTTTCACTTATTATGCAAAATACAAAAATGCGTCCGGATTTAAAGCAGGGTATTTTCATTTAAAACAAACGATGGACGCAGACAAGCTGATTCAAAAGCTGACATCTGGAGGGACAGACTACGCCTTTCAGCTTGTGATTCCAGAAGGAAAACAGCTGTCTGATATTGCGGCGGTTATTGCAAACCAGACGCATTTTTCAGCCAAGGAAGTGGAAGCAAAGCTTGATGATCCTGCGTTTATTCAAACGTTAATGAAAAAATATCCGAAAACGGTGACATCACAGGTAAAAGGCAAACAGGTGAAACATCCGCTAGAAGGTTATTTATTCCCTGCGACGTATCCATTTTATCGCGAGGATGAATCACTCGAAACGATCATTGAAACAATGATTAAACAAACAGATCAATACGTGAAAACGTATGAAAAAGACATGAAAAAGACAAACATGTCCATACATGATGTGTTAACGATGGCATCACTGATTGAAATGGAAGCGACGGAAAAGACGGATCGAGCAAAAATCTCTAGTGTATTTTATAACCGGTTGAAAAAGGACATGCCGCTTCAAACCGACCCAACCGTTCTTTATGCACTGGGTGAGCATAAATCCCGCGTTTATTACAAAGACCTTAAGGTGAAATCTCCTTATAATACGTATAATAACAAGGGGCTGCCGCCTGGACCTATTGCAAATGCTGGTGAATCTTCCTGGAAAGCCGCACTGCATCCAGAGAAAACGGATTATGTGTACTTCCTTGCGAAGAAAAATGGAGAAGTCGTCTTTACGAAAACGTTAAATGAGCACAACAAAGCGAAAGCAAAATACATCACAGGCAGTAATTAATGTACATGTGAATCGAAAAAGACTGTAGACAATACAAGATTGCCTGCAGTTTTTTTCGTTGGAATATCCATTTTATAGGTTCGCAATTACCACTTCTTTGTGGTAAAATATATCGGGTTGTTTTTACTTAGATGAACGAAAGATTGACGAGAAAGAGAGCTGCAATAGGCAGGACTCTTCTTTTTCAGGTCATGAAGGAGCTAGACAAATAATGACTATCGAAGATGATCAAATCAACGATTATATTGAACATTTAATTCACCCAAGTCCTGATGCAATCGCTCAATTAGAGGTATACGCAAAAGAGCACCATGTGCCAATTATGGAAAAGGTGAGCATCGAACTTTTACTGCAGCTGCTGTCGATGAAAAAGCCGAAGAAAATTCTTGAGGTTGGGACAGCGATTGGCTACTCCGCCATTCGAATGGCGACAGCTCTGCCAGATGCTGAGATTTATACGATTGAGCGAAATGCAAAACGCTATGAAGAGGCGACACGGAACATTGAGGAATTAAAGTTAAAAGAAAGAATACACGTGTTCTTTGGTGATGCCATGGAATCGGCTAAAACGGTCCAAACGATGGCGCCCTATGACGTGATCTTTATTGATGCCGCAAAAGGGCAGTACAAACGTTTTTTTGAGCTGTTTGAACCGATGCTTGCTCATGACGGAATGATTATTACAGACAACGTATTATTCAAAGGCTTAGTGGCAACGAATTATGAAGATGAAATTGAAGATAAACGAAAAAAACAATTAATTGGAAAAATTGATCGATACAATCAATGGCTCATGTCAAACCCTGATTTCCAAACGTGTATTATTCCAGTTGGAGACGGGATCGCCATTAGTACAAAAAGAGGTGACCAATCATGAAAAAACCAGAATTGCTTGTGACGCCAAGCAAGGTGTCAGACGTACTGCCATTAATCGAGGCGGGAGCTGATGCATTCTTCATAGGCGAACAAACATACGGTATTCGTCTTGCAGGCGAGTTTTCAAGAGAAGATGTGAAGCAGACGGTTGAGCTTGCACATGCGCATCACAAAAAAGTGTATGTGGCGATGAACGCGATTTTTCATAATGACCGTGTGCAGCTGCTTGGAGATTATTTAACCTTTCTCGATGCATTAAACATAGATGGCGTCGTCTTTGGAGACCCGGCCGTGATTATGGCGGCGAAGGAAACAGGAGTAAGCCTGAATCTTCACTGGAGTACAGAAACGACTGGGACAAACTATTACACTTGTAACTACTGGGGCAGAAAAGGCGCAACGCGTGCTGTTCTTGCCAAAGAACTGAACATGGACAGTGTAATCGACATCAAAGAAAATGCTGAGGTGGAAATCGAAATTCAAGTCCATGGCATGACATGTATGTTTCAATCGAAACGTACGCTCATTGGCAACTACTTTGAATACCAAGGCAAACAAATGGACGTTGAAGGCAGAAATATGGAGGAAGGACTATTCCTTCATGACCAGGAACGTCAAAACAAATACCCTATTTTCGAGGATGCAAACGGCACACATATTATGAGTCCTAATGATGTGTGTATGATTGACGAATTAGAAGAATTTGTTGACGCAGGCATTGACTCATTTAAAATTGACGGAATTTTAAAGTCACTTTCTTATATGACAGAGGTGACGTCACTATATAGAAAAGCAATTGATTTATTAGTGGCTGACAAAGACGCCTATGAAGATCAGAAAGAGGACTGGGTGAAGCGGATTGAAGAGATTCAGCCTTTCAACCGTTCAATCGATACAGGGTTCTTCTTTAAAGAAACGGTTTATTAATATAAGAGGAGGCAGAGGAAATGGCACTATTGAAAGATGGTATTTCTGAAATGATTGATGGAAAACGTGTCATTACAAAAAAACCAGAACTGCTTGCACCAGCAGGAAACTTGGAAAAGCTGAAAATTGCTGTACATTACGGAGCAGACGCGGTCTTTATTGGCGGGAAAGAATTTGGACTTCGCTCAAATGCCGATAACTTTTCAATTGAAGAAATGGCTGAAGGCGTCGCATTTGCAAACAAATACGGTGCACGAATTTATGTGACAACGAATATCTTTGCCCACAACGAAAACATGGACGGACTTGAGGAATACCTTCAAGGGATTGAAGGCGCTGGAGTAGCGGGCATTATTGTGGCTGACCCGCTGATCATTGAAACGTGTAAACGTGTCGCACCGAAGCTTGAAGTCCATTTAAGCACACAGCAATCTCTTTCGAATTGGAAAGCTGTTCAGTTTTGGAAGGAAGAAGGTCTTGAGCGTGTGGTGCTTGCTCGCGAGACAAGTGCGCTGGAAATTAGAGAAATGAAAGAAAAGGTCGATATTGAAATTGAAACGTTCATTCACGGTGCAATGTGTATTGCTTACTCTGGCCGCTGCGTGCTCAGTAACCACATGACGGCAAGAGATTCTAACCGCGGAGGCTGCTGCCAGTCCTGCCGCTGGGATTATGATCTTTATAAACTAGAAGGTTCTGAGGAAGCGCCATTGTTTGGAGAGGAAGACGCACCATTTGCGATGAGTCCAAAAGACTTAAAGCTTGTCGAATCCATTCCTCAAATGATCGAAATGGGAATTGACAGCTTGAAAATCGAAGGGCGAATGAAATCAATTCATTATGTGGCAACTGTCGTGAGTGTATATCGCAAAGTCATTGACGCCTATTGTGCTGACCCGGACAATTTTGTCATTCAGCAGGAATGGTTAGATGAACTAGATAAATGCGCAAACCGTGACACAGCGCCAGCCTTTTTCGAAGGTGTACCAGGAACGGATGAACAAATGTTTGGCATTCATGGAAAGAAAACGACATTTGATTTCGCAGGTCTCGTTCTTCATTATGATGAAAAAGAACAAATCGTCACATTGCAGCAGCGCAACTTCTTTAAAGCTGGCGATGAAGTCGAATTTTTCGGACCAGAAATTGAGAATTTCACATGCAAAATTGAGACGATTTGGGATGAAAAAGGAAATGAACTAGATGCCGCTCGTCATCCGCTGCAAATCGTAAAATTCAAGCTCGATCAAAAAGTATACCCTAGCAACATGATGAGAAAGGGGAAATAACAGGCACATGAGGAGTAAACCAGTTGTCATTGGAATTGCTGGCGGCTCGGGTTCAGGTAAAACGAGCGTCACCAATTCGATCTATGAAAAATTTAAAGGACATTCCATCCTCATGCTTCAGCAAGATTTATATTACAAAAATCAAAGTCATATGCCATTTGAAGAGCGCTTGCTTACGAATTATGATCATCCGCTTGCATTCGACAATGACCTGATGTTTGAGCATTTGGAACAGCTCCTAAGGTACGAATCCATTGAAAAACCAATATATGATTTCAAGCTAAACACACGTTCAGAAGAGACTGTCCATGTTGAACCAAAGGATGTCATCATCGTTGAAGGCATCTTTGCACTAGAAGATGAACGTCTAAGAGACTTAATGGATATTAAACTGTATGTCGATACAGATGCAGACCTTCGCATCATTCGCCGCATTTTACGCGATACAAAAGAAAGAGGCCGTTCAATCGATTCTGTGATTGAACAGTATGTATCTGTTGTCAGACCAATGCATAATCAATTCATTGAACCGACAAAGCGATACGCCGATATCATCATCCCAGAAGGCGGCCAAAACCATGTGGCGATTGACCTAATGGTAACAAAAATTCAAACGATTCTTCAAAACCGAGCAGAGTAAATGGTGGAGAAGAAAAAGACCTTTACATTGTAAAGGTCTTTTCAACATCATGATAAAGAGAATAAATACCAATATATCACTTGTTTCTATAAGTAGAAGCTGCTTAAATATTTTTAGAAGGAACACCTTGAATGAAAGATTTGGTATGATAGGAAAACAATGATGTGAAATAGATGTAGAAAAATGCCGTTTTCAAGCTGAATATTGAAGTTGTTTCGATTTTGTAATAGTATATTAAAAAAACGACAAACAAATCATCACAAATTTTCAAACAATTCTTGATCAAAAAGCAATTTTGTAATAATATAGCATAGACATATCGTACACTGACCATATTATGTATTGGAAGATGGAGAATGGATAAGCTATTCTTCTACATATGATCGAAATGGCGAACGAGGTACAGGAGCTTCCTGTGCCTTTCCACAGTTTGTGCGATGAAGATAGATCATCTTTAGACCACAGAGAGTGGTTCTGTCTGAAAAAAGGCATAATAGTTGCATCTAAAAGGGACGCCATGTAAGATGGACTTTTACAAATATGGGACAGAAGGAATGAGGGCCTGAAGAAGTCCTCATTCTTGTATATTTCAGTCGTCACTCACGTGCAGAAAGTTTGTATGATGAGGATTAATAGAAGGAGTGAATGATTCATGGCACAAGAGAAAGTATTTCCAATGACAGAAGAAGGAAAACGTAAATTAGAAGAAGAGCTTGAATATTTGAAAACGGTTAAACGTAAAGAGGTTGTAGAGCGTATTAAAATTGCTAGAAGCTTTGGAGACCTCTCTGAGAACTCGGAATATGATTCTGCTAAAGAAGAGCAAGCGTTTGTAGAAGGCCGTATCACAACGCTTGATAATATGATTCGCAATGCCAAAATTATCGAAGATGAAGGAAACTCAAATATTGTCTCACTTGGTAAAACAGTCACTTTCGTTGAATTACCAGACGGAGAAGAAGAGTCTTACACAATCGTTGGAAGTGCAGAAGCTGATCCGTTCGAAGGAAAGATTTCAAACGATTCACCAATCGCAAAAAGTCTGTTAGGCAAACAAGTAGACGACAAAGTAACCGTTCAAACACCTGGCGGAGAAATGTTCGTCCAAATTGTAAAAATTTCATAATCACGTTTATACGATAAACACCTCGTCCACAATAGGGACGAGGTGTTTTTATGCGCAAAAAACGTAGAATTCAATGGACAGGTGCTATCATTTTTATGCTGCTGCTCGGTCTTCTCATGAGACTGGCAGAAATTCAACTGTTTTTCACAGAATCTTTTTCAAAGCTTGATATCAATTTAATACAAGAAAGTGTCAAACAGCGTACAGAAGAAGTGGTCATTTCAGATGGTCGCGGTGAATTTTTAGATCGAAACGGCGAAGCGCTTCTCACAAAAGAACAGCCCGCGGTTATCTTATTTCCTTTTCTGCAATATGATCTTCCTCATTTAAAACAAACCGCTTCTATTCTTGAGATGGAAGAAGATGAACTCAAAAAACAGCTGACAGAAACCAAAAAACCTCTGATTCTCAAAGATGACATCACGAAAAAAAAGTTGAAAGACATCAATGATATGAAATATTCAGGTGTTTACGGCGTATATATGAAAGAGAAGGACAAAAAAAGACTTGCCCTCCACACATTAGGCTTCACGAGTGAAAATCCAGAATTGCTCAGAAAGCGTTATCCTGACAAAAAAGAGCTTTCCATCCGTACAGAAATCGGTACTTTTGGGCTAGAAAGTACCTTTGACGAATTTCTATTACCCGAGCAAGACACAAAATTGTTATATCATGTGGACGGAAGGGGAAACCCTTTGTTTGGAATGGACGTCAAATATACAGCAGAGGCTCATTCATTTTATCCTCTTCAGGTTCAAACAACAATTGATGAAAACATGCAAGCTGAAATGGAGAAAGTTCTGAAAGAACAAGGCGTCGAAAAAGGCGGGGCCGTTCTGCTCGACATTGAAAGCAGCAGCGTGCTGGCGATGGCGAGTACGCCAAATGTCACAAGCAAAAACCGGCATGAGGCAAGAAATTATATGCTGACTGCCATGGCACCAGGCTCTGTCTTTAAAACCGCTGTACTTGCCGCAGCAATCGAAAAAAACCTCGACCAGCCACAAACGATGTATGACTGTCGAAAGAATTTATATGGAGAGCCAGAAGGAACGCAGGAAGTGCTGAATCTGTCTGAGAGCTTTTCGCAGAGCTGTAATTATACCTTTGCGACACTTGCTGGCAAGCTTATCCAAACAGATGATCAAATCATCGAAAAGACGGCTGCAAAGCTTGGACTCATTGATCGAGCTGGCTGGGAAGGGGATGTCTATCATAAGCAGCATTTCAAACAGTTTGATCGTGAAGAAACCGGCAGTGTGTGGGGAGATAAAAGAGACAAGCATGTCAAAAAAGCCATTGCCCAAACCGCAATAGGACAAAAAAATGTCAAAACGACTCCTTTGCAAATCGCCAATATGATGGCATCGATTGCGAGAGGCGGAGAACGAAAAGAAGTGAAAATCGCTGAAAAAGTGCTGTATCAAAACGGAACAACGATGCTAACCTTTCAAAACAAACGACCGGAAGGAGACAGTATTGACCGCTATACAGCTCAAAAGCTGCAAAAGTACTTAAGGCAGGTGGTGACGTCTGACAAAGGAACAGGAAGAAGGTTTCAAGATCTTCCATTTGATGTAGCGGGGAAATCAGGCACTGCCCAAACCGGCAGTAAAGATAAAAAGGGGAATCCGCTTTATCATAAGTGGTTTGCTGGGTACTTTCCGGTGGGAAAACCAAAATATGCTCTTGTCGTTGTTCACCTTGATGAGGCAAGTGGCCGGGCTAAGACAAATGATGCGTTTTATGATATTGTAAAAAAGGTCAATGAAATTGAAAAGAAACAGACATAGAACATCCCTTCATGTCATGTTAGAATAGTAACGACTTAGGGAACGAGGCAAAGGAGTGCAGAGATTTTGAGTAGAAATTCTCGATTTGAACATCGTGATAAGCGCAGAAAGGCGAATATGGTGCTTAACATATTAATTGGTATCGTTGTGGTGCTTATTTTGGTTGTCGCATCGAGTTTGTTAATTTTTAATAAACCGAAAGATACAGATGTAGCGAAAGAACCATCAAAAACGGCGCCTGCAACAAGTGAAAATAAACAAAACTCAGAAGAAGATGTGAAAGATCAAAAGAAAGACACATCCGATGATTCAGATGCAAAAAAAGAGGACTCATCTGATCAAGACGACGATACGAAGCAGACAGATGATGAAGAAGAGCCTAATAAAGATGCGTTAAAAGACGCCAAAGAAACAGACGGCGGCAAAACGAGTGACGTAGACAAAACATATGAAAGCGATGACTGGGAGCCTGTAGGAACAGAGCAATCCGGTTCACATACAGCAACCTATGATTCTAACTCAAAAGACTGGAAAGAAATGATTAAAGCCATGTCCTACGCGACGGGAATTTCAGAAGATCAAATGACGGTTCTTTGGTTAGGAAATAACGGAGGCCCTCAAGATGCAAAGGGAACCATCCGTGACAAATCATCAGGTGAACGCTACCGCGTGGAAATCACATGGGTAGATGAAAAAGGCTGGAAACCTGTAAAGGTTGAAAAATTAAAATAAACATGAAAAAAAGATAGCAGCCATGCTATCTTTTTTATTTAGATATTCGCCTTAAAATGAACAACCGCTGTATACAAAATCCGGTCATCAATTACAGTCGTTTGATGACTG
The DNA here is from genome assembly GCF_038002985.1 of Bacillus sp. FSL R5-0431. Lineage (NCBI taxonomy): Bacteria > Bacillati > Bacillota > Bacilli > Caryophanales > Bacillaceae > Bacillus > Bacillus sp. FSL R5-0431. The sequence goes on along the minus strand of NZ_JBBOOG010000001.1, from coordinate 2,314,261 downwards.
ACAGAATGAACAGTCAGCAAGATTGCCTGATTATGTTCAATTTGTTTTTGGATCTTTTGTTCAAGTTCTTTTAAAGACGATGCTTCAAAGAATTCAATTTTATCCTTTAGAAAATCCAGCTGAAAATCCATTTGATTCACTCCTCCATACTCTCCATTCATCTTAATCTCTCTCCTCTAAAAGGGCAAATATTTTTCTACCCCTCCCAGTATTTTTTAGTAGGAAAGAAACAGAAGATGTGGTAGGATAAGAACTGTTCGACGAATTAAAGCATACTATACGCATAGGAATAAATAGATAAAGTGGAGGGAAAGAAAATGGGACGTGAGTTTCTTTCTTTATTTGATCATTGGGCTGAGTCTTATGACGACACGGTAAGTGGTCATGACGAGCAGTATGAAGAAGTGTTTCGCCGGTATCCGGCCATTTTAAAAGAGATTGTAGAACGTTCAGGTCAATATGTCCTTGAGTTTGGAAGCGGCACGGGTAATCTAACAGTGGCACTGCTTGCAGCTGATAAGAACGTGTTTGGTGTTGAACCATCAGACGCCATGAAGAAAGCGGCTCTTCAAAAGGGAGTACCCGATGTGTTTCATGATGGGGATTTTTTATCATTTCCAGCGCCGCCATTTGAGCCGGATACGATTGTCAGTTCATATGCTTTCCACCATTTAACGGACGAAGAAAAAAAACAAGCCATTCACACCTATAGCAACATCCTTCACTCAGATGGTAAAATAGTCTTTGCTGATACAATGTTTCAAAATCAAGCAGCACATCAAGCGGAAATCGACAAAGCGAAAGCCGCAGGATACGATCAGCTTGCTGAGGATTTAGAAACGGAATATTATCCATCCATTGATGTGCTAAAGCAAATCTTTGAAGAAGAAGGTTTTAGCACGTCCTTTCATCAAATGAATGATTTTGTTTGGATCGTAGAAGCGAAGAAAAGGGAATGAAAGGGTGTTTTTGATTTGAAAATCGCAGTCATAGGTGCAATGGAAGAAGAAGTGACAATATTAAGAGATCAACTAAAGAATGCTACACAAGAAAACATCGCTGGGTGTGAATTCACAACAGGTGTTTATGAAGATAAAGAAGTGATTTTATTAAAATCAGGGATTGGAAAAGTAAATGCAGCGGTCAGCACAACACTTCTGCTTGACCGCTTTCAGCCGGATTATGTGATCAATACAGGATCTGCTGGCGGTTTCCATCACACATTAAATGTAGGGGATATTGTCATATCTACTGATGTTCGACATCATGATGTGGATGTGACAATCTTTGATTACGAATACGGACAAGTACCAGGGTTGCCAGCTGCTTTCGCTGCAGACGAAAAGCTTGTGAAGCTGGCAGAGGAATCGGCTTTAGAGATCGATCATATTCAAGTGGCAAAAGGAACAATTGCAACAGGAGATTCGTTTATGAATGATCCGGATCGTGTAGCGTTTGTGAGAGAGAAGTTTCCAGAACTATATGCGGTGGAAATGGAAGCCGCAGCTGTTGCACAAGTTTGCCAGCTCTTTGGAACGCCATTTGTTGTCGTTCGAGCGCTATCTGATATTGCAGGGAAAGAATCCAATGTCTCCTTTGATCAATTTCTTGAGCAAGCAGCGATTCACTCAACTGACCTTGTCTTGCGTATGATAAAGCAAACTCAATAAAAGAAGGGGGTTCCCCCTTCTTTTCCATACAAAGGAAGGGAATCATATGGCTGTCATAAAGGATATTACAGAATTAATTGGCCGCACACCGCTTTTAAAGCTGTCAGGGATTGGCATCCCAGATGGTGTAGAGGTGTATGCAAAGCTTGAAATGATGAATCCGGGTGGAAGTATTAAAGATCGTTTAGGTGATATGCTCATAAGAGAAGCATTGGCATCAGGCAAATTGCGTTCAGGCGGAACCATCATTGAAGCAACTGCTGGAAACACAGGAATTGGTCTTGCCCTCAGTGCAAGAAAGCATCAATTGCGGACCATTTTTTGCGTACCAGAACATTTTAGTCAAGAAAAACAACAACTAATGAAGGCGCTCGGTGCAGAGATTATTCATACACCAAGAAAAGAGGGCATGAAGGGTGCGATTGATCGAGCTCTTGAATTAGAGGCAAGCCTTGACAATGCCTATTGCGTTTTACAATTTAAAAACCAAGTAAATCCATTGACTTACTATAAAACGCTTGGCCCAGAGTTATGGTCCGACCTACAAGGAAACATCGATGTATTCGTAGCAGGAGCGGGATCTGGAGGAACTTTTCAAGGGTGTGCTGCCTATTTAAAAGAGCAGCATCCGGCGTTAAGAACAATTGTTGTCGAACCTGAAGGATCGATTTTAAATGGAGGAGATCCGGGCCCGCATAGAACGGAAGGAATCGGCCTTGAATTTATCCCAGATTATATGGAATCTGCTTTATTCGATGAGATTTACACGGTCAGTGATGATGATGCTTTCCAAATGGTGAAAGAAGCTGCTGAAAAAGAAGGCGTTCTCATTGGAAGCTCTTCAGGTGCCGCATTATATGCCGCTTTAGAGGAAGCAAAGAAGGCAGCACCTGGGACAGTCATTGTCACCATTTTTCCTGACAGCAGTGAACGGTATTTAAGTAAAGGAATTTATGAGGGAGGAAAATAGAATGAAACCAAAAACAATGATGGTACACAGCGGAACAACTGGTGATGAAAAAACGGGCGCTGTGTCTGTTCCGATATACCAAGTGAGCACTTATAAGCAGCCGAAAGCAGGCGAACATACAGGGTATGAATATTCTAGAACAGCGAATCCAACAAGAACGGCACTTGAAACCGTCATTCGTGATCTTGAAGGGGGAGCAAACGGCTACGCATTCGGTTCAGGGATGGCTGCCATTACGGCAGTCATGATGCTGTTTAACAGCGGAGATCATATTGTCCTGACAGATGACGTGTACGGCGGAACCTACCGCGTCATTACAAAGGTACTAAACCGTATTGGCATTCATGCGACCTTTGTGGATACAAGTGATCCTGAAGCGGTGAAAAAAGCAATTTTACCCGAAACAAAAGCGGTTTACATTGAATCACCAACCAATCCTTTACTGAAAATGACTGATCTCAAAGCGATCGGCCAATTGACAAAAGAAGCCAACATCTTAATGATTGTTGATAATACATTTTTTACACCTTATTTCCAAAAACCGATTGAATATGGGGCGGACATTGTCCTCCATAGTGCCACTAAATATTTAGGCGGCCACAGTGATGTCGTAGGCGGGCTTGTTGTAACAGCGACGAAAGAGCTTGGAGAAGAACTTCATTTTGTTCAAAATTCTACTGGTGGAATTCTTGGACCGCAGGATTCATGGCTTCTCATGAGAGGGATCAAAACGCTTGGACTAAGAATGGAAGCACATCAACAAAATGCGCAGAAAATTGCTGAGTTTTTAGAACAACATCCAGCGGTCACACGTGTTTATTACCCAGGTCTCGGTGCTCACCCTGGACATGAACTTGCGAAAACGCAAGCATCAGGCTTCGGCGGAATGATCTCTTTTGATATTGGAAAAGAAGAACATGTCGATGTGTTTTTAAGCCAGCTTAAGCTGTTTACAATCGCAGAAAGCCTTGGAGCGGTTGAAAGCTTAATCTCTGTTCCTGCTCGAATGACTCATGCGTCCATTCCGAAAGACCGCCGGAAGGAGCTTGGCATCACTGATGGTTTAATTCGTATATCCGTTGGGATTGAAGATGTGGATGATTTACTGAATGATATGAAGCAAGGACTAAACGCACTAGTGAATGGATAGATTTACATGCCACTACCTTTCTTTTACTATGTTAAGCTATCAATAGACATGTTAAACAGGAAGGTGATTCAAGTGAAGAAAAAGTGGAGTGGTTTAGTGACAGATTACAAGCAGTACGCTTTTATTTTGCTTGCTGTCAGCACCTTTTTATATATTGGTACGATCATACCAAACCAGCACATCGAAGCATCTCCAAAAATGCTGATGATGGGAATTGATTGTGTTTTCTTATTAGCAGCTTTTCTTTGTGTCAGACGCGCGATCTTTTTTCAAAAGAAACTGCAAGAACTAGATGAAGATTAATTCGAAAAGTCTCCTCATATACGTGAGGGGGCTTTTTTGATTGTATTGGACAAACGGACAAGAATAACTGTAGAAATTTAGTCAAAAACACAAAAATCATCTATATTACTAAAAACAGGTTTACAAAATGGTGCTTGCTGGATATACTTACAAAGTAATTAAAAACGTAAAGGAGGCTGAAGAATATGTTATTCGTATCTACTTGTGATCAATTCAACCAACAATTTCATCATGTCATCAGCCTGTGGAAGAGCTCGTGTCCTTCCTTTACCTTATACGGTGCACGCTTCAAAACTGTTTAAGTAAACGAGGATTTCACGCATCATCCATTGCAGGTTGGAAGACATTGTCTTTTGATCTGCATTTTTGTGTGCCCGCAGGTCAACTGATAAAGAAGATCTGCGGGCTATTTCGCATGCTGCGAACTGAAGGGAGGTGAGCGTATATGACAATCCATTTATTCTTTATTACATTGACGATTCAGCGTAAATACAAAGACATTGAGACCGTTCTTTATGAACAACAAGTCGAAACATTTTATGAAGAAATGAAGCAGAAACAACTAAAGTATATGAACTAAAACAGGAAAAGAAAAATTGGAAAAGGAGGAGATTGACATGTTTATGATGCTTGCAATGCTTGATTGTTATACTAGGGAGAAGGACCAGGTTTAGACACGCTCCACATTGATCACCTGCACATATGATATCCGTAAAAGGAGATTGTGAGGTGATCAATGAATGTCGATGTCACCATATATGAGGTTTCCGTCAGTGGGGCACGGGTATACGTCCATTCCGCATTCCTTAAAGCACGGGTACGGCAATCCATACCGGATGCAAAGAGAGCAACAAGAAATGCTTAGACGCTATATGTACAATTACAATTATCCAACTTATTGGTATTAAAGAAAAGGAGCAGGAAACAATACGTTTCCTGCTCCTTTTACATTAGTAAATCCAGCTTGCACCGATGATGATCAACAAAATGAACAGTACAACAAGCAATGCGAATCCGCCTGCAAAACCGCCACCGTAACCACCGCAGTCTCCAGAATAACCGCCACCAAAGCCCATAATCTAGCACCACCTTTATCTAATCAAGATACATTCATAAAATATGCAGCTCATGCAGAAAACGAAATCAATCTGAGCACAATTAATGAAAACGCCTATTCAGATCAAAATTTTTTAAAGTTCTGCGAAACATTTTCTGAAAAGGTGCCGTCTAATCAATGACAACTAATTAGGACTAGGTCTTAAACTTTGTTAGGCGAGAGCCGATATGAAAAGTAAGAAAATTCGTAAATAGTTTTATTTACTGGTGCAAAGCAGGTGTTAACATTGATTCAAAGCTGGATTGGAAAACAAATGAGGGAACCAAAAGGCTTGTTCTCAAAATGGGTTGCCCGCTATATGGAAAAAAATCATCATAATATCAATGAATGGACGATTCAACTCTTAAATATACAAGAAAACGACCGAATTTTAGAAATCGGAACTGGAAGAGGCATGACATTATCGAAGGTAGCAGAAAAACTTGATCGCGGTAAAGTATGTGGAGTGGATGCCTCTCGTCATATGATCAAATATGCAAAAAGAAAACATAAGAAGCTTGTAGAACAGGATAAAGCCGTCGTGACTCTTGGTAAAGCTGAGCATTTACCTTTTGAAGACAGATCATTCAATAAATTATTTACGGTACAGACCATCTATTACTTGAAGGATATTGAGCAGGTCATGAAGGAAGTGTACCGCGTCCTTCAAGTGGATGGAGAAGTATTCTTATCTTTCCAACAGCAGGAACTGATGAAGGAACAAAAACGGTCACAATCTTTTTCATCGTATAGTGAACAAGAGATCAGCCGCCTATTTTCAGCGTATCACTTTAGAGAAGTTTCGGTTTATCACTATGATACATACATCTGTATCAAAGCGTTAAAATGATGAAAATATTTCCCAGGTAATGAACAAGCATTCAAAAAGAGGCTCTTCGTCAGAGGAGCCTCTTTGCTTACAATTGTACCCGTGATTGATGGGACGCAAAGTTAAAAAAGACTCTTCATCAGAAGAGTCTTTTCAATGTTATGTAGGCGCCAGCCAGGTGTGTAAGGAATGATAGTATATATAAGGAATTTGTTTGTCGATTAAGGATACCTGTCTGGCTTATTTCTTATATCGACACCGTTCTTCAAAAGTTTAGCTTTTTTTTCAATATTTTCTTTTTTATTTGACTGGAAGATACATTTTTCTCCCCCTGATAGACATTCTTCGCTTTTTTTTCATCCATTGTGCCATTTGAAGCAGGGAATTGCTTCATAAATAGAGAAAATTGTAGAGACTTCATTTTTAAACAAAAAGGGAGGAATGAAAACATGTCGGGAAACAAAGGTGTCGTTTATAAAGGAGCAGGAAATGTAGCAGTTGAGGATATTGGATACCCTGATTTGATTTTAAGAGATGGCCCGGGTGTACCGAAAGCCAATGTGGGGCGCAAATGTGAGCATGGCGTCATTTTAAAAGTAGTGACGACGAATATTTGCGGAAGTGACCAGCACATGGTGAGAGGTCGTACTACTGCGCCTGAAGGACTAGTCCTTGGTCATGAAATTACAGGTGAAGTCGTTGAGGTTGGACGAGATGTGGAGTTTATTCAAAAAGGAGACCTCGTGTCCGTTCCATTTAATATTGCTTGTGGACGCTGCGTCATGTGCAAGGAACAAAAAACTCATGTGTGCTTAAATGTAAACCCGGACCGTCCAGGCTCTGCCTATGGATACGTCGATATGGGCGGATGGGTTGGCGGTCAATCCGAGTACGTCATGGTCCCATATGCAGATTTTCAGCTGCTCAAATTTCCAGACAAAGATCAAGCGATGGAGAAAATACTTGATCTGACGATGCTTTCCGATATTTTCCCGACAGGTTTTCACGGTGCTTATACGGCTGGAGTAAAGCCTGGTTCGACTGTATATATTGCTGGTGCCGGGCCAGTAGGTCTTGCCGCAGCACATTCCGCTCAGCTCCTTGGCGCCTCTGCGGTAATTGTCGGTGATTTGAATGAACAAAGGCTGGAGCAGGCCAGAAGCTTTGGCTGTGAGACGATCAATTTAAGAAAACATGATCGAATCGGCGAACAAATCACGAATATCTTAGGAGAGCCAGAAGTTGACTGTGCCGTCGATTGTGTCGGCTTTGAAGCGTCAGGTCATGGAGATCAAGGAGAAGCACCTGCAACCGTTTTAAATACAATTATGGATATTACCAAAGTTGGCGGTAAACTCGGAATCCCAGGGCTTTACGTCACAGAAGACCCAGGTGCCGTGGATGCTGATGCAAAAGTTGGTTCTCTGAAAGTGCGAATTGGACTCGGCTGGGCAAAAGCCCATACCTTTGTGACAGGTCAAACCCCTGTCATGCAATATCACCGCAGTCTAATGAAATCCATTTTAAGCGGACGAGCACAAATCGCCAAAGCGGTGAATGCGACCGTCATTAACCTTGATCAAGCTCCTCAAGGATACAGCGACTTTGATTCGGGTGTGGCGAAGAAATTTGTCATTGACCCGCACGGAATGCTTTCTCGATAATTTTTAACATGGAAGGGGCCGCTCAATAAAATGGGACGGCTCTTTATTGTGGAAAATCACATAGAATATACAAATCCATTTCAAAGGGGAGGAATCAGATGAATTCAGATCAGGCTAAAAGAAGAGTTGTAGAACAATTTGGGAGAAATGCAGAAAAGTATGTGACGAGTCAAACTCATGCAAAGGGAGCAGACCTAGATCTAATTGTTGAATGGGCAGCTCCAGAAAAAAGCTGGATCGTACTCGATATAGCAACAGGTGGCGGGCATACCGCAAAAGCACTGGCTCCATATGTGAATCAAGTGTTTGCGACAGATTTAACGAAAGAGATGCTTTCTAATACATCACTTCATTTAAAAGCGTATCCACAAATTTTTTATGTAGTAGCGGATGCAGAAAGCCTTCCTTTTTTAGATGGAACATTTGATATGGTCACATGCCGAATTGCAGCACACCATTTCCCGCACCCTGAACAGTTCGCCAAAGAGGCGTCTCGCGTATTAAAATCAAATGGTCTGTTTTTCTTTATTGATAATGTTTCGCCAAATGATGAAGAGCCTGCACTATTTATCAATCAGCTAGAACGATTAAGAGACCCAAGTCATGTGTCCTGTCTATCTACAGAACAATGGAGGAAATTGTTTTTAGAAGAGGGAATAAAAGAAGTAAGATCAATGGAACGAAAAAAACGTTATCCTTTTCAAGAATGGGTCAAGCGCACAACGAAAACTTTAAAGGAAGAAGAGATTGTTACAGAATACTTGTTAGATGCTAACGAGAAAATAAAGCAATATTATAGATTAAAAATGACAGAGGAAAAAATAGAATCAATAGAGGTGGATGACTGGATCGCTCTTTTCAGGAAAGGATAAAAGTATTTCATTCATACCAGTTAGAAAGGAATCAATCATATGCTGAATTTTAAAGGAAAAACCGTTATCATCACAGGCGCAGCCAATGGAATTGGTGAATCGATCGCCTGGGGCTATGCAAAAGAAGGAGCGCGAGTGGTGCTTGCAGATATAGATGAAGAGAAGGGTAAGCGCTTGGAGGAAGAGCTAAAAAAAGAATCCTTAGAAGCTTATTTTAAAAAAACGGATGTGACACAAGAGAAGGATATTCAACACTTAATGTCGTTTGCGGCGGAGCGCTGCAAAAAGATTGATATTCTCATCAATAATGCCGGCGTCATGTGCACAGTATCGCCTTATGAATTAACGGTCGATGAGTGGGATCGTGTGTTACATACGAACCTAAGAGGGACTTTTCTATGTGCAAGAGAAGCAGCACGTTATATAAAAGAGAATCCAAAAGGCGGTTCTATTGTGAACATTTCATCCACCCGCGCGACCATGTCAGAGCCTCATACGGAAGCATATGCTGCATCAAAAGGCGGAATATCAGCACTGACTCATGCCTTGGCTGCTTCTTTTAGCCCGGATCACATCACGGTGAATAGCATTTCCCCTGGATGGATTGAAACGAAGGATGAGGAGAATCTTCGAGAGGTCGACCACAAGCAGCATCTTTCCAATCGAGTCGGGGCGCCAAAGGATATTGTGAAGGCTTGCTTTTATTTAACAGATGAAGACAATCAATTTGTGACGGGTACAGATTTAGTCGTTGATGGCGGCATGACCAGAAAGATGATCTATGCTGATTAACTTGAAAAAAAACATTGACGCTTTGATCGAGGCGCAGTACAATATGTAACAATTCAGCTGTTGATCGTGATGAAATAAAGACACAGCGCAAATAGAGAAGAGTACATCATAGTTGTCCCGCACAGAGAACTCCGTTAAGCTGAGAAGGAGCTGGGAAGCATGATGGAACCAAGCCTCTTAGCTCTGCACCGGATTCCTTCGGATGGTGGTGCAGCGAAATTCTCCCGTTACAGAGATGGGTTCATGATGACCTGCTAAGGTTCATCTGGCAACAGATGAATAAACTGAGGTGGCAACGCGGAGTAAATCCCGTCCTCAAGACAGAAATGTCTTGAGGGCGGGATTTTTTTATGACAAATAGGGGGAACAGCTATGAAAAAACATTGGCGGGATATGAGTTTGCTGCTTGGAGCCATCGGAATTGCGAACATAGGAGAATGGATTTATATGATTGCTCTCCATCTGCTCATTTTTCAAGAAACGGGCTCTGTGCTGGCTGTAACAGCCGTCTATATGCTGAGACCGGCTGCAGCTCTTTTGACAAACAGCTGGTCTGGCAGTTTGGTTGACAGGCTGAATCAGCGGAATGTGATGATCAGCTTAGATATCACCCGGGCTATCCTGATCGCATGTGTACCCTTTGCGTTATTTTCAGGACACCTGCTGATCCTGTATGTGATGGTGTTTCTCATTCAAATGGCACAAGCGATGTTTCATCCAGCTTCGATGGTATATATGACAGGATTGATCCCGGCGGATAATCGAAAACGGTTTAATGCCATTCGCTCATTATTACAATCGGGTGGATTTTTACTTGGACCCGCAGCAGCAGGTCTGCTTTTTTTAATCGGTACACCTGTTTTTTCAATTTATATAAATGCGATCTGCTTGTTGATATCTGCTCTGTTAACGATGTGTTTACCGAATTTGCTAAAACAAGATGCTGGCCAAAATGGCTTTTCCCTTTCAATGTTAAAAGAGGATGCGAAGCTTGTTCTTCGGTTTAGTTTGACATCACGCCAGATTATGGCGGTGTATTTATTGTTTAGTGCCGCCATCACGGTGCTTCCTACTGCCATTGACTCTCTTGAAACAGCCTTTGCAAAAGAAGTGCTGCTGCTGACTGATACAGAATATGGTCTTCTTGTCAGTATAGCTGGGGCAGGCATCATCACAGGCGCAGGTCTCAATTCGGTGATTGTGGAGAGGCTGCCTGTTTCGATCATGCTTGGGATTGGCAGTTTGTTTGTTGCATGTGGCTATCTCATTTATGCTTTTTCCAGCACATTGTTTGTAGCCGCTGTTGGTTTTTTTATACTAGCATTCTTTTTAGCATTTGCGAACACAGGTTTTATGACTTTCTATCAAACGAATATCCCGGTAGAGGTCATGGGGAGGGTAGCCAGTTTTTATGCTTTGGTTGAAGCTATTCTGACGATGATGATGACAGGGGTCTCTGGTGGACTTGCACATGTTTTATCAATCCGAACCTCCGTTGTCATCGGGTGTGTATGTATGCTTCTTGTCTGTTTATTGCTATGTTTTGTCATCTTTCGTCCATTGAATGTCAAAAAAATAGTGCATCCTACTTAGAAAATTAAAAAAATTATGTTATAATTATTTAAGTAAGTTAATCAAATTGATGAGAAAAGGAGTCTTACACATGAAAGCACTACGCTGGCACGATCAAAAGGACATTCGACTAGAGGAAATTGACGAACCAACAGTTGCTCCAGGAAAAGTGAAACTAAAAGTAAAATGGTGCGGCATTTGTGGTAGTGATTTACATGAATATTTAGGAGGACCGATTTTCATTCCAGTGAATGAACCTCATCCACTTACAAAAGAAAAAGCACCCGTTACGCTGGGACACGAGTTCTCTGGTGAGGTTGTTGAAGTAGGAGAAGGCGTGAGCAATTACAAAGTAGGCGACCGAGTGGTTGTAGAGCCTATTTTTGCGACTCACGGACACCAAGGTGCTTACAACTTAGATGAAAACATGGGCTTTTTAGGACTTGCCGGAGGCGGCGGTGGATTCTCTGAATATGTATCTGTCGATGAAGAATTACTTCATTTATTACCAGACGAAATCTCATATGAGCAAGGTGCGCTTGTAGAGCCTTCTGCAGTTGCTTTATATGCGGTTCGTTCTAGTAAAGTACAAGCTGGGGATACAGCGGCTGTGTTTGGCTGCGGACCAATTGGCTTACTTGTCATTGAAGCATTAAAAGCAGCTGGTGCTACTGATATTTACGCAGTAGAATTATCTAAAGAACGCCAAGAAAAAGCTAAAGAGCTTGGAGCGATCATTGTTGATCCTTCTCAATATGAAGATGTTGTTCAAGAAATCGCAAGCCGTACAAACGGTGGCGTCGATGTTTCTTTTGAAGTGACAGGTGTACCTGTTGTATTGAAGCAAGCAATCCAATCAACAAGAATTTCAGGTGAAACAGTCATTGTGAGCATTTGGGAAAAAGGCGCAGAAATTCTGCCAAATGACATTGTCATTAAAGAACGTACAGTCAAAGGAATTATCGGCTACAGAGACGTATTCCCATCTGTATTAAACTTAATGAGAAAAGGCTATTTCTCTGCAGATACGCTCGTCACGAAAAAAATCAAGCTGGACGATGTGATCGAAGATGGTTTCCATGCATTAATCAATGAAAAAGATCAAGTGAAAATTTTAGTTAGTGCTGAATAAGTAGGATGACAAAGGGAATGGCAGAGGCCATTCCCTTTTTTTGTGCACATATTCTGCTCATTTTCATAAAGAGGCATGCGGTTGAATAGTGATAAGTGAAAAGATGTTTTGATAAGGGAGATGACATCATGTTTTATCACATCAAAGAACTGCAATATGAAGCAAAGCCCTCAAAGCCTGATCCGCTTTACGCGAAAAAGCTGCAAGAAGTATTAGGCGGACAGTATGGAGAAATTAGTGTCATGATGCAATATTTATTTCAAGGCTTTAATTGCCGGGCAGATCAAAAATACAGAGATTTATTGTTTGACATAGGGACAGAGGAAATTGGTCATGTCGAAATGCTGGCGACGATGATCGCGCGTTTACTAGATAAAGCACCGGTTAAAGAACAAGAACAGGCGTATCAAAGTGATCCAGCTCTTGCAGCTGTCATGGGTGGAATGAATCCTCAGCATGCAATTGTTGCCGGTTTAGGAGCTATGGCAGCAGATAGTCAAGGGTATCCGTGGAATGCCAAGTATATCATTGCAAGTGGAAATTTAATGGCTGATTTTAGGGCTAACTTAAATGCAGAATCACAAGGGAGGCTTCAGGTTACAAGGCTCTACGAAATGACCGATGATCGCGGCGTGAAGGATATGCTTTCTTTTCTTATTGCTCGTGATACATATCATCAAAATATGTGGCTTGCGGCCATTAAAGAATTAGAAGAACGAGAAGGGGACGTCGTCGTACCAACCACCTTCCCGCGCTCACTAGAAAAACAGCAAGTATCCTACGATTTGTTTAACTTCTCAAGAGGAGAAGCAAGCAAGGAAGGCAGATGGGCATATGGCCGAAGCATGGATGGAAAAGGGGAATTCAGATATATTTCTGCACCAGTCGTGTTCGGTTCCGCACCAAAACTAAAACCCGCACCAAAGGAACTGTTTAACACACCGAAAAAAGGCGAATAAAAAAAAGCCGGTCAGGTATTTGAGCCTGATTGGCTTTTTTTAACGTCCGAGAGATCTTCCGTACACGCTGACACGTTTCTCTAACAAGGCAAAAACGAGTTCAAAGAAAATGCTCAGCAGCCAATAGATCAAAGCAGAGACGAGGTACGTTTCTAAAAACTGATAGCCGTCATTCGCAATGATTCGGGAAATCCCCATGATTTCAAGTACTCCAATCGTAAACGAAAGAGAGGTGGCTTTTAATAGCTGAATGAGCTGATTGCCTAGGTTCGGTAAGGCGACCACAAAGGCCTGCGGCAAAATAATGCGCATCATCGCCTGGCGCGTCGTCATACCCACAATTTTTGCCGCTTCAAGCTGCCCTTTGTCTACCGCAAGGAGTGCACTCCGAACCACCTCTGTTAAATGGGCGGCTGAATGGAGGCTGAAGGTAATGAGGGCAACAGCTAATGGGGAGACCATATCTGGATGAAAGGTCAGCCCGAATGTACCGCTCACTTTGGTTAGAACAAAAGGGAGTCCATAAAAGAAAGCGAACAGCTGAACAATAAGAGGCGTTCCTCTAAAAAACGAGACATAGAGTGTCACAAGCTGCCTGAGTACAGGAATGCGAAAGAGACGAATGAAAGCAAAAACAGATCCGATCAAAAGGCTCACAGCCATGGAAACGAGTGCAATCAATAAAGTAAAAGGAACGCCTTTTAGAATATGAGGTACTTGGTCAATCGCAAATGGAATATCAATGGTTTGCATCAAATCGCCTCCTTAACGTGACAGGCTGGTGCGGCCTTTTACAAATTTCCTTTCAAGCAACATGGTGATCAGTTCAATGCTCATGCAAATGAGCCAATACACAATCGCAATGATCGCGTACACTTCAAACATGCCGATCCCGTAGTTATTTCCTAAAATGATCTTCACCTGTCCCATGATATCAATAAGTCCGATTGTAAAGGCAATCGCTGTGTCTTTCACGAGATCAATGGTGTAATTTCCGAGGTTTGGCAGTGCAATGAGAAAGGCCTGCGGGATAATAATCCTGATCAAGGCCTGTGTATCTGTCATCCCAACAATGTAGGCGGCCTCAAGCTGATCCTTCCCAACAGATGAATACGCACTGCGAAAGACTTCAGATAAATAAGCGCCCGTATGTAAAGAAAACGTCATCATCACAAATAACACACGATCCCAATGATTGATTTGAATCCCTGCCACAAGTAAAAGCTGAGGCAGTCCAAAATAAATCAAAAACAACTGAACAATTAAAGGCGTACTTCGTGTAAAAGATAAATAGATAACAGCCAATTGCTTCAGCACTGGGATTTGCTTGATACGAATGAAAGCAAATAGCAACCCGATGATGATAGCGAAAAACAATGACACCGTAATAATGAGAAAAGTGAGTGGCAGGCGTTCAAGCACCTGTAAAAAGATGCGCAGCCAATCTCCAGCTGTAAACGTCATGACGCTTCCTTCCTTTCTTCATTTTGATCCCCTTGCTCTGAGATGTCATCAATATTTTGAAAGAAATCAACACCAAACCACTTTTTCGCAAGCTTAGGCAGTGTTCCATCATCAATCATTTCTTGTGTGATCCGGTCCAAATCTGCTGCAAGCTGCTTCTCGCTTGGCTGTAAGACAAGATAGATAGGCTCCTTTGACACAATGCCGCCAACTTTGACCTTTAGGTTCAAATGCTTTTGAATGGTATCAAAGGTTGAAATGTTCATAAATGCTGCATCGGACCGTCCGCTTTCAACACGTTTTAAGTTGAGTTCATTTGAAGGACTTTCAATGGTCGTCAGTGGAATATCCGGATCATGCTCTTTATTATATTGATTTAATATCGAACGCAAGCCTCCGCTAGGACTGACAGGAGCCAGTTTTTTAGATGTCATATCATCAAGCGATCGAATCTCCTTGTCTGATTCATTCACAATTAAACCTGTCATCGAATAGCCATACGGAACCTTAGGGTAAAGAAACCGCTTTTCACGTTCAGGGTTACTAAAAAACCAATTAGCCGCCATTTCAAACTTCCCTGCGCCTACACCAATTAAATTCGATTCTTCCTCGCCAAAAATGTAATCAAAATGTACGTGGGGAAGCCTCTTTTCCACTTCATTTAAATAATCAATGTTATAGCCAATCGGTTCGTTTCGTTCATTTGTTGCTAAAAAGGGTGGATTGACCTCTGCACTCAGTGCGACTTTTACAATTTTTCTACCATCTTCTGTCGTGGTTTTCACACTGCTGCAGCCCATCAGAGAAAGAAATAACAGAAGGACACTGGACATCATGAAAGCTGTCTTTTGCTTCATTTGTCTTTCTCCGATCCTTGCCACATTCCGCGATGAATCCTTGATAAAAATTGTTTCGTTCGTTCATGCTGTGGTTTCAACAGGACGTCTTCTGGTGAGCCTTTTTCAACAATTTCGCCATCTGCCATAAAGATCACCGTATCCGCCACGTCCTTTGCAAAAGAAATTTCATGTGTCACAATGACCATCGTCATTCCTTGGCTCGCAATATCTTTGATCATTTCAAGAATTTCTCCTACCATCTCTGGGTCCAGTGCCGACGTAGGTTCATCAAACAAAAGCACCGAAGGGTTCATCGCAAGAGCGCGGGCTATGCCAATTCGCTGCTGCTGACCGCCAGATAATTCACTCGGAAATGCATCCTTTTTATGAAGCAGTCCAATCCGCGTTAAAAATTGCTCTCCGACCTTTTCTGCTTCTTTCTTAGACATGTTTTGAGACACAATCAATCCTTCTGTAATATTTTCAAGTGCTCGTTTATTTTGAAACAAGTGATAATGCTGAAACACCATGGAAGATTGCTGCCTGAGTTTTAGCAGATCTTTTTTATGGTATCGTTCAAATTGAATCGTGGCTTCACCAACTGTCAGCTCTCCTTTGTCTGGAATATCGAGGCTGTTTAAGCTGCGAAGAAGTGTTGTTTTTCCTGATCCGCTCGGTCCAATAATTGCGACCACTTCACCTTCCTGTACGGTGAAATCAATGCCTTTTAACACATGGGTCTGCCCATAGGATTTATGTAGATTAGTAGCTGAGATCATAAAAGCATCACGTTCCTTTGACATATGTACTTAATATTGATAAAATTTAACACATTAAATCCTATAAGTAAAGTGTGTTTTATTTATTCCGATTGGAAAAATCAGATATGATAGATTGTGAGAAACAGAGGAGTTGGATACGTTTTGTCTAAAGCATTATTTGTCGATACCGGTTTTCAAAAAACATGGCTCAATCAACTAGAATCTCTTCGTGAAACGATCGAACAAACGGCAAAAGAACATGATGAAGGCGCTTATTTTCCTGAAAAAAATATTGAATCATTAGTAGAGATGGGCTATACGACGTTGTCTCTTCCTGCTGAATACGGAGGCGGAGGTCAATCTGTGAAGGATATGGTTCTGTTTCAAGAGACGCTCGGCAGCATGGACGGAGCAACTGCCTTATCAATCGGCTGGCACCAAGGGGTTGTAGGCGAAATTTACGAAAAGAAACAATGGAGTGAAAAGCAGCTGCAATTCTTTGCGGAAGAAGTGAAGAAGGGCGCCCTTGTCAACCGTGCCGTGAGCGAGGCGCAGACAGGCAGTCCAACAAGAGGCGGGAAGCCTGGGACAACAGCCACTAGATCAGGTAATGAGTGGATCATCAATGGACGTAAAATTTTCACAACGATGTCACCAGCACTTACATACTTTTTAGTCGGCGTATGGATTGAAGAAAAAGAGGCAATGGGCTTCTTCTTAATTCATCGCGAGACAGAAGGTGTCTCAATAGAAGAAACATGGAATGTTGTGGGGATGAGAGGAACTGAAAGCCATGATTTAATCTTAGATCAGGTGAAGGTTTCAGATGACATGCTTGTTGAGGTGCAAAAAGGGCCGCGCGGTGGTACGCTAAATCCTTGGATTGCACATATTCCATCCTGCTATTTAGGCATTGCGCAAGCGGCAAGAGACTATGCTGTTCAGTATGCCATCACCCATTCACCGAACAGTATCAGCGGAACGATTAGTGATCTACCAAATGTCCAAACACTTATTGGTGAAATTGACTTACTATTAAAGCAAGCACGCCACGTCATCTATTCAACGACCACATTGTATGAAAAGACGGAGAAAAGAGAGCTGTTAACCAATGAATTCGGCGCTGTGAAACATACAGTCGTCAATCACAGTCTGCAAGTTGTTGATAAAGCCATGCGTTTAGTCGGTGCAAAAAGCTTAAGCCTTGACTGTCCACTGCAGCGTTACTATCGAGATATTCGTGCCGGGCTCCATAACCCGCCAATGGACGATATGACGATTTCAAAAATCGCGAAGCAGGCCATTGAAGAGAAAAAAGAAAGCTAATATACAGCAAAAAGCCGGATGAACCGGCTTTTTTTGTTTGAAAGAAAAGAGGACAAGCGTACCTTATATCTCATCGCTCAACATGCTACAATCAATGGAATCATGGGAAAAGGAGCGATTGTTTTGAAGAAAAAGTATATAAAATGGCTCATTACTGGCATGATGCTGATGGCACTTTGTATAAGCCAGCCTTCATCAACTGAGGGAACATCACCAGCATGGTCAGTAGATGAATTCTTGAAAGACCGAGAAGGCACATTTGTGATTCAAGAAGTAAAAGAAAAGTCGCCCTGGGTGTATAACAAAAAAAGAGCGAAAGAGCGCTTTGCACCTCAATCGACATTTAAGGTAGCAAATGCCTTAATCGGACTCCAAATAGGCGCAGTGAGAGATGAATACGACATCAAATATTGGGATGGAGTGAAAAGAGAGATTGATAACTGGAATAGGGATCATACACTTGGTTCCGGCATGAGAGATTCAGTCGTCTGGTACTATCAAGCCATGGCCCGTGACATCGGTGAAGAACGCATGAGTCAGTGGGTGAAAGCCATTCATTATGGGAACGAAGACATATCTGGCGGAATCGATCAATTTTGGTTAAGCAGTACGTTACGTATTTCTCCAATTGAACAAGTTCGTTTCCTCAAACAGCTATATGAAGAGACTCTCCCATTTGACCTAAACACCATGAGAACGGTCAAACGAATGATGGTACAAGAAGAAGAGAAACACACCACCCTATACGGAAAAACAGGCTCCGGCTCAGGCATCGGCTGGTACGTAGGCTTCATCAAACATGAAAACAAAACCTACATCTTCGCCACAAATATCGAAGGCACCGGAATAGAAGCAAAAGAAATCACCTATCGCATTTTGAAAAAATATCATTTGATTGAAGCATCCGTTTAGGGTGCTTTTTTATATGAACTTATTATGGTTATCTACAAAACTAATGTTTTATTAATCAAAAAATTTGACGAGTAAGAGAATAGATAATGACCGTTGAATAAAGAGTTGTCATATAAATTAGTGAATAGACAAACATAATTGATGCCCACTTCTCGGAATGCATTCGCTTGTAACCCAAAATACTTAAGCAAATCCATATAAGGCCTAAAAAAAAGGATACAAGCACAAGCCCTATGCTTAAAGAATGGAAAAGAAAACTGCTTAAGGTAATTGCTAAGATATAAAGATTCGTTTGTAAGTATGTTCTTTTCATTCCTTTTACAACCGGTAACATGGGAATGTTTGCTGCCTTGTATTCATTTTGTTTTCTAATAGCTATCGAATAAAAATGCGGCATCTGCCAAATAATTGTAATGAAAAACAACCCCATAATAGCTGGGTGTGATATATCTGGTGAAATAGCTGCCCAACCAATGAGAGGAGGCATTGCTCCAGAAATACTACCAATTTCTGTGTTGTATACGGTTTTTCTTTTACTCCATATTGTATAAGGAAAAATATAAAAAAATAAACCAATCAATCCTATAATAGCTGCTAGATAGGTTGTAAATGCTAAAAAGCCTAGTCCTAAAACAGACATTAAAATACTAAGCCATAGAACTTTTTTAGGATTGACTTCTCCTGTTACAGTAGGTCTGTTTTTTGTTCTATTCATCACTGAATCTATGTCCCTATCATACAAATTGTTTAAAGCTCCAGCAGCACCAATTAATAAAATTGAACCTGCAAAAGCCAATAGTATCTCAATAGATTTATGAAGGATGTCAATTTGATATGTGTATAATGCCAAGGTTAAGCCAGCACACATTGGGATCAAATTTGATTTAATAATCCCTGATTTAACTGTTTGAGCGATTATTTCCATTTTCGTTTTGTGAATTTTTTTCCCCATCTGTCGCATTGTTTTTCTCCTTTTCACATTATATACCCTTTTGAATTTATATACTAATTGGTATATTAATTCTATATGGTATGATTGTCAAGAAAAGGAGGTAAAGGAATGATTAGACAAAGAAAGACGCAAAATGAAAGGAAAGAAGAAACAAGAAAATTACTCTTAAATTCTGCAGTTGAGAATTTCGCCAAGTATGGTTTTCATGGGGTCTCCATTGATAAATTGACAGAACATGCGGGATTTAGCAAAGGGGCCTTTTATGCGCATTTTCATTCAAAGGAAGAGATCTTTTTGGCACTATTGAAACAACAAATGCAATTACATGTAGAAAAAATTAATGCTTTAATAGCAGAACAACCTTCTCTTTTACACTTTTCAGAAAAAATGAATCAACAGTCTATTCAAAGTCGTGAAGAAAATCGGACGTGGAGTCTGCTAAACATGGAATTTCTTCTGTATTCAATGAGAAATGAAGAAGTAAGGTGTCAGTGGTCAAATATGATCCTACAATCGGTAAAACAAATATCGCAATCCCTTGAGAATTTGATGAAAAAAGAGAACCTTACATGTGCCCTTTCTTCTGAAGAAATGGCATGGGCAATTCTTTCACTGGAAAATGGTGTAGCAATATTCCACTATATTAGTCAAGACCATATACCAATTGACTTATTAGAAAAATCCCTAAAAAGAATAATTTCATATAAATAAAAATTATGGTCTATCAGTTGAATATGGAAGGTGTTTTTAGTCAAGATATGAAAAGTAAAAAAATAGCTCAAACTCAACATGAAATACGATTTATGAATGTGGCGTGCCTTTACCCTAATGGGGAGATGGTGATTCTAGAAAGGAGGTATAAGGAGTGTACTTAAAATATATCCAATTAATGTCAGATGATGACCGTGGGAACTTAGCCAGCCAATCCCTTTGTGTGACAGAAATGTTTTTATGGGAATTAGGGAAAAGAATTCAAACGAAAGATTGTGAGGCTATTATTTTTATATGTGGCTCTTTTAAAGATTACAAATTACTGAGTACTTCTAAAAAAGAACCTGACATCTTATTTTTAAAAAATACGTACGAGCTAGAATTACCCTTTAGTTACAGTGAATTTGAAAATGCAACAAATAAGAAAAAGATCTTAGCTGATACTTTGGAAAAAGCGATGCTCTATCTGTGTGAATTAAAAAACTGGGACAGTCAGCTAGTCAAAGCGACATTTCAAAAAATGAAAGAAAAGGAATATAAAGCGAAGATGAAAGGAAAACAAAGAAAATTAAGTCCTGATAAAACAAAGAAAGCATATACTCTGATTGAATTAGATTTAAAGCAGTTTACTCTTTATCTTGTAGTTGCAGACAATAAAAGAAATATCTTCCTACTTAGAAGATATTTCGTATCATATGAGAGAGCTTAAATGGTTAACGGATCATGAAGTGGCACTTTTCAAACGTGCACATAAAACAGTTTATACAAGTATACGTTTATCATGATAAAGCAAAATGAGAATAACATACATAACACTTGATGAAATCAAGAACGCAATATATAAGGAGTGTATTTTAAATGGGCTTTTGGGAAGAAGAACATAAGAAAAAGAACATCATGATTGGTGATGACGGACTAGATATTTTTGAAGAAGCGATCGAACAATTTTATGAAATGACTGAGGAACATTTGGAAAGAAAGCCAACGATTGATGAGATGCTTTTGACAATCATGACGGTCTTAAACAATGGAGGCAGTCACTATTTTGATGATTTAAATGAGAAAGAAGTAACGGATATTAAAGTAACAACTAAAAAAGCAAAAACTTTAAGTGACATTGAACCAGGAGCTATTATTGAACTCCCATTAAAAGAAGTTGGAAAATTGAGCTATGCTTTGATCATTTCAGGTGAGGGAAAAAATCAATATGATGAAATTTTAATCCAATACTATGATTTGTTTGTTGATGAAAGAATAGAAAAAAGAGAATTAAAACAATTGATGAAAAAGGAGAATGAGCTATTTGTTGCAAGTACAGGTTTGACAGGCTTTTTAAGTGGTTCATGGAAAGTCATCACAAAAATAAATAAAGACTTTATAAAAGAAGAGGATCTTCAAAATCTGAAATTCGTGACATATAGAGATGAAAATTATTACGTAAGCGAGGGGAAAGAAGGTTCAACTGCACCTGTAATGGACTTAGAGGTTGCTGATCCAAAAACGGCTAAGACTATATTTAACCCGATTGGTATATATGGCGAATACACTATTACGAACATTCTTTCTTTATATTTTAAAGGTATGTCAATGGAGGATATTATCAAATATGAAATATAGGCAGTTTACAACGTGAAGTGAGTTTTAAGAAAGGAATGGTGTAATGAATGGATGAACCCAAAATGCTAGACTGTTTAAATAAAATAAGACAAGTCTTGAAGGGGACGATCACAAGAGAACAAGTATCTGATTGGGCTGAAATTTACGTTTCTGCAGACGATTCAGAAATAAACGATGATCAAGTTTGGGATATGCTGATTCTTTTGAGTGGAATTGATTTGAAAGATTCACCTAATTCTTACTTGCATTGTGTAGATGATTTGAATGATTGGATAGAAAAGTACCAATAGCTCCTATATATCAGCTTACTATATTCTTATGGTTAAGCCCCCATCTATTAAAAGGAGTGAATGTTATGCCGAAACAGTCATCGCAATTCCAGGATTTTGGTCACATCATTTAAAAGAACTTGAAGAATTGAATGATTATATATTCGTGAATGATCGAATCATACATAAACGAACTGGAACTGATTACGAACTTGAAGTAGTGGATCATATTGATCAATTAAGCGAGACTTTCTTTCCAAATGAACAATTCAATTCAGAAGAACTTAAACAAATAGATACGCATCAAACATGCTTGTATATCATTGGGATGACTGAATCCTTAGAAGAAATAAACGCGTTTGTACAAGTTACTACGGATTTACTAAAGATTGATGGCATGGCGATAAAAGTTGATTCATCAGGTCGTTCTTTTATGAAGAAGACATGGCAAAGTTTAATAGAAGAATTCAATCCTTATCAATATATGCAACAATTTGGAGAGCCGGAAATGATGTTTGAAGGGTTTCAAATGAAGACGAAGACTCCAATGCCGCTTATTGTGCGATTGAACAATGGGGAAAATCTATGCCAGAAATGATTGATATAGACGATTCTTTAGAAGAGTGGCTGCCGGGAATGATAGCAGATGGAATCAATCCGTCCATTTTCTATAATCGAAATGATTCGGTTTCAATTGAAATTCAAACATTAAAAGAAGATATAGAGGAAGAATTAAAAAACTACTAGTTCGACAAGAGTGGAGGTAGTTGTTTGAAACGGCTTGAAGACTTATTTATTCGTTCAGAAAAAGAATTCAAATTCTATCAGAATTTAGTAGACCATGTGTTTCACACAAATAAAGAGCTACCACAACAAGTCTTCCGTAAGACATTTGATTGTTTTTTGTTTCAAGAGTTTGATTGGGCATTGAGTGATGATATTTTACCAACCATTAAAGAGTTATCAACTGTTACACAAGATAGAGAATTTTTGACTGCAGTCCTTCAACCAGATCCAACCGAATATTATTTGAAGGAATTTGGTTATTTTAATTGGCTGAAAGCGAGTGTGAACATTTCAGGTGAGGGTTATGTAAATGCACTATGGATGCACCCAAAAGGGTCTTTAGCAGATGATATCATAACGAATTCAAACATAGTGGTCTGGCTATCGCATTCGTTGCAGTGGGCGATTTGGGCAGATAGAGATATGGATATTTGTATCATAGGGTTGGTATCAACAAAAGATTCTGTGAAAAATAGGTTATTGAAAGAAGGATGGAAACCAATGGATCATCCTGTTTTAACAAATTGGCTTGAAGGATTATTGAAGGATCAAAAAACATTCAATGACTATTACACTCAAATGCTATCTCATTATGCGTCATGTTACAAGCGTTGAAATGGAGTATTAGTGGCTGATGATAGACCTATCCGAAGATATGAAAGGAACATAAAGTGAAACAATTGTTTATATCCAATCCAAAAGAATTTGAACATGTTCTATCGTTTGTTCATTCGCTCGTTCACAGTACAAAGACATTCCCTGATCAAGTGTTGAAAACGAAAACACCTCATTATTTATTCGAAGAATTCCATTGGTTGTTATCAGACGATAGCTGGGAAATCATCATGATGACTATATACTCATGGCTGTATTAGATGAGCAGAAGACTATGGATGATTATTATCGTGATTTTGGTTATTATCACTGGGTGAAAATCCCGTTAAACCTCACACCAAGTGATTACCTTGCTGGAAATTATGGTCATATTTTGATACTGTAATATATTTTTAAATTAGTCTTGTGTTTTAAATTGATGAGGTGGAGCAAGTAATGAGAATCGTATTAGCAAAAGAGAAAAATTTATTCGAAGCAAATGAATTAATAAAGAAAATCAATTTAAACGTAGAAGAGTATCATTGGGTCATAAGTGATGTGACACTCACAATGCTTCATGATCGGAAAAATCAATCCCATTCAGAAGTAATGCCGAATTATACGGATTTTTATTTCTGAAGGGTGAACATTTCAAAAAGTTCTTAAATGACTATTCTTATTCTTTTATTTTCGCCGTTTTGACCGCATTGCCTCGTCATGTACATCATTTGAATATCAACTCAATACCTCAAATTGAAGATAACGAACAATATTGGAACGTGAATTATACACCCGTTATTCCTCAAGCTGTGTTTGAAAGCGGATTTTTTGATTCGACAGATGTTATTTTTACAGGAGATCAGAAAATCTTAAGCGAATTTCGAAAAAAAGCGGACTTTATTTCATTTGAAGAATATTTACAAACTCCGTGACATGATAAGAATAGAGTTCATTCTGAAAAATACGTTAGGAGAGTGAATGATTAAAAACATTAAGAGAAAGGGGAAAGTCCATGAAAATCAGCCGAGATAAACAAGGTTTATTCGATGATTTAAAACAACGTTATCAATACTTATTAGATTCAGCTTATCCAGATGAGATCGTCTCTTTTGAAGAAGAAACTGGTATGTACTCAGATGATTTTTATATGTTTTTTTCACTTGTTGCAGGCAGCTTGAGTTATTTGATCGATCATAAACGAATACCGAAAAAACAGTTAAACGTGCTGCGTCAGTCATTTGAAGAGCAATATCCCCAAATCAAATCGTATCAACATATCCTTGAATCGTATCCTTTATTGCATTCCTATGTTCAATACCATGAAGAAACGAGAAAACGAATGATTGCACTTATACAATAACCTCTTGGAGGACAAACGATGACATGGTTTTTAAATGAAAAAATCCAGAAACAAATCCCTGATTTCGATATCAACCATCTAAAGCAAATCAATGAATTTCACTACTTTAAAGAGTATAATGAACATTACGACTTGATCAACTGTATTGTCCTGTAAATCTCATACGAATCTGCGACCCATAAAGCAGAAATCCATCTAAAATTCACCAATGTATCTTCTGTTCAAATCAAAGATTTGGACTTAACAAACGATTCTAGTCTATATTTAAATATTGAGCCTTTGAATAGAGGCTGGGAAAACATCAATTATTTCGTAGAAGACTATGAAGAAGATTATTTTTCATTTTATTGTCAAACAGTTCAAGTCATACAAGTCGTATCAAATGAATCGTACTAGTCTATCTACATATGTGCTAATCATGCTTCTTCATCCCAACATAGAAAGGTGCAATGACATTGAAACGAATCACGAAATGGCTCTTATTTGCGGCTGTCATCGCGGGCTTATTGGTATGCGCATTCTTTGTGTTCCGTTTAAACCAGCCTAAGCCGACGACGAACATCCATTATGCAGACACACAAAACAAACAGCAAACACTCGATATGTATATGCCAAAGGGAAAAGATGAAGACAATAAGAAGAAGCATCCAGTCATGATCTATCTCCATGGCGGCGGCTGGACAGGCGGCGATAAGAATAGAGTCGCTTCAAAGGCTGATTATTTTACGGGTCAAGGGTATGTGTTTGTTTCGATGAATTACAGGCTTCACCCTGATGCCAACTATGAGCAGATGGCAGATGATACGGCAAACGCCATTAAATGGGTCAAGGATCATGCAGGTGAATATCAAATCGATTCATCAAAAATCAACATGATGGGACATTCGGCAGGCGGTCATTTAACGGCATTGGTGGCCACAGATTCAACTTATTTAAAACGTGTTGGATTGTCGCCAAAAACGATCAATTCCATCGTGATTTTAGATGGACCGTTAAACATCAATCAATTTATACAAGCCATACCATCGTACAAAAAGGTGTTTGGCAAACAGGAGAAGAACTGGACAAAGGCATCACCTGTCACTTATATGAATCAAGCGAATGTACCGCCTGTTTATTTAGTCACAGGCTGGGAAAATCCTGAGGTGTACCGATTTGCAGAAAAACTGAATCATGATAAAGGCTCGCGGTTTGTTTTTCGAGTTCATTCGCTGAGCCACAGTGACTTGAATAAATGGTTTGGATCAGACAGGGCGCCAAAAGAAGCGCAAAAAATGACAAAGGCTGTCATGTCTTTTGTGAATAAACAGAATCAATAACGAAGACCGTATGCTCGACAATCTAATTTGCCGCAGTATATGATAAAGCGTAAATGGTTTGTACCAAAGGAGTGTATGTCGTTGTCATCACGTATGGAAAATAAAGTGTTCAATTGCGAAAAAGAGCTGACGCTGAATATTATCGGCGGTAAGTGGAAAATGCTGATTTTATGGCACCTTGGCAGAGAAGGGACAAAACGGTTTGGTGAGCTAAAGTCGTTAATGCCTGGGATTACGCAAAGAATGCTTGTCAATCAGTTAAGAGAATTAGAGGAAGATCACATTGTGCATCGGGAGGTTTATCCTGTCGTTCCGCCAAAAGTTGAATATTCCCTCACAGAACTAGGAGAAAGCTTAATGCCGATTTTAGAGGCGATGTATGATTGGGGAAAACAATATCTCGACAGCAATTTTTTAAAGGATGATAAATAGAAAGTGCAAAAGATACTGGTCGAAAGACAGTATCTTTTTTGTGACCATATGCGAAAAAGTATAGTATGTAAAAAAAAAGTGCGTACTTGGATTGCTGCCATCCTGTTGTTATACTCATTTCATCGTTCAAGAAGCACCATCCGCGAAGCTCTTGAAGATGAGATGAAAAAACGGGAGTGAAAGTTAATGAAATTACAATTAGCATTAGATTTAGTGAATATACCAGAAGCGATTGAGCTGATCAAAGAAGTAGAAGCATCTATTGATGTGGTCGAAATTGGGACACCTGTTGTGATCAATGAAGGCTTGCGTGCTGTAAAAGAAGTCAAACAGGCTTTTCCGAATTTACGTGTACTCGCTGATCTGAAAATTATGGATGCGGCCGGTTATGAAGTGCAGCAGGCATCTGAAGCTGGAGCGGATATCGTCACCATTCTTGCAGCGGCAGAAGATATGTCCATTCAAGGAGCGGTGAAAGAAGCGAAAGCAAGAGGGAAACAAATTTTAGTTGATATGATTGGTATCAAAGATATCGCTGGCCGGGCAAAAGAGCTGGATGAGCTTGGAGTCGATTATATTTGTGTGCACACAGGCTATGATCTGCAAGCGGTTGGTCAAAACTCATTTGCTGACCTTATGACCATTAAACAAGTCGTCAAACAAGCGAAAACAGCCATTGCAGGCGGGATTAAGCTTGATACGTTACCTGAAGTCGTGAAATTAAATCCTGATTTGATCATTGTCGGCGGCGGTATCGCAAGCCAGGACAATAAAGCAGAAGTGGCCGCACAAATGAAGCAGCTGATCGCACAATCATGAAGACCAGTGACTATGTGAAAGCCATTTTGAATGAGCTTTCTGAGCACTCGCCCGCTATTCAAGACGAACAAACGGAGCGGCTTGTCTCAAGCATTTTAGCTGCACGAAAGGTCTTTGTGGCAGGTGCTGGCAGATCTGGTTTGATGGGAAAATCATTTGCCATGAGACTCACACATATTGGCGTCAAGGCTTATGTGATCGGTGAGACCAATACTCCTTCCTTTACAGAAGAAGATCTCTTGATTGTTGGGAGCGGCTCTGGTCGAACAGAGACATTGCTAATCCTTGCAAAAAAGGCAAAAGCAATTGGCGGAAAAGTGGCAGCATTCACGCTTTCAGTTGACTCACCTCTAGCTGATCTATCGGATGAAGTCATTTTACTGTCAGGTGCGCCGAAGGATCAAAAGGAAGGAAGCCATCATACCATTCAGCCAATGGGCTCGCTATTTGAGCAATCGCTTCTTCTGACATACGATGCGGTCATTTTGCGTTTAATGGAAATAAAAGAGCTCGACACACATACAATGTACGGTCACCATGCAAATTTAGAATAGATATTTTCAAAGCCTTTCCTTTCTTAGAAGGAGAGGCTTTTTTTATCTAAATCAAGAGCAGAATCTTGACATCATCGATTGGATGTAACTATAATTGTTACATCGTTAAAGAAAAAGCGTAAGCTCGGAAGGAAGATGAAGATGAAAGTACAAATCTGGTCAGATATCGCCTGTCCTTTTTGTTATATAGGAAAAAAACAACTAGAAACAGCGCTTGAACAATTCCCTCAAAAGGAACAGGTAGAAATCGAGTTTAAAAGCTTTGAGCTTGATCCACATGCACCCGTTGATGTCGATTATGATGTCCATGATATGCTCGTCAAAAAATATGGGATGAGCCGCAGCCAGGCCATGGCGATGAATGAGCAGGTGAAGCAGGCCGGCAAAGAGAAAGGAATCGATTTTCAATTTGATCCACTCGTGTTGACAAACACCTTTGATGCCCATCGATTGGCGCAATATGCTGGTCAAATGGGGAAAGGCGATTTCGTCATGGGAGAGCTGTTTCAAGCATATTTTACAGATGGAAAGCATGTTGGTGATCGTCAAACCCTTTTAGATATTGCAGAAAAAGCAGGTCTTGATTTGCAGGAAGTACAGCAAGTTTTAGGCGGCGAAGAGTTTGCAGATCATGTACGAGAGGACGAAAAAGAGGCGAGACAGCTTGGCATTTCTGCTGTTCCTTTCTTCTTATTGAATGGCAAATATTCAGTGGCAGGTGCACAGCCACCCGATACCTTCCTTCGTGCACTTGAAACGGCTTGGACAGAAGAAGCAGCTCAAGCTGAGAAAGCGGCTGCCAATTCATTTGAAGCAGCATGTGCAGACGGCGTATGCGCAGTTCCTACCCCTAAAGAAGAGATCTAATCATATAAAAAATGAGCCTCCTCCAAAAAGGGCTCATTTTTTTCTTGCATTCATATGTTTGATCGTTTCACCTGGAACCAATTCAGGTTCGTAAAAGGTTTGATGAGGGAGATTCTTTTTTCCTTGAACTTTTTTAATCATCCAGTCTGCCGCATCCCGGCCCATTTGCTCCTGAGGGTGGGTCAATGTTGTCAGCTTCACATGGGCATTTTTCTGGGCAATATACGAATTATCCTGTCCAATAATGGAGAGATCCTCTGGAATGGACAGCCCAATGTCACTGCATACATTGGCAACTTCTAATCCAACCTCGTCGTTATAGCAAACAAGGGCAGTCAGCTCATGCTGATGCTCTATTAAGAAAGTTTTGATATCATCTCCCAAATGCTGCTTCGATTCTGTATCGAAAAAGAGGACGTGCTCAGGCAGAAAGTTAAGCTTGGCTTCACCGAGCGCTTGAATATATCCCTTCATTCGGTACTTTCCCTGTAAGTCATCTGTTTTTGAGATCAGGCCGATTTGCTGATGTCCAGAGGTGATCAGCTCTTTTGTGGCTAAATAACTGGATTTCACATCATCTAGACAGAGAAAAGGAACCTCTAACTGTTCATAATAGGCATTGATCATAATGAGCGGTACATCCTGTTCTTTAAAAGATAGGTAGTACGAGATGTTCGGATTATATAAATTGCTTTTCGTCGGCTCGACAATGAGTCCGTCCACACCAAAGGACAGCATCATTTCTAGCGCTTTTTTCTCCTGTTCCACATCATTATTCGTACTTGCCAGTAACAAAGAATAGTTTTCTTCGTTTAATCGGCTTTCAATGCCTCGAATGATGGAAGGGAAAATGTAATCGGATATGTATGTCGTCATGACGCCAATCGTTTTCATATGCGTATGTCCAGCAGGCTTTGTTTGATATTGATTGGTCACAAATGTGCCTGAACCTTTTTCACTTCGTAAAAACCCTTCGCTCGACAATTCTAAGATGGCCTTTCGAACCGTATGCCTGCTCACTTGATACATCTCCTGCAGGCTTGATTCGGTTGGAATACGTTCCCCGATCCGGTAATCCCCTGTGAGTATTTTGCTTTTTATATCATCGATAATGATCTGGTACTTCTTTTTCATCGTTTCACTTCTTTCTCAGTTGATCATCTACTCGGATTGAGAAGAAATTGTATGGACATATTTTAACATGGTTGTCGAATCAAAAACAGGCGCTTTCCCTTTCTGTCGTCTCAGCTTTAGAAAAGTGAAGGTTTTTGTCATATTGTGTATGCACAACTATTTTTAATATTGACATATGTACGTACAAATATTATATTGTGAATGTGCACAGAGAATCAATGAATCTAGAAAATTAAAATTGAAACCGCTATCAATTATGGAGGTGAACGCAGAATGGATCATGAAGAGACGACCAAAGCCTTAAAAGAAGGACGGACATCTTTAGGCATTGAATTTGGTTCAACACGAATTAAAGCCATTTTAATAGATGAAGCGTTTCAGCCAATTGCTCAAGGTACATTTGAATGGGAAAGTTCTCTCCAGGAAGGAATTTGGACGTACAACTTAATTGATATCATTACAGGTCTTCAAGTGGCGTACCGGGAGATGAAAGAGCAAGTCGAGCAAAGGTATGGCGTGACCATTCAAACCATTGGCTCAATTGGAGTATCAGCTATGATGCATGGCTATGTGGCATGTGACCATACAGGAGAGGTCCTCGTTCCGTTCCGCACATGGCGGAATGCAACAACCATTGAGGCGAGTCAAAAACTGACGGATGTCTTCCAATTTCATATTCCAGAAAGATGGAGCATTGCCCATTTGTATCAAGCCATATTAGAAGAGGAAAAACATCTTTCCCGTTTAGAATATATGACCACCCTATCAGGTTACATTCACTGGCTGTTAACCGGAAAGCAGGCCATTGGCATTGGGGATGCGTCAGGCATGTTTCCAATTGATGAACAAACGAAGGACTACAATGAAGTAATGCTCCATCAATTTGAAGACTTGATCGTAGAAAAAGGCTACCCGTGGAAGCTGCGTCACCTTCTGCCACGTGTTTATTTAGCAGGCGAGGAGGCTGGCGTGTTAACGGCAGCAGGAGCAGCCATTTTAGATCAAGGCAAACACTTGAAGCCAGGCATTCCATTTTGTCCCCCGGAAGGTGACGCCGGAACGGGAATGGTGGCAACAAACAGTGTAGAAAAACGGACAGGGAACATTTCAGTTGGGACATCTGTTTTTGCCATGATTGTGCTAGAGCAGGAGCTAAAGGGTGTGTATCCAGAAGTGGATATGGTCACAACGCCAGACGGACTGCCAGTCGCAATGGTTCATGCGAACAACTGTACAAGTGACTTAAATGCTTGGATGAATATATTCAGAGAGGCATTTGAAGCATTGGGTATGCAAGTGGCGTCAGAAAAGGTATACGAAGCCTTATTGCAGCAGGCGTTAGAAGCAGATCGAGATGGCGGCGGGCTCTTAAGCTATGGCTATTATTCTGGTGAAAATATTACAAGATTGCCAGAAGGAAGGCCTCTTTTTGTCAGATCAGCTGAAAGCCGCTTTAATCTGGCTAATTTCATGCGTACCCATCTTTTTTCTGCTTTTGGTGCAATGAAAATAGGGATGGATCGTTTAAAAGAACATGAACAGGTTGTGATTGATCGGTTACTAGGGCATGGGGGGTTATTTAAAACCCCGCTCGTTGGTCAAAAAATGGTGGCCGCAGCGCTTGATACACCTGTATCAGTCGTTTCCACTGCGGGAGAAGGCGGTGCGTTTGGAATGGCTGTCCTTGCTTCCTATATGGTCCATCATCAAAAGCAAACATTGGCTGAATTTCTCACGCATCAAGTGTTTGCCCATACATCAGAAGAGCTCATAGAACCCGATCCGCTTGATGTCAAAGGCTTTGACGAATTTTTAAAGCGCTATCAAGAGGGCCTTGCGATTGAAGAAGCGGCAGTAGCACATCTGATGCCAAAGAAAGGAGTGACAACTGTATGCTAGAGCGCTTAAAAGAAGAAGTATTTGAAGCGAATTTAGATTTGCCGAAATACGGACTTGTGAAATTTACATGGGGCAATGTCAGTGCGTGTGATCGTGACAGCGGTCTATTTGTTATTAAGCCGAGCGGTATAGCGTATGACCAATTATCAGCAAAAGACATGGTTGTGGTCGACTTTGACGGTGAAGTAGTGGAAGGGGAATTCAGTCCTTCATCAGATACAGCGACACATGCTGTTCTTTACAAACACTTTGAGGAAATTGGCGGTATATCACATAGCCATTCCATGTGGGCAACCGTTTGGGCGCAGGCGGGTCTTGATTTACAGGCAATGGGCACAACGCATGCCGATACATTTTACGGCGCTGTTCCGTGTGCTCGATTTCTGACAGAAGAAGAAGTCAACCGCGGTTATGAGGTAGAAACGGGCCGGCTGATCATCGAAACGTTTGAGGAAAGAAACCTAGATGTGATGGCGGTGCCGGGTGTATTGCTTCAAGGTCACGGCCCATTCACGTGGGGAAAAGATGCAAAAAGTGCGGTCACAAACAGTGTGATTTTAGATGAAGTTGCCAAAATGAACCTGTTCGCAAAGCAATTAAACGAATACGCGGAGCCTCTCCCGCAGCGAATTTTAGATAAACATTACTTAAGAAAACACGGAGAACATGCGTATTACGGACAAAAACCTTCAAGATAAAGAAAAGAGGGATTTCTATGTTAACAAGTCAACATAAAGAATGCTGGTTTATTGTTGGATCGCAGCATTTATACGGAGATGAAGCACTGCAGAAAGTAAAAGCAGATGCTCAAAAGATGACGGATGCCTTAAATAAGAGTGGTTTACTTCCTTACCCAGTGATCTTGCAGGAGCTGGCTGTCAGCGCGGATCAAATCACAAAGCTCATGAAAGAAGTCAATTATCGCGATGAGGTTGTCGGCGTGATGACGTGGATGCATACATTTTCACCGGCAAAAATGTGGATACGCGGAACCGATCTCTTGCAGAAGCCTCTTTTGCATCTTGTCACACAGTATTATGAGAAGATTCCGTGGGACACGATCGACATGGACTATATGAATCTTCATCAATCTGCCCATGGAGATAGAGAATATGGCTATATCAATGCGCGCTTAAATAAACAAAATCAAATTGTCGCCGGTCATTGGTCTAAGCCGGATGTGCAGCAGCAAATCGCTGATTGGATGGACGTGGCGGCTGCTTATCATGAGAGCTTTCAGATTAAAGTAGCTAGGTTTGGTGACAACATGCGCCAAGTGGCTGTAACAGAAGGCGATAAAATTGAAGCCCAGATTCAATTAGGGTGGACTGTTGATTACTTTGGAATAGGCGATCTCGTCGAATATGTAAATGCAGTAGAAGAAGCAGAGGTAGATGCATTATTTGCGGAGTATTTAACGCAATATGATGTGGATTATGGAACGTATTCAGTTGAAGAATGGGAAAAAAGTGTCAAGGTGCAAGCGCGTTATGAAATTGCCATCAAACGCTTCTTAGATGAAGGCGGCTACAATGCCTTTACGACAAACTTTGAAGATTTACATGGAATGAAACAGCTGCCAGGACTTGCGGTACAGCGGCTAATGGCAAAGGGATATGGCTTTGCTGGGGAAGGCGATTGGAAAACTGCTGCACTGGACCGATTATTAAAGGTGATGAGTCATCATCAATCCACTGGTTTTATGGAGGACTACACGTATGAAATGACCTCTGGACAGGAAGCGGTGCTGCAATCTCATATGTTAGAAGTAGATCCAGCGCTCGCCCATACGAAACCAGTGATTGTCGTATCTCCACTTGGTATCGGAAACAGGGAAGATCCAGCGCGTCTTGTGTTTGATGGAAAAGCAGGCGAAGGTGTTGTTGTTTCCATTGCTGACTTTGGAACCCATTTCAAATGGCTCATACAAGAAGTCGAAGCCTTTGAGCCGGAGGAAGCAGCACCTCATTTACCGGTTGCACGTGTGCTCTGGAAAATCAAGCCGAATTTTCAGGACGGAGTCAAAGCATGGATTAAGCAAGGCGGGGGTCATCATACAGTCGTATCCCTCAATTTAACAGTTGATCAAATTGTTCATTTTGCAAAGCTTGTCAATGCAGAATATGTGGTTTTATAGAAGGGTGAAAGGTCTTCTACTGATTGCAGTAGAAGCACGGGATGAAATGAAAGCGGTTAATTAAGTGAGGGGGTCATCCACTTGGAGAAAAAAGTGTCAAGCAAATTTATCTTCTTTTTCGGGTCCTTTGCAGGCATCTTATTCGGATATGATATTGGAATTATTGCAGGGGCAGAAGGACATATTCAGGAAGAATTTCAGCTAAGCCCATTATGGCTTGGAATAGTCGTCTCTTCATTAATGGGCGGAGCAATCATTGGTTCGATTTTAAGCGGCCTCATGGGGGATAAGTTCGGCCGCAGAAAGCTCATTTTGGTCTCATCGATCATCTTTTTTGTCGGAGCTATAGGGTCAGCCATCGCACCAGAAGAGATTTCATTAACCATTGCTCGTATCTTTTTAGGGACAGCAGTAGGAACAGCCTCATCTTTGGTGCCGGCTTACATGTCTGAAATCGCTCCTGCTAAAATCCGCGGGAAATTGTCTGGGCTCAATCAGCTTATGATTGTGAGCGGACTATTGCTGAGCTATATTGTCGCGTTTGTGTTTGAACCTATTCCAGACAGCTGGCGCTGGATGCTGGGAAGTGCCGCTTTATTTGCTATCGTGCTTTATATTGGTATGCTGAGGCTCCCTGAATCTCCGAGATATTTAATTAAACACGGAATGGCTCATAAAGCACGGGAGGTATTAGGATCACTGCGTTCTTCCCGTGAAGAAATCGAAGCAGAAATGCAGGAAATTTTAGAAGTCGCGAAAGAAGAACGCTCTGGTATTCGTGAATTGTTCCAAAAGAAATTCAGAATGGCTCTTTTCATCGGGGTTGGGATGGCGACCCTTCAGCAAATTCAAGGCGCGAACTCCATTGTGTATTATGCAACGAGTATTGCTCGGAATGTAGGCCTTGCGCCGCAGGTCGCAGCAGGCTTTACAGTCATTGTCGGTGTCATTTTTGTCGTGACAACCGTTATCTTTTTACAATTTGTCGACCGGTTCGACCGCCGAACGATTCTCACCGTAGGAGGCACAGGTATGGCACTTTCCTTCTTTGCACCAGCGGCATTAGGTGCACTTGGCGTTAGTGAAGGGATTTTAAACTGGGTGACATTGATTTCCCTTTGCTGCTTTATCTTGTGCTATGCTTTCTCATGGGCACCGATCACGTGGATCATCATCGGCGAAATCTTCCCACTCTCTGTCAGGGGCATTGGAGCAGGCATTTCATCTGCCTTTAACTGGACGGGATCGTTAGCTGTTGGACTCGTTTTCCCTATCTTAGCTGATAAGTTCAGCTTTGGGGTCATTTTCTCCTCATTTGGGGTTATCTGCTTAATCGGACTATTGTTCACCCGCTTTGTACTAGTTGAAACAAAAGGAAGAAGCTTAGAGCAAATCGAAACCGATATGGCAGCACGTGTATAAAGAAACCCCTCTATCCCATGTGGATAGAGGGGTTTTTTACTCAAGCGTCTGTTTTAGCTCAGCGGGCAATAAATCAATCAATTGATCATAAGAAGATAAATCCAGCACTTCAAGCAGCGCATAATATTTCGCATAAACCTCACTCAACTGATCAGGATGACTCGTTTCATATCGATTCAAATGCAATTGAGTCAGTTCAAGTGCAATGTCTAGCTTGTTTCGTTCGATTGGTTGTGTCGTATTGATCATATCGTTCACCTCGTATTTGATAAGTGGGAAGGTTATGGGCCACAATTTCTTCTACCACAATATATCATTTGTATAATATGTTAAAATTGTCCTTTTGTAAAGGAAGAGAAAACGAGATGAATAGTGGATTTTTTTAAAAATAGACAAGCATCTAGTCACGAAATGCACTTCTTACATACGATAGAGTGTAAGTGAAAGACAACTTGAAGGGGTGTTGAGATGAGCCGGAATCGATTAGATGACTTTTTCTTTGGTCCTCGCAGAGGAAACCAAGGAGGAGATGAAACGGTTGTTTTCCCCACACGTCAAATTGTCAGCACGACAACGAATGAACAAACCATCAGAAAAATTCATCCAACGCATATCACAAACGTCAATAAAAACATCAAAAGAATTGAAAACTACTACCCTGTCACTCAATCTACTCATAACGAGTACATTGTGGAAGAATACGATTGCGGCAGGGATATCAAAAACCCTTGCTGCCGTCCAGTGAAACGCTGTAAGTTGTAATGTGATCGAGAAAAAGAAGAGAGGCATCCTTTTATGGGATGCCTTTTGTATGTCTAACGTTCCACTTCGTTTAATTGTCCTTGATCCAGCTGGAAGAAACGATTTCCTAATTCTGAATAAAGGTAGCGCTGATGGCTGGTAAATAAAACACATCGATGTGAGAATTCTTTTTTTAATAAAGAAATCGATTGTATCTGTGAGGCCTCATCAAGAGAGGTAAAAGGCTCATCAAGAATGATCAGCTCTGGAGATCTTGCCACCATACAATTAAAGAAAAGTTTATATCTCATGCCCAATGAATACTGTTTGACTGGCATCTTTAGGGCATGCGTTAAATCAAATGCATCACAAAGCGATAGGAAAGTCTCTTTGTATAATTCTTTTTCTGACTTGTTCATTTTCCATAAAGACTGGACAAGCTCCATGTGCTCAAGACCAGTGAGCGCATCATAGACTAAAGGCTTATCAGGGATGTACGCCACCAGACTTTTATATTGAGTGGTCCCGGGGTGAAGCTGTTTGTTGAGTAAAATCGTTTCTGATACAGAAGGAAGCAGACCAGCGATGATCTTTAAAAGAGTCGATTTACCACTGCCGTTCTTTCCAATGATACAAGCTCGATCACTTCCTTTCAGATCAAACGAAACTTGATCGAGGAGGAGAGAGCTTTCTTCTGTTGTTTCATAGCGAAAAGATAGCTGAGACACTTGAAGACTAGCCATTGATGAATCCTCCAATAACAAACACAGTGGTCACCAGCATATACAAGATCACTGTCGCAAGGGCAGCCTTTTTCGACCCTTCTGCATAGTAAATGATGCCATCATAAAGGATGCGCAAAAGATATAAGTTGATGAAGAAGGAAATTGCTTGTATCAAGATAAAATAGTGATCTAATTGTAACACCATCACACAATAGATCGCTGCACTATTCACTAATAAAAGAAATGCATTATAAACCAAAATGACAAGATACATTTTGCGTAAAATAAAAGCTTTATGAAAAAAATACATATAAATAGAAGTGAGAACGGTACTGAGAAAATTTAAAATGAAATACAGCGGGATCGTCAGCAAAAAAATAAAAACAATGCTGGCTACTTGTTTTCCAGCAGATAACGGTTCATCTACTAACAAATCAATAATAAAAAATGTTAAAAAGACAGTCGAAACAAATAATGATAGTAAGACAAGGCCTACAATGGTTTTAATCGATTGATTCTGATTGAAAAATTCCTTAGGTCGTAGAAGTAGCTCCATGGAACCACATTCCCCTTTCTTCTATGGTAGATGTACATGGCTAACGTATTCCTCTAAAAGAGATGCTGCGAATAAGAGAACAATTGCTGCAAAAATCAATTGAAGCACAGTCACAGTCAGCTTTTTTAAATCAATTGTTTCTCCTTTTATAAATCGATAAAGATAAATAAAAGGAAAAGAGCTGACAATTGAAAACAGGATGAAACCAAGAATCTCTACGAAAGCATGAGGCAGTAATCCTGTGAATATCTGCTGCACTTCTTGATTGACAATCAAATACTGAACTAGTTTGCCAATAATGTATCCGTTGTAAAAAAGAATGCCAGCAGCCATGATGCCGCCTGTAAAAGCTCCGATCCCTAATATCGCCATCCCAACTTGCAAATTGTTTAAGAAAATAGATAGAAAAAACATCTCTTCATCCTTTTTTAAATAAGGAATCTGATCATAAGGAAGAAGGCTACCAATCAGCACTGCTGCAATAAAGATAGCAGCATAAATGTAGCCGAGTCGTAAAATCAGTCTATTCTCCGATAGAAAATATCTTATTTTTTTCAACATACTCAATCCCTTTATAGATGGTCTTGCGGCATAACACCCAGCAGATCAATGAAACGATCACAAAATATAAAGCAAACAGAAAGTTTATGAGACCTGAGGATTGCTGCAAAATAGGTAGAAAAGAGGTCAAGATCATGTAGTACATAAAAGGTAATACAAGAAAGTTTCTTGCAAAAGCCTGCCCTTTATCGATAACTTCTATTTCCTCATTGGTTGTCCCTATTTCATGCTCATGAATAAAATTGAATTTCGTTGTAAATGGAAACAAGTAAAGCTGAATCAAAGGGAAAATGAAAAAACCAATCCCTAATGCCACAAATTGAATGAGCATCTGAATATCAAAAAGCTGATATACACCCATGATTGATAGATTAATGAATAGCAGAAAGAGAGCTGGTATGGAAAATAAACAATAAAATAACTGGATTTTTGATAAGAAAAACTGAATAAGAGATGTTTGAGAAAGCTCAAAAAGCCAAATATTCTTTTTTTCAGCACTTAAAGAAAAAATAGAAGGGGTCAGCATTCTCATCTCATACGTTTGATTTGCTAAAATCATCACATTTAATGTAAAAAGCAGCTGAATCTGCAAAGCCGGATGATCAATAATGGAGATCAAACTAGTCATAACCCCGATATAAAAGAAGGCTTCATATGACATAAACATATAATTAAAAAACTCTTTAGACAGCAGCCATCTTTTTTCTTTTAACACCTTGAGGTCTTTTTGGATCAACATATTCTTTTGAAACAGCGAGCCTTGAATTTTATTAAGTACTTGAAAGTACCAATAAAATAAATCTCGAAAATGTGTTGAGTTTTGATCATGATCTTTCCCAGTTGGAATCCAGCGTACAGGACTCTTCATGACGAGTATAGCTGCTAATATCACCACGAAAAATGTGACAGGTGAAGTGAAAAGCGCTTGAAATTGTAGAAATACAGAATCCTTTGAGAATAAAGCATGATGGATATGCTGAAGATCATTTTGATATAAAGCCACCAAATTGTTGGAAAGTGTAATCCAAAACGAATCCTCTGCAAGCGATGAAATCGACTGAAAAAGTTGTTGGAAGGTGTGATAAAAAGGGAAAATAATGTTCAATATCAGGACTCTTCCAAATAAGAAAAAAAGTAAAGAGATGCTTGCGAAAAAAAGAACACGAATGATCCCGATTTTTTTCACGACAATATTATAGATGTAAGCACCAAATATCTTATTGCTGACGATAAAAAGGAAGAAACCTGTCAACATGACATTGAGATGCTTTAACCAGAATATCCAGTCATGTGTTTGTGCAATGGAATATTGAAACAGAAAATAGATTAAATAAGTACTCAAACTGGTCAACATCAACCAGATCAGTTCTGAAAACAAAAGCGTTTGGAAAAGGTGTCTTGAGGAAACAGGTGCAAGCTGTATCAATTCTTCAAAAGGAAGAATATGAGTTCTTCTATAAGATTCAATCCCTTTGACGATAGAGAAAAGAAACAAAAATATCACAAAAGCACTTTCCCATTCTATTTGATAGATCGGAGAGTAAAGAAATGAAGAAATAACGAATACAATCACACATCCGAATAAAGTATCAAGGATACAAGTAAATAATATGTACTGTTTAGAAGAAAACGATGTGAAAAATGGAACCTTACGTATTATAAACTGAGCTAGATTTGAATATTGTTGTTGAATTCTAATTGATAGAAGTAGTGATAATAATGGATATAACATCTTCTCACCTGCATCAAAATTTAAATAGAAGGAGAACAAAGTCTCCTTCTATTGAGTCATAAAAATGAATTACCAAGCAATAACGGCTTTACGGCCTTTTTTCTTAATTTGGGCTTTAAGGTACTGACGAATGGTCTCTTTACCAGCCGCTGCAATAAGAGAAAGACCACCTGATCCTACAGCAGTTAAAATGGAGACGATTGTTGTAACAGCTCCGCCCGCTTCAACAACGTTCAAAACAACAGCTGCAACACTGCCTGGAATACCAAATTCTTTTGCTAGATCAGCAACTGGCAGCATCTGTAGCGAGAAGGAAAAAAGAGCTAGCATAAGGAAACCTACTGCTAAAGCACCAAAAAGAACATGTAGTTTGATTTCGTTTCTTGTTTCTGTCATATCAAATTCCTCCCTTTTTTGTATTTTTATTACTATTCTATCTTATGATATCTTTTCATTCATAGCAATCCTTTTTTTTCTTTTTTTTCATGAATTAGTTATAGATTAATATAAAAAAGGTGAAAAGATAAGTGAGAAAAGAATCGTTTTTGCTAGGATAAAACGAGTAAACATGATCGGAAATACCTTGTTTTCACAGATGGATAAGCAAGTCTAATTGCATATAAGAAAAGAGATTGGTGCTAAGGGATCAATATCCTTTGATCAAAACCTCCTTTCAAGATAAAATTGGAAGTATCAATCATTCTGTTGGAGGTGGTTGTCTGAATATTCAATTGTTAACGCAGGTGATGCTGAAGAATTTACAGCATTAAGACTAGAAGCACTGCGATTACATCCAGAGGGCTTTGCGATGAGCTATGAAGAAGAACAAATAGATACAAAAGACAAATATGCGGCTCGTTTTACTTCGGCACAATCTATGTGGACCTTTGGCACCTTTTATCAAGGGCAGCTTGTGGGGACGGTCACGCTCATCCAAGAAACCTTACAGAAATTAAAGCACCGAGCGAATGTAGTAGCGATGTATGTAACGGCTGGTGCCCGCGGAAAGGGAGTAGGCAAGGCTTGATGACGGAAGCTCTTTCCTTCGCACGAGAACGACAGGACATCGAGCAAATGTATTGATCAGTGCACTAAAATGGACGGATACATATGCAGATGAAGAAAAAATGGGTTTATTTTTATCATCGTTTGGAGGAGA
Source organism: Bacillus sp. FSL R5-0431 (assembly GCF_038002985.1). Classification (NCBI taxonomy): domain Bacteria; kingdom Bacillati; phylum Bacillota; class Bacilli; order Caryophanales; family Bacillaceae; genus Bacillus; species Bacillus sp. FSL R5-0431. The sequence continues at coordinate 2,273,604 of NZ_JBBOOG010000001.1, read as the reverse complement.
TACAAGTGGAACAACAGACCATGCGCATCACATTAGCAACAGGACCAAATAGTGAGCTAGAATCTTTTGCCCTGCGTGCAGCATTTGAGAACTTTGGTGCACAAGTCGATATGCATTGGATAGGCAGACCCAATGATCTGATTGATGTGTTATCTGGGAGAAATAGAAGGGAGACGGACTACTTTCTTTTATCTTTTCATGGGGAAGAAGGAGCGTTTCTCATGCCGGAGTTAGGGGAAGATGTATACGAAGATGGGGAGCCTAGAGGTGTAATTTTTGGAGCGGATGAAATCAAGCGGTATGCTTCGTTAAAAGGGGTTCACGTCATATCAACCGGCTGCACACTAGGTGAGAAAAAACTTGCAGAAGCCTTTTTAGAAGCAGGTGCTTTGTCCTATACAGCGCCTGATGATTACATTGATGGAGATGCGGCATTTATCTTTGTCCTGACAATGCTGTATGAGCTCATGAACAATACGAAGACGGTTAGAGCGGCTTTTGATCGAGCGAGTTCTATTGATGAAGAAACGAAATTATTTCAACTATATATGCAAAAATAATCAAAGGGCTGAGAGATCAAGCCCTTTTTTTCAACCTCTCTTAATTGTGACGAAAATGTGACAAATGTGTTTTTTGAAAACTAAATCGAGTTCGCGCAAAGTCTATCCTACAAACACACGTCATCAAGACATGACGCCATCACGAGAGGGGAATCATTGTGTCAATGAAATGGAAAATTAGTCTCGTCCTATGCGGACTTGCAATCATCATCGGAATCGCTGCGTTTTATCATAATCAGCAGGCAAGCGGGACAGAGAAGAAGAAGGTAGAACCAGATGCGAGCTATAAAGAAGTTGAAATTGTCACTCTCGTGAATGACGGGAGATACTTGAGATATGCTGTGAACTATCCAGTGTTTCATCAAAAAAAGCTAGATCAAGAGATGAAAAGATTTGCAGAAACAGCGCTCGACAAATTCAAAACATCATTTAGTGAAGCAAGCGATGTCGATGAAGATCATCGATACGAATTAAACATAGATTACGAGATTACTCATTATGCCAAACAAACCGCTGCGATCAAATTCAATACATATGAATTGAAAGGCGGAGTAAAAGGCGCACATCAAACGAAGTTGTTCAATTTTGATTTCAAGAAACAGCATTTTTTATCAATAGATGATTTATTTTTATCAAAGAAAGAAGATCTGCAAAAACTGTCTCAAATGACATTTGAGGAATTAAAGAAAGATCGCACTCTTGCTGAAAACGAGCATTTGCTCAAGCAAGGAACGTCTCCTGCGGCAGAGCATTATCAGTATTTTGCCATCAAAGATCGTTTTATTGAATTCTACTTTCCAGCAGGACAAATCGCACCAAGCAAACAAGGTCCTCAAGTGCTGGCGATTAAAAAAACGCTGCTTAAAGGAATGTTAAAGCCTGAATACATTCATAAAGAAAAGAACAAAAATGAGAAAAAAGAACCGATCTCAAAAAGAAAGCTTGTAAAACTGCCAAAACAGGCAACATTCAACCCAAATCAAAAAGCCATTGCCCTGACATTTGACGATGGACCAAATCCATCCACGACCTCAAAAATCTTAAAAGCCTTAAAAGAAAACAAAGGACATGCGACATTTTTTGTATTAGGCAGCAGGGTTCAATATTACCCCGATATGCTGGGTGAGATCAGAAAGGGTGGGAATGAAATCGGAAATCATTCCTATAGCCATCCTTTACTCACAAGACTGCCGTTAAAACAAGCTATCAAACAAGTAGAAGATACGCAGCAAATTATTGAAAAAGCAGGCGGATTCACACCGACTCACTTTAGACCGCCATATGGTGGAACAAATGGGCAGATCAACGAAGCTGTCAACATGAAAGTCACGCTTTGGGACGTAGATCCTGAGGACTGGAAATATCGCAACAGCCAATACGTCGCCAACTATATTCTTACACATGCGTCTAGCGGAGAAACCGTCTTAATGCACGACATCTATGACACCTCGGCAAACGCAGCTGTCACAATTATCAAGGAATTGACCAAACAAGGATATCAATTATTAACAGTTTCAGAGCTTGAGCAGTGGAAGGAAGCGCGCGCGAAGAAAGGTGAATTGAATACGTAATGATCATGCGAATCTTAGTGGATTCGCATCTTTTTTTAAAAGCCAATCATGAAAATAAAGGGAAAATATGTTAAAGTGAATGTAGAAAGGGAGGGCTTCGGATGGTATTGATGAGGTTGATCAGTCTATATATGCTGACAGCGTTTTGTTTGGGTTTTATCGTCAACTATGTACCTGGTTTGATGCTGCCCATCTATATTCTTGCGATGATCGGGCTCATTTTATGTCTCGTTCATATTGCACTGCATTATATTCGTCGAATCAGATATATGTTGCTTCATGAGAAACGATAAGAATAATTGCTTACTCTAAAAACCTCTCTCTAAAAGGGTGAGGTTTTTATTTTTTCGGTTTTTGATGTTCTAACAGTTGTATGATTTTCTCGTTTGACTCTTTCATTTGTCTTAATAAAGAAACGATATTCCCTGTAAATCCAATGAGGACAATAAGTAAAATGATGATGATCCACATGCTGTGGCCTCCAATCTGCCCACCAATGCTGTTTTGCCCCTTATCCATTATCTTATATCAAGGATACAGTATAATGAATGTATTGAAATGAACAGTTCGTGCTATTTATTCGACAATTGATGTGAACAGAGAATGATTGAGGGGGATTCATTTGAAACGAGTAGACGTAGTATCAGCTATTATTTATGATGAGGAAGAAAATATGTTAATGGTCAAAAATGTAAAAGGATATTGGGAACTTCCGGGTGGTGCTGTAGAAAAAGGAGAACACCTGAAGCAGGCCGTGATCCGTGAGGTGAAAGAAGAGACAGGATATGTTTGCAAAGTAAATGAACTTCATTCGGTTCGAGAAGCGTTTTTTCAAGATAAAAAGCATCATGCGCTGATGATCACCTTCTTTGCTGAAATCACCGGGGGACAAATGAGTATTCTCGATCCGGATCATGATATTGAAGAAGTAAAATGGGTCAGCAAGCAAACTTTTCAAAAGCTAAACCCCAAGCTATATAACTTGCTAAAATTAAACGAAGAACCACAAGCTTTTTATAAATTTGAAGGAAATAGAACAGTTGGTTAACAAGTTGATATAGGTATGAAGGAGAGATATGGATGTTTTTATACTACGGCCCCACAGGAGCTCCAGTAGAAAATCCGGGAGAAGAATTCATGAAAAGAATTTTCTTTCAGGAGGGTGAAGAGTATTGGAAACAAGGAAATGGCGAATCTTCCATTGAGATAGAAGAAGAGTGGGAATGTGAAAGTCTAGTTTTCTTTTATACGGAACCGTATGGTTTCTTGATCATGAGGTATCCAAATTTTTTGGTTCCTTTTAAAAAGGGAGAAAAAATTGAAACTATCGAGCATTTGGTCGCAGGAGCCCCATTGTATGTGCCATCGTGTAGCTACATCAATCGGGATCAAGCTTATCAAATCGTTCACCTTTTTTTGACGACAAAAAAGGTACCTGATTTTGTTGAATGGGTCGAGTTGAGGGATATTGATTTTCAGCATGATATGGAAAGTTAAGGGGGTAAGATGAAAGTGAGTACAGCAGAAAAATTACATAGTTTAGACGATACTATGCATTTACATGTAGGATATTATGAACATGGTTTTGATTATGAAGGCGTGTTTTTTAAGAGTTTAGAAACAGGAAGATGGCTCTTGTTTTTTAATCAAAAAAGCTATGGGATAACGCTTTTAAAGGAATATGAGAAGTGGAATGATCTAGGGCTATTGATTGGAAAATATCTCGTTGAAGATGACCAAATTGAGGAAGAAGGTCATAAACTTTTTGAGCGTTTTTTAAAAGAAAACAATATAGTGAAATAAATGAGGATAAAACATGACATAGTTTTCTTTTGTGTATGTGGGCTAAATTGTGATGATAAAATAAAAACAGACCCAACAAGGTCTGTTTGTTATTAGAAGTTGGAAAGAGTTTGTTTTCACTTCCCCTTCTCCCGCTTCCGTTTCTCCTTCTCCGCCCTGTAAAACTCATGAAACATCTTCATCAGCGCCCGCTTCTCAATACGGGATACATAGCTCCGCGAAATCCCGAGCTCCTTTGCTATTTCCCGCTGCGTTTTTTCTTTCTTTAAATCAAGACCGAACCGGCCGACGATGACTTCTTTTTCCCGGCCGTCGAGAATGTCGATATACTCCTTTACTTTTTCAAGCTCCATGTTGAGCTGAATGGTATCGATCACATCTTCACTTTCTGATTTTAAGACATCAATTAAAGAAATTTCGTTGCCTTCTTTATCCTGACCGATGGGGTCATGTAAGGAGACATCCTTTTTAGTTTTTTTGAGTGCGCGTAAATGCATCAGAATTTCGTTTTCAATACACCGCGCCGCATACGTTGCCAGCTTTGTTCCTTTTCCAGAGGAATAGCTTTCGATGGCTTTAATGAGTCCGATCGTCCCGATGGAGATGAGGTCTTCAGCGTCTTCCCCGGTATTTTCAAATTTCTTGACAATATGGGCGACGAGCCGAAGGTTATGTTCAATCAGCATATTTCTCGCGTGTTCATCGCCCTGTGCCATAAGGGCTAAGTATTTTTTTTCATCATCTCCTGAAAGGGGCTGTGGAAAGGCATTGTTTTTGACATAGGACACTAAGAACACCAATTCTTTGACCATCAATCCCATCGCTGTAAATACTCCTGCCACGATTTTCACCTCCACCATGTTTAGGCCACTGCCTATATCCTCAAATGTATGTGAAGGGGGGATTGTCTGTGTCTGTACGATGAAAAAATCATCTTTTTCGAAAAAAACGGGCTTCTGTTCGTCTGTTTTTGCTGCCCTTCTCATATGTTTGCGGTTTCTTTGCGGTGCTTGGCGGTCAAGAAGCGTGCTAAAATATGTAATATTAGACCGAAAAGGAAGGGGTTTTTTCGGAACATGGGGAAGGTTCTTTCTTCACATGTAGGTATGAAAATTAATGAATGGTATCGAATGATACGGCAGTTTAGTGTTCCAGATGCGGAAATCCTGAAAGCAGAAGTAGAAGCGGAAATTGAACGGATGGAAGAGGACCAGCATTTACTGATTTATTATCAGCTCATGTGTTTTCGGCACCAAATCATGCTTGACTATATACACCCTTCAAAATATCAACCTTTCTCAGTATCTAATCTTGTCGATAAAATCGAAAATTCCAATCATGAGTTATCTGATATGCTGCATTATTACCATGCATTTTTTCGTGGCATGCATGAGTTTAGTCAAAAAGAATATTTAGAAGCCGTCAAATATTATCGAGTGGCAGAAAAACAGCTGTCCATGGTATTTGATGATATTGAGCAGGCTGAGTTTCATTTTAAAGTAGCAGAAGCCTACTATATAATGAAGCAAACGCATGTCTCGATGCATCATATTTTAAAGGCGCTGGAAATATACGATCAGCATGATGCCTACTCTATTCGCATCATTCAGTGCCTTTTTGTTATCTCAGGAAACTATCAAGATCTAAAACGGAAAGACCGGGCACTGCCTCATTTAAAAAAGGCAAAACAGCTCGCATCACAGATTGATCACCCGCGGATATACAGTTCAGCGCTTTATAATTTAGGAAAATGTTATGGGGAGCTGGGCTATAGAGAGGAAGCAGAACGCTATTTAACGGAATCGGCTGACATTGCCTGTAAAGAGCAGCTTCCCACGCTTCCGCATACGCTCTATACGCTGGCAAAACTGCTTTTTAGACAAAATGAACAAGTGGAAGCACGCCGCATATTAGAAGATGGAAAATTAGCTGCAAAGAAGCATGAAGACCAGCTGTTTTGTCATATGTTTGAGTATCTGGATGCTTTATATGTTCAAGGAATGAATGAAGAACAACTGCAAAAAACCATTGATTATTTGGAAAAACTTAGCCTATACTCTTATATAGAGGATATCTCACTAGAAATTGCGACAGCCTTAGAAGCCTCTCAACAATACCAGAAGTCCAACCAGTATTATCAGAAATTATTATGGGCTCAAAATCAAATCCAAGAAGGAGAGTGTCTGTATGAATTCTAAGCAACGTTCGACAGTTGAAGAGAGAAACCAAACGTGAAACAAAAAGCGGGCCTGATGGGCCGGCTTTTTTTTATGTCAAAAAAGAAGTCAGAGATGCGGACCGTGACTATGAATGCTGAATGATTCATCAAAAAACGGGCAATTTAATCTGTAAGAATGTTCTGTGGAGGCGGTCAAATGAGAGGGTTGCATGTCTTGATGTGTATATTGCTGCTATGCACGTTTGTTCCTAATAAAATAGAGGCTCGAACATTAAAAAGGATCGACCTAGAAAAAACAGGACGAGCTTTTTGGGACATGAGACAGGAACGAAAAAAGATTGCACTGACCTTTGATGATGGACCTCATCCAGTGTACACGAATCAAGTATTGGATGTGCTGAAGGAGCATCAAGTGAATGCCAGCTTTTTTGTTGTAGGCAGCCGTATCCATACATATCCAGAGATTGCGGAACGAATCGTAGGCGAGGGAAATGAGCTTGGCAATCACACGATGAATCATACGTATTTTGACCTGTTATCATCAAAGGAGATCAAGCAGGAATTAAAAGAATCAGCGGCTCATATCGCTTCACTTCAGCCTGGCGGACCCTTATTATTTCGCCCCCCTGGTGGCCGCTTGACGATGACATCATTCCGCATTTTGTCAAAGCAAGGATATGATGTGGTCATGTGGTCCTTTACGCAAGATCCGAAGGACTGGTCAAGACCAGGCTCACGCAAAATTGCGAGCCGGATTATTGATCATATTCAAGGCGGCGATATCATTCTTTTGCATGATGGCGGGGGCAATCGGAAGCAGACGGTAGAAGCACTGAAACAAGTGATTCCTGAATTAAAGGATCGAGGCTATGAATTTGTCAAAGTGAGCGAACTGCTGCATCATGACAAAGCGTATGTACCTGTTCACCTGCAATAGGAAGCATTCGTCAAAAACAGTCATTCATTGAAACCAAAAGTCTTGTCGTTTACTATATGAAGAGGGCTTTTGGAGGTGAATGTTGTGAAGAAATGTGTTGTCCTTTTTATCCTGCTTTGTGTCGCTGCTGGGTGCTCAAAGCCAGAACAAGAAAGTGTCATTGCATTTGGCGACAGCAATACAAGGGGATCAAACTGGGACTTTCGAGATTATCCAACATCTGAAAAATGGGTGAATCTCATGAAAAACGTCGAGCGCGGCCAAATTCAAGTGAAGAATGCAGGCATTGGCGGGCAGACAACTGAAGACGCGAAGCTTCGCTTTGAGCAGGATATTTTAAAGCAGAAACCAACTTACGTCCTCATCATGTTCGGTACGAATGATGCGGCGATTTTAGATGGGAAACATCCCCGCGTGACGAAAAAACGATTTAAAGAAAATGTATCCTACTTCATTTCTGAAAGTAGAAAAGAAGGCATTACCCCGATTCTCATGACCTGTGTACCTGTTGTAGAAGGCGGAAAAAAGGGCTTGTATTACTACTCTAGGTATAAGTCATCTTATTTTGCTGAGAGAGGCGGGGCAAGAGCTTGGCAAAATTCCTATAATGACATTACGAGAGAAATAGCCAAGGATCAGCAAGTACCGCTTGTCGACAATTGGAAAGCGTTCATCCGAGAAGCTGGTGAAGATAGTGACAATGCGCTGATTCAATCAGGTTTGATCGACCCTTCTGGCAATCATATGACGCCAAAAGGGGCAAGAATTATTTATAACGAAATCAAAGAGCGTGATGTCATCAAACATTTTTAAATGATGGCCATCTGCCTAAACAAGACCATCCATCCAGCATAGTCTAACAGTATATCTTCCTAGAAGGAGGTAACTGATATGTGGGGATGCCCTTATCCTTACCCTGCGTGTTCACCTTATCCAGCTCAAGGAGCAGGAATCGGTTACGCTTTTCTTGTTGTGTTCCTTGTGGTCATTTTGGTCGTAGGCGGAGGGTTATGGTTTTGGAATGAACAGCCTTGCAAATAAGACACCTCTTCTTTGATGAGAAGGGGTGTTTTTTACGGAAAATAGTAGTAAGCCTATAGCGCAAGTGATATAATATCAGTCACCTGAGTTTAAAAAGGAGAGTGCTCGGGAGGCATGGTTCCTGCGAAATGGAATTAAGAGGAAACAGAGAGCATATGCCCGAGCGAACGTCTTTTCATTTCTGTCTCAATTAATTCAATGAAGTCGCGATTTAAGTTCATTTCATTTGCTTTATAATACGATTCTATAAGTAAATCATCTGACAGCTTTTTCATACTAGAAACCCATATGATGGGAAAAACACCTCCCCTGAAAAAGTTGGCATAAAACTTAAGGAAAAGACATATCATCATAGGTTGATCGAATGTCTCTGAAGTACCTTTAATCTACCATGAATGGGAAACAAGAACAATCGTTCTGTTATCCACATGGTGAAGTGGATAACTTGTGGGTAGAGTGTTTATAATTGAATGAAAGCGTGATGAAATATAGGTGGATAATGTGTGTAAAATTATCCACACCTGTTGAAGGTCCTCGTCATATGTCGAAAACTTTTTCATTGTATTCGATAGACAGACAAATTGTGATTTGATTCGACACCATCGCTGAAAAACCAATGGAAGAAAGGGTGCAAATTGTGCTAAAGAAGTATTTCTTACCGGATGAATTTGTGAAAAGCATTTTCCACATTTCACCGCAAAAACTAAAAGAACGAAATGTAAAAGGAATTATTACCGATTTAGATAACACACTAGTAGAATGGGACCGTCCAAGTGCGACGCCCCGCTTAATTGAATGGTTTCAAGAAATGAAGGATCACGGGATACAAGTGACGATTGTATCGAACAATAATGAAAAAAGGGTCAAGCTTTTTTCTGAACCAGTTCATATCCCGTTTATTTATAAAGCGAAAAAGCCTATGGGAAGAGCCTTTAATAAGGCAGTCTCTGATATGCAATTGAAAAAAGAAGATGTGGTGGTCATTGGGGATCAGCTCATGACCGATGTACTAGGCGGGAATCGTCATGGCTTCCATACGATTTTGGTCGTCCCTGTCGCTGCCTCGGACGGATTTTTCACCAAGTTTAACAGGCAGATTGAACGCAGAATTTTAGGAGCCTTAAAGCGTAAGGGCCACATTCAGTGGGAGGAAGAGTAATAATGGAAAAGGTTGTTTGTATTGGCTGCGGTGTAGCCATTCAGACGGAAGATAAAGATCAATTAGGATATGCGCCGGCAGCATCTCTATTGAAAGAAGATGTGATCTGTCAGCGCTGTTTTAGGTTAAAGAACTACAATGAAATACAAGATGTTTCTTTAACAGAAGACGACTTTTTAAATATATTGCACAGCATCGGAGAGACAGATTCTCTGATTGTAAAGGTCGTTGATATTTTTGACTTTAACGGAAGCTGGATCAATGGGCTGAGTCGTATTGTCGGTGGTAATCCGATTTTACTCGTCGGCAACAAAGTAGATATTTTACCGAAATCCGTGAAAAAAGATCGTCTGATTCATTGGATGAAACGGGAAGCGAAAGAAAACGGATTAAACCCGATCGATGTTTTCTTAATCAGTGCAAGCAGAGGTCAGGGCGTACCTGAGGTGATGGAAGCGATCGATCATTACCGCGAAGGAAGAAATGTCTATGTCGTCGGCTGTACGAATGTTGGAAAATCCACATTTATCAATCGAATCATCAAAGAAGTATCTGGCGAAGAGAACGTGATCACCACATCCCAATATCCAGGTACAACACTTGATGCCATTGAGATCCCGCTTGATGACGGGTCTGCTTTATTCGATACGCCGGGCATTATCAACCGCCATCAGATGGCGCACTATGTCAGCAAAAATGACTTGAAGATCTTAACGCCGAAAAAAGAATTGAAACCGAGAACGTTCCAATTAAATGAAGCACAAACGCTTTATTTTGGCGGGCTTGCTCGATTTGATTATGTAAAAGGCGGCAGAACGTCATTTGTCTGCTATATGCCAAATGAGCTGAACATACACAGAACAAAGTTAGAGAACGCAGATGATTTATATGAAAAACATGCCGGGGAACTGCTATCACCGCCATCAAAAGAGGGGATGGAAGATTTCCCTCCGCTCGTTCCGCATACCTTTACGATTGATCAGCCGAAAATGGACATCGTCTTTTCAGGCTTAGGATGGGTAACGGCAAATGATGCAGGGAAGCAAATCAAAGTCTATGCGCCAAAAGGCGTTCATGTGTTTATGAGACGTTCGTTAATTTAAATGTTCAAAGGGGGAGAGACCTTGAAACCTTTATACGGATTAATCGGTAACCCTGTTGGTCATTCAATGTCTCCGGATATTCATAATGCAGCATTGAAGGATGCTGGGATTGATGGACATTATCATGGCTTTCAAGTAGAAGACGAAGACCTTAAAGATGCCATTCGCGGTATGAAAGCCTTAGGAATAAGCGGCTTTAACGTCACTGTTCCGCACAAGGTAGACATTATGCAGTACCTTGATAAAATTGATGTGACAGCTGAACGCCTGCGTGCAGTCAATACGGTGCGGCTTGAAGGAGGTCAGCTCGTCGGGTACAACACAGATGGAGAGGGCTTTCTTCATTCATTGCTTGAAGCCTTGGATCAGCCTTTAACAGAGCTGTCATTTCTAATGATTGGTGCTGGCGGAGCAGCAAGAGCGATTTATACGACAATCGCTAACTATGCACCGAAAAGCTTTGATATCACCAACCGCACCATTGAAAAAGCTGAGGCTTTAATTGAAAGTGCAGATGGGAACAACACATCTAGTGCCATTACTTTAAAGACAGCAGAAGAACGACTTGGGGAATATGATGTCATCATCCATACGACCTCAATCGGTATGTACCCGAATGTTGAAGAAACCCCGATTTCTTTAGCAAACGCAAAAAAAACAGCGGTCGTTTGTGATATTGTGTATAATCCAATAGAAACAAAGCTGCTCAAAGAAGCAGCCGGGTTAGGTTTGAAAACAGTAGATGGTGTCGGCATGTTTGTTGGACAAGCAGCAAGAGCCTTTGAACTGTGGACAGGCATCACGCCTGACGCCAGAAAAATGAAGTCAATTGTAATAGAGAAATTAGGAGGAACACCATGTTAAAAGGGAAACAAAAACGTTTTTTACGTGCAAAAGCACATCATTTATCACCTATTTTTCAAGTAGGAAAAGGCGGGGTAAATGACAATATGATCAAGCAAATTTCCGAGGCGCTTGAAGTAAGAGAACTGTTAAAGGTCAGCGTATTACAAAACTGCGACGAGGACAAAACGGAAGTTGCGAAAGCACTTGTAAAAGGTGCAAAAGCTGAACTTGTTCAAACGATCGGAAATGTGATTGTCCTTTATAAAGAATCGAAGGAAAATAAACAAATTAAGCTGCCGTAAAGGTGGATGTGATATGAAAAAAATAGGATTGTTCGGCGGTACGTTTGATCCTCCTCATAATGGTCATTTGCTGATGGCGAATGAAGTGCGTTTTCAAGTGGGGCTTGATGAAATGTGGTTTATCCCAAATCACAAGCCCCCTCATAAAACAGACCGGAAACGAGCAGATAGTCGTCACCGGGTGAAAATGGTGGAAGCGGCGATCCAGTCAAATCCTTATTTTCGGCTGGAGCTCATTGAAATGGAGCGAGAGGGACCATCTTATACAGTGGATACGGTGGAGCTTTTAAAGAAGCGTCATCCTGAAGATGAGTTCTTTTTTATGATTGGAGCGGACATGGTCGAGTATTTGCCAAAATGGCATCGGATTGATGATTTGCTTCAGATGATCACCTTTATTGGGATGAAAAGACCGGGTTATGCCGGAAGTACGGCATATCCTCTTTTATTTGCAGATGTTCCAGCTTTTGATGTATCATCGACATTGATTAGGCAGCGAATAAAGCAGGAAAAACCTGTCGATTATTTGATACCGAAAGCTGTTGAGCGTTATATAAAGGAGCATCATTTATATGAATCGTGAAGAAGCATTGAACTGTGTCAAAGAGCAGTTAACAGAGCATAGATATACACATACACTCGGGGTCATGAGTACAGCCATTTCATTAGCGGAACGGTTCGGGGCAGATGTCAAAAAAGCAGAGATCGCCGCTATTTTTCATGATTATGCGAAATTTAGACCAAAGGAAGAAATGAAGGGAATTATCCAGAAGGAACAGATGAACCCTCTATTGCTTGAATATTCGCCTGAGCTTTGGCATGCCCCGGTTGGTGCTTATCTGGTTAAAAAGGAAGCTGGAATTGACGATCAAGATATTTTAACTGCCATTGAATTTCATACATCAGGCAGACCAAACATGACATTACTTGATAAAGTCATTTATGTCGCTGATTATATCGAACCAGGTCGTCATTTCCCTGGTGTCGAAGAAGTAAGAGAGTTAGCAGAGCATGATTTGGATAGCGCGCTGGTTCAGTCACTAAAAAACACCATCAGCTTTTTAATGAAAAAGAATCAGCCGGTCTTTCCAGATACGCTTGCTACTTACAACTCGCTTGTGCATAAGAACAACTAAGGAGGAATTTGGATGGATTCATCATCAATTTTAAACGTCGCGGCAGGAGCGTGCGATGATAAACGGGCTGAGGATATTATTGCCCTTAATATGCAAGGAATCTCACTTGTTGCCGATTATTTTCTCATTTGTCACGGGAACTCTGATAAACAAGTGCAGGCCATTGCAAGAGAAGTAAAACATCTTGCAGAGGAAAGTGGAATCGAAGTGAAGAAGATGGAAGGCTTTGATGAAGCAAGATGGGTATTGATTGATCTTGGTGATGTCATTGCTCATGTGTTCCACAAGGAAGAAAGAGGATACTACAATCTAGAGAAGCTATGGGGAGATGCGCCGAGAGAAACGCTTTCACTTGGCATTAACTCATGATTTATCAAGGGTTTGCAGGTGTGTATGACGAGCTCATGACACATGCACCTTATGATGAATGGGTTCAGTGGATCCAGCAGTATATCAAGCCGAATGCTGCCATTATTGATGTTGGCTGTGGAACTGGAGAGATTTCTCTTCGGTTAGCTGAAAAGGGCCACACAGTCACAGGAATTGACCTCAGTGAAGAAATGCTGGTCTTCGCGCAGCAAAAAGCACAGGCGAAAAAGCAGTCCATTCAATTTTTACATCAAGATATGAGAGAGCTTACGGGTTTTGAGCAAGTCTTTCAAGCAGCGGTTATTTGCTGTGATTCCTTGAATTACTTAAAAAACGAAAATGACGTCAAAAAAACCTTTAAAAACATGTTTCAGCTTTTAGAGGAAGATGGGGTTTTACTCTTTGATGTTCATACACCTTATAAAATGGAAGAGGTATTCCCAGGTTCGACTTATGCCGATCAAGATGAAGAGATCAGCTATATTTGGCAGAGTGATAAAGGGGATGACGTGTATTCGGTCATTCACGATTTAAGCTTTTTTGTAAAGGACGGAGACGTGTATCAGCGTTATGATGAGACACATGAACAGCGTACATTTCCATTTGAGACATATGCGGCGTTCCTTGAGTCCGCTGGCTTTGAACAGATAGAAGTGACCGCTGATTTTACAAATGAAGTCCCTGGGGAATTCGCCGAAAGATATTTCATTTCAGCTAAGAAACCAAAAACCATCGTTTAATGGAACGATGGTTTTTTAAAACCCTTTTTTCGCTTGTTGCAGAGATGATTAATTTCTGCGATCATCAGTAAACACACTTGGCGGGTATTGATGCGCAACCGCTTCAAGGTCTTCATCGAATTTTTCATGGGTGTTTTGAAAGAGGCGGTGAAACATATCTTGAACACCTGCTTCAAGTGCTTTAATCCCTTCACCAGTGACGCCGCCTTTAACACACACTTTGTCTTGCAGTGTCGGAAGGGTATAGACTCTTTTTTCAATCAAACGGCCAAGTCCTACAAGCATATCTTCTGATAAGGTGGTGGCTTCTTCTTTAGAAATATCTGTTTCTTCGACAGCTGCTTCAATCATTTTCTGAACGAGAAAGCTGATAAAGGCAGGACCGCAGCTGACGATATCTGACGCCGCTCTTGTAATCGAATGATGAATCTCAATGGGTGTTGAAATGCAGGAAGCTAACTGTCTTAACGCTGTTTTCGTCGCGACATTGCATGACGATCCAAATGTTAAAAGTGACGCCCCTGATAAAGCGCGGTTCGTAATGCTTGGAATCAGCCGGGCTGTTTGACAAGGAACGATATCCTGAAGCTGTTCAGGATGTACCGGGCTTGTGATGATGACAATGGTTTGGTGCTCTGTTAAAAGAGGGCTCAGCTCTTTTAAAAGTGGATAAATATCAAGTGGTTTGACACAAACAAAGATAAAATCTTTATTCGTGACAGCTCCTGTAAGCTGTTTCGTAACTTCAAGCTCTGGGTGGTTCTTTTTTATATTGAACGCTTTTTCAATGGTCCGGTTTGTGATGGTGATGGATGAGGGATTGACTGCCTTTGATTCAATAAATGCCTCAGTAAGTATGGTACCCATGTTTCCTGTACCGATTATCCCTATATTCAAACGTTCTCCCTCCTTAGACGCATAGGATCTGTTATCTTCTAAACAGTATGTTGAGCAATAGAAAAATATGATTGAAAGAAGCGTGAGCACGTGAAGCGACTCATTCCATTGAAAAAATACAGTCTTTATATCGGAGCTGGGCTCATGGTCGTGATCATCATCACTTTCTTCCTTTTCGCAGGAAATAGGGAGAGCAGCAGAGAGCCAAGTGTATTGAAGGAAGATAAAGACATACAAGTCACATTAGAAGACAAACGAGAAAAGACCGATCATGAATCATCTCCCATTTTTGTAGAGGTCAAAGGAGCTGTGAAAAAGCCAGGGGTTTATACGTTTCAATCTGATGCACGGGTAGAAGAAGCGATTCGGAGAGCAGGGGGCTTTACTAGTAAAGCAGACACGGTTGAAATCAATCAAGCAGCAAAATTAGAGGACAGTATGATGATTTATGTCCGGAAGCAGGGAGAAGCGGAGAGGCAGACACAAATAGCAGCTACTGACGCTCCAGCGGGTAAAGAAAAGAGTCAAGGTGTCAATGTCAATCAGGCTGATGCTGCGGAATTGCAAACCATTAACGGAATAGGGCCAGCTAAAGCAGAAGCCATCATTACGTACAGAGAGGAACACGGAGAATTTCAACAAATTGAAGATTTGCGGAACATTTCAGGTTTTGGGGAGAAGACCATTGAACGGCTGAAAAGTGAATTGACCGTTAAGTAGAATTGACGGTATAGAAGGAAGGCATGTACACTTAATACCAACCATCATTCTGGAGGGATCAGTTCGTGGAAAGAATTTCATGGAATCAATATTTTATGGCACAAAGCCATTTGCTTGCTTTACGAAGCACCTGTGAGCGGTTAGCTGTTGGGGCGACCATCGTCAGAGACAAGCGTATCATTGCAGGGGGATATAATGGCTCAATTGCTGGTGATGTCCACTGTGCAGATGTGGGATGCTATGTCATTGATCATCACTGCGTTCGCACCATCCATGCGGAAATGAACGCTATTTTACAATGTGCCAAATTTGGTGCACCTACAGCGGATGCTGAAATATATGTCACGCATTTTCCTTGTTTGCAGTGCTGTAAAGCCATTATTCAAGCAGGTATTCGAACCGTGTACTATGCAAAGGATTATAAAAATCACCCATATGCCGTTGATTTATTTGAGCAGGCAGGTGTTCAAACGGAACAAGTTGAACTGGATGAAATGATCATCGACTTAAAAAATCAAGAAAAATTGGCCTTTGTTGCAGATTTAATTGGCAAGCTAAGTGAATCAGGACTTAGTGAAACAGAAATTCGCGTTATGCATGAGAAGGCGAATCAATTATTTACTTCCTATGTTTAATTATTTGCCGTTTGGGGCAATTTCAGCAGCTGTTGGAATTGCTCTGGCTGCATATCATCTTCATATGTATTTCCTTCTCCTTCTTCTCATCATATTACTTCTCAGCCTACTGAAAAAAATTCCCCGGCTCTTTCTGATGGTCAGCCTATGTGGAGCTGTTTATACTCTTATTTTTATGGTTCATGAGTTTTTTGAAACGGATCAACCTGTACAAGAAAAATTTCTTTCCGGCTCCGTTGTGATTGAAAGTATTCCGAAGACAGATGGCAATCGTTTTTCAGCAACTGTGTCAACAGAACATGAACGGCTAGCCGCTTTCTATACCATTCAAACAGAGCATGAAAAAGAGGCGCTAAAAGATGTAGAGCCAGGTATGAGCTGTCATATGACAGGTGATGTTCGGCCGCCTAAACACGCAACCATTCCTAACGGGTTTCAATACGATCAATTTCTAAAATCAAAAGCCATTAGCGCCATTTTCTTACCGCAGTCAATCAAAGGCTGTGCAAAAAAAGACAGACCTTCCTATTATCTTCAAGCGATGAGGCAAAAGGGCTTAAAATTCTTAGAAGATCATGTGCCAAAAAACTCTGTAGGCATTGTACAGGCCCTTATTTTTGGTGACCGTGAGTTGATTGATCCTGACACATTAAGAGACTATCAAATGCTCGGCATTATTCATCTGTTAGCGATCTCAGGACTGCATGTGCAAACGCTTCTTGCCTGTTTATTATGGTGTCTGCTTCGTGCCGGTGTGACAAGAGAGACAGCACGTATTCTTCTATTATGCTTTCTTCCTGTTTATGCTTGTTTGACAGGTGCTGCACCATCGGTTTTAAGAGCTTGTCTCATGGCAGGAATCTATTTAGTGATGACGAGCCTGCCGAAAGAAATGAAACAGCCTTCTGCTGTCGTATTAAGCGCAACGTTTTTACTCTTATTAGCGATTCATCCTCTATATCTATTTGATATCGGATTTCAGCTTTCATTCGTGGTAACGTTCTTTATTTTGTTATCGACCAGAATCTTATCACAAGTGAAAAGTGCAGTGATGCAGTTATTCCTTATATCCTTTGTTGCGCAGCTTGCCTCGCTTCCTGTTCTTTTATATCATTTTCAGCAATTTTCTTTGCTGAGCATCCCATTGAATATGATGTTTGTCCCTTTTTATACGACGGTTGTCCTGCCTCTGTCCTTACTCTTTTATCTTTTGTCCATCATTTATCTCCCTCTTGGACAAGCATTGTTCCAGCTGCTTGATTCGGTCATCCAGCTAAGTCATCAGTTGTCAGCACATATGGCAGTTTTTGATGGGTTTAACTTGATTTTTATGAAATCTACTTGGTGGCATATCCTTCTGGAAGTGAGTGCCATTGTTTTTCTGCTGTTTGTGATGGAGTGCAAAGCTTCTGTGAAATCCTATTCTGTGCCAATTCTTTTTTTCATTGGTGTTTTGAGTGTACACTTTTTTACTCCGAACTTTCTCCAAAAAGGGGAGGTCACGATGCTGGATGTAGGGCAGGGGGATAGTTTGTTTATTCAACTGCCCTATCGAAAGGGGCATCTACTTGTGGATACAGGGGGCAGACTTTCTTTTGAAGAGGAACCGTGGAAAAAAAGACGTAAAGTATCTACGATCGGTGATCAAACGCTGATCCCGTTTCTGCATTCTAAAGGTATAGCAAAACTTGATGTGCTGATTCTTACGCATGCAGATCAAGACCACATGGGAGAAGCGGTTCGTTTAATCAACCGAAATAAAGTAAAGCGGCTGGCCATACCAAAAGGCTTTGCCCGAAGTCCAGAGGACGCAAAGCTGCTAAAAGAAGCAGCTAAAAAAGGGATATTTATTGATGAATTAGAAAGAGGAGATCAGCTCCGAGTTGGAGAGCACATATTTGAGGTTC
Source organism: Bacillus sp. FSL R5-0431 (assembly GCF_038002985.1). Taxonomy (NCBI): domain Bacteria; kingdom Bacillati; phylum Bacillota; class Bacilli; order Caryophanales; family Bacillaceae; genus Bacillus; species Bacillus sp. FSL R5-0431. The sequence continues at coordinate 2,255,699 of NZ_JBBOOG010000001.1, read as the reverse complement.
TGCACCCTTCGCAAGACCGGGTGACAAGTAAGAACAATGATTCACTCGTTCTGGCTTTTACTCTTGGTGGGAAACGTTTTCTGTTCACTGGAGACCTTGAACAAGAAGGGGAACGAGACATCATAGAAGCCTATCCCCACCTGCGAGCGGATGTCTTAAAGGTTGGGCATCATGGCAGTAAAGGGTCAACAAGTGAGGAGTGGCTTCGACATCTGGAGCCGTCCTATGCACTCATTTCGGCTGGTGAACGCAATCGTTATCAGCATCCTCATCAGGAAGTTTTGAAAAAACTAAAGGATCATCAAATGGAGGTGTACCGCACAGATCGAGACGGAAGTGTGACCTATGAATTTCTTGAGAAGAAAGGAACGTTTTACACGCAACCTCCATATGATATCTTACAAAATCAATAAAAAAACTGCCAAAACGGCAGTCATTTAGCAATCATGAAGTTAAGATCCAACGAGGTGTATAATTGTTGCCAAAATAAACATTGAGGCGAAAAATCCGAATGTGACGATAAAACCAACGGCTGAGTCGGTCACATCATTCCGCTTGCTTTGAACATTTTTTTCAAATTCATTCATTTTCATCCCTCCTGGCTAATTTTAGTATACTTGAACTCATTTGGAATTGCTAGAAGGTAAAGTAACCGTTTTCCATTTTCATGATCATTTTATGAATATCGTCTGACAGCGAGCTGACCCGGGAGCTTGCACCAGACGTTTACTATAAATGAGGAGGCGGCACTTTCAGCTTCCTCTTTACTAATGTCTTCACACACTTTAGGATAGAGGAGGAAGTGAAAGAGAGGGATTCAATTTATGGTCTTTGAAGTTTGGAACAATTTAAAAAGAGGGGATATCCATCCCGTTTATTGCTTATATGGAAAAGAAACGTATTTACTGCAAGAAACAGCAGCTAAATTAAGACAAGCTGTAGTAGACGAGGAGACGAAGGATTTTAATTACTCCGTCTTTGATATGGAAGAGGTGCCGCTTGAACAGGCTGTGACGGATGCAGAAACCTTTCCGTTTATGGGAGAAAGGCGGCTCGTTGTGATCAAGAATCCTTATTTTCTTACAGCGGAAAAGAAAAAGGAGAAGATTGAGCATGAGCTTTCTGTGTTAGAAGCTTATTTAGAAAAGCCGGCGCCTTATACCATTCTCGTGTTATTAGCACCATATGAAAAGCTGGATGAACGGAAGAAAATCACCAAATTGCTAAAAAAGAAAGCGGCTATGGTTGAGGCAAAAGAGTTAAACCCAAAAGAAACAACGGATTTCACCATTACACTGGTGAAAACAGAAGGAAAGGCGATGACACCTGAAGCGGCTGAGCAGCTTGTGATGCTATGCGGTGGGAGTCTATCCTCATTGTTTCAAGAGGTCAGGAAGCTGAGTACATATATTGGAGAACGAGAAGAAATTGAATTAGCGGATGTCAATCAGCTCGTTGCAAGAAGCTTAGAGCAGAATATTTTCGAATTAATTAACCAAATTGTCAACAGACGCCGCTCTGAGGCCATGCAGATGTTTTATGATTTGCTGAAACAAAATGAGGAACCCATTAAAATATTAGCACTCATATCAACTCAATTTCGATTGATTTTGCAGACGAAGTATTTCGCTCAGCAAGGATATGGGCAAAAACAAATTGCTTCAAATCTAAAAGTCCACCCATTCCGCGTCAAACTTGCTATGGATCAGGCAAGGCTGTTTTCAGAAGAAGAGCTCAAGCAGATTGTCAAAGAGCTATCAACGATCGATTATGAAATGAAAACCGGTAAAAAGGACAAGCAGCTATTGTTAGAATTGTTCCTGCTTCGACTATTGGGCGCTTGAACATAAAAAAACGACCTTCTAAAAAGAGGGTCGTTTTTGTTTAGATGTATAATTGCCAGTCTGTCCTAATGGCTGAGCCGGTCAGGACGGACGTACAGTTAAACAGTTGCCTCATCACTGAGGCGTTGCAAGCATTATGCAGAAAGTCCGTTTACTTGTTTAGCAAGTCTTGACTTGTAACGCGCAGCTGCGTTTTTGTGTACAAGACCAGTTTTAACGGCTTTGTCAATGCGTTTTGCAGCAGAAGAAAGAGCAGCTTTTGCTTGCTCAGCATCGTTGTTAGCTACAGAAACTTCAACTTGTTTAATCGCAGTACGCATCGCAGACTTGATTGTTGCGTTGTGTGCACGGCGTTCGTTATTCGTTTTTGTACGTTTGATCGCTGATTTAATATTTGGCATGTGTTTCACCTCCTAAGATACAACCTAAACACAATTGTCTTAAGGTTAAATCTTCACAATAGAACAAGTTGTATTCTATCAAACACACCTTTAGAATGCAATATAAATGTAAAGTATTTTTCATTGATGAAGCGATCGAATGTTTCTTTAAAGAGATGGAAAGACTACTGTTAATTACTTGGTGGAAGGAGTCTTTTTATGGAGAAACAGAAACTTGATTTAAGTGCTTATCAAATCCGGACAGACTTGGCTGTTGAAACAAAAGAGATACTAGAACAAGAGAACGATCCGAATGTCGTCAAAAAGGACGGAATTCAAGGGATTGTCGAAAAGGAAAAAGAGGAGCACGGCATCCGTATACGCACAGTGGAGATCACGAAAGAAGGGGAGGAGCTGACCAGCAAAAAGGCAGGAACATACTTGACGCTTGAGGCGCAGGGCATTCGGGAGAAAGATTCTGAGATGCAGGAAAAAGTCGTCGAAGTATTTGCGCGTCATTTTGCTCAGTTTTTAAAAGACCGAGGCATTCAGGCTGATGCGAGCTGTCTTGTAGTAGGACTAGGAAACTGGAATGTCACGCCAGATGCGCTAGGCCCGCTCACGGTTGAAAGCCTGCTTGTGACCCGGCATCTCTTTGAATTGCAGCCGGAAAATGTACAGGAAGGGTATCGCCCAGTGTCCTCTTTATCACCGGGAGTGATGGGACTGACCGGTATTGAAACAAGCGACATTATACAAGGTGTAATCGAGCGGTCCAAACCTGATTTTGTCATTGCAATCGATGCTCTTGCTGCTCGTGCAGTGGAACGGGTGAATACCACGATTCAAATCTCTGATACAGGCATCCATCCCGGTTCAGGTGTAGGGAATAAGCGGAAAGAATTAAGCAAAGAAACGTTGGGAATTCCAGTGATTGCGATTGGCGTTCCAACAGTGGTAGATGCAGTAACCATTGCAAGTGACACAATTGATTATGTCTTAAAGCATTTTGGTAGAGAACTGAAAGATGACCGGCCGTCCCGCTCTCTTGTGCCGGCTGGTTTGACTTTTGGGAAGAAAAAAGTGCTAAACGAAGAAGACTTACCAGATGAGGAAACGCGTCAATCATTTTTAGGTATCGTAGGGACTCTTCCGGAAGAAGAGAAACGGCAGCTGATCCATGAAGTACTTGCGCCGTTAGGGCAAAATTTAATGGTCACGCCTAAGGAAGTGGATACATTCATTGATGATATGGCAAACGTACTCGCCAATGGATTAAATACAGCACTCCATCAAAAAATCTCTCAAGATAACATGGGTTCTTATAATCATTAATCGGTTCTACTTTCTCTAGCTCGCTCATAGTGTAATTACTAGAAAGCGTGCTGGAGGGAGTAAATCATGAAAAAAAGACCCCGCCGTCCTCGACAGTTGGTCGTTGCGATTAATGGAACAAAAGTAGTGAAAAGCATTTTCTTATTTATAGCCTCGCTTGTTGTGGTGTTTGTGATGTCAGGGGCGTTGACATCTTTAAAGCCAGAGCTGAGGCCACAAGCCTCACTATATGGTGTAGCAGATGAGCTTTCCGGAGCGTTCTTCGCTACATTAATGGGTATGGAAAATCAATATTTCGCCTCAGCAGTCCCGAAAGATCAAAAAGGGTTTCATTTCTCTGGACTGTCACTCAAGCTTGCGACTAGTATCAATTTAGAAGACCCGCGTAGTTTTCTAGGGAGAGAACTCCCAGGTTTTGAACATTTTGATACAAAAATCATCTTAGCGGGTGAAGGAACAGACTATACCAACATGCCAATGGAATCGCCGCCGCCAAGTGAAGTCATCCAAGATGAAAAAGAAGCAAATTTGGCAGAGTTGGACAAGCTCGACAAAGATGTGCCGAAAAAGCCTGCGAAAGAGCCGAACCGGTCGACAGGAAAACGAAAAGCCGTGTACATTTACCACACGCATAATACGGAATCATATTTACCATTTTTAAAAGGAGAAACGAATCCAAACAATGCACGGCACTCAAAAGTGAATGTCACCCTTGTCGGCGACATGTTCGGAAAGGCGCTTGATCAGCAAGGCATCGGGAATACGGTCGACAAAACGGAAGTTGAAAAAAGGCTCCTGCAAAAAGGATTAAAGTATCCCCAGTCTTATAATGAATCAAGATTGGTCGTAAAAGAAGCCTTAGCGAAAAATGATGACCTCGAATACTTAATTGATATCCACCGTGACTCAAGAAGAAAGAAAGACACCACTGTCGAGATCAAAGGGGAAAAATATGCGAGAATTGCGTTTGTTGTAGGGAAGAAGAATCAAAGCTATGAGAAAAACCTCAAGCTTGCGACGGAGTTCCACCATTTGATGGAGAAAAAATATAAAGGGCTCAGTGTCGGTGTGTTTGCCAAAGGAGAAATTGGCGATAATGGAATTTATAATCAAGATTTATCCGACAAAGCCCTTCTTTTAGAATTTGGCGGAGTGGATAATAATATGGAAGAATTGAAAAATGCATCCAATGCAGCAGCTGATGTCTTCAGCGACATTTTCTGGGACGCGGAAAAGGTAAACGGCAAAGCAAAGGATGAGAAAAAACGCTCTTAAGGTGGTGACGGTGCATGGGATCATTTATTGGAAAAACCATTATTTTAGGACTTGTCTTGCTATTTGGCGTCTTTTTAGGAATGCAGCAGGCGAATAATGGCATGCTGCAAATGAAGGGTTACCATGACCCGCAATTAAAAGGCGCTTTCTCCATCCAAATGAACGAAGATGAAGAACGAGAAGCCTCTATCTTAGGAACGGCTGTTACAGAAAAGGATCTTGCCGAAAAACAAAAGCAGCTTGAGGAAATAGAGAGCTTTAATGCCTTCTCCAAGGCAGGAAAAGCGCTGTCTGATGGCATGACACATGCAGCCCGTTCTCTTTATGATTGGATGAATGGGAAATAAACAAATCAACACCATATGACTAAAGCCGCTGACCGATGAGCGGCTTTTCTTGATTTCGATTGAATCTTTACAGCCCTATTGATATAATCTAAGCTAGCGCAACCCGCGTTTTATAGTAGGAGTGATAGATTGTGACAGATAAAGAAAAACGATTAGAACGGCAATCAAGAATTCGAAATTTCTCCATTATCGCCCATATTGACCATGGGAAATCCACATTGGCGGACCGTATTTTGGAAAAAACAGCGGCGATTACTCAGCGAGAAATGAAAGAACAATTACTTGATTCCATGGACTTAGAGCGTGAACGCGGCATAACGATTAAATTAAACTCTGTCCAGCTGAAATATAAGGCGAAGGATGGAGAAGAATATATTATGCACCTGATTGATACACCAGGGCATGTCGACTTCACCTATGAGGTATCTCGAAGCCTAGCTGCCTGTGAAGGTGCAATTCTTGTAGTAGATGCAGCACAAGGAATTGAAGCACAGACACTTGCGAATGTTTATTTAGCTCTTGATAACAACTTAGAGATTCTTCCGATTATCAATAAAATCGATCTGCCAAGTGCAGAGCCTGAGCGTGTAAGAGAAGAAATTGAAGATGTCATCGGGTTGGATGCGTCTGAAGCTGTTCTCACCTCTGCTAAGGCGGGTATTGGGATCGAAGATATTTTAGAACAAATCGTCGAAAAGGTGCCGGCACCTGCTGGAGACCCAGAAGCACCGCTTCAAGCTCTTATTTTTGATTCTCTCTACGATGCGTATCGCGGCGTTATTGCGTACATACGAATTGTTGAAGGAACCGTCAGACCAGGTCAGAAAATCAAAATGATGGCGACGGGCAAAGAATTTGAAGTGCTTGAAGTCGGCGTATTCACACCAAAAGCCATGCCAACAGATGAACTCACTGTTGGAGATGTTGGCTACTTAACAGCAGCGATTAAAAATGTCGGTGATACACGTGTGGGGGATACGATCACAAGTGCGGAGAACCCAGCGAAAGAAGCGCTGCCAGGATACAGAAAGCTGAACCCAATGGTGTACTGCGGGCTTTATCCGATTGACACAGCGAAATATAATGACTTACGTGAAGCCCTAGAAAAGCTTGAATTAAATGATTCTTCCCTTCAATATGAGGCAGAGACATCCCAAGCACTTGGCTTCGGTTTCCGCTGCGGCTTTCTTGGAATGCTTCATATGGAAATCATCCAAGAACGGATTGAACGTGAATTCAAAATCGATCTTATTACGACAGCACCAAGTGTTATTTACGATGTGTATATGACAGACGGAGAAAAAATCGTCGTAGATAACCCGTCCAATCTGCCTGATCCGCAAAAGATTGAGCGAATTGAAGAACCATACGTGAAAGCAACAATGATGGTGCCGAATGACTATGTAGGCTCTGTCATGGAGCTTTGCCAAGGAAAGCGCGGCAATTTCATTGATATGCAATACCTTGATGCAAACCGAGTGAGCATCGTGTACGAAATTCCTTTGGCGGAGATCGTGTACGAATTCTTTGATCAGCTAAAGTCCAACACAAAAGGCTATGCGTCCTTTGACTATGAGCTGATTGGCTATCGCCCATCTACTCTAGTGAAAATGGATATCATGCTGAATGGCGAAAAAATCGATGCTCTATCCTTTATTGTTCACCGTGATTACGCATATGAACGAGGCAAGATCATCGTAGAAAAGCTGAAAGAACTCATTCCACGCCAGCATTTTGAAGTACCAGTTCAAGCAGCGATTGGACAAAAAATCGTGGCTCGTTCTACCATTAAAGCGATGCGTAAAAACGTACTTGCTAAATGTTATGGTGGAGACATTTCCCGGAAAAGGAAGCTTCTTGAGAAGCAAAAAGAAGGGAAAAAGCGCATGAAACAAGTGGGCTCTGTTGAAGTCCCGCAAGAAGCATTTATGGCTGTGCTGAAGATGGACGACAGCACACCAAAAAAATAACACCCTCAAGGCAACCTGCTTTACAATGTCAGCCTTGGCGTTTATAGTCGAAAACAAACAAAGGTGCCGCAGCGATAAACTGCGGCTCTTTACCTGTAAAGAAGGTGTCATCAAATGAAAGCAGCATACATTCATATTCCATTTTGTGAGCACATTTGCCACTATTGTGATTTTAATAAATTTTTCATTAAAACGCAGCCAGTCGATGAATACTTAGCGGCTCTTGAAAAAGAGATGCAGCACACGATCGAGCAAAAGGGCGAGCAAGAACTAAAGACGATCTTTATTGGCGGGGGAACTCCGACATCACTGACCGTCAGCCAGCTAGACCAGCTCATGAACAGCATTCACCGTGTGTTAAAACCGGCAAAGCATCTGGTTGAATTTGCAATGGAAGCGAACCCAGATGAATTATCACTCGAGAAGCTGCATGTATTAAAAGCAGCCGGCGTCAATCGGCTAAGCTTTGGGGTGCAAACCTTTGAAGACGATTTACTCAAAAAAATCGGACGAGTTCATCAAAAGAAAGATGTCCTCACGTCTTTCCAGCGAGCAAGAGATGTTGGGTTTGACAACATTAGCCTTGACCTCATGTTTGGCTTGCCGCATCAAGAAAAGCATCATGTCATGAATTCACTTGAGACAGCTTTCTCATTAGGAGCAGAGCATTATTCTGTCTACTCACTGATTGTGGAGCCGAAAACAGTTTTTTACAACTTAATGCAAAAAGGCAAACTGCATTTACCGCCGCAAGAACGTGAGGCTGAAATGTATGAGCTTGTGATGGATGAAATGGAGCGACATGGATTAAAGCAATACGAAATTAGCAATTATGCCAAACCTGGCTTTGAAAGCCAGCATAACCTGACCTATTGGAGCAATGAAGACTACTTCGGTTTCGGTGCAGGAGCACACGGGTATGTAGATGGCATCCGAAATGTGAACGCAGGGCCTGTGAAGCATTACTTGGAACTGATTGAGCAAACTGGGTTCCCGTATAAGGAAACTCATCAGGTCACAAAAGCAGAACAGATAGAAGAAGAAATGTTCTTAGGCCTTCGAAAGATCGAAGGGGTGGAAAGTGCCGATTTCCAAGCCAAATATGGTGTTGCACCAGAAGCTCTTTTTTCCACTGTTCTTGAAGAATTAGAAGAAAAAGGTCTCATTGTAAAAGATGACATCGGCATTCGTTTAACAAGAAAAGGGAAATTGTTAGGAAATGAAGTATTTCAAGCGTTTCTCGGTGAGTTATAATTGACATTTTAATTTGAGTTTGGTAATTTTGTTTATACAATTAGCACTCGTTGAAAGAGAGTGCTAACAGGGGTGATGATGATGTTAACAAATCGTCAGCTTTTGATTCTGCAAGTCATCATTAATGACTTTATTCGTTCGGCGCAGCCAGTGGGGTCAAGGACTCTTTCTAAAAAAGAGGACATCACATTCAGCTCTGCGACGATTAGAAACGAAATGGCTGATTTGGAGGAACTTGGTTTTATTGAAAAGACCCATTCTTCATCTGGAAGAATTCCTTCAGAAAAAGGATATCGTTATTATGTAGATCATTTGCTCTCTCCGCGAAAACTGTCGTCTAAAGAGCTTGTGCTCATCCAGTCGGCTTTTCAGGAGAAAATTTTTGAGCTGGAAAAAACAGTTCAAAAATCGGCGGAAATTTTATCAGATCTCACAAACTATACATCGATTGTGCTTGGTCCAAAGCTGAGTGAAAATCGATTAAAGCAAATTCAGCTTGTCCCCGTTCAGCCAAACAAAGCAGTAGCGATCATGATTACAGACAGCGGGCATGTTGAAAACAAAACCATTACCTTCTCTGAGCATCTCGATGTCTCCGATATTGAGAAGCTGATGAATATTTTGAATAGCCGATTAGCTGGCGTTCCAATGGACCAGCTGAAGGACAGGATGTATAAAGAAGTGGTCATGCTTCTGCGCACACATTTAAAAGATTATGATCACATTTTAGATGCGCTGGGCAACACATTTACATCGACACAAAATGAATCAAAACTTTTCTTTGGCGGGAAGATTAATATGTTGAATCAGCCAGAGTTTCATGACATCGACCGCATTCGCTCACTCATGATGCTGATTGAGCAAAAGAATGATGTCATGCAGCTGTTTCATCCAAATCAGCAAGGAATCACCATTAAAATCGGTTCAGAAAACAATTTGGAAGCAATGGAGAACTGCAGTTTGATCACAGCCACTTATTCGATTGATCAAAAATCACTTGGCTCCATTGCCATCATCGGTCCAACCCGCATGGATTACGGGCGAGTCGTTAGTCTTTTGCATCATGTATCAAAAGACTTGTCAAACGCACTTTCCAATTTGTATGATGAGTAGGGTGATAAAAGATAGGGGCATTGCCCCTTCGTATTCTTGAATCTTTTGAGGGAGGTGAACACAATGTCAGAAGAAAAACAGACACCTGGGCAAGAAGCAGAGGTTGAAGCACAAGAAGAAGCAGTTCAAGCAGATACTGAGGAAGTAACACATGATGAACAGTCTGCCTTCCAAGAGAAAATCGATGAATTGCAGCAGCTTCTAGATGAAAAAGAAAACAAAATTCTGCGTGTTCAAGCAGATTTTGAAAACTATAAACGCCGTGCTCGAACTGAAGTGGAGACCGTGCAAAAATATCGTTCTCAACATGTTGTCAGCGATCTTCTCCCAGCTCTTGACAACTTTGAAAGAGCGCTTGGAATTGATCCAGACAATGAGCAGACGAAAAGTTTGTTAGAAGGAATGCAAATGGTTTACCGCCAGCTGGTAGAAGCGTTGAAAAATGAAGGCGTTGAACCGATTGAAGCTGTCGGCAAAGAGTTCGATCCAAACCTTCATCAAGCCGTCATGCAAGTTGAAGATGAAAATGTCGATTCAAATATCGTAGTAGAAGAATTGCAAAAGGGCTATAAACTCAAAGACCGAGTTATTCGTCCATCAATGGTAAAAGTAAATCAATAACTACATAATGGGAGGTCATCGATTATGAGTAAAATCATTGGGATTGACTTAGGAACAACAAACTCATGTGTTGCAGTACTTGAAGGCGGAGAGCCAAAAGTTATTGCAAACGCTGAAGGAGCACGTACAACACCATCTGTTGTCGCTTTTAAAAACGGAGAGCGCCAAGTTGGTGAAGTAGCGAAACGTCAATCAATTACAAACCCGAACACGATCATGTCTGTTAAAAGACATATGGGTACAGATTATAAAGTAGAAGTTGAAGGCAAGAACTATACACCGCAGGAAATCTCTGCAATCATTCTTCAACACCTTAAATCTTATGCTGAAGGCTATCTTGGCGAAGAAGTAACAAAAGCTGTAATCACAGTTCCTGCTTATTTCAACGATGCAGAACGCCAAGCGACAAAAGATGCTGGTAAAATTGCTGGTCTTGAAGTAGAACGTATCATCAACGAACCAACAGCAGCTGCACTTGCGTATGGTTTAGATAAAACAGAAGAAGATCAAACGATTCTTGTATACGACCTTGGCGGCGGTACATTTGACGTATCAATCCTTGAGCTTGGAGACGGGGTCTTTGAAGTACGCTCAACTGCTGGTGACAACCGTCTTGGTGGAGACGATTTTGACCAAGTTATCATTGATCACCTAGTAGCTGAATTCAAAAAAGAAAATGGTATTGACCTTTCTAAAGATAAAATGGCGCTTCAGCGTTTAAAAGATGCTGCTGAAAAAGCGAAAAAAGATCTTTCAGGTGTATCTTCTACACAAATCTCATTGCCATTTATCACAGCTGGAGAAGCAGGTCCTCTTCACCTTGAATTAACGCTGACACGTGCTAAATTCGAAGAGCTTTCTGCAGATCTTGTAGAGCGCACAATGACACCTGTACGTCAATCATTGAAAGATGCTGGTTTATCTGCTAGCGAGATTGATAAAGTCATCCTTGTTGGTGGATCAACTCGTATTCCTGCAGTACAAGAAGCAATCAAAAAAGAAACAGGCAAAGAGCCTCATAAAGGTGTAAACCCTGATGAAGTGGTTGCTCTTGGTGCGGCGATCCAAGGTGGAGTCATCACAGGAGATGTCAAAGACGTTGTTCTTCTTGACGTAACACCACTTTCTTTAGGAATTGAAACAATGGGCGGCGTATTCACGAAGCTGATTGAACGTAATACAACCATTCCAACAAGTAAATCTCAAGTATTCTCAACGGCTGCTGACAACCAAACAGCGGTAGATATCCATGTCCTGCAAGGTGAGCGCCCAATGGCAGCAGACAACAAAACATTAGGCCGTTTCCAATTGACTGACATCCCGCCAGCACCACGCGGCGTACCACAAATCGAAGTATCTTTTGATATCGATAAAAACGGTATTGTCAACGTACGTGCGAAAGATATGGGTACAGGCAAAGAGCAAAACATCACAATCAAATCTTCTTCAGGTCTTTCTGATGATGAGATCGAAAAAATGGTAAAAGAAGCAGAAGAAAATGCTGAAGCAGATGCGAAGAAAAAAGAAGAAATCGAAGTGCGCAATGAAGCAGATCAATTAGTGTTTACAACTGAAAAAACATTAAAAGATCTAGAAGGCAAAATCGATGAAGAGCAAGTGAAAAAAGCAAACGACGCGAAAGATGCACTAAAAGCTGCGATCGAAAAAGGCGAGCTTGAAGACATCAAAGCGAAAAAAGATGAGCTGCAAACAATCGTTCAAGAACTAACGACAAAGCTCTATGAAGAAGCTGCAAAACAAGCACAAGCTCAGCAAGAAGGCGGCGCTGAAGGTGCTCAAAAAGCAGATGACAATGTAGTGGATGCAGAATACGAAGAAGTAAACGACGATCAAGAGAAAAAATAATCACCTTTACTTTTGAAAAAGACTGCTGAAACGTACTCGTCAGAAAGTCAAAGTCAGGATCTCTTGGCTTTGACTTTTTTTCTTTCCAATGATGAAAGCAATTGAAAAAGGTCAAATCAAAATGATACAATCGTATTTATGTGAGAAAATCGGGAGTGTGAAGAGATGAGTAAGCGTGATTACTATGAAGTGCTTGGCGTGAGTAAGAGCGCCTCAAAAGACGAGATCAAAAAGGCATACCGCAAGCTTTCAAAAAAGTATCACCCTGATATTAATAAAGAAGCTGGCTCAGATGAGAAATTCAAAGAAGTAAAAGAAGCCTATGAAACCCTTTCTGACGATCAAAAACGTTCGCAATATGACCAGTTCGGTCATACCGATCCAAACCAAGGCTTTGGCGGCGGCGGTTTTGGCGGAGGAGGAGACTTTGGCGGATTCGGCGGCTTTGATGACATTTTCTCTAGTATTTTTGGCGGCGGAGCCAGAAGAAGAGATCCAAATGCACCGCGTCAAGGAGCAGACTTGCAATATACAATGACGCTTTCATTTGAAGAAGCAGCATTTGGGAAAGAAGCAACGATTGAAATCCCTCGCGAGGAATCATGTGAAACATGTCATGGATCAGGGGCAAAGCCTGGGACAGAAGCGAAGACTTGTTCACATTGCGGCGGCTCTGGTCAATTAAATGTTGAGCAGTCAACTCCGTTTGGTAAAGTGGTCAACCGCAGAGTATGTAACTACTGCAGCGGAACAGGAAAACAAATCGATCACAAATGTTCTACATGTGGCGGCTCTGGTAAAGTGCGTAAGCGTAAGAAAATCAATGTAACGATCCCAGCAGGTGTTGACGATGGTCAGCAGCTCAGAGTGTCTGGTCAAGGGGAACCAGGTGTAAATGGAGGACCTCCAGGCGATCTATTTGTTGTGTTCCATGTGCGTTCGCATGAATTCTTTGAACGTGACGGAGATGACATTTACTGCGAAATGCCGCTAACTTTTGCACAGGCTGCATTAGGTGACGAAATTGAAGTGCCGACATTACACGGTAAAGTGAAATTGAAAGTCCCTGCTGGCACGCAAACTGGCACGAAGTTTAGACTTAAAGGAAAAGGTGTGAAGAATGTACGCGGCTATGGCCAAGGTGATCAGCATATCGTTGTACGAGTCGTCACACCGACAAATTTAACGGACAATCAAAAAGATATCATTAGAAAATTTGCTGAAGTGAGCGGAAATAAACCGGACGAACAAGAAATGAGCTTCTTCGATAAGGTGAAACGCGCATTTAAAGGCGAGTAAGACGGATAAGGAGTTGGTAGTATTGAAGTGGTCAGAAATTAGCGTCCATACAACAAATGAAGCGGTGGAACCGATCACCAATATTTTGCATGAAGCAGGTGCTAGTGGTGTCGTGATTGAGGACCCGCTTGATTTAGTCAAGGAACGTGAAAATGTATACGGTGAGATCTACCAGCTCGATCCGAATGACTATCCTGAAGAAGGGGTCATCGTCAAAGCCTATCTTCCAATGAACAGCTTTTTAATGGAAACGGTAGATGAGATCAAAGAAGCCATCAATAATCTTCTTCTATACGATATTGATCTTGGACGAAATACGCTGTCCATTTGTGAAGTAAATGAAGAAGAATGGGCCACCGCATGGAAAAAATACTATCATCCTGTGAAAATCTCTGAAAAATTCACCATCGTTCCAACATGGGAAGAATATACTCCGGTTCATTCTGATGAACTGATTATTGAAATGGACCCAGGAATGGCCTTTGGAACAGGGACACATCCAACAACCGTTCTTTGTATTCAGGCGCTTGAGCGCTATGTGAAGGAAAACGATACGGTGATTGATGTTGGAACAGGCTCCGGGATTTTAAGTGTGGCAGCAGCGATGGTTGGTGCAAAGGACATTCAAGCCTTTGATCTCGACACCGTTGCGGTTGAAAGTGCGAAGCAAAACATCGAGCTAAATGGTGTAAGCGAACAAGTGACGGTCAAGCAAAACAACTTACTTGATGGGATTTCAGGTGAACGTGATGTGATCGTCGCCAACATTCTCGCAGAAGTGATTTTGCGCTTTACAGATCAAGCCTATGACTTATTGAAGAAAGATGGCTATTTCATTACATCAGGCATCATTGGACAAAAGAAATTACAAGTCAAAACAGCATTAGAAGAAGCAGGTTTTGACATTGTTGAAGTGCTGTCCATGGAAGATTGGGTCAGCATTATAGCGAAAAAATAAAGCGAGTAGGTGTCAGGACACGTATGCAACGATATTTTATCGACCTCACGAAAGAAGAAGTGATCGCAAAGGGATCTATCGTCATCAATGGTGAAGATGTACATCACCTTTCCAACGTCATGCGCATGAAAGCAGGGCAGGAAATTCTTTGCTTAACGACAGACGGCTTTGAAGCGCTCAGTAAAATTGATACAATAACAAAGGAAGAAGTCATTTGTCACGTTGAAGGCTGGACAAATCAGGACAGAGAGCTTCCGGTAAAAGTAACAATTGCGAGCGGTCTCCCAAAAGGAGATAAGCTTGAGCTGATTATCCAAAAAGGCACAGAGCTTGGCGCAAGTGCATTTATCCCGTTTCAAGCGGCTCGTTCTATTACAAAACTTGACCAAAAGAAGTCACATAAAAAACGAGAACGCTGGGAGAAAATCGCGAAAGAAGCAGCTGAGCAGTCCTACCGGAATATCATTCCTCGTGTTTATCCAGTATCAACGTTTAAAGAGCTGACTCAATTAGCTGGTGAATTCGATAAATGTGTCGTTGCATACGAAGAATCATCGAAAGAAGGAGAGCAAAGCCGCTTTCAAACTGTGCTCCAACAGATGAAAGGCGGACAAACCTTGCTCGTGGTTTTTGGCCCTGAAGGCGGTTTGGCAGAAAAGGAGATTGACGAGCTTGAAACGCTTGGTGCAGTCATTTGCGGGCTCGGACCACGCATTTTAAGAACGGAAACAGCTCCTCTTTACGCGCTTTCTGCTATATCTTATCAAACAGAGTTATTAAGAGGTGAATCATGATGGGAACAGTAGCGTTCCATACACTTGGCTGTAAGGTCAATCACTATGAAACAGAAGCGATCTGGCAGCTGTTTAAAGAAGCTGGCTATGAAAGAAAAGATTATGAATCAAAAGCAGACGTATATGTCGTTAATACATGTACGGTCACGAATACAGGCGATAAGAAAAGCCGCCAAGTTATTAGAAGAGCCATTCGTCATAACCCGGATGGTGTCATTTGTGTAACAGGCTGTTATGCGCAAACATCTCCAGCAGAAATCATGGCGATTCCTGGCGTTGATATTGTCGTGGGAACACAAGACAGACATAAATTACTCGGTTACATTGAAGAATATCGCAGAGAAAGACAGCCGATTAATGGGGTTGGCAATATCATGAAAGCACGTGTGTTTGAAGAACTCGATGTTCCTGCATTTACAGACAGAACACGCGCTTCATTAAAAATCCAAGAAGGCTGTAACAATTTCTGTACATTCTGCATTATTCCTTGGGCTCGCGGACTTCTTCGTTCTCGTAATCCAGAAGAGGTCATCAACCAAGCGCAGCAGCTTGTGGATGCCGGCTATAAAGAAATTGTATTAACAGGTATTCACACAGGCGGATACGGAGAAGACTTAAAGGATTATAACTTTGCAAAGCTTCTGAAAGAGTTAGATGAACGTGTCATCGGTTTAAAACGAATCCGTATTTCATCGATCGAAGCAAGTCAAATTACAGATGAAGTGATTGAAGTGCTTGATCAGTCAGATAAGATTGTCAGACACTTGCACATCCCGCTTCAATCTGGCTCGAATACAGTCCTGAAAAGAATGCGCCGTAAATATACGATGGAATTCTTTGCAGAGCGTTTAACAAAGCTGAAACAAGCATTGCCAGGCCTTGCTGTCACCTCTGATGTGATTGTTGGATTCCCTGGGGAAACAGAGGAAGAGTTTTTGGAAACGTACAATTTTGTCAAAGACCATCAATTCTCTGAACTGCACGTATTCCCTTACAGCAAACGTACAGGTACGCCAGCTGCAAGAATGGAAGATCAAGTGGATGAAAATGTGAAAAACGAACGTGTCCACCGCTTGATTGCTCTTTCTGACCAGCTTGCAAAAGAATATGCATCAGCTTATGAAGGAGATGTCCTAGAGATTATTCCGGAAGAATCCTTCAAAGAACAAGAAGGAAAGCACAATCTTTATGTGGGATATACAGATAACTATATGAAGGTTGTTTTTGAAGGAACAGAGGACATGATCGGCCGTTTGGTCAAAGTGAAAATCATGAAAGCGGGTTATCCTTATAACGAAGGACAATTCGTTCGTATGAGCGATGATGTGCAAACAGACAAAGTGAGAATGACCTCATAATAGATAAAAAAACCGGCTGCCAAAAGGGCAAGCTGGTTTTTTTATTTTGACTGATTTGGTAAAAGACATAAGATCAATGTGTGAAATGGATGAATGAACGGGAAGAAAAGCAAAGAGCTTGCCACATTAAACAGCAGGCTGAAGTGCGCAATTTGCTGGGCTGGAGCGTTTGCAAGAAGGGCGACGAATTCCGTCATCATGGCGAGAAATGGGAGACATAAAAGCACGCCGAGCACATTAAACAAAACGTGTGCATAAGCCGTTTGTCGTGCTGCATAGCCGCCAGATATGGCAGCCATTACGGCTGTAATACATGTCCCGATATTTGACCCTAACACAAAGCTTATGCCTTCCTGAAGCCCAACAGTTCCTTCATTCATAAACCCCATTAAAATGCCGATACAGACGGAGCTCGAATGAACAATCGCTGTGAAAATGGTACCCGAAAGCAGCGCCGTCCAGTCAGAATGCTGCATCATTTCAAGAAAGCGCAATGTCTCAGGCTGACTTGTCATCATACCTGCAATTTTAGAAAAGCCTTGAATACAAAAAAAGATCATCCCGAGCCCAAATATACTTTTTCCTGCATGCCTAAAAGATTTTCTGCCAAACATGATGCATATCAGACCAGCTAGGATCAAGACCCACATGAAAACATCCATTTTAATGGCTATAAATTCTGTTGTAAACGTGGAGCCAATATTGGTGCCAAGAATCATTGGAATGGATTTTTTAAAAGAGAGAATGCCTGTACTGACAAAGCCGATCACGATGACCATAAACGCTGAACTGCTTTGAAGAATCCCTGTAAATACGATGCTGACCAAGAATGCTTTTATTGGGTGATCTGTAAAGAGTAGAAGTGATTTCTCAATACGAGACGACGCAAGCGCCATTAATCCTTTTCTCAGCAAACCCATTGACCATAAAAAAATGAAAATAAGTGCACAAAAATAAATGATCGCCATCATAGAAAAGTCCTCCTCTTACCAATGAATATATGGACTTGTCTACCTGCTCATGACGAAAATATATTTCCAAATCACTTAGTTGACCTCACACTAGGCTTATATTATAATGTCTAGGTACATGTTTTGCATGTATATCTTTTTTTAATGCAGTCGATTGGTGTATTCGGAGGGAGGGAAAGAGAATGTCAAAAACGGTCGTTAGAAAAAACGAATCGCTTGAAGATGCTCTTCGTCGCTTTAAACGCAGTGTATCCAAAACTGGAACATTGCAAGAAGCAAGAAAGCGTGAATTTTATGAAAAGCCTAGCGTAAAGCGCAAGAAAAAGTCTGAAGCTGCTAGAAAACGTAAATTCTAAAGAGGGTGGATTTTATGAGTCTTCTTGAGCAATTAAATACTGATATGAAGCTTTTTATGAAAAACCGTGAGAAAGACAAGCTTGTTGTCATTCGTATGGTAAAGGCTTCGCTCCAAAATGAAGCAATTAAGCTTAAGAAAGACAGTTTGACCGGCGATGAGGAACTAACCGTCCTTTCCCGCGAGATTAAGCAACGTAAAGACTCCCTCCATGAATTTTCGAAAGCTAATCGCTTAGATTTAGTAGATAAAGTTCAAAAAGAGATTGACATCTTAGACGTTTATTTACCTGAACAGCTTTCTGAAGAAGAACTGCAAACGATCGTGAAAGAAACGATCGCTGAAACAGGTGCTTCATCGAAGGCTGATATGGGTAAAGTCATGAGCGCTATTATGCCAAAAGTAAAAGGTAAAGCTGATGGTGCTGTCATTAACAGACTTGTCAGCGAGCAGCTGTCTCAATAAAAAAGTATCCTTCTATTGTTAGAAGGGTACTTTTTTTATACCTTCATCATTCTGTCATATAAAAATGAAACCTATGATACATTTGTAACGTATGTAAAGGAACGGTAAAATGGAAGATAGAGAGGAGGGATCACCAAATAGATGAAAAAAATAAAAATTTCTATTGCTCTCTTCAGTTGTTTTATAATATGCTTGTTATTAGGGGTTCAATTGACCGCGAAATCAGCAGATCAGAAAGTTCATGTTATCCCAATTGAAGATACAGTAGAAAAAGGACTTTCAAAATTTATTGAACGATCATTTGAGCAGGCAAAGTCCGAACGAGCGAAACATATCATTCTAGACATCAATACACCAGGTGGTGCAGTCGATGCGGCGCTTGAGATCGCAGATACCATTCGTGCGTCTGATATCCCTGTGACAGCATTTGTGAATCATAGAGCGCTTTCAGCTGGGGCATTCCTTGCACTAAATGCCGACGAGATTTATATGACCCCAAATGGAAAGATGGGAGCTGCTGCGATCATTGATGGGGAAGGCAATGCTGCCGATCAAAAATCTGAATCGCTATGGCTTGCTGAAATGAGTGATGCTGCCGAAAAGCAGGGGCGTGATCCGAAATATGCGCTTGCGATGGCTGATCCAGACATAGATGCGAAAGATGCTGGTGCACCAAAAGGAGAACTGCTCACCTTTAATACGGATCGAGCGCTTCAATTTGGTTACGCAGAAGGTGAAGCGAAGAATTTAGATGACTTGCTTCAGAAGCTGAAATTAGCAGACGCTTCTGTTCAATACGATGAAGTGAGCTTTGCTGAAAAGGTTGCGCGCTTTCTCACGCACCCAATCGTCATTCCAATCCTTTTATCCATCGCAAGCTTAGGGTTAATTGTTGAGCTCTATTCTCCTGGCTTTGGGGTTCCAGGCACCATGGGAGTGACAGCGCTTCTTTTATTCTTTTATGGACATCTCGTGGCTGGTTTTGCAGGATATGAGACGTTGTTCCTGTTTTTAGCAGGGATATTGCTCATTATTCTGGAATTGTTTTTGCCGGGGGGAATCGTAGGTGTCATTGGACTGATCTGTGTTGTTGCCAGCTTATTTTTAGCAGCTGGAAGCTTTACAGAAATGGCGATTTCCATCTTGATTGCCACTGCTGTTTCAATCATAGCAGTTATTTTATTGACAAAGGTGTTGGGGAAACGTATGAAATTTTTTAAAAAGTTCATTTTAACCGATTCAACCAATAAAGAAAGCGGTTATGTCTCAAATGAAACAAGAGAGGATCTTGTTGGACAGATCGCTGTTACATTAACAGCGCTTCGCCCATCTGGGACGGCTGTACTCGGAGATGAGCGCATTGACGTTGTGTCAGAAGGTGCGTTTATTGACAAGGATGAACAGGTTAAAATCGTCAAAGCGGAAGGCTCACGCATTGTCGTGAGGAAAGTATAGATAACTGATTTTATAGGAGGAATAAAATGGATCCATCTACTTTACTATTATTTGTGATTATCGCAGCAGGTCTGATCGTTCTATCGATCTTCTTCACCTTTGTACCGGTGATGCTGTGGATTTCTGCCTTAGCGGCTGGCGTAAGAGTGAGCATTTTTACACTTGTAGGAATGAGACTTCGTCGAGTCATTCCAAACCGAGTGGTCAATCCGCTCATCAAAGCACATAAAGCAGGTCTTGATGTGACGATTAACCAATTAGAAAGTCACTACCTGGCAGGTGGTAACGTTGACCGTGTTGTGAACGCATTAATCGCAGCTCAACGTGCGAATATCGAATTGAACTTTGCACGTTGTGCAGCGATCGACCTAGCAGGCCGTGACGTACTTGAAGCTGTACAAATGAGTGTAAATCCTAAAGTCATTGAAACACCATTTATCTCTGGTGTGGCAATGGACGGGATTGAAGTAAAAGCCAAAGCACGTATTACAGTTCGCGCAAACATCGAACGACTTGTCGGTGGTGCAGGGGAAGAAACAATCATTGCTCGTGTAGGTGAAGGAATTGTCTCTACAATCGGTTCATCAAATAATCATAAAAAGGTTCTAGAGAATCCTGATATGATTTCTCAAACGGTTCTAGGAAAAGGATTAGATTCAGGTACTGCATTTGAAATTCTCTCGATTGATATCGCAGATGTGGATATCGGTAAGAACATCGGGGCGATTCTGCAAACGGACCAAGCAGAAGCAGACAAAAACATCGCACAAGCGAAAGCGGAAGAACGCCGCGCAATGGCTGTTGCCCAAGAACAAGAAATGCGTGCAAGAGTTGAAGAAATGCGCGCGAAAGTCGTAGAAGCAGAGGCTGAAGTACCACTTGCAATGGCTGAAGCATTACGCGAAGGTAATATTGGAGTCATGGACTACATGAACATTAAGAATATCGATGCTGATACGGATATGAGAGATTCATTTGGTAAAATGACAAAAGGGCCATCTGATAATGAAAACAAATAAGCATCCTCTCACGCTTTAAGGAGGGAGCCCAATGGACATTCTATTTGAAAATCCGTTACTAATTGCGATTATCATCGGTATCATCTCTGCTGTATTTGGGAAAATCGGCAAACAAGAGGAGAAGGAACAAAACAACCAGCAACATAAGCCGGCTCCTCAGAATAAGCCTATGCCTCAAAAGAAAGCAGAACAAACTAGCCCGAACCCAGTCAAAACAGACCAGTTGGACGATTTCGGCGATGTACATGATCATGGCGGGATGAAGAAACAAGGTTCACAGTCCTTACAGGATCGTTATACCGCTACACTAGCTGAAATGGAAGAAAGAAAAAGCGAGCTGAATAAAGAGTTCAAATCTCTTGAAAGGCAGCTGACCAGACCGAAAGCTTCTGCTGCGGAAATGAAGCCGCACGTCATTGACAGGCTTAACCAAAATACTGTTGTTCAAGGCATGCTTCTTGGAGAAGTATTTGGAGAGCCGCGCGCGAAAAAGCCGCACAGAACGATGAAACGGCCATATAAAAGATAAAGAAGAAAGTCCCTTTATATAAAGGGGCTTTTTTGTTTTTCCTGATGGAGATTTCTCGCAATAAAAATGATGAAACGGCTGTTTTGCGGGATTCATTAGCATGATCTGAACCGCTGAGGAATAGGATGATATAGAGGCTTTCTCATCAGTCTCACCATCTTTCAGTTTGATCTCATACACATGAGGCGGGAAGGGGTTCTTATTGAATGGGAAAAAGAAAAAATCGACTTAAAGCATGGCTGACAAGAACACTTGAAATCCCTCCAGACGTCATGATGGATCTTCCCCGTATTACGATGGTTGGCAGACTCCACATTTACATAGAGAACCATAAAGGGCTTTTGCTTTTCAGTGATCAAGAGGTAAGGCTGATGCTCAAACAAGGACAATGCATTATTTCAGGGAAAGATTTTGTGATTAAAACGATTTTGCCAGAAGAGATCTTATTAGAAGGGAGAATCGATGAGGTCCGTTATATTGATTCTTAACTGACGGAGGGGAGAAGTGTGAAGAATAAATGGTTCGCCTATTTTATTGGCAGAGTGGAAGTGGAGATCAAGGGAAACGGCATTGAGCGGCTCATCAATGAGTGCACGAGACAGGGGATCACAATGTTTCAAGTGAGCCGCCGTCAAGACAGCGTGCGCTTATTTATTCGCTTATCAGATGTACATGCCTTCAGAAAAGTACAAAGACATCATGAGGTAACATGTTCATTTCATCAAAAGAAGGGATTTCCGTTCCTTCTCCTATGGTCAAGAAAGAATATTGGGTTTACCCTTGGGATTGTGTTCTTTCTAGTGACGATCTTGGCGCTTTCAAACATGGTGTGGAAAATTGATATTAAAGGAGCCAATCCAGAAACTGAACATCAGATGAGAAAGCATTTAGACGAGATTGGGGTACAAAAAGGGCGTTTTCAGTTTCTAATGGGAACACCTGAAAAAATTCAAAAATCACTGACCGCCAATATTCAAAGCATTACATGGGTCGGCGTTGAACTAAACGGTACAACATTTCAAATGAAAGTTGTGGAAAAAAATGAGCCGGAAAAAGAGAAATATACGAGTCCTCAGCACATCGTTGCCAAGAAGAAGGCTGTCATCACGAGAATGTATGTGGAAAAAGGGGAGCCGCTTGCCGCAGTTGATGAACATGTGAAGAAAGGGCAGATGCTCGTCTCTGGCCTCATCGGCAGCGAAGACCAGCAAAAAACGGTGGGTGCTAAAGCGAAAATTTATGGTGAAACGTGGTATCGTTCTGAAGTTTCTGTCCCTCTTCGAACATCTTTTGATGTCTTTACGGGTAAAATGAAGACAAAGCACAAGCTCTCCGCATTTGGAGGTTCAATGCCATTTTGGGGCTTTTCCTTTAAAAAGGATGATTTTAAGCAGCCAAAAACAGAAACAGAAGTTCACCCACTACATTTCTTAAACTTCCAGCTCCCATTTTCCTATGAAAAAGAAATGACACGCGAAAGTGAAAAAATAAACCGGACATACACAAATAAAGAAGCCGTTCAAGCAGGGATTAAAATGGGTAAAAAAGAATTAGAAGAGAAGCTAGGCCAAACAGGAGAGGTGAAAAGTGAAAAAGTTTTGCACGAGACAACAGGGAATGGTAAAGTTAAGTTAATCATCCTTTACCAAGTAATAGAAGATATTGTTCAACCAACACCTATCGTTCAGGGAGACTAGAGAATGACAGAACATTTACTTGAAATTCAACAAAAATTAGATAGCCCAAACGAAGCGATTGCTTTATTTGGAAATCAAGATGCTTATCTGAAACTGATGGAAAACGAGCTGAATGTCTCCATTATTACGCGCGGAGAAAAAGTGTATGTTTCTGGTCAGGAAGCATCAAGAGAAACAGCGAGCCGTCTGATCACATCTCTCTTACATCTCATCCGAAAAGGAATTGAGATTTCTGAACGGGATGTCGTATATGCCATTAAAATGGCGCAAAAAGACAAGCTCAATTATTTTGAAAATATGTATGAAGATGAAATTACGAAAAATGCAAAAGGGAAGTCAATCAGGGTAAAAACCATTGGCCAGCGGGAATATGCTGCGGCGATGAAAAAAGATGACCTGGTCTTTGGAATTGGACCAGCTGGAACAGGGAAGACGTATTTGGCAGTCGTCAACGCGGTACATGCACTGAAAAATGGACATGTGAAACGGATTATCCTGACAAGACCAGCTGTTGAAGCAGGAGAGAGTCTTGGATTTTTACCAGGTGATCTAAAGGAAAAAGTAGATCCTTATTTAAGACCACTATATGATGCCTTGCATGATGTGCTTGGCAGTGATCATACGGAACGTTTAATCGAGCGCGGCGTGATTGAAATAGCGCCTCTTGCCTACATGAGAGGACGGACACTCGATGATGCATTTGTTATTTTAGATGAAGCGCAGAATACAACGCCTGCCCAAATGAAAATGTTTTTGACGAGACTTGGGTTTGGCTCTAAAATGGTCATTACAGGAGATATTACACAGATTGATCTGCCGAAGGGCATGCAGTCTGGCCTTGCAGCTGCAAAGGACATGCTTGCAGAGATCAAGGGCATTTCATTTATTGAGCTAGACCAGACAGATGTGGTCAGACACCCGCTTGTGGCGAAGATCATCGGAGCATACGAAAAGCAAAAATGAACTTAGTGACCCGATCGTCTTCATCGGGTCATTTTGTTTCGATCGTGGTTTAAAGTAAAAAAGGAGGTACTTTCCTTGAGAAAGAATCAGAAAGACAGTAAGCGCAAAAGACTGCTGTCTAAAAAAGAACCTCAGAAAATGGAGCGCTCACGTTATTTAAATGTTTTGCTATACGCTGGTTTAGCAGCCATTCTATTCGTGGTGCTCTTCTTCCATGTAAAGCCTGAATCGCTCGACTTAGATTTATTTTCAGTGAGCGAACAGACCATCTATTCTCCATCAACCGTCGATGATCAAGAAGCGACAGAAGAAAAGAAGCAAGAAGCAACAGATCAAGTAGAGGATCAATATACACTCAAAAAAGCGTATTCTGACAATCGTGTTGACCTCATCTCCTCCCTTTTTGAAGCCATTAAAGAAGAGAAGAAAGCAGCTGATGAAAAAGAGAATCCGCCATCAGATAAAGAAATGGTCAAGCGTGTCAAAGAAAAACTCACATCAGATATGCAGGAGGCTGTTTCAGACCAATCCATCAAAGCACTGCTTCAGGCAAGTGACGAAAATCTCTCTTTTACTAAGGATTCCATCATCACAGTGGTGAATTCACTGATGAGTAAAGAAATCACAGCAGCGAAATTACAAGATGAGAAAAAACAAGTGAAAACAGAGCTTGAAAATAATTCAATTCCATCAAAATACTTAAATGCAGCAAAAGAAATCGGTGAATTTGCGATCATTCCAAACTATGTATTTGATCCAGTGGCTACAGAGAAGAAAAGACAAGAAGCCGCTGATAATATTCAGCCGGTTCAGATTAAGCAAGGGCAAATTTTAGTCGAAGAAGGAGAACTTATCGACCGGGAAGTGTATCGTAAATTAGAACTGACAGGCCTCTTAAACAGCTCCAATTTGATTAAGCCTGTAAGCGGTCTTATGATATTGATTGGTCTGTTTTTAGCAGCGATTATTCATTCACTTGAAACGAGGAAAAAATCGCTTGTTCATAAGAATAAGTCGCTTCTGCTCTACTCGCTTATTTTCACCATTATTTTAGTCATCATGGAAGTATTCAGTCTCTTCCAGGAAACGAAGTATACGACGATAGGTTATGTGGTACCAGTGGCACTTGGCACGATGCTGATCAAGCTGCTTATCAATGAACGGCTAGCGATCTTCTCTGGCCTTGTATTTGCTCTTTGCGGCAGTATGATGTTTAATCAAGGAGTAACCGGCGTCTTTAACTATGTGATCTGTGCTTATTACCTTGTGAACGGGATGGCGGGCATTTTATTTTTGAGAAAGCATAATGCACGTTCAAAAATATTGCAGGCAGGGCTTTGGGTCGCTTTGGTGAATGTCCTTGTGGTTCTATCCATTACGCTGATCCAAAACTCCTCACCATCAGGGCTTGAAATCGGTGTGAACCTCATGATGGCGTTTGTGTCAGGGTTTGCATCATCTATTTTGGTCATTGGGTTAATGCCTGTGTTTGAGAGTATGTTCGGCATCCTTTCAACAATGAAGCTGATTGAATTATCAAACCCAAATCATCCACTGCTCAAAAAGATTTTAACAGAGACACCAGGTACATATCATCATAGTGTCATGGTGGCAAATTTAGCGGATGCTGCATGTGAAGCAGTCGGCGCAAACGGTCTTTTAGCAAGGGTTGGCGCTTATTATCATGACATTGGGAAAACGAAAAGACCGCAATACTTTATCGAAAACCAAATGAACATTGATAATCCGCATGACAAGCTTTCTCCTCAGCTAAGTAAAAATATCATTATTGCCCATACGACAGATGGAGCTGATATGCTGAGAGAAAAGAAGTTTCCTGAAGAGCTTGTCGATATTGCAGAACAGCATCACGGGAAGTCACTGTTAAAGTTCTTTTACTATAAGGCAAAAGAGCGTGATGATCAGGTGACAGAGGAAGAATTCCGTTATCCTGGTCCAAAACCGCAATCAAAAGAAGCGGCAATTATTTCTGTAGCGGACAGCGTTGAAGCGGCAGTACGATCGATGCATAATCCAAATCCAGAGCGAATCGAAAAGCTCGTCAAAGGCATTATTTCAGATAAAATGCAGGATGGACAATTTAGTGAGTGTGATCTGACATTTAAAGAATTAAGTATTATTGGTCAAACGATTTGTACAACATTAAAGGGGATTTTTCATTCTCGGATTGAATATCCAGATGCCCCGAAGCAGAAGGTGAAGTAAATGACATTGTTAATCGATTTAATAGATGAAACAGGACAAGTATCAAAAGAGCAGCTTGAAGAAGTGGAAAAGCTTCTTCAGTTCGCTGCAGATGCCCTTGAGGTCAAAGATCAAGCGGAGGTATCAGTGACGATCGTCTCGAATGAAGAGATTCATCAAATCAATAAAGAATACCGCGGGAAAGACGCACCAACGGATGTCATCTCCTTTGCACTTGAGGAAGAAGGAGAAGGGGAAATTGAAATCATTGGTGCTGATGATATTCCGCCTGTACTCGGCGACATCATCATTAGTGTGGACCGTACGAAAGAGCAGGCAGAGGAATATGGACATTCCTTTATGAGAGAGCTTGGATTTCTCACAATTCATGGGTTCCTTCATTTGCTCGGGTTTGATCATATGACAGAAGAAGATGAAAAAGAAATGTTCGCCAAACAGACAAAGATCTTGGATGATTATGGCCTTTCAAGATCTTCGTAAGAAAAGAAGGCCGCTTGTCCGTTTTTTTCGGAGTTTTTATTATGCATTTAGAGGAATATGGCGAACTTTCTTGAATGAACGGAATTTTCGATTTCACACAGTCGCAGCCATCATCGTGGTGATCTGCGGCTTTTGGTTTCACATTGAACCATTCGAATGGACGATCGTTTTGCTTTTATGCGGGGGGATGTTTGCGCTTGAACTTGTCAATACAGCCATTGAACATACAGTGGACCTGATGACAGAAGAGAAGCACCCTCTTGCAGAGAGAGCGAAGGACGCTGCAGCAGGCGCTGTTTGCGTTTACGCCGCGATTTCGGTTATGATTGGGGTGATCATCTTCTTACCGAAGATCATGCAATAGAACAATATTACTATTTATTAACATTTTTAGAAATGGGCGTGAAAATGTCACGTGAATTATGTAAAATATAAATGTGACAGTGGGTCCATTTCTTCTGAAAGTGGGAACTAGGAATGAACAAACAAGAGTTGATTTCAGAAGCAGTTAAAGCAAGAGATTTTGCATATGTACCCTATTCAAAATTCAAAGTCGGTGCAGCATTATTGTCGAATGATGGAAAAGTGTATGGCGGCTGCAACATTGAAAATGCAGCATATGGCATGTGTAATTGTGCGGAAAGAACAGCACTTTTTAAAGCCTATTCAGAAGGCATCACATCGTTTCAAATGCTAGCGGTAGTGGCTGATACAGACCGACCTGTTTCGCCGTGCGGCGCATGCAGACAGGTCATTTCAGAGCTATGTGCACCTGATATGCCAGTGATTCTAACGAACTTAAAAGGACATATATACGAAACAACAGTAAATGAACTATTGCCAGGCGCATTTTCACCGGAGGATTTAAATGACTAACGAAAGCTTCAAATCAGGATTTGTATCAATTATTGGAAGACCAAATGTAGGAAAATCAACCTTTCTTAATCGTGTGATTGGACAAAAGATCGCGATCATGAGTGATAAGCCCCAAACGACACGTAACAAAGTGCAAGGTGTCTTAACAACAAACACGTCACAAACGATCTTTATCGATACACCAGGGATTCATAAACCTAAGCATAAGCTTGGTGATTTTATGATGAGAGTGGCTCAAAATACACTGAAGGAAGTCGACCTGATCTTGTTTATGATCAATGCAAAGGAAGGCTATGGCAAGGGTGATGAATTCATCATTGAACGACTCAAGCAAACATCTACACCGGTATTCCTAGTCGTCAATAAAATCGACCAAATTCACCCAGATGAGCTGTTCCTTTTAATTGATGAATACCGCACACGTTATCCATTTAAGGAAATTGTGCCAATTTCAGCTCTTGAAGGAAACAACATTGACACGCTTCTTCAGCAAATTGAAGGTTATCTTCCTGAGGGCCCTCAATTTTATCCGGCAGATCAAGTAACAGATCATCCAGAGCGGTTTATTATTTCTGAATTAATTCGTGAAAAAGTGCTGCATTTAACGAGAGAAGAGATCCCGCACAGTATTGCAGTTGCGATCGAATCCATTAAGCCAGATGAAAATGGCAAGATCCATGTTGCGGCGACCATTGTCGTAGAACGTGATTCACAAAAAGGGATCGTCATTGGTAAACGAGGCAGCTTATTAAAAGAAGTGGGACAAAAAGCGCGCAGAGATATTGAAGCACTTCTCGGTTCAAAAGTGTATCTGGAGCTTTGGGTAAAGGTTCAGAAGGACTGGCGTAATAAATCCACTCACCTTCGTGACTTCGGATTTAGAGAAGACGAATATTAAAAAATCGCTGCTGTTGTCATAAAATCTGACAATGGTGCGGTTCGATTAGTAAAAATTGTTTATCATGAAATGGAGGTAGCTTGGTCAAGATAAAATTAATATGTTGGATGTAGCGTTGCTGCTTCTAATAAAGAAAGGTGGGGTTTTTATGTTGAATTTTACATGGAACGTATTTTCACAAACAGGAAGCGTTGACACGTATCTGCTTTTCAAAGAGTTAGAAAAGGAGAACCTGGAAAGACCCGATGTACTTGAAGAAGAGATAGCACGATTTGATTTTCCAATCTTATAATTCTTGACCCCCTCCAATGCTCGGAGTGTAGACAAATGCTCATTAAAAGTGAAGGAATCGTCCTTAGAACAACAGATTATGGCGAAACAAACAAAATTGTCACGCTGCTCACTAGAGAACATGGGAAAATTGGCGTGATGGCAAGAGGTGCAAAAAAATCAAACAGCCGCCTGTCAGCCATAAGCCAGCCGTTTTTATACGGAACCTTCCTGATCCAATCATCAACAGGACTTGGAACGCTCCAGCAAGGCGAAATGATTGAAAGTATGCGAACCATTCGGGAGGATTTATTTTTGACCGCATATGCCGCATATATGACAGAGTTACTCGATAAAGGCACAGAAGAAAAAAAGCCAAACCCTTATTTGTTTGAGCTCCTGCTTCAATCTCTGCGTCATCTGAATGAAGGCACAGATGCTGATATTATCTTATTTATCGTAGAGGTCAAAATGTTATCAGTAATGGGAATGAAGCCTGAACTTGATCAATGTGTCCATTGTGGTAAAAAAGAAGGGCAGTTTCATTTCTCTATTAGAGATAACGGCTTCATTTGCCAAAATTGCTTTTCTAAAGATCCGTATAAACTGCCCTTATCCCCAGCAGCTGCAAGGCTGCTCCGTTTATTTCATTATTTTGATTTATCAAGGCTCGGTCAGGTTGATGTGAAACCGCAGACGAAACAAGAAATTCGTCAAGTGCTCGATCACTACTATGACGAGTATTCAGGCCTTTATTTGAAATCAAAAAAATTCATGAATCAGATGGAATCCATGAAAAAGCTAATGGGCGGGGAAAACAAAAGTTGACATCTCCCATGACTTTTTGTAAGATCATCTAAGATAAAATATGTTGCATTGACAGAAAGAAGTACTTACGCAGAATTCATTAAAAGCGACCTTAGGGCGGTGTGAGCTAAGGATGGAGGCGTAACGAAAGGCATTCTTGAGCAACGTAAAACAAAGCGGCTGGATGCTACGACACCAGCAAATAGGGTGGAACCGCGGGAAAAACTCTCGTCCCTATGTTTGCAAGGAGCCTTGCGAGCATAGAGACGGGAGTTTTTGTGTTCTCTTGCGGGGTTCTCATCCCCACCCGCCATATCATAGCGGATGGTGTAGAAAAGATGGAGGTGCGATCATTGAATATTCAAGACATGATTTTGACGCTGCAAAAGCATTGGTCAAATGAAGGCTGCGTATTAATGCAGGCGTATGACACAGAAAAAGGTGCCGGAACGATGAGTCCATACACGTTCCTGCGAAGCATTGGCCCAGAGCCGTGGAAGGTAGCATATGTAGAGCCTTCAAGACGCCCGGCTGATGGCAGATATGGAGAAAACCCAAATAGATTGTATCAGCATCATCAATTTCAAGTGATCATTAAGCCGTCACCTGACAATATTCAAGAACTGTATCTTGAATCATTGAAAGCACTTGGTATTGACCCGCTGAAACATGATATTCGTTTTGTGGAAGACAACTGGGAAAACCCATCTCTTGGCTGTGCAGGACTTGGCTGGGAAGTATGGCTTGATGGGATGGAAATTACACAATTCACGTATTTCCAGCAAGTCGGCGGCTTAGAATGTAAGCCTGTTTCCGTTGAAATCACATACGGTATTGAACGTCTTGCTTCCTACATCCAGGACAAAGAAAATGTCTTCGATCTTGAATGGACAGACGGGTTTACAGTCAGAGATTTATTCTTAATGGCTGAATATGAGCACTCTGTTTATACATTTGAAACATCTAATACTGACATGCTGTTTGAGTTATTTACGACCTATGAGAAGGAAGCGCATAGCCAAATGGACAAAGGGCTTGTTCACCCAGCATACGATTATGTGCTCAAATGCTCTCATACGTTTAACCTGCTCGATGCAAAGGGCGCGATTTCTGTTACCGAGCGAACTGGCTATATCGGAAGAGTGCGCCAGTTAGCCAGAAAAGTAGCCAAAACATATTATGAAGAACGAGAAAAATTGGGATTCCCTATGCTAAAAGAGGAGGCGGCTTCTCATGAATAAACAAGATGTATTACTCGAAATTGGCTTAGAAGAGATGCCGGCTCGTTTCATGCCGGAAAGCACAAAGCAGCTAGGTGAGAAAGTAAAAGCATGGTTTGAAACGCAAAATATTTCATTTGAAGATGTTGCTTTATTCAACTCACCAAGACGTCTTGCTGTACTCGTGAAAGGTGTCGCAGAAAAACAAGAAGACATCAAAGAAGAAGCAAAAGGCCCAGCTAAAAAGATTGCGAAAGATGCAGAAGGCAATTGGACAAAAGCAGCAGAAGGCTTTGCCCGCGGACAAGGTGCCTCAACAGCTGATCTCTATTTTAAAGAGATCAAAGGAGTGGACTACGTTCATGTCCAAAAGTTTCAAGAAGGAAAGCAAGTCAAAGACCTTCTGCCAGCGTTAGGTGAGATCGCCGCCTCATTAAGTTTTCCAAAGAACATGAGATGGGGAAGCAAAGATTTACGCTATATCCGTCCGATTAAATGGATTGTTTGTTTATTTGGAGAGGAGATTGTACCTGTTGAAATTGCTGGGGTGAAAAGCGGCCGTGAGACAAGAGGACACCGTTTCCTTGGTAGGGCAGCCACCATCGACTCGCCTGCTTCTTATGAGCAAACATTGCGCGGTCAATTTGTCATTGCAGATTCAGATAAAAGAAAACAATCCATTACTAAGCAGCTAAATGCTCTATCTTCAGAAAAAGGCTGGGTCATTCCTGTTGATCCTGAGCTTCTAGAAGAAGTCAACGATCTTGTAGAATATCCAACGGTGCTTTCTGGTTCCTTTGAAGAAGAATTCCTTGCATTGCCGGAAGAAGTATTAGTGACCACAATGAAAGAGCATCAGCGCTACTTCCCTGTGAAAAATGAGCAAGGGGAATTATTGCCGCACTTTATTACGGTCAGAAATGGAAACAGTGAGGCGCTTGAAAATGTCGCAAGAGGGAACGAAAAAGTACTTCGTGCACGTTTATCAGATGCTGCATTCTTCTATAAAGAAGACGAAAAACTAGTCATTGATGACAATATTAAGAAGCTTGATAAAGTTGTATTTCATGAGAAACTTGGCACAATTGGCGACAAGCTAAAAAGAGTGACAGACATTGCGACCCGTCTAGCAGCGCATGTCGGTGCAGATGACGAAACGACAAAACGAGTGGCAAGAGCAGCAAGTATTTCGAAGTTTGATCTTGTGACTCAAATGGTCTATGAATTCCCAGAATTACAAGGAATCATGGGCGAGAAATATGCAAAAGCACTTGGCGAACATGAAGAAGTGGCAAAGAGCATCAACGAGCACTATATGCCGCGCTTTGCCGGTGATGAGGCGCCCTCCACTTTGATTGGTGCGATTGTGGCAGTAGCAGATAAGCTGGATTCTATTTGTTCCTTCTTCTCAATTGATGTCATTCCAACAGGCTCTCAAGACCCTTATGGACTGAGAAGACAAGCGAGCGGTATCGTTCAAATCCTGCTCGATCGTCATTGGAATATTTCATTTAAAGAGCTTTTGGCACTTGCTCAAGTAGAAGCAGAACATGAAGCTGCTCTGATTGAATTTTTGACACACCGTTTAAAATATGTCCTCCAAGCAGAGCATATCCGTCATGATGTTGTGGATGCAGTGCTGGATGTTGAAAATATTGAACCTTATGCAGTCGTGAAAAAAGCAGCTGTTCTTGAAGAGAGCGTGAAACAAGAAAGCTTCAAAGAAACGGCAGAAGCATTAGGACGCGTCATTTCAATCAGTAAAAAAGGGGAAGATGCAGAGATTCAGCCTGAGCTGTTTGAAAATGAGCATGAGCAAAAGCTATATGAGGCGTATCAACAAGTAGAGACAGCTGTCAAGGAACATGTAGCAGCAGGGCAATACAGCGCAGCACTTGAGGCGCTAGATACGTTAAAAACACCGATTGTTCATTATTTCGATCACACAATGGTACATGCGGATGATGAAAAGCTGAAGCAAAATCGTTTGGCGCAAATGGTCAAACTAGCCAAAGTCATTCAATCATTTGCGAATATGAACAATTTAATTGTAAAATAAATACTTAAGAACGGTTGCCTTTTTCGAAGGGCAATCGTTTTTTACTCATTTAATTCACGGTTTTTGAGTGGATTTTTGTTTCATTCGGACAAAGATGCGCTATAATATGATGAGTTATGAAAATGATATACATAAAGTAAAGATTCGCTCTCTCTATTTAAAGGTGGTGAGTACAATCGAGTTAAATAAACGGCAAGAGCAGATTTTACAGATTGTCAAAGAGAATGGTCCGATCACTGGAGAGCATATCGCCGATCGGCTGAACTTAACTAGGGCGACCCTCAGACCGGATTTAGCCATATTAACGATGTCAGGCTTTTTAGAAGCAAGACCAAGGGTCGGCTACTTTTTCACAGGAAAAACAGGCACGCAGCTTCTAGCAGATAAGCTGAAAAAACTTCAAGTAAAAGATTTTCAATCCATTCCAGTGGTGATACATGAGAATGTTTCAGTTTATGATGCGATTTGTACGATGTTTTTAGAGGATGTGGGCACATTATTCGTTGTGGATGATCACTCTATTTTAACAGGCGTGTTGTCAAGGAAAGACCTCCTTCGCGCAAGTATTGGAAAACAGGAGCTTCCATCTATCCCTGTCCATATTATTATGACAAGAATGCCGAACATCACCGTATGCCGCAAGGAAGATTTTATTATGGATGTGGCGAAGCACTTGATTGAAAAGCAGATAGATGCACTTCCTGTTATAAAAGATACGGATAAAGGCTTTGAAGTGGTCGGCAGAATTACGAAAACAAACATGACGAAAATACTTGTTAGCTTATCGGAGAATGAAATAATCTAATGACAGAAGACTGCGAGGGGATGTTATGAGTAATCGCGTAATTTTTGTGGTATCAGATTCAGTAGGAGAAACGGCAGAGCTCGTGGTCAAAGCGGCACTTAGCCAATTTGATGGCGGCTCATCAGACCATTCAAATATTAGAAGAATTCCGTATGTAGAGGATGTCGGTACGATTAAAGAAGTCATTTCACTGGCGAAAGCAGATAACGGAATCGTCTGCTTTACTCTTGTTGTGCCAGAAATGCGCCAATTCTTAATTGAAGAGGCAGAAGCAAACGGAGTCGTTTATTATGACATCATCGGACCACTCATCGATAAAATGGAGACTGCTTATGGAAATGAAGCGAAACATGAGCCGGGGCGTGTACGTCAATTAGATGAGGACTATTTTAAAAAGGTTGAAGCCATTGAGTTCGCAGTGAAGTATGATGACGGCAGAGACCCAAGAGGCATTCTAAAGGCTGATATTGTGCTCATCGGTGTATCACGTACATCTAAGACACCATTATCTCAATACTTGGCGCATAAACGGCTGAAGGTAGCGAACGTTCCAATTGTTCCTGAAGTAGATCCGCCAGAGGAGTTATTTTCAGTTGATCCAAAAAAATGCATCGGTCTAAAAATCAGTCCAGACAAACTAAATCATATTCGTAAAGAGCGTTTGAAATCTCTAGGTTTAAATGATCGCGCAATTTATGCGAACATTGAGCGGATTAAAGAAGAACTAGAGTATTTTGAAAAAGTGGTGGACCGCATTAACTGTCAAGTCGTTGATGTATCGAATAAAGCAGTTGAGGAAACGGCAAATGTCATTCATCAAATGCTGACCAAAAGAGGTTCCGAATAAACTCAGGATGCTCCTCCTGGGTTTTTCCTATGGTGGGAAACGGGTAAACAAAAACAATGGCATATTTGCTGCATTTGTATTATAATAAAAAATTGTGATAAAATGATTGATTTTAGGTTTAAGTTAAGTCAAGAACGAATAAACTAATATTGGCAGAAGTCAAGTGATTCTGAACATAACTTTTCGACAAAATGAGTTTTACTGTTGTTTGCTATATGGGGGGAAAGTATGGTCTTTTTGCTTCTCTAAAGCAGGAATAAGGTGGAGGGATGGAGAATTAGTCACCTGAATGAACATAAACAAGAGAGGACGATTTATGTCGATGCAGATGCTTGTCCTGTAAAAGACGAAATCCTTTCTGTCGCATCTCAATTTCAAGTACCTGTGATGTTCATTGCTTCATATGAGCATTTTCAAACCAAAAGATCTCCACTTGAAGATTGGCGGTTTGTAGATACACATAAGGAAGCAGCGGATTTAGTCATTGCGAACTCAGCTGCCGCGCATGATATTGTCGTCACCCAAGACATTGGTCTTGCCTCCTTACTGCTTCCAAGACAGGTCATTGTACTGTCTGAAAGAGGACGGATGTACACAAACGAAACAATTGATTTTGATTTGGAACGCAGACATGTTTCCAGTAAACAGCGAAGAAAAGGTGTATATGGAAAAGGTCCCAAAAAGCTTTTAGAAGAGGATAAAAAGCGATTTATTGCGCAGCTACAAAAAATCCTGTCGAATCATGAAGGATTTTTGAATTAAAAGGCGAATAATGTACGACGGAGTGTTATAGGATGAGCAAACGTATACCAGATGAACTTTTGGAGCAAATCCAAAAAAACGCAGACATTGTCGAAGTGATTGGAGAATACGTACAGCTTAGAAAGCAAGGTCGAAATTACTTCGGTCTTTGTCCATTCCATGGTGAAAATACTCCTTCATTCTCTGTTTCAGCAGATAAGCAAATCTTCCATTGTTTTGGCTGTGGTGCAGGAGGTAATGTATTTTCGTTCCTCAGACAAATGGAAGGCTACTCATTTATTGAAGCCGTTTCACATGTTGCTGATAAGTACCATATTGATTTGCCTGATCATGTAGCAAATGCTCAGGTCAGCTCCTCACAGCAAGAGGACACTGCAGATCATAAAATGATTGAAGCGCATGAGCTTCTTAAGAAATTTTACCACCATTTGCTGGTAAATACAAAGGAAGGTCAAAACGCACTCAATTATTTACGGGCGAGAGGCTTTACGGATGAAACAATTGCCAAGTTTGAGATCGGATATGCTCTTGACTCTTGGGATTTCGTGACCAAGTTTTTAGAAAAACGAGGGTTTGATCCTGTGATGATGGAGAAGGCTGGTCTTTTGATTCAACGTGAAAACGGAACAGGCTTTTTTGACCGCTTTAGGGATCGTGTGATGTTTCCCATTCATGATCATCATGGGACAGTTGTCGCTTTTTCCGGAAGATCGCTTGGTGATCAGCAGCCTAAGTATATGAATAGTCCTGAAACGCCACTTTTTCATAAAAGTAAGCTGCTTTATCACTTTCATGACGCGCGTATGCATATACGAAAACGCGAACGGGCGGTTCTTTTCGAAGGATTTGCTGACGTCATTTCAGCTGTCACATCAGGTGTCGGCGAAAGTGTTGCAACAATGGGTACGTCTCTAACAGAAGAGCACGTAAAACTTCTCAGACGTAACGTAGAAGAGATCATTCTTTGCTATGACTCTGACACGGCCGGTTATGAAGCCACCATGAAAGCATCAGATTTGCTTGGAAAAAGAGGATGTAAAGTTCGCGTTGCCATGATACCAGATGGACTTGATCCAGATGATTACATTCGTAAATATGGCGGCGAGAAATTTAGGAATGACATCATAGATGCAAGTGTGACATTAATGACTTTTAAGATGAACTTTTTCCGTAGGGGAAAGAATTTATCTGACGAAGGAGACCGGCTTACTTATATGAAGCAGGTACTCCGAGAAATTAGCCGGTTAAACGGTTCCTTGGAACAAGAGATTTACATGAAACAGCTTGCTGGAGAGTTCTCGATCTCACTTAATTCATTAAAAGAACAACTGGAGCTCTTTGAAAAACAGCAGCGGCAAGAAGCCAAAAGCACACAGGAAGAAAGCGGGCTTGAAAAACGGCGTGCACATCTGTCAACACAGGTAAGAAGAAAGCGTCTGCGGCCAGCATATGAAAATGCAGAGCGAATGCTGCTTGCTCATATGTTAAAAAGTGATGACGTGATCCGAAAAGTACTTGACAGAGTAGGGATTGAATTTAATATAGATTCTCACAGGGCGCTGGCCACGTACATTTATGCTTTGTATGAAGAAGGGAAAGAACCAACGCCCCAGCATCTGATGAACCGTATAGAAGATGATATTATCAATCAGCTTCTGACGGATATATTCATGATTCAAGTTGGAGACGAACTAAGTGAAGCTGAATTAAGTGATTATGTAAAAAAAGTGTTGAATCATCGGAATTTGTCAATGATAAAGGAAAAAGAACTAGAACGTGCAGAAGCGGAGAGGCAAAAAGATTTCTTCAAAGCGGCAACACTTGCAAAAGAAATTATTCAGTTGAACCGTTCGCTGAAGTAATACGTCTAATATTTATGACAAGACTTACGGCTGGCAATGAATCCTTTACGGGAGGAGCATAAGACCGCAAGCATCTTGCCTTCATCATTATTTATTTTATTCCTATTTGCTCATCTGTTTGATAAAGAGAGAAAAGCAGAGCGAAAGCAAATCGCAAGTTACTTTAGAATTCGTTGCAAGCTTTGGAAGGAGGGATCCATAATGGCTGATAAACAAGCCCACGAAACCGAAACTGAATTAACCTTTGAACAGGTGAGAGATAAGCTCACTGAAACGGGTAAAAAACGGGGCGTTTTAACATACGAAGAAATTGCAGAGCGTATGTCTAGCTTTGAAATTGAATCAGACCAAATGGATGAATACTATGAATACTTAGGCGAACAGGGTGTAGAGCTCATCAGTGAAAACGAAGAGACAGAAGACCCAAATGTTCAGCAGCTGGCTAAAGCAGAAGAGGAATTTGACCTGAATGATTTAAGCGTACCACCAGGTGTCAAAATTAATGATCCTGTTCGTATGTACTTAAAAGAAATCGGACGCGTCAATTTGTTATCTGCTAAAGAAGAAATTACGTATGCTCAAAAGATCGAAGAAGGCGATGAGGAATCAAAAAGAAGATTAGCGGAAGCAAACCTTCGTCTCGTTGTCAGCATCGCGAAACGCTACGTCGGTCGTGGTATGCTGTTCCTTGACTTGATTCAAGAAGGAAACATGGGTCTTATGAAGGCAGTTGAGAAGTTTGATTACCGCAAAGGATACAAATTCTCAACATATGCAACCTGGTGGATTAGACAGGCGATCACGCGTGCGATTGCCGATCAGGCCAGAACAATCAGGATCCCGGTTCATATGGTGGAAACCATTAATAAATTGATCCGTGTTCAAAGACAGCTTCTGCAAGACCTAGGCAGAGAACCAACGCCAGAGGAAATTGCTGAAGACATGGATTTAACTCCAGAAAAGGTAAGAGAAATTCTTAAAATTGCGCAAGAGCCTGTATCTTTAGAAACACCTATTGGTGAAGAAGATGACTCGCATCTTGGTGATTTTATTGAAGACCAAGAGGCGACATCTCCATCTGACCATGCTGCATACGAATTGTTAAAAGAGCAGCTTGAAGATGTATTAGACACGCTAACGGACCGTGAAGAAAATGTACTGAGACTACGCTTCGGACTAGATGACGGAAGAACACGTACGTTAGAAGAGGTTGGAAAGGTGTTCGGCGTCACAAGAGAGCGTATCCGCCAAATTGAAGCGAAAGCTCTGCGTAAATTAAGACACCCAAGCAGAAGTAAACGATTAAAAGACTTCTTAGAGTAGAAACTGGACGGATCTTGAAAGAGATCCGTTCTTTCTTCATCAAAAATGAAAACGCTTTTTTCAATCTGATTATATTTTACTGAATAACAAATGAATTTGCAACGTTCTTAGAGAAAAGATGTATAAAAAATACATCAAAATGTGCTGAAGTCTTCATTTCTCATCTTGCATCATTTTTGTCTAATCTGTGAACTTGACCAAAGTTTTGTATCATAATTCGTTTACTTTTTGTAAAATTAAAGTAGAATTAGAATTGTTTGCATAGTCTCAAAGGGGTTTTCACAAAGGGGAGGATGAAAGAAATGAAACGGAATCCACTTATACCATTCTTATTGATTGCCATTTTAGGTATTGGACTCACTTTTTTCTTATCAATGAAGGGGTTGAAAGATGAAGACAAAATCGCCTCTGGAGGCGAGGAGCAAAAACAAGAAGAGACAGCGAATGCGACGCCGGAAGAATTGTATAAGCAAAACTGTTTGAGCTGTCACGGGGAAAACTATGAAGGCGGCGCAGGTCCTGCATTAAAAGGCGTTGGAGACAAGCTTGAAGTGGCAGACATCAAGAAGAAAATTCAAGAAGGCGGCAACGGGATGCCAGGCGGGCTGATCCCGAATGAAAAGCTCGATGAAATGTCGGAATGGGTATCCAAAATTAAATAATGTTACGCAAAAAGCTCTTTTTCATCAGAAGAGCTTTTTTCATTTGAAAACGACTTTTAAAAAGTCCATAATTTATATAAGATAGACAAGTATGAACATTAAAGAAAAGTAGTGATACGTATGAATGAAATGAATTTATCAAAACGATTAAAAAGAGTCGCAGACTTTTTACCACATGAGGCCGTCTTTGCTG
Source organism: Bacillus sp. FSL R5-0431 (assembly GCF_038002985.1). NCBI lineage: Bacteria > Bacillati > Bacillota > Bacilli > Caryophanales > Bacillaceae > Bacillus > Bacillus sp. FSL R5-0431. Next base: position 2,216,541 of record NZ_JBBOOG010000001.1, on the reverse strand, counting down.
ATATCGGCTCAGATCATGCCTATTTGCCATGCTATGCGATCCTGCATCAAAAAGCAGTAAAAGCCATTGCTGGTGAAATTACAGAGGGACCGCTTCAATCGGCGAAGCAGCAAGTACATAGACTTGAATTAGATGACCAGATCTCGGTCAGAAAAGGTAATGGCCTTGAAGTTATTGAAAAGGGCGAAGTGAATGCTATCACGATTGCAGGTATGGGCGGAGCACTCATCGCAAGCATTTTAAATGACGGCAAGCATAAGCTCGCAGGCCATGAGAGGCTCATTCTTCAGCCAAATATCCATGCTCACCACATTCGTTTATGGCTCTATCAAGAGGGGTATGAATTGATGGATGAAGTCATTTTAGAAGAGGATGGCAAAATATACGAAATCATGATCGCAGAAAAAGGCGACAAAGATAAAGCCTATGAAGGGATGTCGATTGAAACAGGCATGCTAGTTGGTCCGTTTCTTGCGAAAGAGCAAAACGACGTCTTCCGGCGCAAGTGGATGCAAGAGCTTCAGCATATGGAGAAAATAGAAAGTCAAATTCAGCAGGCAGCGCGGGCAGAAGAGAATAAGGAGCGCCTTGAAGAGCTGCATGTAAAAATAAAGATTCTAAAGGAGGTTTTGACTGTTGGCTAAAACAGTAAACGGACATGAAATCATCCAATTATTTGAACAATTTTCACCAAAGGCGTATGCCGTAGAAGGTGACAAAATCGGTCTCCAGATTGGGACGTTAAATAAAAAGGTAAACAATGTCATGATCACCTTGGATGTATTAGAGAATGTGGTAGATGAGGCGATCGAAAGAAATGTGGATCTCATTATTGCTCACCATCCACCGATCTTTCGTCCGTTAAAACATGTAGCGACAGATCAGCCAGCTGGACGGATCATTGAGAAATGCATCAAACATGATATTGCGGTATATGTGGCACATACGAATTTAGATGTGGCTGATGGAGGAGTCAATGACTTGCTTGCGGAGGCTTTAGAGCTTGAAGAAACAAGTGTGTTAGTCCCGACATATGAAGATCAAATCAAACAGCTTGCCCTGTATGTCCCGCAGGAATTTGAAGAAGCCATCCGTACAGCTTTAGGAAATGCGGGCGCAGGCCATATTGGCAACTACAGCCATTGCGCGTTTTCAAATGAGGGGACAGGCAGCTTTTTGCCATCAGAAGATGCGGATCCGTTCATTGGTGAGAGCGGTCAATTGGAATTTGTCAAAGAAGTGCGGATTGAAACCATTTTCCCGGCAAGTATAGAAAAACAAGTGATTCGTGAAATGATCAAAGCACACCCTTATGAAGAAGTCGCTTATAGTGTACACACGACAGATCTTCCTCCAATTCAAAAAGGCCTTGGCCGTATAGGGGAGCTAAGAGAGCCTATGACCCTTGGAGATTTTACACGATTTGTGAAGACAAAGCTGGATGTAAATGGTGCTCGCTTTGTAGGTGATCAGGACGCTGTTGTGAAAAAAGTGGCTGTGCTTGGCGGAGACGGAAATAAATACATTCATCAAGCGAAAAGAATGGGTGCTGATGTGTATGTGACAGGGGATCTTTATTTCCATGTCGCCCATGATGCCATGATGCTCGGGCTGAACGTAGTGGACCCAGGGCATTATGCAGAAAAGATTATGAAAGAGGGCGTAAAGGCGAAGCTTCAATCGCTATGTTCAGATAAAAAGTATGATGTACAGCTCTTTGTTTCTGAATCGAACACAAACCCATTTCAATTTATGTAAACAAAAAAACGTCAGAGCTGCTATGCTCTGACGTTTTCTTTATTTCTTTGTTTTCACGCGCGGTAGTATTTTCGAAAGAGGAACCGACCGTTCAATCTTCCAAGTTGCTTCATCATCCGGCTCGTAGTTTTCTAAGAAACGTATGACTTCCTTTGTAATAGGTGTTGGTGTTGAAGCACCAGCCGTAACGGCAACGGTATTTACGCCTTGCAGCCACTCCAGCTTGAGCTCACTTAGGTCACCAATACGGTAAGCCTGCGTTCCAGCAATCTCCATGGACACTTGTGCCAGACGGTTGGAGTTATTACTTTTTGGATCGCCGACAACAATGGTAAGATCAGCTTGGCCAGCTTGCTCGGAAACAGCTTCCTGACGTACCTGTGTCGCAAGACAAATTTCTTGATGGTACTCGACGTGAGGGTATTTCTCTTTAATCAGCTCCATTAGATCGTGAACATCCCACTGAGACATCGTCGTCTGATTGGTGATGAGCAGTTTATCTGATGTTAAATCGAGCGCCTCAATGTCGGCTTCTGTTTCGACAAGATGCACCTTGTCAGGAGCTACTCCGACAGCTCCCTCTGGCTCAGGATGACCCTTTTTCCCAATATAAATAATGTCATATCCATCGGCTGTTTTCTCTGAAATGAGTTCATGTGTTTTCGTTACATCGGGACAGGTTGCATCAATGGTGATAAGGCCTTTTTCTTCTGCAATTTGACGAACCTCAGGTGAAACGCCGTGAGCGGTGAAAATGACTGTTCCGCTTTCAACCTGCTTTAAAATGTCCATGCGGTTTGGTCCGTCCAGTGTGTAGATCCCATCTTCTTCGAAGGCATCTGTCACGTGCTTGTTGTGCACAATCATACCTAATATATAAATTGGGCGTGGCAAGTTTTTATCAAGTGCGGCATTTTTAGCAATGACCATTGCATCCACAACGCCATAGCAATAGCCACGCGGCGAAATTTTAATTACATTCATTTATTCGTCCTCCTGTAGGGAAGTGCTGCTAGAGAAGAACAATATAAAAAGCCGTAAAAAACGGCTTTTTATCATTCTCTAGCTTCCATTATAGCCAAAGTAAGCGCATATATCAAAGATTGTTATACGCAGTGAACACTTCGCCGTTAAAAGATCACTAGACATATAGTTTTGGAACAGAGCTGCCAGGTCTTTTTTTCGGTTTTGCTTCAGGAGCAGGTGATGTGTGAGGAGCTGCTTTTTTGACGAGGATGTCCTCTGGTTCTTTGTTTTCTTCTATTTCATCATCTCGTGCTGCTTCTTCTTGCGGCACTTCTGTTTCCTTGCCGATCTCTTTAGGATCTTCATCTGCGCTTGTTTCATCATCATCCGCACTGCCGAGCTGGCTGTACAGCTTAATCATGGCAGGCAGATTTCTTACTAAAGGACCGTATTGCTGAATCATTGGTGTAAATTGCTGCGCCATACCGAGCACTTTTTGTACATTTCCTAACATGCTTGAGAGGGTCGCAGGATTTGTGAAGCTCTGGATTCCTTGTAATCCCGCACCACCTCCAGAGATCCCTGCTCCCCCTGCGCCAGGAAGAAATTTAGCGAGCATGCCTTTCATTCCTGCTCCGCCGCCTAGTGCGCGGCTCTCGCCTCCTGGAATTCCGTCCATCCCGCGTATACCGCCTCCCTGTACAGACGGGGAGCGAGGCATCATTTGCTGAAATTGATTGCCTTGCCCTTGAAAAGGCTGTTCGATAGGAGGCTGCTGCCCTCTTTGAAAAATCCCGGGTTGTCCGCCATTTCCAAGATGCCGGCGTGAGGGACGGTGCGGCTGAAAATCGCCCATAGGCCTTTGCCCTAACATACTTGTACCTCCCTTACTGCATTCTCTTTCTCTTCATAGGTTATGCAAGGAAGCATCAATTGGTTTCCTGTAAGAAAAGCGGACATGGTTTTTTTGCTGAAAATCAGCTATAATGAGGAGATGAGCAAAAAGGCATTGCCTTAAGGAGTGAAAACATGAACGAAACAAAATTTACGACATATGAATTAAAGCCTTTTATTATAGATGCTATTCATGAACTGGGCTTTTATGAGCCAACTGATATTCAAAAAAGAATCATCCCTGCTGTGTTAAAAGGAGAAAGCGTGATTGGTCAATCACAAACAGGAACAGGAAAAACCCATGCGTACTTATTGCCGCTTATTCATTCAATTGATCCAAGCAAAGAGCAAGTACAAGTTGTGATTACTGCACCTACAAGAGAATTAGCCAATCAAATTTTCAAAGAAGCCCAAACGATTTTAAAGAATGCCTCTCCAGAAGAAGAGATGAAAGCAAAGCTTTACATTGGTGGAACGGACAAGCAGAAATCCATTCAAAAGCTAAAAACCCAGCCGCATTTGGTTGTCGGTACACCTGGACGTATTGCTGACCTCATTCATGAGCAGGCGCTGAACGTTTACAAAGCGACATCTCTTGTCATTGATGAAGCGGATTTAATGCTGGATATGGGATTTTTAGAAGATGTGGACCGTATTGGTTCACAAATGCCAGAACAGCTGCAAATGCTTGTGTTCTCAGCAACTATTCCAGAAAAACTAAAGCCGTTCCTGAAAAAATATATGGACAATCCAAAATATGCCCATGTTGAACCAAAACGAATTACAGCTGAAAACATTCAGCATATTTTAGTCCCATCTAAACAGCGTGACAAGCTAAAACTGCTCCATGAAATGGTGACGAATGTACAGCCTTATTTAGGCATCATTTTTGCCAATACAAAAACAACCGTTGATGAAATCGCATCATTCTTACAAGAAAAAGGAATGAAGGTTGGGGTGCTTCATGGCGGATTAACGCCGCGCGAACGTAAAAAAGTAATGAAACAAATTGATGATTTAGAGTTCACTTATATTGTGGCATCTGATCTTGCAGCCCGCGGAATTGATATTAAAGGCGTCAGCCACGTGATCAACTATGAACTTCCATCTGATCTTGATTTTTATGTTCACCGTGTTGGTAGAACAGCTCGAGCTGGTTCATCTGGAATTGCAATGACTATTTATGAGCTTGCTGATGAGGATGCACTCATTCAAATTGAGAAAATGGGCGTTGTGTTTGAAAACAAAACCATTGTTCATGGCGAATGGCGAGATGCAGATGACCGCTTGAAGCGTCAAAGACGTAAAAAAGCACCTAATGAAATTGAAGAAAAAGCAAAGCGTCTTGTGAGAAAACCGAAAGCCGTCAAACCTGGATATAAAAAGAAAATGACACGTGAGATGGACAAAATCAAAAGACAGGAACGTAGAAAGTCAAAGCGTAATGGAAAGTAGGGGGAAACATTGTTGAAGATTGGTTCACATGTATCCATGAGCGGAAAACATATGCTTCTTGCAGCGAGTCAAGAAGCTGCCTCTTATGGTTCGAATACGTTTATGATTTATACAGGTGCACCGCAAAATACGCGCCGCAAAAAAATTGAAGACCTCAATATTGAAGCTGGACAAGCGCATATGAAAGAGCATGGTATGACAGATATCGTCGTACATGCACCGTATATTATTAATATTGGGAACACCGTCAATCCAGCGACATTTGAGCTTGGCGTGGACTTCCTTCGCTCTGAGATTGAACGTACAGAAGCGCTAGGTGCAGGGCAGATTGTTCTCCACCCAGGTGCACATGTCGGAGCAGGACCAGAAGCAGGAATCCAAAAAATCATTGAAGGTTTAAACGAAGTCATCGTAAAAGGGCAAAAGGTTCAAATTGCACTTGAAACAATGGCAGGCAAAGGATCAGAGTGCGGAAGAAGCTTTGAAGAGCTTGCCCAAATTATCGACGGAGTGACACATAACGAAGCACTTTCTGTCTGCTTTGATACGTGTCACACACACGATGCTGGTTACCCGATTGTGACTGACTTTGATGGGGTGTTAGAAGAATTTGATCGAATCGTCGGTATTGACCGAATCAAGGTTCTTCATATTAATGACAGTAAAAACGTACAAGGCGCAAGAAAAGACCGACATGAAAATATCGGCTTTGGTGAAATTGGCTTCGATGCACTGAACTATATTGTGCATCACCCGCAGCTTCAAGATGTGCCCAAAATCTTAGAAACGCCTTATGTAGGTGAAGATAAAAAGAACAAAAAACCACCTTACAAATTCGAAATTGCGATGCTGAAAGAAAAGCAATTTGACGAAGGCTTACTAGATAAAATTAAGGGTCAGTAAAAAAAGCATACAACATCATGAGGTGCCGCTAAATGCGGCCCTTTTTTGCTTAACTTGTAAACTGATTAAACAGATCATTGACAGTCTGAGCTGTCTGTTTAGAAGTAATCGCTTCCACTTGCTTAAGAAGCCGGTTACGCTCTGCATCATTAAAAATATTGACGTTTTTCCCATTCATGAGTTTGGCCACCTCGACAGCTTGGTTTGACGTTAAACTGACACCATACTGTTTCGCATACCTTAACAGATCATTTGCTGTGATCTGATTGAGCCGCTGCAGGACAATTTTTTGAATTAAAATCAATTCCATTCCTCCCCTCTGTAACAATGTATGGGCGAAAACGGAAAATGTGCAAAAAATTTTATTTTATCCTGTGAAATGATAAAATAATAAAGTGAATAAAATGTTCATTGAAAATTTAACATGTGTAGAAGGGAGAACGTATGGCAAATAGTAAACAGCATAGAAAGGAATCAGTGCCTCATTTTATTTTGAGAATTTTCCTGATTCTAGTAGGAGCTGCATGCGCAGCAGTCAGCATTGAATTATTTTTAGTGCCAAACAATATTATTGATGGAGGCATCATCGGTATTTCGCTTATTTTGGATTATCTCTTTACAGATAACCCATTCATCAATTTTGCGACGATTGTTGTCATTTTAAATATTCCATTTATGATATCAGGATACAAACATATTGGGAAAACCTTTCTGGTTTCCACAATGATTGGGATTGTCAGCTTAGCCGTGATTGAATCTTCACTCCATCATGTAGAGGCATTTACAAATCAGCCGATCTTAGCTACTGTATTTGGCGGGCTATTACTTGGTTTTGGTGTTGGACTTGTCATCCGTAATGGAGGCTCAATGGATGGAACAGAGATCTTAGGAATTCTTCTGACGAAAAAAATTCCTTTCTCCGTCGGTGAGTTTGTCATGATCGTCAATGTGTTCATTTTTATTTGGGCAGGCTTTGTCTTCGGACCAGAGCAGGCTATGTATTCTGTCATGACATATTATTTGGCAATGAAAACAATTGATGCTGTCATTCAAGGGCTTGATGAAACAAAAGCTGTCATTATCGTGTCAGATTATTATGATGAAATTTCAGATGCGATTCTTCATCGACTTGGCAGGGGAACGACAAAGCTGAGAGGGAAAGGCGGCTATACAGATGAAGAAAAGGATGTCATCTACGCCGTTGTCACAAGACTTGAAATTACAAAGCTAAAATCCATTGTATTTGAAATTGATGGTCAAGCATTTATTACGATTATGGATACGCATGAAACAAAAGGCGGTAAGTTCAAAACAGCCATTCATTAGCTTTTATTTTACTTTTTAATCTTTCTTTTATATAATGAAATGTATGTATGGACAGAGAAAATGGCAAAAGCCATTTTCTTTTTGTTGTATAAATCGTAATCATTCTTTTTATATTGATTAAAGGTGGAAAGATTCATGGCAAAGCCAATTATTGAAATGAAGGACATTTCGTACTCGTATGGACAGCGAAATGTCATTGATCACATTCATTTAACAGTAGAGGAAGGGAACTTTCTAGCACTTGTTGGACCGAATGGATCTGGTAAAACAACCTTATTAAAATGCCTGCTTGGGCTCATTAAACCACAGCAAGGTGAATTAAAGCTATTTGGCACGCCTGCGTCAAAATTTAGAGACTGGGATCAAATTGGATTTGTTTCTCAAAAGGCGAATAGTTTTAATACGGGTTTCCCTGCTTCTGTTTACGAGGTCGTTGCAAGTGGATTGACGGCGAAAATTGGTTTATTCAAACGAATGAGCAAGCAGGACAAATGGCAAGTTGAGGATGCCATTCGCTCAGTTGGCATACAAGATTTAAAGCACCAAAACATCGGTGAACTTTCAGGCGGTCAGCAGCAACGTGCTTTTATTGCCCGTGCGCTCGTCAGTCAGCCAAAGCTGCTCATTTTAGATGAACCGACGGTTGGTGTAGACCAGCGGACAGTAGAAGGCTTTTATCAGCTGCTCGAAACATTGAACAAAGAAAAAGGAATGTCTTTAATTCTCGTTACACACGACGTTGGCACCGTTTCTGATAAAGTCACCCATGTGGCTTGCTTAAATCAGACACTTCATTTCCACGGGGATGCAGAAACGTTTGATTCAATGGATGATCAAGCGTTATCTCAATTTTACGGACATGACATTCAAGTGATTCATCACGACCATCACCATCATGGGGGACATGAATAATGCTATTTCCATTTTTTCATTATGAATTTTTACAAAATGCGTTTATCGCAGGAATGCTGATCGGCTTTATTGCGCCCTTACTTGGTGTATTTATCGTCGTGAGAAGGCTCTCGCTGATTGCAGATGCCCTCAGTCACGTATCACTTGCCGGTATTGCAGCAAGCTTATTCCTTGATAAAAAGTTTGGCCTCTTGACAGGGGTGAGCCCGCTGTACTTAGGGATGGCGTTTTCTGTTGCCGGTTCATTGTTTATTGAACGTCTGCGCTCCGTGTATAAGCATTATCAGGAGCTTGCGATTCCTATTATTTTATCAGGTGGTATCGGGATTTCCGTCATCTTCATTTCACTAGCGAATGGCTTTAATACCGATTTGTTTAGTTATTTGTTCGGAAGTGTCAGTGCGGTTTCGAGATTAGATCTTTGGATTATTGTTGGGATTTCACTCGTTGTTGTGTTAGTTGTCGTGCTTTTATATAAAGAATTGTTTTTACTTTCTTTTGATGAAGAGCATGCAAAGGCTTCTGGTATTTCAGCGAAATGGATTCATTTTATTTTTATCTTAGTCGTCGCACTCGTCATTGCGGCATCGATGCGTATCGTAGGCACACTGCTTGTCTCCGCGCTTATGACGCTTCCTGTTGCGGCAAGTATCCGCATTGCCAAAGGATTCAAACAGGCGATCTTCCTTTCGATCTTGTTCGGTGAATTGTCTGTATTGGCCGGATTAATCTTAAGCTATTATCTAGATTTAGCGCCAGGCGGAACCATTGTGATGCTGTCCATTTTGATTTTAATCGGATGTATTAGTATTGGAAAATTCAGAAGGGGGAATCATCATGAACGTACAAGAAGCGCTTGATTTATTAAAGGAAAAAGGCTACAAATATACAAGCAAACGTGAAGATATGCTTCAATTGTTTTCTGATTCTGATAAATATTTGACCGCTAAAAATGTGCTGACGGCACTAAGTGAAGACTACCCAGGTCTTAGCTTTGATACGATATATCGAAACTTATCGCTATATGAAGACTTAGGTATATTAGAAACAACGGAATTGTCAGGGGAGAAGCTTTTTCGTTTTAAATGCTCATTTTCTCATCACCACCATCACTTTATTTGTCTTGCATGCGGTAAAACAAAGGAGATCGATGCCTGTCCTATGGACAAGCTAGACGCCGATTTAGAGGATTATCACATTAGCGGACATAAATTCGAAATCTACGGAACGTGTCCTTCCTGCGAACCGAAGGAAGTTCACTCATGAAAAAGCCAGCCGCAGAGCTGGCTTTTTCTTTTGTCTTTTTGAAAACGTTTTACAAAGGGCGGCTGTTTCATTAAAATGAGAACAAGGTACGATGCAGCAATTTGCGTCTTTTGGAGTAAGGGAGGGGTCAAAAGTGGCGTATTATGTCGTGTTCGATGTAGGCGGGACGAGAACAAAACATGGATTAATGGATCAGGATGGGGAGCTGGTCACGAGCGGTGACTATCAAACGAACTGCCGGCAGCTTGAACCGTTTTTAGAAGTTATGGCGGATGTGGTCAAGCAATATCAGAGAACGTCGGATGTCAGCGGAATCGCCATTAGTCTTCCGGGTTTTGTGGACAGTGAAACAGGTTATACAGAATTTGCAGGAGCCATCATCGCCTTAAATGGTCAAAATGTAAAAACACTTTTAGAAGAGAAAACATCTCTTCGTGTTGAAGTTGAAAATGATGCGAATTGTGCAGCTCTTGCAGAAAAATATAGTGGCCATGCGAAAGATTGTGACAGCTTTATTTGTATGACGATTGGCACAGGTGTTGGCGGTGGTCTTTTCGCTGGCGGTCAGCTTGTGCGCGGGGCTTCCTTCCGCGGCGGTGAATTTGGCATGATGCTGACAGAGACAGAAAATGGACAATTTACAACACTCAACAGCAGTGCTTCAACGGCTGGATTAATTCGCAGCTATAAAGAAAAGCAAGGAATTCCGCAAAGTACTCAAATAGACGGTCAAGAAATTTTTGAAAAGGCAAAGCACGATCCGTCCATTGAGAAGCTGGTGGATCAGTGGTACAAGCGAATCGCCATTGGTATTTACAATGTAGCAACTGTCCTTAATCCAGAGAAAATCCTCATTGGAGGCGGCGTAAGTGCAAGACCGGATTTACTATCAAGCATTGAGAAACATTTACATACACTGCATGCGTGGAAGAACATTCAGGTGAAGCTGGAAACGTGCTACTACTTGAATCAGGCAGGCATGAAGGGAGCACTGTACCATTTTCTCATGAAAGAAGGTCAGCTTGTTCCATCAAAAAAGCCGATACATTAAGGGTTTTCAACTATGCTGAAATGAAGCCAAAGAGATAAAATAAAGATCATTTTATCTCTTTGTGCGCCATCAAAAGCCGATACATTAGCGTATCGGCTTTTCTGTATTAATAAACAGTTTCAAAACGCTGCTCGTATTGTTTGATCCATTGAGATGCTTCCTGCCAGTTGTTGACGCGTATAATCCTGTCGTCAAGGGGCATTTGATTATAAGGGGAGTTAAAAAGAATAACCGGAATGTCAGCCTCTTTTGCAATCATCGTAGCATTCCCATGATGATCCTCGAAAAACACATCAATCTTGTGCTTTTGAACAGCTTCGAGCTTATGATGACCGCCAACCAGCTCAATGTCATCATAGTGCACGTGATGTTTGTGAAACCACTCGTAGGTGATATCCGCATGATGCTGCCTTCTCGCTGTAATATAGATCAGCCTGTGTTGATGTTTCATTTGATCAAGAATCTCTTTTGCGTCCTTAGCAGGCTTTGCCTGTTTATATATATGAGGCTCATGCTGATTCATCCAGCCCCAAAACTCTTCTTGAGAAATATTTAAAAGCTTCGTCAAATCATATTCTGTCATATCATCTAGTGTCATGGCACATTGGAACGACTCATTTAAATAGGGAACAAAGGTATCCTGCGCCGTCACTGTGCCATCTATATCAATTCCTAAACGTAACATGCCCACACTCCTCATTTTTATACTCTTAAAGTGTAACATAATCAATTCACAATTCCAGCAAGTTTTAGCAAACATGAAACAGACATTTTTGCTCATACTAAAAAAGCTCCTTTCTATTAACCAAAAGGGGGAATTGATCATGGAAAGAGACGAAGATTTCAGAAGAAATGATCGTGAAATCGACACAAACTTTAGTAATGATGATGGCTATCTAGAGGAAACAGCTGCTGAAATTGCAGAGCCATATCAGGCTTCAAGAGATCGAGTAGATAGACGAGAACGTGACCAAGCTGGTGACGATTCAGGCAGTAAGGGGATAGGCTATACAGCACTCGCGATTGCGATTATCTCGTTATTTGTCTTGCCGGTGCTATTAGGAGTAGCGGCAATCGTCGTTGGTTATATTGCAAGAAGAAAAGGAGCACATGCGCTTGGCGCATGGTCAATCGGGATCGGAATTGTTTCCGTCATCCTTGGCATATTTATCACCCCGTTCTTTTAACAAGAACAGAAAAACGCCTGACAGTGACGTCAGGCGTTTTTTGTTATGCGTTGGCTTTTGCTTTTTCAGCTTCTATTTTTGCATAATGCTCTTCAGCGATTTTATCGATTTCTTTTTTCAGTTCTTCAACCATTGTTTCTTCTGGCACTTTACGAACAATTTCACCTTTACGGAACAATAGGCCTTCGCCTCTAGCGCCGGCAATTCCGATATCAGCTTCACGCGCTTCACCTGGACCGTTTACAGCGCAGCCAAGAACAGCTACTTTAATCGGTGCTTTAATCGTGGAGATATATTCTTCGACTTCATTTGCAATGCTAATGAGGTCAATTTCAATTCGTCCGCAAGTTGGGCAAGAGATCAGTGTGGCTGCATTTGATGCAAGACCAAATGATTTCAACAGTTCACGTGCTACTTTTACTTCCTCAACTGGATCAGCACTTAATGAAATGCGGAGTGTATTCCCAATCCCCATATTCAAAATAGCGCCGAGACCAGCTGCACTTTTAACCGTACCTGCAAATAATGTACCTGATTCTGTAATTCCAAGGTGAAGAGGGTAGTCAAACGCTTTTGCTGCTTTTTCGTACGCCTCAATAGCTAGGTTGACATCAGATGCTTTCATGCTGACGATGATATCATGAAAATCTAGATCTTCTAGAATTTTAATGTGGTGCAGTGCACTTTCGACCATACCATCTGCTGTTGGGTAGCCGTATTTATCAAGAATTTTTTTCTCTAATGAACCAGCGTTTACCCCAATACGGATTGGAATGCCTTTTTCTTTTGCTGCTTTTACAACCGCTTCGACTTTTTCTCGTCTTCCGATGTTTCCTGGGTTGATTCGAATTTTGTCTGCACCTGCTTCAATGGCCTTCAGTGCAAGCTTGTAGTCAAAATGAATATCGACAACAAGCGGGATGTTGATTTGTTTTTTGATGTCTGCAATCGCATTTGCTGCACGCTCGTCTGGGCATGCGACACGCACGATTTGACAGCCTGCTTCTTCAAGACGCTTAATTTCAGCTACTGTCGCTTCGACATCATGTGTTTTGGTTGTTGCCATACTTTGAATGACAACCTCATTATTTCCACCTATAGTTAAAGGTCCCACTTTGACGGGACGCGTTTTAGTACGATGTGTGACTTCACTCACTTGTCAATCGCTCCTTAGTGTACAAGCAATCATTTGCCATGTACGTCTTGTTTTACAGTTCATATTGTAACAGTCTCTTTGTATGAATGACAAGGAATTAACGTTTTATCTCTTATATACCGGAAACTTATATGTGCTGCCTGCCCGAATTTCGTTTGCTTTGACGCCTTGATTCAGCTCTTCAAAATCCTCAATGACTTCATCAAGTGGCTTGCTTGTATGGACGATAGAGACGACGGTTTCACCTTGTTTCACCGTGACCTTCTTATATGCTTTTTTCTCAGGTGTTTGAAAGGCATTTGCAGGGACAGCTGGACCTTCTTCAACGGGGATGGTGCCATTTTTTAAATCAAAAAAGATAATAAAGAGGACAAACAAACTGATTAGCAAAAAAATAATACGCCGCATTTCACTCACCGCTTTTAAGAGTTTACTTCAGTCTATGCATGTCCTGAAATGATAGAACCAACATGAGGAGAAAAGGTGAAAAGGGAGGTTCTAGTTCGTTCTAGTGAGTCTTGTATTGAATTTACGCTCGGCGATGCTTTTTCAAGCTTCTATCACCATTATGATAAAATAAAAACAGGGGGAGAGTTTATGAAGAAAATCAGTCAGCAGATATATGTGAGAGCGCTAACAGAAGAAGATGCACAGCCACTACTTACACTTGAGCTTGAGAATCGCTCCTATTTTCAGCAATTTACACCTTTGGTTAAAGACGATTTTTTCACGTTATCTCGTCAAATTGAACGAATTCAGCGCAGTGTGGAAAGGTGCGCAAAGGATGAAGCCTACATGCACGGTATTTTCTTAAATGAAACAGATGACTTAATTGGGACGATCTCATTAAGTTCTGTCGTTAGAGGCCCGGTAGAAGGAGCTTGGCTAGGGTATGTACTTGATGAAAAGCATGGCGGGAAAGGGTATATGACAGAAGCCATTCGTTTAATCATTGATTATGCCTTTGATGAACTGCACCTTCATCGTATTGAAGCTGGAGTAAAGCCGAGTAATATAGGTTCTATTCGTGTACTTGAAAAGACAGGTTTTGAAAATGAGGGATTGAATCGTAAAAAAGTAAAGATTAATGGTGTGTGGGAGGATCATTATTTGTTTGCGATCATTCATCCAGATGAATCATAGAGCATGAACATACATAAAAAGCTCCTCCAAGTTGGGGGAGCTTTCATTTACTCATTAACTTTTGACAAGTGGTTTATGTTTAGCGGGTATTTCCTTTACGACGAGATATAAGAAGATAAAGTTAATGATCCAATTTAATAAAAATGAGTTCGCAACAGGCGTGTTTAATGCACTCATGATAGCGAAAAAGACCGTTGTTAATGTGAGTGAATAAGCGGAGAGCTTCCATAGCATTTGGAAAGACAGCTCTTTTTGCTGCATGCGTTTAATAAATGTACCAAGCATCGCAAGGAATGTTGCGCTAATGAACATGAGAGCCGCAGTTGATAGATACAGCAGCACCCAGATAACTGGGATAATAATCGCTTGATTCTGATTTGTGACGCGGGCGAGTTCGTCTTTTGTCAGCGTTCCGCCAAGCAGCTGGTATGGGATATCTGTCATTTGTCCATCAATGGCAATCACTGCTTTTTCTTTTAATAATGCGATGGCCGTTTGCTTTGATTCAAGCTCACTTGCTTTTATTTTTTCAGCAGGATCAAAGATGATCGTAATGCCGTTTTCTTCTTTTTCTATCGGTGCACTTTGATCCGCTTGAAGCTTTCCTTTTTCGATTGAGAAATCAGGTAAATCTTTTTTGATCACATGCTGAAATCCTGACATCGCATTCGAGATCTCCTGACTCATATGATAACCCTGAGGAACTGCTGCGATGATCGAAAGGATAAAAATGAATAAAATCGCTTTGCCAATCCCTGTAAACCGTGCTTTAGCAATATCTTTTGGTGAATAAATGCCTTTTAACAATAGTTTAAATACGTTCAATCAATTCACTTCCTACATTCTTTTCTATTTCTCATATTGTATCAATGTCTATCTATCAAGTACAAGTATGGCCTTCATCGCTGGTTAAGATAGATGGAATGAGGCATAATGTATACAGCATATAAAAAGGAGGCGGCAGTGACTTGGACGTGCTGTATTGGATTCTGGTTATCTGTGCATTTATCATTGCGTTTGTTGGACTTGTGTATCCAATTATCCCTAGCGTGGTCTTTATGGTTCTCGGATTTATTCTATATGGTTTCTTTTTCAGCTTCGAGCCGCTTACACTGACGTTCTGGCTCATTCAAGCCGTGTTTACCGCGGTATTATTTGCGGCAGATTATGTCTCAAACCTCATTGGGGTCAAGCGTTTTGGCGGCAGCCGCGCAGCCATTTGGGGAAGCACCATTGGGTTATTAGTTGGTCCTTTTGTGATTCCCATTGCAGGAATTATCATTGGTCCATTTATCGGAAGTGTTATTGCAGAGCTCCTTGTTCATCAAAAAGATGTGAAGACGAGTGTGAAAGTAGGATTAGGCTCATTAATCGGATTTATATCAGGTGTATTTGCCAAAGGATTGATTCAAGCGCTGATGCTGGGCATCTTTTTATTTTATGTCCTTCGCTAAATAGAAAAAGGGAGTTTAAAACTTTTTCTAAAGGGCTAAATACAAAATAAACACTGAAATGTTTCAGATCATGAGCAATAACATTGAAACAAGCCAATTCTTTTGATACTCTTTGAGTAGGTTGAATTGCTTGCTTACGACCTAAGGAAGCATTTCAGTACATACATTTCTAAGGAGGAATTTAACCATGGCTTTTAAACTTCCAGAATTACCATATGCTTACGATGCATTAGAACCACATATCGACAAGGAAACAATGACGATTCACCACACAAAACACCACAACACATACGTAACAAACTTAAACAAAGCAATCGAAGGTGTATCAGCTCTTGAAGATCAATCAATCGAAGAGCTAGTGGCTAACCTAAACTCTGTGCCTGAAAACATTCGTACAGCTGTACGTAACAATGGCGGAGGACATGCTAACCACTCATTATTCTGGACGCTTCTTTCACCAAACGGTGGCGGCGCACCAACTGGTGAACTTGCAGATGCAATCGAAAAAGAATTAGGCGGATTTGAAAAATTCAAATCTGATTTCGCTGCAGCAGCTGCAGGACGCTTTGGTTCTGGTTGGGCATGGCTTGTTGTGAACAATGGCAAACTTGAAATCACAAGCACGCCAAACCAAGATTCTCCTTTAACTGAAGGAAAAACACCAATTCTAGGACTTGACGTTTGGGAGCATGCTTACTACCTAAACTACCAAAACCGTCGTCCTGATTACATTTCAGCTTTCTGGAATGTTGTGAACTGGGATGAAGTGGCTCGCCTTTACAGCGAAGCTAAATAAATCATTCGATTTGAAAAGACCTGCTCTTTAGAGAAGCAGGTCTTTTTATATTTTCCCTCCTTTTTTTACATATCTGTCTTTTGATGAGACAGACTATTGTGTAGAAAAGGAGAATGAAATATATGAGCAGATTAAAGAAAATGTTCGGGGACATGGATGTTACAAGAGATTTAATGCTCCTCCTCACGATTGGCGGATTATATGCACTTGCCATTGCGCTTTCAAATACGTTTGTAAACGTGTATTTATGGAAACAGTCTGGGAAATTCACGGATCTTGCAATTTACAATCTGGCTATTGTTGTGCTTCAGCCCATTACATTTTTATTCGCAGGCCGGCTCGCTAAAAAAATAGACCGGGCGTTTGTCCTTCGTTTCGGCGTTATCTTTTTAGCCGCTTTTTACTTAATTGTCTTAATGGCAGGAGAGCAAGCGGCCGCGCGGCTTGTTTTATTAGGGAGTGTCCTTGGGATCGGCTATGGTTTTTACTGGCTTGCTTTTAACGTACTTACCTTTGAGATCACTGAGCCTGAAACAAGAGATTTCTTTAATGGGTTTCTCGGAGTGCTGTCATCTACTGCTGGCATGATCGGTCCTCTCATTGCGGGGATTGTCATTTCTCAATTAACGGATGATACAGGCTATACGGTGATTTTCACGTTATCGCTTTTTTTGTTTTCACTAGCGGTTGTGATGAGCTTTTTCCTCAAGAGAAGGCAGTCAAAAGGGAAATTTATCATCAAGCAAATATGGAAAGAACGCCATGCCGACGAGAATTGGCGTAAGATTACAACAGCTCACTTTTTTCAAGGGCTTCGTGAAGGGGTATTTGTCTTCTTAATCAGTGTCTTTGTGTTTATTGCAACAAACAGTGAGCTTGCTCTCGGGACGTTTGGTTTAGTGAACTCCGGTGTTGCTTTTTTCGCTTATTTCTTCGCTACACGTTTGATTAAGAAAAAATGGCGAAAGAAGGCCATTATGCTTGGCGGGCTGATTTTATACGGCGCCTTGTTCTTAATCGTCTTTCACTTGTCCTATGTATCACTTCTCATGTATGCGGTAGCCATTGCGATAGGATACCCGCTTCTGCTTGTTCCATATGTATCCTTAACATACGATGTCATCGGTCATGCAAGGTATGCAAGGAAAGCCCGAATTGAATATATTGTGGTCAGGGAGCTGTTTTTAAATGCTGGCCGTATTTGTTCCATTGTGTTGTTTCTTCTATCTGTCACCTTACTGGGTGATGAGCTTGGGATTCCTGCATCTCTTGTTGTGCTTGGAGCGGGACACACACTCATTTATTATTTTGTAAAAGATATTCATTTAAAAGAAAAAACAGCTGATATGAAAGAGACTGACGGTCAAAAGCCAGTTTCTCACACGAACCTTATTAAGGGAGAAAGGTAAAATTTCTTACCAATGGAACATCAAATTTCTAGATAAATAATAGAAAAACCGCTAAAATGATGATGGCACCTTTTATACACAAAAAGGGGTGCCATTTCTTTCTTGATAGAAAAGGTGATGTGATGAGAAACAAGAAAAACAAAAAAGACGCAAAGGAAGGGCGCAAAACACTTCCACTCCGGCTGAATTTACTATTTTTAGCTGCGTTTATTATTTTTACCGGTGTTGTTGTGAGACTCGGATTTGTACAAATTGTCAATGGAGAAGATTATAAAAAGCAGGCAGAAAAACAAGAAGATGTGAATGTCAGCTCATCTGCTCCGCGCGGAAAAATTTACGATCGAAACTATAATACGATTGTCAGCAATAAAGCGCTAAATGCCATTACATATACGAGAACCTCGACAACTTCACAAGAAGAGCGGCTCAAAGTGGCAACAAAATTAGCGGATATGATTCATGTGAGTACGAAAAAAATCACAGATCGTGACAAAAAAGATTTCTGGATCTTAACGCATCCGAATGAAGCGAAAAAGCTTGTTCAAAAGGAATCGGAATTAAAGGGTGACGATAAGGTCTCTGATGATAAACTATATGAGCTTCAACTAAAACGCATCACGGACAAGGAATTAAATCAACTGACGAAAAAAGACTTGCAAGTGCTTGCGATTAAAAGACAAATGGATGCAGGCTATGCACTTACGCCTCAGTTCATTAAAAATGAAGATGTGAAGCCAAGCGAAATTGCTTACGTCTCTGAGCATTTGGACGAGCTGCCAGGTGTGGATGTCACAACAGACTGGTCACGCAGCTATCCGTATAAAGGACTGCTCCGCAGTATGCTCGGCAGTGTGTCCTCAAGTGATGAAGGACTTCCGCAGTCACTTCTTGAACATTATTTATCGCTCGGCTACAGCCGAAATGATCGTGTAGGAAAAAGCTATCTAGAATATCAATATGAAGATGTCCTGCAAGGCCAAAAGGAAAAAGAACAGAGCACAACCGATAAAGAGGGCAATGTGACAAGCTCTAAAGTGCTAACAGAAGGAAAGAGCGGGAAAGACCTTGTGCTCACCATTGATATTCAGCTGCAAAAAGCGGTTGAAAAAATCGTTGAAAAGAATTTGAGAAGTGCGAAACAAAGAGGCGGAACAGAGCTTCTTGATCGCGCGTTTGTTGTCATGATGGACCCGAGAAATGGAGAGGTTCTCTCAGTTGCGGGGAAACAGATTTCAAATAAAAACGGAAAATATAAATTTGATGACTACGCATTAGGAACGATGACATCATCCTATGCGATGGGCTCAGCTGTCAAAGGGGCAACTGTACTGACGGGATATAAAACAGGCGCGCTGCACATTGGAAGTACCCAGTATGATGAACCGCTGTATATCGCGCAGTCACCGCCAAAGAAATCCTATCAAAATATGGGACTTGTTAATGATTTAACGGCACTCGAGCGTTCATCAAACGTGTATATGTTCAAAACAGCGATCGCCATTGGGAAAGGGGAGTATCGTAAGAACCAGCCGCTCCCAATCGATACGAAAGCATTTGATACGTTCCGCTATAATTTCAGTAAATTTGGTCTTGGGGTCAAAACAGGGATTGACCTGCCAAACGAAGCAACGGGCTATCGGGGAACATCTACACAATCTGGTCTCCTGCTTGACTATTCAATTGGACAGTATGATACGTTTACACCGCTGCAAATGGCGCAATACGTTTCAACAGTTGCCAATGGCGGATATCGTTTACGTCCGCAGCTTGTCAAAGAAGTGAGAGAGCCAGATCCGCAGCGCGGCATTGGTGCTGTGACAGAATCCGTCAAACCAGACGTATTGAATAAGCTAGACATGACAAGTGAAGAGATCAAGCGTGTTCAGCAAGGCTTCAAGCTTGTTATGCAGAATCCAAGAGGGACAGCCTATTCGAACTTTGGTAACAAAAAATACAACCCAGCTGGCAAAACAGGGACCGCTCAATCATTCTATGACGGCCCAATTAAAAGTAAACGCGGCACACCGACGTATAACACCACACTTGTTGCGTATGCGCCTGCTGATAATCCAGAGGTGGCCATTTCCGTCGTTGTACCGTGGGTGTATCAAGACTACAACCAGCGCTATCCAATTACAAATGATATCGGTGAACAAGTATTAGACAAGTACTTTGAGCTGAAATCAAAACAGGAAAGCAATGATACACAAGCGAAGAACAAAAATAAAATTGAAAATGAAGCAGAAACAAATGACTAGACCTTTTCTAGGTAAAAACGCTCACTTTTTGTGGGCGTTTTTTTACGTTTTCTTCAAATTTTTCGAGATAAATTGACAAAATGCATAAAAAACATCGCAAGATCTCTACAAAACTTCGACATTTACAAAACCTTAACATTCCATTTAAACGAAATTAATAAAGAACCTTTAATGTATTACTCGTAGGACAAATTATTCAGGGGGTATTCTTGAAATGAAAAAGAACAAATTATGGCTGCTTACTTTCCTTACTATCGCATTGTTAGCATTCGTCACAGCATGCGGAAACAGCAGCTCAAGCGGAGATTCAAAAGACAGTAAAGGAAATGCTTCAAACAAAGATGAGGCATCAGGTTCCATTACCATCTCAGGATCATCTGCGATGCAGCCTTTAGTTCTTGCGGCAGCAGAAAAATTCATGGATAAACATCCAAAAGCCGATATTCAAGTGCAAGCCGGCGGTTCAGGAACAGGACTTTCTCAAGTGTCAGAAGGATCTGTACAAATTGGTAACTCAGATGTATTCGCAGAAGAGAAAGACGGAATCGACGCAAAAGCTTTAACAGACCACAAAGTAGCAGTTGTTGGAATGGCCGCAGCTGTAAACCCTGAAGTGGGTGTCAAAGACATCACAAAGGACGAATTGAAAAAAATCTTCACTGGTAAAATCAAAAACTGGAAAGAGCTTGGCGGGAAAGACCAAAAAATCACTCTTGTGAACAGACCTGACTCTTCAGGAACTCGTGCAACATTTGTGAAGTATGCACTTGATGGTGCAACACCTGCAGAAGGAATCACAGAAGATTCTTCAAACACAGTGAAAAAACTGATTGCTGAAACACCAGGTGCGATTGGATACCTAGCATTCTCTTATTTAACAGATGACAAAATTACACCGCTTAGCATTGATGGTGTGAAACCGGAAGAAAGCAATGTAGAAAGCGGTAAATATACAATTTGGGCTTACGAGCATTCTTATACAAAAGGTGAGCCGGATGGTCTAGCAAAACAATTCTTAGATTACCTCATGAGTGATGAAGTACAAAAAGAAATCGTCAAAGACCAAGGCTACATCTCAGTTTCTAATATGAAAGTAGAAAGAGACGCAACAGGCAAACAAACAGATAAGTAAGAGGTCTTGAATTGCTGATGAAGGAAAAGTGGAGCTTTTCACTTTTCCTTTTATGACATTCATAGGAGTGTAGAAAAAGATGAAGCAGATAGAACATACAGAAGCGAGCGATCGACTGATCAGCTCGAAGAAAAATAGGCAAATGGATGAAGTAAGAGGAAGTATTTTGGTGAGATTTTGCGCATTCTTAATGATTGCTGTATCAATCGCCATTACCATCTTCCTTGGCATTAAGGGTTTACAATCTTTCATCGTAAATGGTGTAAGCCCAATTGAGTTCTTAACCAGTATCAATTGGAACCCAACAGCAGAAAACCCGCAGTACGGTGCATTTCCGTTTATCTTTGGATCAATCGCCGTCACGCTCCTATCGGCACTCATTGCAGCGCCGCTAGGCATCGCAGGCGCCATCTTTATGACAGAAATTGCACCTGCTTGGGGACGTAAAATCCTCCAGCCAGTCATTGAATTGCTTGTAGGGATTCCATCCGTTGTTTACGGATTCATAGGTCTTACAGTATTGGTGCCGTTTATCGGACATTTCAAGTCAAGCGGCTCAGGACATAGCGTGCTAGCAGGAACGATTGTCCTGTCTATTATGATCCTGCCAACCGTTACATCCATTGCGACTGATGCAATGGGTTCACTACCAAAAAGTTTACGTGAGGGATCGTACGCATTAGGCGCAACAAGATGGCAAACGATTAGACGTGTGCTTGTCCCGGCAGCTCTGCCAACATTAATGACAGCGGTCGTGCTCGGCATGGCTAGAGCATTTGGAGAAGCCCTTGCTGTACAGATGGTCATTGGAAACACGCGTAATTTACCAGAGAGCATTATGGATACAGCTGGTACATTAACAACCATTATTACGTTAAACATGGGTCACACAACGTATGGAAGTGTTGAAAACAATACACTTTGGTCAATGGGACTTGTCCTTCTAGTTGTATCATTTATGTTCATACTTATTATTAGATACTTGTCGTCTAGGAGGAAGATTTAATGAATAGCAAAATGACCGATCGTTTTGCCACGTTTGTTTTTGGATTATGTGCTGCCATTATTACGGCGATCCTCGTTGGTTTGTTTTCTTATATCATTTTCAATGGTGCAAAAGAATTAAACTTTGACTTTTTGACCACTCGCTCAAGTGCGATTGGCTCTGGCGGCGGCATCAGGGATCAGCTGTTTAACTCGTTTTATATTTTGTTTATTACGATGCTGATCACAGTCCCGCTTGGCGTCGGCGGGGGAGTGTATATGGCAGAGTATGCACCTCAAAACAAAGTCACAGATTTTATTCGTACATGTATTGAAGTGCTGTCTTCACTTCCGTCTATCGTCATTGGGATGTTTGGTTTACTCATGTTTGTGAATTTAACAGGCTGGGGCTATACGATCATTGGAGGAGCTCTTGCGCTCACTGTGTTTAACCTGCCGGTGATGGTCAGGGTGACAGAAGATGCGCTGCGCTCTGTACCGAAGGATCAAAAGGAAGCATCACTTGCGCTTGGTGTAACGAAGTGGCACACAGTCAAAACGGTCCTTATTCCAGGTGCGCTTCCGTCTATAATCACTGGTGCGATTTTAGCATCAGGAAGAGTCTTTGGTGAGGCGGCTGCCCTTCTTTTTACAGCAGGTCTCTCCACACCGCGCCTTGATTTCACAAACTGGAGTCCTTTTTCTGATACGTCACCGCTGAATGTGTTTAGACCGGCAGAAACATTAGCCGTTCATATATGGAACGTCAATACACAAGGAATCATTCCAGATGCAGAAGCCATTGCAAATGGTGCATCAGCTGTACTTGTGCTTTCAGTCTTATTGTTCAATTTAGCAGCTAGATGGCTTGGTTCATTTATTCATAAAAAGCTTACGTCAAAATAATGTGAGAGAGGTGTGAAGGGGATATGGTTCAAATGCTAGCAGAAAAAAAAGAGATTGCAGCGAAAAAGGCTCCATTTCAAGCGGAACAGATTTTACAAGTGCAGGATTTAAGCATTTATTATGGTGAAAAAAGAGCGGTCAATCACATTTCATTCGAGATTGAGAAGAATGCAATCACCGCATTAATCGGTCCATCCGGCTGCGGGAAGTCTACCTTTTTACGCAGTATTAACCGCATGAACGACTTAATTCCAGGTGCGAGAAGTGAAGGGGCGATCATGTACGAAGGGTTAAATATTTTGGATGACCGCATTAATGTGGTGAATTTAAGAAGAGAAATCGGCATGGTCTTCCAAAAGCCAAATCCATTTCCTAAATCGATCTACAATAACATCACCCATGCGTTAAAGTATGCCGGGGAAAAAAGAAAATCTGTGCTTGATGATGCGGTTGAGGAAAGCTTAACAAAGGCGGCGCTATGGGATGAGGTCAAAGATCGTTTGCACAGATCTGCTTTGTCATTGTCAGGCGGTCAGCAGCAGCGCCTTTGTATTGCACGTACACTTGCGATGAAACCTAGTGTCTTGCTATTAGATGAACCAGCTTCTGCTCTAGACCCTATCTCAAATGCGAAAATTGAAGAGCTATTAGGCGAATTGAAAAATGATTATTCAATCGTCATTGTGACACACAACATGCAGCAAGCGCTCCGTGTATCTGATCGTACGGCCTTTTTCTTAAATGGAGATCTAGTAGAATATGATGCCACAGAACGTATCTTTACACGTCCTGCGCAGCAAAAAACAGAAGACTATATCAATGGTCGATTTGGATAAGGCGGGTGGATTTGATGAATGCAGTAGCAACTGAAACAGCAAAAAAAGAAGTGTTTCGTGTGAATGATATGAACCTTTGGTATGGACAGCATCATGCATTGAAGCATATTGACTTAGCGATTAGAGAGCATGAAGTCACAGCGATTATCGGCCCATCCGGCTGCGGAAAGTCAACGTTTATTAAAACGTTAAATCTTATGGTCAAAACAGTGCCAGGTGTGAAAATCACTGGGGATATGATGTATAAAGATGACAACATTTTAAAAGGCCGTGTCGATTTAGTGGAGCTGCGTAAAAATGTCGGTATGGTGTTTCAAAAAGGGAATCCATTCCCTCAGTCAATTTTTGATAATGTCGTATACGGACCAAGAATTCACGGAGTTAAGAGCAAGCAGCAATTGAAAGAAATCGCTGAAAAAGCGCTTCGAGATGTTGCCCTATGGGATGAAGTGAAAGATCGATTAAGTGCTCCCGCTCTAGGCCTTTCTGGCGGTCAGCAGCAGCGTCTTTGTATCGCAAGAGCCATTGCCACAAGCCCAGACATCTTATTAATGGATGAACCAACATCAGCGCTTGATCCTGTCTCAACATTAAAGATTGAAGAATTGATTATGAAATTGAAAGAGAAATATACAATTGCCATTGTGACGCATAACATGCAGCAAGCGGCTAGGGTATCAGACCGAACGGCATTCTTCTTAATGGGGGAGCTTGTTGAGGTTAATGATACGAATGTGATGTTTTCTGAGCCAAACGATCAAAGAACGAATGATTATATATCTGGTCGATTTGGATAATAAAAACCCCCTGGAGGTCAGTGCCGCCAGGGGGTTTTTATTGTTATTTTGTTAAGGCTTTGACGATTTGTTTGAACGTCATCCCTGTTTTTAAATTGAACTTGCCTGCACGAATTTCTTTATGGTAGCCGGCGTCAATCACGTAATCATTAAAATCTTTAGACGAGTTGATGATGCCGTCCTTTTCCAGTATGTCTGAAACATCACTTGTACTCATACCGTTTTTAATCACGAATTTGATCGATTTGCCTTTAGGCTTTTGTTTATCACTCTTAGAATCGCCGTCTTCATTTGCCTTCAGCGCTTTTTCTTTATAGTCAAGAAGCTGCTGGTACGTTTCACGGCTGACAGTGACTTCTTTTTTGGAGTCTAAATAGTTTTTCACGTCAGTGTCTGTTACTTTCTGTGCGAGGGTTTCTTTTGTTGTTGTATCAGCTGCTGCCTCGTCTTTCCCAGTGAGAAAAAAGACAATCGCAAGAACCCCAGTTGCAAGAATCATACCTGCTGCAAACGTTTGGATGCTTTTTTTCGTCATACAAGCACCCTCTCGTTGTCTTTAATGATCATGTTGACATCTTCTACAGATACATGCTCAGCGCGCGCAATGGCCTCAGGAGACATGCCATTTTGGTGCTTTGAAATGATCTGTCTTGCGATGGATGGATCAATTTCTGAATGCTTGCGAACGACGATGTTTGTTTCAAGTAATTCTTCTTCAAGCACTTTCATTTTCTTTTTCAGTTTATAGATTTCTTGCATTGCAGATAGTTGAAGTGTTTCAAGTTCCTGCTCGACTTCTTTAATCGGCTCTCTTTGAAAATATGAGAATGCGATCAGTACAATACTGACAACAAGCAATCCGATAATTGCAATTTCCATGTTTCATCACCTTTTATTCATATTTTAATGCTGAAAGCCATAAAAGGCTTTCAAGATTGTTTCAGACAGTTTTCGACCCTTCTTTTTTATACCATAAAAAAGCTAGTTTCAAAAGGAATTGCTGAAGAAAATCACCTTTTTTTCATCTTTTTTCTTTTTATATGTAAAACGAGTATGAAAACCTTGCTCGCTGTCAAAATAAAAGAGAGCGGCGGGGAGAAGAGGGGGTCTCATGTATACAGTACGACAAAGGATAAGGTTTTATAGGGGAGCAGACGATTTTTCATGACATAACCATGCGATATGTAAGTGAATGCACTCAAAATGAAATTGGTGAAAAAACATTCTAGCATTCCTAAGCTAGAAGTGGTATTATAGTTAGGTCTGAATGTGAATTGATTTTAGTTTGGAGGGAAAAATATGCGCGTAAATATTACTCTAGCTTGCACTGAATGCGGTGAGCGTAACTATATTACTAAAAAGAATAAGCGAAACAATCCAGATCGCGTTGAATTCAAAAAGTATTGCTCACGTGATAAAAAACAAACTTTACATCGTGAAACAAAGTAAGCAGCAGGGAATTTTCCTGCTGTTTTTTTATGATGGGAGATGATCTGTATGAAAAAGGAGCTTCGCCTTCAAACATTAGCCAAGCTGGATCAGATAAGCGCTGAAGAGTTTGAGCGCAGCACCGCTTTACTTCATGAGCACTTATTGCAGCTGCCGGCATGGAAACAGGCGAAAACGATCGCTTTGACAATGTCTAGAGGAAAAGAGATACCGACAATGCCTCTGATTGAAAAAGCGTGGGAAGAAGGAAAAACAGTATGTATACCCACCTGTTTTCCGGAAACAAAAGAGATGATGTTTTATGAATATACACCCGAAACAAAGATGACATCCAGCTACTTTGGGCTATTGGAGCCAGACCCACGGGCGTCGGCAGCTGTACATAAAGAAGCCATTGATTTAATCATTGTGCCTGGGGTATGCTTCGATCAAAAAGGCTACCGGATTGGATTTGGTGGCGGCTATTATGACCGCTACTTAGCTGACTACCACGGCGTAACCATTGCCCTTTGTCTGTCTTTACAGCAAATCGAGCATGTGCCGGCTGAAGCACACGACATACCGGTGTCTATGATTGTCAGTGAAAAAGGTATATTATATCAAAAGTAAAAGTCCGCTGATTGTCCAAAGAGCGGGCTTTTTGTGTTGAGATCGTTTCATCAGAGTTGCAGTAACGGTAGGGTGAAACGCAATATGATTTCACATTGATTAAAAACCAGCATGTAATGGCATTTTGCTAGGAGGTCCGTTTTGAAAAAATTTCGTGGAAAGAAAAGATACTTCCGTAATATGTGGGAGGAAGTGAATAATGACGTTTCTTATGATCAATCAGAGTGTGAAGAGGTCTATTATATTCAATCAAAAGAACAAGGGATTAGATTGCGAAGGGCGGCTAATG
The DNA here is from genome assembly GCF_038002985.1 of Bacillus sp. FSL R5-0431. Taxonomy (NCBI): domain Bacteria; kingdom Bacillati; phylum Bacillota; class Bacilli; order Caryophanales; family Bacillaceae; genus Bacillus; species Bacillus sp. FSL R5-0431. Next base: position 2,189,605 of record NZ_JBBOOG010000001.1, on the reverse strand, counting down.
AAAGAAACCATTGTAAGCGATAAAAATGATCGTTCATGCATAAACAAATCCTATTTAAGCCACGATACGAACATAGGAGGGAATATGATGAATAAAATGATTTGGAGCATTGTGTTCACATTGTTTGCATTCGTTCTCGTGCAAAATCGTTATCGGCTGATGAATTTGATCTTAGGTCAAAATCAAGTGCGTCACTTTTTTATTAAGTGGCTGATGAAAATCCCATATTTTCGGACGAAATTTATTCGCCAAGCATTCTAATCCCGCAGAAGCCGGGATTTTTTTTGTTCAGAAATGCGGATAAGAACGATTCTTGTTATAATAATGTAAAAAATGGAGCGCGAATGAATGAATGTCATAGATAGTCTATTTTGGCGAGTTGTTGATGAATTAAGACAAAAAGGGTACGAGATGATTCAAAGTCCGTATCCAGAAGATGAAATATTTTTTGAAGCACCACGAAACTCAGGGTATGATCTCATCCGTCTATATAGAAAAGATGTGAATTTTAGACAGGAGATCGTTCGAGATATCGAAGAGCAGACGTATCGGATGAATCAGCTGAGAGAGGCGATGCGTAAACGGTCTCTTCATCTCTTGCAGCTCCAATTTACAGCTGACAATCCTGTAGATGATTGGGAAGACTTAAACGGTCAGCCGCAAAAAAAACAAAAGGTGACGGTTACACCTGTATTACTGAATGAAGACACTCTTCAACACGACGTAAACGAGCTGCAAAAATGGCTGAACACCTCGCTGACAGTGGATGTAGAAGAGGCGAAGAGAGACACAGCTGAAGATGTCATGCGGCTTAAAGTGAACGTACTTCAAGCATTTGATGATCAGGAAAAGCAGCGTGAACGAGAACGGGCCGTTTTTCAAAATGGCAGACCGATTTTCACCTACTTGCTCATCGCTGTTCAAGTGGTGATGTTTCTTTTGCTTGAACTATCTGGCGGAAGTACCAATACGGCAACTTTAACAGCGTTTGGTGCTAAAAATAATGGGCTGATCTTAGATGGAGAATGGTGGCGCCTGATTACACCAATGTTTTTGCACATTGGCTTGACGCACTTACTCTTTAATACATTTGCTCTTTGGTCTGTCGGAGCGGCTGTTGAGAGAATTTATGGCTCATGGAGATTTTTGCTCATCTATTTCATTTCCGGCATTTTTGGCTCCATTGCGAGCTTTGTCTTTAATACGGCCATCGCAGCCGGTGCATCAGGTGCGATCTTTGGCTGCTTAGGTGCGCTATTATATTTAGCAATTTCTAACCGCAAGCTATTCTTTCGAACGATGGGGACAAATATTATTGTGATCATCCTTATCAATTTAGGGATAGGCTTCACCGTATCAGGTATTGATAACGCAGGGCACCTTGGCGGTCTGGTTGGCGGTTTTTTAGCCGCTTTAGCTGTCCGGCTCCCTAAACAGGTGCAGCCTGTCAAAATGTTTGTTGCTAGTGCTGTTCTGCTGTTGATTGGCGGTTTTGGACTGTATACAGGGTTTCATTCAGACGATCAAAAGGAAGCGGCGGCAGTAAGTGAGGCAGCAAGTCTATTTGATGAGAAGAACTATAACGAAGCAAGTAAACGATTAGAGGAATATGTACACCAAAAGGATGCATCAGCTGATGCTCTCCATATATATGCACTATCGGAAGCGCAGCTCGGCCACCTTGACAAAGCGATTGAATTTTTACAAAAGTCGCTTAAAAAAGATCCTGATGATCCAAATAAACTGTATCATTTATCGTTGTTGTACGTAGAAAAAGGAGAGACAGCGAAAGCGGAGGATCTAATCGAGAAAGGGTTAGACCAAGATCCAAAAAATGATCAATTTTTAAAACTGAAACAATATATTGAAAGCACGCAAACACATTGAATGACTTGACTGAAAGCGCATTTATGAATACGCTTATCCTATCTGTTGATGAGAAGAAATGGTGGAAATAATGAAAACGTTATATGATGTACAGCAGCTGCTCATGAGATTTGGAAATTATGTGTATTTCGGAGATCGTGAAGTGGAATTAGAATTTATGGCAGATGAACTGAAGGAAATGTATACATCGGGCATTATTGACCGGACCGAATGGTCAAACGCAATGACTATTCTTCAAATGGAACTAGCCAAATTAAATCGAAAAACAATGTGAAGGTGGAGGGCATATGACAGGGGATTGGTTTGTAGGAGTTGATCTTGGCGGTACGACAATTAAGCTTGCGTTCATTAATCTATATGGTGAAATTCAGCATAAGTGGGAGATTCCTACGGATAAATCAGGGCAGACGATCACAGTCGATATTGCCAAATCAATTGACCACAAACTGGTCGAAATCAGTATGCCAAAATCAGCGCTTATTGGGATTGGAATGGGTGCACCTGGGCCTGTAGATAAAGTATCTGGGATTGTCTATAAAACAACGAATCTCGGCTGGACAAACTATCCACTCAAAGATCACCTGGAGGCAGAGACAGGACTTCCATCTGTCATAGAAAATGATGCGAATATTGCTGCACTCGGTGAAATGTGGAAGGGTGCAGGAGATGGCGCAAAAAATATCCTGATGGTCACACTTGGCACGGGTGTTGGCGGCGGTATTATTGTAAATGGTGAAGTTGTTCAAGGTGAGACAGGGGCTGGCGGAGAAATTGGCCATATTTGTGCCGTTCCATTCCAAGGAGCACCGTGCAACTGCGGAAGAACAGGCTGTATTGAAACCATTGCATCTGCGACTGGCATCGTTCGGCTTGCAAAGGATAAATTAGAAAGGGAGCAGCATACATCTTCACTTGGCACGCTCACTTCGCTGTCTGCAAAGGATGTGTTTAGGGCCGCTGAATGTGGAGATGATCTTGCCATGCGTGTCGTAGAAGAAGTGACGACTCATCTTGGACTTGTCTTAGCGAATCTTGCCAGTGCGTTAAACCCAACAAAAATCGTGATTGGCGGCGGTGTTTCAAAAGCAGGGGAGCTTCTTCGCAGTAAAGTAGAGCACGTTGTTAAACATCACGCATTTCCGCCTTGCGCTGATGATGTCGAAGTCGTGATTGCTTCACTCGGAAACGATGCAGGAGTCATCGGTGGTGCATGGATGGCAAAAAACAAATGGCTGTCTTAAACAAAAAAGTCATCATGATGTCATTTTTATTAAAAAAAGCGATAGATGGGCATGAAATGAAATGTTTAGCATATTCATAAGTTTGTCATGAGGAAAAAGACATTGATTTTCCAGCACATACAGGATAAGATATAGTTTAGTTATTTTTGAAGAAGCACCAATAATTAGGGTATTCCCTAACTTGAGTGCATGCTTAGAGCATAAGGAGGTTACAATGCGAAAGAAAAGATTAAAGGCGATTTCATTTTTACTGATTGCGACATTGTTAATGTGGGTCAAAACCTATGTTATCTATAAATCTAGCTTTAATATTAAAATAGAAAATTTCATGCAGGAGTTTATCCTGTTTATTAATCCGCTTAGCTTTCTCTTGTTTATCTTCGGTATCGGTTTATTTATGAAAGAAAAAAATCGCAATCGATATATCATCGTGATGAGCTTTATCCTGACATTCATTTTGTTAGCTAACATTGTGTTTTATCGATTCTATAGTGACTTTCTAACCATCCCCGTCCTATTTCAAACAAACAATATGGGTGACCTCGGGTCAAGTATTACCTCTTTAATTGAACCAGTCGATTTTCTGATGTTCGTTGATATTATGATTTTAATGTGGCTCTATAAAAAGCAGCCTTCCTTTAGAACGGATGTCACCATTTCACGAAAAGAACGAGCAGCTTATTATTTATTTGTGGCAGCCACTTTCTTCTTTAACCTTGGTTTGGCTGAAACAGAAAGACCAGAACTGCTCACTCGCTCATTTGACCGTGAGATGCTGGTGAAAAATATTAGCTTATATAATTTCCATATTTATGATGGAGTGTTGCAATCGAAGCAGTCTGCTCAACGAGCCCTTGCCGACAGCAATAGCTTAACGGAAATTGAAAACTATGTAAGCGCAAATCAAACCGACCGTAATGAAAAAACGTTTGGTCAAGCGAAAGGGCGAAATGTCATTCTTGTCTCCCTAGAGTCTACTCAGAGCTTTGTGGTCAATGAAAAATTAAATGGGAAAGAAATTACCCCATTTTTAAACAAACTAATCAAGAAAAGCTACAACTTTACTAATTTCTATCATCAAACAGGTCAAGGGAAAACATCGGACTCAGAGTTTATTGTTGATAACTCTCTCTATCCACTTGGAAGAGGGGCTGTGTTCTTCACAAACCCAAGCAATGAGTATACAGCCACACCTGAGTTGTTAGAGGATGAGGGGTATCACTCTTCTGTTATTCATGCGAATAACAAAAGTTTCTGGAATCGTGACCTGATCTACGATAGCTTTGGCTACGATAAGTTTTTTGATATTAAATCATTTGATGTGAATGAAGAGAACTCAGTTGGCTGGGGCTTGAAAGATGGTCCGTTCTTTGAACAGTCAGCGGAATTGATGAAATCGATCCCGCAGCCTTTCTATACGAGATTGATTACATTAACGAATCACTTTCCATTTGATCTAGATGAAGAAGATAAGCTCATTGATGAATATGATTCTAAGAGCAAAACGTTAAACAAGTTCTTTCCTACAGTGCGTTATCAAGATGAGGCGCTGAAGATTTTCTTTGAAAAGATGAAGGAAACAGGTTTGTACGAAAATTCCATCTTTGTTTTATATGGGGATCACTATGGAATTTCAGAAAACCATAACGAAGCAATGGGACAATTTTTAAATAAAGAGATTACGCCATTTGAAGAAGTGCAGCTTCAAAAAGTCCCGTTTGTTGTACACATTCCAGGGATCACAGATCAACATCCAAAAGAAATTGACACGGTAGGCGGTCAAGTCGATATCCGTCCAACTATACTCAATCTTTTAGGAATTGATACAAGTAAACAGATTCAATTTGGTCATGATCTTTTATCAAAAGATAAGAATGACTTTACCGTGCTTCGTGATGGCAGCTTTATTACGAAGGACAGTGTTTTCACAGATGGAGTTTGCTACAATAAAGAAACGGGTGAGCCAAGAGAAGATGAGACCGTTTGTCAGTCTTATGAAGAGAAGGCAAAGCAAGAGCTCCAATTCTCTGATCAAATCATCTACGGTGATCTCCTTAGATTTTATGACCGGAACAGCCCGGACCATTCTCCATCCAAAAAAGAAGATGAAACGAAGCTGAAAAAGGCGTCCTAACATATGAGAAAACCTCTGCTATTTTTAGATGCAGAGGTTTTCTTTTTTTGTCTGCCGGCTCATATAGTATGAGAGGAGGGATGTAAATGAAGACAACGTCATTTGGGAAAATTGAATGGCAGCTGGATGAAGCGGGAAAGGATAATGTGGCAAAGCAGTTAGGGATAGGGAATGCGGCTTTTCATTTATCCAATCAAACAAGCACTGATCACCTTCTTTTACCGGGATATAGACTTCCGGAAGGCATCCATTCATTTTCTTCCATAGGTGAGCTGCAGAAATTTATTGCGCCTTACAGGCTGCAGCAATCCGATGATTGGATCAATGGAACCTTTGAATATGATAGTGCTCAATTAGAAGAAGAGCTGAGCCGCTTGAAAGCCGCATTTCCTTTTCTTCAAATCAGCATAATAGGTCATTCAGTGCTTGATACACCTATTTATGAAATCCGAACAGAGCCTGTTCAGCATTTACATTCTATTCATTTGAATGCCTCTTTTCATGCAAATGAATGGATCACGACGTCTGTTTTAATAAAATGGCTGAAATCGCTGTGTTTAGCCGCATCTGACCCGGTGCAAGCAAGACATCATGAAGCCGTTCATATTCTGCGAACCACAGCTCTCTCCATTGTGCCAATGGTGAATCCAGATGGCGTAGACCTCGTACGGAATGGACCTGAGTCGCTAGGTCTCAGAAGTGAAGAATTCACACCGCTACATGGTAGATATGCTGATTATCAGGAGTGGAAAGCAAATATTCGAGGGGTGGATTTGAACAATCAATTTCCAGCTTATTGGGAGATCGAATACTACCGTCATCAGCCTAAGGCACCGTCCAATCGGGGTTTTCCAGGGCGCGAGCCGCTAACAGAACCAGAAGCGAAAGCGATGGCAAATCTAGCGTTACGAAAACGCTTTGACCGGCTGATCGCTCTCCATACACAAGGAGAAGAGATATACTGGGGCTTTCTTGGCCACGAACCTGCCATCTCAAAAGAAACGGTCAAACGATTCGAGCAAGTAAGCGGCTATAAACCGGTACAATATCTTGACAGCTATGCAGGCTATCGCGATTGGTTTATTTATCAATTTCACAATGAGGGCTATACAGTCGAGCTTGGATTAGGGAAAAATCCTCTTTCCATGAATCAATTTGATTCCATCTATGAGAAAACAAAGTGGCTGTTATGGGAAGCATGTAAGTGTTAAAAAGCACCTGTCAGGTGCTTTTTACATTTGAATATGAAGCAATTTCTTATTGTCAATAAAAATAATGTTAGAGCAATTGACGAAGGCCGCCTTGTGAGCTATTGTGAAAAGTACGGATGTAAAAAAAAGGATATGTTTTAGGGAGATGTCGATCATTGAGTGCTCAAAGCCTGTGGAAAAGGAATTTCACTTACTTATTTATTTCTAAAATGTGCAAAATAACAGCTGATAGTTTATCTTTCAACACCATCTTGTGGCTTTTAGTACTAGGCGGGAAAGGGGCAATTGGAACAGCTTTTTTTATTGCGGTCAGCTTTGTTCCGCAAGCCATTGTTGGGCCGCTGATTACCCCAATGATGAAGCCGCATCAATTGAAATTTTGGATGTGTTTTGCTGATTTAACAAGAGGAGCGATAATCCTTGTGATCGTGGTCAGTTACTTTTATGATTTCACGCCATTAGCACTTGTGATTGGCTGTATGCTGCTTCATTCGGCGACTGGCGGCTCCTACGAACCGGCGTCCGTATCAATTATTCCAAAGCTTGTCCATGAGGACCTCATACAAAAAGCGAATGCAACCATCCAATCAGCAAGTCATGTGGTCAGGCTTGTGACGGTAACGATTTGTGGTGTCATGATTGCATTTGTAGGGGTAGGATATACAATGCTTGTGATCATTCCTCTTTATCTCTTGTCCGCTTTATTGGTATTAATCATTACATATGAAACAGAAGTCATCATCGATAAAGCCAAAAAAGGGTTATCATACGGCAAAAGATTAATTCGGGGATTTTCACTTGTTAAAAGGCATCATATTTTGTTTCCATTGGCGATTTTTTGTGTCTGTTCAAACTTCGCTGCAGCACCATGGGAAGCATTGTCTGTTATTTATTTAACAGAGGATTTACATAGTGGACCAGTTATCTATTCATTTATTAAAGTCACAACGGCACTAGGTGCCTTCTTGATGGGGTTTGTTTTGACAAAGGTAAAAGTGAACCGGTATGGGCTGCTGTTTATAGGTGCCGGGATCGTTGATGGAATCTCGTTCTTCATCACAGGCATGAACGCATTTTTACCACTTGTGTTTATATCAGCCTTTGCTTTAGGGGCTGCCATTAGTGCAGTCAACGTGCCTGAACATACAATGATTCAATTGTCAGTAAAAGCAGAGGATCAGCCGCAAGTGTATGCGATTATCAACATGATCTCCTTCTTCATGATTCCGTTAGGCGCTCTCATTGGCGGCTATATGGCGACACTATTTGGGTCTGGGTATGTCATTGCGGCTGGCGGCATCATTGAAGCTGTGTCAGGGATATGCCTGCTTCTATTCACAAAGATTGGGAAGGTAGAGAGGGCGGATTTGACGATAGAACGAGACAAACCTTCTTTAAATGCAACGTGAGCATGGCATGATTGATTGTGAATAGGTTACAATGAGGACGAGAAAACATGAGGATTCAATGGAAAGGGGCAAGAAACATGGCCATAGCAGATGTGACCATCATTCCAATAGGTACTGAAACACCAAGTGTCAGTGCTTATGTAGCAGATGTACAAAGAATTTTAGAAGGCTTTCAAAAAGAAGGGAAAATTAATTATCAATTAACACCAATGAATACGTTAATTGAAGGTGAATTATCTGTTTTATTTGAAGTCATTCAGCGCATTCATGAAGCACCTTTTGAAAAGGGATTGCACCGCGTAGCCACCAATATCCGCATTGATGACAGGCGGGATCAAACCACAACGCTTACAAGTAAAATAGAAAGCGTGAATAAGCACTTGAATCAATAAAAAAAGCCTGCTATTGCAGGCTTTTAATGTGCGGTTGGATAACCGCTATAGATGATGGTCATGACAGTAAACCATCCAAAAACCAAAAATGTCGCGCCAGCAAAAGCGATGGCAAGTACGTTCACTTTTTTAAGTGAGCGATAGATCCCGAGTGCAGCTAAAATCGTGACTAGACCAAAAATAATGACGAGCATCATGTGAAAGTCCCCCTTTGTCATCAATCCCCTTGATTTCCTTTCTTTTCATTTTAACCGTTTTCATAAAGCTTGTCGAGTAGATTCCAGTTGACGATTGTTTGAATTTTTATTGTGTAGCCTTCATAATAAAAAAGAATGAATAAAGTAGGTGATGAAAATGAATTGGAGAAGAATGCCACTAGGCTATGTACAAGCGAATGCGTATATTTGGAAAAATGAGCACGGAGAATGCTTAATCTTTGATCCAGGCGGTGAAGCACAAAAGCTGATTTCCTATATAAAAGAAAAACAGCTCACACCGCTTGCTGTCTTACTGACACATGCTCATTTTGATCATATCGGTGCGGCAGATGAGGTGCGTGCAGAGTGGGGAGTGCCACTCTATGCACACGAGAATGAAAAGGAATGGCTGACGAACGCTGAATTAAACGGTTCAGCTCGATTGATTGGGAATGGAATTACGGTCAAAGAAGCAGAAAAATTAATTACGTCAGAAGGAACTCTTCAAATTGGATCGTTTACATTAGAGATGTTCCATACACCTGGGCATTCACCAGGCAGTGTGTCTTACTATTCAGCGGAAGAAGGATTTGTGATTTCTGGTGACACGTTATTCGAAGGCGGCATCGGGAGAACAGATTTAGTAGGGGGCAGTCAAGAAGTGCTGCTTCAATCGATTCATAACAAATTGTTGTCATTACCAGAATCAACTCTTGTTTTAAGTGGACATGGCGGTGAAACCACTGTACTCACAGAGCAGGAGCAAAATCCGTTTATCAATGGTTTTTCTCTTTAAACACAGGTATGAAAAAAGCATCTCTTTTTAAAGAGACGCTTTTTTCAATTAATGTCCGGTACCGGGAACCATGATGAAGATCGAATAATATGTAAATCCGGCAAAGAAAATCGTCAAGTACGCTCCGAAAATGTAAATATACATTCTTTCGGATAAATTCAAGTAGGATAAAAATACAAAAAGAACGGTTTGACCGAAGAACAGCAACGATGCATCTTTCATATGCCCTAAATAGAACATGACAGCAAAAATACCCGTCCAAAAGCCAAGCACGCGGAACATGCGATTCATTTCTTTCCCTCCCCTTAAAAAAACCCCTTTGATTCATATTATAGCTGATCACCACTTGTTATGTAAACATTTACATTTTTGACAACGTGTGAACATTTATTTTACAAGTAGAAAAAATTTTTTTGAAAAAGTGATCAAAACGTGTTTATGCCGAAATACATGAGGGTACTTACTCCATAAGAGAAAAGGTTAACGACCTAAGGAGGAAGACTAATGAGTGACATTACTTTTTATTCATACCCGAGCTGCACGTCTTGCCGCAAAACAAAACATTGGCTAAAGGCGAATCAAATTGATTTTAAAGAGCGTCACCTTTTCAGAGAAACGCCAACCCTAGATGAATTAAAAAAGATTCTTTCCTTAACAACAGAAGGAATGGATGAAATTTTAGCCACACGAAGCCAGGCTTTTAAAAGCTTAAATTTAAATATTAATGATTTAAAAGTAAACGAGGTTCTTCAGCTTCTCATTGAAAAACCAAAACTGCTCCGGAGACCAATTATCCTTGATGGAAACAAATTGGTAGTAGGCTATAATCCCGGGGAACTCATGAAAATATCAAAAAAGAAAGCGATTCATCAATCGGTTTCCTAATAAAAAACGAAGATCAGCTGAAACATTCTTCAGCCGTCTTCGTTTTTGTGCTGAACTGGGCTAGCTGGGTTCGAACCAACGATCACGGAGTCAAAGTCCATTGCCTTACCACTTGGCTATAGCCCAATATCAAACGTGTAATGATATTGTTCACCATCTGCGGTCATTTATACATAAAAGTTGTATGTCACTAGTTTTAAGTGAAAAAGGAGCGGAAGAAGTAAATGAAAAATGAAAAATCTAAGCAATTATATGAATTTATCCTAAAAGAAGCCCCTATCATGACCGAAGAATGGCTGAAAACAAGAACAGAAGAAGGCTCATTATATTCCAAACATGCTTCAGAGGAAACGGAAATGAAGCTGAAGGAACAGAACACAGCGTTTATTCAAACCATTGCAGCAACGCTTGTGACGCTGTCAGACAAAGTAGAAAATCATTTAAAAAAATGGTCTGTTGATATTGCACGTGATCGAGCCGTTCATGAGGTGCCTTTATATGAAATCATTGGACAATTTAAGATATTCCGTCAGATTTTCTGTTCGAGAATCGAGAAATTCATACTAGAAACCGAGCTTGAAGTGACGCTCCAAGATGTGTGCGGGTGGAATCAGCATTTTCATTCCACGTTTGATAATATGATCGAGCGTTTATCAGAAGAATACGACCGTGTGACACTGAGTCAGCTAAATGCACAAAGAGAGATGATTCAGGAACTGAGTGCTCCTGTTATTCCAGTTTCAAAGGAAATTGGGATTTTGCCGCTCATCGGAGAGATTGATACGTACCGGGCCAAAATTATTCTAGAATCCGTACTAGAACAGGCTTCAAGACTGCGTCTAACGCATTTGTTTATTGATATATCAGGCGTACCGGTCGTTGATACGATGGTTGCTTATCAGCTCTTTAAAGTGGTGGATAGTGCGAAGCTTCTAGGAATCGAGACGATTATTTCAGGCATCCGCCCAGAAATTGCTCAAACCGTCGTGAAATTGGGCATTGATTTCTCAAAAGTAAATACTGAACACAGCCTTGCAAAAGCTTTAGAAAAAAGAGGATTTCGTATTTTTGAAGAACAGCCGCAAGAAGCAACATGACCAAAAAACCTGCACTTGTAAAAGTCAGGTTTTTTTATATGCTCTTTTTTAAAAAACCACGTTTTCCATCGCAAGCTGATGATTTTTTCGCATGATTAGTCGTTAAAATGATAAAATGCTCTTTTGTCAGACAGGTTCCTCCAACTTACAATATGGTCAGAGAAGGGAGTGAACCATTTGTATGGTATTGAATATTTGGGACAAGAGCTGCTAGAAGAAGCATGCCGCATGAGAGCATCTGATGTGCATATTGTTCCAAAAGAAAAGGAAGCGTCGGTATCTTTCCGCGTAGACTCAGATTTAATTCAGCAGCGAACCATTGATAAAAAAAGCGGCGAGCGGCTCATTGCTCATTTTAAATTTTTATCATCCATGGATATCGGGGAAAAAAGGAGGCCGCAAAATGGGTCACTAGCTGTGATGCTAAGAAGCGGCCAGGTGTTTATTCGGATGTCTACCTTACCAACTGTAAATGATGAGAGCTTAGTGATTAGAATATTGCCGCAGGATCATGTTCCAAAAATAAAACATCTGTCACTATTTCCGAAAGCCTCCATCAGGTTATTATCATTTTTGAATCATTCGCATGGGCTGATTTTATTTACCGGTCCAACAAATTCAGGGAAAACAACAACCCTTTATTCATTAATCCAGTTTGCAAAAAAGAATTTCAACCGAAATATTATTACACTTGAAGATCCTGTGGAAACAAGAAATGAAGAAGTGTTACAGGTTCAAGTGAATGAAAAAGCCGGCATCACATATGCCGCAGGATTACGTGCTATTTTAAGACATGATCCAGATCTGATTGTGCTAGGAGAAATAAGAGATGCCGAAACGGCCCGAACGGCAATTAGAGCAGCACTGACAGGCCATTTAGTGATGAGTACGCTCCATGCGAAAAATGCAAAAGGAGCCCTTTATCGTATGCTTGAATTTGGTGTCACAATGAATGAACTCGAACAAACGATGGTTGCGATTGCTGCGCAGCGATTAATCGAGCTCACCTGTCCTTTTTGCGGAGAAACATGTCAGCTTTACTGTAAATTAAATCGACCGGTCAGACGAACAAATGTATTTGAACTGCTGTTCGGAAAGGAGCTCGGTGAGTGTATCAAGGAGGCTAAAGGAGAATATGCTCACTCGTCATATGAAACACTGCAAAGATTAATTCGTAAAGGAGTGGCACTAGGCTATTTATCGAAAAACACCTATCATCGCTGGGTTTATGAAGAAGCAAGCCTCTAAAGCATGGTCGAAAAAGGACCAAGCGGAATGTCTATCAAAACTTGCTCAATTGATTCAGGCTGGATATACAGTGATTGAGGCATTAACGATGGTGAATATCCAGTTGTCGAATGAGCAGCAGCAGCAATTAACACCGGGCATTCAGTGGCTGCTTGAAGGGGAGCCTTTTTATGTGGTGCTGGAGAGACTCCAATTTCAGCGGGAAGTCATTGCCATATTAAGTTTCTCCGAAAAGCATGGCAGTCTAGCACAAGCACTTGAACAAAGCGCGCGGTTTTTAGAGAAAAAAATCAAACAGGTAGACACGTTTAAACGCATGTTACGTTACCCGATCTTCCTCATCTTTACGGTTTTGGTCGTGCTCATACTCGTTCAGCAAATGATCATTCCTCAATTTTCTCTCTTGTACTCCTCGATGGATACCCGAATGTCATGGCTGATTCAAGGTATGTTTGGACTTTTTCAATTGCTGCATGTTTCTCTCCTCCTCATCGGCTGTGTGTGTATCTGTTTGACCGGATACTATGCTGTCTTTTTTAGGAAAAAGTCCACCCTTGAGAAGCTGAGGGTGATAAGCAGGTTTCCTTTTTTATATAAAGGAATGCGGCTGATGCATACGTACCTTTTCTCTCTTCAGTTAAGCGGACTGCTTCAAGCTGGATTATCGATGTACGAGAGCTTGCTAGCTTTTAAACAGCAAAGCTACTTACCCTTTCTTCAAGAAATATCAGAACAGATGATTGAAGAGCTAAGAAAAGGAGAAAGCATGGCATATCAAGTAAGCTCGTCTCCTTTTTTCGAGAAACATTTTGCAGCCGTCATCGAGCATGGTGAAGCGAGCGGGATGCTTGCAAGAGAAATGTACACGTACAGCCAATTTCTATTAGAGAATGCAGAGCTGAAAATTGAAAAATGGATTTCGTGGCTGCAGCCGGTTATCTATGGTGTGACAGCACTTCTTATACTCATTGTGTATCTATCTATTCTTTTACCAATGTATCAACTCATGGAGCAAGTGTAAGAAGGAGGACAAAGACATGAATGATAAAGGATTTACCCTGTTAGAAATGTTAATTGTCATGCTCGTGATTTCGATTCTTTTACTTATTACCATTCCGAATATCACTCGTCACCACCAAACGATTCAAGCAAAGGGCTGTGAAGGGCTTAAATCAATGGTGAGCACACAGGTGATGGCATATGAATTAGAGCATGATGGCAAGACACCATCTTTAGCTGAATTAGAAAAAGAAGGCTATGTCAAAAAGGGATTATCGTGTCCTAATGGAAAAGCGATTGTCATTCAAAACGGCCATGTGAAGCATGAATAAATTGATTTTTCATGAGAAGGGTTTTACCCTCATTGAACAGCTAATGATCTTACTTGTTCTATCGATTCTATTGTCGATCATAGGAGGAAAAATCCCAAATTTAATAGAAGGCGCTGAAGCCAAAAGACAAGTGAACATCATGAAACAAGATTTTCAATTGGCTGCTTATACTGCATTTATCAAAAAAACACGTGTGTATGTTGAATTCCATCCGCCACATGTATCATATCAGGTAATCGATCAGAAGGATGGCGAAGTCATTACTTCTTTTCAGCAACAAAAGGGAAGCATTAAGGCTTCTACATTTCCACAAGGTATCTATTTTAATGTAAACGGACATCCAAGCAGCGGCGGGTCTCTCATCATTCAATTTGGCAGTCAAACGTATAAACTCACGATCTATTTAGGAAGCGGGCGAATCCATGTTCAAAAACAATAGAGGGTTTAGTACGATTGAGGCGCTGTTTGCTTGTCATATCTTCCTATTTGCAGCCCTTGTGCTCATGCCAGCCTATGAAAAAATCATGATAGGGAAAAATGAAGTAAGAGCCAAATATGAAGCTTACCAAATCTTGCATGAACAGATGAATGAATCGTTCATAGATGGTACAAAACCTTCTGTCAAAAAGAAACGAGGCGACGTCACATATGTATTCAATTGGAGTAAAGAGAAGGGATGTGTATCATACAAAATACAAAAAAAGCAGACCATATGCTTTCACCATGTTGCTGAACGATGAACAAGGTTTTACCCTTGTCCAGACTTTGTGGCAATTACAGCTATTTTTGTTCCTTTCTTTTGGCTGTGTACTAATCTTTTCTACAGCTGAGAAAGCCCGTCCTTTTGAAGAGATTAACCGATTTTCACAAATGGAATGGAAACAGACTGTCCTGCAATTAGATGAGGAATTAAGCCGTGCAACGGCTGTTAGATCGGTGCAAGGAGGTAAAGCGTTAGAGTATGTATCTGATCAAGGGCGAGTGGTAACGATTGAGCCATATCAAGAGATGCTTCGGAAGCGAATGGATCAAGCAGGCCATCTTCCTTTATTGCAAAAGGTGAAAGAATTTCGTGTCAGAACGAATCAATATAGAGCCATCCTGAAAGTCACAGATGAATCTGGTAAGGTGTATGAAGCCGTTTTTTTCATATATAAAGGGGTGGTTCCTACATCGTGAAAAGAGAAGGAGGATTTATCTATCCGCATGTACTAGCTGCGATTCTATTTTTTCTCTTGATCCTAGGATCAATGACGATAGGGTTTCAAAAAGAGCTGAGAAGTGCAGAGCTGATGATTTCTTTTTATAAAAAACAGCAGCTTTTCAGGGTGGGGGCGAGTGAAGCTGCCCGTACATTACATCTTTTGTGTGAAAAGCAGCATACCCATATTCACACTGAAGAAGGCCGCGTGACATTGAAGCAGATGACATGCGATCAAAAGAAAAAGCGTATCCTCATGTTAGTCAGTGTGAAAACAAAGGATGGTTTATCAGATGAGCTGGAACTGGTGCTGGATTGGAAGACCCGTGAAATCATGAAATGGGCAAACCCTGAATAGCCAGTGTATAAAATGATCCTCTTCTAGGTAACACTTGAAGAAAGAAGAGGTGAATGTGTTGAAAACCAATGACTATGTAAAATATATGACGCAGGAAATCATTAAATATATGAATACACCACGTGACGAACGGAAGGAACATAAACAAGAGAAAATGGAAACGAAACCGCCATTTTCACAGCGTTTATTTGGGGTTCTGCCGTTTGGGTTTTCAATGATGTTAAAAAAACGTCAGCGACATCGACGAAAGTAAAAAGCCGCCAGCAGGCGGTTTTTTTATGCCCCTTTAGCTGTATTCTTCCACAACAATCACTTTATTGACCTTGTTTGAGTAAGGGTTATAAGAAATAGTGACAAATACCCCAAATTCTTTGGCGTGGTCTTTTAACGTAATATGATACTGTTTCACAGATTCCTTCTCACGATGACGGTCCCATACTTTTTGTTTGAATAAGACTTGTGCCAGCGGATATCGTTTCTTTGCTTCTTTGACTGCCCGTGTTTCCCATTGATCTGCGGCGGCAGTGAAACCTTTCGCATCCGCAGGAGTGGCGTCGTGTATCATAGGGCTCAACAGTAAACTGAGCATGATTATCATCTTTCCATATTTCACTTCACATCACCTCACCTGTATTATTCTGACCAAATGCTGCACTTTTATGTAAATTTTTAAGAAGTACAAATGTCACACAAAAAATTATTGAATACGGCGAAAGAATGAGAAAATGGAAGAATTTTCTCGTAATGGTTCTTGTTTACGAACAAAATGGACTAATTTGACGTTTTGGGTTTTATAGGTATTTCCTTATACTGTATGTAATCGTTCTTATTAAAGAACAATCGTTCAAGGAGTTGGAGAATGAATGAAACAGTCGCTCTTTGTACTCTTTTGTGCCATTTGTTTGATTTTCACATCTCTTTTGATCTCAACAACGAACGCTTCTTTTAACGATGTTGAGCACTCAAACTTTGTCATGAAAACATGCGAAAATTTTGAACAGACGGATCAGCATTGTCAGCCTACCAAATGGGATAGAAGTCATTTGGAACTCATCGATCAAACGATGAACAAAGGAACAGTCTGCGCGCCTCAAAAGCTGAGCATGACACTAAAAAATAGTGGACAACCTATTGCACACTCTGAATGGAAATGGGAATTACATAAAGTAAAAAGTGAGCAGAAGCCGTTACAAGATGGTCATATTATTGAAAAAGGCTCTATACAGTCCCTTCTTTCACAAGAAACAACGACTGTCACGACAGATAAAGCAAAAACGAATGGAATCTATGCGTTTAAAATCTATTATCCTAAAGGTTTTGGTGGATCTGAAGAAGCATTCATATGGTCTAAACATATGCAGCTCGCAAAGTGTCAAGAAAAGGCATCCTAAATGGAGCTGTCTTCTAAAGGAAACAATGATAGGCGAAGGGGAGAAGAGGTCATGAAAAAATGGATGAAGATGTCTGGAAGTATTCTTTATGTGGTGGTGTTCACGGTGATGATTGCATGTATTATTGTCGTATTGTCTTCAAGAACTACTGGGGGAGATCCTCAGATTTTCGGTTATCAATTCAAGCAAGTATTATCTGGATCTATGGAACCGGAATTTTCGACTGGCTCACTCATTGTCGTAAAAGAAGTGACTTCACCGGAGGCGCTTAAAAAAGGAGATATTATCACGTTTCAAACGAAGCAGGACCAGTCTTATGTGACCCACCGAATTGTTGGGGTGAAAGGAAAGGGAGCAAATAAAGCCTTTGAGACGAAAGGTGACCACAATATGTATCAGGACGGCACGCTAGTAAAAGCGGATCAGGTGGCTGCGCAGTATACGGGTGTGAACATTCCTTATGCAGGAAAGCTTCTTTCGTATGCAGGGACTTCGGCTGGAACTGCGTTGCTGCTCATTATACCAGGTGTGATGCTGCTCGTTTATTCCACTCTTCATTTTGTGGGCGCTGCAAAACACCGAAGACACACGGCTGATTTACATATGTCAGAGGAACAAGCTTAAATTTTCGTTTGTAACCTAATTAGGTTTCAATAAAACAATTTATTAGGGGGTTCATTCATGGCAAAGAAAAGATCAATTCGTTTAGGTGTATTATCAGGGGCTTTAGGCCTTGCATTAATCGGCGGGGGGACATGGGCGGCGTTTAACGATGTAGAAAAGGCAAACGCGGTCTACTCGACAGGAGAGCTGGATTTATCAGCAAAAGAGAACTCCGGCGCCATCAACCTTGCGAACTTAAAACCTGGTGATCGGATCAAGAAAGAATTTCATTTTGAAAATAAAGGATCGCTTGCGATCAATCAAGTGCTGATGAGTCTTGATTACAGCCAGTTTCAAGACGGAGCTTCCGCGAAGAATGGCGGTAAGAATACAGCTGAAGAATTTCTCAGCCAGTTTCAGGTGAGTGTTCTTACGGTTGGAGCCGAAGGTGGAAATGGTTATCCGAAAAATATTATCTTAGACCATGCAAACCTGCTTGACTTGCATCAACTAACGTCAAAACAGGATCAGACCGCATTTGAAAAGCTTCGTCATGCCGTCGATGAGAAGTTTTTACATGAAAGTGGGAAGATTAATGTAGCAACTGTTGATGGAACAGTGGCTCCAGAGTATGACGGCATTCCAAAGAACCCGTTTGATTACGATAAAATGGAAATGATCATTGAATTTGTCAATGACCAGACGAAGGATAAAGCTGGTCACTATATCCAAAATAAATACCAAGGCGATGCGATTCAAATTGATCTTTCCTTCGAAGCGACTCAGTGGAATGGTTTAACGATCAATCCCAAAAAGCATACGGATGAAAAAGGCTACGTGAAAGAAAACGAAAAAGCACACAGCGAAGATAAAAAATAAAGCCAGTCTTTAGACTGATATCAAGCTCTGCATAGCAATTGGAGGAGTATGCGCTAAAATGTGCGCTTTACTCCTCTTCTTGATTTTTTTTCCAGATTTGATAATCTAAAAATTCACGAAATTGCTTTTTCGAAACCCCTGATGTCATTGCATCTCGAACTAGTTTTTCCCATTCACTATCTAATTGACCATCGTATTCGGTTTCATCTTTTTCGTGTAACAGTGTATGAACCGAGACGTCCAGAACAGCGGAGACTTTTTCAAGAAATTGAATGGAGGGGTTTGTTTGCAAGTTTCTTTCTATTGAGCTTAAATAAGACTTCGCTACCCCAGCCTTTTCGGCCAGTTCTGATAGTGAGTAGCCTTTTTCATTGCGGTATTGTTTAATACGCTGGCCAATCAATGTCATCACCTTCCTTTCGATATTATAGCACATTCAGAAAGGTTTGATAGAATGACTTCTTACCAGAGGGTGAGACTCAGAGGACTTTTCACTTGATTTGAGGAATTGACGGACTTCTTCAACTGTTAGCCCTGCTTTACGAGCTTCAAGTAATAATTGAACCCATTCACTGTCTAATATGTTCGTTTTCTTTTCCATACAAATACCCTCCTAAAATACTGAATCATGTATTTCAGGCACTTAACGCATGAAATGGAAAGACACAGGTGGTAAGACCTCATAGTTTGCTTGCGTCATTTTTCCGCCCAATACAAACAGACAAACGTTGCTTTTGGCTGATCGAAAATTGTATGTCACATGAAAGGGAGGGGACCTATGGGTCAACCTCCTCTTTTTTGCTGTAAGTAAAAAAGTCCGCCATTTTCAATCGTAAGACTGATTTTTGGTTCGTATAAAGTTTTGAGTGCTTGTCTTTCTATTTCATATTCTACAGATGTGTCTGAAGTCCCTTCATAAAATTGGTTTAAAAGTTCAGTGTCTTCTTTCCATTTTTGAACAGCTCTCACCGCCCAATTGTCTGGTTCCTCATGGGCGTAACGCTCCATTAGACTATAGAGCCGTTTGACTCCGCTTTCTGGCTTGATCATTGTACTCATTGTAAAGCAATAATCGGGAATTTGAGATGACAGCTCACGGGTTTCCAGCTTTTCTTGAAATTGTTCAACGACTTCTCCGCGTATTAGATGAAGTCCTAGTGATAAAAGCTTATCCTTTTTTCGATCTGCGAGATAAGAAATTTTCACATTGAGACCAAGCCATGGCTCGAGTGCGATCTGGTTGTTCGTGAGCGGAGTGACTCGTTCATAGAGACGGATAAAACGGCCCTGCTGTTTGACAGCTTCAAATATTTGAAATAAACGAGGGGAGCCGAAGTGGATAAATTCACCCTCAATCGTATCATCCACTTTTTTTTGATCGGTGATGAGGGTCAATTGCCGCGGCTCTGGTACACCACCAGTTTTTTCAAGCCAGTGCCAATAAAAAGGGCGGTTCATAATCAATTTATCCATATCGATGGTTAGTTGTACGGTCATATGTCCTGCACTTTCTTCTAGTATGTCGCATTGATTTGCCTGAAAGAAACGGAGAAGAAAGGTATGTATGTCACGCTGCTCCATTGATCAACTCTCCTTTATGAGCCTTGCTGTCTTTTTTCTAAAAGTGGTGTTTTTGCTTCTGATAAATAGGAAGCAAACTGGGTTAATTTCTTTTTCATGTCTCCGTCTGATTCGTGCTGAAAGAGAATCTGATGTAGTTCTGTTTCGGCATCTTTGATATCTATTCGCGTTAAAATATCATCTAGATCGCCAATGACGTTTTCAAACAGCTGAATTTTTTCATATAAAAGCTTTAAGATATGTTCCTCAACGGTTCCGTTTGTTGCCATATTGTAAATGTGGACATCTCGCTCTTGTCCAAGGCGGTGGATACGTCCAATTCGCTGTTCTAGACGCATCGGGTTCCACGGAAGATCGTAGTTGATGATTTGGTTACAAAACTGAAGGTTGATTCCTTCGCCGCCCGCTTCTGTCGCAATTAACACTTGCGCCCGTTCTCTAAATAAATCTTTCATCCAATCTTTTTTGCCCCGCTTAAAGCCGCCTCGAAAAGGAACGGAGCTGATGCCATTTTGCTGAAGAAACCATTGTAAATAAATTTGTGTCGCGCGGTATTCGGTGAAAATAATGACCTTTTCATTTAACTGCTGAATAAGCTTGACGACTTCAAGCGCCTTTGTGTTTTGCTGAACTTGATTGATTTTCTCCATAATTTGCGCTATAGCAGAGGATCCAAGGATATGTTTTTCATCTTCCTGCATTTTTTTAATCGTCATATAGACCGCCTCGCGGCTTGAACAGCATTCTCGTTCCAAGGTCATGATGGAAAACATGTGCTTTGCATAAGACGGGTTCTCTTTCAGCTTGCAGATTTCATCATACAAAGCTTGTTCCGTTGGAGAGAAATCAATGGAAATTGTTTTGACATGCCGTTTTGTCCACTCGATGCCTGTGTCTTGCCTTCGGTTACGAATCATCACTTTATTCACAAGCTGTTTTAATCGGTCGTGGTCTTCAAGCTGTAAATCCTTTTTGGCAAAGACATCTTTAAACTGATGTTCATTCCCGAGGTGGCCTGGCTTCAGAAGGGAAACGAGATTAAATATTTCTCCGATACGGTTTTGGATAGGTGTCGCTGTCAGCAGCAGGCAGAATTTCTTATTTAGATTTCTCACAAATTCATAGTTTTTCGTTTTATTGTTTTTCAGTTTGTGTGCTTCATCAATAATGACCATATCGTAGGCTATTGATAAAATGGTGCCTCGATGCGGCTGTCTTTTGGCTGTATCAATGGAGGAAACCACGACGTCACACTGCTCCCACACGTAGCTCTTTTTTTGTTCAACAGCATCAATGTAAAATTTCGTCCGCAGCTCCTGTACCCATTGAGACACAAGGGAGGCGGGGACAAGTATGAGAATTTTTTTTGCAAGTCCACGAATCATGTATTCTTTGATAATGAGTCCTGCTTCTACGGTTTTTCCAAGTCCCACTTCATCTGCTAAAATGGCTTTTCCATTCATCTCTTCTACGACTCTTCTGGCTACTTCAAGCTGATGTTTTAAAGGCGTGAATGCAGGCAGGTGCGCGGGAGCTTGCAGTCCTTCAAATGAATCAATGGCTGTGACTTTTTGGACCTGCGTCGCTAAACGGTACATTTCCCAGTTCGCCCAGGGGCCGTCTGCTGCAAGCCGCTGCTGAAATTCACTTGCCCATTCCTGATCAAAAATCGTTTGAATATTCAATGTGATCGCCTGCCTTTCTAATAGGTTAATGATAAAATTGTTCTGTATTTAAACGCTTCATTTTTTAAGAGGTCTTTAAAAGACTAGATATATGAATAAAAGCGAACAATAGTGAATGTTTGTTTGAAAAATGTTAATGATTTTTCTGTTGCTCTTCATCCGTTTCTAATGGTAGGATGTTGGTAAGTGATCTAGAAAATAAGTCACCCATTTTGATAGTATGTCCAATAAATGTGAAGAATATGAGCGGATGATGGTATGGGGAGAGACTTGGCGGTTATTTAGCACTGGCAGGCGCCGAAGGAGCAAGCTGAATCGTTTCAGTGAATCTCTCAGGCAAAAGTACTCTTACCGGACGCAACTCTGGAGAGTGTTTGCTCATCGATTTTTAGCAAACCACCAAAGGGGAAAACGCACAATGCTGTTGTGCTGTAAACTTTCAGGTGCAAGGACAGAGACTTCTTTTTGATAAAAGGGAGCGCTCTGTCCTTTTTTGCTGCGATTTTTTTCTGAAAATTCAGCTTGTGATCTGCACTGAAAGAAAAAAGGGGGAAACGATTGATGTTGAAACGAACACCGCTTTTTCATGCGTATGAAACGTTTGGCGCAAAAACCATTGACTTCGGGGGCTGGGAATTACCTGTCCAATTTTCTTCCATTAAAGAAGAACATGAAGCTGTTCGAACAAAAGCAGGGCTTTTTGATGTGTCTCACATGGGTGAGGTGGAAATCAAAGGTCAAGATGCCCTTCCTTTTTTACAAAGGTTATTAACCAATGATGTGTCTAAGCTGACAGACGGTAAGGCACTATATACAGCCATGTGCTATGAAGATGGCGGGACGGTGGATGATCTGCTCGTCTACCAAAAAGAAAAGAACGATTATTTGCTTGTTATTAATGCATCAAATATCGAAAAAGATGTGGATTGGCTGCTTCAGCATCAAGGTGAGAACAACGTATTGATCCAAAATGTCTCGGATCAAATCGCCTTGCTAGCCCTTCAAGGACCTCTTGCCGCTGACATTATGAAAGATGTGGCGGATGAAGAAGTGACATCTCTCAAGCCATTTACATTTTTATCAAAAGCTGAGGTCGCTTATAAAGAAGTGCTTGTTTCGAGAACGGGCTACACAGGGGAAGACGGCTTTGAGATCTACTGCCAGTCAGAAGATGCGGTCCACATCTGGTCGGCTTTATTAGAAGCAGGCGAGCCAAAAGGGTTAATACCGTGCGGGCTCGGTGCACGTGACACCTTGAGATTTGAAGCAAGACTTCCGCTTTATGGCCAGGAGCTGACAAAGGATATCTCTCCATTAGAAGGCGGGATTGGCTTTGCTGTCAAAACGGATAAAGAAGCCAATTTTATTGGCAAAGAAGCGCTCAAAAAGCAAAAAGAAGAGGGAGCGAAGCGAAAGCTTGTCGGCATTGAAATGATCGATAAAGGGATTCCGCGCACAGACTATCCGGTCTTTTCAGGAGAAAAGCAGATTGGGGTTGTCACAACGGGCACACAATCTCCAACATTAAAGAAAAATGTCGGGCTTGCTTTGATCGAATCTTCTCAGGCGCAGCTTGGAACAGAGGTGGAAGTACAAGTTCGCAAAAAACGCCTAAAAGCGAAAATCGTCTCGACACCATTTTATAAAAGAGCCAAATAACGAGGGGGAATAGAGGATGAAGCATAGGTATCTGCCGCAAACAGAGCAAGATCAAAAAGAAATGCTGGATGTCATCGGCGTTCAGTCGATTGATGAGCTTTTTTCAGATATCCCAGAAAAAGTGAGATTTAAAGGAGCATACAACATTAAACCAGCCGCATCTGAAACAGAGCTTGTAAGGGAATTATCCCGATTAGCTGCAAAGAATAAGGATACTGTTTCCTATGCATCGTTTCTTGGTGCTGGTGTATATGATCATTACCAGCCTGTCATTGTTGATCATGTTATCTCACGTTCTGAATTTTATACAGCCTACACACCTTATCAGCCGGAGATTTCGCAAGGTGAACTACAGGCCATTTTTGAATTTCAAACAATGATTGCTGAGCTGACGGGTATGGATCTTGCTAATTCCTCGATGTATGATGGCGGGACGGCATTAGCTGAAGCGGCGATGCTGGCTGCGGGACATACAAAAAAGAAAAAAGTGGTTGTTTCTGAAACGGTTCACCCTGAAGCAAGAGCCGTGCTAAAAACATATGCCAAAGGACAGCACATCGAAGTTGTTGAAGTGCCTGCAAAAAAAGGGCAGACGGATCTAGCAGCATTAAAGAAGGTCGTCTGCGACGATACAGCAGCAGTTCTTGTGCAATATCCAAACTTTTTTGGTGTCGTCGAACCGTTAAAAGACATTGAACCTATTGCGCATAAAGGGAAAAGTCTGTTCATTGTCTCAAGCAATCCGCTTGCACTCGGGTTACTGACGCCGCCAGGAAAACTTGGGGCAGACATTGTCGTTGGTGATGCACAGCCGTTTGGCATTCCAGCTGCGTTTGGCGGACCTCATTGCGGATATTTTGCTGTGACGAAAAAGTTGATGCGAAAAGTACCAGGTCGTTTAGTCGGGCAGACAGAAGACGAAAATGGTGTTCGTGGGTTTGTGCTGACCCTTCAAGCGCGTGAGCAGCATATTCGGAGAGATAAGGCGACGTCCAATATTTGCTCGAATCAGGCATTAAATGCTTTAGCCGCTTCCGTTGCCATGACAGCGCTCGGAAAAACAGGCATCAAAGACATTGCCTATCAAAACGTGCAAAAAGCCCACTATGCGAAGACGCAGGCAGAAGCACATGGACTGCTTGCTGATGTAGAAGGGGCCCATTTCAATGAATTTGTAATCAAATTACAAGAACCTGTGAAAGAAGCCAATAAACGATTGCTTGAAAAAGGAATCATCGGCGGCTATGACTTAGGGAGAGACTATTCTGAGCTTCAACATCACATGCTTGTCGCCGTAACAGAGCTAAGAACGAAAGAAGAAATTGATACGTTCATTAAGGAACTGGGGGATCGCCATGAATAAACAAGATCAGCCGCTTATTTTTGAATTATCCAAAGAAGGAAGAATTGGTTATAGCCTGCCTGATTTAGATGTACCTGAACAGGAGATCCCGTCTTTATTTGATGACACGTATATCCGTCATGAGGATGCTGAGCTTCCTGAAGTATCTGAGCTTGATATCATGCGTCATTATACAGCATTATCAAGACGTAATCATGGGGTCGATTCCGGATTTTATCCTCTTGGCTCTTGTACGATGAAATATAATCCGAAGATTAATGAAAAGGTCGCACGCCTTGCAGGCTTCGCGCAAGTCCATCCACTACAGGAGGCAGACACTGTACAAGGTGCATTAGAATTACTCCACGACCTGGGTGCTCATCTTGAAGAAATTACTGGGATGGACGCTGTGACATTACAGCCTGCGGCAGGAGCACACGGGGAATGGACAGGACTCATGATGATCCGTGCGTACCATGAAGCAAGAGGAGACCATAAGCGAACAAAAGTCATTGTGCCTGATTCTGCCCATGGAACGAACCCGGCATCTGCGACAGTGGCCGGATTTGAAACCATTACCGTCGCATCTGATGCGAATGGGCTTGTTGATTTAGAGGACCTGCGCCGTGTTGTCAATGAAGAAACAGCTGCTTTAATGCTGACGAATCCGAATACACTCGGCCTATTCGAAGAAAATATTTTAGAAATGGCTGAAATCGTTCATGGAGCTGGCGGTAAGCTTTATTATGACGGAGCCAACTTGAATGCCGTTTTAAGCAGAGCAAGACCGGGGGATATGGGATTTGATGTCGTTCACTTAAATCTTCATAAAACCTTTACAGGTCCACACGGAGGGGGAGGCCCTGGTTCAGGTCCTGTTGGTGTAAAAAAGGATTTGATTCCGTACTTGCCAAAGCCGGTACTTGTGAAGAAGGAAGGCCGCTTTTACTTTGATGATGATCGACCAGAATCAATTGGCCGCGTGAAGCCGTTCTATGGCAACTTTGGCATTAACGTCAGAGCATATGCGTACATTCGCTCTATGGGTCCAGACGGCCTAAAGGCTGTAACGGATAATGCCGTGTTAAATGCGAACTATATGATGCGCCGCTTAAGTGCTCATTTCGATTTGCCATTTGACCGTCACTGTAAGCATGAATTTGTCCTTTCAGGTAAACGTCAGAAAAAATTAGGTGTGCGGACACTCGATATTGCTAAACGATTACTTGATTTTGGCTATCATCCGCCAACGATCTACTTCCCGCTCAATGTAGAGGAATGTATCATGATTGAACCAACTGAAACAGAATCAAAAGAAACTCTTGATGCCTTCATCGAAGCGATGATTCAGATTGCCAAAGAAGCAGAAGAGAATCCAGAAGTGGTACAGGAAGCGCCGCATACGACGGTCGTCAAACGAATGGACGAAACAAAGGCCGCGCGGAATCCAGTCCTCGTTTTTGAAAGATAAAGAAAAAAAGACTCAGGGGGATCACGCTCCCAGAGTCTTTTTTGTTAGTTCTTCGTTTTGATGCGGCCGCCCCATTTTTTAAAGCCGCCTTTTAAATTATAAATCTCACGACAGCCGTTTTTACGTAAAGTTTGAGCTGCTTTTCCGCTTCTTAAATTGTTTTGGCAATAGAGATAAACAGGCTTGTCAGGACGAATTTCATTTTTGCGCTGCTTTAGCTGGGAAAGGGGGATGTTTCTTGCCCCTAAAATATGTCCGCCTTCAAACTCATTTGGCTCTCTCACATCAATGAGTTGAGCTTTGCGGTAACCTTTAATAAATTCTGCTTCCGTCAGCGTTTTCATAATGCGCTGCTGATAAATGTAGCTGCCGATGGAATAAAGAACGAAAAGTCCACAAAGTGAGAGGACGATATAGTTGAATATTGACAATACAACTCGACTCCTTCTTGAGCATCAGCACAGTAGCCTGTCTGATGGTACGTTTTAGACAAATACTATTATAGTAAAGCAAAAGAAACTTGTCATCATAAATGGTAAGAATTATTTTCAATTCGTTCCCTATTTGATAGACTGATGAAGAGAGAAAACCGGTGGCCATCACCATCATCTAACATTGACTACGTAAAAGAGAAGGGATTTTTATATGCAAAAAGAGAAATGGTGTTTCATTGATACAGGAAATCAAGACCCAGCCTTTAACATGGCAATGGATGAAGCCTTGCTTTATTGGCATAGTGAGAAGCTCATCCCGCCTGTCATCCGTTTTTATGGATGGAATCCGGCGACATTGTCTGTTGGGTATTTTCAGCATGTTGAAAAGGAAATCAACATGGAAGCAGTCGAGCGCTATGGTCTTGGGTTTGTCCGCAGACCAACTGGAGGGCGGGGGGTTCTTCATGATCAGGAGCTGACCTACAGCGTGATTGTGTCAGAGGAACATCCAGAAATGCCAGCGACGGTGACAGAGGCATACCGCGTCATTTCAGAAGGCATTTTAGAGGGCTTTAAAGAACTGGGACTCGATGCATATTTTGCCATTCCTCGTACAGATAAAGAAAAAGAAAGCTTAAAAAATCCAAGATCGTCTGTATGCTTCGATGCTCCTTCCTGGTATGAGCTTGTCGTAGAAGGCAGAAAGGTAGCAGGCAGTGCTCAAACGAGACAAAAAGGAGTGATCCTCCAGCACGGCTCCATCTTAATAGACCTTGATGAGGACAAATTGTTCGATTTATTTCTTTATCCAAACGACCGTGTGAGAGAGCGGATGCAGCGGAGCTTTAAAAACAAAGCGGTCGCCATCAATGAAATCTCAGACCGAACCTGTACAATAGACGATGCGCGTGTTGCGTTTAAACGAGGATTTGAAAAAGGGTTAAATATTGAGCTTGTGCCTTATGAGCTGACAGATGAAGAATTAGCGTTTGTTCATCATCTCGCCAAAACGAAATATGCCTCAGACGAGTGGAATTACAAGCGTTAAGACAGTGGACACTCCTTGTTTTTTAATGGGCGATGGTGTAGAATTGTTATGATTATTAAGTAAAGGTGCATTATGGAGGGGTTTTATGACTACACCTAGTATGGAAGATTACATTGAACAAATATATATGCTGATAGAAGAAAAAGGATATGCCAGAGTCTCTGATATTGCAGAAGCACTCGCTGTCCATCCCTCCTCTGTAACAAAAATGGTTCAGAAGCTAGATAAAGATGAATACCTCATTTATGAGAAGTATCGTGGTCTAATTTTAACCCCGAAAGGCAAAAAAATTGGAAAACGTCTCGTATACAGACATGAACTGCTAGAGCAATTTTTAAGAATCATTGGTGTAGATGAAGAGAAAATTTATGATGATGTAGAAGGCATTGAACATCATCTCAGCTGGAACAGCATTGACCGCATCGGCGATCTCGTTCAATTCTTTGAAGAAAACGACGAGCGATCTGTTCAGCTGAAAGCGATTCAAAAGAAAAACGAACAAACAAATCAAGAATCTTAAGAAAAAGGACACCCTCAGCAAGGGTGTTCTTTCATATTGTTGACAAAGGGCTAAAATGAACTTTATTTTAGCCCTTTGTCTTCTTTTTTTTCAGCGTGACTTGAAAACCTTTGCAGTCTAGGAAGGACGAGTACCGGAGCGGAGCGAATTTGACATTCGTGAGCACCGGAGCGCAGACCTGACACCGAATGCGAGGGTTTGTCCGCGCGCTGAAAGGACACCCTCAGCATGGGTGTCCTTTTTGATTAAAGTTCTAATTGAAAGCATATGCTCTTACACTATTAATAGCGTGATATCAAAGGGGGCTCCTTGATGAAGATAGATGGTGTGTTCTCAGGTGGAGGCATTAAAGGGGCAGCACTTGCGGGTGCCTATGAAGCGCTTGAAGCGAGAGGATATCAATTTGTCCGTCTTGCTGGTACAAGTGCTGGAGCGATCATTGCTTCACTCATCGCAGCAGGTTTTACAAGTCAGGAGATTCGGGAGCTTTTAGATGAAATGGATGAACCTCACTTGCTTGACAGGAGATGCCAATTCATTCCGTTTAAAATGCTCAGGTGGGTATCCATTTACTGGCGCCTCGGTCTGTACAAAGGCGATCGGCTGGAAAAATGGCTGACAGATGTGTTGAAACGAAAAGGGGTTACCGTATTTGGGGATCTCAAAAAAGATTCTCTGAAAATTGTTGCCTCTGATTTAACAAATGGGAAAATCCTCGTGCTGCCAGACGACCTTCCTTCATACGGCTTAAATCCAGAGCGCTTTTCCGTTGCAAGGGCGATTCGGATGAGTTGCAGCCTGCCGTATTTTTTCGAGCCTGTCAAACTAAGGTCATCAAAAGGCATTTGTACCATTGTGGATGGAGGAGTGCTTAGCAATTTTCCAATTTGGTTGTTTGCGGAAGAGAAAAAAAGACCGTTCGTCGGTGTCACATTAACCCCAAACGAAAA
The DNA here is from genome assembly GCF_038002985.1 of Bacillus sp. FSL R5-0431. Lineage (NCBI taxonomy): Bacteria > Bacillati > Bacillota > Bacilli > Caryophanales > Bacillaceae > Bacillus > Bacillus sp. FSL R5-0431. Next base: position 2,160,655 of record NZ_JBBOOG010000001.1, on the reverse strand, counting down.
AGAACGCCCTCAACACTCCATCCGCAATGCGTTTGAACTGTTTGGCGCTCTTTTTGAAACGATGCGTGGTGCTCATGACGAAAGACACATTGCCACAAAACACGAACGCCATGTTATTTTTATTCCTGTAGAACACGTCATTGCCACTGATTTTCATCTGACGACAGAAAAGAAAAAGGCGCTTGTCGATCTAGGCAGACAGAAAGCCGAGCAATTTTTAAAAAGCTGGACATTTTAAAACAAGGCGCGATTTTTCTTTTTGTTTTTCTTGCCTTCAATCACAGTTAACTGTGTTTGGCTTTTCTTTTTGAGAAGGACGGGCTTAGACTTGTGGTCAGTCGGCACGCTTCGCAAATGAGTGACCCGATTTTTCATCTGGCTTTTCGTTTTTGGTTTAGGCTGCTGGTAGCGACGTTTTGATTGTTTGACTGCTTTACGATAAAGATTGCCCTCTGTTCCAGTTCTTCGATTCATCAGCCATCTAAATAGGAAAAATAGAGCCGCTCCAATGATCACAACTGATAGCAGCATTGTAAAAAGTCTGCCTGGATTCGTTGTGAGTAAATACACAAATCCCAAAACACCTAAAGCGAAAATAATGGTAAAAGCAGGATGTACTCGGCGATTCATAACTGTCCACCTCCGAAGGAATTTACCGGATTTATAAGTTAGATCACTTGATGAGCAGAATCTGATGCTTGTTTCTCAGACGCTTCCTCTAAACGAAGAAGTTCATTAAAACTTGCAATGGCTACCTCGACTTGATCGTCAGAGGGTTCTTTTGTTGTGAGCAATTGCAGCCAAAGGCCAGGATAGCCAAGCACTTTAAGCACAGGCACTTCTCGGAGTTTGTTCGTGAGCTGAAGCACTTCAAATGAAATGCCCAGAACAACCGGAATGAGCGCCAAGCGATTCAGAACTCTCACCCATAAAGGATCTGTCGGTACGAGTAAATAGACGAACATTCCGACAATGACAGTGAATAAAATAAAGCTGCTGCCGCATCGATAATGCAGCCGTGATTGTTTTTGTACATTTTCCACTGTGATGTCAAGATTCTGTTCATAGCAGTTTATGACTTTATGTTCTGCGCCATGATATTGAAATACCCTTTTAATTAAAGGGGTCATGGAAATAAAGTAAATGTAGCCTAATAACAGGACCAGTTTAAAGAATGTTTCCACTGCGATTTGTGCGAAATTCCCTGAAAAGACGGGCCGCACCAGTTCAGCTAAAAAGACAGGTACTAGGGTAAAGACAAATTTACTAAAGAGAAGAGAGAGAACTCCGATTACAGCAATGCCGAAAATCATGGATAATTTCGAGCTTTTTTGTTCTTTTTCAAGAGTATGATCTTCTGAAGGATCTAAGTCATAGCGCTCGCTGGAGAAGTTCAAGTGCTTACTGCCATTTGCGCTTGCTTCAACAAGTGCAGCAACACCCCTGACAAAGGGGATTTTCTTGAGAAAGGCGGTTCGTTTATTGGAGGTTCGGGGAAGCTTCAAAAACTCAATGGACTGATCCTTTCGCCGAATCGCTGTCACATAGTTCTTTTTACCTCCAAACATGACACCTTCGACAACTGCCTGCCCTCCATATGCTGGACGTTTTGTTTGATTGGACATATTTCATCAACCTGCCTGTTTCCTGTAATTTACATGCATTTCCTTATACCTTTATTGTACAGGAAATGAGGGGAAATCACTAGCGCACAGGTCGATTATCTACTAGAATTCTATCTACCTCTTTTTAGCCAGTATACCCTGTTATAAAAATTTTACACTCACGGATGGAAATCCTTTTTTTTATGACATTTTGGACATACTACTTGCTGGAGGTGTTCACAAATGAAACGTGATGAAAAGAAAAACCAAGAAGAAAAAAATCAGTCTGTACAAACGTCATCGCTGTTGGCAAGAGCAGCTGCGACAGGCTTTGTTGGCGGTGTTTTTTGGGGCTTTATCGGGTTTCTGACCCATATGTTTCATTTCTCAGAGGTGAGTCCCAATATGCTCCTTCAGCCATTTGTGCTTGGAGAGTGGAAAAAGGGAGGACTTGGCACTTTTATTAGTATTGTGCTTTTAGGGGTTTTATCGATTGGAGCAGCCTTTATTTATTATGGGATTTTGAAACGGATCAAAGGCTATTGGATGGGGCTGATATATGGCGCGCTTTTATGGCTGCTCGTTTTTTACGTATTTAATCCGATTTTCCCAGATGTAAAGCAAGTCCAAGATTTGCAGCAAAGCACCATCGTCACGACATTTTGCCTATATATTTTATATGGCATGTTTGTCGGGTACAGTATTTCGTTTGAATATAATGAATTAACGAGTCAGAAGCTTGCAAGGGCTCTCGGGAAAAAGACAGAATAAAGTGTAAATCACCTATTCATATGATAAAATATTTTTGGAAACGAAAGGTTTCTAAGGAAAAAGAAACAGATCTCGATATAGATTGAATCAGGGTGAAGGAGTGGTTGTATGCCTCATTTTCTTGTGCTGAATGGGCCCAATTTAAATAGGCTTGGCAAAAGAGAGCCGGCTGTTTACGGAAGTAAGACGCTGACAGATTTAGAAACGGATTTGTTCCAGTTTGCAGAAAGAGCCAATATCCAGTTAACGTTCTTTCAATCGAATCACGAAGGGGATTTGATTGATGCGCTCCACGAAGCAGAAGATCAGTACGATGGAGTCGTGTTTAACCCGGGTGCTTTTACACACTACAGCTATGCGCTGAGAGATGCCATTGCAAGTATTTCTTTATCCGTCGTCGAAGTACATATCTCAAACGTTCATAAGAGAGAGGAATTCCGCCATCATTCTGTACTTGCTCCAGTATGCCAAGGGCAAATCGTTGGTCTTGGTTTAGAAGGGTATAAATTGGCGATTCGTTATTTAGTGAGTGAAGGGGGAGCAGTATCATGAAACTTGAAAAGTTAAGAACACTTTTATCTGAATTAGAGATCGATGGTCTTGTCATTACGAGCAGCTTTAATTTACAGTACATGACCAGCTTTACTGGCTCAGCCGGTCTTGCAGTTGTTTCAAAGGACCAGGCAGCTTTTATCACAGATTTCCGTTATACAGAGCAAGCGAAGGACCAAGTAAAAGGCTACGACATTATTGAACATAAAGGAAACATCGTGGAAACCGCAGCCCAAACGGCAAAGGAATTTGGGATAAAACGCCTTGGGTTTGAACAACATCATATGACATTTGCCACGTACCAGCAGTATGCAGATAAAGCAGGCGATATAGAGCTTGTTCCGGTCTCAGAATCAGTTGAAAAGTTGCGCTTGATTAAGTCTAGTGAAGAGATTAAGATATTAGAGGAAGCTGCGAAGATTGCAGATCACGCCTTTGATCATATTCTCACTTACATCAAGCCGGGCTTGACGGAAATTGCTGTCATGAACGAGCTTGAATTTTTCATGAGAAAAGAAGGCGCTGAAGGATCTTCATTCGATATGATTGTCGCCTCAGGTGTTCGTTCAAGCCTGCCGCACGGAAGAGCGAGTGAAAAGGTGATTGAATCTGGTGATTTAGTCACACTCGATTTTGGTGCTTACTATAAAGGTTATTGTTCTGATATGACAAGAACGATTGCTGTCGGCACACCGAGCGATAAGCTAAAGGAAATTTATCATATCGTATTAGAAGCAGAAAACGCTGGTGTGGATAGAATCAAGCCAGGCTTAACAGGAAAAGAAGCTGATCGCATCACACGTGACATCATTGAAAAGTATGGCTATGGTCAATACTTCGGGCATTCAACTGGCCACGGGCTAGGGATGGAAGTACATGAAGCGCCAGGCCTTTCCTCACGATCAGAGGTCGTCTTAGAAGAAGGAATGGTCGTGACAGTTGAGCCGGGAATTTACTTGCCGGATGTCGGCGGCGTGAGAATTGAGGATGATATTGTCCTGACAGCTGACGGCAATAAACGATTGACCCACTCACCGAAAGAACTTATCATATTATGATGGTGAAATGTAGGAGGATGACAAAATGATTTCAGTAAACGATTTTCGTACAGGCCTGACAATTGAAGTGGACGGCGGTATTTGGCGTGTAGTGGATTTCCAACACGTAAAGCCAGGGAAAGGCGCAGCGTTTGTTCGTTCGAAACTGCGTAACCTGCGTACTGGTGCCATTCAAGAAAAAACATTCCGTGCAGGCGAAAAAGTAGCGAAAGCTCAAATTGAAACAAAAACAATGCAGTACTTGTACGCAAATGGCGACCAGCATGTCTTCATGGATACAAGTTCTTATGAGCAGCTTGAACTAAGTGAAACACAAATTAAAGATGAGCTGAAATATTTGCTAGAAAATATGTCAGTTCAAATTGTGATGTACGGTGCTGAAACACTTGGAGTAGAACTTCCAAACACGGTAGAACTAGAAGTAGTAGAAACAGAGCCTGGTATTAAAGGTGACACAACATCAGGCGGCTCAAAACCTGCAAAAACTGAAACTGGTTTAATCGTCAACGTTCCTTTCTTTGTGAACCAAGGAGATAAACTAGTCATTAATACATCAGACGGTTCATACGTGTCAAGAGCGTAATGAACGAAGAAAGACTGTAAACCTCGTGTTTACAGTCTTTTTAGATTGTTGACAAAGGGCTAAAATGACGTTTATTTTAGCCCTTTGTCTTCTTTTCAGCGTGATAGAAAACCTTTGAAGTCTAGGAAGGACGAGCACCGAAGCGGAGCGAATTTGCCATTCGTGAGCATCGGCGCGCAGGACTGACACCGAATGCGAGGGTTTGTCTACACGCTTTGACTGTAAACGTCGTGTTTACAGTCTTTTTTTATTGTAAAACATGTAAGACTCCTCAAAAGGCAGACCTTCTCTCAATTCTCTCATTCATCTCTCTTCCTTTCTGAAAAACAAGACTACTTCCAGCTAGACAAGCATATAGTGTAAAAAAAGCTGGAGGTTCTATATGAAACCATTTCTTTTCCCAGGCATCCATCCGTCAGTAGCTGCAATGGCAGGCATGAGGTTCTTATCGGCAGCGATTGAACTGACGGCCGCCATCCTCATTTTAGTCACAAATGACGTTCGAAAAGCGGTTGTCATCAATAGTATATTGGCGATCATTGGGCCGCTCATTTTTATTATCACGATGACGATTGGAATCTATCAAATTGCAGGGCAGTTATCCTATGCCAAGCTCGTCTTTATTTTCATTGGTGTCGTGTTTATTCTTGTTGGGATCTATAAGTGAAACGGCTTGGCATAATTAACGACTCCCATCATACATTTTAGAGAAGAAAAAAAGGAGGGGAATTCGTTGCGGAGTTTGTTGGATATTCTCCCGCACTCGATTGGACAAGAACTTAGACTGCTAAAAGAAGCAGAATGGGATCAAATAGAAGAAATCCGCATTCGCACGGATCGTCCTATTGAATTGATGCAAAGAGGAAAACCGCGCTTTCTTTCTTATCGCACAACAGGAGAAGATGCGTCTCAGCTATTAGGCAGGCTGAGCAATTACAGCATGTACACACTTGAAGAGGAGCTAAAGCAAGGCTACATCACCATATCTGGCGGACACCGGGTGGGACTTGCAGGAAAGGTGATCGTTGAAAACGGCATTGTCAAAGGATTAAGAGATATCTCTTCATTTAATATCCGCATCGCAAAAGAAAAAATCGGGATTGCGCTTCCCTTTCTTCCTTATTTATATGACGAGCACTGGTGCAATACACTCATCATCGGTCCACCGCAAACAGGGAAAACGACATTATTGCGGGATGTAGCAAGACTTGTTAGTACTGGCAGAAAAGCAATTCCTCCTAAAAAAACAGGCATTATAGATGAGCGTTCTGAAATCGCCGGATGTATAAGAGGGGTGCCGCAGCACCAGTTTGGACACCGGGTTGATGTGCTCGATGCATGTCCAAAGGCTGAAGGTTTGATGATGATGATTCGGTCTATGAGTCCAGAGGTCATGATTGTTGATGAAATCGGAAAAAGCGAGGATGTGCAGGCACTTTTAGAAGCAATTCATGCTGGGGTCACCATTATCGTCTCAGTTCATGGCTATTCACTTGAAGATGTGTATAAACGTCCATCATTGAAGCCGTTATGGGAGCTTCGAGTATTTGAACGATATGTTGAATTAAATCGCAAGAATGGTCCCGGCACGATCGGGCGGATATATGACCAAGACGGACAAGAGATGAAATGGAGGCGGGGAGTGGACGTATGTTAAAGCTCATTGGCGCTATCTTGATTGTCGCGGCTACGACTTGGGGAGGGTTCGAGTTTGCCAAACGATATAGCGACCGGCCGAAACAAATTCGGCAGCTTCGGTTTGCGCTCCAGTCTCTTGAAGCTGAAATTATGTATGGGCAAACGCCTCTAGCGCGGGCTGCAGAGCAAATTGCGTCGCAAGTAGGTCCTCCTGTGAATCGGTTATTTGAGCAATTTGCAGAAAAACTGAAAGTCGGAACTTTTTCTGCACGGCATGCATGGAATGAGAGTCTTGAGGATGTTTGGAAAAAAACCGTTTTGAAAAAAGGCGAATATGAGGCACTGAAGCACTTTGGAGAAACACTTGGCCAGCATGATGTCGCGTCTCAGCAAAAGTATATCAAGCTTGCTTTAGGTCATTTGGAATCGGAGGAGAAGGAAGCTGAAATCGCCCAAGCGAAAAATGAAAAAATGGTCAGAAGCCTCGGATTTTTAAGCGGATTACTACTGATTCTTTTATTGATGTGAGAGGAAGGGAGTCGAGAGCATGGGCGTTGATGTAAACGTCATTTTTCAAATTGCGGGAGTAGGCATCGTTGTGGCATTCCTCCATACGATTTTAGATCAAATGGGGAAAAAGGAGTACGCTCAGTGGGTCACGCTGCTTGGGTTTATCTACATTTTGTTTATGGTGGCTACCATTGTAGATGATTTGTTTAAAAAGATTAAAGCCGTATTTCTATTTCAAGGATAGGGGAGGGCTTACAAATCGAAATCATACAAATTGTTGGACTTGGTTTAATCGCTACTTTTTTAGCATTAATCGTCAAAGAACAAAAGCCGACCTTCGCCTTTATGCTTGTTGTTTTTACAGGATGTGTGATTTTTCTTTATTTAATTGATCAAATCTATGCCATTATCTCGATGATTGAAAAAATTGCGGCAAGCGCCGGCGTCAATATGAAGTATGTTGAAACCATTTTAAAAATTATTGGCATTGCCTATATTGCAGAATTCGGCGCCCAGCTGACAAAAGATGCTGGACAAGGCGCCATTGCATCAAAAATAGAGCTTGGCGGCAAAATTCTCATCTTGGTCATGGCAGTCCCTATTTTAACAGTCATCATTGAGACCATCTTAGGTATGATCCCGTCCATGACGTAATTGAAAAGAGGTGATGACAATGAAACGGGTGACAGCTGTTATGGGACTGATGCTTTTCTTCTGGCTGATCGCTCCGCATGCAGGTGCAGAAGAGAAAGTACCTTTATCAAATGAAGAACCAGCAGCAGAGGAAGTGGCGAATGGACAGGCTGATGCACTAGAGCTTCAATCCATCAATGACTTTTGGGAAACCATATTGGACGAGTATGGCGGCTTTCTGCCAGAAAGCCAAAAAGGCACAGTGAAGGAAATGATTGATGGCGATAAAGAGCTGTCTCCCCAAACATGGCTGAAAGCCTTTGTTCATTATCTTTTTCACGAGGTCATAGCAAACGGAAAGCTTCTAGGTACACTGATTTTACTCACCATCTTTTGTTCGCTTTTGCAGCTTTTGCAGAATGCGTTTGAGCAAAGCACCGTCAGTAAAGTCGCATACGCTCTTGTTTATATGGTGCTGATCATTATTGCACTCAACAGCTTTCATGTGGCGATTTCTTATGCAACAGAAGCCATTCAAACGATGACCAGTTTTATTCTTGCTCTTATTCCTCTTTTATTAGCACTTATTGCTTCATCAGGCGGGCTTGTCTCAGCCGGATTCTTTCATCCCGTTATTTTATTTTTGATGAATACGAGCGGCGTTTTTATTCAATATGTCGTTCTTCCCCTTATCTTTTTATCTGCGATATTGAGCATTGTCAGTACGCTGACCGAACAATACAAGGTCACCCAGCTTGCCCAGTTGTTAAGAAATGTGGCGATAGGCGGGTTAGCCGTTTTTTTAACTGTCTTTCTTGGCGTCATTTCTGTGCAAGGTGCATCTGCTGCAATTACGGATGGAATCGCTCTTCGTACAGCCAAATTTATTACCGGAAATTTCATCCCTGTCCTTGGCAGAATGTTTACAGATGCGACGGATACCGTGATCAGTGCCTCTGTGTTACTCAAAAATACGGTCGGACTTGTTGGCGTCGCCATTCTCATTTCAATTGCCGCCTTCCCGGCGATTAAAGTGCTCTCGCTAGCCCTTATATATAAGCTTGCCGCAGCCATTCTTCAGCCATTAGGAGGCGGACCGATCATCAGCTGTCTTGATGTCATTTCAAAAAGTGTGCTTTATATCTTTGCCGCACTTGCTGTCGTGTCGCTCATGTTTTTTTTAAGCATTACCGTCATTATCACTGCTGGCAACTTGACCATGATGATGAAGTAAGGAGGGACACCTTTTGAGTTTTCTCACGGAATGGATCACAAGTATTATTCTCTTTATCTTATTTGCGATTGTCATTGATCTTCTGCTTCCCAATTCAAGCATGCAAAAGTATGCCAAAATGGTCGTCAGCCTGCTGCTGATTGTGGTGATGCTCAATCCGATCTTTGCTTTATTTCGGGCAGACCCTGACCAAATTTTTTCGGAATTGATGAAGGGGAAGGAAGAAGCACAGTCAGAAGAAATAAAAAATCAGATGAATTTAGAAAAAAAAGAAATACAAGCCTCTCAGCGTGCATATATTTTAAAGCAAATGGCTGTCCAACTAGAAAAAAGCGCAAAGGAGCCACTGGAGAAGGAGAGCTATGAAATGAAACACGTAGAAGTGCTGGCAGATGAGGAGCACCTGGATCAGAATATGGAGGCGGATCAATTTCGCATCAAAGCAGTTCTTTCCCCGCTCACAGGTGATGCTGTAGAAACGGTGGCAAAGGTGGACATTGATCTCTCCACGCAAAAGGAGGAAAGCGCTGAATCTTCTAGCAAAGAGATCACGAGGGTGAAAGAGACACTTGCTGATGTTTGGAATACGAGTCCTGAGCACATTGCGCTGAACATTGAGGGAGGTGACGCAGCAGATCATGAATAACAAGGACTGGAAACAAAAGCTGAAATCATTCTTGCAGCCGCCTGAAAAAGGTGAAGGGAAACCAAAATTAACGAAGCACCATTACTTGCTGCTTGTATTCATCATCGGCGTATCTTTCATGTTAGTCAGTCAGATCTTGTCACCGCCATCAAGCAAAGAACAGGCTGCTGTTCCTGCTTCTAATAAAACATCCTCACAAGAGCAGGAGGTATTCAAGCCGGCATCGTCAAGTAAATCAAAGAATTCGATTGAGGATGTGGAGCAAGAATACGAAAATCAGCTGAAAGAAATTTTAGAGACCATCATTGGCGTTGAGGATGTATCGATTGTGGTCAATGTAGACGCAACTTCTTTAAAAGTGTTTGAAAAAAACAAATCCAATAAAAGCACAACGACCGAGGAAACAGATAAAGAAGGCGGCGTGCGAAGTGTCACTGATCAAACAAAAGAAGAAGAAATCGTCATCATCAAAAATGGCAATAAAGAAACACCTGTAGTGGTTCAAACGAAAAAACCAGATATTCGCGGTGTCCTCGTTGTTGCTCAAGGAGTAGACAACGTTCAAATAAAGAAAACCATCATTGAAGCGGTTACACGAGTGCTTGATGTACCGAGCCATAGAGTGGCTGTTGCCCCTAAAAAAATCAAGGAGGATTCGGAATGATGTTAAAAAAACAAACGGTTTGGCTATTAACGATGCTAAGTTTAGTTGTCGTCTTAAGTGTGTACTATATCATGTCTCCACAAGGTGAAAATGCAGTGACAGTAGAAGATATGAAATCAAAAGGAACGGAAGAGAAAAAGACTGAAACAGAAAAAGGGACGGACAAAGGAACGGAAAAAGGCACTGATGAGAAGTCCGCTGACAAAGAAACAAATGGCAAACAAGAGGATATCGAAACAAGCGGTGAAGAAGGAAAGGCTGTGTCGGAGCAAACAGACGATGAGCTTTTTACAACATACAGATTAGAGCTTGAAGATAAACGAAGCAAACAGCGCGAAGAGTTCAACGAAATCGTATCCAGTGATGATGCAACAGCACAAGAAAAAAGTGAAGCGTATGATCAAATGACAGCACTTAGTGAGGCAGAAGGAACGGAGCGTCAGCTCGAAACCTTAATTAAAACAAAAGGATATAAAGATGCGCTAGTGAGTGCAGAGGGAGATAAAGTGAGCATCACGGTTCGTTCTGACAAAAAATCAAAGTCCCAAGCGGCCGATATTATTGATATGGTCACAAAAGAAATGAGAGGTCTTGATAACATAGCTGTCACTTTTGAGCCCTCCAATCAATAAAAAATGAACAGGCGCCCTTTGCCGAAAAGGGCGTTTTTTGATGCGGTTTGGCGCCCTCTCCAAGGTGCTTTCGCGAGGCGCTTCGCCACAATAGTAGTTGAATTCATTGAAATCCTCCTGTAAGATGGTTATAGTATGTACTTTTAGTACTAGCCTATAAGAAAAAGATAAATCCATACATAGGGGTGCAAATCCATGTTAAAAATTGAAGAAATTCATGAACTGATTAAATTAATTGACGAATCTACAATTGATGAATTTACGTACGAAAACGAAGGTGCAAAAATCAAACTGAAGAAAAATAAAGAAGTCGTTCAGCAAGTTGCGGCACCAGTGGCTCCTGTCCAAGCAGCTCCAGCTCAACAAGCTCCTAAAGCACAAGCTCCAGCTCAGACCGAAGCCCCTGCACAAGAGGCAGCTGCGTCTGAAAATCTGCATAAAATCACATCCCCAATGGTTGGCACATTTTATGCTTCATCTTCACCAGAAGCAGGTCCATACGTGACAACAGGTTCTAAGGTGAAGGAAAACACAGTTGTGTGCATCGTAGAAGCGATGAAACTGTTTAATGAAATCGAAGCAGAAGTAAAAGGTGAAATCGTCGAAGTATTAGCTGAGAACGGTCAGCTTGTAGAATTCGGACAACCCCTCTTTCTAGTGAAAGCAGAGTAAGGAGTACGATCATGATTAAAAAGCTATTAATTGCAAACAGAGGAGAAATCGCAGTTAGAATTATCCGCGCTTGTAAAGAGCTTGGAATTGAAACAGTTGCGGTATTTTCTGAAGCGGATCGCGATGCGCTTCATGTTCAAATGGCTGATGAAGCATATTGCATCGGACCGACTGCTTCAAAAGATAGTTATTTAAATGTCACGAATATTGTCAGTGTAGCAAAATTAACAGGGACAGATGCCATCCATCCAGGATACGGCTTCCTTGCTGAAAATGCAGACTTTGCAGAGCTTTGCGAGGAATGCAATGTCATCTTTGTTGGGCCAACTGCGTCAGCGATTTCCAAAATGGGAACGAAAGATGTCGCAAGGGAAACAATGAAAGATGCCGGGGTTCCGATTGTTCCTGGTTCTCAAGGAATTGTAAAAAATCTTGATGATGCTGTTTCAACAGCAGCAAGTATTGGGTATCCTGTCATTATTAAAGCAACCGCAGGCGGAGGCGGTAAAGGAATCCGTGTGGCTCGTACCGAAGAAGAGCTCATTAATGGTGTCACCATCACGCAGCAGGAAGCAGCGCAAAACTTTGGTAACCCTGGCGTCTATTTAGAGAAGTTCATTGAAGACTTTAGACACGTGGAAATCCAGGTGCTTGCAGATCAGCATGGCCATACCATTCACTTAGGAGAGCGTGATTGCTCGATCCAAAGAAGAATGCAAAAGCTTCTTGAAGAAACGCCATCACCAGCGCTGAATGCAGACATCCGTGAGCAAATGGGTGAAGCAGCCGTAAAAGCAGCAGAAGCTGTTGAATACACTGGTGCTGGAACGGTCGAATTCATTTATGATTATAATGAAGAGAAATTCTACTTCATGGAAATGAATACCCGTATTCAAGTAGAGCATCCTGTAACAGAAATGGTCACAGGTGTTGACCTGATCAAAGAACAGATCAAAGTGGCATCAGGTGAAAAACTTTCTCTTACACAAGAGGATGTCGTATATGCAGGATGGGCGATCGAATGCCGTATTAATGCAGAGAACCCAGAGAAAAACTTCATGCCATCAGCTGGTGAAATTAAAATGTATCTTCCGCCAGGCGGTCTAGGAGTACGTGTTGATTCTGCCGCTTATCCGGGCTATGTGATTCCGCCATATTACGATAGTATGATTGCAAAGGTGATCACATATGGTAAGACGAGAGAAGAAGCGATTGCGAGAATGAAACGCGCGCTTCAAGAATTCGTCATTGAAGGAGTCTACACAACGATCCCATTCCATCTAAGATTGCTTGAGCATGAAACATTTGTGAGCGGTAATTTTAATACGAAGTTTTTAGAAACATACCAAATCATGAAATAATCATAGCTTTCGGAGGTGAATGATCGTGTCAGAAAACAATTTGCTTGAAATGAACCTTGATGAAGATCAATTGGGAAAAGTGCAAATTGCACCAGAAGTGATTGAGGTCATTGCTGGGATCGCCGCTTCAGAAGTCGAAGGCATTGCCGAAATGCGCGGCAATTTCGCTGCTGATGTAGCAGAACGCTTTGGTAAGAAAAATCACCGTAAAGGTGTGAAAGTAGATGTCTCTGATGAAGGCATCACAATCGATGTATATTGTGTGGTTCAATTTGGCCTATCCATTCCAAAGGTATCCACTGCTGTCCAAGAAAATATCCGTCAAACTCTTTTGAACATGACTGCCTTGACGATTAATGAAATCAATATTCATGTCGTTGGTATTCAATTTGATACTAAAGCATCTGAGGCTGAAGTAGATCAAGAAATGTAAAAAAGAGTTCAAGTGAAACCAAGGAGGCATTGCCTCTTTGGTTTTTTAAAGCCCATTTTTGGGTCATTTCCGAATAATAATGATCTCACGCGTTGATTGATTCGTTTTCGTCACAGCTCGCATGGATCTTGGTGCGACCACGGGCAAAATATGTTATGATCTCTGTATGGCTTAACGACAAGCGGATAAAGTGGTTAAAGGAGTAAATAATGAAAAGAAGAACTGCAAGAGAAAAGGCGCTACAAACATTATTTCAAATTGATGTGAGCAATATTGATCCGAAAGAGGCCATTACACATGCGCTGGATGAACAAGAATCAGATCCTTTTTTCGAGGAACTGGTTTTCGGTGTGCTTGAACAAAAGGACAAGCTCGATGACATGATTTCACAGCATCTAGTGAATTGGAAACTCGATCGTATTGCAAACGTAGACAGAGCCATTTTAAGGCTGTCTGTGTACGAGATGGTGTATCAAGAAGATATCCCGCTTAGTGTTTCGATGAATGAAGCGATTGAACTGGCCAAATTATTCGGTGATGATAAAGCACCGAAATTTGTAAATGGTGTACTTTCAAACATTAAAAACGACCTAAAGCAGCAATAGGAGGATTCGACATGACAGCAACAATCATCGATGGGAAAGAAACAGCAAAAGAAAAGCGTGAGCAATTAGCAAAAGAAGTAGAAGAGCTAAAACAAAAAGGTGTCACACCTGGTCTTGCCGTTATTCTAATCGGTGATGATCCGGCTTCACTTTCTTACGTACGCGGGAAGAAGAAAGCAGCAGAAGCAATGGGGATGCATTTCCAGCTTGATCATTTAGATGCTTCTTTAACAGAAGAAGAATTGCTTCAGCTGATTGATCAGTACAATGCGAACGACCAATTCCACGGGATTCTTGTTCAGCTTCCACTGCCAAAACATATTTCTGAAAAAGCCGTTATTGAACGTATTTCACCTGAAAAAGATGTTGATGGTTTCCATCCATTGAATATCGGGAAAATGCTCCTTGGGGAAGACACATTCCTTCCATGTACACCAGCAGGCATTGTTGAATTACTAAACAAAACGGGTGTTAATCTTTCTGGAAAAGAAGTCGTTGTTGTCGGACGCAGCAATATTGTCGGCAAACCAGTAGGACAATTGCTGTTAAACGAAAACGCAACGGTTACTTATTGCCATTCAAGAACAGTGAATATTTCAGAACATACGTTGAAAGCGGACATTTTAGTTGTTGCCGTCGGTCGAGCAAACTTTATTAAAGCTGACCAAATTAAAGAAGGCGCTATTGTTATTGATGTAGGAGTCAATCGTTTAGATACTGGGAAGCTTGTTGGAGATGTTGATTTTGAAGAGGCAAAAGAAAAAGCTTCTTATATCACACCAGTCCCTGGCGGAGTCGGTCCAATGACGATTACGATGCTTGCACACAATACGGTTAAATCAGCAAAACGTACATTAGCATAAGCTTTATCCATTCATCCACCTGCATGCTGCTGGTGGATGAATGTGCGTTTTTGAAGAGGAGGAATACGTCATGAGTGAAAAAGCCTTTGTGACGGTCACAGCCCTTACAAAATACATAAAAAGAAAATTTGATGTTGATCCGCATTTAGAAGATATTTGGATCAAAGGTGAGCTATCCAATGTAAAGATTCATTCAAGAGGACATGTTTACTTCACCTTAAAAGACGAAAACGCACGCATGCAAGCTGTCATGTTCCAGCGCTCTGCGTCTAAGCTGCCTTTTTCACCTAAGAGCGGAATGAAGGTGTTTGTACGCGGCGGGATTCAAGTATATGAACCAAGCGGAAATTATCAATTATATGCAAAAGAAATGCAGCCTGATGGTGTTGGTGCTCTTCATCTTGCTTATGAAGAGCTGAAGAAAAAGCTAGCAAGTGAAGGCTTATTTGATGCGCGCTATAAAAAAACAATTCCTGAATATCCAGAGGTTGTTGGTGTGATTACGTCTCCAACAGGAGCAGCTGTTCGAGATGTCATTACGACCATCAATCGGCGCTATCAACAGGCGAAAATCATTGTGCTTCCGGCGCTCGTTCAAGGTGAACATGCGACCCGTTCAATCGTAGAACGGATCAAGGAAGCAAATGAAAAACAGCTCTGTGATGTCTTGATTGTCGGAAGAGGAGGCGGTTCGATTGAAGAACTTTGGGCCTTTAATGAAGAAGCTGTCGCAAGGGCTATCTTCGCATCAAACATTCCAATCATATCTGCAGTTGGGCACGAAACAGACTTTACGATCAGTGATTTCACTGCAGACATGAGAGCACCCACACCAACAGGAGCAGCCGAGTTAGCTGTTCCAAGCACGACCGATTTAATTGAACGAATCAAATCAATCGATATACGGCTAACAAGAGCCGTAAAGAATCGAACCTCACAAGCGAAGGACCGTCTTGTGGCGCTGCAATCCTCTTATGCCTTCCGTTTTCCAAAACGATTACAGGAGCAAAAAGAGCAGCAATTCGATTTGGTATTTGACCGTTTTCAAAAACAGCTGACGAGACAAATTGAGCAAAAGCGCAGTCAACTAGACCGCCAGACTTACAGGCTGAAGCCGCTTCATCCTAAAGAGCAGCTGCTTCAGGCGAAAAAACGCCACGCCAATGAAACAGAACAGCTCATCCGCAGCATGAATGTGCAAATGAAAACAATTCATTCGCAGTTCCAATCGGTTCTTGGTAAACTAAATGCATTAAATCCACTTCAAGTGATGGAAAGAGGCTACAGTTTAGCCTATAAAGAAGATGAACTGATAAAAAGTGTGAACCAAGTAGAGACGAAGGATCAGCTGACCATCACGATGAAGGATGGACGTCTGATTTGTGAGGTTATTGAGAAGGAGGGGCAATCATCATGACAGAATCCAATAAACAAAAAGAAGAACAAATGACATTTGAAGAGGCGATGAAAGGTCTTGAGGAGATTGTGGGAAAGCTCGAAGAAGGAGATGTACCACTTGAACAGGCCATTCATTATTTCCAAGAAGGCATGACCCTTTCGAAGCTTTGTCATGAAAAATTACAGCATGTTGAAAAGCAAATGGATTTCATTTTAAAAGAGGACGGTGAGCTGGCTCCCTTCTCAGTAAAGGAGGCAGAAGCTGGTGACAAGTAATTTAAATGAATTTTTAACAACACGAAAACAGGCCATTGAAGATTATTTATTTACATATGTTCAGGAATTGACGATTCCAGAAGACCTGAAATCTTCTATGCTCTATTCTCTTAAAGCGGGCGGGAAAAGGCTTCGACCTGTTCTCGTTCTTGCTCTATTACATGCCTACGGTAAAAACGAAGAAGACGGTATACCTGTCGGCTGTGCAGTTGAGATGATTCATACGTATTCATTGATACATGACGACCTTCCTTGCATGGACGACGATGACCTTCGCAGAGGAATACCGACAAATCATAAAGTGTACGGAGAAGCAACAGCGGTTCTCGCAGGTGATGCCCTTTTAACAGAAAGCTTCCGCCTGATTACATCACAGCTGTCTAGCAGCGTCTCAGCTGACAAAAAGCTCAGAATTGTGGATGAGCTTGTAAAGTCAGCAGGTGCACTAGGAATGGTTGGCGGTCAATTTGACGACATGGAAGCAGAGCAAAAACAAGTATCGCTTGCTGAACTCGAATCCATTCACGCCCGTAAAACAGGAAAGCTTCTTACGTTCAGCGTCGCAGCAGGTGCAATGCTGGCAGGAGCATCAGATGACGATATCGAAAAGCTAAGGGAATTCAGCTATCATATTGGCATTGCGTTTCAAATCCGTGATGATATTTTAGATCTCGAAGGAAGCGAAGAGAAAATCGGAAAACGGGTCGGCTCTGATACAGCAAATGAAAAGTCGACATATCCTTCTTTATTAACGCTTTCAGGAGCAAAAGAAAAACTGCATGAGCACATCACACGTGCAAAAGAAATTGTCTCAAATCTTCAATTAGAGCAGCAATTGCTGCATGATTTATGTGATCTGATTGCCTCAAGAGATCATTAAAAACAGCCTAGATTTGAGGGTCCTCGAGCAATTGTGGTAAACTGTAAACAGTTTATCATGATGAGACAACTCTTATTCCGCATTGGTTTTCAAAGGAATAAGGCATTATATATGTATATAGAAATTTTGTTGAAAGCGAGTTGATCCTGATTGGATCTTTTATCAATAAAAAATCCAACGTTTCTAAAAAAAATGTCAAATGCAGAATTAGAGGAGCTTAGTGCTGACATTCGCATGTTTTTAATTGAGTCCTTAGCTAACTCAGGCGGGCATATCGGTCCGAACCTGGGAGTCGTTGAACTGACTGTTGCGCTTCATAAAGTATTTGACAGCCCAAAAGACAAATTCCTCTGGGATGTTGGACATCAGTCTTACGTTCATAAGCTGTTAACGGGAAGAGGGGCGGAGTTTGATACACTTCGTCAATATAAAGGGCTTTGCGGTTTTCCTAAACGAAATGAAAGCGAGCATGATGTTTGGGAGACAGGTCACAGTTCAACCTCGTTATCTGGCGCGATGGGTATGGCGGCAGCGCGGGATATCAAAGGGACAGATGAATATATCCTGCCGATTATCGGAGACGGTGCACTAACCGGAGGTATGGCGCTCGAAGCCTTGAATCATATCGGTGATGAAAAGAAAGATATGATTGTCATATTAAACGACAATGAAATGAGTATTGCACCAAACGTCGGTGCAATTCACACAATGCTTGGCAGATTGCGTACAGCTGGCAAATACCAATGGGTAAAGGACGAACTCGAATATTTATTCAAGCGCATTCCAGCCGTAGGCGGAAAGCTTGCTGCCACAGCAGAGCGGATCAAAGACAGCCTCAAATATTTACTTGTATCTGGCATGTTTTTTGAGGAAATGGGATTTACTTACTTAGGTCCTGTCGATGGACATTCGTATGAAGATCTTTTTGAAAATCTTGAATATGCAAAGAAAACAAAAGGTCCAGTTCTTCTGCATGTCATCACGAAAAAAGGAAAAGGCTACCAGCCGGCAGAATCCGATAAAATCGGGACTTGGCACGGTACGGGTCCATACAAAATCGATACCGGTGATTTTGTAAAACCGGCAGCAGCAGCTCCGTCTTGGAGTGGTCTCGTCAGTGAAACGGTCAGAAAGCTGGCACGGGAAGATGAGCGGATTGTTGCGATCACGCCTGCGATGCCTGTTGGTTCAAAGCTTGAAGGCTTTGCGAAGGAATTTCCAGAGCGGATGTTTGATGTAGGAATTGCCGAGCAGCATGCAGCTACAATGGCAGCTGGGCTTGCGACGCAGGACATGAAGCCATTTTTAGCGATTTATTCAACGTTCCTGCAAAGAGCCTATGACCAAGTGCTGCACGATATTTGCCGTCAGAACCTCAACGTATTTATTGGCATTGATCGTGCGGGACTTGTCGGTGCAGATGGAGAAACCCATCAAGGTGTGTTTGATATTGCCTTTATGCGTCATATGCCGAATATGGTACTTATGATGCCAAAAGATGAAAATGAAGGACAGCACATGGTCAATACAGCCATTCAGTACGATGACGGTCCTATTGCTATGCGCTTCCCGCGCGGTAATGGGCTGGGTGTCAAAATGGATGAACAGCTGAAAACCATTCCGATTGGGTCCTGGGAGGTTCTTCGTCCAGGGAAGGATGCTGTGATTTTAACATTTGGTACGACGATTAAAATGGCGCTTCAAGCAGCAGAAGAACTTCAAAAAGAAGGGAAATCGATTCGTGTGGTCAATGCTCGTTTTATTAAGCCTCTTGATGAAGCGATGTTAAATGACATTCTTTCTGAAGGCATTCCGATTTTAACGATTGAAGAAGCAGTGCTCCAAGGCGGATTTGGCAGCAGCGTATTAGAATATATACACGATAAGAAAGCTTCACATATCAAAGTAGAACGTATGGGCATTCCAGATGAATTTATTGAGCATGGAAGTGTTGATGCCCTTCTTGAAGAAATTGGTTTGACGAAAGCACAGGTTGCTGACACTTTACGTGACCTGCTTCCCGCAGCACCAAGAAAAGGAATTGGATCATGACATCAAAGAAAGAACGACTTGACATTTTATTAGTCGAACAAGGACTAATGGAAACGAGAGAGAAAGCAAAGCGTGCCATCATGGCAGGAATCGTTTACTCAAATGAAAACCGTTTGGATAAACCAGGAGAGAAAATCGCTCGTGATACTCCGCTCACTGTGAAGGGGAACCCTCTGAAATATGTGAGCCGCGGCGGGTTAAAGCTCGAAAAAGCGCTCAAAGAATTCGACTTAACAGTTGAAGGAAAATTGCTAATCGATATTGGTTCATCAACAGGCGGATTTACAGATTGTGCTCTTCAAAATGGAGCGGTCAAATCATATGCTGTTGATGTTGGCTACAATCAGCTTGCGTGGAAATTAAGGCAGGATGACAGGGTAATCGTCATGGAGCGCACCAATTTCCGTCACTCCGTCCCAGCAGATTTTACTGAAGGGTTGCCAGAAGTAGCATCAATTGATGTCTCTTTTATTTCACTTAAACTCATCCTGCCGGCTTTAAAGCACATTCTTGTCCCGGGCGGAGACTGTATTGCACTCGTCAAGCCTCAATTTGAAGCAGGCAGAGAGCTTGTTGGGAAAAAAGGCATTGTGCGAGATCCGTCCGTCCACCTTGGTGTACTGGAAGAGATGAATCAGTTTGCTGCAAAAGAAGGCTATGATGTAAAGAATGTATCATTTTCGCCTATTACTGGTGGAGACGGGAATATTGAGTTCCTTCTTCATTTAGTGCTTCATCCCGATCAAGAAGAGAATGCGGCACTTCCGGCTGCAGAGCTTGAAAAGGTCGTCAAGGAAGCCCATTCGGTATTGAAAGAAAAGAAAAACAGCCCTGAGCCGGCTGACACATGAGATCATCGAAACAAAAGGAATAATAGCTCGCTATTATTCCTTTTTACATGGTCAAAAGACGAGAATTGACCGTTTCTCACGTAATGCTTGTTTTTTGAACTGTGGTTCATATAACATAGAACGTAAAGACAAACTGAGATCAAACGCCTAGGGGGGTCAAACATGAATAAAGGTCAAAGGCATATTAAGATTAGAGAAATCATTGCGGGCCAAGAGATTGAAACACAGGATGAACTAGTCGATATTTTAAAAGCTGATGGATATAACATCACACAAGCGACCGTTTCAAGAGATATTAAAGAATTACATTTAGTGAAAGTGCCGACGAACAATGGAACATATAAATACAGTCTTCCTGCGGATCAGCGGTTTAACCCGCTGTCTAAACTGAAGCGATCCTTAATGGATGCATTTATCAAAATGGATGCTGCCAGTCATTTAATCGTCCTCAAAACCATGCCCGGTAATGCTCAGGCCATTGGGGCTTTAATGGATAATTTAGATTGGGAAGAAATCATGGGAACCATTTGCGGAGATGATACCATTTTGATCATTTGCCGTACACCAGATGATACGGAGACAGTTTCGAGCAAAATTTTAGAGCTTCTATAAAGAATCAGGTTTACAAAAAGAGGTGTCAAATGAGTGTTAGCAGAACTAACCATTAAAAACTTTGCAATCATTGAAGAGTTAACGGTTTCGTTTGAAAAAGGACTCACAGTCCTAACAGGGGAAACAGGTGCTGGAAAATCCATCATGATTGACGCAGTCTCACTTCTTGTAGGAGGGAGAGGGTCGTCTGAATTTGTTCGTTATGGTGAAAAAAAGGCAGAGCTGGAGGGGCTTTTTCTTGTGCCAGCCGATCACCCTGTATTTGCTTTATGCGAAGAGCAGGGAATTGACGCATCGGATGAAATGATGATTCTTCGCCGTGATATTAACAATAACGGAAAAAGCATCTGCCGCATCAATGGCAAACTTGTCACGATCTCACTTTTACGCGAAGTAGGACGCCTTTTGCTCGATATACATGGGCAGCACGATAACCAGTTATTGATGGAGGATGAAAATCATCTGCATTTGCTCGATCAATTTGGAGCAGAAGAAATTGCACCTGCTTTGTCACAATATCAAGAAGCATATGAGCAATATACAAAGACAGCCCAAAAGCTAAAACAGCTCTCTGAGAATGAGCAAGAGATGGTGCACCGGTTAGATTTACTGCAATTTCAGCTAGAGGAGATTGAAGCGGCACAATTAGAGCCGGGAGAAGATGAGAAGCTTCAAGAAGAGCGCCATCAGATCAGCAACTACGAAAAAATCTTTTCCTCACTCCAAAACGCATATAATGCCTTGCGCAATGAGCAGGGAGGACTTGATTGGGTTGGCATGTCATCAAGCGAGCTCGAGCAGGTTTCTGAGATCAACGACGATCTGAAAAAGCTATCCGAACAAGTGTCGAACTCCTATTACTTATTAGAGGATTCGACGTTCCAAATGCGAAGCATGTTGGATCAATTAGAGTTCGACCCAGCACGTCTTGATTTTATTGAATCTAGGCTGAATGAAATGAAGCAGTTAAAACGAAAATATGGGACAACGGTTGAGGAAATTTTGGAGTATGCGGCGAAGATAGAAGAAGAAATAGATCAAATTCAAAATCGAGACAGCCACCTGCAGACGCTTAAAAACAAACTGGATGCAATGAGCCGTGATGCCCTGCTGGAAGCTCTCAACGTTTCGGAGCTTCGTAAAAAATGGGCCACAAAGCTAGCGAAGCAAATTCAAACGGAACTAAAGGATTTGTATATGGAGAAGTCATCGTTTGACACAGCTTTTTCCATTCGGTATGCGCCTTTTGGCAGTACGGACTATCCGCTGCTAGATGGAAAGCCCGTCCAGCTCGGAAAAAACGGAATCGACCAAGCACAATTTGTTATTTCTACAAATACAGGCGAACCGATGAAATCTTTATCAAAAGTAGCCTCGGGTGGAGAAATTTCACGTGTCATGCTCGCCGTGAAAAGTATTTTCTCAGCCAAACAAGAAGTCACGTCCATTATTTTCGATGAGGTGGATACGGGCGTAAGCGGCAGAGTTGCACAGGCGATTGCCGAAAAAATTTACAAAGTAGCAGCTGGCTCACAAGTGCTCTGCATTACGCACCTCCCGCAAGTAGCAGCAATGGCTGACACGCATCTCTTCATTTCTAAACGCTCTAAAGCCGGCAGAACACTGACGAGCGTCAAACCATTAAGTCATGAAGAAAAAGTGAGTGAAATTGGCAGGATGATTGCGGGGGTGGAAGTCACTGAGCTGACAAAACAGCACGCAAAAGAATTGCTGCATCAAGCAAATGATGTCAAAACAACAGGGTAGCTGAAAAACCAGCTGCCTTTTTTATATTGTGTCAAAATCGCTGTATATACCCGCGAAATCGTCTTTTTCTTTTATCAATTTATCCAATCATTTTCTATAGGTGCCGGTTATAAATCCTAGCGAAGAAGGCAAAAGTAAAGATGTAGCCAAAACATGAGTGTTCTGGTGTGGGTAAGGAGCGAGGAGAGTGAAAAATGAATGCCCGAAAAGATGAGAAAAGCCATTGGTGTGATTCTCCTTGTTTCTTTAATAAGTACAGGGTTTATGAGCATAGTGAAGGAATACATCAGCATTCCAACAAATGTTGCTGTATTTGAAAAACAGAAGCACTCAATTGACACATCAATAGAAGCGTCAGCCAATGCTTCTTCACAAGCCTTTAGTCTTTCAGAGAAAAAGAATCAGCTTGAAGTGACAGGACAAAAGGCGGGAAAAGCCGAAATTGTTTATGATTTTAAAGGATTTCCTATTAAGAAAACAAAAGTCGACGTTCTCCCTGAATTAAAAGTCGTTCCTGGAGGACAATCCATTGGCGTCAAGCTCCACTCAGTAGGAGTTCTCGTTGTAGGTTTTCATCAAATCACAACAGCAGACGGCAAAAAATCACCAGGCGAAGCCGCAGGCATTCAATCAGGGGATATGATCATTGAAATCAATGGTCAAAAGATGGAGAAAATGAATGACCTCACCCCATTTATCCAGAAAGCAGGAAAAACAGGTGAAACGCTTCGTTTACTCATAAAAAGAGACCATAAAACCTTTCAAACAACATTAACACCCGCAAAAGATGCAAGTGAAGGCACCTATCGAATTGGTCTTTACATTCGAGATTCCGCAGCAGGAATCGGCACGATGACCTTCTTTGAACCATCTTCTAAAAAATATGGTGCCCTTGGGCATGTGATTTCTGACATGGATACAAAAAAACCAATCGTTGTCAACAATGGTGAAATTGTCAGATCAACCGTGACATCAATTGAAAAAGGCACAGGAGGCAATCCTGGAGAAAAATTGGCGAGATTCTCTTCCGAACGAAAAACGATAGGGGATATCTCCCGCAACAGCCCATTTGGTATCTTTGGTACGTTAACCGAAAAGCTTGAAAATCATGTATCAGACAAACCGCTTCCAGTCGCTTTATCAAATGAAGTAAAAGAAGGTCCAGCAGAAATTTTAACCGTTGTGGATCATGATAAAGTGGAGAAGTTTGATATTAAAATCGTCAGCACGACACCGCAGAAATTCCCGGCAACAAAAGGGATGGTATTGAAGATAACAGATGAGCGTCTTTTAAGTAAAACGGGCGGTATCGTCCAAGGCATGAGCGGAAGCCCCATCATCCAAAACGGAAAGGTCATTGGAGCGGTCACACACGTATTTGTCAATGATCCGACAAGCGGGTACGGCGTACACATTGAATGGATGCTGTCAGAAGCAGGAATCGATCTTTATCAAAAAAACAAAAAAGCAAGCTGATCATCAAACTGCCGCGAATCTCCCGGCAGTTTTTTTCTCCCCTTTCTTTCTCTGCCATCATGTTATAAAATAAGGAAAAAGAGATTTTTCGACAAAATGGAAAATAGTATGTTGTCAAATTGCAATAATCGTCGATTCGTTAAGAAAAACGTAGAAAAAGCTAGATAATGCTCTATTATTCGGAAAATTAAAGTTTTTTAAAGGGGATAGCATGGTTTTGTCGAATTGAACACTCAGAAGAGAAATGCAAAAGACTAAAGGAATCGACATTGGGGAGGAAAGAACGTGGAGAAAATTAAAGTGTGTGTAGCTGATGACAATCGAGAGCTTGTTGGCCTTTTGACAGAGTATATTGAGGGACAGGAAGATATGGAAGTACTTGGCGTGGCGTATAATGGTCAGGAATGTCTGACATTATTTAAAGATAAAGAGCCCGACGTTCTCCTCTTAGATATTATCATGCCTCATTTAGACGGTCTTGCTGTACTGGAACGCCTCCGTGAAAACAATGACATGACCAAACAGCCAAGTGTGATTATGCTAACGGCGTTCGGTCAAGAAGATGTCACGAAAAAAGCAGTTGATTTGGGCGCATCCTATTTCATCTTAAAGCCATTTGATATGGAAAACCTAGTCGGTCATATTCGTCAAGTCAGTGGAAACGGCACACAAGTCACCCATCGATCTTCATCTATCCAAAACAGTGTCCTTCGGAACAAACCTGAACCGAAACGTAAAAACTTAGATGCGAGCATTACGACGATTATTCATGAGATTGGCGTACCCGCTCATATTAAAGGATATTTATACTTAAGAGAAGCGATTTCGATGGTGTACAATGACATTGAGCTTCTCGGAAGCATCACAAAAGTGTTGTACCCAGACATCGCGAAGAAATTTAACACGACTGCCAGCAGGGTAGAACGAGCGATTCGCCATGCGATTGAAGTTGCTTGGAGCAGAGGAAACATCGATTCCATTTCTTCACTCTTTGGTTATACAGTCAGCATGTCTAAAGCGAAACCAACCAATTCTGAATTTATTGCTATGGTGGCTGATCGTCTGCGCTTAGAGCATAGAGCTAGCTAGTTCATTTTCTTAAAAAAACGTTTCTGCAAAGAGGCGTTTTTTTATTTCGAAAAATATTGTTAAAAATTGGTTGTATTGATACAATCATCTTATTGTTTCATTTGGACAACTCGGCTTGCTTTATTTTCGGAATAAAATGAAAAATTAAGCATGAAAGAAATGGGTATGTCATAAATTAGTGGTAATCAGCTACGCCAATCAATTGTTTGGTCTTCAAATAGAAGAAGAAAAAACTCATTCTTAAGGAAAAGGATGAGAGGAAAAGGTCTGATGGATTTGGTAAATAAAGCAAATGAGATCGAAAGTTCTATTTCTATTGACCTGATTGGTTGGCGTTTTAAAGTCACTGGCTTCTTAGAGATTGTGCCATTTGAACTGAATATTCCCATTGTCGAATTTAATAATTTTCACATTCTTTTACTATGCTATAATAATGAGAAGAAGAGGGTGAGGTTATGGGAAAGCTGAAAATCCACTCTGCTGAGGTAGCGAACGAAATTAGCAAGTGGACGAGGGTCATTTCTCAGAATGACCTAGAAAAATCTGCTGTCTATAAAGAGAAAATTCAGAATTTGCTAAAAAATACAGATGAAGACCGTGAAGTTCTCCTTTATTATCAGCTTGTTAATGGCAGACATGAAATGTTACTTGGAAATATTGAAAAAGCCAATCACATTATGAAGAGTGTCGGAACGCTCGATGAGAAAGCAGATGACATTATTAATTTTTATTTTTACTTTTACAAAGGCCAATATGCTGCATATGTGAAAAAGTATGATGAAGCCATCAGTTTTTACAAAATTGCAGAACAGCGCCTAAAACGTGTGAATGAAGACCTGGAAGTAGGAACTTTTCACCATAAGGTTGCTTCAATCTATTACGAACTGAAACAAAATTTCATATCCATTAATCATATCAAAAAAGCCATCGATACGTTCAAAGCGCATGAAGAGTATACAGCGCAGGCGATTGACAGTTTGATTTTACATGCAAGTAATTGTATTGATTTGTTTCAATTTGAAGAAGCAGAAGAAAAATACCAAGAAGCACTTGAGAAAAGTAAACGCATTAACAATGAAGTGCTGATTGGGAAATGCTATCACAATTTAGCCGTTCTTTATTATGCGAAGCCTGATTATGAAAAAAGCGCACAATATGCCAAAAAAGGGATGGGCATTCAAATTCACCGTGACAATAGCCATTATTACATCCAATCTTTATATGTTCTGGCAAATGCCTTGGTTCATCTAGGAGATCAAGAGGCGAAGGAATATATTAAAGAGGGTATTCAGTATAGCTGCGATATCCAAAATAATGAATATATAGTAAAATTTGAAATTTTGGATTTGATGTGCGAAAATAGTGGAGCAGCAGACGTATTCTCTGAAAAATTAGACTACATAGAAAAAAATAGATTATATGTGGAGCTTGAGGATTTGTCTGAACAAATATCGAAATACTTCAAGGAACGAAATGACTATCAAAATGCCATTCGTTTTCTTGAAAAGAAATTCGATGCACAAATACTTCAAAAGAAAGTGGAGGTTATCTTATGAAAAAGTTGTTGTTAGGTGTAACCGTCGTTACAGCAGTCGCAGTTGTTTCTTCCCTTTTTGCTCTTGACGCAGAGACGACAGAGCAAGCCATCAGAGCGATTACGTGATCGAATTTATCTGTGAGCCTCTTCGTACTAATCAGAAGAGGTTTTTTTATGTGCTCAAACTGGAAAAACGAAAAGAGACACGTCATAATGAAAGGAAGCATCATACTTAGAGGTGACCTATGACGAAAATTTTTGCACACAGAGGTTTTAAAGGAATCTACCCTGAAAATACCATGATAGCCTTTGAGCAAGCACTCCATTCTGGAGCTGACGGAATTGAGCTCGATGTTCAGCTGACGAAAGATGGCAAGCTTGCTGTCATTCACGATGAGAAGCTGAACAGAACAACGAATATGAAGGGATTAGTGAAAGACCATACATATGAAGAGTTAAAAGCAGGAGATGCGAGTCATTCTTTCTATGAAGAAACCGGTGCTGTATCCATTCCTCTTTTAGAGGAAGTATTGGAGCTAGTGACGCAGCAACCATCACTCATCATCAATATTGAACTGAAAAATTCCATTTATCGATATCCTGGTATTGAAGAGAAAGTAAAGGAGCAAATTGAACACTTTCAAATAGAAGATCGTGTACTTGTCTCATCGTTTCATCATGGGAGTTTAGCTCTTTTTCACAAGCTGATGCCGCATGTTGAGCTTGCTGTTCTCACAATGGATGTGATTCATCAGCCGGAGATGTACTTAAAAACAGTGCCTGCAAGAGGTTATCATCCGAATATAAAGGGCGCAGGGGTGACAAAAGAAGTCGTGTCGGCTCTCCGTGCCGCTCAGCAAGTGATCAGGCCGTTTACGGTAAACAGTGAAAAGCAGATGAAAAGCATGTTTTCCTTAGGTGTCGATGGAATTTTCACTGATTTTCCTGACAGAGCTGTCAAAATAAGAGAAGAAATGAAATAAAGACCTGCTATCAAAAGCGGGTCTTTTTTTATGTCTATCTCTGCTTAAAGCGGGTGGTCACTTTATTGTGTTTGCGATCTCTATATAAAATAAAGCCAGCGACTACATAAAGACCTCCTCCTAAAAATAATAAACCTGCAATTCCTTGCAGCCATAAAAATGGAAATGGTGCAATGATGATGCCGAAAACCGTGTCACGCAGCAGCTTAATCCCAAGTGCAGCAAGCGCACCAGGTATTAAAATAATCACTAATGCAAGTATTCTCCCCATCAAATGTCCCCTTAAACGTCATTTGCTTCCATTGTCTAATTCAAAAAATATTTTGTCAAGAAAGGAAAACGTGGTAATATAAGAGTTGTGCAATTTTTTGCAACGGAAAAATATGGTGTGCAAATTTTTTCATATAAAGGGGTAACGGGATGCAGAGAGTCTTGATTGTCGGTGCAGGACACGGTGGATCAATATTGCTTGAAACATTGCTGAAAACAAATATGATTCAAATCGTTGCGATCGCCGACCTTGATCTTGGGGCACCGGGGATGGTAGAAGCGAAAAAGAATGGAATCGATACGACAACGGATTGGAAAGAATACATAAAAGATGACATTGATATCATCATTGAAACAACGGGCAGTTCAGCTGTGCTTAAAGAACTGATGAAAGAAAAACGAGAGCATGCTGTCATTGTTCCGAGTTCGATGGCATACGTCATATCAGAATTAATGTCAGAAAAGCATCAGCTCATTCAAATATTAAAGGAACAAACCTATAAACATGACCGCATTTTTAATGCAACGAACGATGGCATGATTTTTATTAATATGGATGAAGAAGTCGTCCTATTTAATCGGTCGGCTGCCAAAATGGTTGGATGTTCGCAAAAAGATGCGATTGGCCGTCACATACGTGAAGTCATTCCAAACACAAAGCTTCCTGATATTTTAAGATCGAGGGAGCCTGAATTTAATCAAAAACAATTTCTGAATCAGCAAATACAAATTGTCACAACGCGTTTGCCAATTATTGATGACGCAGGAAGAATGCTGGGCGCTTTATCGATCTTCAAAGATATTACAGATGCGGTGGAGCTTGCGGAGGAAGTCACAAACCTCAAAGAAGTGCGGACAATGCTTGAGGCCATTATTCAATCATCGGATGAAGCGATATCCGTCGTAGATGAGCAGGGGAAAGGAATTTTAATCAACCGAGCTTACACGAAAATGACGGGGTTAACAGACAAAGAAGTTGTGGGCAAACCAGCAGGTGCGGATATTTCTGAAGGAGAAAGCATGCATTTGAAGGTGCTTGAAACGAGAAGGCCGGTTCGAGGCGTTAGAATGAAAGTCGGACCAAATAAGAAGGATGTGATCGTCAACGTAGCGCCAGTGATCGTTGATGGCATTCTAAAAGGCAGTGTCGGCGTCATTCATGACGTATCAGAAATTCAATCACTCACCAATGAATTGAATAAAGCAAGACAGCTCATCCGTACACTTGAAGCAAAGTACACTTTTGAAGACATTATTGGAGAAAGTGAGCAAATGCTTGTGGCACTTGAGCAGGCAAAGCTAGGGGCAAAAACACCAGCCACCATTTTACTCAGGGGAGAATCAGGTACTGGGAAAGAGCTGTTCGCGCACGCTATACACAATGAAAGTGACCGGAAATATAATCGCTTTGTAAGAGTCAACTGTGCGGCCTTATCGGAAACCCTTTTAGAGTCAGAGCTTTTTGGCTACGAGGAAGGAGCGTTTTCTGGTGCAAGGCGCGGCGGTAAAAAAGGGCTGTTTGAAGAGGCAAATCACGGCAGTATTTTTTTGGATGAAATTGGTGAAATGACGCCAAGTACACAAGCAAAATTATTACGCGTCATGCAGGAGAAAGAGATTGTCAGAGTAGGCGGAACAAAAGCCATACCTGTTGATGTACGTGTGATCACCGCAACAAATGTCAATATTGAAAAAGCGATGGCGGAAGGAAAATTCAGAGAGGACTTATATTATCGCATGAACAGATATCCGATCTCTATTCCGCCGCTAAGGCAGCGCCTTGAAGATATTGACTCCTTAAGCAAACGTCTCATCCAGAAGATCAATTTAGACTATGGACGAAATGTGAGCGGCTTAACGGAAGGGGCGCTCGATAGACTTCGATCCTACAGCTGGCCTGGAAACGTAAGAGAACTGGAAAATGTCCTTGGACGAGCCATGATCTTTTTGAACCCGCAAGAAGAATGGATCGATGAAGATCATATTTCCTTCATGGAGTCAGAAGAGCAGGAAGAAAAAGAGCAGCAGGAACTGGCTGTCAGTCAATTTGAGGGAGAGACACTTTCGGATGCTGTTGAGGCATTTGAAGAGCAGCTGATTAAACAAACCCTTGAAAAGCATCAATTCAACCGCACGAAAACAGCGAAAACGTTAGGGATTAGTATTCGAAACCTTTACTATAAAATGGATAAATATCAACTTGCAAAAGATAGCATGCAATAAAATGCATGTTACCTGCAAAAAATTGCATGTATTTCATGCGAAATGCCTTATGTCGCTGCATTTCAAGCTGGCACAGAACTTGCATATGAAAACCATGAACCGAGCATAAGGAAAGGTGGACATATATGAAGCTTGACGATCTGATTATGAAAGCCGCCCAGCTGCAAAATAAAACTGCTGCTGTGGCTCATGCAGAAGACGAAGAAGTGCTTCATGCCATCAAGATGGCAATTGAACGAAAGGTCGCTCGCTTCCTGCTGGTTGGGAACAAACGCAACCTAAAGGAGCTGGTGAAACAGCATGAGATCAATGAGGACTGGATAGATATTATTCATTCGGATTCTCCTGAAGAATCAGCCAAAATTGCCGTGCAGGCAGTGAGTGAGAAGCATGCAGATATATTGATGAAGGGGCATGTCCCGACAGCCGTTCTTTTAAAAGCGGTACTGAATAAAGAGTACGGGCTGCGGACAGCGAGTGTCCTATCACATGTCGCGGCATTCGAAGTGCCGGGCTTTGATCGTTTTATTTATGTCACGGATTCTGCGATGAACATCGCGCCCGATTTAAATATGCTCAAAGAGATCACGATCAATGCTGTTCAAGTAGCACAAGCTGTCGGAAACGACATGCCAAAGGTGGCAGTGTTATCTGCGGTAGAGGTCGTGAACCCGGCAATGGATTCAACTTTGACAGCGGCAAGTCTGGCACAAATGAATAGGCGAGGTCAAATTTCTGGCTGCCTCATTGACGGGCCTCTTGCTTTAGACAATGCCATTTCTCAAACGGCAGCTTCTCATAAAAATATTACAAGTGATGTCGCCGGTCATGCAGATATTTTGCTTGTGCCAACGATTGAAGCAGGGAACATTCTTTATAAATCTCTCATCTACTTTGCACATGCAAAGGTGGGAGCTGTGGTGGCAGGAGCGAAGGCGCCGATTGCCTTAACAAGCCGGTCGGATACAGCCGAAAGTAAGCTTTATTCAATTGCACTTGCCATCTGTACATCAAATTAAGCGGAAGTCATAGGAGGAATAAACAATGGAACTTTTTAAATATATGGAACGATACGATTATGAGCAGCTTGTATTTTGTCAGGATGAACAGTCTGGCTTAAAAGCCATTATTGCTATTCATGATACAACACTTGGGCCAGCACTAGGCGGGACGAGAATGTGGACGTATGAAAACGAAGAAGCAGCGATCGAAGATGCGTTACGTCTAGCAAGAGGGATGACTTATAAAAACGCAGCAGCAGGCCTTAATCTTGGCGGCGGGAAAACAGTCATCATCGGTGACCCGAGAAAAGATAAAAATGAAGAAATGTTCCGTGCGTTTGGACGCTACATTCAAGGATTGAATGGCCGCTATATCACAGCGGAGGATGTCGGTACAACGGTAGAAGACATGGATCTTATTCATGAAGAAACAGACTTTGTGACAGGTATTTCTCCTGCATTTGGTTCTTCCGGAAATCCGTCTCCTGTTACGGCTTACGGTGTATATAAAGGGATGAAAGCTGCTGCCAAAGCTGCATTTGGGACCGATTCATTAGAAGGAAAAACAATTGCTGTCCAAGGTGTTGGGAATGTGGCCTACAATCTGTGTAAACACCTGCACGAAGAAGGCGCACAGCTGATTGTCACAGATATCAACAAAGACTCTGTAAAACGAGCTGTAGAAGACTTTGGTGCAAAAGCAGTAGACCCTGACGATATTTATGATCAAGCATGTGATATTTATGCACCATGTGCACTTGGTGCAACGATTAACGATGTAACGATTCCTAAGTTGAAAGCAAAGGTCATCGCAGGTGCAGCCAATAACCAGCTGAGAGAAACGCATCACGGCGATCTTATCCATGAAATGGGCATTGTCTATGCACCTGATTATGTGATCAATGCAGGCGGCGTGATTAACGTTGCTGATGAGCTTTATGGCTATAATGCAGATCGTGCGATGAAAAAAGTGGAAGGTATTTACCAAAATATTGAACGTGTCATTGAAATTTCAAACCGTGATGCCATTCCAACTTATAAAGCGGCAGACCGATTGGCAGAGGAGCGAATTGAAAGAATGCGCAAATCAAGAAGCCAATTCCTGCAAAATGGTCAACATATTTTAAGTCGTCGCTAATTTGAAGAATGAGTTGAAACGGAGGTTTTGTTTTTGCTGACAAAAGAATGGCGTATTCTCACAATCAATCCTGGCTCTACTTCAACAAAAATCGGTGTGTTTCACAATGAACGATCTATTTTTGAAACGACACTCAGACATACAGATGAGGAATTAAAGCAATTCCCACATATCATTGATCAATTTTCATTTCGTAAAGAAACAATCCTGAAAACGCTGCATGAACAAGGGATGAACATCTCGAAGTTTGATGCAGTGTGCGCACGCGGCGGCCTTCTCCGGCCTATCGAAGGAGGCACATATGAAGTCAATGAGCAAATGGCCCAAGACCTCAAAGAAGGATATGCCGGCCAGCATGCATCAAATCTTGGCGGTATCATTGCACGAGAAATTGCACTTGGCCTGAACATCCCAGCTTTTATTGTCGATCCAGTTGTGGTGGATGAGCTAAAACCAATTGCTCGTATTTCAGGGCTGCCAACGATTGAAAGAAAAAGCATCTTCCATGCATTAAATCAAAAAGCAGTCGCAAGAAAAACAGCTGCTTCCTTTGGGAAGCGCTACGAAGATTTGAACATGATTATTACGCATATGGGCGGCGGCGTCACCATTGGTGTACATGAAAAAGGAAAAGTCATTGATGTCAATAACGGACTGCATGGCGAAGGACCTTTCAGCCCGGAGCGAGCGGGGACCCTGCCAACAGGTGACCTCGTCAATCTTTGCTTTTCTGGTGAGTATAGCCAAGAGGAAATGCTGAAACGCATTATTGGTGAAGGCGGACTTGCGGGCTACCTTGGCACGACAGATGCTGTGAAAGTGGAGCGCATGATTGAAGCAGGCGATGAACGGGCGGCGCTGATTTATGAAGCGATGTGCTATCAAATTGCCAAGGAAATCGGTGCGGCTAGTGCTGTCTTAAAAGGAGCAGTTGACGTCATTGTGTTAACAGGCGGACTTGCGTACAGCAAACAAATTACATCAAGTATTAGAGGATACATTGACTGGATTTCAGATGTTGTCGTGTATCCAGGCGAAAATGAACTGCAATCCTTAGCAGAAGGTGCACTTCGTATTTTAAAAGAAGAAGAAACACCGAAAAAATACCCAAATGATCAACGAATGAAGAAAGGAGTGACAAGTCATGGCAACTGAATATGACCTCGTCATTCTTGGTGGAGGCACAGGCGGCTATGTAGCGGCCATCCGTGCCTCACAGCTTGGATTGAAAACAGCAGTTGTAGAAAAAGAAAAGCTTGGCGGAACATGTCTGCATAAAGGATGCATTCCGTCTAAAGCGCTGCTTAGAAGTGCAGAAGTCTATCAAACCGTCAAACGTGCTGCTGATTTTGGCGTTGAGGCAAACGGCATTGCCTTGCAATTTGCCAATGTGCAGAAAAGAAAAACAGAGATTGTAGAGAAACTAGCAGGCGGCGTCAAACACTTAATGAAACAAGGAAAAATTGATGTCTATGAAGGGATCGGCCGTATCCTTGGTCCATCTATCTTTTCGCCAATGCCAGGAACCATCTCCGTAGAAATGGCAAATGGAGATGAAAATGAAATGCTCATTCCAAAGCAGGTCATTATTGCGACAGGTTCAAGACCGCGGGTGCTGCCTGGGCTTGAAGCAGATGGGACGCACATTCTTTCATCAGATGATGCACTTGAACTGCCAGAGCTTCCACAGTCAATGCTCATTGTCGGCGGCGGGGTGATCGGAATTGAGTGGGCTTCCATGCTCAATGATTTTGGTGTGAAGGTGACTGTGATTGAATTTGCAGATCGCATATTGCCAACAGAGGATCATGACATTTCTAAAGAAATGGAAAAGCTTTTATCTAAAAAAGGCATCACCTTTGTGAAAAATGCGAAAGTACTGCCAGATACCGTCAAAAAGCAGGAGAATCTCGTGACGATTCAAGCAGAAAAGGATGGAGACATTCAGACGTTTGAAGCGGAAAAACTTCTTCTTTCAGTCGGCAGAGTACCAAATATTGAAGGCATTGGTCTTGAAAACACGGACATTCAAACAGAAAAACAAGGCATTGTCGTGAATGAACATTATCAAACGAAAGAATCGCATATTTATGCAATAGGAGATGTCATTGGCGGGCTTCAGCTGGCACATGTGGCTTCACACGAAGGCATGATTGCTGTGGAACATATGGCTGGGAAAGATCCAAAGCCGCTCGATGAAACGCTCGTATCTAAATGTGTCTACTCTCACCCAGAAACCGCTAGTGTTGGACTCACTGAACAGGCGGCAAAAGAGCAAGGCTTTGAAGTCAAAATAGGGAAATTCCCCTTTATGGCGATCGGAAAAGCGCTTGTGTACGGGGAGTCTGATGGATTCGTCAAAATCATTGCCGATCAAAAGACAGATGATATTTTAGGGATTCATATGATTGGTCCTCATGTCACAGATATGATATCTGAAGCTGGATTAGCCAAAGTACTTGATGCAACGCCGTGGGAAGTGGGGCAAACGATCCACCCGCACCCTACCTTATCAGAAGCGATTGGTGAGGCAGCTCTTGCTGTTGACGGGAAGGCGATCCATTTTTAATCAAGGAGGGAAATAAGATGAGTAACATGCGTCATCATGAATTAGGATTATCAGATGAACAAGCAATTGATATATATAGAACAATGCTTCTAGCAAGAAAAATTGATGAACGGATGTGGCTTTTAAACCGTTCTGGTAAAATTCCATTCGTGATTTCTTGTCAAGGGCAGGAAGCGCAGCAAGTCGGTGCTGCTTTTGCTCTCAATAGACAAGAGGATTACGTCTTACCTTACTACCGTGATATGGGGGTTGTCCTCGCATTTGGGATGACAGCAAAAGATTTAATGATGTCTGGTTTCGCAAAACAAGACGATCCAAACTCGGGCGGAAGACAGATGCCAGGTCATTTTGGACAAAAATCAAATCGAATTGTGACGGGATCTTCACCTGTCACAACGCAGGTTCCTCATGCAGTGGGGATTGCACTTGCTGGACGTCTGGAGCAGAAAAATTTTGTCAGCTTTGTCACGTTCGGTGAGGGCTCTTCAAACCAAGGTGATTTCCACGAAGGCGCTAACTTCGCTGCTGTGCATAAGCTGCCTGTTATTTTCATGTGTGAAAACAATAAGTACGCGATTTCCGTGCCGTATGACAAACAAGTGGCATGTGAACGCATTTCAGATCGTGCAATTGGGTACGGAATGCCTGGTGTAACCGTTGATGGCAATGATCCGCTTGAAGTATATGCCGCTGTCAAAGAAGCGAGAGACCGTGCGGCAAGAGGCGAAGGGCCAACGTTGATTGAAACGATCTCTTACCGTTTAACTGCGCATTCAAGTGATGATGATGATTCAAGCTATCGAGAAAAAGAAGAAGTGCTCGAAGCGAGAAAGAAAGATCCGCTCATCCAATATGAAACGTATTTAATCGAAGGAAACGTCATGACTTCTGAAATGAAAGAAGAGATGACAAAAGAAATCATGCAAATCGTAAACGAAGCGACTGATGAAGCGGAAAACGCTGCTTATGCTGATGCAGAAAGCGCACTTCGTTACGTGTATGCGGAGTAAGGGGGAAGAAAAATGCCTGTTATGTCATATATAGACGCCATTACACTGGCGATGAAAGAAGAAATGGAACGAGATCCAAAAGTGTTTGTGCTCGGAGAGGATGTCGGGAAAAAGGGCGGCGTATTTAAAGCGACAGCGGGTCTTTATGAGCAATTCGGAGAGGCGCGCGTCATGGATACACCTCTTGCAGAATCAGCCATTGCTGGTGTAGGTATTGGGGCAGCGATGTATGGAATGCGCCCAATTGCGGAGATGCAATTTGCGGATTTCATTATGCCTGCAATCAACCAAATCATTTCAGAGGCTGCGAAAATCAGATACCGCTCAAATAACGATTGGAGCTGTCCAATGGTCATCCGCGCACCTTACGGGGGCGGTGTACACGGGGCGCTTTATCATTCACAATCGGTTGAAGCGATTTTTGCCAATCAGCCTGGTTTGAAGATTGTCATGCCTTCTACACCTTATGATGTAAAAGGTCTTTTAAAGGCTGCGGTGCGTGATCCAGATCCTGTATTGTTCTTTGAACACAAACGTGCCTACCGTCTCATCAAAGGAGAAGTACCTGAGGAGGATTACACACTCCCTATTGGAAAAGCAGATGTGAAACGTGAAGGCGATGATATCACGGTCATTACATATGGCCTCTGTGTCCATTTTGCGCTGCAAGCAGCAGACCGCCTTGCGAAAGACGGCATTTCTGCGCATATTCTCGATTTGAGAACAGTGTACCCGCTTGATCAGGAAGCCATTATTGAAGCGGCATCAAAAACAGGCAAAGTGCTTCTTCTAACGGAAGATACAAAAGAGGGCAGCATCATGAGTGAGGTAGCGGCGATCATTTCGGAGCATTGCTTATTTGATTTAGACGCACCAATCAAACGTCTAGCCGGACCAGAAATCCCGGCAATGCCTTATGCGCCGCCAATGGAAAAATTCTTCATGGTCAATCCAGATAAGGTAGAAGCTGAAATGAGAGAGCTAGCGGCGTTTTAAGAAAGAGGAGGGTTTCAAGTGGCAATTGAACAAATGAAAATGCCTCAGCTAGGTGAAAGTGTAACAGAAGGAACCATTAGCAAATGGCTCGTTTCACCTGGCGATCATGTGAATAAATACGATCCGATTGCGGAAGTCATGACGGATAAAGTGAACGCAGAAGTCCCGTCATCTTTTACAGGAACGATTACAAAGCTATCGGCTGAAGAAGGCGATACGCTGCAAGTAGGAGAAGTGTTCTGTGAAATTGAAGTAGAGGGCA
Organism: Bacillus sp. FSL R5-0431; assembly: GCF_038002985.1. Lineage (NCBI taxonomy): Bacteria > Bacillati > Bacillota > Bacilli > Caryophanales > Bacillaceae > Bacillus > Bacillus sp. FSL R5-0431. The sequence goes on along the minus strand of NZ_JBBOOG010000001.1, from coordinate 2,123,806 downwards.
GCTCGCAGCAGAGTGCGAAAGAAGAAGCGGCACCTGAGCAAAGTGAAGCACCTGAAGCAGATCAAACAAAAGAGAATCAAAGTCAAAAGAAACGCTACTCTCCAGCAGTCCTTCGTTTAGCAGATGAGCACAGCATTGATTTAGCGGCTGTTCAAGGAACCGGAGCAGGCGGACGAATCACAAGAAAAGATTTACTTCAGCTCATTGAAAACGGCGGCGTACAAGAGAAGGCAGCACCTGTTAATGAACAGGCGGCAAAGCCGGAGCCTGCGCAGCCATCAAAACCAAAAGCGGCGCCTTCCGTCTCTACAATGCCTGGTGATGTTGAACTGCCAGTCACGCCAATTAGGCAGGCGATTGCGGCAAATATGCTGAGAAGCAAACATGAAATTCCGCACGCATGGACGATGATGGAAGTCGATGTGACAAACCTTGTGACAAGAAGAAATCAGCTCAAGGACCAATTTAAAGCAAAAGAAGGCTTTAATTTGACGTTCTTTGCGTTCTTTGTCAAAGCAGTGGCTCAGGGCTTAAAGGAATTCCCAGAAATGAACAGCATGTGGGCTGGAGATAAAATTGTTCAAAAGAAAGCAATCAATGTCTCGATTGCTGTTGCGACTGATGACGCTCTTTTTGTTCCAGTCATTAAGGATGCGGATGAAAAAACGATTAAGGGCATCGCCAAAGAAATTCATGAGCTTGCTTCCAAGGTGAGACAAGGAACGCTGAAGCAAAGTGACATGGAAGGCGGCACCTTTACTGTAAACAACACGGGATCATTTGGTTCTATACAATCCATGGGAATCATTAATTACCCGCAAGCGGCGATTTTACAAGTAGAATCGATCGTGAAGCGTCCAATGATTGTAAATGGCATGATTGCAGCAAGAGACATGGTCAACCTTTGTCTTTCATTAGATCACAGAGTACTTGATGGTCTTGTATGCGGCAGATTCCTTCAACGAATAAAACAAATCCTTGAAGGCATTGACGAGCAGACATCTGTTTACTAAAACAAGAATGTCCCCCTCCCGATATGGAGAGGGGGATTTCTACATAATGAGAAAGGAGCGGTGATATGTCTGGATTAGACTTTTTTGCGTTTTTAACGGTTGGACTCATGTTTATCACAGCAATTGCGTTCGCTTTTCTTCGATATATTTCTAAATCACGCAATCATCCTGAAAGATTACTACTCATCATATCAATCGTTTCAATGATTCAAATTGTGTTTTGCTTGCTGATTGTCGGTGGATTTAAAGGAGCAGCAAATAGTCTCTTAGGAATTTCTCTTCTTGCCGGGACGCTGCTTGGCTATGCACTTGAATATTTATACAGACGCTATATCAAAAAAACGCCCGAAAAAGAATGATCTCGGGCGTTTTCTTTATTCTGCTGGAACAATAAAGGTCAAATGCTGTTTTAACGCTTCTAAAGAAGTTGGGGCTGTCATATACACTTCGCCATCTGTATCAGCATCCATTTCCTCCTTTGTGTGGATCTGAATATTGGATGCTTGAATGAGGGAGAGGTCGCCGGTGAAATCCTCCAGTTCTTCCCGGTTCATAGAAAAGATTTCTTTTAGAGCAGAGAAGCTCGTATTTCTGCAAATTAAGATTTCTGCTTTCCCATCATCAATTGCTGCATTGGGCAAATCAATTTTATTTGTCCCGATGAAATGTCCATTCATGACAAGAACGATGACGGCTTCTTCTTCCCAGCTTTCCTCCTCTGTTTCAATTCGTACGTGAAAAGGATCTGTTTGCTGCAAGGTACGCAGGGCACTTGTGAAGTAGCTGATTTTGCCGAGTACAGCTTTTTCCTTGTCATTAATATTGTTGGATGTGTCTGCAATCAGCCCGATGCCCCAAAAGTTTAACAAGTATCGATCTCCTGCTTTGATTAAGTCGACCTTCTTTTCTATGCCGTCTACAATCATTTGAGCGGCTTTTTGCATTTGTTGCGGAATACCAAGCGTTCTAGAAAAGTCATTGCATGTCCCGCCTGGTAATATCGCTACAGCCGGCCTTTTTTCTAAACCGCCGATGCCATTCATGCATTCATGCACGGTTCCATCTCCGCCTAATATGATAAGCAATTCTATCGTCTCATCAATTGCACGACAGAATTGATAAGCATCATTTGGCTGTTTTGTTGGTTTAAGAATGAGTTCATCAATATGTAGAGAAAGCAGAGGTACTGTTTGACCGAGAATTTTTTCCATGTTTTTTTGTCCAGCATTTCCATTATAAATGAGCATCGCTTTTTTGAATTGTGCCATCACGCAGTTCTCCCTTTCATCTCTTTATCATCACTTTTCCCCAATTTTGCGGCGTATAAACGATGTTCGGAAAAAGTGGGGGGATGAAAAGACAACACATTTGCCCGCAGGCGTTTTCCTTGATATGATGTTGTTAAAATGGTTTTGGCATGCAAAAGGAGTGGACGGACATGAATATTGATTTTAATTTATTTATCAATGATATTGTGAAACAAGCGAGAGAAGAGATCAAACAGGCAGGCTATACTGAGCTTACATCATCTGAAGAGGTAGATGAAGCACTGTCTAAAAAAGGCACAGCACTTGTGATGGTGAATTCAGTATGCGGATGTGCTGGCGGTATTGCAAGACCAGCTGCAGGCTATTCTGTTCATTACGATAAGCGTCCAGATCAATTGCTGACAGTGTTTGCTGGACAAGACAAAGAGGCAACAGCAAGAGCCCGTGAATACTTTGAAGGTTTCCCGCCATCTTCACCATCCTTTGCATTATTAAAAGATGGAAAGATCATTAAAATGGTCGAACGTCATGAAATTGAAGGACACGAGCCAATGGAAGTCGTGTCAAAGCTTCAAGCTGCATTCGATGAGCATTGCGAAGAAATTTAATGTGTGACGTTTGAATGATGAAATAAAAAGCAGTCCGGTCTTTAGATCGGTCTGCTTTTTGTTTTATAAGACCATTGAATCAAAATAATTTTAGCAAAATACTATTGCATCTTAAAAAGAAAGTGTTTAAAATACATTATAGTGAATAAATATTCAAAACAATACATGATTTTAAATACTGGGAGGCATTATCTTATGAAAAAGTGGTTATTATTACTTATGACAGCTGGTCTTGCAGCTGCACTCGCAGCTTGCGGAACTTCTTCTAATAATTCAAACGCATCAGGAGATGACAAAACACTCGTTATGGCGACATCAGCAGATTATCCGCCATTTGAATCAAAAGAAGGAGATAAAATTGTCGGTTTTGATGTCGATCTTGCAACAGCACTAGCGAAAAAGAACGGCTACAAGCTAGAAATTCAAGATATGGATTTTGCAAGCCTTGTATCAGCGCTTAAAACAAATAAAGCTGATATCGTCCTTGCAGGCATGACCCCTACAGAAAAACGAAAAAAACAATTAGATTTCTCTGATGTTTATTACAATGCTAAAAACTTAGTTGTCTCAAAGAAATCTAGCGGAATGAAAACAGAGAAAGACTTAAAAGATAAAACAGTCGGCGTTCAATTAGGTTCAATCCAGCAGGATGAAGCAAACGGTTTGCAAAAGAAATATAACTTAAAAGTGGAAGACCGTAATAAAATCTCTGATATCATTCAAGAAATCAAAGCAGGTCGTTTTGATGCAGCCATTATTGAAGATAAAGTAGCTGCTGGTTATTTGAAAAAAGAAAAAGACTTCCAAGCATTTGGATTGAATAGTTCAAACGAAGGTTCAGCCATTGCATTCAAGAAAAATAGCGACTTAACAGCTAAATTTAATAAATCATTAAAAGAAATGCAAGACAATGGCGAACTTGATAAATTAATTAAAAAATGGTTTGCTGATGAAAAGTAAGTCAGGAAAAGGATCAGCGTCATTCATGAAAATCAAGTAGAAAGCGCTGAAAAGTTCAACTCGTGTTGAACTTTTTTCCTGTTTTATTTTTTGATTTCGTATGAAGGCAGAAAAAAGGAGAATGTCATGTTGGATTTTAAAGATGTAATACCTCAGATGCCCTTTATTTTAGAAGGACTTAAGGTCACACTTTCTATTGTAGTGGTATCACTTTTTCTTGGATTTATCTTAGGGATTTTATTAACGCTTTGCAAAATTAGTGTGTTTAAGCCGCTCATTTGGCTTGCAGATTTTTACACATCAATCTTCCGAGGCACACCGCTTGTGCTTCAATTGCTCATTATTTATTTTGGTCTGCCTCAGCTTCTCGGGTTTCAAATCGATCAATACTGGGCTGCTGTAGCGGCATTTTCACTTAACTCCGCGGCATACGTATCTGAAATTATTCGTGCTGGTATTAATGCCATTGATAAAGGTCAAAAAGAAGCCGCCGTTGCTTTAGGCATCCCTTATGCTAAAATGATGAAGGACTTATTGCTTCCGCAGGCATTTAAAAATATTTCACCTGCACTTGTGAACGAAACGATTACACTGACAAAAGAATCAGCTATTGTGACAGTCATTGGACTGGGAGATGTCATGAGACGAGCTTACCAAGCAGGTGCCGTCACGTATAATTATCTTGAACCGCTTATTTTTGCAGGTCTCATCTATTATGTCATCGTGCTTGTTCTCACCTTTGTCGGTAAATCGGTGGAAAGGAAGTTAAAATCAAATGATTAACATAGAGAAACTCACAAAATCTTTTGGCAAAAATGAAGTATTAAAAGGGATCGACACCACCATTAAAGAAGGGGAAGTTGTCGCAGTCATTGGACCATCTGGTTCAGGAAAATCGACGTTTCTTCGCTGCATCAACTTGCTTGAAAAGCCGACTACTGGTGTCATTACAATTAAGGATACTGAAATCACAAACCCAAAAACCAATGCACTAAAAGTGCGTGAGAATATCGGAATGGTGTTTCAGCATTTCCACCTGTTCCCGCATAAAACCGTGCTGGAAAATATCACGTATGCGCCAATGAATGTGAAGAATCAATCGAAGGAAGACAGCATCAAACAAGCTGAAGATCTGCTGAAAAAGGTAGGGCTTTTAGAGAAAAAAGATGATTTTCCGAACCGTTTGTCAGGCGGTCAAAAGCAGCGTGTGGCAATTGCACGTGCGCTTGCGATGACTCCAGACATCATGCTGTTTGACGAACCAACTTCTGCACTAGATCCAGAAATGGTCAAGGAAGTCCTAGAGGTCATGAAAGAGCTGGCTCAATCTGGAATGACACTTGTGATCGTCACACATGAAATGGGCTTTGCAAAAGAAGTGGCTGACCGCGTGATCTTTATGGATGATGGGAAAATTGTAGAGGATGCAAACCCTGTGCAATTCTTTGAATCGCCGTCGTCACAGCGCGCGCAAGACTTCTTACAAAAAATATTATAAAGAAAAAAGAGAAGGCGACTTAACATCTCCTTCTTTTTTTGATTATAATGGGGAAAGTAAAAAAAGTTCATCATTTCACAAAAGTGAATGGAAACAAGACAGAAAAGAGTGAATCACATCATGTTTAAAATCGGCTACCGAACGCTGAAAACAGCATTAGGAACAGCGATCGCTATTTATATTGCACAATTGCTCGGCCTTCAAAATTATTCGGCTGCCGGGATTATTACGATCCTGTGTATTCAGGTGACGAAGAAACGGTCGCTCCTCGCATCAGGCGCCCGCTTTGCAGCTTGCAGTCTTGCCATTTTATTTTCTTATCTATTTTTCGATCTGATTGGATATCATCCTTTTGTGATTGGTCTGATGCTGCTTGTCTTTATTCCGACAACCGTTTTGCTCCGCATTAAAGAAGGGATTGTCACAAGTTCAGTCATCATTCTCCATTTATACATGTCCGGCGGGATTACCCTTCACCTCATCTGGAATGAGCTGCTGCTGATTACAATTGGTGTTGGCGTAGCACTTATCATGAACTTGTATATGCCAAGTGTCGATAAAAAGCTCAAACGCTACAGCGAACAGATTGAAGCCAACTTTGCAAAAATCTTTGAGGAAATCGAGCAATACTTAATGACAGGGAAACAAGACTGGACAGGAAAAGAAATACCAGAGACACATCAATTGATCAAAGAAGCGAAAGCTCTCGCATATCGTGATGTTGAAAACCATGTCCTAAGACATGAAAACCTGTATTATCATTATTTTAATATGAGGCAAAAGCAATTCGAAATCATTGAGCGTGTGCTTCCGAAAATCACGTCCATTTCCATCACAACAGAGCATGGGCAAATGATTGCCGAATACGTCAGAGACTTACGCGAACATATTCACCCAGGGAACACGGCGCATAAGTTTTTAAGACGTCTCATTGATATGAAAGAAGAGTTCGATAAGCTTCCGCTGCCGCAAACACGAGAAGAGTTTGAGGCAAGAGCTGCACTTTTTCATTTCCTCGGAGAAATGGAACAATATTTAGTACTGAAAAGCTATTTTAAAGGGATGAAAGAATAGAGACGCATGAGTTCCTCCTTCATTGGTCAATCTAATGAAAAAAGGAGGAGCCTATGCGTCTTTTATTTTATACCGTATTGACCATGTCCCTTTCACCAATCTGGCCGCTCGGACAAAACCCGCTTCCAGGAGACCCTTATGTCATTATTAATAAACAAACAAATGAACTTGCCTATATTGATCAAGGACAAATCCAAAAAATATATCCTGCTTCTACAGGGAAAACAGCCGATTTAACACCAGAAGGGGAATTTACCATTATGATCAAAGCGAAAGATCCCTATTACAGAAAAAAGAATATTGAAGGCGGTGCGAAGAATAACCCACTTGGCAGAAGGTGGATTGGATTTGATGCACGAGAAACAGATGGCAGAACGTACGGAATTCATGGGACGAGTGACGAAACATCGATTGGGAAATTTATCACGGCAGGCTGTGTGAGACTTCATAATCAAGATGTAGAGCTTCTATTTGACCAGCTTCCGATTGGAACAAAAGTATGGATTACAACATCAAGCGATTCATTTGAAAAGCTTGCCAAAGACAAACAGGCCATTCGTTGATTGAACGAATCACCTGCTTGTCTGCTTTTATTGAAACCTTATAAAAAGGTTGCTGCTCCTGCTAAAAGTGAAGAAATTAACAGCAGGCTAATCATGAGCAATACCATGAATTTCATAAATTTCTGAGACATATCGCACCCCTATAACCGAAGATTTTTTGCGACGAACGCACCTTTCTTTATTCTAGCTGGTTTTTTCAAATGCGACAAGTGATCAACAAAGGAAGTGAACGGATGAATCAAATCGATCATATTGCCATTGCGGTCTTTTCTATTAAACAAACATCTCAACTCCTTCATCAGCTGTTTAACTGGCATTTTTCAGACATACAAGAGATTCCTGAGCAGGAGATTAAAGCGTCCTTCGCTTCACTTGATCATGTGCACATTGAATTAATTGAACCAATGTCAGACAGCAGTAAACTACATACCTTTTTAACAAAAAAAGGAGAGGGGCTCCATCATATTGCGTTAAAGTCAGGAGACATTCAGGCAGATCTTAACCATCTTGAACACCTTGGCGTGCAGCTTCTCCAAAAATCAGCACAGAAGGGCGCAAGCGGCAAGCAGATTGCATTTATTTCACCTAAAGAAACGTCCGGTGTGTTATTCGAATTGTGCGAGCCCTTGAAAGGAGAAAAACATGGCAATGAATGAATCGTTCAATGACTTGTCTAAATGGCGGGAAAAAGCGTTAATGGGCGGCGGTGAAAAACGAGCAGCCGCGCACAGAAACAAAGGAAAGCTATCGGTTCGCCAGCGGCTGCATGAACTTCTTGACGTGGGCAGTTTCATGGAAATTCAGAGGTTTGCAACAGGCCGCATGTCAGAGCATGTCGGTGATGGCGTCATCATTGGAACCGGACTTATTCATGGAAAGCCAGTATGTGTTTATGCACAAGATGCAACAGTGCATGGGGGCTCTTTAGGCGAAATACATGCCAAAAAAATTGCTTCACTAATGGATCTCGCAGCTAAAAATCAGATGCCGGTCATCGGTCTAAAAGACTCAGGTGGTGCGAGAATTCAAGAGGGTGTGGTATCATTAGAAGGATACGGACAGATTTTTAAACGGAATGTGCTGTACTCTGGTCAAATCCCGCAAATATCCGTTATTTTAGGCTCATGTGCTGGAGGTGCAGTCTATTCTCCTGCTTTGACTGATTTTGTCTTCATGACAGAACAAACAGCTCATATGTTTTTAACAGGTCCGAAAGTAATAGAAAAGGCAACAGGAGAAACGGTCTGTCCTGACCGTCTTGGCGGTGCAAGTGTTCAGCATCAGACAAGCGGGAATGTGCACTATACTGGGAAAGATGAGCAGGACGTGTTAAAGGCGGTTCGAACACTTTTAACGTACATACCAACGACTAAACAGCCTGACATGCACACTGAAGTGCAAAAGCATGACGCCGTTGATCCAGGCAAAATCTTGCCAAAGGATCCATCACGCACCTATGATGTCAAACAAGTGGTGACAGCGATCATCGATCCAGGCTCATTCTTTGAGACCCAGCCTTGTTTCTCAAAAAATATCGTCACAGGGTTTGCCAGATTAAAAGGGGCTCCAATTGGTGTAGTTGCCAATCAGCCAAAGGTGCTGGCAGGAAGCCTTGACCTTGACGCTGCCGATAAAGCGGCCAGGTTTATTCGATTTTGCGATGCGTTTCATATTCCGATCTTAACGCTTGTCGACGTCCCTGGTTTTTTACCAGGGGAGAAAGCTGAGCATGCGGGAATTATCCGTCACGGCGCAAAGCTTTTATATGCGTACGCTGAAGCGACCGTTCCAAAAATCACGGTGATTTTAAGAAAGGCGTTTGGCGGTGCATATGTCGCGATGAATAGCAAGGGCTTAGGCGCTGACTTTGTTTATGCATGGCCAGCGGCAGAAATTGATGTCATGGGGAAAACGTTCGCAGACGAAATCGTTCATCCTGCTTCGCGCGAGGTTGAGACGGAACCAAGTGTATTAAAAGCGGCTCAGGCAGGGCTGATAGACGATATTTTCATGCCGGATGAAACGAGAGAGCGATTGATTCGCTCGTTTGATTTGCTTCGCAGGAAGGAAGAAGATAGACCGTTAAAAAAGCATGGCAACATGCCGCTATAAGAGGAGGAGCATCATCATGATCAATGAAAAACGTTTACTAGACGAATTTTTAGAACTGGTTCAGATCGATTCGGAAACAAAACACGAAGAGAAAATTGTGGAAGTCTTAAAAGAAAAATTCTCGCAGCTTGGTCTTAAAGTGGTGGAAGACGACTCAAAAGCGAAAACTGGCCACGGTGCAGGCAACCTCATCTGTACACTGGAAGGCAATCAAGAGGCTGATACTATCTATTTCACTTCTCATATGGACACAGTTGTTCCCGGCAATGGCGTAAAACCAGTCATTGAAGACGGCTATGTGAAGACAGATGGAACAACCATTCTTGGTGCTGACGATAAAACAGGGCTTGCGGCTATGTTTGAAGCCATCCGCGTGCTGAAAGAGAAGAATTTACCGCATGGAACGATTGAATTTGTCATCACAGCAGGTGAGGAATCAGGACTTGTTGGAGCAAAAGCGTTAGATCCAAAATTGATGACAGCAGCATACGGCTATGCCCTTGATTCAGATGGCAAGGTCGGGACAATTATCGTAGCTGCGCCAACACAGGCGAAAGTACGCGCAACCATTTACGGAAAAACAGCTCACGCAGGTGTGGCACCTGAAAAAGGCGTGTCTGCGATTACCATTGCATCAAAAGCCATTGCCAGCATGCCGCTTGGCCGAATTGATGAAGAAACAACGGCGAATATCGGGCGTTTTGAAGGTGGAACGCAAACGAATATTGTGTGCGATCAAGTCGATATCCTTGCTGAAGCACGCTCTTTAGAACCTGCAAAAATGGAAGCACAAGTAGCGAAGATGAAAGAAGCCTTTGAAAAAACCGCTAAAGAAATGGGCGGAAGTGCCGATGTACAAATTGACATCATGTATCCAGGCTTCAAATTCTCTCACGGCGATCAAGTCGTAGAAGTGGCGAAAAAAGCGGCTGCGAAAATTGGCCGTCCATCAGAACTACAGACGAGCGGCGGAGGCAGTGATGCAAACGTCATTGCAGGAAACGGCGTCCCAACTGTCAACCTAGCTGTTGGATATGAAGATATTCATACGAAAAATGAGAAAATGCCGATTGAAGAATTAGTCAAAACAGCTGAAATGGTTCTCGCCATTATCGAAGAAACGACAAATCTATCGTAAAGGCAGGAGACTCTGTGAGCACGCAAAAGATCATTATTTTCCAAGTGGGGCAAGAGGATTTTGGCATCAGTGTAGAGCATATTCGTTCGATTGAGAAGGTCCCTTATTTACAAGAAGTATCGAACCTTCCAAAAGAAATTAAAGGACTGATGTCATTAAGAGGAGAAGTCATCCCTGTCAGTGACACAGGCGTGATGCTTCACGGAAAGCCTCTTGATGTGAACGAACAGTCCAAGGTGTTGCTATTTGAATTAAACGATCAAATGATTGGCTGTCTTGTCTCAGATGCAAAAGATATTATCGATATCGAGCTAAGCGAGATCAAGCCATTTCATATGAACACGAAAGCCTCCGAATATTTCTTCGGCGTTGTGGAGAGAGAGAACAAGATGATTTTACAAGTGGACCCTAATAAGTTCCTTGGGAGAATTGATGACCTCGATCAACTGCCAGAGCGGTTAAAAGAAGAGTTGGCATAAAGAAAATCCCCCTATCTGATGATAAGGGGATTATTTTTATTCAGCAGCTGGGCTGGCTTGGTCGTTTGCCTCAGCTTTCGATTTTGATTTTTGGTACATGACATTCAAAATAATTGTTTGGATTGTGAGTAGTAATCCGCTTGTCATCCAGTATAAAGGAAGGGCAGCGGGTGCATTGATTGAAATAAACAGCATCATGATTGGGAAAATCATGCCCATGACTTTGGCTTGCTTCAGCGCAGCTTCTGTCTGGGTGCCTGATTGCTTCGCAAATTTTTGCGTAACATAAAATTGCAAGAAATACATGGCGCCTGCAAAGATCGCGACCAATAGATCGGTTTGTCCTAAGTTAAACCATAGGAACGAATGTGTTGCGATCTCAGGTGTTGAGCGGATCGCTGAGTAAAAGCCAAGAACAATTGGAATTTGAATCAGCATAGGCAGACAGCCCATTGCCAGCGGGTTCACATTATTCTCTTTGTATACTTTCATCATTTCCATTTGTAGTTCTTTTTGTTTTTCAGGTTCTTTCGTTTTCTTCAATTTGCTTTGAATTTGGTCAATTTGAGGCTTCACCAGTGCCATTTTCTCCTGCATGACTCTTTGTTTCTTAAATTGGTTCGCAAAAAGAGGGAAAATCAGCAGGCGGACTATCAAGGTCACGAACATAATCGATAAACCATAATCATCATGGAAGAAGTTCGCAAGCCAAATGATCAGCTCCGAAAAAGGCTGGACAAAATAATGATGGAAAAACCCATCAGAGCTCGCATTCGTTTGCCCACTCGCTGCAAAAGCAGGTGAGGCAATCATCATTAAACATAAAGTCGTACAAATCGTCAATAAACGTTTCAATTCGTTTCCTCCTCATTTTTTAAAAAATTAATTAGAGAGAGGAAGCGAATGGTCTTCATCATCATTTGATGATCGTTTCATTCGAATGACTTTACTAATCCAAGTTGTAATGCGATCATATATGATAAACAGAAAGTCTGTTCGGTTCAATAAAGATGCGTCAAACTCTTCCAAACGATGTCCACCGAGGTGTTCGTTCATACGGCAGTCTTTTAATAAAAACGCAATGCCGATAGCCGTCAGCGCTGGAAGAATAATCGTAAAGAATTCAACAAGGAAAAAGACTTCATTGAATGTATCAATAATCATGATTATCACATCCCATTTCATTACTCACAGTGTACTATACACTATATGAAATGTCTATTGGAACAAACATGAAGTAACAAGAGTCAATAAATGTAGGAGGCAGGCAAATGGGTGATTCTCAAAGGAAGGGTCGAATTATTTTTCATATTGATATGAATAGTTTTTATGCATCTGTTGAAATGGCGTATGATCCTTCTTTGAGAGGGAAACCTTTAGCCATTAGCGGAAATGCGAAAGAGCGTAAAGGGATTGTTGTGACGTGCAGCTACGAGGCAAGAGCACTAGGTGTAAAGCCCCCGATGCCGTTATGGGAAGCGAAGCGGCTTTGTCCGGGGCTGATTGTCCGTACACCAAACTTTGACCGGTACCGCAGCTCCTCACAAGAGATGTTTACGATACTAAGAGAATACAGCGATTTAGTCGAACCTGTATCCATTGACGAGGGCTATATTGATTTAACGCATACGCCCTATGCCGAGCACGCGGTGAAAACGGCTCATGATATTCAAACGAGGCTTGTAGAGGAGCTCATGCTTCCTTCAAGTATTGGCATTGCACCGAATAAATTTTTAGCGAAAATGGCGTCTAATTGGAAAAAACCAATGGGCATCACCATTTTACGTAAACGAGATGTGCCCCAAATGCTCTGGCCGCTGCCAGCGGGTGACATGCACGGAGTTGGACAGAAAACGGCAGATAAATTGAAAACGATTGGCATTCATACCATTGAAGATTTAGCGAAAGCAAATGAGTATACGCTAAAGAAATTACTGGGCATCAATGGACCGAGATTAAAGCAAAAGGCGAATGGTGAACATGACGGTATCGTGGACCCAGAAAGGATATACGAATTTAAATCTGTCGGTAATTCGTCAACCCTTCCTCATGATTCTGACGATCCAGATGAACTTGTCACGTTAATTGATAAGCTGTCACAATCTGTGAGTGCAAGATTAAGGAGAAAAGAAGTGATGGCAAATCGGCTTCTCATCATGATACGGTACGCAAGCTGGAAAAATATCACGCGAAGTGTCACACTCACGAATCCAACGGATCGAAAGGAAGACTTATTTGAGGCAGCAAAGCAATTATTCCTTAAACATTGGAATGACCAGCCCGTGAGGCTCTTAGGTGTGACGGGGACAGACCTTGTAGAACGAAAAGCAGCTGTTAAACAGCTTGATTTATTTTCCTATACAGAAGATGCAAAAGAAGAGCCTCTCCAAACCGTTTTAGAAGGGCTGAAAGAAAAATATGGCAAATCACTTATTCAAAGAGGAATGACCATCAAGGAAAAAGAGAGCAAAACAAGCGGAACAAGTTTTAATAAAGACTTTTTTCAGGACGAAAAAGGAAATGACTAGCCTGAAAACTTGATAAAAGAGGTGGTGTTGTGGTAATTTCAAAGGGTACATCATTTTAGCAGTAATCAATATAGTGTGTTAGAAGGGACGTCAGAATTATGTCAAAACAACAAATCGGTGTGGTTGGACTAGCCGTTATGGGGAAAAACCTTGCCCTTAATATTGAAAGCCGCGGTTTCTCCGTGTCCGTTTATAACAGATCTAGCAGCAAAACAGAAGAGTTTCTCGAAGAATCAAAAGGAAAAAACGTTGTAGGCACATACAGCATTGAAGAATTTGTTCAGTCGCTTGAAACACCGCGTAAAATTCTTTTAATGGTAAAAGCTGGTGCAGCAACGGATGCAACCATTCAATCATTACTTCCTCACCTAGAGAAAGGTGACATCTTAATTGATGGTGGAAATACATATTACAAGGATACGCAAAGACGTAATCAAGAGCTTGCGGAAAGTGGTATCCACTTCATTGGTACAGGTGTTTCTGGGGGTGAAGAAGGTGCACTAAAAGGTCCATCTATCATGCCAGGCGGTCAAAAAGAAGCGCATGAGCTAGTGAAACCAATTTTAGAAGCGATCTCTGCGAAAGTAGATGGCGAGCCATGTACAACGTATATCGGCCCAGATGGAGCAGGACATTATGTCAAAATGGTCCATAACGGCATCGAGTACGGAGACATGCAATTGATCTCTGAATCATACTTTATCTTGAAGCATGTGGCTGGCTTGTCAGCAGAGGAGCTTCATGAAGTATTCTCAGAGTGGAATAAAGGCGAGCTTGACAGCTATTTAATCGAAATTACAGCGGATATTTTCACAAAAGTGGATGAAGAAACAAACCAGCCGCTTGTGGATGTCATCTTAGATAAAGCTGGTCAAAAAGGAACTGGAAAATGGACGAGCCAAAGTTCTCTTGATCTAGGTGTCCCGCTTCCAATCATTACTGAGTCTGTTTTTGCGCGCTATATTTCAGCAATGAAAGATGAGCGTGTAGAAGCAAGTCAATCAATTCAAGGTCCTGAGCCAACGCAATCAGCTGAGAATAAACAAGAGCTGATCGAAGCTGTTAGAAAAGCCCTATTCATGAGTAAAATCTGCTCGTATGCTCAAGGTTTTGCGCAAATGAAAGCAGCATCTGATGAATATAACTGGGATTTAAAATACGGTGAAATTGCGATGATCTTCCGCGGTGGATGTATCATTCGTGCAGCCTTCTTACAACAAATTAAAGAAGCATATGACCGTAACCCTGAACTGAAAAACCTATTGCTAGATCCTTACTTTAAGGATATTGCTCAAAGCTATCAATCATCACTTCGTAAAGTCATTTCACTTGCAGTGGAGCAAGGAGTTCCTGTTCCTTCATTCTCAAGTGCACTTGCTTACTTTGATAGCTATCGCACAGCTGTCCTGCCAGCGAACTTAATTCAAGCGCAGCGTGACTATTTCGGTGCACATACGTATGAGCGCACAGATAAAGAAGGCGTCTTCCATACGGAATGGATGAAATAAAATAAAACGTCAGAAAAACCTTACCATTGGATTGGTAAGGTTTTTTTGTGTTTGCATCTTTTCGGCTAAAAATGCGAAAAAGAGGGATGCTATGTAAAAAAGAAAAGAAAGTAGGGATAGAAGTGGGCATCTTATATGCACTTCTCCCAGCAATATTTTGGGGAAGTATTGTTCTGATCAGTGTCAAACTTGGCGGGAATGCATACCAGCAAACGCTCGGCATTACGCTTGGCGCATTTTTATTTTCAATTGCAGCCTTCTTCATCAAAATGCCAGAGCTGACACCGCTTATTTTTGCGGTTTCTGTGATTTCAGGCATCTTTTGGAGCATTGGACAAATGAATCAGCTTTCAAGTGTTGCGTTTCTCGGAGTCTCGAAGGCGGTTCCTTTGTCAACAGGCATGCAGCTTGTGAGCACTACTTTATTTGGTGTCATGGTTTTTAAAGAATGGCAAACGATGACGGTCATACTCATTGGTTCTTGCGCCATTTTACTGATTATTGCAGGCGTTGTGATGACATCGCTCGGTCAAAAGAAGAATGGCGGCGGAAACGGTGGAGGCAATTTCAAAAAAGGGATCATTATTCTGCTCATCTCAACGGTTGGCTATGTCGGATATGTCGTCATTTTAAGATGGTTTCATATTGATGGGTGGTCTGCCCTCGTTCCGCAATCGGTCGGTATGCTGCTTTCATCCTTGGCGATTAGTCTAAAGCAGAACCCGTTTAGTAAATATACGTTTAAAAATATCATTGCCGGTTTGGTTTGGTCGACAGGAAATCTTGGGCTTCTTTTGGCCATTCCGCTCATTGGCGTAGCCGTAAGCTTTTCGATGTCACAAACAGGGATTGTCATCTCAACATTAGGCGGCATTTATTTATTAAAAGAGAAAGCATCTAGAACAAGCTTTGTCATTGCTGGCTGCTTAATGATCATAGCAGGCGGCGTGCTGCTAGGCTTTACAAAATAGGAGGGTAAACGAATGTATCAAGATTTAGAAGGAAAAACAGTCCTGATTACAGGAGCCGGCACAGGAATAGGGCAAGCGATGGCGCGCCGGTTTGGACAAGAAAAAGCCAATGTGGTGATCAATTATTTCTCAGATCAAGAAAATCCGGATGACACCATTGCGGATATTCAAAAAAATGGCGGACAGGCTGTGAAAATCAAGGGAGATGTCTCAAAAGAAGAGGATATGCAGGCGATGATTGATAAAGCCGTTGATACATTTGGCAGTCTTGATGTCATGATCAATAACGCAGGCATCGAAAATGAAGTGCCTTCTACCGAAATGACGCTGGATAATTGGAACAAAGTCATGTCGACCAATTTAACAGGTATGTTTCTCGGCTGCCGTGATGCACTGAAGTATATGACAGATCACGGGATAGAAGGATCGATCATCAATATGTCGTCGGTTCACCAGCAAATCCCTTGGCCTCATTTCGTCCATTATGCAGCAAGTAAAGGGGGCGCCAAGCTGCTGACAGAAACGCTGGCACTAGAATATGCTCCTAAAAAAATCCGTGTAAACAGCATTGCACCAGGCGCCATCGATACCCCGATCAATGCGGAAAAATTCGATGATCCCGCATTGAAAAAAGGCGTGATTGAATTGATCCCCATTGGTTATATTGGAAAGCCGGAAGAAGTGGCAGCATGTGCTGTCTGGCTGGCGTCAAAAGAGGCAAGCTATGTCACAGGCTTGACGCTCTATGTGGACGGCGGCATGACAAAGTATCCTGGCTTCCAGGCAGGAAAAGGATAGGGAGAAAGTCAAAGAGCGTACACACATGACGCTCTTTTTTTATATAAAATACAGACAAATAAAATTAAATGTCTAGACATTTAAAAATAAAAATATATAATATTAAATGGAAGCGCTTTTATTACAACAATGGGGTGAGAGAAATGAAACGTATTTTATTAGCATGCAGTTCAGGAATGTCTACGAGTTTACTAGTTACAAAGATGAAGGCTCATGCCGACTCAATAGGGGACGAGGCAGAAATTTGGGCAGTTGGGCAAGATCAAGCGAGAAAAGAAATGGCGAATGCGGATGTTGTGTTAATTGGACCGCAAATGAGCTTTTTAAAAGGGGATCTTCAAAAAGAAGCAACAAAATACGGGATTGCAGTAGAGGTCATAGACATGCAAGCGTACGGGCTTGCCGATGGACAAAAAGCGTATGAACAAGCCGTTACATTGATGGAGGAATCGTAAAGAATGGAAAAGAAAACACTCGAAGGGCTCACGGAGGAACAAGTCAGTTTTCAATTGATCTTACACAGTGGAAATGCACGCAGCAAATTGCTTCAATCTCTTAAACAATTTCGAGAAGGTCAAGAAGGTGAGGCATTTAGTCTCATGAAAGAAGCAGAAGAAGATTTACGTCATGCACATGGCATCCATTTTCAACTCGTGCAGCAAGAGGCAGGTGGGGAGAAAACGCCTTTCTCCTTATTGCTCATGCACGCCGAAGATCACTTAATGTCCACCATTACGATCAAGGAGCTTGTGGGAGAGCTCCTGCCGATTTTCCAATCGCTTAAACAATAAAGGGTGTAAACAAGGGGGGAAACCAATGTTTGATAAAATAAGTGCCATTTTGGTTCCGATTGCTGGGAGATTGAACAACAACCGCTATTTAGGCGTATTACGGGATGCTTTTATGCTTGCGTTCCCGCTCACCATTTTTGGTTCCATTATGGTTGTGCTAATGAATTTGCCATTTTTAGATAAAATCATGAGTCAAACCGCACTGGAAGGAGTCCAGTCTGCACTGAATATCGCGCCAAGTGCGACCATCAGCATTATGAGCGTGTTTGTTGTATTTGGGATTGGCTACTATTTATCGAAAAGCTATGATGTGGAAGCTGTATTTGGCGGCGTGATTGCTTTAGCCTCTTTCTTGCTTCTGACGCCATTTTTACTAGAACAAGAAGGCGGTGCATCTATTGCAGGTGTGATCCCAGTCGATCGTTTAGGAGCAAAGGGGATGTTCCTAGGAATGATCACAGGCTTTTTGTCTGCTGAAATTTATCGTTATTTTGTCCAAAAGAAATTTGTCATCAATATGCCGCAAGGGGTTCCGCCAGCTGTTTCAAAGTCTTTTGCTGCACTGATCCCGGCTACTTTGACACTCACAACCTTTTTACTGATCAATATCATCATTACACAAGGCTTCAAAACAAACATGCATGACCTGATTTATCATGCCATTCAGGCGCCGCTTGTTGGACTTGGAAGCGGTATCATCCCGACCTTGATCGCTGTTTTCTTTATACAAATTCTTTGGTTCTTTGGGCTCCACGGCCAAATTATTATCAACTCTGTCATGGACCCGATTTGGAATACATTGTCCATTCAAAACCTAGAGAGCTACACAAAAACTGGTGAGGTTCCGAATATCATCAGCAAGCAGTTTATCGAAATCTATACGGTTGGCATGGGCGGAACCGGTATGACGCTGGCTGTTGTGTTTACGATTTTAATTTTCCTGAAAAGTAAGCAATTAAAACAAGTAGCAAAGCTCGGCTTAGGACCAGGATTATTTAACGTCAATGAACCGATTATTTTCGGTTTACCGATTGTCATGAATCCACTTATTCTCATTCCATGGATTTTGGCGCCAATGGTCATTACATGTATTTCTTATTTTGCGATGGCAACAGGCATTGTACCGCCGCCGACAGGCGTGAATATTCCATGGACGGTGCCGATCTTTATTAGCGGAATAATGGCAACAAATTCACTAGCGGGCGGTCTGCTTCAGCTGTTTAATCTGATGATTGTGTTTGTCATTTGGTTCCCGTTCCTGAAGTTTATTGACCGTATGAATGTGAAAAATGAAAAAATAACCACAACGGAAAAAACGAAGACAACAAACATCAAAGGCGAAGGAGACTCAATACATGTCGATGGAAAATAACAAGCAATCATATACATTTCCAGAAGGTTTCTGGTGGGGATCTTCTGCCTCTGCCACGCAAACAGAAGGCAGTGTCCCTGGAGATGGTAAGGGACCGAATATTTGGGATCATTGGTTTGAACAAGAGCCGACTCGTTTTTTTGATGGTGTAGGCCCAAACGTGACATCCCAATTTTATCGAAAATATAAAGAGGATATCCGTCTGATGAAAGAAATTGGGCACAATTCATTTCGGCTGTCCATTTCATGGTCACGTCTTTTACCTGAAGGGAAAGGTGTGGTCAATGAAGAAGCAGTATCTTTTTACAATGATGTGATCAATGAACTGATTGCACATGATATTGAGCCGTTTGTGAACCTGTACCATTTCGATATGCCAATGGCGCTGCAGGAAAAAGGCGGATGGGTGAACAGACAGGTAGTAGATGATTATGTCAGCTATGCGGAATTGTGCTTTCAATTATTTGGCGACCGGGTGAAAAAATGGTTTACCCATAATGAACCGATAGTTCCTGTAGAGGGCGGGTATATGTATAGCTTTCATTTTCCAAACGAAGTCGATTTCCAAAAGGCTGTACAGGTCGGTTTTCATGAACTTTTATCAAATGCTAAGGCGATTGCGGCTTATAAAAATCTGCAGCAAGGCGGGAAGATCGGCATCATCCTAAATCTAACCCCATCATATCCAAGAAGCCAGAATCCGTGCGATGTAGAAGCAGCTGAGATGGCTGATGCTTTCTTTAACCGTTCCTTCCTAGATCCTGCGGTGAAGGGACATTTCCCAGAAAAACTAGTAGAGGTCTTAAAGAAAGAAGGCTTTATGCCAAGTATTGAAGAAGGAGACCTTGAGCTCATTCAAGAGAATACCGTCGACCTCCTTGGGATCAACTATTATCAGCCAAGAAGAGTGAAAGCGAAAGAGCATATGCCGCATCCGAAAGCACCATTTATGCCAAATCATTATTTTGATGCGTTTGAAATGCCGGGAAGAAAAATGAATGTGTATCGAGGCTGGGAAATCTATGAAAAAGGAATTTATGATATATTGAAAAAAGTTCAAACAGACTATGATAATATTGAATGCTTTATTTCTGAAAATGGAATGGGTGTCGAAGGAGAAGAGCGGTTTAAGGATGAAGAAGGAATGATTCATGACGATTACCGCATTGACTTTATTTCTGAGCATCTCAAATGGGTGCATCAAGCCATTCAAGAAGGAAGTAATGTAAAAGGCTATCATCTGTGGACGTTTATGGATAACTGGTCATGGTCGAATGCCTATAAGAATCGTTATGGATTTGTCTCAGTTGATCTTCAAGAAGACGGGAAACGAACCATCAAGAAAAGCGGATACTGGTTTCAATCGGTATCAGAGAATAACGGTTTTTAATCAAGATACTTGCTCTTTCCTTGAAAAGGGCAAGTATTTTTCTTATGTGACGGTAAGTGGATGAAACAAAAATGGCTGGTACCTTTTAAGCTCACTAGGCTTAGTGTAGAATGAGAGGAAGCTATGAAAAAACAAGTCAGTTGGTGATGTGAGATGAAAAAGTACGAACTCATTTCAGAAGAAATCAGAAAACGAATAGGAACAGCATATTATCCAGAAGATCAACCCATTCCAGATGAAAACTCGCTTGCCGCTGAATTTCAATGCAGCCGAATGACGATGAAGCGTGCGCTCGATCTTCTCGTAGCAGAAGGTCTGCTCTTTAGAAAAAGAGGCCATGGCACATTTATTGTGAAGGCAGCGCTCAATCAAGGGGCAATCAATGTATCAGGCCATGAAAATAAAGGGTTCACAAAAGTCATGGCGGATAAAAACGTCACAACCCAAATCATTCGCTTTGATGTCCATTTTCCAAGCGAAGAGGTGGCAGCCCATCTATTCATTGACTCCACCACACCCATTTACGACATCATCCGGCTCCGTCTTGTGGACGAGGAGCCATATGTATTAGAGAAAACGTTTATGCCCGTTAATCTCATTAAGGGCATAGATGAAGAGGTTTTATTGGGATCAATCTATGGCTACATATCAAATGAACTCCATTTAAAAGTGGCAGGAGCGCATAAGAAAATTAGAGCGGCTAAATCAGATGAGCTGGACCAGCAATATTTAGGCTGTGACCCAACGGATCCTGTGCTAGAAGTCGAGCAGGTTGCTTATTTAAACACAGGCCGGCCATTTGAATACTCCTTTAGTCATCACCGCTATGATAAGTTCGACTTTTCAACGGTTGAAATTACGAAAACAGGACATTAAAAAAAGAGCAGAACCCCCAAGGGAGGCTGCTCTTTTTTCATATGATTTTATATATTCCACCAATGGTACCCGTCTTTTTCTAGAAGCTGATCGGCTTCTTTTGGTCCCATAGAACCAGCAGGATAATTTGGTTTTAATGTTTTGTTTTCTGCCCATTTTTCAGAAATCGGATCAACAAAGTTCCAAGAAAGCGCCACTTCATCCCAGTGAGCAAAGTTCGTTGCATCGCCTAGCAAGCAGTCATGAATCAGCTTTTCATATGCTTCTGGTGTATTCATGATGTCGTTATAGTTTGTTTGGTAGTCGAGCTTAATCGGCTTCGCAAACGTGCCGCCATCAAGCTTGCGAGCGTTCAGGTGAAGGGTAATGCCTTCATCTGGCTGAATGTGAATGACGAGTAAGTTTGGATGCATGGAATTTCCGTTACCATAGTACAGGTTCATTGGAATGTCTTTAAATTGAACAACAATTTGAGTAGATTTCTTTTCTAATCGTTTTCCTGTACGAATGTAAAACGGCACCCCGGCCCATCTAAAGTTATCAATGAGCAGCTTCCCTGCAACGAATGTTTCTGTGTTTGAGTTCGGGTCTACATTTTGCTCTTCAAGATAGGAAGGAACCATGCTGCCATCAACCGTACCAGCATCATACTGTCCGCGGACAAAGAATTGATCGACCTCATCTTTAGAGAAAGGACGAAGAGCGCGTAATGCTTTCCGTTTTTCGCTGCGGATCTCCTCTGTATTCAGCTTAATTGGCGGCTCCATTGCTAAAAGTGCCACCATTTGAAGCATATGGTTTTGGACCATATCTCTTAGTGCACCTGAACTTTCGTAATAGCGAGCCCGGTCTTCAACCCCTAATGATTCACTAGATGTAATTTGAATGTTTGAGATATATCGGTTTGTCCAAAGTGGTTCAAAGATGGCATTCGCAAAACGGATGACCTCAATGTTTTGAACCATTTGTTTACCGAGATAGTGGTCAATACGATAAATTTGATCTTCAGAGAATGCATCTCGAATTTCTTCATTTAATGTTTTGGCACTTGGCAGGTCATGTCCAAATGGTTTTTCGATGACAAGTCTTGACCAGCCGGTTGTTTTTGATACGCCTTCACTTTTTAGGAACTTCGCAATCGTTCCGAAGAATTCCGGTGCCATCGCTAAATAGAACATCCGGTTATTTGGGATACTGTACGTATCTTCAAGGCCTGCTAAAAGTGTGTTAAGCGATTGATAGGAAGCAGGGCTCGATACGTCAAAGTCGTGATAATAAAAATGCGAACTGAATTCCTCTATTTTCGCTTCTGCATCATCAGAAGAAACAGATTCTTTCACCACAGCTCTGAGATCCTCATGAGACCACGGACGGCGTCCAACACCGACGACGGCGAATTGATCACCAAGCTTTCCGCTATGAAAAAGTCTATGTATAGAAGGGTAGAGCTTGCGTTTGGCAAGATCTCCTGTTGCGCCAAAAATGACAATGACTGCTTTTGGATTGTTAGTTTCTGTATTCACGAAAAGTACCTCACTTTATTCGTAGCATTGTTGTAAAAACCGAGATTGTATGTACATTTTCTTTATTTTAAAGGTTCATTGTTCGTAAAGCAAACATTTGATTCGACTTTTTCTGCTCTCGTTTGACTTTTTTCGAAAATTCCGCTGAATTCACATTTACCTTGTCTTCATGTATTCTATATGAATGAAGATATTGTATACCGGCTTTAGGAGGAAAAGTAATGGAACTGCTCTTTTTAGGAACAGGTGCAGGCATTCCTGCAAAAACTAGAAACGTCACTTGCACTGCGCTAAAGCTTTTAGAAGAAAGAAAAGCAGTGTGGCTTTTTGATTGCGGAGAAGCGACGCAGCATCAAATATTACATACAACGATTAAACCGAGAAAGATCGAGAAAATATTTATCACTCATATGCATGGTGATCATGTATACGGTCTCCCAGGACTGCTTGGCAGCAGATCCTTTCAAGGCGGAGAGGATGAACTAACGATCTATGGGCCTAAGGGAATCAAAGCGTTTGTGAACGCAGCACTTTCAGCTACACAAACGCATTTGACATATCCGCTGCATATCATAGAGATAGATGAAGGGATCATATTTGAAGATGATACCTTTCAAGTAGAAGCAAGACGAGTATCTCACGGTATTCCAGCTTACGGCTATCGGGTAGTGGAAAAAGATGTACCAGGTGCATTAAAAGCCGAAGACCTAAAAGAAATCGGTGTAAAACCTGGACCTTTGTATCAGAAGTTAAAAAATGGGGAAACCGTGACACTCGAAGATGGAAGAATCATTGATGGAACCGATTATTTGGAACCCCCTAAAAAAGGGAGAATCGTTGCATTTTCAGGAGATACCCGTTTATGCGAGAATATAACAAGGCTTGCCAAAGATGCGGATGTGTTAGTCCATGAAGCAACATTCGGTAAAGAAGATGCTGATCTAGCCTACAATTATTATCACAGCACGACAGAACAAGCAGCGAAAACGGCGCAGGAAGCAGGCGCAAAAAGATTAATTTTGACCCATATTAGTGCACGTTACCAAGGAGAAGAGGCACTGAAACAACTATTGAAAGAAGCCCGCGATATATTCCCGCTGACAGAAGCTGCACATGATTTCTTTTCTTTTTCCATTTACCGCACGCTGTAAAAAATGGATGAATCGTCAAAAAAAGTTGTGTGATTTTTTTGATATTTATAATGACTCTCTTTTTCAGGTAGTGGTAAAATGGTGAAGAAAAAACAAATGACGAATGAAACTATGAAGAATACGGGAGGCACAATCAAAGATGAGCGGTTTTACAGCGTTAAGTGAAGCAGAATTAAATGACCTATATGCAGCACTACAAAATGAGTACGAAACTTATAAAAGTAAAAACTTACACTTAGACATGTCTAGAGGAAAACCTTCACCAAAACAGCTCGATTTGTCTATGGGCATGCTCGATGTTGTGACATCAAAGGATGCGATGACTGCTGAAGATGGCACAGATGTGCGAAACTATGGCGGCTTGACAGGGCTTCCTGAAACGAAGACATTTTTTGCAGATGTACTCAATCTGAAGCCAGAACAAATCATCATCGGCGGTAATTCCAGCCTTAATATGATGCACGATACCATTGCCCGTGCCATGACTCACGGCGTATATGACAGCAAAACACCTTGGGGAAAGCTGCCAAAAGTAAAATTCCTTGCACCAAGCCCAGGATATGACCGTCACTTTGCCATTTGTGAGCTATTTAACATAGAGATGATCACAGTCGATATGAAGGCTGATGGACCTGATATGGATCAGGTAGAAAAATTGGTCGCAGAAGATGAAGCGATTAAAGGCATTTGGTGTGTACCAAAATATAGCAACCCAGATGGCATTACGTATTCAGATGAGGTTGTTGACCGCCTCGCTTCTATGAAAACAAAAGCAGACGACTTCCGCATTTTTTGGGATGATGCATACGCAGTCCATCATCTAACTGATACGCCTGATACGTTAAAAGATATTTTTCAAGCAGTAGAGGAAGCAGGGCACCCAAATCGTGTGTTTATGTTTGCGTCTACTTCTAAAATTACATTCCCAGGATCAGGTATTGCACTGATGGCGTCTAGCCCGGACAATGTAAGCTTCACTCAAAAGCAATTATCGGTTCAAACGATCGGACCAGACAAAATCAATCAATTAAGACATCTTCGTTTCTTCAAGAATCCAGAAGGCTTGAAGGAACATATGAAAAAACATGCAGCGATCATTAAGCCAAAGTTTGACCTCGTTCTTTCCATTCTTGATGAAACACTTGGCGGGAAAGACATTGCTGAATGGCACAAGCCAAATGGCGGATATTTCATTAGTTTAAATACGCTCGATCATTGTGCAAAAGCTGTTGTGCAAAAGGCAAAAGAAGCAGGTGTTACAATGACAGGTGCAGGCGCGACATATCCTTATGGAAAAGACCCGCTTGATCGTAACATTCGCATTGCGCCAACGTTCCCAACACTTGAAGAGCTAGAGCAAGCGATTGACATCTTTACATTATGTGTTCAGCTTGTCAGCATTGAAAAGCTGCTTTCTAAAAAAAGTCAGTCTGCTCCAACGGCATAAAGAAAAGAAAACTCCTTGACTGATAACTAGTCAAGGAGTTTTTGTTTTTAATTGGCTGTTTGATAATAGGAAACAGGTTGTTTGGCTGCGCACCATACATCATAGATCGCAAGCTGCACAATATGCGGTTCATCATGATGAATATAGTGCGAGCTGTTCTGCGCCTGAATCCATCCGCTTTGGGATGACAAAGACAGCATCCGTTTATGAAGTCTGAGCCAAGCTTCATGCGCTGGATGAAACAATCGGCTCTTACCTGATGAAATGACAAGGAGCGGCATCATCCCATAATGGGTTTGCTCCTCTTTCATTGTACTTAGCATTTGCTGAAAGTCCTCATGCGTACATTCTGCTGTGAATTGCGCCATATATGAGGTGCGTTCTTCCTTTGATAAAAGCGGCAGGATGACCTGTTCTTGCTCCTCACTTGCTGGGTCTAACATCACCATGCCAATGACGTCATCTCCTCTGCGGCTTGCCCATAACCGGCTGACAAGAGAGCCAAATGAGTGAGCCACAATGAGAAAGGGCGGCTGAATATTGGCTTCTTCTAGCAGCGCATCTAAATCATCTGCAAGATCATGCAATGTTCTTCCTTCACTGCTGTCACTGCTCTTTCCATTTCCTAATCGATCGTATAAGAAAACCCCAAGCTCAGGATCAATATCGCGGGTCATATTCGACCACGTATCACCCGAAATGCCGTAGCCTGCTTCAAAGATAATGGTGGCTTGCCTTTTGCCTTGACGATGTTTTGTATAAAAATGATGTCCATCTATATGATACATTCTTTCAATCATTGCCGAGTTCATTCTTCCATCTCCTCTAAGTGGTTCTTTAGCTAAAAGACGGCACAAAAGGCTGATATGTTTCTCTTAAAAACAAAAAAGATGCCTATTTCAAAAAATAGACATCTTTTTTCTATGAGCTTTTACCAAGCGCGATCATATTGACGCGGGCCTTCGATAGATGTACGAAGTTCTTGAGCAGCTGTTTTTGGAAAGTATGGATCCCGTAAAAATTCTCTGCCTATAAAGATTAAGTCTGCACGCTGATTTTGTAAAATTTCCTCTGCCTGTACACCAGATGTGATCAGACCGACTGCCCCTGTTTGAATACCGGCACCTTCTTTTATTTTTTCTGCGAAGGTCACTTGGTAGCCAGGGAATGTGTTGATTTTCGCCTGTACGACAGCGCCTGAGCTGACATCGATTAAGTCGACACCTTGTTCCTTCAGCCATGTAGCAATGCCAATGTAATCTGCAATATCAAGTCCTTTTGTCGTGTAATCAGAAGCAGACACACGGACAAATAATGGACCGCCCCATACTTCATTGACTGCATCGATGACTTCTCTTAAGAAACGATAACGGTTCTCTGGTGAACCGCCATAGTCATCTGTTCGATGATTTGCCAGCGGTGAAAGAAATTCATTGATCAAATAGCCATGCGCCCCATGAATTTCAATGATGTCAAAGCCAGCCTTTTTTGCTCGGACAGCTGCATCCTGAAACGCCTGAACGGTATCTTTGATTTGATCGATAGACATCTCGGCAGGGGTTTTAGACTGTTCATCAAATGGAATGCTTGATGGTGCCAGGATGTCACCACCTAGTTCAGCCTTACGCCCTGCATGAGCCAGCTGGATAGCTGTCTTGGTTCCGTATGCTTTGATTTGTTCGTTTAATGAAGCAAATCCTTCAATGTGCTCATCACTCCAAATACCGAGGTCTTGATCACTAATTCTTCCCTCGGGAGAAACAGCACTTGCCTCCACCATGATCAGGCCAGCCTGACCTTGGGCACGGGAAATATAATGTGTAAAGTGGAAAGGCTGTAATTTCCCATCATGGTCATAGGATGAATACATACACATCGGGGACATCACGATGCGGTTTTTCAGTGTAACACCTTTTAATGTCCAAGGTGAAAAGAGTTTTGTTTCCAAATACCTTCGCCTCCTCATGGAATTGTATAGCCGATTATAACAGCCATTCAAACTTTCGTCATAAAAGGTGCTCAAAGAATATAGCTTTTATACGCGTTTTTGTATAATGGAGAGATAGAGACAACAAAGGGGGAAAAGGGATGAAATGGCAAACAGAGAGTGAACTAAAGGAACTGCTCACAGCTCTTATGCAGTATGAAAGCATATCGGGTACAACTGGAGAAGTCGCGTTAGCTGAATATTTATATTATTTGCTGAGGGAGCGGCCTTATTTCAAGCAGAACCCTGATCATTTGGCTTTGCATCCGATGAAAGATGGCCGGTATTATTTAACGGCGCTTGTAAAGCGCAGCACGCTGCCACGTACCGTTTTGCTGCTTAGTCATTTCGATGTCGTCGATACAGAAGATTACGGTGAATTTCAAAACATGGCATGCAAGCCAGAAGAGTTAATGGCGTCATTTTCTCAAAAAAGTGCGCTTCTCCCAAAAAGAGCAAGAGAAGATCTAGCTTCAGGTGACTGGTTGTTTGGAAGAGGTGCCATGGATATGAAAGCAGGTCTTACTGTACAGCTTTCTATGCTGGAAAGAGCGATGACAGAAACCTTTCATGGAAATGTCCTGCTCGTCACAGTCCCTGATGAAGAAGTGAATTCTCAAGGAATGCTTGAAGCTGTTCCGAAACTAAAGGAGCTTAAGGAAAAGCATGACCTTGACTATACCGCGTGCTTAAACAGTGAGCCCATGTTTGAAAAGTATCCAGGTGATGAACACCATTATATGTATACAGGCAGTATAGGGAAGGTGCTTGCCGGATTTTTCTGCAAAGGAATTGAAACACATGTAGGAGAGCCATTCTCAGGCTTAAATGCGAATTTTATGGTATCTGAATTAAACCGGCTGTTAGAGCTGAATAGTGATTATTGTGAGGAAGTAGACGGAGAAGTCACGCCGCCGCCAACCAACTTGATGCAAAAGGACTTAAAAGAAGCCTATTCCGTTCAAACACCTCACACAGCTGTTTCTTTATTTAATGTGCTGATGATGAATCGTTCAAGTGAAGAACTGCACGGGCTTCTCTATGACACTGCGAAACAAGCAGCAGACGAAATCGAGTCCAATCTCAAACAGAAAACAGCTGAGTTTCAGCGCTTTAAACCTTTTACACCGATTGATACGAAGATTACGGTTCTCACGTATCATGAGCTGTATCAAAAAGCTGCAGAACGCTCAGGTAAACAGGAGGTTGAACGCATTGTTAACTATGCTTTCGCCAATCGAGGTGAGCTTGGAGATCGTGATTTTTCAACCAAAATCGTCTCTGAGCTGACGACGCTTTGTAAGGAAGAAGGGCCGCTGATTGTTCTATTTTATAGTCCGCCATTTTATCCTGCGGTTTCCTCAACGGAAGATCCGCATATCCAAACAACTTTAAAGAGGATTCAAATAGAGGCAAAAAAGAGTTATGGACTTGAAATAGAAGAAGTGAAATATTTCCCTGGATTGTCTGATTTAAGTTACTTACAGCTCGAAAAACAGGACGTAGGTCATTACACGACCAATATGCCGCTTTATCAAAAAGGCTATTCTTTACCGGAAGGAGAAAAGGGAGCACTTTACGTTCCAGTTATCAACGTGGGGCCATTAGGAAAGGACCCGCACAAATGGACAGAGCGGCTGCACATCCCGTTCTCATTCGGCATTTTGCCAGAATTACTAGAATCAGCGATTCATGCTTTGTTAGAGAAACATTGAGTATGTGTGAAGAGCCCTATCGTGATAGGGCTTTTATTTTTAAATAGACGATCCATCGACTTAGATAGAGTATGATAAAGAATAAGACTTACACTTATTTGAAGGGAGATTGTGAGGATGAAATGGAAACTGGAAAATTAACAAAAACAGACATCATTACATCGCTTCAGGAAAGTATCCGTGAACTAGAAAAGCTAGTGGAAACATGTGATGAGCACACGCTAGATCAATCTTTGGGAGAGGACAAGGTCGATCAAGCAAATCGCAGGGCATTTGTATGATACAGAAGAAGTCTGGACAGAGCGGATAGAGCAGGCGATATCAGATGAGCAGACGCCTTTTCAATCGTATGATCCTGAAATATATGTGAAGGAAAGAGGCTATGAAAGGTATAACGAGCAGGAGATCAAAGCACTGATTAAACGATTGAAAGAGAGAAGAAGCAAGACCCTTCATCTATTAGAAAAGGATACATGGGAGCAATCGGGTCTGCATCCTGAAGAAGGGATGATGACAGTGCAGATATTAGCTGAAACCATCGCTTTACATGAACAACATCATCTGGATCAAATTAAAGCCATTATGTCAAAGAGTGAACGTTAGCAGTATGTAAAAAAGCACCTGTCATCAAAACAGGTGCTTTTCTCTATCATTTATACGTGCTTGCTGAAAACATTTCGTTTAATTCTGCTGCGCGTTTTGTTGCCGATTTAACACAATCGACAACAGCCTCTTCAAATTGATAGGCAGCAAGTGTGTTTAGGCCGGCTTCTGTCGTTCCGCCTTCACTGGTGATTTCTTTGCGCAGTTCAGCAGGTTCTTTACCGCTGCCTTGAAGCATGTTAGCGGCGCCCGCAATCATCTGGCAAATGAGTAACTTCGCTGTTGCTTGGTCCATCCCAAGTTCCGAGGCGCCCCGCTCCATTCCTTCAATCAAATGATAAATGAAGGCAGGGCCGCTTCCTGCAATAGCTGTAACAGCATTCAGCTGTGATTCATCCAATACCGTCACATGACCGATCGTTTCAAACAGCTCGATTGCTTTATTCTTTTGATCCTCTGTCACTTCTTGACTTACGGCAATGCCTGTTGCTGATTGCTGAATCGCCGCTGATGTATTTGGCATCGCGCGAACCACCGCAGTCTTCTCGCCAGCATAGTGCTGAATCGTTTCAATGGAGATGCCAGCTAAAATCGAAATGATCAGCTGCCCATGTAAATGAGGCCGCACATCAGATATCCCGCTTTCCGCATCTTTCGGTTTTAAAGCAAATACGAGAATATCCGCTTCTTCATAAATAAAAGAACGAGAGAAATCCGTTTTGACCCCATAACGCACCTTTAATTCTTCTAGACGTTTTTCATTCGTTTTGTTTGTGACAATAATATCTTCATTTGACATGATGCCGCTTTTTAATAAACCTTTTATCATCGACTCTGCCATCGAGCCTGCACCAATAAATCCAATTTTACTCATAAGCTGCTCCTCCTTGTAGAAAATAAAAAAACCTCTCGCCTGAAAAGGACGAAAGGTTTTTCGCGGTACCACCCTCAATTAGCATGCAGACATGCATACTCAGCTCTAGTCCCTTAACGCGGGAAACGTTTAGGTTTGCCTAACAGCTCAAAGGGCAGGTTCAGCAAATAAGAGGACGGTGAGGCCTTACAGCCGGCGGACCTCACTCTCTTTCATCATTATTTTGCTTACTAATCCTTGTCATCGCGCATCTTATATTTGTTGTTCATTATGCAACGATGAACAAGTTTGTGTCAATAGGGACAGATAAAAAAATTGACCACCTAAACCGCATGACAGTCTGCCCTTTGCAAGATACAATGAATAAAGAAGACTGAGTTGTAATGAACCATGAGTCAAAAAGCAGGAGATGACATATAAAAGTGAAAGAAGACATCATTCAATTATCCATCCCTACACCGTTTGCTGTTGGGGATGTACATGCATATATATTAAAAGGAGAAGCCGTGACCTTAGTGGACTGCGGGCCGATGACAGAAGAGGCGGAGCACGCCTTTGTCGCGCAATTACAAGAGCATCGTTTATCGATAGACGATATTGATCAAGTGGTGTTGACCCATCATCATGCAGATCATGTCGGTCTTTTAAATCTGATGAAACCTCATGTCCGTGTGATCGGACACGAGTTAAATGAGCCGTATATTAGCCAGGACCCTGTGTTTAAAGAGCGTCAAATTGCTTTTATGGAGCGCTTTTTTCAGCAGTTAGGTGTGCCGCTTCGTCAAGGTGAGTGTGAAAGAATCGTGAAGCAATCTTATACATATTCCTGTACTGCACATGTAGATGACGTCATCAAAGAAGGCGATCGGTTGAAAGGGCATGAACACTTCTTCGTGATGGAAACACCGGGACATGCACAATCTCATCTTTCCTTTCTAGATGAAACAACGGGCCATTTCATTGGTGGAGACCTGCTTTTGACGACCATTTCCTCAAACCCGTTAATGGAAGCGCCGTTTGAAGGGGAGGAACGCCAAAAATCGCTGCTTCAATATAAAGCATCACTCAATCGATTATTGCATCTGCCAATCAAGACGATTTATCCAGGACACGGTGAGCTCATCACGTCTCATCATGAATTGATCGAAGAAAGATTTAAGAAACAAGAAAAACGGGCAAATACGATGTATCAGCTGCTCAAACGAAAAGAAATGACTGCCTTTCATCTTTGCCGCAAGCTATTTCCAGTGCTGTATGAAGAGGCCTTATTTTTAACGATGTCGGAGACAGTTGGGCAGCTGGATGTCCTCTTAGAAGCTGGACAAATTGAAGAAGTGCAAAAAGACGGAATTCTCTATTACAGGGCAAACTAAGGAGTGAAACGCATGGGGCGATTAACAGGAAAGAGGATATGGATTACAGGCGCATCTGGGGGCATTGGTGAAAAAATGGCGTACTTGGCAGCAGAAGAAGGCGCAGAAATCATTATTTCAGCAAGACGAATCGAAAAGCTGACGGGTGTAAAAGAAAAGATTATGAGTGCTGGCGGGGTGTGTCACATCGCTCAGCTAGATGTCAGTCACCTTGAGGACGTTGATCGCGCATATCAAGAAGTGGGGGCTGTTGATATTTTGGTTAACAATGCCGGTTTTGGTGCGTTTGATCTCGTTGAAGATGCTTCCATTGAGGAAATGGTGTCGATGTTTGAAGTAAACGTGTTTGGCTTAATCGCTTGCACGAAAAAGGTCATTCCAGAGATGAAACAAAGAGGACAGGGACATATTATCAATATTGCTTCTCAGGCAGGAAAGATTGCCACTCCGAAATCAGCCATTTATTCGGCATCAAAGCATGCCGTCCTTGGATTTTCAAACAGCCTTAGAATGGAGCTGGCAGACCTCGGCATTCACGTCACCACGGTGAATCCAGGACCGATCGCCACTGACTTCTTTACCATCGCCGATCGCAGCGGTGAATATGTGAAGAATGTTGAATTCATGATGCTTAGTGCGGACAAGGTGGCTGGGAAGGTCGTATCCGCTATGATGACGAAAAAAAGAGAGATTAATCTGCCCGGATGGATGAACGCTGGCAGTAAATTGTATCAATTATTCCCGTTTTTATTTGAAAAAGCAGCACGCAAAGCGATGATGAAAAAATAACAAAAAAGAAACCGGTCGTGAGCTGGTTTCTTTTTTTGAGATAAGACGCCATTGTGACCGTCTTTTTATCTCCGCCTTGCCGCTTGCTGAAGCGGGTCCCACACACTGTTAAAAGGTGGTGCATAGCTAATATCTAAGTCTTCTAGATCTGTTATGGTCAGCTGTTGGTAAAGGGCTGTTGCCATCACATCGATCCGTTTATCTACACCGTTTCTTCCGATGATTTGGGCACCGAGCAAGGTGTAGTCATCACTTCTGTAAATCAGTTTGACTTTCATTTTCTGCGCATCTGGATAATATCCAGCGTGATCCGTACTGTCAATGGTGATGGTGGAATAAGGAATGTCAGCTGCTTGTGCTTCCTTTTCTGATAAGCCCGTTCGTCCCGCTGTCATGCTCATAAATTTCATCACTGCTGTTCCAGTCACGCCTTGAAACGCCCGGTTTGTTCCCGTCATATGAAAACCAGCGATTCTTCCTTGTTTATTCGCCGTTGTGCCGAGCGGAATATAATCTAGTGATTGTTTGATGCGGTGATAAGTTGCTGCGCAATCCCCGGCAGCATAGATGTCTTTTACATTGGTTTGCATGTATTCGTTTACAACAATGGCGCCATTTGGAAGACGCTTGATTCCTGTTTTGTCTAAAAAGGATGTTTGCGGTGTGACGCCGATGGCCATGATGACCATATCCGTTTTAATGGTTTGTTTGTCTGTTTGAACAGCTGTTACATGTGACTCGCCCTCTAATGTCTGCACGGTTTCCCCAAGTGTCACGTGAATACCTTGGGCATCCGCCTCTTCTTTCAGATGCTTTGCCATATCGGGGTCAAAGCCCGGACCTAGTGTTGAACCCCGCTGAATGATATGTACTTTTTTTCCCAGCTTTTTTAAATTTTCAGCCATTTCTAAGCCGATATACCCGCCGCCAATGATGGTGACATGTGTGATATTTTGTTTTAAATGGTCTAAAATGGACAGCGCATGCGGAATGGTTTTTAATACGTGTACGCCTTCTAGCGGCTGATTGTCTAAACCCAGTGTGACGGGGCTTGCTCCTGTCGCAATTAAGAGGCGGTCATAGCTTTCGGTAAATGGTTCTTTTGTTTTCGTATGATGACCTGACACCGTTTTTTGCTTTGGGTCAATGGAGGTCACGTCGTGTAAGCATCTAGCATCAATTCCATATTTGTCGCGAAAGGTTTCAGTGCTGCGTGCAATCAGCTTGCTGTGATGATCAATGAGACCGCCGATCAAGTAGGGAAGGCCGCACTGTCCATATGAGAAAATCTCTCCTTTTTCAAAAGCGACAATATGTGCCTCTGGATCCTCTCTATATATTTGCATAGCACAGCTCATTCCTGCTGCATCTCCGCCAATCATCACATATTTCATTTGGTGTGCTCCCTTCTATCTATCGAACTGAATACTCTTATTTACCCTCATTTTCCTTTTTTTAATGCTTTTTTTCGCAAAAGAAGCAAACTTTAGTTGAAAAATAAAGACAGCGCCTTCATTTTAAGCTACAATCGGATTATCGTCTTTTTGGTTACGAGTTTAGTGAAGATTGGTGGGAAAGACTTTGAGTGACACGCGACTAGATTTTAATACTTTATATACACGCCATACAAGAGAGGCTTGGTCTGCTCTTGGGGAATATATGCCGGTATCTGTTTCAGAAGAGGAAGCGAGAGCACTTCAAGGATTAAATGACTATTTATCGCTTGAAGAAGTTCAAGATATTTACATACCACTTATTCGTTTTCTGACATTGCATGTCTTTGCAGAAAAACAAAAAAATCAGCATGTGAATGCCTTTTTAAACTACCCGCATCATGCGAAAATCCCTTTTTTAATTGGGATTGCTGGAAGTGTGGCTGTCGGGAAAAGTACAACGGCTCGTATCATTGAAACGCTTTTATCGAGACTTGGAGATGGGCTGAAAGTGAGTCTTGTGACAACAGATGGCTTTTTGTATCCTCAAAAAGAATTAAAGGATCGAGGACTCATGGAAAAGAAAGGCTTCCCGGAAAGCTATGATGTCAAAGCCTTGTTATCTTTTTTAAACGAATTAAAATCAGGCAAACAAACTGTTCATGCCCCGGTATATTCGCATCTGACCTATGACCGGCTTGAAGGGGTGTATGAAACAGTGGAGGATGCCGATATTGTCATCATTGAAGGAATCAATGTGCTGCAATCACCAGCGCTGGATGATCTGAAGGATGAACCGCGTGTGTTTGTATCAGATTTCTTTGATTTTTCGATTTATGTAGATGCTGCTGAAACGCAAATTCAATCATGGTATAAAGAACGGTTCCGTTTGCTAAGGGAAACAGCTTTCCAAGACCCTGAATCCTTCTTTCATCAATACAAAGATTTGACGGATGAAGAGGCAGATCACATGGCAAGCACGATTTGGAATACCGTCAATCGCCCTAATTTATATCAAAATATTTTACCGACAAAATATCGAGCCGATCTCATTTTGAAAAAAGGTGATCAGCATAAGGTGGAAGAGATTGCTATCCGCCGAGTATAAAGGAAAACCGCTCAAACGAGAGCGGTTTTTTTAATGATCTCCACTGACTTTAACAGCGACCGCAGCTGCGGATCGCTTTTTCAGGCGGTAGTATCCAATGAGTAAGAACGGGACACCTGCGATGGTGACCATCGACAAGACTGAAAAAATGGAGAAGGGATGGGCTGCGCCAAAATAGTCAATGCACAGTCCGCCGACAAATGGTCCGATGACGCTGCCGAGCTGAGAAAATCCCATCGCACCAAAGTACGATCCCTTTACTTCTGGCTTTGCCACATTGTCTACAAAAAGATCCATCATCGCAAACAGCAGAACCTCTCCAATTGTAAACACGACAATGATGAAAGCAAGCATGCCGAGACTCTGTGAAAAAGCAATAGCAAACAAACTGCCGGCAAGAAGAATATTCCCAGTGGTCAGCGACAAAATGGTGGAGTAGCGCTTGGCGATCATGATGAGCGGATATTGTACGACAATGACAACAACTGCATTTAAAGATAAAAGGTATCCAAACAGTTTCGGACCATCCTCAATCATAGGTGAAGCGGATAAATATTGAGGCAGCGTTGAGCTCAAATGCGAATACCCGAACGAACATAAGGTCACGCCGATGAGGATAATGCTAAAGACCGTATCTTTTTGGATAATGGAAAGGGCTTTTTTGACACCAATTTGTTTCGTGCTTTCTGGAGCAGCAACTGGATGTTTCTGAAATTGCCAGACCAGCGTTAATCCGTATAACAAGTAAATGAAGGCAGCAACGAGAAATGGGAACGTTGTTTTCGATGACCCGAGATATAAGCCAAGCAGAGGACCGAAGATGACCCCTATGTTAATGGCTGTATACCGTAAATTAAACACAAACAACCGAATACTTGATGGGGTGACATCAGATAAGAGCGCCTTAGATGTTGGTTCAAACAGTGCCCGGCACAGTCCGTTTAAAGCGTTCATGATAAAGAAGACCCAAATGGCATCTGCAAATGCAAAGCCAACAAAGACAAGTGACCAACCGAAGATCGATAGAAGCATTACCTTTTTTCTGCCGATACGATCAGAAATATATCCGCCGTAAAAACTCGCAACGATCCCAATCAGAGAGCTAACGGCAATGATTAATCCAGCAGAAGACGCTGAGGCGCCTTTGACTTGTGTCAAATAAACGGCCAAAAAAGGAATGCTCATGGACGTCGCCATTCGGCCAAATATGGTGCCGATGATGATCGTCCAACTAAGCGGATGTAACGTACGTAAGTTATTTTTCATGCTGTTTCTCCCCTGAGTTTGTAAGATGTTCCAATCATACATGAAAAATTGTGCAAATTAAATACACAATTTGATGGAGGAGACATCTGCCATATGGCAAAGAAGCAAGATTGGCTCGCCATTTGGAGGTTTGCTTTTTGCTGCCAGTGCTTCTATGTCACTGATTCGCGCGGTCATTTGGCGAAAATTTAATCAAGGTCGATCGCGACGATTTGCTGCAAGGACAGGTTGAGAACATCCTCATCATTGACGATTTTTATGCGCTGCGTTTCATAATGAATGGCTTTTACCCAGCCCCAAAACTGCTCTTTCATACCTGCTGCGGCATATGTCACGTAAATCGCTTGATCCTCGGTAATCGACTGTGTGATCAAAAAATTCATTTCCTCCAGCTGATCGGTGCTCAGCGGGGGAGGGGTGTACTCTTTTTTCTTCCGTTTTTGAGCAAGCAGCTGCTCCCGGTGCTCTGGAAGCATCATTCGGCTTGATTCCCACATGAGGTTGTATCCAGGTGTTAATTTATTGGGATTCATGGCTGTTCGCCTCCGTTATTTGTAATGTCCGCCAATTTTTTCGGCGCGGTGATACGCCTGCCCTGCGCTTGTCAGTGACGAAGCGTGCAGCAGGGCAGCAGGTCCATACTTCATGTGGATCGCATCAAATACTTTGCTGAGTTTGTCTTTTTGAACATGGTGATCAAATAAAGTCAGCTGATATTGGCTGTCAGACTGCAGCTGTGAGAGAGTAATCCCCACACTGCGAATGGGCTGGCCATCCCAGTGCTGCTTGCATAGCTGAATGGCTGCGTCTGCAATATCTGTCCCGTACTGTGTAGGTGAATGAAGCTTGATTTGTCTATGAAATCCAGTCGGATGAGAAAAATCAGCGCCTCTCACGCCAACAGACACTGTTTGCCCAAGATAATGCTTAAAGCGTGCACGTCTTGCCACTTCTTCACTCAATTCAAGAAGAGCGACTTTGATATCCTCAAAAGACGCATAATCATGGGGAAGAGTCATATGATGTCCAACCGCTTTTTGCTGATCATGTGTGTGAATGGTGACCGGAGAGGGATCATGCCCTAAAGCTGTTCGCTGCAAAAGCTCTCCGTTGATTCCCCAGCGTTTTTTAAGCCGGTCTAACGGATAAGCAGCAAGCGTCCCAATGGTACTGATGCCCATTCGTTTTAAATGGTGCTCCATTCGTTTGCCGACGCCAAATAATTTTCCAATCGGAAGCGGCCATAAATCAGCCGCAACACTGTCTGTACGAAGTTCATAGATACCAGATGTGTTTTTTTTAGCAAAATGGTCACAGGCCATTTTAGCGAGCACTTTATTAGGACCGATGCCAACACGTGCGTAAATGCCAGTCTGGTTCATAATGGTTGTTTGTATATTTTGAGCGATCTCGCGGGGAGAACCGAGTAGTGTCAGACTGCCTGTAATATCAAGAAATTGTTCATCAATTGAATAGGGTTCGACAAGATCTGTGTATTGTTCGAGCAGCTCTGTTATCATGACAGAGATATCAAGATAGCGCTGCATACGGGGGCGTACGACGACAGCTTCGGGGCATTTCTCCTGCGCTTCCCATAATCTTGATGCATTTTGTACGCCTCGTTTTTTAGCGAGCGGGCAGGCGGCAAGTACGACCCCGCTCCGCCGCTCAGGATCTCCAGAGACGATGAGCGGCACATCCTTCAAGTGGGGAGCCTCCACTTTTTCGACTGACGCATAAAACGATTGCATATCCACAAGCAGAATGGCTCGTTCATTCATTATTTTCACCTCTTAGAACATATGTTCCGTTTATATTGTAACCGTCAGGAGGCGAAATTGATACTGGTAAATCATTCAAAGAAAAGAGTGTAAATCCATACAAAAAAGACGAAGTGTCTTCCACTTCGTCTCATTTGATGCAACATTATTTTAAGCATGTGCCAAGTTGTGAGATGTTTGGAGCGGCTCAGAACGCAAACGATAGGCCGTCAGTTTTTTCTTAGGCTTATGTGTAAACTGCCGCACCACATCCACGTGGTCATCGTAATGATACAGATAAAGGGTCACATCATGTTTGCCAAGCTTTGTTTGCATGGTAAGCGGCGCCGGCCCTTCCTGCGGATGAAGAAAACGCTCTTCATCACCAGGATAAATAT
Organism: Bacillus sp. FSL R5-0431; assembly: GCF_038002985.1. Taxonomy (NCBI): domain Bacteria; kingdom Bacillati; phylum Bacillota; class Bacilli; order Caryophanales; family Bacillaceae; genus Bacillus; species Bacillus sp. FSL R5-0431. The sequence continues at coordinate 2,085,432 of NZ_JBBOOG010000001.1, read as the reverse complement.
AATAGCGTTCAATAAAGATCGCATCATTAAAATGTTGAATAATTTCAGATACTTGCTGATCATTGAGCGGACGATCTTCAAACATGATCGTTGTTTGATCACTTGTTACTTTTGCATGCACCGCATAACGACTAAAAAGGCGTTCCACAACACCAGAAGGCAGCGAAGTGACAAGAAGCTTTAAAAGACTAAACACAACAAGTGAAGTAACAATCCAAACCAATATCATCATCTCCAATAAACATTTGTTACATTTCCTATATGAACCATCTTAACATACCAAAAGAATGAAACTTTCGCACAAAAAGTGAACTTTTTGAAATAAGTGTGAAGATTTAAAAGGAGATGACGGCGAAAGAACGAAGAATCAACAAAGCTGAAAGGAAAAAAGGCTGACACGTGATCTTTACAAACAATTAATCGAACAGGTAGACTATTGAAACAACAGTTTTTTTAAAAAAAGAGAGCGGTAAGCCAAAAATGAAAAGGGGCGAGGTCATCATGATACGTCAAGTGAAGCCGTCAGATTTTTACGCCGTCACATCCGTCATCCAAAGCTGGTGGGGAGGCAGAGATTTGCGCGCAAAATTGCCGAAGCTATTTTTTGAACATTTTCAGCAAACAAGTTTTGTCGTCGTTGAAAAAGGTGAACTTATTGGCTTTTTAGTCGGTTTTTTATCGCAATCTCATTCAGATGAAGCGTATATTCATTTTGTAGGTGTACATCCAGACCATCGGAAATTAAAGATAGGAAAAGTCCTATATCAAGCCTTTTATGATGTGGCAAAACAGGAAGGAAGAACAACCATTAAAGCGGTAACAGCACCTGTAAATAAAGTATCGATTGCCTATCATGCAAAATTGGGCTTTCAAATTGAAAAAGGGGACAAAACTGTAGAAGGAATCTCCGTGTTTTCAGACTATGATGGAATAAATGAAGATCGTGTTTTATTTGTGAAAAAATTAGAGGCAATGCAATGATTGTCAATTTAGATCAAACAATAAGTGATGTAGCAAAGCAGATCTTACATATTCAACTAGCTGCATACCAACAAGAAGCTGAACAAATTGGCTATGCCGATCTCCCGCCATTAAAAGAGACCATTCAAGATGTAATGAAAGCAAAAGAGCAATTTATTGGTTTTGAGCAAAAGGGAATCTTACTAGGTGTTGCATCTTATGAAGAGCAGAAAGATTATTTGATCATTAGTCGATTGGCTGTACATCCAAAAGTGCTAAAGCAGGGTATTGGAACAAGACTTATGTCCACAATTATGGAGAAAAATGTCCCTATAGAACTGACCACAGGGCAAAAAAACACCCCTGCAAAAAGGCTATACGAAAAGTTAGGATTTCTTGAAACAGATGTGATTCATGTTGTAAAAGAGCTCACCTTATCAAAAATGAAATGGAGACCAAGGCGAAAGGTTGAGGTTGTCGAATTCAAAAAAGAGTGGCATGAAGAATTCCATCAAGAAAAGCAGCAACTCAAGCAAATCATTCAAAAGAACTGGATAGAAGGACATCATATTGGTAGTACGTCAGTTGAAGGGCTTGTTGCCAAACCAATTATTGATATCTTAATAGAAGTAAGTCATATAAAAGAGATCGATAGAAAAAGAGAGAGCTTTGAACATCTTGGATATCAAGCGCTAGGTGAAAATGGCATAAAAGGGAGACGTTTTTTTCAAAAGGGTGGCTTGAATCGTACGCATCATGTCCATGTTTATGAGAGAAATCACCCTGATGTGAAAAGGCATTTATTGTTTCGAGATTACTTAAGGGCCCATCCAGAACGAGCTGTAGCGTATGCGTCTGTCAAGGAACAATTAGCAAATCAGTATCCGGAAGATATACAAAGCTATATGGCAGGAAAGAATGAAATCATAAAAGAAATAGAAAATGAGGCATATCACTGGGATAGAGAAGGAAGAGAGGAAGCTCTTAAATAAGCTACCTCTTTTCCTCGTTAATTAGGAAGCTGAACATTGCCTTTTACAATATAGGCCTGTGAAGCAGCAGTAGATGGAAGAGCGGGTAATTTATCCTTTACGATGACCCCGCGGATATCTGTGATTCGAACAGGAAGAGATTTAGACCCCATATTAAATCCAAGGAAATGGTTGTAGTCTGTCTTTTCCATGTTCACCCATTGTCCATCTTTGTAATATTCCATTTTCATAATCGGATATTTATGATTGCGCACTTGAATCGCAGCCCACCACTCACTGCTGCCTTCTTTTATTCTGTAAGCTACATTTCCGCTAATCGGTGCTTTTACAATTTTCCAACTAATTGGGATTTTTCCATCTGCCATATTACCGATTTTGGCAAAGGCATTAGGAGAAAGATCAAGAGCTCCTTTTGCTCCTTCTGGATATTTATCGGTTACATACACAACGGTTTTTCCTTTTGGACCCTTTACTTCAAGGTAAGCACCTGCAAGTGCCGCATTTACCCCTTTATAGTTATAGTCATGAGGATTTAAAGCCGTAATTTTCATGTCAGATGGAATAGGATCTAATAATGCGGAGCCCCCTGAGTAACCAGATCCCGTATAAGTCGCATAGCTTTCTCGTACTTCATCAAGGACAGATGCCGCTTTCATGTTTGGCACAGCGAAACTCAACATAAATATCAGTGCCCCGATGAAGCAGAGAGATAATCTTTTTTTCACGATCTAAAACCTCCTGTTTATTCTTTTAAAATTGGTAGCGTCATAAGTATAATTCTAAAAAACAAGAAGCGAAAAGAGCCAATAGATAGATATAATCCTAGTGAGAAGAGCGTGTATTTCAAAGAATATGACTTTCGGATTTAGTCGTGTGTCATGTTTTATGGTGTTTTATGTGTTACAATGTAAGCATCAATTTAAAAAGGATGTTCGCCATGTATATTCACATCACAGAACTGGCTAAAACATATATAGAAAAACAGCAAATAGGAAACGAAACTAAGGAATTACTGCTTCGCTACGATTCAGAAGGTTGTGGCTGTGCAGTGAGTGGCGTACCAATGCTTTGGTTAACAAGTGAAAGAACAGGTGAATGGGAACAACTGAATAATAGCCAACATTTAAAACTATATATACACATTGCACAGAAGGTATTTTTTGATGAGGAAATGACCATCGATTTTAATGAAAAAGCCAATACATTGATGCTGAAAAGTCCTCAGCAAATACTCAGTCCAAGAATGGGCATACTTGTAAAGTAAGGTGGAAACGTAGTGGATCAGAAGCTTAGAGTGATACAAAACACGGCACAAAATAAAACATGGGTGTCGTTTTTAAATAACAATCATCCCTATACCCTTTTGCACTGGTCAATAGGTGGAATGGATTCGGTGAAAAAGGACGTTTGGCTTCTTCAAGATGAAGTCACATTTGAAACGGAAGAATTTCCAACGCTCGAATTAGCTGTCAATTGGATCAAAGAGAATATGGAACAGGTAACAGATGTATTATAAAAGCCCTTTTTTGACAAAAGGGTTTTTTTCGTGCCTTCATCATCTCATCAAACAGCAGGGATGTCTAATCTGAAAAATGATCTTTTAAAACGCAAAAAAACCGTTTTATAACAACCAATTCGACAAAATGTGAAAAATAGAAATGAAAAAACCGTGGTTATAAATGCCGAAAAATAGGCAATGAAAGCGTTTATTGCGGGATACCGAAAACTTTGCGAAAAATGACATTTCATATTTCTTCCATTCGAGGGAATGTGATAGAATACAACATGTATCGTATATGAGAAGGGAGGTGCTAAAGTGAATTGAAGCTCAAGCTGTCATCGCCTCAGGTTGGAATCAAAATAAACGAATGGTATAGGCAGATTTGCGGATTTCATGTCATGAAAGCAGAGAAGCTGAAGGCCGAGATCGAGCAGGAAATTCTGGAGATGGAACAGGATCAAAACTTGTTGCTGTTTTACCAGCTGATGGATTTTCGCCATAAGGTGATGCTTGAATATTTTGAACCGGCAAAGAAAGCCTCAAATGATGAAGAAATTAAGAACCTGCTAGAAACGATCGAACATTCGCAAACGAAATTAACGGACATGCTTGAATACTATGTTCATTTTTTCACAGGAATGTTTGAGTTTGAACAGCAAAACTATTTAAGTGCCATTGCTTATTACCGTTCAGCAGAAAAAAAGCTCAATCTTATATCAGATGATATAGAAAGAGCAGAATTTTACTTTAAATTAGCTGAAATATACTACCACATGAAACAAACCCACTTTTCGATGCACTATGCCTTGCAAGCGTTAGATACGTACTCTGCCTACAGAACGTACACGCTGAGAATCATCCACTGTGAATTTGTCATCGGTGCAAACTATGATGATTTGAAATGCTATGAACATGCATTACCCTACTTTAAAAATGCTCTAAATCGAGCACGCTCAATTGGAAACCCTCGAGTCATAGGTTCGGCCCTTTTCAACTTAGGTAACTGTTATTACCAAATGAACGATCTTGCGGAAGCAAGCCGTTATCTGAAAGACTCTCTTGAAGTGTTTGAAAAGGAGAATTTAACCCATCTTAATCGCTCTCTAGACCCACTATTTATGCTGACCCAAATCCTGTTTAAACAAAAACAAATAGAAGAGTCGTTAACCCTCTATCAACAAGGTATTATGAAAGCCTGTGAATTAGAAGATGAAATTTACATCTGCAAATTTCAGTTCTTAAAAGCATTATACGTTGATGCAGAAATAACGATCATAGACGATACATTAGACCTGCTCGAGGACAAGCGCTTATACCCAGATATTGAGGAATTGGCACTTGATGCGGCTCATTATTACAATGAGCTTGGACTGTATGAAGCATCTACACGGTTTTACGAAAGGAAGATTCAAGCCATATCAAAAATTCAAAATGGGGGTCATTTATATGAAAACGAGTTTGATAGTTCTTTTATTGGCAGCAACTGCAGGATTATCGGTCATGAGTCAGCAGCAATCGGAAGAGAGCCATATGGAGCTGGCGGGCAGACATCATACAACAGTGGTGACTATCGCATAAGTTAGCTCAAAAAGAGGAGACGAACCGCTGTTCATTCTCCTCTTTTATCTTCATTCGATTCAAATTGTTGAAGAAATCCTTGAACTTCTTGTTCATAAGCTGCCTTATTTTCGCTAAAAGACATCGCATGTGCCCCGTGCGGCGCTATAAATAGCTGTTTATCACCTTTTTTTCGAGCATATAGCTGCTGACTCTGCTCGCATGGAATATAGTCATCATGAAGACTATGGATAAAAAGCACAGGTTCTTTCACCTGATCGATCACATCCAGCGGTGAAACTTGCCGAATGCTGTATCCATCCCGCCATTTTAACACTCGATCACTTAGTGGAAGAATCCATTGCCCTGAAAGACGAAAATCTGTTTTTAATCGATAGAGAAGCTGATCCTCAAAAGAAGCAAAAGGACAGTCAGCTATGTAAAAATTGGCGCTTGCTTCCGGCTTTGCAGCATATAACAAAGTCGTGACTGCACCCATTGATTCTCCATGTATGCCGATAATGGCATTTTCCCCGAGTCTTTGTCTGAGCCACTTCGCGACCTGCGCTAAATCTTCTTTTTCGTAGTATCCATAACTCGTGGTTTTCCCGCCGCTCATTCCATGTCTTCTATGATCATAAAGCATCACATTCCATCCGAGCTTTTGGAATAATTTCATATACTTAACGGAATTAATCAAACTGACTGTGACGCCATGACAAAGTACGATGGTGCGTGTTGTATGTGGATGTGGGTGCGGCACAAAATAGCCATGAAGATCATAACCAAATGCTGAAGGAATACACACTTTCTCTTTTTTAAGCTGTTGAAACTCTTCGTGATGATAGTGTCCTTCATCTGATTCTCTTTTGATGAGCTCTTCATCTGTTAATTTTCGAATATACATCATTTTATTGGTGAAAAAAATGCCGATTGCAGCGAGCGGACATAATATCAAGGCAAGTATAGCGATCCATTTCTTCATCCAGCTGATTCTTCCTTTCCGAAGTTTTTCCTATGACGATCATACCACATGTTGGGAGATTGGCGTGACTCTTGCTCAGCAAATAAAACGGATGATACACTTAGGACAAAAGGAGAGAGGCACGATGAAAAAGACCAATCAAGAACAAGCGAAATTAAAGGACGGTATAAACGAGGATCTCAAACAGCAGCTTCTTCAAATGAAGCAGAACCTTGCCGCCCAGACAGAAAAAAGAGAAGAACAAAAACGACAAGACCTCCTTAGGCAGCAGAAAGAAAAAGAAAAAAATAAAAGCTTCTCCGAGCTGCTAGATGAAAGTCATTTGGACTGGAGAAAATATAAAAGCTAAAAAAAAGGAGCTCTGATGCTCCTTTTTTTCATGTCATCATTGAGATTGATCAACACGAAATGAACTTGTTCAAAACATAGGTGATTTGAGAGCAGACTCTTCTGACTCCTTCGAATTTCACTTCATTTCAGCTTCGTGAAAATATGATTTAAAACTAAATCCCAAGAACAATGACTGGAGTTGCTTTATCTTTAGGATTGCTTTTACCTGTTTTTGGACAAGCTCTTGCTACAAATGATTCAAAGGAAGCGGATTTTCGTACGTCGGTGACTACAATTGTTGATTGTTCTGTAACTCCTTTTAAAGGTGGAGGTAATCGATTATGTATGCATTCAGATAATGGCGTATTTGCAAATAATTTTCAACGTTTTGGTACTACATTTCACCTTAAAGGCAAAGCCGGAAATTATGCGTATTATGAAAGTGCAAATAGATAAGAGTACAGGGGCTTTTAGCCCCTTCTCATTTTTAATAGAGAAAAACACGATAAAAAAGAGATCACATAAAGCGATCTCTTTTTATGTTATTTAAACCGGTGCGCCTCATACACAGATGGTTTTGTATAGTAAGTCAATGCTTTTACTTCTTGGTCACTTAAAGAACGTGCATTTGCCGCTGCTACATTTTCTTTTAATTGTTCCACCGAGCTTGCGCCAAATACAACGGAACTGACCGCAGAATGCTTAAGCAAATATTGAATGGACAGCTCTGTGAATGATAGGTCATAAGCGACTTTCTTTAAAGAAGGAATGACCTGCTGGAGCTCGTCAAATGAATATTGAAGATAGCCGTTTTTTTGAATCGCTGCACTTGCTTGCGAAAGTGGTTTTTCAGTTAAAAGCCCTTTTGCTAAAGGTCCTCTTGCGACGACACTAATGCCTTGTTCTTCAAGAAGAGAGAACCATTCCTCTGGACGGCGGTCGAGTAAACTATATTGCATCATCACACTGACGATGTTGGATTTTTTGGCGTATTCTTTAATGACGTTTGGACGGATAGAAGAGATGCCATAATAGCGAATAACGCCTTCTTCCACTAATTCTTCAAAAGCCTCAATCGTCTCATCGATAGGATCATCTATCGTGCCTCCGTGCAGTTGGTATAAATCAATATAATCTGTTTGCAGCCGCTTGAGGCTTTGTTTCACGGCCTTTTTTATGTACGCCTTTGAAGGGTCCCAGTCCCAGTCAGATTTGCCTTTTTCAAAGCGGTTGCCGCCTTTTGTGGCCAAAATCAAATCTTGCCGCCTGTTTTTAATAGCCTCCCCGACAATTTCTTCATTTGTCCCAAAATCATATAAATCGGCTGTATCCAAATAATTAATTCCAAGGTCTATAGCCTCATCTAATAAAGAGAGCGCTTTTCCTTTTTCCGTTCCAAGGGACATACATCCTAGTGCTGCCTCGCTCACCAAAAGATCCGAGGTACCAATTCGTCTTTTTTTCAATTCCATCACACTCCTATCCCTTCACATTAAGTGAAAAAAATCTGGAATTCAAGCTAGGTGATTTCAAGTGGCGCATTGAAGCAAGCGTTCGCATTTCGCTTCTCCTAAATCATCTATGTTAAAATGAATGAAGTAAAAAGTGAAAGTAGAACGAGGAGCTGACAAAATTGAAGGACTTTGAAGAAAAAACATTATCGACTAAAGAATTATATAACGGAAAAATCATTGATTTGGTTCTTGAAGATGTAGAATTGCCAAACGGAAAACAAGGCAAACGCGAAATCATCAAACATCCTGGTGCAGTAGCCGTCATTGCTCGTACAGACGAAAATAAAATCATCTTGGTCAAGCAATACCGTAAAGCACTAGAGAGAGCCATCGTTGAAATTCCGGCTGGAAAATTAGAGCCAGGAGAAGAGCCGGCACATACAGCACTGCGAGAATTAGAAGAAGAAACAGGGTACACCACTCAGCAGCTCCAAAAGCTGACGGCCTTTTATACATCACCTGGTTTCGCAGATGAAATCGTCCACATTTATCTTGCAGATCAGCTGGTTCCGCTTGAAGAAAAAAGAGAGCTGGATGAAGATGAATTTGTTGAAGTAATGGAAGTTTCATTAGAAGAAGCCTTGCACCTCATTGAAAAGCAGCACATTTATGATGCAAAAACAGCCTATGCCATTCAGTACTTACAATTGCAAGAGGTACTTAAGTCAACAAAATGAGGGAGTTTTTTGCAGACATCCATATTCATATTGGCAGAACAAGAACAGGCAGAGCTGTTAAAATTACAGGTGCAAGGTCACTGACAATTGACCAAATTCTCATTGAAGCAACGCAAAGTAAAGGGATGGGGATGATTGGTGTGATTGATGCACAATCTCCAGAAGTCCTAGAAGAATTAATAGAGGGTGTAGAGGAAGGCAAGTATACTGAACTAAATGATGGCGGTCTATCATTTGGACAGACCGTGCTGCTTTTAGGCAGTGAATTAGAAATTAACGATAACCATTCAAAAGGTCCAATTCACGTGCTTGCATTTATGCCCACACTGCGCAAAATGTCTGAGTTCTCCGCATGGCTCGCGCTTCATATGAAAAATGTGCATTTGAGTTCACAGCGCCTCTATGTTGATGGGAAAACACTTCAGCGCAAGGTCAAGGAGCTAGGAGGCTTGTTTATTCCTGCTCATATTTTCACGCCGCATAAAAGCTTATTTGGCAAAGGAGTCAACACGTCTTTAACGGAAGTATTCGACCCAGACCTCATTGATGCTGTTGAACTAGGACTTAGCTGCGATACGTCAATGGCGTCCCAGATAAGTGAGCTGAACCGTTATCCCTTTTTAACGAATTCAGACGCTCATTCTTTAGGAAAAATTGCGCGAGAATATACAAAAATCCGAATGGATCATGCCTCTTTTGCCGAATTCAAACTAGCCCTTGAAGGGAAAGAGGGAAGAGCCATTACAGGAAATTATGGACTCGCTCCTCGGCTTGGGAAGTACTATCATACAACCTGCGAGAAGTGCGGAGTAAGACCTAGCGCGCTAGATCAAGAAAAGTGCCACGCATGCGGACATACCCGGATGACAAAAGGGGTGAGTGAGCGTTTAAAGGAGCTTGCTGACCAAGAAAGTGACAAAGGAACAAGACCTCCTTATGTTCATCAGCTCCCGCTTCAATTTATTCCGGGTGTCGGAGCCAAAACGCTGGAGAAGCTAAAAGCCGTGTTTCACACAGAGATGAATATCCTTCATCAAGCAACAGAACAAGAACTAAAAGCTGTCCTGCCAGAAAAAACAGCCAATTACATCATCAAAGCAAGAAAAGGTGAAGTCGAACTGATCGCTGGCGGGGGCGGAGTGTACGGTAAGGTGGATATCAATCATGAATCAAGTTAACTGGACATGTCAAACGTTTGACCAATTAACAAAAGAGGATCTTTACCTAATTTTAATGGAAAGAGTCAATGTGTTTGTTGTCGAACAAACATGCCCTTACCCTGAAATTGATCACCGGGATCAAGAAGCGCTTCATCTGTCTGCAAAAGAGGACGGCACGATTGTGGCTTATTGCCGAATTTTTCAAAGCGGAATCATGTACGAAGAGGCGTCCATTGGCCGCGTTCTTGTGACGCAGGCAGGCCGAAAAAAAGGCTATGGAAAAATGCTGCTCAGCAAGGCTTTGGAAAAGCTGAGTGAATTAGGTGAAACAAGTGTCAAAATTCAGGCGCAGGCCTACTTGAAGTCGTTTTACGAATCATTTGGTTTTAAGGCCGTTTCAGATTGTTATGATGAAGATGGAATTCCGCATCTTGATATGGTGAAAACAGAAAGATAGGCGTGTATACGTCTATCTTTTTTATGTCACATCGTGTATCATAACGTCAACGAAAGGGGTTTTGCCAAATGGGAAAAAGCAATGCAAAGAAAAAACGAGAACATATTCAAAGGCAGCACAGCCGAAACCGGGAACTGTCGAGAGGAAACATGCCGCACTTTAGCACACATGAAAGAAAGACAAAAACAAAACAAGAAGCCTTGCAGCACATGATGAAAAAACATAAAAGAAGGAATGCTTATGACCACTATCAAGAGGATCATAAGCATTTTTATTTTGCTTTTTTGTGACAACTAGTTCAAATAAATGGAAAATTTTAAAAAATAGGACAAACGGTCGTTTCTTTTTGTCTGAAAATGTAGTTAAATGACAAAAAGATGAAAGGGAGAGTGAGTATTGTGAACGTCAAGTCAATTGGAGCAGGGCTTTGTATGGCAAGTATGATGCTGGCATCGGTCACGTTCGGCGCCTCACATATTTCTGCAAAGGAGCAAGCAAAAAAAGAGTACATGATCGGCTTTTCTTCTTCCGTTCAAGATCATACACAAAAACAGCTTGTCGAAGAAGCTGGTGGGCATGTAAAAGAATCCATAGAGCAAATAGATATGATGAAAGTTTCCTTGAATGAGGCATCGAAAGAGAAACTGAATCAGAGAAAAGAAGTGACCTTCATTGAGGAGGACCAAAAGGCAAAAACAAGCGGTCAAACGATCCCATATGGCATCAAAAGCATCAAAGCACAAAAGGTACATAAACGGGGATACGCCGGACAGAATGTCAAAGTAGCCGTTCTTGACAGCGGCATCGATGGCAAACATGAAGATTTACATGTCACCGGCGGAGTCAGCTTTGTTCCAACAAAGTCAGATCCGCTTGTTGACCCGCATGAACACGGAACGCATGTGGCAGGCACAATTGCAGCGTTAGATAATAAGGTAGGTGTCGTTGGTGTTGCACCAAAGGCTTCTATCTATGCGGTCAAGGTGGCAGATGAAAATGGTGACGGCTACTATAGCTGGATCATTAAAGGAATTGAATGGGCCATTGAGAATGACATGGATGTCATCAATATTAGTATGGGAGGAGCAAGTGAATCTGAAGCGCTGAAAGAAGCGGTAGATCGAGCATACGACAAAGGGATTCTCATTGTGGCTTCTGCTGGGAATGCAGGAAGTTATGGCTCTCTCAACACGGTTGACTATCCAGCTAAGTACGCCTCAGTGATGGCGGTTGCCTCTGTTGACGAAAGAAAACAAAGAGCCTTTGATTCATCTGTCGGCGAAGAAGTGGAAGTCTCAGCACCGGGCGTTTCAACGCTCAGCACCATTCCTCATAATGAATATGGCTATAAGAGTGGAACATCCATGGCATCACCGCATGTAGCGGGCGCTGCGGCTGTCATTCTATCAAAACATCCGAATTTGACAAACGATGAAGTGCGCGAGAGACTTTCAAAAACGGCTGCAAAGCTTGGAGATCCTTTTTATTATGGTGCCGGGCTTGTGAACGTACAAAAAGCCGCCCGATAAATGATAAGAGAGAGCAGTGTTTGGGCTGCTTTCTCTTTTTTCTTTCAATAAAACTGTCATGTTTCGTAATCTCTCTCATAGAATCTAGTAACCTTTACTATTTGGGAGGAAGACGCATGCGGAAAAAGTCTTGGAAGGAACATCTTCTACAGCACGTAAAAGACCATCTATCGATTTATTTGTTTGTCTCTGTACTCTTTTTAATGGGCGTGATCTTTGGGGCCATCATCGTTAATAGTATGACAATTAGTCAGAAAGAGGATTTATTCTATTATTTAAATCAATTTTTTGGTCAGCTGACGAATGAGAAAGCAGCAGAATCAAAAGAAATGTTTTTGCAAAGCTTTTTGCATCATATGAAATATTTAGGTCTTATGTGGATACTAGGAATATCTATCATTGGCCTGCCGCTCATCTTTCTCATGATTTTTTTAAAAGGAATTGTCGTTGGGTTTACAGTTGGTTTTCTAGTAAATCAAATGGGGCTGAGTGGTTTTTTCCTTTCGTTCGTATCGGTTCTTCCGCAAAACATATTGCTTATTCCAGCCTATTTAGTGATTGGTACATGTGCGATTGCGTTTTCCATCCGTCTCATTGGGCAGCTGTTCATGAAAAAAACCATCAGTCAAGCACCTGTTCAGTGGTTCGCCCGGTATGCATCTGTTTTGCTGATGATTTTAGCGCTTGCTGCACTTTCGTCCTTTTTTGAATCTTACGTATCTTTCATGCTCATGAAAAAGCTGGCAGGTGTTCTTTTTTCATAATTTTATAATCGTTATTAAATAATAATCAATTTATTTATCAATTTAAAATGATTATAGTTGGCTCTCAGCACATCATTTGATATAATGATCAAGTAATGTGGCGTAGGAGGGAAAGTCAATGGAAAATCGGATTGATCGAATTAAGAAACAGCTTCATTCTTCCAGCTATAAGCTCACGCCACAGCGTGAAGCAACAGTAAGAGTACTGCTTGAGAATGAAGAAGACCATTTAAGTGCAGAAGATGTATACCTCCTCGTAAAAGAGAAGTCTCCTGAAATTGGTCTTGCTACTGTTTATCGAACGTTAGAATTGCTAACTGAACTGAAAGTTGTTGATAAAATTAACTTTGGAGACGGCGTTTCGCGATATGATCTTCGCAAAGAAGGAGCCGCTCACTTCCATCATCATCTTGTCTGCATGGAATGCGGGACAGTCGATGAGATAGAAGATGATTTATTAGAAGACGTTGAAGAGATTATTGAACGTGACTGGAAATTTAAAATTAAGGATCATAGATTGACATTCCATGGTATTTGCCACCGGTGTCATGATGATGAATCCGGCAAATAATCCGAATTGGAACCTTTTCATTTAAGATGAAGAGGTTTTTTGCATTTTCGCTGTATATTCCTTGTCCCACCTGGCATATGCTGAAGTAATGAGAAGCTTGAGAAAGGACATGAAAATCATGCGAAAATGGCTCAAAACAACAGGTGAAGTGATGAAAGTATTCATCTTGTTCACTGGTTTTACCGTCTTGTTCTATTATGCTATGATATGGATAAATTCAGAATATGAAAGCTACCATCGTTATGATAAACCAGAGGGTGCAGCAATTAAAGTGATGGAAATGGATCAGCCGAATCAAGACAACTGGCAAGACCGATTGATTTATTTTTATCAAAACGGGGAGTAGAAATCATTGAACGATCAATTATCCGACTTTATTCATTTTATGACAGTAGAGAGAGGACTCTCTGAAAATACCATTGTTTCTTATAAACGAGATTTACAGAACTACTTGTCTTTTTTAATGACACATGAGCAGCTGACGGATATCAAAGATGTCACGCGCCTGCATATCATTCATTATTTAAAGCAGCTAAAGGAGGAAGGGAAATCGAGCAAAACGTCAGTGCGGCATCTATCCTCGATCCGTTCCTTCCACCAATTTTTGCTCCGGGAAAAAGTGACAACAGATGATCCGTCATGGAACATTGAAACGCAAAAAACAGAGCGGAAATTACCGAAAGTACTATCACTAGGGGAAGTCGAAAAGCTGCTTGATACACCCAATCAGCACACTCCCTTTGACTACCGTGACAAAGCGATGCTCGAGCTCTTATATGCAACAGGCATTCGCGTCAGTGAAATGCTGGACCTGACCCTTGCTGATGTTCACCTCACAATGGGCTTTATCCGTTGTTTTGGAAAAGGAAGAAAAGAGCGGATTGTGCCAATTGGTGAAGCTGCTGCAAGTGCGATTGAAGAATATATCGAAAAGGGAAGAAGCAAGCTGTTAAAAAAACAGCCGGCAGATGCCTTATTTCTCAATCATCACGGAAAAAAAATGTCGCGGCAAGGCTTCTGGAAGAATTTAAAAAAACGAGCCATCGAAGCAGGGATTCAAAAAGAACTCACACCCCATACACTCAGGCATTCATTTGCAACACATCTGCTTGAAAACGGTGCAGACCTAAGAGCCGTGCAGGAGATGCTCGGACATGCCGATATCTCAACAACACAAATTTATACACATGTGACGAAAACAAGACTGAAAGATGTGTATCACAAATTCCATCCAAGGGCATAAGTAAAGCATGACACAGTGAACGTGTGTCATGCTTTTTCATGTTTGCACCGTTTATGGTTGTCAACCGGCTTGTAAACGGTTTATACTTGAGATGTCAGACCTCTCTTTTTGAAAGGACAAAAGACAAGAATATTGAAGGAGGCGCTTTTTAATGCCTGATTATCAGTATAAACGCATTTTCCTCGTCGTAATGGATTCAGTAGGAATTGGGGAAGCACCCGATGCTGCTGAATTTAATGATGTAGGTGCAGATACACTAGGACATATTGCTGAAAAAATGAACGGGCTTCATATGCCGAATATGGCGAAGCTTGGGCTGAGTCATATTAAAGAAATCAAAGGAATTCCAGCGGATGAAAAACCGCTTGCGTATTATGGAAAAATGCAAGAAGCATCAAATGGTAAAGACACAATGACAGGACACTGGGAAATCATGGGTCTTTACATAGACACACCGTTCAAAGTCTTTCCAGACGGATTCCCAGATGAACTATTAAATGAACTAAAAGAAAAAACAGGCAGAGGCATTATTGGAAATAAACCTGCGTCTGGTACTGAAATTTTAGACGAGCTTGGCGAAGAGCACATGAAAACAGGCGATCTAATCGTCTATACATCTGCGGATTCTGTGCTGCAAATTGCTGCGCACGAAGAAGTGGTGCCATTAGATGAACTTTACCGTATTTGTGAAATTGCACGTGAACTCACATTAGATGAAAAGTATATGGTTGGACGTATTATCGCTCGTCCGTTTGTCGGGGAGCCTGGCGCATTTGTCAGAACACCAAACCGCCATGACTATGCTTTAAAACCATTTGACCGTACAGTGATGAATGAGCTGAAAGATGATGGGCTCGATGTGATTGCGATCGGCAAAATCTCTGATATTTATGATGGTGAAGGAATCACATCTTCTCTTAGAACAAAATCGAACATGGATGGAATGGACAAGCTGGTCGATACACTTAAAACAGACTTTACAGGACTCAGCTTTTTAAACCTTGTTGATTTTGACGCTCTTTACGGACATAGAAGAGATCCAGAGGGCTACGGAAAAGCACTAGAGGAATTTGACGCACGACTTCCTGAAGTGTTTGACCTGTTGAAAGAGGATGATCTCCTTGTGATCACAGCAGATCATGGAAATGACCCTGTTCATCACGGAACAGATCATACAAGAGAATACGTTCCGCTCATTGCTTACAGCAAAAAGCATCAGGGAGCAAATGAACTGCCAACAGCAAAAACCTTTGCTGATCTTGGAGCAACAGTTGCAGACAATTTCAAGTCAGCCATGCCAAAATACGGCACAAGCTTTTTATCTAAACTCAAATAGGGGGAAATCTCGTGGGAGCACAGTTTTCAGAAGCGGCGGCATACATTAAACAAGCATCGACAAACGTACCAACAGTTGGATTGATCTTAGGTTCAGGGCTTGGCATTTTAGCAGATGAGATTGAAAATCCAATCAAGTTGAAATATGAAGATATTCCTGGATTCCCTGTTTCAACAGTAGAGGGTCATGCAGGACAGCTCGTCATCGGGACGCTGAAAGGCACTGTCGTATGTGCTATGCAAGGACGTTTTCACTTCTATGAAGGATATGATATGAAGCAAGTGACGTTTCCAGTCCGTGTGATGAAAGAAATTGGCATTGAGACATGCATTGTGACAAATGCAGCCGGCGGTGTGAATACATCCTTCCATCCAGGCGATCTCATGCTGATTACAGATCATATCAATATGATGGGGACCAATCCATTAATTGGACCAAATGACAGTCAAGGTGTTCGTTTCCCTGATATGTCTGCCCCATACGATAAAGATTTGCTGGCACTTGCAGAAGAAACAGCTCAGCGCTTAGGTATATCTGTACAGCATGGTGTTTATGCAGGGATGACAGGTCCTTCATATGAAACACCGGCTGAAGTTCGTTTCCTCAGAACACTTGGAGCAGATGCTGTAGGCATGTCAACTGTTCCAGAGGTGATTGTTGCGCGTCATGCAGGAATCAAAGTGCTTGGTATTTCATGCATTTCTAATGCGGCATCAGGTATTTTAGATCAGCCGCTGTCTCATGATGAAGTCATTGAAGTAACGGAAAAAGTGAAAGCGAGTTTCCTTGATTTAGTAAAAGATGTAGTCAAACAACTCTCATAGCATGTTTCAAGAAGCCTTCTGTTTTATCGACAGAAGGTTTTTTTATGGCAATCATACGATCTCTGAATAAAACAGCCTGTATGAGGAAAAAATAGAGAGGATTACGATAATGGAGGTCTGCCACTTGAAACGTCATATATGTGCATTGTTTATTTTAATGATCCTTATCTCAATGGTTTCACCATCAGCGATAGCAAAAGAAAAGATTGAAAAACCAGGAGAAAAACAAACATCAGAATTGGTGCACGAAGCCAAATCAGCGATCTTAATAGAACGTGACACGGGAAAAGTGCTTTACAACAAAAACAGCGATGAAAAGCTTGCACCCGCAAGTATGACCAAAATCATGACGATGCTTCTCATCATGGAAGCCATTGATCAAGGAAAACTGAAAATGACTGATAAGGTTAGAACAAGTGATTATGCAGCATCAATGGGAGGGTCACAAATCTTCCTTGAACCTGGAGAAGAAATGACCGTGAAAGAAATGATGAAAGGCATTGCGATTGCGTCAGGAAATGATGCTTCAGTTGCCATGGCAGAGCATATTGCAGGGTCTGAAGAACAGTTTGTGGAGCAAATGAACAAAAAGGCAAAAGAACTCGGCCTCACCTCTACGGTCTTTCAAAACCCAACAGGACTTCCTGAAAAAGACCATTACAGTACAGCTCATGATATGGCAAAAATGGCAAAAGAGCTGTTGAAATATGAACAAATCACTAAATTCACAGGGGTCTACGAAGACTATCTCCGTCAAAACACGGATAAAAAATTCTGGCTTGTGAATACGAACCGATTGATTAAATTTTATCCAGGTGTCGATGGGTTGAAAACAGGTTTTACAGGCGAAGCCAAATACTGTTTGACTGCATCCGCTAAAAAAGGCAACATGCGCGTCATTGCAGTTGTCTTCGGCGCAAGTACACCGAAAGACAGAAACGCTCAAGTGGTCAAAATGTTAGACTATGCATTTAGTCAATACAACACTCACCCGCTTTACAAACGAGGACAAGATGTAGCGGAGATCAAGGTAAGCAAAGGGAAAAAGAAAAAAATTCAGCTTGTCACCTCTGAGCCAATCTCCCTTTTAACGAAAAAAGGCGAAAATGTGGATCAGATTAAAAAAGAAATCAAATTGTCTCAGGATGTCACGGCCCCATTCTCAAAAGGAACGGAACTAGGTACAATTGTCTTGAAAAAAGACGGAAAAGTGCTGCATGAAAGCCCTGTAGAAGCTAAAGAAGGAATGGAAAAAGCAGGCGTTTGGACTTTCTTGAAACGAGCGATGGCGGAATTTGTGAAATGGAAATAAAATGTGAAAGGCTGCTGTAATTGGCAGTCTTTTTGCTATGAGTAAGAAGAAAAGAACATCTAAATGTGACGAATGGTCACTAGTTTTGTCATGGTGAAGGATTTACTTGATAAAAAAGAGAAACAATCTTTATCCGAAATTAGAGCAAGGAGGAATAAAAAGATGAGCCTTGAAATTGATTTTCAAGTAAAAGAGAGCGTACTTTGCATTCGGTTAACAGGAGAGCTTGATCATCACTCCGCAGAAACATTGAGACAAAAGGTGACGAATTATTTGGAAACAGAGGACATTCGCCACATCGTGCTGAATTTGGCTGATTTAACGTTTATGGACAGCTCAGGTCTCGGAGTGATTTTAGGAAGATATAAAGAAATTAAGCAGCTTGGCGGAGAAATGGTCGTCTGTGCTATCTCGCCAGCAGTGAACCGATTATTTGATATGTCTGGCTTATTTAAAATCATCCGTATGGAGCCTTCAGAGCAAACGGCATTGCAAACATTGGGGGTGGCATCATGAGGAATGAAATGAACCTGACCTTCTCTGCTTTAAGTCAAAATGAATCCTTTGCGAGGGTGACAGTCGCAGCGTTTATCGCCCAGCTTGATCCGACATTAGATGAATTAACAGAAATCAAAACCGTTGTGTCAGAGGCGGTGACAAACTCCATTATCCATGGCTATGATGGAAATCCAGATGGCAAGGTGCATATCCATGTCACACTTGATGACCATGTTGTGTACCTCACCATCCGTGACGAAGGCATGGGCATTACAGATCTTGAAGAAGCAAGACAGCCGCTATTCACCACAAAACCAGACTTAGAACGCTCTGGAATGGGCTTTACCATCATGGAGAATTTTATGGATGATGTCATGATAGACTCATCTCCAGAAATGGGCACGACCATCCGTTTAACAAAGCATCTATCAAAAAGCAAAGCGCTTTGTAATTAAAGGAGCTGCTCATATGGATGTGGAGGTAAAAAAGCAAGCAAAAAAAGCCCAGCTGTCAAATGATGAAGTCAAAGAGCTCATCAAAAAAAGCCAAGACGGTGATCAGCAAGCAAGAGACCTCCTCGTAGAAAAAAACATGCGTCTTGTTTGGTCCGTTGTTCAGCGCTTTTTAAATAGAGGATATGAACCAGATGATTTGTTTCAGATTGGCTGTATTGGACTGCTGAAATCTGTTGATAAATTTGATTTGTCATATGATGTGAAGTTTTCGACCTACGCTGTTCCAATGATCATTGGTGAAATCCAGCGATTCATTCGTGATGATGGAACAGTCAAAGTGAGCCGGTCACTAAAAGAACTTGGAAATAAAATTCGGCGGGCAAGAGATGAATTGTCTAAGTCTCACGGAAGAATGCCGACTGTCCAGGAAATAGCCGAATATCTTGATATCACACCAGAGGATGTCGTCCTCGCCCAAGAAGCGGTCCGCTCACCGTCATCGATTCATGAAACCGTGTATGAAAATGACGGAGACCCGATTACATTGCTTGATCAAATTGCGGATCATTCAGAAGAAAGATGGTTTGATAAAATCGCCCTGAAAGAAGCGATCAAGGAATTAGAAGAACGAGAAAAACTCATTGTGTACTTAAGATATTATAAAGACCAAACACAATCTGAGGTAGCGGAGAGGCTCGGTATTTCACAAGTACAAGTCTCGCGGCTTGAAAAGAAAATTTTAAAACAAATCCAAATGCAAATGGATCAAAAAGACAGCTAGCCAATTAGGCTGGCTTTTTTTGTGTGGTAATTACCGGTAAATCAAGTTCTATCGGTATGAGAACCATTTTTCACCACATACTATTTTTAACCCATCGTTTAGGAAGTGACTTGGATGGACGGACAAATCTTTCTTCGGCTGCGCCATCGAATCAAGACCGGTAATGATCAGCTCATTTATTTAGAAGATATCGCCCAAATCACTGGTGATGAGTTTGCTGTGGAAAAGCTTAGCAAAATGCCGATATATCATGTCAGTAAAAAGGATCGTCACATCGCCGTTCTTGATATCATGCATGTGGTCAAAACGATCAAAAAAACATGGCCAGACATCGACATTCAAACCGTTGGAGGCGCTGAGGCCATTGTCGAAATTGATACAGGCAAACGCCAGCTTTCTCCCGTTTTATTTGTGTTTGTATGGCTCCTGTTATTTGTCGGAGCGGCGCTTGCCATTATGAATTTCCACGAGGATGTCAGTATGCGGCTCGTTCATATCCGCCTATATGAAATGATCACAGGAAAAACGGTTGAGCATCCTTATTTATTGCAAATTCCATATAGCTTCGGACTAGGCTTCGGCATGATTTTATTTTTCAATCATGTATTTAAAAAGCGTTTAAATGAAGAACCAAGTCCGCTTGAAGTGGAAATGTTTAAATATCAACTCGATCTCGATCATTATGTCGCCCTCAAAGAAAATAAAGAGACAATGAAAGACATTCATGATCGGTAAGTGGCTTTTTGTCGTGCTTGTTGGACTTGGCGGCGGTTTAACGGTAGGAGCAGGATTTGTGGCATTTCTCACAGTGCTGGGCATCATCCCTCGTTTAATGCAATTAACCAAAACGCAGCGCTTCATACAAGGGTACGAGGCGGCTGTCATCAGCGGGGCGGTCGTTGGCGGCTGGGCAACCTTAAGTCCAATACATTTGCATTTATCCAAATGGCTGGCACTTCCGATCGGTCTTTTAGCGGGCATCTTCGTCGGCATGCTTGCAGCTGCGCTGACTGAAGTATTAAATGTACTTCCTATATTAACGAAAAGAATTGGAATGGACGGGAAAATTGTTTTGCTTCTCATGGCCATTGTCTTAGGAAAGGTATTTGGTTCACTATTTCATTGGCTAATTTATATTTAAGAATTTGGAGGGAACAACACGTGTCGAGTTTAAAAGAGAACTATCCATCTAAGGTGAAAACGTATCAGCCTAAACCTCCTTATGTCCTCAACTGCATCAAGGCTTTTCTTGTTGGTGGATTGATCTGTGCCATAGGTGAGGGGCTGCAAAATTTCTATATTCACTTTTTTGATTTTAATGAAAAGACAGCAGGGAACCCAACCGTAGCGACCCTCATTTTAATTTCTTCTATATTAACTGGTATCGGTATTTACGATAGAATCGGCCAGTTTGCTGGAGCGGGATCCGCTGTCCCGGTGACAGGGTTTGCAAACAGCATGACAAGTGCTGCTCTTGAACATAGAAGTGAAGGGCTTGTGTTAGGTGTAGCCACGAACATGTTTAAGCTTGCTGGGAACGTCATTGTTTTTGGTGTCGTCTCGGCATATGTCGTAGGGATCATTCGATACATCTTGGAAAAGGCGTTTTCGTAGGAGGAATGAAACGTGAAACTAACAGGTAAACAATCTTGGGTATTTGAGCACAAGCTTTATGTCAATGCAGAAGGAACAGCTGCAGGACCGAAAGAAAAAGAAGGCCCGATCGGTCATCTAATTGATAAAACATACGACGAAATGCATTGTTATCAAAAGAACTGGGAAATGGCTGAAAGGCAGCTCATGGATGATGCGATATCAACCGCTTTATCAAAAGCAAATTTGCAAAAAAGCGATGTTGATCTTTTGCTGGCAGGAGACTTACTGAATCAAAACGTCACAGCAAACTATGTGGCAAGAGAACTTAAAATCCCGTTTCTTTGTTTATTTGGAGCATGCTCCACATCAATGGAATCGGTCGCCATTGCTTCGGCATTAGTAGATGGTGGTTTTGCAAAAAGAGCCATTGCTGCGACAAGCAGTCATAATGCGACGGCAGAACGCCAATTTCGTAATCCGACAGAATACGGCGGACAAAAACCAGATACAGCGACAAGTACAGTGACTGGGAGCGGGGCCGTTATTATCAGCCAAGAGCCCTCCCAAATTCAAATTACAAGCGCAACTGTGGGACGAGTTATGGATCTTGGGATTACAGACCCATTTGACATGGGGTCGGCAATGGCACCGGCAGCAGCAGATACCATCAAGCAGCATTTAGAAGATCTAGGGAGAACGGTTGACGATTATGATCTTATTTTAACAGGTGATCTATCTGGCATTGGCTCACCGATCTTAAAGGATCTGCTCAAAGAAGACGGCATTCAGCTCGGCCGAAAGCACGATGATTGCGGATTAATCATCTATACACCCGATCAAAACGTGTTCGCTGGAGGCAGCGGCTGTGCGTGTTCAGCTGTTGTGACATTCAGTCACATCTTTCAAGAAATGAAGGCAGGGAATTTGCAAAGAGTACTGGTTGTCGCAACCGGGGCACTTCTCAGCCCGACGATGGTCCAGCAAAAAGAGACCATTCCAACCATTGCGCACGGTGTCGTATTTGAGCGTGCAGGAGGAGAGAGCTAATGGATTATCTTATCGCTTTTGTTGCAGGCGGACTTATTTGCGTCATTGGCCAGCTTTTACTAGACGTACTCAAACTTACGCCTGCACATGTCATGACCACCTTTGTTGTGGCGGGTACCATATTAGACGGTTTCGGTATTTATGATAAATTTATTGAATTTGCTGGTGCGGGCGCAACCGTACCAATCGTCAGCTTTGGTCATAGCTTGCTTCATGGGGCGATGCATCAGGCAGATGTACACGGGTTCATCGGAATCGGGATCGGTATTTTTGAATTAACTTCTGCTGGAATATCAGCTGCGATTTTATTCTCATTTATTATCGCTCTTATCTTTAAACCGAAAGGATAACCTAATATGGGGCAAAGACGGAAAGTCATTTTAGTGACAGACGGAGATATATATGCTGCCAAAACCATTGAGCTTGCTGCTAAAAAAGTCGGTGGACGATGTATTTCCAGCTCAAAAGGAAATCCAAGCAAACGGACAGGGCCTGAACTTGTACAGATGATTTTAAAAACGCCGTATGATCCAGTGTTTGTCATGTTTGATGACTCTGGCCTGACAGGTGAAGGAACAGGGGAGACGGCGATGAAGCATGTGGCGCGTCACCCTGAAATTGAAGTCATAGGAGCGATCGCCGTTGCATCCAAAACGCATCAAGCTGAATGGACAAAAGTTCATGTTTCCATTGACCGGGAGGGTGAACTGACAGAATACGGTGTCGACAAGCATGGTCTTCCTGAAATGGAGCCTCATAAAATGAGCGGGGATACAGTGTATTGTCTTGACTCGCTTCATCTTCCGTTTGTTGTTGGGATTGGAGATATTGGCAAAATGGGACGTAAAGATGATCTGAGCAAGGGATCTCCGATCACAATGAAAGCAGTTGAATTAATTTTAGAAAGGAGTGGTTTCCATGAAGAAAGACAAGGTAAACGTGTACCGAGACCCGAAGAAAAATGAAGATTACTTCAAGGAAAATGTCGGAATGGGTCTCAGCTTTGACCTTGGCGTGCGGAAAATTTATATACACGATCAGGAAATCCAACTTTACTATGTAAACGGACTGTGTGATACACAGTATGTCATCTACTTATTAAAAGAGCTAATTGAAATCAATGACAACGAACCTGAATCAGATGATCTGGCACGTGTGGTCGAGAACCGTCTAGTCAATCAGCAGGTCTCAAAGGTTGAAACGCTCGATGAAGCGGTAGACCAAGTACTGTCGGGGCTTGTGGCAGTTGTAGTAGAAGGTGAAAACTACGCATTTATCATTGATGTCAGAAGCTATCCTGGCAGAATGCCAGAGGAGCCGGATACAGAAAAGGTTGTCCGGGGCGCAAGAGACGGCTTTGTTGAAAACATTATTGTCAATACAGCGCTCATACGAAGACGGGTGCGAGATGAAAAACTGAGATACAAAATGCTCAAAGTAGGCGAACGTTCGAAAGCGGATGTATGTGTTTGCTACATTGAAGATATTGCGGACCCAGATCTTGTCGATATTATAGAGAAAGAAGTATCAGGAATCAAAGTCGATGGGCTGACGATGTCTGATAAAACGATTGAAGAATTCATTATTAAACAAGGATACAATCCCTTTCCCCTTGTACGCTACACCGAGCGTCCAGATGTCGCCGCTAACCATATACTAGAAGGTCATGTCATCATCATTACGGATACATCTCCTAGTGTCATCATTACGCCAACCACCATTTTTCACCACGTTCAGCACGCAGAAGAATACCGCCAGGCACCTGCAGTTGGTACGTTCCTAAGATGGGTACGCTTTTTAGGCATTTTATGTTCAACGTTTCTTTTACCGATTTGGTTTCTGTTTATCCTCGAACCAAGTCTTCTGCCGGATCATTTAAGCTATATTGGCTTTAATAAACCTTCTCATATCCCGGTCATATTACAAGTATTCCTTGCTGATTTTGGGGTGGAATTTTTAAGGATGGCAGCGATTCATACGCCAACCGCTTTGTCGACCGCCATGGGGCTGATTGCGGCTGTTTTAATTGGACAAATCGCCATTGATGTCGGTTTATTTACGCCAGAGGTCATCTTATACGTCTCACTAGCGGCTATCGGGACATTTACAACGCCAAGCTATGAGCTGAGTGTCGCCAATAAGATTGTACGACTCATCATACTAGCACTCGTGGCGATCTTTAAGCTGAATGGACTCATCATTGGTTTTACGTTGTTAATCATATATTTAACATCCATACGTTCATTGCAGACGCCTTATATGTGGCCGTTTCTTCCTTTTAATGGGAAAGCTTTATGGCAAGTGTTAATTCGGACGTCTGTTCCTGGCTCAAAAGTAAGGCCAAGCATCGTTCACCCTCAAAACAGATCAAAAATTCCGCCAAATTCTTAACGCTCATTGAAAGTGGCTGAAGATTGTGATATTGTATTTTTAACTTTGAGAAACGGCAAAAGGCAGCTCACGCAGCTGTCTTTTTTCAGCCGAGGCGGAGAAAGAGGGAATGACATTGTATTTACACGGCACTTGCAGACAAAATGAACTCGGTCATTTAGAAATTGGTGGTGTTGATGCCGTTTCTTTAGCTGAAACGTATGGGACACCACTTTATGTATATGATGTGGCTTTAATACGGGAGCGTGCAAAAAGCTTTCAAAAAGCATTTATAGAAGAAGAGTTAACAGCGCAGGTAGCATATGCGAGTAAAGCATTTTCCTCCATCGCCATGTTTCAGCTTGCCAAGGAAGAAGGATTATCTCTTGATGTCGTATCAGGAGGGGAGCTTCACACAGCCATTTGCGCCGGGTTTCCGGTAGAAAAAATTCATTTCCATGGCAACAATAAAAGCAGGGAAGAATTGAAAATGGCGTTAGAGCACGAGATCGGCTGTATTGTCGTAGATAATTTCTACGAAATGAAGCTCATTGAAGAGCTTGGTCAAGAGCTGTCAAAACAGGTGAAAGTGCTGCTCCGTATTACACCAGGTGTCGAAGCGCATACACATGATTACATTACAACAGGCCAAGAGGATTCCAAATTTGGCTTTGACCTTCACAATGGACAAGCAGATGAAGCGGTGAAACAAGTGCTTGGATCAGAAGTGATCGAGCTTTTAGGCGTTCATTGCCATATCGGTTCACAAATTTTTGATACGGCTGGTTTTGTCCTTGCAGCAGATAAAATCTTTTTGAAGCTAGATGAATGGAGAGAATCATTTGGTTTTATTTCGACCGTGTTAAACTTAGGCGGCGGCTTTGGTATCCGTTATACAGAAGAAGATGAACCACTTCCTGCGACAGAATACGTCGAGAAAATTATCCAAGCTGTAAAAGAGAACGTAGCCCGCTATGAGTTTGATATGCCGGAAATTTGGATTGAGCCAGGCCGCTCTCTCGTTGGAGATGCAGGGACAACGCTTTATACGATCGGCTCATCAAAACATGTACCTGGCATTCGCGATTATATTGCGGTAGATGGGGGAATGAGTGACAACATTCGTCCAGCTTTATATCAAGCGAAATATGAAGCGGCAAGTGCCAACAAAATGAGCCAAACGCATGATCAAACGGTTTCCATTGCAGGGAAATGCTGTGAAAGCGGAGATATGCTCATTTGGGATATCGATTTGCCAGAGTTATCACAAGGAGATTTATTAGCTGTCTTTTGTACCGGAGCTTACGGCTACAGTATGTCAAACAACTATAACCGCATCCCGCGCCCGGCTGTTGTATTTGTAGAAGACGGGGAAGCGCAGCTTGTCGTTGAACGCGAAACATATGCGGATATTGTCAAACTTGATTTACCGTATCAATCAAAAGTGAAATCATCTACGTAAAAAAGCTGCCTGTACATCAGGCAGCTTTTTATAATGACTTATTTTCCTCCAGTAAATACAGAGACGATTGCGTTCCAAATGGAGACAAAGAAATCCCAAATCTTTTGAAGAAGGTTTTTCCCTTCATCTGATTCTATGAATTTCGTAATCTTGTCTTTTGCTTTATCGATTTGAGATCCTACTTGGTTCCAATCGATATTAATGTTCTTCATTTTATCGAATAGTGAAACAAGCTGATCCTTTTGATCTTGCGTTAGATTTAAGTTTAAATCAGAAGCAGCCTGATCCACTTTTTCTTCGACTTCTTTTGTTGTTTTAGGGACACCATTTTTCGCAATGTCATCCTTGATTTTTGCAATAAGGGCAGAAGCATTGTCTTTCCCGATGGAGTCACCCAATTTAGAAGTTGTCACAAGCTCTTCGTTTGCTACCTGTTTCACATCTTCTGGAATCGCTTTGTCGCTTGACACTTCATAGGCTTTTAATAGACCCGTCAGTGCGGCTGTACCAGAAACTTCAAACGGCGCAGTCACGACAACCTTGGCATCCTTGACACCGGCTGTCATTAAAGCATTTAAATACATCTCATCTGTAATGGTCTTGATGTTATGTGTATCCACAGTCAGACCAGTACCTGATTTTTCAATGGTGATAGATGAAGATGATAATGCTCTCGTCCCGATAGAAGAACGAGGGATATACTTTCCTAAATATTCATGCTCTTCTTTATTGGTTACTTCAATTTTTGTCGCATTTTCAGGTGGATTCAACTCGTCAAGCACCTTCTGGCGATCAGCCGGAGTTAAGTCTTGCCCAAGTGTGACGATGACATCGCCGACAGCTGCATCCGCTAAGCTGACTTTTGGCGCACCAATTAGGAAAAGGAGCGCTGCCATCATACCAAGCATTGATTTTTTAAACATGTTGACCTCCTTCAAGTCGAAAGGGTTCCTCTTTCAAGAGAAACTCATCTTTTGAGCACACGTAAAGAAATGCACTCCATCATATAGACGTAACAAATCGATTCAACGTTTCAATTTTCTTTTTAAGATGTTTTCCTTTTCCAATATAATGAAGACATGTTGCACAGTCTGTCATCAATTTAATAGGAAAAAAGGATCAAGCTCTTCTATTGTATCAATCCTAAGAAAAGAGGTAAATCACAATCAAAGAGCAGGGGATGTTTAACATCACCGAAAATGTGCTATAATGAGCGTTGTTTAACCTGAAAGGAGAATGTGAAAAATGGCGAAAAAAGGATACATACAACTAACGAATGGTAAGAAAATTGAGTTTGAACTATACCCAGAGGCTGCTCCAGGTACAGTAGCAAACTTTGAAAAATTAGCGAATGAAGGCTTCTACGATGGATTGAAATTCCACCGCGTCATCCCAGGCTTCGTAAGCCAAGGCGGCGATCCAAACGGTAATGGAACTGGTGGTCCTGGTTACACAATTAAATGTGAAACAGAAGGGAATCCACATCAACACGAAAGAGGTTCATTATCAATGGCGCATGCTGGTAAAGATACAGGCGGCAGCCAATTCTTTATCGTACATGATCCTCAGCCGCATTTAAACGGTGTTCACACTGTTTTTGGCAAAGTAACATCTGGTATCGAGGCTGTTCTAGATATGGAACAAGGCCAAGGTATGGAAAAAGTCGAAGTTGTCGATGCTTAATCCAAAACACCGCTTAATCGCGGTGTTTTTTTATGTTAAATCTGATTTTACGGTTATTTGTTCCGTGAGGCGGTAGGTGAAGATCCAATACAAAAGGGCAATGGCACTGACAGAGGCACCAAATAAACATACCCCGATCCAGCCATCGTTTGCGTATATGCTGGTTGAAACAATAGAACCAGTCGCACTGCCGATGGAGTAAAAAATCATATAAGCAGCAGTAAGCCGGCTTCTCGCCTCAGACCGCACTGTGAAAATCATACTCTGGTTGGTCACGTGTACGGCCTGCACAGATAGGTCAAGAATGATAATACCGATGATCAATAAAATAAGTGAATATTCAGTGAAAAAGATAAAAAACCATGAAACGATTAATAGGACAAGGGCTATACAAGTTGTTAACTGTCCTAAGCCCCGATCAGCAAGGCTTCCAGCCCGAGCAGCGCCTAATGCTCCGGCAACTCCAGCAAGACCAAATGCACCAATCGCCGTATGTGAAAGATTGTATGGCGTGGTACTGAGGGGCAGCACGAGCGAAGTCCATAACGTACCAAACACAATAAAAATAAGAAGAGCCAGAATTCCACGGATGCGCAGGATTCGTTCTTGTCTGAACAATGTAAACATTGAACGAAGCAGGTTTGCATAGGATAATGACTCTCTTTCGCTGTCATCACCCGGGAGAATTCGGAACAACACGCCAGTTATGATAAGCATCATAATGGCAGAAACTAGGTAGACTGACCTCCAGCCGGCGAGATCGGTTAGTACACCAGCAAAGGTTCGTGCGAGAAGAATCCCGATCACGATTCCACTTTGCACCAAGCCAACAATACGACCGCGCTCTTCTGGAGCGGCCCAAGTCGCTGCGAACGCTACGAGTACTTGAGTGACCACAGCAAGCAGTCCGACCACAGCTAATCCTATAAAGAGGACGGTGACGATAGGAGCGATGCCGACTAGAATGAGAGACAACACGGATAAAAGCATCTGACCAATGATGAGCCGGCGTCTATTCAATAGATCACCAAGTGGTACTATCAGTAGCAGCCCCAGCGCATAACAAAGCTGAGTAATCGTAATGACCATGCCAATGGATGAATAGGTGATACCAAACTCGGATGCGAGGGAGTCTAATAACGGTTGTGCAAAGTATATGTTTGCAACTGCCATCCCGCAGGCTATCGCAAACAGCAGTGCCATATAGCGAGTCATCGTTGATCTCGGTTTGATTGGTAAATGAGTCGTTTCCATATCAAGATGTTCAATGGAAGTGATTTTTTCTTTCACCATGCATTTCATCGTCTCCTTTTGTACTAAAAAGTATAATATACTGTTCGGTATATTATGATTCATGTTAAGGATAACCAACAAAACGTTTTAAAGTCAAGACTTTGATACAGTTAATTGATGCTGATCTTGAGAGGGTAAGGCAATTTGACATTAGTACGTCAATAAAATAAAATTATAATGTACCGATTGGTAACCAAATAGAGAATAATATCAAGAAATAGATGGCTGACTTTGTGAAGAAATTTTATTGTTGAAATGAGGAATTGCTGATGGTTCGACAACGGGAATTTGATAAGGAAAAAGCGTTGGATGAGGCAATGGTGCTTTTTTGGGAAAAGGGGTATAGGGCCACTACATTAAGCGATTTGACTGCAAAAATGGGAATACAGCGGCCAAGCTTATACTCAGCTTTTGGAGATAAAGAGGAATTATTTGAGGCCGCATTACGCAAATATACAAAGCAGCATGCTGGCCATATTCGAACAAAACTTCAAAGCAATCTTTCTGCAAAGGAAGCATTTCATGCATTATTTGCAGATTTAGTAGAAGAGGAATATAGAGATGGTCCGAGTAAAGGATGTTTTTGCATCAATACAATAGTGGAACTTGCGCCACACGAAGAGAAATTTGAAATTCTTACAAGAGAGCATCAGATGTATCTTTCGGTCATTTTTGAAGAAAGGATTGTTCAAGGTATTCGCTCGGGTGAGCTCGAAAGCAGTCTGAATGCTAAAGCTTTAGCACAGACACTGGTCGTTTCTTTCATTGGACTTACCGTCCTCATGAAATCTCGTCCAGAGCGTTCATTTGTAGATCATTCTGTAGCGACGATACTTTCCATATTGAAATAAACAGTCTACGTGGAAAACAGTCAATATAGGGAAAGCGTATTTTGATCAAGCTATCAAAACACGCTTTTTCTTTTAGGACAGTTATGGACAGAACTCGATTTTGTGATATGATAAGAGAACAAATATTCGCATTTGTGGGTGTCGCCACATTCAACTGAAAAACAGATGTCAATGCAAATTAAAAAAGCGTGTTTCATGCTGAAAGAAAGCAGGAGATAATTTGAAACCATTAACAAAAGAAGAAAAAAATCAAATGATGATTGCCATTCAGCGTTACTTTGCCGAAGAACGAGAAGAAGAGATTGGTGAATTAGCAGCCATTAATATACTAGAATTTATCACAAAAAATCTTGGAAGTTACTATTATAATCAAGGGGTTCGTGACAGCCGGAACATTGCTGTTCAGAGATCGCAATTGTTAGAGGAAGATCTATTCGCACTCGAAAAAAGATGATCATCAATGGTGTGCGCCCTACTAACGGATAAAGAGGAAAGAGACCCCCTTAATAAAGAACGCATATTCGTATCATATGTAATGATGAAAAGGTGGAACCAAAGGTCCAACTCAATCGTTATATAAGTAACCATTAATGGAAATCAGCTTTTTTGGTTTTATTTCATCAAAAGAAGGAATAAAACATACAAATAGGCGAAGTGCAGATGATGGAGGTTCTAAATATGGGGAAAATTAAATTGAAAATTGCCGTCTTATTTGTTTTACTGCTTTGTTTAGGCGCAGGTTATTTATACATGAATGGCATGAAAATTGAAGATGTGCCAACAGCCATTGGTGAAAGCTTAACAAATAATGATAAAGATTATACCATCTATGAATATACCATTACGAAAATTGATGGAGATGAATATTACGGTCAAGCAAAAAACGGCACAAAAATCATTTTTAATGGAAAGAAATTCGAAGATGATGTGGCCGACTTGAAGAAAGGCGATCGTATTAAAGCCTACTTTAGTAATGAAAAAAGAATAGATGGACTTATAAAAGTAGTAAAAGTCGTTAATTAACAAGTCTCCTTTCCTATAAGGAGACTTTTTTGTGAGAAATCTTGATTGTTGCATTTGATAACAAGGATCGCTATAATAGCCCCTAAGGACAGCTAAATATCGATTGTATCCTTCGGGGCAGGGTGAAAATCCCGACCGACGGTAATAAAGCAAATGCTTTACAGCCCGTGACCCGTTAATTTATTAACGGTTGATTCAGTGAAAAGCTGAAGCCGACAGTGAAAGTCTGGATGGGAGAAGGATAAAGAAAGCTATGAACGAAAAATATTTGTTGATCATAGTTTTATTTCTGATGCAAAAAAGCCAAAGCCCCGGAATTTTTTCCGGGGCTTTCTGTATGTACATGTAGTTAATAGACCGGCATGCAGTGTTTATTAGGTGATCCCTCATCTACCTTGTATGGACCTTAAAAAGCGACGAAGGTGCTCAATCGATCACATGTCCCTAACATCGCTTTTTTATAAAGTGAGAAATACAAATGAAAAGAAAGGGAGGATCACATGTTTACGGGGATAATTGAAGAAGTTGGCACCGTACAGTCATTAAGTAAAAAGTCAGCAGATGCCATGGAAATTGTCATTAAGTGCAGTCGTGTGCTAGAAGATGTTCACCTCGGAGACAGTATTGCGATCAATGGTGTATGTCTTACAGTCACAAGCTTTACAAAAGCACAGTTCGCAGCAGATGTGATGCCAGAGACGGTCAAAGCGACATCACTGGATCAGCTGACATCAGGCAGTCCAGTGAATTTAGAGCGGGCCATGTCCTCGAATGGACGATTCGGCGGCCATTTTGTCTCAGGCCATGTTGACGGAACGGCAGTCATTACCCGAATAGAAAAGAAAAGTAATGCCATTTACTATGATTTGGAGATGGACAAGACCCTCACAGATATGCTCACGCAAAAGGGTTCGATCGCAATAGATGGTGTCAGCTTAACCATTTTCGATTTGCAAGATTCACACGTCACAGTCTCTATTATTCCTCATACGCTTGAAGGAACTATTTTCCTGACTAAATCTATGGGAGAGATTGTGAATATAGAGTGTGACATGATCGGCAAATACATTTATCGCTTTTTAACAAATGAACAAGGCGAAAAGCAGCCATCCCGATTGACCCCATCATTTTTAAAAGAGCACGGATTCTAGGAGGCGATTGTATGTATCATTCAGTAGAAGAAGCAGTAGATGCTCTAAAAGAAGGAGAAATCATTATCGTAGTGGATGATGAAGACAGAGAGAATGAAGGAGATTTTGTGGCACTTGCTGAGCATGCCACGCCTGAAGTTATTAACTTTATGGCTTTACATGGAAGAGGCCTCATTTGTACACCGGTCCATATGACGATCGCCAAACACCTGAACCTGCATCCAATGGTAGAACAAAATACAGATGCACACCATACAGCATTTACAGTGAGCATCGATCATGTGACAACGACGACTGGTATTAGTGCTTTTGAGCGCTCTGCGACCATGCTTGCCATGTTAAATAAAGACGCAACACCAGAAGAATTTGCCCGCCCAGGTCATGTGTTTCCGCTCATTGCAAAAGAGGGCGGTGTACTAGAAAGACCAGGTCATACAGAGGCGGCGGTAGATCTTGCGAAACTGGCAGGTTCAGAGCCAGCGGGTGTCATATGTGAAATTATGAATGTAGATGGCACAATGGCGCGCGTCCCTGAACTAAAAGAGATCCAAAAACAGCACGGTTTAAAGATGCTGACAATCGAAGCATTGCAGACATATTTAAACAATAACGAAACAGCAACTATCGAAACAAAATAAAAATCACAAAAAAGGATGATCAACATATGAATACAATACAAGGGCATGTAGTAGCAGAAGGACTAAAATTTGCAATCGTCGTCGCGAGATTTAATGACTTTATTACAAGTAAACTGCTTGACGGAGCAGAAGATACATTGCTCAGACACGGAGCAAACGGTGACGATATTGATGTCGTGTGGGTACCGGGTGCTTTTGAAATTCCGTACATGGCAAAAAAACTAGCTGAAACAGAGAAATACGATGCCGTCATTACACTAGGAACCGTAATCCGGGGCGCAACAACTCACTACGATTATGTTTGTAATGAAGCCGCTAAAGGAATTGCTCAAAGTGCCATGTCAACAGGGGTACCGATTATCTTTGGTGTACTAACAACAGAATCCATTGAACAAGCCATCGAAAGAGCCGGCACAAAAGCTGGAAATAAAGGCAGCGAATCGGCTGCAGCTGCCATTGAAATGGCGAATCTCAATCGAACCTTTCGTTAATTTAGTGAAAAAGAGTTTAAAAACGGTATAAAAATGTTTATAATGTGTGATGAGCAAATGATTCGTGAGACATTTGCTGGACATTAGGATAATTTGAATATTGAGGGGTATATATGTTAATTCGTTATAAGAGGTCTTTTGAAAAAATTGCCATGGGGCTACTCTCCTTCATGCCGGGTGAGAAAGACGTCAAACAGCTTCAGCAGACGATGAAGTCATATGAAATGGATGAAAATCGGCAGCTGTTCCTTTGGAAAGATGGCGAGGATATCGTAGGTGCCATTGGTGTGTTGAAAACAGACGACCAAGTACAAATCGAGCATATTAGTGTGAATCCATCCCATCGAGATCAAGGAATCGGCAAGGAAATGGTTTTAGCCGTGGAAGAGGTATTCAAAACCAAAACACTCATTCCAAATGAATTAACGCAAGGCTTCTTTCATAAGTGTCACAGCGAAACAAATTAAATATCACACATGTAAAAGCAGAGGCTACAGTCCTCTGCTTTTTTTACGTTCGATCTGCTTTTTTCGTTCAAGCAATACATCTGTCCGGTCACGCAGTCTATGTTTTTCGATCAAAAATGTGTGGGATAAGTTGCTCTCCTGTCCAAAGGTCAGACCTTCTTTTTGAGCCATTTCTTGGCATAAAGAAAGAAGCGCTTGATCTTTGATCGGGAGCAACACACTTTCGTAGGGCATGTCTTCATTCATTTTCTTCTTTAGCGTTCTCAGAAGTATGAGAAACGCCTCATCATCTAGACCGAGGTTCGCTAATACGGGCCGGTTTGCTTCCAGCAAGTGGAGGCTGTTTGAAATGAGCCGTTTTGCCCCTTTTCCATTTCCCCGTCTTTGATGATACAATGCAACGGCAAGCTGAATGAAACCAACCCAATATTCTTTGCGCTGCTCAGGCGGGTCTTCCTTCCAATATTCCTCAAGAATTTCATGACACTCAAAATAATCCCTTGTCGTATGAAATTCATGTAAAAAAGCCACGTACGCTTCAGGATACACAGTGGTCATCTCCTTTTCCACTCTCAGTCTAACATATTGAAAAGAAAAGAAGAAAGAGCGCCCTTCGTGAAAGGACGCTCTGTTTCTTTAATAAACCCAAGCCGCGCCAACGATGATCAGCAAGATGAAAAGCACGACAATAAGCGCGAAACCTCCGCCAAAGTTATAGCCATCTCCCATAATGATACGGCCTCCTTTTTCATCAGTTCTGTTTACAATGGTATTCTATGTATAAATGCCCTGAGTGGTATGGGCGAAACCACTGTTTTTCTTGTTTTGCCTAGGACATCATGGTCGAAATTATATTGGACGAGAGCTTTATCCTGTCTTATACTAAAGGTTAGCCGGTGAAACGGTACTTAGAAGACAGTAGAAATGGTGAGAAAAAAATGCTGGAATATCAGGTGAAAATAGATTCGTTTGAAGGTCCTTTGGACTTACTTTTACATTTAATCAACCGGTTGGAAATCGATATTTATGATATTCCCGTTGCTAAAATTACGGAGCAGTATTTGTTATATGTCCACACAATGAGGGAGCTTGAACTTGATGTGGCAAGTGAATATTTGGTGATGGCTGCAACCCTCCTGAGTATTAAAAGCAGAATGCTCCTTCCGAAACAAGAGGAAGAGCTATTTGATGAAGACCTGCTCGAAGAGGAAGAGGACCCTCGAGAAGAGCTGATTGGCAAATTAATTGAATACCGCAAGTATAAAAATGCAGCACAAGAACTAAAGGAACGCGAAGAAGAAAGGCAAAATGCCTTTACAAAACCTCCGAGTGATTTAAGCGAATTTGCAAAAGAATCGGAAGTGAAGGACACAAACTTACATGTCACGGTGTATGATATGTTAGGTGCGTTCCAAAAGGTATTGAACCGAAAAAAAATAACGAAACCAGCACCATCTAAGATTACAAGACAAGAAATCCCGATTGAAGACAAAATGAATGAGATTATGAACCATTTAAGAAAAACGAAAAAGCGGACCAATTTCATGACTCTATTTCAACATGATCAAAAGGAGCACCTTGTCGTGACGTTTCTTGCTGTTCTCGAATTGATGAAAAGTCATCAAATCATGTTAGAGCAGGAAGGAAACTTTGAAGACATTTATATAATAGGGAGTGAAACGATTCATGACGCTTGATATCGTGAATTGGAAAGCCATCATAGAAGCGCTGCTGTATGCAGCAGGTGACGAAGGCTTAACAAAAAAACAGCTCATGTCTGTTCTTGAAGTAGAAGAGGCAGCATTACTCGACATGATGTCTGCCGTAAAGGAAGAATATCAAAAACAAGAACGAGGGATTGAGCTCATTGAATATGCAGATTCATATATGCTGCTGACGAAAAAAGAATACAGCATTTATTTGAAAAAATTAGTCGAGACCCCATCCAAAGGTTTGTCACAGGCAGCGCTTGAGGTACTCGCAATCGTTTCTTATAAACAGCCGATCACACGTAGTGAGGTAGAGGAGATCAGAGGAGTCAAATCAGAGCGGGTGCTTCATAGTTTAGTAGCCAAAGCACTGCTCTGTGAAGTAGGACGTGCCGATGGCCCGGGGCGAGCGATTCTTTATGGGACAACGCCTACCTTTTTAGAGCAGTTTGGCTTAAAGGCCTTGGATGAATTACCTCCGCTGCCAGAGAATGTGGAAGCAGATGGTGTACAAGAAGAGGCTGATCTATTTTTTGAAAACTTCAATCAAACATTCGAAGAGATAAAATAGTTCAAAAGAATGAAAAATGTATGATAAAATATAAAAAAGATTTTAGGTCTAACATCTATTGATGTCAGATAAAATGGTAATAAAGCCATGAGGGGAAGGTAAACACGAAACAAATGGCACATATGAATGTAAAGGCTCAAGTTGATCAAGCAGGCGTCTTTTTATCAAAGGTTGCAACTGAAATGAATGGTTTTCTGAACGAAGCTACCTTATCAAGCATGAAACGATTAAACCCTGAAGCGGAAGCCTATTATTGTGACATATTGAGTACATTACGGAAGCTTGCAGTGTACAGCGAGGATGCAGCGGCAGTTTGCAGGAAAATCAGCCAGCAGCAGACATTCCCGCAGCAAGCCGCGCAGCAGACGCTTCACCGTATTTATCATCAATGTATTGAAGAATTTTTTACGCCGAAAAAGGATACATGGTATGAAGACAGCCGTTCCGCGTATACAGGAAAGGGCAGCATTGTTTTCCACCATGAAGTATCCGCTGATATGAAACGATTATTTTCTTCATTAGAAAACGATTTTTTAGCGATGAGAGAAGAGCTAGAATATACGACATCTCATCAGCAAATGAAAATGGTATAGCAAGAGGAAAAAGTGTCTCTACATATAGAGACGTTTTTTTTATGGACGAGGCATCATAACTTTTTCAGGCGCGCATACACTTGTACAAAACGGACAAGGACGTGAATGAACATGCCCTATTTAAAAATTGGAACAGCAGTCCTTCTTCTATTTACACTCTTACTGCCTTTTTCCTCACATGCCAAAGCAGACATATCATTATCTGTGAGTGCAAGAAGCGCCATTTTAATAGATGGACAGTCAGGCAGAGTCCTATTTGGAAAGGACGAGCATGAAAAAAGGAGAATCGCCAGTATTACGAAAATTATGACGGCGGTATTAGCCATTGAATCAGGAAAAATGAAAGACACCGTCAAGGTATCAAAACGCGCGATTCAAGCAGAGGGCTCATCGCTCTATTTAAAAGAAGGGCAGAAGGTGAGTTTAGAAGACTTAACGTACGGGCTTATGCTGCGTTCTGGAAATGATGCAGCTGTTGCCATTGCAGAGCATGTGGGCGGTAGCTTAGAAGGATTTATTTTTATGATGAATCAAAAAGCGTCTGAACTAGGAATGGAGAATACAAATTTTCAAAATCCGCATGGACTCGATGATCATAAACATCATTATTCATCAGCCTATGACATGGCCATTTTAACAAAATATGCCATGGAACATAAACAATATCAAAAAATTGCGGGCACGACTTTCTATAAAGCGAAAACGATGGAAGGCTATTGGAAAAATAAAAACAAGCTCCTCACTGGTTTATATCAATATTCAACTGGGGGGAAAACGGGATATACGAAGCTTGCAAAACGCACACTTGTCTCTACAGCTGCAAAAGGGGATGCGGCGCTGATCGCTGTGACCATTAATGCCCCAGATGACTGGAAGGATCATATCTCTATGTTTGAATATGCATTTGATCACTATAAAACGTACGTACTTGCTGAAAAAGGAAGACTCGCTTCGTTAAAAGGAACCTTTTACGAAAAAAAAGCATTTATCAAGCGTGATGTGGACTATTTTTTAAATGAAGATGAGAAAAAGCTAGTGGAAATTGAAACGGAAATGCTTACCCCTCAAAAGAAGTGGGAAAAAAACGCCGAAGCCATCCCGGATGTTGTAGGGAAAATGACATTTTTATTAGATGGCCAGGTGATCGAGCAAGTGCCGATTTTTTATGAAAATAAACGAAATCGAATGCCTCAAAAAAGCTTTCAAGAAATGTTTAAGTCTGTCTTTCAGACATCTATAGGCGGATTTTCATGGTCAATCTAATTTGGGTATTCCTCACTGTCATCGGTCTTGTGTATGCGATGTTCAACGGAACGATGGAGGAAGTAAACGAAGCTGTATTTAAGGGCTCAAAAGAAGCAGTTACCATTTCAATTGGTCTGATTAGTGTCCTCGTTTTTTGGCTCGGACTGATGAAGATTGCAGAAGAGGCAGGTTTGTTAAATTTCTTTAGTAAATTGTGCCGTCCCTTTATTTCAAAGCTATTTCCGGATATTCCGCCTAACCATCCCGCAATGGGATATATTTTGTCCAACCTTATGGCGAATTTCTTTGGTCTCGGGAATGCCGCAACACCGCTTGGGATTAAGGCAATGGAGCAGATGAAAGCATTAAACGAGGGGAAAAATGAAGCAAGCCGGTCCATGATTACATTTTTAGCGGTCAACACATCCTCTATCACACTTGTGCCAACAACCGTCATTGCGATTAGAATGACCTATGGTGCAGATCAGCCAACAGACATTGTAGGCCCAACCATTTTGGCAACACTCATTTCAGGAATCGGTGCAATTCTCATTGATCGCTATTTCCACTATCGCAGAAGCAGGCGGGGGTGATCTCGTGTCATTTATTAACTGGCTGTCACTTGCTTTGATCCCACTGATCATCGCAGGAATTTTAATTGCAGGAACCATTAAAAAGGTACCGACCTATGAAACATTTGTCGAGGGCGGGAAAGAGGGCATTCAAATTGCCTTTTCAATCATTCCTTATTTAGTCGGTATGCTTGTAGCCATTACGATATTCCGTGCGTCTGGTGCGCTTGACTTTGTCATGGGACTGTTAAAACCCGTGTTTACAGCGATCGGCTTCCCGGCAGAAGTGGTGCCGCTTGCGTTTATTCGTCCGATATCTGGCACGGCCGCACTCGGGATGACATCAGACCTCATTGCGACATATGGACCAGATTCTTTTATCGGACAGCTCGCAGCTGTCATGCAAGGGTCAACAGATACCACCCTATACATTTTAACGGTCTATTTTGGAGCAGTCGGTATTAAAAAGATGGGGGATGCGCTGAAAGTAGGACTGTTAGCGGACCTCATTGGAATCATTGCATCTGTCATCATCGTCAGTTTGTTATTTAGCGGCGCCTAATGAGGCGCTTTTTTGTATTTCGTGGATGGAAAATCGCTTTTTAGCTGAAATTAGACAGACGAATCGCTTATTTTTCCACGAATGCTTGTTTGTTTTAAGTCAAGCAAGTAAGATAGTACATGAGGTGAAAGACAAATGGAACGTTTACAGAAAGTAATTGCACATGCCGGCGTCGCTTCTAGACGAAAGGCAGAAGAATTAATTAAAGAAGGACGAGTTACCGTTAATGGCCAAACAGTGACAGAGCTCGGAGTAAAAGTGGGCTCTTCAGATAAAATTGAAGTCAACGGATTAAAGCTTGAAAGAGAAGAACCGGTTTACTTTATGCTTTATAAACCGCGCGGCGTCATTTCAGCTGCTGAGGATGATAAAGGACGTAAGGTCGTCACAGATTTCTTTGATGACGTCCCGCAGCGCCTTTATCCAATCGGCCGCTTAGATTATGATACGAGCGGTTTGATTTTAATTACAAATGACGGGGAATTTGCCCATAAGCTCATGCATCCGAAATATGAAATTGATAAAACGTATGCAGCGAAGCTAAAAGGCATCCCATCAAAGGAATTGCTTAGAAAGCTAGAAAAAGGGATCATGTTAGATCATAAAAAGACAGCACGTGCTCGTGCCAAAATGCTTTCTATCGATAAACGAAAGCAGACATCTATCGTTCAATTAACCATTCATGAAGGCAGAAACAGACAAGTGCGCCGCATGTTTGAAGCGATCGGTCATGATGTGTTAAAGCTAAAAAGAGAGCAATATGCGTTCCTTCATATTGAAGGCATGAGACCGGGAGACCGCAGAGAATTGTCTCCGCATGAAGTCAAGCGCCTAAGAGCGATTGCAGATCATGGGAAAAGCGCTTTTTAATTTTCACATAAACTTCAAAAAATGAAGAAGCATCAAAAGAAGGAGAATGCTATAATTTACCTGAATGTCTATGGGGAAGGGGTACTTCAGATGAAGAAAAGACGGTTTTTCATACGGACGGGCATTCTCCTTGTGATGCTTGCTGCACTTTGTTATACGATGTATAACTCAGTATTTGCCAAACAGGATCAAGTCAAAGAAGGATCTATTGCGCCAAACTTTGTCCTTCAATCAGTGGATGGGGAACGGATTGAATTAAAGGAATTAAAAGGCAAAGGCGTCTTCCTTAATTTTTGGGGGACCTGGTGTGGTCCGTGTAAACAAGAATTTCCTTACATGGCAAATCAATATGAAGTATTCAAGGATCGCGGTGTGGAAATTGTTGCAGTCAATGTTGGGGAATCCAATATTGCCGTGAAAAATTTTATGGAAACCTATGGCGTGAATTTTCCTGTTGCGATGGACAAAGATCGTCAAGTGACAGAGGCATATGATATTACGCCGCTGCCAACCACATTTTTAATTAATCCTGAAGGCAAGGTAATCAAAGTCATAAAGGGAACCATGACAGAACGTAATGTCTATGAATATATGAATTTGATTAAACCAAAGGGGTCATAGAATGAAAGAGGTAAAGTGCGAGTGTGGACATATTAATCCAATCGGTACTGTTTTATGTGAATCATGCGGGAATCCAATTGCAGCTATAGAGAAAAACTCTTCAAAGCTGCTTGATATGAGATATGACGGCAGTGCAAGACGCTCGCAAACATACAACAAAACGATTGTGGATAAAGTATGGAACTTTTTTTCTTCCGTTAAAGTGGGTGTGTGGCTGATTGTTATTACACTGCTTGCTTCCTCACTAGGAACCATTTTTCCGCAGGAGCGGTTTATTCCGCCAGGTGCATCTGCTTCCACCTATTATGAAGAGCAATATGGGTCGTTTGGTAAGCTGTATTACATACTTGGATTCCATGATCTTTATAATTCTTGGTGGTTTTTAGCTTTAGTCGCATCAATCGGAATCTCCCTTGTCATTTGCAGTCTCGACCGGGTCATTCCTCTTTATCGGGCACTTAAAAACCAAGGGGTTATCAAAAAAGAAGGCTTTATGAGAAGACAGCGTCTGTTCAGTGAGACAGACAAAACGTTAGATCAGCATACATATGAAGGCATCATAAGAGCAATGAAACAAAAGCGTTACCGCGTGCGAGAAGAAAACGGACATATTTTAGCTGAAAAAGGCCGCTTTTCACGCTGGGGGCCTTATGTCAATCACATTGGATTAATCATCTTTCTCATTGGATCGATGCTCCGGTTTGTCCCAGGCATGTACGTGGATGAAACGCTGTGGGTCAGAGAAGGTGAAACTGCTCCAATTCCAGGCACAGATGGTCAATATTTTTTGAAAAATAATGCGTTTTCAATTGACCGCTATGAAACTGGAAATGAAAAAGAAGTGTTTGAGAATGCGATTGAAAGAGCTGGCGACGGTCAAGTGGTGAAAAGTTATAAAACCGATGCCACTTTATACAAACGTGAAGGGGAAGTTGTTTTTGGTGAAAAGCCCAAGCT
The DNA here is from genome assembly GCF_038002985.1 of Bacillus sp. FSL R5-0431. NCBI lineage: Bacteria > Bacillati > Bacillota > Bacilli > Caryophanales > Bacillaceae > Bacillus > Bacillus sp. FSL R5-0431. The sequence continues at coordinate 2,044,214 of NZ_JBBOOG010000001.1, read as the reverse complement.
GAAGCAGGTAACAGAACACGATATCAAAGTGAACGAACCGCTCAAGTTTGATCATTTCTCATTATATCAAGTGGATTTTAAACAAAATGAACTCGATCAAATGGTCTTTCAGCTGATTCGTAAAGATACAGAAAAATCTTTCGGAACAGTGAAGATTAATCTGCTGGAGCCTAAGTCAGAATATGATCTTGGTAGCGGTTACAAAGTCAAAGTGATGAGCTATCTCCCTGATTTTTATTTTGACGATGATGGAACGCCGAGTACGAAAACAAGAAATCCAAATAATCCTGCTTTCGTGTTTGAAATGATTTCTCCTGAAAAGCCTAAAGGTGAAAAAAGCTTTGTGGCGATTCAAGAGACAGTAGAAGGCTCTGATAACAACATATATAAAATGAAGTTTGATCGAGTGGAAACGAAAAACGTCACGGGATTGACGGTTAGAAAAGATTTAACTCTCGGGGTGCTCATCGTAGGCGGGATTATCTTCATGATTGGTGTCGTGCAGGGGATGTATTGGCAGCATAGAAGAATTTGGCTGTCTGCAAAGGATGGAAAAGTATTTGTGGCAGGACACACAAACAAAAACTGGTTCGGCTTAAAGTCTGATCTCAACGTGTTACTAAGTGACAGTGGCATCAAACAGCCAGTTGATCAAAAAGAACTGCCTGATACAACAAGTATCAGCAAAAGCAAGGGGGAAGGATTAGATGGCAGCAGTCAGTGAAAACCTGTTATTTGCAGCTTTTCTATTGTATTTAGCGGCAGTTCCTTTTTTTGGTGGTGCCATTAAAGGAAAAAAGCAAGTTGATGGACCGCGCAGGAATAAGGCAGCACTTATCGGCATTACGCTCACCATCATCGGTTTTTTAAGCCAATTTGGCTATTTTATTTCAAGGTGGATGGCGTCTGGTCATGCACCAGTCAGTAATTTGTTTGAATTCACAACCGCTTTTGGCATGATGCTTGTGCTCGCATTCATCATTTTATATTTTGTGTATCAAGTGTCTGTACTTGGTTTATTTACACTTCCAATCGCTTTATTGATTATTGCCTATGCAAGTATGTTCCCATCTGATATATCACCGCTGATTCCTTCACTACAAAGTAATTGGCTTTATATTCACGTGACAACAGCAGCACTAGGGCAAGCCATTTTAGCGATCAGCTTTGTGGCAGGTGTCATCTTCTTATTAAAGCATGTCGATCAAACAAAGCCAGGGAAGAAGACATTTGGTTTAGAGCTCGTCATGTTTATGATTGTCGTCACACTTGCATTTATCGCTGTCACGTCCATCTTTAGAATGACAGGATACGAGGCGAAATTTAATTGGGTCGATAAAAATAAAGAGGAAAGTGTGATGGTCTATGAGCTGCCAGCTCTAGTTGGACCTCATAAAGGAGAGCTTGTGACGCAAGATCGTTTGGAACCATTTGTTGATTTGCCGCCTGTTTTTTCAGGAAGAAAGGTCAATACGGTGTTATGGTCATTCGGCACGGGGCTGATCTTGTATGGACTGATTCGGTTGATCATTCGCAAACGACTCAGCGCTCTGCTTCAACCGCTTGTGAAGCAGGTGAACCTAGATTTAGTCGATGAAATTGGATACAGGGCTGTTTCCATTGGTTTCCCTGTATTTGCGTTAGGCGGGCTGATTTTTGCAATGATCTGGGCGCAAATTGCCTGGACTCGGTTCTGGGGCTGGGACCCGAAGGAAGTATGGGCATTGATTACGTTTCTCTTTTATGCAGCCTACCTTCACCTTCGCTTATCCAGGGGCTGGCATGGCGAAAAGTCCGCTTGGCTAGCTGTCATCGGATTCGCCATCATTATGTTTAATCTCATCTTTGTCAATCTTGTGATTGCAGGGCTTCATTCTTACGCTTAATCACATGAAAAAGGCCAACTTTTTATGAATCGATTTGGCTTTTTGTTAAAATGAATGTAACAACGGAGAAAGCAGGAGGATTGTCTAATGGAACACACAACTCAAACGAAAATATTAGTCGTAGATGATGAGGCAAGAATTCGCCGCCTTTTAAAAATGTACTTAGAACGTGAAAATTATGAAATCGATGAAGCAGAAAATGGAGATGAGGCGATTCAAAAAGGACTCCAAACAGATTATGACCTCATTTTACTCGATTTAATGATGCCTGGGACAGATGGAATCGAAGTGTGTAATCAAATTCGAGACAAAAAAGCGACTCCAATCATTATGCTGACGGCAAAAGGAGAAGAAGCCAACCGCGTCCAAGGGTTTGAGGCAGGAACGGATGACTATATCGTAAAACCTTTTAGCCCGCGTGAAGTTGTTTTACGTGTAAAGGCATTGCTCAGAAGATCTTCTCAAACGTCTTATCTCAATACTGGGACAACAACAAAAGATGTACTTGTGTTTTCTCATCTTTCAATTGACCACGATGCGCATAGAGTGACGGCTGATGGCAAAGAAGTCAGTCTCACGCCGAAGGAATATGAGCTTTTATATTTCCTTGCGAAAACACCGGATAAGGTTTATGACAGAGAGAAGCTGTTAAAAGAAGTATGGCAGTATGAATTCTTTGGAGACTTGAGAACAGTCGATACCCACGTCAAACGACTTCGCGAAAAGCTGAATAAAGTGTCACCAGAAGCTGCGAAAAAAATCGTGACGGTATGGGGTGTCGGGTACAAATTTGAGGTCGGCGCTGAATGAAACTGTGGAAAAGTGTCGTTGGAAAGCTATGGTTAACCATTCTCTTCCTCGTCCTGATCGTTTTATCTATTTTAACCGTGCTTCTTTTAGAGTTCATTGAGAATTACCATGTAGAAGAAGCAAAGTCAGATTTAACGCAAATGGCAAACAAAGTAGCGGTCATTTTAGAAAGCCACGAGGATCAATCTCTCGCAAGGTCGATTACATCAGAGCTTGCTGACAAATTGACGAGTATTGCGATTATACAAGAGGACGGGCTAGAGTGGTATTCGTCTGAAAAAGACGGGAAGCTTCCTGCGATTACAAAGAAACAAATTGAAGCGGACAGTGATTTAAATCAAGCACTAAAAGATCGTAAAAAAATCAGTAAACGTGCAGAACCAAATGCAGGCAATCAGAAAGATGAACGAATTGTCGTCGGTGTACCATTTGAGGCAAACGGAAAAAAAGGCATGGTCTTTCTTTCTCAATCATTACTCGCTGTAGAACAAACAACGAAACATACGACGCGTTATATCTTCCTAGCAGCCGGAATTGCCATTATTCTGACCACTATCTTCGCTTTCTTCTTATCAACACGTGTCACCTATCCTCTCAGAAAGATGAGAGAGGGGGCACAGGATCTGGCGAAAGGGAAATTTGATACCAAGATTCCTATATTAACGCAAGACGAAATTGGAGAACTGGCCATCGCCTTTAATCAAATGGGCAAGCAGCTTAAATTCCATATCACAGCCTTAAATCAAGAAAAAGAACATTTGTCCAACATTTTAAGCAGTATGGCTGATGGTGTCATCACCATCAATATTGATGGAACGATTCTCATGACGAATCCTCCTGCAGAACGATTCTTGCAGGCGTGGTATTACGAGCAAAATATGAAGATCAAAGATGGAGATGAACTGCCGCCAGAAGCGAGAGAACTGTTTCATACAGCCGTCAGCACAGAAAAAGAGCAAATGATCGAAGTCACGCTGCAAGGACGTACTTGGGTTCTTCTCATGACCCCGCTTTATAATCAGCAGGATGTCAGGGGAGCAGTTGCGGTCCTTCGTGATATGACAGAGGAACGAAGACTTGATAAGCTGAGAAAAGACTTCATTGCCAATGTCAGTCATGAACTTCGTACTCCAATTGCCATGCTGCAAGGGTATAGTGAGGCGATTGTAGATGATATTGCAGGCTCAGAAGAGGAAAAGAAAGAGATTGCGCAAATTATCTACGACGAATCACTTCGAATGGGACGTCTTGTGAATGACCTTCTAGATCTAGCGAGAATGGAAGCGGGCCATATTACACTTAATCTTGAATCGACAGATACAGAAGAGCTGACCGAGAAGATTTACCGCAAGTTTCTCGGTATTGCGAAAGAAAAACAAGTTGATCTCACATATGACATTCAAGTGGATGAACCGCACTTTGTACTCGATCCGGATAAGATTGAGCAGGTGTTTACGAATCTCATTGATAACGCCATTCGTCATACACCAGAGGGCGGAGAGGTTCACTTCTCGGTTCAATCGGTGGAAAGCGGTCTGAAAATGGATGTAAAAGATTCGGGAAGCGGAATCCCGGAAGAGGATCTGCCATTTATTTTCGAACGTTTCTATAAAGCGGATAAGGCAAGAACAAGAGGGCGTTCTGGTACTGGGCTTGGTCTTGCGATTGTGAAGAACATCGTAGAGGCGCATCAAGGCTCCATTCATGCACATAGCAAAGCGGGTACAGGTACACACTTTACCTTTTATATTCCGAGAAAAAAGCAGGAACTCGTCTAATCCTGACGAAGAATCTTGTTACATGAGAAACACTTCTTTTCGAAAAAAAGAAGTGTTTTTTTATTTTCATATTTTTAAGGAGAAGTTAAACAAAAAGCCCTTCCCAAATTGTCGAACTTGTAATATATTTGTCATAAAGTTGTAATGTAACGTTTTGTAAGAGTCAATCGACAAAAATAAGTGAACGGAGGGGTTTCCTATGCATGAAACCTTTCAAAAAATATATGATTCGTACCATCAAGATTTGTACCAGTTTTTATTTTATATGGTTAAAGATAAAAATCAGGCAGAGGATCTCGTTCAGGAGGTTTACATCCGGGTACTTCACTCATATAAAACTTTTGAAGGAAGAAGCAGCGAGAAAACATGGCTGTTTTCAATTGCAAGGCATGTGGCGATTGATTGGTTTCGCAAACAGCAAACCATTAGACAACGGGTACTCGGCACGTTTGATTGGGATAAGCAGGATGTAAAGGACCCAGACTTGCTCCCAGACGAACTAGCTGTACAGGATGAAAATGTAAAAGAAATCTATGCCGCACTTGATCATTGCACAATTGATCAACGAGCTGTCATCATTTTAAGATTTATCCAGGGCTACTCAATCATGGAGACGGCAAAGGCGCTAAAGTTCTCGGAAAGCAAAGTCAAAACAACGCAGCACCGAGGCCTGAAAGTGCTCCGAAAACATATGGAGCTTTTGAAGGAGGAGCTAGTGAATGAAAACGAACAGGTCCGATTGGAGCGAAGAACGAATCAAGGTGTTACTAAGTCAGCTTCCAAAGGTGGAGGACAACCGTTCATCTAAGCAGATATACCAGCAGATGCTGATGGCAAGCGGGCAGAAAAAGAAAAGTGCCAAATGGATCGGTCCAGCGGTCGCAACCGTTGTGGTTTTATTTATGGCGTTTTTGATTTCTCCTCATTTATTTCAACCGGCTGCTCAAGATCATCATAAGCAAGTGGAAACAAGTGCTGACAAAAGTCAGGTGAACGCCACATTAGAGGCGGTCAAACAGACTGATGGGCCCTCACACGTTGTTTCTCGTAAGCAGCAGCAAAAGTATATGACCATTGCATACATAGATGAATCAACCTCTCAGGTAGTTCCAATTAGCATTGAAAAAGAGGATAAGTATGATCATTTGCAGGAAATGATGAACACATATGAGCAGGTGCAGCTGCCTGAAATGACAAAACCTCTTCAATCTTATATTGATATGGTAGATCTTCGAGAAAAAGGAGATACACTCATCTTTCAGTTAAAAAATGATTTGTCCCTCGATACGTTAAAAGAAGCCAACCGGTTTAAAGATATGGTAAAAGAAACGCTAAAATGGAGTAAGTATAAGCAGGTACAGGTCAAGACATCCAAAGGTTCTCAACTTCAATTAGGAGCAAATGGCCGCATTGGAACAATGTCGATTGAGAAACAAACAAAGCACGCTTATTATGTTTTAGACAACAAAAGCGGGACTTTTTTAGTGCCTTCAAAAACCCATTATCCTTCGTATGAAGATGCGGTAGAGGCCATGAAGCGGACAAGTGATGCCGGACTTGATCCATTAATTAAAGATGAATCGATTAAAGAAGTGACGACTAAAGGAAAACATGTGACTATCACGTTTGGAGCATCAGCGCAATTATCGGACTCAAATGATCATATTCTACTCATTGAAGGTCTGCTGCTCTCAGCGAAAGATTTTGGTTTTACAGAGGTCACCATTCAACAGGCGGGGGCAGATCAAGTTGGTCCATATGAATTAGAAGAACCCATAGAGGTGCCGGCTCTGCCGAATCCAGTTGTTATAAGAGACCGTTAAAGGACGCAAGAAATTGCGTTCTTTTTTGATGTATAGAAAATAGCTTCCTTGCTGTATACTAAGCTGTCATAAAAAGAACCTCAAAGAAGGGGAGTCACTGATGAAAAGGTATTGCTTCATATGTGCCAGCTGTTTTTTGCTGTTGATTTTTTCGCCTTTTGCTCATGCACAGAAAACAAGCGAATGGGTGGAGCCGATAAAAGGAGAAGTCACGGATTTGTTTGGGACAAGAGGTGGCTCGCACAAGGGATTAGATATAGCTGCGCCTGAAGGAGAATCCATATTTGCTGCAAGTGAAGGTGTGGTCTCGCGTTCGTATGTATCTGCTACATATGGAGAGGTTGTGTTTATCCAGCATCCAAATGGATATGAAACCGTCTATGCTCATTTACACGAGCGTTTTGTTAAAAAGGATGACCATGTAGAAGCAGGACAGCCGATCGGCATTATCGGCAACACAGGGGCTTCTAGAGGCACTCATTTGCATTTTGAGGTGCACAAGGGTAATTGGTCAGTCAGTAAAGAAGATGCGGTAGATCCACTCACAATCATTGCGATGGATCGTTTCCAAGAGCCGGCTCTTCATGTAAACGGGCATGAAAACAATACATATCTCATTAAACAAGGAGATACCCTTTGGTCGATTGCAAAGGCGCACGAGATGACTGTGGAACAATTGAAAAAAATCAATGAGCTTACTACTCATCTCATCCGAACGGGAGACCGTTTAATGATTTCAACAAAATAAACCTCATGCAAATGCATGAGGTTTAACATTATTTTTTATAGGTCGATCAGACGGACAGAAAGTATATCTTGCACTTCGGTTAATTCTTTGACAATTTCGTCCTCAAGATGTTTGTCGAAAGAAAGCATCATGATGGCTTCGCCGCCTTTTTCTTTACGTCCTACTTGCATTGTCGCAATGTTGACATCATGGTCGCCTAATATTTGTCCAACCTTTCCAATCACACCAGGGGCATCAGTATGCTGGATGTAGACAAGGTGTCCATCTGGATAAAAATCAATATTAAATCCATTAATGGAAACAACGCGTTCTCCTAAATGCGGGATGTAGGTTGCTTTTAGAGTAAAGGTTGAAAGGTCACCTTTGACTTCAATAGAAATGCTGTTTTCGTAACCAGATTCGCTGGAAGAAATTTTTTCACTAAAGCTAATGCCGCGTTCTTTTGCCACCATCCCAGCATTTACTTCATTTACAGTCGAATCGACGCGTTCTTTTAAAAAGCCTGACAGGAGACTTTTTGTAATAAAGGAGGTTTCGAGTTTTGAAATAGAGCCTTCGTAAGAGATGCTTACTTCTTTTACAGGCTCTCTCATTGATTGAGAGACAAGACGTCCGAGCTTTCCTGCAAACTGATGATAAGGCTGAATCTTTTTGAACTCGTCTTTTGTCATCGCTGGTAGATTAATAGATGACATGACAGGAAGTCCTTTTGCAAATTGAAGTACTTCTTCAGAAACTTGCGCCGCTACATTTAATTGTGCTTCCTTTGTCGATGCGCCAAGATGCGGAGTCGCAATGACGAGCGGATGGTCTACAAGCGGATTATCAGTAGGAGGTTCTACCTCAAATACATCGAGTGCAGCTCCTGCAACATGGCCGCTTTCAAGCGCTTCAAGAAGGTCACCCTCGTCAATAATACCGCCGCGCGCACAGTTCACTAGGCGAACGCCTTTTTTCGTTTTTGCAATTGTTTCTTTATTGAGAAGCCCTCTTGTTTCTTTTGTTAATGGGGTATGTACAGTGATAATATCTGATACTTCGAGTACTTCATCAAGTGATTTGGCATTGACACCAATTTTTTCTGCACGTTCCTTTGTGAGAAATGGGTCAAATACGTTGACTGTCATGCCAAATGCTCTTGCACGCTGAGCGATTTCGCTTCCGATTCTGCCAAGTCCAACAATCCCAAGAGATTTTCCATAAAGCTCAGCACCAACATATGCGCCTCTGTTCCATTCTTTTGATTTCACAGAAATATTGGCTTGTGGAATATGACGCATTAGCGAAGAGATCATGGCAAATGTATGCTCAGCTGTGGAGATCGTATTACCGTTTGGTGCATTGATGACAATGACGCCATGCTTGGTCGCTTCATCAATATCAATATTGTCTACTCCCACACCGGCACGGCCGACAATTTTTAATGAAGACATTTTTTCATAAAGCTCTTTGGTCACTTTCGTAGCACTTCTGACAAGTAAGGCATCAAATGTGTGTAATTCATCTTCTGCTTCAGTTACATTTTTTTGGACAATTTCAACAAAATCTGATTCTAAAAGTGGTAAAAGACCATCATTGCTCATCTTATCTGAGACTAATACTCGAAACATCGTAAGATTTCCTCCTAAAATAAACGTCATAAATATCTGATAATTTACCATATTCCTTTTCACTGTGTCAATCAAATTAAAGCAGTAAAGCGAAAAAGAAAACACGAACATTTATTGGTATCTTTATAAAGAATGGACACCTTTAAACAAAAGATAACCAATTTTTGCGCATTTGTCATTATAATTTTTAAGTTTTTTACGATTTCTTAAAACTGATGAAATTGCTCAGGATTTTTATCTGTACAAATGCTCATATATCATATATAATGATGTCGAATTGAATAATGATCAATCTTCGGGGCAGGGTGCAATTCCCTACCGGCGGTGATGAGCATAGTCTCTAAGCCCGCGAGCCTTTTTTGGCAGGATTCGGTGTGATTCCGAAGCCGACAGTATAGTCTGGATGGGAGAAGATGGAGGTTCGTAAACGTTGAAAACATGGTTTTTCACACGTTTATTTGTCTAGCCAAAATTCCCCGCTCCTGTTTTCATGAGCGGTTTTTTTGCGGCTGAAATTGAACAATCCTCTTTTCGAAAGATTTGATCGAAAAGGAGAGAGAATATTGAATCAAAGTAAAGTAAAACGTTTAGTCGTCACCAGTATGCTCAGCAGTATTTCGTTCGTGTTAATTTTATTGGATTTCCCTTTCCCAGGGCTTCCAGCGTATTTGAAAATTGATTTCAGTGATATACCAGCGATTATTGCGATTTTAATTTATGGGCCGGGTGCAGGAATTGCCGTTGAGGCATTAAAAAATGTTCTGCATTATCTCATTCAAGGCAGTATGTCTGGTGTTCCAGTTGGGCAAGTCGCGAACTTCATTGCAGGCACATTATTCATCTTACCAGTCGCCTTTATGTTCAAAAGAATTAAATCAGCAAAAGGGATGGCATGGTCAATGATCATCGGTACATTACTGATGACTGTGATGATGAGCATTTTAAATTACTTCTTATTTCTGCCAGCTTACACATGGTTTTTAAACGCACCTGAACTATCTGATCATGCGCTCAAGACGACCATTACAGCAGGGATCTTACCTTTTAACTTTATTAAAGGAATGATCATTACCATCGTGTTTAGCTTCATTTTTGTGAAAATGCGTCCATGGTTTGAAAATAAACGCCGACTTCAAAATAGTTAATATAAAAAAAGCCCCTGCATAAGGGGCTTTTATACTATTCATGCTTAAGTGGGTCACCCTCGAAAGATTCGTCCGCAACTTTGATTGAGTCAGTTGGACATCCTTCAAATGCATCAAGCATATCTTCTTCAAGTACTTCTGGAACTTCTACAGTCCCTTGGTTGTCGTCAAGCGTAACAAATGCAATGCCTTCATCATCATAATCATAAATGTCTGGAGCAGCTGCACCGCATGCGCCGCAAGCAATACATGTGTCTTTGTCTACAATTGTATATTTTGCCATGTTAAAAAATACCTCCCAGATAGTTCGATGGAACACATGGTTTAACCTTTTTAGTTTCACCGATAAAAAACAATTTCCTCAAACCTTATTGTAATGATTTTAAATTCACATTTCAACTGTAAAGTGATTGAGAATGCTTATCACATAAGGGTTTGTTCATAAATTTCCCCCATAAATTGAGTTTAAACATTTCTTCTTGTATGAAATCTGTTAAAATAAAGGGAGAAAATATTCGAATTTTGTCAGGAAGACAGGTGCTTTGATGAATGACTCTTCATTATTTGGATGTCATGTTAATGGACAGCGTATATAAATTGAACGGCGAACGCTCCATTAGTGCTGTCTACCATCTTTTTAAAGGAAAAAAATCATCACAAACCATACAGGATGCCAGCTTGTTTGAGCTTTCCAGGTACTTCGGCTGTTACCCGGGGTTTACGAGGGATCAGCTGAATCGTTCTGCTTTAAAGCTTGAAGAGAAGCACTACATTAGAAAAAACGATGAGACATTCAGCATCACTGAAGCAGGGCAGCGAATGCTAAACCAGCATTTTTCTGAAAAACCGATGCCCGCTTATTTTCATGGTGCCAAATATCACGATAAAGCAAAGATGCTATGGATGAGGCTCTCTTTACTTGTACAAGTGCTTTCTCACTATATGGCTGGATCGCATCAATATGTTCCAATACAAAGAGATGTCTCGGTTCAAAGCTGGACGAAATCTTTCTTGAAACAGCATCAGCAGAAAAGCAAGCTTTCAGAAGATCTGCATCATGAACTAGAAAAGCTCCTTGTTTGTTTAAGCGATCAAGAGGCACTGATTTTTGTTTATTCATTGACCTCAAATGAACGAATCGGGCGTACGTATCAGCAAATGGCGGAGTGGATGAAAGAAGATGTGTGGTATGTGTACCTGCTTTTTTGGAATGTACTCCATTATTTTATTCAATCTGCCCAAAAAGGTGAGGCACCGATTTTGCAGCAGCTCGTAGGTGACCTTGAATTCAAACGCGTGTTAACAACTTCTACCCATAAAACACTTGAGCTTGTCCAAAAAGGATTTGATATTGAACAGATTGCTCACATTCGTTCACTAAAAAAGGCAACGATCGAAGATCATATCGTGGAGCTGTCGATACATGAGCCAAGCTTTTCAATAGATCCGTATGTGAGTATAGAAGAGCAGCGGGCGATCCTTACTGTAGCCAGGGAGCTTCAAACAAATAAAATGAAGCTGATTAAAGAAAAACTCGAGCTTCCATTTACTTATTTTCAAATACGATTGGCACTGACAAGGATGGTGAAAGCAAATGGATAAGCTTCATCAGACGCTCATGCGATACTTTGGCCACGACACTTTTAAAGTGGGTCAAGAGGACATAATTCAAAGTGTACTGCATCAAAAAGATACGGTTGCCATGCTGCCTACTGGCGGAGGGAAGTCACTTTGCTATCAAATTCCTGGCTATATGACAGAAGGATTAGTTCTGATTATTTCGCCTCTTTTATCGCTTATGGAGGATCAAGTCGAACGAATGAAAATGCGCGGAGAAAAACGAGTGGCGGCGCTTAACAGCACATTGTCTTTTCAGGAGAGACGACATATCATTCGGCATTTGCCATCATATAAATTTTTATTCGTCGCACCTGAGGCATTAATGTCAGAAGTGCTGCTAGAACAGCTCAAGTCGATGCATATTGGTCTGTTTGTCGTCGATGAAGCGCATTGTATATCAGAATGGGGGCATGATTTCCGTCCTGAATATTCAAAGCTGGGAGAATGGAGAGAAGCGTTAGGTCATCCTGTGGCTTTAGCTCTTACAGCAACAGCAACGAAACAAACGCTAAAAGATACAGTGCAAACGCTAAGATTACAGCATCCAGAATTTCATATTCATTCCGTCAACCGCCCGAACATTGCCTTCGTCAAAGAAGCGCACGAATCGAAAGAAGCAAAAGAGAAACGGGCCATTGAGCTTGCGGACTTCCTGCAAGGACCAGGTCTTATTTATTGCCCGACCCGGCAAATGACAGAAGAGCTTGCACTCTGGATGAAACAAAAAACCAATCAGCGTGTTGAGTTTTATCATGGCGGAATGGATGCAGGAGACCGTATGCTCATTCAGCAGCAATTTATCAGCGGTCAGCTTGATCTCATTTGCTGCACGAGTGCTTTTGGCATGGGAATTGATAAAGCGGATATCCGATTTGTCATTCATATGAGCCCGCCGCAATCGATTGAAGCATTTATGCAAGAGATTGGAAGAGCGGGAAGGGATGGGAAAAACAGTGTGAGCATTCTTTTATATACAGAAGAGGATGCAGATATTCAGCAACACTTGATCCAAGCAGAAGGCTTTGACGATCCAGAAATTGATTTCTTCTTAGCCCAGCTCACACAAATGCAGACAAATGATGAAAAAAAATTACGTGAACGATTAATGGAAACAGGGCTTCAGGAGACCCGTGCAAGAATGCTGACGCATTATTACATGATGCATGAGTCCGAACAGCGCCCGGCAATCCTCATGAATCTAAAAGAAAAATTGCAGGACAGACAAACAGAAAAGCTGAGAAAAGTGTGGCAATTTAAAGAGCGGATCATGGGTCATGACTGCTTTAGACAATCTCTGTTATCATACTTTCACGAACAGCTTAATCAAACAGAGCACGCGTCCTCTGATTATTGCTGCTCTTCTTGCGGACTTGACCTGTCTGATTATGAAAAAAAAGATCAATCATTGGAGCTGAATGAAATGAAACACTGGAAGACTGTGCTGGATCGTATGTTTCATCTGACAAAAGAGGCGCAGCATTGATTGAACAACATCGTCGAATCATTGAAAAATTAACCGATCGACAAGTCGTAGAACAGCTGTATTTCACGCAGCTCCTCATGCTTATCGTTTCTTTTTTACTAGGCATATTTATGTTCGATCAATGGACGGATTTTACAGCCCTTTGGCAGATTCATGATATACGTATTCTGACATATGGAATTGGCGGTGCGTTGCTCGTCATTATTGTAGATGCAATTGTCATGAAGGTGTTTCCCGCTCATATGTATGATGATGGCGGTTTAAATGAAAAGATGTTCAAAAACCGAAGCATCCCGCATATTGTTTGGTTAGCACTCCTCATCGCCTTTTCAGAGGAAATACTATTTCGCGGAATCGTTCAACAGCAATTTGGGCTGGAGATTGCCAGCATCGTGTTTGCGCTTCTTCACTTTCGCTATTTATCAAAAATACTCTTGTTTATCCTCGTGGTTTCCATTAGTATTTTTTTAGGACTTTTATACGAGTGGACGGGGAATTTATTTGTTCCTGTCATGACTCATTTTGTCATTGACTTAGTCTTTGCTTGTCAAATTCGTTTGAAATATAAGGGGAGGGATGAACATGGAAGAAATGTCGAGAATGCAGAGAAAGAAGGAGCAGCTGACAAACAACCATGACGACGATGTAGAGGAAATTCTTGAAGAAAAAGTACATCCTTCTGATGACTCTCACTTTCCTACACGAGAAGACTTTCATGAATATAAGAAGCAGCGCACGAAAAAAGTGCGCAATCCTTTGTTTACGACATTGGCTATTATCTTTCCTATCATCGTCATCACTGTTTTCTTTCTATTGATCTATTACACATCAAAGGAAATCAACGATAATAACAATCAAGGTGTATACATCGATAAAACCTCAAGTGCTGACACAGACCCAGTTCCGTCAGCACTTGTCGAAACAAAAAATGACGCTAGCGATGATAAAGCGGATGCGTCTGATGAAGAGAAGAAAAAGAAAGATGAAGAAAAAGAAAAGCAGCGATCAAAAGAAAAAGCAGAGAAGAAGAAAAAAGAAAAAGCCGCTAAAGAGAAAGAAGAGCGTGAAAAAGCCGCAGCTGCGAAAAAGCGTGAACAGCAGCAGCTCGCACTGCAAAAACAACAAGAAGAGAAAAAACGAAAAGAAGCCGAAGAGAAAAAGAAGCAGGAAGAAAAGCCGGTTCGTGTCGTACAGCACACTGTGGGCCCAGAGGAAAACCTGTATCGAATCTCGATGAAATATTACAAAAACCGATCGGGTGAAGAGAAAATTAAAGCCTATAATCATTTAAATGGGAACAGTGTATACAGTGGTCAAGTACTCAACATTCCATTGGAAAACTAATTACCTGACATGATCGAATGAAAAAGCACATACATATGTAGAAAAAAGGGACAGGGTGTATGTGATGACATTGCACGTAATCAGCCGCTATATGGATCAGCCGACACAGAAAATGATGGAAACGTTGATCAAAAGAAAGCACAAATATGAGGGCTTTGCTAAGCAGTGCAAAAGATGGCAATGGACAGCCCTATTGTCGCTGGCGATTCTTTTGTTTTATTTTGTAATAACGGCAAATAAGGGAGGCTCTCTTCAGCCGGAAGCGATGATTGCAACACTGCTTGGTCATGAGATCTTTCTATTTTGGATAATGGCTGAGGTGTTTGCTTTTTACGCATCTTATTACTATAAGAAAAAAGAGGAAAAGGCTGAGGATGAATATCATCGGCTTAGATGTGAGATTATACAAAAAAGCACAGACTTATGGCCGCAATCAGACCAGTGGAAAGAGCGTGAAGCGGTTTTTCACTATATGCAGAAGCAATATGACATTAATCTCTATTATGAAAGTAAATAAATGTGTAAAAAGACGTTTTAATAGTTGAAACGTCTTTTTTCATTCAAGCGTCTTATGAACGAAACAAATGCAAGGGAGCCATTTATGATGAAATATGCCATCGGATTTACTGCCGCCATTGCGGCTGTTACAACAGGTGTGTGTGTAACGGCAAAAATGGTGAAAACGGCAAAACAAAACAACATCAAAAAGCATTACTTTACAATAGAGGCACTTCAATCAGATCGACCAGCAGTGATTTTCTTTATTTCTGATACACACCGGCGTCTTATTAGTGACTCATTATTAGCAGAAGTCACACAAGAAGAACCAGATGTCATTATGGTAGGCGGGGACTTAGCAGAAAAAGGTGTACCCTACGCCAGGATTGAAGAAAATGTGAAACGTTTATCAAGAATTGCGCCCGTTTATTTTGTTTGGGGAAATAATGATCATGAGCTGCACCAGCAAAAGTTTAAAGAGATACTTCATGCATATGATGTCACGACTCTGCAAAATGAAACGGCTGTGTGGGATTTCGAAGGCCAGCCAATCAAAGTTGGAGGTATCGATGATATTCGGCTTGAAAAGGCGGATTATGAAGCGATACGGCCTGAGTTTGTGAAAGATGAGGTGAATATTCTCTTATCACACAACCCAGATGTACATCATTTGATGAGTGATGAAGAGGGAATCGACCTTGTTCTGAGCGGTCATACGCATGGAGGTCAGATCCGAATCGGGAAATTTGGTCCGTATGAAAAAGGAAGAACAGGTCAGGTCAAAGGCGCGTTTTTTCTCATTAGTAATGGCTATGGAACAACAAAGATTCCAATGCGTCTCGGGGCAGAACCAGAAACCCATCTGATCTATTTAATGCCTGTAAAAACGCGATGACTGGCTGCACCCTCAATATTTTCCATAAAAGTCACCGTAAGCATAGCTTCATGCTTGTCTTCCGTCTTGACACAGTGTAAACTGAATACAAAATTAAGAACCTATGACTCATCATCTCATATACTACAGTATGATGTGTGTTAGAAGAGGCAGGAGGGAACGTTATGCGACTGGAGCGTCTGAATTATAATAAAATCAAAATTTTTCTCACACTAGATGACCTGACAGACCGGGGTCTTACGAAAGAAGACCTTTGGAAAGATTCGTTCAAAGTCCATCAGCTGTTTAAAGACATGATGAACGAGGCGAATCAGGAGCTCGGTTTTGAAGCGAGTGGACCGATTGCTGTTGAAGTATTTTCTCTTCAGGCGCAGGGGATGGTCGTCATTGTCACAAAGAGTCAGCAGGAAGATGCTGATGATGATGAGTTTGATGAAGATTACATTGAGATGCAAGTCAAGCTCGACGAGAGTAATCATGTGCTCTATCAATTTGCCTCGTTTGAAGATGTGATTCAACTGTCCCATAGTTTAAGTCGTATTGGACTTTTAGGGGGTACAGTTTACCATTATGAAGGTCAATATTTTCTCAGCCTAGATGATTTTGAAGAACTGTCTGCTGATACAGTCATTTCCATTTTAGCGGAGTTTGGTTCTCCTACGACATTAACGATTCATCGGCTAAAAGAATATGGAAAAGTGATCATGCAAGATGATGCAGTGAAAACGATTCAAATGTATTTTTAATCACTTTTTTCTATTATATTTAATACTGTTGTGATGAAACAACAGTATTTTTTATATCCTTTTTTATATTTATAAACACTGATATTTTATTTTGATAAAAAACGTTTTTTACCTTTGCTTTACCAGTACGAAGGTGTATACTATTGCTTGAAAGGGAGCAGTAGATCATGAAAGATTTCTAGGGGGTTTATTTTAATGGCAGCCGATCAAAACGCCGCTCATAACGCAGAAGATAAGCTAGATGTTTTAAAGTCAACTCAAACCGTCATACATAAAGCGCTAGACAAATTAGGGTATCCGCAAGAAGTGTATGAATTGCTGAAGGAGCCAATTCGTCTATTAACGGTCAAAATTCCAGTACGGATGGATGATGGATCAGTGAAAATTTTCACTGGTTACCGCGCACAGCACAATGATGCTGTCGGACCGACAAAAGGCGGCATTCGTTTCCACCCAAACGTTACTGAAAAAGAAGTAAAAGCGCTTTCAATTTGGATGAGTTTAAAATGTGGTATTGTGGATCTTCCTTATGGCGGAGGAAAAGGCGGTATTATCTGTGATCCAAGAGAAATGTCATTTAGAGAGCTTGAAAAACTAAGCCGCGGCTATGTTCGCGCAATCAGTCAAATCGTTGGTCCAACAAAAGATGTACCAGCACCAGATGTGTTTACAAACTCTCAAATTATGGCATGGATGATGGACGAATATTCTAGAATTGATGAATTTAACTCGCCAGGATTTATTACAGGAAAACCAATTGTTCTTGGAGGGTCACACGGACGTGATACTGCAACAGCAAAAGGTGTGACGATCTGCATCAAAGAAGCGGCGAAGAAAAAAGGAATTGACATCAACGGGGCTCGTGTTGTCGTACAGGGATTCGGAAATGCAGGAAGCTACTTGGCTAAATTCATGTATGATGCCGGAGCAAAAATCGTAGGGATTTCAGATGCTTATGGCGGATTATACGATGAAGATGGTCTTGATATTGACTACTTGCTAGACCGGCGTGACAGCTTTGGAACCGTGACTAAATTATTTAACGATACCATTACAAACCAAGAGCTGCTTGAGCTTGATTGTGATATCTTAGTACCTGCAGCCATTGAGAACCAAATCACTGAAGATAACGCGGCAAACATTAAAGCCAAAATTGTCGTAGAAGCAGCAAATGGTCCAACGACACTTGAAGGAACAAAAATTCTTTCAGATCGTGGAGTACTGCTTGTCCCAGACGTACTTGCGAGTGCGGGTGGTGTAACGGTTTCTTACTTTGAATGGGTGCAGAATAACCAAGGGTTCTACTGGACTGAAGAGGAAGTCGAAACTCGTTTAGAAGATATGATGGTGAAATCATTTAATAATATTTATGAAATGGCGCAAAACCGCCGCATCGATATGCGTCTTGCTGCATATATGGTCGGCGTACGTAAAATGGCTGAAGCTTCTCGATTCAGAGGCTGGATTTAAGCGGCTTATTTGCATCGCGCCCAAAAATCTCCTATCCTTAAATAGGAGATTTTTTTATGGAATAAAACAAATCATCAAACAGCTAGCAATTGTTATTGTATTGAAACGACAGGAGTGGAACAAATGAAACAAGAAAAAGCGATCATAATAGGAGGCGGCCCGTGCGGGCTATCAGCGGCCATCGCATTCCAGCAAATCGGTATTGATGCACTTGTCATTGAAAAGGGGAATGTCGTTAACAGTATTTATCATTACCCAACACATCAAACCTTTTTCAGTACAAGTGAAAAGCTTGAGATTGGTGATGTCGCTTTTATTACTGAAAATCGCAAGCCCGTTCGTATCCAGGCGCTTTCTTATTACCGAGAAGTAGTCAAACGAAAAAGCCTGCGTGTGCATGCCTTTGAAAAAGTAACCGCTGTGACGAAAAAAGATGGCTGTTTTACCGTGAGCACATCAAAAGACGACTATTCATGTGATTATGTCGTGATTGCTACTGGGTACTATGATCATCCAAACTATATGAACGTAAAAGGAGAAGACCTTCCTCATGTGTATCATTATTTTAAAGAAGGACACCCTTACTTTGATAAAGATGTGACGGTGATCGGCGGGAAAAACTCAAGTGTCGATGCAGCGCTAGAACTTGTGAAATGCGGAAGCAGAGTCACTGTGCTGTATCGAGGAACTGAATATTCGTCTAGCATCAAACCTTGGATTTTACCAGAGTTTGAAGCGCTTGTGCGGAATGGAACCATCCGAATGGAGTTTGGAGCGCAGGTGAAGGAAATCACAGAAGAAGAGGTGATTTTTACAAACCAGCAAGATCAAACGGAGCGAGTGAAAAGTGATTATGTTTTTGCCATGACAGGCTATCATCCAGATCATTCTTTCTTAGAAAAAATGGGTGTGACAATTGATCAAGAATCAGGCCGTCCAGCATTTGATGAACAGACGATGGAGACAAACGTAGAAGGTATTTTCATTGCAGGAGTCATTGCAGCTGGAAATAATGCCAATGAAATTTTCATTGAAAATGGAAGGTTTCATGGGGGGCTTATTGCAGAAGAAATCAACAAAAGAATGAACGGATAAAAAAAGAACTGGATCCTTACAAGGGATTCGGTTCTTTTTGATATAAAATGGGATTATATAGAAGAATATTTTCATAAAAATGGGCTCGAGTCATATAAAAAAAGGGTAAATCATGGTACGATAATGAAGGATAATGTAGGGAAAGAGGTCTGGTTATGATCGCAATCATCTCAGCAGGTTTAGCTCCCGGCATCGCACTTTTAAGTTATTTTTATTTGAAAGATCAGTACGACAATGAGCCGGTTCACATGGTCATCAGATCTTTTATGCTAGGTGTCATACTTGTGTTTCCAACCATGTTTATTCAATATGTCCTTCAAGAGGAAAATATCGCAACGAACCCTATCTTGATTTCATTTGTGACGTCGGGCTTTTTAGAGGAATCATTAAAATGGTTTATTTTAATGGTCAGCGTCTATGCGCATGCCCAGTTTGACGAACACTATGATGGGATTGTGTATGGAACAAGTGTCTCACTTGGTTTTGCAACATTAGAAAATATTCTTTACTTGGTCGGGCATGGGGTTGAATATGCGTTCACCCGTGCTTTATTACCCGTCTCAAGTCACGCTTTATTCGGTGTTGTGATGGGGTTTTATATCGGGAAAGCCCGTTTCTCTGCAAAAAAAGAGCAAGTGAAATGGTTGATCCTATCTTTAACGCTCCCAGTACTTTTTCACGGCTTATATGATTTTATTCTTCTTGGCATGAGAAATTGGGGATATATTATGCTGCCATTCATGATTTTTTTATGGTGGTTTGGCCTGCGGAAAGCAAAAAAGGCCCGTTCAGTGAAAATGGTGCAAATTTAATGTGGAAAACGTCCTATCAGTTGATAGGGCGTTTTTTTTGTCTTTTCATCCAATTCACTCCTGTGATGAATGTATAAAAATAGGGATCGGAAGAAATATATATTCAAACATCAAAAGTACAGGAGGATCAAATATGGACAAAGCTCGTTTCATGAAACAAATCGTCCTTATCTTCTCAATTGTTCTACTCGCAACTTCACTGATGTCAGCTGAAAAAAGTGAAGCCTTCACCAGTCAAGTCATCCAGCGAGGTGCAACAGGAGAAGATGTAGTCGAGCTGCAAGCACGGCTCCAATATAATGGCTTTTACAATGGCAAAATTGATGGTGTATATGGCTGGGGGACGTACTGGGCCGTTCGCAACTTTCAAAGCCAATATGGTGTAAAGAAGGTCGATGGACTTGTAGGTAAACAAACAAAAAGCCTATTAGTTCAAAAGACAAAATACTATAAAGACTTTGTTCAGCAGCAGCTGCAAAAGGGGAATGAGTTTACCCATTATGGCGGGAAACCTCTTGATCAGCAAACAAAAGCTTCTGCGAAAAGAAGCTCACAAAAAAAGACAGCTCAAGGGGCAAAAGAGAATCAAAAAAGTCAAAGCGGAGGAAGCGGGACATCTGGAAAGACTGGGAATCAGTCAGGCAATCAGCAAGCAAACCAAACACCGAAACAAACGGCA
Source organism: Bacillus sp. FSL R5-0431 (assembly GCF_038002985.1). Classification (NCBI taxonomy): domain Bacteria; kingdom Bacillati; phylum Bacillota; class Bacilli; order Caryophanales; family Bacillaceae; genus Bacillus; species Bacillus sp. FSL R5-0431. The sequence goes on along the minus strand of NZ_JBBOOG010000001.1, from coordinate 2,023,772 downwards.
GCCAACATGCCAGGTGGTTTTTCTAGTAATGATATTCAGCTCTTATCACAAGCTGTTTATAGCGAAGCAAGAGGCGAGCCGTATGAAGGTCAGGTGGCGATCGCTGCCGTTATCTTAAATCGATTGAACAACCCGACTTTTCCAAATACGATCGCAGGTGTTATTTTTGAACCGCTTGCATTTACAGCTGTGGCGGATGGTCAATTTTATATGTCGCCAAATGACACTGCTAAAAAGGCTGTGTTTGATGCCATTAACGGCTGGGACCCATCTGAGAGCGCCGTCTATTACTTTAATCCTGATACAGCAACAAGTCCATGGATTTGGGGAAGACCACAAATTAAACGAATCGGGAAACATATTTTCTGCGAATAAAAAGAGGTGTAAATAAATGATCAGAGGAATATTGATTGCCATTTTAGGAATTGCTGTCATCTCAACAGGTTATTGGGGCTATAAAGAGCATCAAGAAAAAGACGCAGTGCTGCTGCACGCAGAGAACAACTATCAAAGGGCTTTTCACGATTTAACGTACCAAGTGGATCAGTTGCACGACAAACTTGGGGCAACGCTTGCGATGAACAGCCAAACGTCGATTTCACCAGCACTTGCAGATGTATGGAGAATGTCATCAGAAGCACATAACAATGTGAGTCAGCTTCCGCTCACATTAATGCCTTTTAACAAAACGGAAGAATTTTTGGCGAATGTCGGAGACTTTAGCTACAAATCATCAGTCAAATCCTTATCAGATGAACCATTAAACAAAAATACGCACAAAACCATTACGTCTTTATATCATCAAGCGGCTGATATCCAAAACGAACTGAGACAAGTACAGCACCTTGTCCTTAATAAAAATTTAAAATGGATGGATGTTGAAATGGCGCTTGCTGATGGCGACCGAAAGAATGATAACACCATCATTGACGGGTTGAAAACAGTCGAGAGAAATGCAGATGCATTTGCGGATGTCAATCTCGGTCCGACAAATGTGTCGACAGAATCAGAAACACATGGCTACAATCATTTAAAAGGGAAAAAGATCTCAAAGAAAGAAGCGATACGCATTGCCCAGCAATTCGCACCTGATCATAATCAACATTTTAAGGTCAGAAAAAGCGGAAGCAAAACCAATCGAGATGTGTACAGCTTATCGATGTCAGATCCTGATAGTAAAGCGAATTTCTATTTAGACTTGACTGAAAAAGGAGGGCACCCAGTCTACCTTCTTCAAAATCGAGACGTAAAAAAACAGAAAATCAGTTTAAATGATGCATCAGAAAAAGCACTCAGCTTCTTAAAGAAGCAAGGATTTGATGCAGAGTCGTTCCATTTAGATGAAAGCGCGCAATTTGATAATATCGGTGTATTTACCTATGTACCTCTTCAAAAAAATGTACTGCTTTATCCAGATAGTATACGCATGAAGGTCGCATTAGATGATGGTGAGGTGGTTGGATTTTCAGCGAAAGACTATTTAACGAATCATAAAACAAGAGACATAAAAGCACCTAAAATCTCACAAAAAGAAGCGAAGAAAACATTGAATCAGCATGTAAAAATCGAAGATTCTCATGTAGCGATTGTTCAAAATGATATGTCAGAGGAAGTTTTGTGCTATGAGTTCCTCGGAACTATTAAGAACGATACGTACCGAATGTTCATTAATGCGGATACTGGAAAAGAAGAACGAGTAGATAAACTAAAAAACGCAGAACCTATATATAAAGACCTATAGAAAAGGAAGTGAGGAAAGGCGACTAAGCCTTTTCCTTTTGTTTTATACATGGTTTAATATAGGAGAGGATATGATTTCACAGATGAAAAGAGTGATGAGGAATGTTACAAATAGGGGATGCAATCACAATTGAATACGTCAATGAGAACAAAGAAGTGAAAACTGCAAAATCGAAAGTTTTGGAAAATAATAACGATGATATTTGCATTAATTATCCAGCTGATAAAGAAACGGGCCGCACGATCTATTTAAACCAGCAAACAGAAATCACCGTTTTCTTTTTCGATGAAAATCAAATTCCATACAAATGTACAAGCGAAGTCATCGGAAAGAGGAAAGAAGATATTCCGATGATTGTCATTTCCATTCCGCCAAAAGAAGAAATGATTCGGCTTCAGCGCAGAGAATACCTGAGAGTCGATACAATGGTCAAAGCGACGATCACGCAAACGGATGAAGAAGCCTTTGACACGTTTATTGTCAATATGAGTGCTGGCGGCTTAGCAATTGCTGTTCCCGAAGGTGTCTCATTGAAAGAATACGGAGAAGTGGTCACAGAGTTTGAACTTCCGCTGAAAGAGCCTGTGAAAATTAAAGCGGTTGCAGAGATGAATCGAGTATATCAAGATGAGCAGACTGGCAAAACAAGAGCGATCATGGAGTTTTCTGAGATTACAAATGACCACCAGCAGCACATTATGAAGTACTGCTTCCAGCAGCAGCTTTTAACACGGGTAAAAAAAGCATAAGAATAAAGGATGTTAAAAGCTTCCATACTAGAGGTGAAAGAATCTAGCGTGGAGGCTTTTTGTATGAAGACAATGGAAAGATGGTTATTGAAAGCGGTGCTCATTCAGCTTGTCTTATTATTAGCCGTTCAGATCACACTTCATTTGACAAAAGGAGAACTCTTTTTGTCAAAAGTCGTGCAATACGAGGGTGTAAATAACATGAGCATTGAAGATTGGATCGAAACGTTTAAGCAGAAGGATTGATAGAAAATTCCCCCGTTTGAGCGGTGATCGTGTTACAATTCATAAGGGAGATTCAATCAAGGAGAGGTATTATGAAAAAGAAATTATCTATCGCAATTGACGGTCCTGCTGCAGCAGGAAAAAGCACTGTGGCAAAAATTGTCGCAGCAAAAAAATCATATATTTATATCGATACAGGTGCCATGTACCGCGCGATTACACTTGCGGCACTTAATCATGGTATAGACCTTGAGGACGAAACAGCACTTGATGCATTACTAAAAAAAACTGTGATTGATCTGGTCTCAACGGACGAGGGTCAAAAAGTTCATCTAGACAATACCGATGTCACAGAGGATATTCGCACAGACCGCGTGAGCAACCAAGTATCGGTTGTCGCAAAGCACAGAGCTGTTCGGGAAGAAATGGTCCGCAGGCAGCAAGAGCTTGGTCAAAAAGGCGGTGTCGTTATGGACGGAAGAGACATAGGTACGCACGTTCTTCCAGATGCCGAAGTGAAAATTTTCTTGCTTGCATCAGTAGAAGAAAGAGCAAAACGCCGTTTTGAAGAGAATCAGAAAAAAGGCTACGATGTCAATTACGATCAGCTGATTGAAGAGATTGCAAGACGTGACAAACTTGATTCTGAGCGCGAAGTTTCGCCACTTAAGAAAGCGGATGACGCCATTGAAATTGACACAACTTCTCTTTCCATTCAAGAGGTAGCAGGTAAAATTTTAGATGCAGCAGACCGCGTGGAGAAACAGTAAGAAATTTTAGAAAACTTTAATAAGTTAGAGGTTTATCTCTTGACAAACAAGGTCTTTTATTAGAAGTTTATACTAATACTATTTTTATTGATCATTCAAGCAATTATGTTGATTTGAATGTTTCTTTAATACATATTCGGCTGGTAATCATCATGCTTAAGACACATATTCGCCCAGTCGTTTTAACTAAGCTGTGTAGGTTTGGACCAAGGAGGTTATCGAAATGACAGAGGAAATGAATCAAATCGATGTTCAGGTACCAGAGGTTGGAGATGTAGTGAAAGGGATTGTTTCTAAAGTTGAGGACAAGCATGTCAATGTAGATATCGTCAATGTGAAACAGCCTGGGATCATCCCAATCAGTGAATTATCAAGTCTTCACGTTGAAAAAGCATCAGATGTCGTGAAAGATGGCGACGAGTTAGAGCTTAAAGTAACAAAAGTCGAAGACGATGCTTTGATTTTATCGAAACGTGCTGTTGATGCAGACCGCGCTTGGGAAGACCTAGAGAAAAAGTTTGAGACAAAAGAAGTATTTGAAGCTGAAGTAAAAGACGTTGTAAAAGGTGGTCTTGTCGTAGATATTGGTGTGCGTGGATTTATTCCTGCATCTCTTGTAGAAGCGCACTATGTAGAGGACTTCTCAGACTACAAAGGTAAAACACTCTCACTTGTCGTGGTCGAACTTGACCGCGAAAAAAATCGTGTGATTCTCTCGCACCGTGCAGTAGTGGAGCAAGAGCAATTAGACAAAAAGCAAGACTTCCTGCAAAAGCTTGAAGTAGGCAGTGTGATTGATGGTAAAGTGCAGCGCCTTACTGATTTTGGTGCATTTGTAGACATTGGCGGCATTGATGGATTGGTTCACATTTCTCAACTATCCCATGCGCATGTTGAAAAGCCATCTGACGTAGTGGAAGAAGGCCAGGAAGTCCAGGTCAAAGTACTTGCTGTTGATCGTGATAACGAACGTATCTCACTATCTATTAAAGAAACATTACCAGGACCTTGGAGCCAGATTGGCGAAAAGGTAAAACAAGGTGATGTGCTTGAAGGAACTGTTCAACGTCTTGTGAGCTTTGGTGCATTTGTTGAAATTCTGCCAGGCGTCGAAGGACTTGTGCATATTTCCCAAATCTCTCATAAACATATCGGTACACCGCAAGAAGTCCTTGAAGAAGGGCAGACTGTGAAAGTGAAAGTGCTTGATGTGAATGAAGATGAAGAGCGCATTTCATTAAGCATCCGTGATTTAGAAGAAAATCCTGAAAAACAAATCGAAGAGAATTATCGTCAATATCAGGCGAAAGAAGAAAACACAAGCGGATTCCAGCTTGGTGACCTGATCGGCGATAAGCTTAATAAATTAAAATAATTTGGTGATCAAAATTGACGAGAGCAGAAAGAAAGAAGCAGCATATTGAACATGCCTTGTCCACTGGACAGCATGCAGCAACAGGTTTAAAAGATGTTTCCTTCGTTCACGTCGGTCTACCAGATCTTGCGACATCACAAATTGATACACATACGACAATTGGCGGACTGACTTTCGGTTCGCCAATTTTTATCAATGCAATGACTGGCGGGGGCGGAAAGTCGACCTATGAGATCAACCGCTCTTTATCGATCGCAGCGAAGGAAACGAATATTCCGGTGGCAGTTGGATCACAAATGGCTGCACTGAAAGATAAAGAAGAAAGACGTACGTATGAAGTTGTTCGAAAAGTCAATCCGGATGGAATTGTGTTTGCGAACTTAGGCAGTGAAGCAACGATTAAGCAAGCGAAGGAAGCAGTCGAGATGCTGGAGGCCAATATGCTCCAGATTCATTTAAATGTGATCCAAGAGATCGTCATGCCTGAAGGAGACCGTGATTTCAGGGGGGCGCTTGAGCGCATCGCAGCCATCGCTGAATCAGTTGGTGTGCCTGTTGTCGTAAAAGAAGTCGGATTTGGCATGAGCAAGGAAACGGCAAAAAAGTTATTTCATGCTGGAGTTGCGGCCGTTGATGTAGGAGGATTTGGTGGTACGAACTTTTCAAAGATCGAAAATCTTCGCCGCCAAAAAGCGCTTCATTATTTTGACCAGTGGGGGATTCCAACAGCAGCGAGTCTTGCTGAAGTACATACAAGTTTTCCAGATCAAACGGTTTTAGCCTCCGGAGGTATACAAGACGCCCTTGATGTAACAAAATCAATTGCTCTTGGCGCATCCGCTGCTGGTCTAGCTGGCTTTTTCTTAAAATCACTGACTGGCGGAGGGGAGAGCGGCCTCATCGCTGATATCATAGATCTTCAAGAAGATGTGAAGATGATGATGACAGTGCTTGGCGTGAAGACCATTGAAGAACTGAGACAAACCCAGGTTGTCATTTCCGGGGAAACAAGTCATTGGCTCAAAGAAAGAGGCATCGACACAACGTACTATAGTTTAAGATCAAAGAAGAAAAAGGACTAAAATCAAGTTTAGTCCCTAAACATCTAAGGCATGTGGTCATCACATGCCTTTTTTTATTGATTTCTTCTTCGTGCGCTATCTGGACCTTCTAATGCTGTTGCCCCTTTATGATGAATGGATTGATCACGGTCAGATTCCACTCTTTTTGATGCCTTTAAGCGTTTTTCCTGTCTATCTTTTCCCATCATGCATCCCTCCTCAATTATTAGAGTGTCACCTCTTGTTTATTTCATACAATGCCCAAAGCGATCCCTTACGTTTAAAAATTGGGGATTTTCCCATAATGTAATTGAGGTGATGAGACGTTGGAGGCTTTGTACTATTATTGGTCCATATGGTTCGTTTGGATTATGGTGACATTTATTATGGAAAAAAGCTCATGGCGCAGTATGCTAGGCGTTTGTGTCCTCGTCCATATTATATGTAGTCATTTCATGGTATCCATGTTTGATATGAGCCTCAATGCGGGGTACTTGATGACCTTTTTATATGCATGTGCAGGTTTCGTTATATTCCGGTCTGGCCATCAAATGATGAGAATCATGCAATTAGGCTCTATGGTGAGCGCATATGCCTTTTTTATGATTTTTGCATTATATGACCCGGTTTGGTTCACGCTAATAAAAGTGGATTGGGTCGTATTTGCCTTGCTGATCTTGATGTCTTTGACATATGGACATCATTTCACAGAACGAGTCACCCTATGGATGATGTCTGTATGTCTTGGCGAAGCCCTTTATGCGCTGACGATTCACCGCCTGACATCATCGATTGTCATAGGAGATCTCTCTTTTCTGTCCCTTGTTGTTCAAGGGTCCATCTTCCTATTAGGTGTCGATCAGCTTGAAAAGCTCTTGAACGCCCGTTCATCAAGAAAACCAGTAAAAGGGGCTGCAAAATCAACATGACGGATTATACGTTTCCTGTGATTATTGGTGTCATCTTTGGGATGGCGGCCAGACTTTATATGTTAAGAACAGATTACCGGCAATACCCCACGTATATTCATGGACAAGTGATTCATATTGCGCTTGGTTTTATCGCTTCAGGACTTGGTGCGATCATTATGCCTGCACTCATTCAGGAGGAATTTACGGCGATTACCTTTCTCACGCTGGCGGCCACGCAATTCCGAGATGTCCGCAATATGGAAAGAAATACGTTAACTCAAATGGATTCATATGAGCTAGTCTCAAGAGGCAGTACATATATAGAAGGCATTGCCATTGCCTTTGAAAGCCGGAATTATATTGCGATTCTCACGGCACTGATTACTACCACAGCCTGTATTTTCTTCTCGCTCGTTATTGGGACAGTGGTCGGTATTCTTTGTTTTTTCTTGGCAAAGCTATTAATGTCTGGCAGCCAATTAAAGGATATTGTCAATATACAAAAAGGAGAGCTTCGCTTTGATGGGGCAGGGCTTTATGTGAATGATATTTACATCATGAATATCGGACTGCCCGAAAAGCAAAAGCTCATTTTAGAGCATGGGATGGGCTTTATTTTGACGCCGAAAAATTTCAACTCAGCCACAACGATTGCCAATCTTGGGCAGCGGCAAGCCATTTTATTTGATTTATCCAACGTACTTGGGGTGTATCGCGACTCTGGTGAACCATCGCTCTGTCCGCTCGCAAAACGTGATCTAAATAACGGCACACTTGGCGTGTTCATTTTACCGCAATGGTATCGTGAAGATTTGGCTGTCCGTGTATTGGAAGAAGTACCTATTTTAGAAAATGCCATCAGAATGCCGACAGAGTTCATAAAAAAGAAAGTGAGGTAATAGGGCATGGCGAACACCATTGAACAATTTATACTCGCTGTGGCTACAACAAATAAAGAGCGGGTCATGGGCGGAACAGCCGTTTTTTTCTGTGAAAATAAAGAAGAACTCGACATGTACGCCATGAATTTAGAGGCCATTTTAGATGGAATTGCACACGGAATTGGAGAAGATCTTTACTTGATTGTCAAACATTTTTAAGTTATTCATTGTGGTCTGATTAAAAATTGATATAATATATAAGTTGAACCCTTCATGTTTGAAGGGTTTATTTCATAAAACTGAATGAAAATTTTAAATCCCGGTTGAAACATGATGATGAACATATTGAATCGCGGCTGGATTGAAAGGAAGGGTACTATGGGTAAACCTGTCGTAGCCATTGTTGGAAGGCCCAACGTTGGAAAATCTACAATTTTTAATCGAATCGCAGGCGAAAGAATATCGATTGTAGAAGACACACCTGGTGTAACAAGAGATCGAATCTATAGCTCTGCTGAATGGTTAAATTATGACTTTAACTTAATAGATACTGGTGGAATTGATATTGGAGATGAGCCATTTTTAGCGCAAATTCGCCATCAGGCAGAAATCGCAATGGATGAAGCGGATGTCATTATCTTTATGGTGAATGGCCGAGATGGTGTCACATCTGCGGACGAAGAAGTCGCAAAAATTTTATATCGCACGAAAAAGCCAGTTGTACTTGCTGTCAATAAACTGGACAACCCTGAAATGAGAAGTGACGTGTATGACTTTTATGCACTAGGGTTTGGCGAACCGTATCCGATTTCTGGAACGCACGGATTAGGTCTAGGTGATCTGCTTGATGCTGTCGCAGAACACTTCAAAAACTTACCGGATACACAGTATGCGGAAGAAGTTGTTCAGTTCTGCTTAATTGGCCGCCCGAATGTAGGGAAATCTTCTTTAGTGAATGCAATGCTTGGAGAAGACCGGGTCATTGTGAGCAACATCGCTGGTACGACAAGAGATGCTGTGGATACGATGTTTACGTACAATCAGCGTGACTTTGTCATTGTCGATACAGCAGGTATGAGGAAAAAAGGAAAAGTATATGAAACAACAGAGAAATACAGTGTGCTTCGTGCATTAAAAGCCATTGATCGTTCTGATGTTGTCGCTGTTGTTCTAGACGGTGAAGAAGGCATTATTGAGCAGGATAAACGTATTGCAGGCTATGCACACGAAGCTGGTAAAGCTGTTGTGATCGTTGTGAACAAATGGGACGCTGTTGAAAAAGATGAGCGTACAATGAAGGAATTTGAGCAAAACATTCGCGAGCATTTTCAATTCCTGGATTATGCACCTGTCTTGTTTATGTCTGCTCTCACGAAAAAGAGAATTCATACGTTAATGCCATCCATTATTACAGCTAGTGAAAATCATGCGATGCGCGTTCAAACGAATATTTTGAACGATATCATCATGGATGCAGTGGCAATGAATCCAACACCGACTCATAATGGACAGCGTCTGAAAATTTACTATGCGACACAGGTGGCTATTAAGCCTCCGTCCTTTGTGGTGTTTGTAAATGATCCAGAGCTTATGCACTTTTCTTATGAACGTTTCCTAGAAAACCGCATTCGAGATGCATTTGGTTTTGAAGGAACACCGATTAAAATATTTGCGAGAGCGAGAAAATAAAAAGGGTGAGCAGGATGAAGAAAATTTCAGTACTTGGAGCAGGCAGCTGGGGAACAGCTCTTGCGCTTGTATTAGCTGATAATCATCATGATGTACACATGTGGGGACATAGACAAGAGCTTATTGATCAAATCAATGAGAAACATGAAAATCATGATTACTTGCCTAATGTCGAACTGCCAGCGTCTATTCAGGCGACGACAGATATGAAGCAGGCGTTAGAGGGGACAGACGCTATTATTGTCGCTGTGCCAACAAAGGCCATTCGCGAAGTATTAAAGCAGGCAAATGAGCTGATCACATCGAAAGTGCCGTTTGTCCATGTAAGTAAAGGGATTGAACCAGATACACTTCTTAGAATTTCTCAAATGATTGAACAAGAAGTACCTGCTGAGAAAAGAGAAGCTGTTGTTGTCTTATCAGGGCCGAGCCATGCCGAAGAAGTAGGCTTGCGTCATCCGACAACTGTCACTGTCTCATCAGAAAATATTGAAGCGGCTCAATTTGTTCAAGATTTGTTCATGAACAACAACTTTAGAGTATACACAAACCCTGATGTGATTGGTGTAGAAATAGGCGGAGCACTGAAAAATATCATTGCTCTTGCGGCAGGGATCACAGACGGACTTGGATATGGTGACAATGCGAAAGCGGCGCTCATCACTAGAGGACTCGCTGAAATCGCACGTCTTGGTACGAAAATGGGAGGAAATCCTCTGACATTTGCCGGATTAACAGGCGTGGGAGATTTGATCGTGACATGTACAAGTGTTCATTCGCGTAACTGGCGCTGCGGAAATCTGCTTGGTAAAGGGTATAAGCTTGAAGAAGTGCTTGAAAAAATGGGGATGGTTGTTGAAGGCGTCCGTACAACAAAAGGCGCTTATCAGCTCTCCAAAGAATACAAGGTCAGCATGCCGATTACAGAGGCGCTTTACCACGTCTTATTTGAAGGGAAAAAGGTCGACGATGCTGTAGAATCATTGATGGCACGTGTGAAAACACATGAAATGGAAGACCTTGTGAACATGTTTGAAAACCAAACAAAATAAATGGAAGACTGAACTTAGGCATGTAGAGGATGCAAGAAGGGGAAGACTTGCATAACATAGCAATGAAGTTTGAATAGAGCTTTGCCTCTACAGAATGAGGAAAAATAGTCGATTTAATGACTGAAGCAGAGTCCCCCTCTTTGCTTCAGTTTTTTATGCGCTTTTTTCTGAATGATTGGAAAAATGATTGATATTTACCTTATTTTTGGTTTAGAATGAAATATAAACGCTTACAATTTGTTCGTTTTGAAGGGGGACAGGCACGATGAGTTTTGCTTTAATCAAGATGTGGTTTGCGCTTGGTTCCATGGGGCTCATGTTTTTAGCCGTAGTAACCATTTATTTCAGTCGATTTAAGCTGAAAAGCCGGTTTCTTAAAATAACAGCCTCGACCGTCGCATACAGCTTGATGCTTATATCAGGTATCATTGTGTTTTTAGTTGTATTTAGCGGGCCGGTCAATGAATAAAGAAAAAGGAAGAATGTGATGATCAAAGCAAAAGTCAGTGTCACGTTGTTAGCACTTATTTTACTAACAGGATGTCTGTATCCAGAAAATCGCAAAACTGAAAACCGTGTGCCATATGAAGAACAGCTGCAAAGCGTTCAGACAGCGATTGAGGAATTTCAAAAAGCAACAAATGGCCTTTTGCCGATTGAAACGAAAGAAGCAGATACGCCGGTTTATCAGAAGTACGTCATCGACTTTAAGCGCTTGTCACCAAGATATTTACACGATGTACCGTCTACATCTTTTGAAGGCGGGGGAGAATATATGTATGTCCTCACAGACGTCGAAAAAAAACCAACGGTGAAACTGCTTGATGTCAAAATGACGCAAACCATCAGTGAATTACGGCTTAGAATCAAAATATATCAAGATGAACATACATATCCGCCATATGGCAAAGTAGTATCAAGCAATTTATATACGTTAAATGAAAAAAAGCTAGGCTTAAAATCGCCGCCTACGGTCATGAGTCCGGTGACGGGGAATTCCCTCCCGTTACTGATTTCATCAAATGGCGAAATCTATGTGGACTACCGCAGTGATTTTGCTCATATTTTGAAGAATACGAAACAAAAGCTCAAACCAGGTGAAAACATTCAAGATGTCTATTGGCAGGAAACCCCGTTTGTACCCGCGTTTTCTGTCCCATATACCATCAACAAAAAAGGTGAGCCTGACTTTTTAGAAAAAAAGACGTCATAAACAAGAATGAACCTTTTTCCTCTGCATATAAATGAGGAGAAAGGTTTTTTTATGGCTAAACATACTCTCAAAACAAAAAAGGTGTCATATTCAAATAGGACAACGTCATACACATATATTGTCCAGACACCTTTCAAGCACAGTTTGATTGAAGAATAGAGTATTTTATTTGAAAACGAGGATAGCAAGTCCGGGAGGGGATCACTTGGAAAAAGTCGATATTTTCAAGGATATCGCTGAACGAACAGGAGGCGATATATATTTAGGAGTCGTTGGCGCTGTTCGTACAGGGAAATCTACGTTTATTAAAAAGTTTATGGAGCTCGTGGTGCTCCCGAATATCAATAATGAGGCAGATCGTGCAAGAGCACAGGATGAATTGCCGCAAAGTGCAGCAGGAAAAACCATTATGACCACTGAGCCAAAATTTGTACCGAATCAAGCGGCATCGATCCATGTGAGTGACGGTCTTGATGTCAACATCAGGCTTGTTGATTGTGTCGGATACACAGTCCCTGGTGCGCGCGGGTATGAAGATGAAAATGGTCCAAGAATGATCAACACGCCGTGGTATGAAGAGCCAATCCCGTTCCATGAAGCAGCGGAAATTGGCACACGCAAGGTCATTCAAGAGCATTCAACCATCGGTGTTGTGATTACAACAGATGGTTCCATTGGAGAAATCCCAAGACATGATTATATTGAGTCTGAAGAACGTGTGATTGATGAGCTCAAAGAGGTTGGAAAGCCGTTTATTATGGTGATCAACTCTGTGAGGCCATATCACCCTGAAACAGAAGCGCTGCGGCAGGAACTCAGCCAAAAATATGATATTCCAGTACTCGCCATGAGTGTAGAAAGTATGAGAGAGCAAGACGTCCTTAGTGTGCTTCGTGAAGCATTATATGAATTCCCAGTCCTAGAGGTGAATGTGAACTTGCCAAGCTGGGTCATGGTGCTGAAAGAAGATCATTGGCTGAGAGAAAGTTATCAGGATTCAGTGAAGGAAACCGTAAAGGATATTAAAAGATTAAGAGATGTTGACCGTGTCGTTGGTCAATTCAGCGAATTTGACTTTATTGAAAGAGCGGGCTTAGCAGGGATTGAAATGGGTCAGGGGATTGCGGAGATTGACCTGTACGCCCCAGATGATCTATATGATCATATTCTAAAAGAAGTGGTTGGTGTGGAAATTAGAGGGAAAGACCATCTTCTAGAGCTCATGCAAGATTTTGCGCATGCGAAGACAGAATATGATCAAGTATCAGACGCATTAAAAATGGTGAAGCAGACGGGATACGGGATTGCGGCCCCGGCCTTGTCAGATATGAGTTTAGATGAGCCAGAAATCATTAGGCAGGGCTCGAGATTCGGCGTGAGATTAAAGGCGGTTGCGCCATCTATTCATATGATTAAGGTAGATGTAGAGAGTGAATTTGCACCGATTATTGGAACAGAGAAACAAAGTGAAGAGCTCGTCCGCTACTTAATGCAAGACTTTGAAGATGATCCGCTTTCGATTTGGAATTCTGATATATTTGGGCGCTCACTCAGCTCCCTTGTCAGAGAAGGTATTCAAGCAAAGCTGTCGCTGATGCCAGAAAATGCAAGATATAAGCTGAAAGAAACGCTTGAAAGAATTATCAACGAAGGATCAGGCGGTTTGATCGCCATTATTCTATAGCATGTGAGACCTCTCATTGACAGGGGTCTTTTTTTGCGTATTGAATGAGTCATAAAAAGACAATTGTATAAAGATTAGTCAGATTCAGGCTGAAATTAGGAATATTCGTTCGTAAAAGTGCCCTTAATCCTTGACGAATAAGGATTCTTCCCTTTAAAATGCTTGATATGGTATTTCATATGTGTTAATCTACTTACAGAAAATCTTCACTTTGTTGGACAAACATTCCTTCAAAGAGTTGTTTTCTAATGAATAGCCATGTATAACGCTTTCTAGACGCTCTTTTTTTCGAAAAAAGTGTATAGAAAGAAGATGAATTGTGAAGAAATGATAACAATCTACTGAATGCATATTTTTGGGAGGAGGTGAAAGGCATGAACAAGACAGAACTTATTAACGCGGTTGCTGAAGCAAGCGAGTTATCTAAAAAAGACGCGACAAAAGCAGTTGATTCTGTTTTTGATACAATTTTAGATGCACTTAAAAATGGTGACAAAATCCAACTTATCGGTTTTGGTAACTTTGAAGTACGTGAGCGTTCAGCTCGTAAAGGACGTAACCCACAAACTGGTGCAGAGATCGAAATCCCTGCAAGCAAAGTACCTGCTTTCAAACCAGGTAAAGCACTTAAAGACGCGGTGGCAGGTAAATAATCGTTATGTGTAATGATCCTATTGCAGGAGTTATACATATAAAGTTTCACACTGGTCTAGAAAAGCCCCTTTCATAAGGGGCTTTTCCTTTTGAATCAAAAGGTTCGTTTAGAACGCTCTCCTTTGCTTTTAGGATCTGAAGTGTGCTAGAATCTGATTGAAATGTAATCGCCTTTGGAGGATATAATACATGAGTGAAATAAATAAAGAACTAATCGAACACGCAGTACGCGATATATTAAAAGCCATCGGAGAAGATCCAGATCGTGAAGGACTTCTTGATACCCCAAAACGAGTAGCAAAAATGTATGAAGAAGTGTTCTCGGGATTAAATGAAGATCCAAAAGAACATTTTAAAACCATTTTTGGTGAAGACCACGAAGAACTCGTTCTTGTAAAAGATATTGCTTTCCATTCAATGTGTGAACATCACCTTGTACCTTTTTACGGAAAAGCCCATGTCGCTTATATTCCGCGCGGCGGAAAAGTAACGGGACTTAGCAAACTTGCAAGAGCTGTAGAGGCTGTTGCCAAACGCCCGCAGCTTCAGGAACGCATTACATCAACCATTGCAGATAGTATGGTGGAAACACTCAATCCGCATGGCGTGATGATTGTCGTTGAAGCAGAGCATATGTGTATGACGATGCGCGGAGTGAAAAAGCCAGGTGCTAAAACCGTGACATCAGCAGTACGCGGTACATTTGCAAATGATACGGCGGCAAGAGCAGAAGTGCTTTCCTTTATTAAAAACGACTAATTCAATAGATGGAAGGTGAACAGATTGAGTGAAAATAAAGCATCTGATTTTGTAGTGATTAAAGCCATTGATAATGGTGTAAATGTCATCGGCTTAACTAGAGGCTCTGATACAAGATTTCACCATTCCGAAAAGCTCGATAAAGGTGAAGTCATCATTGCACAATTTACTGAGCATACGTCAGCGATCAAAGTAAGAGGCGATGCTGTCATTCAAACGAGCTTCGGTGAAATTCAAAGCGAAGCAAAGAAATAAGCACTTGAATGCACTTGATAGCATAAAAGTGAGAGCTGATATGGTATAATAAATCTCTATACAATGTGCAGGGCTACATATGAAACTGTAATTTTTGGGACAAGGGTGATATCTTTGCAAGACATCTACGGAATTTTATCTAATCTAAATATAAAATTAAATAAAAAGCTTTCTCATCCTTATTTGGCGAAGCATTTACGTGCGCCACTCATCGATGAAGATAAGCTCCTTCTTTTTCATGCAATGTTTGATGAAGCTCAAATTGATGCAGAGAAAAAAGAAAATTATATTTTAACGGCGATGCTTGTACAAATTGCCCTTGATACCCATGACGAAGTCACAACTGCTGCAGCCATCAAACAAGACGAATTCAAAAATCGTCAGCTGACCATCCTAGCAGGAGACTATTTCAGCGGTCTCTATTATTCTCTTCTCTCTGACATGAAAGACATCTACATGATTCGCACGCTCGCAACGGCGATCAAAGAGATCAATGAACATAAAATTAGACTGTATGATCGATCCATTCAAGATGCAGCGCACTTTTACAAAAGTGTAGCAACTGTTGAGTCTGCGTTATTCCAAAGGGTTTCTGAGCATTTTCAATTAACGCATTGGAATGAGATTGCAAGTCGTTTCCTTGTTTATAAGCGTTTCATGAAACAAGCAGAAGATGACAAACATTTAAAACTTTTTTTGAACGATAGCTATACGGACGCCTATACATGTTTTGACAACTTTGAGAAGGAAGGCTATGAAAAGGCCAAACGACCGATCAAGGAGTATCTTGTTTCATCTCCGGTCGTTCAAAAAGAGCTATTAAATCGCTTGGATCATATGAAAAATGAGCCTGCGTACCATCAGAAAGTGGAAGAAGGGTAAGTCATGCAGCAATCAAAAGAACAGCGAGTACACGGTGTATTTGAAAAAATTTATAAAAATTATGATCAAATGAACTCTGTCATCAGCTTTAAGCAGCATAAAAAATGGCGCGATAAAACAATGAAACTCATGAATGTTCAAAAAGGAGCCAAAGCATTGGATGTATGCTGCGGAACAGCCGATTGGACCATTGCGCTGGCTGATGCTGTAGGCGAAAAAGGCGAAGTCAAAGGCCTTGATTTTAGTAAAAATATGCTGAGTGTTGGAGAAACGAAGGTGAAAACTGGGGGCTATAATCAAATTGAACTGCTTCACGGCAATGCGATGGAGCTTCCTTTTGAGGATAACACATTTGATTATGTCACGATCGGTTTTGGCCTACGAAACGTCCCTGATTACTTAACGGTGCTAAAGGAAATGACAAGAGTCGTGAAGCCTGGTGGAATGGTTGTCTGTCTTGAGACATCACAGCCTGAAATGATTGGGTTTAAACAAGGCTACTATGTCTATTTCAAATACATCATGCCGCTCTTTGGTAAACTGTTTGCCAAAAGCTATCAGGAGTATTCATGGCTTCAAGAATCAGCCAAAGCGTTCCCTGGCATGAAAGAACTGGCGGCTCTTTTCGAAGAGGCGGGTCTGTCTGATGTCTCGTATCATCCATTTACAGGCGGTGTAGCAGCAACACATATCGGAAAGAAGCTTTGAATAAACGATATTTGGGTGAAAATAATGAAACTAAAAGCAATGATCTCTTTTTTAAATCATGATATCGATATTATTGAAAAAGAGCTTGAACAAACAGTTCGCTCTGATTATGCATTATTAAGTGAAGCAGGTCTTCATTTGCTGCAAGCGGGCGGAAAACGAATCCGCCCCGTTTTTGTTCTCCTTTCAGGCATGTTTGGCGACTATGACATTAATAAAATTAAATATGTTGCCGTTGCTCTTGAGCTGATTCATATGGCATCGCTCGTTCATGATGATGTCATTGATGATGCTGAGCTGAGAAGAGGCAAGCCAACGATTAAGGCAAAATGGGACAATCGAATTGCCATGTACACAGGAGATTATATGTTTGCAAGATCGCTTGAGTATATGACAAAGATCAATCACCCAATGGCGCATGAAATTTTGTCAAAGATGGTCGTCGAGCTCTGTCTTGGTGAAATCGAGCAAGTGAAAGACAAATACAATATGGATCAAAACCTGCGTACATACTTAAGAAGAATCAAACGAAAAACAGCCTTGCTCATTGCAGGCAGCTGCCAGTTAGGTGCGATAGCAGCAGGTACAGATGAGAAAACACATAAAGCCCTTTACTGGTTTGGCTATTATGTCGGTATGTCCTATCAGATCATTGATGATGTGCTTGATTTCACATCAACTGAAGAAGAGCTTGGTAAGCCTGTTGGGGGAGACCTTTTACAAGGAAATGTCACACTCCCGGTCTTATATGCACTGAAGAACCAGGCACTCGAAGGCCAATTAAAGCTGATTAATAGTGAAACAACGGAAATGCAGCTGAAGCCTGTGATTGAACATCTCAAACAAACAGATGCGATCGACCGCTCGATTCGAGTGAGTGAAATGTATTTGAAGAAGGCATTTGAACAGCTGGACAAACTTCCTCGAGGACGAGCGAAAACGTCACTTGCCTCCATTGCCAAATATATTGGAAAACGAAAATTCTAATCAACATGTTGTTGATTGGTTTTTTTGTGAAATTTTTTGTCAAAAATTGATTGTTATAAAAAAAAATGATACGATCACTTTGTAACAATGTAAGCCTATACATACATAACGACGGGGTGGAGAACGTATATGGACAAAACATTTCTTATGGTCAAACCTGATGGTGTGGAAAGACAATTAATCGGTGAAATTGTGTCAAGATTCGAAAAAAAGGGGCTTCAGCTTGTTGGTGCAAAACTAATGAGTATTCCAAAAGAAGTAGCAGAAACACATTACGGAGAGCATAAAGAAAAACCATTTTTCGGGGAATTGGTTGACTTTATTACGTCAGGACCAGTATTTGCAATGGTATGGCAAGGTGAACAGGTAGTAGATGTAACAAGACAGATTATCGGCAAAACAAACCCGAAGGAAGCGCTTCCAGGCACAATAAGAGGAGACTATGGATTGACGGTTGGAAAAAACATTATCCATGGCTCAGACTCACCAGAAAGTGCTGAAAGAGAAATCAACTTATTCTTCAAACAAGAAGAACTCACAAGCTGGGATCAAACCATCTCAAGCTGGATTTATTAAGGTTCAAGCCAAGGTGTTCATCAAATGAGCACCTTGGCTTTTTTTATATGAATATTTCTACACGAAATTTCGCATGAGAAGATACAAATTTTCGATAAAAACAGCTATACTAGGACAAAGATAGATGAGACAGGAGAGGACTTTGATGGATCAATATCAAGTATTTGTAGGAAAATGGAAAAAACTAACCGGGGTGGATCTGAATTTATATAAAGAAGCACAAATGAAACGAAGATTAACGTCACTTTATGATAAAAAAGGATATAGAGATTTTGAAGCATTCGCGGCTGCCCTTGAAAAGGATAGAGCACTATTAGATGAGACGATGGATCGAATGACGATCAATGTGTCAGAATTTTACCGAAACTATCAGCGCTGGGAAGTGCTTGACCAAAAAATTCTTCCGCTGCTTTCGAAAAACAGCGGCACCCTAAAAATATGGAGTGCAGCATGTTCGACAGGAGAGGAGCCGTATACACTCTCAATGCTTCTATCAAGCCATCCGCTTGTGAAGGACTTCCAAATTATCGCAACTGATATTGATGATAAAGTTCTGCAATCAGCTCAAAAAGGACGATATCATGAACGATCATTGCAAGAGGTACCAGATCAAATCAAGCAAAAATATTTCACAAAAGAAGATTCTTCATTTTACACTGTGAAGGATGAGGTGCGAAAGCATATTCAATTTAAGAAGCACAACCTTTTAGCAGATCCTTATGAAAAACAGCTTGATCTTATCGTGTGCCGAAATGTCCTCATTTACTTTACAGAAGAGGCAAAAGAAGAGATTTACTTGAAAATGAGCAGCAGTTTAAAACCAAATGGCGTATTATTTGTGGGTTCTACTGAACAAATTTTTCACCCAGAAAAGTTTGGACTGACATCTGCTGATACTTTCTTTTATCAAAAGAAGGGGTTGTAGCTGACTTTTTAGTAGTAAGTGTGTTATCATATTTTTACTTAAAAGCGTTAATGCGATGAAGGGAGATCAAGTCATGAGATACTTAACAGCAGGTGAATCACATGGTCCACAATTGACCACAATTATTGAAGGCGTTCCAGCGGGACTTTACATAGAGCAGGATGACATCAATTATGAATTGGCTAGAAGACAAAAAGGTCACGGCCGCGGGCGAAGAATGCAGATTGAAAAAGACCAAGCGAAAGTGTTAAGTGGTGTTCGCCACGGGAAAACATTAGGTTCTCCTATTGCGCTTGTCGTTGAAAACAACGACTGGAAGCATTGGACAAAGGTGATGGGGGCAGAGCCGATCACAGAAGAAGAAGAGAGTGAAATGAAGCGTCAAATTTCACGCCCTAGACCAGGACATGCGGATTTAAATGGTGCGATTAAATATGGACATCGTGATATGCGAAACGTATTAGAGCGTTCATCAGCCCGCGAGACAACCGTTCGCGTAGCAGCAGGCGCAGTCGCCAAACAAATCTTGGCTCATCTAGGAATCAAGGTAGCTGGCCACGTTCTTGAAATTGGCGGAGTGAAAGCAGCTCATACGACATATAAATCGATTGAAGATTTGCAAAAGGTAACGGAAGAGTCGCCTGTTCGCTGCTACGACAGTGAAGCAGGTCAAAAAATGATGGATGCCATTGATGAAGCGAAGAAAAACGGTGATTCAATTGGCGGAATTGTTGAAGTCATCGTTGAAGGAATGCCGGTTGGAGTCGGAAGCTATGTTCACTATGACCGCAAATTAGACAGCAAGCTTGCAGGTGCTGTTCTGAGTATCAACGCTTTTAAAGGGGTTGAATTCGGTATCGGCTTCGAGGCGGCTTCTAAAAATGGCAGTGAGGTCCATGATGAAATCATCTGGGATGAAGAAAAGGGCTATACGAGAAAAACAAATCGCTTAGGCGGTCTTGAAGGCGGAATGTCAACTGGTATGCCAATTGTCGTAAGAGGGGTCATGAAACCAATACCAACGCTTTATAAACCGCTTCAAAGCGTTGACATTGAAACAAAAGAACCTTTCTCCGCAAGTATTGAACGTTCTGACAGCTGTGCTGTTCCTGCCGCAAGTGTTGTCGCAGAAGCAGTCGTGGCTTGGGAAATTGCCAATGCTGTTGTTGAGCAGTTTGGTCTTGATCAAATCGACCGCATTAAAGAAAATGTTGAAAAAATGCGCCAGCTTCAGAGGGAATTTTAATGAAAACACTGGAAGTTAAGACGTCTTCAGCCACTTATCCTGTATACATCGGTGATGGGATTAAACGCAATATCGTCGACTTGATGACTTCCACGGGGCATTCCTATACGAAGCTCCTAATCGTTACAGATACAGCTGTTGATGCCATTTACGGTGATGAAATGGTTCGATTACTTAAGCAGAAGTGGTCTGTGCATAAAGTGGTTGTGCCAAGCGGAGAGCAGTCGAAATCTTTTGCTGAGTTTGAGCATATTCATACGAAGGCCATTCAGTTTCAGCTGGATCGCTCCTCGTGCATCATTGCGCTGGGAGGAGGCGTAATTGGGGATTTGGCTGGCTTTGTTGCTGCTAGTTATATGAGAGGCATTGATTTTATGCAAGTTCCGACGACGCTGCTGGCACATGACAGTGCAGTTGGCGGGAAAACAGGGATTAACCACCCGCTCGGTAAAAATTTAATCGGTGCATTTCATCAGCCGAAAGCTGTGATCTATGATACGAGTATGCTTGAGACACTATCTCAAATTGAATTGAGGTCAGGCTTTGCTGAGGTCATCAAACATGCCCTCATTTCAAGTGAAGACTTTTTATCAGAACTGATGTCCATTCGTTCTTTGGCGGAATGTTCAAAGAGCGAGCTGGCACATATGCTGTATCAAGGGATTCAAGTCAAAGCGTCGATTGTTCAAAAAGACGAAAGAGAACAAGGCGTGCGTGCATTTTTGAATTTAGGTCATACACTTGGGCACGCCATTGAAGCAGAGTATGGATACGGCGTTATCACGCACGGAGATGCTATTGCAATCGGCATGCAGTTTGCGCTATATGTGAGCGAAAAGAAGCTGGGACTCAGCCTCAATCGGATGGAACTAAAAAATTGGATGAAAGAACTCGGATTCCCGGTACAAGTCACTCAAAACATTTCCACGAAAACATTTGTTGACCGAATGATTGGTGATAAAAAGGCAAGAGGCGGAACCGTTCAATTTGTTTTATTAAAACAGGTTGGAGACGCTGTCTTGCAGTCTTTCACAAAAGATGAGCTGCATCACTGGCTCGAAGAATGGAAACGGGAGGAGGGATGTCTATGATGTTTCGCGGGATACGTGGGGCTACAACTGTGACAGAAGATACAGAAACAGAAGTGTTAAACAAAACGAAACAGCTGCTAGAAGCGATTATTTCAAGAAATCAAGTAGATCCAGAACGTGTCGTGCAGATCTTAATTTCAGCTACACAAGATATTCACTCCGTTTTTCCGGCAAAAGCCCTTCGTCAGTTTGAAGGATGGACGTATGTGCCTGTTACTTGTATGCAGGAGCTGGACATTCAAGGCGGTCTAAAGCATTGCATTCGCGTTTTAATGACGGTCCAAACAGACACAAAGCAGGAAGATGTGCAGCATGTGTACTTGGAAGAAGCTGTGACGCTTCGCCCGGATTTACAGTTGACAAAAAACAAGGAATTATAATACGATATGAACAGCCGAAGTTTACACACAGGTGTAAACGGCATTGCAAGCTTAGAGAAGATGAGAATGAGACTAGGGTAGTTGAGATGAGTAGAGTTGAGCAGAGATACGATACGTCTATTTCATCATACTGCCTAAAAGAGCAACCCTCTTTTAGGCTTATTTCGTATACTCATACAAACCCTCTATATGTCCCCTCATTCTCCTTAATCCCATTTAAGGAGTGTGCTTATGAATTCCCAAACAAACCTGACCCAATTTTTAAGGGACAGCGAGTCCCACAAAACAATCCCGATTGTTGAAACCATTACAGTTGATACGCTCTCACCGATTCAAATTGTCGAAAAACTCAAGCAAGATATTGTGTATCTGCTAGAAAGCAGAGACGAGTCTTCTAGCTGGTCGAGATATTCCTTCATCGGATTACATCCTTTTTTAACCTTACATGATGACCAAAACCAATATATTGCACGTGACGCTGCAGGGCAGGAAGTCATGAAAAAGCAAGAACTGAAAGACTTACTAGACTGGATGAAAGAGCAATACCAAATCAAGACACCAGGTGTTGACATCCCATTTACAGGCGGGGCAGTTGGGTACTTAAGTTACGATCTTATTCCAAGCATTGAACCTTCTGTCAGGCCACACCTAAGCGCATCAACGACAGACAATTGTACTCTATTTGTCTGCCAAACGATGATTGCCTTTGATCATGAAACGAATCATGTTCATTTTATCCAATACACCCAGCTGACCGGAAATGAAACAGAAGACGAAAAAATACGAGCTTACAAAGAAAATCAAAAGCGGCTTGAACAGATGATTCACAAGCTCCATACAAAGATTGATATGAAAGAACTGATTTTATCAGGGAATATGAACGAATCACCGTCCTTTGAACATGTGACGTCAACCTATGAAAAAGCGCAATTTTTAAAGGACGTAGAAAAAATCAAAGAATACATTCGAGCAGGTGATATTTTTCAAGGCGTCCTCTCACAGCGCTTTGATATCCCAGTGTCAGTGAGTTCATTTGAATTATACCGCGTGCTTCGCATTGTGAATCCATCTCCATACATGTATTTTATGAAATTAAAAGACCGCGATTTAGTCGGAAGCTCGCCAGAACGATTAATCCATGCCAAAAATGGGCACTTAGAAATTCACCCCATTGCAGGCACAAGAAAACGAGGAACAACAAAAGAAGAGGACGCTGCGCTTGCAAGAGAGCTGCTAGAGGATGAGAAAGAAAAAGCAGAACATTACATGTTAGTAGATCTAGCCAGAAATGATGTCGGCCGCGTAGCAGAATACGGCAGTGTGTCTGTACCGACCTTTACAAAAGTTGTGAACTTTTCACATGTCATGCACATCATCTCCATTGTGACAGGGAAGCTAAAGCAGGATACACATCCAGTCGATGCGCTCATGTCCGCTTTTCCTGCAGGCACATTAACAGGGGCACCGAAAATAAGAGCGATGCAATTATTAAATGAAATGGAGCCTGAGCCAAGGGAAACGTATGGCGGCTGTATTGCCTATATTGGGTTCGACGGCAATATCGACTCTTGTATTACCATTCGCACCATGAGCATCAAAGATCAGACCGCTTCCATACAAGCAGGCGCTGGCATTGTCGCAGATTCTGTTCCAGAAAATGAATGGGAAGAGACATGTAACAAGGCAGGAGCGCTTCTGAAGGCCATTCAGCTTGCTGAACATATTTTCTCAGAAAAGGAGAGTGTGCAGGATGAATCAGCGACTTTCAGCTCTTGTTAACGGAGGCTTCCTATCAGAAAATGAAGCCCATAGGCTAATGCATGATATGATGAGCGGATCTTTAACAGATGCTGAAGTCGCTGCAAGTCTATCGATTTTAGCGCACAGAGGAGAAACCGCTGAAGAAATGACAGGCTTCGTGAGGGCCATGCGGCAAAAGGCAGCACCAGCGGAAAGATCGCTCGATGTCGTTGACACATGCGGTACAGGAGGCGATGGACTCTCTACATTTAATATATCAACTGCAGCTGCCATTGTGGCTTCCGCCGCTGGTGCTAAAATCGCAAAACACGGAAATCGTTCAGTCTCTTCTAAAAGCGGAAGTGCCGACGTGCTAGAGTGTCTTGGCATTCACATTCAATCCACTCCAGAAGAAACGAGAAGACAAATACAAGACAAAAACATGGGCTTTTTATTTGCACCACTGTACCATTCATCGATGAAACAAGTAGCAGTAGTCCGCAAGCAGCTCGGCTTCCGGACGGTATTTAATCTATTAGGACCGCTTTGCCACCCGATGCAAGCCAAAAAGCAAATCATCGGTGTGTACTCAAAGGAAAAGGCAAAATTAATGGCGAAAGCCCTTGCCCCATTAGAGCCAGAACATGTCCTGTTTGTGAGCGGGGAAGACGGGCTGGATGAATTAACGATTACAGCAAATTCATATGTGATTGAACTCAAAAAAGGTACCATGACAGAATATACGCTAAACCCGGAAGACTTTGGACTGGAAAAAGGAACCTTATCAGATATTCAGGTCCAATCACCGGAAGAGAGCGCAAAATTGATTCAGAATATATTGAATCATCAAACAGGAGGGGCGCCGCTTCATATTACAGCTCTGAATGCCGGGGCGGCTTTATATGTCGCAGGCAAGTCAGAAAGCCTCATGGCAGGAACATTAAAAGCGTTAGAAACGATTAAAAACGGCACAGCCAAAGAACAATTGGCTCGTTTAAAACAAAAAAAGAAAGAGGAAGAGATCTATGCTTAATCAAATCATTGCACGCAAAAAAGAACATATTCAAACGTTGCAGTTACCTGTGGATGGAGACTTTGAAAGACGATCATTTAAAGAAGCACTCATGAACCCTCACCGCTCGATTGGTCTAATTGCTGAGGTGAAAAAGGCATCTCCTTCCAAAGGAATCATTCAGCCGAATTTTGATCCTCTGCAAACAGCAAAAGCATACGAAAAATCGAATGCTGATTGCTTATCTGTCTTAACAGATGAACCATTTTTTCAAGGGAAGAACGAGTATCTTTCCTTAATTAAAGAACACGTCGCACGTCCAATTTTAAGAAAAGACTTTATCATCGACTCCATACAGATAGAAGAGTCAAGACGTATCGGTGCAGATGCAATTTTATTAATTGGAGAAGTACTTGAACCGCAACAGCTGCATGAGCTCTATGCTGAAGCGAAGGAAAAAGGACTAGATATTCTTGTCGAAGTTCATGCAGCAGATACACTGGAAAATATCTTAAACATATTCACCCCTGAAATCATTGGAGTGAATAACCGAAATTTAAAGACATTTAAAACAACAGTTGAACAAACAAAAGAGATTGCACCACTTGTTCCAAAGGATGTCTTACTAGTGAGTGAAAGCGGTATTCAGACATATGATGATCTGACCTTTGTCAAAAAACATGGAGCGAGTGCTGTCCTTGTAGGTGAATCATTAATGAGAGAACCATCACAAGAAAAAGCCGTTCAGACGTTATTTGGAGAATGAGGAAGATGAAGCCTTTTTTAAAATATTGCGGGGCGCTATCACAAGAAGATGTAGATTGCATTGCGCAATCTCAAGCAGATGCGATCGGGTTTATTTTTGCTCCAAGTAAAAGACAAGTCGATCCAGAACAAGTGAAACAATGGCTCACCGAGTCGCAGTGCGAGAAAGAGATTACTGGTGTATTTGTAAATGAAAAAATCCAAAAAGTGTGTGATATCACAAAGCATATTCCTTTAGATATCGTTCAGCTGCATGGAGATGAAACACGAGAGGATGCAAAAGAAATAAAACAACAAACAGGAGCGATTGTGTGGAAAGTCTTTCACCACGAGCCCGATGTAAAAGAAACACTCGATAAAATGACGGCATTTGCGCCGTTTGTCGATGGCTTCCTCATTGATGCGAAAGTAAAAGGGATGAGAGGTGGTTCTGGCACAGCTTTTACATGGGAAGCGGTACCTGTATACATTCAGCAGGCAAAACGACTGGAGAAAACATGCATCATTGCAGGCGGAATAACACCAGAAACGCTGCCAGAGCTGCTTGCCTATGGCCCAAAAGCGATCGATCTTTCAAGCGGCATAGAAGAAAACGGGAAGAAAAGCAGCGCTAAGATCAAAGCGCTCGAAGAAAGGATGTTAAACGATGTACGCATATCCAAATGAGATTGGCAGATATGGAGAATTCGGAGGGAAATTTGTTCCTGAGACGCTCATGCAGCCACTCAAAGAAATCGAACAAGCATTTAACGAATTAAAAGAAGACCCTGCTTTTGAGCAAGAATATCTTTCCCTTTTGCAAAACTATTCAGGCAGACCGACTGCGCTGACATATGCTGATCAATTATCAGCATACCTCGGCGGCGCAAAAATCTATTTAAAAAGAGAAGATTTAAACCATACAGGCGCTCATAAAATTAACAATGCACTTGGTCAGGCTCTGCTTGCAAAAAAAATGGGAAAATCAAACATCATCGCGGAAACAGGCGCTGGACAGCACGGAGTAGCAGCTGCAACGGTGGCCGCAAAGTTTGGATTATCCTGCACAGTATTTATGGGAAAAGAGGATGTGGAAAGACAATCACTCAATGTATTCCGAATGAAGCTCCTTGGCGCTGAGGTCATACCTGTCACAAGCGGGAACGGCACATTAAAAGATGCAACCAACGAAGCGATTCGTTACTGGGTCCAGCACTGCAGTGATCATTTCTATATGATCGGCTCAGTTGTAGGACCTCACCCGTATCCCCAAATCGTCAGTGAGTTCCAACGGATGATTGGTGATGAAGCAAAAGAGCAGATACTTAAAAAAGAAGGCAGGCTCCCACATAAAGTCATTGCTTGTGTCGGCGGCGGAAGTAATGCCATTGGAATGTACCGAGCGTTTTTAGATGAAGAGATTGATATTATTGGTGTAGAAGCCGCTGGAAAAGGAATCGATACGCCGCTTCATGCAGCAACCATTACGAAGGGGACAAAAGGGGTCATTCATGGATCTTTGACATATTTAATCCAAGACGAATTTGGCCAAATTATTGAGCCCTATTCCATTTCAGCTGGTTTAGATTATCCTGGGATCGGACCAGAGCACGCATATTTACATGCGAGCGGCCGTGTTCAATATCTGAGTGCTACAGATCAAGAAGCACTGGATGCGCTAAAGCTGCTGACGGAAAAGGAAGGAATCCTGCCAGCGATTGAATCAGCACACGCTTTAGCCAAGGCGTTTGAGATGAGCAGGACGATGAATGAAGATGAAATCGTCCTTGTCTGCCTGTCAGGAAGAGGAGATAAGGATGTGCATACATTAATGAATGTGCTTGAAAGTGAGGGCAAAACCAAATGATCACATTTCAATTAGAGCAAGGAGAGAAGTTATTCATCCCATTTATCACGGCAGGAGATCCGTCAGAAGAAGTCACGATTGATTTAGCTGTGTCCCTTCAAGCAGCCGGTGCACATGCGATTGAACTAGGTGTCCCTTATTCCGACCCGCTAGCGGACGGTCCTGTCATTCAAAGAGCCTCCAAAAGAGCTCTAAATCATGGCATGAATATCGTAAAAGCGATAGAATTAGCAGGGAAGATGAAAAAAAATGGTGTAAAAATTCCTGTAATTCTATTTACGTATTATAATCCTGTGTTACAATTAGACACAGAATACTTTTTCGCTTTACTGCGCAAAAATCATATTTCGGGACTCTTAACACCCGACTTGCCGTTTGAAGAGAGCAGTGAGCTGCAAAAGAACTGTCAAACTTATGACATTTCATATATTTCGCTCGTTGCACCAACCAGCAAGGAACGATTAGTAAACATTGTAGAGCAGGCAGAAGGTTTTGTGTATTGTGTTTCATCTCTTGGTGTAACAGGTGTCAGACAAACCTTTGACGAATCGATTACTGATTTTATTCAACAAGTGAAACAGCTGAGTCACATACCGGTTGCGGTCGGTTTTGGCATCTCAACAAGAGAGCAGGTAGACTCAATGAATAAACTGAGTGACGGTGTCGTTGTAGGCAGTGCACTTGTGAAAAAAATTGAAGAACTTCAAGATCAATTGTTAGCAAGTGATACACGTCAAGAAGCTTTAAGAGAATTTGAAACCTATGCAAAAACATTTAGTCCCCTCTATTCATTCAAATGAGGTGAAACTTTTGCAAATCAAAGATCAATTAAAACAACTAAAACCGTATCAACCTGGGAAACCAATTGAAGAGGTCAAAAAAGAATATCAATTAGACAAGATTGTGAAATTGGCTTCAAATGAAAACCCTTTTGGATGTTCCTTACATGCAAGAGAGGGGATACAAGCTGAGCTCGAACATTTAGCGATCTATCCAGATGGATACAGCGCAAGTTTAAGAACGGAGCTTGCTGAGTTTCTTCAAGTAAATGAAAAACAATTAATATTCGGGAATGGCTCAGATGAACTTGTGCAAATTATTGCTAGGGCATTCCTTGACCAACATACAAATACCGTCATCCCAGCTCCATCTTTTCCGCAATACCGTCACAATGCCGTCATTGAGCAGGCAGAGATTCGAGAGGTGCCGCTTTTAGACGGAGGAGCTCACGATCTGAAGGGCATGCTGGATGCGATTGATGAGAACACGAAGGTCGTCTGGGTATGCAACCCGAATAACCCGACGGGAAATCATTTGTCAGAATCTGAGCTTGTGGCGTTTTTAGACCAAGTACCAGCTCATGTGCTTGTTGTACTAGATGAAGCATATGTCGAATACGTTCGTGCGGAAGACTTTCCGAACAGCTTATCTTTATTACATTCCTATCAAAATGTCATCGTACTCCGAACGTTTTCAAAAGCGTATGGACTGGCTGCACTTCGAGTAGGCTATGGCATTGCGTCGGAAGAGCTGATTACTGCGATTGAACCAGCGAGAGAGCCATTTAATACGAGTCGTATCGCTCAGGCAGCTGCACGTGCAGCGATAAAAGATCAGGATTTCATTCAATCTTGCAGACAGAAAAATGAAGCAGGTCTCAAGCAATATCAAGAATTTGCTGACCGTTTTGGACTTTTTATTTATCCGTCTCAAACAAACTTCGTGCTGATTGATTTTAAGAGAGATGCAGATGAATTATTCAATGCATTATTGAAAAAAGGCTACATTGTTCGTTCTGGTAAAGCACTTGGTTTTCCGACTTCTTTACGTATTACGGTCGGAACAATGGAGCAAAATGCAGAAATTCTAAGTACACTTGCCGATTTAATGCAAGGCATTCGTGCGTAGCATAACCATAAAGTCATATCCTAAGGCAGGATATGGCTTTCATTGTACCAACCTCATATACATATAAGCTGTTGAAATGGCTTTTTTAATTTTCGTGAAAAAACAGGTGATGAACATGAATGATGCAAACGAAACAATATTAATCGCTGGACTTGGTTTAATTGGAGGTTCCATCGCACTGTCGATTAAAAAAGAGTATCCCCATAAAAAAATTGTAGGATACGATGTGTCCAAAGAACAAATGGTTGCGGCAACAAAGTTGGGTATCATTGATTTAGCAGCTGATTCATTTGCGGCAGGTTTGGATGAATCTGCGACTATTATATTGGCAACACCAGTTCAGCAAACAGTCAAGATGCTTCGTGATATTGCAAACTCTGGAATTGAGAGAGAGCTCACAATTACCGATGTTGGCAGCACAAAGCAAAAGGTCGTCCATTTTGCTGAAAAAACGCTTCCTAAGCACTACCAATTTATTGGTGGACATCCGATGGCAGGCTCTCATAAGTCAGGAGTCATTGCAGCGAAAGACTTTTTATTTGAAAATGCGTTCTACATTTTAACGCCGGCAAAGGAAACAAACCGCCAGGCTGTTGAACGTTTGAAGGACTTGTTAAAGGGGACAAATGCTCATTTCATTGAGATGACCCCAGAAGAACATGATGCTGTAACAAGTGTGATTAGTCATTTCCCTCATATTGTTGCAGCCAGCCTTGTGCATCAAGCACATCATTTTGAAGAACAATTCCCACTTGTCAAACGGTTTGCTGCTGGAGGCTTTCGTGACATTACACGTATTGCATCAAGCAATCCTGCAATGTGGCGAGATATCCTTCTGCACAACAAAAACAAGATTTTAGACCGGTTCCATGAATGGAAAAAAGAGATCGACCGCATTGAGACCTTTGTACAGCAAGAAGACGCTGAAGGCTTGTTCTCTTATTTTCAAGAGGCAAAGGAATATCGCGATGGACTTCCTCTTAGGAAAAAAGGTGCCATTCCTGCTTTTTATGACCTTTATGTGGATGTTCCAGATCACCCTGGGGTCATTTCGGAGATTACAGGGCATTTAGCAAATGAAAACATCAGTATTACGAATATCCGTATTATTGAAACGCGAGAAGACATTAATGGGATTTTGCGCATTAGTTTTCAAACAGATGACGACCGTAAGCGGGCAGAGATCTGTATAAAAAATAGAGCAAATTACGATACATTTTATGCTGACTGAGGTGACACACATGAAAATTCATAAAAATGCTCCTATGAATGGAGTCATTCATATTCCAGGTGATAAATCCATTTCTCATAGATCAGTGATGTTTGGTGCAATTGCTGATGGGACTACAGTGGTGAAAAACTTTCTTCCTGGAGCCGATTGTTTAAGTACGATTGATTGCTTTAGAAAGATGGGCGTTGAAATTGAACAAAAAGGGACAGATGTTGTGATCCACGGTAAGGGACTGAAAGAGCTCAAGGAGCCGTCTGACGTCCTCGATGTTGGGAATTCTGGTACAACCATTCGATTAATGATGGGAATATTAGCTGGTTGTGAGTTTCACAGTACACTGATCGGTGATGAGAGTATTGCTAAAAGACCAATGCAACGAGTAACAGGTCCACTTAAACAACTGGGAGCGAAAATAGATGGCAGAGCAAACGGCGAGTATACGCCACTGTCTATTCGTGGCGGTCATTTAAAAGGTATCTCATATGAGTCTCCGGTGGCAAGTGCCCAAATTAAGTCCGCTGTCCTTTTAGCGGGGCTTCAAGCAGAGGGAACAACAACATTAACTGAACCGCATAAATCAAGAGATCATACAGAAAGAATGCTCTCTATGTTTGGTGTAAAACTAGACGAAGATGAACAAAGTGTTTCCATTGAAGGCGGTCAAACATTAAAAGCAACAGATATATTTGTTCCTGGAGACATCTCTTCAGCTGCATTTTTCCTTGTTGCTGGATCTATTGTTCCTAACAGCCGGATTGTGTTAAAAAATGTCGGGCTAAACAAAACAAGAACGGGTATTATCGATGTACTGAAACAAATGGGTGCGAATCTTGAGATCAAAGAAGTAGATGCAAAAGACGGAGAACCGTATGGTGATTTAACGATTTCAACCTCTTCATTAAAAGGGATTGAAATTTCTGGTGACATGATTTCAAGACTCATCGACGAAATCCCGATTATAGCGCTTCTAGCGACACAAGCAGAAGGAACAACGATTATTAAAGATGCTGCTGAGTTAAAAGTAAAAGAGACCAATCGAATTGATACCGTCGTGTCAGAACTTAAAAAACTCGGTGCTGATATTGAAGCAACTGATGATGGTATGAAGATTCATGGTAAAACCACACTTCAAGGCGGCGCGGTCGTGTCAAGCTACGGAGATCACCGAATCGGTATGATGCTGGGGGTTGCTGCTTGCATCACAAAGCAAGCTGTTGAGATTGAAGATACAGATGCTGTTCGTGTATCATACCCGAATTTCTTTGAACACATTGAATACTTAACCAAAACAGTCTGAGGATGTCCTCAGGCTTTTTCTTTCCTTATGCATATTTGTAAGAAAGATAGCATAGCTTGTCTCAAGATGAAACCTGGAAAAAAATCATTTTATCCGATAAAAAAATGAATTTCAGGTGCTTACAGTTTACAAAACTTCCGTTTCGTAAAGGATGAAATGAAAAACAGTCTTTAAAACAAAAAAATGGGTTCATTTTAAAAGAGCAACATATTTGCTGGATGAGTACCTGTCGATTATGATATGAAGTAACAATAGTTTAGGTTTTTGGAAACAGAAAGGAACGGTTTGATTTGAATAGTTCATTACAAGAA
Source organism: Bacillus sp. FSL R5-0431 (assembly GCF_038002985.1). Lineage (NCBI taxonomy): Bacteria > Bacillati > Bacillota > Bacilli > Caryophanales > Bacillaceae > Bacillus > Bacillus sp. FSL R5-0431. The sequence continues at coordinate 1,991,848 of NZ_JBBOOG010000001.1, read as the reverse complement.
GCCATAAAATTAGTTGAGGCGGGTGAGACTGAAAAAGGACTCCAAACACTTGCTCAGGCAGAAAAGCATTTGCATGATGAAGAAAAGGTGCAGGCAGCTCAGTTATATTATGATTGGGGAGATATCGATAAAGCGCGGAATCTCATCAGTGATTTACATGATTTATATCCAGAGGAAACAGGGTTAACATGTTTTTATGCAGAGCTACTGATTGACTCTGATGAAGAAGAAAAGGCGATTTCGGTATTAGAGACGATTCCTGAAGATGATGATGCGTATCCAGAGAGTTTATTGTTAATGGCAGATTTGTATCAAATGCAAGGACTATTTGAAGTCAGTGAACAAAAGCTCTTAAAAGCGAAAGAACTGCTTCCAAATGAAGCCATCATTGATTTTGCGTTAGGTGAATTGTATTTTTCACAAGGTCTTTCAAAGAAAGCCGCCGACTATTTCTACAAAGTCGCAGATCAACAACATGAGGTTGGCGGCGTCAATGTTTACCAGAGACTCGCTGAATCACTCAGCACAGCTGGAGAATTTGAAGATGCGCTTGAATGGTACGAAAAGGCAGTAAAACATCAAACAGACCCGAATACACTTTTTGGCTACGGATTTACAGCGATGAGGGCCGGCAGAACGAAAACAGCCATTCAGCAGCTTTCAGAACTAAAAGATATTGATCCGTCTTATTCGTCTCTTTATATGCCTTTAGCGAAAAGTTATGAGGAAGAAGGACTATATCAGGAGGCTTTAGAGGTAGTAAAAGAGGGTATTAAAGTTGATGAGTATAACAAAGAATTATATTTATATGGTGCAAAGATTGACTTGAAAAATGGGGATTCAGAAGATGCGAAAAAGCTGCTTCAAGAAGCACTTGCTCTTGATCCGGGATATATTGAAGCGGTTCAAACATTGCTCGCGATCTATTTAAATGAAGAGCTTTTTGATGAAATCCTGAATGTCATTAAAGAGGTTAAAAGCTTTGGGGAAGTTGATCCAAAATGGAATTGGTATGCTGCATCTGCTTCTGTTGGGCGAGAGGAATACAAAGAAGCAGCCGAGTACTTCAAGCTGGCTCTGCCTGATTTTGATGAGGAGCGTGACTTTTTATATGAATACGCTTCGTTCCTTTTAGAAGAAGGCAGACAAAAAGAAGCATTGCCGCTATTACGCAAAGTTCTTCAGAAAGATGGCACGAATGAAGAAATCGAAGAAACCATTTTAAGAATTGAAGACGAAATTTCCTTATAGTTTGCAGGAATGAAGAACTGGTTTGTTGAATAATTCATGTATAGCAATTTAATTTACGATAGAGGAGGGAATAACATGCAGACCCCTGTTTCTGTCAATGAAAAGAAGGAATTCATCCGGTGGTTTTTAAACCATTATCAGCTAAAACGAAGAGAGTGTGTTTGGATATTAAATTATTTAATGAGTCACGACTCTTTGATGGAAAAGGTTCATTTTGTAGAGCAAGCAGAATTTTGCCCAAGGGGAATCATTATGTCAACACACTGTGTGGATGAAGTTCCCTTTAGATTTTATAAAGAAAACATCATGACGACAGATGCTGAAAAGTCATTTCATGATATTCGTTTGAATAAACAGCAAGATTTGTTTATTCAATTGAATTTCCGTTCTGCTTATCGTTCGCCGGAATATGCAGCTGTGCTTGAAACAAATCCTCATATTCCAAAGGATCTTTATGAGAACGAAAAAGATAAGGATCTTGCGGAGAAAGTGCTTGAACACTCGATCGCAACGTTCCAAAAAGAACGGCTTATGAAAGAGATAGATGAGGCACTTGACCGTCATGATCAAGAAACATTTAATAAGTTAGCAAAAGAATTAAGCCTATTGTCATAAACTGAACGAATAAGCCTTGCCCTATACAGGCAGGGCTTATGTCATGAAAGAGGGGAAATTGATGAAGTTTCAAGCGGAGGATGCGGATCGCTTTTTGCAATCTAAAGATTACATTGATACCGCTATCATTCCAATAGTTGGAATAGATGCGAATCAAATCAAACAAAGTGTATCTTTAGGTGAGTTTACCATTCTTGTAGCAGAGGAACTTGAAAGGCAGCTGAAAGGGCGGGTCTTTCTTTTTCCGCCACATACATATGTAGAGATCAATGATCGAAAACTAGAAGACATCTTCACGATGAAGCAGTCGCTAGAAGATCATTTTCAGCATGTCGTGTTGATCTCATCTGATCATCAATGGAAAGAGCATGCGGCGGTTAGTGAAGCGCTATTTTTATTAAAGCCGGTTCCGCTCGAGCATTTAAAGGTAGAATTAAAGCAAAAAATCGTTCAAGACAGTGTAGAACAAATTTTGAACTTTTTGTTACAAAAGTGGAACCCTTCATAAAAACCCTTACATTTGCATTGTACATAGCTTTTTAGGCTGTTGACCTTGTGAATAGATTGATATATTATGAGGGTGTCCTAGTTTTATGAAATTTTTTCTAATTCAGTTATAAAGTAGCTGACGACCTGAGGGGGGGAGAAAAAAATGAGCGAGAAGAGACATGGAGTGTCCAGGCGTCAATTTTTGAATTACACGTTGACCGGCGTGGGGGGATTTATGGCCGCTGGAATGCTCATGCCTATGGTTCGCTTTGCGCTTGACCCTGTGCTAAAAGGAACAGAGGATCAGGATATGGTTCAAGTTGTCAGTGTAGATGAACTGACGAAGGAACCGAAGCGCTTTGACTTTAAAATTGATCAAGTAGATGCATGGTATGAGTCAAAGGAATCTAGGTCAGCATGGGTGTACAAAGAAGGGGATGAAATTGTCGCTTTATCGCCAATCTGTAAACATTTAGGATGTACAGTGAACTGGAACAGTGATCCGAAAAATCCAAACAAATTTTTCTGCCCATGCCACTATGGGCTGTACGACAAGGATGGTACAAACGTACCCGGAACTCCACCGCTTGCACCGCTTGACCATTATAAGCAGCAAGTGAAGGACGGATACCTCTATCTTGGAAAAGCTGTGCCGAAAGGGGAAGGGTAACGATGCTTAACAAGATTTATGATTGGGTAGATGAGCGGCTAGACATTACACCAATATGGAGAGATATTGCGGATCATGAGGTGCCAGAGCATGTCAATCCAGCACATCATTTCTCCGCTTTTGTGTACTGTTTTGGCGGTTTAACGTTTTTTGTGACAGTCATTCAAGTCCTTTCGGGCATGTTTTTAACGATGTATTATGTGCCGGATATTAAAAATGCCTGGGAATCTGTCTATTATTTGCAAAATGAAGTGGCATTTGGTCAGATTGTCAGAGGGATGCACCACTGGGGTGCGAGTCTAGTCATTGTCATGATGTTTTTACATACGCTAAGGGTCTTTTTCCAAGGGGCGTATAAAAAGCCTAGAGAGCTGAACTGGATTGTTGGTGTGCTCATTTTCTTTGTGATGCTTGGACTTGGTTTTACAGGATATCTCTTGCCATGGGATATGAAGGCGCTATTTGCGACGAAGGTTGGTCTTCAAATTGCAGAAGCCACACCATTCATTGGAAAAGAGATCAAAACGCTGCTTGCAGGTCATCCTGACATTGTAGGGGCACAAACGCTGACGAGATTTTTCGCTATCCATGTCTTTTTCTTGCCAGCGGCATTATTTGGGCTGATGGCTGCCCACTTTATTATGATTCGTAAGCAAGGAATTTCTGGACCGCTATAAAAAAAGTTGCGTTTGATGAATGTTCAATGAGGAGGGGATGACTTTGCATAGGGGAAAAGGGATGAAGTTTGTCGGAGACTCCAGAATTCCGGCAGAAAGAAAACCTAACATACCTAAAGACTATTCCGAATATCCGGGAAAAACAGAAGCCTTTTGGCCGAACTTTCTTTTAAAGGAATGGCTTGTAGGTGCCGTTTTTTTAATTGGATTTCTTGTCCTAACTGTTGTTCATGCACCTCCGCTTGAGCGGATGGCTGATCCAACAGATACCGGCTATATTCCGCTGCCAGACTGGTATTTCCTATTCTTGTACCAGTTATTAAAATATGAATTTGCTGCAGGAGGCTATACAGTAGTTGGCGCGATGATTATGCCTGGAATTGCGTTTGGTGCACTTTTGCTCGCACCATTTCTTGATTCTGGTCCTGAACGCAGACCGTATAGAAGACCGGTTGCAGTGGGGATGATGATCCTTGCAGTCGGCGCAGCAACATATTTAACGTGGGAGTCTGTTGCTACTCATGATTGGGAAGCAGCGGCGAAGCAAGGTGAAATTAAGAAAGAAGCAGAGATTGATACCTCAGCGGAAGAGTATAAAATTTATCAGGAGCAGACATGTATCTCCTGTCACGGGGATAACATGCAGGGCGGAGCAGCCGGACCGTCACTTGTTGACAACGGTCTTGCACCTGAGGAGATAGCTAAAATCGCTGTTGAAGGAAAAGGCAACATGCCTAAGGGTATCTTTAAAGGCAGCGATGAAGAACTTGAAAAGCTTTCTAAATATTTATCTGAGGTCAAATCTAAATAATTCAGTTGTTTAAAAGCAAGTACAAGGATATACTCAAAAGAGAAAAAGCTGGCGCTGTCAGCTTTTTTCTGATTTTAACAGATCGTGAGTGAAGAGACGTATGAGATGGATTCAATATCTGCTAGCCACGCGCTACATGCTTGTGCTAGTCCTGATGATCAATTTCCTTGGCAGTGTGTACGGCTACTATTGGTATATTCCTCAGCTTGTAGAGACGCCGGCTATCTTTTTAGCTTTTGTTCCAGACAGCCCAACGGCAAGCTTTTTCTTTTTATTTGTACTACTTGCGTTTTTGATGAAACGAAACGCTCCTTATTTTGAAGCACTTGCCCTTGTGACCTTGATTAAGTACGGGTTATGGGCTGTAGGAATGAATATCTTTGTGCTTTTATCTGTTGATGACTTTCCGTGGGAAGGATACATGCTGATTGGGTCTCACTTTGCGATGGCGGTTCAAGCTGTATTGTTTGCACCGTATTATCGTTTTAAAATGCGTCATTTGGTGGTAGCCGGCATATGGATTTTACATAACGATGTGATTGATTATGTATTTGGTATGATGCCGCGTTATTCTATGCTGTCTGCCTATTCAAACGAGATCGGCTATGTCACGTTTTGGTTAAGTATTGCTGTTCTTCTTGTTTCGTATTATCTCGTCCTATCGAAAAAATCGGTCAAGCTTGAACTCCCTTAACAATATTGGTCTAACCTTGTCCTTTTCTTCATACGCTGTATGGAGAAGGGCTAGGAGGGACTTGCATGAAACGAAAGCCAATCGCGATGATTCTATTATTTTTTCTCGTATTACAGCCATCTGTTGCCAAAGGCGAGGAAACAGCCGCTAACGTGCTGCAAGAATTAACGGAACTATCAGATTCAATCTTTCAATTAACGAGACAAGCTAAATATGATGAGGCGTTACAGGTCGCATTGTATGTTGAAAAGACATTTAAAGCTGAGAATTGGCGTGGTACTCTGACAAATACGCAGATTCGGCAAATTACACTTGGCTATCAAGATATTATAAAAGGGCTGCCGCAGGAAGAATTGAATGAGCGCGAAAAGCTTCGTTATGCCTCTCAGTTTAGAATGCTGCTCGATGCGATCCAGTCAGACTCTGAGCCTCTTTGGGGTTCGCTGGAGAAGCCCATTATGGGGTCTTTTCCTACTTTGAAAAAAGAAGTGAGGGATCCGGAGTCGACGACGTTTTATGAAACTTGGAATGAGCTGGTTTCTTTATACGATATGATATACCCTAGTTTAACCATTGATGTTTCGCCTGAAAAGCTGCAAACGATTAAGCAGCATATGGAAGTGATTGAGCAAGGTGAATTTTTAAAAGCATCAAGTGGGACAAAGCTTGAGCGTCTCACGAAGCTCGAAGAGGATTTATCGAGTGTGTTTGCTCACGTCGATCAAGATGAAGCTGATCCATCGCTTTTATGGGTCATTTTAACAACAGGGAGTATCATTTTATTAACGTTAACGTATGTTGGGTTTCGGAAATACCGTGCTGAAAAAGAGAAGAAGCAAAAGCGTCAGGCTGATTATCCGAAATCATAAAAAAAGAAGCACCATTTTTGGGCTTCTTTTTTTAATGCGGATTAAGCGGCTTTTTGTGTTCATCTAATGTGAAGCCTTCACCAAGCACATCATGCACGTCACTGACGGATACAAATGCATGAGGATCGACTGAGGTCACGACGCTTTTGAGATGGACAAGCTCGTTTTTCGGGACGACGCAATAAAGGACGTTGCGCTCCTGTTTTGTATAGGAACCAACCCCTTTTAAAATGGTCACACCGCGCTCCATTTCCTCTGTGATTTTCTTTTGAATGATGTCATCTTTTTCAGAGATAATCATGGCGCCTTTGGCTGCGTAAGCGCCTTCTTGCATGAAGTCAATGACCTTTGCGGCAACAAACACTGCGACGAGTGTATACATGGCTTCTTTGTAATTTAAATAAGTAAGAGAAATCGTAATGACACATGCGTCGAAGATGAACATTGTTCGTCCCATGGCCACCTGATAATGCTTGTTGATGAGTCTTGCGATGATGTCCACGCCGCCGGTTGTACCGCCGAACTTAAAGATGATCCCGAGGCCTGTTCCGATAAACACACCAGCAAAGAGCGCGGCTAGAGCCAAATCGTGCTGGAGAGGCATATGTATTTGAAAGCGCTGGAAGATGGCAAGAAAGACAGAAAGACTGACGGTTCCTACAATTGTATAAGTAAACATGGTTCTGCCGAGCATTTTCCAGCCGATAAAAAAGATCGGAATGTTTAAGACAAGGTTTGAAATGGATGGATCAATGTGAAATAGAAAATATAGAAGCAGTGTAATACCTGTAAATCCGCCTTCCGCCAAATTGTTCTGCATATTAAAATGAACAAGACCGAAAGAAAAAATCGCAGATCCTATTAAAATAAATACGATATTTTTAAGACGAATTTCTTTTAGCAAGAGACCACTCCTTTTTTTGCTTAGACAGCGATAATATTATATGGTATGGGAGAGAAACAAGCAAACTGAGTCTTAAACATTTGTCAAATATTTATGATTTCGCTAACATGTAAGAGATGGATAGGAGGATGAGCTTCATGACGAATGAAAAAACGCTGCGTCACGTGCAGCAAGAAGTAGATGATTACATAGGACAATTTAAAGAAGGCTATTTCAGCCCGCTTGCCATGATGGCCCGTCTGACAGAAGAATTAGGCGAGCTAGCAAGAGAGGTTAACCATTACTATGGAGAAAAGCCGAAAAAAACAACGGAAACAGAAAAAAGCATGGAAGAAGAAATTGGCGATGTTTTGTTTGTGTTAACATGCCTCGCTAATTCACTAGATATATCACTAGAGGAAGCACACGATCGTGTGATGCATAAATTCAATACAAGAGACAAAGACCGCTGGACGAAAAAAGAAGGGAAGTAGAGACGATGACGAACCAAACCATCAAAGTAGTAATCGCTGGAGCAAGAGGAAGAATGGGGATAGAGGCTGTGAAGCTGGCAGAAGAAACGAGCCATTTTGAGCTTGTGGCAGCCCTTGATCACGCGCACGAAGGAAAAAAATTATCTGATGTGATTCATACGACATCTGAGGCGCCAATTTATACAGATATTGATGTGTGTCTTTCAGAGACAGCACCTGATGTATTAATTGATTTGACGACACCAGAAATCGGGAAAGTACATACAAAAAAGGCACTTGAACATGGCGTCCGACCAGTCGTAGGAACCACTGGATTTTCTGAAGCTGACCTGAAAGAGCTACAGCAATTAACAGAAGAAAAGGGCATAGGCTGTATTATTGCGCCAAACTTTGCTGTCGGTGCGGTCTTAATGATGAAGTTTGCCAAAATGGCAGCGAATTACTTTCCTGACGTTGAAATCATTGAGCTTCACCATGATAAAAAACTAGATGCTCCGAGCGGTACAGGGCTTAAAACAGCTGAAATGATTGCAGAAGTCAGAGAAAGCAAAAAGCAGGGACATCCAGAAGAGAAAGAATTAATCGAAGGTGCACGAGGCGCAGATTATGACGGTATCCGTCTGCACAGCGTAAGACTTCCGGGTATGATTGCACATCAAGAAGTACTGTTTGGAATGGACGGACAGACGCTCACAATTCGCCATGATTCTTATAACCGTGCATCATTTATGTCAGGTGTGAAGCTTTCAGTTGAACAGGTCATGCACATTGATCAGCTCGTCTATGGTTTAGAAAATATCATCGACTAATAAGGAGTGGATTCCTGATGAACATTGCTTTAATCGCTCACGATAAGAAAAAAAGTGACATGATCCAATTTGCCATTGCGTACCGTGATATATTGGCAGATCATACACTTTACGCAACAGGGACAACAGGTTTGAGAGTGAAAGAAGCGACGGGGCTTCCCATTCATCGTTTCCAGTCAGGACCACTTGGAGGAGATCAGCAGATTGGTGCTTTAATTGCTGATAATGCAATGGATCTTGTGCTCTTTTTTAGAGACCCGCTTACCGCGCAGCCGCATGAACCGGATGTATCTGCACTCATTCGGCTTTGTGATGTGTATACCATTCCACTAGCCACCAATATGGGGACCGCTGAAATTTTAGTCAGGAATTTAAATAAAGGCACGTTTGATTTTCGAGATGTAGCAAAAAACGGAGGAACAAATGAAACGACTTGATATCCTTGCATTCGGTGCCCACAGCGATGATGTTGAGATCGGTATGGGCGGAACGATTGCAAAATACGTAAAAAAAGGGGCGCGTGTCGGGATTTGCGACTTGACCCAGGCCGAATTATCTTCGAATGGAACGGTAGAGAGCCGTAAAGAGGAAGCAAAAGCTGCTGCCGCCATTTTAGGTGTGTCAACGCGAATCCAGCTCACACTGCCAGACAGAGGACTTTATCTAAATGACGAAGCGATGAAGGACATTGCAGGCGTGATTCGAACATACAAGCCGAAACTGATTTTTGCTCCGCATCACCAAGATCGGCATCCAGATCATGGTCATGCGGGCTCACTTGTAGAAGAGGCTGCTTTTTCGGCAGGTATACATAAATTTGAAGATTCATACAAGCAGCCAGCGCATAAAATAAGTCAGATGTATTATTACATGATTAACGGCCATCATCGTCCAGATTTTGTGATTGATATTTCTGAGGAAATGCACCAAAAAATTGATAGCTTGCATGCGTATAAAAGTCAATTTGTTAAATCGGCGAATTCAGTTGAGACACCTCTTGTGAACGGTTATATTGATTTTGTCAAAATGAGAGAGTCTATGTATGGAAGGGAAGTCAATAAAGCTTATGCAGAAGGGTTTATCACAAAGAAACCACTTTTGATAGATGACGACTTACTTGGGGGGTAATTATGAAAAAACTGAAGGTCGGAATCACTTGTTATCCAAGTGTCGGCGGCTCGGGCATTATTGCTACGGAACTTGGAAAACGTTTAGCTGAAAAAGGGCACGATGTTCATTTCATTACCTCAAGTATTCCGTTTAGGCTCAATAAAGTGTATCCGAATATTTATTTTCATGAGGTGGATGTCAATCAATATGCTGTTTTTCAATATCCGCCTTATGACCTTGCATTAGCAAGTAAATTGGCAGAAGTCGCAAAACGAGAGAAGCTTGATATTATTCACGCGCATTATGCGGTTCCGCACGCCGTCTGTGCGTTCTTAGCGAAGCAGATGACGGGACACTCTGTGAAAGTCGTCACGACGCTTCACGGGACGGATATTACGGTATTAGGCTATGATCCATCACTAAAGGAAGTCATTCGATTTGCGATCGAATCATCAGACCGGGTAACGGCGGTGTCGCATTCATTAGCTGCGCAGACGTACGACCTCATCAAACCAAATAAAAAGATCGAGACGATCCATAATTTTGTCGATGAACGGGTGTATTTGCGCGAAGATCACGAAGTGCTAAAGACACATTATGGTCTTTTACCGGACGATAAGGTCGTCATCCATGTATCAAATTTTCGAAAGGTCAAACGGGTGCATGATGTCGTTCATGTGTTTAAAAAGATCTCAGAACAGGTGCAGGCAAAGCTGCTGCTCATCGGTGATGGTCCTGAAAAATCGGTCGTATGCGAACTCGTGAAAAAACTGGGGCTGACAGACCGCGTGTTATTTTTAGGAAAGCAAGAGAAAGTAGAAGAGCTGTATTCCATCAGTGATTTGAAGCTGCTTCTTTCTGAGAAAGAGAGCTTCGGACTTGTGCTTCTTGAGGCGATGGCATGCGGTGTCCCATGTATTGGGACTGATGTTGGCGGGATTCCAGAGGTCATTACACATGGAGAAACAGGTTTCCTTGTCCCGCTCGGCGATATAGACGCGGCAGCTAAACACGCAGTCTCTATACTCAAAGACAAAGCGCTTCATGAACAAGTGTCTGCGTCGGCTCAGTCTAGTGTTCAGGGCCATTTCTCTTCTGAAAAAATTGTGAGTGAATATGAAAAGCTTTACCTAGAATTGATCGAAGGTGATGATGAACATGAATGAACCATTCACACATGCGATCCCTATTTTACATACACTGCACGAACATGGGCATCAGGCTTACTTTGTCGGCGGAGCAGTGAGAGATGTCCTTTTAGGCAGGGAAATCGGCGACATCGATATAGCAACAGATGCAACGCCTGATACGGTCGAATCCTTATTTGAAAAAACAGTTGATGTTGGCAAAGAGCATGGCACTGTCATCGTGTTACATGATGGGGTCAGCTATGAGGTGACGACGTTTCGAACTGAATCAGAATATGAAGATTTTCGCAGACCGAAAGAAGTGGCGTTTATCACATCATTGAAGGAAGATCTTTTAAGAAGAGATTTAACGATCAATGCGATGGCCATGGATATAAATGGGGAGATCATTGACCATGTAGGGGGCAAACAGGATATTGAGCGGAAACGAATTCAAACCGTAGGAGATCCTGCGTGCCGCTTTCAGGAAGACGCGCTTCGTATGATGAGAGCGGTCCGTTTTTTAAGCCAGCTTGGCTTTGAGCTCGCTGCAGAAACGGCTGAAGCGATGAAAAAAGATAAGCACCTGCTTGCCAACATATCAGTTGAACGCAAAAAGATTGAAATGGAGAAGCTTTTAAAAGGCCGTTATTGTGAGCGGGCGATTAAGGTGCTCATTTCTACCAAATTGTATGAAGAATTGCCGGGTCTCAAAAAGGATGGTCTGCAAGAATCCTTTCAATCATTTCCGTATTATTTACTGGATGGACTAGAAGAAGTATGGGGGGCTGTTATCCATTTGCTTGGCTTAGATGAAGCGGAGGCTGTGCTCTTCTTAAAAGAATGGAAGCTGTCAACAAAGCTTTTGAAAGACGCGGTGGCGATTAGCCAATACGTCGATTGTGACTGGGATGCGGAGAAGATGTTTGAGGCTGGTGAACACGTGCTCTTATCTAGTTTGAAGATCTCACAGCTAAAACACGAGCGTCGCATTTTCTTTGACGAGCTTGAGGCAGCGAAGCGTTCTTATGATGCCCTGCCGATTAAAACGCTTCAAGACCTCGCTGTTTCAGGAAAAGATTTAATGGCCTTTCGGCAAAAGACATCAGGAAAATGGATCGCAGAAGAGCTCGATTTGGTGAAAAAAGCCGTTCTGCAAAATCATTTGGAAAACCGAAAAGAAGCCATAGAGGAGTGGCTTACAGCATGCGATCAGCAATTAGAAAACGATTAATCGAACTATTTACAGCATCAAGTGAGGACTTTGTCTCAAGTCAGCAAATATGTGATGAGCTTGGCTGTTCTCGAACGGCTGTCTGGAAGCATATAGAGGGCCTCAGAAAAGAGGGCTATGAGGTAGAAGCCGTCAGAAGAAAGGGGTACCGCCTGCTTCGTAAACCGGACAAAATTAGTGAGGATGAAATTCTGTTTGGTCTAGAAACAGAGAGCTTTGGCAGGCACATTTATTTTCAGAAAGAAGTCGCCTCCACACAGCTGATTGCCCATGATCTTGTAAATGAAGGTGCGCCCCACGGTACGCTCGTTGTCAGTGATCATCAGACAAATGGGAAAGGCCGCCTTCAAAGAACGTGGCATTCACCAAATGGGACAGGCATCTGGATGAGTCTCGTTCTACGGCCTGAAATTCCGCTGCACAAAGCGCCGCAGATGACGCTTTTAGCATCTGTAGCCATCGCAGAAGCCATTGCAGAGCAAACAGGACTCAGTCCATCCATTAAATGGCCAAACGATATTTTGTTAAACGGGAAAAAGGTCGTTGGCATTCTGACTGAATTAAAAGCAGAGGCGGACCAGGTTCATGCGGTGATTATTGGCCCGGGCATTAATGTGAACCAAACGGCTGATGACTTTCCGGATGAACTAAAGGATGTCGCCACAAGCCTGCGAATGGAACTGAATGAAAAAGTGGACCGTGCTGCCCTCATACAACAGATCATGTCCACCTTTGAAAAAAGGTATGACGATTATATGAAGCATGGATTTACACCGATTAAACAATTATGGGAATCGTTTGCGATGACGATCGGTCAGCATATTGTTGCCCGCACCGTCAATGGGCAATACACTGGAAAAGCGCTCGGAATCAATGAAGAAGGTGTTTTATTGCTTGAAACGGAGGAAGGTATTCAAAAAATCTACTCCGCAGACATCGAGATAAAGTCAACTTAAGTGGAACACCCGGCACATTTTTGATATACTTCGTGTGGGCAGTATCTGAAAAAGAGCTGTACCTGTAGAAACAAAAATTTGATAAATTTCTGCCTTGATCCTAAGGGACTTGGACAGAGGGATGATTCGCCGCGCATGAGAGATCAAAACATGTGATGTGAGGCAAGCCATCTCCTCTCCAGAATGAGGAGGAACAAATGAAGACAAAGCTAGATTTTTTCAAAATGAAAGAACAAAACGAACCGATTGTGATGCTGACAGCATACGACTATCCATCTGCAAAGCAAGCAGAAAAAGCGGAAGTCGACATGATCTTAGTTGGTGATTCACTTGGGATGGTTGTACTTGGACTCGATTCGACAGTACAAGTCACAATCGATGACATGATTCATCACACAAAAGCAGTGAAAAGAGGCGCAAAAGACACATTTATTGTGACGGATATGCCATTTATGTCTTACCATTATTCATTAGCAGAAACATTGAAAAACGCAGCACGCATCATGCAAGAAAGCGGTGCGGATGCCTTAAAGCTAGAAGGCGGAGATGGCGTATTTGAATCCATTCAAGCTCTCACAAGAGGCGGGATTCCTGTCGTCAGTCATTTAGGCCTCACACCTCAGTCAGTTGGAGTACTTGGCGGATATAAAGTGCAAGGAAAAGACCACGAAAGTGCGCAGAAATTGATTGAAGACAGCTTAAAATGTGAGGAAGCTGGTGCGATTGCACTTGTGCTTGAATGCGTACCTGGTGAACTGACAAAACGAATTACCGACATGCTGAAAATTCCTGTCATCGGGATTGGTGCAGGAGCTGAGGCAGACGGACAAGTTCTCGTTTACCATGATGTGGTAGGATACGGGGTGTCTAGAACACCTAAGTTTGTGAAACAATACGCGCAAATTGATACTATACTAGAAGAAGCGCTTATTCAATATACGAAAGAAGTAAAAGCACACACATTTCCAGAAGACAAGCATACATTTCATATCAAAGAAGAAGTCCTTAATGGTTTATATGGGGGTATGAAAAAATGAACGTTGTCACCCATATTCACGAGCTGAAAGAATGGATCAAACATCATCAAGAAAAACAGCATTCCATCGGCTTTGTCCCAACGATGGGCTTTCTTCATGAAGGACATCTGACGCTCGCGAAAGAAGCAAGGGATCAAAATGACATTGTGGTAATGAGCATCTTTGTCAATCCTTTGCAATTTGGACCGAACGAAGACTTTGAATCCTATCCAAGGGATATGGAAAGAGATCAGCGCCTTGCAGAAGAAGCAGGTGTGGATATATTATTTACACCTGATGTGAAAGAAATGTATCCAAATGATCCATCTATCACGATGACGGTTCAAAAGCGGACTGATGTCTTATGCGGGAAAAAACGTCCAGGACATTTCGATGGCGTTGTCACTGTGCTTACAAAGCTATTTCATCTTGTAGCACCAACAAATGTATACTTTGGTCTAAAGGATGCACAGCAAGTCGCTGTGATCGATGCGATGATCAAGGATTTCTTCTTTGATCTTCACCTTGTATCTGTGCCGACAGTTAGAGAAGAAAACGGTTTAGCGAAAAGTTCAAGAAATGTGTACTTATCTGAAAAAGAAAGACAAGAAGCACCTGCTTTGTACCGCGCATTGAAAAAAGGACAGTCAGCGGTTGAAAAAGGTGAACGTGACGTCAGTCGTATTTATCAGTTGGTAGAAGAGGAAATTCTTCAAACGAGCGGGGAAATCGATTATATTGAGATCTACTCCTATCCAGAGCTTGAGCCGCTTCAGCAGTTGGCAGGTCAGGTCATCATTGCGATTGCGGTGAAATTCTCACGGGCAAGGCTGATTGATAATGTGATATTCCATGTTCCTGAAAGCGGTGAAAAACATGTATAGAACCTTTATGACCTCTAAACTTCATAAAGCGACGGTAACAGAAGCAAACTTACATTATGTAGGAAGTATCACCATTGACGAAGATTTACTTGATGCGGCAGGCATGATGGCAAATGAGAAAGTACAGATTGTCAATAATCACAATGGCGCGAGACTTGAAACATATATTATTCCTGGTGAAAGAAAGAGCGGTGTCATTTGTCTAAATGGCGCGGCAGCAAGATTGGTTCAGCCGGGGGATGAAGTGATTATTATCGCTTATGGGATGCTCTCAGAAGAAGAAGCAAAGACACATACACCAAAAGTGGTCGTATTAAATAAACAAAATCAAATTGAACAAATGATTGGGCAAGAGCCTGCGAGAACGATTTTATAACGCATGCTGCAAGGAAACAGAACAGTTTTAAGAAAAGAAGCTGTTCTGTTTCAGCTATTTTGCCCAGAGCGTGTTTCACTTCGAGTGAAACGAGGAATTGAGGTGTCCATTTTATGGCCGATCAAAGGTTTGTTGTCGTTGATATTGAAACCACCGGAAATTCACCCAAAAAGGGTGATAAAATCATTCAAATTGCTGCGGTGGTCATTGAAAATGGACAAATTGTCGAACGGTATTCAAAATATGTGAACCCGGGAAAAGCGATCCCTGGATTTATTGAACAGCTGACAGGTATTCAGCAGCACATGGTTAACGATGCAGTGTTTTTTGAGGACATTGCCCAAGAGGTGTATGATCTTATTCAAGGCGCTTATTTTGTTGCGCACAATGTTCATTTTGACTTGAATTTTTTAAATGATGAACTAAAAGCATGCGGGAAAAATGAGCTGGATGTGCTAGCGATTGATACAGTTGAGATTTCTAGAATTCTTTATCCAGAGCTTGAAGGTTATAAGCTCACTGAATTAAGTGAAGAGCTCATGCTTCCACATGACCACCCGCACCGGGCGGATAGTGATGCGGAAGTTACTGCCATGTTATTTTTAACCTTATTACATCAATTAACACATACACCGCCAAATGTGCTAAAGCAGCTGCGCAGATTATCCTCTTATCTCTTAAGCGATATAGGACTTTTAATACAGCAGCTTGAAACGAGTCGTGCTAGCCGTGAAGATTCTTTGGTAGAAGTGGGCTCTTTTGCTGTAAAAGATGTCACCAACCCTGAAACGGATACGACAGATTCAGTAGGGGAAGACGATGAACAGCTGTTTGAGGAGATCAAAAAGAAGCTTCCCCAAACAGTGGAAGGCTATGAAGTAAGAGAAGGCCAGCTCACGATGATGAATAAAGTGAGAGATGTGTTTCATGAAAGGGCCTATGCTTTAATTGAAGCGGCACCAGGTATTGGAAAAACGCTGGCATACCTCATACCAGCTGCACTAGAGGCAAAGAAATCAGGAAAACCTGTCATTATTAGTACATATTCCATTCTTTTGCAGCAGCAAATGCTTCAGCGCGATGTGCCGATTTTAAATCAATTGCTTCCGTTTGAGCCAGCTGCCTGTGTATTCAAAGGACGGGCGCATTATATTTGCTTAGATAAGTTTGAGCATGTGCTGCATGAGGAAGATGATAACTATGATGTGGTCTTAACGAAGGCGCAAATATTAATGTGGCTTCTTGTCACAGAAACGGGTGATTTATCTGAACTGAATTTACCGTCAGGAGCTGCCAATATAAAAGACCGTATTTCGTGTGTGCACATGCCGTTTACATCAAAAAAGCGCCGCTTTAAAGAATACTGCTTTTATGAACGCGCCAAAAAAAGAGCCAAAACAGCCAATTTAATTTTAACAAATCATCGCCTGCTCTTATCACAAACGGAAGCATCGTCTATCTTTCAGCATGCAGACGTATATGTGATTGACGAGGCTCATCAATTTGAGAAAACAGCCAATGAAACACTAGGAGATAGTGCGTCGTATATCCAGCTTCATGCGAAATTAACGCAGCTTGGCTCCTTACAGGGCGGTCTTTTAAACAAGCTGAAAAAGAGATTTCACGGTGCAGGTTTACAGACGGACACCTTTATCGAAATGGATGAGTATCTTCATCAGCTTCAAATGGAAAGTGACGCCTTCTTTAGTACAGTTCATTCTTTTGTCAAAAGGACAAAACCAAAAGCAGACATCAATCGTCTCATTCATAGAGTACGTCATCATTCGAAGCATGCGCAGTGGAAACGGATTAAAGAGACGGCAAGTAAGCTTTGTTCCTTGTTAATTGCTTGTGAAAAGCTGTATGAGCAGCAAAAAAGCGAGCTTCTTCAAAAAAGTGATCAGCTGACAGAACACTTTGCGTTTGAAGCAGAGGAATACGATCAAGTGATGTCGTTTATGCATACATTTTGCAGTACGCTGTACCGGTTTATTTTTGAACCGAAAAACGATGAAACGGTTTGGATTGAGATTGATGCAAAGGGTGCCAAAAATGCTGTCTTTATGCATGCACAGCCGCTAGATACAGGAGAGCTTTTAGCTGATCGTTTTTTTATGAACAAAAAAAGTGTTGTTCTCACATCAGGAACACTCACAATCAATGGGCGCTTTGATTATTGCTTAGAACGATTTGGTCTGCAGGATTTTTATCCGCATCTTGTACAGATTGAGTCACCGTTTGAACTTGAAAAACAGCTCAAGGTGATTGTACCAGCTGATATGCCGCCGATTACGAACCGTGATGAGCACGACTATGTAGAGCAAGCAGCACGGTACATTAAGGTGATGGAAAAGCAGCATCAAGCGAAGATATTGGTGTTGTTTAATTCACATGAGATGTTAAAAGCAGTGTATGAAGAGCTGAAAACAGAAGGGATGCAAGCCGCCCTTTTTGCTCAAGGTCTGACGGGCGGGAGCCCTGTTAAATTAACGAAAATGTTCAAATTAGCAAAACATGCGATTTTACTTGGTACGGGTAGTTTTTGGGAAGGTGTCGATTTTCCTGGATCAGAGCTGACAACAGTCATTATGGCACGTCTCCCGTTCAGGCCGCCTGATTCACCGCTCATTGAAGCAAAATGTGATGCCGCTAAAAAACAGGGGAAGAATCCGTTTAAAGCCGTTGCTCTCCCAGAAGCTGTGCTAACCTTTAAACAAGGTGCAGGACGCTTGCTGCGCTCTGAAAAAGACATAGGTACATTGCTCATTTTAGACCGCCGAGTGAAAACCGCTTCATATGGAAAGCTATTTTTAGAATCACTCCCTCATGCGCCAGTCCACGAGATGTCAAAAGAATCACTTGAGGCGTATATAGAGAAGCTCAACAACGAAAAGCCGCTGTCATAAGCGGCCTTTAGCTGGTGTGGGTTTGGAGTTAATTTATCGTAACGGCTTTTTGTGTTCCGTTGTAAAAATAGTATCGGTTCCCGCGCCGAAAAGTATGACTAACAATATTTACGTACCGAGGAGGAATTAGAAGTGGAAAGTAAAATAGAGGTACTTTCAACTGTTCAAATTAAGCATTCAGAGGACCTGTATAAAATTGTTGACTTATTGAACAGAACGCTTAAAAGAGAAGATCTCATGTTTGGATTAGCATTAGATCAAGAAGATCAAAATCAAGCGATATTTACGATATATCGCACATAGGGGAAGCTTGACATGAAAAAAATAGTCTGGATCATTTCATCCGTTGTGGCTCTCGTTTTGCTCATTGGCATCATCAGTTTTACGTGGATTTATCAGATTGCCATGGGACAAAAAGAACAAGGTCATGAGGCGGCGATTGAACGAGCAAAAAAACAAGCAAACATCGTACAAGTGGAGCAAGTGGAAACCTTTGTCGGGAAAGAAAAACAATTTATTGTTGAAGGAAAAAACAAACAAAATGAAACAACCTATGTTTGGGTACCTGCCAGCAATAAAGAAAAAGTGATCGCAAAAAAAGCAAAAGAAGGCATTACCTCAAATCAAGCAGTACAAGCCGTTCAAAAGGAGAACACTGTATCTAAGCTAAAGGACGTTCAATTAGCAAGAGAAGGTGACGTACTCCTTTGGGAAGTGACGTACTTAAATGAGAACAATCAATACAGCTTCAGCTATGTCGACTTCTCGACAGGACACGTGGAAAAAAATGTAACGCCATAGTTTCTCCTGTCTTGCGTTGACCATGCTGAATTAGAACGGTTATAATAAAATGTATGAAAAAAGATTCACACCTGTTGAAAAGGTGAGTTTCTTTCTGGCTTTGGAGGGAATTATGTTGAAAACAACGATTAATCAAGTGTTCAAACATGTCGATGAAGATGTAACCATCGGCGCATGGATTGCCAATAAACGTTCAAGCGGTAAAATTGCATTCTTGCAGCTGCGTGACGGGACAGGCTTTATTCAAGGAGTCGTAGTAAAAGCAGAAGTGGAAGAGGAAGTCTTTAAGCTTGCGAAATCAGTCACTCAAGAAACATCTGTCTATGTGACAGGACAAGTGACAAAAGACGAGCGTTCACCTCTTGGTTTTGAATTGCAAGTGAAATCCATTGAAGTGATTCACGAAGCAACTGACTATCCAATTACACCAAAAGAGCATGGAACAGAATTCTTAATGGATCACCGTCATTTATGGCTTCGTTCTAAAAAGCAGCATGCCATTATGAAAATTCGTAACGAAATTATTCGTGCTACATATGAATTCTTCCATCAAGAAGGTTTCGTGAAAGTAGATCCGCCAATTTTAACTGGAAGTGCACCTGAGGGCACAACGGAGCTGTTTGCGACGAAATATTTTGATGAAGATGCGTACCTTTCTCAAAGTGGACAGCTTTACATGGAAGCTGCGGCAATGGCACTCGGAAAAGTATTCTCATTTGGCCCAACATTTAGAGCTGAAAAATCTAAAACAAAACGTCATTTAATTGAGTTTTGGATGATCGAGCCTGAGATGGCTTTTGTCGAATTTAATGAAAACCTTGAGTATCAAGAACATTATGTGACTCATGTTGTTCAAAGTGTACTTGAAAACTGTAAAGTTGAACTGCATACACTTGGCCGTGATACAGCAAAATTAGAAAACATCAAAGCACCATTCCCGCGCATCACTTACGATGAAGCGATTAAATTCTTGCAGGAAAAAGGCTTTGACGATATTGAATGGGGAGATGACTTCGGTGCGCCTCACGAAACAGCGATCGCTGAAAGCTACGATAAACCAGTGTTTATCACTCATTACCCAACATCATTAAAACCATTTTACATGCAGCCTGCACCGGATCGTGATGATGTCGTCCTTTGTGCAGACTTGATTGCACCAGAAGGCTACGGAGAGATCATTGGCGGTTCTGAGCGTGTGCATGATCTAGAGCTGCTTGAAGCAAGATTGAAAGAACATGGGCTAGATCAAGAAACTTACAAATGGTACACAGAATTAAGACAATATGGTTCTGTACCGCATTCAGGTTTTGGTCTTGGACTTGAACGTACAGTTGCTTGGATTAGTGGAGCGCCGCATGTGCGTGAAACCATTCCTTTCCCAAGATTATTAAACCGTTTATATCCTTAAGACATGAAAGCCTCCAACATATGGAGGCTTTTTCAAACGTTTTTTGAAGGGGCACGTGAAATAAAACGTGATATACTTAAAGTGAAGAGGTGTATCCGATGAATAGGCAGCAATTTATAAATATGCAGCAAATGGGTTCGACCAGTTTGCCTAATTTGCTGATTGCTCATTATGAGCAGTTAGGACTGAATGAATCACAAATGATGGTGATGCTTAAGATTAAAATGAATGAAGAACAAGGTGTTTTCTTTCAAACATTTGAAGAGCTGTCCCATGGCATGACCATTTCAGCTGAAGAATGTGCGTATATGGTTCAGCATTTAATTCAAAAGGGATTTATTTCGATTCAGCCGTTTGAGGACGGGTCTGGTATTCAGCATGACCGATACTCAGTTGAGCCTTTATGGGGCGTACTGTATGACTTTTTAGAAGCAAAACAAGCGAAGGAAGGTCAAAAACTTCATGTGCAGGCTGAAAAGTCTTTATATGCTCTATTTGAAGATGAATTTGGCAGACCGCTGTCTCCTCTTGAAGGAGAAACACTCTCGATCTGGATGGATCAAGACCATCATGATGCTGAAATGATTCGCCTAGCGTTAAGAGAAGCGGTTTTATCAGGAAAATTAAATTTCCGTTATATCGACCGAATTCTGTTTGAGTGGAAAAAGAAAGGGCTGAAAACAGCGGAAGAAGCAAAAGAGCATAGCCAGCATTTCCGTTCTCAGCAAAAAGCGCCACCTTCAAAAGAAGAGACGTCAACATATAAACGACAAGTTCCTTTTTATAATTGGCTGGAACAATAACCAATAAAGGAGAAGTCATGTTATCAAAAAAACAAATCAATGAATGTTTAGATATTATAGGAGATATGTTTCCAGAGGCTGAGTGTGAGCTTGTTCATTCCAATCCATTTGAACTTGTGATCGCTGTGGCACTCTCTGCGCAGTGTACAGACGTGCTTGTCAACAAAGTCACCAAAACGTTATTTCAAAAATATCAAACACCAGAAGACTATTTAAGTGTACCGCTTGAAGAATTGCAGCAAGATATTCGTTCGATTGGCCTTTATCGAAATAAAGCCAAAAACATTCAAAAGTTGAGCAAAATGCTGATTGAAGAATATGGCGGTGAAGTGCCAAAGGATCGGGACGAGCTTGTGAAGCTTCCTGGGGTGGGCCGGAAAACAGCAAATGTCGTCGTATCTGTCGCTTTTGGAGTGCCAGCCATTGCTGTCGATACACACGTAGAACGAGTCAGCAAGCGTCTTGGGATTTGCCGGTGGAAGGATTCTGTTCTTGAAGTAGAGCAAACCTTAATGAAAAAGGTGCCAGAAGAAGATTGGTCTGTGACGCATCACCGCCTAATCTTTTTTGGCAGATATCACTGCAAGGCGCAGCGGCCGCAGTGCGAGTCTTGTCCGCTTCTTGATATGTGTAGAGAAGGGCAGAAGAGGCTGAAAAAAGGATTGGTGAAGCTGGCATGAGCGGGGCAGCTGTTTTTACCTCATATGTCGAAAAGCTAAAAGGGAAAAAGGTAGAGATGAAAGGCGATCGAGTAGACATACTTAGAGATAATCCACTCGCATATGATCTATCATCAGATCTTTTAACAGATGAGCTTCCATGGCAGAAAACAGAAGAGTTTGTTCCTGTGATGTTTGAACTGTGGAATGAATTAAAAGAAAAAATGCTTCCTCGTTTTCAAACAAGAAAGTCCCGGTGTGAAGAAGACGATATGCTGCAAGGTATTGTCAGTATGATTGCGATGTTTTACTGGATCAAAGGGGAGAGACTTCAAACGCTTGAATGGGAACATATCAAGCAAGAGACATTTCCTGTAGCTCCAATTAATTGGACAGAACGTTTAGAGTTCATTTTGCTAAAACCAACTCAATATCATTGCTTTATTCAACTGGACGAGCTATACACGGAACTAAAAAAGCAGTATGGAAAACATGAAGCACTTAAAAAGATCAGACAAAACCGTTAAAAAAAGCACTTGCCATATGGGCAAGTGCTTTTTCATTATTCATTTTCTTTTCGACTAGGAGAATTTGATTGCGAATTTGAGCTTTGAGAGTTTGTTTTCGCATCATCTTTCTTTTTATCTTTATTGTCAGTTTGTGAGTTCCCATTTGTACTGTCTGAGCCATCATCGGAAGAACCATTATTTCCATTTTCCGTATTTCCGCCTTGATCCTGATCCTTATCCTTATCTTGATCTTTTTTATCATCTGGCTTTTGCTCGTCAGTGCCTGGGGGTTGATTTTTGTTATCGTCAGTCTGGTCTGTCTGCTCGTCGTCAGGCTGCTGCGGTTCTTCTTCTTCTTTGTTCTCATCATCTGCTTTTTCTTCCTCATCTTCATCATCCTTGATGGTGAGGAAGGTAGAAGCTGCTTTACTTGTGACATCCTCTACAGTGGCTGTTACTTGGAATTTATAAGTAGAGCCAGGCTTCACATCAGAGATGACCGCTTCTTTAGCAGAACTGTTTTGAATCTCTTTATAGCCGCCGTTATCAACCGCTTGTTTCACATTAAATGTAGCATCTGCGTCGTTATCATAGCCCCAAGACAGTGTGATGGATTTTTTCTCTTCATCATACACCGCTTTTAAGCCAGAAGGCTTATCGGCTTCTTTTTTCTCATATGTGTCAGACACTTTTGTCGGAACAGTTCCTTTTACAAAGTATTCTGTTGTCTTCTTCTCACTTGGTGTATTTGGTCCGGCTAATCTTGCTGGATCTGATCCTTTTTCAACCGTAGCTTCCAAGACACTGTCTGGTTTTTCAAATGAGCCGCTTCCATCATCAATTTGAGAAATTAATCGCTGGAAGACGATTTTGGCAACGCGCTGCTCGTAATCTGTGAGCCACATTTTGCCGTCCGCATCTTTTGAATTACCGATTCCGGTCCAAACGGCTGCTGTATATTGCGGCGTATAACCAACAAACCACGAATCTTTCGCACCGCCAGAAGGGATATTGTATTTATTCATATCATCTTGTGTAAAGTTGGTTGTACCTGTTTTACCAGCTACTTGAACGTTCGGTACTTGTGCAAGTGTACCTGTTCCAGATTGTACAGCTGTTTTCAGCATATCAGTGATCATAAATGCTGTGTAATCACTCATTGCCGCTTTAGAATCTGGCGTAAGGTCAAGCTTTGTTCCGTCATTAAACTCAACAGACGTGACAGCATGCGGTTCATTATAGTATCCGTTATTACCGAATGCACTAAATGCTCCAGCCATCTTCAGGGAGGAGACACCATCGTCAAAACCACCGATTGAGTATGACTCTGGAATGTCAGACGGTAAGTCCAAACCTAAGTTATTGGCGAATTGAACGGCATTGTCTGTGCCAGCTTCTTGGAAAGCTTTTAAGGCAGGGATGTTTCGTGATTGTGCCAAAGCACTTCTCATCGACATTTTCCCTAAATGTCTTCTGTCAAAGTTATTAATCGGTGTACCGTCTGAGTACGTATACGGTGCATCATCAATTTGCTGATATGTTGACCATTTTTTGTTTTCAATGACAGGACCGTAATCTAAGATTGGTTTGATTGTAGATCCTGGCTGGCGTTTTGCATCAGTTGCATAGTTAAAGCCGCCGGCTGGTACATCACGTCCACCGCCAATGGCGCGAATTTCACCATTTTTCGTATCAAGCAATGTCACACCAGCCTGCATGCCTTTCGTAAATCCAGCTGCATCTCCATTAATGATATCATCTAGGTGATCCTGTGCTTTTCGATCAAGTGATGTATAGATTTTTAGTCCATCGGTTGATACATCCACTTTGGCTTTTTTCTGTACTTCTTCCATGACTTCTTCAATATAAGCAGAGTACTTACTTGAGTTTTGGCTCTTATATTTATCAGCTGAAACAACGGTCTTGCTGACAGGGGTTGCTTTTGCAACGTCATAGTCTTTTTCTGAAATGTAGCCTTGTTTTTTCATGAGGCTTAAAACGATATTACGGCGTTTTTCCGCTGCTTCAGGATGTTTCACTGGGTTATAGGCAGAAGGACTTTGCGGCATACCTGCAAGTGTGGCAGCCTGTGCAACGGTTAGTTTATTTAAATCTGTAACGCCGAAGAATTGTTCAGCCGCTTTCCCAACACCGTAAGCATAAGGTGAGAAGAAGATGCGGTTTAAATACATTTCTAAAATTTCATCTTTAGAGTATTTTTGCTCAAGCTGAATCGAGAGCCATACTTCCTGTACTTTACGTTTTAACGTTTTTTGATTGTTAAGTAGAGAGTTTTTCACAACTTGCTGTGTAATCGTACTTCCACCTTCAGCTCCAAAGCCGTCCTCGACGTTTGCGACAAGGGCACCGCCGATACGGATTGGATCAATCCCGTGGTGTTTATAAAAACGTGCATCTTCAGTTGCAATAAATGCTTCTTTTACCACATCGGGTATATCTTTAATCGAGACATACGTTCTTTTTTCCGCACCAACTTCTGCAAACACTTTCTTGTCTTTGTCATAAAGCTTTGAAGAATACGGTGTTTTGAGCTTACTATCATCAATAGAAGGAGCGCTTGATGCAAAAACGGCAAAAGTTGTGATTCCGGCAACTACACAAAGAAGACCGATCACGAGTAAAGATAAAAATATTTTTTTAAATAGACCTGCTTTCTTTTTGCCTTTTTTGTTCTTTTGCTTCTTATTGTTTTCTTGACTTGCTTTACGTCGCTGTTCACGACTTGTAAATTGATCAGACATCACATCTCAACCTTTCGTGTTAAACCTTTTTCGAACGTCATTGCTACTCACTTTCATCCGAAAAATGAAGTGTCTCCACTACTTTAATATAATCAATTCTTGGCGAATATCCAAGTGTCATTAAGTGGCCAGCTTCCATTAATTCGTCTTTGCTAATAGATTTCCGGCCGTTTTGCTGCTGCCGCTCCCAGAAGAAAAAGAGATCTGAAGCGGACAAATAATAAACGGAGCCAAATGCGGATATAATAACGAAACAAATACCGCCTTGCTTTTCTACCTGTTTCATATGCTCAATTTGATGATCGTGAAAATTTTTGAGTGGAAACGAGGTGGTGCTTTTGGTTTCCTTTGCTTCAAAATCGATATAGCGCCCTTTGTACACTCCATTATAGTCTGTTGTGGATGATTGTTTAAAATAGGCTTCTTTGATAACAGCAGCGCTTCTTTTTGGATAATCCACATTCACAATTTGAACGGGGGTAGGCTTTTTATGAATGACTGCGATCCCGTTGACCAAATAGTACTGGTTGGTTTCATTTAAGTCAGCCTCAAGCGTCATCCCGCGGTTACTATAAGAGGATTCGCCGCTGATTCTTTTTTTTGTCCCAATTTGTTGAATGGGCTGATACGATTTTCCGTTTGGATACCGAATCATCAAGTTTCAGCCTCCTTTTAATGCATTTTGTATTGGAGAGATTACTATGTTGTCACAAGAAGAGCACATCATCACTCAGTATATATTGCGTGAAACGAAAGCGAAAAATAAAGACAACCTGACGAGGACAAATGCTTACAAACGCTTTTATGACCGCCATCCAGAGATGAAATGGTCGCTGCTTGCTTCCTTTGTCTCGAGAAATGCTGGATGGTCTATGACGGATCTAAAGGGCGAGCTCTTTCATCCAGGTTTAACAGATCAGCAGGGGCACCTTTTTTTCACAGCATATGAAAGAGCGAATTGGCTGATCTTTTCGGATGCTTACCCTCA
Organism: Bacillus sp. FSL R5-0431; assembly: GCF_038002985.1. Classification (NCBI taxonomy): domain Bacteria; kingdom Bacillati; phylum Bacillota; class Bacilli; order Caryophanales; family Bacillaceae; genus Bacillus; species Bacillus sp. FSL R5-0431. The sequence goes on along the minus strand of NZ_JBBOOG010000001.1, from coordinate 1,966,047 downwards.
GCTTCTTTTGTATGAATGGTCTAAGCGGTGCAGCAAACCCTTGTTCCATCTGCTTCCATATTTTTCTGTTTCTCGTTTTATGAGCACTGAGTGGGAACGTTTTTGGCTAAAGCGTGACACAGAGCGCCTGCTTTATGCACTCATCATAAATGAACAATATACTATACAATCTCCTATTATACAAAATCCTCTTCTGAAAAAGAATGTTTTTCACTCGATTCAATATCTGTTCAGCGAGTGGGGACATTTTCAAACCGTTGTTTTTCCAACGGTGGACGGGCATTTGTACGGGTTAACCATACGGAAGTTTTCCCGCGTAAAGGAGCGTATTACATTAGGAAAAAAACTAGCGAAACTATTATTTCGAGCCGATTTATTTTCGGATTTTTATCATTTTTTGCATACTGTTCCGCATACCGGATCACGGTTTGATTTTGAGCCGTTTTTAGGGATCGCTAGGAGGTCAACACCTTTTCTTCGAACAGTTTATCCGGTGATGACACATTCATTAGACGATCAAAGGGACGATTGGTTTCAAAAGAAATTGAGCCCATCCTTATTTGATGCAGAGACGTTACCAAAACAAATTGAGCTGACCGACTGGTATTTTCATAAAAAAAGACAGCTTCGTTTTCTTTTCTCATTAGAGCACTATTTTTTGCATAAATAAAAAGCAGGGGGTACCTGCTTTTTTACGTGGATGGTCGATTAGGACCGCCGAGCTTTTTATCAAGCTGATCTGTACTGTTTTCTTTCCCTTTTGGCTTTTGCTCTTTTGGTGCTGGCTGCTTTTTCATGAAATCTACCTCCTTTGTCCTTAGAATTTACACAATCGGACGCAATCATACAAAGAAGGACAAGCATATGTCGAAAAGGAAGAAATAGCGCTCATCTACACTTAGATTGGCGATTTGCTTCTAGTTTTGTCATGTGTGAAGGAGGGTGTGAAAGAAAAGAGAATGTAACGAGAGACGATAAAGGAGGAATCTGATGATGAGCGAATTTGTATCAAAAGAATCCATTATGCAGTTATTAGAGGAAATCGAGCGGAAAATTGATGCGGTGGAAGAAGAACTGTCTCTTGCTGTGAACCAAACAAAACGTGCAGCCATAGAGGAGCAAGAACAAATGATAGACCGGCTTGAATCAGAAGTAAAGGACTGTGAAGTGAAGATTCACGCGGCTGAGTATAAACTGGCGGTAAGACCGGCATATCACACCGGATAGCTTTTCTATTTGAGCAATAAGTAAACGTTTGATAGGATGGTTCATAGAGGTGAACATTTTGGATAATCAAACATTACTTGAACATACACAAGAGCTGAGAATATGGATCGAAGAGGCGTATGAGCAGTACCAAAAGGGAAAGGCTGAAGAGGAATACCCCGTATATGATTTTCACACGGACATTCAGCCGGCCGTTGAGACATTTGATCAGAAAATGGAAGAGTGGCTCACTGCTGCGATCTCGTTTATTCATCTGGTCAAACCTAGATATTTACACCAAGAACAGCTTGAAGCCGTCAAAGAAAATGGAAAAGAGGTTGTCCTGCAATCTTATTTTGGCAAACAGCATGCACCCCGTGTGAAAAATTTAGTTGAGTCAGTGATTTACACACTGAACCTTTTAATAGAAGAAATCAACAAGCGCAGCTGAAGACATATGCTGCGTTTTTCTTATGGCTGCTTTAGGCACATCTTCTGTTCTTGATCATAATATATGAGTGACATCACTATGTGTTGAGAGCGAGAGGAGCGAGATATATGATCCCTTATTCAAACCAGCAGCCTTATGAATTCAATCCATTCAATCGAGGGCCTTTTCCGTATCCAGATATGCAGCAGCAGCCTCCGCAGCCTCCAGAATATTTTATGCCGCCACATCAAGGTGGAATGAGCCAGGCACCATCTGCTGTCTATCAGCCGCCTTATGGATACCAAGAAAATGTGCCGCCTTTTCATCCGCCTGAAGCGATCAATCAACCCCAGATGCCGCCACCAGGCATGATGCCCATGCAGCAGCCTATGAACCCTTATCCTTTGCCAAGACCGCAAAAACAGCAATCATCTCAATTTAAAAGTGTACTGTCACAATTCAAAAAAACGAATGGACAATACGACTTTAACAAAATGTTTGATACAGCTGGGCAAATGATGAGTACGATGAATCAAGTAGGCTCATTAGCGAAAGGATTTACAAGCATTTTTAAAGCATAGTTAAAACCCAATAGATGGACCTATTGGGTAGTTTGCTTTGGTGCCGTCACACGAAGCGTTTGATCTTTCCACACGCTCTTCATGTTCGTTTCATCTATTTTTGCCGGCATTAAAATGGTCTTGGTAAAGCTCGAATACGAGGAAGTTGTATCTGTTTTGATTGTTTCCTGCACGGATAAGTGTAAATATTGGGCTTTTACTTCTAGTGCGATATCCCCTTCCACAAAATGGTCGGGAAATTGGATCTCGATATACACAAACTGCTCATCCTCTGTCACATCGGTCGTAATCGATGCAAGTGAATGTGATGTGGTCATGAGCGCCTCCGCACTATTTAATATCTCGTGAAACGGGGAGGATGCGAAAAATTGTTCAATCGCTTCATAGAGAATATCTTCATTTGCCAGCAATTCATGGTTCTTTTCGCCTTCATGTTTCATTTGAATCACCTCTCATCTACAGCCTATGCAGAAAGGGCTCAGGCGGTTATCAATTGATGAGAGGAAAAAATTATGATTAAATAGTGTTGAATGTAGCAAGGTGTATGAGCGCAGCGTTTCATACGCGGAATAGAACTAGAAGCAAAGCTTGAAGGGAGCAATTGACATTGCTGAAAAAATTATTCGGTTTCGGAAAAAACCAAGATGATGTAAAGGAAGAAATCATTTATTCTCCAGCTGATGGAGAGTTAATGGATATGACGGATGTACCAGACCCTGTTTTTTCTCAAAAGATGATGGGAGACGGCGTAGCAGTAAAACCAAAAAGTGGCACGATTGTGTCACCAGTAGAGGGTGAAATCATCCAGCTCTTCCATACAAAACATGCAATTGGCATTCGAACACTCTCAGGGCTTGAGCTTCTGATTCATATCGGGCTTGAAACAGTGGGATTAAATGGTGAAGGATTTGAAGCGCACATAAAAGAAGGGGATAAAGTGAAGATCGGTGACCCTCTCATTACGTGTGATTTAGAACTGATTGAAGAGAAAGCGGCAAGTACAGTGACTCCGATTGTCATTATGAATGGTGACTTGATCGAGCATCTTGATAAAGAACCAAAGGGACCTGTAGAAAAACAGACTTCTAAGCTTTTTACCGTTAAACTAAAATAATCAGGAATCACAAAAAAACTACCCAATCGTATGAGGGTAGTTTTTTTGATGACATTAATCTTCCATCGGAACCCAGCCTTGACTCGCTTCCATGACAGACCACAATCCTTCTGGAATCAAATACTTATCTTTTTGGCTGCGTTTAATGACAGTTTCAATCTCGCTTTCTCTGCCTTCTTTAATCTTCTTTGCCCAATCTGGGTCGACGATCAGCTCTCGTGCGACAGCGATAAGTGGAATTCCTTGATTATAAGCACCTAGTGCATCTTCGGCTGTAATGACGCTGCCCACACCGATGAGCGGAAGGGTATCGCCGCAGCGTTCTTTTAGCAGCTCCATACGTGTCTTATGAGTATCTGCACCACGTCTTGCTTTAGAGTCAATCTCCATTAAAGAGATATGCAAATAATCGAGGTTTTTTGTTTTGAGAACATCCACTAAGGTAAACGTCTCTGTCATTGTTAAACCAGGTGTTTCTGGTTCTTCTGGGGATAATCGATATCCAAAGATAAACGGTTTTGTTGCATGCTTTTCGATTGCCTCTTTGACTGCATCCACAATAGCGATAGGGAAGGCTAGACGCTTTTCTTCATTTCCTCCCCACTGATCTGTCCGCTGATTGCTATGCGGAGAGTAAAATTGCTGTAATAGATAACCATTTGCACCGTGGATTTCCACGCCGTCAAACCCTGCTTGAACCGCTCGTCTTGCCGCTTCTTTAAAAGAGTCAATGATATGGACAATTTCCTCTTCTTTTAAAGCGCGTGCAATCTGCTTTCCATCTTTAAACACATCACTTGGCGCAACCACATCACCGTTTGGAACTAAGTGAGGGAGAGCCTGAGAGCCGCCGTGATGAATTTGAATGATGGCTTTTGTTCCCTTTGCCTGAATCGCAGAAGCAAGTTTTTTCAGGCCAGGTATATCTTCATCTCTTGCAATAGAAGGCTGTCCTTCAAATGCCTTACCATCTGGAGTCACGTTTGCACATGCTGTGATCACCATGCCCATATCACTAGATCTAGCTGTAATGAAATCAATTTCCTCTTTAGAAATGGTGCCATCCTCGTGAGAACCGAAGTGTGTCATTGGCGCAACGACTAACCGGCCATCAATAGACGCACCTCCTGGAAACGTAAATGGTTCAAATAAAGGCTTAAATTCGTTTTTCACTCTCATCATCTTCTTCCTTGATAAAATCATTTCACTATAGAAGTGTAATAGATACTGTTACAACACTTCAAAGTATTTGCTCATAGGCTGCGCATCAAAAAATTGCCGCCTAGTCATGCAAACAAATATTCGGTACACTATGTAAGAGAGGTGATGCGATATGAAAAAGAAAACAATGAACGAACTCATAGAAGAATTAAAGAAAGACGAACAGGTAGAACATTGGCATGAAATTGATGCGAAGCCTGCACAGACCTCTCCGGTTCCTGAAAGAGTGAACGACAGGCTGAAAAAGGCGCTTGAGAAACGAGGCGTGAGCGAACTCTACATTCATCAAAAGGAAGCCTTTGAACGTGTGATGGATGGAGATCATGTGGTAACCGTCACACCAACAGCTTCAGGTAAAACGCTTTGCTACAATCTGCCTGTCCTTCAGTCGATCGCAGAAGATCAGACAAGCCGCTCCCTTTATTTATTCCCAACAAAAGCGCTCGCACAAGATCAAAAAAGTGAACTTAACGAGATCATCCACGAGATGGATGTTCCGATTCATAGTGAAACATATGACGGAGACACCTCTCCGGCCATTCGGCAGCGAGTCAGACAAGCAGGACATATTGTCATCACAAACCCGGATATGCTGCATTCAGCCATTTTGCCTCATCATACGAAATGGGTCAGCTTGTTTGAGAATTTGAAGTATATTGTCATTGATGAGCTTCATACATATCGAGGTGTATTTGGCAGTCATGTGGCCAATGTGATTCGCAGGTTAAAACGAATTTGTGCATTTTATGGAAGTGAACCGGTTTTTATTTGTACTTCCGCAACGATTGCGAATCCAAAAGAGCTAGCGCAGCAGCTAACGGGGAGTAAGGTGCATCTGATTGAACGAAACGGGGCACCTAGCGGTAAAAAGAATTTTGTGTTTTACAACCCGCCAGTTGTGAATAAACCATTAAATATTAGACAAAGTGCCGCCACTGTTGTCAATCAATTGGCAAAAACTTTTTTGAAAGAAAAAATCCAAACGATTGTTTTTGCTAGAAGCAGAGTAAGAGTTGAAGTGATTTTAAGCCATATTCAAGAGCTAGTGAAAAAAGAGATCGGTCCAAAATCGATTCGTGGATATCGCGGAGGCTATTTACCAAAAGAGCGGCGAGTGATTGAAAAAGGATTGAGAGAAGGAGACATTCTAGGTGTGGTCAGCACAAACGCACTAGAATTAGGAGTGGATATAGGTCAGCTAAAGGTCTGTATCATGACAGGGTATCCTGGCAGTGTAGCGAGTACATGGCAGCAGGCAGGACGAGCTGGAAGGCGTCATGAGGAAGCACTCATAATTATGGTGGCAAGCTCCTCACCTCTTGATCAATATATTGTCAGACACCCTGAATATTTCTTTAACAGGCCGCCTGAAGCTGCCAGAATCAACCCTGAAAACCTCATTATCTTAGTGGATCATCTAAAATGTGCATCCTACGAGCTTCCGTTTCGGGAGGATGAACAGTTTGGCGGCATGGAGGTAGAAGAGATTTTGCAATACTTACATGAGGAAGGTGTTCTTCATTTTAGCGGGAACCGGTATTATTGGTCAGATCAATCGTTCCCAGCGCATGGCATCAGCCTCCGGTCTGCAAGCCAGGAAAATGTGGTGATTGTGGATCAATCAGATGTGGCGAATGTTCGGATTATTGGAGAGATGGATCGATTCAGTGCGATGACGCTGCTTCATGATGAAGCCATTTATTTACACGAAGGGGTTCAGTATCAAGTGGAAAAGCTAGATTACGAGCATCTGAAGGCTTATGTGAAACAAGTAGATGTAGAATATTATACAGACGCGAATTTAGCTGTTCAACTTAAGGTGCTTGAAATCGATCAGACGACAGAGAAGGAAGCCGTATCTGTTCACTACGGTGATGTGACTGTCAACGCAATGCCGACGATTTTTAAAAAAATCCGGCTAAGTACCGGTGAAAATATCGGCTCTGGACCAATTCTCTTGCCGGAAGAAGAAATTCATACGAGTGCTGCTTGGTTTGAATTACATGAAGCAGAGCGGAGATTTGAAGAGAAAACACTTGAACAGCTGCTGCTTGGCATCGCAAATGTTCTTCAGCACATTGTACCTGCTTTTGTGATGTGTGACCGTTCTGATATTCATGTTGTTTCACAAATTAAAGCGGCACATACCGGAAAACCGACGGTCTTTTTATATGACCACTACCCTGGCGGAATCGGCTTAAGCAAGGAAGTACAAGCTCGTTTCGATGAAATAGCAGGCGCAGCCATTCAGCTGATTGAGCGGTGCCGCTGTGAAAATGGCTGTCCATCCTGCATTGGCATGGAAATGAAAGAGGTGAGCGGAAAAAGCAGCATCGTTGAATTGATGTCCGTATTTTAAGGGAAAGGAGGGGGACAACTGCTCATGTCTTTAAAAGGGAAATTAAACAGAATGAAGAAGCACCTATCGCACAATCAGACACATGAAAACCGGCAGAAAACTTTAGAAGGACAACCACAGCCTGTGACTTCAGAAAATATCCCATTTTTAAAAGAATGGGAAACATTAGGTGTATCTCCTTATCACTTTGAGGATTCCTTTTGTCTGATTCGGGAAGTCGCATATTCATTAGAAGATCAGCATGGGCGCTATTCGTTTGCGGAACTGCCGAAGATCATCGAGGCATGGAACGAAAGCGGCATCCAGCATTCGCTATCGGCTAAAGGGTACGAGCCGCACGAGCTGTTTTTCTTTGATACAGAAACAACAGGATTATCTGGCGGTACGGGAAATATGATTTTCTTGCTTGGACATGCACGTGTCTTTTCCGACAAAGTGGTGGTGAAACAGCACCTGCTCACCAATCCAGGAAATGAAGCGGCTCTGTACAAAAGCTTTCTCGATGAAGTAAACGTAGAATCATTGGTTACATATAATGGTAAATCGTTCGACTGGCCGCAAGTGAAAACGAGACATACGCTCTTACGAGATCAAATCCCTGCACTGCCTGAATTCGGACATTTTGATCTTCTGCACGGATCTAGACGATTGTGGAAGCATAAATATGAACGAATGGCGCTATCCGTTGTGGAAAAAGAAGAGCTGCACGTGCATCGTGAAAACGACACGCCGGGGTTTTTGGCACCGATGATTTATTTTCATTTTTTAAAGGAACAAAATCCGAAGCTGATTGAAGGGATCTTGACTCATAATGAACTAGACGTATTATCGTTAATCAGCCTCTACATTCATCTATCCAAAAAAATACTATCTGAGGATGCGGTAAAGGAACACAAGGAGAAGTATGCGCTCGCCAGATGGCATCTTGCTCATCGTGATGTACAGGAAGCAACGAAGCATTTGCAAAAATTAACGGATGCTGATTTTGAGCATGCGAATCAGGCGTCTTATGATCTTTCCTTACAATATAAACGACAAAACGAGTGGGATGAAGCGGTTCAAATATGGGAAAAATTATTTAAATCAAGCGATGTCCATTTAGCATTAAAAGCGGGTATAGAGCTTGCGAAGTGTAAAGAGCATCGTCAAAAAAATGCAAGGTCAGCTCTATCCATCACTGAATCGTTATTATCTTTCTCATCGTTAAGTCAGCGAGACACGGAAGAACTTGAGAAGCGAAAAAAACGTCTCTTGAGAAAAGCTGGGCAATGAACATTATTGCCCGGGAAAGCGCAAAACATGACAACGTTCGGCTCTCGGCCGAAAATAAAAATTGTTTAGCACTTTTATTGTAGAAAAGTCACGAATCCTGTAAAATAACGTTAGATATTGAATGAGGAGCGTAGAGCATGTATAAGGGTCTTTTCTACTTGTTTTTTCTTGTTGTCATTTTGGTCGCTTTTGTGTTTTCAAACTATAAGGATGTTTTTCTTGCAAACTTTTAAAATAGGTTAATGCATTAGTACATGTACACCTCTTAATTCATACATTGTTAATGTAAGAAAATTAAGGAGAGGGGAATGCTACATGTACCATCATCATCATCATTGCCAGCCGAATGTTACACAGCCAATTGTTCATCCGACGAATCATTGCTGTACACACAGCGATTCAACAACAATTGTGCCGCATATCCATCCGCAGCATGTGACAAATGTTCACCATCAAAATTTCAAACATGTTCACTACTTCCCGCATACGTTTTCTCAGGTGGACCCGGCAACACATCAACACTTTAACTGCGGTGGACCTTGCTGTAACAGATAAAGTGAAATGGGACTTTTAGAAGTCCCTTTTTTTAAAAGCAGGTGAAAAAATGAAAATTATTGCTGTCACAGGGTACAAGCCATTTGAGCTTGGGATATTCAAACAAGACGAGCCTGCACTTCAATACATAAAAGCGGAGCTTCAAAAAAGGCTGACAGCCCTGATTGAAGAAGGCCTGGAATGGGTTCTCATATCAGGCCAGCTTGGGGCAGAAATCTGGACTGCCGAAGTGGTATTTGAGCTTCAAGAGGAGTATCCAGCGTTAAAACTGGCCGTCATTACACCATTTTATGAACAGGAAGAGCGCTGGAATGAACAAAACAAAGAGTTGTATGAAGGGATTCTTGCACAGGCCGATTTTGTAGAAAGTGTCACGCATAGACCGTATGAAAGTCCGGCACAATTTAAACAAAAGAACCGTTTTTTTATTGAAAAAACAGATGGCCTTCTCGTCCTTTATGATCCTGAGCATGATGGCTCGCCAAAGTACATGATCAAAGAAGCGGAAACCTATACCGATTACCCCATTATGTACATCACAATGGATGATTTGAGAGCGCAAGTTGAGGCAGAAGATCCGTTTTTTGACTAAAAGCAAGAGAAAATTTGACAACGTCACGTATTTCTGAAAAAATATACTATGAATTCACGATATGAGGTGAAAAAGATGCTTGCTGATAAAGTAAAGCTTTCTGCGAAAGAAATTTTAGAAAAAGAATTTAAAACAGGTGTCAGAGGATACAGACAAGAAGAAGTCGATAAATTTTTAGATATGGTCATTAAAGACTATGAGACATTCAACCAAGAAATCGAAAAGCTTCAACAAGAAAACCTCCATTTGTCTAAACAGCTTGAAGAAGCCGTTGAGCAAGGAAAAAGACAGCCTGCACAGTCTAATACAACAAACTTTGATATTTTAAAAAGACTATCTAACCTTGAGAAACACGTTTTCGGCAGCAAACTTTATGATTGAGCCTTGCTGAAAAAAGCTTGTGCCTGATGTCATTGTCGTTTATAATAACGATTATTGATTAACGTTCGGGTAATCGCTGCAATGCTTTTAGACATTGCAGAGGAAAGTCCATGCTCGCACGGTGCTGAGATGCCCGTAGTGTTCGTGCCTGGCGAAAAAATAAGCCAGGGCAGCCTGGGAAAGGCTGACGGCAGGAAAAATGCCTACGTCCTTTTAGGATATGGCAAAGTATCCTTGAAAGTGCCACAGTGACGAAGTCTCACTAGAAATGGTGAGAGTGGAACGCGGTAAACCCCTCGAGCGAGAAACCCAAACTTGGTAGGGGAACTTTCTCAAAGGAACCAAACGGAGAGAAGGACAGAGTATTCTGTAGATAGATGATTACCACCTGAGTACGAGGCATTTGCCGTTTGCAGTACGATGGAACAAAACATGGCTTACAGAACGTTATATCCGTTATTATAAACATGATGAAAACAAAGCTCTCCTATTCAACATATGGAGAGCTTTTATCTTGAATACATAAAAGGACGAGAAAACAGGTGATAAAACAATGAAAACCTATACACTCATCGCAACAGCTCCAATGGGAATTGAAGCGATTGTTGCAAAAGAAGTAAGAGACCTTGGCTATGACTGCACAGTAGACAATGGAAAAGTGATTTTCGAGGGGGATGCTCTTGCGATTTGCCGTGCGAACCTTTGGCTGCGTACAGCAGACCGGATTAAGGTACAAGTAGCTGAATTTTCGGCAAAAACATTCGATGAGCTGTTTGAACGGACGAAGGCGATTGACTGGTCCGCTTTTTTACCGAAAAACAGCACGTTCCCTGTCATCGGTAAATCTGTGAAATCACAGCTTGCCAGTGTGCCGGATTGTCAGCGTATCGTCAAAAAGGCGATCGCGCAAAAGCTCATATCCTCTTACAACATACAGTCTGAATGGCTTGAAGAAACAGGACCTGAGTATAAAATTGAGGTTGCCCTTTTAAAAGATAAAGCTGTGCTCACGCTTGATACATCTGGTGTGGGTCTTCATAAACGAGGGTACCGTACGGATCAAGGCGGAGCACCTATTAAAGAAACCCTTGCGGCTGCACTCGTGCTATTAACAAACTGGACACCTGACCGTCCGTTTGTTGACCCTTTCTGCGGGTCAGGAACAATCGCTATTGAAGCGGCCATGATAGGACAAAACATTGCCCCAGGATTTAACCGGGAATTTGCGTCCGAGTCATGGGAATGGATTGGTGAAGACGTTTGGAACAAAGCGCGTCACGAAGTGGAAGAAAAAGCAAACTATGATCAGCCGCTCCACATTATTGCAAGTGATATCGACCATCGGATGGTAGACATTGCACAAATGAATGCTGAAGAAGCTGGTCTAAGTGAATTGATTCAATTTAAACAAATGCAAGTGAAAGACTTTCAAACGAAAGAAGAGTATGGTGTGATTGTCGGAAATCCGCCTTACGGAGAACGACTCAGTGATAAACCAGCTGTTGAAAAAATGTATCAAGGAATGGGCGAAGCATTTAAGAGCCTAGATACTTGGTCCATTTACATCTTAACGTCACACGAAAAGTTCGAAGAGTGCTTCGGCAGAAAAGCAACGAAAAAGAGAAAACTGTTTAATGGTTTTATTAAAACAGACTATTACCAATATTGGGGAAAACGCCCGCCTAGAAAACAGACAACTGAATCATAAAAAAAAATGGTCACACCTATAGAAGGTGTGGCTTTTTTATCGCAGAAAGGTATAAACCTTCACGGGACGGAATAAACTGAACTTGATTTTAAAAAAAGAGGTGTCTCCATGATACAATATGATCAATTTCAGTTAATCCAAAAAGCACTCGCTTCGACTGCTCAAAAAATTGAAGGGCAAGAAGGTGGACAATCTGCTCAGCTGACAGCAGCCATCGAAGATTTAGCGCTTGCTCAGGCTTACATAGAGCGTTCAGAGCATGCATTTTTAATGAAAGAAACCTATCAACATCGTTTGCGGTCGTAAAAAAGATTGTCATTCCCCTGCATAAATGTTACTATTGAATGTCTGAATGATTCAAAAGTTGGGGGTTGAAGCAGGTGACAGCATCTCGTTTGCCTTTTTCATTATCAAAAGAACATAATTTTTACGAAGAACTGGGCAACTGGATTGGTGATGTGTTCTATGACATTTTGCCAGAAAAGGGCTTTGATCTTCGAGATGAACAAATATTTATGGCTTTTCAACTAGAAAGAGCCTTTAAAGAAAAAAGTGTGATGTTTGCCGAAGCTGGGGTAGGCACAGGCAAAACCATTGTCTATCTATTATTTGCGGTCACATATGCAAGGTATACAGGGAAACCTGCGATTATTGCATGTGCAGACGAAACGTTAATTGAACAGCTGGTGAAACAAGAGGGTGATATCTATAAAATTGCCAATCACCTTGATATTCAAATAGATGCGAGATTAAGTAAATCGCATGACCAATATTTATGCTTAAAGAAACTAGAGAAAACCATGCAGCGTGAAGATGATGAGAAGTGGCTCGATATTTATGAATCGCTTCCTTCATTTGTTCATGAATCACATGGCATGCAAAACTTTTATCCGTATGGTGATCGAAAAGAGTATCCAGAACTATCAAATGATGAATGGTCACGCATTGGCTATGACTCGTTTCAAGACTGCTTGACGTGCGATATGCGTCATCGCTGCGGTCTGAATTTATCAAGAGATCATTACCGGAAAGCAACCGATCTCATCATCTGTTCTCATGATTTTTACATGGAGCATGTGTGGACGAAGGAATCCCGCAAACGCGAGGGCCAGCTTCCGCTGCTTCCAGAACATAGCTCCGTCGTATTTGATGAAGGGCACCTTCTTGAATTTGCCGCACAAAAAGCACTGACGTACCGAGTGAAGCAATCAATGCTCGAAACATTTTTAGAGCGCCTGTTGCAAAACGATATACGTGAAGAGTTTGCCGAGCTCGTTGAAGATGCACTAGCCACAAACGATGAGTTCTTCTATCTCTTAAAAACACATGCCAAAGAAATCAAGGGCTCGCATCGACTTGAAATTGGACGTGTGGATGAAGTGAAGCGGTCTGCAAGTGAATTGTGTGATTTGCTTGAAAAAATCGGAGAAGCACTCGTGTTTGAATCAGAGATGTATACAATCGATCAATACGAATTGTCTGTTGTGGAAGAGTACATTGAACAAATGGCGTATTCTCTGTCGCTATATCAAAAAAATGCGATTAGCTGGCTTGAAAAGCAGGAGTTAGATACGACATTTGTTGTGATGCCAAAGACAGTCGCAGAGGTGCTTGGTGAAAAAGTATTTTCGCAAAAAAGACCATACATTTTCTCTTCTGCTACATTGTCTGAAAATCAATCCTTTGATTATTTAGCTGAAAGTCTTGGGATCAAAGATTATTTATCAATGAGTGTCGCTTCTCCGTATGATTACGATGAGCAAATGAAGATTTATTTCCACGGGATTCAGCAGCTTCAAGAGCAAGAGGCAAAAGGACAGCAAGTGATCACTGAGCTGAAAGAAAACGGAGGACGATCTCTGATTTTGTTCCCTTCATTTGATGAACTTCATTTCTTTAGAAAGCAGCTTGAGGCATCGGATGAATCACTGCCTTTCCACGTGTATTTTGAGGGAGACGAGGAAATCAGCACGATTGTTCAAAAGTTCCAAGCAGATGAGACATCCGTGTTATGCTCTGTTCACCTTTGGGAAGGGCTGGATATTCCAGGACGATCACTAACAAATGTGATCATCTGGGGACTTCCTTACCCGCCTCATGATCCGGTATTTGAGGCAAAACGGAATGAAGCAAAGGATGCTCGTGCTGAAGTTGACCTTCCGTATATGCTGCTGCGCTTGCGACAAGGTATTGGAAGGCTGATTCGGACAAGCCAAGATGCAGGAACCATTCATATTTATTTTGACCGTAAGGAAGATACAGAGCTTCAAAGTAAAATTCAATCCGTTCTACCAGTCAAGCCAATCATCATATCTTAAATAACGCCCGAACGAAGAAAAGAGGAGGATACCATCTGAGTATCCTCCTTTTTCATTGACAAAAGAACATTCCTTGAAGTAGCCTTGAAACGTACATACATATTTTATTGATTGGGGGAACAAACGTATGAGTCTTGAAGCAAAAGAGAAAGCGTTTTATCAATTACTAGGAAAAATCGCCCATTATACGGAGGCGCTCCATTTACTTTATTGGGACTCTAGAACACAGGCGCCTAAAAAAAGCGCCGATTTCAGAGCTGAAACGATCGGTCAATTATCAAGTGATATTTTTAATATGAAGACTTCTGATGAAATGAGAGATCTTCTTCACGCATTAAACAAACATCGAGATGAGCTGTCAAAAGATACACAAAAGGCGCTCGAATTATCACAAAAAGAGTATGATGAAAACAGCAAAATTCCGAAAGAAGAATTTAAAGAATACTCGATTTTGCAATCAAAAGCAGAGCATGTCTGGGTAGAAGCAAGGGAGAAATCAGACTTTTCACTCTTTGCACCATACTTAAAACAGCTCATTGATTTTAACAAGCGCTTTATTCAATATTGGGGCGTGAAACAAACGCCATACGATGTGCTACTCAATAACTATGAGCCAGATATGACGGTTGAACAGCTCGATCAAAAGTTTGGTGCACTTCGTGATGCCATTGTTCCTCTCGTGAAAAAAATCGAAGCCTCTCCTCATAAGCCGGATACTTCATTTTTATCGAAAAGCTTTCCGATCGACAAACAAAAGGAACTGAGTCTCTTCTTCTTAAAAGAATTGGGGTATGACTTTGACGCAGGACGTCTGGATACAACGGTTCATCCGTTTGCTGTGACATTGAGCAGAGGGGACGTTCGTGTGACGACCCGTTATGATGAGCATGATTTTCGGATGGCGATCTTTGGCACGATTCATGAGTGTGGTCATGCCATCTACGAGCAAAACATTGATGAGGCACTGAGCGGAACGCTATTATGTGATGGCACATCAATGGGGATCCATGAATCACAGTCTCTTTTCTTTGAGAATTTTATCGGCAGACATGAAGATTTCTGGAAAACGTATTATCATAAGCTGCAAGAAGCGTCTCCTGAGCAATTTAAAGATGTCTCTTTAGAAGACTTTGTGCATGCAGTGAATGAATCGAAGCCGACTTACATTCGAATTGAGGCAGATGAACTGACGTATCCGCTTCACATTATCATCCGCTATGAAATTGAAAAAGCGATTTTTAATGAAGAAGTAGCAGTTGAAGACCTGCCTGCACTGTGGAATGAAAAATATAAAGCGTATCTTGGCATTACGCCTCCTAATGATGCACTCGGCATTTTGCAGGATGTTCACTGGTCTGATGGAAGCTTTGGATATTTCCCTTCATATGCGCTTGGTTATATGTATGCGGCGCAACTAAAGCACCAAATGATCAAAGATTTACCGAATTTTGATGAGCTGATTCAAAATGGGTCTTTTGCACCGATAAAAGAATGGCTCACAGAACATGTTCACCAGCATGGAAAACGCAAAAAACCATCTGAAATCATTCAAGATGCGACTGGTGAGGAATTAAATGTGCAATATTTAATCGATTATTTAACAGATAAATATACGAAATTGTATTTATCTTAAATAAAAGGCACCCTTTGCTCAGAAGGGTGCCTTTTTTGATGCTTGAATATTCTAAAAACGAACGTTTTGATCTGATCTATTATTTAAGTTCGGTATTTTTCTGGAAAAGTGCTTTCCAAGCGTCTGAAATCTTGTTATAATTTGAACACTATAACACTCATATAATCGCGTGATGATGGCACGCAAGTTTCTACCGGACACCGATACGGTCCGACTATGAGTGAGCAAAATGAAACAGCTCTTGTTTGAGCTGAAGATCCGTGGATCGTTTTCGCATTGCTTGCTCCTCATGGACAGCAATGCTTTTTTTATGCAAAAAATTAAAATGTTTGCCAATATGCTGGGAGGAAGAATGATGGAATTGTTACGTCAAAAAATTGAGAACGAAGGAATCGTTCTGTCAAATCAAGTGTTAAAGGTAGATGCCTTTTTAAATCATCAAATTGATCCTGTGTTAATGCATGAGATCGGGCAAGAGTTTGCTAGATTATTCAAGCATGATGGCATTACAAAAATTGTCACAATCGAATCTTCTGGCATTGCACCTGCTGTGATGGCTGGACTAGCTCTTCAAGTACCAGTTGTCTTTGCTCGAAAACGTCAATCACTAACACTAACAGATAATCTATTAACAGCGAGTGTGTACTCTTTTACGAAAAAAGTAGAAAGCACGATCGCTGTTTCAAATACGCATCTCAGTGAAAAAGATTGTGTATTAATCATTGATGACTTTTTAGCGAACGGTGAAGCCGCTAAAGGGCTTGCTGCAATCGCAAAGCAGGCGAAGGCGAAAGTAGCCGGATTTGGCATTGTCATTGAAAAGTCATTTCAGCCCGGAAGGAATGCGCTTGTTCAAATGGGCTACCGCGTCGAGTCCCTTGCACGTATTGAATCACTTGAGGAAGGGAAAGTCACGTTTGTACGGGAGGTACAATCATGAGTGCCGCTAAAAAAGCCAAAACGCTCTCGCTAGGGATTCAGCATGTGCTGGCGATGTATGCAGGTGCCGTTCTTGTGCCGCTCATTGTGGGAGATGCGCTCGGCCTCACCCCTGCACAGCTGACTTACTTAATCTCGGCAGATATTTTCATGTGCGGGGCTGCCACGCTCCTTCAAGTTTGGAAAAACCGTTTCTTTGGTATCGGTCTGCCTGTTGTATTAGGCTGTACATTTACTGCGGTTTCTCCTATGATTGCGATTGGCTCTAAATACGGGATTTCGTCTATCTATGGAAGTATTATCGCTTCTGGGTGTATCATCATTCTTCTTTCCTTTTTCTTTGGGAAGCTTGTGAAATTTTTCCCGCCTGTTGTGACTGGGTCTGTCGTCACCATTATTGGTATTACCCTTATTCCAGTAGCGATGAACAATATGGCAGGAGGAGAAGGAAGTGCAGATTATGGTTCTTTTGAAAATCTAGGCCTCGCTTTCCTTGTGCTGTTTATCATTGTGCTGCTCTATCGATTCACAAAAGGTTTTATGAAGGCGATCGCTATTTTAATCGGTATTCTCCTTGGGACAGCAGTCGCTGCATTTATGGGGAAAGTGGAAACAGCTGAGGTGGCGAACGCTCAAGTTTTCCGCATGATTGAACCATTTTATTTCGGCATGCCTACCTTTGAATTTGCACCCATCATGACGATGACGTTAGTAGCCATTGTGTCATTAGTCGAATCAACAGGTGTTTATTTCGCATTAGGTGATTTAACAAACCGGTCATTAAAAGAGAAGGATTTAGCGAAAGGCTATCGCGCAGAGGGGATTGCTGTTTTATTAGGTGGTATTTTCAATGCCTTTCCTTACACAGCCTACTCGCAAAACGTTGGGTTGATCCAGTTGACAGGAGTCAAGAAAAATCAAGTCATCGTGGTGACAGGAGCATTGCTCATGTTATTTGGACTTTTTCCTAAAATTGCTGCATTTACGACGATTATTCCAAAGTCAGTTCTTGGCGGCGCAATGGTCGCCATGTTTGGGATGGTCATTGCCTACGGTATTAAAATGCTCTCGCGCGTAGATTTTGCCAAACAGGAAAACCTACTAATTGTTGCGTGCTCAGTTGGGATCGGCTTAGGTGTCACCGTCGTGCCGCAAATGTTTGAGCATCTGCCAGAATCGATGAAATTATTAACAAGTAACGGAATCGTGGCCGGCAGCTTTACCGCTATTTTGCTTCATATTATTTATCACATGATTCCATTTAAAAAAGAAACAGGGCAGGATCTGATAGAAGAACCTAAGCAATCTGTTATGTAAACACCTCTCATTAAGAGGTGTTTTTTTTGCATAAAAAAAGCAGGTTCGCTTGGCTTGGAACGAACCTGTGAAGGAGGAAAACTACATCATGTTTTCAACTATATTATCCAATATTTATCAATTGTCGTCAAGACAAAAAGTTAGACGGAGGAAAATGTTTTGACTGAATTGTGACGATTTGGCATGTATATCCTTTTTTCGATAGGGGATATTAACCAAAAAAAGAGGTGAAGCCGATGGCGTACATTCTTTCAGTTGGAACGAGTCTCCCAAAGCATCACGTGGATCAGAAAACAGCTGCTGAATTTGCTAGGTCTCAATTTAAACGATCGTTTAAAGATATTGATCGGCTGCTGAGAGCTTTTCAAAATGGAGAAATTCAGAGCAGGCAATTTGTACAGCCCATTGAATGGTATCAGACGCACCACTCTTTTGAAGAGAAAAACAATATCTATTTGGAGAAGGCACTGGCTCATGCAAAAGAAGCGATCTTACATTGTCTTCAAGAAAAGGCGTTTCTGAAAAAGTCGATCCCGGTTGAAGAGATCGATGCACTGTTTTTTATTTCAAGTACCGGCTTATCGACCCCAAGTCTTGATGCAAAGCTGATGAACGTACTTCCTTTTTCTCCTTATACGAAACGAGTACCGATCTGGGGGCTAGGGTGCGGGGGTGGTGCGTCAGGGCTGTCTCGGGCTTATGAATATATAAGGGCATATCCAGAAGCAAAGGTGCTCGTCGTTGCCTGTGAGCTGTGCAGTTTAACCTTTCAGCCGCAAGATCAATCAAAAAGCAATTTAATCGGCACCTCCTTATTTGGAGACGGGACGGCTGCGGCTCTTTTAGCTGGAGAAACGGCTGCACTAGAATATGCCCATTTAAAAACAGTCCCTAAAGTACTAAGTACACAATCCGTCACGATGAAGGATTCTGAGGATGTGATGGGCTGGGAATTTACAAGTGACGGCTTTCGGGTTATTTTCTCCCGTGACATTCCGTCTATGATTTCAGGCTGGTTAAAAGAGCAGGTGGATCGATTTTTAGAGGAGCTTGGATGTTCAACTAAAGACTTATCCGTTTTTCTTGCCCATCCTGGAGGAAAAAAAGTGATTGATGCCTATGTTGAAAGTCTATCTTTACGAGAGGATCAGCTATTTTCTTCAAAAGAAGTACTCAAACAACACGGAAATATGTCCTCTGCCACAGTTTTGTATGTCATCAAGCATTTCCTTGAACATCAATCAGCTGAAGCGGGGGATATTGGCCTTTGCGGGGCGCTTGGTCCAGGCTTTTCCTCAGAGCTGCTGCTTATGAAATGGGAGGAGGTCTTGTCATGATCATTTGGCTGGTCATCGGTTTCTTCGTTTGTCAGCGGCTCATTGAAATGATTGTGGCCAAAAGAAATGAAAGAAAAGTAAAAGCGATGGGTGCCATTGAATTTGGTGCTAGTCATTATCCCTATATGGTCGCTATGCATACGGCCTTTTTTCTCTCACTCATAGTTGAGATAGGGCTTTTACATAAGGGGCCGTCCCGGTATTTTCTTGTGCTGCTCCTTTTCCTGATGGCTACACAGGTCATTCGATACTGGGCATTATGCTCCCTTGGGACGTACTGGAATACGAAGATTTTAGTCGTGCCAAACGCAATGATTGTAAAAAAAGGGCCGTATCGCTGGTTGAAACACCCTAACTATGTAGTCGTGGCGATTGAGCTTTTGCTGATCCCGCTATTGTTTGAGGCGTATGTCACTGCCATTTTGTTTACGTGTTTAAATGCATGGATGATGGTTGTAAGAATTCAAACAGAGGAGAAAGCGTTAAATCAGTATTTGCTAAATTAATATTGAAAATCATTATCAATTGTGCTACACTTTCATTAATGATAAACATTCTCAATCATGAAGGATGGATGGTGATCACATGACAATGATTTTCTTACTCGGTACGGTGTGTGTATACAGCCTATTAATTGGCTTCGTATTAAAAGGTGTCTCCAAAAAATCTGCTTCCTGATCTCAGTCAATTGCGACTGATCGGGCAGCAGATTTTTTTTATTTCCTCAGATCAGAAGAAAAATCTCTTTATTTTGTGTAAAATGGTATCACATACATAACTGACTTTTCTAAAAACAAAGGGGTTTATCGTCATGAAAGATTTGTCTATTCGAGATTCGCTCGTTCAAACTACAGGAGCTTTATATCAAAGCTTTCTCAAAAGGGATGATCATGAGCGCGCAGCCAAACTTGCATCGATTATCAAAAAGGAAGCAGAAGAAGAAGTGTATATCGCATTTACCGGCCACTATTCAGCTGGAAAGTCATCACTTGTGAATCATCTGCTTCATGATCACATTTTGCCAACGAGCCCAATCCCAACAAGTGCAAACTTGGTCGTCGTGAGGAAAGGGGAAAGTGAAGTGCAGCTTCACACCTCTGATGGCCGTTTTGCAAAAATGAGCGGTTCTTATGATAAAGAAGCAGTACAGCGTTTTTGTAAGGATGGAGAACAGATTGAGATGGTGGAAATTAGCGGTGACTATAGAGGACTGGAAGGAAAGGTGGCACTGATTGATACGCCAGGAATTGATTCAACGGATCATGCCCACTTTTTGTCTGCTGCCTCTATTCTTCATCAAGCAGATGCTCTTTTTTATGTCGTTCACTACAACCATGTTCATTCTGAAGAAAACATTCGTTTCATTCGTTCCATTAAAGAAAAAGTGCCAAATCTTTATTTCATCGTGAATCAAGTGGACCGGCATGATGAGCATGAGACAGCATTTGAAGACTACAAAAATCAAGTGATTGACATGCTCCTTAAAGAGGGCATTGAAGAAGATCATCTATACTTTACATCTGTAACCGATGAGACGCATCCAAGAAATGAAATGATTCGTTTAATCAAAAAACTGCAAGAATTACAGACGTTGCCGAAAGCATCACTTCGGGCTTATACGGAGCAAAAAATTGAGCATGTTTTAAAAGAACACATTGACTCGTTAAAAGAAGAGCTGCAAGGTGAAGAGCTTGAGTCGCAGCTTCAAGAAAAAAGAAAAGAAGTAAAGGAATTTGAAGCGAAAAACCACTTCATTGAAAATGGAGCAAAACAATTAGAAGATGAAGTATCTTCTGAAGTCGAGAGCATCTTAAAAAATGCCAACCTAACTCCATTTAAAATGAGGGAACTCGCAAGCGACTATATTGAATCAAAAGCACCTGGCTTTAAAGTGGGACTGCTTTTTGCTAAAAACAAAACTGAGCTAGAAAAAGAAAAACGGGCAACCGACTTCTTAGCAGATGTCAAAGCGAGGATGAAAGCTGAAGTGGACTGGCATATTGCTGAGCTGCTTAAAAAAGAAGTCAAGAAGCATCAGCTTGGTGAAGAGTTATTAAATCAAGTGATGGCATTTGAAACACCTGTGCAAGAAGCACTCCTTGAAAGTGTGATTCATCATGGTGCGACGTTCTCCAATGAATACGTACTGCAATATGCAAAAGATGCTGGCGAAGCCTTGAGAAGACAGGCAAAACAGAAAGCGATGACACTGATTGAACAAATGTCTGAGTCGCTGAAAGCCCAGCTTATGAAAGATAAAGCAAAACATCAAGAAAAATGGGACCAGTCTGCAAAAGAACTCCAAACGCTCGAGCAGTGCATCGAAAAAAATGAACAAATGAAACGAGATATTCAGCATGTATGGGATATATGGCAAAACGGAACGGATGAACAGATCGAAGAAGATTGGTTTTATGCGAAAAAGAGGCGAATGCAGCATGATCAGCTAAAGCAGGATCACGCGCACATTCATCCCGAAGGGAGTGGGCAAGAAAAAGCGCAGAAGCAGATAGAGCAACATCAAATGCGTCAGTCACAGCGTGTCACGACGGCACAGTCAATTGACCAGTTTGAACAGCTTTCTCAGATTTTATTGCCATTAGACGCTCTCAAATCTCAAAGAAAGTCCTTTGAAAAACGAACAAAACGGCTGCAAGCGAAAGAATTCACACTCGCTTTATTTGGGGCTTTTAGTTCGGGGAAATCTTCCTTTGCAAATGCCCTTGTTGGGAGAAAGGTACTGCCATCCTCTCCCACGCCAACAACGGCAACGATTAATAAGCTGACGCGACCGACGGAAGATCACCCGCATGAAAGTGTAAAAGTGGTGTTCAAAACAGAACAGGATATATTAGAGGAGCTCAATCAGATCCTCGGATTTTCGATCTCAGAAGAAAAGGGAGAGACGTTTACATCCAAGCTCGAACGAACGCTGAAAAAAAGACAGCTTGAACAAGATCACCGCATCATTGTTGAACATTTTTTACAAGCGCATACACGTTTCCTTCATCACATTACTAAGCAAACGCCGCTTCATGTCACTCTTCAAGAACTGAGGCCATATGTGGCGGAAGAAGCTGTTTCTTGTGTGGTGAAGGAAGTGACGGTGTATTTGAGTACACCTTTAACAGATAAAGGGCTGACTATTGTTGATACACCAGGCGCCAGCAGTATGAATAAGCGCCATACAGAGATTGCCTTTCAATATATGAAGGACGCAGATGCTCTTCTTTATTTAACTTACTACCAGCACTCTTTCTCGAAGGCAGATCGGTCATTTTTACGTAAGCTTGGGCTTGTAAAAGATTCATTTAGCATGGATAAAATGTTCTTTATTATCAATGCAGCTGACCTCGCAAAGGATCAAGCAGAGCTTGACACCGTCTTTGACTATGTGAAAAATGAGCTCACAAAAGAAGGCATCCGAAACCCAAACCTTCATCATGTGTCCAGTAAGGAAGAAATCGAAGGAAAGGGAGAGACAGCTTATAATCAATATGCAAAGCTTAGAAAACAGCTCGACTATTTTATTGAGGAAGAATTAACGAAAGATGCGATCGAGCTTTTGTATTTTGAAGCCGGCAGGTTATGTAGCACAGTCGACAAGCTGCATGCGACACTGCATCAGTCAGAAGATGAGAAGCAAGCGGAAAAGAAAAAGATAGACACATCCTATGAAGCGATTCTTGATCAAATGAGTCATATCAAACAATCTAAGCTAGTGACAGAAAGTGTGAAAAAGGACTTACATGAACAGCTCTATCATATTGTGCAGCGCCTATCACTATTTGCGAATGATCTGTTAAAGACAGTCTTTTACCCTGGAATATCTCAAGGAGACTTCAGGCAGCAGTTGAAAAAAGCGCTTGAACAGGCACTGAAGGATTATGAATTTGAATTTGTACAGGAGTTAAAGGCGCTTGATATCCGAATGGAATCGTTTATTCATCAATATTTCCAAGAGGAGTGGGAGAAAGGATTGCAGGTGGCAAGTGCAGAAGACCCCTACTTTTCTCTCACACTCTCGCCGCCAGAAGAGAAAAATGCTGAGCTGAAACAAATTGAAGTCGAAGCTGAACTGACGCCATTCGAACCGCTCTTAAAGAAGCAAAAATCAGGGAAAGTTTTCTTTGAACAGAATGGAAAGGCTGCGTTCATTGAAGCGATTCGAGATATTCTTCATCAGTTAACCACGAAATGGGCAGATAAAGAAAAAGAAGAATTACTGAGCAGGTACGACACAATGGTGAAGACCTTTACTGAAAGATATGAAACAGAAGCGCTCGAGCAGCTAAGTGAACAAAAACAAACATTTATCAAGGGCCTAACGACAGATGCCAAAGAACAGGCGGTGATTGAACAAGTATATGAACAAACAAACGAATGGAAGAACCAGTTGAAAACCATTTGATTCATGGTAGACTAAATAAAAAAGAAAGCAGTTGATAGAAAATGACGAGCGTACACGAAGAGATTTCCGCACACTCACAAAAGCAGCATGCTCATATTCAGTCCTTTCTTGAGCTTGAACAGAAAAGAGAACAAGCAATAGAGACTGCTGTATTCAAATGTGAGCAAAACGAGCCATTTACAACAGACGACATCAATGCCATTACGTCGAAGATGAATGAGCTTGCACGAGGCGGTATTGTTCCGCTGCGTAAGCATGTGACGAATGATATGGTTAGGGAGTATGTCAAGCGGAAACAGAAGTAAAGAGTAACTTTCTCTTTTTTGGTCATCTTAATGAATGTACCAAGAAAGGGGAATGATCATGAAAAAAAAGCAACAGACAAAGCAGCAGAATGAGCGTGACCCTAAACAAAAAGACATGCCGTCCTATGCAGAAGCAGAGTCGAAAAAAATGCAATACGGTCAAAAGTAAACAGGGTGCCTCTTCTTTTCTAAAAGAAGAAGGCGCCTTTTTTATGTCGAGTTTTGTGTTCTGTGATAGAATAGGAGTATTGTTTTGAAAAAGGGAGTTTATAAGAATGAATAAACACGTACTGCTTGTAGATGGAATGGCGCTTTTGTTCAGATCGTTTTATGCAACGGCTGTACATCGCAATTTTATGATAAATGATCACGGTGTGCCGACAAATGGAGTCAATGGCTATTTGAAGCACTTATTAACGGCTGTACAGACATTTGAGCCAACTCATATTGTTTGCTGCTGGGATATGGGAAGCCAAACATACCGAAACGAATTGTTTCAAGATTATAAAGCAAATCGAGGAGAGGCGCCTGTCGAGCTCATTCCGCAATTCGATTTAGCAAAAGAAGCTACAGAAGAACTGGGAATTGTAAACATTGGTTTAAAGGGCTTTGAAGCAGATGATTGTATCGGTACTCTTGCTGCGCTCTACCAAAAAGAAGCACGGGTGACTGTCCTAACTGGAGACAAAGATTTGCTGCAAATTTTGAATGAACAAGTCACTGTTGCCTTGATGCAAAAAGGAATTGGCAATTATAAGCATTATACAAAAGCTTTATTCGAAGAGGAAATGGGAATCTCTCCAAAGGCGCTGATCGATATGAAAGCACTCATGGGTGATGCAAGTGATAATTATCCAGGTGTCAAAGGAATCGGAGAAAAAACCGCATTAAAATTTATCCAAACATATGAAACGATTGACGGTTTGTTAGAAAATGTCCATGAACTAACGGCTGCACAGCAAAAGAAAATGCAAGCAGGATTAGAAGATTTGAAGCTTTCTCGTCTATTGGCAGAGATCAAATGTGATGTCCCGCTCAGCTGTCCAATTGATGAGACGAAAATGAACATCAATCAAGAACGTGCTGCTGCTATGCTGAGGTACCATCAAATCAAAGGAATCGAACCGATGATGAATCGTTTAAGTACAATAGAGATCAGCTAAAGCCGATCTCTCAGAGTGTAGACAAACCCTCGCATTCGTTGTCAGGTTTATCACGCTGAAAAGAAGACAAAGGGCTAAATCAATATCATTTTAGCCCTTTGTCAATAATCTTAGAGGTCAGAAAAGCAGATCTCTCAGGTTCATCTTTTTGTATTGCTTTTCTTCGATCTATTTTCAAGCTGAGATAGTGGCTGTTTATCTTTTGTTTGCGCATCACCTTGTGGGGTTGTCCCATTTGTGACACGACCTTTATTTTCTTTATCCAATCAGTATCACCTCACACACATTAGCATAACCGAAAAAAAGCGATTCATCCTTTAGAAAGGTGAATCGCTTTTCTAGCGAGCTGATCCGCTATTTGATTTTCCTTACTCGGAATCCATTTAATGAAAAATAAATCAAACTGGCTTTGAAGTTCGATCATCTCTTTGATAAAATGCTGAAAGGCTGGATTTTTAGCAAATCCTGCATTGGCTGCGCGGTCAACTACTTGTGAATCTGTTCGAAATGAAACGGTACGCAATCCTTTTTCCGCGCATATTTTCATCCCCTCGATCAGAGCGGAAAATTCTGCTTCGTGATTGCTCATTGATCCAAGAGGAATGGAGAAGGATTCAGCCTTTCCATCATATTTAATGAAAATGCCGATGCCAGAGGGACCTGGATTACCTGCACTTGCACCATCAATGTATATTTCAGCTGGCACATTATTTCACCCTTTCATCAAGCGGAACCATTTTTTTCGCTGCATACGCGTAAGGTGTCGCAATCGCAGCTACGATAAATTTAATGACATATGTCGTGATGAAGATTTCAATCCATACATGAAATGGATACGTGCCAAGAAAGGCAATGGTCGTGAAAATCAGTGTATCAAGAAGCTGGCTAATCATCGTACTTCCGGCGTTGCGCACCCAGAGCGCACCATCGGAAGGAAATATCCGGCGAATAAACGAATATACATAAACATCTAACATTTGACTGATGATATAAGCAGCAAGACTGCCAAGTGCGACCCTTGGCATAAAGCCAAATATGGTTTCCAGCGATGATTGTGAGATATCAGATGGAGCGGGATGGAAAAGCAAAGCCTCCTGCATGACAACAGTTAGTGTTAAAAGGGTGGCAAAGCCAATCCAGACAGCTTTTCTCGCTTCATTTTGTCCATATTTTTCATTCAATACATCCGTTGCAAAAAACACACTGCCATATAAAATATTTCCAAGTGTTGCCGTTAAGCCAAATAATTCAACGGTTTTGACAACTTGTAAATTTGCGGCAGCCGTCGCAAAGCCAATCCAGACAAAAAGGCCCATCTTGCCAAATCCTTTATAAAATAGAAGAACAATGATAAAATTAATGATCGCAAATAAGATCCAAATACCTTCATTAAACAAGTGACATGAACTTCCTTTCTCATTGTAAAATGTAACTTTTTGATTATAGCATAACGTATGTTTACCTTAAAAGCACGGGAAGGCGATGTGATCAATGAAATTAAGAGCACACTACACAATGAAAGTGAAATCAATTGGGTCCATTGCTTTTTTCCAAGAAGATTGGATGGAGCTAAATGAGGCCTTGATTTTAGCAAAACATATCGGCAAAAAAGAACCACAGTCACTCCTGTCATTTGAAGATGAAAAAGGGGCCATGTGGTCCATAAAAGAGCTTGAAAAGCTAAATGAAGAACTAAAGCTTGAACCTGATCAGCTTCAAGTCTATTTTGATGCAAGTTTTCATAAAGAAACTGGCGACTCTGGTCTTGGAGTTGTCGTCTACTATAAGCTGGGAAAAGACGCTTATCGATTGAGAAAAAATCAGCCTTTCCAAGGGAGCACCAATAATGAAGCAGAGTATGCGGCTTTATTTGAGGCAGTAAAAGCTTTAAAAGACCTAGGGGCAAGCAGAAATTCTGTCACGATTAGAGGAGATTCACTTGTTGTCATGAATCAGTTAAAAGGAGAATGGCCTTGTTATGATGATGTACATAACAAATGGCTTGACCGAATTGAAGCGGCTATAAAAGAGCTGAAGCTGACGCCAACCTATGAAGTCATCGATCGGAAACAAAATGCAGAAGCGGATCAGCTTGCAAGACAGATTCTTGCAGACGTCCCAATCGAAAGTACATTGAAATTAGAAGCAGACGGAGCTGAATAATGTGGATAAAAAAACAGCAGTACAAGAATTGACCGATCTTCAAGACACGTATTGTTCAGATTGTTTGATTAAGAAGCATTTTCGGAAAGAATTTGGCAAAAAATATGCCCATTCCTTTTGTATACAGCAATGCACCGTTGGAGAGAAAATAAAAGAATATGGACAGACGCTGCTCAAAAAGTAAGCGGACGCACCGGTTTTCCCTGCTCAAACATCCGTTCATGAAAAAAAACGGATAGAATGTGTAAAAAAAGAACATATTCTGAAAAATGAGCCGATATAACTATAGAAAGTTTTGGTTGAGTTACTTTTTGACTAAGTGACGGATATTAGAGGAAAAGGGGAAGGCCGGTATGAATAATAAGGAGTTCGAAACGGTATTACATCGAACATTTCAAGAGGTGTACAGCGATCTAGAGCAACTAGTAGATGTAGCAAAGAAGGGAAGACCTTTTCTCGAAAAAGATATCTCTGAAATTGAACAACGACTGAAGCAAAATATTTTAGCGATTGAAATTCAGCTGAAAATCAAATAAGAGAGGCATAGGCCTCTCTTTATTTTGTCTTTACATCATTGATTTAGTTGATTAGATTTTTGTTACGTTTGCAGCTTGAGGTCCACGATTACCTTCAACGATTTCAAAAGAAACTTCTTGTCCTTCTTCTAAAGACTTGTAGCCGTCACCTTCGATAGCTGTGAAGTGAACGAATACATCGTCTCCGCCTTCAACTTCAATGAAGCCGAAACCTTTTTCATTATTGAACCATTTTACTTTACCGTTTTGCATATTGCTTTTTCCTCCTAGTACTGTAGCATACCTTTTGGCATACTAAAAAAAATTTTCATCACCTAACGACTTTGCAGTTGTTAAATGATGGTTCCACTATACACCATCAAAAGTAAAGCGTCAAGCGGGAGAGCCAAATTTTGAGCAGAATATTTGATTTTTTTTGGCGAATAACAATAATAGCTAAACCGTCCCCATTTTCTGAAACTTTATGCACACCTTGTCCGTATATAAAAAAAATACAGGAAGAGGTGCTATCATGAATCGTTATACACTTGAAGAATTTGTTCAGAATACGCAGCAGGAAGATAAAGGAGAAGGGGTCTTCGAACTTGAAACATCAAGACTTTTAGAAATTAATTTGACTGATACCATTTGGGCAAAAACAGGTTCCATGGTTTCGTACCGAGGCAAAATCAAGTTTGAACGCGAGGGCGTTTTTGAACATGGCGTCTCAAAGATGTTCAAAAAAATGCTGTCAGGAGAAGGCACTTCACTCATGAAGGCAACAGGTGATGGGAAATTATATGTGGCAGATCAAGGCAAAAAAATCTCAATTCTTCGTTTGGCTCAAGGAGATTCCATTTTTGTGAATGGGAATGATCTGCTCGCATTTGAACCGTCAGTGCGCTGGGATATCAAATTGATGAAAAAAGTGTCGGGCATGCTTGCAGGCGGTTTATTTAATGTCAAATTAGAAGGACCAGGCCTTGTTGCGATTACGAGTCATTATGAGCCGCTCACATTGATTGTTCAGCCGGGTGACTCTGTCTATACAGATCCGAACGCGACAGTTGCATGGTCAGGGGATTTAAAAACTGAATTTGTGACAGATGTTTCATTCAAAACCTTTATTGGCAGAGGAAGCGGAGAGTCTATTCAAATGAAATTTAGCGGAAGCGGTTTTGTTGTCGTGCAGCCGTTTGAAGAAGTGTACACAACAAATGGAAATCAAGGATAAAGAAAAAGGTGTCCGTCAATGACGGACACCTTTTTATGATAATGCACGAGCATACGTTTTGTTATTCGTGATGAGATCTGATTGCTCAACGATATCTTCCAAAATGGTTTGAGAAGAATGCTTTAAGTGCAGTTTTTTAATGTTTTGTTTCATGACTTCTAACTTTTCTTCATCTTGCAGCAAGTTGGTCACAGATTCTAAAATGTCTTCATGTCTGTTGATGACGATGGCCGCACCATAATCTTCAAAGAAATGTGCATTTTCCTTTTCTTGTCCAGGGACAGGCTTGTAAAGAATGACCGGGACACCGATTGCTGTTGCTTCTGTTAAAGTAATGCCGCCTGGTTTTGTGATCATACAATCTGTTACTCTGAACAATTCATCAATTTGTTCCACATATCCAAGCGCCTTCAATTGATCTGGATGTGCTTGTTCAAGATCGCTCAGTGATTGTTTCAGCGCTTCGTTCTTTCCGCATACAACAACAATTTGTACTTCACTGTCTAGAAGCAGCGCTTCACATAATTCCTTGACATTTTTCAGTACACCATGAGCACCGGCCATAATCAGAAGAACTTTTTTGTTTGATGATAATCCATATTTTTTATAAATCTTCGATTTTGGCACGTCTGCTTCAAATTGTGGTCTAATAGGAATGCCTGTCACTTTGACATCGCTTGGATGTGTGCCGATTTCCACTAATTTTTGTTTCACATAATCGGTTGCAACATAGTACCGGTCGATGTTTTCATGTACCCAAATCTTATGCAGACAGAAATCTGTCATGACATTAAATGTCGGGATGACTTTGCCTGTTTTGTTCCGGTATTCTGGAACAACAATCATCGGGAATGTAATAATAATGATATCCGGATTGTGTAATTGAATGAGTTCATCAAGACGCTTATTTCCCATTTTTAAATAAATGTTAAATTTGCGTTTATTGTAAATTTTATCTACACCATAATAAAACAAGCGATAAAATTGTTTCCCAATGGAAAAGCTCTTCAAGTATAAATATTGAGTCACTTCCGACACAATGGGATTTGATTCTTGATACAAATTAGAAACTACAACATGCTCAAACCCTTGGGATTTGCATTCATCATACAGTGTTTTAGCCACCTGCATATGTCCATTTCCATAATTTGCGGTCAAGATTAATATTTTTTTATTGGTATTCAAGAATATTCACCTCAAATGTAATCAACAACAACAAAACTTCGTACGAAAACTATTAATCTCATAGGTCTACATATACATAAAGATAACATATAAACAGCCAGAGCATATCATTCGTTACGAAAGAATTAAACTAATTTTAAAAAACAACGAGACTAAATTGATAATGGAAGACAGAGCCATTTGTATTTTAACACATTTTGACCATTTATCATCAGACCACAGTCTATTTTATTCCCAAACGTATGGAGTTTCTTGATAAACATAATAATTGAGCCAATTCATAAACAGTAAAGTGGCATGGGCTTTCCAGCGATTCACTGGGACTAATGTGTCACCATCTTCTATAAAATAGTGGACAGGTTTTTGGACTGTATCATGCTTCAATAAATCTCTTTCATATTCCTGCTTCAATGTGTCCGTATCATATTCAGGATGTCCAGTTAAAAATACTTGTTTATCATCATCTGAAACAATTAAACAAACACCCGCTTCTTCAGAGATACTCAATACTTTCAAATTCGGCGTGTTTTTTAATTGTTCTGTATTAATATCTGTATGCCTCGAATGTGGGACATAGTATACTTCATCGAAACCTCTGACTAATCTTTCTTTTTTCTCTTTCACAAGATGCTCAAATACACCAAATTTTTTCTCGGGAAGCTTGATTTTTTCAATCCCATAATGGTGATATAGGCCTGCCTGTGCACCCCAGCAAATATGAAGGGTAGACGTCACATTGGTTTTACTCCAGTCCAAGATGTCCTGAAGCTCTTTCCAATAGGACACTTCTTCAAAAGCTAAATGCTCAATTGGTGCGCCGGTGATGATCATTCCATCAAATTTCTTATGGCGAATCGATTCAAAGGTCGTATAAAATTCATCTAGATGCTCTCTCGACGTATTCTTCGGTGTATGCGTACTTGGAATCAAAAACGTAAAGTACACTTGCAAAGGAGAATTTCCGAGCATTCTTAGCAGCTGCGTTTCAGTTTGTATTTTTTTTGGCATTAAATTTAAGATCACGATATTCAAAGGACGGATATCTTGCTTGAATGCCCTTGTCTCATCCATGACGAAAATGTTTTCGCTCTCTAGTATTTGTTTTGCCGGCAGATGAACTGGTATGTTAATAGGCAACTCGCCACCCCCTGAA
The DNA here is from genome assembly GCF_038002985.1 of Bacillus sp. FSL R5-0431. Classification (NCBI taxonomy): domain Bacteria; kingdom Bacillati; phylum Bacillota; class Bacilli; order Caryophanales; family Bacillaceae; genus Bacillus; species Bacillus sp. FSL R5-0431. Next base: position 1,934,955 of record NZ_JBBOOG010000001.1, on the reverse strand, counting down.
CCAAAGCTAATTTCATTTCATTATAGGAACTTTCTGGCGATATTTCAATGTTTCAATTATGTTACAATAAAAAACAGAGCAAAAACAAAGCTGTTTCTGGAAAAAAAGGAGGCCGTTTATTTATGATCACAAAGCATTTATCAGATATTGACATCGCCCAAAAGGCAAAGCTGAGACCTATTCAAGACATCGCAGCAAAGCTGCAAATACATGACGAAGAATTAGAATGCTATGGTTTCACAAAAGCGAAAATATCTTTGACTATTTTTGACCGTTTAAAAGAACAAAAAGAAGGACATGTGATTCTTGTCACATCGATCAATCCAACGCCAGCAGGTGAGGGGAAGTCTACCGTAACAGTCGGCCTCGGTCAAGCCTTCGAAAAAATTGGGAAAAAAGCAATCATTGCGATGCGCGAGCCTTCATTAGGTCCTACAATGGGCATAAAAGGCGGTGCAGCGGGTGGAGGATATTCACAAGTGCTGCCGATGGAAGAAATCAATCTTCATTTTACAGGAGATTTTCATGCGATTACTTCTGCACATAATGCCTTATCTGCGTTCATTGATAACCATATCCATCACGGAAATGAACTCGGCATCGACTCGCGCCGCATTGTATGGAAGCGAGTGCTTGATTTAAACGATCGTGCATTAAGACAGGTCGTTGTCGGACTTGGCGGTCAGTTAAATGGGTATCCTAGAGAAGACGGATTTGACATCACAGTTGCCTCCGAAATGATGGCCATCCTTTGTTTAGCAGAAGACTTAACCGATTTAAAAAAACGTCTTTCTTCTATTGTTGTTGCCTATAATCAAGATGGCGAGCCAGTCACAGTTGGAGCACTTGGATATGAAGGTGTTCTTACGTTACTTTTAAAAGACGCGCTCAAACCGAATCTTGTTCAAACGATTGAAGGAACTCCGGCCCTAGTACATGGCGGTCCTTTTGCCAATATTGCGCATGGATGTAATAGTTTAATTGCAACCAAAATGGCGGCGAAATTAGCTGATTATGTGGTAACAGAAGCTGGATTTGGAGCAGATCTTGGAGCAGAAAAGTTCCTGCACATTAAAACAAGAGCTGGTGATTTCAAGCCTGGTGCAGTTGTCATTGTGGCGACTGTCAGAGCATTAAAGATGCATGGCGGAATGAAGAAAACTGAACTCAAAGAAGAGAATGCACATGCCGTATTAGAAGGTATACATAATTTAGAAAAGCATATTGAAACTGTGCAAGCCTTCGGTCTTCCATACATCGTCGCAGTAAACAGGTTTATCACTGATACAAAAGAAGAGATTCAATCGATAGAAGATTGGTGCCACGCACATGGCCATCCAGTCAAAGCTGTGAATGTATGGGAAGAAGGAGGCGAAGGCGGAACAGCACTTGCCGAGGAACTCGCGACACTTATTGAAAAGAAGAAGAACCACTTTTCCTATTTGTATGAAGAAAATGATTCTATCGAAGAAAAGTTATCTAAAGTTGCCCAAGTGGTTTATGGAGCAGACGGGGTCACACTCACTTCAAAAGCAAGAAAGCAGCTGGCAGCCATCGAGAAAAACGGCTGGGGTCATTTACCGGTTTGTATGGCAAAAACGCAATATTCACTTTCGGATGATCCAGCTTTAATTGGGAGACCTAAGGGCTTTACCATTACGATTCGCGAGTTAAAACCATCTGTAGGAGCAGGCTTTATTGTTGCTTTAACCGGAAGCATTCTGACAATGCCTGGATTACCTAAAAAACCTGCGGCGCTCGAGATGGATTTATTAGAAGACGGCAGTGTGACAGGGCTCTTTTAACAGGAGGCATAAAAAGCGATTTTATAAAAGAAGCATGTTACGATAGGAAAAAGTGAATCCTAGGAGGCTATGAGATGTCAATTTATGATATTCAGGTCAAGACCATTAACGGTCAGGAAAAATCAATGGCAGATTACAAAGGAAAAGTACTCATTATTGTCAACACAGCAAGTAAATGTGGACTGACTCCTCAATTCAAACAATTGCAAGAGCTATATGATCAATATCATGAAAAGGGCCTTGAAATTTTAGGATTTCCGTGCAACCAATTTATGAACCAGGAGCCAGAAGGGGAAGAAGCGATTCAGGAATTCTGTTCTTTGAATTATGGCGTAACCTTCCCTATGTTTGCGAAAGTAGATGTCAATGGTGACAATGCGCATCCGCTTTTCAAACATTTAACAAGTCATGCAAAAGGTGTACTTGGAACGAAAACAGTGAAATGGAATTTCACAAAATTTATCGTTGATCAAAACGGAGAAGTCACTGAGCGGTTCTCTCCGAAAACATCACCAAAAGAATTAGAAAGCTCCATCATCGCTCTTTTGGACAAATAAGGTGCTCACAGTCATGCAGAAAAAACAATTGGAGGCAGCTGCCTCCTTTGTTTCAGATCAGCTGAAATATGAACCGACTGGACACGATGCGGCTCATATTGATCGTGTGCGCCAGCTTGCCCGCCAGATTGCTAATCAGGAAGGCGGCTCTCTTTTTATTATTGAAATGGCGGCGATTGTTCATGATGTCATTGATGAAAAGCTGTCGAGTGAATGGAAGCTTTCACCGCAACAACTTGAGCATCAGCTCCTTTCTTGGGAAGTAAATACGCGGGATATTCGTTATATCATGGATATCATTACCACGATGTCTTTTCGTCATCGACATAAGCAGAATAGGCCTATGACGTTAGAAGGGGCCATTGTTCAAGACGCAGATAGACTCGATGCGATAGGAGCAAGCGGTATTGCAAGAGTGTTTACTTATGCAGGCGCAAAAGGGGAGCCCCACTATACAAAGAACATGCAGCAGGGCTCCGTGCTAAAGCATATGGAAGAAAAATTGCTCAAATTAAAAGACTTGATGAACACCTCTGCAGGAAAGCAGCTTGCTGAGGAGCGGCATGAATTGATGAGCTTATTTATCAAGACATGGAAAGAAGAATGCGGCCTTACAGATGAGTAGGGTCTTTATGTGTGTAAGGAGGATGTATAGATGAAAATAACAGCGATAGAACCGACGCCAAGTCCAAATACCATGAAGGTCATTTTGACAGAAGCACTTGCCGGCGGTAAAAGCAACAACTACAAAAAGGATCAAAAAGACGAAGCGCCAGAGATGATCAAGCGCATTTTGAACATTGAAGGTGTAAAAGGTGTTTATCATGTCGCAGATTTCTTAGCGGTCGAGCGTAATGCAAAGTTTGACTGGCAGGGCATTTTACAACAGGTGAGAGAAGCCTTTGGTCAAGAAACAGAAGGCCTTCAGGAAGGACCGCAGTCAGGCGGTGACACATTTGGCGAAGTCAAAGTGTTTGTCCAAATGTTTAATGGGATTCCGATGCAAGTCAAATTAACGGACGGTGAAAGAGAAGAGCGGTTCGGAATGCCTGAACGCTTCCAAGCAGCCATTTTAAAGCTCAGAAGCAGTTCAGACAATGTCGTATTTGAACGTGTGTGGAAAGAACATGGCGTTCGTTTTGGTGACTTTGCTGATATCGGCCAGGAAGTCACAGAAGAGCTGCAAGCAGCCTATGATGACGAGCGTTTAGCCCGCTTAACAGAGGCGGTCAAAGAAGGGCAAGAAGCCGTAGATAGACAGGTGAACCGAAAGGCATATGATGTAACAGAAGACATGCTGCGCGAGGAAGATTGGAAAAAGCGTTTTGCCCATTTAGAGCAAATGCAGCCAGAGCAAAAGGATATACCTGTTTTAATGAAAGCGATGGAGGACCCAAAAACATCCATTCGCAGACAAGCCGTTGTGAATGCTGGAATGATTGAAGATCCTGCTATACTGCCTATATTATATAAGGGACTTAAAGACAAAACTGTGACGGTCCGCAGAACCGCTGGAGACTGTATTTCAGACCTTGGTGACCCTAGCGCTATGGAAGCAATGATCGAAGCATTAAAGGATCCGAGTAAACTTGTCCGCTGGCGTGCAGCTATGTTCCTCTATGAAGAAGGTGACGAAACAGCACTTGACGCATTAAAAGAAGCTGAGCAAGACCCTGAATTTGAAGTCAGCCTTCAAGTGAAAATGGCGATTGAGCGCATTGAGCACGGAGAAGAAGCGAAAGGCTCTGTATGGAAGCAAATGACAGAAAGTAGAAAAAATGCATCAGAATGATGAGAAATATGAGCAAGCTGCCAATGAAAGGCAGCTTGTTTTTCTTAAAGTGATAGACAGAAAAATTTTTTTAGAAAAATTATTTTGAATATTGTTGAAATATGCGAAAAAACTCTATATAGTAGTACCAATATAGAATATTGGAGGTCAGATTTTATGACACGAACCTTGCTGAGCGCTAGTTTCAGCAGACATGTGGGTCATCAGTCATTCATCGGTGGCTAAATAAACAGAAAATTTGTAAAATAAAATCAACTCAAAATCATGCAGTCAACAAGACTTGTAGTATAGGAGGCTTTTTAAACAGATGGCAGAACTACGCAGTAATATGATTAAACAAGGAATTGACAGAGCACCTCACCGAAGCTTACTAAGAGCGGCGGGGGTAAAGGATGAGGACTTCGGCAAGCCATTTATTGCCGTATGTAATTCCTATATTGATATTGTCCCAGGACATGTCCATCTTCAGGAATTCGGGAAAATTGTGAAAGAAGCCATTCGTGAAGCTGGCGGGGTCCCATTTGAATTCAATACGATTGGGGTCGATGATGGAATTGCGATGGGTCATATCGGGATGAGATATTCATTACCAAGCCGTGAAATCATTGCTGACTCTGTAGAAACCGTTGTATCTGCTCACTGGTTTGATGGAATGGTTTGTATTCCTAACTGCGATAAAATCACACCAGGGATGATGATGGCAGCGATGCGTGTCAATATTCCGACTGTCTTTGTCAGCGGTGGTCCGATGGAAGCGGGTAGAACAAGTGATGGCAGAAAGATTTCTCTTTCTTCTGTATTTGAAGGCGTTGGTGCATACCAGTCAGGTAAAATTAACGAAGAGGAATTAAATGAATTAGAACAGTTTGGCTGTCCAACCTGCGGTTCTTGTTCAGGTATGTTTACAGCAAACTCAATGAACTGTTTAGCAGAGGCGCTTGGAATTGCTCTTCCTGGAAATGGAACGATTTTGGCGACATCACCAGAGCGAAGAGAATTTGCGAAAAAGTCAGCAAAACAACTGATGGAGCTCATTAAAAAGGATATTAAACCACGTGATATTGTTACTGAAAAAGCAATTGATAACGCATTTGCATTAGATATGGCACTTGGTGGTTCAACCAATACCGTTCTTCACACACTGGCGATCGCAAATGAAGCAGGTGTGGAATATTCACTTGAACGTATCAATGAAGTAGCTGAGCGTGTGCCTCATTTATCAAAACTTGCTCCAGCTTCGGATGTTTATATTGAGGATTTACATGAAGCAGGCGGCGTCACAGCTGCGCTAAATGAATTGTCCAAAAAAGAAGGCGCACTTCATTTAGATACAATGACCGTCACAGCGAAAACGCTTGGTGAGAACATTGCAGGACATGAGGTAAAAGACTATAACGTCATTTATCCAATCGATAAGCCATTTACTGAAAAGGGCGGCTTAGCCGTTTTATTTGGAAACCTTGCGCCAGATGGAGCCATCATTAAAACGGGCGGGGTACAAGATGGGATCACACGTCACGAAGGACCTGCGATCGTATTTGAATCCCAAGAAGAAGCTCTTGAAGGCATCATTAATAGAAAAGTAGAAGCAGGACATGTTGTCATTATTCGCTATGAAGGACCTAAAGGCGGACCTGGTATGCCAGAAATGCTTGCACCAACTTCACAAATTGTCGGCATGGGACTTGGGCCAAAGGTTGCTTTAATTACTGACGGACGTTTTTCCGGCGCTTCTCGTGGTTTGTCCATTGGACACGTCTCTCCAGAGGCAGCTGAAGGCGGCCCGCTCGCCTTTGTTGAAAATGGTGACCATGTCGTGGTTGATATTGAACAACGCATTTTAAGCGTCGATGTTCCAGAGGAAGAATGGGAAAAAAGAAAAGCAAACTGGAAAGGCTTTGAGCCAAAAGTGAAAACTGGCTATCTTGCTAGATATTCAAAACTTGTGACATCAGCCAATACAGGCGGAATCATGAAAATTTAATCTGATATGGAAGATTTGAAAATTGGCTCTCTCTATAGTATCCTTTATTCACAACATAAGGATTTTTAGAGGGGGCTTTTTTATGTCAATGGCATATGAAGAATATATGCGCCAGCTCGTTGTGCCAATGCGCCAAGAGCTGACAAGTGCAGGATTTCAAGAACTTAAGACGGAAGAAGAAGTAGAACAAACCATGCAAGAAGCTGAAGGAACAACATTTGTTGTCATTAATTCTGTATGCGGATGTGCTGCCGGATTAGCACGCCCAGCAGCGACTCAAGCTGTGATGAAGGCAGAAAAAGCTCCAGACAGAATCGTCACAGTATTTGCTGGGCAGGATCGGGAAGCAACGGCAAAAATGAGAGAATACTTCACGGGTGAAGAGCCATCATCTCCTTCTATGGCCCTTTTAAAAGGAAATGAACTCGTTCATTTTATCCCGCGTGACGAAATTGAAGGTCATGAAATGGAAGATATCATGAAAAATGTCTTAACTGCATTCGAAAAACATTGCTAATACAAGTGTTGAAATGCCCTGTGATCAGATCAGGGCATTTTTTCTTGATCATGATGGAGGAACAATATGCTCATTACAACAAGCTTTAGAGCAAATGAACAAACGATTGAAACAGCGAAGGCGCTTGCAAAGGATTTAGATGGTGAGTATGTAGAAAGACGCAAACAATCCGTCAAGCAGCTTGCGATGAAACGAGGAGATGTACTTGTTGTCGGGAAAGAAAGATTCGAATGGTATCAGCCCAATGGTGAAAAGTTCTTTTTTCATCCAAGCTCAGCGATGTTCAGGGTGAAGCGGCTCTTGCGCGGAGAAAAGGATCCTTTAATCGAAGCAGCCCAGCTAAAGCCGGGAGATTCCTTTTTAGATTGCACACTTGGCTTAGGGTCTGATGCTATTACTGCAAGCTGTGCGATAGGCAGGAATGGAAGGGCCGTCGGTATAGAAAAGAATCCCATTACGGCGTTACTAGTGCGAGAAGGACTGAACACATGGGAAACAGGGATAGAAGAAGCAGATGAAGCGATGAAACGGATATCTGTGATCAGTGGAGACAGTATCGAGCAGCTAAAGCAGTGTCCTGACCGTTCATTTGATATTGTCTATTTTGATCCGATGTTTGAGGAAACGATTCAAGAATCTACAAGTATAGCGCCGCTGCGTCATGCGGCAGAGCACCACTTTGATCACGAAATAGCCGTGCAAGAGGCGTTAAGAGTGGCAAGAAAAAGAGTGGTTTTAAAAGATCATTGGAAAAGTACACGATTTACAGCGGAATCCTATCAATTTCACGTCATAAAACGAAAAACAGCCCAATTTCATTATGGTTATATTGAGAAAGAAAAAAGCCCTCACTAAGGGCTTTTACAGCGTGTAGACAAACCCTTGCATTCGTTGTCAGTCCTGCGCTGCGGTACTCACGAATGTCAAATTCGCTCCATTCCAGTGCTCGTCCTTCCTAGACTTCAAAGGTTTTCTATCACGCTGAATAGAAGACAAAGGGCTAAAATCAAGATTATTTTAGCCCTTTGTCAACAATCTGAAAAAGCCCTTTCTAAGGGCTTTAATCCGTAATCTCCATATAGACAAAATAAAACAGTGTCAGCAAGGAAGCTGTGATGAAAAACCCTTCAAGCATACCCATTCCTCCCAAATTTTAGTCGTCATTACTGTCATTGTAAACGTTTTATTATGAAAAAGAAAGTCTCAAATCAGTGACCAAATTGAATGACTGAAAATTCATTATATGCTAGAATAGCAGTATGATAACTTATGGAAGGAATTAGATATCATGAAGATGTGGATGAGAAAAACGCTTGTTGCGCTCTTTACAATTGCAACTTTTGGTTTGATCTCTCCTCCGTCGGCTTTGATGACAGACAAGCCATCTGAACTTTCTTCATCTGATAAAACGCCTTATACAGCGGTTTATGATACATCAGATGAATTACGCAGCTGGGAACTATCGCAAGAGGACAACAAAGAGCAGGTAGACCCCTTTGAGCAATATAAGGAGGAGGTTCTATCAAGTGCAGAAAATCAATCCTTTCTCAAATTCGGCCGTAAAATCACACCTGTCATTGAAGACGAGTACAGAGAAGAGATTCAACCGAAAATTGAACAAGTGTTAACCGATGTTTTAACAAATTTCAAAGATGACGAAAAATTTCAAGATGTTGTGTTAACTGATCAGCCTTCGAGCGGAAATGGCGAAAAAATCTTCCACATCTACAACCGGAAGACTGGAGAAGATTTGCTCCGTTTTCATGTGAGAAGAGATCAGCCGCCACACAGCGGATATTGGTTTAACTTTCACTACCATACAGCAGAAGATGGATTCCAGACGCATCATGAACTCGGTAATATTTACTGGGACAAAAACACCCCGCCGAGCTGGATGAGCCACTAGAAGGAGATGTCATGCCAATTGAAAAAGTATACAATGAACGAAATGGTGCAGATTACAAAACAAATGTTAAACGAACGTGGAGTGAAAATTGAAGATATTGCACATATTGTGCTAAAGCTTCAAGAAAAATATCATCCAAACCTTCCACTTAGTGTCTGTATTGAAAATGTTGAAAAAGTGTTGAATAAAAGGGAAATTGTCCATGCGGTTTTAACAGGACTTGCCCTTGATCAGCTGGCTGAAAAAAAGCTATTGCCAGAACCATTGCAGCACTTAGTAGAAACAGACGAGCCGCTATATGGTATTGATGAAATTATTCCGCTTTCCATTGTCAATGTATATGGATCAATCGGTTTGACCAACTTCGGTTATTTAGATAAAGAGAAATTTGGTATTATCAGGGAATTAGATGAAGGTCGTCCAGGTGAAGTGCATACCTTCCTTGATGACCTTGTCGCCGCGCTTGCCGCAGCAGCAGCTAGCCGTATTGCTCACTCACACCAAGATATTAAGGACGAAGAGCAGGATCGAGTGAATCAAGTATAAAAAGAAAAACATGTCTGCTCATCATGCAGGCATGTTTTTTTGGTTTAAACAAAAGCAGAAATAAGGTAAACTACAACAAGAACATAAATAAAGGATGAAAAAAATGAAACAATACAAAGAGTTATGCCGTCATGTATTACAGCACGGGGATGAAAAAGGTGACAGAACGGGAACAGGTACAATCAGCACGTTCGGTTACCAGATGAGATTTGATTTGCAGGAAGGATTTCCGCTTTTAACAACAAAGAAATTGCACCTGAAATCAATTATTCATGAGTTACTGTGGTTTTTAAAAGGTGATACAAATGTCAAATATCTTCAGGAAAATGGCGTCCGGATTTGGAACGAATGGGCAGATGAAAATGGCGAACTGGGCCGTGTGTACGGAGCGCAGTGGCGATCTTGGGCTAGTGGGGACGGTGAGACTGTGGATCAGATCACAAAGCTGATCCACGATATCGAGCATAATCCGAATTCAAGAAGACTGATCGTCAGCGCTTGGAACCCGGGTGAAATTGATCAAATGGCGCTGCCTCCATGTCATTGTCTGTTTCAATTTTACGTATCAAACGGGAAGCTTTCCTGCCAGCTTTATCAAAGATCGGCAGATATCTTTTTAGGCGTGCCATTTAATATTGCTTCATATGCCCTTCTCACGATGATGATTGCCAAAGTTACAAATCTTGAGCCAGGAGAGTTTATTCATACGCTAGGAGATGCTCATATTTATCAGAATCATCTTCCGCAGGTGAAAATGCAGCTAGAGCGTGAGGAACGCACGCTTCCGCAGCTTCGCATCACAAGAGATGTGAAAAGCATTTTTGATTTCACGTTCGATGATTTTGTACTTGAGAACTATGACCCGCACCCGCATATCAAAGGAGAAGTCAGTGTATGATTTCAATGATTGTGGCGACAGGAAAAGACAGAGTCATTGGTCAAGATAATCAAATGCCTTGGCATTTACCAGCTGATTTAGCGTATTTTAAGAAGGTCACAGGCGGCCATACGATTGTCATGGGCAGAAAAACGTTTGAATCAATCGGACGAGCGCTTCCTAACCGCCGTAATATCGTTTTGACGACAAGTTCTTCTTTTGAAGCAGAAGGATGCGAGGTTGTCCATTCCATTGCTGATATTTTGGCAATCGGGGAGAACGAGACAGAGTTATTTATCATCGGCGGGTCTAAGCTGTATGAAGAAATGATGCCATATGCGAATCGTCTATATATCACGCATATTCACCATGCGTTTGAAGGAGACCGCTACTTTCCTGATTACAATGAAAACGAATGGACGGTTGTATCACGCGAAAAAGGCCATCGTGACGAAAAGAACCCCTACAATTATGAATTTGTCGTTTATGACAAAAAAGGATAAATGAGTAGGAGGAGTACGGTTGTTTCGTTATTGGTTTTTAACGATTTATGTTGTTGTATCCTTTTTTAAAAGTATGAGGCATTTGCATGCCCATGAATTAACTGATCCGCGCATTTCCTATACGAAACGAATGCATCTCATTCATGAGCATGCAAAAAGGTTTGCCCGGGGCTGTATTGATCAGTCAGGATCAGTCATGACCATTCACCAGCAAAAGAAGCTGCCAGATGGACCCGTTATTTATATCACACAGGCACTGAATCCAGTCACGACGACATTATTGATTGGTCACCTTGAGAAGCCATTTGCTTTCATGGCAAAGCCGAATCTTTTTCGATATCCCATTTTAAAACAATGGCTGAAGAAGATGGCGGTTATTCATCAGAATCAATCTGATGATGCCTTATTAGAAGAAGCAAAGGAAAGAATCTTATCTGGGCAGAGCGTATTGCTTTCAGAAGCACAGCGTCACATGGCAGAGGCACTTGCTGAAGATTGTGATTGTCCGCTTGTACCGATTGAAACAAGTGGAACGGATCGTCTATTAACTGGGAAAGTCGTGAAAAGGCTGCGCCCTGTTAATGTTGATATTCATATTAAAGCACCTGTCATGATGAGTGATTACGCCCAAAAGCGCGCATAGAAAAACCAGCATCCGAAAGTGGATGCTGGTTTTTTTCATGCAGCAGGAATGTTCACACAATAGAAGAGAATGCAGAAGAACATCGATGCACTGCCGCCGAGTACAAAGCTGTGCCAAATGGCATGATGATAGGGGATTTTCCGCCAAATATAAAAGATGGTTCCGACTGAATACAATAGACCGCCTAACAGTAAGAGGCCAAATCCTGCGCCCGTTAACCCAATGTAAAGTGGTTTGATGGCAATGATAATCATCCAGCCCATTAATAAATAAACGAGCGTGGACACAATGATAAACCGTTTGACGAAAAAGATTTTAAAGACAATTCCGCCAGCAGCAAGCGCCCATACAATCGCAAGAAGCGTATAGCCTAGTGCGCCTTTTAATGGTCCTAGTAAAAAGGGCGTATATGTACCAGCAATCAATACATAAATAGCCGAGTGGTCGAGGATTTCAAATACATCTTTTGTTTTTTTGTGCCGAATGCTATGAAGCAAGGTCGAGCTTAAATAGAGCAGCAGCATGGATGCGCCAAATATCGAAAAGCTGATGATCTCTGTGACAGTGCCGTATTGAACAGCGAATAACACGAGAAAAACAATGGCTGGTATGGATAAAATAACGCCAATGCCATGTGTAATGGCGTTTGCAATTTCTTCTTTTACAGTAAACAATGGATGTCCTCCTTTTATTGAACCGGTATATAACCATCAAGTGACTTCAGGAATGAAAGACCTTCAAGTGTAATCTTCGTGCCGGCCCTGCCTTTTCCTTTTGTCACGTATGCTTTTTTCTCAAGGTCATCTAATCGGCTTCTCACCTGCTGAGGAGTCAGCGGAATGTCGCCTTGTTTGCTTAATTCAGACAAGATGCGTCTGCTGGCTGCTTCACCTTTCTCATTGAGAGACTTAATGGCTTCCAGCAGGAAAACAAACTCTTGTTTTTCCATTAGTGTGAGCTGGTGTTCTTCCTTTTTTCCTTTTACGTCCGGCGAAAGAGGTGTTAACACAAAAGGCGGCAGGTGGTGTAAAAATACCGTTTGCCCCTCGAGAATGACTGCAGCATAATGAACGATATTTTTGAGTTCCTGTACGTTTCCTTCAAACGGATACTCCTGCAAGGTTTCCCAAACACTTTGATCAATATCAGGCGTCATGCTCAGCTCCTGAAAGAAAGCAGTTGTTAACACAGGAATGTCTGTTTTTCGCTCTGCTAATGACGGCAGGGGCAAATGAAAAACATTTAAACGATAAAACAGCTCAGGTAAAAAGGTAGATGACACCCTCAATGCCTCTATTGATAAAGACGAAGTGGCAATGATTTTTGTTGCAAAAGATGTTTCTAGAAAACGAATGACCTGATGCTGCATAGGAATACTTAATGCGGCGATTTCGTCTAAATAAAGAATTTGACGGGTCTTTTCCGTGAAGGCTTTCTGTAAGGTATCTTCATCTAAGACGGGGCAATATAGATGTGTCAGTGAAGCGTTTGGAGCAGCTGCATTTGCAATTTCCTGGGCAAATAGTGTTTTGCCTGTGCCAATTTCTCCTGTTATCAAGACCGGCTGCTCGTGTTTTGTGAATTGCTTTGCCAGATGAATGGCACGCTTCATTTCTTGATGCTCTCCATATATAGACGTAAACGAATGTGTGGTCATCGGGTGATTCCTTTCTTTGTGGTTCTAATTGGTTCAATTGTAACACCCAATAAAACCAAATGTACAGAAAAACGAAAAAGTTTATGAAATTTATGCTTGATCCATGATCTATCGGTTTATTTTTTGAATATTCATGTTATAATGACAAATTAAATAAGGTTAAAGAGAAAGGATCTTGTACATGAAACCGTTGCTCAAAGAAAACACGCTAATTCAAGTGAAAGACATTTTAAAGGCCCATCAAAATTTGAAGGATGTAGTGATTCATACACCTCTTCAAAAAAATGAGCGACTTTCTGAACGATATGAATGTAATGTCTACTTAAAAAGAGAGGATCTTCAAGTAGTTCGTTCCTTTAAATTAAGAGGCGCTTTTAATAAAATGAGCCAGCTTCCAAAAGATAAACTAGAAAACGGCATTGTCTGTGCAAGTGCAGGAAATCACGCACAGGGTGTTGCCTATTCTTGTAAATATTTAGGGATCCACGGGAAAATCTTTATGCCTGCCACGACACCAAGGCAAAAAGTATCTCAAGTGGAGCTTTTCGGAAAAGAATATGTTGAAATTATCTTAACCGGAGATACGTTTGATGATTCATATCATGAAGCAGTAAAATGCGGAGATGAAGAGAAGCGCGAGTTTATCCATCCGTTTGATGATTTGGATGTGATGGCAGGACAAGGAACGACTGCTGTAGAAATATTAAATGATATCGAAGTGGAGCCTCACTTTTTATTTGCAAGTGTTGGAGGTGGAGGTCTGTTATCTGGAGTTGGTACATATATCAAAAATATCGCCCCAGAAACCGAAATCATTGCAGTCGAACCACTTGGCGCAGCTTCACTCCATGCTTCCCATGAAAAGGGCAAGGTTGTGACACTTGATTCAATTGATAAGTTTGTAGACGGAGCAGCGGTTCAGCGGATTGGCGAAAAGACGTTTACATCGCTTCAGTCCGTTGTCGATAAAATCAGTCTTGTACCTGAAGGAAAAGTATGTACAACCATTTTAGAGCTGTATAATCAATGTGCGATTGTAGCAGAGCCGGCAGGCGCACTGCCGATCGCAGCGCTGGATGCCCATCGCGAGGAGATTAAAGGGAAAAATGTTGTCTGTATTGTCAGTGGAGGAAATAATGACATTGGCAGAATGCAGGAAATCAAAGAACGGTCGATGATCTATGAAGGGCTTCAACATTATTTCATTGTCAATTTTCCGCAAAGAGCAGGAGCGCTTCGGGAATTTTTAGATGAAGTATTAGGTCCAAATGATGATATCTCACGCTTTGAATATACGAAAAAGAATAACCGAAGCAAAGGCCCCGCGCTTGTTGGCATCGAATTGAATGAAAGAGATGACTATGCGGCACTGATTGAACGGATGAATAAAAAAGGCTTCCATTATGTTGAAGTGAATAAAGATCAAGATTTATTCCACCTATTTATTTAGGCCTAACAGAACATTGGAAAAGAGGATTGATCGTTTGTGCTGCTCAAAACAATATGTTTTAGACGGATGGATGGAGCTCAGATCAAGGTAACAGAAGTCCCTGTACTAAAGGGAGATGAGACGTATGGTTTCATGCTCACCTTTAGACTTGAAGCTTTCTTGAAAAAAGTCTATGTATCTAAAGGAAAGAGAGCTGTATACTCTTTCAGAGAGGATGTGAAACGTAACGTCAAGTGGAGCACATATGAGCAGATCTATCAGGAGCCTACACTGAAACACAATGCGTAAATAGAAATCTTTGTCAAGTGGAGTGAGCGGCCGTTTTGAAATGACAGCTGCTCAGCTTGGCAAAGATTTTTTTCATAAAAAGAAGAAAATGTGACAATTTTAAAAACGTCATGACAGTTGTTTTCAAGTATGCACGAAATAAGGTAATATCATAAGTAAAGACTAAGACAGCAAGGATGAGACGATAGTGAAACAAATTAAAATTGTAACAGATTCAACTGTGGACCTTCCGCAAGAAAAAATCAATGATCTTTCCATTCACGTGATTCCGCTCAATATCTCCATTTCTGGGGTTGATTATATTGACCGAGTGAATATACAGCCAGATGAATTTATTGAAAAAATGGAGGCCGCTGAGGAATTGCCGAAAACGTCTCAACCTGCGATCGGTCAATTCGTCGAATTATATGAAAAGCTCACAGCAGATGGAAGCGAAGTCATTAGTATCCATTTAACGGGTGGAATGAGTGGTACTGTTCAAACTGCTGAAAGCGCTTCGAAAATGGTAGACGGAAACATCACGGTGATTGATTCAAATTTTATTTCCTATGGGTTAGGTTTTCAAGTCAGCAAAGCAGCAGAGCTTGCAAAAAATGGTGCAAGCCGTGAAGACATCATCAAAGAAATGGATAAAATCCGTCTTAAAACAAAGCTATTTGTCACAATCGATACATTAGAAAATCTCGTGAAAGGTGGAAGAATTGGAAGAGGAAAGGCGCTGATCGGCTCACTTCTTCATATCAAACCAATTGCCAGCTTAACGGATGGGGTATACACGCCGGAAGCGAATGTGAGAAGCTATTCTGCTCTTGTCCGCTATTTGACCAAACAGTATGTACAGGCCGTGAAAGGAAAAACAGTTCAAGCCATTGGGATAGCGCATGCAGATGCATTAGAACTCGCTGAAAAGCTCAAATCAGCGCTGCTTGATCACACACCTGAAGCACTTGTTGACATTGCCTACACAACACCGATTATTTCGTGTCACACTGGAAAAGGCGCAATAGGCTTTACTTTTTATACCGATTGATTGAAAAGGGGATGGACGTACCATGCTTAAAAAAAGGGGAGCCTCACTTGGTGCGCTTATTATCATAAGCGTGCTTCTTTTAGTCTCATGTTCAAATGGACAAATCAAAGATGCGTTAAATTATCAAATACAGCCGTTTGAGTATGAAAATCAGGATGGTCAAAAGGTGTCATTGGATGATTTGAAGGGGAAAGTATGGGTTGCAGATTTTATTTTCACAAGCTGTGAAACGATCTGTCCGCCGATGACTGCTCATATGACAGAGCTGCAAAAACGGTTAAAAGAAGAAAAATTGGATGCTCATATCATTTCCTTTAGCGTGGACCCGGAGGTAGACTCACCGAACAAGCTAAAAGAATTTGCGAAAGCATATCCATTGTCCTTTAAAAATTGGGATTTTCTCACTGGCTATTCACAGTCCGCAATCGAAAAATTCGCAATGAAGAGCTTTAAAACCATTGTGAAGAAACCTGAAGATGAAGACCAAGTGATTCATCAGTCATTGTTTTTCCTAGTTGATCAAGAAGGGAAAGTGATGAAAAATTATGATGGTGTACAAAATACACCTTATGATGAAATTATCAAGGACATCAAAACGCTGAATCGAAGCTAGCATAAGGATGTTCAAATGAGCGAAAACATGATACACTTTTTTAATCAGAAAAAGGAGGGACATCATCGTTTGAAGGCTCGTTTGATTTTGATTGTGATGTCTCTAGCTTTTGTTCTTTCTGCATGTTCCGCGCAAGAGGCTGGCATAAAGGATAAACTAGAAGACACACAAGACGTAAAAGAACATATTACGATCGCAGCGGTTGGAGATTCCTTAACAGAAGGAATCGGAGATCAACATAAAAAAGGATATGCAGGCATGACCCGTGACAAGTTAGAAGCGGTGGACGGCGTGCAATCTGTCACATTAAAAAATTATGCCATTAAAGGCAGTAGAACGGTAGATTTATTAAAAAGATTAAAAGAAAAAAAGGTGCAAGACGGACTGAAAGACGCTGACTATATTTTCTTTACGATCGGCGGCAATGACTTAATGCATGTTGTCCATCAAAATGTGCTCAATTTGACTTTTGCTCCTTTTCAAAAAGAGCAGGGTCCTTTTGAGGAGCGCTTTAAAACCATTCTTGCTCAATTGAGAAAGCACAATGATCATGCGAAGATCATGTATGTCAGCATGTACAATCCCTTTAAGTTCAGTTTGTCTGAGCTGCGAGATATTGATGAAGTCGTCAAAGATTGGAATGCCGCTGCCAAAAAAGAACTGAAAAAA
The DNA here is from genome assembly GCF_038002985.1 of Bacillus sp. FSL R5-0431. Lineage (NCBI taxonomy): Bacteria > Bacillati > Bacillota > Bacilli > Caryophanales > Bacillaceae > Bacillus > Bacillus sp. FSL R5-0431. Next base: position 1,918,118 of record NZ_JBBOOG010000001.1, on the reverse strand, counting down.
GACGGCAACGCTGATATGATCAATGTAGCAGATTTATTTGAGGAAGATTCTGATGAAAAATTACTGGCAGATGATGATTTCCACCCAAACCAAAAGGGGTACTCTCTTATGGCAAATCGTTTATTCTCCAAAGTGAAAAAAGAAGGACTGCCGAAGGAATAGGGTGAACGTATGAAAAAGTGGAAAAACTTATTTTTTATTTTACTTGCAATCAATCTATTGATTGTTCTTGCCTGCGGTATTTTGATGATGCTGCCAGGCGGTCAATCCGCTTCAACTAAAGAATTAAAAAGCGAGTATTCTTTTAATATATCTAGCTCAAAGGAATCGCTCACCAGCTTTATCAATGATTACTTGAAAAATCAAGGATCAAGTGATATGCCAGACTTTCATGTGGCGATCGATCAAGATGTGAAAGTAACAGGCGCAATTAAAGCTTTCTCTTCGACTATTGATGCAAACGTCTCATTTACGCCAACTGTCGAAGATAATGGTGATGTGCTGTTGAAAGTGGATGGCCTTTCAATTGGACAATTGAGCATTCCGATTAGTTTTGTTTTAAGCTACATGGGCCAGTTCTATGAACTGCCAGAATTCGTTCATGTGAAACCGGATCAAAAAACGGTTGAAGTACGCCTTTCAGAAATGCCACTGACGAATGATATGTATGTGAAAGCAAACAAAATTGATCTAGAGAACGATGAAATTGAGTTCTCATATTATCATCCAAAGCAATAGAAAGTGAGTCAGGAGTGAAATCATGAAGCGAGTCTATCAATATTTTAGTTTACTGTCGCTTTTATTTGCTGCGTACTTTGGCATTACAGCTGCCACTGATTTAAGAGCAGAAAATATCGATCAGTTTTACTTAAATATTGCCTATTGTGCATTATTTCTAGGTATCATGATTCTTGCTTTTGATTTTCAAAAGCAAGAAAAAGCTGAAGATGTCTCGTAAAGAGCCTTTTCCATTGAGGAAAGGCTCTTTTTTATATTTGCTGAGACAAGACCACCTTCGCCATAAGCTCTGGCTCTCCGTTAGCAAAGCCATGAAGCAGAATGAGGTATGCGCGATTTGCTTGCAGATGAACTTTTGGGATATCAAGCAGTACACTTTGAGTACCGGCGGCTTTTAATTCAAAATGATATTTATTCGGGGAGAAATGATGAATGTGAGTGCCGTTTACATAATGAAGCTCCTTTGATAACACCCCTTGATCACGTTCATATATATCAATGGAAGGAAGGTCTGGAGACAGATGGACAAATGTAAGGGCTGACAGGTCCTCGTGTTGAATCACAGGGTCTTGCCGCTCTGTCAGCAGCGCAAAACCTGCATGAGCACCTGTGATACATAGGGTGTAAATCTCGCTACGTTTAATCATCATGCAAGAATGAAGAACTCTTTCTTTTGTAGTCAGCTTGAACACTTCTATCTCATAAATTCCCTCATTCCACTCCATATAAGCTGTCAAATGACTGTAAGGCATTTTTTTCAAGACCTCATTCCGATTCACATATACAGCGAGCTCACTAAGATCTGGTGCAGCGTGAAAGAGCCGAATAAAGGCTTTGGATGAAGGGCTGCTTTGAGGGTGCTCGAAGCCCGCAGCGAGTGGACGGTATGGAAAGTCATGATAAGAGAGCTGCTGCATGTCATCAATCCCTACTTTCTTATGCGATGGTGTTTTTTTGTAGCGTATGCATGAAAAAGGCGATCTGTATAGGCAAAAGAAGCATAGAAAAAAGCCTGACGTTTTCCGTCAGGCCCGCAAGTTAAGAAGGAGAAGAATATTGATGATATTCAGCTAGCTTAATGAACGTTTTTTCATCCTCAATTAAACCACAAACGCCGCACTGGACTTTTATTTGAGGACCTTGATAGCTCACGTGAAAAGGAGAAAGCTGCTCTCCTTCGTATCTTTCGACAACTGCTCCGGTCGCAGGATCCAGCTTCACAGGTTCTGAAAGCTGCTCAATCAGATTAAAGCGCGTTCTGTTTGTTTTACAGTTTGGACAAAGATAAGGGCTTGTCATGGTTCATTCCACCTCTTTTTATCCGTAGCATGTCCAGAGCGCTAAAATCTATGCTTAATCCTTTTGACTTTTATCCAGCTTTTTAAATAATTTGATCATTGTTTTCAGTTCTTCGTCGTCGAATGACTCAAATCGCTCCATAAAGTATTCTGTTTTCTTTTTCTCAAAATGCTCAGTAATTTCCTTACCCTTATCGGTTAAGTGGATTTTGATGATGCGGCGATCCTCTTTAGAACGGATACGGGTAATCCAGCCCTTCTCTACGAGTGTGTCGGTCACAGCTGTGATATGGCTTGCTGACACCCCTAGAATGGACGCAAATTCCGTTACTTTTTTTGCACCTTGCTCACGAAGCAGATTTAAAATGAGAAATTCATTCCGAGATAATTCGTTTTCGAGCAGGCTGTTAATCTCATAACGGATCTGCTTAAATACGGTTCTCAGTAAAGAATCCATTTCATACATCATTTGTTTTCTTTGTTCCAATCATTAAACCCCCATTATATTTTAAGATACGACAGAATGCTTTCTTTTATTTTAGGTATACAAGTCGTATCATTTTCATTATTTTTCATCATGTTATAATATGATGATACCATTTTTTAAATGAAGGGGGCACTAATATGTCTGAAAAACAAGAATTAGCCACATTTGCAGGAGGCTGCTTCTGGTGTATGGTTAAACCTTTTGATGAACAGCCGGGCATTATCAAAGTTGAATCAGGGTATACTGGCGGACATACAGTGAATCCGACCTATGAGGAAGTATGTACAAATACAACAGGACATAGAGAAGCGGTTCAAATCACGTTTGATCCAGACGTTTTCTCGTATGAAAAGCTATTAGAACTGTATTGGCAGCAAATAGACCCAACAGATGATGGAGGGCAATTTGGTGATAGAGGAGAGTCCTACCGCACAGGTATTTATGTTCATCATGACGAGCAGAGAAAGCTTGCAGAAGCATCGAAAGAGAAGCTGAACGAAAGCGGCACTTTCCAAAAGCCAATTGTGACAGAAATTTTAGATGCTGGTCCTTTTTATCCCGCAGAGGAATATCATCAGCATTATTATAAAAAGAACAAAATGCACTACGAACGATATCATGTCGGTTCGGGCAGAGCGGGTTTTATTGAGTCCCATTGGAGTGATAAATCATGACAAACGAAAAAGAAAAGCGTCTGAAAGAATTAAACCGAATGCAGTACGAAGTCACGCAAAATAATGGCACTGAGCCGCCATTTCAAAATGAATTCTGGGATCACAAAGAAGAAGGCATTTATGTAGATATCATTTCAGGCAAGCCGCTTTTTTCATCTTTAGATAAGTTTGATGCCCATTGCGGCTGGCCGAGTTTCACAAAGCCGCTTGAAGATGAGGAAGTAGCGGAGAAGGTGGATACGAGCCATGGGATGGTGCGGACAGAGGTGCGCAGCAAAACAGCTGATTCTCATCTAGGTCATGTCTTTCCTGATGGACCAGGACCAAATGGTCTTCGGTATTGTATTAACTCAGCCGCTTTGAAGTTTATCCCAAAGGATGATCTTGAAAAAGAAGGCTATGGGAATTTGAAACATCTATTTGATTGATCTATTTAAAAATCGTCACATGGAAGGCATCTGCTTCCGTGTGACGATTTTTTATTTTTTATGATGCGTGTGATGTAATTGTTCAATGATGTGGAATAGCTTTTCTTTTGTAATGAGAGGCGCTTCATTTGATGTGTAATTGGTTAAGTCGACTTTTTGAAAGTCAGCGTGCAGTTGTGGTCTTGGTAAAATGGCATAAAATTGTTCATGCTCAAATAGTGCATCTGCTTCGTGCTGAAATGTGAGCTCTTCGTGAAGCTTTTCTCCAGGTCTTTTCCCAACAACGAGAATATCCGGGGATGCGACATTGATTTGAGTGGCATATTCATGAAACGCTTTTAAGAGATCAGCAAGCTGTAATGACTCCATCTTGAGAATGAACGTTTCGCCGCCTTTCATCATGATCGCTGCTTGAAGTGTGAGGGAGACAGCCTCTTCGATGGACATAAAAAAACGTGTCATATTAGGGTCAGTTACGGTCAAAGGTTTTTCATTTAACAGCTGCTGGAGCATGATGGGAATGACTGAACCTCTTGATCCAAGCACATTGCCAAAACGCACAGAGCAAAACATCGTTTTTTGATTCGGAATACTTTCGTTTGCTTGGAAAAATAGTTTTTCTGAAATTAATTTTGTTGCACCCATGGCATTTGTTGGAGAAACCGCTTTGTCAGTTGATATGTTGACAACATGACTGACTTCATGTTCGATTGCGGCTTCAATGACGTGCTGCCCGCCGATAATATTCGTTTGCACGGCTTCAAACGGATTGTCTTCACAAGTGGGTACTTGTTTTAAGGCGGCTGCATGAAAGATGATATCAACGCCTTTGACGAGCTGTCTCACGCGGCTTGCATCTCGTACATCTCCTAAAGCGAATGCAACTTCTGGATGATCTGCATACTCATTTTTCATCATGTATTGTTTGCTGTCATCTTTGCTGAAGACGATAATCTTCTTTGGAGAGCATGATGTTAATTTTTTCACAATTTGACGGCCGATCGAACCCGTACCGCCTGTGACTAATATCGTTTTGTCACGAAAAAAAGCCTTCAAACTCATTTCTATCTTTTTGGACATATCTAATCCCCCAACTCTCATTTCTCTACTTTGCATCATATGTGAAAGAGCGGCATCCGTTTGAGGAAAAGAACCACTTTCTATATAAATTAGGTGAACAAATTATAACCATCTGCTTGACGTCTTAATAGAATATGGAGAGATAAGAGAACAAGTAGAAAAACGAGAGACCTGAACACTTCAGTACTGCGATCAGCTCGGATGAAAATGAAGAGAGCTTTGCGTGAGGGGAGAAGGGAATACATGTATAGGGGAAATCGTATTTTAGCCTTGATACCAGCTTTTAGAAGTAGGCGCGATCAGCATGATGAACACATTCGCGTATTGGCGGAGCGGCCGCTCATCTATTGGACCATTCAGCCGTTACTGCAAATGATTGAGTTAGATGAAGTCATCGTCTCTACAGAGGATGTCAATACTCAAATCATTTCATCTCACTACGGAGCCCATGTGATTGAACTGCCAGACACGCATGTAACGGAACAAACACCGTCACTCATAGCTGTGAAGCATGCGCTTGCTTATTTAGAGCGTGAGGGGAAGACCTTTGATATTGTTCTATATTTGCATCCATCGTCTCCTTTAAGAGAGCCGGAAGATATTGAGAAGTGCTTGCAGCTTCTAGTAGAAGGGAGTTATGACTGCATGGCATCTTTTACAGAGGCGCTAGAAAACCCAAATGAAACATGGACACTGCATGAGAATAATGAAGCAACTTTATATAAGGACAATCATTACTTTTTCATGCCAAAGCATGAGCAGCCATATACGTATGGCCGTTTAAATGGAGCAGTGTATGCTTTTCATGTTCCATATGCAAAAGAATGCATTCATTCCTTTTTAGAAGGATCTGTTGGAGCGTATATCATGGATCGCCAAAAATCACTCGTGGTGAAACAGGAGGAAGACCTTGAGAAAGCGGAGAAAGTCTTATTGGCTCGCCGAGATGCGGAGGGTTATGCATAAGATGAATTTCAACGAGAAAAGCGCCCGGTCATAGGGCGCTTTTTACGATCTCATAAAGCCTGTGTGGAAATGTCTCAAATGTATTCCAGGGAACGACTTGTTCGTAATTGTTTCGTGCGATCGCTTTTCTTTTCTCGGCATTTGATCCATAATATTCAACCTGTTCCAGCAAATCGTCCTCATCTTTATAAAAAACGAAGCTTGAAAAAGCTTGCGGCGGTTGTAGATCCGTCAATTGAAAGCTTTCAGCTGCAGCGATATCAAACGCTCTGTTGTTCAGGCTTACATTTTGAATCATGGCTTTGTTTTTATTATAGGCAAACTGAGCCGGCCTGTGCGGGTTAAGAACAATCGCTGATTGCTGATAGATGTCCGCCATTTGCTGAGGGCTCAGCCAATTGGTCACTAGTGTGAGATCTCGATAATGTCTTCGTGACTTATTTAAATGACGATGCCATTCCTTACCTGCAACGAGAATCCGCCATTTGTTCTGTTGTAAGAGTGTATCAATGGCTTTGATGCGGTTGGGATAAGGGTAGCCGGCGAGTGCAATGTCATAGTTGCACATCTCTTCAGGCGATTCGTTTTTTTGAAAAACACGTGTATTTACCGGAATGGGAAAGTAGTGGGTGTGACCTATGCCCAATTGTTTGTAAAATGGCAAAGCTCCTTCATCAATCGTTAATATGAGCCGCGCATCACGCGTGCAAGCAGCTGACACATCTGTATAAAAGGGATCTTCTGTCATCCACAAAACGATCGGGATCTTTTCTTGTTTGAATTGATGAAGCACTTCGCTCGGAACATGATCACCGATCATCATCAAAACAAAATCCGGAGAAAATGTCCGGATTTTGTGCATGTGAGGGGGTAGAGATTCTCGATCAATTTTTACACATGAAAAGGGGGAATCAATGAAGCTCTCTTCTACCCATTGATCAAACATGTGATAGATTCCACCGTAGCCAGAGCTGATATAAAGAACCTTCATGATGGCCCTCTCACATTAAGATGTGAACGTAACACTTTCAACTTTATCTACATCTAATAAAGTCGTTGCAGAGCCTGTTGGTGTAACTGAGCTTTCTTGTGTAACAAATACAACACCCGTTGAAGCATTGAATGCTACGAATTGAACCGGCCCGATTAAATCTCCTGAGTCAGTGACAATGCTGATGACGGTTCCTGGTGCAAGTCTTGCAAAAATCCATCTTGCTGGCTGCGATACATCGAGTGTTGTAGCAGAATCTGAAGGTGATGCCTCAGCTGCCACTTCACTTAATAAATTGTTCAATTTTTCTTCCATTTGAACTCCTCCTTCTTCAAGATTAACTGTTAATGCACGAGTAAGTGGTTTGAAAAACACTTTCAATAGTTCTTTTTTTAATTCGGCACGCTTGTCGCTCATTTTTTCCCCATCCTTTCTTCATCAATTCAAACTCACCCCTATGTATATGCCGTTCACTTTTTTTGGTATAAGCAGAACGCTGATTCTTTGTTCTTTTTTTCATTTAATTACTTCACACATTTTTAAAAATGTTTTCAAATGCTGAGGCTAAATGAAGTGATTCTCATACTCTAGTAAAGATTAAATGTGAAGAGAGAGGGATTATGAATGGAATTTGAACAATTATTAAATGGTTGGAACGAAGAATTACTAGAAGCAGAAGGAGTACTTGAAGTCATCTTGATTTTACTTCTTTTTCGTCTTTTAGAAGAAAGTGAGGAAGAGAGTGTGTCAGACATCAAAGAATTACTTCGTCCATGGCTTGAGCTTGGCATACCGCTGCCACGTGTTCATTTAGTCAATGGAGAGGTCCTTCAAAACGTAGTTGTTGTGCAGCTCTTTGATACAGTAGCGGTCTTTAAAAACGTGACAAATCAGCTAAGAGTGAATGTTCCTTACGTGAACATTGTCAGCTGGGGGGCTTTTTAATCTAATTAAAAAGGATAATGATCATGAAAGTATCGGTAATTTTAACAAGCTACAATAAACCTGATTTCATTGATCGTGTGCTAAAGAGTATGGTGGAACAAACGTATTCAAATTGGGAGCTTCTGATTATGGATGATGGCTCAGAACAAGGCACCCTCCAAAAGATCCAGCCCTATTTAGACGATGAACGCATTCATCTGTATTCACGCACGGTTCATCCTGCAAAACGGCTGTTAACCGTTCGGTATGCGACGCTTATTAATGAAGCGCTAACCCGTATAACAGGTCAGCTCATTTGTTATTTAACAGATGATACTGTGTATCATCAAGATCGTTTGCAGAAAATGGTGGATGTTTTTCAGTCGAAGCCTCATATCGATATCGTGTATTCCTCGCAGCGGGTCGTGCATGTTGATAAGCATTTAGTTGAGACCATGAGCTTTGTCCGTGAAGCAGACCAAATCTTGGAGCATGCGTCCTTTCAAGTGGATCATTGTTCGGTCATGCACAGAAGGCGTTTGCTTCCGCTAATTCATGAAAAATACGGGCAATATTGGGATGATGGGCCGAAACACTGGCATCATGCAGATTCTGTTTTTTGGATGAGGCTGAATCAATTTGCCGCGTTTTTTCCATTAAGAGATGTACTTGATACAACGTATAAAACCCCTCATTCCTTTCATCATCTGTTTTCGAGTATGCCGTATGATCTCATTGACGGAACGGTGATTGAAAAGGAAGGGGATTACTACCAAATCGCAGGCGGCAATCTTCATGAAATTGAAAGGTGCTGGGTGAACGAAAAAAACAGGCGCGCAATTCGGGTGCCATCGTTATGTGCGATGAAATATGAGATGAAAGACATGCTGGCAGTACCAAATTATACAGTTGTCACGGCAGATCATGGGAAAACGTTCTATTATATTGAAGATCAGAAAAAAAGGCGATTTGCTGCAAAACGTGACGTGCAATATTTTCAGTTTCACCCTAAGGAGATCTATACGATTTCAAATGAACGGCTTCAGATGTTTGAAGATGGCGGCATGATTCAAGTTTCTCCAGTATTTAGTCCGCCAAACAGACGGCTGTTTAAATGGAAACAAGATGTCTATTTACTGATGCATCATACCTTTTACCGTATTGATCCTGATGTCGTGAAGCGATTTGCTTTTTATCATCAGCCAATTAATTTATACCCTTCCCAATTTACGTTATTTCAAGAAGGAAAGCCGATAGTGCCGCTGTATATGGAATCGCTGCAAGAATTTGATATGTCTCTTTATCAAACATCAGGGCGAAAGCACTCCTCATAAGAGGGGTGCTTTTTTGACGCTATAGACAAAAAAAGCAGGAAGTTGCAAGGAAAAAGCGAAACATGAAAGGACAGGAGAACGTGTGAGGAAGATGATCAAGCCGCTGAAAATCCGGCAATAGATGCCGGTTTTTTGGCACTGAAAGTGAGGGGGAAAGAATGGGGAAAGTTGTCGAAAGAGCGGATTGGTTTGAATTAATTTTAGAAGCCATTGATGAAGCCATTCATGTTGTAGATGATCAAGGCATGACGATCTTTTACAATCATAATGCCGCTAAGTTTGACTGTTTACAAAAAGAAGAGGTGATTGGCAAGTACATCCTTGAGGTGTATCCCTCTTTAACAGAAAAAACAAGTACGCTTATGCATGTTTTGAGAACTGGGAAGCCCATTTATCATTCGCTGCAAACCTATTTGAATAAAAACGGAGAAAGAATTGAAACCGTCAACACGACATTGCCCATTATTGAAGAAAGCAAGTTAATAGGCGCGGTCGAAGTCGCAAAAGATGTATCGAAGCTGTCAGCCCTTTCAAATCGTTTAGATCAAAAAAAACGGATACACGATGTGGCTGGGGCAGAACAAATGCATGATTTTGCTTCATTTTTAACAAATGATCCGTTCTTAAAAGAAATGCTTGAAAAGGCAAAAAAAGCAGCTGCTTATCCGTCATCAGTTGTTGTCTACGGGGAAACAGGGACAGGGAAAGAAGTGCTCGTTCAAGCCATTGTTCATGAATCTGACCGGAAAAACCAAGTGTTCATTCCGCAAAACTGTGCAGCACTTCCAGAATCGCTACTTGAGAGTCTATTATTCGGATCTGTCAAAGGGAGCTATACGGGCGCAATTGATCGCAAGGGGCTCTTTGAATTGGCTGATGGAGGCACGCTTTTTCTTGATGAACTGCAAGCGATGCCGCTCACGCTGCAGACGAAATTATTACGTGTGTTAGAGGATGGTGTTGTGCGCCGTATTGGGGATGCAAAAGCGATTCAAGTGGATGTAAGACTCATTACTGCACTCAATATGGACCCATTTGAAGCGGTGAAAAAGCAAATTTTAAGAGAAGACTTATTTTATAGACTGCATGTGTCATCTTTTCATATCCCGCCGCTTCGTGAGAGAAAGCAAGACATCCCGCTGCTTTCCCGCCATTTCATTCAAACCTATCATCAGCAGTTTTCAAAAAACGTCAAACGCCTTTCTGAAGAAACGGAACAATTGTTTATGGCTCACCACTGGCCGGGAAACGTTCGAGAATTAAAACATACCATTGAGCATGCCGTATTGATGATGCCAAAGGAAGCGGAAGACATCACACCTTCATACCTTCCTGCTCATTTACGTACGCAGAAGCTCGAGGAAGAAACACCCGACGCCTCCTTAAAAAGTCAGGTTTCTTTATTTGAACAAACTTTGATTCAAGAAGCTTTAAATCAGCATCATGGCAATATTAAAAAAACCGCCGCAGCCTTAAAAATCCCTCGACAAACGCTGCAGTATAAACTGAAGAAATATGCAGATGCCGAAAAATAGGCACCACCATCCATTGGATATCACGGGTAAAGCTCCTTTTGTAAAGAATAGGGGCATTTTCCCATGTTGGCACATAACTTGCATAGTATAAGGTGAATGCTGATAGGGGGAATGGATATGAATCAGAAACTGTATGAACCGGCGCGTCATTGGAAGGACATTGAGCTTTGGAAGGATGTACCTGAGGAAAAGTGGAACGACTGGATTTGGCAGCTGACGCATACCGTGAAAACGCTTGAAGATTTAGAGAAAATCGTGAACTTAACAGAAGAGGAAAGAGAAGGGGTGAAGATTTCCACCAAAACCATTCCACTCAACATTACACCCTACTATGCCTCACTGATGAATCCAGACGATCCAAGATGCCCAGTACGTATGCAATCTGTGCCAATCGCTGAGGAGCTTCATAAAACAAAATATGACTTGGAAGACCCTCTGCATGAAGATGAGGACTCACCTGTCCCGGGGTTAACGCATCGGTACCCAGATCGTGTGCTCTTTCTTGTAACAAATCAGTGCTCCATGTACTGCCGCTATTGTACGAGAAGACGTTTTTCCGGCCAGATCGGTATGGGCGTGCCAAAAAAGCAGTTAGATGCTGCCATTGGATATATTAGAGAAACACCTGAGGTGCGGGATGTGTTAATTTCCGGCGGAGATGGGCTCTTAATCAATGATCAAGTGCTTGAATACATTTTGAAAAACTTACGAGACATTCCGCACGTGGAGATCATTCGGATAGGAACCCGCGCGCCGGTCGTCTTTCCGCAGCGCATTACAGATGAGCTGTGCGAGATTTTGAAAAAATATCATCCGGTTTGGCTGAATACCCATTTCAATACAAGCATTGAAATTACGAAAGAAGCGAAAGAAGCGTGCGAACGTCTTGTGAATGCCGGCGTCCCTGTTGGTAATCAGGCTGTCATCCTTGCAGGTATTAACGACAGTGTGCCGATTATGAAGAAGCTGATGCACGATCTCGTGAAGATACGGGTCAGACCTTATTATATCTATCAATGTGATTTATCTGAGGGGATTGGCCACTTTAGAACACCAGTATCAAAAGGTCTTGAAATCATTGAAGGCTTAAGAGGGCATACGAGTGGGTATGCCGTGCCAAGCTTTGTTGTAGATGCACCAGGAGGCGGAGGAAAGATAGCCTTACAGCCAAATTATTTATTATCGCAAAGCCCTGACAAAGTCGTCCTTCGTAACTTTGAAGGTGTGATCACCTCTTACCCTGAACCAGAGCATTACGTCGCAGGGCAGGCAGATGCGTATTTTAATGAAATTTATGAAGAGAAACAAGAACCGGCAATTGGTGTTACCGCACTATTTCAGGATGAAGCGAAATCGTTTACGCCTGAGAATTTAAGCCGGATGAAACGAAGAGAAGCATATGAGACAAATCCTGAGCATGACACACTCAAAAACAAACGTGAAAAACGAGATGAATTAAAAGAGAAAAAATATCAAGCACAGCTCAAAAAAGATCAAACTGTAAAGGAGGAGAAATGACCTTGCTGACATGTGATTGGTGTGAGGAAAACAAAGCAAACGCAGAGCAGACAACAGTCTATTGGGAACTGATCACTGGCACACAATCAATTGAAATCATCGAAACACCGTCCATTTCCTGCACGCACTGCGGCATGTTATATCAAAAGGATGAGACGGTCAAAGAGATAGAAGATCAATTAATTTTAGTGGATCAGACAAAACTTCCAGAAAAAATTTCATACGAAGAATTAATGAGCATGGAGCGGTTATTAAAGCGAAATTACTTTGACTTTTCATCATAAGTTGTACCTCCGCCTATACAAGTCATCAAATTGCTGTATAATATAACAACAAAATAGAGTGTCGCGGAGGGAAAAACAGGTGAAGTCGTTTTACCATTATTTAATGAAGTACAGACATCCAAAACCGAAAGATGAAATCAGCCATTTTGCAAATGCTGCTTATGAGGATCACAGCTTCCCGAAAGCGTCCATTGATTATCATGAGCTGTGTGCCTATTTAGAATTAAATGGCGATTATTTGAGCTCAATGACAACATTTGACGAAGCGTTTGAGCAATATGAAGTAGAAGTCAAAAAAAAATAACAAACAACCGCTTGTTCCAGATGGGAGAAGCGGTTTTTTTATAAGAAATAAAATGGCGTTTTGCATGGTGTGGTTGCCCATGCAGAATTCCTTGCGCCGGCATACGATACGTTAAGACCAAAAGTCGGGCAAGGGGGAGACAGAATGAAGGCGAAAGCACCAAAATATCAAGTAGGGGATATTGTCGTCGTTGTCATGTACGGCACAGTCGGAACGATTACAAAAGTCCATCAAATTGACCAGCACTATTTGTATGAGGTCAATCATAATGAGGTGCTTTATTTTGAAACATCACTTCAGCTTTACGATGAGTACGACGGGGTGATTGTGGATACAGAAAAGCTGGACATTGAATATGAGTTCCTCATTGGCGATGTTGTATATGTAAAAGATTACGGAAAAGAGCTATTTAAAATTATTGGCCATCGGACTGAAATATGGCGATACCTTGATGACGGCTGGGAAGATGTCATTTACGAACTCACGAGGCTAAAGGACGGAGAGTGGCTGGAAACAGAAGAGGAAGACTTAACGCTTGTCCTGAGGAAATATGAGATGGACCAGTTCGTTCATCAGCTTCTTTTTGTGCATTACGTCGGTGAAACCTCAAAAGAAATGGAAGAAGATATGGTTCAAACGGCTCTATTACAACTAGAAGAGAAACAAGAAAGCGAAGCATCACTAGAATTCCTCGCTGTATCTATAGTGGATGAGCTTCTTGATATATATAATGACTATAAAATTCTCTACGAATTTTTCGAAGATCCAGAATACAAGGATATGATGGATTTTATATTGGAAAGTTTACACGAGCATTTTGGTTAAAGAAAGACTTGTCCTAACACGAATAAAAAATAAGGCACACAGAAAAAAACAATCACATAAAACCATCCCCTCAAGATACGGCCCATCACCTGATCAAACGTTTCTCCATCTAATATGCTTAACCATTTCATTGCCTCAAACCCCTTTTCTTTTTGTTTACTGCATTTATATGTATGGAATGAGCCATTATGACAAACTGTAATAAAAAACAGGCGTCGTTCATACATCATAAAAAAGGAGGCGGAATGTAATGAAAGAAGCAGATTTGGTGATTGATACAGAGGAAATTGCGGAATTCTTCTACATGGAGCTGGTCAAAAGAGGGTACATACCTGCTGAGCTGGAAACGTTTGAGCTGGCTGACATTACGTTTGAATATATGCTGAAAAAAGCAATGATAGTTGAAGAAGAGGCGTGGTAGGCACTATACTTTGAAGAGATTCTGAAGAGAGAGGGAGGAGAATCTTTCGCGTGTATATCCTATTTCTTTTGATTTTATTTGGCGCCATTGCTGCGCTCATGGTATCTGGTGCGGGTCAAGAATTGGACAACCAGATCATCTTATGGTTTGAGAGCATCAGACTCCCTTTTTTAAATAATGTCATGCTGACTTTGACGGACTTTGGCATTAGTGCGCTGCTCGTCCCAATCATGCTCATTTTTAGTGTCGTACTATTCATGTATAAGCGCTATTACTCTATCATGATGCTTTTTCTATTATATCTCACAGAAAAAACCATCAATCATGAACTAAAGGGGCTGTTTGCTAGAGAGCGACCGGCCTTTGATCATCTTGTCAATGAAACGTATTACAGCTTTCCGAGCGGACATTCGATGAATGCAGCCACAATCTATCCTTTTATAGCTTATCTATTAGTTGAAATGATTCCATGGCTGAAAGAAAGACAAAAAATCGTCTACTTGATCACGGGGTTCTGTGTTCTTTTGATTGGGATCAGCCGAATGTATATCGGTGTTCATTATTTGACAGATGTTGCAGGCGGTTTTGCGATAGGACTTGCTTTATTTCTCATTTGTAAAAAGATTGACGAAAAATTGTCTGTCATTCGACAAAAATAGAAGAAGGAAATTGACAGACCCCAGCCAATTTTATATAAAAGGGGAGGGATTTGAATGCAATTGACGTTGAGATTTTTTCAAAAGAAACCTTCAGCATTTCACTTAACCATTTATCAGACACCTGAATATGGCGCTGCAAGCGGGCATCAGCCTGTGTACCGGACAAAGATTGGCGGCAGAACACACCTGGATGTTCTGGAAAAAGCATTCTCGACATTTAATGTACATGATACAGTCCCTAATGATTACAATGCACGGTTTATGACAACAGGTGATATTGTTGTGATTGATGATAAGAAGAAGGGAAAGTGCTATTATCAGCTTTTTCCGGCAGGATGGAAACGCAGTGAACGACTGATGACGATGAGTTAAATAGATGATTGACGATGCCAGCTTAAGCTTCAGCTGGTATTTTCTTTTTTAGGCTCAATCGTTTATACTAAATAGGATAAATCACATAGTAAACGTAAGTGGAGGCTAAAAAATGAGTGTACATATTGGAGCAGAAAAAGGACAAATTGCAGAAACGGTATTGCTGCCAGGCGACCCGCTTCGTGCGAAATATATTGCAGATACATATTTAGAAGATGTCGAATGCTATAACGAAGTGCGCGGAATGTATGGTTATACTGGAACCTACAAAGGAAAGCGCGTTTCTGTACAAGGTACCGGAATGGGCGTACCTTCTATTTCGATTTATGTGAATGAACTCATTCAAAGCTATGATGTTCAAAACTTAATCCGCGTCGGATCTTGCGGGGCTATCAAAAGGGATGTCAACGTGCGTGATGTCATTTTAGCTCAAACATCTTCAACAGACTCACAAATGAATCGTGTGGCGTTTGGACCGATTGATTACGCACCTTGCGCTGATTTTGGACTGCTTAAGAAAGCCTACGATACAGCAGAAGCAAAAAATGTCGCTGTACGTGTCGGTAATGTATTTACCGCAGACCAATTTTACAATGAAAAACCACTTGAACTCATGGCTCAATACGGTATCCTAGCGATTGAAATGGAGACAACAGCTCTTTATTCGCTTGCAGCAAAATTTGATCGAAAAGCGTTATCCATTCTGACAGTGAGTGATCATGTTCTCACAGGAGAAGAAACAACGGCTGAAGAGCGTCAAACGACATTTGACGAAATGATCTTAATTGCACTAGACTCCGTTTTATAATAGTATAAAGGGTGTGCTACGATGTAGCGCATCTTTATTTTTTTTTAGAAGAGCAAAAGGAAGGTATGTCATGAAGAAAAGCTATAAAATACTCTCAATCGCATCGATTCTTGGTTTGACAGCCGCACTATCGGGCTGCCAGTTGCTGGATCAAAAAAGCGGTACATCTGAATCGAACAAAACAAACGAACAAAAGAGCGCAGCAAATTCATCTACCCAGCAAAACTCAAACAATACAGCAGATTCATCGGATCAAGAGCTGACATTAAAGAGTGAATATTTCAATGACATCAAGGTGGTAAGTGGGCTGAAAACCATTCAAAATCCTGCAAACGTGCTAGCTCTTGTCAACAAAGAATACGCATTACCAGGAACCTATAAACCTTCTGATCTCGTTGTACCAAAAGTAGAATTCTCTTTTTCAGAGGATATTGAAAAACGATATATTCGTAAAGAAGCAGCGGAAGCACTTGAGAAGTTATTCAAAGATGCGAAAAAGAAAAACTTCGAGCTGGCTGCAGTATCTGGCTATCGCTCCTATGACCGTCAAAAAGTCATTTTTGATAGTGAAGTCAAATTAAAAGGCAAAGACAAAGCGCAGGAAGCAGTAGCTTTACCAGGCGAAAGTGAACATCAAACAGGCCTTGCCATGGACATTTCCTCAAAAAGTGCCGGCTTTGACATCTCTGAAAAGTTTGGTGAAACACCTGATGGCAAATGGGTGGCTAAAAACGCCTATAAATATGGTTTTATCATTCGTTATCCAAAAGGAAAAGAAGATATTACAAAATATGAATATGAGCCGTGGCATCTGCGCTATGTTGGAAAAGAAGCAGCAAAAGCGATGCATGATCACGATTTAACATTTGAAGAGTACATGAACAAAGTGAAGAAAATCTAATCAAATAAAAAGGCCTCCCAGCTATTCGGGGGGCCTTCTTTATTCTTCTTTTAAAAAAAGAACAATCCTGCTAATGCGAAACCTGTAATGAAACCAAGCCCGATGCCATAAGCGGCACCCCAGCCGTAATACCCTCCGTAATAACCAAAGCCAAAGCCGCCGCGAGAACCGCCGACTGGACGAATATACACTTTACGGTTTGTCACCCGCTCAATGCGTCCGACATGTACTCTGCCATTACGATCTGTGATTCTAGCGACTTTTCCCATGTGCTGCTGACAAAGCTTTTGATAGCGCTCCATATTTTTCCTCCTTATGACAAACTCTGTTCACTCTTATCCTATGCGAGAGACCTCATAGAGTTTGGACAAAACATATAGGAGATTCGCTCATTTTATACGGTACATTCAAATAGAATGTGGCTTAGCTGCTTCCGGTGCGCTTGAATCAGATCGTAGTGTGTTTGCAGCGTTTCGTAAAGAGAAGGCGGGATGTGTTCAGATAATTCCATTTCTGTCGGCTCCTCCTGTACCATGTGTTCATCAAATGAGAGAATGCGAAAGTCATGGAATCCTGCTGCTTTTAGCTGCTCCTTCCATTCTTCAAGTGAAAAGAGTGAGTGGAACCCGTAAAAATCTCGTACGGTGGCGAGCTCCTCTGGTGTAAGGGGTGCTTTTAACACAGCTTCATTTGCGATCATTTGACTTCCAGGGGCAAGCACTCGTTTGATCTCAGCAAGTGCAGCAGGAAGGTTTGTGAAGCTTAAAACAGATTCACTGATGAGAAGAGTGAACGCTTCATCTGGAAATGGCAGCTGTTCAATTGATGCTTGCAATGCGCGGATCGGCAGTTCTTCTCGCTCAAATCGCAGGTTGGCCTTTTCAATCATCAAAGGGTGTGTATCAATCGCCTCTACCTGATAACCGATATTTCCTAAATATGCCGCCGTTTGTCCTGTCCCGCATCCCGCATCCAGTATACGTGCATCCGGCGTCAACTTTATATGCTCAAGCATCGTTTTTGTTAACTCAATTCCGCCAGGATGGGCACTGGATACGCCAAAATAGGCAAGCATTTCTACATAATCACTCATAAAATCCCTTCTTTCCTTATCAAGTTCCTCTTTAAAGATTATGCAATGCAAGGTTAAATGGCTTATCTTTTCAAAGAGAACTTCGATCCTTTGGTTGACGGATGAAGCATCGTCCTTGATAATAATGAAAGGAGATAAAGGTGGTGTTTTTTTGAAAAAACAATTTAAGTTCGTGATCGCCATTCTGGTGACAGCGGCCCTGTCCTCTGCGATTACATTTGTGATCACAAAACAAGGGGCTGTCAGTGTCTCAGGAGACGAGAAGTTTAGTAAACTCATGGCGGCGTATACGAAGGTAAAAGATGAGTATTACGAAAAAACGGATGATCAAAAACTAGTAGATGGTGCGATTCAAGGAATGATTGCATCACTTGATGATCCATACTCTACATATATGGATCAGGAGGAAGCCGAAGGATTTAACAACACCATTTCATCATCATTTGAAGGAATTGGTGCACAAGTAGAAGAGAAGGATGGGCAAATTTTAATTGTCGCACCGATTAAAGGCTCTCCTGCTGAAAAAGCCGGGTTGAAACCTCATGATCGTATTTTAAAGGTGGATGGGAAAAGCACAAAAGGCATGTCGGTCAATAAAGCAGTTTCTCTTATTAGAGGGAAAAAAGGAACGGATGTCAAGCTGCACCTTAACCGCCAAGGAGTGGGCAATGTTGATGTGACGATCACAAGAGACACCATTCCGCTTGAAACGGTGTATGCAAAACTCACAAAAGACAAAATAGGAGAAATTCAAATTACGTCCTTTGCTGAAACAACATCGAAAGAGCTAGATAAAGCCATTGATGACCTCGAGAAAAAAGGGGCAAAAGGCTTTGTCATCGACCTGAGAGATAATCCAGGCGGCATTATGACAGAAGCGATTGAAATGAGTAATGACTTTATCGATAAAGGGAAAGTCATCATGCAAGTTGAAGAAAAAGGGAAGAAAGAAGAGTACAAGGCTGAAAAAGAACGTAAAGTTCATCAGTCGGCAGTTGTTCTTGTAAATGGCGGCTCAGCTAGCGCTGCTGAAATCATGGCGGCGGCTCTGCACCAATCTTCAGGTATCAAAATTATTGGTGAAAAGACATTTGGTAAAGGAACTGTTCAAAATGCACAAAGCTATAATGATGGTTCTAGCGTCAAGTTAACCATCGCCAAGTGGCTGACGCCGGATGGTTCTTGGATTCACAAAAAAGGAATTGAACCACAGGTCAAAGCATCGCTCCCAAGTTATGCAAAGCTGCCATACTTAAGTCCGAAAAAATCGTATCAGCTGAATGACAATGGAGATGAAGTCAAAGCGGCTCAAAAAATGTTCCAAGCGCTTGGCTACAAAGCAAAAGCAAATGGTGAGTACGATCAAGCTTTCCAGTCTATCGTCAAACGCTTCCAAACAGACAACGATCTGAAAACAGACGGTATTCTGACAGGAGATACAACGACAGTACTGATGACAAAGATCCAAGATAAGCTAAAGAACAATGATACTCAAATGAAAAAAGCCATTGAAGTTTTGAAAAAAGAAATGAAATAAAGAGCAGTCCTCATAAGGGGGACTGCTCTTTTTATGTTTACGCGTTGTTTACAGTCGCTTCTGTTTTTTCGTTATCTTTTTCAAAAAGATCATTTATGACAGAATTGTCTGTGACATGCTTTTGGAAGAATGGATTCAAGATCAAGATGACCACAACGTTTGCTAGTAAACCGAGAAAACCTTCATAAAGACCGAACGTGACTTGTGAGATATTGGCTGTAAAGGTGACGATGATGCCAACAACTAACCCCGCAATCGTTGCTTCTCTTGATTGTTTTTTCCAGAACAAGCTGATCGCAATGGCTGGGAAAATTTGAACCATTCCTGAAACGCCAATGAGCTGAAGCGTTACAAGTGCTGTTGGGAAGAGCATCCCGAATAAAAGGGCCAGTCCGATGACGATAAACACCATTGAACGTGTAATGATGGTCAATCTTTTTGGTGATACATTCGGATGAATTAAGTCACGGTATAAATTATTGGCAAATAAATTCGATGCGCCAATGGCCATGATTGAGCATGGAATGAGGGAAGCCAGTGCAATTGTTGAATAAGCGAGGCCCTGCATCACACCACCATATGACGTTTGAATTAAATGAAGAAGAGCAAATCTTGGATTTGTATCTTCAGGTAAGACTAAAAAGGCAATAAATCCAAGGAAGATGACCAAAATCAATACGATGTTATAAAGAGGCAAAAACATACTGTTTTTACGGATGGCATCTGCACTTTTGGCTGTAAAAACCCCTGTTGCCGCATGCGCCCACATAAACAAAGCAAGGGCAGAAACGCCTGAAGCGGTAATGAACCATAAAATGCCTTTAGGACCGCCGTCAGGGATCGTCAGAAGCTGTGGCGCTTCCTTAGCTAACGTATTCATCATCGGGGTCCAGCCGTTAAAATGAATGATTGGCAGTGAAACCACCATAAACAGCATGATGACCCAAACGAGAATATCCTTAATAATGGCTGTATATGTAGGACCTTTAATACCACTGAAAAATGTATAAAGTGCGACTAAAATAAATGAAATAATAACAACTGCATTCACATTAATATAACTAGTACCAGCGACAGTTAACGTATCTTGAATCCCGCTCAGCTGAAGACAAATATAAGGAATCAGCATAAGTACTCCAATAATCGCAATCAAACTGGATAACAGCTTGCTGTCAAACCGCTCACGTGCATAATCAGCGAGCGTTGTGAGGTTGTGATTTTTCGCAACCGTCCATAGCTTTGGTAAGAAGAAATAAGCAATAAAATACGCTAGAACTGAATAGGGGATAGCGAAAAAAGCGACACTTCCAGCTGTATAGGCTGTACTAGTGAGCCCTAAAAAGGTATAAGCGGTATATAAATCTGCGCCTACGAGGAACCAGACGAGCAGACCGCCAAATTTTCTCCCGCCGACAGACCATTCCTCTACTGACTGTCTCGATGATTTATCCCGGCCAGCGGCAAATCCGATGACCACGACGATGAAAATAATACTTGCAGTAATCAATAAAGCTGTTAAATTTCCTTGCATTAGTCAGTTCCTCCATTTGAATGTTGCATCCGGTAAATGATGAATGTGCAGATTGGTGTGAGAACAATCCATAGTAAGAGCCAGAAGTGGAAAAAAGGAAGCCCTATCACAAATGGATGAATACGATTTGCAAAGGGCAGCAGTGCGAGCTGTCCGATGAATGGAATCGCTATAAGTAGTGCCAGTATCAATTTTTTATTCATGATTCCCTCCTGAATTTTTTGTAATTTCATAATAATAGCAGTTGTCAGATTAGATCACAAGACCATTTTCAGAAAAAACAATCATTTTGGCGAATATCATACTAATATAACGCTTTCATTCTTAAAAAGGAGAAAGGGTGAAGGTGAAAAGGGGTAAAGTGAAAAGAAAGTATGTAGGAATAATATTTAAACCAAATAAAAAAAGCCTCAGCATGAAAGCTGAGGCCTTGCCAATCTTAAAGGAAATCAGATACTTGTTCGGTGTCGAAACGATTGCTTTTATGAGCTTCTTTCGCTGCTTTACCAACTGAAATCAACATGACTGGCTCATAACGTCCGCTTACATTGAATTCTTTGATGAAGGCGTCTTTACTGAAACCACCCATTGCGCATGTATCATAGCCCATTGCTTTTGCAGCAATCATTAATTGCATAGCAGCTAATGAAGCATTTGAATACGCAGCTTCACGTGCATACTGCTCGCTTTGGTATGCGCCATTGATTTGAGTCATCAATGTTTCTTTGATGTCTTCAGTAATGAAGCCTTGTTCTGCCAGCTCACTGTATATTTTTTCACCATTTTGATTGGCTTCAAGATCACCTAGTACAGCAATAACAGCTGATGCTTGTGAGATTTGCTTTTGGTTGTAAGCGATTGGAAGTAACTTCGCTTTAGATTCAGCACTATGGAAAACAGTGAAATGCCAATGCTGAAGATTCCACGCAGATGGTGCTTTAGTTGTGATATCAAGCAGCTCTGTTAGCTCTTCTTTTGTCATTTCATGAGTTGTATCATACTCTTTTACTGAAGCTCTTTGTTTTAAAATGTCAATTGTTTTTTGATCAGTCGCCATATGGATATTTCCTCCCGTTTTTGCAAATAGTATGGTACAATAACTAAAAAAGTGAGAAACTTACTTATTGTAACTAGAGCTATTTTAAATTGTATACCGTTAGTTTGTCAAACAATCATGAAAAGAAAGGCTGAAATTTATGGAATTTCAATTATGTCCACACATTCAGCAAGCTTTTTTACTGCTAGGCAAAAGGTGGAATGGTCTCATTATTCATGTATTGCTTGATGGTCCAAAGCGCTTTAAAGACATGACGGACATTATCCCATCTATCAGTCAAAAAATGCTCGCAGAGCGTTTAAAAGAACTTGAGCAAGAAAGGATTATAGAGCGAACTGTTCTGCCTGAGACGCCTGTTAAAGTCATTTATTGTTTAACTGAAAAAGGAAATGCGCTAAATAATGTGTTTCATGAGGTATCTAGGTGGGCAGGGGAGTATACAGAATCTCATGAAAAAAAGGAGCAAGCCTAGTTTCAGGTTTGCCCAAACGTTTTGACTCCTGATGAATATGCTGATGTTAGGCACATGACAAAGGAGGAGAAATGCATGTACCCTCATACTCCGTATTTCCGAGGCGGCGCCCCTGGCATTCCGCCATATGAATCCAGAGTCCCTTTGTTTTTTGGTTTTGGCGCTCCTTTAGTCGGCGGACTGCTTGGCGGATTTTTAGGAAGTGCGATTTTTAATTATCCCCGTCCATATTACCCACCACCACCGCCTGCTCCACCACCTTATGGCGGCGGATATCCACCATACTATTAAGAAAAAAGAGTAAGCCTGCTTCTATATGTAAGCAGGCTTTTTATAATGGAATATCGATTTCAGAGATCCCCGGATCATCATGCTTTAAAAACATAATCTCCAAAATACCGTCCTGATACGAAGCCTTCGTTCCTTTTCTTTTTACAGCAGCAGGAAGGACAACTTTCTTCTGCGTGCCTTCCTCAGGAAAATGATCAATAAACAGCAGGTTGGCTGTATGTTTGATTTTTACTTTTTCTGTGTTCGGCCGAGCAAGCTCAATTTTAACGAACACGTGATCAGTGGTTTCGAACACTTCCACTTCGGGTTCTTTTTTGACGTCTGTTTCTCTTGTTTTTTGATGTTGAGAGAGTGGATCCTGAAAAGGGAACTGAGCAGGATAATTGGAGCCGAATACACTTTCCATCACTTGATTGACATACTGCTCAACGTCTTTAGGGTCTGAATTCTTTAAGGCTTCTTTTGAAAATTGCTTTTGAAAAGGGAATAATCGGTTCCAGTCAAACATGCAAATCATCCTTTCTAAATGCCCTGAATTAGTATATGCCCATTCACCTGAGTGCGTGCTATAATATACGATAGGTTTAGAAAGGAATGGTTAGATTGAACGATCAGCAACAATCAAAAGGTGTTCTCTATACGGCAGCATCTTTTACATTATGGGGATTATTCCCGTTATATTGGAAACTGATGGAGCATATTTCGTCAGGCGAAATTTTAGCGCACAGAATTTTATGGTCATTTGTTTTTATGTGCGGTATTCTACTGTATTTAAAACAAGTCCGGCCGGCGATGCAGACAGTGAAGGGTCTCATGCTGGATGGTAAAGCACTTTTTTCACTACTTTTATCTGCTATTTTAATTTCGGTTAACTGGTATGTGTACATTTGGGCAGTCAATCACCATCTCATGCTAGAAGCTAGTTTAGGGTATTATATTAATCCGCTTGTCTCTGTTTTACTAGGCATCATTTTCTTGAAAGAGCGGCTCAATAAATTACAAACCATTGCGATACTAATTGCCGCCACTGGGGTGATTCTTTCCACGATTCAGTACGGTTCATTTCCTGTCGTTGCGATATTACTTGCCTTTAGCTTCGGTTTTTATGGATTGATTAAAAAAAGAATGAGCTTCACGAGTGCAATTGGATTGACAATTGAAACGCTGCTTTTAGCCCCAGCGGCCCTTGTGTACTTATTGTTCTTCTTAAAAGAACCTGTGGTGACAATGAATCCTAACAGCTTCGGATCGCTTGGTCTCTTATTCTTTGCAGGGGTCTTTACAGCGGTGCCACTTCTTTTATTCTCTGAAGGCGCAAAAAGAATTCCTCTTTATCAAGTGGGCATTTTACAATACATTGCACCGACGATTACGCTGTTTTTGGGGTTATTTGTGTATCACGAGCATTTATCTTCAGCTAAAATCGTGACGTTTCTTTGTATCTGGGTGGCGATTTTATTATTTACTACCTCTCAATTACGCATGAAAAAAACAGCGAATTCTCATTAAGTGGAACAAGCAGTTTGCTTTTTTTTGAAGGCGGATCATGTCATAATAAGTTGTTACCAAAACTGTAGAGGTGATTACATGTCATCTGCCAATGAGCTTGCAGCCGCTTATCAATCTTTATGGAAAAATCGTCAGCTTGATGTCGATGATATGTCTTCTTTACTCGAGGCGATATGTGATGATTTAAGCGATGCGCGCACTCATCCGCGGGCGAGAAAATCATTCCATCAAAAATATGTGCTCGCTGTAGAGAGAATATTAGAAAGTGAGCTTGAGCATGATCATCAGCTGCAACTGATCAGCTTACATACAAAAAAGCTGCGAGAATTAATTCAAAATGAAGGAAGGAACCACTCATGAAACCAATTCAAACGGAAGATGTCACAACACATCTTGAATCGTTTTTAAATCGTCCAGTTTTCGTTCATCTTGAAACGACAACGGGTTCTTATTCAGCTCATGTAAATGAACAAAATATGACGGTCGTGGCTTATATCCGAAATGCGAAAGTCGTCTATTCACAGGCGAAAATAAAAGGACAAGGTCCGTACCGTGTTGGAATGAAAACAGAAGATGGCTGGATTTACGCAGAAGGATTAACGGATTATGTGTTTGATGACCATGGCCGCCTGCTGTTAGCAGGGCACTTGCCAGACGGAAAACTAGCGATCTCATTACAAATTAGTGAAACACCATTTCAGGTGTAGAAGAAAGGGTGACGAGTCATGAACGAACATGTACTAGTGATGTTGCCTCACCCAGATGATGAATCCTTTGGGGTTGCAGGTCTCATTGCACAAAGCAGAAAACGCGGAATCCCAGTCACGTATGCATGCGGGACACTTGGGGAAATGGGCAGAAATATGGGCAGCCCAACATATGCCAATCGCGAAACACTTCCTGAATTAAGAAAACAGGAATTAATCAATGCCTGCAAAGAAATGGATATCACAGACTTACGTATGCTTGGACTTCGTGATAAAACATTGGAATTTGAAGACGACGAGTATTTAGCTGATGTGATGGAAAACATCATTGATGAAGTCAAACCTACACTGATTGTCACGTTTTATCCAGGACACGGTGTACACCCTGATCATGATGCGACAGGAGAAGCGGTTATTCGCGCTCTTTACCGTAAGAAAAAAGAAGACCGTCCTGTCACATACTGCATGGCCATTACGAGAAATAGAGAAGAAGTGCTGGGAAATGCAGATATTATGATCGACATTACAGATGTAGCAGATATCAAATTAAATGCACTGAGAGCGCATAGAACGCAAACAGAAGGCATGCTGAGAGAGCTTGAACAGAAGCTGAAAAACAAAGAACCTGTCGTCCAAAAATGGTTCGATGAAGAAATTTTCTGGACGTACCAATGGAATGACTAAATAAAAAAGCAGCTGACATCGATCAGCTGCTTTTTTTTGTGTCGTATTTAGTGATTGAGCGCTTGCTGAAGCAAGCGTTTTTCAATCAATCTGAGGCGGATAAAGAGGACGACAGCACCAGCGGCAAGTCCTGCAATGAGACCAATCCAATAGCCAAATGCCCCAAATGAGGTATAGGTGCCAATCAAATAGCCGGAAGGAAGACCGATCACCCAGTAAGAAACAAATGCGGCAATGAGAGTATAGTTCACATCTTTATAGCCGCGCAGAGCCCCTTGAATGGGTGCAGCAATTGCATCTGACAGCTGGAAAAAGATCGCATAAATCAAAAAGTGCTGTGTCAACTGTAAAACAGCCGATTCAGCTGTGTATAAACCAGCAATCTCTGGTCTAAATAACAAAATGAGTGCCGCCGTACACAATGAGAATAATACCGCCGTTCCAATTCCGATATAGCTGTAGTTTTGCGCGTCTTTATACCGCTTGGCACCGGATTCAAACCCAACGACAATTGTTAAAGCCATTGAGATACTGAGCGGTAAAATATATAAGATAGAAGCAAAGTTCATCGCAGCCTGGTGACTTGCAATCGTCACAGTATCAAAGTGACCCATTAACAGCGTGACAGCTGCAAAGATACTCGTTTCAAAAAAGATCGCAAACCCAATAGGAAGACCGATTTTCAGTATTTGCCCCATACGGGAGATATTGATTCGAGGCAGTTTTTGAAACAAACGAAATGAGGCAAATGGTTCTGCTTTCATGACAATACAAATACTCATGATGAAAATGGCCCAATACGTCATCGCAGATGCAAGGCCAGCTCCCGCACCGCCAAGCTTTGGAAAGCCAAAATTCCCAAAAATAAATACATAGTTTAAAGCAAAGTTAATAGGAAGTGCTGTTAACGTGATGAACATCGTCACACGTGTTTTCCCTAATGCATCAATAAATGACCTGAGTACCGAATAACCAAACAGCGGGATGATACCAAAAGCAAGAAAACTGAGAAAATGCCGCGCAATATCCTCTACGGATTGCTCAAGTCCAAGTCCACCTAATACGTAAGGGATGCTGATTGTACCAATCGCAATCACACCGATACTTAAAAGAAAGGATAAATAAATCGCCTGAAAGACAGCCTTGGGAACATCTTTTTTATGCCCAGCGCCCATCAGTTGAGCGACAATCGGCGTAACGGCCATTAATATACCAGCAAGTCCTGTATAAACGGGTGTCCAAATACTAGAACCGATCGCAACACCCGCAAGGTCTTCTGCACTCACTTTTCCAGACATTACGGTGTCTAAAAACGTAATAAGCGAAAGACCCGCTTGAGTGATTAAAATCGGAATCAAAATGGTTAAAAATAGTGTCACCTTAGCTCGAATGCTATTTGTTTCTCTCATCATAAGTTCCTCTCTGAACAGAAATAACGAGAGGATTATATCATGCTATGTAAAAAAATCAATTCTCCGTCGGATTATTTTTCTTAGATGGCTTCGTTTTTTTAAACATTTGGGCATAAATAAAGGAAAGACTGACAACACCTAAAATGCTGCAAGTATATTGAATCACTTTCTGAATGGTCATATTAAGTCACCTCCATATCAATAGAATGCGCATAATTTGTTATTTTATGACAACAAAAAGGAGGAGGGAAAAGGTCAAATGATCAATCGTACGAATGAAGAAGCGCTATTTAAAGTGGACATGAGAACACACTTGATGAAAATCATGAAGGATGCAAGTGACATTATTGATTCCCTTGATGAGATCGAGCAATGTCTACTTTGTGATCTCGAGTCATTACATGATGAGTTTAATGAAATGCACGCAGAGGCTTCCTCGTTTTATTTGCAATCGTATATGGAAGAATTCACACCTGGATTTGCTCAATTTTCGTTAGCCATTGAGAACTTATCAAAACAAAAACACGGGGCACTTATTGTGATTCAAAGGCGTGATGAGGTTGAGGATTTTATTCAAAAAGGGACAAATCTTCATGCGAAAATTAGTGCTTCATTAATAGAAAGCATTTTCTACCCAGGAAATCCACTTCATGATGGTGCTCTTTTAGTCAAAGAGAATACACTCGTATCTGCTGCAAATGTGCTCCCGCTTACTTCAAAAAAAGTTAGTCCTTCTCTCGGGACAAGACACAGGGCTGCGATCGGACTCTCCGGTATGACCGATGCACTTGTTCTCGTCGTATCAGAAGAAACGGGAAAAATGTCGTTTGCGAAAGAAGGAGTCCTTTATCCGCTCACTGTAAAAGAACCTGAAATAAGGAAATAAAAATGAATCGCTGCATTCTTCATTCGGAAGGATGCTTTTTTTCATTTGAGGAGAAAAAACAGCCAATTGAGTAAAAAGTCATTTGATACAGAAAAATTTGTCATGTAGAATAGAACTATGAAACTAGCACCGTGCTTGTTTTGACAAATTTCTAAACGTCAACTTAAAAATTCCTTAAAAAATGTTTATAAATACAGCAAACTGCCGATAGAAACGATATGGCTTTGTTTTAGCATTTTGAGTTGGCTGCTTTAGCCTATTTGTTATTGCCCAACGTCTACATGTCGAGTAATATAATAGAAATAAAGATAAAATAGTGCAAGAGAAGCAGAACCATTAAATGCTAAACTCAAAACTAGTACATAAGTCTTATTGAATGAAATATGAAAGGCGGAGATTCATCTATGAAGAAAAAAGTAGTAACCGGCCTCACAGTTTCAGCGATCGCTGGCTCAGCTGTGTTTGCTGCACCGTCAGAAGCACAGACGATCAAAGTGAAAAGCGGTGACTCACTTTGGAAGATTGCCGAACAGTACAATACAAGTATTTCGGAACTTCAATCTCTTAATCAACTAAAAACGACGATGATTTTTGCAGGACAAAGCTTGAAAATTCCTGGCGCAAAAAGCAAAAAATCCAGCTCGTCAACTGGATCAAAAGCAACGAAATCAAATGCTTCAACGACATCAAGCTACACTGTAAAGCTTGGAGATTCTTTATGGCTCATTGCAAAAAATCATAAAATGTCAGTCGCAAGCTTAAAAAGTCTAAACAGCTTAAACAGTGACTTAATTCGTCCTGGACAAAAGCTAAAGGTATCTGGAAGTACGAAGACAAGCGGGGGCCAGTCATCAAACTCCTCTTCAAATTCCAGCTCAAACAATAAGACAACGAACTCAAATAGTTCATCCTCATCAAGTACATACAAGGTTAAATTAGGGGATTCTCTCTGGAAAATTGCGAATTCGCTCAATATGTCGATTGGTGAAATCAAAACATTGAATGGGATAAAATCTGATATGATTTATCCGAATCAAGTATTGAAAGTAAAAGGGACGGCTGCATCAAAACCAAGTCAGCCGAAAGCACCTGCTAAACCAAGCAACCCGCCTTCAAGCGGGAAAGCGACATCTTATACTGTAAAATCAGGCGATTCCTTATGGAAAATTGCGAATCAATTTAAAGTGCAGGTTCAATCCATCCGCACAGCCAACAGCTTAAAAAGCGATGTGCTTAGAATTGGACAAGTTCTAAAAATTAATGGTGCAGCTTCAGGCTCAACTGGGTCGAATGGTTCTACGTCTAACGGTTCAACAACTCCGGTCAACAATAACAAAAATGATGTGCCGATGAATGCAAAAATCACGACGATGATCCAAGAAGGGAAAAAGCTGACAGGCATTCCTTACAGATGGGGCGGCAATACACCATCTGGATTTGACTGCAGCGGATTTGTTTATTATCTCATTAACAAGGTTTCATCTGTATCCAGATTAAGCACAGCAGGCTACTGGAGTATGATGACACCTGTGAGCACACCTCAAGTTGGCGATTTTGTTTATTTCACAACGTACAAAGCGGGTCCATCTCATATGGGACTATACCTTGGCGGAGGAGATTTCCTTCATGCAAGTGACAGCGGAGTAGGGATATCGAACTTAAGCAACCCATATTGGAAAAAAGCCTATTTAGGTGCAAAACGTTTCTTCTAAAAAAAGCCGATTTTCGGCTTTTTTTTGTTTGCCTATTGATCAGGTTGTCCATACTGATATCAAAAGGGGGCAGTCATATGAAAAAGTCAGTGTGGATGATCATGATGTGTCTGGTCTTTGTCGCAACAGCATGTCATGCACCGCCGAAAAAAGAAACGACAGAAGAAACCAGTGAGGTTGCAGCACCTAAACAAGCACCAGTTACCACGACACTCATCAATGAAAACGGGCAAAAAATAGGAAGCATCGAAGTAAGAGACTCCTCAGAAAATGGCCTGGATTTACATGTGAAAGCGAAAGATCTGCCGCCAGGTCCTCATGGCTTTCATATTCACGAAACAGGAATATGTGAAGCGCCAGATTTTGAAACGGCAGGGGCTCACTTTAATCCAACACACCGGGAGCATGGCTTTGATAACCCAAAGGGCCACCATGCTGGAGATATGCCTAATTTAGAAGTTGGGGCAGATGGGCAAATTGATGTTGTCGTGAATGTGCCAGATGTGGCGTTAAAGGGAGGTCCAAACCAATTAATGGATCAAAATGGGCGTAGCTTTATCATTCATGCGGAAGCCGATGATTACTTAAGCAACCCTTCTGGAAACTCAGGGAAACGCATCGCTTGCGGAGCGATCACAAAAGAAATGGTAAAATAACAGATGTCTAGCCTTTATGTATTGAGTGCATAAAGGTTTTTTTAGTATACTTGGTGAGGAAAATGATCGAAGAGAGGAATTAATCATATATGTTTAACGAACAATCACTCCCAGAAGAAATTCAAGCAATGATTGAAGCAAAAGCAAAAGGACTAGAAGAAGAATTCCGTCCGCTTATTGGAACAGGCGGCTATGAATCACAGGATACGTCTATCATACAAGATGCGATAATTGCACTAGCACTCGGCAAAAACGTTCTTTTAAAAGGGCCGACTGGCTCAGGTAAAACAAAACTAGCAGAAACTTTATCTGCTTTCTTTCAGCAGCCGATGCATAGTGTGAACTGCTCGGTTGATCTTGATGCAGAAAGTTTGATTGGCTATAAAACCATTCACAATGATGGTCAAGTTGCTTCTATTGAATTTATTGAAGGACCGGTAACGAAAGCGATGAAAAAAGGCCATCTTTTATATATTGATGAAATCAACATGGCGAAGCCGGAAACACTGCCTATTTTAAACGGTGTACTCGACTACAGAAAAATGATGACAAACCCATTTACAGGCGAGGTCGTTAGAGCAGATGAAGGCTTTGGAGTGATTGCGGCAATCAATGAAGGCTATGTCGGCACAGTGCCTCTAAATGAAGCGTTAAAAAACCGTTTTGTTGTGATTGACGTTCCATATATCGGCGGCGGTATCCTAAAGGATGTACTGCAATCCCAATCTGTATTAAAGGATGAACGGTTAATCGATCAATTCGTGCAGCTCTCATCAGACCTCATTACACAGGCGCACAACGGGCAGGTAAGTGAAGAAGCGGCATCCATCCGTGCACTCCTAGACACATGTGATCTTGCGCAATACATCCCGCCGCTTCGTGCAGTTGAACGAGGGATTGTTGAAAAGCTAGAAGATGACCGGGAAAAAGCAGCGGTAAGAAATATTGCCCAAACATTATTCGAGTGAGGTTCTGACTTTTGAAATTCATCAAATTTAATGACAGCAGAATCGATTCATTTTTATTTATGGAATTAACGGATTTAGCTAAAACGTTAGCAAAAAGTGATGATGTCGAGCTTGAATACGGAGTGCAGTCCTACTATGAGCCTTTTGAAAAGAAAATTTTCATCAGCCATTTTTGGGATGACCGTAAACAAGAAGACATGACAGCCGGGCTAAAAAGTGATGTGTTCCTCCGTGCAGTAGGAACCGTTTATAGTGATCTGACTGTCTTTCAGGAAATCATTCGCTATGCTCATACAATTACCATTCCTGATCTATGTAAACAATTGTTTATGCTCTTTGAAGATATCCGGATTGAAGAGCGGATTAAACGCGAACGTCCAGGAACAAAAAAGGTATTTAAACGAAGAAGAGAGCTGTACCGGCGACACTTTAAGACGCAATTAACAATTAACCAAGAGCGAAGCATTCTAACGGATGCACTCTATTGTGCAATGTATGTGAAGCTGACAGCTGACTCGCCGCTGGAAGAGATTCCGCCTCTCCACGAGCGGATCAACCCAATGATTCCGTTTATTGAATCAAGTCTTGAGCGTGTATATGAGGCGGGTTCAACAGCAGATATCGCAGTCATTGTCAAAGAATTAATAGAAGGTTTTGATGAGCTTCTTGATAAGGATATGCTGAATACGTACTTTTTCTTCCCGGAATTGGACTATGAAAAAGCGGCAAAAGAACCGCTGTTTCATGACTTGAAAAGAAAACCTAAATTAAGTGAGGACATCAAAGTCGACCGGGAAAAAGAGGGCGATGAAGATATCCACCAGGAGTATATGGAAGTGTGGCATCGAGAAACAGAAGCGCCGTCAAAAAGCTTCCTTCAATTTGATTTAGAGCACGGCGGTAAAAGTGATCTCGGGAAGGATGCAGCAAGAGAAGGCGATGACGGAGATCAAGCACTCGGCACTGTCCAAGGCTCTGCCAAGCAAACATACCGAAAAGATTATTCAAAGCTTGAGGCGCTGGAAGAGGCTGAAGGGGAAGAAAGCGGGGCGGATGCTCATGAGAATGGAAAAGAGAACAAATATGCGTTTCCAGTCATGATTTCACCTGATCCTCCCGCGCCAGAACAAATCGATGTATACAAGCAGCACGCTAAGGAGATTGAGCCTTATCAGAAACGCTTAAAACAGATGATTCAAAAAACGCTCGAACACAAAAAATCATGGCCAAAAACGGACCTTCATGCAGGACGCCTCAGTAAAAAGCTGATTCGGTATTTTACAGAGTCTAACCCGCGTCTTTTCTATAAAAAACAGGCACCTTCTTCGGAGATTGATGCTGTTTTCACTTTATTAGTAGACTGTTCTGCCAGCATGTTTGACAAGATGGACGAGACGAAAAAAGGAATTGTTTTATTTCACGAAGCATTAAAGTCCGTTCAAGTCCCACATCAAATTGTGGGGTTTTGGGAAGATACAAATGACGCAACAGAAACAAGTCAGCCGAACTATTTCAACACAGTCGTGTCGTTCAAAGATTCTTTATTTGATGCAGGTCCTTCCATTATGTCCCTTGAACCAGAAGAGGATAACCGGGATGGCTATGCGATTCGCCAAATGACAAAAATGATTTTAAAACGAAGAGAAGAGCAAAAGTTTCTCATTGTCTTTTCAGACGGAGAGCCAGCTGCCTTCAGCTACGAACAAAATGGGATCGTCGATACACATGAAGCAGTTCTTGAGGCGAGGAAAAAGGGCATTGAGGTGATCAATGTGTTTTTATCCAATTCGCCGATCGAAGAAGCACAGATAAAAACCATTCAAGATATGTATGGCAAGTTCAGCATTTTTGTACCAGATGTCGATACATTGCCGGATGTCTTATATCCATTACTGAAGAAATTACTGCATAAAAGCATTGGGGCATAAGGTTTTGCCCCTTTCTTCAAAATATTTTTCGGAATGATTTAAATTTTTTGTTTTTCTGTGAATTTTTTATCTTTAATTGAACAAAGAATGTAGAAAGTAATCCGAAACAGTGGTAGAATATTATTGGAAGCGTTTTATTACATAAATTTGGTCATTGTGTTCTGGAAGTTATATCGAGATAGTGTTCAATCACTTGATGATCAAAGTTGGGGGTAGTGTTCAAAATGTTTCAAAATGATGTGAAACAACCGTTGAGTTGGGAAGAATTTCATGGTCCGAACCTCGGCTATGTGCTCGAGCTCTACGATCAGTATGTCCAGGATCCTACTAGTGTTGATGAAGATCTAAGAGGCATATTTGATGAACTTGGTGCACCACCGAGTGAAATGAAGGAGGAAATTGGGAAAAAAGAAAATAGAGTAGTTACTTCTGAACAAATCCAAAAGATAGCATCAGTCGTTAAACTGGCAGAAGACATCAGAACGTATGGCCATTTAAATGCTTCCGTCAATCCTCTTCGCAAAGAAAAGGAATTACAAGAGCTGTTTCCTTTAAAGGAGTACGGTTTAACAGAAGAAGACGTCAAGAATATTCCAATATCTATTATTAGTCCTGACGCACCAAAACACATTTCAAACGGCATAGAAGCCATTAACCATTTGAGAAATACGTATAAGCGTACCATTTCATTTGAGTTTGATCACGTGCATGATTTCGAAGAACGAAACTGGCTCTCAAAATCGATTGAGTCTGGTGAACTATTTAAGAAAAAACCAGCGGATAAACTAGTTTCTGTTTTCAAGAGATTAACAGAAGTTGAGCAGTTCGAACAGTTTCTTCATAAAACATTTGTTGGGCAAAAGCGCTTCTCAATAGAAGGATTAGACGCACTTGTCCCAGTACTTGATGAAATTATTTCAGAGTCTGTTACACAAGGGACTTCAAATATTAACATTGGAATGGCACACAGAGGCCGTTTAAATGTATTAGCACATGTGTTAGGAAAACCATACGAGATTATTTTCTCAGAATTCCAGCATGCGCCAAATAAAGAGCTTGTTCCATCAGAAGGCTCTATCGGCATCAGCTACGGGTGGACAGGTGATGTAAAGTACCATCTTGGAGCAGATCGCCAAATTAAAGACGAAGATACAAAGAGTGCGAGAGTCACGCTTGCTAATAACCCAAGTCACTTGGAATTCATTGATCCAATCATTGAAGGAAGCACACGTGCCGCTCAGGAAACACGTACTCAAAAAGGTTATCCAGCTCTAGACGTTGAAAAGGCATTAGCCATCTTAATTCATGGTGATGCGGCATTTCCTGGAGAAGGAATTGTGGCAGAAACATTAAATTTAAGTCAACTTGTAGGGTATCAGGTGGGCGGAACAATCCATATCATTGCAAACAATATGATCGGATTTACAACAGAAAGCAATGAATCTCGCTCAACAAAATATGCAAGTGACCTTGCAAAAGGATTTGAGATTCCAATTGTTCACGTCAATGCAGATGATCCAGAAGCATGTTTAGCGGCTGTTCAATTAGCTGTAGAATACCGCAAACGCTTTAAGAAGGATTTCTTAATTGACTTGATCGGTTACCGCAGATTCGGTCATAACGAAATGGATGAGCCTTCTACGACTCAGCCGATGCTGTACGATGCAGTCAGAAAGCACAAAACGGTCAAGAATATCTTTGCAGATAAACTTGTTACAGAAGGTCTTCTAACGAAAGAGCAGCGTGAAGAAATCGAGCAGGCTGTAGCAACGAAAATAGAAGAAGCCTATCAAAAGGTGCCTTCAAAGAAAGAGCATACGATTCAAGAAATTGAACTGCCAGAACCAGTATCAAATGGCTTCCCAGCAGTAGATACATCAGTAGAATTTGATGTATTACGAAAGCTGAATGAAGAATTGATCAGCTGGCCGGAGGATTTCCAAGTATTTGGTAAGCTCAAGCGGATCCTTGAAAAACGTGCAAAAGTGTTTACAGATGACCGTAAAGTAGAATGGTCGCTTGGGGAAGCACTTGCATTTGCATCTATATTAAAAGACGGTACGCCAATTCGAATGACCGGACAGGATTCAGAGCGCGGTACTTTTGCTCAAAGAAACCTTGTTCTTCACGACAGTCAAACTGGAGATGAATTTATTGCTCTTCATGAGCTGAGTGATGCAAACGCATCATTTACTGTTCATAATAGTCCACTGTCAGAGGGCTCAGTCATCGGATTTGAATATGGTTATAATGTCTATTCTCCTGAAACGTTAGTCATTTGGGAGGCTCAATTTGGAGACTTCGCAAATGCGGCTCAAGTGTATTTCGATCAATTTATTTCAGCTGGCCGCGCAAAATGGGGGCAAAAATCAGGTCTAGTGATGCTCTTGCCGCATGGATATGAGGGACAAGGACCTGAACATTCAAGTGGAAGAACAGAGCGTTTCCTGCAATCAGCTGCTGAGAATAACTGGACAGTGGCGAACCTGACAAGTGCAGCACAATACTTCCATATCCTTAGAAGACAGGCGAAAATGCTGCTTCGTGAAGAGATTCGTCCACTTGTCATCATGACACCGAAGAGTCTGCTTCGTAACCCGAACACATTGTCTGAAGTCCAGGAATTAACGGATGGACAGTTCCGTCCAGTTCTTGAACAGCCAGGCCTTGTGCATGATCACGAAAAAGTATCGCGCCTCGTGCTATCTAGCGGGAAGGTATCAATCGATATTAGTGATCGTTTTACTCAAATGGAAGAGACGAAAAATTGGCTTCACATTGCGAGAGTGGAACAACTATATCCATTCCCAGCCAAAGATATTAAAGCGATTTTATCGAAACTAACAAACTTAGAAGAAATCGTATGGGTGCAAGAAGAGCCACAAAATATGGGGGCTTGGGGATACATTGAGCCATATTTACGTGAGATTGCGCCTGAAAAAGTAAAAGTACGTTACATCGGCCGAAGAAGACGTTCAAGTACGGCTGAGGGTGACCCAACTGTGCATAAAAAAGAACAAGAACGAATTGTATCTGATAGCTTGACTCGCAAAAACTAAGGGGGAAATGAAAAATGGCGGAAATTAAAGTACCTGAATTAGCGGAATCGATCTCGGAAGGAACGATTGCTCAATGGCTAAAGCAGCCGGGCGATTATGTGGAGCAGGGAGAGTACCTGTTAGAACTTGAAACAGATAAAGTCAATGTCGAACTGACAGCCGAAGAATCTGGTGTACTGAAAGAAGTGCTGAAAGATTCTGGTGACACTGTACAAGTTGGAGAAGTCATTGGAACAATTGCAGCAGGTGAAGCTGGCGGAAGCGAGTCCGCAGCTCCAGCACCTGAGCAAGAGTCTGCACCAGCTTCGAAAGAAGAACCGGCAGCTGCCCAAAAAGAAGAAGCAGTGAAAGAAGAGTCGAAATCTGGTAATGGCAGAACCATCGCTTCTCCTGCAGCTAGAAAACTGGCGAGAGAGAAGGGGCTAGACTTATCTGAGATTCCAACCGTAGATCCGCTGGGCAGGGTACGAAAGCAGGATGTCGCTTCTTATCAAAAGAATG
Organism: Bacillus sp. FSL R5-0431; assembly: GCF_038002985.1. Taxonomy (NCBI): domain Bacteria; kingdom Bacillati; phylum Bacillota; class Bacilli; order Caryophanales; family Bacillaceae; genus Bacillus; species Bacillus sp. FSL R5-0431. The sequence goes on along the minus strand of NZ_JBBOOG010000001.1, from coordinate 1,881,568 downwards.
AAGCACCTGCAAGTGCACCGAAAGCCGCGCCAAAAGCAAATGCTGCGGTGCAAAATGAGCAACCAGGAAAGCCAGTTGAACGCGAGAGAATGTCACGCCGCAGACAAACGATTGCAAAACGTTTAGTTGAGGTTCAGCAAACGGCTGCGATGCTGACGACATTTAATGAAGTGGATATGACGGCCGTGATGGATTTAAGAAAGCGCCGTAAAGATGCCTTCCTTGAACAAAATGATGTAAAGCTTGGCTTCATGTCCTTCTTCACAAAAGCAGTTGTAGCAGCACTGAAGAAATATCCGCTGCTTAACGCAGAAATTCAAGGTGATGAGCTCGTCTTGAAGAAATTCTATGACATCGGCATCGCCGTTGCTGCTAACGAAGGACTTGTGGTACCGGTTGTCCGTGATGCAGACAGATTGTCGTTTGCAGGGATTGAAAAGGAAATTGGTCATCTTGCGAAAAAAGCAAGAGATAACAAATTGTCTCTGAATGAGCTACAAGGTGGATCATTCACGATCACTAACGGTGGAACATTCGGTTCACTGCTTTCAACACCAATTTTAAACAGCCCTCAAGTTGGAATTTTAGGTATGCATAAAATTCAGCTTCGTCCTGTGGCAATTGATGAAGAACGTTTTGAAAACCGTCCGATGATGTATTTAGCTCTTTCTTACGACCACCGAATTGTCGATGGTAAAGAAGCAGTTGGATTCCTTGTCACGATTAAAAACTTGCTTGAAGATCCGGAGCAGCTATTGCTTGAAGGATAATCTTCAATTTGAAAAGCTAGCACCCGTTAAGGTGCTAGCTTTTTTTCTTTTTCATTTTCAGGATTTCCTCTTTTTGACCAATATGTCGCAAGCCAGGAACCAGATAAATTATGCCACACACTAAAAATGGCACTTGGTACGGCTGCAAGTGGCGAGAAGTGTGCTGTCGCTAGAGCTGCACCGAGTCCAGAGTTTTGCATGCCTACTTCAATCGAGATGGCTCTTCGAGAAGGGATATCCATTTTGCACCATTTTGCAATAAGGTAACCAAATAAAAGACCAAGTCCATTATGTAATATAACAACGGCCAATATCAGCAATCCAGATTGAAGAATCTGCTCTTTATTTGCACTGACAACTGCTGCAATAATCACGACAATTCCGGCAACAGATACAAGCGGCAGTGCTTGAACCGCATATGATACTTGTTTTTTAAAAAACAATTTCACAAGAATACCTAAAATAATAGGGATTAAGACAACTTGTACAATGGATAAAAACAGAGCCTCTGGTGATACAGGTAACCAAGATCTTGCAAAAATTAAAATGAAAACAGGGGTTAAAAACGGCGCTAGCAATGTTGATATGGTGGTTACAGCTACAGATAAAGCTGTATTTCCTTTCGCCAAAAAGGTCATGACGTTCGATGCTGTACCGCCTGGGCAGCAGCCTACGAGAACAACTCCTACTGCGATTTCAGACGGAAGCCGCAGTCCGTAAGCTAACAAAAAGGCAAGAAGCGGCATGAGTGTGTACTGCGTCAGCACCCCGATCAGAACATAAAGAGGTTTTCGAAACAGTTCTTTAAAATCTTCAGTGGACAAGGTAAGCCCCATTCCAAACATAATAATACCGAGTAAAAAAGGAATATACGGTCCAATCTTAGAGAATTCGGCAGGAAAGGCAAATCCAAGAAGTGCAAAGACAATGACCCAAATCGCAAAGGTCCTTCCTGCAAAGTGACTAATAGTTAAAAGAATCTTCATTTATTGTTTCAACTCTCTTTCCTTACATATCTTTTTTATTTTAAACGAATTTTCTGAAAAAACAACCCATTCTTTATAAAGGCGATCATAATAAAATTATGTAAACTAAATTGAATTAAAAACCCCCCATATAAGCATTTGCCTATATGGAGTATCGTCTTAAAAAGGGGTCCATTTCACTTGCTGAGCTTGCTTTAGTCGTGCTTCTGGCTCACGCCAGTCAACGACATTCCACCAACGGTCTACATATTGTGCTTTTTCATTCAGATATTGCAGATAGTAGGCATGTTCCCATACGTCAAGAGCTAGAAGAGGGATCACATCCCATTGTGATAGAAATTGATGGCGTTCGGCTTGTAAAATCTCTAATCGTTGAGATCTTGGTGCCCATACAAGAATGGCCCAGCCAACACCTTCTACTTGTTTGGCTGCAGCTGAAAATTGGGATTTGAATGCATCATAGCTTTCAAATGATTGTTCAATGAGACGCAGCATTTGACCAGTGGGCTTTCGTTTTCCTGAAGGACTCATAGAAAACCAAAAAATGCAATGTAAATAGTGTCCCGCACCATTGAAGGCAAGCTCCCGTTCCCAATGCTTGATCATTTTAAAATCATTGGTTCTTCTCGCTCTTTTTAAGGCAAGCTCAGCTTGGTTCAGACCATCAACATATGATTGATGATGCTTCTGGTGATGCAAATACATAATCTCTTTTGAAATAAACGGTTCTAGTGCATCATACCGGTAAGGGAGCGGAGGTAATTTATGGTCGCCAGCTGCCACATCCCGCATTGCTTCTAGTGGTTTCATATCCTCTGCAATACTTTCTGCCAATTCGTACCACTCTTCTTCACTGGAATATTCATCATTCATGATGAACGATAAATGTTCTGTTTTCTGACGGATGTTGTCATCTTGAACTGCACCTTGAATGGAGCTAAGCCAATCTTTAAGCTGCATGCGATATTCTTCCTTATTCATTTTTACGCCTCATTTCTTCTAAAAATGTGGAACAAGCCATCATTGGAAAGACAAATGGATAGCTATGATAGGTGATGTAAAATTGCTTTGGAAGACCAATGCCTACTGGATAGTGCAAGGCTTCAATCGAGTGCTGATGAATCAAAAATGAGATGGCTTTTAATATTGTTGTGTGATCCGGCTTCTCATATTGTAAAAGTGCCTCAGCAGCCCAAGCCGTTTGAACCACTGTTCCAAATGGGAGCGGGACATATCTTTTTACCTCTGCACTTTTACACGATTCTCCGAAGCTGCCATCTTCCAATTGAATTGTTTTTAAAAATCGACACGCTTTTTGAACAGCAGGATGCGATGAGGGAATGCCAGCAGCCTTTAGTCCTGTTAATGCAGCCCAGGTTCCATAAATATAGCAAACACCCCATCTGCCAAACCATGATCCGTTGTTCTCTTGATGATCAAGAAGCCATTTTACGCAATGATCTTTTTGCCTTTGCATGAGTGGTGACATGTTGTTCTCTTCAAGACCGATGAGATGAAGCACACGACCTGTAATATCAGGAGTAGATGGGTCAATGGCCGCATCCTCAGCAGATTCGAGCGGGAGATGACGAAGCAAGAAGTGATCTTGATTTTTTTCAAAAGCAGAAAAGCCGCCATCACGGTTTTGCATGGAAAGAAGCCAATCAAACCCTCGTTTCCACTGAACGGGTGCGTAGGTGTGAGGAATGGCTTTTAACACAATTTGCGTATCATCACAATCAGGATTATTTGTGTTCAAATCTGAAAAACCAAAGCCTCCCGGAGCCGCATGCCGGTTATGAATCGCCCAATCTGCTTTCTTCATTTGCTGCCGGTTCAATAAGTACGTAAAAGACTTTTCGATAACTGGATCTTCTTGAGTTCTGCCTGCTCGCTGAGAAGCATAACTGACAAGCGCTGTATCCCAAACTGTGGATGTAGAATTCTCAGCATATTTCCTGCCCCCACAGTCAGTGACTAGCTTTTTGATCCCTTTAACTGCTTTTAAAATGAGACGATGGCCAGGAGAGTATCCAAGACTCATGAGTGCATAGACCATAAAAATACTGGCACTTAAATAGCTGTACAGCGTACCATCTTTTTCAAGTCGGTCAAACATATATCGCTTCGCTGCCTCATACCCGAAAAAGTCGAGGCGGCTGTCGAGTGCTGTATACGACCTCATGTACGCTAGAAAGTGGTGAGTGGAACGTTCTTCTCTTGCCATAAACCAGTCAAAAGGATTTTTAGACATGTTCGCATCAAGATGTGCTAAGCTTGGAAACTGTTCATGAGAGGTATATCGTTTGTTGAGTGCAATCATCATTGGGACAAAATGAATTCTTGCATATGCACTAAGATGATAGAAGTGCAGCGGAAAGTATGTAGGGATGAGTAAAAATGAAAGTGGCGCATAGAAGTATGGCCAAGGGTGCATGCCATTGACGGCAAGCATCCACTTTGTCATAAAATGAACGTCTTTTAATCCGCCTTTTGATCGAATAAAGTGTGCTGCTTTTTCCATATGCGGCTCATCTTGTTGAAACCTGCCTGAAACAAGCATTCCACAATAGCCTTGCACAGTCGCTGTTACATGTCCCGATTGATCATGATACAAAGAAAAAGAACCATCCTCATTTTGCTTTTCGCGAATTGCTTCTGCCAATTGATGAACGAGTGCCTGGTCCGAATCACCGACAGCCTTTAACAGCATAATCAAAAAAGCATTTGTCATCATTGGGCCTTCAAAGCAGAAGACAAAAGCGCCATCTTCTCGTTGTCTGCGTAGCATTTGCATGTGCAATTCATCAATAAATTCGTTTACTTTCGTTTTGAAATCTTGCATATTCGGCCTTGCTCCTTTCCTTTATTACTATATTCAGGAGCCTGCCTGTCACATGCAATCACAAAAAAGCCGATGACATGGTCACCGGCTTTATAGGCGTCATTAGTCTTGGAGATTAATCCATACACTTTTGACTTCTGTATAGTTGTTAAGGGCGTATGATCCCATTTCTCTGCCAAGACCTGATTGCTTGTATCCTCCAAATGGGGATGCAGCATCAAAGACATTATAGCAGTTGACCCAAATCGTGCCTGCTTCAAGACGTGCAGCAATATCATGGGCATGCTTTAAGTTTTCTGTCCAAAGTCCTGCGGCTAATCCATAATCAGACTGGTTGGCTCTTTCGACCACTTCATCAATGGAATCGTAAGGAATCGCAGATAAGACAGGACCGAAGATTTCTTCTTTTGCGATGGTCATGTCATCTTCTACATCTTTAAAAACAGTAGGGGAGACAAAATAGCCAGCCTCATAAGGGCAATCGCCACCGACAACGGCTGTTGCACCTTCTGATTTACCCTTTTCAATATAGCCTAACACGCGCTCGTGCTGTTCTTTACTTACAAGAGGTCCGATTTGCGTATCTTGATGAAGACCAGCGCCTTGCTTGAGGGATGTCGCATATTTGGCCATTTGATCGACAACCTCATCATATTGGCTCCGGTGAACAAAGACCCTAGAACCTGCAGAGCACACCTGGCCTTGGTTAAACATGACACCATTTAGAGCACCTGGAATGGCTTTCTTTAAATCGGCATCTGGCAAAATAATATTAGGTGATTTTCCGCCAAGTTCTAATGTGACCCTCTTAATGGATTTGGCTGCTTTCTCCATAATGAGTTTCCCAACACTTGTTGACCCCGTGAAGGCAAGCTTGTTTACATCAGGGTGATCGGTTAATGCGTTCCCAGCTGTTTCACCAAATCCAGGAACGATGTTAATCACACCTTCTGGGAAGCCGGCTTTATCCACTAATTCAGCTAAATAAAGAGCAGAGAGGGGTGTTTGTTCTGCTGGTTTTAAAACGATGGTGCAGCCAGTTGCAAGTGCAGCACCCATTTTCCACATGGCCATGAGCAGCGGGAAGTTCCAAGGAATGATTTGTCCTACAACGCCAACAGGCTCATGACGGGTATAATTAAAGTACCCTTGACTGACAGGAATGGTTTGTCCGCTTATTTTGGTCGTCCAGCCCGCATAATAGCGCATATGCTCAATGGCGAGAGGGATATCTGCATTTGTTGTTTCATTAATTGGTTTTCCGTTATCTAATGTTTCAAGCTGTGCGAGCTCTTCTTGGTTTTCTTCCATTAGATCGGCAAGCTTGAACATGAAGCGGGCGCGTTCAGCGGCAGATATTGAGCGCCATGGGCCTTGAAAGGCTTTTTTGGCAGCCTTTACTGCTTCATCAATGTCTTTTGCACCTGCTTCATATACATCAATAAGGGTTTCACCTGTGGCTGGGTTAGGGGTCGAAAAGGTTTTGTTATCGTGACTTGTGACAAACTGACCATTAATGTAGAGTTTTTTCGTCCCTTGGAGAAAAGATTCGAGTTTTGAACTAATTTGAAGTGTTGTAGAGCTCATAAATAAACAAACCTCCTTAAAGATATGGATTGTTCTGCGAGTTCTAGGTGGAAAAGCGGATCTGAAGCAAAGGAACCAGTATACGCACACGTATGTAAACGTATACATTCATCATATTACACGACATGTTTGAAAGCAATCCATAACACTCATTGCATTTCATGAAAAATTGGCTACAATAAATATATAGATGAAAAAAGGAGTTTTTAAATCATGATCCATCAAAACTGGCAAACGGCTCAAACGTTAAAGCAAGTAAAATGTATACATACGAATGCGAAAAAATATATGGTCGATCGTGCACTAACGGTTGGAAGCACATATGAAGTGAAAAATGAGACAGAAGAATTCCTGTTTGTCGTTGATAATACAGGTAAAGTAGGCGGGTATTATAAAGAGTATTTCGAAGACATTTCTGCTGAATGATTTTAGTGATCATCACTCATACTAAGAAAAACAGTAAAGGGTGATGATGATGAAAAAGAAGCAAACAGACGAGCAGAATAATCAAAATGCTTGGCATGATCACGAAGATGCTGATATGGCGATTACGCTTGAGCAGATTTCCGATGTATATGCCGAGGGAACCATTGATACACCAAAAGACGAATAGTCCAGATTGTTGACAAAGTGCTAAAATGATCTTTATTTTAGCACTTTGTCTTCTTTTTCAGCGTGACATGAAAACCTTTGCGGTCTAGGAAGGACGAGTACCGGAGCTGAGCGAATTTGACATTCGTGAGCACCGGCGCGCAGGACTGACAAAGAATGCGAGGGTTTGTCTACACGCTGACAGTGATTTGAAAAAATCACTGTTTTTTTATTGGTAACATTCAGCAATTTTTCTCAAAAAGAATTGAAACTTTTTTCCTGCTTTAACTGTCTAAATAAGTAGAGGAAAGAGCATCGAATCAAAAAGAAAAAGTTAAATGAAATTTAATCTATTCGTAATGGAATAACGACCATTTATAGCGTATTCTATAAGTGAGAATAAAACGTACCCACAGAGCGTGCGTCCGTTTTTTCATAAAGGAATTTGATGGAGGAAGAGGGGGTTTACGTGGGTATTTTTTCTGTCAGTAAACAAAATGATAAGAAATTCGAATCCTTACTAATTGAAGGGGAAAGAATTGAGGCTGTTTACAGACTGCGTCACGACCAAATTTGTTTCACCAATAAACGACTGATCTTTGGCGATAACCGCGTATTTTCTAAGAAGAAAGTCAGGGTCTCCTTGCCGTATCGATCAATTGAAAGTTTTGCCATTCAAGAAGCTGGCGTGTTTGATCAGGACACAGGTATGCTGCTTGTCACAAGCTCAAAAGTATTTGAACTCGATTTTTCGAAAGAGACGGATTTGAGTGATGTGCAAGCCATTTTGACAAAACATCTTTGCTGATCAACCTTGCGATTACATAGATCATGCACTTTTCTCATTCTACTTATTTTAATAGATCGCACATTGCCTGAGCTCTTACCCATATTTTCTGGGAAGGGCTTTTTTTGTTTAGGTGTTTGAATGATAGCAAAAAAGGATAAAGATGAAACAGATACAGAAAGGAGAATGAACAATGAAAGTATTAGTTGCTGGAGCAAATGGACATACAGGCAGGCTCGTCATTCGTTATTTAAAAGAAAAAGGACATGAGCCGCTTGCTCTCATTCGAGATGAAAAACAAGCGGATGCGCTAAAGGAACTTGGTGCAGCGCCTGTCATCGGTGATCTTGAAAAGGATGTGACAGATGCTGTGAAACAAGCAGATGCTGTCATCTTTGCAGCTGGTTCAGGCTCAAAAACAGGTGCAGATAAGACGATTGCAGTGGATCAAGAAGGTGCAAAACGCCTTGTCGACACAGCGAAAAAAGAAAACATTCAGCATTTTGTTATGCTGAGTTCCTATAATGCCGATGATCCAAACCAGGGAAAAGGGCAAGGAAGTATGGAAATTTATTATGAGGCGAAAAGAAAAGCAGATGAACACTTAAAACAGTCTGGGCTTTCCTATACCATCGTCCGTCCAGGCGCCTTGCTGCATGAGGAAAAGACAGGAAAGATTGAAGCTGCGGAGCATATTCCCGATAATCAGAACATTGAGATTTCAAGAGAGGACGTAGCCGCTGTACTTGTGGAAAGCTTAACAGAATCCAATGTGAAAAATAAATCCTTTGACTTGATTAAAGGGGATAAACCAGTAGAAGAAGCACTTCGTACTCTGTAAGAGAAGAAAGCTGCTGCCAAAAAGGCGGCGGCTTTTTTGATGTTTTCAATTCCCTTGCAGCGGGAAGGTAATGAGAAAGGAGTGATTGAACGTGGGCTTAACGAAAGAACAAAAAGCTGATTTATACGAAAGATTGAATCAATTAAAAGAAGATGTGAAAGGATCAAAAAAGAAAGAAGAATCTATGCTAAGTGAATCCAGCGAGATTTCAAATGGTGTTGGGAACCATATCGCTGATCATGGGAGCATCTATTTAGACCGCATGACAGAACAAACGCTGGATGAAGTTGATGGCCAGCTTGAAGATGAAATTGATGCAGCACTGAAACGAATGGAAGACGGATCATATGGGATATGTGAGAAAACAGGGAAAGATATTCCATATGAACGTTTAAAAGCAGTCCCGTATACACGTTATTCAATCGATGTGAAGAAAAACGAAGAAACCACTCAAGACCCAAACGAGTTTGACCGTAATTTCTCTGATCAAATGCGTGATTTAACAAATAGAGAAACAATGGATCAGATGCATTCAGATACGTATGAGCGATTAGAGGAAGAGCAGGATGTTGACATAGACGAAGAAAAATAGGATAATAAGTTGAAGTTACATTTTTTCAGAATAATGTTTTCTTATGTGTGCAAGGACAAATATCTTGTATACATAAGTATTTCTTAGAAAAAAGATCTCTTGAAATTTAATAAACTTTCGTGTAATATAGTTTAAAGGCTGCGATGCGCGTAATGTTAATTAAGTTTTAACCTTTAAGCTGTAATAGGGAGTTTTATATTGAAGCCGGAATGTCATGCCTCCTTAGAGAGGAAGACAGGAACGTTTCTGCAAACACCCACTTTGAGGAGTGGTGGTTTAAAACTTTCTTACTTAGATTACGGCATCCGCAGCTTTTCCTAGGATGATTCAAGCCATTTTCCATTTCGGAAAATGGCTTTTTATTTTGTGAAAATGCGAAATTGGACAGATCGCCTGTAGAGGCAAGAATATATGTTAAAATGGACAAAACTAATGACGGAGAGGGAATTGGATGTTAGAACAAGCAGAAGCACTCCTGAAACAATACTATGGCTTTGATGTCTTTAGAAAAGGACAGAAACAAGCCATTGAAGCGATTGTAAATAAACAAAAGGATACTGTCTGCATTATGCCGACAGGCGGAGGGAAGTCAGTTTGCTATCAGATCCCTGCCCTCATGATGGAAGGTACAACGATCGTTGTATCTCCGCTTATTTCTTTAATGAAGGATCAGGTCGATGCGTTAAATGAGATGGGAATACGTTCTTCCTTTTTAAACAGCACACTTTCCGCAGCTGAAATGAATGAAAGGCTGAAAAAATGCGAAAATGGGGAATATGAGCTGCTTTATATCACACCTGAACGCTTACAAAATGAACGTTTTTTTCAGCTGCTGGATCGGTTAACGATCCCTTTAATCGCGATTGATGAAGCGCACTGTATATCTGAGTGGGGGCATGATTTTAGGCCAAGTTATCGCTTCATTCAAGAATGCTTGAACAAGCTGTCAAAAAGACCGGTGATTGTCGCATTAACAGCTACAGCGACGAAAAAGGTCCACCAAGATATATGTGAACAGCTTGGCATGAACGGAGAAGAAACCATCTTTACTGGGTTTGCTAGAGAAAATTTGTCCTTTCAAGTGATCAAAGGGGAAAATAGTGACCGTTTTATCACACAATATATGAAGAAAAACAGTCTTGAGTCTGGCATTATTTATACAGCAACTCGTAAAGAAGCGGATAACATTTATAATCGACTAAAAAAACAAAAGATCAAAGCTGGCGTTTATCATGGCGGTTTGGATGACCATACGAGAGAAGAGCAGCAAAACCTGTTTTTAAATGATGACATCCAGGTTATGGTCGCTACATCAGCATTTGGCATGGGAATCAATAAGTCGAATGTACGTTTTGTGATCCATCATCAAATTCCAAGGGATATTGAAAGCTACTATCAAGAAGCTGGGCGTGCCGGCAGAGACGGGCTTGAAAGTGAATGCATTTTACTGTTTTCACCACAAGGCGTAAGAGTGCAGCGCTTTCTCATTGAGCAGTCAACAGAAGATGAGACGCGCTACCAACATGAGCTGCTTAAATTAAGGCAAATGGTTGATTACTGTCATACTGAGCAATGTCTGCAGCAATTTGTGATGGACTATTTTGATCAAACAGCTAGTTCGCCTTGCGGTAAATGCAGCAACTGCCTTGATGAAAGAGAGCGTGAAGAGGTCACAAGAGAAGCACAGATGGTGTTATCTTGTACAGTGAGGATGAATGAGCGATTCGGTAAAATGATGATAGCCCAAGTACTGGCAGGCTCTAAAAACAAAAAAGTGCTTGAGCTAGGTTTCGACCGTCTCCCTACATATGCTTTAATGAAACAACATTCGGCTCAGCAAATCAGTGACTTCATTGAATTTTTAATTACAGAAGAGTATTTGCACATGTCTGAAGGTGCTTACCCAACACTTAAGGTGACCCATAAAGGGAAGAAAGTGTTAGTTGGACAAGAGACAGTGTATAAAAAGCAGGCGATCAAAGCAGAGGCCATTCAAGAAAATGATGCATTATTTGAGCGATTGAGATCGCTGAGAATGAAGCTAGCTAGAGAGCAAGGCGTCCCGCCATTTGTTGTATTTTCTGATCAAACATTGAAGGAAATGTCAGCTGTAGAGCCTCAAACAGATGATGAATTACTCCAAATTAAGGGGATTGGCGCTCAAAAAAGAGAGAAATACGGAGATGTTTTTTTAGAAGAAATTCGTTTATTTATAGAAAAAGAGAAAAAATAAAGTGTTTAAAGAAGAAAAATAAATTTTTTTTCGCTGCACTTGGACACGTTTTCATCAGGTCGTTTTCGATCCTTTTAAAACCTTGATATGGCGGGGAATCAAGCCGTTTTGTGGTCTGATTTACCAATGGAGAGAGATGTTTCATGTAAAGGAACTGTAATCTAAAACATATCGTTTTGTTATTGAAATGACATTTACATATGTTACGATAGCACTCGTTAGCCGCCATAAAAAGCTAACAAGGGAGGATTTACTTTATGAAGAAGACTATTATGTCCTTGGTTGCTGTTGCAGCAATCTCAACAACAGCATTTGGAGCGCAGCAAGCTTCTGCAAAGGAAATCACTGTACAGAAAGGTGATACACTTTGGGGAATCTCTCAAAAAAATGATGTGTCTCTAAAAGACCTAAAGGGTTGGAACAATTTATCTACTGATATGATCTATGTAGGTGATAAATTGACAATCTCTTCAAAAGAGAAAACTCAGGAGCAGTATAAAGTCCAGAAGGGGGACAGCCTCTGGAAAATCGCTCAAAAATTCAATGTGTCAATTAGCGATATTAAGTCTTGGAATAACTTAAACTCAGATATAATCATGGTTGGTTCAACACTAAGTGTTGCTGGCCAAAGCTCGGCTCCGGTAAGCTCAGAACCTGTTCAAAAACAGGAACCTGTCCAAAAAGAGCAAACAACGAAAAAAGCTGCTCCTAAAAAGGAAACAGCTAAAGCAGAATCATCTTCTGCTAGTCAGAGTGTACAAAAAGAAATGACTGTTACGGCTACGGCTTATACAGCAAATGATGGTGGCATCTCAGGTATCACTGCAACAGGGGTAAACTTAAACAAAAACCCAAACGCAAAAGTTATTGCAGTAGATCCTAGTGTCATTCCATTAGGAAGTAAGGTTTATGTTGAAGGCTACGGTGAAGCCATCGCAGCAGATACTGGCGGCGCAATTAAAGGTAACAAAATTGATGTACATGTACCAAGCAAATCCCAAGCGCAAAATTGGGGCGTAAAATCAGTCAAAGTAAAAGTACTTAACTAGTAAACAATTGTTTTTTTTGAAGAAAGCATCAGGTGGCGGCCTGATGCTTTTATTATACCCTTTTTTTGGTCAAAAATACACATATTTTTCTGAAAAGTTTGCATTTTCGACAAAAAGCAGCGCATATCTTATGATACACGCTGGTTTTTGTCGTTAGCTGTCCACCCAATAAATTTCTCCGCTTTGTTCTTTCCAATTGATTTGAACATCAAATTGATGCTTTTCATAAAAATGAATCAAGCGATCCACGTGATTCCAGTCCCTTTTGACGAGGTCGCCAGTAATCACTGGTATGTTCTGCTCTCTTGCGATTTCTTTTAAATGCTTCATACAGATGGAGCCGTACCCATTATCTGGCGGGCCTTTAATATCGGCAATATGAATCTTTCCTTCTTCAGGATATTCCGCAATTAAGGAAAAATCAGATTGTCCGCGAAAAGCTTTTTCACAATCGCTCAACATAATTTTACATGTATCTGCACTTTCAATGGCAGAGACGATCATCCACTCATCTTCTTTCGCTTGATCGATGCCAATGATTTTTGCTTTTTTCGAAATATCTTTCATATTTTCTTGCATTCGATACATTTGGAACTGCAATTGCTGTAATTCTTGCTCTAACGTCTTCACATCTTTGGCTGTTTCCTGTAAGATTGACAAGTCCATTACTCCTTTCATATCAGAAATGATAAAAATCACATAAATTCCAATTCTAAAGGAAGTGGATGGATCTTTCAAGCCGTTAGAACGCCTGCAACCCTTAAGTTTGTCTAAAATTCGACGAAGACAGCGAATTCATTGACTTTATAGAGAAAGTTAAATAACATACTCTTAGTCGGAACTAATAAAGAGAGGTTTTCAAACATGAACGAACAGAATCAAAAACCGAAAAATTTCACTGGTATTGTGATCATTTTAACAATTGCCATAAACGGATTAATCGCTTTATTATTTTTAATGCCAAAATCAGATAAATTTAGTCATCTGGATATTACATTTTTGCCGTTACTTAATGCCGTGATGAACAGCTTTACGTTTATCTTTTTACTTTCAGCACTCATCATGATTAAACAAAAGAACATTAAAGCGCATAGACGATTTATCTTTGCTGCATTTTCAACGACACTTGTCTTTTTAATTTCGTATGTGACATATCATTCAATGGCAGCTGATACCCATTTCGGAGGAGAAGGGATCATCCGTCCAATTTACTTCTTTATTTTAATCACACATATCGTCTTATCAGCTGTAATTGTACCGCTTGCCCTAATTACTCTTTTTAGAGGCGCACAGATGCAAGTCGAGCGTCACCGTAAAATTGCCCGCTGGACAATGCCGCTATGGCTTTATGTCAGTCTCACTGGCGTCATTGTGTATATGATGATTTCTCCATACTACAGCTAACGTATGCCCAACTGGACATACGTTCTTTTATTTACAAGAGGCAGTGCTTTGGATAAAATGGGAATTGGGTATCCGACTTGCACGGTATCTTCCCATCTATAGACTCACATCATTTCTGGCCGTTTGCTCGTTTGGAGAACAACAATTGAACGAAACGGGGGTTATATGATGACTGAACAACTGCAGTATAAACCGGGGCTTGAAGACATTGTGGCAAGCGAAACGTCTATCTCATACTTAGATGTGCAGCAAGAAGAAATTGTAATTCGCGGGTATGACCTCATCGAGTTGGCACAAAAAAAGACCTATTTAGAAACAGCCTATCTGCTTATTTATGGAAGATTACCAGATACCATGGAATATCACCAATTTCAGCAAGACATTTCCTCACAAACCAACTTACATCCAACCATTCAAACCATTTTAACAAAGCTGCCAAAAACCACTCATCCTATGGATGCCATGAGAACGTGCATATCTGCTCTTAGTGGGTACGATGATGCATTACATGATCGATCAGAAGCGTGCCAGCAAAGGCGTGCTGTTCGATTACTCGGCCAGCTGCCGGCCATTGTTGCTGGAAGCTATCATATTCTCACAAAAGACGCCGCTATTTCTCCAGATCAGACCAAATCCTACACTGAAACCTTTTTAGCCATGCTCACAGGACGTACTCCAACACAAGACGAAATCACCGCTTTTGACCAAACACTCACATTATATAGTGAACATGAACTGCCTAATTCAACGTTTGCCGCTAGAGTCATCGCATCCACCCATTCTGACATGTATGGTGCTTTTACTGGAGCGATTTCTTCATTAAAAGGTGACTTGCACGGGGGAGCGAATGAAGCTGTCATGCACATGCTTCTCGAAGGAAAAACAACGGAAGGATTCCTTGCGCTGATTGAACGAAAATTAGCCGCAAAAGAAAAAATGATGGGCTTTGGCCATAGGGTATACATGAGAAAAATGGACCCAAGAGCCGCTCTTTTAAAACGATCATTGAAAACGCTTACGGAATCAAAGGGAGATACAACGCTTTATGACATGTGTGCAGCAGGCGAGGCATACATGAAAGAGAAGAAAAACCTCTATCCGAATCTTGATTATTACGCCGCACCTATTTATTACGTGCTCGGGATTCCAATTTCACTTTATACACCGATTTTCTTTGCTGCTAGAGCCAGTGGATTAGCAGCCCATGTTATTGAACAGCATTTGCATAATCGCATTTTTAGACCGAGAGTCCGGTATTTAGGACCAAGAGGATTAAAAGTCTCAGATGATGATAGAAAAACGGGGGAATGAACATGAATAAAACAGCAGTCGCCAATCAAACGGATCAGCTATTAGAAGAAATCGCAGCCTATGCAGTAGACGGGGAAATTACGAGCAAAGAAGCCATTGAAACAGCGCGGTATGTACTGATAGACACACTCGGCTGCGGAATGCTGGCGCTCAATTTTCCGGAATGTACGAAGCATCTTGGCCCCATCGTACCTGGTACCGTTGTGCCTAACGGAGCAAGAGTTCCAGGCACTTCGTTTGTGCTAGATCCTGTTCAAGCGGCTTTTGATATAGGCTGTATGATTCGCTGGTTAGATTATAATGACACGTGGCTTGCAGAGGAGTGGGGACATCCGTCAGATAACTTAGGCGGAATATTAGCTGTAAGTGATTATATCAGCAGAACGCGGCTTGCAAACGGTGAAGAGCCGCTTTCGATGAATGACGTACTGCATGCGATCGTCAAGGCACATGAAATTCAAGGTGTGCTCGCTTTAGAAAATTGTCTGAACCGAAATGGCTTGGATCATGTGTTATTTGTCAAAGTGGCAACAAGTGCTGTTGTGTGTGCATTGCTTGGCGGAACAAAGGAAGACGTGCAGCATGTTTTATCGCAAGCGTTTGTTGATAATTCTCCGCTTAGGACGTATCGCCACGCCCCAAACACAGGATCAAGGAAATCGTGGGCAGCGGGTGATGCAACAAGCCGCGGGGTAAGACTGGCAATGATGACACTAAAAGGGGAAATGGGCTATCAAACGCCGCTCAGTGCTGAGAAGTGGGGCTTTGAAGATGTTCTTATGCAAGGAAAATCTCTCACACTCGCTCAGCCGCTAGGATCATACGTCATAGAAAATGTGCTTTTCAAAATTGCTTATCCTGCTGAGTTTCATGCCCAGACGGCTGCAGAGGCCGCTATGATGCTGCATGACGCTGTAAAAGATCGATTAGATGAAATAGACCGGGTAGAGATTACAACACATGAATCAGCGATTCGGATTATTGATAAGAAGGGGCCACTGTATAACCCAGCAGACCGCGATCATTGCTTGCAGTATATTACCGCGATTGGATTGATCTATGGTGAGCTGACAGCTGACCATTATGAAGAAGAAACGGCGCGAAATCCGGCCATTGATCGTCTCCGGGATCAAATGGTTGTCAAAGAAGATAAACGTTATACAGCAGATTATTTAAATCCGAAAAAGAGATCAATAGCAAACTGTGTGCAGATCTTCTTTAAAGACGGGACGATGACAGACCGAATCGAAATTGAATATCCACTTGGTCATCGCAGAAGAAGGCAGGAAGGCATTCCGCTGCTTGAAAAGAAATGGCTCTATCATTTGAAGACGAGATTTCCACAAAAACAAGTGGATCAAATTGTGTCACTCTGTCAAAATCCAAATCAATTAAAAACAACAACCGTACCATCATTTATGGACCTATTCGTCATATAAGGGGGAACTAGTGTGTGGATCGTGAATGATGAATCAAGTCAAGCAGATTTAGCCGCAGCCTTTAAAGAACAAATGCACAAATCATCTTTATTTCAAATCCCAGGCGTTCACGATGGAATGTCTGCGCTTTATGCAAAAAAAATGGGCTTCCAAGGGCTCTATTTATCTGGCGCCGCTTTTTGTGCCAGCAAAGGACTGCCTGATCTCGGCATGATCCATTCAACGGAAATGGCTGAAAAAGCGAAGGAAATCATTCGAGCTTCTCAGCTGCCGCTTTTGGTAGATATGGATACTGGCTATGGCGGCGTATTGAATGCTGCAAGGGCGGCCAAAGAAATGGTAGAGAGCAAGGTGGCAGCTGTTCAAATTGAAGATCAGCAAATGCCAAAAAAATGCGGACATTTAAACGGAAAGTCGCTCGTTCCAGTAGAAGAGATGATCGCGAAAATCAAAGCCATCAAACAAGCGGCACCAACGCTTTTGGTGATTGCAAGAACCGATGCAAAGTCTGTAAACGGGATGGAGGATGTCATCCGCAGAGGCAATCTTTATCTCGAAGCAGGAGCTGATGCTATTTTTCCTGAGGCGCTCATTACAGCTGAAGACTTCACGCATGCGTCAAGCAGCATAAAAGGACCTCTTCTTGCAAATATGACGGAGTTTGGTAAGACACCTTATTATCATGCAGACGAATTTTCGATGTTTGGATTTCAGATGGTCATATACCCTGTGTCATCACTTAGAGTCGCTGCAAAAGCGTATGAGCGTTTATTTACAGAAATCATGGAGAAGGGGACGCAGCAAGGAATGCTGAAGGACATGCAAACGAGAAAAGAGCTGTATGAAACGATTCAATATGATGAATATGAGGAAATGGATCAGCATTTAGCGAAAACGATCCTGCCGGAAATCGGGAAAGAACAGCCATAAAATGAAAAGCACTTCCTAAACGGAAGTGCTTTTTTTACGATGATGGTGTGGATGATGAAGCCAATTTCATCTTTTCTTCAACTGTTTTCGTTTTTTCTTTTACTTTTTCAGCATAAGTGAAATCACCGTAGCAATACGGATAGCGGAAGTTATCTTTGTTGCCTCCGCACGTATAGACTTCGGGGTTTTGTTTCACTTGCTTTTTGGAGTATTGCTTTGCCAATTTCTCGGAATGTTTTCCCCCGTTTTTTGCAACAAAATCAATATAGCCGATTCCCATATTATAGCTTTGAATAATGGTTTCCAAATCAACGCCTTTTTTCTTCCCATGCTTGTACATAGTAGAAAAATGATGGACTCCTTGTCTAATGCTTTTCTGAGGGTCATTGATTTCATTTCGTTTCAAACCAAGAGATTCAGAGGACTGCATTGGATCTCCGCCTCTACCTTTTGATTCTTGATACATCATACCGAGGATTAACGCGGTATATTGATCTAAATCTTGATCTCTTAGCTCTGTTTCTACAAGCGGCTTGTAATCATCCAATCTCGACAAAACAATTGATTCCGTATCAATCGGCAGCTTTTTTAATTCCTTTTGATTAAAGGACATGACAATGGCTGCTAATACGAAAACAAACAGAAAAATCGTGAAGCAGCCTGAAATGGCAAAACATCCTGTTTTTTTCTTTTTCAAGGTCAGTTCACCCCTGTTTTGCCCCGCTTTTAAAAGGGAAGTACAGCCTTTTTATTATGCCATATCCTGCACAGGATACCAAGTGAAAACCTTATAATCAATCATACCCAAATGTAAATTCGGGTCTTGTTTTCAGTCTGTAGCAGAAATAAACAAAACCGATAATCAGCCAAAGCATACCAATGATTAATGCATTTGTACTGATGCTCGTTAACAGCCAAATACAAAAGGCCGTCCCGCACAGAGGGATCAATGCGTATCTCAATGTATTGAGTACACCTCTTTGTTTTTGTCTGACGAAATAGTACGCAAAAACAGACAAGTTCACAAAAGTGAATCCAATCAACGCGCCGAAGCTGATAAAGGAATAAATGACTTCAAGTTCGCCAACGACTGCGGTTAAGGAGAAAGCACCAATTAATAAAATATTAAAAACAGGAGTTTTTAATCTCGGATGAATATATCCGAAGAAACGCTTCGGTAACGACTCATCTCTACCCATTGCATATAACAGCCTTGCTGCACTTGCATGTGACGATAAGGAAGAAGAGATGACAGCGACCATTGTGCCAGCTAAAAAGAACGAGTGGAGAAATGCGCCCCCCACAAATTCCGCAATTTCAAGTGAGGCAGCATCGGGATGCTTGAACTGTTGAAAATTTGGAAATACCTGCTGCAAAAAATAAGACGTCAAGGTAAACAGTACGCCTCCAATGGCGACGGTTAAGAAGATGGCAAGTGGGATCGTCTTTTTTGGCTTAATGGTTTCCTCAGACATGGTCGAAATTGCATCAAATCCTAGAAACGAAAAACATAAAATGGTCGCTCCTGAAAAAATAAGCGCTGGTTCTAAGCTCGCTGAATAAAAAGGCCGGGCGGACAATAATTCTCCACTTCCAGCGTTTTGTGTGAGCCCATAAATAACAAACCCAACAAAAGTGACGGCGACAATGACCTGGAAGGTCACAAATAGTGCCGTGATGTTGGCTGTAAGCCGAATACCGATTACATTGACAGTCGTTATGGCGATAGCAAGTATGATGATCCAAATGTAATGAGGTACATCAGGAAAGGCTGCGGTTAAATAAGCACTTCCGATCGCAAAATTCACCATAGGCAAAAATAAATAATCCAGTAAAAGTGTCCAGCCCACAAGGAAGCCGACATGAGGATGAATACTTTTTTGCGCATATGTATAAGCAGATCCTGCTTTTGGAAAAGCCTTCACCATATTCCCATAGCTAAGCGCTGTCAATAGTAATGCAAGTAACGTAAATATATAAGCTGCAGCGACGTGTCCTTTCGTCAGCTGAGCAACAATGCCGTATGAATCAAATACGACAAGTGGATCCATATAAGCAAGCCCGATCACAACAAGTGGAAAGACAGTCAGGCTGCGTTTTAGTCTTGGCTCTTCAGTCAATTTGCCTATCAGCTCCTCTAAAAAAATGAATAAATAATGCTCATTTTAAAAAGAATGCTACCAAGTGTCAATGCTATTTGAGTAAATCTTTTTTCTAAAGTGTGCCCGCTTTGCATGCCGGACGTTTTGGTATATGATGATACAGAGAATAAGTCGTGATTTGACGGACAAGAAAGGTGAAGCAAAATGAAGGAAGAACTGAATACAAATCAAGAACAGGAACGGATGGAGCTGGATGAAGAAAGTCTATTTCTTGTCTCCCAAACCTTTAAAGCTTTATCTGATCCGACTCGTATTCGAATTCTGCACCTGCTGTCTCAAGGTGAACACTCGGTAAATGATATAGCAGAAACACTGAATCTCATGCAATCAACCGTTTCTCATCAGCTGCGCTTTTTAAAAAACCTTCGTCTCGTGAAATCTAGACGAGCAGGGACCTCGATTTTTTACAGCCCTGAAGATCAGCATGTGATGGAAGTGCTTGAACAGATGATTCACCATGCACAGCACGATTGATAAAAAACCTTCCTACGCCTATAGGAAGGTTTTTATGCATGATGCACATGTGTCGATCGTTTACTTGCTTTCATCATGTGATAAGAAAAAACAACATAGTAAGCAGCTAAAAGAAAAAAGCTGAGCATGGTCATCGCATCATCGCTCACGATATGCTGATATAGTTCAACGACACTGATCTTGGTCATCGAATGGTTTGTCAGCTCAACCAGCTTAAAACTAAGCCTGGATAAAAACAAACATAAAATGAAGCTTTCAATCCATTTACTCGTTTTCATATACAGCCGGCCATTTTCTTCTTTCATTCGAATCGTCTGATAGGCATGAATAGCCAGGCTGCTTCCAAAAAGCATGCCAATAGCGGCATAGATGAAGATACTGTGATTTTGCCATCCTTCTGATAGGAGAATAAGGGCAGAGAGACCAAAGATATACATTCTCATCAAAAGACTGATGGGGCGTACAAGCTGATAGCGTCTCATTCGATTCATTCGAATCATGATGCAGATCAACATAATGCTCCCAATCATGAACAACTGCCACACGTTATGTGTCATGATGCAACCTCCTCCTGCACGTGCAGGGATGTAAACGAATGCTGGCTGTTACTTATCTTTACCATTCTTTCTTTTTTTATCAAAACAAAACCTACATTTATGAAAAAGAGGAAAAGTCATGAAAATCGACCGCATTTTATCTATTGTGATGCTGCTCATTAGCAAGAAGCAGGTACAGGCGAAAGATCTTGCTGAACTCCACGAAGTGAGCGTGAGGACCATTTATCGTGATATTGATACCATCAACCAAGCGGGAATCCCTATTGTGACAACCCAAGGAGCAGGTGGAGGCATTTCACTTGTTGAGGACTATCGTTTAGAGAAAAAATTATTTACTGATGATGACATCGAGGTCATTTTAACAGCCCTCGAAAGCATGACGAGTGCGTACTCCTTTAAAGAAAGTGAGCATGTACTGAAAAAAATCAAATCGCTCATTCCCACGCATACGGGTGAAAGTGAAAAACAGCATCATGTCTTCATTGATTTAAGCTCCTGGGGAAAAGACAGCCAGGCTGAGCAGAAGCTCCAGCTCATCCATACAGCTGCCTCAGCGCACCAATATATTCAGTTCACCTATCGCAATGCGAAAGGCGAAACACTTCCACGCAAAGTGGAGCCTTATACGCTTGTTTTAAAAGGAAGGCATTGGTATTTGTATGCGTTTTGTTGTGTGAAAAAAGCTTTTCGTCTGTTCAAGCTGACCAGAATGACGGGTCTTGTCACCATTTCAGGATATTTCCAACCGAAAAGAATCAAAAACGAAGAGAAGCCTTGGAATGACTCTTGGCAAGAACAACCATCGGTCAGCTCTGTCACGCTCAGGTTAACGGAAGCATCAGTGGGCAAAGTGAAGGAATGGGTGGATGAGAACGAATTGAACGTATGTTCAGACGGAAGCTATCTTGCCACCATCACTGTACCTCAAGATGATTGGTTAAATAGTTTCCTATTCCATTTAGGTCCAGATGTCGACATTCTTTCCCCGAAGCATGTCAAAGAAGCGTTTGATCTCCAGTTGAAACAATTTCTCAAACGAATGGAAACTTGACACAATGTTGTCAGGTTTCTTTTTATATGATAGAAAAAAAGGAGATGAGAATGTATGTACGATATCGTGACATTAGAGAAACAATGGATGAAAGGGTTGTCTGTTCGAACAACAAACGAAATGGAGCTGACAAAAGAGCGGAAGATTGCACCTCTTTGGCAGCAATTTTTTGCGCAGCAGCTGCACGGGGGACAAGCGCCCGTCATAGGGCTGTATTCAGATTATGAAAAAGATGAGCAAGGCTCTTATTTATTCACAGCGGGACACTTTGTGGATCAGCACTTAGAACATGTAAAAGAGATTCCCTCGTCCACGTACGCAAGATTTCGAACGAGAAAGGGGCCGATTGAAGAAGTTGTGCTTGAAACATGGCAGCAGATTTGGAATTGGGATCAGCGTTATTTTCGCACATATACAGGGGATTTTGAATGGTACGATGAAAGGTCTATTGATCCAAAAGAAGCGCAAATCGATATTTATATTGCGGTCGATGAAAAAATAGTTGCTAAAACTAATAGTATTAGTTAATATAAAACTAACAACATTAGTTTTAGGGGGACACTTGATGAGATTGACAACTTTTGACCGTCTGCACCAGCTCACATTGATGCCGCGATTATTTCCGGTAAATTGTTATGTATTTGAGGAAGAGAATGGGCTCATCTTAATTGATGCTGCTTTAAAAATGGCAGCAAAGCCGATCATCGAATTTGCCCGTCAAAAGAACAAACCCATACACAAAATTATTCTCACCCATAGTCATATGGATCATATAGGCGCATTAGATGAAGTGAAAAAAGTTTTTCCAGAGGCAGTCGTCTATTTATCAAAACGCGATGCCCGCCTATTTGAGGGTGACTTATCCTTGCTTCCTGGCGAACCCCAGCAAAAAATCAAAGGCAGTTTTTCGAGAAATATTCACACAAAACCGGATGTGCTTGTCGAAGAAGGAGATGAGATTGGGCCGCTGAAAGTCATTGCGACACCAGGGCACACACCTGGCAGCATTTCCTTATACGATGGAAGGTCAGGAGTTGTGATTGCGGGGGATGCCCTTGTAACAAAAGGCGGCTTATCAGTAACGGGTGAATTTCGCTGGACCTTCCCGTTCCCGGCCTTTGCTACATGGGATGCAGAAACCGCACTCAATAGCGCCGAAAAATTACTGGCACTTCGCTTATCCTGTCTTGCTACAGGACATGGCGATCTCATCATAAAACCTCATGAAAAGCTGCAAGCTGCCGTTCGTAAAAGGCAGCAGCAGCTGAAGAAAGGGGAGCAGTAAATCGTGTCTCCAAGAATGGGTATCACGCAAGAAAAAATTATGGATACAGCAGCTGCATTTGTTGATGAAGAGGGGTTTTCTGCATTGACCATTGCTACATTGTCTAAAAGGCTGAACATCAGACCGCCTTCCCTTTATAATCACGTATCCGGTCTTCATGAGATTCAGGCGGCACTCGCAGTAAAAGGGCTGTCCATGCTTTGTGAAGAAGGCATACACGTAACAGAGGGGTTGGATAAAGAAGAAGCTGTTTTAGCCTTCGCCAGGCAGTATGTTGAATTTGTCCGGGAACATCCAGGTCTCTATGAAGCTGCCTTTTTACATATGGATGAGAAAAAAGTAAGAAGCGAGGCAGAGCGCCTTGCTGAATTTGTCCAATCCATCATGTCCCGCTTTGGTGTAAAAGAAGAAGAGATGACACATGTGGTAAGAGGACTAAGAAGCTTATTGCACGGCTTCGGTGATATTTCAAATAAAAAGGGATTTCAACGAAAAGAACAGCTTGAAGACAGTGTGAGCTATGCGGTCAGGCTTTATATCTCAGGTGTGTTGCAAAAAGAAGATCTGTCTCATTGACAGGTCTTTTTTTTGCAGTGAATAGATATCTTAAAGAGGCGTCCGTCTTGAACCATTTTTTTGACAGAAAACGAATAAAGATTTGACAGTTTTGTGAAACATGGTATGCTTGTTATGTGAAATAATTCACATAGAGGAGTAGAGGCAGATGAAAAGAAAGCCTGTTTATGTGGAAACAACCATTCATGCACCTATAGAGAAAGTATGGGAATATACGCAAAATCCAAAGCTTCATGAACAGTGGGATTTGCGTTTTTCAACCATTTCATTAAATGAATCCCAAAATGAACAGCCCCAATCCTTTTTGTATGAAAAGCATCTTGGGTTTGGTTTAAGTGTCACAGGGACAGGAGCGTATCGAACAAGAATAATGGATGAACGGAATGAGCGGGCATCTTCGCTCAAATTCAAATCGTCGCACCCATTGTCTTTTATCAAAGAAGGCAGCGGCTACTGGAAGTATATGAAAACAAGCGATCACATTGTGTTTCAAACTCAATTTGATTACGAAACGAAAGAAGGAAAAGGGTGGACATGGGCAGACCGGATTCTTTTTCGCCCGATGATAGGGGTTATGACGGCCTTTAGTTTTGGCGCATTAAAGACGTGGCTTGAAAAGGGTACGCATCCTCGGTTATTACTAGAGAGAACACTTGCTCATTACGGGATTTGTTTGCTGTTTGCCATCGTCTGGCTATGCCAAGCGGTCATCCCTTTTTCACATTCTGCTTTTGATCATAGCATGGGATTTCGATTGTTTTATGCGCTTTTAGGCGTATCATGGCTGATTCCTAAGCTGTCAAAGAAATATCTCTTCATTCTACAAAGCATTTTTCTGCTGATCATGCTTTGTATAGGGGTCCTATCCCCGCAAACGACACTTCATGAGCCGCTTGTGATGAGTGCATTTTTCATCTTGTCGATTGCAGGTATGATAAATTTAAAAGATTGTGTAGATGTATTTTCCATCAAACGAAAAAGGGGAGGTAGACATGGTCGTTCATCGTCATCAAGTAAAGGATTACGATAAACTGCATCCAAAACTAAAAGAGAGATACAACCGCGGGTTTTCTGCTGAAGGCACCATGGAGGAAATAGGCGGCGGGTCAAGACTCATTCGATTGATCTTCAGAATTGGTCCATTGTTTCGTTGTTTTTTCCCTGAGAGAGGAAAAGATATTCCTTTCCTAATTGTCAATGAGCCCTTTGTGACAAATAAGGGGGAGGAAGGGATGCACTGGTATCGAACGTTTTATTTCCCAAAGAAGGAGCGGCACTTTGATGCAGATATGATCATTGATCAGAAGGGTCATACAGTCCTAGACTACTTTGGAAAGCCTAGACTTCTTGTGTCAGAGCTTCATTTTACAGTAACAAAGCATGGTTTCTTGCGTATTCAATCCGGCCGGCAGAAGTTTTTGATGTTCGGCAGGGAAAGGCCTCTGCCTTCATGGCTTTATGGTGTGTCAGATGTAACGGAAGGATACGATGAGCATGCAGGTGAATATACCATTGATGTCCACGTGAAAAATCGCCTGTTTGGTACTCTTTTTACATATAAAGGCCGTTTTACAGAAAGGGTGTCTCATAATGAATAAGTGGCATTTGACATCCAGTCTGATCTTTATGTCTTTTTTTATCGCCACCCATTTGATGACAGGTCCGATAGCAGAATTTTTTGTTCTCATGGCGATTCTATTTTTTCTTCCCGCTGCCTTACACTTTTTTGATAAAGAAGGGAAGAAACAAAAGCCAGGGATGCTGATCGGCTTTTTAATGAAAGCCTTTCCACTAGCCGCTCTTTGTGCAACCGCTGCTTTTATCTATCATTCCACCTGGTTTGCATCGGGATGGCTTTTATATACAATCTTATTGGCGTTATTTGGCTTTTCTCGTTTGCTGAAAAGAGGAATCTTTCCGCTTCATGAGCTGATGATCGACGGCGCATGGATGTATATCGCTTTAGGCGGGCTTTGGTTTTGGCTGTACACAACAGATATACAGGTGATGACATTTTCGCCGATCATTGTTCTTTTGACCGCTATTCATTTTCATTACTCGGCTTTTTTTATCCCGCTTTTTTATGGATTATTAGGGAGACAGCGAACAAAGGAGACAGCTTTATACAAAGCGGCGGGCTGGGTGATTTTGCTGTCGCCTGTGATGATTGCTGTTGGGATTAGCTTCTCCCGTCTATTTGATACGTTCAGCGTCATTCTTTATGTGGTTGCCCTCTACATATATGGAATCCTTTGTGTGAAAACAACATTTCGGTCAACTTTCGCAAAAGGTCTTGTTGTGTTTTCTAGCTTTGTTTTAATGGGGACGATCGTGTTATCTCTTCTTTATTCAGCGGGTATGCTTATGCGCGTGACCTACATCAGCATTGATCAGATGTATTTGGTTTCATGGCAGTAACAATGCTTTTTTTGTGATTTTGCCAGGTTTAATTGGCTGGGTGATCGAAGGACCGAAGGATCAATTGAAGCAGAAGGATTTTCCGATTTCGAAAGTGCATGGTCGCTTTCATTTGATCTCTTTTCAAGAGGAAAGAGTGCACGATCGAGAGAAGCTCGGTTTAGTCGATTCACTTGATGAATTAAATGGAACGACATTTTCAGCTGATCGGGTTTCACCTGTGATTCGCAGATTTTATGAGAACCCTATGGCTTTTACGTTAAAAGCAGCCGTCAGCTTTCATTGGTGGGTGAGGCCTTTTGTTTTTTTACTTCAGCCAGTGTTTAAGAAAATAGGTCAGCTTTATTTGGGGTCATCTCGTATTCCTTATGAAATGCCGGGAAGTCTTTGTAGATTTCAACACCCTAAGGAAGAAAGAGAGAATGTGCGTGCGTGGATTCGTCACAACGAGAAAGGGGAGCAAGTCTTTTTTGCACTTTATGCTCTTCATCACGATGCAGCTGCGGGTTATATGAATATTGCGCTGCCGCTTCCGTATTCTCAGCTGACCGCCATTTTAAAGCCTTTTAATGAGAAAGAAGACTTTCTATTAAAAAGCACATGTCCAAAAGGCAGTACCGGTGACGAAGGATTGTATTTACATACGCCTTTTATCACCATGAAACTGCCAATGGAAGAAAGCTTTCATATGAAGCCGGAGACAGATCAAAGTCTCACAGCGTTACACCAAATGAAGCTGTTCGGTATTCCTTTTTTAACGATTCATTATCATATTGACAGCGAAAGTCATCATGTTAGTCAATGATGTCACATGGTTCACCGTGCCGAATGATGTTCACAATCGCTTGCCCATCACTCGGATGATGATCTGCATACTGGACTGGCAGCAGTGCAAAAAATACATAGTAGACTGAGAAGTAAGCAAATTGATAGAAAAATTGGTGCTCTGGCAGGAAATCATTGGCGATCATTGTATTCAGTATGAGAACACTGAGCAGGTTGCATAATGAACCGCCTAAGTAGACAAGAATGTGCGAAAATCGGTTATTTTTTCTCATTTCTTCATAGTGGCAAAATGCATCTAGAAAATAGATCCGTCTAATTTCAACGACGCCTACTTTCAACACTTTTTTGCCTCTGCCAAGAGCAAAGGAAACCTTTGCCCCAAACATCCACGCGACCACAATATGGCCAAGCTGATGAAGGATGGCAACGATAGGAAGAATGACGAAAAACGACCAGCAAAACGTCCACATATCCGATAATGTAAACAAGTGTTAACCCTCCCCAATATATTCGGGAGGAAGCAGTAGGATTATTTGCCATTTTACTGAATTCATTTTCAGGATGCAAACATTTAATACACGACTATAAATTTATTATGTAAACTAAAAGGGTGATTTAGCGCTGAATAGGCTTTTTGAACCTCCTTTTTGACGAAATGAATGTGCTACAATGGATAATCAATAGGTTACGTTACCTTTCGTGAAGGGGAGAGAGTCATATGGCAGATATTGAACAGTTCTTGGCGTTAGATATTCGTGTTGGGACGGTCATAGAAGCAGAATTATTTGCAGAGGCAAGAGTGCCAGCGTTGAAACTCAAGATTGATTTTGGTGAAGAAATTGGTGTAAAGCAATCTAGTGCTCAGCTGACCAAGCGTTATACAGCGGAGAATCTTACCGGCAAACAAATTGTAGCAGTCGTTAATTTCCCGCCAAGAAGAATTGCAGGGTTCAAATCAGAAGTGCTTGTCTTAGGAGGCATGCCATCAAAAGAAGACGTGGTTTTGCTAGCCACAGATGAACCGGTTGAGAATGGAACAAAAATAGGGTAAGAAAAAAGACATCTTCCTCAGAAGATGTCTTTTGCGTATTGAGGCGGAATAACCACACGCCACATTCGTATGTGTCTCAAAGAGACATGTTACCCGACTTACACAATTCAGCTCATCGCTTGATTAATATAGCATGGGATGAGCTTGAATGCAACCATTAAATGAATTCTTTCAGATTTTCATGTCATTTTACAAGATGAATGACAAGAAATCGATTATTTGGATTATTTTTTCAAAAAATATTGAAAAGTCAGATCAGATTTTATAAAATGAATTCATCTTAGTTTGTTTGGTCAATAAACTAAGATGGATTTCAAGCATTGATTCCTATATTGAAGGAGATGATTCCGTCATTCAACTGATTTGCTGCTTAAATGGGCTAAGCTGAAAGGATGAGATGTTCAGCTACATTTTTACAACAAATTGAAAGCGCTTTATATTTCCCGCATTGATTGCTGCTGCCCTCGGTCATCTGTTCGTTAGAAGAGGCTAAGTGAAGAAGGGAGAAAGCTCATGGTTAGTGAGAATTTAAAGAAGATTCGTATGTCTGAAAAAGTGGGATATGCTTCAGGGGATTTCGCATGTAATTTGATTTATGCAACTGTCTCTACGTATCTATTATTTTTTTATACAGATGTGTACGGTTTATCAGCGGCAGCAGCAGGGACGATGTTTTTGGTTGTTCGCGCCATCGATGCGCTTGCAGATCCATTTATTGGTGCATTGGTGGACCGGACGAACAGCCGTTTTGGCAGGTTCAGACCTTACTTGTTATTCGGTGCGTTTCCTTTCGTCGTACTTGCCATCCTTTGCTTTACAACACCTGATTTTTCCGAAATGGGTAAACTCATTTATGCCTACATCACGTATGTTGGTTTATCGCTTACATACACATTCATCAACGTTCCTTATGGTGCTTTAACTTCCGCAATGACAAGAAATAACCAAGAGGTTGTCAGTATTACGTCCGTTCGTATGGTTTTTGCCAATCTAGGCGGTCTAGTTGTGGCTTTTTTTGTTCCTTTTCTTGCGACCTTTTTAAGTGATACGACAGGAAATACAGCACTCGGCTGGCAGATGACGATGGCTTTTCTCGGCGTTCTTGGCGGTGCATTACTGATTTTCTGTTTTAAAAGCACGAATGAACGTGTCACGCTTCAAAAGCCAGAGGAAAAGATTAAATTCAGTGATATCTTTGTCCAGTTGCGAGTGAATCGTCCGCTTGTTGTATTAAGCATTTTCTTTATTATTATTTTTGGTGTGAACTCGATCAGCAACTCTGTTGGGATCTATTATGTGACGTATAACCTTGGCAGAGAAGATTTAGTGAAATGGTACGGACTCATTGGCAGTCTGCCAGCTTTAATGGTGCTGCCTTTTATTCCTAAGCTGCACAAGCTGTTAGGAAAGAAAAAGCTGCTGAATTATTCTTTATTGCTGAATATCGTAGGTCTTCTTGCATTACTTGTAATACCGCCGAGTCAAATCACTTTAATACTTGTTTTTAGGCTCGTCGCTGCTGCGGGGAGTATTACAGCCGGTGCTTACATGTGGGCACTTATTCCAGAGACTGTTGAATATGGCGAATATAAAACAGGGAAAAGGATGGGCGGGCTCATCTACGCGGTCATTGGGTTCTTCTTTAAATTTGGGATGGCATTAGGCGGGATTGTTCCAGGGCTTGTACTCGATCGATTTGGCTATGTCGCGAACCAAATACAGACACCAGAAGCATTACTAGGCATTTTAATTACGGTAACGGTGATTCCTGTATGCTTACTGATTTTAGCGATGATTGATATTAATTTTTACAACCTAGATGAAGAAAAACACCAAAAAGTTGTAAGGGAGCTTGAGAATAGGGATCAAGTATACATCGATCATATGGATGATTTTAAAATGTAGGTCGTGAAGAGGAGGAAGTTGAATGAAAATTACCAATCCAGTGCTCAAAGGGTTTAACCCGGACCCAAGTATTTGCCGTGTAGGAGAAGATTATTACATGGCGGTCTCTACATTTGAATGGTTTCCAGGGGTGCAAATTTATCATTCGAGGGATTTAGTCCATTGGCGGCTTGCTGCGCGTCCTTTGCAAAAAACGTCGCAGCTGGACATGAAGGGGAATCCTGATTCTGGCGGAGTATGGGCACCGTGCCTAAGCTATGCAGATGGTCAGTTTTGGCTCATTTATTCAGATATCAAAGTAGTGGATGGTCCCTTTAAAGATGGTCATAATTATTTGGTCACGGCAAGTGAAGTGGATGGTGATTGGAGTGAGCCGGTCCGTCTCAATAGCTCTGGCTTTGATCCTTCTTTATTTCATGACCAAAGCGGCAAGAAATACGTCTTAAATATGCTGTGGGATCATAGGGAAAAACACCATTCCTTTGCGGGTATTGCCCTGCAAGAATATAGCGTGACGGAAAAGAAACTCATTGGTCAGCGGAAGGTCATTTTTAAAGGCACGCCGATTAAATTGACAGAAGCGCCGCATCTTTATCACATTGATGATTACTATTATTTATTAACAGCAGAAGGAGGTACCCGGTTCGAGCATGCGGCAACAATTGCCCGTTCCTCGCAGATTGAAGGGCCTTATGAGGTTCATCCTGATAACCCCATTTTAAGTGCTTTTCACGCACCTGAACATCCGCTTCAAAAATGCGGGCATGCTTCCATCGTTCAAACGCATACAAATGAATGGTATTTGGCGCATCTCACTGGCCGCCCTATTCAATCAAGCAAGGAATCGGTTTTTCAACAGAGAGGGTGGTGTCCTTTAGGAAGAGAAACAGCGATTCAAAAGCTCGAATGGAAGGATGGCTGGCCGTATGTTGTGGGCGGAAAAGAGGGGGCGCTGGAGGTTGAAGCGCCAGCGATAAACGAAAAGGTTTTTGCTCCTACACACCATACAGTCGATGAATTTAAAGAATCAACGTTAAATAGACACTTCCAAACATTAAGAATCCCTTTTACTGATCAAATCGGTTCATTAACGGAAAAACCTCAGCATTTAAGGTTATACGGACAGGAATCACTAACATCTAAGTTTACTCAAGCTTTCGTTGCAAGGCGCTGGCAAAGCTTTTATTTTGAAGCAGAGACAGCTGTTTCGTTCTTTCCAGAGAATTTTCAGCAAGCCGCTGGTCTTGTGAATTATTATAATACGGAAAATTGGACAGCACTTCAGGTGACATATGACGAGGAACTTGGCCGCATTCTTGAACTATCTGTCTGTCAAAACCTTTCCTTTTCTCAGCCGTTGACACAAAAAATCGTCATTCCAGAGGGGGTCACGTATGTGTATTTAAAAGTGACCGTTCAGAAAGAGACATATACCTATTCTTATTCTTTTGATCAAAGAGAATGGAAGGAAATTGATGTGTCATTTGAATCAAGCCATTTATCCGATGACTTCATTCGAGGAGGGGGATTTTTTACAGGGGCATTTGTCGGCATGCAGTGCCAGGATACAAGCGGCGAGCGTCTTCCTGCTGATTTCAACTATTTCCGTTATGAGGAAACAGATAAATAAAAAAGACAACACGCTAAGAGCTGTCTTTTTTATCTATGAACCTGTCATGGTGAGAGGGTGGCATCTTGCAGGAAAGCTTCAATGACTAAAGATGTCATCCCTAATACCGGTGCGTTGTGTCCTAATGACGAAGGAAGCAGCTCTACATGTGAACTGAATTGCGTATCCATCCTTGAGGATACCTCCTCTTGAATCACACGTAAAACCGTTGGCTGTGCTTCAATCACCTTGTTTCGTAAAATAATCGCTTGCGGGTTAAAGGTATGCAGGACGTTTGTGAGACCGACGCCAAGGTAAAAACCAAAGTTGCGCAGGGCATTGAGCGTTTTCATATCATTTAACGTCGCCAGCTGTTCCAAGTCTTGATGGGAGATGGGTTGATCATTTGTTTGAAGAGACTGAAACAAGGCTTTCTCAGATGCATACAGCTCCCAGCATCCACGGTTTCCGCAGCTGCATGTTGGTCCATTAAAGTCGATGGTCATATGTCCCATTTCACCAGAAAAGCCGTATGCGCCTCTGTATAAATGATGATTGATAATGATCCCGATCCCAATGCCAGTGCCGATGCTGGCATAGATCAAATGATCATAGTGTTTAGCAGCGCCAAAGATTTTTTCACCATATGCACCCGCGTTTGCTTCATTTTCAATGAAGACGGGTACTTGGAAAGCGTCTTGGAGCGTTGTTTTCAGGTCAACATTTTTCCATTTGGAATGAGGCGTAAACACGATTTGTTCATCGGTATCCACTAACCCAGGTATACATAGGCCAATACCTATGAGCCCGTATGGGGAAGAGGGGATTTGTGCCATCAACTGCTGTATTAATTCAATTAAAATGCGTATGGTCACATCAGGAGAGCTTGATGGGAGCTTGATCTGCTCTTCATGAAGAATGGACCCTTCGAGGTCGGTTAAAATGCCGTTGACATAATCAACGCCGACATCAATCCCGATGGAGCAGCCAGCACGTTTATTAAACATCAGTAAAACCGGTCTTCTCCCGCCGCTAGACTCACCTTGACCGATCTCATAGACGAGATGCTCTTTCATTAATGTACTTACTTGAGAGGAAACAGTCGATTTATTTAATCCAGTGCGTTCAGATAATTTTGCTCTGGAAATTGGCGCATGCTGGAGAATTTCTTTTAATAATAGCTTTTGATTTATTTTTTTCACAAAGTTCTGATCAGCAATATCCACGTTATCCACTCCATTTGTTTCGTCTTTAGATTAAGTTGAAAAAAAGCTGTTTTTGTTTGCCTGTATTCTGTAAGAAGGATGATTTTAACTTTATTATAACGAAAATATTTCTAAAAAACTAAAAAATATGGAAAATTCAAAGTGAATTGATCATCAATTGAACATTAGTTTGTTGAATCAACTTACTAAATATATTCATAGGAGGAATAAAAGATGGCCAACTCAAATATGAAAACGTTACACAACTTAGAAGGAATCGGAAAAATACAATATGAAGGAAAACAATCAAAAAATCCACTCGCTTTTAAACACTATGATCCAAACGAAATGATTGGCGGAAAAACAATGAAAGATCATCTGCGCTTCTCAGTCGCTTATTGGCATACATTGACTGCAGATGGAACAGACATGTTTGGAACTGGCACGATGCAGAGAGCCTGGGACTCCTATAGCGGAATGGATTTAGCGAAAGCTAGATTGGAAGTGGCCTTTCAACTTTTTGATCTATTGGATGTTCCGTATTTTTCCTTCCATGACCGTGACATTGCACCGGAGGGGGATACGCTTCAAGAGACCAATCAACAATTAGACATCATTTTAGATAGAATGAAAGAATACATGCGGGATAGCGGAGTAAAGCTGCTCTGGAACACGGCCAATATGTTCAAGCATCCTAGATTTGTACACGGCGCAGCGACATCTTGTCATGCAGATGTCTTTGCCTATGCGGCCGCACAGGTGAAAAAAGGCATCGAAACAGCTAAAGAACTCGGCGCTGAAAACTACGTTTTCTGGGGAGGACGAGAAGGATACGATACTCTGCTGAATACAGATATGAAAAGAGAGCTTGACCACATGGCGTCGTTCTTGCATATGGCTGTTGATTATGCAAAGGAAATTGGGTACACTGGCCAATTTTTAATTGAGCCTAAGCCAAAGGAGCCAACCACTCATCAATACGATGCAGATGCAGCGACATCTATCGCCTTTTTAAAGCAATACGGATTAGATTCACATTTTAAATTGAATATCGAGGCCAATCACGCGACGCTTGCCGGTCATACGTTTGAGCATGAATTACGAGTAGCAAGAATACATGGATTGCTCGGTTCTGTGGATGCGAACCAAGGGAATACGCTGCTCGGCTGGGACACTGATGAATTTCCAACAGATTTATATGCCACAACTCTTGCCATGTATGAAATTCTGCAAAATGGCGGACTAGGAACTGGTGGTCTCAATTTTGATGCAAAAGTTAGAAGAGCTTCTTTTGAGCTTGAAGATATTTTGTATGCCCATATTGCGGGTATGGATGCATTCGCAAAAGGACTGCGGGTCGCTCATAGACTCATAGAAGATCGTGTGTTTGAAGATGTGATAAAGCACAGGTATCGCAGTTTTTCTGAAGGGATTGGCCGTGACATTTCAGAAGGAAAGGCAAACTTTCATACATTAGAAGAGTATGCGCTCAAACACCCTTTGATCAGAAACGAATCGGGAAGAGAGGAACAGTTGAAAGCCCGGTTAAATCAATATTTGTTAGAAGATTGATTGAAGGAGCGGACCTGTTTTGAAGGAGTGAAGACATGAAGTATGTGATGGGAATTGATCTTGGAACGAGCGGAGTCAAAGCAATATTAGTAGATGAGAATGGAAAGGTGTGCTGCGAGGCCTCTAAGCCTTACCGCCTCATTCAAGATAAACCTGGATATTGTGAGCAGAACCCAGAGGATTGGGTTGAGCAAACAGTGGCTGCGATGAAAGAACTGATGGCAAGACAGCCTGTTCATTCAAAGAAAGTAGAAGGCATCAGCTTTTCTGGACAGATGCATGGTCTGGTTCTTTTAAATGAATCCCGCAAGGTACTCCGCCCTGCGATTTTATGGAATGATACACGAACGACAGCGCAATGTACACGCATCACAAAAAAGCTGGGGGAACGGCTGCAAAAGATCACGAAAAATCAGGCGCTAGAAGGATTTACACTGCCAAAATTATTATGGGTAAAGGAACATGAACCAGAAATTGATCAACAAATCGACATGTTTTTACTCCCGAAAGATTATGTCAGATTTCGTTTAACAGGGTCTGTTCATATCGATTATTCTGATGCGGCTGGCACATTGCTGTTAGATATTGGAGAGCAAAAGTGGAGTGAAGAAATTTGTCAGGCATTTGATATTCCTCCTCATATTTGTCCGCCGCTTGTCTCATCAGAGGAAGAGGTCGGTACACTATTGCCGCACATTGCACGTGAGGCGGGGATCGAAGAGGGTGCAAAAGTCTTTGCTGGCGGGGCAGACAATGCTTGCGGAGCAATTGGAGCTGGCATTTTATCCTCTGGCCGCACGTTATGCAGCATTGGCACATCTGGCGTCATTCTCTCTTACGAAGAGGATCATGAAAGAGCGCTTCAAGGAAACTTGCATTTGTTTCATCATGCAAAAAAAGACGCTTTTTACACAATGGGTGTCACCCTTTCAGCAGGATATAGCCTTAACTGGGTAAAACACTTACTGGCTCCAGAGGAATCGTTCCAATCGCTTTTAGAGGGTGCGGTTGATGTCGCGCCAGGAGCGAATGGATTGCTCTTTACGCCATATTTAGTCGGGGAGAGAACACCTCATGCGGATTCTACCATTCGTGGAAGCTTGATTGGATTAGACAGCAGACATGAAAGGGCACATGTCGTCAGGGCTGTGCTAGAAGGGATTACCTTCTCGTTAAATGAATCCATCGCTTTATTCAGGCAAGCAGGGAAACACATAGATTCTATTGTCTCCATTGGGGGCGGCGCGAGAAGCCGGACATGGCTTCAAATGCAAGCAGACATTTTTCAGGCTGAGGTCATCCAGTTAGACAATGAACAAGGGCCTGCTTTAGGTGCAGCTATGCTGGCCGCCGTTGGCTGCGGATGGTATCCGTCGCTTGAGGCATGTGCAGATCAGTTTATTCATCAAGCTGCTGTCTATGAGCCAGAGCAGCAGCATGCAAGTATATATGCTGATCTATTTCATCTGTATCAAAAGATCTATACACAAACAAGAGACATCCATGCCGGGTTAGAACAATACCGTTCTGTCTAGCAAGAAAGGTTACATGAAAGGAGGTGATGGGCTCGTTTCATCTTAGAGAAGGCAGAATAATATGATGAAAAAAGGAGAGGGATGAAAAATGAATTTGAAAAGATTGAGGCTGTTGTTTGTGATGTGTATTGGATTTGTGCTGATACTGACTGCTGTACCAGCTCATGCGGAAACGATTTATGATAATAGAATAGGCACACACAGCGGATACGATTTTGAATTATGGAAGGATTACGGAAATACCTCAATGACACTCAATAATGGCGGAGCATTTAGCGCACAATGGAACAATATTGGAAATGCTTTGTTTCGAAAAGGGAAGAAGTTTGATTCCACTAAAACTCATCATCAACTTGGCAACATCTCCATCAATTACAACGCAGCCTTTAACCCAGGCGGGAATTCCTACTTATGTGTCTATGGCTGGACACAATCTCCATTAGCTGAATACTACATTGTTGAGTCATGGGGCACATATCGCCCAACAGGAACGTATAAAGGATCATTTTATGCCGATGGAGGCACATATGACATTTATGAAACGCTACGTGTCAACCAGCCTTCTATTATTGGGGACGCTACCTTTAAGCAATATTGGAGTGTACGTCAAACAAAACGTACGAGCGGAACTGTATCCGTCAGTGAGCATTTCAGAAAATGGGAAAGCCTAGGTATGCCAATGGGGAAAATGTATGAAACAGCATTAACTGTAGAAGGCTACCGAAGCAACGGAAGTGCAAATGTGATGACCAACCAGCTGATTATTCGATAAAATCAAATGAAAAAAAGCCAGCAGTTTTTGCTGGCTTCAGCGTGTAGACAAACCCTCGCATTCGTTGTCAGGTCTGCGCGCTGGTGCTCACGAATGTTAAATTCGCTCCGCGCCAGTGCTCGCCCTTCCTAGACTTCAAAGGTTTTCTATCACGCTGAAAAGAAGACAAAGTGCTAAAATAAAAATCATTTTAGCACTTTGTCAACAATCTAAAGCCAGCAGTTTTTTGCTGGCTTTTCTTCTGTCTATGATAATTTTTCAACTTCCACTCTGCCAGAAAAGAACGTCGCGCCGCCGCCCATATCTGCCAAGCGATCTGGTGTTAATCCATTGACTAAATGCTTTTTGCCTTTTTGATCTGCCCATAATCCTTGACTGACCACAACACCAGATAATACATTTTGACCGACTGATACGACCAGCTCACATTCTCCTCGATCATTCAGTACACGCACCATGTCACCGTCTTCAATCTGTCTTGCCTTTGCATCTTGTTCATTCATATGAAGCTTAGGAAACTTCTCAAGCTTTTGATGCTTTTCATGAAGTGAGAAGGTCGAGTTAAGAAAATTATGATTCGGACCTGGTATAAAGGTAAGCGGATATTCACTTTCCTGATAAAGGGGCATATAGGTTGGTAGTGCTGGATAGCCGTCTTTTTTCATTTGTTCAGAATAAAGCTCAATTTTCCCGCTTGGAGTAGAGAGCTTTAAGTCTTGGAAAGGTCCTCGTTTTGCTTTGATCCATTTCTTTTCTTTTAATGCTTCGTACGAAATGTCCTCATAATGCGGATTTTCCGGATGATGAAGGGCTTGTTCCATGAGCTCCGCATCTGTCTCGCGGAAGGCTTCATCTTCAAAGCCCATCGCATGGGCTAACAGGCGGAACACTTCCGTATTGGATTTACTTTCTCCATAGCGTTCAATCACCGGCTCTTGAATTTGAATATAATGATGCCAGTATGATGTATAGAAATCCTCATTTTCAAAAGCGGATGTTGCCGGCAGGACAATGTCTGCATACGCAGCTGTCTCTGTCAGAAATAGGTCATGAACCACTGTAAATAAGTCCTCTCTCAGCAAACCTTCTCTTACTTTATTTGCTTCAGGTGTTACAACGGCTGGGTTGCACGAGTAGACAAAGAGTGAATCAATGGAAGGAGATGCATTCGTCAGCACACTGCCTAGCTGATTCATATTAAATGATCTTGGCGTGCGTTCCTTTAATAGATCCGGCCGCTGAAGAGCTGTTTCATTATAGCTGAGAAAAGAAGAGTTTGATTTCATCGCACCGCCGCCCTTGTAGAGCCATTGACCAGTCAGGGCAGGGAGGCAGGAAATGGTTCGAATACTCATCCCGCCATTATCATGGTGCTGCAAACCATTGCCAATGCGAATGAGAGATGGCGATGTCTCTGCGTACATTCTCGCAAGTGTAAGGATGTCCTCTTTAGAAACCCCAGTGATACCCTCAACGGTGTCTGGATCATACTGCTTCACATGCTCGCGCAGCTCTTTATGACCGGTTGTATATTCCTCTAAAAAGGCTTCATCTGTCAGTCCTTCTTTAAAAAGGACATGCATGATGCCAAGGGCAAGTGCGCTGTCAGTACCAGGTCGAAGCGGAATAAACCAATCTGCCATCCGTCCGGTTTGGTTCTTGTGAACATCAATCACGACAATCTTTGCTCCTTGCTTTCGCGCTTTTTGTGCGAGGGTGATTTGGTGCATATTGGTCGACACAGCATTGATGCCCCAAAAGATAAATAGTTTCGTATGAATGGTGTCTTCTGGGTCTGTCCCGATGCTTGCACCCATTGTATATTTATAGCCAGTCGTTCCTGCTGACTGACAGATGGTCCGGTCTAACTGACTTGAACCAAGACGATAGAAAAAGCGGCGGTCCATGCCTTCTGCATTCAGATTGCCCATGTTCCCATAAAAGCTGTAAGGCAGAATACTTTCTGGACCTTTTTCTTCAATCAGCTTTGTCCATTTTTGACGAATGGTTTCAATGGCTTCTTCCCACGTAATCGGTGCAAATTGACCATCGCCTTTGCGTCCAACACGTTTCAAAGGAGTGGTCAGTCGTTTTTCATCATATAAACGGGCTGTGACATTCCGCACCTTGTTGCATATGTTGCCTTGGGTAACTGGGTGGTCTGGATCTCCCTGCACTTTTACGATCTTTCCATTTTCTTTATGTATCAAAAGACCGCACTGATCCGGGCAATCTAACGAACAAACTGATTTGAATATTCCGTCTTTCATTGCTGTATAATCGGTCATGAATTTTTGGCTCCCTTTCTGCATTCCGTTATCACTTTGTATGGACTTTATTTTAGCATGTTCGGAGATGGAAGGTAAGAAAGAGATGATGAATTGAAGAAAATGAAAAAGTCCCTCAAAAGGGACTTTTAAAAACGGGTGACCTGTACAGGAAATTCTTTTACCCCAAAAACAAATGTACTTTGAATGGGTTTTAGCTGATCTGCCGCACAGGTGATGTCTTGAAACGTCTGGAGTAAAACCTCAAGGGCAATGTTGCTCTCAAGGCGGGCAAGCGGTGCACCGAGACAAAAATGAATGCCAAAGCCAAAGCTCATATGCGGATTTGATTTCCGGTCAAGGCGGAACGTATCTGGATCGTCAAATTTCTGTTCATCGCGATTTGCAGAAGCGACCCAGCTAATGAGATAGTCACCTTTTTCAATTTTTGAGCCTGCAATCTCCACATCCTCGGCCGCGATTCGCCCAATGGCTTGAACAGGTGGGTAATAGCGTAACGTTTCCTCGGTCAATTGAGAAATAAGAGAGGGGTCCTGCCGTACTGCTTCGGCGATATGCGGCTGCTCTGTAAGCAGTCGTACTGCATTTGTAATTAAATTGGTCGTTGTCTCATTACCAGCAACAAGTAATAGAATACAAAAGCCAAGCAGTTCATTCTCGGTTAAACGCTCACCATCGATTTCCGCTTGAATGAGAAGTGAGATCAGGTCATCAGCAGGGGAGTCTTTTCGTTTTTGGATTAAGTGAGCAAAATAAGCGGACAGCTCTTCCTCTGCGCGTTTCTGCATATCGACAACTGCCTGAATGGCTTCTTTTGATTCATCCTTAGCACCTGCCACTAGGGCATCAGAATGTTTCTTAATCAGTTCTCTATCTTTTACCTCTGCACCGAGAAGCTCAGCAATAATCATCACAGGCAGGGGAGCTGCTAGATCTTGCACGATATCAAACGTACGTTGATCCTTGACTTGTTGCAGCAGGTCATGTGTCAGGTCTTTAATCTTACCTTCTAATTGCTTGATCGCTTTTGGCGTGAATGCTTTATTCACGAGTGCTCTCATCTTTGTATGTTTTGGAGGGTCCATTGTTAAAATACTCGTTTTCGAGGTGCTTCTTCCTCGCTGTGATGAGAACACTTTCGGCTGCTTGAGAACAGACTGGATATCCGCATATCGAAAGAGATCCCAGCACTTTCTTGTCTCATCATATCTCATATCACTCTGCGCACGTAGCTCATTGTAAATAGGGAATGGGAAAAGAAGGTCATCGGTAGAACGGATTTCTTTCATTGGAATGACATTGACATAGTTTTCTTTCACTTTCATTATGAACGCTCCTTTTTCACTTGGTTTCTCTTTCACCGTATCACCAGTAAAATGTCATTTCAACGGACATGTTTTCTAAAATATGTCAATAGTCTAATCGGAAGATTCAAGCACATTCATCGTATAGGAAAATAGAAAGTCATTAAAAATGAGCGCTTTCTAAAAAATAGAATTGAAGTCACCGAATCAAAAATAAAATGAGGAATTCAGTCGAAAGAAAGGGTACTATGATGCGAATACGAATAGTTCTTTTGGTCTAAATTGTTGTTTCGTAAAAGCGCAGTCAGCATACATATAGCAAGCGGTTCGCTATACAATCGGGACTTTTGAAAAGCACTAGCTCTTTCTTGACACGATTTCTCATCATGTTACGATAACTAACGTGTGAAAAACACGAACAAAAAGCGAACAAGGGAGAGGATCCATATCATTGATCAAAAGAAAGTTGCTTTCATTGGAGCAGGTTCTATGGCGGAAGGAATGATTGCAGGGATTGTGCGATCAGGACAGATGCCGCTAGGCCAAATTTACGCAACAAACAGACAAAATCAACATCGATTGAATGAACTAACGAAACGATACGGAATACAAACAGCCACAATGGATTCTTTTCCTTTTGAAGAAATGGATATGTTGATCCTGGCCATGAAGCCAAAGGATGCTGAAACAGCACTTGAATCGTTAAAACCTCATATTCAGAGAGACCAGCTGATCATGTCTGTCCTTGCAGGCGTTAAGCAATCATATATTGAAGATATGCTGCATGAAGGGCAGCCTGTTATGAGGGTGATGCCCAATACGTCAAGTACGATCGGGGCTTCAGCGACCGCTTTATGTGCTGGACGTTATGTGAAAGACGACCATATCAGCATGAGTCAGGCTCTTTTATCTGAAATGGGCGAAGTCTATACCATTCAGGAAGAGCAAATGGATATTTTCACTGGAATTGCCGGAAGCGGCCCAGCCTATTTTTATTTCTTAATGGAGAGAATCGAAGAAGCGGGAGTAGAAGCAGGTTTATCTAAGGAATTGTCTCGTCAAATTGGTACGCAGACACTTCTCGGTGCTGCGAAAATGCTGCAAGAAACAGAGGAAGACCCTTCTACTCTAAGAGAGAAAATTACGTCACCAAATGGAACAACGGCTGCTGGATTGAATGCATTAGATGATTTTGGCGGTGGAGAAGCGATCAAGCAGGCCGTCAAACATGCTGCTAATCGATCAAAAGAGATCAGCAATCAGCAAAAACAAAAAGTATCTATATAAATAGAACTCAGGTACAGGAGTGATAAGGTGTACGCAGATAAAGAGAGAAAACGAATTGTTGTGAAAATCGGAAGCAGCTCTCTTACTAGCTTTCAAGGGGAGATTAGTTTAAAAAAACTAGAAAACCTCGTCAATCAAATTGTGAAACTCAAAGATGCAGGACACGAAGTCATTTTGGTTTCATCTGGTGCGGTTGCAGCTGGTTACCGAAAACTAGGATTTATCGATAGACCCAAAACACTGCCGGAAAAACAGGCATCTGCCTCAATTGGGCAAGGCCTTTTAATGGAATCATATTCTACTTTATTTTTATCACACGGTTATATTGCCTCACAGCTTTTAATCACAAGAAGTGATTTTTCAGATGAAACGCGCTATCAAAATGTGCGCAACACGATGAATGTGTTATTAGACCGAGGCATCATCCCAATTATTAATGAAAATGACACAGTGACGATCAATCGGCTGAAGTTCGGAGATAACGATACATTGTCTGCAAAAGTAGCTGGATTGATTGATGCGGATTTCCTTGCCATTTTATCTGATATTGATGGCTTGTATGAAGATAACCCGCATACAAACCCAAATGCGAAGAGAATTCTTGAAGTCACAGACATCACAGAAGACATCGAAGCAGCGGCTGGAGATGCAGGCAGCAGTGTGGGT
Organism: Bacillus sp. FSL R5-0431; assembly: GCF_038002985.1. Lineage (NCBI taxonomy): Bacteria > Bacillati > Bacillota > Bacilli > Caryophanales > Bacillaceae > Bacillus > Bacillus sp. FSL R5-0431. Next base: position 1,839,700 of record NZ_JBBOOG010000001.1, on the reverse strand, counting down.
ACAGGCGGAATGAAATCAAAGCTCGATGCGTTTAAAATTTCCATGGCCGCTGGCATCAATGGCTTTTTAGGAAAAGCGGATACGCCTCACATTTTAGATAAAGCGATCAATGGGACAGAGGACGGCACTTATTTTACGGCTGATGAAAATTTAGCTCCGCTGAATTACAAGAAGCAGTGGATTGCCTTTCATTCTGGACCAAAAGGCGAGATCGTTGTTCAAAAAAAATCACAGGAGCACCTCATGCACCGCGAGAAAAGCCTTGATTCCGATGGCATTGTCAATGTAAAGGGTTCGTTTAAAAAAGGCGATGTCGTCCGTATTTTAGATCAAGATGGAAGAGAAATAGGGCTTGGTATTGTGAATTATCCATCTGATGAACTTGCACTGAGCAGTGACTCGTTACAGGATGAAGTGGTTCATGTCGTCGATCTTGAAGCGTTTGTTTGTCATTTAGATTTATCGATACCAGTTTGCTAACCAAAAGGGAGGAATTTCATGACACTGACAGCTGAAGTTGTCACATCGGTCAAAGAAAAAGCAAAAAAAGCAAAGCACGTTTCAAAAAAACTAGGTTTACTTCATACAGAGGATAAAAACGAGGCGCTGCTTAAACTAGCAGAAGCGTTAGAACAAAAAAGCACCTTCATTTTACAGGAGAACCAAAAGGATGTAGATGCCGGGAAGGAAAAGGGCTTCTCAGAGGCACTCTTGGATCGTTTAATGCTAAATGAAGAAAGAATTCATGAGTTTGCTGAAAGTTTGCGGCTTGTGACGAGATTAACAGATCCTGTTGGAGAAATATTGGATGAATGGACTCTTGAAAACGGCTTGCACGTGAAAAGCCGAAGAGTACCGCTCGGCGTGATCGGGATGATCTATGAAGCGAGACCGAACGTCACTGTCGATGCAGCAGGGCTTGCCCTCAAGGCAGGTAACGCAGTGATTTTAAAAGGCGGTTCCTCCGCTATTTCTTCCAACAAAGCCATTGTCCGTGTCATTCATGAAGCATTGGATCAAACAAAGATCCCGCGTGATGCGGTGCAATTGATTGAACAAACAGACCGTTCATCGGTTCAAGCGATGTTCCATCTGAAAGATTGGATCGATGTCTTAATTCCGCGAGGGGGAGCTTCTTTAATCAAAACAGTGGTTGAACAATCCACCATTCCCGTCCTTGAAACAGGGACAGGAAACTGCCATGTCTTTATTGATCAAACAGCCAATGTAAAAAAAGCCATTGAGATTGTCATCAATGCAAAAACGAATCGTCCGGCTGTATGTAATGCACTTGAGACGCTGATCATCCATCGTGATTGGCTGAAAGAGAATGCTGCATCATTGAATGAAGCTCTGCTGGAGCACCATGTCACTGTACATGGTGACGAGGCAGCACTGTCTCATTTTTCAAACGCCATTCCTGCTGAGGAAGTGGACTGGACAGATGAGTATTTAAGTCTTGATCTTGCAGTAAAGGTAGTCGATTCAATCGAGGAAGCCATACACCATATTGATCAGTACGGTACAAAACATTCAGAAGCCATCGTGACAGAAGATGAAAAGCAGGCACTCACGTTTTTAAACACAGTCGATGCGGCGGCGGTTTATCATAACGCATCTACCCGCTTTACAGACGGCGGCGCACTTGGATATGGGGCTGAAATTGGCATCTCCACTCAAAAACTGCATGCAAGAGGTCCAATGGGACTTCCTGCACTCACGACAACGAAGCTGCTTCTGTCTGGTGACGGTCAGATTAGAGGCTAGAAGAGATTCAAGAAACACTACCTTTTTTATGGGGTAGTGTTTTTTAGTGTATGATGAAGATTTTCATTTGTTAGAGCAAGTTTTCTTCATGACTTTCTCAAATTTAAAGAATTCAAATTCCTCAGGTGCTGAAAGCTCATTTTCTTGATCATCTGCATGAGGTTCGTTCGGGTCTCGATGCTGCATGTGATAAAACTCTACAATTTGAAAGCCGCACTTATTGACATAAAAATGAATGTTGCGTTTTTCAAAATACGGGGTCACAACCTCCCATACCATCGTTTCTGGATATTGCGCCTCAATGGCTTTCCATGCTGCCTGACCAATGCCTTTTCCGTGTGAGGATGAAGAGATGTATAACAGGTCAACTGAGTTGCGCTGTGTCTCTTGATTGATTTTGATGACAACTCCGCCTGCCTTTTCACCATTTAGCATAATATGATAAACAATGTGTTCATTTGATTGAAAAGATTCATCAATCACTTCATCTGGAGGAATCGGTCCATCATGCGCATCGCCAAATGCGTTGATCACGCCAGCTGTAAAAGCTTTCTGCAGCTCTTTTTTCATAAAAGGGAAATCCTCTTTATTTGCATGTGCTAATGTCACTTCATGTTGAGTTATGTTGTTCATGTTTTTATCCTTTCCCAGCATAGTGGTGGTTCTGCATGTTATCATGATAAAGGGTGGAGTAACTCCATAGTCAAGAGAGGAGCCTTAATCATGATCAATGATGTGCAAAAAACGTTTTTCACTGGAGAATTTGCCAAGCTATTTGATGTAAAAAAAGATACTCTGTTTTATTACGATAAAATTGATTTATTTAAGCCAGCTGGTGTCCATGAAAATGGGTACCGTTACTATACACTCGAGCAATTTGATCATTTTATAGCGATTCAATCCCTTCGAGCTGTTCAATTTCCGATAAAAGAGTTAAAACAATATTTTACAGAGCCTTCCCGCGAAAGGCTTCAAAGCCTAGCAGCCGAACAAATAGAAAAGGTCAAACAAGAGATTGAAAAACTTCAAGATATCCAGTCTTTTCTTATGCGGGTGATGGAGACGACGCAAGAACTATCATCTATAAAAATAGGAGAGGTTCTGTTTCAAGAGATGCCAGAAGAACCTGTTGTATTAAGTGCATCGAACCCAATTGACATGAATACATCCGTAGAAGAAATATCACGTATTGTTGGAAAATTTCTAAAGGGAATTGGTATAAAAGGTGCTGCGGCAAATGGTGCTGTCTTAAAAAAGGAGCAGTTTCTTCAGCGTCACTATCATCAGTCAGATCGGCTGTTTTGCCGAATGGAAGCGCCGGGAGCAGTTAAAAAACCTGCCGGCCTCTATGCGGTGATGTATGATCAAGGATCATATGAGGAGATTGAATCTGCTTATTCGCGCTTGTTAGATGAAATCGAGAAAGAGGAAATGATGCTGGATGGAGATGTATTTGAGGAGTATTTGCTTCATTCACTCATGTCTAAAGATGAAGCAGAGTATATAACGAAACTCAGTGTAAAAGTGAAAAAGCGAGCTGATTAACAAAAAAGAGGATAGACCGCATGGGTGCGTGTCTATCCTCTCTTTATATTTAACCCACTTGATCCTCCGAAAATTGGCTCATATATAAGTCTGCATAAAAGCCTTTTTGTTTCAAGAGTTCACTGTGCGTTCCTTTTTCAATGATGGTGCCATCTTTCATGACTAAAATAAGGTCGGCATCCTTGATCGTCGACAGCCTGTGTGCAATGACGAAGCTCGTTCTGCCTTTCATCAATTTATTCATCGCTTTTTGAATGTGCATCTCTGTCCGTGTATCCACATTGCTCGTCGCTTCATCTAATATCAAGATCTTTGGATCAGATAAAATCGCACGTGCGATGGTTAACAGCTGGCGCTGACCTTGGGACAGGTTGCCGGCATCTTCTGTTAAGAGTGTGTCATATCCGTCTGGTAGTGTGCGGATGAAGTCATCAGCATAAGCATGTTTGGCAGCTTTGATGACATCCTCTTTTGAGACGTTCTGCCTGCCATAGGCAATATTGTCGTGAATCGTTCCTTCAAAAAGCCACGTATCCTGAAGAACCATCGCAAATAAGTCGCGTACTTGCTGACGGCTGAGGTCAGTTGTTTTGACGCCGCCGATGCGGATAGAGCCTTGATCTAATTCATAGAAACGCATTAAAAGATTGATGATGGTTGTTTTTCCAGCGCCTGTTGGCCCGACAATAGCAACCGTTTGTCCTTCTTTTACATCTAAAGTCAAATCTTTAATAATCGGATGGTCTTTTTCATACCCAAATTGAACTTGTTCAAAGCTCACATCGCCTGAAAGTGATTCAAGATCAATTGCTGCATCTTCCTCGGCACTTTCTTCTTCCTCATCGAGGATTTCAAATACCCTTTCAGCAGAAGCAATCGCTGATTGAACCAAGTTGGCGACGCTTGATGCCTGCACGAGCGGTTGAGACATTTGCTGCGTGTATTGGATAAACGCCTGCACATCTCCGACACGAATATTCCCATTAATGACAAGAATACCGCCGGCTACACTGACTGCCACATAGCCAAGGTTCCCGATAAACGTCATCAATGGCATCATTAAACCAGAAATGAACTGCGCTTTCCTTGATGATTCATACAGCTGTTCGTTTAATTGATCAAACGTATCAATCGCTTTCTTTTCGTAGCCATACGCACGAACCGTCTGGTGTCCTGTGAACATTTCATTAATATGTCCGTTGATCATCCCGAGCTCTTTTTGCTGCGCTTTAAAATGCTTTTGAGAAAATGACGTAATGCCGCGAATCGCAAACAGGCTGAGCGGCAGCGTTAAACAAACAAGCAAGGTAAGCAGCGGACTAATCAATAGCATCATGACGACAATCCCAATGACCGTAATGACAGATGTAATCACTTGGGTGAGTGCCTGCTGAAGCGATGTATTAATATTATCGATATCATTCATCACACGGCTCAGCGTGTCCCCATGGGTTGTTTTATCAAAATACCGAAGGGGGAGACGTGTGAGCTTGTCATTTGCTTCTTGCCGTAATTCAGCAATGGTCTGTTGGGAGACACCCGCCATCACATATTGCTGAACGAATGAAAAGAGAGAGGCAATGACATATAGCGCGACAAGCAGTAATAAAATACGTGAAATGACATCAAATTGAACAGCTGTTCCTTGAGTAAAGCTGTCAAACAGGGAAGAGGTGGCATCCCCTAGCAGCTTTGGACTAATGACGTTAAAGACGGTTGAACCGACCGCTGCAATGAAGACAATGATCAATTGAATTTTCCTCGGTTTTAAATAACCAATCAAACGAAGCAGTGTTTTCTTAAATTCCTTCGGTTTTGTGACAGGTTCTCTAGGGTGGCCGCCTTTATGGCCCATGCCGGAAGACATTTTCTTACTCATCCTCGCTCCACCTCCTGACCTTCCTGGGATGCAACAATCTCTTGATAGACAAGATTGTCCTTCAGTAATTGTTCATGTGTTCCGATACCTGCGATTTTCCCATCATCTAGTACGATGATTTTATCACTATGCTTCACTGTGCTGATTCTTTGCGCCACAATGATGAGGGCTGCATGCGCTTTTTCAGCTTCTAATGATGCCCGAAGCTTCGCATCTGTTTTGTAATCAAGTGCTGAGAAACTATCGTCAAACAGATAGAATGACGGCTTTCTCACTAGCGCTCTTGCAATAGAAAGACGCTGCTTTTGACCGCCAGATAGATTCGATCCACCCTGGTCAATTTCCGCATTGATTCCGCCATCTTTTTGCAAAACAAATTCTTCTGCCTGCGCCGTTCGCAGCGCCTGCCAGACGTCTTCATCGCTTGCATCCTGCCTGCCAAAGCGCACATTATCGGCAATGGTTCCGCTAAATAAAACCGCTTTTTGAGAGACATAGCCCATCTGGCTTCTTAGTTTCTCCTGAGGCAGCTCTCTAATGTCTACACCATCTAGTGTAATCCGGCCATCTGTTGCTTCATAAAAGCGTGTCATCAGCTGGAGAAGGGTGGTTTTCCCTGAACCTGTACTTCCGATAATAGATGTCGTTTCGCCAGTTTTGGCTTCAAACGTAATGTCTTGAACTGCCGGTTTCTCAGCATTTGAGTAATAAAATGACACATCCTCAAAACGAATGGATTGGGCTGGCGCGCGCAGGTCAGTAACAGTTCCTTCATTGTCTTTAATCTTCGGTTCCATGTTTAACACTTCGTTCATGCGTTTAGCTGATGCTTGTGCTCTTGGAACCATAATAAAGCTCATCGACAGCATAATAAGTGCCATTAAAATCATCATCGCATATTGAATGAAAGCAATGAGATTCCCAACTTCCATCTCTCCGGCATCAATTCGGTTTGCACCTAGCCAGACAATGCCGATATTCGTGAAGTTCATGATGATCAGCATAAATGGAAACAAGTAAGCCATTAATCGGTTGACTCTAAGGCCAGTATCCTTGTAGGATGTGTTGGCTTCTTGAAAACGCTCCTTTTCATCATCTACACGGTTAAAAGCACGAATGACCCGGATGCCTGAAAGAGATTCTCGCATAATTAAATTCAGCCGGTCTGTTTTCTTCTGAAGCTGGCCGAATAATGGAATGGCTTTTCTCGATACCAAATAGATAAATCCGCCAAGAAGGGGAAGAGCTGCTAAAAAGATGAGAGACAGGACAGCATCTCGGGATACAGCCAAAATAATTCCGCCCACAAGCATGAGCGGTGCTCTCGTCATCATTTGTAAAATCATGATCGTGACATCTTGGACTTGTTTCACATCATTTGTTGATCTTGTAATAAAGGAAGACGTCCCGATCCTTTGAAATTCTTCTAGTGAAAATTGTTCGACATGCACAAACAGCTGTCTTCTCATATCACGCCCGAAGCCAAGTGCAGTCTTTGATGACAAGTAAGACTTCCAGATCGTGAGCAAGATGGCAAGTAAAGAACAGGCCACCATCCAGCCGCCAACCTTCCATATGTAAGCAATATCTCCTTGGACGATCCCGACATCGACGATATCTGCCGTAAGCGTCGGTAAATACAGCTGGAGCATGCTGCTTAAAAAGGTGAGGATCACAATGGACACAACGGATAGCCGATACGGCTTTAAAAACGATAAAATTGATTTCATAAAAATACCTTTCTTCCATATAGTGTGTTGTTCTGTAACCCATCATATACAAAGAGGGATTATTTCCACAAATGAAATGTCCTGTTTTAATAAATTATTTATATTGTTCAATTTTAGAAAAGAAATCCTTCACAAACACATAAAAATCATGGGCAGAAGGAGACATTTCTCGTGACTTAGACGCAATAATTCCAACCGTTCTTCTCACTTGCGGAAAATCGATCGGAATTTTCGCTGTAAATCGCGGTGTGGTTTCATAAAAGGCGCTTTCGGGTAATAAGGTAACGCCCATACCCGCTGATACAAGACCTTTAATGGCGTCTAAATCCTCTCCTTCAGATGAAATGGTTGGCTCATAGCCTGCCTGCTTGCAAGCATCAACTGCAATTTGTCTCAGCACATACCCTTCAGGAAATAACACGAAATGATCCTTTCTTAAATCACTTAAATGAATACTCCTTTGTCCGCTAAAGGGGTGGCTAACCGGCAAAAGGGCATAAATGCTTTCTGAAAACAAAATATTTCCTTCTATTTGAGGATCGTTTGTTGGTACGGGTCCTAAAAAGGCGAGATCAATATCCCGATTTTTTACAGCTTCAATGAGAAATTTATAGGATCCTTGACGAAGTAAAAAATCGACCTCTGGATATTCCTGCTTAAAGGCGGAAATGACAGAAGGAAGCACTTGGCTTGCTAGACTTGTAGGAAAGCCGATATTCACCGTTCCTTTGTGCGGATCTAAGTATTCATCAATTTGCTCTTTCGCATAATCAATGGCTTTTAGTGCCGTTCTGACATGATCTAAAAATTGTCTGCCGATTTTCGTTAATTTGATATTTCGGCCTTCTCGTTCGAATAAGGCCACTCCAAGTTCTTCTTCTAAATTCGCAATCTGCCGGCTGATAGCAGATTGGGCGACATGTAAGTTTTCAGCCGCTTCTGACACGTGCTCACGGTCTGCGACTTCTACAAAATAACGTAACTGACGAAGCTCCATTTTTACACTTCACACCCATCTATCTCAAAAAGAGATTGTTTTCATCTAAATTATATATTGTTTATATTAATTTGAAAACTTAAAATAAGTTACAGAGTTTGTGAGATTTTATGACTGTGAAAAAACGGATCTTTTAAACGGGGGAGAGAAACGATGACTTATAATCAACTACCACAACCACAAGGTCTCTACCGTCCTGAATTTGAACATGATGCATGTGGAATCGGACTGTACGCTCATTTAAAAGGGGAAGCGACACACAGCATCGTCAAAAAGGGATTACAAATGCTTTGCCAGCTTGATCACCGCGGCGGGCAAGGCAGTGATCCGTATACAGGTGATGGTGCTGGCTTAATGGTACAGCTGCCAGACGCTTTCTTTAGAAAAAGCTGCAAAGACTTTGCACTTCCTGAAAAGGGCCGTTACGGGGTAGGAATGGTCTTCTTTTCAAAAGAGGATGACGAGAAAACGCGTCAAGCCATCGAGCAAAAAATCAACGGATTCATTAAACAAGAAGGTCAAACATTAATTGGCTGGAGAACAGTCCCTGTCGATGCCGGTAAAATTGGTACTGTCGCAGCGAAGAGCTGTCCGGTTGTGAGGCAAGTCTTTATCGGGGCAAACGACAACATCACAGATCGTTTGTCATTTGAAAGAAAATTATATGTCATTCGTAAGCAGACTGAGAACTGGGGAACAGCAGAGGAAAAGCAATTTTACTTTGTCAGCCTGTCGAGTCAAACCATTGTATACAAGGGGCTTTTAACATCAGATCAAGTCGATGCTTTTTATCTTGATCTTCAGGATGAAACATTTGTTTCTGCATTTTCACTTGTTCATTCAAGATTTAGTACAAATACATTTCCTACATGGGAAAGAGCCCATCCAAACCGTTACTTGATTCACAACGGTGAAATCAACACATTAAGAGGAAACATCAATTGGATGAGAGCAAGAGAACAACAATTCGTATCTGAAGCTTTCGGAGACGATTTAGACAAGATTTTACCAGTGCTGAATGCAGACGGAAGTGATTCATCCATTCTAGACAATGCCTTTGAATTCTTTGTGCTTGCAGGCCGTACACCTGCTCATACAGCCATGATGCTGATTCCAGAGCCTTGGACTGAAAACACGCACATGTCAAAAGAGAAACGGGCATTTTATGAATACCATAGCTCTCTCATGGAGCCGTGGGATGGACCAACAGCCATTTCCTTTACAGATGGTAAACAAATCGGTGCCATCTTAGACCGAAACGGATTAAGACCGGCAAGATATTACGTCACAAATGATGATCATATCATTTTCTCTTCTGAGGTCGGCGTGATCGACACAAATGAAGAGGATGTCAAATACAAAGACCGTCTCGAGCCGGGCAAAATGCTGTTAATCGATTTAGAAGAAGGACGAATTATTTCTGACGAAGAAGTGAAGTCAACAATTGCGAATGAACTTCCTTATCAAAAATGGCTTGATGAAGAAATGGTTCATGTCAATCGCTCGGAAGAAAATTCAGAAAATTCTAGTATAATGGATGATTTATTGACTCGTCAGCGTGCGTTCCATTATACGTACGAAGACATTCAAAAATATTTAATTCCTTTACTAGAAGAAGGTAAGGACCCAATCGGTTCAATGGGAAGCGACACACCGCTTGCTGTGTTATCAGATCGTGCGCAGTCTCTGTTTCATTATTTCAAGCAGTTGTTTGCACAGGTGACGAACCCGCCGATTGATGCCATTCGTGAGCAGCTTGTGACATCAACCATGACTTGGTTAGGTGCTGAAGGAGATATTTTACATCCGAATGAATATTCATGCCGAAGAATTAAACTTTATACACCGGTCTTAACGAGTGGACAATTTAACGGCTTGAAAACGATTGTTCATAATGCCTTTAAAAGCAAAACGATTCATACTCTATTCACCGATGATTTAAAGCGCGGATTGGATGCGATGTTTGAAGAGGCGGAAAAAGCGATCCGCGAAGGCGTATCTTTATTAATCCTTTCAGATCGTGAAATGACAGAACAAAAAGTGCCGATTCCACCGCTTCTAGCGCTCAGTGCACTGCATCAGCATCTTGTACGCCAAGGCTTACGGACAAAGGTTAGTCTGATCGTTGAATCTGGAGAAGTCAGAGAGGTCCATCATTTTGCAGCACTGATTGGCTACGGAGCAGATGCGATCCATCCTTATCTTGTGTATGAAACGTACAAACAGTTGATTGCAGAAGAAGCGATCTCTTTCAGCTTTGATGAAGCGGTCACAAAGTTTGGTAAAAGCGTGACCGAAGGTGTCGTCAAAGTCATGTCTAAAGTGGGAATTTCCACTGTGCAAAGCTATAGAGGAGCGCAAATCTTTGAAGCCGTCGGCATTAGTGAAGACGTCATTCAGGCGTATTTCACGGGAACAGCTTCTCAGCTTGGCGGGATTGATCTTGAGACCATTGCACATGAGGCAAAACTCCGTCATGAAGCAGGGTATCAGGCAGCGACTGACCAAACACTCGAATCAGGCAGTGATTTCCAGTGGAGAAAAAATGGAGAGCACCATGCCTTTAATCCAAAAACGATCCATACGCTTCAGTGGGCATGCCGCAATGAAGATTACGATCTATTTAAGCAATATACAAAGGCAGCGGACGAAGAAAGAATCGGCTTCCTCAGAAATTTATTTTCTTTCCAGCCAAAACAAAAGCCAGTTCGTCTGGAAGACGTTGAATCTGCTGAATCCATCGTGCGCCGATTCAAGACAGGTGCCATGTCATTTGGATCTTTAAGTAAAGAAGCGCACGAAGCGCTTGCGATTGCCATGAACCGAATTGGCGGTAAAAGTAACAGCGGAGAAGGCGGAGAAGATCCTGCACGCTTTACAGTTGATGAACGCGGCGATGATCGCAGAAGTGCGATTAAACAAATTGCTTCCGGACGCTTTGGCGTAAAGAGTCATTATTTGGTCAATGCAGATGAACTCCAAATTAAAATGGCGCAGGGAGCAAAACCTGGAGAAGGCGGACAGCTGCCAGGAAATAAAGTATACCCTTGGGTTGCCGATGTACGTGGCTCTACACCAGGCGTCGGATTGATTTCACCACCGCCGCATCATGATATTTATTCCATCGAGGATTTGGCGCAGCTGATCCATGATTTGAAAAACGCGAACCGTGATGCCCGCATCAGCGTCAAGCTTGTGTCTAAAGCCGGCGTTGGGACGATTGCAGCAGGTGTAGCAAAAGGGACGGCGGATGTCATTGTGATCAGTGGATACGATGGCGGCACAGGAGCTTCGCCGAAAACGAGTATTAAACACACAGGACTTCCTTGGGAGCTCGGTTTGGCAGAAGCACATCAAACCCTTGTGTTAAATGGTCTTCGCGAGAGAGTCGTTCTTGAAACGGACGGCAAGTTAATGACTGGACGCGATGTTGTCATGGCTGCGATTTTAGGAGCAGAAGAATACGGCTTTGCGACAGCTCCACTTGTCGTATTGGGCTGTGTGATGATGAGAGCATGTCATTTAGATACTTGCCCAGTCGGCGTCGCTACACAAAATCCAGAGCTTCGCAAAAAATTCATGGGGAACCCTGATCACATTGTGAATTTCATGATGTTTATTGCAGAGGAAGTAAGAGAAATCTTAGCGGAACTTGGCTTTACATCAATGGATGAATTAATTGGACGCACGGATGTTCTAGGAGTCAGTGAACGAGCAAAAGCACACTGGAAAGCAGGGCAGCTAGACCTTGAAACACTGCTTTATCAGCCAGAAGGAGCTCGTACATTCAGAACACCGCAAAATCATAAAATTGATGAATCACTGGATATGAATGAAATCCTCCCTTATGTACAGGAAGCGCTGAATCATCAAACACCGGTTGATCTATCATTGAATATTCGCAATATCAATCGTGTGGCCGGAACCATTACTGGAAGTGAAGTGTCTAAGCGCTACGGGGAAGAAGGCTTGCCAGAGGATACGATCACACTAAGGTTCACTGGTTCTGCAGGACAAAGCTTCGGCGCATTTGTGCCAAAGGGCATGTCTCTCTATTTAACAGGTGATTCAAATGACTATATCGGCAAAGGACTCTCTGGAGGCAAAATTGCGGTCAAAACCTCTGATCACTTTGTACAAAATGGACATGAAAACGTCATTGTCGGAAACGTCGCATTCTACGGAGCGACAAGCGGAAAAGCCTTTATTAACGGGCGTGCAGGTGAGCGCTTTGCCGTTCGTAATTCAGGTGTGCATGTGGTTGTTGAAGGAATCGGAGATCACGGCTGTGAATACATGACTGGCGGACGTGTCGTCATTTTAGGAGACGTCGGAAAAAACTTTGGTGCAGGCATGTCTGGCGGCGTGGCTTACGTCCATACATCCGATGCGAAACAGTTCAAAAGAATGTGCAACATGGAAATGATCATGTTTGAAAAGCTCACAGATCATGAAGAAGAACAAGAAGTGAAACAGTTGATTAAAGAGCACCTTTATTATACAAACAGCTCAAAAGCATCGGCACTTCTAGAAAACTGGGCGCAAGAAAAGGATCATTTCATCAAAGTTATTCCGAGAAATTACAAAATGATGCTTCAAAGCATTGAAGAACAAAAACAAGCGGGCCTCAGTCATGAAGAAGCGGTCATGTTTGCCTTTGAAGCAAACACAAAACCGAAAAATCAAGAAACGGCAAACGGGCAAAAAGCAGCCCTCGCTCATTAAGAAAGGGGAGAGGACAATGGGCAAAGCAACAGGTTTTATGGATTATAAAAGAGAAAAGCCAAATGAACGTGACCCTCTCACTCGTCAAAATGACTGGAAAGAATATTCCGCTCCTTATACAGATGACGTATTGAAGAAGCAGGGCGCTAGATGTATGGATTGCGGCACACCGTTTTGTCAAATTGGGATGGAGATCAGGGGCGGCGTCTCAGGCTGCCCGATCTACAATTTAATTCCAGAATGGAATGACCTTGTGTACCGCGGGAGATGGAAAGAAGCTCTCGAAAGACTGCAAAAAACAAATAATTTCCCAGAATTTACTGGGAGAGTATGTCCAGCACCTTGCGAAGGGTCATGTACAGTTGCCATCAATGATCCAGCCGTTTCGATTAAAAATATCGAACGGACGATCATTGATAAAGGCTTTGAAAATGGATGGATCACACCAAGAATTCCTTCAAGCCGTACAGGCAAGAAGATTGCCATTGTCGGCTCAGGGCCAGCAGGACTTGCAAGTGCGGATCAATTAAACCAAGCAGGCCACGCCGTAACAGTGTTCGAACGGTCTGACCGCCTTGGCGGGCTGCTGACATACGGCATTCCAAACATGAAGCTGGACAAAGAAGTGGTGGAGCGAAGAGTCAAACTGTTGAGACAAGAAGGCATTGATTTTGTAACGAACACAGAAATCGGCGTCGATGTCACTGCCGACGAACTGAAAGAACAGTTTGATGCGGTCATCCTTTGTACAGGTGCACAGAAGCAGCGTGACCTGTTGATTGAAGGCCGGGAAGCTAAAGGGATTCACCTTGCGATGGATTATTTAACCCTCGCAACAAAAAGCATGCTTGATTCAGGATTTAAAGACAAAAACTTCATTGATGCAAAAGGAAAAGACGTCATTGTCATTGGCGGGGGAGATACAGGTGCGGATTGCGTCGCAACTGCACTTCGCCAAAAAGCAAAAAGTGTTGTTCAGTTCGGGAAGCACCCAAAACTTCCGGATACACGTGTAGGGGATAACATGTGGCCTGAACAGCCTTACGTCTTCTCACTGGATTATGCTTATGAAGAAGCACAAGCAAAATTCGGAGAAGATCCGCGTCAATATTCCATTCAAACCACAAAAATTGTGGCAGACAAAAATGGGAAATTAAAAGAGCTTCATACCATTCAAATGGAAAAGGTGAAAAACGAACATGGGAAGTTTGAATTTCATGAGATTCCAGGGACAGAAAAGGTATGGCCTGCTCAGCTAGTCTTTATTGCAATTGGTTTTGAGGGAACTGAACAGCCACTCGTGAAACACTTTGGCGTGGACAGCAAAAACAATCGCATTGACGCAAAGTATGGGGAATATACAACAAATGTAGAAGGCGTATTTGCAGCGGGAGATGCAAGACGCGGGCAAAGCTTGATTGTCTGGGCGATTAATGAAGGCAGACAAGTGGCGCACGAGGTAGACCGGTATTTAATGGGGAGTTCGGTTCTGCCAAAATAGGTCATACAAAGGGTGTTTACACATATAAAGAAAAGCCATGACCAAAGAGGGGTCATGGCTTTTTATGATTCAGAAATGGTGTGGTTGATGATGACTTTTTTGCGTTTAAGCTGCGATATGACTAAACAAATAAAGACAACTAGAACAATAAGAGAAATGGTCAAAAAGCCAAACATATATGAGCCCGTCACTTCTTTTAAACTGCCCAGAATATTAGGTAAAAAGAAGCCGCCAATGCCCCCAGCAGCACCAACAATTCCGGTCACGATCCCAATTTCATTATGAAATACTTGAGGCACCAGCTGAAAAACTGCGCCATTCCCCATCCCAAGACACATCATCCCGGTAAATAAAAGGGTAATGACCAAAGGTAAAACTGGAAGACTGCTCACCCCTCCTAAGCAGATGCCGATGACTGCGAATAATCCAAGCAGTACTTTCATTCCACCTATTTTATCCGCCATGAGACCACCGATGGGGCGAAAGAAGCTGCCCGCCGCCACACAAAGAGTCACAAAATCACCTGCATGAATTTTCGAGATACCATATTGATCCACAAAGAAAATACTGAGAAAACTGGAAAGCCCGACAAATCCTCCGAATGTAATCGCATAAAGCAGGCAGAAAAACCATGTCGATTTCACCTGAAATACTGAAAAATACGACCGTAGCGGCTTTGGAGCGGGCTGATTTGGTGCATCTTTTGCTGTGAAAATAAAAAACAAAAAGACAAGACTTAACGGAATCAGGGCGAGCCCCATGACTGCATGCCATCCATAAATCTCGGCAAGACGTGGACCAAATAGTGTGGAGATCAGTGTTCCGCTGTTACCGGCACCTGCAATCCCCATGGCCACGCCTTGTAAATGAGGAGGATACCAGCGGCTTGCCATTGGCAAAGCAACAGCAAAGCTTGCTCCTGCTACTCCTAACAAAATACCAATCAGCACGAGCTCGGAAAGGGTTGTACCAGCGATGAACCCCCAGATGAGCGGGATGGTGGTGAAAAGCATTCCAATTACCGCTGTCTTCTTAGGTCCTATACGATCAGTGAATAAGCCAAGTACAATCCGAAAAAAAGAACCAGATAAAATCGGAATGGCAACAATCATGCCTTTCTCTGCGGTCGATAAAGCAAAGTCTTGCGTAATAAAAGCACCCAGTGCCCCTAATAAGACCCAGATCATAAAGCTCACATCGAAATATAAAAAGGAACTTAGCAATGTCTTAGGGTGACCACTTGATTTTAACTCTGAGAGTTTCATAAAACGCCTCCTATATTTTGAATTTTCTGACTTAAAGATAGCGAGTTATCCCAAGTAATGAAAGTATCATGTTAGAAAAAATGACATAAATACACACTTTTTTACAGGCATGTGCCATAATCTATCCATACAATGTGTTGGGCAAGAAGCTTAGAGAGGTTGATTTCATATGGCAAAACGCAAACTCGTGTTTATCGGAAACGGCATGGCGAGTATGAAATGTATCGAGCAGATGATTCAAAAACAGCCAGAACACTATGCCATAACAGTTATTGGAAAAGAGAAGCGCCCTGCCTACAATCGAATAAAACTTTCATCGATTTTACAAAAAAGCGACTCATTATCTCAAATTGAACTCAAGGAAAAAGAATGGTACACCGCGCATGACATCATCATGTACAAAGGGGAAACAGTCGTCCATATCGATACAAACAAGAAGTGTATCATGACAGATGCGCGCCGGGAAATTTCCTATGACAAGCTCGTCATCGCAACAGGATCATTGCCGTATTTTCTTCCTATTCAGGGCGTATCCAAAAAAGGGATTTATGCGTTTCGTACAATTGATGATTATGAGGCCATTTGTACGGATGCGATGCGTTATCAACGAGCAGCAGTGGTCGGAGGCGGTGTGCTTGGTGTAGAGGTGGCGGCTGGCCTGCAGATTGCGGGACTTGAGACAACCATCATTCATCATGCCGAGTGGCTCATGCAGCGCCAATTAGATGAAACGGCTGCTAGTCTATTACAGCAGCAATTAACGCGCAAGGGCATTCAGGTGAAAACAAATGCCCATACCATTGCATGCTTAGGGGACGAGAGGGTAGAAGGCGTTCTATTGAAAAATGGCGACATCGTGGATGCTGATCTTGTTGTCTTCACAACAGGTATCCGTCCAAACATACAGCTTGCAAAGAATCACGGCATTCATACGCGAAAAGCCATTGTCGTCAATGATATGATGCAAACAAATGTCCAAGATATTTATGCCATTGGGGAATGTGCAGAGCATAAAGGAATGGTGCATGGCCTTGTTCAGCCCATTTATGAACAAGCAAATGCACTTGCCAATCATCTATTAGGCGAGCAAATTACATCTGTACCTCATCCCATTTACTCAACAAAATTAAAAGTACCTGACATGCCTATCTATTCTGCGGGATGTATTGAACACCATTCTCCGTATACGTCAGTGGTGACATATTTAGATGAAGAGCAAGAAGTGTATAAAAAATTCGTCTTTGAACGCGAGGCACTAACAGGTTTTTTATTAGTTGGAGAACTGGAGAAAGCCGATCAGCTTTTGCAAGATGTGAAAGTGGGGCGTGATAAAAGTGTCGTCATGAAAGCTCTTCATGAGGAGCAGCCATCTCCTCTAGATTCATTAAAAATGGACGATCTCGTCTGCCAATGTCAAAGCGTTACAAAAGGGACGATTTTGAACACCATATCCGTCCATCAGCTGACAAGCTTAGAAGAGGTTCAAAAACAAACAGGAGCAGCAACCGGCTGCGGCGGCTGTCAAGAGCTCGTCCGTGCCTGCTGTCAGTTATCATCACATGAACAAATAGATGAGCCGGCCTCTTTTTGTTCATGTACAGAAGCTGATGAGCAGACCATTTTTTCGTTTATCAAAAAGCAACTGCTGCTGAATGTGGAGGAAATCAGAAGACATTTTCATTGGAAAACAGAGAACGGCTGCAGCAACTGCAGGTCTGCCATTCCATACTATCTCGAGCAATTTCAATCACCGATTGAAAAAATCAGCGATGCTGATCAAGAAGACATGTTGCCTCAGCTATACGGAGGGCGTTTTGAACTGGATTTCCTGAAAATCATTACGTCTTTGTTAGAACAAAAACTGATTGATCAGGCAGAGCTGACAGAGCATAAGCGAATACGGCTCATCGGCGTGTCAAAACAGGCGGCACAGATCGTCAAAAAACATTGGCCCATCATGGCGAAAGAGAAAAGAAGACTATCTTATGTCCTTACATGTGATTGTAGTCACGATCCAGCTGTCACAGCACTAGTAATGGAGTTTGAAAGACAAGTAGAAGACACACTTTTACCAGCCGTCACCTCTATTCATGTCGCCGGCTCTTCCTGCACGTGTAAACTAGCTCCAATATATGACATTTGCATGAAGAGACAGCTGGGGGAATGGAACATTTATATAGGAGGTGACGTATGTCAGCCGAAGGCCGGCCAGCTTTTTTACACTTTGCCTCAATCAAGTGAGCTGATCCCTTTTTTAAAAGCGCTGCTTGAAGATTATAGAAAAAGTGCATACTTTCAAGAATCCATCGGCGATTGGCTTCTCCGATATGGACTTATTTCTATTCGAGAAAAATTGCTTGATGAGGAAAGAAGAAAAGAGCTCTGTGAACAATTTGACCAAAGCAGACAAAAGGATGTGAAGGTATGAGTCAGTCTTTTTTACGATATGCCCAGCAAATATCAGAGCAGGAAGAACGAAAGCGAGTGTATCCATCCCAATGTCCATTTTGCAGTATGCAGTGCAAAATGCAGCTAGTAGAGCAGCATGTGGAAGGACGAACCAGATATCAAACGATTGGCGTACACAATCCAACTACGCACGGGAGACTTTGTATGAAAGGGCAGCATGCACACCAGCACGCACTGCACAAAGAACGTTTGAATCACCCGCTCATCAAAAGAAACGGGCAATTTGTAAAAGCGTCATGGCAGGAGGCACTTAATGAAATCAAAACAAACATGGAATCCCTTCAGATGGCACACGGGCATGATGCCATCAGTGTGTACGGAAGCGCATCTATTACAAATGAGGAGGCGTACTTACTCGGAAAGTTTGCGAGAGTGGCGCTGAAAACGAAATACATCGATTACAACGGGAGACTTTGTATGTCGTCAGCAGCAACTGCGGCGAATCAAACATTCGGACTTGACCGGGGTCTTACGTTTCCTCTCAGTGACATCAAGCATACACGGGTATTGATATTGGTTGGAACGAATATAGCAGAATGTCAGCCAACCTTCATGCCGTACGTCGAAGAGGCGAAAAAAAACGGTGCATTTCTCATCGTCATCGATCCGCGCAAAACACAGACAGCCCAATTAGCCGATGTACATGTCAGCCTGAAACCAGGATCAGATGCTGCACTGGCAAACGGCATCTTGCACATTATGCTTCATGAACATTTAATAGATGAATCATTTATTCGTCATCGAACGTCAGGGTTCCAAGAATTAAAGGAGCACGTCTCGCGCATGTCCCTCTCAAACATTGCTGAGCAAACCGGTGTGACGATTGAAGTTCTGCAGAAAATAGCAAGGAAATTCGCACAAGAAAAGACAGGCATGATTTTCACAGCAAGAGGCATTGAGCAGCAAATAGACGGGACAGCATCTGTACGAAATTTCCTGAATATTCTGCTTGTTACTGGGAAGATCGGCCGCGTTGGGTGCGGCTATGGCGCAATAACCGGGCAAGGAAATGGCCAGGGGGCAAGAGAGCATGGACAAAAAGCAGATCAGCTTCCAGGGTATCGAGATATCACAAATTCTGCTCACAGAAAAGAAATAGCTGACATATGGAACATTGATGAAAAAGAACTCCCTGGAAAAGGCGTGTCTGCTTTTGAGATGTTTGAAAAAATGCAGGAAGGAGAAATAAAAGCGCTCTTTTTAATGTGCTCTAACCCCGTTCAGTCAGGCCCGCACGCGCGCTTTATTCAACAAGCCATCAAGAAATTGTCCTTTTTTGTAGCTGTTGATTTATTTATGTCTGAGACAGCTGCGCTGGCAGATGTAATTTTACCTACTTCGTCATATTTAGAGGATGAAGGTACGGTGACAAATGTAGAGGGGCGCGTTACGCTTAGAGAAGCAACCTATCCACTTAAGCATCAAAGAAAACACGATTGGCAAATCATTTGTGATATAGCAGCTGTATTAGGCAAAAGCGGCTATTTCTCCTTTTCATCCGCAGAAGAGATTTTTGAAGAATTAAGAGCCGCAACGAAAGGCGCAAAAGCGGATTACTCAGGCATGACCTATGAAAGACTGAGGAAGGAGCAAGGCATATTATGGCCTTGTACGCATCTAGAAGACCCAGGAACCGAAAGATTATTTGAACATGCATTCTCACATTCTGACAGTTTAGCAAAGTTTGCCGTCGTCACACACGGAAAAAATGTGGCAAAGGAACCAGTCAGTCAAGAATATCCTCTTTATTTAACGACGGGCAGAGTGATGGCTCACTACCAAACGGGCGTTCAAACAAGAAAAAGTACCTCTCTTGTTGCCCGGCAGTTTGAATCTTATGCAGAGCTTCATCCTGACACAGCAAAAACGTATGGACTTCAGCACGGGAAGCTTGTGACCATCCAGTCAAAAAGAGGAAGTGTCATCATGAGATGCCGCATATCAGACACCATTCGAAAAGATACCGTGTTTGTTCCATTTCACTGGAGTAAACATCAATCCATTAATCAATTAATTAGTGAACAACTAGATCCGCACAGTAAAATGCCAGGCTTTAAATATTGTCCTGTACAGCTGTCAGCCTATGTGAATTAAAAAATATGTGAGAAATCATAACATGTATTTTCCATCTATGTTTAGATGATGGTACTTTCTAAAAAATGATCACATGAGGGGTGTTTTATCGTGAAAGAAAAACTCGTATTAGTGGGGAACGGTATGGCTGGCATTCGAAGCCTCGAAAACATTTTAAAAACAGACAGCGAACGATTCGACATGACGGTATTTGGAAGTGAACCGCATCCTAACTATAACCGGATTCTTTTATCGAAGGTGCTTCAAGGAGATACGAAGGTTGAAGATATTACACTAAACGATTGGAATTGGTATCAGGAGCATGATATTCAGTTGTTTACAAATGAGACCATTGTGAAGATCGATACAGATAACCAAACAGTCACCAGTGATCAAGGACGGACCGTGCATTATGACCGATTGATTTTAGCAACAGGGTCACTTCCGTTTATCCTGCCGATTCCAGGGAGTGATAAAAAAGGCGTGACGGCCTTTCGTACATTGCAAGACACAGAGGAAATGGTCAATGCCTCTAGCAGGTACAAAAAAGCAGCAGTCATTGGAGGCGGCCTTCTTGGACTGGAAGCAGCACGCGGCCTACTCAACTTAGGCATGGAAGTGAATGTCATTCACCTCAGCTCTCATTTAATGGAACGCCAGCTAGACCCTATTGCAGGTCAGCTTCTACAAAAAGCATTAGAAGAACAGGGCATGAACTTCCTGTTAGGAAAACAGACAACTGAGATTTTAGGAGATACAAGAGTTGAAGGGTTATCATTTTCAGATGGCACGACACTTGAGACAGACCTAGTCGTCATGGCTGTAGGAATTAAACCAAGTAAAATGCTTGCAGAGATAAGCGGCCTTGAAGTGAACCGAGGTATTATTGTCAATGATTTCATGGAAACGAGTGTCCCAGGCATTTATGCCGTCGGAGAATGTGTAGAACACAGAGGACAAACGTACGGGCTTGTCGCTCCTTTATACGATCAAGCGAATGTGCTTGCTGGGCATGTATGTGACATGAATCCTGTGCCATATGAAGGCTCTGTTCTGTCAACGCAACTGAAAGTATCGGGGGTTGACGTGTTTTCAGCTGGTGACTTTATAGAAAACGATGAGAAAAAAGCGATCAAAATCTTTGACGAACAAAAAGGCATCTATCAAAAACTAGTCTTCCAGCAAAACCGATTAGTAGGTGCCGTCATGTTTGGAGAAACAAGCGATGGACCTCGTCTATTCTCGTATATTAGAGAAGGGGTAGATATGTCGGATATGGAGAAGGTATCTGTCTTAACCTCGAATGATCCGGCGCAAGAAAGCACGATTGAAAGCATGGCAAACGACCATATCGTTTGCGGCTGTAACGGTGTCTCAAAGGGTCAGATTGTGGAAGCCATTCAAAAAGAAGGCTTAACAACGATTCAGGAAGTGAAGCAATGTACAAGTGCCTCACGATCATGTGGAGGCTGCAAGCCCGTTGTCGAAGAGATTCTTTGGCACACGTTGGGCGATGATGCGAACCGAACAGCCCAAAAAGAAACCATCTGCGCCTGCACCACTCGTTCACGAGATGAAGTCATTCATGAAATCAAAGAGAAGGGCCTGCAGCATGTCAAAGAAGTGATGAACGTACTTGACTGGGAGACAGAGGAAGGCTGTTCAAAATGCCGACCTGCCCTGAATTATTATTTAGGCATGCTTCAACCACTTGAGTACAAAGATGAAAAGAGCTCACGATTTGTGAATGAACGCATGCATGCCAATATTCAAAAAGATGGCACCTATTCGGTTGTTCCGCGGATGTACGGTGGCGTGACAAATGCAAATGACCTGAGAAAAATAGCTGATGTCGTCGACAAATATGAAATACCGCTTGTGAAAATGACTGGCGGCCAGCGTATTGACCTTCTAGGTGTCAAAAAAGAAGATTTACCTAAAGTATGGGCAGACCTGGATATGCCATCTGGTTATGCATACGGAAAATCTTTAAGAACGGTCAAAACTTGTGTTGGAGAACAATTTTGCCGGTTCGGCACACAGGACTCGATGGCTCTTGGCATTGCACTTGAAAAGAAATTCGAAGGTCTTGCGACACCGCATAAAGTCAAAATGGCTGTCTCTGCTTGCCCTAGAAACTGTGCAGAATCTGGCATTAAAGACCTTGGCATTGTGGGAATTGATGGAGGGTTTGAATTGTACGCCGGCGGAAATGGCGGCACACACTTGCGGGCTGGAGATTTATTGATGAAGGTCAGTACAGCAGAAGAAGTAGAGCAAGTGGCAGCTGCGTACCTTCAATATTACAGAGAAACGGCAAATTATCTAGAAAGAACCTCTGCTTGGGTTGAACGACTTGGATTAGATCATATTCAATCAGTACTCCTAGATGATGAGAAACGAGAAGCCTTAATCCAAAGAATGGACATCGCACTGTCAACGTATGAGGAGCCTTGGCAGGAGCTGCGCGAGAGTCAAAAAGACACGAAACAATTATTTCAAAAAGCGACGGCTTCTGTATAAATCAATTGAAGGGATGAGATCATATGACAGTTTCAGTTGTAAAAGTTCACATTGGCACCCTATCAGATTTTCCGCTGCAGCTAGGGAAAACAGTCGCAGCCGGTACTCTTGAATTAGCTGTTTTTCAAACCTCTAATAAGCAGTTCAAAGCCATTGAAAACCGCTGCCCTCATAAAGGCGGTGTTCTGGCTGAAGGAATGGTAAGTGGAGACCATGTCTTCTGTCCAATGCATGATTGGAAGATTGATCTTTCGTCAGGGAACGTTCAAGCACCAGATCACGGATGCGTTAAAACGTATGAAACGTTGGTCGAGGGGGACGATGTCTTTATTTTATTGCCCTCATAAATAGTTTAGATCCTTCCTTTCATGTATATGCTGTATGTAAATGCAGCAAGAAAGGAAGGAATTTCTGTGCCGTTTTTTAGTATTTTGATTGAACTATTTATCGGGTTTTTCGCCTTATTTTTTATTACAAAATTATTAGGGAAAACACAGTTTGCACAAATCACGCCGTTTGATTTTATTTCTGCACTGATTTTAGGCGAAATGGTCGGAAACGCCATTTTTGACCCAGAAGTCAAGATTCAGCACATTTTGTTTGCTGTTGCAGTGTGGGGCGTTCTCATCTATACAGTTGAATGGTTTTCACAACGCTTTAAAGGTATTCGAGCCTTTTTAGAAGGAAGACCTACGCTTGTCATTGATAAAGGGAACATTCACTACAATCGTTTGAAGAAAAATATGCTTGATCTCAATCAGCTACAGACACTGATTCGCGCGAAAGGTCATTTTGCCTTGCATGAAATAGAATATGCCATTTTGGAAACAGACGGCTCTGTCAGTGTTCTTCCGAAAATGAAATACGCAACTGCCACCGCAGAAGATGTGAACGTGAAGGGAAAAGAAGTCAAATTGCCTAGAACATTTATTATTGATGGCGAAATTTTAAAAGATGACCTACAAGAAGCTGGCTTTGACGAAACATGGCTGAGTGAGCAATTAAAAAAGCAGCACATTTCTTCTCATCGAGACGTTCTATTTTGTGAATGGATTGAAAATGAAGGGATTTATGCGATGAAATATGAAAAGTCTAAAAAACATCCACAACATCAATAAGTGGGTGTTTTTTTGTTCGTGTGTTGAATAGGATCAAAAAGAATGTTTAATTGAAAACGTTCACAAAGAGGAGGAGATGTGCGATGAAGTATGGAAAGGTATGGCTTGTGGTCGTCTTGTCTTTATTACTATTTAACTCAGCTTCACTTCAAGCAGCCGAACATCAGAATCAAACAAACCGCGTCCTTGTGGTCGATCAAAAGGGAAATGGCTCGTTTCGAACCGTTCAGTCTGCCATTGATGCGATTCCAGCGAACAATCAACAGCGCGTAACGATCTATATTAAAAATGGTGTGTATAAAGAAAAGATCCTGCTTCCGCAAAATAAACCGCACGTGTCCTTTATCGGCGAAAACCAATACAAGACGATTCTGACGTATGATGATACAAATGCAAGTACTGGCAGCACAACAAATAGCTCCAGCACTATGATTCGTTCGAACGACTTTTACGCAGAAAATATCACCTTTCAAAATACGGCCGGCAGACATGCTGGTCAGGCGGTTGCGCTGTATGTGTCTGGCGACCGGGCTGCGTTCAAACAAATAAGAGTCTTAGGGTATCAAGATACACTTTATGCAACAGGCTCAGGCCGGCAATATTATGAAAACTGCTATATCGAGGGCACGGTCGATTTTATTTTTGGATCAGCCACAGCTGTGTTTAAAAGAGCTGAAATAAAAAGTCTTGGAAATGGGTATATTACTGCAGCATCCACAACAGAAGCACAAAGGTATGGCTATGTATTCATCGATTCTGCATTGAAAAAGGGGACGGCAGCTGCTCAATCGGTTTATTTAGGACGTCCGTGGAGGCCTCATTCCGCTGTGACATTCCTCTATACAAAAATGGATGAACATATTAAGGCAGAGGGATGGCATAACTGGGATAACCGTGATAACGAAAGAACAGCAAGATATAAAGAATATGGATCGACTGGGACCGGAAGCAATGTAGCAAATCGCGTAAAATGGTCCAACATTTTAACGAAAAACGAAGCAAGTCAAATCACGGTGCAAGCTGTTCTTGGCGGAGCCGATGGCTGGAATCCAGAAAAAAGGTAAAGGGCTTGTCAGTTTTCGTCAAAGAAAGCTGACTTTTCTGTTTAAAAAACCTTTGAGAACAAACGTTCTTTTGTGTATAATGAACATATTCTTCTAAAATTGGCTGCGACAAAAAAGGAGGGATTGCGTGAAGCGTTTTTCACAGCTCTTGTTTTTACAAATATGTATCCTGTCGATTTTATTTCTCCCTTTTTCTGCAAAAGATGATCAACTTACAGCTCGTGACGACTCACTGCCGTGGATGACAGCTTTAGATGAATTCATACGAACAGCACCTGATTTAGAGGGCGCGATCTCCGGCATCAGCGTCCGCAATACTTCTGACTCCTCTCTTCTTTATGAACATCAAGCCGATATTCGTCTTACTCCTGCTTCTAATATGAAACTGCTCACATCTGCCATCGCCCTTGATATACTAGGAGAAACACACACATTCCTGACAGATATCTGGATGGATGGTTCTATTCAAAAGAAAACGTTACATGGCAACCTGTATCTACGCGGTACCGGGGATCCGACTTTATTAGAGGAGGATTTTGCAGCACTTGCCAAACAAGTGAAAAAGGCCGGAATACATACGATTCGCGGACAGCTTGCGGCAGATGACAATTGGTATGATGATACGCGATATTCTATTGATTTGCCTTGGAGTGATGAAGATCAATATTACGGTGCACAAATCTCTGCTCTCACAGCTTCACCGAATCAAGATTATGATGCAGGAACCGTGATTCTCGAAGTAAAACCAGGAAAGAAAGCAGGACAAAAAGCGACCTATGACATGATCCCGAAGACTTCTGTCCCTCAAGTCATGAATCAAGTAAAAACCGTGCCAGAAGGCGGGAAAAAGAAGATTTCTTTTAAGCGCTCTCACGGCACCAACAAGATCACTTTGACTGGCACCATTCCGGTGAAAGCGAGTGTATCTAGACAATGGGTAGCGTTATGGGAGCCAACCACTTATGCGTTAGATTTAATGAAACGAGCGTTAAAGGCGGAAGGGATTCAAGTAAAAGGACCGCTTAAAACAAAACAAGTTCCTAAAAAAGCCAAGAAAATTGCCACCCATTCATCGATGCCTTTATCAGATCTGCTTGTTCCCATGATGAAACTCAGCAACAATACCCATGCAGAAATTTTGCTAAAGGAACTTGGAAAACAAGTGAAAAGCAAAGGGAGCTTTGAGGATGGACTGGATGTCATGTATGAACGACTTCCCGCGTTTGGCATCAATCCTTCGCATGCAGTGCTGCGAGATGGGTCGGGCATATCACCTATTAACCTTGTTTCTGCCAACCAGTTCACGTTATTTTTGACAAACATTCAAAAGGAAAAATGGTTTAAGACCTATGAACATGCGCTTCCGTTAGCAGGGGCAAGTGAACGAATGGTCGGAGGGACGTTAAGGAACAGATTGAAAGAACCAGCTACACTAGAAAAAGTACGTGCAAAAACAGGTTCATTAACAACGGTCAGCACACTTTCTGGATATATTGACACGAAGAGCGGAAAGACGGTCGCCTTTTCCATTTTATTAAATCATCTTGTTGATGACGAAAAAGGGAAAGAGATAGAAGACCATATTGTCAGCATTTTAGCTGAGAATCTTTAGATAGAGAAGGAGTACCATCATGACGTTAGATAACAATCAATCTTTAGTAAAAACCATGTCCATTTTTCTCGTCCCGCTTTTGCTTAGCAATATTTTGCAATCAATCGGACAGCTTGTATCCATCGTTCTTGTCGGTAGATGGATTGGAGAGGATGCAGTAGCTGCTATTTCTGCATTCTTTCCGCTTTTCTTTTTACTCGTTTCTTTTTCCATTGGAATTGGATCGGGAAGTTCCATCCTTATTGGACAAGCGTATGGCGCGAAAAATGAAAAAAGATTAAAAGAAATTATTGGCACAACGCTTTCATTCACCTTTTTAATCGGACTTTCTTTAGCGATCATTGGAGGTTTATTTGCAACAGACATCCTAAATCTCATGGGAACACCTGCAAATATTGTGGAGGAAAGTGCGGCATATGCCAGAATTCTATTCATCTCAATGCCGATCTTATTTCTTTATTTTGTTTACACGACCTTCCTGCGAGGAACGGGGGATTCAAAAACGCCTTTTTATTTCTTAATGATTAGTACGGCAACGAATATTTTAATGCTGCCCATTTTATTATTTGGCTGGCTGGGACTGCCGGCATTTGGTTTATACGGCGCTGCATATGCTTCTGTGATTTCAACCATTGTAACGTTTATTATTCTACATATCTACTTATATAAGACAAAGCACCCGCTTCGCATTGATGCATCAGTGAGAAAGCATTTATTGATGAAAGGGGATCTACTAAAAACATTATTAAAGCTCAGCATTCCATCGAGCATTAATATGATCCTTATTTCTTTATCAGAAATTGCTGTTATTTCTTTTGTCAACGATTATGGATCACAGGCCACAGCTGCTTATGGTGTTGTCAATCAAGTCGTGAGCTATGTGCAGATGCCGGCAGTGAGTCTTGGCATTGCAGTCTCTATCTTTGCAGCACAATTCATCGGTGCAGGGAATATCAACCGCTTGAAAGATGTGATAAAAATCGGGTTAGGGCTCAATTTTGCCATAGGCGGATTCATTATTATCATCGTTTATCTCTTTGCACCACAGATTTTATCTATCTTTTTAACAGATTCTAAGACGATTGACATTGCCTATAGCTTGGTCGTCATTACATTATGGAGCTATCTTATTTTTGGAACGGCCCAAATTGTTGCAGCCACGATGAGAGCAAGTGGAACAGTTTTATGGCCAACAATCTTTAGTATTTGCTCCATTTGGCTTGTAGAAGTACCAGTCGCTTATGTGCTATCGCACTACACATCCCTTGGCATCAAGGGCATATGGATTGGCTATCCTGCGGCTTTCTTTGTGAACTTACTCCTTCAATACGGCTACTATCAGCTCGTATGGAAGAAAAAACAAATTGTAGCGCTTGTTCAGTCATAATGTGAAAGTATGAAACAGCATATACATACGAAGATCTATCACTTTTCAGGAGGTCTGATCTTCTATGTTTTTGAATCAAAGAAGTGAACTGAGCTCGCACAATATCGGTGTTTTTTCTTATGCCGGACCAGATTTCCAAGTGCTGACTTGGGGGGAAGGAGCGACATTAAACATTGGGAAGTTTTGTTCCATTGCAAACGAAGTGAAAATTTTCCTTGGCGGTGAACACCGGACAGATTGGGTCACAACGTATCCGTTTAATCAAATTTTCAAAGAAGCTGCCCACATCAAAGGACATCCCAAATCGAAGGGAGATGTTCATATAGGACACGACGTATGGATTGGATATGGCGCGACGATTATGTCAGGAGTATGTATAGGGAACGGAGCAGTGATCGGAGCAAATAGTGTCATCACAAAAGATGTGCCGCCATATGCAATTGCCGCAGGAAATCCCCAGCAGCTCATGAAATATCGGTTTTCATCCGAAATGATCGAAAAACTGCAGTTATTAGAATGGTGGAATTTAGAGTTTGCAATCATCCAATCTACTTTTCACCTTTTGCAGTCTCATGATATTGAACATTGTATAAATGTAATAGAAGACATAAAAAAGAAAGGCTGAAAAAGCCTTTCTTTTTTAGTTTAGCTAAGCCGTATATTGATCAAGGCAGCACCTGCAGCACCATTCCCTCGAGACCTGTTTTGTTTTGAATGTTCTTGATTGATAAATGGACAGTCTCTTCTTTGAGGACGGTCATGACGATCTTTTGTAATGAGGCTGCTCATGATATTTACCGCAAAAGGGACATTTGTGATCGAATTGATTGTACAAATTGCCCATCTCCTAAAATTGATATTTCATTCTATGTGCAAATTTTCAAATTGGAAGTAAAACCTAGAAACTCATCATTTCGAAAATCATCGAATCAAATCATTTAAATGTTTCATGATTTTATGTTATGGTGTTGAAAGTATGTAACTAGTATGATTTTTGACAGAAATGGGGACATCATTTATGAGTCAATCAGTTTTACAGCGCACAGCTTATTCCGTTTTAAATTTATCCTCTGTGACAGAAGGAGGCACCATTAAGGAGTCTTTTGAACATAGTATGGATTTAGCAAAAAAGTCGGAGAAGTGGGGTTATCATAGATACTGGCTGGCAGAACACCATAATATGGAAGGTGTTGCGAGCTCTGCAACGTCCGTTTTAATTGGATATATTGCTGGGGGAACCGAAAAAATTCGAGTAGGATCTGGCGGGATTATGCTGCCAAATCACTCTTCACTTGTCATTGCTGAACAATTTGGGACACTTGAGACATTATATCCGGGGAGAATTGATTTAGGTCTTGGCAGAGCACCGGGAACGGATCAGTTAACGGCAAGAGCTCTCAGACGTAACCTTCATAACGGAGAAGATTTCCCGGAGCAGCTTGAAGAACTTCGGCAATATTTCAAACCAACAGGTCAGGTTAAAAAACATGTAAGAGCAGTACCAGGCGAAGGACTGGACATTCCCATTTGGCTTCTTGGTTCAAGTGGTTTTAGCGCAAGACTTGCAGGAGAGCTTGGATTGCCATTTGCCTTTGCGGCACATTTCTCACCTAAAAATACAATTCCTGCTTTAGAGTTGTATAGACAGTCATTTAGACCTTCTGATGTGTTAAAAGAGCCTTATGCCATGGTAGGTGTGACAGTTTTTGCTGCAGATCAAACAGAGCGAGCTGAATATTTGGCGACCTCTCATTATCAGCGGTTTTTGAGTCTCATTCGAAATACTCCAGGAAAACTCAAAGCGCCTGTCGACAGTATGGACGGCCTTTGGAGTCCGTATGAAAAAGCGATGGTGGATGAACAATTAAGTTCGACAATGATCGGGGATAAAGAAAAGGTGAAAAAAGAATTGGAAGCCTTTATTGAAGCCACTCAAGCAGACGAAGTGATGATTAATTCGGATATGTTTGACCATCAAGAAAGAATGCGCTCGTATGAAATCATCGGAGAGATCTTCCAAGAGGCACAAGAAAAATAAACATGAAAAAAGAACTGCACAAAGCAGTTCTTTTTTATTTATGCTTTTGTAAAAATACGAAATGGTTGTCCAATTGGCAGCACAGTTCGGCCAAAATGAGTATTGAGCACAACAGCTGCTGAACCATAAAACGAAAGCAGGGAAATGATCAATTCTGCGATACCGGCAATGGTATGAGTCACATCGTACATCACACCAAACGAGCTAAGGGAAAGACCAAGGAATAAGAAATCAATAAAGACGAAAATCAAAAATAGTACTTTATGTGTTTCCATAGCACCAATCGTCATAAACAAGCTGAAAATCAAATAACCGATAAACGCAAAACCTAGTTGTTTTGGATCTGCTGCTCCCGCAAGCGTTTTCCCAAAAACGCCGGCTTGAATGAGCCAAGTCGTTCCAACGCCCATCCAAAAAAGACCGAATGCGCCAAAGGCAGTGGCTCCAAAAATATTATGATGCTTTGAATCTTGTATGGACGCGATTAGCTGCGCGATGCCTCCAAGGAAGATAGCCCAAGGTAAAATAAGGGAAGTGCCATCTGTAATTCCTAGTTTTTGTGAGGACGCAACGAGCGTCACCATTGCTAAACCAAACAAACCAAGTGGTGTTGGGTCTGCAATTGATAATCGAATAGCTTGAACATTCTGTTTTTCCATAATGACCTCCTACAATTTGCACTTACAAAAGATACTCGAATTAGACCGAAACGTCAAGCTCTTTTTTAGTAGACACTTGCAACGTCTTCCAAATAAATCTATATTTAATACATATCAAATGTGATAGAAAAAGAGGGATAAAATGAGTAAAGGCTTAGCTGGAAAAACGATTGCCATTTGTGGAACGAGAAAAACAGAAGAAATGCGTACACTTGTCGAAAAGCAAGGGGGACAAGCCGTTATTCGTTCTCTTCAAGGAACCGTATTTTTAGCCAAAGAGGAGTTAAAGCCAGGCATTGAAACCTTTGTGAAGCAGGGTGCGGATTGGGTGATTTTCACAACAGGCATCGGGACAGACACATTGATTGAGAGTGCAGAAGAGCTTCATCTGGGGGAAGCATTTATGCACATTCTATCAAATGCGCATATTGCTTCAAGAGGGTATAAAACCTTTGCAGCACTCAAAAAACGCGGAATTCAGCCAGACGTATCTGATGAAGATGGAACGGTTCGTGACATGATCTCAAAGCTTGAAGACAAGGAGTTTCATGGCAAACGCGTCATGGTGCAGCTTCACGGGGAAAACGCTCCGGCTCTCATCCAGTTTTTACATGACAAAGGGGCTGATATTTTGCCGCTTTTACCTTATCAGCACACACCTCCTGAACCAGAGGCCGCAGAAACATTGCTTCAAGAAATGAAAGATGAAAAAGTCCATGCCGTCTGTTTTACAACCGCTGTTCAGGTTCACGCCTTTTTCACATTAGCGGCAAAATGGGGCAGAAAACAAGAACTCCAAGAGCTATTCGAGCAGCACGTACTGGCAGTGGCCGTCGGAAAAGTCACAGCTGAAGCTTTAAAAGAAGAGGGAATAGACAGAATTCTAGCTCCGTCACTTGAGAGAATGGGTGCAATGATTATGGAATTATCCCAATATATGAAAAAACAATCATCACATTCATAGAAAAAACGCCTTTCACCCGATCAGTGGAAGGCGTTTTTCATTAGATTGTCCGTTTTCGGTTCGTACGAATTTTTTTGAGGACGAAATAGAGAACAATCAGGACGATCGCAATGGCCATAATAGGGGTTGTATAAGCGTGAGCAACACTTTGAATGTGATCCCACTTTGTCCCAAGCTGCATACCGAGATAGATAAATAAGATCGACCAAGGGATGGCAGCTAATCCTGTCAAGAGGACAAATTTCAAAAAAGGCATTTTGGCAATACCTGCTGGAATGGAGATGGCGTGGCGGACAACAGGAATAAAGCGCGCTGTAAACACCACACCGGTTCCATATCGGTCAAACCAGCGCTCTGCAGTTGCGATATGGTGTTCATGGATGAATAAGTATTTTCCGTACTTTGTTAAAAAAGGTCTTCCGCCATAAAGGCCGATCCAGTATATAAAACACTGTGCGAGCGTACCTCCGATGACGCCAGCGATAACAGCTCCAACAAAACCGATTGTTCCTGTTGACACCATATATCCGCCATAAGCAAGAACAATTTCGCTCGGAATGATTTCAATCATCAGACCTAGTGCTACACCTACATAACCAAGGCTTGTCAGCCAGGTTAAAATTTCATTGAACAAGGTTCCCATTCATTTCACTCTGCCTTTAAATACGAATTTTCTTCAAGCATCCTTATAAAAGCCTATGCTTGTTTTGCTTTTCTCATGAGTATGCTTTCCGCTTACCTCTCACGGCTAAACCGAAAGACGCCTCATGAATGCCTGGCTTTTCCACCAAGTCTGTGACGATAAACTCTCGTCTAGCAAACTTTATCATACCATATTTGCTTGTACCTAGACGATCTACTTGCTGAACACTTGTTATGTGAAGAACTATCATGATGTCAGTCGTCAAATCAGTAAAGAAAATATGAACAGGCTGCATCCGTTTTTTTCAACAGATCATGATATAATTTGTTAGATGAAACGAACGGGTGGTGCACAAACATGTATTTAACAATCGAAGAAACAGCTGAATACTTAGAAGTATCTGAAGCGTATATTGAGAAATTAATCCAGCAAAAAAAGATCCGCTATGTATTTGACGGCGAATCCTATCTGATTTATCAAGGACAGTTTCAAACGCATATGAAGCAGCTTGAACAATACAAAGAGCTCGTCCAAGAGATTTTAAATGAACCGATTCCTGAAGATCCAGATGTAAAGGACGAAGATTAGAGCATTGTCATCTTTTCAAATGAAACAATTTTTACTACGTGATGACTTTTATGGAGAGGACGGACAGGCTTTCCAATCAGAGGATGATGTCATCGTCACCAAAGAAGGTAAAGCACCCACATTACAAGACGTTCGGCAAGATTTGGCGTCTTTATTAGACTTTTCAATCACTAGGTGGTTTCTTGAGGGTGATGTCATCGATGCGCTGAAACAGCACGATGAGAAAAAGATCTTAGACTCTGTTCAAAGTCGGTTTGATGAAACTCAGCATGTCGAAGTGAAATCACGAATGATAGAAATCGCGGCTGATGTTTTAGGTACATCTGCCGCTGGGTGGGTAAGGGAACTTTTGGATCAGGCTTTCATGGGCAGCAGCCAGCAGCTTACCAGAAGATGAGAGTTTACAACATGTGATAGAGAAATTGAAATCGATCGGTGAAAAAGAATTGCCGACAGCTGCATTTATCAGCCTGTACCGTTTCCGTTCTAACAAAATATTGGATTGGATGGAGTCAGCCTGCACTCATTTTCACGATCATTGGGGAAGGCTGGCAGCCGTAAGCTGTCCAACCTGGGATAGAATGAAAACAAGGCTAGACAAAGGAAGACCTTTCAGCTTAATTGCCCTTGAAACAATGGCAAACTGCGCTAAAGGGAATAGACCGGTCCTTGTGGAACAATGTTCTCCTAAAATCCTTAGAACAGATAAAAATGAAGTAGAGAACACTTTAAATGACTATCTTCAATAAGATTGCGTTCCACGAGTTAAAATGAACGTGTCTAAAATAATAAATAACAAAGAAGATATTTTCGAATAATTTTCCACTCATTTATTGACTGACACCGGTTTGAACAATTTTCATATGGCATTTAATTTGTACATCCGCATCAGGATAGATTTCCTGCCATTTTTCTGGTGTCATTGCTTTGTCTTTTGATCTATACCTCAAACCCAGCCCAAGCGGATCTATGTTTTGTTTTTTAAAAGACTGAACAAGGTCTTGTCCTTGCTGAGAGACACGTTTTTCAACTTTTTTTTCGACATGGTCCAATATATTCGGTTTATCAATTTTTTTGGACTTCATGAATTCTTTTAATTCACCTTTCAGCTTGATATCAATCGTGATATGAGGCTTTTTTGTTAGGTTTTTCGTTGGTTTGATCTGGTAAGACACATGTGATTTGATATTTTCAATGACGACATGGGTCTTTGCTTGATCATCCAATTGAAACTCGTAGATGCCGTTTTTATGATTTTCAATCATGGCTTTAAATGCGAACGTTTCTTCTCCTGGGATATGACCCACCATTTTTTCTTGATCAAACAGAGCGACGCCCGAGACCTTGATGGCATTGCTTGTTTTTTTGATGTAAGGGAGGTAAGCATCTACCCCTTTTGCCAGCATCTGATTCATAAAAATATGCTGATTGGTCACAGGTTCATTGCCATTTCGCATATTTTGGGCTAACAGATCAGAGAGATACACGCCAATATTCAAGTTCGTTTGATTCATTTTTGTGTATAATAACTCTTCAACCTCTCCGCCTACAATCGCAAACACTTGGCGTGAACCAATGATAGGATCACGATAAATGTAATTCATTAAATCGATCATGCCGACTTCTTTTGCTAACTTTTCACTGACTAAAATAACGAGTACCTGGCCCATGACCACTGGAAAAGGTGATTTTTCTGACACGAGAAACTGAATATTACTAATAGTGTTTGACCTTGCGCTTAATATTTGATAACTTCCTTGATCCTCACTTTTAAAGACAGGAAAGACAAAGAAACCCTTCATTTCTCCATCTTCCACTAAATCAAATCCTGCCGCCTGAGAGATATTTAATTCATCTAAAAGGCGAGGCTGTGCACAGCTAGTTAACAAAAGGCTAAACAACATGAGACCCATGAGTATATAACGTTTCATGCTCGTTTTTTCACCCACCTTTTTTTCAGCATCAGTCCAATGACCATACAGACAATCAATCCATACATAAGAATGTATCCGCTATACTCCACCCATTGATTAAAGGCTTCAAAAGAGGTTGCCCCGGCAAAAAACGAAAACATGACCAAAATGAGGATGCTGAGACAGATTAAAGTGACGCGCTGACTCGTATGAAATACTTGTTTCGCCATTCGGCTCGCAGCCCATAATGGAATCGCGATATTTGGAATAATCAAAAACAGCCAAAGGGACACTTCAATAAAGTCAAAGCGCTGGATAAACGGAAGCTTCACAATGCTTGTTAACGTTAACGTCGGCCATTTTGTTAATTTGAGCTGAGCACTTGAGTAATACGCAATGGAGACAAGAAAGACGAGTAAATTTAAGCATGTCGTAAATAATGCCCCCATATGAGCAAATTTTTGAGACGTCTGTGCTTGTTTAATAAAGGGATAATAGACAAGCAGCGTGCCAAAACCAAACATGGATAAAGAGGCATCTTTCAATCCCATCAACAGCTGCGAAAATGTATGATCAAACATCGGGAACATGAAGCGAATATGACTATATTTCATGGCATAAAAGCAAATAAACGTCATCCAATACGTCAGTACAATGCTAAAAAATGACCATCCAGCAATGGTTCTAAAGCCGCCGGTATGAATGTAATACACAAGCAGCAGCAGTACAGACGCAAACAATAGACCAGGAATCTCTTTAAACAGCCATACATGGATCACATCCATATAATGGATGAGAACCGTCAATGACAAAGAAGCAAAATATAAGATATAGAGAATGTTGAATAATTGCCCTATCCACTTGCCAAATACATATTGCGTGATATCACCAAATTCATCCGAAGGTGCCTTTTTAAACATCAAGTACATCAGAAAGATCATTACATTGACGCTGATGCCAGAAATAAGAATGGCGATCCATCCATCATTATTCATAGAACGAACAAGGTTTGTTTGAAAGTTTAAAATGCCGACACCTACTTGATTGGCATTAATGAGAAAAAACACAAAAAAAGGGGAAACTTGAAATTTCTCTTTCACAGAAGAAGAACTCATGCTTTCACTTCCTTATTCATAAAAATCATTTTTCCCCTTACGGCCTTGCTTAGGCTTTTGCCGGTGAATGGTTTCATTTTGCGGACGTAAATTTTCCGGTCTTTTATTCAAAAAACGGAGCTGAGGACGAATCAAACTGCCCTTTAAATCAGTCAGACGCAGCGGAAAAATAGGCTCTAGATAAGGACGCCCAATAGACGTTAAGTTCATTAAATGGGTGAGAAGGAAAGATCCCATCACAGCAATACCTAATGCGCCCCAAATCTGTGCTGCAAGTAGAAATGGAAATCTCAGCAGGCGAATGGCATTGCCCATTTTGTAAATAGGGGTGACAAATGAGGCAAGAGCAGAAAGGGCAACAATAATGAGCAAAATATTACTTGTTAAGCCTGCTGCCACAGCAGCCTGTCCAATGACAATCCCTCCAACAATCCCGAGTGTCTGTCCGACTTTAGCTGGAAGCCTCGATCCTGCTTCTCTTAGTAATTCAATCGAAATCTCTAAAAATAGGGCCTCAATGATCGGAGGAAATGGAACAAGATAGCGCGAGGACACAATGGTTTCTAATAAATCCTTTGGGATCAGCTCATAATGAAAGGTTAAAACGGCTACATATAAAGGTGTCGCAAAAATGGAGAATATCACTGCAAATATGCGTAACAGTCTAAAGCAAGAAGCCGCAATCCACGACATATTGTAGTCTTCCATAGTGGAAAAATACTCAAGTAAAATAGTCGGAGCAAGCAAGACATGAGGCGATCCATCCACTAATATGGCAATTTTCCCTTCCGATAAACCTGAAGACACACGGTCAGGTCTTTCTGTATTCAAAAACAACGGAAAGATGGTATTGGATACATCATTAAGCATTTGAGAGAGGTAATTCGCATCTAAAATCTGATCATAATCAATGTCCTCAATTCGCTGCAGAACAGTTTCGATGTTTTGCGGGTTGGCGATTTCTTCGATATATAACACCGCTACTTTTGTTTGAGATAGCGTGCCAACCGTCTTTTCCGCCACTTTCAGGTTCGGTGTTGGCAGCCGCCGTCTGACCAAATTTAAATTGGTATCCAAAACCTCCACAAATGCTTCCTGTGCACTGATAATGCCAAATTCAATATCAGGCGGTCCTACTTGTCTGCCTTTCTTTTCTTCAATCGGTATCAGAAGCGCTTTGCCCCAGTCCGTTTCGAGCCTAATGGCCAAGTTACCTAGGTGAAGGGCTTTTTCCACTTTTTGAAGATCGGTTGTGATGACAGACTGTTCAATGGGGATTCGTTCTTTCAGCTCCTCAAGAGTGGGGGTGAGGTGCAACTCTTTCATGCAGGGCAAAATTTGTTCATGGAGTAGATGACCATTAATTAAAGAACGAAAAAAAGAGATTCGATAAAGAAAACCTTCACTTCGTGACAATTCGTTTGTAAAATCAGAGGAACGTGACAATGCCTCAAATACTGAATTTGGGTCCTTTTGATGTTGTTTGTTTTTCTTCAGCACTTGAATCATCTCCTTCCGCGATTTGCCTCTATTATCCAACTAATTGTCTGAAGATATGCATGAAAAAAAGCGTTCAGCTTGATGAGCTGGACGCTTTTTTTCCATATTGAACGGCTTCTAATAAAAAATCTGCGAGATGGACGGCACGCATGCTGGGCGATTGTCCTGAACGTTTGATACCCGCTGCCATTTGCAGCTGACAGCCTGGATTGGACGTGACAATAGCAGACGCAGCTGTTTGACTAGCTTCTGTCATTTTATGATCTAAAATTTGCATCGACATCTTTGGCTGCAAAATATTATAAATTCCGGCGGATCCGCAGCAGCGGTCGGCATCCTTCATTTCTTTAAATGATACCCCGTGAATCGACTTCATCAGCACCCTTGGCGCTTGCTCTACACCCATTCCATTTCGTAAGTGACAAGAGTCTTGATAGGTGATGATCTGCTCTGGCACGGCAAGCGATGTAAGCTGGTGAAACTTAAGCTCCACGAGAATGTCTGATATATCCGTGATTTTCTTTGAGAAGGCTTCACCTCGTTTTTGAAAAGCCGGATCGTCCTGAAGCAAATGATCGTAATCACTTAAAAAGGCACCACATCCGCCCGCATTCATAACAATGGCATCTGCCTCTATCTCCTCAAATGCTTCAATATTCCGCCTTGCTAACTGTTTCGCTTGCTCCTTTTCTCCGCTATGGCCATGAAGTGCACCGCAGCACGTCTGAACAGGAGGGATGACAACGTCACAGCCGGCCAGCTGCAAAAGCTGGATGGTCGCTTCGTTTGTGCTGGAAAAAACGGTGTCCATTAAACAGCCAGTAAAAAAGGCCACACGCTTTCTTGCCGTGCCAATGGCTTTGTATTCTAACGCACGGCTTTTTTGTTGACGCGGCACCTTTGGAAGGGCCTGCTCCATCAGCTGTAAATGCGGCGGAAGCACCTTCAGCATGCCAGACTTGCGGGCGGCCGTTTGCAGACCAGAGGTTTGATAAAATCGCAGAAGTCCAGCCGCTTGACGCATTCGGCTTTGTGAAGGAAAGAGTCCTTTAAACACAACACGTCTCACAAATTTGACAGGAAGAGATTGTTTTTTGTGCTGCTGAAGGATGTCTCTCGCATCCTCAAGTAAACGTCCATATTTGACGCCGGAAGGGCAGACCGGTTCACATGCACGGCAGCCAAGACAAAGGTTCAGTGAATGTTCGACATCTTCATCGGGCTCAATCACGCCGTCTCTCACCGCCTTCATTAAAGCAATCCGGCCGCGGGGAGAGTGAGTTTCTTGTTGACCGGATTCAATATAAGTAGGGCAGGAAGGGAGGCAGAAGCCGCAGCGCATGCAGTTGAGCAGCTCCTTTTCATCCATTTGCTGCTGAAAGTTTTGCTGAATCTCTGATTGTTTAGAGGAATTCATGAGACCACCACCCGCTTTCTTGCTGCTTTTCCAAATACCTTATCAGGATTCATAATATTTGCTGGATCTAGCGCTTGTTTGATCGCTTTCATTGCAGCGATTCCTTCTTTTTTGACCTTTAGCTCTAAATAGGGGGCTTTCATCAGACCCACGCCATGTTCACCCGTAATGGTGCCGCCAAGGGAGACTGCTTTCTCAAAAATGGCCTGAAAGGCTTCTTCGACCCGCTTCATTTCTTCTTCATCTCTTGCATCAGTTGCACAAGTAGGGTGTAAATTCCCGTCACCTGCATGACCAAATGTACAGATTTTCACTTCGTACTCTCTCGCAATGTCTTCGATCGCCCGCACCATGTTAGCAATTTCAGACCGGGGGACTGTAGCATCTTCTAAAATCGTTGTGGGGCTTAAACGGGCGAGGGCAGATAAAGCGGCTCGTCTCGCTGTTAAAAGGGCACTTGCCTCTTCTTCAGAATGTGCGATATTTACTCCTTTTGCACCGTGCTGCTGACAGACCTTTGCGATGTTCTCTATATCACGGGAAACGGCCTCAGGGTTGCCGTCCTGTTCGATTAATAGCACCGCTTGAACGTCAGTCGGCAGGCCGATTTTGGCAAAGTCTTCGACGACTTTCAGTGTTGGCTGATCCATAAATTCTAATGTGGCGGGGATAATACGCTCTGCAATAATCGCCGAAACTGATGCGGCTGCTTCCTCTAGGCTTTCATATAAGCAAAGCATCGTTTGTTTGGTTTCTGGAAGCGGCAAAAGCTTCAGCGTGGCTTCTGTGACAATTCCGAGCGTTCCTTCTGATCCAACAAATAAACGGGTCATATCATACCCGGCCACGTCCTTAGCGAGCTTGCCGCCCGTTTTGATGATGTCACCGTTTGGCAGCACCACTTCAAGTCCAAGTACATAATCTCTCGTCACGCCATATTTTAACCCCCGGAGACCACCTGAATTTTCATTAATATTGCCGCCTAACGTGGAGATTTTCATCGAGCTTGGATCTGGTGGGTAGAAGAGACCTCTTGCCTCTACTTGGCGAATAAGTTCCTGTGTGATCAAACCAGGCTGGACCGTTGCGGTGAGGTTTTCTTCGTCTATTTCGATTAATTGGTTCATTCTTGTAAACAACATCACAAGTCCGCCTTGTGTAGGACAGGTTCCTGCACAAAGGTTCGTTCCTGATCCTCTTGGCACGATCGGCACCTTATATGAAGCGCAGAGCCGGACAATTTGCTGGATGTCCTCAGCCGCGCGCGGGCTTACGATGACATCTGGCATATGCTGAAAATTAGGTGTTGCATCATAAGAGTAGGCAAGCCGATCGGCTTTACTGTCTTGTACATAGGGCGCACCGACAATCTTTTTTAATTGACTTAAAAATTCAGAATTTAACATGCGCATTCACTCCTACTGATTAGACATACCGTTTCTTTCAGTATAAAAAAAGAATCGCCTCATGCCTATGGACGATTCTACAAAATATTGGGCTGTTCGCCTCGTTTATTTGGATGATGATCTAATAGCATCAAGGCTAAATAAAAGAGCATCGCATCTTGCATGCGTTTTGGATCAAGTGCCGTTAAATCTTGGATACGTTTTAGTCTGTAATGCAGTGTATTGATATGTACGTGCATCGCTTCCGCGGTATACTTCAATGAGTAATCTGATGTCATGAGTACACGCAATGTTTTCACTAGTTCAGGGTAGGGGAGAAGTGGGGCGATCGTTCGATCAAGGAACACTTCTTTTGTTTCCTGACTCACTTCTTCTATAAAAAGTTCAAGTGTTAAATCCTCATCAAACACAATCGGTGTATCCACATTCGCCAATTTTAAGGCACGAAAGGCTTGATGAAAGGATTGCTTCATCATATGTCCAGCTGCTGGTTTTCCCGCACCTATCAAAACCTTTGATGTGGAACGTGAGGTGAGGGAAGCATGGATGTGAAAAAGACGCTGCTGCAAGGTATCACGATCATCTGCTGTGGTTTGCAGCATGAGCAAAAAGCGGGCATGTCCCCAGCGAACGATCATTTCCTGACTTGTGAGATGCAGCATTTCCTTTACTTTTTTGTATTGATCCTGCTTCATAAACGATTCATCGTGACAATCAATGAGGACGACGACACGCTGTTTTTTGACATCAAGCTGAAGCCGCGCTGCTTTTTCAGTGAGATTGATTGCTGTCTCTGGCAGATGAAGCCAGTCGAACACAAACGCTTCAAGCTGCCGTTCATCGGTTTCCGTTTCTAGAAAAAATTCATGCTCTTGAATAAGCAGTTCGGTCATTTTTCGTAATATTTCGCCAAATGGAGAGACATGGACGGGATTTCCTGTCATCCCAATCACACCAATGACCTCTTGCTTAAAATAAATAGGCAGATTGATGCCGGCTTTGACCCCTTTCATTTGCTGCTCATCATCCTTTGTGAGGATTCGTTTTTGTCCTTCAAAGGATGTCAGATACGCCCCTTCATGAAATTGACCAATGCGCGCTGGATCTGTTGCCGCAATGATGGTGCCGTTTGTTTGTGCGATGATGATTTCCTCAGTCAGCACTTTTTTGACCTCGTCTACGATTTTTTCTGCCAGTGTCATTGTGAGCAAAACGTACCCCTCCGAGATGTTTCTTTTGACACTATCATACCATCATATGCTGAGTCATATCTTTCTTTTCATGAGTTATGCTAAAATAATAAACGCACATGAAAGAGAAGAAAGGAGACATAGCCATGTCATTGCAAAATCGCTTACAAGATCTATTGAAAGAAGGACAAGCGCTGACAGACTTTGAATATGACGAAGCGGCGCGCCACAATTGGCCTTTAGAAGGTGCAAGAATAAAGGAAGAGGCACGCTTTAGCGATGTATATATAGAGCGTGTAGACAAAGAATCCGAGGACATGATTCAAACAGAAGGCGCCTCATTTCTAAACACACCGCTTACATATGTAAAACAACATCAAAAAGAATTCATTTATATCGAATCAAAGTGGTTTGATGTGGTGAGAGTCGATGGATTAGCCATTGAATGGGACGAAGTGTTTCAAACGTATACCGTGTTATTCGGTTTAAAACGTCCTAAAAAAGACACAGGTATTTTAAAAGACATGCTGGCTTCATTAAATGGTGCGCAGCTTCAATTTAATGGGCAAGACGGCTTATTCGATGTGAATTTACAGCTTCTTGAACTTGAGGACATCCATGAAAATATGCCTTTTATTGAAGTCATCTCAGCCGTGTACCGTTTTTTATTCCGCATGATCATGCAGCTTGAAATGAATGAATCAAAAAACGGCTCAAATTCCTGAGCCGTTTTTTTGTGATCCATTTATTTACGTCTTCTCATTTGATGAAGGCGTGGCAAACCGTACATCATGATCTTTTCCATATTGAAGATAATCTTCATTTGGCTGTTTATTCGTCACGACGACATCAAGATCGTGTAAATCACAAAACGTGGTCAAAGCGTAGTGATCGAACTTACTATCATCAACTAATAAAAACGTTTTGGCACTTTTTTCAACAACTGTCTTTTTAATATCCGTTTCAAGTGGGGACGAATTCGTGACTCCGTGATCAATGGATAAACCAGTTGATGCGATAAAGGCTTTATTGACATTGTAAGCTTTCAAACGCTCTACACTTTGATAGCCAACGAAAGAATTCGTTTTTCTCTCAAGCATCCCGCCGGTGGAAAAGATAGTGAGATTTTCATAAGGCATCGCCTGTGTAATAAAATCTACATTATTGGTCACAACGGTCACCTGTTTCTCAGTCAAATAGGGAAGCATTTCAAGTGTTGTCGTACCAGAATCAACAAAAATCATATCCCCATTTTCCACAAAAGCAGCAGCCGTTTGTCCGATCAATTGCTTTTTACTGAGCTGGCGGGTCTTTCGCTCTTGATATACTACTAATGTTGAATGGTTCACAGCGACTCCGCCGTACACTTTCTTTAGTACGCCGGACTCGACCAATGCTTGTATATCTCGGCGTATCGTGTTTTTTGAGACGCCAAAATGCGCCACAAGCTCATCAAGTGAGGCAGATTCCCGGTCAAACACATACTCTTTGATTTGCTGAATCCGTTTTGTTTTTATCATGCTTCATATCTCCAATCCATCCGAATCTCCTTTTTCCATTATACCAAATGGCTTCTCTTTTCCCCATCTCAATAAAAGCGTATGATAGAGAAAAGAACGTAACGGAAAGGATTTTCACTTCTATGAATCAATCAAACAACCCATTTTCAAAGCTTGCGAATTTTAGAGAAGTAGGGGGACTTCAAACAACAGGTGAGATGGTGTTCAGGCAGGGAATGATTTATCGATCCGCAGATCTATCGCGTCTCACAAAACAAGATATGTTGACGTTCTCAAAGCTTAGGATTCAAACCATTTGTGATCTCCGAACAAGCTCAGAACGCAAATCACATCCGCCAAAAATCAAGGAACACAACAAAATCGTTCATATCCCGATGCAGCCTGACAGTAAGATGCCAAGTAAGTGGACCATGTTTCGTATGCTGACAACTGAAGGGAAATCTCTCTCATTTACACCGATTATGAAAGATTTATATCAAAGTATGCTCACAGAGCGTAAAGAAGAGATTCAGCAGCTGTTCTCACTGCTTTCAGATAAGAGCAATTACCCGCTGATGCTTCACTGCACGAGCGGTAAGGACCGGACAGGCTTTTTATCTGCCCTTATTCAATTAGCAGCAGGTGTACCGATGCCGGCCGTTTTAAGTGAATATATGCGTTCCAATGAAGGTGTGAAAATGCTTGTCAGAAGGCAGCAGCGATTTGTCCGCATGATGAGTTTATACCGGGTGTCAAAAGAGCAAATTCAACCGCTTCTCGGTGTGCAGCAAGATTATCTGGAAGATGTGCTAAACGAGATGATGGCGACATACGGAAGTACAGAGCGATATTTAATCGAGGCTTGCGAAATACCTGAAGCTCAGCTCAAGGAAATGAAAAACATCCTGCTGACACCATCTGCTGGCATTCGATCTCAAAAAGCAGAATAAACTGAATATGAGGTGATGCAAAAAATGCTGAAAAAAATCAGTATGACGTGTCTAACACTAATTTTGATGTTTGTATTCTTATTGATTCCTTCTAGCAGTCTAGCTCGTCCAATGCCAAAAGGGAAGCTTGAAAGCACAAGAGAGATGCGCGCGGTTTGGATCGCATCGGTTTATAACTTAGATTGGCCTTCAAAGAAAGGACTGCCTGTCAAAGAGCAGAAACAAGAGTTTATTCATTTGTTAGATGAGATCAAAGCGATGAATATGAATGCCGTGATCATGCAAATTAAACCGACAGCAGATGCCTTTTATCCTTCGGCATACGGCCCGTGGTCCGAATATTTGACCGGCACGCAAGGGAAAGATCCCGGGTATGACCCGCTTGAATTCATGATCGAAGAAGCTCATAAACGCGGGCTCGAATTTCACGCGTGGTTTAACCCGTATCGAATCACAATGAATCATACCGACCTCAGCCGTTTATCAGCCGATCACCCTGCAAAAAAACATCCAGATTGGACTATTGCTTATGGTAATCAGCTTTATTACAATCCAGGCATTCCTAAAGCTCAGGAGTTCATTGTCGGCAGCATAGAAGAAGTCGTGAAAAACTACGATATTGATGCAGTGCATATGGATGATTATTTTTACCCGAATAAAATAGCCGGTGTGCCGTTTCCAGATCAAGAAACGTATGAAACATATGGAAAAAAGGCATTCACGCATATAGAAGATTGGCGAAGAGATAATGTGAACCAATTGGTCAAGCAAATCAACGACACCGTGAAGAAAGTAAAGCCGTATGTGAAGTTTGGTATTAGCCCATTTGGAGTCTGGCGCAACATAAAGGATGATCCGACTGGTTCAAACACCACAGCAGGGATGACCAACTATGATGATTTGTATGCTGATACAAGAGAGTGGATTCAGCAGCACGATATCGATTATGTCACCCCGCAAATTTACTGGAGCATCGGCTTTCAGGCAGCCGCATACGATGTGCTAACAAAATGGTGGTCAAATGAAGTGAAGGGAGAGCCTGTTCACCTGTACATTGGTCAGGCGACGTATAAAATTAATCAAAACAGTGATCCCGCTTGGTCTGATCCAGAAGAATACTTTCGGCAGATTGAGCTGAACAGACAGTCGCCTCTCGTGCAGGGAAGCATGCACTTTAGCCTAAAGGATATCAATCGCAACCCTTTGAATGTCAAAAATCGATTGATAGAAGATGCTTACCGTAAACCGGCTCTCATTCCAGAAATGCCTTGGCTTCATCAGAAAGCGCCAAAAAAACCAATCATTCAATCTATTAAAAAGACAGCAGAGGGTGCGGCTTTACAGAT
Organism: Bacillus sp. FSL R5-0431; assembly: GCF_038002985.1. Taxonomy (NCBI): domain Bacteria; kingdom Bacillati; phylum Bacillota; class Bacilli; order Caryophanales; family Bacillaceae; genus Bacillus; species Bacillus sp. FSL R5-0431. The sequence goes on along the minus strand of NZ_JBBOOG010000001.1, from coordinate 1,794,817 downwards.
CAAAAATGATCCACAATCTACCGCATCCTATTACGCGGTCTATCGCTTGACGACGAAAGGAACATATGAATTGCTGCAAACCGTTAGAAAAGAAGCCGGCACGCTGACATCTGTCAAAAATCTTTCAGTTCATCAGAATAAGAGTGATACTTACAAAGTAACGGCTCTCAATCGACTTCATCACGAAAGCAAGCCTTCTACAATAAAAGTGAGATAACGAAAAAGCATGAATGAGGATTTTCTTCGTTCATGCTTTTTTCTATTATTTTTGTTTTAATTTTCTGAATTCAACCAAGCTTGGCATGAAGCAGCCACTTGATTAATAAATATGATAGAAAAGAGCCAAAGGGGGAAACAAGATGGATTTTGAATTAACGAAAGAACAACAAATGATCCGGCAGATGGTCAAAGAATTCGCCAAGGAAGAAATTGCTCCACTCGCTCAAACCATTGATCAACAGGCTGTATTCCCGGTCCAAACTTTTCAAAAAATGGGAGAGCTCGGCTTGATGGGCATTCCTTTTCCAGAGAAATACGGAGGCTCAGGAGGAGATACGATCTCATATGCGCTCGCTGTAGAAGAAATCGGAAAACAGTGTGCCAGTACAGGTCTTAGCTATGCCGCAGCCGTTTCCTTAGGCGCAAGCCCGCTTTATTACTTCGGTACAGAGGAGCAAAAGATGGATCACCTTGTCCCGCTGGCATCTGGAACAGCACTCGGTTCCTTCGGATTAACAGAGCCAAATGCAGGGTCAGATGCAAAAGGGACGAAAACAAAAGCGGTCAAAGACGGACAAGAGTATGTGATTAGCGGGGAGAAGTGCTGGATCACAAATGCCAATTTTGCCAGAACCATTATCGTCACCGCTGTCACGGATCATGATGAGCACGGCCGCCCGATCATCTCCGCCTTCATTGTAGAAAAAGGTCAAAAAGGGCTGTCCATTACAAATCCATACGACAAAATGGGGGTGCGCGGTTCAGATACGGCTGAAATCATTTTAGACAACGTACGTGTACCAGCACATCATATATTAGGAGACCCAGCCAAAGGCTTCAAGCAATTTTTATATACATTAGACGGGGGACGCATATCAATTGCTGCCTTATCTGTTGGTATCGCGCAAGCTGCACTAGATGCTTCTCTCTCCTATGCAAAGGAAAGAAAGCAATTTGGGCAGACCCTCTCGTCCTTTCAAGCCATTCAATTTAAACTGGCAGATATGGCGATGCAAATAGAACTTGCTCGTCAAATGGTGTGGAAAGCCGCCTGGCTGAAAGATCATGGAAAGCCATTTACAAAAGAAGCTGCCTATGCCAAACTTTTCGCTTCGGAAATGGCGACAAAAGCAAGTCTTGATGCTGTCCAAATTCACGGAGGAACAGGCTACATGAAAGAGTGCGGGGTAGAACGGCTTGTGAGAGATGCCAAGCTCATGGAAATCGGAGAAGGCACCTCTGAAATTCAGCGTTTAGTCATCGCAAGACAACTGCTATCATAACCCTTTTGTGAAAACGCTTACCATTGATGGAGGAGGAAAATCATGATGTCGATTCATCCACAAACGATCGGCTCCCTATTAAAAGAGAAAAAGGAGCAGCACCCAGCACATGAAGCCATTGTGTATCCAGAACGTTCATTACGTTATTCATACGAAGCGTTTTTTAGAGAGGTTAAGGAAACGGGGAAAGGTCTTATGGCATTAGGGGTTCAAAAAGGGGATCATATCGCCATCATGGCGCCCAATGTACCTGAATGGCTCATGCTGCAATTCGCCTGCGCCTCCATTGGAGCCGTTCTTGTCACCGTGAATACGAACTTTCAATCACAAGAACTCGCTTATTTACTAAAGCATTCTGATAGCAGCATGCTGTTTATCGTTGACGGGTTTAAAGAGACATCATATGTCAGGATGCTTGAAGACCTCATTCCAGAGCTTAAAACAGCTCATCAAGACGAGATCAGTTCATCATCATTTCCATATTTAAAAAGTGTGGTATATATTGGCGAGCACACGCCAAAGGGCATGCGCAGCTGGGACAGTATTCAAACTGCTGCCAAAAGAACGGAGGATGATGAATGGGAGAAACGAATGGGTGAGCTGAAGCCTGATGATGTCATTAATATGCAATATACTTCAGGCACAACCGGCTACCCAAAAGGCGTCATGCTCAGCCATACAAACATCGTCTGCAATGCCAGTCAAATCGCAGATTGCATGAAGCTCACCCATGAAGACCGCATGTGTATCCCCGTGCCATTCTTTCATTGCTTTGGGTCTGTTCTTGGCGTACTTGCTTGTCTCGCAAAAGGAGGCACGATCATTCCAATTGAATCTTTCCACCCAGAGCGAGTCCTTCAAACAGTGGAACAAGAGAAGTGTACTGTTCTTCACGGCGTCCCGACAATGTTCATTGCAGAGCTCGATCATCCGAATTTCCACCAATACGATCTGTCCACATTACGAACCGGCATTATGGCAGGATCTCTCTGCCCATCCCATGTGATGAAAGCAGTCATTGAACAAATGGGCCTGAAGGAGCTCACGATTGCCTACGGTCAGACCGAAAGCTCACCTGTCATTACCCAAACAAGAACGGATGATTCATTTGAAAGGCGGGTTCAAACGGTAGGTCGGGCACTTCCTCACATCGAGGTAAAAATCACCGCCCCAGGTACTCAGACTCAGGATGAAATGCCAAGAGGAGAACAAGGTGAGCTGTGTACAAGAGGCTATCATGTGATGAAAGGCTACTATAAAAATGAAGAAGCCACAAATGAAGTCATTGATGAGGACGGGTGGCTTCATACAGGGGATTTAGCGGAGATGGATGAGGACGGCTATGTGAAAATCACAGGACGGCTGAAAGATATGATCATTAGAGGCGGGGAAAATGTTTATCCAAAAGAGATTGAAGACGTTCTTTACACGCATCCAGCCATTCTTGATGCACAGGTTGTTGGTATTCCTGACGAGACCTATGGAGAGGAAGCCGCCGCATTCATTCGGCTCAAACAAGGTCACACGGTGACGATTGAGTCATTAACCAGCTATTGTCAGTCACAAATGGCTCGCTACAAAATTCCAAAATATTTTTTCATCACAGACGAGTATCCGATGACCGCATCAGGGAAGATTCAAAAATTTCGTCTGAAAAAACAGGCGCTTGATCTAATAAAGGAGTGAGGGCAGCGATGTTCAAAAAAGTACTGATCGCAAATCGAGGCGAAATTGCTCGTAGAATTATTCGGACTTGTAAAAGGCTTGGGATCAACACCGTGGCTGTTTATTCAGAGGCAGATCAGCATGCGCTTCATGTGCAAGAAGCAGACAGCGCCTATCTGATTGGAGGAGCGAAAGTATCTGAAAGCTATTTAAACATGGAAGTGATTATCGAGGTTGCCAAGCAGACAAATACAGATGCCATCCATCCTGGATATGGCCTCTTATCAGAAAATGCGGCCTTTGCTGAACGCTGCCGCAGCGAAGGAATTATTTTTATTGGACCATCCGCACAGGTCATTCAGCGAATGGGGAATAAAATTGAAGCGAGAAAAACGATGGACCATGCGGGGATTCCCATTGTACCAGGCGTTTCAGCCCCGCTCCATGACGCAGAAGAAGGAGTCAGTAAAGCCCAGTCACTCGGTTATCCGATCATGCTCAAAGCATCAAGCGGAGGCGGGGGAATTGGCATGCAGCTTGTGCGAAATGACGAGGAGCTGCATAAAGCTTTTGAAGGAAATCAAAAAAGAGCGCAAAGTTTTTTCAACGACGGGACGCTTTATATGGAAAAGGTCATTGAAGACGCGCGGCACATTGAAATTCAGGTCCTCTTTGATTCCTTCGGCCATGGGGTTCACTTATTTGAGCGCGACTGTTCACTCCAAAGAAGACACCAGAAAATCATCGAAGAAGCACCTGCCGCCTGTCTCGATGAATCAGTGAGACAACAGATGGGACAGATGGCCGTCAAAGCAGCCAAAGCCATTGGCTATGAAAATGCAGGGACGATTGAATGTTTAGTCGATCAAAACCAACAATTTTATTTTCTAGAGATGAACACGAGATTACAAGTAGAGCACCCTGTCACAGAAGAAATTACAGGTATTGATCTTGTCGAGGAGCAGCTGAAAATCGCTGCATCAGAGCCGCTTTCCTTCATTCAGGAGGATATTCATCAAATTGGGCATGCCATCGAGGTCAGAATCTATGCGGAGGACCCCGTTACCTTTTATCCGTCACCAGGAACAATCACTCGGCTATTTATGCCAGAAGCTCCCTATATACGCCATGAATCAAGTGTGACAAGCGGGAGCGTCATTACCCCATATTACGATCCAATGATTGCGAAGATGATCGTTTACGGTGATACACGAAAACTTGCAATAGAACGATTAAAAAAGGCGTTACAAGCATATGAAATAGAAGGGATCAAAACCAACTTACCGCTTTTAAGGGAAATGGCTGGATCTTCTGCTTTCTTACATGGCAGCATCACAACCGATTTTCTCATGAAAAAAAGGGAGGGGAACCGTTCATGAAAATGGTCACGATACAAATGGCCGGAAACTTATGGAAGCTTCTTGTGAAAAAAGGCGATGAAGTGCAAAAAGGGCAGGAGGTCGCTATCTTGGAATCAATGAAAATGGAGATTCCAATTGTTGCAGAAGAGGCTGGTGTCATCAGCAAAGTGTATAAGGCAGAGGGGGAATTTGTCGATGAAGGAGAGGTCCTTCTTGAGCTGACAGAATAGGAGGGAGCGAGATGGCATTACCAAAGCGTGTACTTATCAGAGAGGTCGGCCCGCGGGACGGACTGCAAAATGAATCCACTTGGCTGGACACAAGCGAGAAGCAAAGGTGGATTGAACTGCTCACAGCAGCCCGGCTTCCTTATATTGAAGTCACCTCATTTGTTCATCCTAAATGGGTCCCAGCCTTAAAAGACGCCAAAGAGTTAGCTCAATCCTTACACAAAAATGACAACATCACCTATGCAGCACTCATTCCTAATGAAAAAGGCTTGGCTCACTTTTTTGAAGCAAATCTTGACGCAGGCGCTATGTTTATCTCTTCGAGTGAAACACATAACAAAAAAAATATGAATCAATCCATCCACGAAACACTTCCTGTCATCAAACAAATGACAGCTGAATTAAAAGCAGCAGGAAAGATCACGCGCGCATATATTTCTACCGTGTTTGGCTGCCCTTATGAACATCAAGTGCCAATGGATCAAGTTCTGCGGTTAACGGATATTCTGCTCTCTTATGGCATTGATGAAATATCACTCGGCGACACCATTGGAGAAGCCCATCCGCTTCAAGTAGAAAGGCGATTAGACATTTTACTAGAACGTTTTCCTGCTGATAAAATCGCTCTACATTTTCACGATACGAAGGGGATGGGTCTTGCCAATATTTATACGGCATTAAAAGCGGGAATCACAACATTTGACTCCTCAAGCGGCGGGCTTGGCGGCTGCCCATATGCACCTGGCTCTAGCGGAAATGTCGCAACAGAAGATGTAGTGCATATGCTTCAAAAACTAGGAATTGAAACCAAAATCGATTTTCCAGCATTGATAAATGCGGCAGAATGGATCGAAACAAAAGTAAATCGAACCCTGCCTAGTCATTGTTTACGTGCTTTTCACTCTCATACTACTTCATAAAGGATGAATGTGACATGACATCATTGGTCAATTTTACGATACAAGATGAACGGATTGGGATCATGACCTTAAACAGGCCGGAACAAGCGAATTCCCTATCCGCTGCGATGCTTGAGGAGATCAATCAAATCATTCAAGAAATCAAACACGATGAAAGCATCCGCTGTCTGCTCATTACAGGAGCTGGTTCTAACGTCTTTTGCGCAGGAGCTGATTTAAAGGAGCGACGATTGATGACAGAAGAAGAAGCAAAAGCGGCGGTTCTGTCGATTCAGCAAACCTTTACAGAAATTGACTCCCTTCCTGTGCCTGTCATTGCCGTGATGAATGGACACGCACTCGGCGGAGGCCTTGAGCTCGCACTGGCTTGTGATCTCCGCATCGCACGAGCCGGAGCAAGACTCGGCCTGCCAGAAACTGGACTAGCCATCATACCAGGAGCCGGAGGAACCCAGCGGCTTCCGCGCCTGATTGGACTCGGTAAAGCAAAAGAACTGATTTTCACAGGTGGTTCATTACAAGCTGAAGAAGCCATTCAAATCGGGTTGATTGAGCACCTCTCTTTAGCAGATTCTCTTATGGATGACGCCATTTCTCTCGCAAAACAAATCGCCAAAAACGGTCCAATTGCTTTAAAAGAAGCGAAACAAGCGATTCAAATGAGCCTTGATCATGATTTACGTACAGGTCTGATGAAGGAATACGAAGCCTATGTACGGCTCATTGATACAGAAGATCGAATGGAGGGACTTCAAGCTTTCCAAGAAAAACGAACGCCTCATTACAGAGGCAACTAGCAAGAAAGGGGAATGGGCATGATCGAAGAATATGAAGTGAAAAAACAGCGGATTGTAAAAGGAGGAGCCGAACGTTACCATCAAAAAAACAAAGAAAAAGGAAAATTGTTCGTCCGTGACCGGCTCCAGTTGTTATTAGATGAGGATTCTTTCATTGAGGATGCCATGTTTGCCGAGTGTAAAGATCAACATTTACCAGCAGATGGGGTTGTCACAGGGACGGGGCGGATGAATGGGCAAACGGTTTGCGTCATGGCGAATGATTCTACCGTCAAAGCTGGATCATGGGGCGTCAAAACGGTAGAAAAAATCATTAGAATCCAAGAAACAGCGGAAAAGCTCAACTGCCCGATGCTGTATTTAGTCGATTCTGCGGGTGCAAGAATCACCGATCAAATTGCCATGTTTCCAGGCAGAAGGGGCGCGGGGCGCATTTTTTATAACCAGGTGAAGCTGTCTGGACGTATCCCGCAAATTTGTTTACTATTTGGTCCTTCTGCGGCAGGAGGTGCTTACATTCCTGCTTTTTGTGACATCGTCGTTATGGTCGAAGGGAATGCCTCGATGTATTTAGGCTCTCCGAGAATGGCCGAAATGGTGATTGGAGAGAAAGTATCACTAGAAGAAATGGGCGGGGCAAACATGCACTGCAGCATATCAGGATGTGGTGATATTTTAGCCAAAACCGAGGAAGAAGCCATTCAAATCGCTCGCGACTATTTAACCTACATGCCTGCCAACTATACAGAGAAACCAAAACGGGCAGCCGCCAAAGCACCTCAGCCATCTGAGATGACCATCCAAGACCTTATCCCTAAGGGGCAGAATACCCCTTTTGATATGTATCAGCTCATTGATTTACTCATTGATGAAGGGTCATTTTTTGAAATCAAAAAACTGTTTGCCGCTGAGTTGATTACAGGCTTTGGCCGCATGAATGGTCAGCCTGTTGGTCTTATTGCCAACCAGCCTAGGGTGAAAGGCGGGGTGTTATTCCATGACTCAGCTGACAAAGCCGCCAAGTTTATTCAGCTATGTGACGCCTTTCATATCCCGCTCCTTTTTCTTGCGGATATACCGGGATTTATGATTGGAACAAAAGTGGAACAAGCTGGCATTATTAGACACGGGGCGAAAATGATCTCCGCTATGTCAGAGGCCACTGTTCCGAAAATATCGGTCATTGTGCGTAAAGCATACGGTGCAGGGTTATATGCAATGGCAGGGCCAGCGTTTGAACCAGACTGCTGTCTTGCTCTTCCATCAGCGCAAATTGCTGTCATGGGGCCAGAAGCGGCTGTGAATGCTGTCTATGCGAATAAAATTGCCGAGCTGCCTGCCGAAGAGAGAGCTGCATTTATACAAGAGAAACGTAAGGAATATCAGGAAGATATGAATATATATGAGCTTGCCTCTGAAATGATTGTCGATGGCGTCATCCCGTTTGACCACCTGCGAGCTGAGCTTTGTCATCGATTACAAGCCTATTCCTCAAAAGAGATGACATTTACAAGACGAAAACATCCGGTCTATCCGGTCTAAAGGGGGCATCCTTATGATGAACCTGAAACCAGCATGGGTACCGGAAGAGCAGAAGGTCAAACATACACGTCTTTACAAATGGATGCACTCACTTGGTTTCTCTACTTATGATGCATTCTACAAAGCTAGTATCGAGCGTACCGATTGGTTTTGGAGAGAAGCTGAAAAGGCGGTCGGCATCAAGTGGAAGATGCCGTATGAAGCCGCATTAGGTCAAGATTCATTCATGTGGCCGAAGTGGTATAAAGGCGGTCAACTAAACATAACCGAAACCGCCGTGGACAAATGGGCAGAGAACGAAGAGACCCAGCATCAGCCAGCCGTGATTTGGAGAAATGAAGTTGGGGCAGAGAGGAAATGGACGTATCTCGACCTTCAGGAAAAGGTGAATCGCCTCGCTGCTGGTTTTTTGAAGAATGGGCTTCAAAAAGGAGATGTGGCGGTCATTTATATGCCAATGCTTCCTGAAACGGTTGCCGTCATGCTAGCCTTTGCAAAAATTGGTGTCATCTTTAGCCCCGTCTTCTCCGGCTATGGAAGCGAGCCTCTTGCCGTGCGTATTCGTGCATCAGGTGCATCCATTGTCGTCACAGGCTCCGACATGACGCGACGCGGGAAGACGATCAATATGCGGGAATGTGCGGCAAATGCGATTCACAAAACAGACACTGTCAAAACCGTCATTGTACACAATTCCTCTGATACTGAATATGAAGGGGATATCAGGCTAAACGATTTGTTAAAAGAAGATCTGATAAGTGAAACGACCTATCTCACAAATGAAGAGCCTCTCATGATCTTATACACTTCTGGAACAACTGGTACGCCAAAAGGAGCTGTCCATACACACGCAGGCTTCCCTGTAAAAGCTGCTTTTGACGCCGGTCTTTGTATGGACGTTGCAAAAGGAGACCGTTTGTTTTGGCTCACAGACATGGGCTGGATGATGGGGCCATTTCTCGTCTTTGGCGGCTTGATCAATGGAGCTGCAATCGTTTTATATGACGGTGCACCCGATTATCCAGATGAACAGCACCTCTGGTCATTCATCCACGAGCAAAAAGTCACCCATTTTGGACTTTCACCTACTTTTGTTCGGTCTGCGATGCAGCAAAACCTTTCAGGTATTCAGCTGCCGCATGTCAAAGCCATCATTTCTACAGGTGAACCGTGGAATGAAGCACCATGGCAATGGCTTTTTGACAAAATCGGTCAAAAGCATATTCCGATCCTAAATTATTCAGGGGGAACAGAGGTCTCTGGCGGAATTGTAGGAAGTACACTGCTTCGCCCAATCAAACCAGTTCTTTTTAATGCGGCGATCTTAGGAATGGCGGCAGATGTGTATAATGAAGCAGGTCAGAGCGTCATAAATGAAGTAGGAGAACTTGTTTTGAAAAAGCCATGGGTCGGCATGACATGTGGTTTTTGGAAAGATCCGGGGCGATATGAAGACACGTATTTCAGACGATTTGATGGGGTGTGGACACATGGTGATTGGGTGATGCAATCAGCGGATGGCACATTCCATATCACGGGCAGATCGGATGATGTCATTAATTCAGCAGGAAAACGTGTCGGCCCAGCAGAAATTGAATCCATTCTTGTCGGACATCCAGCCGTACACGAGGCAGCTGTAATTGGGGTAAAGGATGAGGTGAAAGGGGAGGCACTCGTGTGCTTCATCGTGACTAGCTCACAATCTTGTGACGAAGCAAAACTGATTCGAGAGCTCAAAACTCATGTTGGTTCACACGCGGGAAAAGCTCTCATGCCAAAGGAAATTCATCTCATTTCAACTTTACCGAAAACAAGAAACGGAAAAATCGTCCGGCGTTTATTAAAAGGAGCCTATGAACAGCAGCCCTCACTAGATCTTTCTTCTTTAGAAAACCCTCATGTGTACAAAAGCATTTGCAAATACTTGAAACGGAAACAGAATCCATAGAAAAAGACAGGAGAGTGTCCTGTCTTTTTCTATTGCACATGAAAATTCGTGCCATCTGTTGTTTCTTTGACAATCCCTGCCCGAACGACAAAATCACCGAAATGTTCTTGGTCTTCTCGTTCTTTTGCATAGCGAGGGAGCAGAGAGCCAAGCTCGTTTAAAATGTCTTCCTCACCAACATTTTCACGGTACAGCTTACTTAATCTGCTGCCATCAAACGCAGCGCCAAGATACATGTTGTATTTGCCAGGTGATTTGCCGATAAAGCCAATTTCACCTAACGCATGGCGGGCACAACCATTTGGACATCCAGTCATTCGAATCGTGATTTCTTTATCACTTAAGCCATTTTCTTCGACAATCTCTTCAATTTTGTCAATCAAGCGTGGAAGGTAGCGTTCTGCTTCTGCCATCGCTAAGCCGCATGTTGGAAGAGAAACACAGGCCATTGAACTGCGGCGCAGTGCAGAGTGCTGCTGGCCAGCTGATAAACCGAACTCCTGAATGAGCTGCTCGATTTGTTTCTTTTTATGAGATGTGACATTTCCAATGATCAAATTTTGATTCGCTGTTAAGCGGAAGTCTCCTGTATGAATCTTTGCAATTTCCCGAATACCTGTCATCAGCGGGTAGTCATCGTAATCCGTGATGCGGCCGCCTTCTACAAACATCGTATAATGCCATCTGCCATTGATGCCTTTTACCCAGCCATAGCGGTCTCCGTTATGATCAAAGTGATAATCTTTTGCGTCTAAAAGGGCAAACCCAAGGCGTCGTTCAAGCTCTTCTTTTACATTCTCAAGACCGAGGCGGTCCACTGTATATTTAAAGCGGGCGTTTTTTCGCACCGAACGGTTTCCATAGTCACGCTGAATGGTAATCACTTGTTTCGCAATCTCTACAACTTGTTCCGGTGTACAAAAGCCAATCACTTTTGCAAGCTGAGGATAGGTCGCTGTATCACCATGAGTCATGCCCATTCCACCGCCAATTGCGACATTAAAGCCGATCAATTGCTCATTTTCGATGATCGCAATGAAGCCTAAATCCTGCGAAAAGACATCAATATCGTTAGCAGGAGGGACCGCCACACCAATTTTGAATTTTCTTGGCAAATAAAGCGGACCATACATCGGTTCAACTTCCGTATCAGGCGTTGCCGCTACCTTTTCCTCATCAAGCCAAATTTCATGATACGCTCTAGTTTGCGGAAGCAGGTCATCACTTAATTTTTTGGCCAGCTCATATACATCATGGTGCACTTCTGATTGATAGGGGTTTGATGTACACATGACATTTCGGTTCACGTCGCCGCAAGCAGCGATTGTATCTAGCATAGTAGAATGGATGTCTTGAATGGTCTTTTTCATGTTCCATTTTAAAATACCGTGAAGCTGAAAGGTTTCACGAGTAGTCAGCTTTAACGTACCGTTTCCGTATTTGTGAGCAAGCTCATCCATCACTAGCCACTGCTTAGATGTGGCGATTCCGCCAGGCAGGCGTACGCGCAGCATAAATTGATAGGCTGGCTCAAGCTTTTGTTTTTGCCGTTCATTTCTAAGGTCTCGATCATCCTGTAAATAGCTGCCGTGATGCTTCATCAGGCGGTTGTCATCATCAGGAATGCCCGCTGAAATCGGATCAAGCATCACTTCTTTTAACGTACCCCGTAAATAATCACTTTTTTCTTTGATTTCCTCTACGTCGCTCGGAGGTCCATCCGGCGCTGTTAATGCTGTCTTCACCATGTAAGTAAAAGCTCCTTTCTTTCAAGCATCAAATCAATCAATATACGTCGCGCTGATAGCGTTTTTGCTGCTGCAAGTTGGCTAAATAGCTTTCTGCTTTCTCTTTGCTCATCGCACCTTCTTCTTGGATGATCGATAGAAGGGTACCATGAACATCATGCGCCATATGCTTTTCATCTCCGCAGACATATACATAGGCACCTTGCTCCAGCCATTCGAATAATTCTTTACTTTGTTTCTTCATTTGGTGCTGGACATATACCTTTTCCTCTGAATCTCTTGAAAAAGCCACGTCCATTTTCGTTAAGACACCATCTTTTAACCACTTTTGCCATTCAGTTTGATATAAGAAATCCGTCACAAAGTGCTGATCACCGAAGAATAGCCATGACTTTCCGTTTGCACCGATTTCTTCTCGTTCCTGCATAAACGAACGGAAAGGAGCGATACCTGTGCCTGGTCCCACCATAATGATCGGTGCATCAGGGTTTTCAGGAAGCTTAAAGTTTTGGTTGTGCTGGATATAAACAGGCAGTGTATCACCTGGCTCTAAGCGCTCCGCACATAAGATGGAGCAGACACCTTGGCGTTCTCTCCCGTGTGCATCATATCTCACAGCACCTATAGTCAAATGAACTTCTTCTTCATTGGCTTTCAGGCTGCTTGCAATCGAATAAAGGCGTGCAGGGATTTTTCTTAAAATAGCGGTGAAATCTGCGGCTGTTCCTTCAAAAGGACCAAAATCGCGAGCAGCATCTACTAGATCTCTTCCTGCTATATACGCTTTTAACTTTTCTTCATTCCCTTCTTCTAAAAGGGCATGGAGGGCTTCACTTTTTGTAAAGTCCGCCATCTTTTGAAGAAGGGGTTTTGTTAATACTGTAATCTCAAAGTGCGAGGTGAGTGCTTCTTTCAAAAGAAGAGTGTCGCCGTTTTTATGCACGGTTACGGCTTCCTCTGCATTCCATCCGCAAATCGTGAGCAGTTCATCAACAAGCGCAGGATCATTTGTTGGATAAATACCAAGACTGTCACCCGGCTCATAAACAAGTCCTGATCCTTCAAGAGAGAGCTCCAAATGGCGGGTTTCTTTGTTAGAGCCGCGGCCATTTAGGTTGATATTTTCAAGAACTTCCGCATAAAAAGGATTCATTCTTGAGTATTCAGAAGCTGCTGTTTGGTTGGTTGCTCCTGCTGATTCTTGCGGGAATGCTGCGGCTTCACCTTCGCTAAGTGCCGATGTCACCCCTTGAAGCCATTCAGAAAACGGCTCATCATAATCAAGGTCACAATCCACTCGGCCTATAAGACGTGTTCCGCCAAGTTCTTTGAAGCGCTCATCAAATTCTTTTCCAGTCTGACAGAAGAATTCATAAGAGCTGTCGCCAAGCGAAAGAACAGAAAAGCTTAAATGATCGAGCTTTGGCGCACGTCTACCATGGACATATTCATGGAAAGAAAGGGCATTATCAGGCGGATCTCCCTCGCCATGTGTGCTGACGATCATCAGTAAATTGTGTATTTTTTTCAGATTATTTGGTTTAAAATCTGACATAGAAGAGAGCGTCACTTGAAAACCTTTCTCCTCGAGATGCTGCGCTGTCTTTTTTGCTAACCCTTCGGAATTGCCTGTTTGCGAGCCATAAAGTACGGTCACATCTTTACTGACAGGCTGCGCAGGGGCTGCGGCAGAAGGAGTAGGGGCCAGAGTGGCCGTTTCTGATCCGGCTAGAGCTGCCTGTGCTGATAAATAACCGGTAAGCCAAATTTTTTGTTGATCTGTTAAAGTCGGAAGCAGCTGATTGAGCAAGTCTGCCTGCTGCTGACTAAACGGACTGTTCAATACATGAAGTTGCAACGATATCCACCTCACAAGGAATATAAACATAGATTAATTCGATAGGAATTATATATATAGGTTCAATTTGAACTTTACCGAAAGTTTGCCATTAAGTAAAATATATAATATTGATTGTCATGATTAAGATTTCTAATACCTTTACATGGTGAAATTAATTTATTTGGTCAAGGAGGTAATATGAGTATTATTAGAGATTTGGAAGATCCAAAAGTTAAGTTTAAATTAGTAAAGAATGTGTCTATCCATAGAAAGGAATTAGAAAAATTAAATCTGAGTCAAGTTGCAGATCTTCGCATTTATGCGAAAGATAAATACGAAAGAGCTGCCAATTTTTCTACAAAAGCTTCAATTATTACAATAACAATTGTGCCATTATTTTTATTTTTGAACTCTTACTTTAATTCATATTTTAACTTTGGATTAAATTTTATTTCTAGAAAATACAACGTTAACGATTCGAAATTACTAGATAACTCACATGAGCAGCAAAATGATTTTGATAAACTTTCGATCAATATATTTGATACTTATATTTATTTTGCTTCAAGTGTTTTAATAGTTGTTTTTATTGTTTTTCTCATTAGAAGAGTTGATGTTTCCAAAACAAATAAACTTTTTAATTTAATTGATGAAATATATGACATGAAATTAAAACGAGAGGAACAATTTCAAGAAGATTATAAACAATTGCAAAAGATACGAGCTATGAATTGGCAATTAATCTCTTGTGTTCATTATTCTAATCGTTTAGAGATTTTAATGAAATCTCCAAATCGAAAAGAAGCTGAATTTTTTATGTTCTATGAATTAGATCATATTAAAGAAGTTGAAGTAATTTTGGGAATTAGTTAAAAATTGAGTTCACGATTATTCATTAAATACTCCTCTTTTTATTGATACATGATCTCATCATTATGGATAAGGATAAATAGGGGAGTAGTAAGCAGTTCTTAAAATTCGAAATGGGTTCTTATTAATTAAATAAAAAGGGGAGAAAAACCCTAGAGTTTTTCTCCCTTCTCAATTTATGCCGTTGGAAGTCCCATCACAGCTTTCACTTCTAAATATTCCTCGATGCCGAAGTCTCCCCATTCTCTTCCGATACCAGATTGCTTAAAGCCGCCAAATGGGGCAAAGTAATCTGTTTCGGCATTGTTAATGGTGATTTGGCCAGCACGGATATGTTCAGCTACATATTTTAAAGTTTTTTCATCTTTTCCAACAACATACCCGGCAAGGCCATAAACCGTATCATTGGCGATGTCAAGGGCATGATCTAGGTCCTGATACGTAATCACACTCATGACCGGTCCGAATATTTCTTCTTGCGCAATGGTCATATCATTTTTTACATTGGTGAAAATGGTATGCTTGGCGAAATATCCTTTATCGATTCCGTCCGGCTTTCCAGTTCCCCCTGCAAGCAGAGTAGCACCTTCATCAATTCCTTTTTCAATATAAGATTGCACGGTATCCCACTGCTTTTTAGAAACAAGCGGGCCTGTAGCGTGATCTTCTCTCGGATCACCAACTGTAAACTTCGGCAGGGCATTCAGCAGCGCTTTTTCAAACTTGTCTTTCATTGATTCTGGAATAAGCACACGCGTAGCTGCAGAACACACTTGACCTGTATTCATCGCAATATGATCAATGGCGGTTTTTGCTGCCTCATCCACATCTGCATCATCTAAGACGATAAGAGGGGATTTCCCGCCAAGCTCAAGAGCCACTTTCTTCACATTGTCCGCCGCGTTTTCCATAATTTTAGAGCCGACGGCACCTGATCCAGTAAATGAAACAAAGTCAATATCAGGATGTGAGCTAATACCGTCACCAATCACGTCACCAGTTCCGTTTACTAAGTTGAAGACTCCTTTCGGTACGCCTGCTTCATCAATGATTTCTGCAAGAATCATCGCAGCAAAAGGTGTAATTTCCGCTGGCTTTAAGACAACTGGTGAGCCTGCCGCAATGGCACCCGCAATTTTAAGAGATGTTTGATTCGTTGGGAAGTTCCACGGTGTAATCAATCCGCTGACGCCAATCGCTTCTTTTATAATGGTATGTCCGCCGCGGTCCTCGGTAAATGTATAAGATTTAAGTGCTTCCGCTGCTTTAGAAAAATGTTCATAGCCCATTGTGTAATGAACTTCTTCTGATACTTTCAGCGGTGCACCGAGCTCTTGTGTCATCACTTCTACAAGTTCATCCTTGCGTTTTTCGTAGCCGCGCACAATGTTTTCCAGCATCTTCACGCGTTCATTTCGAGATGTTTTCGAGAAAGAAGGGAAGGCGGCACGAGCTGCTTTCACTGCCTTATCTAAATCTTCTTTTGTTCCTAAGCTAATGGTGCCAATGACTTCTTCTGTCGCAGGGTTGATGACCTCTGTCTTTTCGTTTCCTGTTGAAGCAATCCATTCTCCGTTAATAAAATGTTTCTCTTGATTTCTCATTCTGACATGTCTCCTTTTTATATGTGATTCAATCAATATTCTGTTTTCAGCTGATATAAAACTGTACCCACTGTGAAAAATCTAAAACGAAGAAACTGCAAAAGAAAAAGTTTCTGATATAATACGCAAAGTGGGACATATGTCCTTTTCAATAGATGGGCATGTATCATTTAATGGAACTAGACTGAAAAAAGAAGGAGCATTTGAACGAATGAAAGGTGTTATTTTCGCTTTATTAGGAGGCGCTTGCATTACACTGCAAGGCGTAGCCAACGCAAGAATCAGCCAGGATATCGGCACATGGCAGGCGGCAACGATCACGCAGCTGACCGGCTTTATCATCTCGCTCGTCATTTTACTGATTGTACGAGACGGACACTTCAGGGAATATCGAAAGGTGCAGCCACTTTATTTAATAGGCGGCGCATTTGCAGCCATTATTATTTTTAATGAAGTCACCGCGATTCAAATGATCGGTGTCACACTCACCATCGCAGCGTTACTTATTGCACAGCTTGCTTTTACCTTTGCAATCGATGCAAAAGGATGGTTTGGTGTACAGAAGAAAAAAATGAAATGGCCTCATTATGCAGGAATTTTACTGATGGTCGCAGGCGTGATCATTTTAAAGCTATAAAGGAGGGCGTCAGATGGAGGAGCTTTATGATGAATCTCTTTTTTCCTCTTATCTTAAGGCAAATCAATTAGAAAACGTCTTTCATCAAAAGCTCATATCACACGTGAGCTTGTGGCGCTATGAGCAGGGTGAGCTCGTTTGTTCAAAAGGGGATAAGAGGGAGTACCTGTACTTGTTAGTGAAAGGAAAATTAAAGATTTTCACGACCACAAAGGAAGGGAAAACCTTTATTCTTAGCTTTAAACATCCCCTTGAAGCGATTGGAGATATTGAATACGTTCAGCAGACGGATATGGTCAATACAGTTGAAGCTGTCACAGAAGTACATATGCTAAGGGTTTCTCATCAAGCGCTCATGCGCCATGCGAAGGATGACCCACGCGTGTTAACCTTTCTGCTAAAAGGCATCACAAACAAATTTTATACAAAATCAAACGATCTGAGTTTCCACCTTTTATATCCTGTGGAGGTCAGGCTTGCAAGCTACTTATTGTCTGTTGTAACAAATGATGACAGCGCGAGCGCCCTTCGTCTCACTGATGCGGCAAGCTTAATCGGTACAAGCTATCGTCATATTAACCGGGTCATTCAGCAATTCTGTGAAAAAGGGCTGATAGAGAGGCGTAGAGGAGAGATTACGATTTGTGACCGGAAAGGGCTCCTAGAAATAGCAGAGCACAACATTTATGAATAGAAGAAATGAAGGGATTTACACATGATTATAGGAATACTATTAGCTATCACTGCTGGCGCACTCGTCAGCTTACAAACCATTTTTAACAGTAAGGTCAATGAGCATACAGGCTCTTGGTCAACTACAACCCTCGTTCTTGGAATGGGCTTTATTGCTTCACTCCTGATGGGTCTCTTACTAGAGGGAACTGGCATGTTTCAATTAAGACATATGGAAGCTTGGTACTGGATCAGCGGAGCCATTGGGGTAGGAGTGGTCATTTGTCTAGTTCAGAGTATCAAACGTCTTGGACCGACTTATGGCATCTCGATTGTCCTCACGTCACAGCTGGGCTGCGCTCTTTTGTTTGATTCGCTTGGCTGGCTTGGGTTAGAAAAAGTGGCATTTTCTTTTACAAAACTATTAGGTGTCATTGTGATTGTTGCTGGGATCTTAGTGTTTAAATTGACCAAATTGGAGTCAGCAGAAAAAGATCAATCGCAAGAAAAAGGGCTGCCACAAGAGTAGCCGCCCTTTTTTAAATCAATCGCCGCCATAATACCGTTATCGCGGATAATCCATTTAAAAGGAGCCTTTTCATCAAAGGCTTTTTTTTCTGCCCATATGCGCTCGCATGATAGGCTGTTCGGTCTTTAGCAACGAGATTACTGTAGGCGATTTTTTGTTCGATTGCCTGTGTAAGTGATAACGCAAACGGGGCACTGTCAATCACCAAAATCGACTCTGTGTTTAAAAAACTAGACCTCGCATCTAAGTTATATGTCCCAATAATACTCAAGTAATCATCAATCACCATTGATTTCCCATGAATGGAATAGGGGCCTTCATATTCATACAAATGAACGCCTGTTTTCATCAGTTCCTTTTTCGTGCTTAAATATCCAGCAAAGGCTAACGGATTTGGTGTCGCTGTAAGAGAATTCGTGACCATTGTCGTTTGAATCTCACTACCTAAGGGGGTGAGTCCGGCTTTCATTGGGCGTGTTGGGATGACATAAGGCGTTTGTATAAGCACAGAACGCTTTGCCCGGTGCGCAAGATCGTTCAGTTTTTTCAGCACAAGCGGCCGCTTATTGAAGCGTTCCACAGGATTTGTGAAAAAGGCAATCTGTTTCACAGAAGTGGCATCTGCTGCCCAATCAAAGGAGGACATCACAAAAGGTTCTTTCGTGCGCACTGCTTCTTGATAGGATCTGAGCAGCTGTTTTCTTAGCTTTAACCCTTTTTTCGCTTTTTGCTTGGAGAACACATCTTTTGTTCTTTTCGTAAAATCATGATTCCATAGATAAACGAAATATTGCTCCATTTCATCTAATACTTTTCCCTTTTTGGCGTTATAGAGTAGCACATCGCGGTCAAAAGCAAAGTCTTTCGGCGGCTGATCTGCAAAGTATTTATCACCGATATTTCTTCCGCCCATCACAGCCACTCGGCCATCTGCCAGCAGCAGCTTATCATGGAGGCGGTTATGCCACGTCCATGGCTTGAACAAACGAAAGGGCTCATAAAAACGAATCGACATGTTCGGATGATTTGCCACCGCATAGCGCAAATGCTTCAGCGGCCCGCGCAAACTGTGGCAGATGCCATCTAACAACACCTGGACTTTCACACCTCGATCAGCTGCTTCAATTAAAGCACCTAGTACCCATTCGGCTGTTTTTCCCTTTTGAATGGAATAGTAACTGAGACGGATCACCTTCTTTGCCTCACGAATCATTTGGATTCTAACCTGACCAGATTCAAACCCATCGTCAAGAAGCATCACTTGATTTGTCCCCTGATCGTCTCCTGAGATAGAAGAGGCTTTATAAATACAATGTTCTTTGCATGTTTTTTGTATCGGTAAATAAAACAACACAAATGCGGTCAAAAATACATAGACGACATAGAGAAGGATGAGAAAAAACAAGAGATGAAGCATAGGTATCAGCTCCTTTCACACAGACACAACTTTTCCTTAGTGTATGTCAAAAATCAAATTTCACTCATTTTGGCTTCCACATCAAAATATATGATAAAAGAATCATCTTGTTTTTATTGGGCATTTAATTATAGTATGAAATGAGTAAGGGGGAATCGAATTGAATGAACCACTATTTAACATTCCAAGCGATGTGTATCAAACGTTAAGTGAAACAGAACGTTATTTACTCCATTATATTCACCAGCATCTAGAGGAAATCTCCACCTTATCCATCGTCACATTAAGTGAAAGAGCGAATGTGTCGACAGCCACAATTGTCAGATTGATGAAAAAAATTGGTTACAACGGCTATACTTCCTTTAAATATCGATTGAAACAAGAAAAGAAAATGACCGATGCAAGTGATCAGCTAAAAAACATCGATGAAGACATCAAACTAGCGATTCGGAAAAATGAAGAAGAGGTTTTAAAGACGATTCAGCTGCAAAGTATTGGGCAAATTGAAGATGCCGTTCAAAAAATACATAATGCGGACAAAATTTATATTTTCGGCAGAGGCTTCTCAGAGATGATTGCTAAAGAAATGACCATCAAATTACAGCTCATCGGAAAAACATGCGAAGTACACGACGACCCGAATATCATTCGGCTGAAATCACGAGATATTGGTAAAAATGAACTTGCGATCTTTGTTTCATTAAATGGCGAAACAGCAGAGCTCGTTGAAGCGTGTCAAAATCTCAGCATGAAGCAAGTCACGACCATTACCGTCACGACAAGAATAGATTCTACATTAAGCAAAATATCAGATATGACTCTAGTCGGATATAAAGGCGAACAATCTTTCTTCCCAGATTATGAAGTCAGATCGCGCCTGTCTCTTCATGTCATTGCCCGCATTTTACTAGATGCCTATGTGATCCGAATGAAATAACCGCTAAAGAAGCCTTCGAGACTTTGATCTGGAAGGCTTTTTATCATGAAAACCTTTACACAATCTGAAAACATTTTCACTCCATCGTATGAGATACTTTCTTTAGAGAAAAGAAAGAAGGTGAAACCAATTGATTTATACCTGCACCTTAAATCCTGCTATTGACCTATATATTGCATTAAAAGAAATGAGAGCAAATGCAGTCAACCGCACAGAAGATGAAGATTATCAGCCGAATGGCAAAGGAGTCAATGTCTCCATTATGCTAAAGAAATATGGATTCACCAGCACTGCATTAGGATTTATTGCTGGGTTTTCAGGCTCTTATATTGAACAATCCTTAAAGGACCTTTCCATTCAAACCGATTTTATCTCGGTTGAAGGAATTACACGCATTAATGTTTTTATTAATACGACAGAAGAATACAAGCTCGTGAACCAAGGACCTGCGATTGAAGCAAAAGCGCTTCACGCCTTTCGTGAAAAAATAGCGGCCATCCCGCAGGGGGACATCCTTATCATGTCAGGCAGCCTGCCAAAGGGCGTACCCGCCAGCATTTTTTCAGAAGTAGCAGCTATTTGTCATCAGCACAACGTCAAGTTTATTTTAGACACAAGCTCCGCAGCAGTTCTTGAGACGCTTCAATACAAGCCATATTTATTAAAACCGAATGAAGAAGAAATCGCTGCTTTTTTTGGCAAAACACATCCTATGTCAGAAAAAGAACTCATTCAATCAGGAGAAAAACTCATTGAGATGGGTGTAGAGCAAGTGCTTATTTCCCGCGGAGGAGAAGGGGCTTTGTTCATTACGAAAGACATCATCTTAAAAGGAAACGCACCGACAGGCACTGTGGTAAACACAGCTTGTTCTGGAGATGCAATGCTCGCAGCCTTTCTTAGTAAACAGCTTGAAGGTCATTCACCTGAAGAATGCTTACGTTACGGCATTGCAACGGGCGCATCTACTGCATTTTCTAAAGGCTTAAGTGATTTACATGACATTCATTCATTAATTGAGCAAGTACACATTCACAAGATATAAGGGGGAATCAGATATGAGCCGTAAAAAAATTGTCGCTGCAACTGGCTGTCCAACAGGCATTGCACACACGTTTATGGCAGCTGAGGCATTAAAAATAGCTGCTGAGCAATTAGGGGTCGACATCAAAGTCGAAACACATGGTCAAGTAGGAATTGAAAACGCTTTAACCGATCAAGACATTCTGGAGGCCGATGGGGTCATTGTCGCAGCTGACAAAGATGTGAATACAGATCGTTTTCACGGCAAACCACTGATTGAAGTGCCTGTAGCGAAAGGCATCCGCACGCCAGAAGAACTGATCCAAGGCATTATCAATGGAGATGCACCCGTTCATCAAGTGAAAGGAAGGGCTTCTGGAACGGAGAAAACATCTGCTCCTTCATCCTCTCAACAAAAGACGACGAATAAATGGATACACACGATCTACAAACATTTAATGAACGGTGTATCACACATGCTTCCATTTGTTGTTGGAGGCGGGGTCTTAATTGCCATTTCATTTCTATTCGGTATCTACTCTGCTGATCCTCAGCATGAAACGTATCATCCGTTTGCTGCCTATTTGAAAAGCATTGGCGGACTCGGCTTTAGCTTAATGGTGCCTATTTTAGCAGCATTTATCGCTGATTCAATCGCCAGACGCCCAGGGATGGTTGTCGGGTTTATCGGCGGCCTGCTTGCAAACGACGGAGGCGCTGGATTCTTAGGTGGTATTATCGCAGGTTTTGCAGCAGGATATATCATCGTATTCCTTCAATTCCTGCTTCAAAAATTACCTGCATCACTTGACGGTTTAAAATCAATCTTCATCTATCCTGTTATCGGTATTTTCTTGATTGGAGCTGTGATGACACCACTATTAGTTCCGATCACAGGCCTAAATAATTCATTAATGGATTTTCTCTCAGCTGTTCAATCCACGAACCCGCTGCTCTTAGGTTTAATTGTTGGAGCGATGTGTGGATTTGATATGGGAGGTCCTTTTAACAAAGCAGCCTATGTCACAGGAACGGCTTTACTTGCACAAGGCAACCTTTACTTCATGGCAGGTGTGTCCGCAGCATGTATCACACCGCCGCTTATCATTGCGATTGCCACAACGATTTTCAGAAAACATTTCACACCGCAGGAACGAAATGCAGGGGCAATCAACTATATTCTAGGGGCGACACATATTACAGAAGGGGCCATCCCATTTGCGGCAAAAAACCCGATCGTTGTCCTGCCAATTATCATGTTTGGCTCAGCCATCTCTGCTATATTGACGTATCTATTTGGCGTACAGGTTCCAGCTCCGCATGGTGGATTCCTTGTCCTTCCAGTCGTCACAGGTGCATTTCAGTGGGTACTATCCATACTGATCGGATCACTTGTAGGTGCCATTCTATACGGACTTTACCGTAAAAAAATAGACAAACCCGCAGTTTAATAGGGAGGAAGAGAAATAATGGAACATATCTATATGAATCTTCATGAAACAGCTTCTTCACAGGCTGGCGTTTTCGCAGCCATTGCTGACATTGCCTACAAAGCAGGTATTTGTACATCACAAGAGGATGTCAAAAAAGGCTTAGCTGAAAGGGAAGCACTGAGCACGACTGGATTTCAAGATGGATTTGCCATTCCACATACACAAACAGAAGCCATCACAAAACCAGCACTCGTGATCGTCCGCACTGAAACAGGCATTGAATGGGACGCTTTTGATGGGAAGCCATGCTTTTTCTTCTTATCCTTACTGATCCCCAAAAATGAAGCGGGCACCACTCATTTAAAGGCTCTTTCTGCCCTTTCACGAGGATTAATGGATGAAGCCAAACGACAAAAGCTGCTGGAAACAAGAACAAATGAAGACATGCTTACTGTTTTAGAAACAGATATTTTAACGAGAGAGGATGTTTGATTATGCCTTTACTTTCAACAACACCGATGCTTGAGGCTGCGAAAAAAGAAAAATACGGAATAGTTGCATTCAATGTACATTCCTTTGACAGTATTTATTGGGTGCTCGAAACGGCCGCAGAATTAAAATCACCTGTCATTTTGCAAACAACGGTTGGAACGGTTCAATCTCTTGGAGCAAAAGCGATTGCAGATACAGTCAAAGCGGCGGCTGATCAATATCAAATCCCAATCGGTCTGCACCTCGATCACTGTACGGACTTTGATGTAATTCTCACCTGTATCAGGGCCGGATATACATCCGTCATGATCGATGCATCCATGCATTCATATGAAGAAAATGTACGCCGCACAAAAGAAGTCGTAGACCTCGCATTAAAAGTAGGGGTGAATGTCGAAGCAGAATTAGGCAAGGTAGGCGGCGTAGAGGATGATATCGTCGTCGATGAAAAGGATGCTGAAAAAGCCGTTCCTTCAGAGTGCCGCCAATTTGTAGAAGAAACTGGGGTTCCTACTTTAGCGCCTGCGATCGGCACCGCTCACGGCATTTATAAAGGAGTACCGGATATTGACTTTGACCGTATTGAACAAATTGCAGCGCTGGTCGATGTTCCACTTGTACTGCACGGCGGTTCCGCTGTACCGGATGAGGACGTCAGACGATGTGTAGCACTTGGTATGGCAAAGGTCAATGTCTCTACTGAATTGAAAAATGCGTACTCTGAAGCCATCCGTGATCATTTCTCAAACGAACCTGAAAGCTTAGATCCACGTATGTATTTACAAAAAGCAAAGCAAGCAGCAAAAGACATGGTCACATCGAAAATACGTATCGTTGGCAGTGAGGGCAAAGCCCATCCTCTATATCAGTGAAACGAAAAAAAGCAGAGCCGCTAACGCTCTGCTTTTTCACATTATTCGCTTTCTTTCATTTCATTTGATGTGCGTACTCGTGCATTTCCCATAAATAGGACCGTAATCGCTGCAAGGGCAATAGGGAATAACGCAATCAAAAATACGTACGTAATGCTTTGTGACATCGCATCGATGACTTTATTTAAAATATCAGGCGGAATTTGTGAACGAGCACCTTCTTGGAATATGGCTTGTGGATCGCCTATTTGAGAAGGGGCTCCTTTCATTCCGCTAAAGGCATCTGCTAAGCGATTCGTTAGGACATTGGTTTGAATCGTCCCAAAAATCGTGACACCAAGTGTCATTCCAAGTGATCTCATAAATGAATTGGTTGAGTTTGCACTGCCTCGGTAACGAGGGGCAAGATCATTCATTGAAGCTGAAGGCAGAAGGGAGAAGCTAAAGCCGACGCCAAAGCCTGATATCATCATAAAGAGTGTAAGCCACAGTCTAGCTGTATCTGGTGACATATTGGCAAGAAGCAGCATCCCAGCAAAAAATGAAATAACAGAGATCGTCATAAGACGTCTGAAAGGCACTTTCGTCTGCATCGTTCCGCCAATCATACTGCCAATCACAGACCCTATCATCATCGGTGTTAAAATAAACCCTGCACTTGTCGCAGATTCACCATACACCGCTTGCACGAAAATAGGAATAAAGACGGCAAGAATAATAAATGTCCCCCCATATAAAAACGCCAATATTTGAGATGTCGCAAATAAACGATTTTTAAACATCCAAAAAGAAATAATCGGTTCCTCCGCTTTACGCTCAACAATAAAGAAGATGGTACCAAACACAAGAAACACGGCAAAAAGTGTGAGGATTTGCACCGAATCCCAAGCATAAGATTTACCGCCAAGCTCAAGTGCGAACATTAAGCTCACAACTGCCACGACAAGTGTAATAGCACCTGACCAGTCAATTTTTTGTTTGCGATGTTCTAGCGATTCATGATAGTATCTAGCGATCAAGAACACGCTAACAATACCGATTGGCACGTTAATATAGAAAACCCAATGCCAGCCGATCGAATCTGTGATAATAGCTCCTAACAGTGGCCCTAGTACACTCGATAAACCAAATACTGCACCAAACATACCGGACATTTTTCCGCGCTTTTCAGGCGGGAAGATATCAAAGATGATCGTAAACGCGATCGGAAGAAGGGCACCGCCTCCAAGCCCTTGAATGGCCCGGTAAATAATGAGCTGATCCATCGTTTGTGCGATACCGCACAGCGCTGATCCAATTAAAAAGAAAATAAGTCCAAACAGAAAAAAACGCTTTCGACCATACATATCAGAAAGCTTTCCGTAAATCGGCATTCCGGCCATTACTGCCACCATATAAGAAGCCGTCACCCAAGCAAATTTATCAAAACTGCCCAAATCTGCTACGATGCTTCCCATCGCTGTTGCAACAATGGTATTGTCCATCGCTGCCATAAAAATTCCTAACAGCAAACCGATGACAACAAAGCGAGTGGATGCCTTGCCTTTATCCACATGATTCATTTCATTTACCTCCTGCTTACGTTCTCTTCTTATTTTTGCTATGATCAACTTAAATATAAAGGAAGAGAACTTTTATCTTGATGATCAAGATAAATTGATTTTAAAGGGAGGAGAACATGTTGTCAATAAAGAACGACGCTGAAGATAGTGCAGACCTGATCATACATACAATGAGGCGCCTCGCCACTCGAACGGTTTTATTCCATCAAGCGGCCGCGCAATCGCTCGGCCTTTTCCCAACAGATCTCAAATCAGCCGATTTATTAAACGAACTCGGCCCCCTCACAGCAGGGGAATTAAGTGAAAAAACAGGTCTTAGCTCAGGTGCGGTCACAGCACTGATTGATCGCCTTGAAAAAGCGGGCTACGTCAAAAGAGAAAAGGACCCAAAAGACAAGCGAAGAGTCATCATCGTTCCATTAACGGCTGGGAAATCACAGGTAAAAGAACTCTTTCGATCCTTATCGGCATCAACAAAACAACTCACAAACGAATACAAACGAGAAGAATTAGACTTAATCATTCAATTTATTACCGAAGCAGCAGATATTATGGAGCAAGAGCTGCGATTGCTTAAGTCTAAGTCTTAAGAGAGCACAATGTTAAGGGTGTGCTTTTCTTTGAAATAAAATAGCGAGGATATGATTCTGATCATTTACATATTAAGTACTGTTTTTGTATCTATATTCCTATTTAATGACAAACTTTGTGTTGGTAAAATTGACCTTGTCAATGAATAGGAAGGAGTGAATTCTTCTGGGGAAGATACTTGATGCAAAAGCACTAACAAGTGCCATGGACGCAAGGGCAAAACACTACCAGGAACTCCGCGAACAAATGGTAGATTTAAAAAAAGCATTACAAGGTGTTTCTAATCTCGGTGACGACTTCACTGGGAAAGGTGCCGATAACATTAAAAGCTTCTACAAAGAGCTCGCTGGAAATGTAGACATGTTTATCAGCTTCATTGATAAGCAAAAAGCGTTCCATGAAGGTGTTTCTGGGACACTCGATGATACAAACTTTGGCGGCGATACCTTCGTAGAAGAACACTTTTTAGACAACGCTGTACATATGGGCATCAAAAATGCCAAAAGCATTGTGAAGGATCAAAAAAAGGCGCTTAAAACGATTTTTCAAGACATCGACGACCTCATCTCTCTAGAAGTATTTGATAGTCAAAGCTTTGATGAAAAGATTGCAGATGCG
Organism: Bacillus sp. FSL R5-0431; assembly: GCF_038002985.1. NCBI lineage: Bacteria > Bacillati > Bacillota > Bacilli > Caryophanales > Bacillaceae > Bacillus > Bacillus sp. FSL R5-0431. The sequence continues at coordinate 1,768,007 of NZ_JBBOOG010000001.1, read as the reverse complement.
GAAGACGAGCGAAAAAAGACAGTAAAAGACCTAAGAGAGCTTGATCAAAATTTAAAAGATGAATATGCTTTGTCAGAGACGGAGCAGCAAGCTACAATGGCATTGTACGCAGAAATGATGAATGCGACAAATGATGGAAAAGCCATTTCGCCGATGAATTTTGACAAGAAAGCGTATCAAAATAGCGAAATCTACAAGGCAAAAAGCGATATTGAGAAGCAAACTGCTGAATATCTCAAAATTAAAAAAGAACAAGAAGAAGCTAGAGAAATCGCAAAGGAACAAGAAGCACTCGCCAACCGCCCTTGGTATGAAAAAGCACTTGATTATGGTGGAAATATCGTGAATGAATTGACAGGTGTGAACGATGCAAAACGCGCCGCAACAGGCGTTGATCCAATCACAGGGGAAGAACTCACCGCAGGACAGCGGGTCGCCGCAGGCGGCATGGCAGCAGCGGGCTATATCCCGATCGTCGGATGGGCGGGCCGTATTTTCAAAGGCGGAAAAGCCGTCTATAAAACGACTCAAGCCACTTCAGCTGCAGTCAGAGCAGTCGACATTTACAAGACATCGCAAAAGTCTTTTGACGCCCTAAAAACATCTCAAAAAGGCTTATATGGCCTCACCGCCACCAACGGATTCAGTGAAGCGATCACGGGGCGAGATATGTTTGGAAATAAGGTCTCGAAAGAACAGCAGGAAGCGAGTATGAATGCGGCGCTTGGAGTGCTTTTGCCGTTTGGGGCGAAAGGGTTTCATGGGAAGATGGGGTTAAACGCTCAAAGTCCAGAAGGATTTAATCGAAAAAGGGCTTTGCGGCACGCTAAGGATTTAGGGGGAATACCTAGATCGCAACAGCCTACTCGTCAATGGCAAGTAGGAGATAATGTTTTTAAGAAGGGGCAAGAACATCGTAATTATGAGTACAGTTCTAACCAAACTCATCATGGGCGGTACTATGAATTTGATACCCCAAAAGGAAAAAGAGTTATAGTACAACATACTAATGACGGAAAATTACACACTCACGCAGGGAAACCGAAAGAGGGTGCCGACCCATTTAATTATGATTTTAAAAAAGAAAGGTATTCAAATATTTATGGGCCAAATGGTGATCACCATATCTATTACAATGAATAATGAGGAATGAAAAATATGGTATATCAAAATGAAAAAATACAAAAGAAAATAGCTTTTATGAATGCTAAAAAGAAAATACAACAATTAGCTTATATTGAGGTAATTGATTTTGAAAATGATGCTTCTCAATGGCTAAAATTATGTGAAGTAGTATTAAAACAATTTCGTCAAATAGACTCTACACCTTCTGATATTTTAACAATTACAGACAAAGAATCTGTTATGGCTTGGTTAAAAAATTCACTAGATTTTCTGAAAGAGAAAAAAGAATGGTTTATTTTAGTTGTAAATGACCCTTTTCCTGTTTGGGCAAATGTAAAAGCTCTAGATTTCAATAAGGCAATTGAAGAGATTTGGCTATCTTCAGAGAATCACAACGTCATTGTAGCAGATAAAGCAACTGGTAAAATCGCTCAGATATTTTCAGAAGAAAAACACTTTGAACTGCATATTGGAAACTGCGCGATTTAATTATAATCCAGGTTAATTGATTAAGTAGCAGCCACAATCTGAAAACCCGTATTTAACAATGATTTGAATAACCAACACCAATACCTTGATTTTAATAGAATCAAGGTTTCACTTGTCTAATATAATTGGTGATTTTAATTATAATACATTGTAGAGGTGATTCAATGAATGAGAGCTACAGTTATTTAGAGGAGTTAGAAGATTTTTTAGGTGGGACATTTCATCAGGATATCGATTCACCAGAAGAAGCGTTAGAGGAGTTTATTCATGAAGCTACTAAAGAATGTCTGCTCTCTACTATAAAGGATTGTCAGGATTTTTTGAATGGTACTTTAACAATAGAAGAAAAAGAAAGCTTTATCGAAAGTAATGCAGAAATCTATTTTCCGGCGATCTCATTAAACCCTATACAGTGGTTTAATAAAATAATAGAGAAAATGGAAGAAGCAGTGAAAATGAAATAACAAAACGAAATTAGAATTTTTTTACATAAGAAAGAATCTGCGGACACTGATCATTGGGCACTTAAGGCCTTGATTGGTGTCCGCTTTTTTTGGCGGCGATGATGCAGTACATATGTGTGAATCAAGAATGCCAAAAGCATTGTGAAGGATCAAAAAAATTCAAAAAGATTTTTCAGGACATTCATGATCTCATTACAAAGGTTTTCTATCACATTAAAGAAAACAAAGGATTCTTTTTGTAAAAGTCTCAAAGCACACTCAAGCGGGTGTGCTTTTTCTTATAGCAAAAGAGCACCCAAAAGCTGCACAGCATTTACTGAAGACATTTGGGCTTCTTTGATGCATGTGAGTTGATTAGACTTATAACCAAAGGGAAGAAGGGAGGAATTCCAACTGTATTTAACCAAAAGGGGCACGACTTTACTATCAATGCTGATTCACACGACATCTTATTTATCAATTGAAGATTTACAGAATCGACTGAATGTCTCTACTCGAACCGTCTACTCTGAAATCAAACGCATGAATAGCTGGCTGGAAACTCAGCAGCTGAGTGGTATTCAGCGAAAAGATCAACTTGGCTACTACTTACACCCACATGAAAAAGAAGTCATTATTCAAAAAGCGAACACCATTCTCGTTGGCCATGATTATGAACCATGTGTAAAGGAAAGAAGAGCCATCCTGCTCTTATCCATTGCATGCAGTGAGAAACGCCTAAGAATTGATGATTTTATGAAGATGACCAAAGTGAGCCGGAATACATTGCTTGAAGATATGAAACAGCTAAAAGAAGCACTTTCAAAGCAGCAGCTTATCCTCCACTATCAGGCAGCCTGCGGCTATTTGATTTCAGGAGAAGAAAGAGCGATTCGATTGGCGCTGAAACCTTATATTCATTCCATTCGCACAATGATAAAAAACGAAAAAGCGTTTCCACCTTTTTGGTTAAAGGGGCCAATTTCATATAAACGGTTAAAGCATCTCCTCGAGCAGTCAGAACAAGAGCTTAAGCTCGAGTTTGCAGATGACATGCTGGATCAGCTGTCTTTGGATCTCTTTTTCTACTTAAAGCGGATGAAGCTAGGACGTGCTGTACACCTTTCAAACGAAGAAAAGCGTACATTGCAGGAAACAGATGAATGCTTGGCGGCTATTCGTTTCATGGCACGAATTCAAAGAGAAACCGGCCTTCATGTTCATGATGATGAAATCTATTTTCTTACTACTCTATGGCTCAGCGCCAAGAAACAAAAGCTTCCATCAAGTAAAAAACCAGAAGAGCATCTCATTCGCACCATTGCCAGACAAATGATTTTTGACTTTCAGCGGTATGCATGTATTTCCTTTCAAGAATACGAAGCCTTGGAGCAAAACTTGACCATGCATCTCATCCCGGCCTATTACAGACTCATCTATCACATTAATATCAACAATGAATTAACAGAATCTATTAAAAAAGCACAGCCAGAGGTGTTTGAAATCACTCAAAAGGTCGTATGCCATTTAGAAAAGGCGACTTGCTCAAAGATCAGCGACCATGAAATTGCATATGTGGCGATGCATTTTGGTGGTTGGATGAGAAGAGAAGGGATTTCACCAATTGTGCGGCGTTCTGTATACATTGTCTGCGGCGAAGGAATTGGCACAAGTCACATGCTGAAAACACAGCTTATCGAATTAATCGGTTATATCGAAGTACGTGAACTATTATCAAAGCGTTCATATGAAGAAATGTCATCCATTGATGTCGACTTTGTTGTGTCAACAACACCTATTTCGTTTAAAGGAAAACCTGTTCACCTCGTTCATCCCATTCTCACTGCCTATGAGAAAAAAACCTTACTTCAATATGGGGAAGGTGCAGAAATCAGGCTTGATGAGAACAATGTGGACGCTTTATTCAACATCATTCAGCAGCATACCATCGTACAAAATGAAAAAGCACTGCTTCGTGATCTTAAAGAGCTACTTCATCCCGCATATGTATCCCATCAGAAAGGGTGGAAACCAGTGTTAAACGATTTATTAACAGAAAAAACCATTCATCTCCAGCAAACAGCAGATACTTGGCAAGAGGCCATCACAAAAGCAGCGCAGCCTTTACTCGATCAAAATGCCATTCAGAGAGGTTATGTGGAGGCCATGATTCAGTCTGTGCATCAAAATGGACCTTATATTGTGATTGCACCACAAGTAGCCATTCCGCACGCCAGACCAGAGGACGGCGTGAACAAATTAAGCATGTCACTCATGTCATTTGAACCGCCCGTTTTTTTCTCTAAAGATGGAAAAAAACAGGTTCGTCTCATCATTGTGCTAGCAGCCATTGACAGTATGACCCACTTGAAAGCACTCAAACAGCTGACCATGCTGTTAAGTGATGAAAAACGGAGGAAACAACTGGTTGAAGCAAAGGAATTAGCATCGGTGCAAAAACTAGTTGATCAATTTTCACAACTATAAAGGAGGAAAAAGAGAATGAAAAAAATTCTTGTTGTGTGCGGAAACGGATTAGGAAGCAGCTTTATCGTAGAAATGAATGTCAAAAAAGCATTAGAAGAGTTAGGACTTGTAGCTGAAGTAGATCATACCGATCTCAGCACAAGTAAAAATGAACAGGCCGATCTATATATCGGAGCAACAGACATTATCGATCAGCTGGATGACGGCACAAGAAAGGTCGCTGGATTAAATAACTTGTTAGACCAGGAAGCCATTAAAGACGTCCTTCGTAAACACATATAAGCCACAAAAAAGGGGGATTCACATCATGATAGAACTGATCATGAACGATATATTGGGCACACCGGCAATTCTCATCGGTTTGTTTGCACTGGCCGGTTTACTTTTGCAGAAAAAATCAGCCGCAGATACCGTGTCAGGCACCTTGAAAACAACCATGGGTTTTTTAATATTAGGAGCGGGCGCCACGGTCGTGTCTGATTCACTTGGAGTTTTTCGAAAAATGTTTGAAGCAGCCTTTCACATTCAAGGGGTAGTCCCAAATACAGATGCCATGGCGGCCATTGCCCAAAAGGAATTCGGTACACAGACGGCTCTCATTATGATTTTTGGCATGCTGGTCAATTTGTTATTGGCAAAATTCACGCCCTTTAAATACGTCTTTTTAACAGGGCACCATACCTTGTATATGGCTGCAATGCTCGCAGTCGTTCTCTCGACAGCCGGAATGCAAGGAGGATTTCTTGTGACCACCGGTTCGATTATATTAGGAACAGCTATGGTCATTGCACCCGCTATCCTTCAGCCATTCACAAGGAAAGTCACCGGAAGCGATGATCTCGCGCTCGGACACTTCAGTACCTTCGGTTATTTTACAGCGGGAATGATCGGCAAATGGATCGGTCGTCCAGAGAAATCAACGGAAACCATTCAAGTGCCTAAATCACTCGGCTTTCTAAGAGATACATCTGTTGCCATTTCGATCACGATGGCTTTGCTGTTCTTTGCGATTGCACCGTTTGCAGGGATTCCCTTTATAGAACAAATTAGCGGGGGCACGAACTTCGCTGTCTTCATTCTCATTCAGGCTATTACCTTTGCCGCTGGTGTGTACATTATTTTAGCCGGGGTGAGGATGGCAATCGGTGAAATCGTGCCTGCTTTTAAAGGGATTGCCGATCGTTTTGTGAAAGGGGCAAAACCGGCACTTGACGCGCCAACCGTTTTTCCATTTGCTCCAAATGCAGTCATTATCGGTTTTTTATGCAGCTTTGCAGGAGGCATCGTATCCATTTTTCTTTTACCTTTGTTTGGTTTAACTGTCATTGTCCCTGGTCTTGTCCCGCACTTTTTTTGCGGCGCTACAGCAGGAGTGTATGGCAATGCAACAGGAGGCGTGAGAGGGGCTGTCGCTGGGGCCTTTGTGAATGGATTGCTTCTTTCCTTTTTACCTGCTTGTTTATTACCTGTGTTAGGGTCCCTTGGCTTTGAAGGGACAACTTTTGGAGATACAGACTTTGGTATCATCGGAATCTTAATTGGATTGATCAAGCTTTTATTTCAACTTTAAAAAAGAGGAGCCTGAGAATGACAGCCATTTTTTCACCTTCACTAATGTGCATGGATTTAACGCACTTCCGCGAACAAATTCATATTCTCAACACGAGAGCAGATCGATATCATGTCGACGTCATGGATGGTCATTATGTGAAAAATATCACCCTATCACCCTTTTTCATTGAACAGCTTCGAAAACTAACAGATAGACCAATTGATGTTCACCTTATGGCGGAATACCCCCAAGAATTTTTAATCGATGCCTGCATTGATGCAGGCGCAAGCATGATCTGCTTACACCCAGAGGTCGTGCAAAGAGACGTTTTTAGAATCATTCGGCATATCCATCAAAGAGACTGCAAGGTTGGCTTTGTCTTAAATCCCGCCACACCAATTGCGGTGTTAAATTCCTTTATTCATTTAATAGACCGAGTGACGATCATGACGATCGATCCAGGCTTTGCTGGACAGCCTTTTATTAAAGAAATGCTTCGTAAAATCAAAGAGGTGAGAAAGATAAAAGAGCAAGGAGGATACTCATTTTCAATTGAAGTAGACGGCTCTTGTAATGAGAGCACGTTCCGGCTGCTTGCTGAGGCTGGAAATGAGATCTATATCATCGGCAACTCAGGTTTATTTGGACTTCACAATCAACTCGATAAAGCTTGGGAGACAATGAAGCAATTGTTTGCAAAAGAAACAGCCTCAATTGAATCACGTTAGTAAAAGAGGATGTAATCCATCCTCTTTTTTACGCAATTTTACTAAAACACTGCAATCTCACCAAAACATACCCAAATACAAAATAAAAAATTACAAATCCACAATTGAAAGCGCTTTACTTATATGTTATCCTTCAAATATCTTTAGTAAATATTTAGTCAAAATCTAAGAGGAGTTTGCCTATGACCACACTCAAAGATATTGCCCATGATGCAAAAGTGTCCGTATCCACTGTATCCCGTGTGTTAAATGGCGATCAAACACTTGCCGTTTCACACGCAACAAGACAAAACATCCTCGACATTGCAAAGAAGCTAAACTATACCCCAGTGAGAGCAAGAAAAGCCGATCAAGCAGAAGAAAAACCTCCATCTGAATCCCCAGTCATCGGTATCGTTGTCGCTCAATCCATTGACGAAGAATTAAATGATCCCTTTTTTTCATCGATTCGAAAAGGAATTGAAAAAGAATATGCCAAACAAGGGCTGTCCACCCTCCATACCTTTCGCCTGAGAAGCATGGACAAAGGAGCGATGCTAAAGGATATTGACGGTTTGATTGTCATTGGACGAATCAGCCCCGATACAGTTGAAAAAATGACAAACCGAATGGAACACATTGTTTTTATTAATCATTATGCGGATGAAGATTTGTATGATTGTGTACATGTTGATTTTGTAAGAGCGGCAGATCGAGCAATTCGCCATCTGCAATCGCTTGGCTATACACATCTAGGCTATATTGGCGGAAAGGAGCGGGAGCATTATTTCGAAGGAAACGCTGTGATTGAGGACGAAAGGCAAACGACGTTTATGAGAAGATTGCAGGAGGCGGGATGTCTTCATCTGGATGACATCCACATTGGGGAATACTCCATGCAAGAAGGCTATACGCTTATGCAGCAAGCCATTAAAAAAGGAAACCTTCCACAAGCCTTTTTTATCGGAAGTGATTCAATGGCGATCGGTGCAATGCGTGCGCTCAACGAAGCCGGTCTGCGTGTTCCTTTCGATGTATCCATTGTTGGGTTTAATGACATTGAAGCTGCTTCATTTTCAAGTCCGCCGCTTACAAGCGTAAAAGTATATACAGAAGAAATGGGGGAAGTCGGCTTGAAGCTTTTGCTTGAGCGAATAAACGGAAGAAAGCTCCCTCTAAAAGTCGTCGTGCCAACAAAACTCATCGAACGGGGCAGCACATGTCTCATCCATGAAAGGGGGTGAACCAAGATCTCAGCAAACAAAAAAGAGACAAAAAAGCAGAAAGCAAGCTGCTCAGCATGATGGCCAGATCATGCTGAGAACAAGGCAGCCTGCCGTTATGCTCTCTTATCTCTTTGAAAAGAATAGAATTCCAGTATAATGGACTTCTTTTGTTTCCGCAACTGCATGAATTCTACCGATTATCGTCTGAATTTTCAGTGATCAAAAGGAGGAAACCATGAATAAAAAAATCATGCTGCTGACTGCGGCCTTTGTCTTGACCATTCTTTTGTCTGCTTGCGGCAATAACGGTACGTCCGAAGCAAACGGAAAGGCCACCCTGACTCTCTATTCGACGATGAGCAACAGCGGGGAAAGAAAAGCATTTGAAGAAGTGATTCGTGAGTTTGAAAAAGAGCATCCACATATTCGAATCGATGTCAACTTCCCAGGCAACAGCTATGAAGATATGATCCGCGTCAAAATGGGGGCAAACGATATGCCGGATCTGTTTGACACACATGGCTGGGCCAAACTGCGCTACAGAGAGTATGTGGCTGATTTAAAAGAGATGGATTGGGTCAAACAGCTTGATCCTTCACTCGATCAGATTTTAAAGGACCAAGCTGGCAAAGTATACGCGTATCCGCTGAATCAAGCAAAAGACGGGCTTAGCTTTAATGCCAATCTATTAAAGGACTATGACATTGAAGTCCCTAGAACACTTGATGAACTAAAATCCGCTTTGCTGACAGTTAAAGAAAAGAGCAAAGGAGAGGTTGTGCCGCTCTGGATACCAGGAGGAGATAACTCAAATATCGCCCAAGTCTTTGATGAACTAGCCACACCTTTATTAATCACCGATCCAAAACATCAATACGGAAAAGAACTTGAAAACGGATCATTTGATTGGTCTCACTATACACCGCTTGCACAGTTCATGAAGGAGCTGAAGGATCAAGACCTTTTAAACAAAGATGTCCTGACAGCGAAACTATCTCAAGCACCTGAACTGATGGCACAAAACAAAATAGCCTTCACCTTTGTCGGAGGATCATTAGGACCTGAAGCGTCTGAACTCAATCAATCGATCAAAGTAGGAACGATGCCTGTTCCTGCCATTCATGAAGGAGATGAGCAAAGCTGGATTGGGGGAGAACGGTTTACTGTCGCTGCCTGGAAGGACTCCAAGCATCTAAAAGAAGCAAAACAATTCATCGATTTTCTCGCAAAGCCTGAAAATGCGGAAAAAATCGCAGAAGGCACATCCTCTGAAGCAGCCTTAACGCATGTAAAAGCGAAAAACTATTACTCTACGTTTTACGATCAATACGAACAGGTGAAGATTGAACCTTACTTCGATCGAAAATACTTACCAAGCGGAATGTGGGCTGTCATGGCAACGACGGGTCAAGAATTATTAGCAGGCTCCATCACACCAGAACAATTATCGAAGAAGATGGAAGAGGAATATAAGCGTCTGAAAAAACAATAGCAGGCCCATGCTGAAACAGGAGTGAAGCCAATGAATGACATCACAAAAGCAAAGCAGCCAGCCGCATTTACCTCTTTACCAAAACAAAAGATGCAAAAAAGCCGGAATTCATCACTTTGGTGGATGTACATGCCAGCTGTACTCGTCGTCAGTACCTTTATCATTTATCCTTTTTTGAACGGCATTCAGCTATCTTTTACGAATTGGAACGGGTTCTCACAAACTTATGAATGGATTGGGCTTGATCAATATAAACGTCTGCTTCAAGACCCAACGACATGGCTTGTTGTCAAAAACACGCTTCTCTACGGAATTGGGAGTACAATCTTACAAAATATCATTGGACTTGGATATGCTCTCTTATTAAACCAAAGTTTAAAGATGAGAGGCATCACAAGGACGGTGATCTATCTACCTGTCATGATCAGTCCGATTGCCATGGGCTATATTTGGTATTTTGTGTTTGCTTACCAAGGCGGTGCCTTAAACGATGTGGTGACGTTTTTTGGATTTGACCAAATGAATGCGCTTGGCAATCCGCAATTAAACACATGGATCATTGTGCTTGTCAACACCTATCAATTCGTCGGAATTGCGATGATCATTTATTTAGCAGGCCTTCAAAGTATTCCTAAGGATTATTATGAGGCGGCACAATTAGACGGCGCAGCAAGCCTCCAGCAATTCAGACGGATCACATTGCCGCTGCTTATGCCGTCTATCACCATTAATGTTGTGCTGAATGTCATTGGCGGGCTCAAGCTCTTTGATGTCATTGTGGCACTAACAGGCGGCGGACCTGGAGATTCCTCGCAATCGATGTCGACCTTTATGTATGATCTGTATTTCAAACGTCAGGATGCAGGCTATGCAGCAACGCAAGGAGTCTTCATGGCGGTCATCATCATTGTCATTAGTGTCGCAGCACTGATTTATTTCAAACGAAAGGAGACCGAGGTGTGATGGATAACGCCTTTAAACGCAAAAAGAGATGGTACACCTTCCTCGCACTTTTGGTGACATTGCTTCACCTCATTCCATTTTATATCTTGGTGACGACATCATTAAAGGGGATAGGAGATTTCAGTTCAAAATGGCTGTTTCCGAAAGCGCTCCATCTTGAAAACTTTCGCACGGCATGGACAGAGGCTCAGCTTGGCCAGTCCTTTTTGAATACAGTGATGATTACGTTCAGCTCCGCTGTATTACTCATCATACTTGGATCTCTTGCAGCCTATCCGCTCGCAAGAAGAAACACAAAGCTAAATAAAGCAGTTTATGTTTTATTCATCACCATTATGGTCATTCCACCGCTCACAGCCCTTGTCCCGCTCTATCAAATGGTCGTTCAAATCGGGATGATGAACACCTATCAAATCGCTATTTTAAATAATGTCGCTGCTTTTTTGCCGCTAACCATTTTCTTATACGCAGGCTTTATCCGGTCGACCATTCCAAAGGAGCTTGAAGAAGCAGCCCGTATTGATGGAGCGGGGACACTCAGAGTTTTTTTCACTGTCGTTTTTCCTCTTCTGAAGCCCATTACCGCTTCTGTTTTAATCATTGCCTGTGTGTATATTTGGAACGACTATCAATTTGCCATCTTCTTTTTGCAAGATAAAGAGATGCATACACTCACAGTCGCCTTATCCCATTTTTTTGGTCAAAATCAGCATCAGCTCCAGCTCGTTGGTGCCGCTGCGCTCATTGCGATGCTGCCAATGGTTACGATGTTTTTACTGTTGCAAAAATATTTTATCGCAGGGCTTTCACAAGGCTCTGTCAAAGGGTAGTTCAATATGGATGTAAAAAGGAGAGTCGTCAATGTCTAAAATTACATTTATCGGTGCAGGGAGTACCGTGTTTGCTAAAAATATATTAGGAGATTGTTTGTTCGTCCCTGCACTTAGCGGCTTTGAATTCGCATTATATGATATCGACCACAACCGGCTGAATGAATCAGACACGATGCTTCGGCATTTAAAAGAGAACTACGGTGCAAATGTGACCATTAAGCCCTATCACAACCGAAAAGAAGCCTTAAAGGATGCGAAATATGTCATCAATGCCATCCAGGTTGGAGGCTATCGGCCAAGCACTGTAATTGATTTTGAGATTCCGAAAAAATACGGATTAAGACAAACGATTGCGGATACGGTTGGCATCGGCGGCATCTTCCGCTTCCTTCGAACAATTCCTGTGATGCTTGATTTTGCAAAGGAGATGGAAGAGGTTTGCCCAAATGCTTTATTATTAAATTACACAAATCCAATGGCCACACTGACAGGTGCGATGCTGCGCTATACACCGATTCAAACGGTGGGTCTTTGTCATAGTGTGCAGGTGTGTACAAAGGATCTATTTGAATCACTTGAAATGGATCATGAAGGCATTGAAGAAAAAATTGCCGGCATCAACCATATGGCATGGTTATTAGAGGTGAAACGGGACGGAAAAGATTTGTACCCAGACATCAAAAAAAGAGCAAAAGAAAAGCAGCAAGCGCGGCACCATGATATGGTACGTTTTGAGCTGATGGATAAATTCGGCTACTATGTCACAGAATCCTCAGAGCACAATGCCGAATACCATCCTTATTTTATCAAATCACGCTATCCAGAACTGATCGGTCAATTTAACATTCCTCTCGATGAATACCCGAGACGCTGCGAGGAACAAATCAACAACTGGAATACAATGAAGCATGACCTTGTGGGCAATACACAGATCACACATACTCGCTCAAAAGAATATGGTTCTCGTATCATTGAAGCGATCGAAACGAACGTTCCCTTTAAATTTGGCGGGAATGTGCTGAACACAGGAGGACTCATTCACAATCTGCCTGAAAAAGCGTGTGTCGAAGTACCATGTGTTGCAGATCGCAGCGGCATCATGCCTTGCTATGTCGGAGAGATCCCTGAACAATTGGCTGGACTCAACCGGACCAATATCAGCTCACAGCTCATGACAATCGAAGCAGCAATTAGCGGCAAAAAAGAGCACATTTATCAAGCGGCATTACTTGATCCACACACAAGCGCTGAGCTATCCATTGATGACATTATCAAATTAAGCGATGAACTCATTGAAGCACATGGTGAGATGCTCCCGCATTTTGCAGAACCGAATCAATATGCTGCATCAACTAAATAAAAGAAAAGAACCAGCCTCTACCTGATGCAACGCGCATCAGGTTTTTCTTATGTTGCAAAAAGAGGATTGACTGAAAGCGTTTTTAATATTATGATTTTTCTACAGTTACCCAATAGTTGATCAAAAATACACCATGAATAAATCACATTCCGGAATCATTTCTCACAAACAAATCGATGGGCGGCAACCTTTCACCCTTTAGAGCAAGCTCTTTATCACAACGTAAACCAAAACGACAATTACATTTGACAAAGAGTGTATACAGATGGGCGCCCGTTAGATGAGACAATGACAACCATACACATCCTATAAGCATGACATTCTTTCATAAAAAGGAGAGAGGGAACATGACCAAAACAGATGTACAAATGTTGAAAAATTATATTGGCGGACAATGGATTGAGGCAGAAACAAGTCAAACAGAGGCAGTATATAACCCAGCTACTGGCGAGATCATCGCAGAAGTGCCGCTTTCAACAAAAAAGGATGTCGAACGTGCGGTACAGGCAGCACAAGAAGCATTTACCACTTGGTCGAAAACTCCAGTTCCCCGCCGTGCACGCATTTTATTTAAATACCAGCAGTTACTCGTTGAGAATTGGGATGAGCTGGCTGAACTCGTAACGATTGAAAACGGAAAAAGCATAACAGAGGCAAAAGGAGAAGTGCAGCGCGGGATTGAATGTGTGGAATTTGCCGCTGGTGCACCCACCTTAATGATGGGAAAACAATTACCAGATATCGCATCTGGACTCGAATCTGGCATGTACCGCTATCCGATTGGTGTCATTGGCGGCATTACGCCATTTAACTTTCCGATGATGGTCCCGTGCTGGATGTTCCCGCTTGCCATTGCCTGCGGAAATACATTTGTTTTAAAACCTTCAGAACGAACGCCCATTCTTGCCGCGCGGTTAGCCGAGCTATTTGAAAAAGCAGGTCTTCCAAAAGGTGTTCTCAACATCGTCAATGGGGCTCACGATGTCGTCAACGGTCTGCTTGAACATCAAAAGGTCAAAGCCATTTCATTTGTCGGCTCTCAGCCAGTCGCAGAATACGTCTATAAAAAAGGCACAGAGCATGGCAAACGTGTCCAAGCACTTGCAGGTGCAAAGAATCACTCCATTGTCCTCAAAGATGCAGATTTAGATGCGGCAACGAAACAAATCATTGGTGCTGCCTTTGGATCAGCGGGAGAGCGCTGCATGGCCGCGGCCGTTGTCGCGGTGGAAGAAGAAGTGGCAGATGAGTTCATTCAAAAATTAGTTGATGAATCGAACGAGCTCGTCATTGGAAATGGAATAAATGAAGATGTCTTTCTTGGTCCAGTCATTCGAAAGGAACATAAAGAACGAACGCTTCAATATATCCAGTCAGGGATTGAAGAAGGAGCAAGCCTCATTCGTGATGGTAGGAATGACCTTGAAACAAATGGAAAAGGGTATTTCGTTGGACCGACGATTTTTGACCATGTCACAAATCAAATGAAAATTTGGCAGGACGAGATTTTCGCCCCAGTCTTATCAATTGTCCGTGTCTCTTCACTAACAGAAGCGATCGACCTGTCCAATCAATCAAAATTTGCGAACGGTGCCTGCCTTTACACGGACAGCGCATCAAGCATCAGAGAATTTCGCGAAAACATCGAAGCAGGTATGCTCGGCGTAAATATCGGTGTGCCCGCACCAATGGCATTTTTCCCGTTTTCCGGCTGGAAGGATTCTTTCTACGGGGACTTACATGCGAACGGAACAGACGGAGTAGAGTTTTACACAAGAAAGAAAATGGTGACCGCTCGTTATATGTAATCTACATTCATTGAATAAGAAGAAAAAATGCAGTTCCAAAGTGGAGGACTGTATTTTTTTATTGTCTCCTAGTCAAAAAGTAAGGGTTTTCATGATGGTTTTAGCAGTGATTTTCCCTAGAAATCATCCTTTGTATTCATTCTTCATCAGCTCATATCAACATAATTTGAAATTGGGCGTAAACCCCAATATTAGGAAGATGAAAACAGGAGGAAAATGACACGATGAGGAAGAGGATGAAGTGCGGTGTAGGTTTTTTGATTCTTGCTTTGGTGCTGAGCTGTATACCGGTATATGATGCGAGTGCAGCAAGTACCCCCATTGCAAAACGAGTAGGAAATGCAAATCCACTCATAGACCATCACTTGGGGGCGGATCCGTTTGCGCTCACCTATAACGGCAGAGTGTACATTTATATGTCGAGTGATGACTATGAATATCACAGCAATGGAACGATTAAGGATAATTCTTTTGCGAATTTGAATAGGGTCTTTGTCATCTCTTCGGCGGATATGGTGAACTGGACAGATCACGGAGCGATTCCAGTAGCTGGCGCAAATGGGGCCAATGGCGGGAGAGGGATTGCCAAATGGGCAGGCGCTTCCTGGGCTCCATCCGCTGCGGTGAAAAAGATCAATGGGAAGGATAAATTTTTCCTTTATTTTGCTAACAGCGGCGGAGGGATTGGCGTCTTGACAGCAGACAGCCCGATTGGACCTTGGAAAGATCCTATCGGGAAAGCGCTCGTCACACCAAATACTCCAGGGATGTCCGGTGTTGTATGGCTTTTTGATCCAGCTGTATTTGTAGATGATGACGGGACCGGTTATCTATATGCCGGAGGAGGCGTTCCAGGCGGTTCAAATCCAACACAGGGACAATGGGCCAATCCTAAAACAGCAAGAGTTCTGAAACTAGGGCCTGACATGACAAGTGTGGTCGGTAGTGCATCAACCATTGATGCTCCTTTTATGTTTGAAGATTCGGGTATGCATAAGTATAACGGTACCTATTACTATTCTTATTGCATCAATTTTGGCGGCTCCCACCCAGGCGATAAACCACCTGGTGAGATCGGTTATATGACGAGCTCAAATCCTATGGGCCCCTTTACGTATAAAGGGCATTTCTTGAAAAATCCAGGTGCATTTTTCGGCGGCGGCGGTAACAACCATCATGCTGTGTTCCATTTTAAAAACGAGTGGTATGTCGTGTATCACACGCAAACGGTGAGCTCTGCCTTATATGGAGCAGGGAAAGGCTACAGATCTCCACACATTAATAAGCTTGTGCATAATGCTGACGGCTCCCTTCGAGAGGTCGCAGCCAATTTTGAAGGCGTTAAACAGCTTTCCAACCTGAATCCTTATCAACGGGTAGAAGCTGAAACATTCGCTTGGAATGGACGCATTTTAACAGAGGCCTCCTCAGCACCAGGTGGACCAGTCAATAACCAGCATGTCACAAACATTCAAAACGGTGATTGGGTGGCTGTCAGTAATGTCGATTTCGGATCGAGCGGTGCCAGAACCTTTAAAGCCAATGTAGCATCCGCTTCAGGCGGACAAATAGAAGTACGTCTTGGCAGTCCAGACGGCAGAATTGCCGGAACACTCAATGTCCCTTCCACAGGCGGAAACTGGCGAGAAATAGAAACGGCAGTGAACGGAGCAGCAGGAGTGCACAACGTATTTTTTGTCTTCAAAGGAAATGGTGCCAACCTATTCCAATTTGATTCCTGGCAGTTTACTCAAAGGTAAACAAAATCAGATGCTGCGGCATCGATCACTGGTTGATGGGAGAGTGGGAAAATTTGATGTCCATAATCAAAAAACCAATTTGTACTTTATTCATCTGCTGCACTATGCTGTCTGTCATGTTCATAGGGCCTGGGGTAACTGAGGTTTCAGCAGCAAGTGATGCGAATATTAATGTCAATGCGGAAAGACAAGTGATTCGCGGCTTTGGCGGAATGAACCACCCGGCTTGGATTGGTGATTTAACCGCCCCTCAAAGGGAAACCGCCTTTGGCAATGGGCAGAATCAATTAGGATTCTCCATTCTACGAATTAATGTAGACGAGAACAGAAATAATTGGCACAGAGAAGTTGCTACCGCCAAAAGAGCAATAGATCATGGCGCTTTAGTGATCGCTTCGCCTTGGAATCCTCCAAGCCATATGGTGGAGACTTTCAACCGTAATGGTGCGTCTGCAAAGCGGTTGAGATACAATCAATACGCCGCCTATGCTCAGCATCTGAATGATTTTGTGACATACATGAAAAATAATGGTGTCAACCTCTATGCCATTTCTGTACAAAACGAGCCTGATTATGCACACGAATGGACATGGTGGACGCCTCAGGAAATCCTGCGATTCATGAGAGAAAATGCCGGCTCCATTAATGCACGCGTGATTGCACCAGAATCTTTTCAATACCTTAAAAATATATCAGATCCTATCTTAAACGATCCGCAGGCGCTTAGAAATATGGACATTCTCGGTGCCCATCTGTATGGAACCCAGATCAGCCAGCTTCCGTATCCTCTTTTTAAACAAAAAGGAGCGGGGAAAGAGCTGTGGATGACAGAGGTATATTACCCGAATAGTGATAACAATTCAGCGGACCGCTGGCCTGAGGCATTAGGGGTGTCAGAGCATATTCACCATTCGATGGTGGAAGGTGATTTTCAGGCGTATGTTTGGTGGTACATCCGCAGATCATACGGTCCTATGAAGGAAGATGGAATGATTAGCAAACGTGGCTACAACATGGCGCATTTCTCCAAGTTTGTGCGTCCAGGGTACGTCAGAATTGATGCAACGAAAAGCCCTGAACCGAATGTTTTCGTCTCAGCCTATAAAGGGGACAATAAGGTCGTCATTGTAGCGATTAATAAAAACAATACAGGCGTCAATCAACACTTTGTCATGCAAAATGGAACCGCTTCACAAGCGTCAAGATGGATTACGAGTAGTAACAGCAACCTTCAGCCTGGAACTGACTTAAATATATCAGGTAATCAATTTTGGGCTCATCTCCCGGCTCAAAGTGTGACAACATTTGTGGTCAAACGATAAAAAAACACCAAAAGCCAATTTTCTCATTAAAAAAGAAAATTGGCTTTTTTCTGTGCAAATAGAAAGTTGATTTTTCACGATGTCTACACTTTGGGTATAATAATAACAATGACTTCAGGAGAGTGATCATAATGCCAAAGCTTCAAAGCAAAGTATTGATTATAGATGACGAAAAAGAAATTTTGGAATTACTCCATACAGTATTAACAAGAGAAGGCATTGACCGGGTGATAACAGCTTCAACTGCCCGTGATGGGCTCACGCAATTCCATCAAGAACATCCCGATCTCGTCATACTGGATATTATGCTGCCAGACGGTGAAGGCTATGATATTTGCAGACAAATTAGAGAGACCTCCCATGTTCCGATTATCTTTTTATCAGCAAAGGGAGAGGAATCAGACAAAATTGTAGGACTTGCCATTGGCGGCGATGATTACATTACAAAACCTTTCAGCCCAAAGGAAGTCGCCTACCGGGTAAAAGCCCAGCTGAGACGGTCATCATACTTACAGCCTTCTCAAGCAGATCCCGTGATCAAAAAAGGGCCATTTGAGTTAAACGAGCAGCAAGCCGAATTGACGAAAAACGGAGCGGCAATTGAGCTCACACCGAAAGAACTTATGCTGATGACCTATTTCTTGCAGCACCCGAATCGAGTGATCAGTAAAGAAACGCTTTATCAAACTGTTTGGGGAGAAGATTTCTTCGGTTCTGACAATACGGTGATGGTTCATATACGAAGACTTCGGGAGAAAATAGAGAATTCCCCATCTACACCAGAATTTCTCGTGACGGTCAAAGGGCTTGGCTATAAATTTGTTGTAAAGGATGCGTAAGGATGAAATGGCGATTAACAGGCAGATATATGGTCTCTGTCATTATCGTGACCATTATCACGGTTTTTATTAACTTATTTGGATTCATCATTTTGCTTGTACTACAAGCAAGCAGCCAGCAAAACGAAGGAAATACGCCCGAAACCTTCACAAGAACATTTGAACAATACATCACCTTGTCCGGTCAAGATGTCACTGTGAGCAAAGAAGGACAGCAAGCCTTAAAACAACAAAATGCGTGGATTCAAATATTAGATGAAAATGGACAAGACGTCTATCATGTACAAGCACCTAAAGGCTTAAAGAGCAAATATACACCTATAGAAATCGTGAATTTACATAAATATAAAGATAAACAATTGCTATCAACCATTTATGTCGGCGAAAAAAAAGGAAAGGGCAGGGAATACAGCTACTTTATCGGATTTAAGGACCCTTCCATCGGAAAATATTTATTCTCGTTCGACACGAAGGACTTAGTGGCGAGATTCAATATCGGGACGATGATTTTATTATCGATTGACGCCATCATTGCCTTACTTATGGGGTACTTATTCAGCCGGCAGCTCATCAAACCGCTCGACCGTGCCATTCATGGAATCCAGCGGCTCACAAACGGAGATTATACGACAAAGCTGCCAACTAAGGGAATATATAAAGATGTCTTCTATAATGTCAATCACTTATCAGAGCAGCTCGCTTCAAGCCAAAAAGAAAAAGACAAATTAGAGCAAATGCGGGAAGAGTGGATCAGTCATATTTCTCATGATATTAAAACACCATTATCCTCTATTCAAGGCTATGCAGAAATCATCAAAGATCCAAATTATCCTCTTTCAGATCAAGACATCAGACATTATGCCAGCATCATAGAGAATAAATCACTGTACATCAAAGATGTCATGGAGGATCTAAATTTAACAACAAGGCTGAAAAATAACGACGTGATGCTGCATAAAGAGCTAGTGAACATTGTGCCGTTGCTGCGGGAAACGTTAATTGATATCCTAAACGATTCGAGATATGCAGAACAGACGATTGAGCTGCAAACGAATGTAGACAAGCTCATGCTAAATATTGATACGATCCTCATACGAAGAGCGGTCACCAATCTCATTTTAAATGCCCTTGTTCACAATGATTCTGATGTGAAAATCATTGTACAGCTGGAACAAAAAGAAAATACCCACATCACGATTAAAGATAATGGCAAAGGAATCGAAGAGGCAGAGCTAGAAAAAGTGTTTGACCGCTACTATAGAGGGACGAATACAGGAGGGACACATGCAGGCTCTGGTCTCGGGATGGCCATTGCAAAGGATATTATCCAAAAGCACGGCGGGGATATCACGATACGCAGTATGATAGGGGAAGGAACAACGATTGATATCCAATTACCCGCATGAATGGACATACAAAAAAACGGTTCTGATCAATCACAGAACCGTTTTTCCCATCTATTATTCTGAAAACACTTTAATGCCTTTGACAATGTTCCAAATGAAGAAGTAGATCGCCACAAGGAATGTCACAGCATACGTTGCAATTAAGAACGGACCAGCATGTCTGATATCGTTCATGCCAAGTAAACCTGAACCAAGGATGCCAATGCCAAAAATCAAATAAGGAATAAAATGTGTCCATAGCGATTTTTTCGCATGATATTTCACTTCGTCCTTCCCTAACAAATAGACGATAATCGGAAACAAAAATGGCGCAAAAAAGATACTGAAGTAACATAATGAAGACAAAATTTTATTTTCTCTCAAACCTTTTCACCTCTATGATTGATTTAGAAGGGAGGAGAATCATTCGACTCATCCCTCACTTCCTTACAAACCCATTGTACAACCTCAACCTTAACTTGTATTAATCCGAACCTTACAGCAACCTTAAAAATGTTAAAAGATCGAACGCTACATGAAAGATAAAGGAAATACAAGTTATGGAACTGCTGAGTCAAGACATAGAACCTGATACTTTAAGAAGGATTGTACATCACAAACACGAAGAAATTAAAAAGAAAATTAAACGCTTCCGTCAAATTCAAGACCTTTTATCTAACTTGTTAAAGACCTCTGATAAAGAAATACAAGTCTACCTCGAATCATTTCGTGTGATACATCAGGATGAACAATAAAACAATTGACTTAAAGGAGAGAAAACAAATGAGTGTGGAAATAGTTAATGGAGAACGTTCTGAAGAAAGTATTCAATTTGAAAAATTATTCGCTTCCCAAAGTAATAAAGAGAGTTTTTCTAGTATTGAAAACACAAAAAAATTTCTTGATCAAAAAGGAATAGAAAATACGAAGCCTTATGCCATTGGGGATGATGTGAAGTTAATTAGTGAGATAAAAGAGCAGACATTCGAAGGCATACAAGTTTTCACTTTGAATGACCAAACGTCACAAAAACAAAAAGTCATTCTATATATACATGGCGGCGCTTGGACAAATCAGCCTTTGAATTTCCATTGGTGGTTCATGGATAAGATGGCGCAATCACTCAATGCGAAAGTGGTGGCTCCTATTTATCCAAAAGTGCCTCATTATAGCTGCCAGGATACCTATCTGAAAATCCTAAACCTATATAAAGACCTTCTGAAAACTGTTGAAAGTGCCAATCAATTGACGATCATGGGAGATTCAGCTGGCGGGAATATCTCACTTGGTCTGGCGCACCTTTTAAAGAAGGAAGGTCTGCCGCAGCCGAAGGATATTATTTTATTATCTGCATGTGTTGACATGAGCTTAAGCAATCCTCTAATGTTTGAATATGCAAAAAAGGACCCGATTCTAGGTCCTGAAGGAATGGAAGTCATTGCAAAGATTTGGACAGCTGATAAAAATGTAACTGACCCATTGATCAGTCCCATTTACGGTGACTTTAAAGGACTTGGGAAGATTACTCATTTTATTGGAACACATGATATGTTATATCCAGATGCCATAAAGCTTGATGAAAAACTAACAGAACAAGGAATTGACATAAAAACCTTTGTTTATCCTGAAATGCTTCATGTATTTGTTGTCATGCCAATCCCTGAGGCACAAGATGCTCAGGAGAAAATCATTCAGGTAATCAATCGTTAGGGGTTGAGTTCACACAAAAAGATGCAGAATGATTTGATTGAAATAGTCGAAAGTTTAGTGAATGGGCTGCTTACTTGAAAGCAGCCTTTTTCAATTCAACATGAAATACATTCAGATTGTCAATTCACTTCGGGTTAAGTAATCCTTAAATTCCAATTTTTGTTTAAAAAATACATATTTCCTATTAATATAATGAATGTTCACTTCTTCACTGGAGTTGACGAAGTGTCACCACTCCCTCAAACGTTATATCAACTAGCTGATATTCGCTGCCTGTAAAACGCGGTCATTGAATCTACATTTATAAAAAGTGCAATCGATAAACATAGCATTCTCCAATGTCATTCCTCTCATATCGCAGGAGGAGAATTCGCAATTGGTGAAAACGGCTTTGATTTTGGCAATGCCCACAGAGCGCAAGTCGGAACGAATAAAGGTACAATGATCAATCGTACTACCGTTGGGGTGAAATCCCTCCGAGCAAAGAGCGGGTATCTATTTCAATACAGCTTGACATGTGAATCAATTATCGATATGGTGTGAATGAGTTCACATTTTACATAAAGGAGTCATTTATGCCAAAAAATACTTTCTTTCGATTGAATGAAGCAAGGCGTGAGGACATATGTAATCGTGCTATGCATCTTTTTGTTGATCATCTTTACGAGGATATAACGATGAAGATGGTTTTGGATCGTTTGTCCATGCATCCCGGAACTTTTTATCGGTATTTTGAAGACAAAGATGACCTTTATTGTCTCTTAATACGACACGTGACCAAGAAAAGAGCTGCGTATTTTCATAACAACAATGAAGATTCTCTTTTTCAATTTTTCCTTACTGGCTTATTTGACAACACTAATGGCATTGCGACTGAGCCATTGAATGAACTGGAAATCAAACTCGTTGAAACATTTTTACACATTCCAGAGAACACCTTACTAAAAGTATATTTGAATGTGCTAAAGGGCGAGTCATTCCCCTTAATCAAGGACATGTTACGTCGCATGAGGGTTGATGGATATCTACGACCTGATATTGATGACGACCTCATTTCTTTTATGTTTGAATCTATGCAGTTTAATTTAGTCATGTTTTTTAGGGAATTCGATATTAAGGATTCTAACCTGCAGCATAAGATGAGCAAGTACTTTGCTGACTTTATGGGTCATGGGCTGCTTAGAGATGATAAATATGCTGAAGTTGTTAGCAATCTCAAGAAAGCCAATGAATAAGGATATGAACTGAAGATTGGATGTAACCATTTTACAGTTTTGAAAGCACTTATATCGCCATGTGTATTTCACATTCGCACTTTCATTTATTAAGGGGGAACAAAAGGATGAAAAGGTATGACACATTCCCAGAACCAATCGGCAGCTATACCGCCGCTCGTACCCAGATGGATTTTGAGTACACAGCATCAGATGACTCAAAAAGAGAATTGACCGCGTTTGTGTACTATCCGTCCGATAGCAGCGAAGGGAAGACTCCATCAACGTACATGTTTCCTGAAGTCTACGAAATGCTTCATGAGCAGCCACTTGTCACTGAGTATCTGAAAGAGAAGAATTTTTTCTCTATCGATATCAAGACTCATTGTTACGACGACCTTGCTCTTTCTGGGAAGAAAAAGCGCTATCCAGTGTTATTTTATGTTTGCGGCGGGGGCGGTTCACCGGAATGGGGGACAGCCATCTGTACAGACCTGGCAAGCCTGGGTTATGTTGTCGTCAGTATCGGCCATCAGAATAGCACAATGTATAAACGGAAAGATGAGAAGCTGTTGAATGTATCAAAGGATTTTTCGGATGTCATTATGGCGTTTTCTGAAGATCCGGAGATGATGGAGCTGGCTGGCAAGATGAAGATGCGGCCTGACGATGAAACGGCTATTGAGATGTGCCGTAACGTCCTGGCTCTGCCAATCATTAATCAGTTAACATTATATAGTGAACGACAGGCAGAAGATGTAAGGTACGTAGCCGATCATCTTCACAAACTAAACTCTGAAGAATTGGATTCTATCTTTCATGACAGACTGATGCTTGACGTCGGCATGGGCATCGTCGGACACTCTTATGGAGGACCTACGGCAGCGGTTGTTTGCCGGGATGACGACCGGTTTTCCTGCGGAATTGGCTTGGACAGCGGGGCATTCGGCCTTCTCGACAGCGACCTCAATAAACCCTTTTTGCTACTGTTTTCTGAACCGAACTATCATATGAATGCGATCATTGGCGCTAACAACAGCATGGAAACCTATTATTTCTCCGTTGATCGTGCTGCACATTTAGATTACTGTGACATCGTGTTTACCGGCGTAGATGAGCAACTGAGAGGCACAAGGGAGGCGGTAGAGATGCGAAATCTTGTGACGGATTATACGAAGACCTTTTGTGATCATTACATTCTGCAAAAGGCTGCACGTGTGGAAAGCCTGTCATATGATGGCGTGGACTTAATCAAGAAAACGAGCAACAAGTAATAACGGAGAAGCTGCTGATCAAAGCCGTTTCAAGCGTCAGCTTAAAGTTGAATATCTCAGCTTTTCCGTTAAATACCGAATGCTGATTGTTTGGAAAAGAAGAGACCGTACTAACAGATCTGTATTCCAAACAGCTTGTAGTGAATGAAGAGAAAAAAATGTAAAGTGGATCAATCCATCATCTTGATGATTAAATTAAAAGGGAACCATTTCAATCATTGCTCATATTAGCCTACAAATACTTCTCCCTCCGGATAACGTATTGGGCTTTTGGTTCGTTTCATAAAGAAAAATACAATGGTCAGAGAACCTACTCTGCCAATAAACATCAGAATGGAAAGAATCACCTTACCTAAAAACGTTAACTCCGGTGTTAATCCCATAGGTCAAATGAGTGCATTGGCGCTTTGATGATCCAGCAAAAGCAGAAGGAACAGAAGAAGAGAAATGGGCATTTTCCCAAAGGGTGAGAGATGAAATTGGGGGCTGATTACAGCAGTTTGCTGTGACTGAAAAATATAGTTTTACATGATAAGCCATATTGAATCAATGGCTTATTTTTGTTTCGACCAATTGAAGACGTTCAGGCAGCGTGACTTTAAAAGACTTGATATTTAGTAATAGCACATTTACAGCCATCTTGAATGAAACAGGAAGATGATAGCAGACAAGATAAAAACATTTGATCCAACTCAAAAAGATATCTAGTGAATAAACGCCGCAAAAAACGATTTTTCATTGTTCTAATGAGCGATTGAATTGTTTTCGAAAAACTAGGCATGAGACAGCAAATACTGCGAATGCGCCTGCTGATCCAGCAGCAAACATCAGCTCAAATTGTTCTGGTTTGGATTTGAATAACAAAGGGACAGAAAGAATGAGAGCAGCACCACTAAAGCTCAATCCTAATATCAACATTGCCAATAATTTATTCATAGAAACACCTCGCAGACTCAGCATTGAAACATTAGGAACCGACTGATCTAAGAATCATGTTATGATTTGAAATCCTTTAAAATCCCTAAATCGAAGTGTCCAATTTATATCCTATGGGTGTCGGATGATTGGGTTCATTACAATTAAAGCACAAATTCATGAAATAAACCATTTTAAACGAACACTGTTCTTTACGAACGATGTTCGTTATAATATAAATGAGATGTGGTTTTACACTACTTCCATAAAGAAGAGGAGATGCATACGATGCAGGCATTATCTAAAAAACAAAAGCAAATCGCTATCATTGGAGGAGGACCAGGAGGGCTAACACTCGCCTTAATTCTGCAAAATTACGGTATACAAACAACCATCTATGAACGGGAGATGCATGACAAGAGTCTTGAAAGAGGAGGCTCACTGGATATTCACGAAGAAACAGGTCAAAAAGCCTTAAAGGAAGCAGGAGTTTATGAGAAATTTCAAAAGAACGCTCGCTATGAAGGAGAAGATTTCCGGTTATTTGATAAAGCAGGAAGAATTTATCTAGACGAAGAAACTGAATCACATGAAAAAGGCACTCGGCCAGAAATTGATCGTGGTGTTTTGTGTGAAATGCTGTTAGATCAAATTGATGCTGAAAACATCAAATACGGATATAAACTAGATAGATGTGTTTCATTAGAAAATGGCATGACAGAACTTCATTTTGAAAACGGGGTTGTCGAGACGGTTGACCTTTTGATTGGGGCAGATGGTGCATTTTCTCGTGTACGTCCGCTGTTAACAGATATTGATATTGAATACTCCGGGCTCACGATGCTGGAACTGAATGTCCTAAGCGTAGAGGTGAACCACCCTGATTTAGCTGAATTTAATAAACGTGGTAAGATGTTTGCTTTAGCTGATCACAAAGGAATTATTGGTCAGTTAAACGGAGATGGACGAATAAAAGTGTATGCAAGCCTTATGGTAGAACGCAGCTGGATCGAGACTTGTGGCATTCCATTTAATCAAGCGAATGAAGCGAAAGAACCATTATTAGAGTTATTTAGTGATTGGGATGATCAGCTGAAAAATTATATTCGTTATGCAGAAGATGTCATCATTCCAAGACGTATTTATACGCTTCCTGTCGGTTTTAAATGGAACCGTCATAAAGGAGTAACGCTTATCGGTGATGCAGCTCATCTCATGACACCATTCGCAGGTGAGGGTGTAAACATGGCGATGTTTGATGCAATGGAGCTTGCACTTGCTATTGTCCGAAATCCTAATGATATTGAAAAGGCTATTGAAGAGTACGAAGAAATGATGTATGAATATTCATCGGAAAAGGCTCAGGAATCGGAGAATAGTTTAAAACTGTGTTTTTCAAAAGACGCTGCGGTCAAGCTTGCAGATATGATGAATTCTTTTCAAGTAAACGGTGATTGATGCTCAATTTACTATTTTACTTTGACATGTTATAAAGAGAGTATGAACAATTCAAATCGTCATATTATAAGTCGCCGGTCTCGGCCGGCTAAAGAGCCCTTAAGCCGTGAGCTTATTGTTAAAACTGCCTATGCGCTTCTTAAGGAGCAAGGGATAGAGGGCATGAGTATGCGTAAGGTGGCTAAAGCATTGGATACGGGACCTGCATCCTTGTATGTCTACGTGAACAATTTTCAAGAACTAAGTGCTTACGTATTGGATTATGGTCTCGGCCAAATGGTTTATCCAGATTCAGTGGATGGCACATGGAAAGAAAAGTTATGTGAAATATTGCATACTTATTTCCTGCTGCTATTAGAAAAACCTGGTCTTGCTGAAATTTCTCTTTCCACCATTCCACAAGGAACGAACTTTCTTCAGTTGACCGAACATATTCTCGCTGCATTGCATGAAGGCGGGATCAAATCTACATCCGCAGCATGGGGAGTAGACCTATTGCTGTTATACGTATCTTCCGTAGCTTACGAAAAGGTCTCTTGGAAGAAACAAGGCTCTTCGCAGATTTCAGACACAAAAAAAGCATTTCATGATGCAGACAAAACGCGGTTCCCTTTCATCCATAGCCTGAAAGAAGAAATGTTTGCAGGTGATCCCGTATCAATGGAACGGTTCCGATGGGGAATTGACGTCATTTTGTATGGAATCCAGAAAGAAAGCAATTAGAAAGGAGCACAAGCAAAAAGCAGTCAATGGCTGCTTTTTTTATATGGTTATTTTCACATTTGTGATCTTGTGATCATCATAATATATAAATAAATCTATATATTGTTTTTATATATAAAAAATTATATAATCTAGTGGAATAAAAAAATGAGGTGCTTAGGCATGGAACATATGAAGAATTTATTAGCGAGTTATATTCCTTTAGCAAAATCTACTGCAAAAATGTTTGGACCAAATTGCGAAGTGGTTATTCATGATTTAACGAACCCTCAAGCATCTGTCATGTTTACAGTAAATAACCATGTGACAGGAAGAGAAATCGGCCAATCATTTGATCATCTAGTAAAGACTGTATTACAATCAGAAGATTTTAAAGAAGATTATCTTGCTGGTTATACATTTGTAACAGAAGATAAGCGTACGATTCGTTCTTCGACTTCATTAATACGTGATTCAAAGCAAAAAGTGATTGGTGCTTTCTGTATCAATTTTGATGTTGAAGCCCTAAATCAAATGCAACATTTTATGGATACTTTTCTTTCTACACAAGTGGAAGCTCAAGAGAAAGAAACAACATCAAATGATGATCTTGAAAATGTGGAAGAAATAGTAGATCAATTGATTCAACAAATCATTCAAAACAGTGTTCATCCAGTTATGAAACGTCATGAAAAAATTGAACTAATTAAATTTATGGATGAAAAGGGCATCTTTTTAATGAAAGGATCTGTTGAGAAGGTCGCATCTATGTTAGGCATTTCCAAAGTAACCGTCTATAGCTATTTGGATGAAATCAAAAATAAATCGAGGTAAGGAGCGTCAAAATGGAAAGCATACTCGAGGTAGGAAATCTAAAATCAAACGGACACTATGCATTCGCAACCATTCATCAAAACACGGTCTATGTTTCAGGACAATTTGCCATCAATCCCGAAACGAGAGAAAAAGAATTCGGCACTATTGAAGAAGAGACATTGCAAGCGCTTAAGAATGTGGAAATGATTGTAGAAGCTGCTGGAAGTAAAAAAGAAAAGATTTTGCGCATGACATTATACATTTCGGATATTCATTTATGGGACAAAGTAGATGCTGTTTATACTGAATTTTTCGGTGAACATAAACCAGCACGTACTATTGTACCAACTAATGAATTACATTTTGGTTTCAAAATTGAAATTGATGCTATTTCATATATTTAAGATATTTTTTTGCCTATGATATATAAAAAATTATATTCTATATAAAAAAGTATTCGAAGGAGTTGATGATTGATGAATCAATTGATTTGTAACCATTGCGGGAAAAAGTATGAGATGACACCAACTCTATGGAAATGTGATTGTGATGGAGTATTAAACCTGGTGAAAGATACCCCAAAAATAGATATCGCAGCTTGGGATCACTATCCAAACTCATTATGGCGTTATGTTGAAACCATGCCATTTTCAAAAGGTTCTAAGACTTGGGAAACTGTCACAATGGGGGAGGGTCAATCACCTTTAATCGTTCTAGATCCTAATGAGCCAAACACTTATGTAAAAGTTGATTATATGATGCCGACCTTATCCTTTAAAGACCGAGGAGCCGCTGTTTTGATGACAAAAGCTAAGGAACTCGGGGTATCAAAAGTGATTGCTGATAGTAGTGGGAATGCAGGAACGGCGATTGCAGCTTATGCAGCACGTTGTGGTATTCCCTGTGACATCTATCTTAGCGATGAAACTTCGCCTAAAAAGGTCGCTCAAATAAAAGCACATGGAGCAACGATTAAAGAAATTCACGGGACACGAGAGGACATTGCAGCTGCGGCACAAAAGGCAGTAGACAATGAAAACGTTTTTTATGCAAGCCATGTCTATAACCCTTATTTTTTTGAAGGTACTAAAACATACGCCTATGAAATCTATGAGCAACTAAAAGGAGCACCTGATGCTTTAATCATTCCGGTTGGAAATGGTACTCTCCTCCTAGGTGCGTATTATGGCTTTAAAGAGTTATTTGAAAATGGTCTCATTCATAAAATACCGAAAATCGTTGCCGTACAAGCGAAAAACTGTGCACCCCTTGTGAAAGCGTATCAAAATAAAGAGGAATCAGCATCACCTGTTACGAATAAAGGGACCTTAGCAGAAGGGATAGCCATTGCTGCCCCAGCTCGTTCCAAACAAATTTTAGAAGCTGTACAAGATACGAATGGTACGTTTATTGATATTGAAGAAGATGAGATCCTGAATGCACGATCTAAACTGAGTGAGAAAGGATTTTATGTCGAAGTGACATCTGCAGTTAATTTTGCCGGCTACATGAAATATAAAAAGGAATCAGAAGAAACCATTGTCATACCTCTTTGTGGTGCAGGGATTAAATCAAAATAACCCTATTAGAATTGTCTCTCTTTGAAAATATGGAAATCCGCCATTGCGAAGCAGATTGGTCTTACACCGACTTCCATTTGAAAACTATCAAGATGACATCATTCCATTGCTGGATCTTTAGGATTCTGATAGTTACTTAATGCCAGATGTGTGTAAGACCGTTGCAGTTAGATTGCGTCAACTAATCCGCACTTGGCCTGATGATGATATAGATAAAAAGAACGCTCTCTATTTGGTAGGAGGAATGGAGCTAGCGCATCAACAAAATGAGCCATTGGGATTTATATAAGAATAGGAATTGTCATATGACAGACCATTGAAAGAAATGTAGATCCATTTTATGCTTTATAAACAATAGTCAAATAAGGATTCTACAATAATCAATTTTTTTGATGAATAAAAAATAAAAGAAAAAAACATTAATCAATAATTTTAACGCGAATAAATTTTTGTTCAAATCATATAATCAATTGATTATATAAGTATTCAGTTATATAATATTGGAGGATTTGATAACAGGGACCGTCACCAATATTTAAAAGAGGGAGGGAATCATTGTGACTTCAGATGTTTCAATTGGTTTGTTACATATGTCGAATTGTTTAAAAATACTCAGTGATCAAACAAGACTCATTATGATGAAATTGTTTTTGGAGAAGGAATATTGTGTTTGTGAACTGGTAGATATGTTCGAAATGAGTCAACCAGCGATTAGTCAGCATTTACGAAAATTAAAAAAAGCTGGATTTGTTCATGAGAACAGAAAAGGGCAGTGGCGTTATTATTCAATCAATACACTGTCTCCAGAATTTGAGACGATTCGTATCATCTTAAATCAAATTGATAAAGAAGATGACCTTTTAAAAAGTATACAACATAACGCAACAAACATTTCTTGTTCGTAAGGAGGGATGGGTTTGAGTTTTGCCGTTTTATCATTACTCATATTTTTGTTAACTTTGGTATTGGTTATTTGGCAGCCAAAAAATTTATCCATAGGGTGGTCCGCATGTGGAGGGGCCGTTTTAGCATTAATCGTAGGTGTTGTGAATGTTGACGATGTGATCACCGTGACAGGCATCGTTTGGAATGCGACTTTAGCTTTTGTTGCCATTATCGTCATTTCACTCATACTTGATCGAATCGGCTTTTTTGAATGGGCAGCATTGCATATGGCAAAGGCTGCAAAAGGCAGTGGGCTGCGTATGTTTGTGTATGTGACCATCCTTGGTGCAATCGTCGCTGCTTTATTTGCAAACGATGGTGCAGCACTTATTTTGACACCCATTGTTTTAGCCATGGTCAGAGCATTACACTTCAATGAAAAAATTGTATTCCCTTTTATTATCGCGAGTGGGTTTATTGCAGATACAACTTCGCTTCCCCTTGTCGTAAGTAATTTGGTGAACATTGTAACAGCCGACTATTTCAACATTACGTTTATTGAATATGCATCCAGAATGGTCGTTCCAAACCTTTTTTCATTGCTAGCGAGTATCACTGTACTGTACCTTTTTTTTAGAAAGAGTATACCTAAACGCTATGATCTGACTGAGTTAAAGCACCCTAGTGAAGCAATAAAAGATCCAAAGATGTTTAGATTATCTTGGTATATATTAGCTTTTTTATTGATTGGTTATTTTGCATGCGAATTTTTATCTATACCTGTATCGGTCATAGCTGGTGTGATTGCCATTTTATTCTTGGTCATTGCACAAAAAAGCCCTGCTGTTCAAACAAAAAGCGTTCTAAAAGAAGCACCATGGGCGATCGTTTTCTTTTCCATAGGTATGTACGTTGTTGTGTATGGCATGCGAAATGCAGGGCTCACTGATGCTCTTTCAAGCGTGATCCAAGCTGTAGCAGATCAAGGTTTATTGGCAGGGACTCTTGGTATGGGATTTATCGCAGCAATGCTTTCATCTGTCATGAACAATATGCCGACTGTCATGATTGATGCATTAGCTATATCCGGTACCGATACACAAGGAATAATGAGAGAAACGTTAATTTACGCAAATGTCATTGGTTCTGATTTAGGACCAAAAATTACGCCCATTGGCTCCTTAGCAACACTACTATGGCTCCACGTCCTTTCTCAAAAAGGTGTGAAGATTTCCTGGGGCACATATTTCAAAATAGGAGTCATTTTAACTGTACCAACACTATTCATTACACTTTTAGCTTTGTATTTCTGGCTATTGATTATACATTAAAGGAGACGATCAACATGTCAAAGAAAACAATTTACTTTTTATGTACCGGTAATTCTTGCCGCAGTCAAATGGCTGAAGGTTGGGCTAAAAAACACCTTGGTGATGAGTGGAAGGTTTATAGCGCTGGTATTGAAGCTCATGGATTAAATCCGAATGCTGTAAAAGCAATGAAAGAAATAGGGATTGATATTTCTAATCAAACGTCTGACCTGATTGATCAAAAGATATTGCATCACGCTGACTTAGTCGTAACACTATGCGGTGACGCAGCTGATAAATGCCCGTTGACTCCTCCTCATGTCGAACGTGTCCATTGGGGCTTTGATGATCCAGCAAAAGCAGAAGGAACAGAAGAAGAGAGGTGGGCATTTTTCCAAAGGGTAAGAGATGAAATTGGAGATCGATTGAAACAGTTTGCTGAGACTGGAGAATAATATCTTTTATATGTGAAAGGAGACATCAATTCAGTGGATTGCGATGATCGAGTATGCAAAAATTCTATGGGATTGGCTAATAAGTCAAGCAAAGGAAAATGAGTGTGAACAATTTCATTTAGATTCTGGTGTTCATAGGCATGATGCACATAGATTCTACCTTAAAGTTGGATTAGATATTACTTGTCACCATTTTCAAATGTCTCTTTAACAAATGGATGGTCAGCATCGATTAGGTGGAATTAAGTTATATTTAGAAGAAACAAATGCATTCATTAATGTGCCATTTTTAGCTTTTCATTATTTGGAAGATGAAGAAAAGATCAGTTTATTTGATACTATCAACACTAAAGCTAAAGGTATAGGGTCTTCTTTAAGCCGATATCTAAAAAAGGAGAGAAGAAGAATTATGGAGATAACGCCTGTAGTATTAATAGGAGATAGAGTAAAGATACAACCTATGGAAGATTATCACGTACAGGAATTATTTGATGCGGGAAACAATCCAGATATATGGGCACACATGCCAATGAGGGTTCAATCGATTGAAGATATGAAGTCCCTTGTGAATGGAGCACTTCAAGCGAGAGAGCAAGGAAGCGAATTTCCTTTTGTTATCTTCGATAAGAATTCGGGGAAAATTGTGGGAAGCACTCGTTTTCTTAATATATCCATACCAAATCGTAACTTGGAAATTGGTTGGACATGGCTGTCTCCAACTGTTTGGCGAACTAGAATAAATACAGAATGTAAGTATCTTCTTTTGAAACACTGCTTTGAAACACTTGAGACAATTCGTGTTCAGTTGAAAACAGATAGCAGAAATGTGCGGTCTCAGCAGGCAATTGAACGGTTGGGTTTGGTAAAAGAAGGGGTGCTTCGGAATCATATGGTTATGCCTGACGGGTATTTAAGAGACTCTGTGTATTACAGTGTAATCGACCAAGAATGGGTGCTAGTGAAGGACAAATTGGAGAGTATGCTACAATAATCTCGTATTTTCGAAGTGTTGCTTATAAAACTAAAGGGTGCTTTGACTTAACAAAGGAGGTAGCTGCGGCACCTCCTTTTCTTATTGAACAAACGGAGCAACTAACTTTACTTGAACAATTATGACCCTAAAAAATATACATATAATAATAATTGTAGAGGTTTTTGATATTACATACAAAAGAGGCAGTTGGAGATGGATAAGAGGGACTGTACAACAATGGATCCACATTTACCTTCTAGTACATATGAAGCTATGAAGACGAAATCTTATTCATTTCTTTTTATTAGTTTACATAATATATATTCTAGGAAGTTACAGCACAAATGAATTTCTCTTGTCTCAAATCTAAGTATACTTATCTTATTGAGACAAAAAAGAAAAAATCAAAATCCTTGTTTATTCGCCAGATTTTAATTCACCAAGATATTTTATGATTTTCGCAGGATTTCCGCCAACCACGACGTTTGCTGGAACACTTTTTGTCACAACGGCACCAGATGCTATGACAGCATTGTCGCCAATCCATACGTGGTTTCCAATGGTGACTGGTTTGCCGAATTCAATGCATTTTGCACGTTCTATCGGGTCAAGCGGGTGTTCAGCCGTATAATTATGTACATTCGGACCTAATAAACAGTGATGTCCAATGGTAATTTTGCAAACGTCTAATAATACTGCATCAAAATTTGCAAAAAATGCTCGCCAACCTCGATATTGTATCCGTAATCGCACTGCAGCCTTCCTTCAAAAACGACATCATTTCCGCAAGCGCCTAATAATTCCTTTAAAATGGATGTTCTTTTTTCTGGCTGATTGGTTTGCTGGTATGTAAATGTCAAATGTCTCGCTCTTTTTCGATCTGCAATTAGGGTTTGGTCACACTAGATACATAATGTTCTCCTTGGATCATTTTTTCCTTTTCACTTTTCATGTTGATCCTCTCCTCCCCTTCTATTTATCCTGATACATCATTTGGTAACCAATTGACCATTCGACATATTCCAAATGACGTCTGAACCTGTGATAGCGCTGCCTTTAAGTTTGTTTGTACATTTCTGGCTCAATCCCGTCTCCTTTCACCGACATGCTTCCTCCCCATTATGTTTATTTTAAAGAATTGGGAAGGCAAGATTCCTTTTGACTAGAATTGTTCATGTTCCTGCCTCAAGTTATTTACGAATCAGCCCATCTCATTTATAATCGAGTAGATTTGTTCAGTAACAGATACATCTTTAAATGTGAGGGATTAGATGGAATTAAAGTGGTATAAAGCGATCATAGGTATTTTCACGATGTCTGGTATTTCCATCTCTACATGGTTTTCACGGACACCGGAAGTCAGAGATTTATTACAAGCCAATACAGGAACGATGGGACTTATTTTACTTGGCTTATCTGTTGGTTCAATTGTTGGGCTTGTTCTTTCAAATGTATTTGTTCGAAAAAAAGGCGGACGAGTGGCGATTGTGATCAGTGCTTTTTTGATGTTCCTTGGTTTCACCACTCTTGCCATTGGTTCAACACTCTCTTCTATCTTTGTCGTCACTGCCGGTCTATTTCTTTTTGGAGCAGGCTCAGGTATGTGCAATGTGGCGATGAACCTAGAAGGGACAGAAATTGAATACAGTATTAAGAAAACCATTTTGCCTATATTGCACGCTTCCTTTAGCATTGGCACTTTAATTGGAGCGGGAGCTGGCATTCTTTTTATCCATCTAGGGGTCTCTGTGTTGAATCACCTACTTGTCATTGCCCTTCTTTTCTTTCTCAGCATCTTGATTTGTACCCGGTTTATTCCGCACGGGACAGGAATGGATCAGCTTGAGAAGCAGTCAAATACAATAGATGATACTCAAACGGCATGGCTGAACAAACGAACGGTCTCTCTTGCGATGATCGCCTTATGTCTTGCATTTGTCGAAGGGTCTGCCAATGATTGGATTCCACTTGCGATGGTGGATGGCTACCAGGTTTCACATTCCATGAGTACAGTCATCTATGCTTTATTTTTATGCGGGATGATTAGCGGCAGACTAATCAGCGGACGTTTGATCGATCGTTTCGGCAGGGTGTTATTGCTAAGAATTGCGATTTTATCAGCAGCCGCCGGACTATTTCTGGTCATTTTAAAGATTTCACTTGTTGTATGTATGATATCGATCTTTTTATGGGGACTTGGCGCTTCTTTAGGCTTCCCGCTAACCATTTCTGCAGCTGGCGATGATAGCCGGTACGCCGTGAAACGCGTCAGCATTGTGACCTTATCAGGTTACACAGCCTCTCTTTCTGGGCCGCCTATATTAGGGCTGCTTGCCAATCAAGTAGGACTGCTTCATGCCTTTATTTTTGTTTTATTCGCCATATGTATTGCAGGAATCTTCACAAAAGCTGTCGCGAAACCGCGTACATTACAAGTTCACTAAAAGTGTCTGATCCTCGATCATGGCACTTTTTTTAAATTAAAAAAATAAAATTGAAACCTTTCATGAAGTGAAACAGTCCTATAAATGTCCTGATGTTTATCGCTTTTTTAAAGAGGGAAAGTAAAAAAATAAGACTTTTCAAATAACAGAAAACGTGGTAAGATCATGAAAATAAACAGGAAGGGGTGAGATAAATGAAAAAAAATATGCTGCTAAAATTAGCTGTCTTATTCATAGCACTTGCAAGTTTTCATTTGTTCTCAATGCCTCATTCCGTTCAGGTATACCATCATGCAAAGGTGGTTGCCGATCAAGAATCACATGAAATGAAAATCGCTCAGACAATGGGTGATGAAAAGAAACAAAAACATGTGAGCGCAGTATTTGCCGCATTTACAGTACTGCTGATGATTGGCAGTATGACAGCTGGATTTGCACGCATCACTCATACTGATCAATTTGACCGGAAAAAGAAGCATTTACTTGCAGTATTCTATCAATCTTCTTATTTCCGACTATCTCGTGTTTAACCCAACCATCTAAATCAAAACAAAAATTGGGAGGTTTTACACGATGTTATTTTTCTTAAGAGTATTCATTCTAGGTCTATTCTCTGTCACTTCACTTTCTCTTTTCGTCTACCAAGGAATTGAAGTAGTGCACGCCATTACAAGCATGTTTGGCAACCACGAGAGCTAAATGACCCGTATATAAAAGAAACCCCCTGTTTATCGCAGGGGGTTTTCGTTTGCTTATTTATTGTCATCTGGTGCAGGTTGAGGTGTGACAAGGACATGTGTTACTTCTCCCTGCTCTTCCTCATCTACAATAAATGATCCATTGCTATAGCGGTCATTCGCTCTTAAAGTAAAGATATCAAGCGGAATCGTTGTACCCTTATCCGTATCAATCTCAAGTGTATCGTGCAGTGATGCAGCAATAACAGCCACAATACGGTGCGGGTTTTTCTTTAATTCTCTTAGCATCAGAACTCCGCGTTTGGCTCTAGATGTTTTATCAAATTCAGAGAGGTTCATTCGCTTCATAGCCCCTCTTTGTGTCGTCAGTACGAGGACATCGTTTTTCGGATCAATGATCTGGCCAGAGACTACTTCGTCCCCATCTTTCAAGTTGATACCTTTGACACCGGCCGCTCTCGGACCAACAACACTTACTTCTTCTTCATCAAACCACAATCCATAGCCATTCTTCGTCGCAATAAACAATTCCTGCTGTCCTGTTGTCACATGAACATCCACGAGTTCATCGTCCCCTTTTAGGTTCAAGGCGACAAGCGGTTTCGAATAGCGCTGCGCTTTATATTGAAGAAGCTCTGTTTTCTTCACCATTCCACCTTTTGTAAAGAACAGAAGATACGACGTTTCATCAAATTCTTTAATTGGTATGGCTTTTTGAATTGATTCATCACGATCAATTGAAATGATATTCGTAATATGCTGCCCCATGTCTTTCCAGCGTATGTCTGGCAGCTGATGAACTGGACAATAAATATAGCTCCCTTTATTCGTGAACAATAGGAGGACATCCGTTGTATTCATTTCAAACTGATGAATCAGGCGGTCTGTATCCTTCATGCCAAAGTCCTTACCGTTAGATGCAGCATAGGAGCGCTGACTTGTCCGTTTGATGTACCCATCCTTCGTCACCGTGACGTAAACATCCTCTGAGGCGATCATCACTTCAAGGTTAATCTTAATTTCTTCGATTTTTTCCTCAATGACAGATCGTCTCTCATCAGCATATGTCTTTTTGAGCTTTTTCAAACTGTTTGTAATGACCTTTAGCAACTTTTTCTCGTTACCTAAAATGTCTTCAAGTTCTGTTATACGCACATCAAGCTCACTAGCTTCGTCTCTTAATTGCGTAATATCCGTATTCGTTAAACGATATAACTGGAGGGAAACAATCGCTTCTGATTGTGCTTCTGTAAAGTCATATTTCTCCATCAAGTTGTTTTTCGCATCTCGCTTATCATTAGAGGAGCGGATTGTGGCAATGACTTCATCTAAGATGGAAAGCGCCTTAATTAATCCGTCTACAATATGGTGGCGTTCCTTCGCTTTTCGAAGCTCATATGCTGAGCGGTTCGTCACCACTTCTTTTTGATGGGCAATATATGCATCAAGTATAGTTGTCAGCGTCATTAAAGTTGGTCTACGATTATGTATCGCCACCATATTAAAGTTATATGGAATTTGCAGATCTGAGTTTTTATATAAGAAATTCAAGACACCATTTGCATCTGATTCTTTTTTCAGCTCTACCACGATTCGAAGCCCAGTTCGGTCAGTCTCATCTCGAACCTCTGAAATTCCTTCAACTTTTCTTTCGATTCGGAACTCGTCCATCTTTTTGACAAGATTGGCTTTATTCACTTCATAAGGAATTTCTGTGATCACGATTTGCTGGCGTCCGCCGCGGATGGTTTCAATTTCCGCTTTTCCGCGAATCATAATCTTTCCTTTTCCTGTTTCATAAGCCTTCTTAATGCCGTCGACCCCTTGAATGATACCGCCTGTTGGGAAATCTGGACCTTTGATGACTGTCATTAAATCCTCAACCGTACAATGCGGCTGTTCGATTCGTTTAATGACACCATCAATCACTTCTCCCAGATGATGCGGCGGGATATCGGTGGCATAACCTGCTGAAATCCCTGTTGATCCATTCACGAGAAGGTTTGGAAACATCGCTGGTAAAACAACTGGCTCCTTGCTTGTATCATCAAAGTTTGCGACAAATTCGACCGTTTCCTTGTCTAAGTCCTTTAATAGCTCTGAAGCAATGGCAGAAAGCCTTGCTTCCGTATAACGCATGGCAGCAGGCGGATCTCCATCGATACTCCCGTTATTCCCATGCATCTCAATGAGCACATTTCGTACTTTCCAATTCTGACTCATTCTCACCATCGCTTCATAAACAGATGAGTCACCGTGCGGATGATAGTTACCAATCACGTTACCGACTGTTTTCGCGGCTTTACGGAAGTTTTTATCTTGCGTGTTTCCTTCTGCGTACATCGCATATAAGATTCTTCGTTGTACAGGCTTTAGTCCATCTCGCGCATCTGGAAGCGCACGGTCTTGGATAATATATTTACTATAGCGACCAAACCGGTCTCCGATCACTTCTTCTAATGGTAAATCATGAAATCGTTCTTGTTGTGCCATGTTTAAACCTCCTCAGCTAGCGACAAGTTTTCATTTTCAAGAATGTTGCTTTCCTCATCAAGTCCAAAGGCGACATTCTTTTCAATCCATTTACGTCGTGGTTCTACTTTGTCACCCATCAATGTCGTGACGCGGCGTTCCACACGTGCAGCATCGTCGATTTTGACCCTGACAAGTGTTCTCGATTCTGGATTCATTGTCGTTTCCCATAGCTGGTCGGCGTTCATTTCACCTAAACCTTTATAGCGCTGAATCGTGTACCCTTTTCCAACTTTCTTCAGTACGTCATCCATTTCTTCATCAGACCATGCGTACTCAATGATTTCTTTTTTCCCTGAGCCCTTGCTGACTTTATATAAAGGCGGTAGTGCAATAAACACTTTGCCATGCTCAATCAGCGGCTTCATATAGCGGTAGAAGAACGTCAGTAGAAGCACTTGAATATGCGCTCCATCTGTATCAGCATCTGTCATGATCACGATTTTGTCATAATTGATGTCTTCTACATTAAAATCGACACCGACGCCTCCACCGATCGCATGAATAATGGTGTTGATTTCTTCATTTTTGAAAATATCAGCAAGCTTCGCTTTTTCTGTGTTGATGACCTTTCCACGAAGTGGCAGCACCGCTTGGAATTTACGGTCACGCCCTTGCTTTGCTGATCCGCCCGCTGAGTCGCCCTCTACTAGGTACAATTCGTTTCTTGCCGGGTTTCTAGATTGAGCAGGTGTTAATTTTCCGCTCAGTGTTGCTTCGGACTTTTTCCGTTTCTTGCCGCTCCTTGCTTCTTCACGTGCTCTTCTAGCAGCTTCTCTTGC
Source organism: Bacillus sp. FSL R5-0431 (assembly GCF_038002985.1). NCBI lineage: Bacteria > Bacillati > Bacillota > Bacilli > Caryophanales > Bacillaceae > Bacillus > Bacillus sp. FSL R5-0431. The sequence goes on along the minus strand of NZ_JBBOOG010000001.1, from coordinate 1,728,468 downwards.
CTGCTGCGCTTTAATCGCTTTTTTCACAAGAAGAGTGGCTGTTTCCCGGTTTTCTTCAAGGAAATAAGCCAGCTTTTCAGAAATAACAGCATCAACAGCCGAGCGAGCCTCACTTGTCCCAAGCTTTCCTTTTGTCTGGCCTTCAAATTGAAGCAGTTCTTCAGGAATTCTGACAGAAATAATTGCTGACAGTCCTTCGCGAATATCAGTGCCTTCTAAATTTTTGTCTTTTTCTTTTAAAAGGGCTACTTTGCGCGCATATTCATTAAAGGCTCTCGTCATCGCCGTTTTGGCACCAGACTCATGCGTACCGCCATCTTTTGTTCTGACGTTATTGACGAAAGAAAGAATATTCTCCGAGTAGCCGTCATTGAATTGAAAAGCAAAATCTACTTCGATGGATTGATGCTCTCCTTCAAATGAGACCACTTCACTCAGAACATCTTTTTCTTCATTTAAATAAGCAACGAAGGCTTCAATGCCCGTCTCATAATAAAAGGTTTCTTGTACATCATGTCGTTCATCAATCAGCTCTATTTTTAATCCTTTTAATAAAAAGGCAGATTCTCTTAAACGTTCTGATAAAGTATCGAAGTTATAGGTCGTGACACTGAACATAGTTGGATCAGGTTTAAAATGAATCAGTGTTCCTGTTTTTTTCGTTTTTCCGACTTTTTCAAGTGATGTGGCAGGCTTTCCGCCGTTTTCAAAGCGCTGATGATAAATAAAGCCGTCGCGTTCAATTGTGACAGTGAGCCATTCTGACAGCGCGTTTACTACAGATGCCCCAACTCCGTGAAGCCCACCACTTGTTTTATATCCGCCTTGACCAAATTTTCCGCCTGCGTGAAGGACCGTTAAAATGATCTCAGGTGTCGGTTTTCCAAGCTTATGCATACCAGTAGGCATCCCGCGTCCTTTATCCTGGACGGAAATGCTATTATCTTTATGTATTTTGACAATGATATGATCTCCATGGCCAGCGAGCACTTCATCGACAGAGTTGTCTACAATCTCATAGACAAGGTGATGAAGACCGCGTGAATCCGTAGACCCAATATACATCCCTGGACGTTTACGGACCGCTTCAAGTCCCTCTAGCACCTGAATAGAATCATCGTTATAATCTACTTGCTGCTTTTTAACCAAATGCTTAATCCCCTTTCACTAACAAACATAACCGGCAAACCATCAAATGATCTCTCTAGATTTTAATGATGATCATGCTGCTCATTACTGTCCACTTTAATAAGCTGCATCATCACCATGCATGTGTGAATCAACAAAACATGCTCTTTTGCACGGCTATGAGAATGTTCTACATTCTGCAATCAGAACTAGAAGTCCATTATAAACAAGACTGTTTGATAAGCCAAATGCAATCATATGATGGTTTTCACAAAACAGAACAAACGTTCCATCTTCATCTTATCGCTCTTTTTCTTGATATGCAAGGTCACCGCTATGTCCCTGTCGCCTTATTTTATCGCTTTCTTCTAGAATCGCAAATATATTTCTGCAACAAAAAAGCAAAAATCCTTGAAAACCAAGGATTTTTGACGATTTAATGAGTTTTTGTCATTGCATGAGCCACCTTGATACATAAATCCATGATGGCGACCTTGCCATTTTCCTCAATCAGCCTTTTCGCTTCTTCGTGATAGATGCCTTGCTGCGCCCAAAAAACAGGTGCGTCCATTTCAAGAAATTCTTCTGCCACCTCGGGCAAAAACTCTGAACGTCTAAAGACATTGACGATATCAACAGGATCTTTGATGTCCTTTAAAGAAGCGACTGCTTTCACACCAAGTGCTTCATCAATCGTTGGGTTCACCGGAATGATCTCATATCCGGCATCTTGCATCGCTTTAGACACCATATAAGACGTTCGGTGCGGCTGATCTGATAATCCAACAACAGCAATTCGTTTACTGCTCTTTAATATACGGCCAATTTCTTGTTTCGTAGGATGATTCATCCAAACACCCCTTTTCCTCTATTTTAGCGAACTTCTGCTTAAAAACAAAGCTGAATCCATCTGCTTTTGATTTTTTCAAAAAAAGATCCCCATGTTTTTCATAAGATCATGTTAAAATGTAAGACAAGAGGGAGAATATAAAGGAGTTATGCAGATGTTAATTGCTTTGATGTTTATTTTGGCTTATCTTCTCGGCAGTATTCCATCCGGTCTCATTGTCGGGAAAGCTGCAAAGGGTATCGATATCCGTGAACATGGCAGCGGAAACCTAGGTGCAACGAATGCATTTCGTACACTTGGCGTAAAAGCAGGGTCTATCGTGATTTCAGCTGATATTTTAAAGGGAACCCTTGCTTCTGCTTTACCGTTTTTCATGCAACTGGACATTCATCCCTTATTAGCAGGAGTTGCTGCTGTTATCGGTCACAGCTTTCCTGTCTTTGCAAAATTTAAAGGGGGAAAAGCAGTCGCTACATCTGGCGGCGTGTTATTATTTTATGCCCCATTCTTATTTATTACGATGATCGCTGCTTTTTTCTTATTTTTATACATTAGTAAATATGTTTCACTATCATCTATGCTGACCGGTATCTATACATTCATTTACAGCATTTTCACCAAAGACGTATTCTTAATCATTGTTGTTGCCGTTCTAGCTGGTTTTGTGATCTACAGACACATCGCCAACCTCAAACGAATCCTCAACAAAACTGAACCGAAAATCAAATGGCTCTAGCCGTTTCATAAGTTTCATTATGTGGTAAAAGGAAAGAAAAGCTGTTTTTGCATCCTGCATTTAAAAAAACAGCATGACTTCAAAAAGGGGCGATCACATTGAAATTAACGATAAAAGAAGATGCACTCAATTGGTACAAGGATGAACTAGATTTAGAAAAAGGTGATCAAGTTCGCTTTTTTGTGAGATATGGCGGGTGCAGTAATGTACAAAAAGGCTTTTCTCTCGGCGTCGCAAAAGATGAACCTCAAAATGCCGGCGCAACCGCTGAAATAGAAGGTATTACTTTCTTTGTTGAAGAAAGTGATATTTGGTATTTTGACAACCATGATCTGCATATTGATTATAACGAGTCCGTGAAAGAACCAGAGTTTCATTATGAATAAACAAAAAAGATACCTCATCCCTCGGGTATCTTTTTTGTTTTATCCTTCAATATATAGCCCATACTCTTGAATGTTTCCTAAAGACCGCTCCTTTTGCAGGATTCTTTTTTGTGGTTCACCAATCAAGTCAAAGTGTGGAAATCCTGCGCGGTCATGAATCCATTCTTTTTTGAGTCCATGTTTTTCTCCCCACTCAATTAACTGCTTCATATCCTGACAAGCTGCTTTAGTGACGGTATTGGCATGCGGGAAACGGTCATCAAGCCAATAATGGGTTAAAAAGGCCAGTTCTCCTTGCTGGACAGCTGATTTCCACGCATTTAGATCGCTTCTTTTAATACCAAACGCCATGAATTAAACCTGCTTCTTCGACTGTTCGTATACTTTGTGCCAGGCAGGAAAAGCTTTTCTAAATTGAATAGGTCTAAAAGTTTCTTTGTCTACACAAATATGTGAGGTTGTCCCTGTAATCGCTGTTTGCCCATCAGGCTTTTGAATTTCGTAGCCATACACCGTTTTGAGTCCATTGTATTCTTCAATCCACGTATGAACTGTCGCTGTTTCACCGTACAGCAATGGTTTTTTATATTGCACCTGTAAATCTATAACGGGTGCAAGAGCGCCATCTGCTTCTAGCTGCGCATAGGAAAATCCTAATTCTTTAATCAGTGCTGTTCTGCCGACTTCCATCCAGATTAAATAATTGGCATGATACACGATGCCCATTTGGTCTGTTTCTGCATAACGGACTTCTATTTCTTTTTTAGATACATACACGTTTTCATCGCTCTCCTATCAAAACCTAAGCTCTCTGCCATTTTACCACAATCGAAATGGTTCTTCTAAAAGGAGGCAATAAAATAAACCAGGAATCCCTGGTTTATTCGGTATAGCCATTTTTTCTTGCTGCTTCTTCGTCCTTGATCTCAGAACGCATGGCATCAATACTCATTTTTCTATTTTCATTTTTTTGCTTGATCATCTGTTTTTCTTGATCTGTCGAAAGGGCCATCGCTGCTTCAGATTCATCGATATTGTCAAGGGTGTTTTCGATCATATCTTGCAGCTTTTCAACATTATCAGAACGATCATCTGGATTGGATTGATATGACTTTCCATTCATCATGATTCCCTCCTTATTCGCCCTTCGTCTGTATGACATCAGGCTGTTCATTTGATTTATTATGCATCTTTTTTCCTTTATTACGTTTGTATGCTACAGGTTTTGTCCCTAAATGGTCTGGTGTAAACTGCGCTTGTTTATCATGCTCTCTGCCCATCATTCATCCCTCCCTCTTCTTTAGGATGAACGAAAAAGGATAATTCATAACTTATTTCTGTCTAAAACGCTCTTCCAACTTTTCTTCAAGCTGGTTTAAAAATTCCTCATTGCTTAATAATTCTTTTTTATTTTCAAGTACAAGCTCTTCAAATGTACGTCGTTTTCTTCTTCTCATTGTACTCACCTCCAGTGTTTGTATTTCATTTTCGCCAAAACATTTAGAAAATAAGCAAAAAAGCTGAATCATTATAGATCCAGCTCTTGCTCAATTTCTTTTTTTGTCAGCATTTGATGCTTTACAGACACGATTCGTCCTTTTTCATCTAATATGTATGTCGTGGGGTATGAAAGCACCTGATATCGTGCTTGAATGCCTTTTTGATCCAATAAAATAGGAAAGCTCAGCTTTAATTCATCTGCAAATGCTGCAACATGATCTACACTTTTTTCAGTGGTCGTCAAATTCACTGCAAGTACTTCGACCTGATCATGTTCGCTTCTAATTGCGTCTAGATCCGGCATTTCTGTCCTGCATGGCTTACACCATGTCGCCCAAAAATTGACGAGCACCTTTTTCCCTTGGTAATCAGATAACGAGGCCGTTTGACCATCAAGGGTTTTAAGTTCAAAATCAGGGGCTTGATCCCCTTTTTCAAGACCGATTGCGGGCTCTTTTGGTCCAAGTAAATTCCACGCAAGTAAACCAATCAACACAAGTAAAACAGCGCTTGCCATTCCTTTTTTCCACATGATTGATCCTCCACTATTTTAAAAAAGAAGAGAAAGCTGTCTAGGCGCCTTCTCTTCTTTGCTGTATGAGTATTAATTGCTTGCCAATTTTTCACGAAGTACCATTTGAAGGATACCACCATGACGATAGTAGTCAATTTCGACTTCACTGTCAAAGCGAACAACCACTTCAAATGTTTTCTCATTGCCATCTGCATCAATTGCTTTCACAGTGACAAGATCACGTGGACGAACTGTTTCATCAACTTCAACTTCAAATGTTTCTGTTCCTGTTAGTCCATAAGTTTCTGCACTTTCTCCGTCTTTAAACTGTAACGGAAGTACACCCATGAAGACAAGGTTACTTCTGTGGATACGCTCAAAGCTTTCAGCTAGAACGAATTTAATTCCAAGAAGGTTTGTTCCTTTTGCAGCCCAGTCACGCGAAGAACCCATTCCGTAGTCTTTACCTGCTAAGATTGCAAGACCTGTTCCATCTTCTTTGTAACGCATGCATGCATCATAAATGGATGTCACTTCACCAGTTGGCCAATAAGTTGTATATCCGCCTTCTGTCCCTGGTGCAATTTGGTTCTTAATACGGATGTTTGCAAAAGTACCTCTCATCATGACATGGTGGTTACCACGGCGAGATCCATATGAGTTAAAGTCTCTAGGCGATACGCCTCTTTCTTGCAAGTATTTACCCGCAGGTGTGTCTTTACCAATCGCTCCAGCAGGAGAAATATGGTCAGTTGTCACAGAGTCACCGAACTTGGCAACGACGCGCAAGCCTTTAAGCGGTTCAACTTTACCAGGTTCAACTGATAGGTTTTCAAAGAATGGCGGGTTATCAATGTATGTGGAATTTTCATCCCATTTATACAGTGCATCATCTGTCGTTTTAATTTCATTCCAGCGGTCATTGCTATCAAATACAGTTTCATACTCTGAACGGAAGAGTTCAGGTGTTACTGTGCTTTTCACGACGCTGTTGATTTCGTCCATTGATGGCCAAATATCATCGAAATAAACGTTCTCACCATTTTTATCCACACCGATAGGGTCTTTTGTTAAATCAATATTCACCGTACCAGCAAGTGCATACGCCACAACTAATGGTGGAGATGCAAGGTAGTTTCCTTTCACAAGCGGGTGGATACGCCCTTCAAAGTTACGGTTACCTGATAAAACAGAAGTGATCAGCAGATCATTTTCAGAGACAGCATCCTCGATTTCTTGCGCAAGCGGTCCTGAGTTTCCGATACATGTTGTACAGCCATACCCAACGATGTTAAATCCGAGGTCTCTTAAGTATGGAAGAAGTCCTGAGTTCACGAGGTATCCTGTAACAACCTTAGAACCTGGTGCTAGTGACGTTTTCACGTAGTTTGGCACCTTCATACCAAGCTCACTTGCTTTCTTCGCAACAAGACCTGCTCCGATTAAGACGTATGGATTCGATGTATTCGTACAGCTCGTTATCGCTGCAATCGCAATCGCACCTGTCTTCATCACAGCTTTTTCACCATTTGCTAGATCAAATTCAATTTGTTTATCCAGCTCTGATTTTTCTAAGCCAAACCCTTGGTTACCAGCTGGGCTTTCAATGTGCTGATGGAACGTCTCTTTCATTTCAGAAAGTGGAATCAAATCTTGTGGACGCTTTGGACCAGATAAGTTTGATTCAATTTGAGAAAGGTCAATTTCCACAACATCCGTAAAAATTGGCTCTTCTGCATCTGGCGTATAAAATAAGCCATTTGCGCGAGAATATTCTTCAACGATATTAATTTGCTCTTCATCACGTCCAGTAAGGCGAAGGTAAGCAAGAGCTTCCTCGTCTACTGGGAAGAATCCGCAAGTAGCACCGTATTCAGGCGCCATATTCGCAATCGTTGCACGATCCGCTAACGGCAGCTGTGCAACTCCAGGTCCGAAGAATTCAACGAATTTGTTCACTACGCCTTTTTCACGCAGAACTTGTGTCACTTTTAATGCAAGGTCAGTTGCAGTCGTTCCGTTTGGAAGCTCTCCAACTAATTTAGCACCAATGACTTCTGGTACTGGGAAGTATGAAGGCTGACCAAGCATACCAGCTTCTGCTTCAATACCGCCAACGCCCCATCCAAGTACGCCGATACCGTTGATCATGGTTGTATGAGAGTCAGTACCAACCAATGTATCTGGGTAAGTGATGATCTCACCATCTTCTTCAATCGCATGAACAACACTTGCAAGGTACTCTAAGTTTACTTGGTGAACAATTCCTGTTGCAGGCGGAACAGCTTGATAGTTATTAAACGCTTTCTTTGCCCAGCTAAGGAAGTTATAACGCTCTGCGTTACGTTCGAATTCTAAATCCATGTTAATGTTTAAAGCATCTTCAGTTCCAGCCTTATCAACTTGTACTGAGTGGTCAATGACAAGGTCAACTGGAATTTCAGGGTTAATTTTATCCGGATCCCCGCCTACATCTGCCATTGCTTTTCTTAAAGAAGCAAGGTCAACGACGGCTGGTACACCCGTGAAGTCTTGTAAAATAACACGAGAAGGTTTAAATGGAACATCAATTTCTTTGACCTCGGCAGTTCCCCATTTTGCCAAGTTTTCAACGTGTTCCTTCTTGATCACTCTACCGTCTACTTGGCGAAGCACTGATTCTAAAAGTACCTTAATGGAATAAGGCAGCTTAGAAACATTTCCGATTCCTTGTTTCTCTAGTGCTTCTAACGAATAATAGTGATACGTTTTCCCATTTGTCGAAAACGTTTTTCTAGATTGAAAAGCGTCTTGTTTAGCGACTTGCTGCTGTTTCGACATGTCCAAAATCCCCCTTTTGATGATCAAGATCAATTTCAATTCTCAGAAAAATCGTCGTATTTCACCACAATTTTCTCACAATTTCATCTTAAAACAAATTCATACATAAGTAAATAACAATGCTTTTATTAAATTCAATAAGTTTAGCTTATCATCAGGAAATGATTACTCTTCATAAACCAAGCAGGGCGGGATCATACTACAATTGAGGTGATAGAACATGACAAAACGCAAAGCAAATCATGTGATTGACGGCATGAACGCAGCCAAAAGCCAAGGGAATGGTGCAGGTTATATTGAAGATGACCAACTCGTTTTAACAGAAGAACAAAGACAAAACAATAAAAAACGTAAAAAAAACCAATAAGAAAGGAGCAATCATCATGACGAATAAAAACACAGGAAAAGACATCCGTCAAAACTCACCTAAGGAGCATCAAGACGGACAGCCTGAGCCATTATCAGGCAGTAAAAAAGTGAAAAACCGCAACCATACAAGACAAAAGCACAATTCTCATCACGATATGTAAACATTCACCTCTCATCCCGTGGCAAGGCGGGATGTTTTAGGTCTTTCACACATTTCAGTTCTCAACATATCATTTATTATGAGATGTGATGGAGGAGTGTTTATGGAGAATGAAAAGCAATCGAATTCCTCTGATTTTCTAGAAATAGATGATTGGCTCAATGTCTTAATGGATGATCCATTTGCCTGGTATGATGAACACCTCCCAATTGATCTTTATGAAACAAGCCACGATTATATTATTGAGATTGATGTCTCCACCCTGTCGATCACTGATGTAAAGCTGACCTTCGCTGGACATGAGCTGACTCTCGCTTACACGGTACAAAAGCCAAATGATGAAGGCGAACAGCCAATTGAAAAAAGTGTTATGCTCCCTTTTTATTTGAACGACAAAGATATTGAAACAGAATATGAAAACCGAATCATTTCGATAAGAATTAAAAAAAGTTCTGACCATCCAAGCGGGGCATTTTCCTTTCAAATCCCGCACTTCAAACATTAAGAGCCCACCTTCATTTGGTGGGCTCTCTTCCGTTCGTGTCAAGTCAATACCTTTTGCGAACCACCATGGCCAAATAGTAGAGTCGCTATATGATAATGTATTCTCTTTCTACTAGATGGTTTGGGTTTTTCTAGTAAATGGGCTGTTATGAATGAAAAAAGGCGTTCATAGAGATGAGAGACATACATTTTTGTTATTTTCTTCTATCATCTCTTCATGTAAAATAAGATAGAGAGACGAGGGGTATAAGGAGTGAGAACATGTTAAGCGGCTGGTTTTTGTGGTTCATTTTATTTTGGGGTACGGTGATGATCGGATTACTCGCAATCGGTGGCTTTTTTATGTTTCGCAAATTTTTAAAACGATTGCCGAAGGAAGATGGGAAATCAGAGCTTGATTGGCAGGATGAATATATTCAAAAGAGCCTCCACCTATGGCGGGAAGAAGACAAAAAGCTTTTAAATGAACTCGTATTACCTGTTCCAGAGCTGTTTAGAGATGTCGCCAAAGAAAAAATCGCGGGTAAGATTGGCGAGCTGGCTTTAAAAGAACAAGCTGCCAGCATTAATTTAGACTTAATCATTCGCGGCTATATTATCGCTACCCCAAAGCGGGATCATAAGTTTTTACTGAAGCGCCTTCAAGAAAAAGACATCGATCACACGCCATATGAATCGTTATTAAAATAACCTCCTTTATCAAAAGGAGGTTTAATTCATTTGAACCTGCTGCGGATCTAATTGCTTAGACAGCTTTCTAAACGACAAATACATAGCAACGCGCCAAGGTACGATCATGCCAAAGGCAAGAATCCAAAACATCCCGCTTAGAGAACCATAATCAATAGAAGAACTCAGGATGGTCTTCATCCCGATACGAAGAACAAGAAGTCCAATGAGAATAAACACAAATGCTTTTGATCGCTTTAAATAAATGTCATTCCCTCTAATTTCAAACTTCGATGTTTTGATTAAAAATATGGAGAAAAACATCCCCACTGTGATCGCCTCTAGAAATTCAGCCCCAGTTACTCGAAACATAGGAACAAAAAACATTAGTGCCCCAGTGCTCATGAAAATAGGAGGTAATATAATTTTTTTCGCGGTTGCCGGTTTTGCAGATGACTTAATGCGAATAAACATGACGGCTACCGCCATACATATCGCAATTATAGAAGAGATCAAGACCATCATATCAAATCATTCCTTTATTCTTTAAGGTCAGCCTATGTATAATATACTCCAATTGACGAAAAAAAACCATTCGCCGCGACTGTAGAAAACGATTTCAAAAGCCTGTAAATCCGCCGAACAATGAGGAGAACATGATGATAATCCATGTGAGAAGATCAAAGAACAGCAATATCCCTACCACAATCATAATGATCCCGCCAATTCTCATGATAAGCTGCTGGCGCTTTCTGATCCACGTCATTTTCGTGATGAAAAAGGATAGAACAAAAAACGGAACGGCAAATCCGAATACATACGCAATCATATATGTGACAGCCGACTCCGGATTGTTACCAGCAAGTGTGATAACAGCAGATAAAATAGGTCCTGTACAAGGTGTCCATCCAGCGGCAAAGCCCATTCCGATGAGAATCGATCCAAAAAAACCAGCAGGACGATTTTTGAACTGCATTCTCTTTTCCCCCATAAGGAAAGAAGGCTGGAAGACACCAAGAATTATAAAACCAAAGAAAATAATGAGAATGGCTCCAACCTGGCGAATTGCTTGATGGTAATCATAAAAAAACTTCCCAACAAACGATGTCCCAAAGCCAATCGCAATAAATATAATAGAGAATCCAACTAAAAAGAATAAGGTATGAAGCAGACTTCTTCTTCTCAGCATCACCTTCTCAGATTTCACTTCATCTATACTAACGCCCGTAATATACGATAAAAAGGCTGGATAAAGCGGCAGACAGCATGGTGAGATAAAAGAAAGAAACCCTGCTCCAAAAGCTAAAAAGTAATTCAAATCTGTCAAAAGAACACCCCCTTCTTACAATATACAATAAGAGATGACAAAATCATTTCATTTTTTTTACATCCTCTCAATAAAGATGGTCTATTCTCTTAAAACCTTATATAATTTAATTTGACATCAAGATAACGAATCCTTTAAATTTGAAAATAAACCTTAAAATGGATATAATAAAATCGATTCTTTTTATCAAGATTTGCATGAAAGGAACATGACTTTGGTAAAAACATCATTATTAACTCAAATCGAAGAAAAAAGAGAAGAGCTGATGAAAGTTGTCTTGCATAATGGGATGACATCAACAGTGACCATCGAACATAGCCAGCAGCTAGATCATCTTCTCTTACAATATCAACGACACTTACACTCAAACTCAGCCAACTAATCATATCTCATGATATCTATCATGCTGCACGATTTTTAGAACAGTTGATATGTGACCATAAACGAAACAAAAACCTCTGATTACAGGGGTTTTTTGTTTTTAACAGGAGGCTGACGCCAAAATAAAAACCACCTTCCCTGCTTTATTCATGCAAGTACAGTGGTTTTAAAGCGTCTGATGAAGGTGAATTCAATAAAGATAGGACAACGCTTGTCCATTCTTTATAACCATGTTCCATCTATGATCATAATATCGTACGTATTATTTCGCTTGGTTGTTCATGGCTTTCATCATTTGATTGATTTTCTTCTGGGACGGTTTCATGCCCATTTGCATCATCATCATTCGAAGCATTTGTTCATTAATTGGTGGATTCTTTTTCAAGTAGCTCATCATATACTTACGAGCAATAAAGAATCCGAGTGCAACTCCTGCAAGCAGTGCAACAACGCCTACAAGGATGACAACCCATAAATCCATAATTCTTCCTCCTTCATGTTGTCTCGTATAAAGTGTACTAAACAAAAGGCTATTATACAACATTTCACGTTCAATTTTATTTTTTTAAACAAAATTCCTCACTTTTACCGGATTGAGCCACCCATGCTTCTTTGAACCAAAGTCCATCGCAAGAAAGCAAGGACTAATTTTTCTCAGCACTTCAAAAAACACCGCTTCTGCCTCGTAACTGCCGGTGGCAGACATTTGGATATAACGGTCTTTTATGATAAATGCAGCCGTTCCTTTTCCATCAGGTAAGGAAGCGCTGTATATCGAGCCAATTTGTGTATAGTGAATGTTCGTTAAGTTGTTCATTAATCGCTGGTGCATATGAAAAGCAGGGATTCGTTTCGTCACGTAATCCACTTGTTTCACAAGCATCACCAATTCATCTTCCGTGCGGTTCGTCCAGTGTAACGACTCAAACAAATGAAACAAAATCGATTCTCTGCCAAAATAATGATGTGCAAATTCATCCTCAATCCAATAAATATAATAATGGCGTTCCATGTCTATCCCTTCCTTTCACATTTCGTCAATCTCGTATATTGCTTGTATTATACAAAAATGCGAAAGAAAGAATTGTCTATATATGAAGCAAGAAGAAACTAGTTTTGTCAAAAAAACAAGAAAAAAGAAAAAAGTTTGCAGAGCGGATGAAAATGCTCTGCAAACAGATGAAAAAAAGCATGATGCTTGGAGACTGGTTATTTGTTCAGCTTCGCTTTCACACGGCTGACCACATTGCTGACCGTAAATCCGTATTTCTCAATAATGGTTTCACCTGGTGCAGAAGCGCCAAATTTATCAATGGCAATCACGTCACCATCAAGACCAGTGTAACGCTCCCAGCCAAGTGAAGCCCCCATTTCAATCGCAATACGTGCCCGCACTGCTGTAGGAAGGACTGATTCTTTGTATTCATCTGACTGCTGATCGAAACGATCCCATGCAGGAAGACTGACAACAGACGCGCGGATCCCTTCTTTTTCAAGTGCTTTTTGCGCTTCAATCGCTAAACCGACTTCAGATCCAGAAGCGAGTAGAAGTGCTTCGGGCTGTGCATCAGCAGCTTCAACGACGACGTATCCACCTTTTTCTACTCCCTCATACGCCTTCTCTGGTGCTTGGTCAATCGTTGGAAGGTTTTGACGAGTCAGTACTAGAGCTGTCGGTTTATCCGTTGAAGATACAGCAAGTTTCCACGCTGCAGCTGTTTCGTTTCCATCCGCTGGGCGAATGACAGAAAGATTAGGCATCGCACGTAATGAAGCAAGCTGCTCAACCGGCTCATGCGTCGGACCATCTTCCCCAACAGCGATACTGTCATGAGTAAAGACATAAGTGACTGGAAGTCCCATTAAAGCAGCAAGACGAATCGCTGGTCTTAAGTAATCTGAGAAAACAAAGAACGTTCCGCCGAATACACGAAGGCCGCCGTGAAGTGCCATACCGTTTAACGCGGCACCCATTGCAAATTCTCTGACACCGAACCAAATATTCTTGCCGGCATAATTATCTTTACCAAAATCGTCTGTGTTTTTAATCGTTGTTTTGTTTGAACCTGCAAGGTCAGCAGACCCGCCAATGAAGAAAGGTACTTGCTTCGCAATGCCATTTAATACTTCGCCTGAAGAAGCGCGGGAGGCAAGACTTGAACCTGCTTCATAAACAGGAACCTCTTGATCCCAATTCTCAGGAAGCTTTCCTTCAATCGCAAGCTTCAGTTGAGCTGCAAGTTCAGGGTATTCTTTTTCATATTGTTCAAATAGTTCATTCCAAGCTGCTTCTTTTTTCTGACCAGCGTCTTTTACAGCTTCTTTGAAATGATCGTACACTTCAGAAGGTACATGGAAATCTTCTTCAAACGTCCAAGAGTAAGCTTCCTTCGTCAGCTTGGCTTCATCGCTGCCAAGCGGTGCACCATGCACACCAGACGTTCCTGCACGGTTAGGCGATCCGAAACCAATCGTTGTTTTCACTTCAATCAATGTAGGTCTGTCTGTACTTTGTTTCGCCTTTTCGATAGCAGCCGTCACTTCTTCAATGTTGTTGCCGTCTTTCACATAGAGAACTTCCCAGTTCATCGCTTCAAAACGATTCTTCACATTTTCAGAGAATGAACGATCTAGGTCGCCATCTAATGAAATATCATTTGAATCATAAAGAACAATTAAACGGCCTAAGCCTAAATGACCAGCAAGTGAAGCAGCTTCAGAGGAAATTCCCTCCATTAAGTCCCCATCTCCGCAAATGCTGTATGTATAGTGATCTACAACATTAAAGTTGTCTTTGTTATACGTTTCCGCAAGATGTCTTTCTGCAAGTGCCATACCAACTGCCATGGCAATCCCCTGCCCTAAAGGACCTGTTGTAGCATCTACGCCCTCTGTATGTCCAAATTCAGGGTGTCCAGGTGTTTTGCTACCCCATTGGCGGAATTGTTTTAGATCATCGATGCTCAGGTTGTATCCGCTTAAATGAAGCATGCTATATAGAAGCATAGAACCATGCCCCGCAGATAAAACAAAACGGTCTCTGTTAAACCAATTAGGGTTTTGCGGACTTACGTTTAAGTGATTCGTCCATAAAGCGTATGCCATTGGTGCAGCACCCATTGGCATTCCAGGGTGACCGGAATTCGCTTTTTCAATTGCGTCTATGGAGAGAGTACGTATTGTTGCAATAGATTTCAATTCAATCGTTTCCATATAAATCCCCTTCCGTATCTTGTGTACACCATTATCATAAATCTACTGTCCTTTTTTCACAACTATTTCACGCTGAAAAAGAGTGATTTTGTCACATTTAGTTTATCGATCACCTAAAAAGTTATGCAAATATGAAAAAAGATGAGAATATACTTCCCATCTTTTCAAAATTTAAGAAATCACAGACTTAGTGAAGGTTTTGATCTCTTTCTCTTTTTAATTTTTCTGGTGTGACATCGTTTCCTTCAGGATCAACGATTTTCACGGTTTTAAGTGTATTTTTCATAGAAGAACGAAAAGCTTTTAAATACTCTTCTCTCAATAGCTTTTGTTCTGTTTTTTCAGCGTCTGATAAACCGGTCTCTTTCGACTTTTTTGAAAGCTCATTGATTCTTGCAAGCTGCTTTTTAGAAATCATGACAAACTCCTTTAAAACATTTTCTCTACATACTACTAAATATCAATCATTTTGACAACAAATCAAGCTTTAGGTGGTCAGACCTTTTTCATATTCTTGATACCTTCTATGGACCGTTGCTTTTGAAATGTCAAAACCTAGTGCCTGAAGAGTTGCTGCAATTTCTGCGAATGTCATGTTGTTTTTTCTTAATCGAACAATTTCTGAAATCGGCACTTCAATACGCTCACGGCCAGGCGCATGATCCTGCTGTTTTAAATTCAGTTCGGGCTGATACCCGCGCTCAACAGCTCTTCTCATTCCCCGCTTGATTTTCAGGTTATGAATTTTTCGTTGATACTCTTCAACTACTCCTACGATCTCAATAACCATTTCATCTGCTTCTGAAAGCTCAAGCTCGCCTCTATGAAACGTACTGTACACCTTTACGTTCTCTTTAAAAAGACAATGAAGAAGCGCAATTTTTGCTTGTCCTCTTCCGAGACGCGTTTCATCCTGGATAAGAACGGCATCAATTGACTCTTCTTTTAGTGCAGCTAGCATATCAAACACACCATCACGATCTAGATCATATCCGCTTGCTTTTTCTTTGATGACTTTCACCACATTCATCTTGTGCATAGCAGCTAAAGCCAGCAGTTCTTCTTCTTGTCTCTTCAGCGAGGTTTCCTGCTCTTCTTTGACAGTGCTTACTCTCGCATAGATGATTGCATTCATGACTTCAATCGACCTTTCTATTGTACTGTTGCAAGTTGATATACGACGGGATGCTCTTTTTTGACTGGTATGACAAGAATGTCACCAGGCTGGATTTCCGTTGAAGCAAGATCATTGTGTTCAGTGACCCAGTCAATAAACGCATTTTTGTCGATTGATTTGCTGTCGTTTACTTGATCAGCTAACCCCCAAAGAGTATCACCTGATTGAACCTCTATTTTAACATATTGATTTGGATCATTATGGCTTGTGACTGCAATAAGTGAGAGAAATATGCCAACGATGAATGAGAATACCCCAATAAAAATAATAGATTCTTTTAACCTCATAATGTCATCTCTCCTAACAGAATATGTGTTCGCTCTTTCTGTCACTCATTATAAATACGAACAAACGTTTCTGTCAAACGTTTTTTTCGAACCTATGTTTGTACTGTTAGGAAAAACATGCTATAATTTCTTTAAAATTGACGTTTTGAGGTGCAAAAGATGACGAAGCTATCAAAAAGACAACTCGATATCCTGACATTCATCAAAGAAGAAGTAAAAAGTAAGGGCTATCCCCCATCCGTTCGTGAAATTGGAGAAGCTGTCGGTCTAGCATCCAGTTCAACGGTTCATGGACATTTAGCTAGACTAGAAACAAAGGGCTTAATTAGAAGAGACCCGACAAAACCTAGAGCGATCGAAGTACTAGATGAAGAGGAAATGAATATTCCAAAGAGTGCTGTAATGAACGTACCAGTCATCGGAAAAGTAACCGCAGGCCTGCCTATTACGGCTGTTGAGAATGTAGAAGAATACTTCCCTCTTCCAGAGACTTTTGCAGCACCAGATGAACAAGTATTTATGCTTGAAATTATGGGAGAAAGTATGATTGATGCAGGAATTTTGGACAAGGACTATGTCATTGTGCGTCAGCAAAGCACCGCTAACAATGGAGATATTGTCGTCGCCATGACAGAGGAAGATGAAGCGACAGTGAAACGTTTCTATAAAGAAGATACACACTTTAGATTACAGCCAGAGAACCCATCTATGGAACCGATTATTTTACAGAATGTAAGTATACTAGGTAAAGTGATTGGCGTATTTAGAAATATTCACTAAAAAAAGCCGGTATTTCATCAGCTGCTGATGAGAACCGGCTTTTTCTTTTATGAACAAAAATAGGCAAGGATACGCGAGCTTGGGAAGGAACCAAATGTAAAGTTTGGCCAAATAAAGCCAGTTGTTCTCCCGAAAGGCTGTGAGGATAGGACATACATTAAAAACACTTGACCGTTTCTCATGAACACAATCGTCCATCTTCTATTACATCCCGCTGCAAATTGAACAGATTGCTGGCCTCCACCTGTTTGCCCTGAAATAAGTGACTGCATGCTTTGAGGCTGTGATAATGCTTGCTGATACTGCGAAATGATATGCTGTGGCGGAGCTGGCGGAGCTGATCCGCTTGATCCGGGTCCAGTGCCTCCTCCTCCGATTGGAAACCCTGGAAATCCTCCAACTTGAGGAATAGGGAGCGATGGCCATCCTTGCATCTGCCTATCATATGAGTACCCATTCCACATACCTTCATACGGATGATACATATTCAACACCACTTTCTTAGACATTCATCACGATAGTATATGTCATAAATGAGAAAGCGTGTTAAACGTCCAAACAGAAATTTTTCCAAAAAACGTTTTGTTCTTCTTTAGAACGGTTAAATACTAGATATAAAGAAAAAAATAAAAAAATGAAAACTTTTTGTCACCCTCAAACGTTATATATATAGAAAGAAAAGAAATAAAAAACATTTAGATTTAATACTTGTAATATCACTGTAATTATTGTAACATTTGTAACATAAGAAGTTTTCATTGAGAAAAGGAGGCAATCGCCTTGAAAAAATTATTCGTTTTATTAACTGCTATTATGCTTATGATCTCATTACAATCTACAACATTGGCCGCTTCTAAAAAACCAGCCGCTTTGACAAATAAAGAAGCGTTACATATTGCCCTTGACGCACGAGAACACTTTTGGAGTGCGATGTCAGGCTACAAAATTAATGAACATTCCGATTACAAATTAAAATCATTTAGCTATAAAGACATGACATACAACTATCTTTCTAAAACATTTGATACAAAGAAAAAACTAAACAGCTACCTATCTCAAGTTTTCACAAAAGATGCCATCAATCAAGGTTTAAAAGACTACCAGTTCATTGTTCATAAAGGCAAAATGGCTGTTCCAGTCGGTGACGGAGACAACATGCTTAATTGGGATAAAGCCACACCTAAACTTGTCTCTAAAAAACAAACGGTCCGCACCTATGAATTCACCGTCCCAACACTTGATGGACGCAAAGTAAAACGAACTGTTACGTACGAAAAAGTACAAAAAGATTGGAAAGTCACAAAAATTGACGCTGTCATCTAAATCAAAAACCAGGCCATTCAATCGGCCTGGTTTTTATATTGGAGAAAATTCAGTCATGCGATCCAGCGCGTGAGCAAGTGATGATGCCGTGCGAAATTCATTAAAAGGAAGCCCAAGCTGCACGGCTGTTTGGGCAATTTCTGGTCTGATGCCTGAAATGGTCGTCTCTACTCCAATTAACCGAAGTGATGTGACAAGATCAAAGATTTGATGAGCCACCATTGTATCAATAATGACAACGCCCGATAAATCAATACATAAATGCTGTACACCTTTTTGCGAGCACTGTTTAAGCGTATTTTCTAAAATCATCTTTGCTCTCGCTGTATCAATGTCACCTACTAACGGCAATAACGCAATATGATTTTTTAAGACAATGACAGGTGAGCTCAGCTCGTCAATCATGTCTCTTTGTGCCACGAGCTTCCTCGTTGTATTTTTCACATATTGCTGGATAAACACATGAATTGAAATATTAAACGCCTCTGAAATTAAATCATACCAATAAAAGATGCGGTCAATATCAATTTCATCTTGACGCTGTTTAATAAATTCTTTTAAGTAATGAAGGACCACTCTTTGATTGGACATGTATTCTCTCACAACATAATCTAATGGTGTATTTAAATGCTTCAGGTCACTGGCTAAGTCTTCAGACCACTTTTTAAACTCAGTATGTAAATATGTCTTGTCTTCAATAAGAGCACGTATAAAATGCTGGTAATAATCTTGATTTTGCCGTTTCAGATCTGCTATGATGCTGGAATCTGTTGAACGATATATTGATTCTGGATCATCATCCTCAATTGATTCATACCAAGTTTCAGTCAGTTTCTCTGCATGTTGCATGAAAAAATCGTATAATGCACGGTTCTTATCCATAAGCATATGTCCCTTCACATTTTCTTCTTGTCAGTATTTGTACCTTATAGATCCATTGTACCTCTGAATCTTTTGTCCCTGCTAACTCCAATACGCTCTGATCATCAACAAAAAAGGCACCTACTCACAGGTGCCTCTCTTCCAGTTTTATTTCACAATAAATAAAATTCTTTTCCCATCAGGATAACTGCTAATCTGGTGTCCAACCCATGAGCCTGCTCCCCTATTATCAGATGGGCTGACATATTGAACACTCGCACCTTTTCCTCCCTCAAGACAAACCGCCATCGGCCACTCATCCCGGTCAAAGCCAGGTTTAGTCGGAATTCCTTTTAATGATTCTTGCCTGCGGGCATCTGCTCCATTTCGGTCTATCGTACACACATCTGAATGCCCTTTTCGAATGGCTTCTTGAATATGGCTGCCTGTTTCAGGGTACCGTTCCTTTGGAAATTGAATGACATGATCATATCGATCCGCACCTTTTGCCGCATGTTTCTCCCCAAATCCACCTAACAACGTGCCCATCCATATCACAAAGCATAAGGCGACACCAGTGATCCAGCCTCTTCTCATTTTCAAAAGTGTGAGACCTCCTCATTTTTCTCAAGCAGAATCTTGACTTAAAGGAAATGTGTCATTTTAATGTATGAGCGGTTCACGAATGACATGTGAAAAAAATGATGAGGCTGAGAACTCAATGAATCTCTCAAGCGTAGACAGATATTTCTATCCATATAAAAAAGCTTGTCCCCTATGAAGGAAACAAGCTTTGTGCTCTAACTCTTATTGCGCTTTTGCATAGTTGATAAATTCAACAAAGGCAGCTGTCGCTTTTGGACCGCCATTAATCGTTCCGTTTGAATACCCTGCGTTATGAACCCCAACGATTTGCTGATTTTGATCTAGCATCGCTGAGCCTGAATTTCCGCTAAATGTATCAATCGTATAGTATGCGAGATTTGTATCTTCTTTTGTCACAGAACCTGACATCTCCCACTGCGACACCTTGCCAGTCGATCTCATTTTATCACCTGGATATCCAGAAATTTTAATCGTTGTCCCAGTTAAGTTTGTCACCTGACGGATAGAGCGGTAACCGACCGTATTGCCAATGTTCGTATCTGTTTTGATCACGGCAAAATCATATTGGCTCGCGCCTGTATTGATATATCCGCTTGGTACATAGAACTCCGTCATGTTTGCTGAGCCATTCACCGCAGTACTATCGTTCATGCCTGGATACACCGATCCTTTTGCACTATAACTTCTCGATGCTGTATTGTACACGCAGTGCCCGTTTGTCAAAATTTTGTTAGGGGCAATGAGTGTCCCCGTGCAGCTTGAGCCGCCAAATGTAATATAAGCAATTGAATTATATGGTGCCACTCTTGTGTTTGCTACTTTTGTTCTACCATCGTCTCCAATGACGACTTTTGTTTGAAAGTCTTTTAAATATTTTGATAGTGGTTTTACTTTTTCGCCAACAGTAGAAGAAAGATCATCCACTTTGTCAAAGGATGAGGGGGATTTCGTATCATTGTGGAAATCACTTGAAGAGATCACCTTCCCATCAGAAGTCACCATGTCATAATCAGACGTTAGTACTGAATCCGATGTGGCATGGGCAAAACTAGGCACACTTAAAGCACCAAAAACGAGTAGAGAAGGGAGTAACATTTTCACCTTTTTCATCATATTCCTCCTTTATGTCCTATATCAAAAATCATACGATTGTTTCATATTGGAGTAAATGAGAGAATATTCTTATTTTTTACAAAATATTTCATTTTTAAATTAGGTGTTTTGTATCTTTCCAACCTTCATTCTATTGATCTCTCTCTGAAATAGAAAAAACCGCCTAATTGGCGGTCTTCCTAATTTTTCAGCTCCACACATCTTTTACATATCTATTGTCATTTGCAAGGGTTGTCAGCCAATTTTCAGCTGTTTCCTTCGAGCAATGTTTCTCGTTTTGATAGAGGTCGATAAGCGTAGCCTCTACGTCTGGTGCCATAACTTTTCCGTCCCCGCACACGTAAAGATACCCACCTTGGTCAAGTAACTTGATCAGCATGCCGCCGTCTTCTTTCAACAAATGCTGGACATATACTTTTTGCTCTTTGTGACGAGAATAAGCCCGGTGGATGTGAACAACTCCTTTTTGCGCTGCAAGCTGCATTTCCTCAAAATACAGATCATCTTCAAGAGGGTGACGGCAGCCAAAATACAGGTGAGCTTCGCCTAGTGGTTTTCCTTCCTTCTGCCACACTTCTCTTGCCTGAACAAACCCTCTAAATGGAGCGATTCCTGTACCCGGTCCGATCATGATCATCGGTACTTCGGATGAAGGTGGCAGCTGGAATCCTGCCTGCGCTTCGTGGAGGAAGCAGGCGACTTCTTCTCCTGCCTGCAGACCGCATAAATAGTTTGATGCGACTCCGGCATATTCTCCGCGGCCGCTCCACGCTTTACCTTTCACAACCGCCACTGTGATACTGACTCTTTTTTCTTCGACCTTTGGTGAGCTAGAAATTGAGTAATAGCGCGGCTTCAAACCTGGTAAAAGTGCTAAAAAGTGCACAAACGGCAGCTCACACGCTTCATATTGATCTAATAAGTCCAGCATGGTTACTCGTTTCTTTAAAACGGCTTCTTGATATGCTTCACCAGCCATTTGCTCAAGCTCCACGCGGTGAGGCGGACAAACTGTATATGCTGCGAGCTCTCTTAGCTGCGTACGTGTTGCAGGCTCTTGAAGCTCAACATGTGACGCAAGTAATTCTCTCATTTGAATCGGCTGATCTAAAGGTAAATGACTTGCTTCTTTCTGAGAAGAAAGCTTGATGTGCTGCTTAGGATCAAGATTGAAGCGATTGATCACCCGCTGCACGAGTGCATCACTATTTTTCGGAACAATTCCGATATGATCCCCTTCTTTGTATTGTTTCCCTTCAGGCAATTGCAGTTCAATATGTCTTGTTTGCCGCTCACTTTTTTCAGATTGTAATTCCTCATTTTTCAGTACAACAGCTGAAAAAGCACCATACGTTTTCGCCACAGGACGTTCTACTAGCTCATTTGTATAAACAACTGATAGTTTTGGCTTTTCCTTACCTTTCTCTTGGAAGGTGAGCTTAAATTCTTTTGCAAGCTGCTTGAAGACCGTTTTCTGGAATGTTTCTTTATCCTCATCCATATCTCCGCCTGCATCGCCTTCTCCTAAATCAGCTACACGCTTTGCACTTTTTCTTTCAAGTGCTTCATCAATGAGACGCGGAATACGCTGGTACGTACTCGCCCAATTTCGATCTCCGCATCCAAAAACAGCAAATGTCACGTTTGATAAATCCTGCTCTTCATCCTGCGTGACCCAATCCACAAATTTTTTCGCATGGTCAGGCGGATGTCCATTGTATGAAGCGGTCACGATTAAGACTGCACCTTTATCTGGTAATTGGCGTGTATAGTCATCAAGCGGAGCAGTGGTCACGTCAAACCCTTTTGCTTTCCCGTCTTCAGCAAATTCGTTTGCGATTTGCTGCGCTGTGCCAAGATTTGATCCATATAGAACAAGCAGTGGTGTACCGTGACTGGCCACTTTTGACTCATTAGATTTTGTGCTTTTTTTCGCCTCTTCTTTCGGTGGTGCCATAAAGAGTAGCTGCTTCCTTGGCCGCACTTTGATTTTAAAATCGTTTGGCTTAATCGTCAGAGATTCTTTTAAATCAAGTTCATATGATGTGTGATCTATCAATTCCAGATTGTGCAGAACCATCGCTAGCACCATAGTGGCTTCATGAAGGGCGAATTGCATACCGATACATGCACGCTGCCCATTCCCAAAAGGCTTGTAGGCATGATGCGGGATCTTTTCAGGGTGTAGAAACCGCTCTGGTTTAAATTCTTCCGCATCCTCTCCCCATACCGCTTGATCACGATGTAACTTAGGGAGCAGCACGGAGACACTTTGATTCTTTTCAATCGAATATTTCCCTCCGATGACGGTGTCCTCTTTCGCATAAAGAGAGAACGTAGGCGCTGTTGGCCAGAGGCGAAGTGATTCATTTAAAACCATACGAGTGTAATTTAGTTTTTGTACCTGCTTAAATGTTGGCAGTCCGCCTTGCAGCACATCATCTGCTTCTTGGACGGCTTTCTTTAATTTTTCTGGATTCTTTAATAAGAAATAAATCGCAAAGGATAGCAGCCCGCTTGTTGTTTCGTGCCCAGCTATTAAGAAGGTAATGATTTGATAGCGGATATTTTCATCTGACAGGCGCTCTCCTGTTTCAGGGTCCTTTGCATGCAGCATGAGGGACAGTAAATCATCGCCCATTTTATCTTGTTTTTTTCGTTCTTGAATAATGTCATCTACTAATTGCTTCATAAAATCGACATTTTGGTCAAATTTTTTTCTTCTTTTGATCATTAGCTTATCTGCAACCGGCAACCGGCTCGCCTGATCCATCGCTTCGTTTAAACCATTCAGCATACTTTCGATGAATGGATGCTGATTTTCTTTATAAAAGCTGTTAAATCGAAAATCAAAACCGCAAAGTCCGATCGTATCTAAAGTAAGCTTTGTCATATCCTCTGCTACTTCAATTTCTTCATCACGGCCTGTTCTTTGCCATTTTTGTACAAGCTGTGCGGCAATATCGAGCATCATCTCATGATAGCCCTTCATGGCCTGCTGGCTAAACGCCGGCATCAAGATGTGGTGAGCCTTTCTCCAGTTCGATTCTTCTGTCCAGCTCGTAAATAACCCATCTCCTGCAAATGCTCTTACTTTATTGAGACTAGTCCCAATGTATTTATCAAAACGGCTCTCATCACATATTTCTTGGACAAGTTCATGGCTGGAAACAAAAATACTTGTTGCTTTTGAAAATTCAAACTGAAAGATCGGTCCTAATTCATCTGCAAGACGCCAAAAGGTTTGAGAAAGCTCCCCCTTTTTGATATGGGGAATATTTTTAAAAGGTCCGTATGTTTTTGGTTTTGGAATGATTGATGTTTGTTGCATGTGCCCACTCCCTTTATATCATTAAGAAGCAACGCTAATGGCGCGCCATAAACATTGCTCAATGTCCTCTAGAAATTCAATCGTTGGCTCTATTTCTTCTGCAAGAATTTGTTTATGCAGCTGTACAAAGGCACCAAATACAATCGATAAAATGGTTCTACCTGAGAGATTTGGATGAATCCCATCCTTTTTCCCTTCTTCAAAGATAAGGAATAGCTCATGTAACAAAAGCTGCATTTTCTCTTTGCTCGTCTCGTCTAAGTAATGGGATCGTTTATCAATTTCTAAGAAATATAGCCCGCTTGGATTCTCCTTTGTAAATAAAACCAAGCAATAAAATACATGCTTAAAGTACGCCCGAATACTTGCCTTTGGATCTGGACTGTTTGTGTTCATTTTTTCGATAAATGCAGAAAGGCTGCGCTGGTACAAAATATTAACGAGGGCCTCTTTACTGTCGAAATAACGGTAAATGGTTCCTGCTCCGACGTTTGCTCTTTTTGATATCATCGGCATCGTGGTCCCATCAAAGCCCCGTTCAATAAATAAATCTAGTGAAGCCTTCATAATCTGTTCTTGTTTATCAGTCACTGCTGGCACTTCATCCCCTCCTCATTTCAGGAATGAATGTTCATTCCGCATGCGGTATATTATATTAATATTTTAATTTCTTCTATATATACTTAAACACACTTATTTTTCTCCGTCATCACATTTTCTGAAAATAATAATAATTGAGAAATGATGCCTAGTCAGACAGCATCCAAAGGACTTAGAAATATTGGCAGATATGTGTCATGCGGGTGACCTCTGCACTACACGTTCATTTTTGATCAATCGGAGACTGAATATGGTCGTCATATGTATCAATATGTTTGCTTTCCAAGAAGACGTGCTCCACCAAATAAAATCGCAAAAGCAAACATCGTTCGAAGAATCACTTCAATATGATCAGGCATATATGGGTCCACCTTTCAATTGCATCAAAAAAAGCCTTTTCCTTAGAAAAGACTCATGTTTAGACTATGCATTTATTTCATCATTATTCAATTGGGCAGCATCGCTTTGCTCAAATTGTGTTCGCAGCTCAATAATTGAGCTATTCCTGACATCATTGGCATCTTGCTCAAGAAGCCACGTATAAAATCTTGCTTGCTCCGCCGTTTGCAAAGCCTGCATATATTTTTGCGAGGAACGCTTCTCTGCGACGCGCTGCTTGATCGCACGCATCTGCTTCCAGAATTGATAATAAGGGAGCTTGAGCTTGGTCATGAATCCGCGATGATCCTCTATGACAAATCCCTCTTCTTTAATCGAGTCGTCATGAGAGACTGCCTGATACCATTTATAAAAAGACGTCCAATCATGGAACACAGCCACTTCCTGCTTGCAGGACATTCCAAGCTGTTCGCTTAACCTTTTCACTTCAGTGAATGCTGCTTTTTCATAGCTTAGCTGACGCTTCACAATATCAAGCAAAATGAGTTGATCTTGATCATATGTGATAATATGTGGGTCTTTCTCTGGTAAAATGACTTCAAACACAAGAGATACTTTGTGGTCACGTACGTATGATTTGATGTAGTCGATCTGCACATCTCCGAAAGTCTGATAGAATAGCTCTTCGACCCAGGAAGCATGCTGATTTTGTTTCACATGAGATGTATACGATTTGGACGTAAACACCAATTCATCATCCATTTCGTTATACCCAACCGTTCCTAAATATCCATTTGCTTTATCATAGACGGTAACAGGGAATTGAAGATGGTTCACTAGATGATGCATTTTTGTCTCTGGACGCTCGTCAATATTAAAAAATTTGTTGTAGCTTCTTGAAACAATCTGCTTTGACACCATATTGACAAACAAACCTCTTGCCTTCACATTCACATCATCCCACTGCCGTTCACTAAAAGCTTTTTTCGTAAAATTAAAAGATGAAATATGGTGCGGAAGCTTTAATTCCTGTACATATTCATGCTGATCTAAGTGAGCTAAAAAGTCATCCAGTGAGATATCTGGTTGAATAGCAGCCGATGGGTTTTTCTCAGAAGCTCTATAGACTGGGTTGTCAATTTCATGAGTCTCAATCCCGTCAGCTGTGATTTTCAAGACCCTCAGCTGCCCCCCGAATTCAACCTGGCCTTCTAGATTATAAGACCTTTCCGATGCTTGAATAGGCAGCCTGTATAAATTGCGATGCCCGTGAATTTGAATGACATCTAATCCAGCGGTGTTTTGAACAAACAAGTGGTCAATGTCATCTGAATATTCACCTACACCGTGAATGAGCTGCTGTGTTGAGACATGCAGAAGCTCTTCTGGCAAATGAGCAAGCCCCCCGTGGGTAACAAGAAATGTCTTGCCATGGTACGTAAAATAAGTAAGCTGATGAAATGTTCTGACAAACTTCCGTACTTCTTTTAAATTAAAGTCTGCTGCTTCGATTTCAGGTGCAGTATGCCGGTTAAACATATTGCTTCTTACTTTTTCACCATGTGCAAACCGGTATAAATGCTGATCATGATTGCCCTCAATCACGATGACATTCCGGCATTCTCTATGTGCGAGCATCCATTCTAATACTTCCTTGTTTTCTATTCCTCTATCAAGTAAATCACCTGCAAAGATATAAAGTTCGTTTTCTTTAATGTCTCCTTGTAAATAGGTGGTCAGAGCGGTATGACAGCCGTGAATATCTCCAAAGACATGAATGGCCTCATATTGATCGAAGGATCGAGGCTGATAGGTCATCACTTGCGGATATTCCTCAGGCTGCAAAACAGTCACCCATGATGGGACCTTTTCTGTTTTTAACCGCTCGTTCATTTGATATAAAACAGACTCCCGCACAACTTTGTGAGGTTCCCGTGAGCGATTTTGCAGGAGAGCTGTTTCAAGCGGCACCTGCGTGAAATCGACGACATACACCCTGTAACGATACGATGTGGCTAACGATTTATATTGAGATATCGATTTGCTTGAAATATGTGTCGCATCAATCACAGTAAAGTCTCCGCGTTCCATACGTGCTGTAAGCAATTCAAATAACAAAGACCAGACTTTGTGGTCATGTTTGCTTGAAATTTCTGGTTTCCCATTGACAGATAACTGCGGCGGCTGGGTCAAAAGACGGATCTGATCCGCTGATAAAGTGTAGGGCTCTAAGCCTTGAGCTTTGATCCAAGTTGATTTACCTACGCCTGGGAGACCTCGTAAAAGGACTAAAGTTCTCATATTGGTTCTCCTTTAATGAGTGATATTTTACCTATTATAGATAAATTATGGATAAATCTCAATCTTTTATTGATTATGGTAATATATAGATAGAAAGGGAGGTTTTACGTATGTCTAATGGAGCGAATATGGCATTCAATCTTGGAGATTTTTTATTTCAAGTGTTCTCTCTTCTATTCATTGCTGTTATCGTGACTATGATTGTCACCTCTTTTCGAATGATCAGAAGAAGACGAATGGAATTGAAGAAGGTTGAGGAAAGATTGAACAAAGTGATTGAAAAAAATGATTTAAAAGAGTAAAAAATCCGGGATTTAACCGGATTTTTTTGGTTTCATCACAATTCCTTGACGCTGCTGCATCAAAAAGAAAAAGACGCCTAAAAGGACAAGAAGACCGCCAAGCATTTGAAACAGCGTGACTTTCTCTCCAAGTAGCCATACAGCAAGAATCGTGGCCCCAACAGGTTCGCCAAGTATACTCATTGAAATCGTTGTGGCATTGACATAAGTTAAAAGCCAATTATTAATGACATGAGACATGGTGGGAATGATGGCAAGCAATAAAAAAATCCCCCACTCTTTACCCGGATAGCCTGTAAAAGGAGTTTGCTGCATTAGGTTGAATAGAATTAAAAAAAGACCAGCAAAACCAAACACACAAAAACTATAAATCCAATGAGATATTTTCCTTACAGCCTGTTGACCTATTAATAAATAACAAACAACCGCGATCACACTTAAAAAGGATAAAATGTCTCCTAGGATGGCTTCCTGGCTATGACCTATGTCTCCCCATCCAATCATGAGTGCACCAGCAATTGCGGCACACATTGTCAAGAGTGCGGGCAGCGTGGTTCGTTCACGGAAAATGAGAAAGCCGCCTAATAAGGAGACCATCGGCTGAAGGGCGATAATAATAGTAGAGCTTGCCACAGTCGTCAGCTTCAGTGAGCCAAACCACAACACAAAGTGGAGTCCTAAAAAGAAGCCTGACATACATAAGAAAAACCAGTCTCTGCGCTTAATCGAGAGAAATTCTTTTTTTCGTGGCAGGATAAACGGCAGCATAAAAGCCGCGGCAAAGATCATTCGATACATGCTTAAAATAGCAGCAGGTGCATTTGACCATTTCACAATGATAGCAGAAAATGAAATGGCAATAATTGAAATCACAAGCGGTAGTGCAATTGATTTCTTTTGAGCAGTTGACTTCATTTCCATAAGCAGCTTCCTTTACATCAGCAGTAGATGAGAAGTTCATCTTGTATGTCGTCATCTTACTATGTCCAATCCGCTAGAGGCAAGATGATTTTAAAACTTGTGTGAGCTTTTTTGCATGAAAAAAAGGCTTTCATCTCGAAAGCCCTACTCATCATCTATCAATAGATAAACGGCCCGAACTGGACCATGAACACCTACCACTAAATTCATCTCAATATCCGCAGAGTTACTCGGACCTGATATGAAATGAATAGCACCTTTCGCCTGCTCCCCCTCTTCTACCGAACGATTAAGAGCCGAAACAGCCTGAATCATCCGCGGAACCACTGTGCTTTTTTCGATACACACAATATACATCATCGGTAAAAAATGCAGCGCTCTGCCTTGGCCTTGATGGGATGAAAGGACGACTGTACCTGATTCTGCAAGGGTGTAATCACTGAATACAACCGAATATGTCGCTTGTTCTGCCAGCCTGATATTTTCTTCCCTTGATGCCTCAGCATTCCATCTGGTGACTGCGAATCCTTCGTGCTGCAAGCTGTCAAACATCGGATGAAATCCATATTGTTCAAAACGATGATCGACAGGCGTCATCACAGAACCCTCTCCATACTCTGTCATCAATAATCTTAATACAGAGGGCGCTTCCTCTGGTGTTGTTTCGACCACTCTTGTGTGAATTCGTTGACATTGCTTCTTCAGTTGCTCGACTATTTCTTCTTTAGACAAAAGTCCGTTTGTTTCCCACTGGACTTGATGCTTCCAAGCTGGACGCTGAATAGATGCAGACGGGGAGGAATCTTTACCTAATTGCTTACGGATATGAGCTAAAAACGACTCTCGGTGAGAAATGGTTCCCTTCATCACTGCTCCTCCTTCTGTCTCTTTTTAAACCAATCCCTGAATCTTTCTTTACTTGGAGCTGGCAGGTCACGAATATCTGTCCAATTCTTTAAAGGACCTATTCCTTTTGAAATCTGTCCGTTTGAAGCCACACGATTCATCAATACAGGGGCTGCTTTTGTTCCGAATTGATACATTCCGGGAGTCGATGCGCCCATTCCGAACATTTTCATCGCCATCATTTCAGCTTTAGACGCTCTCCCCTCTTTTTCAACGATGACTTGTCGATGTTTTATTAATAACTCGTGAAGCGGGATCTTTACTGGACAAGCATCTGTGCAGGCTGCGCAAAGGCTTGATGCAAAGGGGAGCTCTTGGTAGTCATCATAGCCGCCAAGAAGCGGCGAAAGAACAGCGCCAATTGGCCCTGAATAAATCGATCCGTATGAATGTCCGCCCACATGCCGGTAAACTGGGCACACATTAATACAGGCTGCGCACCGGATACATTGGAGAACAGGCTGAAAGGCAGTACCTAATATATTGGACCGCCCATTGTCTACAATGACCAAGTGAAATTCTTCTGGTCCATCCACTTCTTCTCCTCCTTTTGGCCCGACGACAGAAATATAACTTGTTAATTTCTGACCAACTGCACTTCTGCACAAAAGACCAACAAGGACATCCAGTTCCTCCATCGTTGGAACAATCCGTTCCATGCCCATAACGGCGATATGTGTCTTCGGGATAGCTGTGACAAGATCCGCATTCCCTTCATTTGTCACAAGGCAGATGGAACCTGTATTGGCGACAGCAAAATTACAGCCAGTGACACCAATGTCAGCTTCGAGGAATTTTTCACGTAATATGGCTCTTACAAAACTCGTCATGTCTTCAGGTGTCTCTGACATCTCATACCCTAGCTTCTCATGAAATACTTCCCGTATTTGTTCTTTCGTCATATGAAGAGCAGGTGCCACAATATGTGAAGGAGGTTCATGATCATCTACTTGCAGAATATACTCGCCAAGATCGCTTTCCACCACCTCACAGCCGATCTCTTCAAGCGCTTGATTCATTTCAATTTCTTCTGTGACCATTGATTTTGATTTAACGATCTTTTTGGCCGCTTTTTTCTGTGCCACATTTTGTATATACGCCGATGCCTCTTCCTTTGTTTTTGCAAAAAAGACATGTCCTCCACGTGCACTAACGCTTTCACTTAATTGGTATAAGTAGTCATCAAGATGCGTCAGCGTATGCTGCCGGATTTCCTCGCCAAGTTCTCGCCACTTTTCCCAGTTGCCAAGCTCTTCGCTCGCAGATAGCCGCCTTTCATACAGGCGTTCCTGCGCTGAGGAAACAGCACCTCTCATGACAGTATCTTCTAACCCTTCCCCGATTCGTTCTTTAAAGCCCTTCTCTCCAATTTTCATACTCATGTGCCGTTCCCCCTCTTAAAGTCAGCGGCTATTTAATACTTCTGCGATATGCATCACTTGAATGGGCTTATCAAGACGATTCAGCCTCCCGCCAATATTCAGCAGACATCCGCAGTCAGCACCAATAATGTATTCAGCGCCTGTCTCCTCTATGCTTTGGACTTTCTCATCGACCATTTGCTCAGAAATAGGTGTCATTTTTACTGAAAAGGTTCCTCCAAATCCACAGCAATTTTCTGCGCGCGGCAATGGTGTCATCGTCAAATCTTTGACATGTGACAACAGTGTGAAAGGTGCTTCCTTAATTCGCAGCAGTCTCGTCATATGACAGGATGTGTGATAGGTTGCGTTTCCTTTCAGGCTCGCTCCTACATCTGTGACGTGTAATATATCAACAATAAACTCGGTTAATTCATATGTTTTCTCAGCAAGTGCCTCAGCTTTTGCAGTCCACACTGGTTCTTCTTTTAAAAGATGAGGATATTCTAAAAACATCGCCTTACAAGAACCTGATGGCGTCACGACATATTCAGCTGATTCAAAGGCTTTGATCATGTTTTTTGCTGCTTTGATGGTTTCTTTTGTATAGCCGCTGTTAAAGGCTGGCTGTCCGCAGCACACTTGTGCCTCTGGAAATTCCACCTCTACACCGAGCCTTTCTAGTACTTCCACTGTCGCCTTTCCTACATTTGGCTGCATGGTGTCAATTAAACAGGTAACGAATAAATGGACTTTCATCGGCGAACTTCCCTTCTTTGCTGCAATTTGAATCATCACTTTGGTCATCTGATGACGAAATAACAGGCCCTATTTTCATTTTAATCCCAAATTTCTGAAATTTCAACGAAGTGATTTGTCTAAATTTGGACATATGGCTCGTGTGGATGAATGAAAAAAACGCCCTTTTAAGGGCGCTTGAGAAGATTTATTTTGAAGTCAATTCACGAATTCTTTCTTCGATAGGTGTTAAGGGCCGGCCTAATAATGTTTCGAAATCACGGCTTTCAACAGCTAAGGCACCATCGCGAATGCCGCTTTGAATGGCTTTGACGAACGGAACAGCTTCTTTTGGTACACCATTTGAAGCTAAAAACTCTCCAAATGTGTCGACATCAATTTGCTCGACTTTGATCTCTTTTCCGCTTACCTCACTGACAATGTGTGCAAGTTCAGTATGCGTCCGAAGAGGTCCTGACAGCTCATATATCTCCTGATCATGTACAGGAAGTGTTAACGCATTTGCGTCCGCTTCTGCGTAGTCATTTCTTGTTGCCCAGCCAACCTTGCCATCACCAATTGGACTTAAAAATGGTGCGCCGCTAACGGCTGCTAGAATCGTATCTTTTTCGTTTTCTACATACCAATTGTTTCTTAAAAACACATGAGGAATGCCAGAGGCCACAATCGCTTCTTCTGTTTTTGCATGGTCATGTGCAAGGACAAGCTGACTCTCTCTTGCACTCACAACGCTTGTATAAGCAATAAAGGATACACCAGCTGCTTTCGCCGCTTGGATGGCAGCCGTATGCTGCTGCACGCGGTCTCCTTCTGCAGTTGAAATCATCAAAAGACGGTCAATGCCTTGAAAGGCTGCCTTAAGGGTGTCTGGCTGAGTAAAGTCTCCGTGGCGTACATCCACCCCAGATTCCTTCAAATGTGCTGCTTTTTGCGGGTTTCGAACACTGACCGCAATTTGTTCAGCCGGTACCTTTGTAAGCAAATGCTGGACGACGAGCGATCCAAGTTGTCCTGTTGCGCCTGTTACTAATAACTTCATTTGTTTGACCTCCTCATTTTGTGATTCGACGGTGATGTTTTGGTACAGTTTTACGTATCCGTTTATTCGTTATAACCATCTCGATTACAACAACTGGTGTAAAAAAAGCTCAAGTTCAGCCTGAGCTTCTTTTATTCTGACTCTGTCAACAATTGCTGGATGGTCACTTGTTTGAGGTGATTTTCAAGCGCTGCCTGAGCTTCTTTTAGTTCACTCCTCAGTCTTGTATCCATTGCTTGACCAATCGGACATGCGATGACTGGCTGATGGAAGTTAAATAATTCTTCATCCTCGCTTACATCGACAGCACGGTACACATCTAACAGCGTGATTTCCTCTGCCGGCCTTTTTAAGTAAGCACCGCCTACTCCGCGGCGTATCTCAATAAGTCCCGCCCGTTTGAGCATTGCCATCATTTTTCGAACAGTGGCTGGATTTGAATTCACACTTTCCGCAATAAAATCCCCTGTACACTCATTTGGAACACCTGCAATATATGACAAAATATGAACAGCAATTGGATACCTGCTGCTAATTTGTTTCACAATCTTTCACCACCGTTGTAATCAATATAGTTACAATTAGTGAATTTGTCAATCAATAAACGGATTTTTCTTTCTATCCCAGTCCTCATATGTCATGATATCGTAGTCTTCTGCTGTATCAAGTTCAAGCGGGGCAATGCATTCAAGCAAATTCTCATCTGGGTCAAGAAAATAGATCGCTGCATGAAATTGCGGCGGATTATCCAGAACTAAAGGCTGTTCCTCTTCTGAAAAACCAAACATTGGGTGAATACTGATGCCTTTTTCAACCAGCCAAGCCTTGATCTGTTCGATACTGGACGTTGTAATTTGAAAGGCAACGTGCCGAGTCGAGGGATGGTATGGAAAGGCATTTATATCTACTTTCCACAAGCCAAGCCAGCTCTTTCCTTTTTCAATCCATAAAAAAGCAACTCGTTCATTTTCGTGAGCAAGTGTCAATTCCAATTTTTCATAAAACGCAATAGATGCCTTCAAATCACTCACAGGTAAATGGGCTTCATACAAACCTTTTATCATCATCAAAACCACTCCTTTTCTCCCTTCTATTCTCCTGGATTTGATGAGATTCCGCCTCAGCAAAACGATGTATTTTATCCCCTTCATTGGTTTGAGAAGAATGATATGTTTGATCTATTGCAGATGGGGGAAGGTGTTCAAATAAAAGAAAGGAGCGGTTCATATGCCTTGGACGATGAACGATTATCCAGCTTCATTTAAATCATTAGACAACGTCATTCGAAAAAAAGCGCTTGAGATTGCCAACAAAATGATACAGGAAGGCTATGAGGAAAATAGAGCCATTCCAATTGCAATCAGTCAAGCGAAAGAGTGGAAGAAAAACGCAACGGAGAAAGAGATAGAGAATTTCTCATCTCATGGTTCTGTCAAACCTTCTGAGGGCAGCAGCTCCGCAAGACCAGAGCTCATGGATCATGCGCAGCATGTCGTCAAACATGAAGAAGGCTGGGCGGTTCAAACAGAGAAAGCAAAACGAGCAAGTGAGGTCAAAGAAACGAAACAAGAAGCAATTGACCGGGCAAAGGAGATTGCATCTAATAAAGGGACTTCTGTTGTTATTCACAGAAAAGACGGGGAAATTCAGGACGTGTTAAAACCGCAATAAGACCGCCCGTAAGCGATCTCAGCGTGTAGGCAAACCCTCGCATTCGTTGTCAGGTATGCGCTTCGGTGCTCACGAATGTCAAATTCGCTCCGCTCCGGTGCTCGTCCTTCCTAGACTTTAAAGGTTTTCTATCACGCTGAAAAGAAGAAAGTGAAGACCGCCCATAAGCGGTCTTTTCTTATGCATTCTTTTCTTTTTTCGCTGGTGCTTTTCTTTTTTTAGGTGCTGCTTTTTTCGCTTTGGCTGGTTTTGATCGATCGATTGAAGCCTGTAGAGCCGCCATTAAATCAGTCACATTGGATGCCGGATCTTTTTTGCCTGTCGTTTCTGGCTGAACCGTATGTTCTCCAGATATTTTATCGCCAATTAAATTCATCAGCTGTTCTCTGTATTCATCTTGATATGCCGCTGGATCGAATGTCGTGGTCAGCTGCTCGATTAAAAGGAGCGCTGTATCTAACTCCTTTTTCACAATGTTTTCCTCTTGGGGGATATTCGGTACATCTGATACCTGTCTAATTTCATCGGGGAAATGAATGGTTTCCATCAGCAAAATATGTTCATAGCACCTAACGATTGCTAATTGCTCCTTTGAGCGGATCATAATCTTCGCCACACCAATTTTTCCCGATTCCTCTAAAGCTTTTCTTAATAATGAATATGCCTTCGCACCGCCAGTATCCGGGGATAAGAAGTAACTTCTTTCATAATAGATTGGATCAATCTCTTCTATCTTCACAAAATCAATGATTTCGACGGCTTTTTCTTCATTTTCTTTTCGCAGTTTTTCTAGCTCTTCATCGTCTAATTCAATGAATTTATTTTTCGCATACTCGTACGCTTTGACGATTTGTTCTGGTGCCACCTCTTCCCCGCAGTTGGCACAAACCTTTTTATAGTTAATGGGCGTGTGACACTCTTTATGCAGCTGTCTTAATTTAATATCTTTGTTCTCTGTAGCAGTAAACAGCTTAACTGGAATATTGACTAGTCCAAAGCTAATGCCGCCTTTCCAAACTGTATGCATCGCGTCGCCTCCGTTCTTTTCTCCTTACTATGTAATGTTTTCATCAGACTTATGTATGCGAATGAAAATTTCATCCCACTCTAAGAACACATCATATGAGGAAGTGACATGACAATGAAACCTATGCGATTAACGGCGGCACATGATATTCCTACCGGTTCAGACTGGGTGTATGAATTAAAATATGATGGCTTTCGGACCATCCTGATGTGGGAGGAAAACGAGATTCATTTAGAAAGTAGAGCCGGAAAACGATTAAACGAACAGTTTCCTGAGGTTATTGAACAGTGCGAACAATTAAGGGACCAGTTTGCTCCTTTTTTACCGCTGACGCTTGACGGGGAATTGGTCTTTTTACTGGATGAACAGCAAAGCGATTTTGCAAAGGTTCAGCAAAGAGGCAGGCTGAAAAACAAAGATGCTATAAAGCTGCAGGCTGAACGGTTTCCATGTCATTTGATTGCATTTGATCTATTAAGATGCACAGGGAGATCCCTTGTTGATTTACCGTTGATGGATAGGAAAAAACAGTTACAGCAAGTTTTCCAAGAAGCAAAACTTCCGCCAACTGTTCAGCTGGAGCACCCTTCCCTTCTTCAACTCATTCATACAGACACAAATCATGAATATATGAAAAAGCTGATGACGGAGTATTTAGCGGAAGGACTCGTTGCGAAAAAAAAGACGAGTAAATGGCACGACAATACCCGGTCAAAAGAATGGCTGAAAGTCAAAAACTGGCGCTATGTCTCTGTCATTGTGACTCGTTTTGATAAAGAAAATGGCTATTTCCAAGGCTGTATTTATCAAGATCATCATCTCACCGAGGTTGTCCAATTCAAGCATGGGTTTTCTAAAGAAGAAGAACAAACGCTGCGTACACTCTTTCAAACAAAAGGCCAGCTAAAAGGAGCATCAGGATATGAAATCCCTCCTTCTATCGTCGCCAGCATTGCTTGTATATCCTTTGATGGATCCGCCTTAAGAGAGCCGCGTTTTTCTTCCTTTTTACTAGATACTGACCCAGCAGCGTGTACGTTTCAGCAAATGCTCAAACAGCTGTATCCGCTCCCTGCCGTGATTGACGTCACTCATCCTGAAAAACCGATTGTGCCGGCTCTTCATCTGAACAAGGCAGATTACTTACTTTATTTGAGACAAGCGGCTCCCTATCTCTTGCCCTTTTTACGTGAAAGACGACTTACTTTAATTCGGTTCCCTCATGGCGCTGGGGATGAATTCTTTTATCAAAAGTCGACACCTGATTATGCACCAGATTTTGTGTTGACCGATCAAGCTGATGATATTGCTTACACGGTCTGTAATGACCCTCAGACGCTTCTTTGGCTCGGTAACCAGCTTGCGATGGAATTTCATATTCCTTTTGAAACAAGGGATACGGACCGGCCGGTCGAAATCGTCTTTGATTTAGACCCGCCATCTGTTAACGAGTTTCACCTAGCCATAGAAGCTGCCAAGCGAATCAAAGCGCTTTTAGACGGGCTCTTTCTTACAGCCTTTATTAAAACAAGCGGCGGTAAAGGACTGCAAGTGTATATTCCATTAAAGAAAAATGCCTTCACATACGAAGAAACGAGATCATTCACCGCGTTTATATGCCAATTTTTATGTGAACAAGCTCCTGAGCTATTTACTTTAGAACGTCTTAAGAAAAAACGCGGCAATCGCTTGTATTTAGACTATATTCAGCACGATGCTGGAAAAACAATCATCGCGCCCTATTCACCAAGAGGAAATGAGCTTGGACTTGTAGCGACACCGCTTGAATGGGATGAACTCCATCAAGATGGACTTCATCCTTCTTTGTTTACCATGCCAGCTGTTATAGAGCGTCTAAAGGAAAAAGGAGATCCATTCCGCCGTATGAGGCATCTTGTAAATGATGACACTTTCAGACAAGTTTTGCATCGGCTTGAAGACATCATACCGGCACATAAGATGGACATACGCGGTCATTAAGCGTTACACTTATTCATTAGAGAGTAAGAAAGGGATGACCATTTTGACCGCACATTCATTTCGAAATATAGCACTAATCTTCTTGTGCCTTTCCGCAGGAATTGTAGATGTGATTGGCTATTTGAGCCTAGGGCATGTGTTTACAGCCAATATGACAGGTAATATTGTGCTGCTTGGCATTGCAGCAGGAAGCTCCTTGCAGCTAACAGCCCTTCATTCCATCACTGCACTGAGTGGATTCGTTCTAGGGGTTTTACTTGCTGTTGTGATAGGCGGAAAGCATGAGAAAACATTTTGGCCAAAAGCCGTTACACGTATCTTTATCATAGAAGTCATGATACTACTTCTATTTGCTCTCATGACCATATTCCCTTATACACAAGGTGCTTATTTTATGCTGATTATCCTTTTAAGTATGGCCATGGGTCTCCAGACAGCGGCCGCCCGCAAATTAAATGTGGCTGGCATTTCCACAACGGTTCTAACGAGTACACTCGCTAACCTATTTGAAGATTTGGCTCAGCGCATTTCACACCGGGAAAAAAGAAAAACTCCTATTCAGCATGTCAGTTTCATGCGAATAGGCTCTATTGTCTTTTACTGCCTAGGTGCCGCTTTAGCGGCATACACAGATGCGTACGATCCGTTTATCATCATTTGGCTGCCTATCTCTATCCTTGGGGTGATTGTGATCACTGCTGCATTTAAGAACTTTCACCAATTGAAATAGCCAATCGTTAGATGGCTATTTCAACGTTCACTCATAACTTCTCACATAAAAACCAGGAGGCCGCCCCATAATGAACGTGGAGCCATACGGATATCCAGAAAATGTCCCGAATCCCCCGTATCCAGGGAAACCGCCTAAACCAGAAAACACACCAGGGCTCACATAATACCCGCCAAAGCCGATATGAGAACCAAACGATCCGATATGTGCTCCCCCACCGCTAAAACCGCCTCCATGAAAACCTCCATAAACTCGTGGATACATACAATCACCTGCTTTCGTCTAACAACTCATCACATCATATGCATGACAAATGGAGCGGTGTTCCGACTTTTCCTTTTACTTCTATGTACAATAGACCAATTTGATAAAATGTGAATGAAAAGTCCTGCAAAAAATTAAATTAAGCAAAGAAAGGTGACCTTTTTAACTTGTTGCGCTGCCCTATGTTTATTTAGAATAATGGGGCAGGTAACAAATTTGCACACCCCCTTTGTTGCGAATTCTTCTTATTAAACGTTCTTGTAGCGTTTAATAAGAAGAGCCTATTAACAACATACAAAAAACCCTTGCTGACGATGATCAACAAGGGCGAGAGATAAATGGTGGATTAACCACCAATGATTTTTTCTGCTACTTCGAAAGAACCCGCAACGTTTTGAGTCAGAACTGACGCAGCGATCGCTAAACCTACAACGAATAATACTTTTAAACCTGTTTTCATCTTAAATCAACCCCATTCTTTTCATATGTAAATCCGCTTCTAAACTTTTGTTCAAGTAAAAAACAGACTGCTCATAAAGTGCTTGCTTTTCACAATACTTAGCCGCAAAATGTGAAAGCTCTTTTACTTCATGATATTCATTCTTCTCTTCTAACTTTCTTAATTTCTCATCAATTTGCTGAAATCTTTGTGGTGCATTCGTTAAGTAAAGGTCATGGACGATGCCTATTTTCAGCTGAAACACTTCATGAGAAGCATCTTTTATTCTGGCATACGCAGCCTCTATATATTGGCTTGCACGCTGCTTTTCACCAATCACACAGAGTTCCCGGCTGATCAGATACGTAGAATGGAAAAAGAAATCCGACTCATAATATTCTTGATGGGACAGTGCTTTTTCAAGATGACGTATTGATTCTTTCGGTTTGTTCCAAAATGAATATAAAATGGCTACATTGTGATGGAGCTGAGCCAGCATAAAGTCATCCTGCTCGTTTGTCAAAACCTCTTCCGCTAGGCGATAATTTTCAAGCGCCTCTTCATACCGGCCGATCTCTGTTTGATTCGCCGCAATGAGAGAGTATGAAAGTGCCGTTCTTCTTTCATAATGCTTGTGCCGTTTATAGACGTGAAGTGCTCTGCGGATATAGCTTAATGAGAGCATGATATGACTAAGTCGGTAGTAAAGCCAGGCCACCTTAAAATCGAAATCAGCACGTTCGATCTCACTTGGAATTTTATCTAAGAGCTTTTCAGCACTTTGATACATTTGCAATGCAACCTCGTAATTTCCTTGATGCTGCTCATACACACCCTCATAAAAATCAAAATAGTAGGCAAGTCGGTTAGACAAGTCATCCTCTTTTTTCCCGTGATGACCTTCTATACTTCTCGTTGAAACACTGCCCTTTTGCCCTCTTAAATTGTACATGAGAATGTGATGCCTCTTCTCAAGAAGAGAATAGTACATAAGAATGTCCGCATCGTCAATTTCCTCTACCGCTTCTTTCGCTTTAGCAAATAACCGTTCTGCCTCATCTGCATGATCTTTTTTGATTTCCATGTTCCAGTCATTTAATAATGATGCCAATTCCGCAACAGGAATCTTGCTCATTCTACACCCCCAATCACCTTCAGCTGCATCACATGATTTCACTAAATATGGAACTTCTATTAGCAATTGCTAATTAGTCCATTTGAGATCATTTTAATATGAATCACTTGAATCTTCAATAACCGTTTCCATTGAAAATGCGTTTCTTTCTTCTAGTCAATGATGTTTGTGTAAAAATTCCGCCTTTTTTCGGTTTTAAAGTAACCAATCATCTCGTAATGAAATGAAAAAGCCCTTTTTTGGGCTTTTTGTCCTTGAACGCTTGTGAGTAACGCCTTCATTTTTGTTTGATAGTTTATCTCTTTCAGTTTACTCATCAACAGGTTTGTCACCTTCTATCAGTCCAATTCAATGCTGTATACAAATCCATATGGTCTTTTATCATATGTGCCTTTGACTATTTTGTGCGATTCGCGTAAAGATCAGCGGCAGAAAGAGAACCCATGGAACTAATCGCAAAATTTACCGAACGAAAAGCACTTTTAAAAGCTGTTCAATTAATCTATCGCATAATACGATATTACGTCATGCTCCGCCAAAAACGACGCCAATTATACGCAAATAAAAAAACAAATCAATAAAGCTTTAAAAGTGTTAAAAGGTTTATTCATACATTGTGAAAATTATCACCTTATATAAATAGGTAAATTTAAGGTATTTTTACAAAATTCGACACAAAATGCTTTTTCTCTTTGATACTATTGAATTAACCTATTTACAAATAATAGGTTAATTCAAATTAAGGAGTTGTTTTGTTTGAAAAAATCAACATTAAAAAAAGCTGTATTATCTATCGCCTTTTCTGCAACAATGTTATTTTCTATGAATACTGCAAGTGCTGCTCCGTTAGAGTGGGTCAGAGATGCTTATCCTGATCAGTGGGATTACGTATTAATTAAACAAAATGGGGTAAGTTACACTCAAGTTTGGACAAGTAGTAACAGTTATTTCCTTGTAAAATGCGAAGTATTATCTAACGGAAAATGCTTTGTTTCAAAATAAAAATATTTACAAAACGACTTCCAATTTTGGGGTCGTTTTTTACTTCAAAGTCAAACTCCTCTAAACGGGTGCTTTAAATTAAACCTCATTGAGAGCATAATCCAGGTTTAGGAAAGTCTTTGCTTTTAAACGTGTATACAATCTTTCACTCATACCGATTTCATTATATACCTTGTAATAGTTAATTTTGGAGCATATTTTGGTTTAATCTCCCTAATCTCTTTATACATAGGTTTTTCTTTACAATAACCCTATTAGCATTTTACTATATATAATAAGATCAATAACTTCCGCGCCTCAGCAGCTCTAGAAGGCTAGAGCACTGTAAAACGAATTATAGCTGGCGAGCCGCAAGGTAAGGGTTTCAGAAGCATCAAAAAGCACACTGAGACAGGTGAAATTCCGTAGGGAAGCGTGTTGCCCCTAACCTATGCTTACCGGGTTCGAATCCCGTCTGAGACGTATGAGGTCGATGGAATTGGAGGATAAAACATCATGCATGTGTTTGAAGAATATGTAAGCAATATCGGTAATCCAAAGCTGAAGCAGCGCACACAAGACATTTTACAATGGATTTTAGACACATTCCCTCAATTAGAGCCAAGAATTGCTTGGAATCAGCCCATGTTCACAGACCACGGCACATTTATTATTGGGTTTAGCGTAGC
Source organism: Bacillus sp. FSL R5-0431 (assembly GCF_038002985.1). Taxonomy (NCBI): domain Bacteria; kingdom Bacillati; phylum Bacillota; class Bacilli; order Caryophanales; family Bacillaceae; genus Bacillus; species Bacillus sp. FSL R5-0431. The sequence goes on along the minus strand of NZ_JBBOOG010000001.1, from coordinate 1,686,989 downwards.
AAAACATCACATTTCTGTCGCACCAGAAGGTAAAGGAATCGATCACTTTTCAGCTGACATTGTACAAGCGGGTTACGATCATGGAAAAAAGATGTTTCGCATGAAGGAAAGCTTGCCAGTTGATTATCCTCTCCTAAAAAAAATTATCGAATTTAATATCGAAGACAAAGCGGATTGTTCAACGTTTTGGCGAAAATAAAAAATACCCCGATCTGAGCCATTAACAGATCGGGGTATTTTGCTGCAACATGTTATTTTGTTCTCTTCCTTACAACTTTCTGCTCAAGCCACTCATAACATGACAAAATGGCATTAACGCTCCTTTGGCATATCGGCAAATATACAACAGCGACCGCTGTTAAACACGCTATGACAGCACCTGCTAAGACATCAAATGGATAATGGACACCTACCCAAATCCTTGAAAAACCAACGGCGCACGCAATGATCAGCCAATAAACATGGCGCTTGTGAAAAAGCCAAAAGATCAGACAAACAGAAAAAATAAAGATGGTATGATCACTCGGAAAAGAGTTATTTACTTCCTTTTGAATCAAAAGATTGACATGACTCATTTCGGCAAAGGGCTGCTGGTTGGAATAAAAAATTCCTGCAATTTTGCCAATTAACTCTGCCAATATGAAAGTAAATCCGGCAGATACGACCATCGCCCTATTGCTGCTTCGATTTTGAAACCAAAAGAACAGACACATGAGCGCTGCTAACAGCACTGTATATTCAGCTAGTCCAATGAATAACGGATTCAAGTAACCATGATCGATACTGAGCTGATTCACCCACCTAAATAAATCTTCATTATATCCCTGCATCTAATTTCATCCCTTTTTCCTCGATTTATGACAAGGATAATTGAAATGAGATGACCGCTCCATCGATCGAACGAACAAACCATGGAATCATATGACATGTTTGTCACTTTGCCGTCACCTGAACATCATTCACTAACTGCTTATAGAGAGTGATGTTGCTCCCATTCCTTTTTTAGCAAAGCATATTGGTACGTGTTTTCATATTTAGGGGTGCCGTCCTCATATGTAGTAAATGAAATAAACTCAAGAAAAAGGCCTTCTTTCCGCATGCCTAGTCGCTCACATAATGCCTGCGAACGGACATTATCATCTTCTACATAGGCATAAAGCCGCCTTGCTGCCTTTTCTACAAATAAATAGGACAAAAGAGCCTCAGCACTCTCACGTGCATACCCCTTTCCTTCATATGCTGCATTGAAATTCCAGCCGATTGAATACGTATCAGGCTCCTCTTTTAAATGAAACAACTCACCGATAATCTGTTGGCTTTCTTTTAAACAAACCGTTACATATGAATGGTCTTCTTTTCTCTGTTGCACTTTAGCCACAGCTTCTTCTAATGAAGAAATTCGATCACTAAGAAAACAATTTACTCTTGGATTAGACAAGTATTCAAGCATCCCTGCCGCATCTTCATCGCAAAACGGTCTAAGAACTAAACGATTCGTTTCTAATTGATTCATAGATGACTCCTCTTTGCATACTTTCGTGTTTTCTAGTCTCTCCATATTTTAGATGACATACACTAGCTTTGACAATCAAGTTGTTGTGAACTGTCTTCAATAACTGTAAAGGGGTCATGGGCGCTGGATTAGCCAAACAAATCAAAAGCAAATACCCCAATGTATACAAAGAGTATAAACAATTATGTACAGAACAAGGAGATGACTTGTTAAGCTCCGTTCAACTCATCACAACTAATGACGGAAAAACAATTGCCAACTTATTTGCTCAAACTGGATACGGAAGAAAAAGAATGCAAACTGATTACGATGCCTTACGCAGCTGCTTACAAAGCCTAAAAGACACAGTAACCCATTCACATGAAGAGAAAAACCGAACTTCCATCGCCATTCCTTACGGGATAGGCTGCGGACTGGCGGGCGGCGATTGGACGATTGTTGAAGACATGATTGAAGAGGTATTGGGTGATTGTGAAGTGACGGTTTATTGGTTTAGATAAAGTGAAAAGAAAGATTTAATTAGAAAAGAATATTGTGTTTTTCGATATTTTTGCTTTCGTGAATCGGTTTCTTTGACATGCTAATCAATACACAGTTGATTCCATATGTATTGATTTTTATTTTGTTGCTAAGTGTTGAATAAGAGCACCATTTCTGCTTGGAATGATGCTCTCAATATGTTCTCTAGTCTTTATTTCTTTAATCTATCAAAACGAATTTTATAACATCTCAAAAAGTTACTCCAATGTAGAGAGGTATTTTTCTAAATGTTTTTTACCAGAATTACTTTTAGGTATAATACCTAGATGATTATATTTCCAAATAGTTTTTCTTTCATGAGGGTTTGTATTCAAAAGGTCATCATAATTAAATTCTATATTAAAATGCCCCGTTTCATCAAATATCATTGTGAAGTTTGTCCAAGGTTCTTGACCATTTTGTTCAAACTCTCTCTTAAGTTCTTGGATACAGTCAACTAATTGATGCCATCTTTCTTTGTATTCATGTTCACTCACTTCAAAAAGTTCAGTGATCTCATGACTATATACCAGTTTACCCTCATTTTCTTTAGATGAAAAATAAAAGTAAACAGTTTGAGAACCTTCAACTACCTCACCATATAAATACACCTTTCCCCATTCAATTGGTATTGTTCCCACTACAACATCAACTATCTCTTTATATAAATGTTCTATTTTTTCTTCATTCATTACTTTTTACCTCCATACACATTGTCGAACCTTTTGAATACCATAAGGAGTCTGACACTTTAATCCACTTTATCGTTTTTTAACCAATTATCCTCCAGAGCTGCCTTTTGATGCGACTGTTTGGACATCATCATGTAGAAGTTGAATCAAACCACTTGATAATAGATTTTTATTTTATACAAAGAGTGCTCTGAGTTTCTTTAGACTGTTTTTCGTTTAGATAGAACGTTGTCAACAACAGTGACTACGACAGCAATAGCAAGGGTAAAAGCCCCAATCCAAGGAAGATAATTCAACAAACCATTTTTTACAGCAATACCGCCGATACCAGCTCCACCTGCCATTCCAAGTTGTCCCAAAGCACTGTGTAAACTAAGCACAATACTTGCTGCAGCAGGAGCAAGTCTTATTAGCTGAAATTGTATTGGCGAACCGGAAGACCAAGCTGCAAGCGCCCAGAAAATAAGCAATACATAGAAAAGAAAAGCAAATTGACCGATAAACGGGAATAACAATAGTGCAATAGCGTGGAGTACCATTCCTCCAGTTAATGTCCGAAATGCTCCCCACTTATCTGTACTAAAACCTCCTAATTGGGCTCCAATAGCACTAGCAATACCAAATATAAAGAGAGCTGTCGTTACCCCATGGTTACTCATTCCGAAAATGTCTAGGAAATATGGCGAAATGTACGTAAATACAACCGAATATGCACCTAACCATAGAAAAGTGATAAGCAAGTAAGCTGCGATACGTGGTTTCATAAAAAATTTAAACTGCTCACGCAAAGGTACGGGTTCTTCAGCGACTGTTTTTGGAATAGCGAACAAAGTTAAGACAGAGAAAAGTAATCCTACTACACCAAGTCCAATGAATATGACATTCCAATCATAATGTGAAGCCACAACTCTACCTATAGGTACACCTGCAACCAAAGCAGAACTTTGTCCCATAATAACTGTAGCAATCGCACCTCCTTGCTTTCCTGGAGCTGCTAAAACTGCTGCAAGGGTTAGAACTGTGACTTGCATAACACCAGCACTAAGGGCAGAGATTATTCTAGCTGCCATTAGCATTTCATATCCTGTAATCATCGCAATAAGAATATTTATGACAGAGAAAACGGTTAAAGCATAGACAAGAAGTTTTTTTCGGTCCATTCGAGCAAACATAGCAATTAGAAAGGGTGTCCCTGCACCAAAAGCTACTGAAAACACAGTGATTAACTGTCCTGCAGATGAAACTGAAATGTGATTGCCCTCAGCAATTTTGTCTAAGATTCCTGCAATCACATATTCTGATGTACCATTAAGAAAACTAATGGCAGCTAATAAATAAATTTTCCACATATTTGACAAAATAATTCACACCTTTTATTTCTATATTTCTAGAACAATAGATTTAAGTTCAAAAACTAACCGCACGTTTAAAAAATTAATGAGAAAGAGCTACTCTTTACACGTGGGTAGATTGACCTTTATAGTTTTTTATTTAATGTTTTAAAAACTGACAAACCATGAATTTAACACGATTATGATAACGATAGGTGATTGCTTTAGTGATTTTTTCTAAAGTACTAGTAATAGATAGACTTAGAAGTCCCAATAAAAAACCGAAGATAGCATACCAAGCAAATCAGCCATAATCGAGAAAAGTGAAACTATACCTTTTTTTGCATATCTCTGTAAGTTCAGAAACACAAAAAAAGAGAAATCACGTCATCACATATGGAGCATACTTTCTGATCAACTCACGGTCTAAGATGTAGTATACATATGTGCTCTTTATGAGTACTAAGAAGTCCACAATCAGTTAACTGTTTTAAGTGATGTGATAAAGTTGATCCAGCAATTGATTCAAGTCTTATCCCGATATCCGAACAACATAAATTTGCTTCATTAACAAGCAAACGAGTAATTTTTAATCGTGTTGGTTCACCGAGTGCTTTATATATTTTAACCGCTTGCTGTAAATTCGAGTTATTCTCCATTATTATCACCCCCTTTCTGAATAAATACATCATATGAATACAAGCTAACCTTACAGTTACAAGAATAGATTTATTTCACAGATAACCCCTCTTCTTTAGCATGAGCTGGCTTCGTAATTTTCCATCCCAGTAACATAACAATGAAACCTAAAAGTATAAGAACATATAATGTCGGAACGAAGCTTCCTAGACAATCATGAAGAAAGCCGATGATAAATGGGCCCACTGCACCAATCATATATCCAATTGCTTGAGTCATTGCTGACCAAGTACTTGCTTCCATAGGGGACGATGCCTTATCTATCGGTAATAATAAAGTTAGTGAGACAAGACCACCACTACCAACCCCTAAACATATACTTGCAACAATAGGTGTCACGTTTGTAAAACATAAAAGGGATAATCCAGTCATTACACTGAGGGTAAAGATTGTAATCCAAAGTCTTCTACTTGGTAGCACCCTCAAGAGACTAGGCAATAAAAGAGTAGCTGGCAACTGTGCAATCATAGCTATTGTACCTACAAGACCACCAAATGCTGACGTCCATCCTTTTTCCTCTACGATGGCTGGCAGCCAAGCTGCAAAACAATAAAACATAAGAGTGACAAGCCCTACAAAAGAGGTTAATAACCACGCCTTTTTATTTTTTAATGGCAAGGAGGCATTTCTCTTTTGTGATGCTGTATGTGTATGAGAATGTTTAATGACCATAAGCCAAAGTGGAACAGCGATTAGAGCAAGAATACTCCAGAATGCTAATCCGTTTTTCCATGAATTATTGAGCCAGTGTTGAAGTGGTGTCGTTAGCCCAATAGAAATGGATGCTCCAACTACCATTGAAGTAGAATATATGCCTATCATGGATGCTGCCTTCTCCGGAAAGTGACTTTTAATGAAACCAGAGAGTAAAGGACTTACAATCCCAATTCCCGCGCCAATGAATAAAGCCGTTATCAATAGATAGACTGACGAATTTGTAAAGACACGCGAAAACGTTACAATACCTATAAAAGCGATAAAGAATGTGATGGTTTTCTCTGATTGATAGCGATTTGCTAGACGACCAGCGAATAACGAACAAAAACCAAAACATAATAAAGGAATAGATGTAAGTAGACTAGCCGAAGCAGAACTCATACCTAATTCATTTGTTATTCCGTGCAAAACTGGACTAACTGAAGTTATACCAGGCCTAAGATTAAATGCAGCTAATATAAGTGCAAATAGAAATAATCTATTACGATTGATCATACTTGTTACCTCCGATACTTTTCTTGATGCGTAATCCTATTTAATGGTACATGAAGTCACAGCATAAATAAAATGCATATTAATCATATAATATATAACAAAATTGATATGATGTTTTCAGTGTAGAAGTAAGCTGCTGTTATGTAATGCAGATGAAAAAAGCTGAAGCCTCCAACGTTAGGAGTCATCAGCTTTTTAAGCTTACTTTTTCTATTCTTCAATTAGGGAAAAGCATTTATCAAATCTTATGGATCTGGCATCGATAAGATTTTAATGGTTCGGAACCTGATATGGGGTCGATCTCATCTGTACCTATTAATTGATTCACATTTGAACCTTCTACTGAAAATGGATCAAATCCAGCTAATTCTAGTTCATCACACTCATCCCACCAGCCCGCTTGAGTATATACCGTACCCACGGGTATACTTTCTGTCAGTCGAGCGACTGCCTTCATCCTGCCATGAGGAGAGGTTAAATGAATCCATTCACCTTCATTTAGCCTATACACTTGAGCTGTTTGGGGATGGATTTCAACAAAAGGATCGGGATGCATTTTCCTTAGTCTAGCAATATTACGATGCTGGCTATGACAAAAACCTTTTAGTTTAAATGAAGAAAGAACTAACGGAAAATCATTAGATTGATTCTGATATTGCGGAACAGTTAATGGTTTTTCAAATTGGGGCAGTGGATCATACCCATGCTCTAACAAAAACTCGGAATAAATCTCCAGCTTTCTTGTCGGGGTAGAAAAGCCTTTGACTCTTTTATTTATTTTTTCTCTATATTTACAATATTTTATTTTTAGGGGCACAGACAGACCTTCAGGATGAGATCGAAGTTGGTCTAATGTTACATTCACTGGTTCAAGATAGTCATTAAACGCTTCCTCAATATTTCCATTCCAAAACTCTTCTTGATAACCCATTTCTAACGCTATATCCATGATTATTTGCAGATCAGGACGAGCTTCCTCAGGAGCCTTTGACATTGCAGGTTTGTATTGAATATGTTGAGCCGTTTGTAAATTCCCCTCAAAACCGGCTAACAGACTCGGGGACTCCCATGCGTGTGCAGCAGGTAACACAATATCTGCAAACCGCGTCATTGGACTATGAAACATGTCAACGTGCACATGAAATTCTAATTTTTTTAAGGCTTTTATCATATTCTCGCTTCCTGGGTTTTGAGTGACCATATTACCCCCAAAACTTAATAACCCTCTCATAGAATACGGAGATTCGTTTAATACAGCATGAACAAAATCATACCCTGAAGCAGATATCTTTGGGGCACCTAAAGGTCTCTTATTTAACCCTAGACGCTTCTGCTCTTGTGAAGGTGGTAATAAATCTTGACCTTTTATTAAGTTTACTGGTAAAGATGGGAGGACAATATTCCCTCCTTGCTTATCAAAACAACCAGTCAGACTATAAAGGATACATAATGCTCGATTGGTTGATGAACTATTTACATGCTGTTCTAAGCCATTCCATGAATAATAGGCGATCGGATTTTCTTGGCATAATAAACCCTTAAGTTCCGTTAATTTCTCAGCTGGAATACCCGTTATTTTTTCTACATGTTCTATTGTAAATGAAGAGACTTGTTTCAATAATTGAGAAAAGACGGTTTCTGAAGAAACATTCTCATTTTCGTATTCACCTGAAAGTAAAATATGTTCTGACCATGTCTCGGGATCTTCCCGAGTATCGATTTTAAATGGCTTCTGTTTCTGATCAAGAGCTAAAAATTCATATGGCTGATGATGTTCCGGGCGAAGGAATTTTCCCGTTCGCTTATCCACTAAGAAAGGGGCATTGGTCCAGTGGAGCAGAAATTGCTCATCATATGAATGGTTCTCAATCAAAAACTGAAGACACCCTAATATTAAAGCGATATCAGTTCCATGATTCGGAGCAATCCATAAATCTGCCGCAGCAGCTGTCGTTGTTCGGCGTGGATCGATTACTACTAGTTTACTTCCTCTTTTTTTGGCTGCCATGAGCCTTTTCCAAGTCTGAAGATTCGTATCTGCTGGATTGTGTCCCCATATCAATATCAAGCTAGCATGTTCAAAGTCGGGTTGAGGCAATCCAACACCATATGTGTATTTTGACCCCTCGTCCCTTGCCCACTGGCAGACATTGGTATGAGAAATATAGTTGGGGGTGCCGTATAGATTCATCAAGCGCTGCAAATATGGCCCCCAGCTAAAGCTTCCGCTTGCACCAATCGTTGGAAAAGTGTAAGAAACAGTTTCTGCCCCTGTTTCAGAACGAATCTGTTTTAGTTTATCTGCAATGGTTTGGATGGCTTTTTCCCATGTGATTTTTTCCCATATCGGGTCTTGTCCCTTTGGGTTAGTTCTCTTTAAAGGAACAAGGATACGATCAGGATGATTGACGATTTGAGGTGCTGCTGCTCCTTTTGGACAGATTCCCCCATTCGGATGATTTTTATCCGGGAGCACCTTTACTAACTGATCATTTTCTGTAATGGATATAACTCCACATTTTGAAACGCATTGCGAACAAAATCCCGCTCTTCTTTTTTCACTAGTACTCATCGTCCTTCTCTCCTTTTTAAGATTGAAGTCATTGGTCAAAAAACTAGGAATCTTTTCGGGCGAATGATGAAGCATACATGGGATAATTAACCTCACTTATTGTCTCGGATTATATCTTGAAGTTCTATTTTCTTTTATGGTACATTAAGTTTCAATACAATTAAAATGCATATTAATCATATAGGAGATATCAAAAAAGCTATGAATAGATCACAAATTCAACTGATTGTCCAAATTTCTGAAACAGGAAGTTTTACAAAAGCTGGTGAGGAATTACACATGACACAGCCGGCGGTAAGTCGAGCCGTAGCAACAATTGAATCGCAACTAGGAACAAAGTTAATTGAAAGAGATAAGAAAAATGGGTTGTTTTTCACAGATGTAGGGGAGCGTATATTAGTTATTTTCAGAAAGATTCTGAGTGAATTACAAAAAGTAGATGAATTAGTTGCAGCTGAACAAGGATTAGAGATTGGGAAGTTACACATTGGAGCCTACCGAACTGCTTGTACTAGATTTGTTCCTAAAATCATACGTGCAATGGAGAATCAATATCCCGGCCTAGAAATCAAACTTTCAGAAGGGAGTGTAGGTCAAGTTAAAGAGTGGTTACGTTCTAAATGCATTGATGTAGGCATTATTATTCCTCCTGATAAAGATTTTGATACCGTACATTTAATGAAAGATCAACTGATTGTACTTATGCATTCAAGCCATCCTTTATATCAGAAAGAAACAATAGGTATTCCCGACTTACAAGGTGAAGATATACTAATGGGAAAAGGGGGTTATGAGGTACAGGTTCATGATTTATTTAAAAAGTATAACTTGACTCCTAAAGTTCGGTTTGAAATGGAGTATATAGAGACAGGATTAAGTATGATACAAGAAGGGTTAGGAATAACCATTACAACTAAAAAAAATATTTGGTCGCTGCCAGACCAAGTCGTTTTTCGTGAATTAAAACCAGATACGTTCAGAGATATCAATATAGCAGTGCTAGATATGAAAGATATATCAAAAGCAACAGATGCCTTTATTCAAACAGCTCTTACGCTTTTTGCTAACAAAGATGTTTAAATGTCGCTCAATATTTTTCAAGAAAAAATTTATAATATAGTACCTAAATAAGTGACCTTTTTCCTTATTTCTGATATTGTTCTATTTCACTGTGTTAGACAACTTAGAACTTTCTGTTCATTTTATGGAAAAGGCAAGCAACTTGGACAACCTACAGCATATAAAAAACCAACACTTATTATATAACCAGCTACCCCTTACCTACTTCAGTAAGGGTTCTTTGCTATTTTTTGATTGGACAGGCAAGCTTACTGCAGTAGCTACATAAATTATAGGTTGACCGTCTCTGTTTGAGTAAAATTCAGCATCATGAAGTTTAATTTCAAGGAAACTATCATTTACATTTTCTAACTCAAAATTCCCTAGATTCTCTTTCTCTGCTGCCCTTCAAAGAAAAGATATTGATTTGAAGAATCGAACCATAAATAAATCACTATTTCCAAAGAAAACCTGGTGAAGAAGCATTCGGGTAACATCTGATATTTATCTCATATCATCAAAAAATTTACAGGATTCAATGAATAAATATGAAGAGTATATCTCCAAGATCATGGAGTGATTTTTTCATCATTTTTTTGTGGGTGAATTGTGGGTGATGCCTGTTTTATTTTAAAATATAAGAAACACCCACAAAAACAAAAAACCCCTGAAACCAGTGGTTCCAAGGGGTTTTCTCTATTAATACTGAGACATATACTGATCGCGTTCCCATGGGTGAACTTGGGTTCGGAACATATCCCATTCGATTTCTTTTGATTCGATGAAGTGTTCGAATAGGTGATCGCCTAGTGCGTTGATCATGACTTCGTTTGATTTCAGCAGCTCAAGTGCTTCTGCAAGTGTTGCAGGTAGGTCAGAGATGCCGTTTTCAAGGCGCTCTTCTTTGTCCATGACATAAATGTTTCTGTCGATTGGTGCTGGTGCGTCTAGTTTATTTTTGATTCCGTCAAGACCTGCTGCAAGTAATACGCTTAGTGCAAGGTATGGGTTTGCAGATGGGTCTACGCTGCGCACTTCTACACGTGTACTAATGCCGCGTGATGCAGGGATACGGATCAATGGGCTGCGGTTTTGTGCACTCCATGCCACGTAGCAAGGTGCTTCATAACCAGGTACAAGACGCTTGTAAGAGTTAACCGTTGGGTTTGTGACCGCTGTAAAGCTTGTTGCGTGCTTGACGATACCTGCGATAAAGTGTCTAGCAGTCTCGCTTAATTGTAAATCTGCTTTTTCATCAAAGAATGCGTTTTTGCCATTTTTGAATAATGATAGGTTACAGTGCATACCAGAACCGTTTACACCGAACAATGGTTTTGGCATGAATGTCGCATGAAGACCGTGCTTTCTCGCAATCGTTTTGACAACGAGTTTGAACGTTTGAATGTCATCACAAGAACGGATAGCGCCAGCATATTTGAAATCAATTTCATGCTGTCCAGGTGCTACTTCGTGGTGAGATGCTTCAATTTCAAAGCCCATTTCTTCAAGCTCAAGCACGATATCACGGCGGCAGTTTTCGCCTAGATCTGTTGGTGCAAGGTCAAAGTATCCACCTTTATCGTTTAGTTCAAGCGTTGGCTCGCCTTTTTCATCTAATTTAAATAAGAAGAATTCTGGCTCAGGTCCAAGGTTGAAATCACTAAATCCTAGTTCTTCCATTTCCTTTAAGACACGCTTTAAGTTATTACGTGGGTCTCCATCAAATGGCGTCCCGTCCGGCTTGTAAATGTCACAAATAAAGCGTGCAACTTTACCTTTTTCTGCTGTCCAAGGGAAAATAACAAATGTGTTGAGATCTGGGTATAGATACATATCTGATTCTTCAATACGTACGAAGCCTTCAATAGATGAACCGTCAAACATACATTTGTTATCGAGAGCTTTTTCTAACTGGCTCACAGGAATTTCAACATTTTTAATCGTTCCGAGAATGTCTGTAAATTGCAGACGAATGTACTTTACGTTTTCCTCATTTACTAATTTTACGATATCTTCTCTTGTGTATTTTGCCATTTCGTAAAACTCCTCCCCTACAAAAGGTAAAATTGTATAGCAATGCTTTTGCTAATTCGTTAACGGAAGAACCTTGACATATCCCCCTGCCTAAAGGTCGTTCCTTGTTGGAAACGTCCAGCCTGAATGAGTTCCTTCTTCAGTAGCTTCCTGAGTTCATCATCTGTCAAGTTGTGCTTGGCTGTGGTTTTCTCCTCGGTCTTTGTGTCAGACGCTGGATTTTCTGCCTCAGCTTTGGCAAAAAGTTTTTTGATTCCTGCCATGTTTACACCTTGTTCGATGAGGTTTTTAATTTCTAGTAATTTATCAACATCATGGAAAGAAAATAATCGGCGATTCCCATCACTTCTTGCTGGAAATACTAACCCATTTTCCTCATAATAGCGAATTTGCCTTGCAGATAATTCTGTTAGCTGCATGACAATCCCAATTGGGAATAAAGGCATTGAGCGGCGAATGTTATCACTCATCTCAACTGTCTCCTCCTCTTTGCTTAAATTTATTATATGTCATGTTATATTATGTGTCAACACTATGTTAGGAATATTAACATGGATTTTTTATTGAGCAGGTATGTCGATAAAACCTTGTTCCAATAAGGCATCTACAGCACTGCAAATCGCATTTTTCACATGGGCATACGTGAGTCCGCCTTGAACGTAGGCTGTATAAGGCGGTCTGATCGGTCCATCGGCTGACAATTCGATGCTAGCTCCTTGGACGAAGGTGCCCGCTGCCATGATGACATCATCCTCGTAGCCCGGCATATAGCTCGCATGCGGTGTGACGTGACTGTTGATCGGAGATGCATATTGAATCGCCTGGCAGAATGCAATCATCTTTTTAGGATCGCCAAATTCGACGGATTGAATCAAATCCGTTCTTTTCGCATTCCACGCTGGGTAAGTTTGGAATCCGAGCTTCTCAAGAAAACGAGCCGTGAACACTGCACCCTTTAAGCTTTGCCCCACAACATGCGGTGCTAAGAAAAATCCTTGATACATTTCCTGAAGCGAATACAGCGAGGCACCCGCTTCACTGCCGATGCCCGGAGATGTCATTCGATAAGAGCAAGCTTCTACCCATTTTTCTTTTCCAACGATGTAGCCGCCTGTTTTGGCAAGCCCACCGCCTGGATTTTTAATAAGGGAACCTGCCATAAGATCCGCTCCCACATGACATGGCTCTTGTAATTCAGTTAATTCACCATAACAGTTGTCCACAAACACAATGATTTCTTCATTGATCTCTTTTACAAATGAAATCATTTGCTCGATTTCTTCTATTGTAAAGGAGGGTCTTGAAGCATAGCCTTTCGAACGCTGAATGCCGATGACTTTTGTTTTCGAGGAGATCGACTCTTTTACTTTGTCATAATCGACGGATCCATCTTGCCTTAAATCAATGGCCTTGTAATCAATCTGGAAATCTTTTAATGAGCCTGTCCCTTCTTTGCCGCGGATCCCTACAATTTCTTCTAGCGTATCGTATGGTTTTCCTGTCATATAGATCAATTCATCGCCAGGTCTCAGCACACCAAATAACGCAATGGAAATCGCATGTGTGCCGGAAATGATCTGCGGACGCACAAGGCCGCTTTCTCCTCCGAAGACATCTGCGTAGATCTTTTCTAACGTGTCTCTTCCCATATCATCATAGCCATATCCAGTTGTCGGGTTAAAGTGAGAGTCACTGACTTTATGCTTTCGGTAGCTTTCAAGCACCCGCCACTCATTTTGTTCGCTCTTTTGATCAATTTGCTGATGCACGTGTAAAATGTCTTGTTCTGTTTCTGCTGCTACTTTTTCTAAAATACTGCCGTGTTTTAATGTATGAAACATCTTGATTTAATTCCTTTCTTACAACATATACTTCTTGATTTGACCTAAAATGGTCTGCTCCTCACCACTAAACCCGGTGATGTCATAAAGTTCTGCTTCTTTTTGAAATTCTAGTGATTCCACGAGCGTTTCTGATTTTAATGCGGAGATGAGCTTTCCTTCATACGCTGGAATCTTCACATGATATGGCTTTAAAAAGGTTTTTTTCAGTTCAGCCATGATATCCGCTTTTAACCGTTTCACATCTTCTTCGCGTCTCGCACTGATTAACAGATGACGATGCTTTGAAGATGGGATGAAATCTGGTCTGATTTGATCTTCTTTGTTATAAACCGTCAGCATCGGAATACGATCTGCTTCTAATTCCTCTAAAAGCTCATGAACCGTCCGTTCGTGACCTTCGTAATCCTCATTAGAAGAATCGATGACGTGAAGCAAATAATCAGCTTCCTTCACTTCTTCAAGAGTGGAACGAAATGCCGCAATCAGTGTTGTTGGAAGGTCTTGGATAAAGCCAACAGTATCTGAAATCAGCACACTGTAGCCAGATGCTAATGTCATCTTACGTGTCATTGGATCAAGTGTCGCAAACAGCAGATCCTCTTCATGACTATCTGCTTCTGTTAATTGATTAAACAAAGTAGATTTTCCAGCATTCGTATATCCGACAATGGCAATTTGGAACACCCCATTTTTCTTCCGGCGTTCCCGGTATCTTGTACGGTGTTCTTTGACTGTAGATAATTGCCCATTAATTTCGTGAATACGGTTTCGAATATGGCGTCTATCTGTTTCAAGTTTTGTTTCACCTGGACCTCTTGCGCCAATTCCGCCTCCTTGTCTTGAGAGGCTGATCCCTTGTCCGCTTAGTCTTGGCAAGGCATACTGAAGCTGGGCAAGCTCTATTTGCAGCTTCCCCTCTCTTGTACGAGCCCTTTTTGCAAAGATGTCTAAAATCAATTGTGTACGATCAATAATTTTCACATCTAAGGCAGTTGCCAAAGCTTTCAGCTGACTTGGAGACAGTTCATCGTTAAAAATAATGACATCACATTCGAATTCCTCGCAAAGCACTTCAAGCTCTTCTACTTTGCCTTTACCGATATATGTTGCGCTGTCTTGTCTATTTCTCTTTTGCGTCATCACGCTGACAGCTTCACCGCCAGCTGTTTTGGTTAAGGAAGCTAATTCTTCCATTGAGTATTGAAAGCGTTCATCCGTGACATGCGGCAATTGACAGCCGACAAGGATCGCTTTTTCTGTCATTTCATGTTCATTCAACGTCAGTTGTTTCCTTTCTGTACTTAAGTTTTCAGTAGTACCATCATACCAAACACATCACACGTATACCACTATTCGGATGGTTTATTTTAGTATCTCTTTATAAAAAGGATACGCCATTTTAAGAAGGCGTATCCTCTTTCATTTGCAGATCGTGACTTTTAATCGTGAGCAAATCTTTTTTATCATAATGATCCACAAGCAGGAGTCTCATCGCTTGGGTTCGAATGGCCTTTTCAATCGTGTTTCGCACAAAGCGGCCGTTGCTGAATTTTGCAGGACTCGTGGTGCTTTTAATGTGCATTAAGTAATCTCGCAGCTTCCATTCAGCTTCTTGGGTAAATATATATTCTCTGTCAGCCATCATTCGTTTGGCAATGTCCATGAGCTGATCGACGGTATAATCAGGAAAGCTGATATTAATTGGAAATCTTGATTGCAGGCCGGGGTTTAATGATAGAAAATGATCCATTTCCTTAGAGTAGCCAGCAAGAATGAGAATGAATTCATGCTGTTTGTCCTCCATATGTTTTACTAGGGTATCAATCGCTTCTTTCCCAAAATCCTTTTCGCCTCCGCGGGCAAGAGAATAAGCTTCGTCGATGAACAAAATGCCGCCTAGTGATTTTTTAATTAACTCCCTTGTTTTTTGCGCAGTATGACCAATGTACTCTCCGACAAGATCTCCGCGTTCCGCTTCAATTAAGTGCCCCTTTGAGAGGACATTCATTTCAAAGAAAAGCTTCCCGACAAGCCTTGCAACCGTTGTTTTCCCTGTGCCTGGATTCCCTTTGAACATCATATGAAGCGCTTGTTTGCCTACCTTTAACCCTTGTTCCTGCCTTTTTTGATTGACAAAGATCCAAGCATAAATCTCTTTTATGTTTCGTTTCATTTCATCCATACCGACAAGGCTGTTCATTTCACGCTCTATTTCCCGTAAGATGCTGTGTTTTGCCTCATTTTTCTGCAAGGCTTCTAGGTATTCTGCCTCTGAATCTGCATCAACCAATACTTGCTTTTGTCCGTTAAGTATAATATTGATTTGGCCGTTGTTTTTATATGTGACAGCTCGCTCCAACGTATTCACCTCTCGCTCTTCTCTCTTTATTCTATTCGGGTGGAGCTGTAATCGTGACAATCGCCCGCTTAAGCCCAAGTTTGCTGTCAAAATGACCCGAGATACCGAATATTGTAGGGATTTCTGCGGTTTCCCAGGAAATGATGTGCTATTTCCATTGTATTCATCCCATTTAGGCGGACAAACCAACAATTTGTTTTTTCTTAGAAAAATGTAGCTTTCTCATCACAAATTGTGCAGAAAAGAGTCTCAATGATTTCCGCATATTGTACAGGCAATTCTTCTATTTTCTCATAAAATAAAGACGAGGTGATGAATAGATGGTGAAAATTTTTATTGATCCTGGCCACGGAGGAACAGATTCTGGAGCTGCTGCAAATGGACTTTTGGAGAAGAATATAACACTGCAAATCGCGATTTTACTGAGAGATATGTTGATTAGTGATTATGATGACGTTTCTGTCCGCTTAAGTCGTTCAATTGACCAGTCCGTCACTTTGGCCCAGCGTACAAATGCGGCAAACAGCTGGGGAGCTGACTATTTCGTGTCTATTCATATTAATGCAGGCGGGGGCACAGGTTTTGAAAGCTTTGTGTATCCTGGCGTTTCAGCACCGACCACCACGTATCGCAATGCCCTTCATGATGAAATTGTTCGCTCGGTGGATTTTGCCAACCGCGGCAAGAAAACAGCGAACTTCCACGTTCTTCGAGAAACTTCTATGCCCGCTATTTTAACAGAGAATGGTTTCATCGATACGACAGCTGATGCCAATAAGCTCCGCAATGCGACCTTCCTTCAAGGCATCGCTCGCGCTCATGCCACTGGATTAGAGAAAGCCTTTCAGCTGAAAAAAAAAGCTAGTAATCTTTATAAAGTACAGGCTGGAGCTTTCAAGGTGAAAGCCAATGCAGATGAATTAGCAGCCACGCTAAAATCAAAAGGCTTTGACGCCTTCGTTGTATTAGAGGGAGGTATGTTCCGAGTGCAAGCTGGGGCTTTCCGCACAAAGCAAAATGCGGATGAGCTCGTCGCAAGATTAAAGCAGGCCGGTCACGACGCATTCGTTTTCCAATAAGCTGAAGCTATTATAACGAAACAAACCGGCTCAAGTCTGCTGCTGAGCCGGTTTGTTATTGATTCATTTATGCTAAAATGTTCACGACAAATTGAGACCACGTTTCAAGTCGATCGAAGTATTCGGGCTTTTTCAAATCGGATGCTTTCATCCATTTTCCTGAGATTTGATCTGTTTCTTTCACTTCTACATGAGCACCCGGCGCTAATTCAAGCGCTGATAACAGGCCAATGTGCACACGGCCGACACTGTTGTCATCATCATTAATTAAACCAAGGGTTTTCATCTCAAGTTTGTCTTCTTCTTGAATAGAAAGTTCCTCGTCCAGCTCACGATCCGTATTTTCTTTTAGAATTTCAGCAAAGTTTTTCCCTTCGATGAAATTCATGTGACCACCAAAGCCAAGAGACAACTTATGATGCAATCGAGTCTCTCCCCCGCCTTGAAGCCTTTCATATACATACACTTCGTCCTCACGCTTAATCACGACATAAGGAATCGGCTGCTTGAAGTCAGGATTTTCTTCCGCATCGCCTCTGCGCATCTGCTCGAAGTGCTCTTCGATTTCTTTCATAATGGTGTTGATTGTTTTCTCTTCACTATTCACACCATTAAACGCAAGCGTTTCGTTTTGGAACACGCGTGTGCGCGGTGCAACTAGTATGATTTCATCCATCTTTCCCATGCTCGGTAACCTCCAGTATGTAACGCATTGTATGAAATGGCAAAAAGCCAAAACGAGTGATGCGTTTTGACTTTTACGCCTTACTTATGATTCATCTCCAAAGAAGAAGTCGTCATCTTTTAACGGCTCTACAGTTGCTTTTTTGTAGCCGTTCCCTTTCATTGAGAAGAAGTCATGCGACTTTGTTTTTGTATTGAGTCCGTTCAATACAATTGGATTGATCTCTTCTTCTTCAAAGTAAGGGGCAAATCCAAGGTTCATTAACGCTTTATTGGCATTGTAACGAATGAACTTTTTCACATCATGTGATAAATTGACTTGGTCATATATATCTTCCGTGTAATGAAGTTCATTTTCATAAAGCTCGTTCAAGAGGTCAATCGAGAAATCATAGAGCTCTTTTTGCACTTCAGGTGTTTGTTTGTTGTAAATTTCTTGCGCTAATAATCCAACGTACACACCGTGAATCGCTTCATCACGCAAAATCAAGTTGATGATTTCACCACTTTGCATGAGCTTTCCTTGTCCATAGAAATAAAGCGGGTAGTAAAAACCACTGTAAAATAGGAAGCTTTCTAAATAAACAGAAGCAACCATTGCTTTAAAAAGGGAAATCGGATCGTCCTTTTGAATCGAACGGTATAAACTGACAATCATATCTGCTTTCTTTTGCAAGAATTTATTTTTCTTGACCCATTCAAACACTTCACTGATCGTTTCAGTTGGTGCGAGGGTCATGAAGATATTTGAGTATGATTTTGCATGTACCGCATTTTCCATCATCGCCATAAAGTTTAATACTGCTTTACGCTGATGGCCGTCTACATGTTCAGCCACAATCGGCATCCCTGTATTTCCTTGTTCTGTATCAAGTAAAGTCAGGCCAGCAAGTACCTTCATGTACGTATCTCGCTCTTTTTCACCTAAATATTTCCATGTTAAGAGATCCCCGTTTAAGGAAATCTCTTCAGGAAGCCAGAACTGCTTCACATTTTGGTTGTAAAACATTTGTGTAAAATCGTCTTCGTGTTTTGACCAGTTGGCTGCATCATAAATTTTTGTCACGTTAAACTCTCCTTTAATCAAACAACACAAGAAAGACAGCCTTCCTGCCCTGTATCCTTCGTTCTTGCATAATAAAGTGTCTTAATGCCTTTATGGTGTGCATACAGATCGATACGGTTTAAGTCACGCGTTGTCATCGTATCTTTCAGAAATAGTGTAAAGCTGATTCCTTGATCGACGTGCTGCTGAATCGTTGCGATCATATCGACCACTTTAAACATGTCCATATCGTACGCTTCTTTATAGAAGAACCAGTTCTGCGCTGAAAGACCTGGCATTGGGTAATAGGTTTTGCTGTTGCCGTATGTTCTTTCTTCGATACGTTCCATAATTGGCATAACAGAGGCTGTGGCCGATTGCACATAAGAAATGGAACCTGTTGGTGCAATACATAAGCGGTAGCTATGGTACATGCCATTTTCCGCTACAAAGTCTTTGAGTGCTGCCCAGTCTTCTTTTGTTGGAATGTGCATGCCTTCAAATAGTGCTGCTGCTTTTTCTGTTTTTGGTGTGAAATCATTCTCCACGTATTTATTGAAGTACTCGCCCGTTGCATAGCCAGAGCCTTCATAACGATGGAATGTTTCTCCTTTTTCTTTTGCAAGCTCACTTGAGCGTTTAATTGAATAGTAGTTCACCATCATAAAGAACGTATTCGCGAAATCTCTTGCTTCTTCACTTTCATAGGCAATTTGGTTTTGAGCCAAATATCCGTGAAGGTTCATCGCGCCAAGTCCGATTGACTTCATCGCTTTGTTCGCTTTTCGAACAGCCGGTGCATTGCGAATGTCTGTTGTTTCAGATACAAGTGTTAGTGAGTCTGTTGCAAGTTTGACCGTTTTTTCGATCGATTTGTTTTTCATGACATTCATGATATTTAATGAACCAAGATTACAAGAAATATCAAGACCAATTTCATCTTCTTGATCATAGTCCGTGTAAGAAGAGACCTCTGAAGCCTGAAGCACTTCTGAGCAAAGGTTTGAGAATTTCACTCGTGAAATATGGTTTAATGCATGCTCTCTATTCACATTATCTTGGAACATGATATATGGATAGCCTGATTCTGAGCGAAGAACAGCCAATTTTTCAAGAAGCTTTCTCGGATTGACTTTTTCTTTTTTGATTTCCGGGTTTTCTACAAGCTCATCATACATTTCTTCCATGTCCATCTCATCAAGATGCTGTCCATATTCTTTATAGACTGTGTGCGGATAGAAGGTGTAAGCTGTTTTATCTTCTCTTGCCAGCTCGATAAATTTGTCCGGGATGACAACACCGATGGACAATGTTTTCACACGAACATCTTCATCAGCAGAGATTTTTTTTGTATCTAAGAAATCATTGATATCTCTGTGGAAAATATTGAGGTAGGCACTGCCTGATCCTTGTCTTTGTCCCATTTGATCTGCATATCTGAATGCATTATCAAGAAGCTTCATCACGCCGACGACACCTTTTGTCGCGTTTTCAACATCTTTGATCGCTTCGCCTTTTGCACGAAGTTTTGACAGGTTCAAACTGACGCCGCCGCCTAGTTTTGAAAGCTGCATTGAAATATCAATCGCTCTTGAAATATCGTTTAATGAGTCATTCACTTCAAGCAAGAAACAGCTCACAAGCTCACCGCGTCTTTTACGTCCAGCGTTTAAGAATGTTGGTGTACTTGGCTGGTACTCCTGATTGATCATCAGTTCTACAAACTCAAGTGCTTTTTCTTTATCTCCGCCCGCAAAGAAAAGCGCTACAACTGAAATGCGGTCTTCATAGCGTTCAAGGATTTTCTTTTTATCATTTGTTTTCAGTGCATAGTCGTTGTAAAACTTAAACGCACTCATGAATGATGGGAATCTAAATTTCTTCGCATATGCAGCTTCGAATACTTCTTTAATATCTGCCATGCTGTATTGTCTTAAAAATTCTTCCTCATAGTAGTCGTTTTCTATTAAGTAATCAATCTTCTCTTCTAAGTTGTGAAAGAAGACCGTGTTTTGATTAATATAATCTACGAAATAACTATGTACAGCTTCTTTGTCCTTATCAAACTGAAACTTTCCTTCTTTTTGAATCATAATCTCGTTATTTAATTGTATCCACTTTGGAACCTGATTTTGTGACAATTCTTTCTACCTCCTGTGTAAACAATTCAACATCCCTTTTTGTTCCGCTTAGTTCAAAGGTGTGCAAAATAGGAACTTGATATTGTTTAGAAATCGTATCGGCGCTTTTGGCAAAATTATCTCCCCACACTTTGTTTCCACTCACCGCTACACCTAGTAAAAGGTGAGCATTTTTCTCTAAAAAGGATTGAGTGGTACTAGGGACTTGTCCAAATCCTGTCGTAAAGGTGACGAGAATAAACGGCGTATCCAAAAACTCTTCTCCAGTCAATTTTCGTTTGTCTGTAAAAGGGGTCTTGTCCAAAAAGCGTTGAACATTTCCTGTTTTTGAATCAAATACGATTTGAATCAATTCCATCACGACCTAGTTTTTAGTATTGTTGATCATTTCGTTATTCACTATATATAGTATACTATGTTTTTTCAAAACACAACATATAGATGTTCGAAACGAAAAAAATCAACCAACCCGGCCGAACATTCATAGCCGAACTCGTACGTTCAAATAAATAGAGCAGAACAGGATCTAAAAATAGACTGCTCTACTCCCTATTCAACTGAAACCGAAATCTATCATAACACGAAAAAAAATCGCTTAGTAGACTAGACTTTTTGTTTTATTTTTTGTAGGCATCGCACTGTAAATCTTCTGACACTTCTGTAATTTCCACTTCAACACCTAATTCTTTTAGCACCGCTTCAAGCGCAGAGACGATTGAAGCTTCTCTGACTAATTCTTTCCCATTTACAGAAACGCTTGTTCCATATTCGAAACAGGAGTCGTCTTCACAAGTTTGTTCCCAGTGATTAATTTTAATTTTGTGTGTCATGAACTCATCCTTTTCTGTCTAGATGTCTGATGCATGATTATAGTGTAGCGACTTCACATTCATTTGTAAATTTACGTGCTTACTCTTCAACAGAATCATCATCATATTCCTCGTCCCATTCATCTATGTACTTCGTTTTAACGAGGGTCAGTTCTCCCTCTTTTTCATCAAACCGGTACACATGTACTTCCTCATCTTTCACAACAGCAAAGTGATTATTTTTTAGTGCAACAGCTGATTGTAAAAGGCCCTCTATATGTCCATTATCATCTTGATTAGCATAGTTATGCGAGCTTTCCTGTCTCGATTCAATGTTTGAAATGGCGCACGATCCAAATAAGACAACAATCCCAATCAATAGAAGGATCACTCTAATCCTTCTTAATTCAAGCTCTGCATTTTCCATATCGCTTCCCTCACCTTTCTTCATATCCAATAAGGGATTATACGTAAAATAGACAGAAAAGTTTCACGGCATGCAAAATAGCCCCTCTGCACTGACAAAAAACGTAGCGGGTTCCGGCCGGTTTATTCGCAGATGCATGGGGCTATTAGGTCGAACATATCCTATTCTAATTCTAGATTTACATTCTTTTGAGGTGCAAATGTAGAAATGGCGTGTTTATAAATAAGCTGCTGCTTCCCTTCTGTTTCAAGCAGCACCGTGAAATTGTCAAACCCTTTCACTTGACCGCGAAGCTGAAAGCCATTCAGTAAGAATACTGTGACAAAGGTATTGTCTTTACGGATTTGATTCAAAAATTGGTCCTGAATATTAATCGGTTTCATGTTTCGTCCTCCTTGGTTCTGATAACTACAGTTTCGCTTTAAGTTCAAGCTTTCCTGCTATATATGCGAAAATTTCCTCTTTTTTGTCTGAAAAGTGGCAAGGCGGTGTCATGTCGAACCAAGTGACATCCATTTTATTACGAAACCACGTGAACTGACGCTTCGCATATCTGCGTGAATTTTGCTTTAATTGCCGGGTGGCTTCATCAAGTGAGCAGTCACCTTGAAAATACGCATACAGCTCTTTATAACCAATCGCTTGAACCGATTGACAATCCTTCAAGCCAGATTGATAAAGTGCGCTCACTTCCTCAATTAAGCCTTCATCTATCATCATATCAATTCTTTGGTGAATGCGCTCGTACAAAAGCTCTCGATCCATTTTCAGCCCAATGAAGGCTGTATCATAAAGAGGAACTTCTTGATGACCGTTTTGCATCTCCGACATTTTCTGACCTGTTGTATGGATCACTTCCAGCGCCCGGATCACGCGGCGGACATTATTCGGATGAATGGCTTTTGCAGCATCAGGGTCTACTGCCTTTAGCTTTTCGTGCAGCTGAAGGGGGCCATGCTGCTGTTCAAACAGCGCCATTTCTTCTCTAAAAGCAGGATCACTTTTCTCGTCGGTAAATGTATAATCATATAAAACAGATTGGATATACAAACCTGTTCCGCCGACAATCATGGGTGTTTTCCCTCTAGCGGCAATCTCTTTGATTTTCAAACGGACCAGCTGCTGAAATTCAGCTGTAGAAAAGGATTCGTCCGGCTCTTTAATATCAATTAAGTGATGCGGGACACCATCCATTTCTTCAGGGGTGATTTTAGCTGTTCCAATGTCCATTCCTTTATAAATCTGCATAGAATCACCGCTGATAATTTCTCCATTAAATGCTTTGGCTATATGAATGCTCAGTTTTGTTTTGCCGACAGCCGTCGGTCCTACTAATACAATCACTGGTTGTTTCGTTTTTTTCATAACATCACTCTCTTTTACAAACTGCCTACAGTATAGCATAACTTCTCATTCTCTCCTATATACGGCCTATCACCAGCCGAGTGGTTCATTTCCGACCACTTCGTATGTTTTTCCTTTTAAACGGTGCGTATGCGTTTGCCGCTCTTCGTCCGGACTATAGACGACTCCTCCATACGGAATAGGGACAGAATCGTTATAGGCAGAAAACGTGACTTCCTCAATCTCGTGATAGTGCGTACCATCCACTCTCGGTATCGCAGGCCCTGTGATGCCGTAGTATCTGTGGAAATGCCCCCTCTCAAAAGAGGTGATCCCGCGATAAAAATGTGTATGCTGATCTGTATTGCTTCCATTGACAGGCTGAGAAATGCCTTCTATTAAATGATAATGCTCCTCTGTTACATCCGTTCGTGCTTTATAGGCATGAGCATGCGGCGGGCATTTTGCCCAATCAGATGGATACAGGCCCATTTTTAACATTCCTCCTTATATTAGGCATTCACCCAAACACATATAGGCCATTCGAATACACTGATGTCAGTTACAGTGATTTTATGTGAGAGGAGCCTTTTTTTATGAATTATTTTGACGCACAGCCATTTATGCAAGAAGACATGAGAAGACCTTTTGGTTTTGGACGCCCGGGCTTTGGGTTTGGGAGACCTGGATTCGGTTATGGTAGACCTGGATTCTTCGGACCTCCATTTTTAGGTGGTTTTGCTGGAGGTCTGCTTGCTGGGTCTCTGCTTGCGCCAGGATATGGATATGGGTACCCTTATCCGCCGCCGTATCCGCCATATGGACCATACCCTTATTATTAAATATGACGTTTTAGTGAAAATATCTGTTCATCAAATGAATCGATTGACACACTCGTTTTTGATGGGTTAACATTTACTTTACCGACCGTTCAGTAAAGTAGGTGTTTTTTTTATGTCTAAAACCAAAAAAGAGCAAATCTTTGATGCAGCTGCCCGCACGATTTTAGAAGAAGGATTAAGCCAGCTTACCCTTCAGCAAGTGGCAGAGCATGCACATATGACCAAAGCCGGCCTGCTTTATCATTTTGCAAGCAAGGAAGAGCTCATCCAAAAAATGAATGAGCACGCGATTCTTTGCTTTCGTCAGCAGCTCGAAACGTATCAAGAAACTTACAAACACGAAAAAGCGCCTTATGTACGTGCATATATATTGGCCACATTACATGATCTTGATCATCAAAATACGACCCAGCTATGTACAAGTATGATGGCTACCATGTCATTTGATGAAGCGTTATTGAACCCTTGGCGTGATTTTTATGCGGAGTTCAAAGCGAAAGCAGCTGAGGAAATAAACGACCCTGCATTGAGTCAGCTAATTCGACTCGCATGTGATGGGATATGGTTTTCAGAAATGTTTCAGCTTGAACCGCTGAATCGAGAAGAAAAAACCCTTTTACTTCATCGGATTTTACACCTATTAGAGGAGGGATGATCATGATCCTCGGATATCTTTTTCTGGCTGTGGCCATTTTTTCAGAAGCCATTGGCGCCGTGATGTTAAAACTCTCAAATGGCTTTACGCGCTTTAAGCCTAGCGCTGTCGTTGTTGCTGGCTATACACTTGCATTTTATATGCTGTCATTGACACTTAACATCATTCCGCTTAGCATGTCTTACGCAACATGGTCTGGGGTTGGTACAGTCCTCACGGCTATTTTTGGCGTGCTTTTTTTCAAAGAAACCTTGAACCAAAGAGCAGTCATTGGGATAGCGATGCTTGTCTCAGGGGTTGTACTTTTAAATATGTCATAAAGGATGTGGGAGATCATGAAAGGAATGCTCTATTTAACAGGAGCCATTTTGACGGAGGTTTTTGGCAGTACGATGCTGAAGCTTTCACAAGGTTTTTCGCAACTGCTACCGAGTATTGGGGTCCTGATCGGATTTGGCTGCGCCTTTACCTTCCTCAGTTTGGCACTTAAAACGATTGAACTTTCGTCTGCTTATGCGACATGGTCTGGCGTTGGAACAGCACTCACTGCTCTTATCGGACTCGTGCTGTTTAACGAAACCATTCACATAAAAGGCTTCATCGGCCTTGCACTTGTGATATGCGGCGTGATTGTCTTGAACCTGTCCAAAAAACAAAAGGAAGAAAACAAAGAACAAATCGATCAAACCGAATGGACGTCATAAAAAAAGTCATTTTCTCCATTTAATAAGAGAAAATGACTTTTTTGTTTTTACCCACCAACTTGAATGGTTTCTTCTAAGGAAATGGCCACATTTCCTTGAACAGCTCTTGAGATCATACATGAGCTTTCGGCTTTATGCGCGAGCTTGCGGGCCAGCTCAATATCTTGCGGGGAAGCGGATTGTTTGAGGATGATGACAGGCCGGTGAATGATTTTTTCATATGTAAACACACCATTGGTCACATCTACGACAGCCTCAGAACTCATCGTTAGATCCTCTTTCTCTAATTGGCTCCGCTCCATCATAGCGGCAAGTGTAATAATATAACACGTAGCCGCTGCACCTAAGAGCATCTCATCTGGATTTGTTCCAATGCCGGGACCGTCCATTTCTTTTGGAATTGAAATCTTCGTTTTTAACTGTTCACATGAGATTGTACCCACATCGTTACGCAGACCAGGCCAGCTCGCCTGAAGATGAAAATGATGACGCGCCATATTCGTCTCTCCTTTTGTTATACTTTTTATAGTGTAACAAGAATTCACGCTGCTTGTCTTAACATGTGCACCATCTTTATGTATATTCCTCATCCAGCACTGTCCGAATCGCCCTGACATACCGGTAGAACGTCTCGTTTTTTGTACTCGACCGCCGCCGAAAGTCAAAACTGTCAAATAAAGCTTCACGCTGACTTCTACTAATCTCTAGCTGTACACTTTGCCCTGTTTTTGTAAGATTATTAATATTATGATTGCTTGTTCCGCTCAGGGTTGCGTGTGCGACAGCCAGTTCAGCAGAAAATCCGTTCCGCTCTAATGAGTTCACAATTTTTTCTGCACGGTCGTAATCTGTTCCGCCAACGAGAGTATGGTCAATTCCTTCCTCACCTTTGTATCCATGAACTGCTAAGATATAATCGTGTGCTTTTGCCTGCGCGACGCCGACTGGCTCATCAAAGTTTGTGCTTGTAATATGAAGTTCTGACGCATTCTCTCTTAAGCCTTCAAACAGATACGTAGAGAAATCATTATCGAAAAAATGGACGATCTCGCTCACGCCGCCTTCAATCCTCCCGCCATGGGGTGACATCACTAGAAGACGGCTTCCAGGCACTGGGTTGGCTGTAATCTGATAGCTGCTTGTTGATTCGTTTTCTTCCAGTTCTTTAAAATTGCGATAAATATCATTTGAACCGCTTTCGTCTTCCCCACCTGATGACACTGGCTCATCATGTTCCTGTGCTTGCATTGTATAATAAACGCCCCATCCGATCGCAAGCAGGAGAAGCAAAGCAAAAAACTTCTTCATTCCCGTTCTCCTTTAACAGATTTCTAAGCCGTTTCTATGATTTATATTGAATCATCATTTCTTTTCATTTTTTCCACTTTTTCTCTTCAAATTTGATCATAACACTCTAGATCATGAGATTCCTCAAAAATAAGATAATTGCATTTATATACACAGAAACGCCTCTCCTCTTTGAAAACAGAGTTAGAATAGTATGACAGACAAATGAAGTTATGTTTAAAATGGCCTAGTTCTATCCAGTCTGTTTTCTTTAATTCGGCTTGTATTTATATGGATTTGATTTTTTTCCTCTGTGACAAGTCACATTTGTATGAGCATTGACCCTGTTTATCCCCCCCTTTTTTCTGCAAAATCGATTGTTTCACCGGTTCTCTTTGAAGAACTCTCCCACCTATCATCGGCAGATTCTACATGTTTTTCACCTTTTTCTATTATTTTACAAAATGTAAGCGCTTTTCTTTTTAAAGAGAAATCAGTCAGCCGCCAATATGAAGAAAAGGAGGGGCATGAATCCGAACCAAGCAGCTCTCATTCTCATAACGTAATAGTGTACAAGAATGGATAGCTAGAATGGAGGGCATTACATGTTTGGATTTTCTATGGTGCAAATGGTCAGAACACATGCTAGTAAACTGGATCAGCCTTTAAGAGAAACCGTCCTTCACCTTTATAAACCTTTTAAATGGACGCCATGCTTTCTTCATCGTTTCTTGGAAGGAAGATTAAAGAAGAGAAAGAAGCTTCGTGTGATCATTGAATTTAAGGAAGGTGCGGTCGAAGCAGGTATTCAAAGCGCAAAACAGTTCATGAAAAAAAATAGAAAAACAAAAATTAAACGGCACTTTTCACATATCGACTGCTGCGCTGCTGACCTAACACCGGATGCTTTAGAGGAGCTGTTAGCGAATGGTGAGCATATTCGTAAAATTTATTTAGACAGGAAAGTTCATGCACTTCTGGATGTGGCCACACAAGCAAGTCATACTGATGAAGTCATCCGAAACGGTACAACCTTAACAGGGGAAGGTATTACGGTCGCTGTCATTGACACAGGGATTTATCCGCATGAAGATCTAGAAGGAAGAATTCGCGATTTTGTGGATTTAGTCAAGCAAAAAACAAAGCCTTATGATGATAACGGGCATGGCACTCACTGCGCTGGAGATGTAGCTGGAGACGGAGCTGCCTCAGATGGCTTGTACAAAGGACCTGCTCCAAAAGCTAATTTAATTGGCGTGAAAGTGTTAAATAAACAAGGGGCTGGATCACTTTCTACTATTATAGAAGGGGTTGAATGGTGCATCCAGTTCAATGAAGATCACCCTGATGATCCGATTCATATTATGAGTATGTCACTAGGCGGAGAGGCCCAGCGTTATGATGACGAACAAGACGATCCGATGGTGCGCGCTGTCAATGCTGCTTGGGATCAAGGCATTGTTGTATGCGTCGCTGCCGGAAACTCTGGTCCTAACAGCCAAACGATTGCGAGCCCTGCCGTCAGTCAAAAAGTTATTACCGTTGGCGCTTTTGATGACCGGAATACACCAGAATCAAACGATGATATCGTGGCACCATTTTCGAGCAGAGGCCCTACTGTTTATGGTGAAACAAAGCCTGATATTCTCGCACCAGGAGTAAACATCGTCTCTCTCAGATCACCAAGGTCCTTTCTAGATAAACTCGATAAATCAAGCAGAGTCGATGACGATTACACGACGTTATCTGGCACATCTATGGCAACACCGATTTGTGCTGGTATTTGCGCTCTTCTTTTAGAGCATTCACCAGATTTAACGCCCGATGATGTCAAAACCCTGTTAAAAGAAAATACAAGCAAGTGGTCTGGAGATGACCCGATGATTTACGGAGCAGGTGCCATTGACGCAGAAAAAGCCATCAAAGAATAAATTAAAAAAGCCCTTTACGTTGATTCGTAAAGGGTGTTGTTTGTCTGTTATTACGTGTGAAGTCTTTCATCTACTTGAGCAGCTGACATGTTATGCTTCGTTCTCATACATCTCATCTCCTTTTTGAATGTGCGTACGCGCTTCGATCACAATCTCAAAAAAAGTGGAAGATTCCTTGTACATGTCGCGTTCCTTATAATAATTAGCCGCATCAAGTGCTAATTCCTCTAAATCAGCAAACATTTTTTTGCTTCGCAGACCAAAAAGGGCCGACCTTAATTGCTCACAGCTGTCTTTTTCTATATAAAGCGCCTGCAAAAATTGGAATTTCAACTGATAAATTTCATCTTCCAATAAACAAGCCTCGTTCATTCCTTTACGTATAGCCTCGCCCGCCCGCTGGATATCTCCGAGTTTAAAACAAGTAAGGGCAAGTGAAAATAATGATTTGATCATCGTGGATGCTTGATCTTTTTGATAAAGGGAAATGGCTTGTTCAAAAAAGACAGTCGCTGTATGATACGTTCCCATACTATAATGACAAGCACCTAAGTTATTAAGAGCCATCGCTTTAAAATAAGATGTGCATTCTTGCCGTTCCATCGCTTCACAGACCTTTAACGCTTTTTCTAAATAAGGAAGCGCTTTTTGGTGCTGACTCACATCAATCCAATTACCTGCCATGACAAAATCACATTGAATGCTTCTTTTTCCATAAAGCTGATGTTTTTTATAAATGTCTCTCGCCTTTTTAGCATAATGCATGGAGAAATAAGTTTGTTTCATATGATAGTATACTTCAGCGATTTTATAGTAAAATTCCGCTTTTTCAATCTCATCTGTCACTAAGATCAGTTGATGTTCCGCATGCTTGTAATAGGAAATAGCCTCGATATACCGGCGCTGGATAAACGCATACATTCCATGGAAAAAATGAAAGTAATAGCCGAGCAAGCCTGTCATCTCATCTTCTCCATCTTCCATTTCTTTCGGAAAAGACACGGCTTGAAGCGTTTCACTCCCTGCATGGACTGGCGTTAAATGCTGAAGCATCATTTGATGGCGAAAATCCATTAGAGAATAGTATAGAAGTAAATCTTGATCCTCTTCCATCTCATGAATTTCTTCTTCAACAAGGCGCTTCATATCGTTTGCTTGTTCGACTTCAAATTTGCAAATATGCGTGTACCATTGATTGATCTTTACACCTACTTCGGAAGATGGTATTTTGTGTGCCATCCACTTCAGCCCCATTCTATCATATCAAACTGATAACTATTATTTTACATAATTTATGTTTTTAAGGCAAATTGTAAGTTATTACATAATTTATGTCTATTTCGCATATTTCTATCTTTTTTACCAAGTTTAAATAGAGTACTTTTGCCCATCAAAACGGTTTTTCTACGAAGATGGGTCAAATTCTCTTAATACTTCTTTTAAAGCACTGATATAACGTCTGAATGCTTTTTTCTTTCCTTTTCTCGTATCAAAATTGTCAAAAAAGGCTTCTCTCTGCGCCGTACTAATTTCTAGCTGAACACTTTCACCACTCGCATTTCGATTATTAATATTTTTGGGATCTGTTCCTGAAAGCCGTTCGCCTTCTTGCACCATTTCTGCAGAAAATCCTCGATCCTTTAATTCTCGAACAACTGCTCTTTGCATTTTTTCGTTTGTCCCGCCAACTAGCGTGTGTCTTTTATCACTTTTATAGCCGTGGATGGAAATGGAGAAGGGATACGTTTTAATCATTTGAACCAATATCGGTTCATCAAACTTTGTGCTTGTAATATGCAAATCACGATTATTGTCTTGTTTTGTTCCTTCAAACAAATACGTAGAGTACTTTTCTTGAAATGCTTCTACAATTTCACTTGTTCCTGGTTCAATTTCCCCTCCATGAGGAGAAAATACGAGTAAATCACTTCCACCCTTTTCGTGAAATTCTATTTCATAGCCTTCTCTTTCATGTCGGATAAGCTGTTTAAAGCTTTCATATTGATCCCCTTTTTTTCGCTCTTTATGATACTTTTCTACCTCTTCTTGATATTGCTTTTGCTCTTTTTTTTCTTGAACAGAATGGCTGCATTTCACCATTAAAAGAGCACACAGGATCAGAAAGATGAATCCACATATCAGTAGCCTTTTCATTTCACCGCTCCTTTTCATTCTCTTAGGTGTCATCTTATCGCATTATTTTACTATCAATGGCTAACAGAATTCAAAGGTTGTCCGGCTCATTTGAACGAATCAGGAGAACTTACCTGTTTTTTTATGCTGCCCTAGGTATTTCTGACTTCTTTGAATCATTCATTGCTTGAATAAAAACTGCATCGTATGACCTTATTTTAGCTTTAGTTAAAATCACCTACAAAAATGGACATATTCTTCTGATTTCAAACAAAAAAAGCCGTAAACAAAAGGTATGCCCTTCTGTTTACAGCCAATTACTGTATATCCATCATTAAACTCTTAGTTCATTCTCTAAAGCTGAAAGGACTTCATCTTGCGACAGTCCTTGTGCAAGAGAAATCTCACTCACTAACATGCCTCGTGCATCTTCAAGCATCTTCTTTTCACTTGAATTTAATGCTTTCTTCTGATTGCGTCTCATCAGATCTTTGACAACGTCTGCACCATCTTCGATCGCACCTGTTTTTAGCTTTTTCAGATTTTCATCATATCTTTGCTTCCAAGTAAGCGTGTCGTCGTTTGTTTCTTCTGCAAAATTGTTCATCACAACTTTCAGCGTTGCTTGATCTGCTACCGGACGTATACCTAGTTGATTGATTCTGCCTCTTGGGATCATCATCTGCATATTCGGCATTTGAATCAGAAAATATTCCTCCGTCTTACCTAAAATCTCTTTTTCTTCCATTCCTTCAATCACACCGGCACCATGCATAGGGTAAACAATTTTATCACCTATTTGAAACAAATCCGCCACCTCCGAAAGTATTCACATTATGATTATAACACATTTCATCGGTGGATAAAAATTTATATTCTATCATGTTATTTTAGCACTAGTCAATTCTTTTTATTTGAGTTTTTCAGAAAAAGCCTTTTTTTACAAAAAAAGCGCCATCATCCAGTCCCCTTGTCTTATTCTTGCATATACTAGCATTGAGTCACATTTAGGAGGGATGACAATGTGCAAATGCAAGTGCAAGTGCAAACATTCCCACTCAAACTGTTATAAAAAGCATGACGATCATTGCCATGAGGATCCATGTAAAGAAAAAAAGTTTCATCATAAAAAAGATAAATGGTTTGAGAGCGATTTCTGGGATACTTCTAGAAGCTACGATCCCTATTACTGTCCTAAAAGTGTCTGCAGCAGCTGTAAGAAGCGTCGTAGAAGAAGACATGGCTTCTCATATTAGCAATTGACGCTTTCACCTGCTTTTCGTTTTCCCGGCTGAAAAGCCGGTTTTTTTCATATGGATAGGCTCATGAAACGGATCATGCTCATAGGATATGGCAACCTGACATAAAGGATGAGATATCAAATGAACAATATGAATAGCCCAATGAATCATCATCACCAAGAAAATCCCTATCATACATTTGAGAATGTGTATACAGCCAATCATGAGCATGTGGTCGCGCCAAACATGCAGGATCCTATTAATATACCAAAGCATTATCATACCGGTAAAAAAGATATGTACAGCGGACACTATCCGCATCATCATTCAACCTATTCGACGTTTCCAAATCAGCATGATGCCTTTTCACATGTTCCAATGAAAGATCACCATCATCTTGGCCACTATGGTGGATACGGAATGATGCCATATCATCCATACGGATATCAAGATATGCATATGATGATGCCAAATCAGCAAATGACAGGCCATGGTTATGGAATGAACCAACCAAATGCGTTTTTCCCCCGTTATTACTAAACAAGTGACAAAATAAGGGTATAATATACCATTTAATACCATATAGGAATATGGTAACCTTGTAGGTAAATAATGGGTGTAATCATCTATTATTTACCTATATTCAACAAGGGGGAAGGAAGAAATGAAAAAAACATGGACAATGATCATGATGGGAATGCTTACACTGGTCATGGCACTATCGGTACCGATTGCCGCATCCGCAGAAGGAGTCAAAACGGAGGAAGGCAAAGCATCAACGAATGCAAGACCAGCTGAACTTTATGCAAAAATTACAGGTACAAGTAAGCAGGAATGGTCTTTTTCTGACATTGAGCTGACATACCGCCCAAATTCTGTTTTAAGTATCGGTGCCATTGAGTTCACATTGCCTGCAGGCTTTCAAGCGACAACAAAAGACATCTTCAATGGAAAAGCATTAAAAGACAGCTACATTTTGAACAGTGGAAAAACTGTCCGCATTCCAGCTAGAATCGATTTATTAGGAATCTCACAATATAAATTACAACTTTCACATAAAGTACTTCCTGCTGCAGGTACATACACGTTCCGCGCAGAAAACCGTGCGCTTAGCATTGGTTCTAAATTTTATGCAGAGGACACCCTTGATATTCAAACACGACCAGTTGTGGTCACACCGCCAAATCCTTGTGGATGCTAAATAAAAAAGCGCTCTAATAAGAGCGCTCCAACTGACAAAGGGCTAAAATGATTTTTATTTTAGCCCTTTGTCTTTTTTTCATTTGATCACATGACCCGTTTAAACATTTTTTCCATTTCATATGTCGAGTGATGAATGATGATCGGCCGGCCGTGCGGACAAGTGAAGGGGTCCTTTGTCTGCCGGAGTTCATCTAATAGGGCTTTGATTTCATCATTTCGCAAATGGCGATTTGCTTTGATAGAACCTTTACAGCTCATCATGATCGCCGCTTCTTCTCTCAATTTTTTGATATCAACACGCTTCTCATCTAGCACTTGCTCTATAATCTCTTCGATCAGTTCAGCCTCTTCCCCTTTTGGAAACCACTGCGGATGCGACCGAACAATGTAGCTTCCTGAACCGAAAGGCTCTAAGAAGACGCCCACTTTCGTTAGTATCTCTTTATGCTCTTCAATAATCAGCATATCGTTTTTCGAGTAGTGGAATGTTAATGGGACGAGCATTTCTTGCACTTCCTGCTTGATCTCTCCTACCTTCTCACGATAATACTCATACTTGATTCGCTCCTGGGCCGCATGCTGATCGATAATATAAAGCCCTCGTTCATTTTGAGCCAAAATATATGTGCCGTGCATTTGCCCGATGGGATACATGACTGGAACACGTTCGTTTTCTGAAATGGTTTCTGCAACATCTTCTCTCAGTACCGTCTCTTCATATTCAAGTGAAGCGGCGGATTCCTCTAAATGAACACGCTCAGATGGAGCATCTTCATAAAATACGGGTGATGACGCCTCAGTCTTTTCCTGCTCAGCCGTCCCATATGTACCCGTCTGACTTGTCTCGTATACAACCGATTCGAGAGGCTCCGGCTGATAGGATAGCGGCGTTTCCGACACGCTTGTGTTTATTTTTTTCGCATCAAAGGTTAAGGATTGCTGCTCATTTTTGATAGCTGGCATTGGTGCTTTCTTTGGTACCGAAGCACTTGGAATGAGTTGCTGCTTTTGAAATACTTCCTTAATTCCTTGTTTGATTAGCTCATGAAGTTCCTGCTCTTTACTTAGTCTCACTTCAAGCTTCGAAGGGTGAACGTTCACATCCACTAAAATGGGGTCCATCTTCATCTCAATAAATGTAATCGGATGGCGGCCAATCGGCAGCAGGGTGTGATACCCTTCATGGACCGCTTTCACGAGCGGAAAATGCTTAACATATCTGCCGTTTACAACAGAAGACATATAATTCCGTGATGCCCTTGTCACTTCTGGCAAGGAGATATATCCTTTCACTTCAAAATCAAGTGATTGCACGTGAAGCGGCACCATTTTTTTCGCAACAGCTGTCCCGTAAATGGCCGCAAGCACATGCCGCACATCTCCGTTTCCATTCGTCTGAAGCAGAACTTTCCCTTGATGTCGCAAGCGAATTGATACTTCTGGGTGAGCCAGCGCAATTCGATTGACGACATCCGATATATTGCCAAGCTCCGTATGAACGGTTTTCATGTATTTTAAACGGGCAGGCGTATTGTAAAATAAGTTGGTAACGACAATCTCGGTACCGCGGCGGCCAGAGGTTTTTTTCTCTGAAATGATCTTTCCGCCTTGCAGTACCAGGTGCGTTCCAGCTCCTTCACCAGTACTTGTTTTCATTTCTAGATGAGAGACAGAAGCGATACTTGGCAGCGCCTCTCCCCTGAATCCGAGTGTTCTGACACGGAACAGATCATTTTCATCTTTGATTTTACTCGTTGCATGGCGCTGAAAGGCGAGCTTACAATCTTCAGCATCGATTCCAACACCATTATCAATCATTCTAATAGAGGAAAGACCTGCTTCTTCTACATCGATTTCAATGACTGTACTGCTTGCATCGATTGCATTTTCCATAAGCTCCTTTACGACAGAAGCCGGACGCTCAACTACTTCACCAGCAGCAATTTTATTGGATAGGTCATCGGATAACTGAATAATCTTTGCCATTTTGCTCACCTCACCTTATATTATAATTTCTTTTGCAATTCATATAGCTTTGTCATCGCTTCGAGCGGGGTCATATCCATTAGGTTGAAAGACTTTAATTCCTCGATCACCGCTTGATCTTTCTGTTTTAGAACTGGTTTAGTTTGCGGTTTTTCTTCTACTTCAAAGAAAGAAAGCTGCTGTTTTTCCTCGGTCTTTTCTGTTTTTGGGGCTGCAGATACGTGCGGGGTCACTTCATGTGATCCGCTCTCAAGCTCCGTCAAAATGGTCTGGGCCCTATCGATGATGGCATCAGGCAATTCAGCAAGCTGCGCTACATGAATACCATAGCTTTTATCAGCTGCCCCCTCTTTGATTTGATGTAAGAAAACGACCGTGCCTTCATGCTCTTCAGCACGTACATGGACATTTTTCAGCTCGCTTAATTGAGACTCAAGGACTGTGAGCTCATGGTAATGTGTAGAAAATAGCGTTTTGGCACCAATATGATCGTGAACAAATTCAATGATTGCCTGCGCAAGAGCCATTCCATCATAAGTGCTTGTCCCGCGTCCAATTTCATCAAATAAGATCAAGCTGTTTTTCGTTGCATGCACCATCGCATTTTTTGCTTCAAGCATCTCTACCATAAAAGTACTCTGACCAGAAATCAAATCATCTGCCGCACCAATGCGTGTAAAGATTTGATCAAAGATCGGAAGGGTCGCCTTTGATGCCGGCACAAAGCAGCCAATTTGCGCAAGAATTGAGATAAGCGCCATTTGTCTCATATACGTACTTTTCCCTGACATATTCGGTCCAGTAATGAGTAAGGTTTGCCGGCCTTTTCCCATATGGCAGTCATTTGGCACATACTCCTGATGATCCATCACTTTTTCAACGACTGGGTGACGGCCATCTATGACATCCACCTCATCCTCTGAGAATTCCGGACGGATATAACGGCGCTTTTCACTGACAGTCGCAAAACATTGGAGGGCATCCAGCTCACTCATTTGTTTTGCGAGCAGCTGTAATCTCGGAATATAGACTTTCACTTGTTCCCTGAGAGCTGCGAATAGTTCATATTCCAGTTCGCTTATATTTGATTCTGCCTCAAGAATCAGCGCTTCTTTTTCTTTCAATTCAGGTGTAATATACCTCTCTGCATTGGCAAGCGTTTGTTTTCTTTCATAACGCCCTTCCTCCAGAAGATGCGTATTCGCGCGTGTCACTTCGATATAATAACCGAACACTTTATTAAACCCGACTTTTAAGGAGCGAATGCCTGTGTATTCTCTTTCTTGCTGTTCAAGCCGTGCAATCCAGTCCTTCCCATTTCGGCTGGCATCACGGTATTCATCTAATTTTGCATTGTAGCCGTCTTTAATCAAATTGCCTTCTTTTAACGTCATCGGCGGATTCTCATATAGCGCATCTTCTAATAAATCAAGTAAGTCACCACAAGGGTCAATATCATTCGCTCTTGATTTCGCCATTTCCTCTGGCAATGAATGCACAAGCTCTTTAATGGCTGGTACTTGTTTTAAGGATTCCTTTAACTGAATGAGATCACGGGCATTCACGTTGCCAAATGCGACGCGTCCAGCTAAACGTTCGAGATCATATACTTGCTTTAATCGTTCTCGCAGATCCTCTCGTTCAAAGAGATGATCCATCAAAATTTGCACCATTTCCTGACGTTCCTTAATTTGCGAAAGGCGAATTAACGGCCGGTCGATCCATTGTTTGAGCAGCCTTCCGCCCATCGCTGTTTTTGTTTCATCTAGCAGCCATAATAAAGAGCCCTTCTTGCTTTTTGAGCGGATCGTCTCTGTTAATTCAAGATTTCGTTTTGAGTAAAGATCAATTTTCATTGTTTGTTCGAGCTCAAACACTTGAACTTGCTGAAGGTGATCGAGACTTCTTTTTTGCGTTCTTCTTAAATAAGCATATAATGTCAAAAAGGCCGATCTTAGATGCTCGTTCAGGTGGGACACGAGTCGCTCAGCTTCATCGATCAAATCATCACTATCTTCGTATGAAATGGTCGCTTGGCACCGATCCTTTAAGGTCTTGACTGTTTCTTCATCCAGCTGCTTTGACACCACAATTTCTTTTGCACCGACAGAATAAATTTCAGACACGACTTCATCTAATCGATCGATGAAAGCCACCATATTTTCACCTGTAGATAAATCGGAAAGTGCAAGTCCGTATCCATTTTCAAATCTTGTAACAGATGCAATGAAGTTGTTTTCGTTTTCACTTAAGCCTTTACCATCCATCACCGTACCTGGTGTAATGAGTTGAACGACTTCTCTTTTGACGACACCTTTTGCCGTTTTAGGATCTTCCACCTGCTCACAAATCGCGACCTTGTAGCCTTTTGAAATCAATTGTTCTATGTATGCAGAAGCAGAATGATAAGGAACACCGCACATTGGTATTGTCCCGCCATCTCTGCTTGTTAACGTAATTTCCAATTCTTGTGCCGCTTCTTTTGCGTCATCAAAAAACATCTCATAAAAATCGCCTAAGCGAAAAAATAAAAAGGCATCTTGATACTCTGCCTTGATCTTTAAATATTGCTGTATCATGGGCGTATAACTTGCCATATTTCTAATCCCTCACTATATTACATTCGAATTCATACCATCTTTCATTATAGCATAAAAAATCCCCTTTTTTCTCCTAGATAGGACACAAAAAAACTAGGGGGATATGCGCCCTAGTCATCAATTACTCTTCTGGATCACCCGCTAGGAATTCTGGATGAATATCCTCTAACTCCTCATCCACCTCTTCTTCCCACTCGTGATCATCTTTTTCTTTCCAGCTTGAATTGACCTCTACAACAATTTTTGTTTCTCCTACCACTTCAGCAATGAATTCCCGCTCTGCTTGAACGATAATTTTATTGCCGTTTGGAGAAATGGTCACTTCTAAGCAATTCGGCTGCTGCAGCACTTTTGCAATCACTTCATGCTCATCATCAAGGAAATTTTTATCTTTATATCTCAGTTTGATGATGTCTACATATTTCACTCGTTCTGTGACGACTTCTGTTTTTGTGTTATCAGCGTAAGAATACCATACGTTAATATCAAAGGTTCCTTCAATCTCAACAGTTTTACCGACCTTTTCAGCATCATACTTATGATTAATGATCCAACCACCTAGGATGCTGGTTGGTTTTTGCGATGGAGAAATGGTGTGTGTGCTTTGGGTGAATTTCCTCCCTTTTGCAACCACCGCTTTTGTAATAATCTCTCTGTATTCAGACATTCCGGCATGCCTCCTTGTTCTTGATCGTTTTATCTTATGCTGGGCATTCGTCTAGTGTGTCACGATTTTGAACTTCATGTTCAATTAAATTCATTTCTGTTTCAGTGTATGCATGGTCGCCCATAAACTTGCCTTGAAAATTGGAAAAGTTGGAGAGTGAGAGATTTTGGGGTGACGAAGCAAGAGATAGAACGGGAAGGGTGAATTTCTTCTGTTCTTTCAAAAAATGATGGTAGCAAAGCAAAAAACCCCGCATCTGCGGGGTTTTCTCATTTAATGGAGCAACTTGGTGATGAGTTTTTCACTTTTGAACCGGTTTCTCCTAATAAGAGGTCACCGCCGGTTGAAAGAATGATTTCATCTGTTACTTGATTAGAAATCGTATGCGCTACGAGCTGAAGCAGGGAATTGACTTCCACTTGTGATTCTTTGAATTCTTGAATCACCGGGATGTCATCCAGTTCTTCTTGCAGGGCATCGATTTTTTCTTCCACTTGCTTTAAGGCTTCATGTTTGCCGTAATGCTTTAAATTCACAGCTTGTTTTTGAAGCGCCTTAATTTGATTAATAATCGTTGAAATTTTTGTATTTTCATTGATTTGCGCTTCTGCTTTCTTGAAGAAATCAACTTCTTCTGTTTCAGAAATCATTTTAGCGAGCTCTCTTGCACGCTCGACAATCTCTTTTTTTGAATAAAGCGTCATTTTAATTCACCTCGATAGCTTCTCCAACCATTTCTCCGTCAAGAGACCAAGTTTTGGCTTGTGTGATTTTCACTTTGACGATGTTGCCAATCGCTTCTTTTGGTGCTTTAAAATTCACAAGCTTGCTTTTACTTGTATATCCGGCTAGGATTTCAGGGTTGTTTTTACTTTCACCCTCTACTAATACTTCGACAGTCTGCCCTTCATATTCCTTCATTTTTTTCGCGGAAATTTCATTCACGAGGGCATTCAGGCGCTGCAGACGTTCTTTTTTCACATGCATTGGCACGTTGTCTTGCATTTTCGCTGCTGGTGTTCCTTCTCTTGGAGAGTAAATGAACGTATAAGCGGCATCAAACTCAACCTCGCGATAGAGAGAAAGTGTTTCCTCAAACTGTTCATCTGTCTCATTTGGGAACCCAACAATAATGTCCGTTGTTAATGAAGCATTTGGCATGGCTTCTTTGATTTTGCGCACAAGATCAAGATAACGCTCACGGTCATATTTTCTCGCCATGAGTTTCAAGACAGAAGAACTGCCTGATTGAACTGGCAAATGAATATGATCGAGAAGGTTCCCACCCTTAGCAAGCACTTCAATTAAATGATCGTCAAAGTCACGCGGGTGGCTTGTTGTAAAACGGATACGCGGAATATCGATTTTACGCAGCTCATCCATCAGGTGTCCAAGACCATATTCCATGTCTTCAAAATCTTTTCCATACGCATTCACGTTTTGACCAAGAAGGGTAATTTCCTTATATCCTTCTGCCGCTAAACGTCTGACCTCTTGGATAATTTCATCCGGGCGGCGGCTTCTTTCCTTACCGCGCGTGTAAGGGACGATACAGTATGTACAGAATTTATCACAGCCGTACATAATATTCACCCAGCCCTTAATTTTTCCTTGGCGGGCTCTCGGAAGGTTTTCAATTACATCGCCTTCTTTTGACCAAACCTCGATGACCATTTCTTTTGAAAGATAGCATTCAGATAATAGCTCTGGCAGGCGGTGAATGTTGTGTGTACCGAAAATCAAATCAACAAATGGATGTTTCTTCAAAATACGGTTGACGACAGATTCCTCTTGCGACATACATCCGCAGACACCTAAAATTAAATCTGGCTTTTCACGCTTTAATGCTTTTAAATGACCAAGCTCTCCGAACACTTTGTTTTCCGCATTTTCACGAATAGCACAAGTGTTTAATAAGATGACATTTGCATCTTCCGTTGAGTTTGTTGGCTCATAACCAAGCGCCATAAAGATACCAGCCATCACTTCTGTGTCATGCTCATTCATTTGACAGCCATATGTGCGAATATAAAACTTGCGGCCGTTCCCTAAACCTTGAAACCGCTCGTCAATTTGAAATTGATTGTATTCGACTTCTTCTTTACCCCGTTTTTTTGCTTCTTTTAAGGAAGGCGGAATGTACACAGCTTCAAAATACTGGCTGTAGTCCTTCTCGGATTTTTTGTCCGATGAACTTACTTGTCCGCTCGCTTTTCTCTGCTCTTCATTCATGAATTTGTACTCCTTTCAAACCAAGCTCCACCCTACAGTATAGACTATTTTGTGATGAATTGAAAATAAATTCATATACAGTTTTTCTATAAAAAATGCCTATTCAGCAAGAAGGTCACAGCCAATCTCTTTATTAAAAAAAAGAGAGCCTGCGCTCTCTCAATCAAGTATGTTCAGTTTTTTTGCTTCTTCTTTGATCACCGTCAGTGCACGGTCTAGTTCTTCTTTTGTGTGCTCTGCTGTGATGATGGCTCTAATTCTCGCTTTTCCTTTTGCCACAGTTGGGAAGGCGATGCCTTGAGCAAACACGCCTCGCTCTATTAAAGCCTTTGAAAAGCGGAAAGTAAGGGCTTCGTCTCCAATCATAATTGGAATAATCGGTGTTTCTGTGGGTGCAACCTGAAATCCAAGACTGACGACTTTTTCTTTAAAATAGGCGGCGTTCTCCCAGAGCGTGCCAATTCGCTCCGGTTCATCTAACAGCACTTCAATCGCTTCTTCACACGCTCTAGTCACTGCTGGCGGATGTGAGGTGCTGAATAAAAACGGTCTTGCTTTATGTTTTAAATAATCAATTAAAACTGCTGAACCCGCTACATAGCCGCCAAGCACTCCGACAGCCTTACTAAGTGTCCCAACCTGAATATGCACTCTGCCGTCGAGTTTAAAATGGTTGACTGTCCCGCGGCCATTTTCACCAAGCACGCCCGAGGCATGCGCATCGTCTACCATCACAAATGCATCATATGCTTCTGCGATCCTCACAATCTCAGGAAGTGGCGCAATATCTCCATCCATCGAGAACACACCGTCTGTGACGATGAGACGCACGCGGTAATTCATAGATTTCTTTAAAATTTTCTCAAGCTCTTCCATATTGGAATGACCGTATACCTTTTTATCTGCTTTTGTTAATCGGATGCCGTCAATGATTGAGGCATGATTCAGTTCATCTGAAATAACAATATCATCTTTTGTCAGGATACTTGATAAGACCCCTTGGTTGGTTGTAAAGCCTGATTGGAACACAAGGGCTGCCTCTGTCTTTTTAAATGCAGCGAGCTTTTTTTCAAGGCGTTCGTGCATCGTCATTGTGCCGGCGATGGTTCGTACAGACCCTGTGCCAGCACCAAATTCATCAATTGCCTCTTTTGCCGCTTCCATCAGCCTTGGATGTGAGGTGAGGCCTAAGTAGTTATTTGAGGAGAGCTGTATGACAGATTGTTCATTTAATGTCACAGTGGATGATTGTTTTGAGTCGATCTCTTTTAATGTTTGGTGGGTGCCTTGCTGCTTCATTGTTTCCAATTCATCTTGTAAATACGTGAATTCTTTCATCATTTCTTCCCCCTTTGATTTGATGGCAGCATCAGTACGACCTTTCCGCACGTACCATTTCTCATGAGTTCAAATCCCTTTTCGTACTGTTCAAATGGCAGCGTATGGGTGACAACTGGCTGGACATCGATGGTATTCGTTCTTAATAACTCAGATACTTGACGCCACGTCTCAAACATTTTTCTCCCCGTGATTCCTTGGACGGTTAATCCCCTAAAAACAATTTGATTCGTAATATCAATTGTCACTGGCCGTTCTGGCAAGCTTAGTATATTGACTTTCCCTCCATTTGCACAAGCTTCGAGTGCTTGATTAATGGCAACTGGATGTCCTGACATCTCGCATATCACATCTGCTCCTTCCATCCGTGTGAACTGCTTAATCACCTCAACAGGATCATCTTTTCCAATATCCACGATATGGTCTGCCCCCATTTTTCGGGCAAGATCCAGCCTGTATTCGTTTTGATCGACAGCAAACACTTGGACAGCACCGGAAGCTTTCGCGACGGCGATCGCCATTAAACCGATTGGTCCGCAGCCGAAAATCACCACTGACTTACCTGAAACGGGTGTGTGCAGCACTGTATGAACAGCATTTCCAAGCGGCTCTTGGATAGATGCAAGCTCTACTGGCATTTGAGCTGGATTGTGCCACACATTTTGTTCAGGTACTTTGACATATTCAGCAAAGCAGCCGTCAATGTCTACCCCTAAAATTTTCGTTTCACTGCACAAATGCTGCTGACCGGTTAAACACATATAGCACTGATTACATACAACATGTGTCTCTGCCGATACAAAATCCCCTACTTTTGCACGTGAGACTTGCTTCCCTACTTTGACAACTTCCCCTGTAAATTCATGTCCAAAAATGTAGGGCGCTTTGACTCTTCCTTTTGCCCACTCATCCCAGTTATAAATATGCACGTCTGTTCCGCATATCGAAGTGGCTTTCAC
Organism: Bacillus sp. FSL R5-0431; assembly: GCF_038002985.1. Classification (NCBI taxonomy): domain Bacteria; kingdom Bacillati; phylum Bacillota; class Bacilli; order Caryophanales; family Bacillaceae; genus Bacillus; species Bacillus sp. FSL R5-0431. The sequence goes on along the minus strand of NZ_JBBOOG010000001.1, from coordinate 1,643,848 downwards.
CTGAATCAATACTTCATGATCATTGATTTCTGGAATCGGCATCTCCATCAGCACCGCTCCGTAAGCGCTTTCTTTTTTAACAATTGCTTTCATCTTTCCACACATGACGTACAACCCCTTTGTTAAAAAACTTCTCCCAATGAGATTTTAACACGTCTTATTTTAGTCGTAAATACCACTGTCTACTGTAAAAAGACAAATGAACACTCCATATATTTTTTTGGATATTTTTCTAAAAAAAAAGCAAATCCCCGTAGAGAAGGAGATTTGCTTTTTGCGTCACCGTCTTTTTGAAACGGCAATATATAAGGCTGGCACAATGAAGAGTGTGAGAATCGTTGAGAAAAAGACACCCGAAACTATGCAGATTGCCAGCGGCTTAAAGAGCGGATCATTACTTAATGCTACAGGCATAAGGGCAACCAGTGCTGTAAATGCTGTTAGTAAAATTGGCCTAATCCTAGCTCTTCCCGCTTCAATGACAGCTGTCTGTTGATCGAATCCTTGCTTACGCCGCTGCTCAATAAATTCGAACAAGACAACCGCATTTCGGACCACGATACCAGCTAATGAGACAATTCCCATTGTTGCCATGAAGCTGAACGGTGTTTGTGTGACAAACAGTCCTATAACAGCTCCAGATATCGCTAAGTAAACCGTACCTAGAACTAACAATGGAAGCATCAATGAATTGAACTGAAAAGCGATGGTCACATAAATGAGCAGCAAGACAACCCCAAATAAGAGACTAATTTCAATAAAGAACTGGGTTTGATCTTCATTTTCTCCACCTTGAGAAATGGTTAGCTCCTTCGCTGCATCCGTTTTTCCTACTTGATTGACGACTTCTTTCATGTCATCTTTAAACGACTCTGACGTGCCAGGGTACGCCTTCAGCGTAATGTTCGGAATTCCATTTTCATGTGGAATGCTTTCGTACTGCTCTGTTTCTTTTTCTTTTACATATCGGCTAAGCGGCTCGAGTGAAGGCATACCACCTTCATTTGAATTGACAGGCACTTTTATTTCTTTTAGCTTTAATCCATTTTGGTGTGTAGCCATATCCTGTTTGACCACTAGGTCGATATCATTTGATCCTTGTTTAAAGCTGCCTAATGGCATGCCTTCTGTCACTAGACCGAGCTGTTTGCTGACAAACTGAGCGCTGAGCCCATCCTCTGCCATTCGGTCACGGTTTAACTCAAAGGAGATGGTTTTTACCGGCTGATTGACATCGTCAGTGATCAAGCTCGCTCCTTTTTCTTTCATTTTACTTGTGAGCGTTTCTTTGATATTAATGAGCTTTGCAAAAGAGTCACCCGCAATGGTTACTGTCACAGGCGCACCGGTTGGCGGTCCTTGAACAATGGTTTTCATAAAAATATCAGCATCTTTGAATTTCTTACGCAATGGCTCTGTCATACGATCTATCAATTGTTTACTCGTCATCTGATCATTGTCTACTCTCACGACAACTTGACCAGTATGATCACTTGCATTTGAGATACTTTCATTAAACAGGTTCGGTACACCGCCGCCTGCAAAGATCGCCGTCTCTTCAATGCCTTTCTGCTGTTTCATCTCTTGTTCTATTTTCTCTAATGTTTCATTTGTTTTGTCTAATGTTGTTTCACTTGGAAGTGTGACAGTGACAACCACTTCTTTCTTATTCGCTGCAGGGAAAAATTCAAATGGTGTGACGAAAATCAGTAAAAAGGCAAGCGTTGCAACGAGCAAACCACTTAGGCCAATAAGCAGCGGACGCTTCACAATATTCGTCAGCACACGGTCTGCATAAAAATCAGCTAATTTTTTTAACGGTTTGCCTAGGAATCCTGGCTCTTTTTGAATTTTCTTGTTCTTTCTTTTTCGGTTCACGGTATATTGATAGACTGGCACTAGTGTCAGAGAAATCACCATAGACGCAAGTACAGTCGTGACTAGGACAGACGGTAATGCTCGTATAAATGAACCGTTTGCACCTGATAAGAAAACAAGTGGCAAGAAAGCAAACACAACCGCAAGTGTTGAAGTCAAAATAGACCCTGCAACTTCTTTCACACCTGCAATCGTTCCTTTAAGCGGACTTTCGTATTTTTTCATCTGCCTTAAAATATTATCGTTGACGACAATGGCATCATCGACAAGTATTCCTAGGGCAATGATAAAGCCGATAATCGAAATCTGATTGAGGTCCACTTGTAAAAATGGCAGCGGAATCGTTCCGATTGTGATCGATAATGGGATGGCAAGTGAAACGATGAACGCACCGCCAATGGTAAGACCAAGTGTGGTGACGATAATGACAGCGATGACCGCAACAATGGCTTCTTTTATCAAATCATTAAAAATGGCATCCACATCACTTTTTTGTGAATAGTAGTCTACCCACTCCACACCATTTGGAAGCTGCTTCTCTTTCTCAATAACATCACTGACTTTGTCATACATTTTAGGAATATCAAGCCCTGGTTTGATATTGACTGTAAATGAATAGGCGGGCTTTCCGTTATACGACACAATGTCACTTTTCTCTTTTTCTACTTCTTTTAAGCTGCCAAGCTGACTGATTGTGACCGGCTCACGGTTCGATTTGGAGAAAAGCTCAATCTTTTTCACTTGATCCAAACGATCATAGGCATCAATGGACAGCTTAACCTTCTCGCCACCTGCCCGAATGTCGCCTAGTGGAGATGTGTCAAATTCCTGATTGATGGCATTTGTGACATCCGTTACATTTAACCCTTCATCCTCCAATTTACTTGAATCTAAGTTTAATACCGCTTGTTTGTCATTGAATCCTTTGATGACGACACTGTCTACCCCTTTGATGTCCTCAACCTTTTCCTTCAACGCACGCAGCGATTCCTGACTTTTTGCCAAGTCTGTTGATTGACTCGCCACAACCATATAAGAACCAACCGGCACGTTGCCGAACTCATCCTTTACATCCGGCTCCATCACTCCGTCAGGAAAGGACGACGCAGCACTTGTGGTTTCATTCTTAATTTGATTTGCCACCTCTTGAAAGTCGGCTTGATCACCAATTTCAAGCACAATATTTGAAAAACCAATGGCAGAAACAGAGCTCGTTTTCTCTACACCATTGATATCAGATATGGCTGATTCGAGCTTATTGGTTACATCAATTTCCACCTGTTTTGCATCCGCACCAGGAAACACGGTGGAAATCGTGACGATATTCGCTTGGAATTCTGGCAGTTCTCGCTTAGGAAGCTGCGCGAATAAATAGCCGCCAGCAATGAGAACAATAAAAAATAAAATAAAAACAAGCTTTCCTCTTTTCAAAAAAGCTTCAATCATTATTTCACCTACTTAAATATTTATTTTTGATGAAGTATTTTTAACTTAACCTTAATTTATCATCATGGTGAAAAAATGCAAGCTTTAATATGTCATTTTTATCTATTTCATGAACTGAATATGTTATATAAGAAATGTATAGTGGTAAACAAAAACAACCTGCTTACATGATGTAAGCAGGTTGAAAATAATAAAATTAGAATTATCGTGGTTCAACAATCAATTTGATTGCTGTTCTTTCTTCTCCATCGATAAGAATGTCAGTAAAGGCTGGAATGCATATCAAATCCACTCCGCTTGGTGCAACAAATCCCCTTGCTATGGCTACAGCCTTGACCGCCTGATTCAGCGCTCCAGCGCCGATTGCTTGTATTTCCGCTGCACCGCGTTCACGTAAAACGCCTGCTAATGCTCCTGCTACTGAATTCGGATTTGACTTTGCTGAAACTTTTAAAATTTCCATTTCTGCTCCCCCTTAAATTTACAATGGATAAGTGAGTGTTCATTAGAACAATCTTTGTTAGATGATGCTATTTTTTGAAAATCCATCCCCAAAATGTTTTTCAAAAATAGCAGGCTACCTACCATTTTTACTATATTCACGATAGAGGGCGCATATTCCTTCTTTCTGATTAATATTTTTCTGAAATAAATATGTGAACATTTATTCAAAGAAAATATGGTCATCATTTATCAAAATTCGATCAATTTTGACAGCTTTTTTCGACTGTTCGTCAATTTCTACGATTACTGCACTTAATGTTGTGCGTCCTTCTGCAATCTCAAAACGGACTGGAAGACTCGTTTTGAATCGTTTAATAATCGTCTCCCGATCAACACCTAAAATGCCATCATAAGGTCCTGTCATTCCCACATCTGAAATATACGCAGTTCCTTTTGGCAAAACGCGGTTATCTGCTGTTTGAACATGTGTATGCGTTCCAACGACACATGATGCACGGCCGTCTGTATACCAGCCCATCGCTTGCTTTTCACTTGTGGCTTCACCATGAAAATCAATAAAAATGAACGGTGTACGTTTGGATGCTTCCGCAATTAACTCGTCTACTTTTTGAAACGGGCAGTCAATTGGCGGTAAAAAAGTGCGTCCTTGTAAATTGATGACGGCCAGTTCTTTTCCTTGTTTTTTTATAAACGTAAGACCTTTACCAGGTGTGCCTTCTGGGAAGTTCGCCGGACGAACCATGTTGGCTGCGTCATCGATGAAATCAAAAATGTCTCTTTTATCCCATGTATGGTTGCCCATTGTAAGCACGTCAGCTCCTGCTTGCAGCAGCTCATGATAGATTTTTTCAGTTATCCCTTTCCCATGAGCAGCATTTTCTCCGTTGACAATGGTAAAGTGGGGCTGATATTTCTTCTTTAGCTTTGGTAAGTATTCTTTCAGTGTGTCTCGTCCAGGTGAACCGACGATATCTCCAACAAATAATATTTTCATGCGCTTTGAACCCTTTCTCTTATAAATTGACTTCTTATCAGTGTTGCATATTTACACAAAAAAATAAAGCGGCGCTAAGCGCACCGCTCTATTTTGCATACTCTACTGCGCGAGTTTCTCGAATGACCGTCACTTTAATGTGACCAGGGTAATCGAGCTCGTCCTCAATCCGCTTACGAATATCCCTTGCTAGACGGTGAGCTTCAAGATCATTAATTGAATCTGGCTTCACCATAATACGTACTTCACGTCCAGCCTGTATCGCAAACGATTTTTCAACACCTTCATAAGATTCAGAGATATCTTCTAATTTCTCAAGTCTCCGAATGTAATTTTCAAGCGTTTCACTTCTTGCACCAGGGCGTGCTGCAGATAATGCATCTGCTGCCGCAACAAGAACAGCGATAATAGATGTCGGTTCTTGGTCACCGTGGTGAGAGGCAATACTGTTGATGACAACAGGATGCTCTTTATATTTCGTCGCAAGCTCAACGCCAATTTCTACGTGGCTTCCTTCTACTTCATGATCAATGGCTTTTCCAATGTCATGCAGAAGACCTGCTCGTTTTGCAAGCTTTGCATCTTCTCCAAGCTCTGAAGCCATGAGACCTGCAAGATGTGCAACCTCAATTGAATGCTTCAGGACATTTTGTCCATAACTTGTACGGAATTTTAAGCGACCGAGAATTTTGATGAGATCCGGATGCAGACCGTGAACTCCGACTTCGAATGTCGTTTGCTCACCCATCTCGCGGATATAATCATCGACTTCACGGCGTGATTTTTCCACCATTTCTTCAATTCGTGCAGGATGAATGCGGCCATCCTGGACTAGCTTGTCCAGAGCTATCCTCGCTGTTTCACGTCTAATCGGATCAAAGCCCGATAGGATAACAGCTTCAGGTGTATCATCTATGATCAAGTCAATACCTGTTAACGTTTCTAACGTACGGATATTTCGTCCTTCACGTCCGATAATACGACCTTTCATCTCATCATTTGGAAGATTGACTACAGATACCGTCGTTTCAGCTACATGATCAGCTGCACAACGCTGTAACGCAAGTGAAAGAATGTTTTTCGCCTTTTTATCAGCCTCTTCTTTCGCTCGGTTTTCAGATTCTTTCGTCATGACTGCAATGTCGTGGGAAAGCTCATTTTCAACTTGATCCAGAATGATTTGTTTCGCTTCATCTCGAGTTAAACTAGAAATGCGTTCTAACTCGGCTTTCTGCAAACGAATCATATCATCCACTTTGCTTTCCATCTCTTCAATATGTTGTTGTCGTTCATTCAGAGAATGATCTCTCTTCTCCAACAGGGACTCCCGTTTATCTAAAGATTCGTCTTTGCGATCAAGATTTTCCTCTTTTTGAAGTAAACGGTTTTCTTGTCTTTGAAGCTCATTACGTCTTTCACGAACTTCTTGCTCCGCCTCTACACGAAAGGAATGAATTTCATCTTTCGCTTCCAAGAGCGCTTCTTTCTTCAATGCTTCCGCATCACGCTTTGCATCCTCAACAATTTGTTCGGCCATGTTTCTTGCGCCGGATATTTTTGCTTCTGCAATGGTTTTACGAACAAAGTAGCCAACAACTAAACAGATTAGGCTCAGCAAAATGGAGATGATCGTAAACATCGTAGGCGACATATTTTCACCTCCTCTTGCTATGAACTTGGTTTTACAAATAAAGTGTCGGCATGTACATTGTTTTGTGTCTCAACATACAGGGCCTTCACAGGGAATGAGATCCTCACTGCCCTTGTCAAGTTTAAATTAGTTATCAATCATGTTAAGAAAAACAAGTGATACATTCCCATTGTAATTGTGTCGGAAATACTTGTCAAGCTAGTCAGACTGAGGCGTAAGTCGTTATTTCAAGCAAAGACAGAACTTTTGACCTGCTAGCTGTCATGTAAATGTAAAAAAAAGACGCTTTTCAGCGTCTCAGCGTGTAGACAAACCCTCGCATTCGGAGTCAGGTCTGCGCTCCGGTTCTCACGAATGTTTAATTCGCTCCGCTCCGGTACTCGCCCTTCCTAGACTTCAAAGGTTTTCTATCACGCTGAAAAGAAGACAAAGGGCTAAAATAAAGATCATTTTAGCCCTTTGTCAACCATCTAAGACGCTTTTCAGCGTCTTTTAGTTTTTAAATTTCCAATTCCTCTTGTCCTTCTTCTTCTTCAGCTGCTTTCACTCCGTTTGTGTCCAAACCGTAGTGTTCTCTAATTTGTTCTTGAATCATGAGAAGAATATCTTTGTTTTCTTTAAGGAACTGTTTCGCATTTTCGCGGCCTTGCCCAAGACGTTCCTCTTGATAAGAATACCAAGCACCGCTCTTTTGTACGATATCTAGTTCGCTTCCAAGGTCGATGATTTCGCCCTCTTTTGAGATTCCTTCACCGTACATAATGTCTACTTCTGCAATACGGAATGGCGGTGCTACTTTGTTTTTCACCACTTTAATTCTCGTTTTATTCCCCATAATGTCATTGCCCTGCTTCAGCTGTTCAGCACGGCGCACTTCTAAACGAACAGACGAATAGAACTTAAGCGCACGTCCACCTGGCGTTGTTTCAGGGTTACCGAACATGACCCCAACTTTTTCACGAATTTGGTTAATAAAGATGGCAATTGTTTTCGATTTATTAATGGCACCTGATAGTTTACGAAGTGCTTGGGACATCAAACGTGCTTGTAAACCAACATGTGAATCACCCATGTCCCCTTCAATCTCTGCTTTTGGTACAAGAGCAGCTACTGAGTCAATAACAACAATATCAACTGCACCACTGCGGACAAGAGCTTCTGCAATTTCAAGTGCTTGTTCTCCTGTATCAGGCTGAGAAAGTAACAGCTCATCAATATTGACACCTAGTTTTTGAGCGTAAACTGGATCGAGCGCATGCTCTGCATCGATAAATGCAGCTTGTCCTCCCTGCTGCTGAACCTCAGCAATGGCATGAAGTGCTACTGTCGTTTTACCAGAACTCTCTGGACCATATACTTCAATAATACGGCCGCGAGGATATCCACCTATTCCAAGTGCAGTATCAAGTGCTAACGAACCACTCGGTACTGTTGAAATGCGTGTATCTGTTTGCTCTCCTAGTTTCATAATAGAGCCTTTACCAAACTGTTTTTCTATTTGTTTAAGAGCCATATCTAAGGCTGCTTGACGATCACTCATTCTATTGTTTCCTCCTTTATCAATTCCACTATCTATACTATACCTTGTTTTACGTCATTTGCCAAGAAAAAAACGAACACATATTCGATTTTTTCTTGGCAGATTTTTAAGAAAAGAGTGATTTCTATTAGAAAAAACACTCTTTTATAAAGGAGTAAACCTAACAAAAAACAAAATTAACTCTCTTTTAATAAATTGAGCAAGTGATGCAGACCGTATTTCACAGCGCGCTTTCGAATGCCCGACCGGCTTCCTGTAAACATCCATTCAAACACGTCTGTATGGTCTTTCGTAGATAGCCCAATGAACACTTTTCCGACAGGCTGTCCCTCGTGGGTATCAGGGCCTGCTACACCCGTAAAACTAATGCCAATATCACTTCCCGCGAGCTTTCTAGCACCTTCAGCAAGCTCTAGAGCACACTCTTTGCTGACAGCACCATGAGAAGACAACGTTTCCTCCCGGCAGCCAAGCACCTGCTGTTTGACTTGATTTGTATAACAAACGACACTGCCGCTTAAAATCGACGATGCACCTTCAAGATCTGTCAGCCATTCAGAAAACATTCCGCCAGTCAGGCTCTCAGCCGCTGCCACTGTTTTCCCGTGTTCGTGCAAGGCCTTGGAAGCTTCACGGACAAGTGATGTATCATCATACCCGTAGAAGTACTCACCTACCCGCGCTAAAATTTTCGCTTCTGTTTCTTTTAACAGACGCTCCGTTTCTTTTTCATCCTCATGCTTAGCCGTGAGCCTAAGTGTCACTTCACCGTCAGATGCGAGAGGTGCAATCGTCGGGTTGGTTTGAGCATCAATTAAATCTTCTAGGTCTGTTTCAAGCTGTGATTCACCGATTCCGAAGAAGCGGAGAACAACAGACACGATTTTTTCCTTTAAACCCAGTTTCTCAGAAATCAGCGGCTTCGCCTCGTTCTCAAACATCGGATGCAGTTCACTTGGCGGTCCAGGAAGCAACATATAAAATGTATCGTCTTCTTGAATAAACATACCTGGGGCCATCCCAAACCGGTTTACGAGCACATCAGATCCTTCTAGAACGAGTGCTTGCTTACGGTTATTCGGCGACATGTCTCGTCCAGTCTTTCGAAAGTAGTCTTGAATGGATTCAAATGCTTCTTCATTTAGCACGAGCTCTTTTCCGAGCGTACTCGCAATGGTTTCTTTTGTTAAATCATCTTTGGTTGGTCCAAGACCACCTGAGAAGATAATAAAATTCGATCTTTCCTGCGCCACTTGAATGGCCCTTTTTAAACGCTCTGGATTGTCACCAACTGCTGTGTGGTAATAAACATTCACACCAATTTCAGCTAGCTGTTTGCTGATAAATTGTGCATTCGTATTCGTAATTTGTCCTAGCAAAAGTTCGGACCCGACTGCAATAATTTCTGCTTTTCTCTCTGACTTCAAAGCGTACACGTCCTTTTTAGTTAGAATTCTTTAAAGCTTCCCAGTTTTTTGCAAAGTAATCCCAGCCTGACACAACAGTGAAGAACACTGCTACCCACATCGCAAGGTCACCAAACGGGAATGATACAAGTTCAAATGGCAGGTTATGCAATAGAAGTGCTGAAATCGCAATGATTTGCGCCCATGTTTTCACTTTTCCAAGCATATTAGCTGCTACCACTTCACCGCCTCCGGCTAATACAAGCCTTAGACCGGTTACAGCAAATTCACGGCTAATGATCACAATCGCCATCCATGCCGGTGTGAGGTTGTATTGAACAAGTATAATTAAAGCAGCTGAAACAAGCAATTTATCTGCAAGCGGATCTAAAAATTTACCAAAGTTTGTCACTAAGTTAAGTTTACGCGCATAGTACCCATCAATCCAGTCAGTTGTCGAAGCGACAATAAACAGGATTGCTCCAACAAGATGCGTCACTTCGATGCTGACGTTACCAAAACGCGCAACACCCCAATCTAAAGGTGCAAGCATAATGATCATAAAAACAGGGATCAAGGCGATCCTAGAAAGAGTTATTTTATTCGGTAAGTTAAACATGAAATTCAATCCTCCAATAAGCCATTTTTTTATGTATATATAATAGTAGGAACAAAAGAAAAGTCATCTACTTGCTTAAGATGACTTTTCCTTTCCTTTATTCACAATCACAATGTTTTGTGTCATGGTGTTTTTAGGGTCTAATTCGTACTTAAGCGTTTCGTCATTCACCTTGATATCAATTCCAGTCGCATTGCCTAGACGGATATCGACCTGAGAGAGCTCAGACAAGTCTGTTTTAAACGATTCGCCATCTTTTAGTTCACCCATCTTCAGCACTTTTCCAGATTCGTCTCTGACGCGCAGCCATGAAGCTTTTGTTGCAGAAATGGTTAACTCCATCTCATCTGCACCTGACACTTCATACGTTGTCGTTGAGCCTTCCGTATTCGTTGCCTTCAAAGAGACCGTTTCATCGTCTTTGGATGAATCCTTTGATGAGTCATCTTTTTTAGATGATTTTTCTTGATCATCTGACGAAGCTTTTTCTTTTTTCTTTTGATCCTTTGCAAGAGATGAATCCTCAGATACTTCATATTTAGATTCTGACTGCTGAGGAGCCGTCTGATTGTTCTTCTGCCCGCTATCATGATTGACCGCCTGCACAATTACATAAATGATCGCGATGACCACAAGGACGCCTCCAATAATCAAGATGGTCGGCAGCAGCTCAAGCACCTTCGAGGCAGGCTTTGGCAGCTCTCTTTGCGGCTTAATATTTGATAATTTATCAGATACTTCATCGTTATACGTGCTCGGTACATCTTTACGAAATTCTTCGAACAATTGTTCAGGATTTAGTCCAACGGCTTCGGCATATTGTTTAATAAACGCTCTGACGTAAAATTTACCTGGAATAATATCATAGTTTCCTTGTTCGATTGCTAGCAAGTAGCGCTTTTGGATTTTGGTCACCGTCTGAAGATCCTCCAGCGACATCCCTTTTTCCTCTCTGGCCTCAATGAGCCGTTTTCCCAATTCAGTCAAAACAAACACCTACCATTACCATATTAAAAATCGAAGCCAGAAAAACCAGAATGATCAAACACTTGTGGTTCTTCAGCGTGCTCATATGTAATCTCTTCATCTGCACTATTACGCAATTCAATGATATAGTCGAAATCATCCATTGTATATTCTGAATTTTGAATAAAGATGTCTGGATGCTCAACCACCTTCGTTGCCGGCAGTCTCATAATTTCTCTTAAAAGCTGCAAGTGCTTCTCAGAACCTCTTCGCGTCGACACAATCCCATCAATAATAAAGACGTTATCTGGGCTGTATTCATCCGCAATCAGCTGACTTCGGATCGTCTGTTTCAAAAGAGTGGACGATACAAAAAGCCATCTCTTGCTGGCACATACACTTGAAGCTACAATTGATTCTGTTTTTCCGACACGCGGCATCCCGCGAATCCCAATCAATTTATGTCCTTCTTTTTTAAATAGTTCAGCCATAAAATCAACAAGAAGACCAAGCTCGTCCCTTTCAAAACGGAACGTCTTTTTGTCATCCGCATCACGCTGAATATATCTGCCGTGACGAACCGCTAAGCGGTCACGAAGTTTTGGCTGTCTTAATTTCGTTACTTTTATCGTTTCCATTGTATTTAAAATTGATTCAAGGCGCTTAATTTGATCTGTGTGGTCACAGCGCAAAAGCATTCCGCGTCTTGATACATCAACACCATTAATTGTCACAATATTAATTGAAAGCATCCCCATTAGAGAAGAAATGTCTCCTAATAGTCCGGGACGGTTTACCTGTATCTCATATTCAAAATACCATTCGAGCTTTGCCAAATGATATTACCCCCTTCATTGTGGCAAATTTTTACCTTCCTTTATCATAAAGCATTTTCACATTTTTAGAAAGCACAATGTTGCTAAACGGTTAAAATAAAAAGAGAGGCACAAACGACCCCTCTTTTTGTTTAGTGCGAGCTATTATTTTCAACCAGCTTGACCATCATATTGGCAATAGCGCGCTGCTCATCTTCTGATGCAACGCTCCAAAGGTCAGCAAGTACTCTTTCTTGCTCGTTCTTTGCTTCAACTTCGTTAGCTAAATATCCGCCAATTTCATACGCAAGGTTATTGATGGTATCATCTTTTAAACCTTTATCCTGCGCATGATTTAAACGGTCACCTAAAAAGTTTTTCCAATGGTCCCAGTTCTCAAGTACTGACATGTCGATTCCTCCATTCGAAAAGATGAATTACAGCCATAGCTTTTGTCATGGAGAGACGAATTATACACGTTTTTTAACAGTACCAGCCGCCATTAACGGATAAAATTTGACCTGTCATATAACTTGACTGCTTTGAGGCGAGAAACCAAATGACATTTGCTATCTCCTCAGGTGATGCAAGCCGGCCAAGCGGGATTTCTTCCTCAAGCATTGCAATATCTTCTTGTGTGAAGCTTTTCATCATGTCTGTACGGACAGCACCTGGCGAAACAGCATTTGCTCTAATTCCACTTGGGGCAAGCTCTTTTGCCAGACCTTTAATAAACGCATTTTGCGCCCCCTTCACCATGCTGTACAGCACTTCACAGGATGCACCTGTTTCTCCCCATATCGAGCTTACTACAACAATATGACCTGCTTTTTTTTGAATCATGGCTGGCAATAGGTGTTGGGTGAGCTCATATGGACTTGTGACATGCAGCTGCACCATACTGGCTAATACATCTTTTTCTGTATCTGTCACTAATCCGACATGACTTTTACCGCTATTTAATACAAGAATATCTGGGGATACAGGCAGACGGCTGACGAGCTCATCTGCTCCGCCCATTTTAGCTAAATCCGCTTGAACGACGTGCGTCTGAATATGACATGTTTCTTCCAGCTGAGCGGCAAGCTGCACGGCTGCCTGTTCATTTTTGTGATAATGGAGCATCACGTGGCAGCCTTCATGGGCAAGCTTTTTGGCTGCAGCCTGCCCAATCCCGCCACTGGCACCTGTTATCAGCGCCCAACGACTCATCACATGGATTCCTACTTTCTATTTGAAATATCTATTCTTTTCGTTTAAATGGGAACCAGTTAGCTGATCCGAACAATTTCACCATCACAGGTACGAACAATGGTAGCACAACGAGTGCGTACAGCAAAAGTCCTGTTAGAACAAGTGTTGCAATCTGCAGGAGAGACAGCACTCCTGAAGGAAGCATTGCTGCAAAGGTTCCTGCCAAAATAACAGCAGCAGACATAATGACAGAGCCCATATTCTTCATTGATTCGGTCATAGCAAACTGAATGTCTTTTGTTTTGTATTCATTGAACCGCTCCATTAAGAAAATCGAATAATCGACTCCGAGCGCCATTAATATGACAAATCCAAAGAATGGAACAGCCCAGTTAATGCCCGGGTATCCGAAGAAATGGGTGAAAATAAATTCTGTCATCCCGATAGCTGTAAAGTAAGTCAAAATAAGTGAACCTACCAAGTACAGCGGCATAACAAGCGAACGGAACAGGATCACCAGGATGAGGAAAATACCGATCATCATGTAAAGAACCGTCTTATTGAAATCTTGGTCTGACAGCTGTTTTAAATCAGCGTTCATACTTGATACACCTGAAACGCCGAATGATGCATCTTTTAGGTTCGTTTCAGGAAGTGCCCGCTCGACAGAAGCTTCTACTTGTTTGATCGTCGACAAGGCTTCATTGCCATATGGATTTTTTTCTAAAATGACATCAATTTTTGTCATCTTGCGGTCATCCGACATGTATGAATCAAATACTTGCTTGAATGCTTTATTTTTCAGCACGTCTTTTGGGATAAACCAGCCGGCCATGTCTTGATCTGGTGCATTTTTCAGTTCGTCTAAGTAGTCACCTGCACCCATTAACCCGCTTGAAATTTTCTCCAGGCCACTTGCGCTTTTGTTCAGCCCATCTGTCAGCTTGGTCAGGTCATCACCAAAGCCGCCAATCTTTTCTTTCATTTGTTTTTGACCATCAATCACTTTGCCAGCTCCATTTGCAAGCTTCGGCATATTATCAGCTAACTGTCCTTGACCTTTAGACGTTTGATCAAGTCCAGTTTCAATTGCGTCTAAGCCAGCAATGAGCTCATCAATTTGACTCGTCAAGACTTTCTGCTGCTCTGAAGCTTTTGCGATAAAGGCATCCGCTGCTTCAAGCTGTTTTTTAGCTTCTTTTGCTTGTTTGGCATAGCTGTCTGCCTGTTTCGCTCCTTCTTGCAAGGTCGTAGAAAGTTCATTATATGAAGCTTTGATGGCTTGATACGATTGATTTTCTTTTACCTGCGGAATTTGTTTTTCGAGTGTACTAAATTGTTTATTTGCTTGTGTGATTAATGCTTTTACATCCGCTGCGGCAGAGGATGACGTATCAACTTGCGCTAATGCTGCCTTTAATTCTTTGGAAATGCTTTTATACAGCGACACTTGTTGATTCACTTGTGCGACTTGAGCCGTTAATTCCTTTTTCGCACCTTTGATTTCCTCTTTAATGGCTTCTACACCTTTTTTATTTTGGTCGATTCCATTTTGCAGTTTTCTTAACGATTTCTCGACGTTTTGAATGCCTGTTTGCACTGATTCAGTGCCAGAAATCAGCTGGTTAATGCCTTTTCCAGATGATTTGATCTGCGGCGTTTGATCTTCAATAGATTTACTCATTGTCGTCAGTGCATCTTGGATTTTTTTCAAGCCTTCATTACTTTTATCAAGTCCGGTATTCAGCTCTTTGGCTTGTGATTTCACGTACAGATCACTCAGCCCTTTACCGACAGGACGTGTCGCACTTCTCACTTTACTTACGCCATCTGTTTGTTCAATTGCACGGCTGAGCTTTTCAACGGCAATCAATCCTTTATTATTGTCTAACAAATCAGCTGATTTCACGACAATCGTTGCCGGCAGTGCTTCTCCTGGCCCAAATTTGTCAGAAATGGTATTGAATGCATTGACTGATTCGTATTTATTACCGATTTCATCTAAGCTGTTATACGAAAGCGTTCCTTTATACATGAGAATGGGCGGAAGCGTAATGATTCCTACGATTAATAAACTAAAAAGTGGTTTCTTAAAGGAAAAGCGTCCTGCTGTTTCCCACATTTTTGACTGCGGATGAGCAATATCACCTTTAATCGGCCAAAATAACACTTTTCCTAAAACCGCCATAAAGAACGGAACAATCGTGAGAAGCGCCACAATCAGCACAGCGACACCAACTGCTACTGCAACAGCTGATTTATAGAGCTGGAATTGCGCCAGACCTATACAGGTAAAACCGATCAGCACCGCAATTCCGCTGAATAAAACGGTCTTTCCTGCTGTTTTATACGTAATCAGAATCGCCTCAATTTTATCTTTACCGTGTGCGATCTCTTCTTTAAAGCGGCTGAGAAGCAGAATGCAGTAGTCCGTTCCTATTCCAAACATGATCGCGACCATGAAGATTTGGGTAAAGGTCGTGAGCGGGAAGTCGAGATATTTGACTAAATAAGCCACGATGGATTGGCTCACCAAGTAAGACAGAGCTACTGCGACTAATGGAACGAAAGGCGCCACAGCTGATCTAAAGACAAGGACAAGGACGATGAGAATAAACCCAATCGTAATGAACTCTGTTTTCTTCAGACCTTCTTGCGAGCTTGTGATCACATCATCGTCAATTAATGGCTGCCCTGTCATTTCAAATGTCAGATTTAAGCTCTTCAGCTTTTCATTGACTTTTTCTTTAAAATCGGAAGCTTTGATTTTGTTTGAGTCATATGTAACTGGAACAAGAAGCGTTGTTTCATCTTTAGAGAGCATCTGTTTTTTGATATCTTTATTGGCTTCAAAATAAGAAGTGATGTCCTCTACATGAAGATCTTGATCTTTTTCTATAATCTCCATTGCCTTTTTTAAAGATGTTTCTCTTTCTTTTACGATGTTCTTTTCTTGAAAGACAATGACGATTGATTTTTCTGTATCGCCGTTTTCAGACATTTTCTTTAATAACTGATTCGCATATGAGGACGGATAGCCGTCTGGTACAGAAATTTGCCCTTTTTCTTTTGTTAATTGCGCCATATTAGGAGCGGTGATGAGTAACACTGCCGCTAATACGATCCATAGAATCGTGATCAGCCATCTACCCTTTATGATTGCTCTCATTAGTACTTTGTGCCTCCTCTTCGATGATCACTTGATAGATCTTTTCATATGTTTGAATAAATGATTCCATTTCTTTTTCTTCCAGCTTTTCAAAATAAGAGCGAACTAGATCCTGAAGCTGCTTTTCCATTCGGCTGACCACATCTTTGCCCTCTGGCGTGACGTATAGGTGAACATTTCTTCGATCGGCTTGATCGTGCTCACGGACAATATAGTTTTTCGTAAAAAGACGATTTGTCATGGAGGTTACAGCACTTTTGTTCACATTACATACATTTGCAAGGTCAGTTGATGTACATCCAGGATGTAAATTGATGTATCGAAGCGAGTAATACTGATCAAGCGTCAGCTCTTTATCAAGCTTTTCCGTGATCATACCCGATACCTTTTTTTCCATCATGAGATAGACGTCTGCATATCTCTGAATGAGCTGTGCAATTTTATTTTGTTCCATACGCTGCTCCTTTTTAGTTTAAGTGTTTAACTATTAAAGAGTTTAACTAACGAACAAATTGATTGTCAATGAAAATCCTCACTAATAACATGCTTTTATCAATTAGACATAAAAAAGACAAACTCATTTGATCTGAGTTTGTCTTTTTTTATTTATTTTGTTTTCGGGACGACTTTGAAAACGGACATCCGTTCTTCATCAATTTCTTCCTCTAAAATTTGCTGAATGTCGGTTAATTGAATCTGTTCCAGCATGGTCACGACATCAAATAAGCTCATGTCTAAAAATGCATATCGGGTGAATTGGTTCGCAATGTATTCGGGAGAGTTCATGGCTTTTAAAAAGCTGCCGATTTTCTTCTTGCGAGCGAGCTCAATTTTCTCTTCTGACATCAAGTTCTTTGCTTGAAGAAGGGTTTCTTTTAATACTTTTGCCAGTTGATCAGGATCATTTGTATCTCCGCCAACGGACGTGAAGCCAAAACCGCCTTCTTCCGTATAATCGTAGCTGAAGGTTTCATCAATTAAGCCTTTTTCATACATTTGTTCATATTGTAAGGAGCTTTTACCAAACAGCGTCTCTAAAATGAGATTCATACCGAGCTCATGTTTTAGCAGCTGATTCCCTTTTTTATGAGGATTCTTTGTTTTCAACCCGAACATACATTTCGAGCCTTGTACGTTCATTGGAAGTTCGTATTCTTTTCGGTACACACCTTCGGGCTCATTGATGTCTTTTCTTTTGATCTCTGGCTGGTCTGTAAATGGCTTCTTCGCCTGATTCGCTCTGACTTGATCTAATATTTGCTTCGGATCAACGGGGCCGACAACAAATAGAAGCATATTGCTCGGGTGATAGAACGTTTCATAGCATTCATACAAATGATCTTTTGTAATCGGAGCAATACTTTCTACTGTTCCAGCAATATCAATTCTCACGGGATGCTCTTTATAAAGATTTTCAATCAGACCGAAGAATAAACGCCAGTCCGGATTGTCATCATACATGTTAATCTCTTGACCAATGATGCCTTTTTCTTTTTCGACTGTTTTTTCAGTAAAATAAGGCTCTTGAACAAAATCAATGAGTGTCTCAAGGTTTTGTTCGACATTTGAGGTGCTTGAGAATAAGTAAGCTGTTCTCGTAAACGTTGTAAAAGCATTTGCGGATGCTCCTTGCTTACTAAATGTATGAAATACGTCTCCATCTTCTTTTTCAAACAGTTTATGCTCTAAGAAATGGGCAATTCCGTCAGGCACTCGAATCATCTCTTCTTTGCCAAGCGGCACAAATTCGTTATCGACAGAGCCATATTTGGTTGTAAAGGTCGCATAGGTTTTGTTAAACCCTTGCTTTGGCAGCACATAGACGTCAAGTCCGCTCTCCATTTTTTCGTGATAGACCGTTTCTTGCAGCTGGTCGAATTGAATTGTTTTCACTGTCATGAAGCACCCTCCGTTCCTTTAAGAAAATAGGTCGTATCCCATTCAATTTTCTGACCCACTTTGATGATGTCCTCTTTTGTCACTCGGTCTAATGCTTCTAAAAAGGAATCAAGGGTTTCCCCTGTTGGCACAACGGCATGCTGATACAAATATTCTGCTGTCCCATAAGATGTATCAATCGTTTCAAGCAGCTGATTTTTGACGACAGCCTTTGTTTGGTCAATCGCTCCATCTGAAAAATCACCCTTTTGCATCGCTTCAAATTGTTCTTTAATGATGTCTACTGCCTGCTGGTAGTTGCCGACTTCAATTCCTGACATGACCATCATCAAGCCTTTAAAGCTCTCAAGTCTAGACACAGCGTAGTACGCAAGACTTGCTTTTTCCCGAACATTGATGAATAGCTTCGAATGCGAGAAGCCGCCAAATATGCCATTAAACAAATGCAGCGCCGGATAATCTTCATCTGCAATCGTCGTATGCGTGCGAAAGCCGATATTCAGCTTGCCTTGCTTCACGTCCTCTTCATCAATGACTTCTTTTGCTTCTTTTTGCGTTCTTGTTGAGTCAGCGTGTTGTTTGACCGGTTCTCTATCACTTGTTTTGAAGTATTGAGAGACCATTCGGCTGATGTCTTGTTCGTCAACATCTCCCACAACATAAAGATCAAGCTGATTTGATTGAAGCGCATGCTCATAAGCTTCAAAAAGCGAGTGAGCTGTGATCGTTTCAATGTCTTCCATTTCTCCATTGACGTGCAGTGCATACGGTTCACCTTTGCACATTTCCTGCACAAGTCTTAAGTTCGAGTAACGCATTTTATCATCATACACTGCTTGAATTCGCTGTTTTAATGTGCGTTTTTCTTGATCTACATATAATTGACTAAACACCCCATCTTCAACATACGGATGGAATAGTAGGTCAGATAGTAAAGCAATCCCTTTTTCTAGTAAAGGGGTTTGATCCTTTAAATATTTTTCATTCGCCATTTCCAGGCGGAAGGTAATGATGTGATTTTCCCCTTTTTTCGCCATGTCTGCCGAAACAGTTGCACCATAAAGCTCATCAAAATAAGCACGCAATTCTCCCGTTTTCGGCATTTTCTCTGTTCCTCTTAACAGCACATGCGGGAAAAGTGAACGCATGGTGACATCATCTTTCGATAGAGGCGCAAGCATTTTAAAAAGGATTGTGACCGTTTTAAATTTTTCTGTTTTGACAATATGAGTATGAAGACCAGGTGTGTCTAGTGTCTTCTCTTGTAAGTACGTCATGAGAAACCTCCTTTGTTCATCCTATTTATTATGTATTAGAACATAGCTGATATATACGTGAAACAGCCATTTAATAGACATTATATCAATCAGAGGAAAGGATAGGAAATAAAAACGCCTCTGCTATAAGCAGAGACGCCGGTGTTATTTCATTCTAAAAGGCCACCAATTCCATTTACCGAAAATACGAACCATGACCGGGATAAAGAGCGGCAATACAACAAAAGCATATAATAAAAGTCCAATGAGTATGACCGTTGCAATCTCAATAAGTGATAATACACCAGACGGCAGCATGGCGGCGAAGGTCCCCGCTAATATCGCGACTGCTGAAATAATGACGGAACCCATATTTCTCATCGCTGATATCATTGATGCTTGCACATGCTCTCCCTTCCATTCATTAAAGCGATCCATTAGGAAGATCGAATAATCAATGCCAAGGGTGACAAGAATGACAAAGCTGAAAAATGGGACAGCCCAGCTGACACCGTCGTAGCCAAAAAATGTTTTAAAGATCCATTCAGTTAAACCGATGGATGTAAAATACGTTAAAATAAGTGAAAGTGTTAAGTATATCGGCATGACGATTGACCGTAATAATATAATTAAAATGATAAAGATGCCAATTAACATGAAAATGACCGTTCGAATAAAGTCACCGTCAGATGTTTCTTTTAAATCTACATTTAAACTTGAGATACCAGACACACCGTAATTTGCATTCTTTAACCCGCTGACAGGTAAATATTGTTTAAGAGTGTCTTCAATTTTCGCAACGCCTTTCATCGCTTCATTGCTGTATGGATTCACATTTAAAATGACTTCAAAGGTTGTTAATTTACGATCTGGAGACATATACGTCTGAAAGATTTGTTTAAATTCATGACGTTTCAGCACCTCTTCTGGAATAAACCAGCCCGTTATTTCTTCATCTGGCGCTTGCTGAAGCTGCTTTAAGTAGCCGCCCGCCTCTGTGAAGCCGCTTTTGACCTGCTCGAGCCCTTCAATACTTTCATCTAAACCATCTGTTAACAATGTGAGTTTTGATGAAAGCTGGTTAAATCCTTTTTTGATGGATTTTTGGCCGTCTGTCAGCTGATCTGCTCCATCTTCAATTTTAGGCATTTCTTTGATCAATTGTTTTTGTCCTTCATTTGTTTGTTCAAGACCGTCATAAATTTGATCGAGCCCGTCCATGAGTGCTTGCACTTGGCGTTTTACGTCTTTTTGCTTGCTTGATAAGGTTTGAATTACTTGATCTGCTTTTTTGATCTTTTGTTTAAAGTGAGAGGCTTCCTCTTCATACACACTCATTTGGTCCCCTGCTTGATCAAGCATTCCTTTTGTGTCTTTGAATACTTTCTTGATTTCTTTATATTCATCCATATCTTTTACTTCTGGAAGCCGTTTTTCAAGTGCTTCAAACGATACATTTTCATAGGAATTTTTTACTTTTTTAATGGTGGTCATCAGCTGCTGATTCGATTTCGCATGACGTTCCAGCGTACTCACCATTCGCTTAAGCTCTTGAATCATCGCTTCACTGCTGCGATATTCTTGCTCTAATTCCTTTTTCGCTTCTTTGATTTCACTTCGGATGGTCCCGACGCCATCTTTACTGCGCCTTACCCCATCTTCTAAAGAGATCAAGGACTCCCTTACTTCTCCAATTCCGCTTTTGATCGCTTTTGTTCCATCAATCAGCTGGTCAATGCCTTTAGCGGATTCTTGAATTTTTGGTTTTTGTTTGAGAAGGGCAAGATTTGTTTCGGTCAGGCCATCTGAAATTTTCCCGATTCCTTCGTGGCCTTTGCCAAGTTCTCCTCCCAGCTCTTTTGCTTGAGAGGTGACGTAAAGCTGACTTAGCCCGTCTCCAACAGGCCTAGTGACACTGCGGACTGTTTTTACTTCGTCAATGTCATTTAATTTACGGGTCAGTTTTTCAATCATGACAATCTTTTCTTGGTTATCTAACTTATTGTCACTTTCAACAAGTACATTCAGGGGCAGCGCTTCCCCAAAGCCAAATTGCTCTGATATCGTATTAAATGCAGACACTGATTCATACTTTGTCCCAATCTCATTTAAGCTGTTATAAGAAAGAGTTCCGTCGTACATCAAAATAGGAGGCACAGTAATTAGTGCAACTAAACCTAAACTGATCAGCGGCCTTTTAAATGAAAAACGCCCAGCCCATTCCCACATTTTACTTTGGGGGTGGCGAATGTTTTCTCTTTTAGATGGCCAAAAAAGGGATTGTCCGAAAACAGACATAAAAAAGGGAACGATGGTGACTAGGGCAATCAGCAGTATGCCAACTCCAACAGCAACACTAACAGCTGATTGATACAATTGAAATTTGGCAAACCCAATGCTTGAGAAGCCGACTAACACGGCTAAGCCACTGAAAAAGACCGTTTTCCCTGCACATTTATATGTGATGATAATCGACTCTTTGACATCACGACCTTGACCGATCTCTTCTTTAAAACGGCTTAACAGCAAAATACAATAATCTGTTCCTATACCGAACATAATAGCTACCATAAAAATCTGAGTAAAATTAGATAGAGGAAATTGCATATATTCTACTAGAAAAGCCACAATACACCGGCTGACGGCATAAGAAATGCCGATCGTAATGAGCGGAACAACAGGTGCCAAAATCGATCTGAAAACAATGATTAAAATAAAGAAAATAAAAATCATCGTAATAAGTTCAGTTTTCTTCAGACCTTGTTGAGAGCTTTTAATGACATCTGAATCCACAAATTTTTGACCCGTCATTTCATATGAGACATGATAGGGCTTTAAAACTTCCTCAATTTGTTCTTTAATCTTCACAGCTTTTGTTTCGTAGTGGTCGAATTTGAATGGAACAAGAAGTGTACTTTTATCCTTTGATAAAAGTTGTTTTTGAATGTCCGGATCTACATGAAAATACGAAGTAATTCCGTCAATGTGGAGGTCTGGGGCATGAGTCATGAGTGCAGATAAAGCCTTTTTTAATTCCTGCTCTTTCTCAGGGAACAGATGTTGTTCGGAGAATACAATGACACCCGTATCTTTTTTCCCGTTATGATCTGATAGCTTATCCAATAAGTGAAGT
Organism: Bacillus sp. FSL R5-0431; assembly: GCF_038002985.1. Lineage (NCBI taxonomy): Bacteria > Bacillati > Bacillota > Bacilli > Caryophanales > Bacillaceae > Bacillus > Bacillus sp. FSL R5-0431. The sequence continues at coordinate 1,621,417 of NZ_JBBOOG010000001.1, read as the reverse complement.
GCCTCAGCTGTTGGTGTCCCCTCCGGAACCTTTAATTGCCCTTTTTCTCTTGTTAATTCCTCTAAATTAGGCGCAGTAATAAACAGAATCACAGCTGTTATCATCCACACCACTAATACAATCCATCTTGCTTTAATTATTTGCAACATAGCTGCTTCAAGCTCCTTCTAGTTCATCAATCAATTTGCTGTATTTGAGCGTGTCTGAAGTGCTGACTGCGTCTCCTTCAACGTGCTAATGGCAGGATGACCTATTCAATTGTCTTTTCGTGTTGAAGAAACACATATTCATCATCAGCACGCGAGCTCAATTTCTGCCTGAAGAAAGACAGAAAATGAATGTTTTTGAACACCTCCTATTTGGGATAATTTAAAAGATATTACTATACATTAGTTTAACTATCAAAATTTTACATGTCAATTTATAAAAAAGAAAAAAGATGGCAAAATACCGTCTTTTTTCTAGATTAAACCGTTTTTAATTGTTCACTTTCATCCTTTTCATCTGGCTGGATAAAGAAGAGGACCAAAAATAGTGAAATAAGACTGCAAATGGTCGAGAGAATAAAAACGATGGAGTCCCCTTTATCCATGAGATAGGCGTAAATCGGAGGTCCTAAAGCGACACCGATAAAACGCATACTGCTGTAAAATGACGTAATGGTTCCGCACTGCTCTTTTTCGATTCCTTCTGTGATCAGGGCATCAAGTGCAGGCAGTACAATACCGATGCCAACACCGCCAACGCTTAAACAGATAAACAATACGTAAAAGCTGTGATTCCACCATAAAAACATATAGGAAAGTGATAACAAGGCCATGCCTACGATTATAAAGATTCTCATTTTCCCTTTTTCTTTTCCAATCGTTTTCCCAGCAATGTATGAACTGATAGATAGAAAAAGGAGCGGGATACTAAGCAGGAGCCCTTTTTTGACACCCTTAATTTGATAAGCTGCCTCTAGGTTATCAGATAAGTAAAAAAGCACACCAAAAAGAAGAAACATAATAAAACCGCCAATTGCAAAAATGGCATAAAGCCAGCGTCCCTCATGCTTAAAAATGGTCTTTGTTGATTTTAAAAATTCTTTGAATGTAGGCGGGTCCTCCTCTTTTTTCGCGGACTCTACCATGAACAGTACCATGAGAAAGCTGATGATTGAAAAGAACGGAATAAACCAAAACGGCACAAACCAAAACCATGAAGCTAGAAGCGCCCCAATAATCGGGCTTAATACCTTTCCAGCTGTGTTAGAGGTTTCGATGGCGCCAAGTCCCGCACTTACTTCTTCATCATCATGAAACAAATCTCCTATAAACGGCATCACGACAGGTGCTGCTCCGGCTGAGCCAACGCCTTGAAGGACCCTTCCAAATAGAATCCACATGTAGGGTTCTTTCATGATCGTTGAGGCAACTGCTGCCACAGCCCCACCAAGACCTGCGATTAACAGACACGGCAGGAGTACCTTTTTACGCCCGATTCGGTCCGATAAATAGCCGGCGATTGGAATACATAAGATCGCTACAACAGAGTATACCGTAATAATGAGGGAGACTTGAAAGGAAGTGATGGAGAGTGTCTTTTCTATCTCTGGCAATACAGGTATTAACATCGAGTTCCCAAGTGTCATGATTAGAGGCACTGATGATAATGCAATAATATTCTTTTTACTGACTGTTTTCTCGCCCAACATCATTCACCCAATTCTATATACTGTTACGTATTAGTGTGGCAAGTTTTACGGGTATTATGTATGGGCAAACAAAAAGCAACCGCTTATGGAAGCGACTGCTTGTTAAAATCGTTTACGTATCACATGAAAGCTGAATTTATCCGCTCGAAAATAATTAAGCGAGTATAAGACCGGCTGATCATCCTGATCATAGTGCATTTGTTTCAGTAATAATAATGCTGTTTCAGGGTCACATTCGAGTATCGGTGAAACCTGATCGTGGTAGCCGATTGGTTCGATGTCAGCAACTGCATATTTAATCCCGCTGTGTGGTTCTCTTCCAAACAGCTCAAAAAGAGACTCTTCTTCATGTGTAAAAGAAGCGGGAAGATGCTTGACCGGAATTTTATCTAAACAATATACCACTGGCTGTCCATCTGCCGTTCGAACGCGTTCCATTGAAAAAATCTCATCAGATTCATCACACTGAAAACGAATCACATCATTCTCTGTCGGCTCCCCTTCTTGCGAGGATAAAAAGATGGTACCAGGCGTCATATTGACCTGCTCGATCATTTTCGTGACACTTGCCAGCTGTTCTATGCCTGTTGAAAAGAGTGGTCTTGAGTTGACGAACGTTCCCACACCATGCCTTCTAATTAAATACTTCTCTTCTTCTAATACACGAAGGGCTTCACGCAGTGTCGCTCTGCTCACGCCTAAAAGCTTTGAGAGCTCAAACTCAGAAGGTAGCTTTTCTTTTTCTGCATATACGCCTGTTTGTATATCTTCTTTAATACGGTCAATCACTTTCAAATATAAATGGCGATTGTCTGTTTTGGTCGACATGTTTTCCCTCCGTCTAATCAATGCAAATGATAAGATGAGAAATCTCTATTCCGAGATAAGTTGAACACAACTATATCATGTTTTTGCAAATAAATAAATAGTCTGACTTCCAGTTAACATAATCATACTATCGTTTACTTCTTTTTTAGGAAAGCTCTCTTCGATTTATGAAGAGAGCTCGTCATATTGTTCTTTTGAGAGCAGGACTTCTCTCGGTTTACTTCCTTCATAAGGGCCGACAACGCCTCGCTCTTCCATTGCGTCAATCAGGCGGGCCGCTCGGGTATAGCCGATGCGGAATCTTCTTTGAAGCATAGAGACAGAAGCCGTCTGCATGCCGATGATGAGTTCCACTGCTTCATCATATAAATCGTCATCCACAGCTGTAAGCTGATCCTGCGTTTCTTCAGTTGGAATCATTTCTTCTTGATATTGTGCTTTTTGCTGGGTGATCACATGATCAACGACATGCTCCACTTCTTCATCTGATAAAAAGGCGCCTTGCACACGAACCGGTTTGTTTGCACCTACCGGTAGAAACAGCATATCCCCTCTGCCCAGCAGTTTTTCTGCGCCACCCATATCAAGGATCGTCCTTGAATCTGTTTGCGAGGACACGCTAAAGGCGATGCGAGATGGGATGTTGGCTTTAATGACACCTGTAATGACATCGACAGAAGGTCTTTGTGTAGCAATAATTAAATGAATCCCGGCAGCACGAGCCATTTGCGAAAGTCTTGTAATGGAATCTTCTACATCAGAGGAAGCGACCATCATTAAATCTGCAAGCTCGTCTACAATGACAACAATATAAGGAAGTTCTGGCTGTTTGGCCTCTTCTGATTGATTCATTCGTTTAATGTAATCATTGTATCCTTCAATATTTCTTGTCCCCGTATGGGAAAACAATTCATAGCGGCGCTCCATTTCGCTGACTACTTTTTTAAGTGCCTGTGAGGCTTTCTTAGGGTCCGTTACAACCGGTGCGAGCAGATGCGGAATGCCATTATACACATTTAGTTCAACCATTTTCGGATCAATCATCATCATTTTCACCTCATGAGGTTTCGCTCTCATAAGAATACTTGTGATAATACCATTGATGCACACACTTTTTCCGCTTCCAGTCGAGCCTGCTACAAGTAAATGCGGCATTTTGTTCATTTCAGCCAGAACGGCTTCACCAGAAATATTTCGGCCCAGTCCAATCAGCAGCTTCGCATTAGGACGGTCATTTTGCTTCGATTCTAATACCTCTTTTAAAGAAACCATCGCGATTTCTGCATTAGGAACCTCAATACCGATGGCTGATTTACCAGGTATCGGCGCCTCAATCCGAATGTCTTTTGCTGCGAGAGCAAGGGCTAAGTCATCACTAAGATTGACGATCTTACTTACCTTCACGCCGACATCTGGATAGACTTCATATTTTGTGACCGCCGGTCCTAAGTGAACCTGTGTGACTTTTGCTTTTACACCAAAGCTTTGAAACGTTTTTTCAAGCTTTCTTGCATTTTCGTATATATTTTTCTTGTCTGTTTGCTGCCCTGAGTGCTGCGGCTCTGCCAAAATATCAAGTGACGGCAATTCGTAATCTTTGTTTTCAAGTTCAGTAAATGTCATCGGCGGCGCCTCTTTTGGTTCATCGGGTGTATCTGATGGAACTGGTGCACTTTGCACAGACTCTTGAAGAGGCTCTGTCTCTTTTGCCGTCTGCTCTTTTTGAACGAGCGGGGTGAGAATGTCATCTCTATCAGCAAAGCTTGAGATGATTGGCTGGCTATTGTCTGAAACCGGCGTTTCCTCTTCGATCAAGATCTGATCATCATCGTCCTCTTCCTGAATACGAGACCGTTTTTTCTTTTCACCTGTTTTTTGAGGGGGCGCGCTCTTTTTCGCCTGCCTGATTCCTTTCATATCTTCAACAAACGCTTTCCACTGCTTCACCATAAATTGTGAGACAGGCAGTGTCACTTTTTTCACCATTTCTTGAAGAGAACGATTTGTAATCAGCACAATTCCAATCAGCATCAGAACGATTGCCATAATTTGAGAGCCTGCTTGCGCAAATAAGAAATATGAAGCAGCAAATAATACGGCACCGATCATGCCGCCTCCTAAATCAGGTGACCCAGTCTCACCTTTCATATCCATTAAGAAAAGCTCAAATGTATTTCTTATCACACTTTGAGAGCCTATTGCGCCCGCAGATGAAAGGTGCTGAAAGAGCTTCACATGAGACAAAAGCAAGATACTCGCAATGATGCAGTATAGCCCTGCTTTTCTCCTTGTCAACATATCTGGGATTTGTTTTTTCCAGAAGATGGTCACGCCAAAAAGAAATAATCCGATAAGGCAGAGAATGAACCATTCACCTGCAAAAAATCGGAATAAATGTACGAAGGTTTGTCCAACGACGCCTAGCTGTAAAATGGCAATGATCGCTATGGCAATACAGACTAACCCATTTAATTCATATTTCAGTTTTAGCTGTTTATTTTGTTTTTTTCTCGTTTTCCGTTTTCTCTTTTTAGCCATACTCATCACCTTACTACGAAAGAAAATATAACCTACCGAAAAGATCAGAAAGAAAGCAGCCTGGTTTTGGCTGCATCTTGTTGTAAGTTTTCCCTTTATTATAGCATAGAATCATTCATATGAGTCGGTTTGATTGGTGCCTAATTGTAACTTCAATCGCTTGCCTGGTGCAAGCTCTTGATTCAGAAAGTCCATTGGATTGGTACTCATGACTTGAACGATTTCTGCTTCATCCTCTTTCATTTCAACCATAACTGGCACGCCTTGGATGTTTACCTGCTGAAGTTTGCGGTCTCCTTGTTCCTCCGCGTAAATGGCTTCATATGGCATAGGTGTATATAAAATCATTGGATCAGCCCCTCGTTTTGAGATGCCCTGTCTCCAATCAGTTCGTTCAACTTTTTAATCGCTTGTCCTACGCCGCCTACTTCATTCATGAGTCCGTATTCTGCTGCCTCATGACCAACAACATTTGTTCCAATGTCTCTTGTCAAATTGCCTTTTGAGAACATGAGCTCTTTAAACTTCTCTTCTGTAATATTGGAGTGGCTTGTTACAAAGTTAATGACTCTTTCCTGCATTTTATCTAAGTATTCAAAGGTTTGCGGGACACCAATCACTAGACCAGTTAAACGCACAGGATGAATGGTCATCGTGGCTGTTTCTGCAATATAGGAATAGTCACACGATACAGCAATCGGGACACCAATAGAGTGGCCGCCGCCAAGTACAATCGATACAGTCGGTTTCGATAAAGATGCAAGCATTTCTGCAATCGCTAGTCCCGCTTCAACATCGCCGCCTACTGTATTTAAGATGATCAAAAGACCTTCAATTTTCGGGTTTTGTTCAACTGCGACGATTTGCGGAATGACATGTTCGTATTTGGTTGTTTTATTTTGTGGCGGAAGCTGCATGTGGCCTTCAATTTGTCCAATAATGGTGAGGCAATGTATATTTGTATCTTGCGGCAGCTGTGGTATGGCTGTTTCACCAAGCTGCTGTATTTTGCTCATAATGCTGTCTTTTTCTTCTGGCTTTCGCTCAGGCTGCTGTTCATTCTTTTCGTCCATTTGTCTCCATCCTTTCCTCAAACTCTCCTTCTATTATGAACAAGAAGGCCGTATTCAATCCGCATTCCTAGTGCCACATCAAAAAAGCCCAAAGAGCTTATGCTCCTTGGGCTTTCACATCACACTTCCATAATAATTGGAATGATCATGGGCTTACGTTTTGTTTTTTCATATAGGAATTGATTGAGTACATCGCGCATGGATTGTTTCAATGTTGACCATTCAACAATTGAGTTTTCCGTTTGCTCTTTGACAATTCCTTTGACCATTTCTGTCGCTTTTACAATCAGCTCTTCGGATTCTCTGACATACACAAATCCTCTTGTGATGATTTCAGGTCCAGAAATTAATTGTTTCTTTTGTTTATCAAGCGTAATAACGACAATTAAGATACCATCTTGAGACAATAGGCGTCTATCGCGTAGCACAATGTTCCCGATATCACCAACGCCAAGACCATCGATCAAAATATTGCCTTGGTGAACTTTTTCACCGATTTTTACGTTCTGTCCTCTAAACTCTACAACATCCCCTTTATCAATCAAGAAAATGTCACTTCGTTTCATTCCCACTTCTTCAGCAATACGAGAATGTGCTTTTTGCATACGATATTCGCCATTCACCGGAATTAAATACTTTGGCTTTAGTAAGTTCAGCATCAGCTTTAACTCTTCTTGGCAGCCATGTCCAGAGACATGCACACGTTTTTGCGCAAAAATGACTTGTGCGCCGCTTCTTGTGAGGAAATCCACTGTTTTTGAATATGTGAGTTCTTGTCCTGGAAGAGGTGTAGATGCAATCACAACAGTGTCATCTTTTTCAATATGAAGCTGTTTGTGATTTTGTTTTGCCATTTTTGTTAAAGCAGCAAGAGGCTCTCCGTGGCTTCCAGCTGTCAGGATGACCACATCGTTTTTCGCCATTTTCTTCACTTCTTGAACTGGTACAAATAATTCTTCGTCTGCTGTGACATAACCAAGTTTGATCGCCAGCTGAAGAGTCGTCATCATATTCTTCCCTGCTACGGCAAGCTTACGGCCATTTTGATTCGCTGCATTAATGATCTGCTGCACGCGGTTAATGTTAGATGAAGATACAGCGACAATTACTCGATTTTCAGCATTGTACATCGCATTTGAGATTTCGTCTTGGACGAGCGCCTCAGAAGGTGTATAACCTGGTTTTTCAGCATTCGCACTGTCTGAAAGAAGTGCTAAAACGCCATTGTTTCCAATTTTCGCAATCTCTCCGATGTCACAGGCTTGGTTAAGCGCTGGGGTTTGATCAAATTTAAAATCACCTGTGCATACGATTGAACCAAGAGAGGTTTTAAAGCTGATCCCAACTGAATCAGGGATGCTGTGATTCGTTCTAAAGAATGATACCTTTGTTGTTTCAAACGTAATGACTGATTTTGCATGTACCTCACGCAAGTCAGCTTTTTGATTGAAGCCATACTGCTTTAATTTTTCTCGAAGTAACGCAAGGGTCAGCTTCGTTCCGTAAACTGGTACAGACAATTTGCTTAAGCAATGGAATACGCCTCCGATTGCTTCATCATGTCCGTGGGTAAGAAAAATTGCTTTCACCCGATCAGCACGTTCTGTTAAATAAGAGATATCAGGAATAACGACGTCAATGCCTAGCATTTCGTTTTCTGGATGCATCAAGCCTGCATCTACCACATATATGTCAGAATCAATTTCAATGACATATAGGTTTTTCCCGATTTCTCCAACGCCTCCCAGTGCAATAATTCTTACGTTCTCTGTATTTTTCTTTTTCAAAATTCTTATCCTCCTAGTCTCAAGCCCGTCCATCATCGCTTAATGCTATTATAACTGAATCTAATTTTAGAAAACAAGATGAAGTCACATTTTAAGAAAGTGTTTATGTATAAAAAACGGTCATACTCAGGGACATCTGAGAATGACCGCTTACGAAATCTTTTGTTTTGATCAGCTGTTTAAAACGCTGCTTAAATCCAGTCTCTCTTCTTCTGACAAAGGTAAAAGCGGAAGACGAACAGATCCGACATCTAGTCCTTTCAGCTGAAGAGCTGTTTTGACAGGCGTTGGATTTGGCGCTGTGAAAAGCTGTTTCATGATTGGGAGCAGCTTTTGATGGATCAATGCGGCATTGGCCGTTTGACCTGAAGCATAGCTTTTCAGCATTTGCTGCATATCAAGCCCTACGATATGAGACGCCACAGAGACCACTCCTTTTGCACCAACAGATACAGCTGGAAGTGTTAAGCTGTCGTCACCTGAATATACATCGAAATCTTCTGGTGTCTCTGCAATGATTTTTGTCATGGCATCAAGATCACCGCTTGCTTCTTTGATCGCGACAATGTTAGGTATTTGCGCAAGTTTAATAGTTGTTTCTGGGGCTAATGACGCAACCGTTCTCCCTGGTACATTGTAAAGCATGACAGGAAGAGATGTAGACTCGGCAATGGCTTTAAAGTGTGCATACATGCCTTCCTGTGATGGCTTGTTGTAGTAAGGTACGACAAGCATCACTGCATCAACGCCCGCTTCTTCTGCTTTTTTCGTTAGTTTGATAGACGCATTTGTATTATTACTGCCTGTTCCTGCAATGATTTTACAACGACCATTTGCTAATTTCACCGATTGCTGAAAAAGAGCGACTTTTTCTTCAGTCGATAAAGTTGGCGATTCGCCTGTTGTCCCTGCAACGACTAAAGAGTCACTGCCGTTTTTTAATAAGTAATCAATGAGAATTGATAGCTTTTGGAAATCAATGTTGCCCTTTTTATCAAAAGGTGTAATCATAGCTGTTGCGATATTTCCGAAATTCATTTTTTTCACCTCATCATGATTCAATCACATTTATCTTGAAAGTTCAAACACTTCGTGCAGGGCATTGACAGCCGCTCTCATGTTTTCTTCGTTCACTAGCACCCAAATGGTCGTATGGCTGTCAGCCGATTGTAAAATCGGAATGTTTTGCTCAGATAGAGCCGATACAATTTTAGATGTGACACCTGGTACACCCATGATGCCTGCGCCAACAGCTGACACTTTCGCACAATTTGTTGTCACAATTGGCGTATAGCCAAGATCTTTTAGGATCGATGTTGCCTTTTCAGTCATTGCACCTGTCACTGTATACACAATCTCACTCGGTGTAATGTTGAAGAAGTCGACACTGATTTGTGCGTTAGCCATAGCCTTGAAGACCTCTGTTTGGACGCTGTACTGCCCTTCTTTTGCCGGGACCTTGATTTGCGTCACATCATTGACATGTGCAATACCCGTAATGAGGCGGTCGTACACATCATGGCTCATTTTATCTGAGTAGTGTGACGTGACGAGTGTGCCCTCATCATCAGAGTATGTTGAACGGACCCTCATTGGTACTTTTGCTTGCATCGCAATTTCGACAGCTCTCGGGTGAATGACTTTCGCCCCTTGATATGCAAGGTTGCAAATTTCCGTATATGTCACGACTCTGAGCGGCTTTGCATTTTCAACAATGCGGGGATCTGCTGTCATGACGCCTTCTACATCTGTAAAAATATCAATAAAGTCTGCCTGTAATGCAGCACCTAAAGCAGCTGCGGACGTATCACTGCCGCCTCGTCCGATTGTGGTCACGTCCCCATTTTTCGCAGCTCCTTGGAACCCAGCAACAACGACAACATCATGTTCAGACAGTGCCGCCTCGAGACGTTCACACTTCATATCAATAATTTTCGCACTCGTATGCTCCTTATCTGTCACAAAGCCCGCCTGTGCGCCTGTCATTGCTACAGCCTTTAGCCCGTTTTCATTCAGCATACTTGAAAACACAACAGCTGAAATATTCTCTCCGCAGGAAACGAGCAAGTCTTTTTCTCGATTTGTCATATGCTGCGCGCTGCCGTAAAGCAGACCAAGCAGCGTATCTGTCGCATAAGGGTCGCCTTTTCGTCCCATTGCGGAAACGACGACAACCGACTTATAGCCTTTCTCTTTTGCCGATAAGATATGTGCAAGTGCCCTTTTTCTACCTTGATCATCTTTGACAGATGTACCGCCAAATTTTTGGACAATTATTTTCACTGTTTTCACTCCAAGTTCATTCTGACGTAACAGAAGAGAGCAGGCGAAAGATGCCTAACTCTCTTCTGTTCGTCCTCATCATCCATTGAATGTTAAACTAATTTTAATGCTTTTAAGCTTTCTGCAATTTGAACTGAGTTCCATGCAGCGCCTTTTAGCAGGTTATCAGATACAATCCACATATGGAACCCGTTTGGACGGTCCAAATCTTTCCGAATGCGGCCGACAAATACGTCGTTTTTTCCAACAGCATCTGCAGGCATTGGATAAATTTGCTGAGACGGATCATCTTGCAGTGTAATGCCTGGTGCATCTTTAAGAATTGACTTAATGTCGTCAACTGTTGCGTCATTTGATTCTAGTTCGACGTAGACAGATTCTGAATGTCCTGTTTCAATTGGAAGTCTCACACATGTTGCCGCTACTTCTAGCTCTGGCATATGCATAATTTTTTTCGTTTCGTTGATCATTTTCATTTCTTCAAATGTATAGCCATTGTCTTGGAATTTATCAATTTGCGGAATCGCATTAAATGCAATTTGATAAGGCATGACTTCCGGCTTTACATCTTCTTTATTTAAAATGGCTTGTGATTGGCTGTATAGTTCGTCAATGGCTTCATGTCCTGCACCTGATACGGCTTGGTAAGTGGACACGATGACTTTTTTCATGCCATACGCCTGACGAAGCGGTTCTAATGCCGCTACCATTTGAATCGTTGAACAGTTAGGGTTTGCAATGATTCCTTGATGGTCATGCAAGTCTTTTTCGTTTACCTCTGGTACGACAAGAGGGATGTTTTCGTCCATACGAAAAGCACTTGTGTTGTCTACAACAATCGCACCTCGTTTGACTGCTTCAGGAGCTAGCGCCTTGGAAACATTTCCTCCAGCACTGAATAATGCAATGTTCACTCCTTCAAAGCTTTCAGGTGTTGCTTCCTGAACGGTATACTCTTGACCTCTGAATGTCACTTTTGTTCCAGCAGAACGTTTTGAGGATAGTAGAGTCAGTGTATCCATTTCAAAATCTCTGTCAGCTAGTGTTTTTAACATTTGTTGACCGACAGCTCCAGTCGCTCCAACTACAGCTACATGCAATCCTCTTCCCATCAGTAAAACTCCTTCCGACCCATCCATGATTCTTTTCTTTCGGATGGCCATCCTATGACTTTTTACATTTTATTTTACCATAGAAAAGCAAGGCTTGAAGCATCTTTTTTGAATCTTTCATGATTTTCTAGTGAATCTATTATTCGTTTGCTCCAATTAAAATCGGCTGAATTTGTCTATGCTGGAGCGCCTCTTCTACTGTTTGAGAAAGCAAATCCATGTTTGCGACCATGGAGGTCGGTTTTTTAAATGGATCATCTTGGCCAAATGGAATAAAGAAAATATTCTTTGTCGACATCAGCCTCATCAGATTTGTACCATTTAAGCCTAGCGCATCATTTGTTGAAATTCCTAAAACGACAGGACGATGATTTCGAATGGTTGCTTTTGCAGCCATTAAAACAGGGCTGTCTGTCATGGCATTTGCGAATTTCGCCATCGAGTTCCCTGTTAATGGAGCAATGACCATACAATCAAGTGGCAGCTTAGGTCCGAGCGGCTCTGCTTTAACGATTGAGTCAATCGCCTTAAAGCCAGTCAGCTTCTCAATCCGCTCAATCCAGTCAGCCCCATCTCCGAATCTTGTATTCGTACTCTGGACCGTATATGACACCACTGGACGAACTTCTGCTCCTTCTTTTACAAGTGCTTCGATTTGCGGATAAACAGCTTCGTACGTACAGTGGGAACCAGTTAAGCCAAAGCCGATTCTTTTCCCTTTTAATGTTGTCATGATTCCATCCCCCTTTTTTCCTCTGCAAGTTCACATAAGAGCCCAGAAAGCACTTTTGCAATGATTTGCCCTGCTGTCTTTGGTGCAACAATCCCCGGGAGTCCTGGTGCAAGAAGCGCCTTCACTCCGTGTTTTTGTGCAAAGTCAAAGTCTGTTCCTCCTGGGCGGGAGGCGATATCCAAAATGAGTGTCTTTGGTGTCATGCTGACGATGACAGATGAATCTAATACAAGGCTTGGAATGGTATTGATGATGATATCTACATCCGTTACTTCTTCTTTTAACTGGTCCATTGAAAATGGATCAATTCCCATTTCAAAGGCCCGCGCTAAATGAGCTGTATCTGCTGCCCCTACTTTTACGTCCGCACCGAGTGCCCGAAATGTGCGGGCAATGGTGAGTCCTGTTCTTCCGAGCCCGAGAACAGCAACACGTGATCCATGAATCGTATAATCCGTTTGCTGAATGGCCATCATGATAATCCCTTCAACTGTTGGAATAGAGTTATATATGGCAATATCATCTCGCTCAAACAGCTTCACAAGTTTTCGGTTCACCTGCTTTGCCAGATTGTCTAAGTACGTATTAGAAATACCTGAGTACAAGGTACAATGGGCAGGGGTTCTTTCTAAATATGTTGCTTCCAGCAAAACCTGCTCATTTGAGAAAACTGTCGCAACAACACCTTCATCCGTTGCCCCTGATACTGGCAGGATCATACTGTCTACCTGTTCGAATGGAAGTTCTGACATTTTCAGCTTTTCAGCACCGATAAATCCGTGATCCAGCTGATCAAATCCAACCAAAAACACTTTGGCATGCTGCTGTGACAGCTTGCGAATAATTTCAAGCTGCCTTGCATCTCCCCCGATCACCGCAACCGTTAAACCGCTCAACATACTGACCGTTCACCTTCTTTATTTAAAAAAGTCTGTAATATTTTCTGAATCTCCCTTCTAGCATATGAGGAGAGGATTCAGCCTGTGAACAAATCGGAGAGAGAAAAGAAAAAGAGCACCCATTTATGATGGATGCTCTTTTTCTCCGGGTGGCTGAAGTGCTTCAGGCACATCGAGAATGATCATATCTGATCCTATTTTTTGAATGTGATTCCACGGGACGCGGATGTCATTTCCTTGCTTTCGAAAGCCAAACCACTTCACCGAAGGTATGATGAGTGCTGTTATTTGACCGTCCTGTTCATTGATTTCAAGGTCGGTTTGCCCAAGCACGCCAAGCCGCTCCGCTCTTTTAATATCGACGATCTCTTTTCCTGACAGTTCACTCAGCCTCAAAATCGCATCACTTCCCTTCCGTATCATATATGCAGCAGGCAAAAGGAATAGACCAGATCTCTTTAATGACTAGTTTGGAGAGGAAGCCGCGTCCCTTTCATGTAGTGATCATGCCATAATTCCAAGTTGTAAAGCATCCAGACTTTTTGATCCGCTCCATTTTTGTTTTTCTGATTCGGATCATTTCGTAAAAATTGCTCTAGTGGCTTTCTTTGAAACAGTTCTGTTGCAAAGCTTTGTTGATCAAGAAGCTTCTCTTCGATTTCTTTCATCCTTTTGCTCATCCAATGATACACTGGAACCGGAAAACCCATTTTTCTTCTATATAATATACGCTTATCCACCGTTTGCTCCATTGTCTTTTTTAACATATATTTCGGAATGTCTTGTACCTCACTTGTTTTGAGACTCGACTGAAAAAATGCTTGCAGCCTGCTAGGCAGTCCCTTATAAGGAAGCTTATATTTGAAGGGCATGTCATTGACAAATTGGATGATGCGATGATCCAGAAATGGAACACGCGCTTCTAGTCCATGTGACATCGTCATAATATCCAGCCGGTCTAACAGATTTGGTAAATGAATCTGCTGAAATAAATAGAGCAGTTTATTTTCATACGACGCACCCTCCATCTTTTGAAAACAATGGGCGATAAACTTGTTCATGTGCGAGTTAGGAGGATCAATTGAATCAGCGTGACGACTTAAAAGCTGCTCTTTTTCGCCAGCAGTAAACCATGCATACCTTTTTTTGTAATGATCCATCTCACCTTCAAGGTGGATCAATTGATGCACCTGCTGCTGAAAGGATGGTTCAAATAATACCTTTGAAAGGATGGAGGACAGTTTTCGGTTTTTTTGAAGCCATAAAATTTTCCGCCAATCTGCTGGACTCCTAAAGACACGTCCATAACCTGCAAACAATTCATCCGCTCCTTCACCACATAAAACAACCGTCACGTGCTTTTTTGCTTCCCGTGACATATGGTAAAAAGCGACTTCATGAGGAATAGAAAGAGGATGATCTCTTCGCTTCACAACTTCAGGCAATAATTGAAAGTACTCTTCTTCACTCATTCGATGTGAGTGAAGCTTGACATTGTATTGATCTGCCGCGAGCTTGGCATAGCTTTCTTCAGAAAAGCCTTCCTCTTCAAAGCTGGTCGAAAAACAATGAATATTCTCGTTTGCATATTTGGACATCAAAGCGACAATCGAAGTCGAATCCACCCCCCCACTCAAAAAAGCTCCCACAGGCACATCAGACATCATCTGTTTTTGCACACTATCTTGAATTAATTCAAACAATTCCTTTTGATAATAACGTTCTCCCCGATCGATCCTATCAGCAGGGAGAGGATATTGCCAGTAGGCCTCTTTTGATATGCCTGTTTCATCTATTTTCAAGATGACACCTGGGGGTAATTTTTGAATTCCTTGAAAGAAAGTCTGCTCGCCGATCGAATAACGGAAGGATAAATAACTAATAACAGCCTCCGGCTGAATAGCAGTTTGTATATCGGGATGCTGAAAAAGAGCCTTCATTTCCGATCCAAAAATAAGACCTCCCCGACATTCTGAAACATACAGCGGTTTAATCCCAGACCGGTCTCTAAACAAATAAAGTGCTTTCTTCTTTTTATCCCATATCGCAGCTGCAAACATTCCGTTCAATTGCTCAACAAAGGAAATTCCGTATTCTTCATAGCCATGAACAAGCACTTCTGTATCTGTCTGCGTACGAAACAAATGGCCTTTATTCCATAAGTTCTCTCTTAATTCTTTGAAATTATAAATCTCTCCATTTAGAATCACACATATAGAATCATCTTCATTTGTTATTGGCTGCGGCCCAGATTGAATATCAATAATTGAAAGCCGCGTATGAACCAAACCAACTGAGTCATCTTGATATACACCACTATCATCAGGTCCTCGCACAGCAAGTGCGTTTTTCATCTTCAGTAAGATGTGAGGATCGAGTGGTGCTTGGTTAAAATGACAATAGCCTGCAATGCCGCACATAGACATGGCTCCCTTCCATTAATGATCTGACTGCTGAATCGTCATTGCGAAAATATGCATAAATGGATTATCTTGAAAGCGAATTTCATCAAAAACTACTTTTTGCGAGAAGGTGAGCGAATCAAGCCATAGGTTTGATGTCAAATGATGATTAATGCCGGATACCGTATGAATATAATCAAATGCATATGCCGCTCGATCATGAAATGCAGGTTCACGTTCAATCACATCCGTTAATGAAAGCCGAGTCTCACAGACAACGTTCCCCTCTCGTAATAATGAAATCTCTTCGTAAAGATTGCCATTGGATGAACAGCCAACGACATGAAGCGCTTCTGCTTCAAGTGGCGGAAAATGAATAGACTGTCCCTCTAATTCAATATTGTCTCCTTGATCTTGATATATGAACTGAAAAGGAATCCCTTCGATAAAAAGATCTTGCACGTTCATGATTAACTCAGCCGGCAAAGAAGCTCCGCCAATTGTTAATTGGCCTTTTTCATATTCATTTTGATATGTGATGCCTCTGTTATTGACATAATCATGAAGAGAGAGAGTTTGATAGGTCTTCATTTTGAATCACCTCTTTTAGTTCTGTGAGAAGACTGGTCTCCACTTCTAATGTTTTTTGAAACCGATTCGCCGTCCTTTCTATCATACTGCGAGGTTTTTTACTGAGGCCTACTCTAGCCGTAAAATTGGCGAGCACTGTCCAGCTTTGATAAGCATCTTCAAAAGCTTGAATAAGGGAATGTAAAAGCTCATTTTCATAAGAAGATAAGAATGTCACCATATGTTTTCTGGAGTTGGCCACATCCTTTAGTCCTTCAAAATAAACATTGTCTAATAAATTTCCATTTTCATTGTCTTTGATACTATCAATATAATCCCTTTGAATCACTGAAATAGCGCCTAGCCCTGTGACAGCTCCAGGCAAATCAAAATGCGGCGGTGCTCCTTCTAAGATGGCGGCATGCTCCTTTAATATCATCAGCACATCTGGTTCTTTCTGAAGTTCCACATGTTTGATCCACTTATAACGATTTTCGGTTCGAGGTGTATGTTCATATACAGAGCGGGCAGCTTTCATCAAATGGCCTTTGCTCAATGTGCCATGATAGGAGTAAGCATGGTCACTGATCACTGCATGATCATCATTCACCTCAAGTACTTCCAATGTGTGATACCCATGTTCTCTTTCGTAAAATGGACAGTACGGTAAATCATATATATCTAAGGAAACAGACACAGTCCCTCTGCTTGGATGCTGTTTAAACACACGGTTGATATAAAGGTCTAATTCCTCTTCCGTGTAAAAAATTTCTTCTAAATGAATGCCATTATGATGTAGAATATCATCACGAAAATGTTTAAAGGAACCGATCAAAACAAACCCTTGGTCTTGAGATCTATAAACAAGGCCTGCCTGCCTCCAAATCCTATCAATTCCAATCCCTTTTCTAAGAAGCATGGCTGCAATCGTTAATTGAGAACAGTTTAAGTAATTGTTCCGGTAAATAGGTGCTGCAGTAGCCACATATGTCTCCTCCTTTTTCTTGCCATCATACCCAGCGATTTTTTAACGGGATAATGCCCAGCTCTTTTTTCGCAATCACTTCTTTTAATAAATCTTCAGAAGGCGGATGAAATTTTGCCGCTTTCACATCTCGGCTTAAACGCTCGAGCAAAGATCCTTGCTGTAATGAAGAAAAACCCTCTACCTGAGAAGCTAGCTGCACGATTTCTTCTGCTGCTTGCGTCACAAAATGTTTTGTAATCAGCGTCTTTGTATACAAATCACTTGAGTAATGATTTTGTTTCTTTTCT
Source organism: Bacillus sp. FSL R5-0431 (assembly GCF_038002985.1). Lineage (NCBI taxonomy): Bacteria > Bacillati > Bacillota > Bacilli > Caryophanales > Bacillaceae > Bacillus > Bacillus sp. FSL R5-0431. Next base: position 1,604,221 of record NZ_JBBOOG010000001.1, on the reverse strand, counting down.
TGATCTGCTTGCTGGGCACAGGCCATAAGCTGAGAATGTGCAACATCTAATTTAATTTTCATATCTGCAATACGAAATTGTTGACCTGGTAAAAAGGCTGATTTTTTCTTGGAAATTCGATCATTTCTTTTATATGTCATACCGAGGGCATGTTCATATGCTGCTTTTGCAATGCCATAATAAACAGCTGTAACAGCTAGACGAAACCAATAGATTAAATTTTCAGTATCTTCTATTGCGTAGCCTTCCCGCCCGATGAGCTGATGATCGGGTATAAACACTTGATCAAAATGAATGTGATGACTCATCGATGCTCTCATGCCTGAATAATTCCACGATTCCTCAATCGCAGCACCTTCACTCGGTAATGTCATTAAGAGCGCAGTCATTCCATATTGAGATGTGCATGACGACGGAGCATACTGACAATAAATCGGTAAATATTTAATGCGCGGTGCACCAGTCACTGTAAATTTAGTTCCACTCACAAGATATCCGCCATCTGTTTTTTCTGCGGTAATGGTCGGAATTCCGTCCATTTGCTTACGCTGATAAATAAAAATCACATTCGGATCGCTAACAGAAGCGATTAGCTCTCCTGAACGCCGAATATCGTCAAAAACCATGGCCTGCTGCTCACTTGTAAGCACTTCAGAAAATGCGCCGAGCGAATAGTAATGCATCGCCATAATGAGTCCTGTCGACGCGCACCCTTTAGATATGTGTGACAAAAGAGTCACCGTTTCTTCAAATCCATACCCAAGACCCCCGTCTTGTTTCGGCATATTGGCGACATGTAATCCACAATCAATCAGCTCATCTAGATTCTGATGCGGGAACTGAAATTCGGCATCAAGCTGACTCGCTCTTTCTGAAAATTGGAAAATGAGACGATCAATCGTTTCTTGACGAAGCTCCGTCAGTGTCATATTCATCCCTCCTTTGTCTAAAGAATAATCTATTTTGTTTCAATAAAAGATCATCCGAGGTCCCTCTATCTCGAATGACATAATCGTTTCCTTCAAACAAAAGCAGCTCTAGCGGAGAAGGATGACCTAAAAATAAGGTAGGGCTGTAGCAAAGTCCATATGCCCCAGATTTCTCAATACAAAGAAGATCACCTACATCGCCTTGCGGAAGCTCCACCTGCCTGCCAATTAAGTCTTCCGGGGTACAAAGTGGACCAACAATCGATTGTTTCACTACAGCCGAGGGTTTGCTAGAAGGTTTAATGAGCCGCATCGGATAATTATTGCGGAGCAGCCTGCCTCTAAACGTCATCGCTTGATGATGATGCATTCCTCCATCTGCAATTAAAAACGTCTGCCCTTTTGATTCTTTTACATATTGTATAGTTGTTAAATAAACACCACATTCCGCTAAAAGGAATCTCCCCATCTCAATAATAAACCTCGGAAATTCCAGCTCAGTTTCATACGCTCTAATCAATTCCGCTACGTTTTGAAATAACCTTTCAGCATGAAGGGGTGTCTCATGCTGAAAATACGGAATTCCAAACCCACCGCCTAAATCAACCATCTGGCATGTTAGTCCAAATTCATTCTTGATTCGAACAGCTGTGTTGAGCGTGTATTCAAACGATGATAAAAGCGATGTTTCATCAAGAACTTGAGTCCCCAAATACATATGAATCCCTTTAAATAAGAGCGAATGATCATACTTCTGAAATAGGTCAAATACGTCTTTCAGTTTGGATTCATCTATCCCAAATGGACTTGGAACTCCGCCCATTTTGATTTTTGCTAGTGACTCAATGGATTCAGGATTAATCCGAATGCCTACTGATGCCTGTTTGTTTTGATGCTTTGCAGACTCAGCGATATAGATGAGCTCTTCCTTTGATTCGGCGATAATACAATAGATCTCATGCTGAATAGCGACATCGATCTCTTGCTTCTGTTTACCAGGGCCAGAAAAAATGATATGCGTCGGCGAATAACCTGCTTTTACAGCCATAAGGAGCTCTCCTGCAGAAGCCACTTCTATACCAGCCCCAAAAGACTGTAACAATGACGCAATCGAGACATTTCCATTGGACTTAAATGAAAAGAACACCTCAGCTGATTGATGGAGCCATGCTGTAATGTGATCATAGTGATCTTTCAATGCTTCTCCATCGTATACATACATCGGCGTCCCATAACAATTCGCTTTCTCTAAGAGCGTAGAGTCATTTTTCGGCAAATTTTCTCCCCCTTTCTGCTGAAAATCCCATATCATCAAACATTGTCAGCATATGAATCTGCTTGTCCTTCTTCATATGGTAAAACAATATAAACAGTCGATAGTGCCACATATCATCCGCTCTCGTTTTACCGAAAGTATAAATAAAAAACCCACCATCTTCTCCCGGACCGAGTGCTTCTGTTACCTCCGTTAATACATCTTCAAATGGCAGGTCGGCACTGCATGAGAATCTTTTAAAGCGGCTTTCAATATATTCGTAGGTTGAAAAAAAACGGCAAATGATTGGGAGTAAATAAGTAACCTGCGTGAACCGGGCATTTATTTCAATGATCGGTATGAGCTGTTCATTTGTATCAATTATCGAATCAACGCCAACCACGCCTCGATACCCTTCTTCATATAGAAGCTCTATGATTCGATGCATGATTACTTCATATTCACGTTTTTTGTTCAGTTCATAAATAGGCGCAAAATCGGTCCCTAAGTAGATGCCGTCTTCATTGATTTTCTGTTCTGTAATTGAAAGTAAGTGTGATCCTTCCTCTTGAATGAGCAATTGGGCATTTAAAGATCGCTTAATCGGATGCCACCCCTCTAAGAGGAGGTCTGTTTGGATTTTTCTTCTTTCGATAAAGGTCACTAGATGCATGAATTCTCTCTCGTTTTTTAAAATACGAAGTCCCTTCCCAGATGATCCATAAGGTATTTTCAGAACCATTTTTGAGAAATGATTCGCCCTTAATTCTTCATACGTCTGTTTTAACTCGTCAGCATTTTGACAAACAGCACCACACGTGACAGTAAACTGATGTTCTTCTGCCCATTTTCTAGTCGAAATCTTATGATTGAATCGCTTTACGAGTGTTGAATTTGAGCCATAAATCTTTCTTTTTTCAATTAATGATTCTTGTTCAACCGATTCATCTAAAAGATAGGGTACAATGAGTCCCTTTAATTTCAAGGCATCTTCTTTTTGAATCATATGCGGAAGCTTGACACCTTTCTTTTCCAAATAGGCTAAAAAAGCAGGTTCAGGCTGATGATGCATGATGACATGATGATCCTTAGAAGCAATCAAAAGCAGTTGTTGTTCTTGCTGAAGAACCAGTTCATTTTGAACATGGTCTGTCATGACAGGTAAAGCTCTTGTTTGTTCCCAGCTTTGTTCTTGATTCATATTCCCAAACCATATCACGTCGTTTCTTCCCTTAAAATCAAATAGCGCTGCCGGATCTTTCATCACACTACTCCTTATGAACAGAATGCTTTTGTATTTCTAAAGATCGATTAATGTGAAAGAATCGTTTACGTATGGGCTGATTCCAGGTATGAACGACATCATTTGCATCCAGCACTTCAGATAAATAAGCAAGCGATTCAGGCTGAAGTGCATCCATGACAAGATCAGGAATCGTATGAGGAAAGACTTCATTCACATAATGCAAAGCAAAATAGACCATCTTTTCAAAGCCATACGCTTTCGTTCGACGGACAAACAAATCCACATCCAATAGGTCTTCTCTCATAAACATGCCATATATATCAAGCAACTTATAAAGCAGTAAGTCTTTCATTGACTCCACTTCATTTAAATAAATCGCCTCTTTGTAAAAATGAATACATAAGAAAATCAGCATATCCTCTTCTTTTAATGACCATACAAGGTGTTGATCAACAGACGTTTGAATTCGTCTAGACAGCATTTCTTGGACAATTGAATCTGTCCGGTTTCCTGTCATGAGGTCAACTGAAAACTGAACATCAATTTTATGACAATCAATAAAGCGGCATTCTGGTGTAGGTTTCATATAGGTGTAGGTTTGATGTGAGTTCATGATGAGGTAAAGAATGTCTTTTCGTTTCGCAGGTGTGACTGTCTCCGTTTCATAGTTCCAAGAACCTTGAATATAGCCTAATTCTTTTAATACATGTCCAGTTTCTTGCAGCTGATCTTGTGAGATAAAGAGGTCGTTGTCCCCAAATAAGCGAAGCCCTACATCGTCGTATGCCCACTGGCCAATCACACTTCCTTTTACAATGGCATACTCAATTCCTTTTTGATCAAGTGCTTGGAATAACTGATCGTTTAATGTGATATTGTCTCGTGCCGTTTCTAATTGACCCTTATACATAATCTCTAATGACTTTAAAAAATAAGTTGCTTTAAAATCTTTTCTTAAATGAATGGCATGACGTTTAATATTCTTCCATGCAATACCTGCTGTCCGATGAACATGCAGCATTCCGAGAATGACATTCCAGTCTTGCTGCTGATACAGAAGCTCCTGCATCTCTTCTATCTGACTGTCTTCTAAAAAAGGAGTAGATAAAATGAGGGCTGTGTGCTCTTCTTGAGTCAGATTACTTTGCAGCATAGTGACCCTCCTTTATAAGAAGCATTTCATCCGGCCAATTCTTTCGATTTCGACCGTATGTTTGTAAAAATACTTGAACCCATCGATCGATACCAAATGCGGCACAACCCGAATAAAGCGGCATACCATCTTCTCCCTTGATCTGGAACCTTTCACAAAGCATTTCTCCACAGTCATTAAAAGAAGCGATCGAAACGTCTTTCTTTTCTGTCACAGCAACTAACTCATATTTGCTGTTCGCCATTAATTGATAATTCGCTTTATCCATATCATCATAAAAGAAAAAGGGGTCATTTGCGGTCGTGACCTTTCCACTAAGGCCAAGCTGATGAAAACATTGCCATGTGTGTTCAAGAAGTGTTTTTCTTGTTTCGTTGATGTATTCGTTATCACCGATAAAGACAATTTCACGCATACTAAATTCTAGTTTCCTTAGAGGGTCTACTTTCCAAGAAATTTCATGTCTAAAACACTGCCCCGCTGCTGTCATCATTTGATTGTCTGTATAGGTCTTCCCTTCCCATTCCTCATAGCAGTGATAACAAATACACGGCTGTAAAAAACGGCCTGCTTGCTGGAAGTGTTCAGGCAGAAAACCATGATGCTTTTCTCGAATGTCATCAATAATCTGGTAATCATGTGGTATTTCAAAAACAGAATAAATATTTTGCGGAAAATTCGTATGGTATTTACATTTTTCCATTAATTCTTTACTCATCGTAGAAGGGTATCTTCTTAATTTGGCTCCAAGTGAAATCCCCATATTTAAGAATAATTGATCAAAATAGTGTGAGAGTTCCATTTCAATTTCATCATAGAAGGTTCTCTTTTGGTCATCGTCGCTTAGTTTCGAATGAACAAGTTCACTGGATAAATGAATATTTGATTTCATTTCCTTTTCACGAAACCTCCGCAGTTGAGCTACATTTGACGATAACTTTAAAAACGCAGCTGATATCGCCTCTGCATCTCCCGTATGATCTACTGTTACTTCAATAACAGATTCCTCTTCAAGAAGATCAACGTGCACAATATGGGCAGATAGAAAAGAAACTCTTTCCACAAAATCCGGTATCATTGTATCTTCTAGTGCATCTGGTAAAGGCAGCTGAAGGGTTCTCAACTAAATACCTCCCTTTTCATTGATAACTTTTGGTGCTTCTAATGGTTGTAAAACTTTATCAAGATAGTCATAAATAGACTCTTGTAAATGAACATCACATAACTCAATCGCCGATGGATGGCTATCTTGAACTGCCAGCCCCCACTTGGCCTTCTTCAGCAGCAGTCTGTCATTATGACCATTTCCAAAAGCAATCACACGATTTAAATCACTTTCTCCAAAACAATCTAATAAATGGTGCCCAAGCATATCTGCCTTACAAATTCCTTTCGGGGATATCACTTGTGCATTTAAAAACTGGGCATCCGCAACATCACAATGACAATCTCTTAATAGATGAGCGATATCTATTTTTTCTTTCGGTAAAATAAATAGTTTTGTCACACGGTCAAATCTGAATTCTTTCTGATGACCAACCTCTATTTTTTCTCGTGGAAATGTGTAAAGCATACAATATTTCAACTTAGCGCTTTTACTTGATGCCACATGCTTCCCATGTGATTCCATGACAAATTCAGCTTGACCATCAAGTGACGAGATGACCTGCCGGCATAAAGCAGCATCTAGATATTGTTTAACGTCAAATGTTTTCTTTTGATGGTGGCAAATCACATTTCCATCATTCAGCAAAACATCATGATGAAATAAATCGAGTAAAGATGGATCTAAGTTCAGAGAGAAGAAAGAATCATAGGTTCTGCCTGTGACAATAATTGAAATAATGCCTCTTTGGCGCAGCATGTTCACTGCGCCATGGACATCACCAATAAGTTGACCTCGGTCATCAATTAATGTTCCATCCAAGTCAAAAGCGGCAAATTTTATCTCGCAAAAATTTAGTTCTGCTTCCACTGATCACACCTTTTTCAGCTCAGCATTTGCTACATATTCATTGAATAGACGCAATGATTCTGAATCTACTTGTCCAATTGGAGGGCTTTTGAATAAGAATGGGCAGACGTCATGTATGACACCGCTGTGATTCATGTCTTTAGCTGCTTTTGCTACACGCATTGCGTTAGCGATAACACCAGCTGAATTCGGAGAATCTTCTACTTGTAAACGGATTTCAAGCGAAATGTCTGAATCCAAAACAGAATTTCCTTCCAATCGCAGGAAGCAGACTTTATGATCCCCTAAGTAGCTGACATAGCCATTCGGACCTGCTGCCACTTCGCTGGCATCAATACCAGAGGCAAATAACGCTTTTCTCTTCGATTTTTGCTTACTCGTTGATCTCATTGGGTTGGCAAGGTTTAAAAAGTCTGTATTGCCTCCGACATTCAATTGGTACGTATTGGTAATATCAACCCCTCGGGATTTTAATAGTTCAATTAACGCTGTATGCAGTGTTGTGGCACCTAAATGACTTCTTAAGTCATCTCCAAGGAGCGGGGTATTCGACTCTTCAAACATTTTGACAAATTCAGGATCATTTGCCACCGGTTCAGGTGTCGCATTAATAAAGGCAGTTTGAGCGTGTGCACACGCCTCTGCGTATACTCGAACTGCTTCAAACGAACCTGTCGGTAAGAAGCAGACTAGTACATCTGCCTGAACGTCCTTTAATCTTTGCGTCACATCATGTGTGTTCATTTTTAATGAGTGTTCATGCGGCTGAATGCAGTTGGACAAATCTCCTTCAAGACCATCACATAAAGGACCTGCTTCAACGGGTACTTGGAAAAACGGAACATCTATATGTTTTACTGCAGCCGTTGGTTTAGTAAAAATAGCCTCTGATAAGTCTTTTCCTACTTTATTTTGATCTACTTCAAAAGCTGCAACAAATTCCACATCAGACAAGTGATAACCTCCAATGACATCATGCATAACACCGGAGAGGGTACCCATCTTTTCCTTTGCCAATTCTACAAATTGAACAATACTTGAAGCGCATGATCCTACTCCTGCAATTGCTACGCGAACTTTTGTCATTTTCATAACCCCTTTTTTTAGAATTTATAGAACCAATTTTCGCTTTTGACGAGATTGAAAGATATACCATTCTCGATAACCTAATTCCTTCAGTGTCTGTTTTACTTTCAGCCAATCATCTGCTACGCGGGCTGGCTGATGTGCATCTGAGCCAAACGTGACATCCACACCATAAAATTTGGCTCGCTCTAATAGATCCATTGATGGATACCAGCCGCCGCAGTCTTTTGATTTGCCAGAGGTATTCACTTCAATGACAGAACCACTCTCCGCAATTGCTTGCAGTGCATCATCGACAGCTTCTGTTTTGAGATGAGCAATCTCTGGATAAAAACCTTTTAAGGCGTCAATATGGCCTAAAACGTCGAACATTTGACTCTCAGCAGACATTTTAATCAACTGGTAATATGTTTCTTTTTCAATGATTGCTTGTTGCTCTGTGATTCGTTCCCACCGTTTCCGGTTAAATAGGTCATATCCATTACTGACATGAACCGAGCCAATGATATAATCAAATGGATAATGTCGATACACGTCTCGGTAAAGGGCCTCGTGTTCTGGAAAATAGTCAGATTCGACACCTAACAGCACGTGAATTTTTCCGTCATATTCCTTTTTCAACTGCAGGACTTCCTCTATATATGATTGAAAATCACTTTTAGCCATCGCTACCCAGGGTTTAAAGTGGTCAGCCTCTTCACCAAAGAACGGGGAGTGATCCGATATTCCAATAAAATCAAGACCTAATTTGACAGCCTCATCGATATATTCTCTGATGTTCCCTTCCGCATGACCACAGCGTTGATGATGTGTGTGCAGATCAAATTTCATGCAATTTTTACTCCTCTACATGGCAGTATAGCCGCCATCAACCATCAAATTTTCTCCTGTAATAAAACTCGCTTCATCTGAAAGAAGGAAGATGACAGCAGATGCGATCTCTTCTGGATCAGCTGTTCGTTTCAACATGTGCATCCCGCCAATATCAGGATGCTGATTTGCTTGCTCTCTTGTCAATCCAAGTTCTTCCAAATGAAATCGCTCGTTATTTTTGTTCCACACCGTACCTGGATTCACTGCATTTACACGAATACCTGCATCCGCCAAATCCATTGCCATGCACCGCGTCATATTGACAACGGCTGCTTTTGTCGCGTTATATGTTAAATATTTCGGCTGGGCAATGTGTCCTGAAATGGATGCAATATTTACAATCGACCCTTTTCCTATTTTCTCCATGTAAGGTGCGGTGTGTTTGACACAAAGAGCTTGTCCCATAATATTCAAATCCATGATGCGCCGCCATTCTTCAACGGTTGCTTCAAGACCCCGCATGATAAAAATGGCTGCACAATTCACCAGCATGTCTATTTTCCCAAAATGATTGACTGTTTTTTCTATCATTGAAACAATTGATGCTTCATCAGCAATATCAGCCTCTATAAACAAAACATCATATCCGTTTGCTTTGAGCTGTTTTTCTGCTGCAATTCCGTAATCTACATAGTGATCAGCAATGGCGACTTGTGCGCCTTCTTGTGCGGCTCGTTCTGCGACCGCATATCCAATCCCCTGAGCTCCGCCTGTCACAATAACCGTCTTTCCTTTCATACCTCGCATGTAGCTGCCTCCTCTTACCACTGAAGTCTTTGACCGTCTCTCAACAATTCTCCTGTTGGTCCATCTCGGGGCAGCTGTGCCGCCCACACTATTCCTGATGCACCTTCCTGTATGGTTTTAACAGCCTCTGAGGTCCCCATGTCCGTTTGTACCCAGCCAGGACACACAGCATTTGCAAGGATAGAATAGGGTGACCCCTCTAAAGCTGTGACTTTTGTGAGAACATGTAGTGCCGCTTTTGACATCCGGTAGTAAGGACCACTTTTACCGTCACGCCTGACATCGCCTGAAGCGTAGATCGCGGATAGCCTTCCCATACCGCTAGATACATTGACAATCCGTCCATATCCAGCCTCTTTCATGTAAGGGAAAACCGCCTTGGTCATTCTGACTGCGCCATATACATTCACATTCATCGTTTCTTGGAGTGTCGATACAGGAAGATCTAGAAAAGATGGAAATGTGTGATCCTTTATGTTGTCATGAAAGACACCGGCATTATTAATGAGCACATCCACTCTCCCGAACGAATCTTTCATAAATGCCGAGAAACGTTCAACCGATTCTTCATTTGTTACATCCAGCTGAAATGGCACAACATGCTCTGTCATTTCAGACGCAGCTATTTTGGCACTTTCAAGCTGCCGTGCAGTTAAAATAACAAGCATTCCACACTGCGCAAGCTGTCTGCATACTTCTTTGCCTATGCCCCTATTTCCACCAGTGACAACAGCGACCTTCATATTCTCATCTCCTTTTGGAGATACCAATCTTCCTTCAGCTGGTTCGATGCAGATTCTAGTGCTTGAAAAGACCAATCAATATACCATTTCAGTAGGTGAGGTGTATAGGTATGCAGCAGTGTTAAATACCGCCCTGTTGGAATATATAAAAGTCTGATAAAAGCAGATATAGAACGCCATTCATATTCGGATAAGTCATCTGCATATGCCTTTAAAAATTGAATCGTTTTCACAATATCTAGTTGAAACGTTCCTCTCTTGATTCTCGTTAACAAAAAAGCAGATATGGCTGCATCATATATTCGCGGTCTAAAGCCTGCTGTATCAAAGTCAAGAACCATGGCAAGCTTTTTGTTACGAATTAACAGGTTGCCAGAATGAAAGTCACCATGTGTAACAGCATGAGGTAATGCTTCATATATACTAGGGTTTAGCAGCGTGATGATATTCATTAGTTCCCGTTCATACACTTTGAGCAAAGCAGCAGCCTTTTTAGAAGAAACAACCTTTTTTAGTGCGTAAGCCGTCTTGCCGAGCGTTTCGTCCGGAGAAGTAATCCAGTTATTCAATTCGCAGTTTGGATTCACAGGCCCTTTCGGTAAGTTCTTCAATGAATGGAGCTGTTTTAATACCCGGATGGCTTCTTGTTCATCTGAACGATTTCCCATTTCATATGGTCTTCCTTCGAAATAGGGCCGCAGCTGCCAAAAGTGTTCTTTGAATAAAATGGTCTTACGACGGTCTTCTGCCTCCATCATAGGTTGAATCGGGAAGCCATGATCAAGCAGAGCATCTGTTAAATCCTCTAAATATTGAAGCCACTCCGCATCATGATTTCTTGCACATTTTTTTAAGACAAAGCGGTTTTTGATCGTTTCTACAAGCCATCCTTCATTAGGGCTTCTTCCGTTTAAAGGTGTTAAACGGATCGGCTGTTCCGAAAACCAATATTTCAGGACATTATAAGCATCATCTAATGTCGTCATGTCCTCACCCCTTTTTCTCAAGGTTTTTGATTTTCATAATCACCTGGTCTGCCTCGTCCCGCTTGTCTATGCGCAGGCATTTCACATGAGATTCTTCTTTTAATTTGTGAAAAAGCTTTTCGTTTTGATGAATCACCTCTGGATAGACTTGAAAGGCATATGAGAAAAATTGGAGCGCGTTACCCATTCTCTCCTTATTTCCATTCCAAAGTTTCTCCCTTGTGATGAGCCGTTTGAATGTCCTTTTCATGAGACGGGGGAATGTCTGTCTTCTCTTTACATCAAGCCAAATGATCGTATCAGCATATTCAGCCAATATGTGGTGAACAGATGAATATTGACCATCAACGACCCATTTCTTTTGTTTGACAATTTCATGGACGTTATCGATAAACACCGTCTTATCTGTTTTTTTCCAGTTCGCTTGCCAGAATAGGGCATCGAGCTCATAGTGAGGTAACGTTAACTCCTGCTTCAATTGATGTGCAAGGGTCGTTTTTCCAGATCCAGGTGGACCGACAATCCAAATTCGCTGGCTAGCTCCTTTATTGTTCAAGTTGTTCCCTCCGTTACAGAACACGTTCATGCTTTTGAATGTCGTTTCTCACTTTTACTAGCAGATCAAGTGCTTCATCCCAATTTAGGTTTTCTGTTAATTCAAATACGGGCGTTTCGCTTGAATGAATGGACACATCTTTACATAATAGATCTAATGCTTCCGCCGAAAAGCCATTTTCCTTTAACAGCTGGCCAAAAAGTGTATGCGCGGGAGTCATCCTTGTTTCAGGTGTACTAAAATAGTGAATCATTCCCGCCATTGCTTCTACAGGACCCGGTGACAGGTGAATGCCATTAAACCGAGTACACACGTTAGATAAACCAAACCGTTTTTGCTCCGACAGCAGCGTGTGTTTAAAAGAACCCGCTTTAGCCTCTTTAGGGTCCGTTGCACCGATGAAATCTTCTCTCAACATCCTCATTGGCTGCTTTGAAAAACATTCAATGACGATAATAGACTTTGCAGGTGAAGTGAACCACTCTATTTGACAAGGGTGGAATGAATTGAGCAGAAGCATTTTTTCTCCATCCACCTCGGCCTCTATGGCGTATGTGCCCGCACCCAGCTTGTCTACCTTGACGTTCCGGGTTAAAAGCTCTAAACCATACGGCGTGAGCTCTTTGTACTCTTGTAAAAATTGATGGCCTCCATATATGAAATGTTCCTTCTTTTTAAACTCTGGGTATTTCATGTCGAGCATCTTTTTTGCTGCATCTGACACTTCACTCAGGCCATTTTTAGAAATTTTATTTAGCATCCCATATTGATTCTCAATTATTTTCTTTTCTTTCAAATATAAGGATGATATAACACGCACGGCTCCTATTTCTACATCACGATCATCTAATCGTTGGAGAAGTTCATCTAGTATTAAATCCAACTGTACACCTTTATTGATGCTTGTTAATTCAGGCTTTAGTATCAACAGAAGATGATGTTGATTCAATTGTTGTTGTTTTTCAATTTCATATGGATGAATGGTCACTGCCATAGGTTCTTTTGTATGAATACATGCATGAACGGCATCAATGACTCTTTTTTTCATCCTTTTTACCACATTGTCACGCCTTTAAAAATTAAATCTGTTGTCACATCGCCCATTGAATGAACCGCATTCATGATGAGGTCTTCAATTCTTTTTCTATCAACTTCATTTCCATCCCACTGCTGAATACGGACGGCAATTTCATCCGGGTTGTGGAGCGGTGCCTCTTTTGAAGTAAAGATATGCACTTCTGTTGGCTTTTGAATGGTCTCAAAAATTTGATCTGCCAACCGTTGTGCGAGCACCCCATATAATTTTCCTGTATGATCAAGCGGGTTTTTCCCAGCCGGCGCTTCAATACTCATAGACCGCATTGGGGTGATCAGTCCATTTAATCTATTTCCTCTTCCAACAACTCCTACATCGCCGGTATCTGCTACAGAACCTAGCGCTGTTAAGTACGGACGGCCATTACGATCTGTTGCATTCAGCATGAGATCAGGCGTGAGGCCTAACGTTTCATGAATATAGCGAGCGATTTGATCTTGGCATTCTTTTTTGCGGGCAAAATACTCCTCAAGACTATGAATATCTTTAGCTAGAAAAGGCATGTTCACAATGAGTTTAAAATCTTCATGACGTCTGCTTCCAAATATTTTTACATCCCAGCCGGTATCTGGATTGACCTTTTTAAATTCTGGGCCATTCACATAACGCTCTGTATAAAGAACCAGCTTCTCAAGACGGCTTAATGGGGCATGAGCATGCAGTAAGTTACAGTCGTTTGACACAAGCTTTGGATCACCGATTTCAATCATGTCCGTTTCAACCATCGGACGATATCGTGAATTTTTGCGGCCTGCCCCCTGATGATCAACGATTCGGCAGTCAATGACGAGATGTTCTTCAGGATCAAATCCTGTTGTCACCTCTGATAACACATCCTTTGCCGCATCAAAAAGAATCTTTTTAAGAGGAATGAGCTCATCGCCGTATGCGTATGCCCCTTTTCCAGCAAACACAACTTGATACGGTTTGACCATTGTCCCTTTCCCATACGTGACATCAGCATCTCCGCCAAGAAGCATGACTTTGTCAAACCAGTGGTGTGCCACTCTGCCGAAATGCTCCATGCAATATTGAGAATAGTATTGAGAAGCTCTTTCTGCTATGGCGTCACACATCGTATCTGGATGACCTACACCTTTACGTTCCACAAGCTCATATGGAATTTGTTCTATATCTTGGCCATCACCTTTTAAAATATCAAGAATGGTTTTTTGAATTGTTTTCATCATCTATCGCCCGCTCTCTTTTAAAATATAAAAATATTGATCGTTCATCTTAAAACAATATGAAACATTTGGTAATATATATATATTCTGTATGAAAGAGGTGTCTATTTTGATCAATGAATCGATCCTGCAGCGTCTGCAAGATACAACCACCGATATTAGGAAATTATTAGAACAACATCAAATTCCCGGCTGTTCCATTTGTATTTCACATGAAGATGAGCACATTTGGTCGTGGCATGAGGGCCTCGCTGATATTGAAAGCGGCACCCCTATTACAAAAGACACAACCTTTCGAATTGGTTCTGTGACTAAGCCTTTTACTGCAATGGTCATGATGAAAATGCGAGAGGATGGATTGATTCAACTCGATGAACCCATTCATACTTACGAACCATTACTTTCTTTCATAAGAAGTCACTTGTCTGAATCAATTCCACTCACTTTCCGAATGATTGCCTCTCATATCTCAGGCCTGCCCAAAGCACTCGACAAAGCAGCTCATTTACGAGATATGACTCTAGCTCAGTGTATTGAAATACTCACTATTTTCACACCGCCTTGGTCTATCATCAATTATTCCAGTCTTGGCTACTCTATATTAAGTAAAGTGCTAGAAAAGGTGAGTCATCAGCCATATAGAGAATTAGTGCATACCCACATACTAAAACCGCTCGATTTGAAGCAAACTGGATTTATTGAAACAGCATCCACAGCCAAAGGGTATACAGTTTCTTCCTCAGGCCTGTCTGACGTATCCTATCCAAGTGCTGAAACACCATCTTGGGAGGACGGTTCAAGCGGACTAATCTCCACAGCAGATGATCTGATTCAATTCATTCAAGCTCAATACGGTGGAAACAGCCTGCTTCCTCAGCATTCGCTAAAAGAAATGCAAAGCCCCGTTATGGTTGAAGAAGATTTCAGCAGAGGTGTTGGTCTTTCATGGTTTTTGAGACCTTTTAACGGCTTCACCTTAGCTGAACATAGCGGAGAAATTAAAGGGTTCACCTCCTATATTGGATTCATTCCAAAGCGAAAATTAGGTGTTTGCATTCTAATGAACTCTGACGAAAGGCTCGCACGGCCAATTGCCGAAATGCTCTTTCAAATTTTGCTGCCAGCAGATCACGAGCAAATGAAAAAACGTGAAGACCGGCTCAAACGAATGTTTAGACAATCGTCTCTTTAAATCGAACTGACTTTTTTGTTTAACAGATCTGGAATTGCTTCTTGCAGGTGACGCGGATCACCCTCTAAATAAAAGCATGGCATGTTAAACAAGTGATGGATAAGCTCAGATGCCTTTTGCTTGAGAAAGGTATCTGACACATGTCGAAGTCCGAGCCAGCCTTTTAAATAGTCGGGATCTTCTGGTTCTCTTATATTTGCTGCCATAATTTCTTTTGCTCTTTGATCATCCTTTTTTACCGGCACAAGCCTAATCTCACCTGAACCTATTTTAAGTGAGGGGAAAATCACCATATCTACTTTCGTAGAGCTTCTAATCGTTGTTCCTGTCATTTCAGCAGCTTCTTTTGGTGTAATTTCAAACTTACAGCCGCTGGCCCATTTTTCTTTTGCCTCTTCCTCTGTTGATATGGTTTCATCCCATATTCTTTTATCTTGAGACCGGCTGAATTTTTTGTTTTTCAGTTCCTGTATATTTGTTGTGGCTTGGACAGTTCCTACTCCAAGCGCCAAGCACATCGGCCATCCATACACAGTAAGTTCCTGATCTTCAAGCACTGAAATGGAACGATCGTTTGTGATAAAATCTGCTCCTCCATGATGCAAAAACTGCCACATAGTGGTTGACTTCCCGGCACCTTTATCGCCGATAATGAGCGCTCCTTTTTGGCCATCTTCAAAAGAGACAGCTGCTGCATGCGTAAAGCATCCACCTTGATTTTCTAATGTTCTAAGGGCAATTTCTCGAACGATTCGCAGTGGACAGCGTATCGCAGACTCATTTTTGT
Organism: Bacillus sp. FSL R5-0431; assembly: GCF_038002985.1. Lineage (NCBI taxonomy): Bacteria > Bacillati > Bacillota > Bacilli > Caryophanales > Bacillaceae > Bacillus > Bacillus sp. FSL R5-0431. The sequence continues at coordinate 1,588,410 of NZ_JBBOOG010000001.1, read as the reverse complement.
TTTTTCCAATCACAGCATAACGCCCTTTATTGACCGCCACACTGTGCGGCTCGTCACCTTCATGTGAGGCAAATAATACTTGATCGTCTAATTTTAATCGTTTATAAGTAAACTTCCTTTTTGCTGTAATGGTTTCACCCTTTTGAAAGCAAGCACTGCGAACAGACTGTTCGACCTCCGGATCAATGATAAATCGTATTTCAATCTGTGAAGGTATCCCCCCCTCGCGGCGATCCAATTCTTTTGGGATATAATGTTCAATATCTTCAATCGCCAGCGATTCCATTGAAAGAATATTAAAATGGATACCTGCAAACACAAATGATTTTTCATAAGGAAAATCGTTCTTTGGCTTTTCAAAAAGCGCTTTTATATCCATATAGAATCCTCCTCTTCAATTTGCTATTGCCTTTCAGGAAATAGCTGTATGGCTGGTTCCTCTTCAAGCTCATCGCGATTATCCAAGCTGAAAAAACGTTCAATAAAGGATTTTTTCCATATTTTCAAAGAACCGAAATCATTCTCTCCATAGGCTTCTAAGAATGATTGGTCACTCATGTCTAGCTGCTTCAATTGGTCAATATAGTTCGTTTGATACAATAAATCTAGAAACGTAAACGTGTAAAAAAGTGCTTTCTCGGCCCCTAATTCCTTCGCTCTTTCTTGCAAAGCATGCCAATCAAGCTGATTTTGCTCTACAGCAAACATGACGTACTCCCTTACATCACAAAACTTGATCAAATTAAGATCTGCATGTAAGTAGACATACTGTACATTTGTTGCCTCCTTGTATAGATGGAAGGCAAGATGGATAAGAAAATCTAACGGCTTAAGCAAATAGACATCTGTTTGAAAAAAGGACTTTTCTTCAGCAGCATCCAGCAAGGCATTTGTTGCTTCGTAGTTTTTTTTCAGCTCAACATCATAAGAAAAATCGACTCGGTGTACCTTCAAAAAATCTTCTCCGCTCCGTTTAATATGTGAATAAAGATTCCCGGCATTCATTCTCCACATCATTTCTTCTTCTCTGGCAATCGGTATTTCCTGATCGGCAGCCCAGTCATATTTCCCGATGATAAACCCTTCCTTCTTGAGCAATGAAGAGGCACTCTTTCGATCATCTGGATGAATTAAGAAGTCAAGGTCTGACATCATTCGCAGTCCATAATCTTTGTACACAAGCGGGGTTAAAATGGCACCTTTTAGGGGAACCGCTTTCAGCTTTGCATTTCGGAATGTTTGTAAAAGACGCTTGAATTCTTTGAATCTCTCCATATTTTTTTGACGATTCCCTATATAGTGATAGTGAAGCAAAAATTTGTATGTTGTCGTAATGTTTTTTTCATCGTCAAGGCGAATCAAATGAGGCGTAATCAGTTGAAGCACCTTATGTCTTGATGCCAGTCCAATTAATTTAGGCATATCGATGCCATCTTTCAATAGAGCTCTAATAGACTCTTCTTCTTGTTCATTTAATTGAATACGTGAGCTAAGTAATAACAGCCTCTGCTCGTTTGAGAGAGTAGATTGATCCAAAACAGCCCGCATGTTTGACTACTCCTTCCCGTAAAACGATTGAAATCTAGTAATAAATCGAGAACGCTTCCCTTTTCGATTGACTGGCATGTCCAAATCATCAGTTAGTGTATGAAACAATTGATCTGCCTCATATGCTTTTTCACTGTCATATTCAATTTCCAGTTCATAATCTGTGATGCCAAGATAGCTGCTTTGGTCCAAATCTACTTTGATGCCTTTCTCAATGTAAAAGGTTGTTCGTTCAGTGACCAATAGCCCTAACAATTCTGGCTGTTGAGTGATTGTAATAGGTAAAGACGTCATGATGTTCTGTACATCTAGTTTTTGCGGTAACTCCTCAATAGGTAATGACGTTTCTTCTCTTACTCTTTTATAGCCAGACGTTTGACTGGGGCGTTTGATTTCAAGTGTTAGTTTGCCGCTGATTTGACGGATACGTACGGTATAACCAAATCGTTTCAATAAAAAATCTGGTGTGTCGTAATAGTAATTGAAATTAAGTACATAAGTAGGTGTATGACTTTGAATTAACATGTCGTATATGTACTGAAACTCTGTTTGTGACAACAAATATTTATACTCCTGCTCAACCATAACTCACCTCCAAAAAGTCTTACACGACAATGTCAGATTGTTCAAGAAGCTCTTGAATGAGGACAGTGCCTTTCTCTAAAGAAGTAAATGCCTGCTTTAATGAATAACAAGGCACCTTTTCCGCTAGTGCGTTAAGAAATGGTTCTAGCTCTTCAGGTGTCGGCAATGTGAAATACGGTAATAAGAATTCATTATGTCTTCCAGGATTAATGACTGCATGCTGCTTCAAACGTTCCGCTGCTTCCTGCGGAGTCATTTTCGAAAGTTCTGCACCAGTTTGCCCGTGAGGTAAAAATTCAGGAAACACAATCACATCGATTTTTCCCATTGTTTTGACTTCACGTGAAAACCATTTTTCTAACTCTTCTGGATATACAAAATGATAGTTTTTATCATCCTCGTTAAATGGATGACTCGATGTTTGGAGTCTGTATGGGGTACCAAGCTTTTCAATGGCTTCAAACGAATCTTTCCGAATACTCATAGATCTCGGCCAGCCAGTTCCTGTGTACTCGGTGTTCGTACATGAAACACCTATATCATCGTTTGTAATATAACGGGCCTCGGTTAATGATAACAAGGATAAGATGGTGGACGTTTTCCCCGCCCTTGATCCCCCTACTAGGGCAATCCCCTTTTGATTCATCTCCATCATGCCCCCATGCAAATAGATGAGTCCATCCTGATAACACAAAAGGCGAAGCAAAACTCTTATTAACCGGAGTGCATGCTGGGCTGCCCATCTGACATCTTTTGGTTCATCTATCACAATCACTTTTTTCTCTCCGTGATACAGGTAGCGGCAGCGGGGTTCCATCTTCGTTTGGTAAAAGACTTCTTCAAGCGGTACTTCTTTTTGAATTTCTTGTGCATATTTACTGGTTAAAATCGTCCAAACGTCTCCTTCATGTCTTTCGGTTATTTTTCTGCAATCAATATAGGGATGCACTTTACTTATGACTAAATTCTGAATTGATTCATCTGCACCTAATACCACACGAACATCCTTTTTTTGATAGCTTACATATGACAATGAATGCCACCCCTTATGATAGATTTATAAAAACAATTGCATTTTTTTCCTTAATAAACCAAAATGTAACATATATCAATCTCTTAGAAAGGAGCCGCGACATGAATGAACTGACAATAACTGAAGTTGAAGAAAAAATTGTCCAACTTGTAATGAATAAGTTATCGCTCAATGAGCAGCCAAGTCGGGATGATAGTTTAAAAGCTTTAGGACTAAATTCTGTCCAAATCGTCTCTTTTGTTATTTCATTAGAGGACACCTTTCATATTGCCTTTGAAGACGAAGAATTACATCCGGACCACTTCCGCACCTTAGATCGACTCTTCACTTTGGTTAAAAACAAACTGACTAAGACGCTGTAATCACCTGCGCCATAAATAAAGAGCGGTAATGCGAGGAGGCTTCCATCAGCTCCTCATGTGTACCGCAGCTTTGAACAGCACCGCCTTCAAGTACATAGATCATATCTGCATTTTGTATGGTCGATAATCTGTGCGCAATAACAAGCAGGGTGCCGCCCCCTTTGGCATCGTCTATCCCTTTTTGAACCTTCCTTTCTGTCTGCCGATCAAGCGCGGAGGTCGCCTCATCTAATATAAGTAAATCAGCCTGTTTTAAAAGCGCTCTGGCGATAGCTAAGCGCTGTCTTTGTCCTCCTGATAGGGAAATTCCCCTCTCTCCAATGACTGTGTCAAAACCTTTTTCAAGCCCTTTGATGAAGGAAAGAATTTGTGCAACTTCACAAGCCTGTTCAAGTTGTTCTTCGGTAATATCATTTAATCCCATGATTAAATTCAGGCGTATAGTGTCTGGGAAAAAATAGGGCTCTTGCGGGACAACGGCTATTCGCTTTAATAAATGAGATGGCTTTATCTCTGATAGATCAACCCCATTCACTAAAATTCCCCCGCTATCCGGCCGGTAAAGTCCAAGTGTGAGCTTTGAGATCGTCGATTTCCCGCTGCCGCTCGCTCCAACAATAGCCACTTTCCTTCCCTTTGGAATATGAAGATTCAAGCAGTCTAAAGCCCCTTTAGATGTTTGTTCATAAGAAAAGCAAACATCTTCAAACACCACGTCTTCTACAGCATCTATTCGTTTTGTTCCTTTTTCTTCGTTTTTCATTTGTAGCACTTCTGCGATTCGATGAACGGATGCACGCTGTTGGAAAAATTCAAATACATACTGGAATAACTCCTGATAACTCTTCATTAATTGAGATGCATATTGGTAAATGACGACAAATAAACCGATTGACATGTTTCCTGCTGCTACTTGATATGTGCCAAACACTAGAACTGATAGTATTCCAAACCATTTCAATGGTTCTGTTAAAAAAAGAAGCTTATTTTGAAACTTACCTTCCTTCATGACACGATCCATCATTTTGTTAAATAGCTTTTCATACAAACCGATTTCCCACTTGCGTCGATTAAATGCGACAACTTCCCTTGTAGAAGAAATTCCTTCTTCTACATGCACGAATAGGTCTGATTTTCTCTCCTGCACATCTTTTGCTATGTTTGTTGCCGTTTTCGCCATTTTTTTACCGACAATGAAATAACAAGTGCTTGCAAAGAGAAGCAAGAAAAATAAGACAGAACTCACAGATAGTAAAATGATAGATAAAACAACGGCCATAAAAATCGTTTGTACAATTTTCGGTATATGTAAAGCAGCCGTGACAGCAACTGTCTTTACATCTTGATTAAGCTTGTGTAAATAAAAACTAACTGGGTGAGTTTTATATGATCTCATGGATACCTGCTGAAGCTGATCTAACATCTTTTTCTGCAATGAATGATGGATGATCAGATAGTTTTTATGCATCACATATGGGCTGGCAACAAACATTACAACATATACGAGAAATATAATGGCAAACAGCATCAAGATCTGGGAGAAATGTTGACTGTCACCACTATTCAAAAGAACATCGTCAATGAGCCACTTTTGCAGTCCTATCATGGCTAAATTAGCTGCTACTTCAATCAAAACGAGTAAAAGAGCAAGGATGAGCATCCATTTTTGCCTTGTGATCAAAAGAAACAGCCAATTTTTTCTCATGTTACACCTGCCTCCTTTTCTGAGCGGTCAGACGCCAATTGATAAAAATGCCCCTTTTTCCTCATCAATTCATTAAATTGTCCAGCTTCTAACACACAACCATCTTCTATAAAGATAATTCTGTCAAAATGTCTTACCGTTGATAAACGATGAGCAACTGCAATGACAGTAGACTCCTTAAATGTTTGGTGTAATGCCTGCTGGACTTTTTGCTCACTGACATTGTCAAGAGATGCTGTGGCTTCGTCGAGTAATACAACACTTGGATTCTTAGCAAATAGCCTGGCAATAGCTATTTTTTGTTTTTGCCCGCCAGAAAGTTTTAATCCCCTTTCCCCGAGTATGGTGTCGTATCCATCTTCTAATTCTCTAATAAATGAATCACAATCTGCTTTTTTTGCGGCTTCAATGATCTGTTGATCTGAAAGACTTGTATCTCCAAAACGAATATTGTCCTTTACACTCATATTAAATAAGAACGTTTCTTGAAAAACAAACCCCATCGCATCTCTTATTTGACTAGTAGGTAAACGGCGCAAATCAACTCCATTCATTGTAATCATCCCGGATGAGGGATCATAAAAGCGTCCAATTAGCTTAAGAAGCGATGTTTTCCCTCCGCCGCTCGTACCGACCAGAGCTACTTTTTCACCCTGCCGAATATGTAGATTCATCCCTTTTAATAAAGGAGGATGCATTGGATAATGAAAATCGACGTCATGAAACACGATATCGCCTTCTACATGATCAAGGTGCACCGGCTGCTGAGGCTCTCTAATATCAGGTGTTTTTTTCATAAAATGATATAAAGGTTCAATTTGAAAGGTTAATATCCGTTGTTCTGTTAAAAGTGTGACAATGGAAGTAAGCATATGCATCGCTGAAAAATAATATAGTATATATGCCACAAAACCACCTGTCGTTAGCTGTCCAGTCTTTACAAGATGGATACCGATACCAAAAGTGGCAAGAGCGCCAATATAATAAGTCAGCCTGCGATTGCTTCCTCGTAAATAGGCGAAAAAAACATTTTTCTCATGATCTTGGCGCACTTTTTCATGCAGTGTTTGAATCCGTTCCATATCCCATTTCATATAGCCTAAAATTCTAAGCTCTTCCATCGAAGCAAGACTTTCATATAATTTTGTTTGTAGCGTGCGAAAACCTTCCGCACTTTGTCTACCGTAAATAGTTGCCTTTTTTTCAAGCCATGGTCCAAAGACATAGTAGAGAATAAAACTTGGAATGATGATGAATGTGAGTAAGATAGAAATGTTTATCATAAAGTAAAGTGAGATGGCGATAAATAATATCTGATTGATAAATTGTGGGAAGTATCGTCTGTAAATTTCTTGTACAGCTCGTGTCTGTGTGTTAACAAAGGAGAGTGTTTCACTAACAGAATGTTGTTCGTAGTATGAGAAACCAAGTTGACGGATTTGCTGGAAGGCAGCAAATTGTGAATCTCTTGAGGCTTGTTCAATTAATTTTCTTTGCCATAAATTTCTTGCGGCTGTCAGTATAATACCAAGTACAATTAAGCCAGTCAGTCCTAACAATAAACCATTCATTTTTGAAAAGTCTTTTGCTGGCAAAATGGTCTCAATAAAATATTGAATAAATTTAGGTATAATGAGCTCGCTCAAGGTAATAACGAAACCACTTATAATGACTAGAATCACTTTACCTGTATAAGGCTTTAAGAATGAAAGTGTCCATAAATAAACACGCCATAACTGCTTTGAATCCTTGTCGATTTGTTTCAATCCACCACCAGCCTTTTGCTCTTTTCCAACAAAAAACGGAATTTTTTTACATCTTTTTCGATCCTTGTTTGGATTATATAAAATGTTTTTAATCATGACAATGTGTAATTTGTATCATTATAACAAAAAAGACAGCGACTTCCATCACTGCCTAATCGTCCTATATTTCACTGTTATCTAGTGATACGCGCATACCACTGAGGCTCTATTTGATCAAAATAATCATGATCTTTTAGCACATTTTCTAGTCTTTCAATCATCTCATCCATTTGACCCGGATCGAATTTAATAACCCACATAATCGATGAAAAGATACTCATTGCGACATAAACAGAGTAAAGCAGCCAAAAATCATCTGGAATGTTCCCATCAAAATATCCATTGATTTGACCAGCCGAAAAGGCTTCACTTGTTTCTCTGCTGAAAAGAGCTACTTTATAAAAATCGTGAATGGGATCTCCCCAATCAAAATTGTTAAAATCAATGACACCTGCATATTTATTATTGTTTACTATAATGTTCCCTAAATGAAAATCATCGTGCTGAAATTGATTAGGTCTACCTTTCACAATATCTAAGTGCTTTGCTATAAACTGAGCCGCTTTTTCATCACCTTCAAGGGAGATGCCGCTTTCCCGATAAGCAGCTAAATATCGATGATGCTTTTTAATGACACGATCTTCCCAAGGTTCGATGTGTGAAGGTGCCGGATATCTATGCATATTTCGTAAATCCTGACCTGCACCTACCCCGATAGCATACTGCTTTTCTTCAGTTAACTGACTCATGATTTCTTTTGCTTCCTGGCCTTCTATAAACGATAAAATATAGTACACTTGCTGTTTTGCTTCTAGTACACCGAGGTTCACTGGATCAGCACACTGAACACCGTGACGTCTTAATTCATATAGCAGCTCAAACTGCGTCTTTATTTTGTCATACTGGTCTTGATCTGAGAATCGAAGGACATAATTTTCGCCTGATACGGTAGTCATGACCCATTTTTCATCCCGAGAATACCCTTTATTAATCTGGTCTATGCTGACCGCTTCTTTTAATAAGGGAATGTGCTGCATAAGGTCTGTTTTTTTCATGGATTGATTCATCCTTCCCAGTCTCTTTTCTTCTCACTCTACCAAATATTCATTTGAATAGAATGATCAACAATTCCTATTTATGTCGAAACTGCTTTACAATGTTTTTCCATTCTAATATAGTTAATTTATGTAAATGATAGAAAATTTGTAAAAGGGAGCGTTGCAGATGAATGAAACGACGGATGTCCTTTCACTTTCAAGTCAAGTAAAAGATTTGGTTCTGCGTTCTTTGGAAGATAGCAGCAAGATTTCTATTGGTGCAGATGAAGAATTAACAAATCACGGTCTCGATTCAATTAAGGCAGTTTCACTCATTTTGGAATTAGAAGAGGTTTTTGATATCCAATTTGCAGATGAGGAGTTACTGACAGAGCACTTTTCGACAATCAACAAAATTGTTCATCAGCTGCAAAACAAGTTAGCTGATTAATCTTTTTTGCATGAAAAAAAGGCATCTCTTTAAAAGACATGCCTTTTTTGTTTAAGCAGAAGGTACATCACCCGTCGGACTAATAAGCGAGAGCGCATAATCTTCTGTAAAGATTCGTTTTGATAAGTTATTCACGCCGTCTAATGTGACGTGGTTGATTTCGTCAATAATTTCATCGAGTGTACGATGTTTGCCAAGGAGCAGTTCATTTTTACCGTTTCGGCTCATCTTGCTGTTTGTGCTTTCAAGGCTGAGCATGAGGTTCCCTTTCATTTGCTCCTTAGAGTTTTCAAGCTCTTTTTGCGTGATTCCCTCACGTTTTAAGACGTCTAATGTTTGTAAGATGGTTTCAGAGAGCAGGTTTAACTGCTTCGCTCCAGTCCCGCCATAAATCGTCAGCATGCCGTTATCTGCAAATGAACTGTGATAGCTGAAAACGGAATAAGCGAGTCCTTTGTCTTCTCTTACATCCTGGAACAAGCGGCTGCTCATGCTTCCGCCAAGAACATTGTTTAAGACGATTAAGTCGTAGATGCCTTTATCTCCAGCTGGGAGGCCATTAAAGCCCATGCATAGATGCGCTTGCTCTGTTTCCTTTTTGCGTGTGAGCTTGTCATAGTGAAATTGCGGCGCTTCTAAAGGCTGTTTTTTTCCTTTCGTTTCATACGAACCGAACAACTTTTCAACCTCTCGAATGAAGGTGTCATCCACATTCCCTGCAACAGAGATGACGACGCGGTCCGGCGTGTAGAATTCATCCATATAAGCTCTAAGAGAGTCACCGTTAAAAGTAGAAAGTGTTTCTTCTGTTCCTAAAATCGGGAACCCTAAAGAATGATCACCATAAATCGCTTTGCTCAACAGATCATGAACGATATCATCAGGTGTATCCTCATACATTTTGATTTCTTCATAGACTACATTTTTTTCTTTTTTCAGCTCTTCTTCATCAAAAGCGGAGTGGAAGAACATGTCGCTTAATACATCGAGGGCGTAGCCAGCATGTGAATCAAGCACCTTTGCATAGTAGCAAGTGTATTCTTTTGACGTAAAGGCATTCACTTGACCACCAATGCGGTCAAAGGATTCTGCGATATCACGTGCAGATCTCGTCTTTGTCCCTTTAAAGAACATATGCTCCAGAAAGTGTGAGATTCCATTAATTTCTGGTGTCTCATGTCTAGAACCAGTTCCAATCCAGACGCCAATTGCGACAGATCTTACAGTGGGATTGTTTTCAAGTACAATTCTTACTCCGTTTTGGCATGTATACGTTTTGACCAAGTTTTGCTCCTCCTATTCAACAAACAGATCGGATCACGGATGTCTTTTTTCACTTAGGAGGTCTGAAACCGTTCCTAATTCATATCCTCTTTCCTTGATTTGAGTGATAAGTGCGTCAAGACTTTTCGCCGTCGAATCTGTTGGATGCATTAATATCATCGCCCCATTGTGAATTTTCCCAAGCACCCGTTTTTGTAATATGTCTGGTGACGGTTTTTGCCAGTCAATGGTGTCTACCGTCCACATAATGGTTTCCATTCCTTCTTCAGCAGCGAGTTTCACTGTTTCTTCTTTAAAGCTGCCGCTAGGAGGGGCGAACCACTTCGGTTTTTTTCCAAGGGATTCTTCAATTTGACGATTCGTTTTGGTAATCTGCTCTAATGCTCGTTCTCTTGTCAGTGTGCGCATATCCGGGTGATTGTATGAATGGTTTCCAATTTCATGACCATCTGCCACGATTTTTTTAGCAAGATCCGTGCTTTTTTTCACCCATTTGCCCTCTAAGAAAAAGGTCGCCTTGACCCGATGCTTTTCCAGTGTCTTTAACATCTTGATTAAATGCTCGTCACCCCAAGCCACGTTGATGAGGAAAGCATTCATTTTTTTATCTGGATGTCCCCTGTAAATGGGCTCAGCACCAAGTTCGTGTAAATGAATAGAAGGTTTTGTTTCATTGAAAACAAGCAGCTTTTCATCAAATGACCCTTGTTTTTTCATTTTTTCATAAGAGGCATCGATATTGACTGTCTGTCCATTTAGACCAGGCATCTTTTTCCACACTTTATCAATCTTAGCATTTTGCGCCTTCACTTCATAGTCAGAAGACTTCGATTCAATCTCTTGATATAAAATATCTTTTGAAACAGATGCAACCTCAGCATGCTCTTTCATTGATTCAATATATGTAACAGCAGCCGGCTGCTTCATCGTTTGATATGACACGAGCAGTAAAAATACAAACACAATGAATGGTAACGTTTTTTTCAATGGCTGTCCCTCCCCTTTACCACAAATTATGATGGGGAGAAACAAGCTAGAACTATTGTTAACGCAAGAAAAGAAAGAAGCCTGGTACGGATACCTGGCTTCTAGCACATTTCATTAAGACTGTTTTTCTTCTTTTTCCTTTTCTTCACGTAAAACAGCTTTGCGAGAAAGGTTCACACGGCCTTGTTTATCGATTTCAGTGACTTTGACAAGTAATTCATCGCCAATCTTCACGACATCTTCTACTTTGCCTACACGGTCAAGCGCAAGCTCAGAAATATGAACAAGTCCATCTTTGCCGCTGAAGATTTCAAGGAAAGCACCGAATTTTTCAATGCGTTTTACTTTACCTAAGTAAAGTTGCCCCACTTCAACTTCTCTCACAAGATCTTCAATGACTTTCTTCGCTTTTTGGTTCATGTCTTCTTCTGTAGAAGAGATAAAGATTGTACCATCTTGTTCAATATCGATTTTCACACCGGTATCTTCAATGATTTTATTGATTTGTTTACCGCTTGGTCCAATGACATCACGAATTTTATCAGGATTGATCTTCATCGTTAAGATTTTTGGTGCATAACGAGACAATTCTCCTCTAGAAGCAGGAATCGTTGACAGCATGCTTTCTAAGATTTCCATTCTTCCTTTTTTCGCTTGTTGGAGAGCTTCTTCTAAGATGTCTTTTGATAGACCATCGATTTTGATATCCATTTGAAGCGCTGTTACACCTTTTGATGTACCTGCAACTTTAAAGTCCATATCGCCAAGTGCATCTTCCATTCCTTGAATGTCTGTCAGCACTGTGTAGTATTCACCAGATTTCACAAGCCCCATTGCAATCCCTGCAACTGGTGCTTTAATTGGAACACCCGCATCCATCATCGCAAGTGTGCTTGCGCAAATACTTGCTTGTGAAGTAGATCCGTTTGATTCCAATACCTCAGAGACAAGGCGAACCGTATAAGGGAAATCTTTTTCAGATGGGATCACTGGTTCTAATGCCCGTTCACCTAGCGCACCATGTCCGATTTCACGACGGCCTGGGCCACGCATTGGACCTGTCTCACCAACACTGAATTGCGGGAAGTTGTAATGGTGCATGAAGCGTTTCGATTCTTCAACGCCTAGACCGTCAAGAATTTGCACATCGCCAAGTGCACCTAATGTACAAATACTGAGCGCCTGTGTTTGTCCTCTTGTAAATAGACCTGAACCGTGCGTTCTTGGCAGAAGTCCTACTTCTGAAGAAAGTGGACGGATTTGATCTACACCGCGTCCATCTGGACGTACTTTCTCTTCAGTGATCAGACGACGAACTTCGTTTTTGACAAGCTTGTTTAATACATCCTTCGCTTGTTTAATCGTCGCTTCGTCGCGATCTTCTTCTTCAAATTTCTCAACCACAGCTTTTTTCACAGCACTGATTGCATCCTCACGTGCATGCTTCTCATGTACTTGAATCGCTTTCAGCAGGTCTGTTTCAGCAAGTGCTTTTACTTCGTCTGCTAACGTTTGGTCTACTTCATATAAAGGAATATCGATTTTTGCTTTACCGACTGCCTTGACAATTTCCTCTTGGAATTCGATTAAGCGTTTGATCTCTTGGTGACCATACATGATGGCTTCAAGCATTGTTTCTTCTGGTACTTCATCAGCACCAGCTTCGACCATGTTGATCGCATCTTTTGTTCCAGCGACTACAAGGTTGATGTCACTTTGTTCAAGCTGCTCTACATTTGGATTGATGATCAGCTTTCCATCAACTCGTCCTACTGTAACGCCGGCGATTGGTCCCTCAAATGGAATGTCAGACACACATAATGCTAAAGATGAGCCAAACATTGCAGCCATTTCAGATGAACAATCTTGATCCACACTCATGACGATACTAATGACTTGTACTTCGTTTCTAAATCCATCTGCAAATAATGGACGGATTGGTCTGTCAATTAAGCGGCTCGCAAGGATCGCTTTTTCACTTGGACGGCCTTCTCTTTTAATGAAGCCTCCAGGAATTTTACCTACTGCGTATAATCTTTCTTCGTAGTTCACAGTGAGCGGGAAAAAATCAAGTGGTTTTGGTTCTTTAGAAGCTGTTGCTGAGCTAAGCACAGCTGTATCTCCGTAGCGTACGAGGACCGCTCCGTTTGCTTGCTTTGCAAGCTGGCCAGTTTCAACTGTCAGTTGACGTCCAGCCCAGTCTATGGTGAAGACATGTTTCTCTTGTCCCATTCTGAGAAAAACTCCTCTCTTATCTTGAAATTTTAGTTAATTCTTATTATGAACAAAATGATTTTCACATATCAATGTGAAAGGTGTATGTAGAAGGGTTTTTGCCATTCTTTCAACATTTTAACCATAAAATATTAGTGATTATACGATAAAAAAGCGGGAATCCTCCCGCTTTTTACGATTATCGACGTAAGCCTAGTTTGTTAATTAACTCACGGTAACGAGTTACGTCTTTATTACGTAGATACGTAAGAAGATTACGACGTCTACCTACCATTTTCAAAAGACCGCGACGTGAGTGGTGATCTTTCTTATGAGTACGTAAATGCTCGTTCAAGTTGTTAATTGATTCTGTTAGGACAGCGATCTGAACTTCTGGAGATCCAGTATCAGATTCGTGTGTTTTGAACTCATTAATTAATTGAGTTTTACGCTCTTGAGTAATAGCCATCCTGTTTCACCTCCAAATCATGTTAGCCCCATCTACCTCGCAACCGTCGGTGAAGTCGGCCTGCCAAGTAAGTGGTTTTAAAGCTACAGGAATAATCATACTAAAAATATGCTGAATTTGCAAATGGTAGAGCTGTTTTTCTATGAATTTTTTGTTTGCCTTAGCTGATCTTGAAAAAACTGAATCGCTTCTTCTTTATCTTGACTGATTTGAGCCGTTAACTCCTGGATTCCGTTAAATTTTTGTTCACTGCGAATGCGTTTGAACCACTGTAATTTAATCGGTTCACCATATATTTCTTCGTTAAAATCAAAGAGGTTTACTTCAATGGCAGGCTGATCAGGGCGCTTTTCATAAAAGGTTGGTTTATAGCCAACGTTACAAACACCGTCATACACTTTGCCTTTGACTTCTGCTCTTACTGCATAAACCCCTGTTGGCGGAATAATGTATTCAGCAGATAAACCGACATTTGCAGTCGGAAAGCCGATCGTCCGTCCTCGCTTATCTCCATGAATGACAATACCGCGCAGCTGATAAGGTTTTCCTAAAAGCTCACTCACATATTCAACATCCCCATTTTTCAATGCGGAACGTATGAGTGTAGAGCTGACTTTACGGTCTTGATTGGACAACTTAGGAACGATGGTGGCCGTGATACGCCCTTTACCGTACTCATCGAATGTTTCCATTGTGCCTGCACCAAAACGGCCAAACGTAAAATCAAAACCGGCTACTGCGTGCTTCACATTCAGCTCATCCAAATATTGATCCACAAACTCTTGAGGAGACAGCGCTGCAAAGCTTTCACTGAATTGCACAATGTATAAATAGTCAGCGCCCAGCTGTTCGATGAAATCAATTTTATCCTCAAGCGGTGTAATTAAGTCCTTTGGTTCACGTGCTTTTTGCAAAACATGTGATGGATGCGGATGAAAGGTCATGACTGCTAAAGCCAATCCTTCTTTTCTCGCAATGCTTTTCGCTGCGTCAATAACTTTTTGATGTCCGAGGTGAACACCGTCAAAATACCCTAAAGCCATAACAGAAGGGTCTTGATCCTTTTGATTCAATGTATGTGGGTGTGAAATATGTATAGTCTTCACGAGATGGTCACCTTTTCTTTAAGATTGCTTGTCCTGAGATAAGATCTTCGCCGGCTTCATCAGATTCTGTTTGGTCGGGTGCTTCATATATATCGCCATACAGCGACCTGAAGGAGCAAAGACAGCGACACGATCTTCCTCTGCGAAATGAGCGAATTCATCAGGCATTGGCAGGACTGCACCGTTTTCCACTTTACTTGCTAATGTATCATTTATCTCCCATTTCGGCAAATGATTGAGCGCGCGCTCGATCGGGACAAGGTGCTCATCTACTGCTCCTTCCTCGCTTATATTTCGGAGCTCATCAAGGGTGATGCATTCATCTAGTGTAAAATCCCCTGACCCTGTGCGAATGAGATGTGACATATGGGCTGGAAACCCTAGTTTCTTTCCAATATCAACCGCTAAGGTTCTGACATACGTTCCTTTTGAGCATAAAACGGTGAATCTAAATGATACCTTTCCATTCTCAAATAAAGCAGGTGTTGTCCGCTCGATACGGTGAATCGTAATTTCACGGCTCGGCCGCTCAATTTCAATGCCTTCTCTTGCATATTCATAGAGTTTTTTTCCGCCAATTTTTACAGCAGAAAACATGGGAGGAATTTGTTCAATGGTTCCTTGAAACTGTTTCAGCACAGCATCAATTTCTTCTTCTGAGATGGGTTTTTGCACCTTTTCTTCTTCTACGATCTCACCTGTTTGGTCTTCTGTTGTGGTAGAAAAGCCAATCGTGATTTCTGCATCATACGTTTTCGATTTATCTGTTAAGTATTCGACAATCTTCGTTGCTCTTCCGATACAAATGGGCAGAACACCTGATACCTCCGGGTCGAGAGTGCCTGTATGTCCGACTTTTTTTGTATGCAAGATCTTTCTCACTTTGAACACACAGTCGTGAGAGGTCATTCCTCTTTCTTTATGTAATAAAAGAACACCATTTATCATCTGCGTTCTCTCCTTTCATAAACGATGAAAAAGGACAGACGATCATCGCCTATCCTTATTTCAACGTCTTATTCATGATCTTTTGTGTTTAGTTCAGCAATCAGGCTTTCAATTCGATTTCCGTAATCTACGGATTCATCGAATTCAAAGTGCAGTTCTGGTGTTTTGCGAAGTCTAATTCGATTGCCAATTTCAGAGCGGATATACCCTTTAGCCTTTGCAAGGCCTTTTAAGGTTTCCTCTCTTTTTTTCTCGTCACCGAGAACAGAAATGTAAACTTTCGCAATTTGCAAATCACCGGATACTTCAACATCGGTTACAGTCAAAAAGCCAATTCTTGGATCTTTTAGCTTTCTGCCTAGGATGTCACCTAATTCTTTTTTCATCTGCTCACCCACGCGGGTTGCTCTCATACTCATGATCTTATCACCTCTAATTAAAACCACTCAGTTTTCGTGATCGTTCGTTCAATTTCAGGAAAAGAATCAATAAAGCTTAAAACACGCTGCAATTCCTTTTCCACTTGAACCCGAGAGGAGGAAATCACGGCGATTCCAATTGATGTACGCTGCCATGTGTCCTGGTAATCCATTTCAGCCATGGTTACATTGAATTTATGGCGCGTTCTTGTCAATATACGCTGAAGAACCGCACGTTTTTCCTTCAGTGAGGAGGCATCATAGATGATGCACTCACATTCGGTATAACCGATCATTTTCTTTCGATTTCTTGCATAACGAATGATTCCATGACATCACCTTCACGGATATCATTGTACTTCTTAATGGTAATACCACATTCATAGCCTTGTGAAACTTCTTTCACGTCATCTTTGAATCGTTTTAATACGTCGACTTCGCCTTCAAATATCACGACGCCGTCACGGATTAAGCGGATACCACTATCTCTTGTAATGGTTCCTTCAGTGACATAGCCACCAGCAATTGTACCGATTTTAGAAACTTTGAACGTTTGACGAACTTCAACTTGACCGATGACTTTTTCTTCATATTCAGGGTCAAGCATCCCTTTCATCGCAGCTTCAATTTCATCGATGACTTTATAAATAATGCGATGTAAGCGGATATCTACGTTTTCTGTTTCAGCTGTGCTCTTCGCATTTCCATCAGGACGTACGTTAAATCCGATCACGATCGCATTAGAAGCACTTGCTAAAATAATATCAGATTCTGTAATCGCTCCAACACCCGTATGGATGATTTTCACTTTTACGCCTTCTACTTCAATTTTTTGAAGAGCGGCCGTCAGTGCTTCAGCAGAACCTTGTACGTCTGCTTTCACGATCAAGTTGATATCTTTCACTTCACCTTGTTTGATTTGCTCAAATAGGTCATCTAGAGATAATTTTGCTTTGTCTGAACGCTGTTCATCAAGCTGTTTCGAAGCACGCGCCTCACCCACTTGACGAGCTGTTTTTTCGTCTTTGAATACGAGGAACTGATCCCCTGCATTCGGTACATCATTTAAACCAGTGATTTCAACAGGTGTAGATGGTCCTGCTGTTTTCACGCGGCGTCCGATGTCATTAACCATTGCACGAACGCGGCCAAATGTATTTCCGACAACGATTGGGTCACCTACATGAAGTGTACCAGTTTGAACAAGAAGGGTTGCAACAGATCCTCTTCCTTTATCAAGCTCAGCCTCGATGACAGTCCCTTTTGCCGCACGATTTGGGTTGGCTTTCAGTTCTCCTACTTCACTAACAAGAAGGATCATTTCGATCAATTCGTCAATGCCTTCACCTGTTTTTGCAGATAGAGGAACGAAGATCGTTTCGCCGCCCCAAGCTTCTGGTACTAAACCATGCTCAGTTAATTCCTGCATCACACGGTCAGGGTTCGCTGTTGGTTTGTCAATTTTGTTGACAGCGACAATGATTGGCACTTCTGCCGCTTTCGCATGGTTAATGGCTTCAATCGTTTGCGGCATCACGCCATCATCTGCTGCAACGACCAGAATTGTCGTATCTGTTACCTCAGCACCACGTGCACGCATCGTTGTAAATGCTGCGTGTCCAGGTGTATCAAGGAACGTGATTTTCTTGCCGTTTTCTTCAATTTGGTAAGCACCGATATGCTGCGTGATTCCACCAGCTTCGCCTTCGACGACTTTCGTCTTACGAATGCTGTCAAGAAGCGTTGTTTTCCCGTGGTCAACGTGTCCCATGATTGTCACAACTGGAGGGCGTACTTGCATATCTTCTTCTTTATCTTCAACTTCATACTTTTCAAGTTCAGTTTCTTCTAAAATAATGACTTCCTCTACTGGAACGCCATATTCAGAAGCGATTAATTCAACTGTATCTTTATCCAGCTCTTGGTTAATGGTTGCCATAACACCCAGCATCATCAGCTTTTTGATAATTTCAGCTGTTTCTTTTCCAAGCTCTTCAGCCAGCTGGCCGACTGTCATTGAATTTGTAAATTCAATTTTTTCAGGAAGCTCTTTCTTAGGCTTCACAGGTCTAGCTTGCTGATGCTGCGGTTTGTTATTCCCACCGCGTTTATTTTTGTTTTTGTTTTGGTTGTTGTTTTTTTTGTTTTTATTAAATTGATTATTCTGCACGTCATTCTTCTTTCTATCATTGTTTTTGTTAGATGATTGTTTTTTTTGTTCTGCGGGTTTCTCGTTAGCTGTCTCTTTTGCTTTGGCTTTTTTATAGATAGCGTCTAGCTTTTTCACAGTGTCGTCTTCAAGCGTCGCCATGTGGTTGTTCACTTCCACGTTCATATCCTTAAGCGCTGCTATAATATCTTTACTTGAAACATCTATGGCTTTTGCGTATTCATATACTCTCACTTTAGCCATTCGTTCACCCCCAAATAAATTAATCGAGCAAGCTTATCAGCTTCTTAGCGAAGCCTTGGTCAGTGACAGCGACAACTACGCGAGCTTCTTTCCCAATAGAACGTCCGAGAACGGAACGGTCTTCAACTTTTCTAACCGGAACATTATAAAATTTGCATTTGTCAGATACCTTTTTCTCTGTGTTCGATGAGGCATCTGCTGCAAGAAGAACCAGCTTAGCACGCGCATGTCTAATTTCTTTGATCACAAGATCTTCTCCTGACACGACTTTACGAGCTCGATTTGCTAGACCAAGCAAAGGATACCATTCAGATTGAGTCATTTGGTTTTTTCACCTTTTCAGCTAGTTCTAGTAATTCTTCAAATATGTGTTCGTCAATCTGTGTCTGAAATTGCTGCTGTAAACTGCGTTTGTTCTTTGCCGCAAGAATGGTTTCTTTATCGAGAGAAAGGTAAGCTCCGCGTCCGTTCATTTTTCCGGTTGCGTCAACAGACACTTCACCTTCTTTAGAACGAACAACACGGATCAGTTCTTTCTTTGGTTTCATTTCTCCCGTCACGACACATTTTCTAAGCGGGATTTTTTTTCGGCTATTCACCTTTTACATCACCTCTTATTCGTCAGATTCCTCAGCTACTGGTTCAGCCTCTAAGAAAAGAGATTCAGAGTCTTCAGTTCTTGGGAAAATACCGAGTTCCCTTGCATCTGTTTCGCTTTTAATGTCAATTTTCCAGCTAGTCAGCTTTGCTGCAAGACGAGCATTTTGACCTCTTTTACCAATGGCTAACGACAGCTGATAATCAGGGACAATAACTGTTGTCGCCTTATCTTCTTCATTTACAATGACATCAAGTACTTTTGATGGACTTAATGCATTGGCAACAAATTCAACCGGGTCATTAGACCAATGGACAATGTCAATTTTTTCGCCTTTTAGCTCGTTGACAATTGCTTGTACACGCTGACCTTTTGGTCCAACACAAGAACCAACTGGGTCAACATCAGGATCATCTGTACGAACAGATATTTTAGAACGGTCCCCAGCTTCTCTAGCAACCGATTTAAGCTCTACAGTACCATCATAAATTTCTGGCACTTCAATTTCAAATAAACGCTTTAAAAGACCTGGATGTGTTCTAGACACATAAATTTGTGGTCCTTTTGTTGTTTTTTCGACTTTTGTAATAAACACCTTAATGCGGTCATGTGGTTTGTAGTCCTCATTTGGCATTTGTTCGTTGACCGGAAGAAGGGCTTCGATTTTGCCAAGTGACACGTAAATGAATTTACTGTCAATTCGCTGAACGATTCCCGTCATAATGTCTTCCTCGCGATCGATAAACTCAGTGTAGATCACACCTCGCTCTGCTTCTCTCACTCGCTGCGTCACCACTTGTTTCGCTGTCTGAGCTGCAATGCGTCCGAAGTCTTTTGGTGTGACTTCAATCTCAACGACGTCACCTACCATGTAATTCGGGTTGATATTGGCTGCATCATTTACAGAGATTTCAAGGCGAGAATCATACACTTCATCTACAACATCTTTTCTTGCAAATACACGAATCGTTCCCGTTTCGCGGTTTAAATCAACACGAACATTTTGTGCTTGATTAAAGTTACGCTTATATGCAGAAATGAGTGCAGCTTCTATCGCTTCAATAATAATTTCTTTACTAATACCCTTCTCTTTCTCAAGAACAGTCAGGGCATCTAACAACTCACTACTCATTTTTATGGTTCCCCCTTATATCAATGAAAAGGTTAATTGAACGAAACTGCTAATCTTGCGTTAGCTATTTTTTCGTATGGAATATTGATCTCTTTCTTTCTTGTCTTGATCTTCACTGTCACTGTTGCAATCTCACCATCAAAGCTTGTAAGCTCACCTTCAAATGCTTTTTCACCATCAATTGGTTCATATGTTTTCATGAAAACATTTTTTCCAAGTGCTTTTTCAAAATCAGCTTTTTTCTTTAATGGGCGCTCCGCTCCAGGAGAGGACACTTCAAGAAAGTAGTTTTGGCTAATCGGATCTGCCTCATCAAGCTTTTCGCTCAAGGCTTCGCTCACTTTGGCACATTCTTCGATATCGACGCCTTTATCAGAGTCAATAAACACGCGAAGGAACCAGTTTTGACCCTCTTTGACAAATTCAACATCAACGAGTTCAAGCTGTAAGCCATCTAAAATTGGCTGCACCATTTCGCTTACGACATCCACTACTTTTTTGCTCATTCTCTTCCTCCTTGTGCTTTCGATAAACGCTCTTATCAATCATTCTGCATAAAAACCCTGCTTTATGTGAGCAGGGGGAGCAGAAAACGGATGAATAATGTCGAGACAAAAATTGCCTGTTCAATACAAAAGAGCGGGTTTCCCCACTCTTGTCTCGGTAATCGTTAGCATTTCCATAAAAACTATACCATATCCAATTTTTTTATGCAAATGAAGTTCCTTATTCAGCAGGCATTCGCCATCAGTTCTTTTCGTTCATTCTTTTCGCATGTTCACTGATAAGTGCTGCCTCCCTGCTCCCCTTTATGATGCGGAAACCGTCATAATCCGGATAGAGCGAATCATCGTCCTGAATACTTGTTAAAATCCAAAATTGACTGCCAGCTCCTCCGAGCCGCTCAACCGCTGACAGCCAGCTTTGATATACGTCAGGACGCGCTGATTGATTTTGAACGCCAAACTCTTCTAACACAACTGGTTTTCCGATTGACTTCCCGCGGGTGATATGGTCTTCGATCCATTTCACTCCCCAAGCAGCTGACTTGTTCCAGTGATCTGGGTACAGATGATAGGTTCCATAATCGATATTAGAGAGAGCCGTCAAACGATCCCAATCAACGCCTTCTCCGCCTCCATAAAACCAGTCTTCATGTCCTGGTATGCGAAAGAACCCTTCATCTCCTACTGCAACAAGATGGTGACGATCCAGCGATTTGATCCACGTACTCATTTCATCTGCCCATTTGACTAGTATATTTCCCGTTGGATCTGACTGCACACGCGGCTCATTAGCTAATTCCCAAGTCATAATAGCTGGATCGTCCTTATATTGAACACCTGTGTACGTATTGGTTCTTTCTAATACATAGCGCACATAATTTTTGTAAGCTTTTTGTATACGAGGATCTGTATAAAAGGCATCATGCGCTCCTGCCTCGAACCACTTTACGTATTGATTCATCCCGCCAAAATCATCCCAATTGTTCACTAGTGGGATGACAAGTTTTATTCCTTCCTGTCCCGCTTTATAAATCGCATAATCTAGTTTTTGAAAACCCGATTCTTCATAGACCCCTGGACTAGATTGTAAGACTGAGTTTTCTTGAGGGGCCCCATCGTGAAATCCCCAAATACGTATGACCTTTAAATTCATTGCTTTCATATCATCGAACACAGCATCTACCATCTTTTTAGATTTGTAATGGAAATAGTAATTATTTGTGCCAGCGAAGTAAAATGGTTGATTGTTCAGCGTAAATTGTGTACCAGACGTCTGTACATAAGAGGCGGCCTTAATCGTAAGTGAAAACCACCCGGCCCATATAGCGGCCACAAGTATGAAGCAAGACACTCTTTGAGTCCATTTCTTCATTTAAATTCCCCTCACAATCTAGCCTTCTTCAGGTACGATCACATCTAGCCGAAGCGGTGTTTGTTCATTTGAATCAAGTTCAATTGTCTGTTGTTTTAACAGTTTACTTTCTTTACCGATTCGAATCTCATATGTCCCGTGAAATGCTCGACATGTCACATTGCCATTAGCATCTGTTTTTTCAACTCTTTGTGTCGTCCACTCATTTAGAAGCTTTTCGTAACGTCGGCCTGCTTCATTTAAAGACCAATCATAATTCACGATGGCCGCATGCTCACCTCTCCAATGGGCACCTGCCCAAAATCCCCACATTAGCACTCCTTTTACGGCTGGATGACTAAATGCGACGCGATATAAAGCCTCTAGGTTATCCGCTCTTCTATTAGCGTCAGGGTGAACAGAATCGTACTCTGTAACCCATATAGGAAGACCAAGCTCAGCAAGCACATCGAGCCTCTCTTTTACAACGACTGGATCGACCCGTTCTTCAAAATGTCCTTGAACACCTATCGCCTCAATAGGTGCGCCTAACTGACGCAGTTCATTGATATGCGCTTTATAAGCGTGGTGCTCACCATATGAGATCACATTATAATCATTCACAAACAATAGTGCTTGAGGGTCAATTTTTTTCGTTTCTTCATACATCCACTTCCAAATATTTTTCCCGAAGCGATCTTTAAAAAATGAACCATGCATCATTTCATTGTTTACATCCCAATGACGGAATCTCCCTTTAAAATGATTACCCGCATGCTCAAGCCGGTTTTTCATGGCTTCATACACTTCGTGATTCGGTAGTGACCTCAGCCAGCTTGGATTCGCATCCTCTACCTCCCAAAATAAAGCGTGCCCTCTCACTGGAAGTTGATGTTTATCTGCAAAATTCAGCATCGCATCTGCTTTTTCGTAAGTGATTTTCCCTCTTTCAGGCTCATTCGCATACCATTTTGCCTCATTTTCAAAAACAGCCCAATTAAAATACTTCACAAAAAAATCGGCATATTGTTGATTAAACAACACTTGGTCATTCATCGCTGAACCAAATGCGAATTCATGCCTATTTTGCTTAATCTCAACCTCTATACCTGCTATTGGCTTTTTTTCGTGATTTGTGACATTTATTTCAAGATCTCTTTGTCTATGCTCTGAAATTCGATCATTCGCCTCTTTTTTCCACATCAGATTTATCTGCCCATTTTCGCCCTTGTTTAATGATTGATGAAGAAAACTTCTTTCTTTGACCATGTAAAAACACCCTTATCTTCACTGGATTTATATTTCCTAATCAAACTGCCGGCTCAAAGAAACCGGCAGCTTAAATTTGACCTGCTAGTTGATGAGACGATGATATTCAGCGTAGGCAGTGGCCATATCCACTTGAGACCAGAAACGGTGATAGGTGAAAACCGGTGCCCCATTCTCCCATTTGCCTGTTGCTTCATTAAATGAAGACTGATATTTACTCTCGAGTGAAGACCATGCTGGATCTTGTTTAATATTTGGACGAAGATCAGCAAAACTCGTATAGACCCCATTACCTCCTCGCTGCGGATCAGAAGGAATAGTGCTGGCTCCAGGAATCTGATTCCCTTGACCAAATGTCCCGTTCCAACCATTTGGGAAATACACTTCTTTTTTAAAGAAGCGGTCATAGTCCTCTCTTTCTTCTTCTGTTACAATGCCCACGCCATCATTGTAATTCCACGCAACCTCAAGGAGCTGTGCGGCAGCATCTTTCGCTCTGACACCAAGCGCTGTATAATCCCCTGTTTCTAGCTTAGTGGCAGCAGCAAAGAAAGTTAAAGCCTTGACTAGACTCCCTAGTACGCCCGTATCCTGAGTTGGATCTTTTGTTACAGCTGTTAAGTTTGGATTTCCTGTTGCAGACTGGAACCCATTCCAAGTGTCAGGCTGTCCGCTCCAAGCAATATTTCCAGGAAGCCAAAACTCGCCAGGTGCACTCGTTGTAGCAACAGCAGCATTTGTTCCTCCTAGAATTCTTTGTCCTTGGTCATCTAAGAAATAACCCTCTTCATCCGACACAGGACGGCTGCCGATAAAAATGTAATCTAATGCATAGTTGACCCATTTTGTGATGCAAGATTTGGCCATTTGGACATTTTCAGATGTTTTGTCTCCATCTTTCACAAAAATGTAATAAAGCTCTGCTACGCGCTCCATCGGCCATGCCTGCATCCCAAACCAGTTATTAGAAGGCGGGTCAAGATAAACAGGTGCATCCTCATATGCCATATCGTAAAAAGTACTTCTTCCCGCCGGATAAGCACTATAGTCTCCATTCCAGCTATTGGTTGCACCTCCTGCAATCGCTCCCTCTTTAGATTGAAGCCATACATAAAATTCAAGCTGCCTTTTTAATGTTTTTTCCCAATCGCTTGCACCAGTAGCGGAAGATGGCTTTAAGCCTCCTTTGTCTGAGGATAAAGCATAAGCGGCGACAGGGTTTTGATACCCTTGGTGACAATGGCTAGCTCCAATACGCCATGACCAGTTGGCATGGTCGCCAAGTCCTCCGCCCCAAGAGGTATACCACGCCATTAAGTAATGACAGGCACCCTTTCCGTTTCCAGGGTACGGATTCCCCTGTTTGCCGCTTCCAATCGTTTGAAAATATTTATCGTACATACCGTAACGAAGAAAATCCCCCATTTTTTTCGCTTTATCAAGATAGGCTGACTCATTATAGCCGAGTTCCTTCGCCCAATACATCACTTGTATTGCACGCGCATCAGCATCCGTCGCATTGGTATAGCGCCACTGAGCAGCTGGTGCTTGATTTTCTTTTGTGAACAAGCTCATAAAGCCTTCATTCGGCTTTCCAAAAGATTTATCATCTTGTGAAGGATGAGGGATGGCCTCCCATACGGATTCCTGCGGCCCGCGCTGGAACGTGTTCACATATGCAGCTTTATGTGATGGGTTGAGCAAGTTTCCATATTTATACCAGTTATCGACATCAAGCAGCCAGTGCATTAAATACGTTTCATTCGTTCCATAGGTTGATTTCAATTCACCATCAATCGGATCTTGACCCGCAGGACGAGCACCGCTTAACTGGCTAGGGTATTGATCCGGGTATGGTTTTTCTGCTGCGTATGTGGCTGGGCTAGAAGGATTGTAGGCGCTCATATGCGGCTGCTCATCATTTCCATCTTCATTTACTGGGATGATGTACTTCTCCATATTGTCCCAGGCTGCCTCTAATTTGCTCCAATCCCCTGTGTAATGTCCGTACAACACCTCAAGCCACAGCCAATAGCTATACGCTTCTGAAGTTGTCATATGCCCGTAATCAGGCGCTTCGCAAATGAGCGTCTCGATTGAATGATACGGAATTCCTTCTGATGAAAAATATCCATTCGCATCACTTTTAATTTGATGATAAAGCGTTAAAAACCGTTCTTTGTTTGACAAGTTCTTCACCCTTTCAATACATCTTGATTTTTATTTGTCTGGAAGTGCACCAAATACCAAAGCACCATCATCAAAAACGGGAATCCTCGCTGTTTTTTGCATATTGGAAGTTAAGCCTTGAAAGGAATAATCATTTGAGGCATCCCATATATTCGCCCCATTTGGTGCAGATAATCGAAATTGTATTTCCTTCTTATGCTCTGATTCTCCTCCAGGAAAAATCGCTACGCCCGTAAAATCAATTTCTGCATAATATACGTGGGCTGATGCGTCATATACCTTCAGCGGAGATAAGGAAGCGCCTTCATTGTAGGCTGCTGTCACTTGAATATCTTTTTCAGTGAATCCCTTTGCAAAGACCTCACTCAGATTGACATAATATCTAAAGGACAGCGTTTGACTGCTTCTTGCCGGCCAGCCGGACCGATTGTATAGAACCGCCTTCACCTGAGTTGATGTTGTATCGTTATTCATCAGAGCTGCCTCTACAAAAAATTCATCCTGAGCCTGTTCTTTAGGCGGGAAATTTGGAAGCTTAGATTGCCCCTTTCCAAACAGCTGCACCATTTTGGCTATATTTCCAGTAAAGGCGGCATTATAGTCCGTCGCCACCTCGTTTGATACATAATCAGAGATGTCATCGTCATATTGATCCTGTGCATTAGGCCCACCAACAAGCGCTCCATAAAGAGTGTGCCGATGATACGGAGGATTTGTCAGCTGGTTAGACCATGAGCCATGTGCAGTTCGATGGTGTGGATGCTTCGGCGGGTTCTGGCCAAACCCAACGACATAGCTTCTATTTAGCGGATTATCACCTAGCATATAGTGAGTTTGCTTGATCGCAAACGTTTGATATCGATTCTTTTTTTCTTCATCTGAAACCCAATCAGCATAGACAAAGGCTAAAAATGCTGCATTTGCTGTATAACGAAGCGATCCCCATTGATCTAGCCATGCCAAACCGCCAGGCGTATAAGTGATTCTTTCGACTTTTCCATTTTGAACAAAACCCGTCGTCCAGTAATCGAGATTACGCTCTGTCGATTCTATAAATCGATTTTCTTTCGTGATTCTGGCGAGTAAGATTTGCGAAGCAAAAAAAGTATTGTCCCATGACATGGTAAACGTATAATCCCAATCCTTCGGCCATTCCTCTACTGCTTTTAGTGCTTGATTTAAATAGGTTTCTTCATTTGTTGCCAAGTACAGCCAGATTCCGCCCCAAATGAGTTCGTCAATATAGCCGCTCCAGGAGTTGTAAAACGGCTGAGCGTTTGTGACACAATCTGTATACTCGCCGCGATACCTGTCAGCAAATGCATAAAGCTGTTTCGCGTGGGTCAGAAGCTTTGCTGCATAAGGGGCATCTGTCTCTTTAAAAATGATAGAACCCGCTGCTAAAGCTGCAGCAGTTTGTGCGGCTACTTCTGTTCCTGGACAATTTTCATCAATTTTAAAAGCTGGCCGGCTCATCGGCATCACTTCTGCCGGTCCCCACCAAGCATGATCGGCGTTCCCATCACCTACCTGCGCCCAAAACTCGTTCGGACCTGTATGTGCTTTCAAAAAATAATCCGTTGCCCACCTGATTTGATCGAGGATGTCATCTAGCAGTTCTGCCTCTTCATAGGCTTCTCGGTATTCATATACTGTCCATGCAAGCACAGCTGCTGAGTAGGCCATCGGAAGTCCAAATTTCACATGATCACCTGCGTCATACCAGCCGCCAGTTAAATCATGCCCTACATCCTTCCCGTCCTCTAGTCCAGAATCTCCCCGCCAGTTGAGACGGCTGCTTTCGGGAAGCTTTCCAGACCGCTGCGCTTCATAAAACAACAAGGATTTTTGAAGAACCTCTACATAATTATAAGATGCCATTTCCGTATGACTCACTCCTTCTTTTTAGTCAAACATGAATAGACAAGCCACCTCCTTTTATTCAGAACGTGATTTGAACAGTTTTGAAAAGAATCAAATACGTTTCAAAAATAAGCATAGTAAACAGCAATCAGCTTTACGCTCATCGAAGGTTTTTTCTCTTGATTCTTTTTGTGACTGTACCCAGAATGATCATATGTCGCATGAGAACATTTCAGACGGCGAAATTCTCTTTTTTGCTCTATTTGGGTAGAAAGAATGACATACAATCTCTTCTCTTAAAACATCACGTTAAATCAAGGTATATGAATGAATAAGAAAATGATTCCATTTGGTGGAAAATCTTTATTAGTTAACATAATAAAATTATTGTATATGAAAAAAGAACGCCCCTTTAAGGACGCTCTTCATGAATCGCATTAAAACAAAGAAAGCTGGTTTTGATCGGGAAGTGCTTCTAAGCAGCCTTGACGATCTAAATATTCTAGGATCGTTTTCGACACTTTTCCGCGTTTTTGTAAATCTTCTTTTGAAAGGAATTCCCCGTCTTGTCGTGCGCGAACAATATTTAACGCAACGTTTGTTCCGAGTCCAGGGATCGAGTTGAATGGCGGAATTAATCCATCTCCATCAATGATAAACTCTGTTGCACTTGATCGGTAGAGGTCCACTTTTTTGAAATGGTAGCCTCTTTCACACATTTCAAGTGCAAGCTCTAGTACAGTTAATAGGTTCTTTTCTTTCGGTGATGCATCTAGACCTTTTGAGTTAATATCGTCCATGACTGCTCGAATCGCATTCGATCCTTTTGTCATTGTTTCGATATCAAAGTCATCTGCACGAACGGTAAAGTAAGCCGCATAGTATAAAAGTGCATGATGCACCTTGAAGTAGGCAATCCGTACAGCCATTAATACGTAAGCAGCTGCGTGGGCCTTAGGGAACATGTATTTGATCTTTTTACAAGAATCAATATACCAGTTCGGTACATTATTATTCTTCATTTCTTCTTCCCATTCAGGGGGAAGCCCCTTTCCTTTACGAACAGACTCCATGATTTTAAATGCGAGTGACGGCTCTAAGCCCTGATAGATGAGATAGACCATAATATCGTCACGACACCCAATCACTTCACTTAGTTCACACGTTTTATTGTGAATGAGTTCTTGCGCGTTTCCGAGCCATACATCCGTCCCGTGTGATAGTCCAGAGATCTGAACGAGCTCTGAGAAGGTCGTTGGTTTTGTATCCTCAAGCATTTGCCGAACAAACCTTGTCCCAAACTCCGGAATACCGAGTGTACCTGTTTTACAGCCAATTTGCTCTTCTGTTACACCTAGAGGCTCTGTTCCTTGGAAAATTTTCATTACTTCAGGATCGTCTGTTGGAATCGTTTTTGGATCAATTCCGCTTAAATCCTGAAGCATACGAATAACCGTTGGATCATCGTGCCCTAGTATATCCAGCTTGAGCAAGTTGTCATGGATTGAATGGAAATCAAAATGCGTCGTTTTCCAATCAGAACCTGTCGCATCTGCTGGATATTGAATTGGTGAGAAATCATAAATGTCCATATAATCCGGCACTACGATAATACCGCCTGGGTGCTGGCCCGTTGTCCGTTTGACCCCTGTACAGCCTT
The DNA here is from genome assembly GCF_038002985.1 of Bacillus sp. FSL R5-0431. Lineage (NCBI taxonomy): Bacteria > Bacillati > Bacillota > Bacilli > Caryophanales > Bacillaceae > Bacillus > Bacillus sp. FSL R5-0431. The sequence goes on along the minus strand of NZ_JBBOOG010000001.1, from coordinate 1,559,475 downwards.
GGACAAGCCGGTCGATTTCTGCGCCCCTCATATGAAGATTATGATCTCCTGCGTAGCCTTTCACGTAACCATATGCTGTTTTTTCTGCAACAGTACCAATCGTACCTGCTCGGTATACATACTCTTCACCGAACAGCTCTTTCGTATAGTTATGTGCAATCGGCTGATATTCACCTGAGAAGTTCAAGTCGATATCAGGGACTTTGTCTCCTTTAAAACCTAAGAACGTTTCAAACGGAATATCATGTCCATCTTTTTTGTACGGCGTACCACATTCTGGGCAGTCTTTGTCAGGAAGGTCAAAGCCTGAACCAACAGATCCGTCATTAAAGAACTCCGAATGCTTACAGCTTGGACATACATAATGCGGGGCAAGTGGGTTCACTTCGGTAATCTCTGTTAATGTTGCAACAAGAGATGAGCCGACAGATCCCCTTGAACCAACAAGATATCCATCATCAAGTGATTTCTTTACAAGCTTATGAGAGATTAAGTAAATAACGGCGAATCCATGGCCGATAATACTTTTTAATTCTTTCTCAATACGGTCTTCTACAATTTTCGGCAAATCATCTCCGTAGATGCTGCGCGCCATTTGATAGCTCATTTCCCGTATTTCTTCATCTGCACCTTCAATTTTTGGTGTGTATAGGTCATCTTTGATTGGTTTAATGCTTTCGACCATCTCAGATACTTTTTTCGTATTCGCCACGACGATCTCTTTCGCTTTTTCGTCTCCTAGGAAGGAGAATGCTTCAAGCATTTCATCTGTCGTTCTAAAATGAACTTTTGGCAGTTCGTGACGGTTAAGCGGATTTGCTCCACCCTGTGATGAAATTAAGATTTTACGATAAATTTTGTCTTCTGGATGCAGATAATGCACATTTCCAGTTGCCACGACTGGTTTATTGAGCTTTTCGCCAAGCTTCACAATGTTTGTGATGATTTCTTTTAACGCACGTTCATCTCGAACAAACTCCAGCTGCAGCAGATGCTGATACACTTCTGGCGGATGAACTTCTAAATAGTCGTAAAATGCTGCAATGTCTTCCACCTCATCAGGTGATTTTTGCATCATCCCTTCAAAGACCTCACCCTTATCACAGGCAGACCCGATAATTAAACCTTCTCGATATTTCTCAAGCTGTGAGCGCGGAATGCGCGGCACCCGGTAGAAATAATGAATATGAGAAAGAGAAACAAGTTTGAATAAATTTTTCAGACCGGTCTCATTTTGTGCGATCAGAATGGCATGGTAAGGACGTGAGCGCTGGTAGGCATTAGACTGACCCATGTTTTCATTCAATTGATCGTGATAGGCAATTTCTTTTTCAGCCGCATCTTTTAGCATCTTCAGCATGAGGTAGCCTGTCGCCTCTGCATCGTAAATGGCCCGGTGATGCTGCGTCAGTTCTATATCGAACTTTTTACAAAGTGTATTGAGCCGGTGATTTTTAAATTCAGGGTAAAGGAATCGGCCAAGTTCAAGTGTATCAATCACAGGGTTTGACGCTTTATCTGTTTTTAACAGGCGTTTGTACGCTGCATTTAAAAAGCCCATATCAAAACTTGCATTGTGCGCAACAAGGATATCTTGTCCAATCCATTCTTTGAAATCGCGCACGACATCGACGACATCTGGAGCATCTCTGACCATATCATCCGTAATACCCGTTAATTCGATCGTTGTCGCTGATAATGGGTGATGAGGATTTGCAAATGCCTCAAAGCGGTCAATGATTTCCCCGCCTTTTATTTTCACTGCTGCCAGCTCAATGATCGTGTCATAAACGGCTGAAAGTCCAGTTGTCTCTACGTCAAATACGACATACGTCGCGTCATCTAACAAACGGTGCTCCGGATTATAGGCAATGGGTACTCCGTCGTCCACCAAGTTGATTTCCACACCGTACATCATTTTGATGTCATGCTTTTTACTTGCTGCATACGCATCTGGGAAGGATTGTACAACCGCATGATCCGTCAGGGCAATCGCTTCATGTCCCCATTTTTTTGCTTGTTCCACCAGCCTGCCAATGCCAGTGACAGCATCCATTTGGCTCATTGGGGAATGCAAATGAAGCTCGACACGTTTTTCACCCTCAGGTGCCGTATCCTCTTTCAGCTGAGGTTTCATTTCATTGACGTCATTGGCAATCATGACAAGGTCTCTGACAAACGTATCGTTTTGAATGCTTCCTCTTGCTTTGACCCACATGCCTTTTTTCAATGATTTCATCAGCTGGGCATCTTCTTTTTCTCTTGCAAACATTTTGATTAAAATACTGTTTGTATAATCTGTAATCTTAAAGATACAAAGCGTTCTGCCGCTTTTCAGCTCACGCGTTTCTGCATCGAATACGTAGCCTTGAACGGTGATTCTTCGTTCCTCATCCATAATACTATCAAGCGTACGGATTTCTTCATTGTCTTTAATTTGATAGCCAATCATGAGAGGACCAGACGGAGCTTCATCCTGCTCCTCACTTTCCTTCTTCTCCATCTCAGTGAGGGCTTGCATCGCTCTTTCTTGATCTTCAGCAAGCTTTTGTTCTCTGAACTTCTGAATCTCTTGATCTGATACAAAAATTTCTGTATCGAATTGCAGCTCTGGAAAGCCCACTTGTTTAAAAGCAGCCTGGAGCATTGGGCTGTACTTCTTCTTGATGGCCAAAGCCTCTGTTTCGCTTTTCGTTTTGATGATGATTTTATGTCCAGACAGCGATGGTTTTTGCTGCTGAAGCAAGCTGATGATTGGAGGAGAAATTCCTTGAAGCTCTTCCACACAATGTGACCAATACGATTGAACGAGCTCTTCAGAGATGTTCGGATCATTGACTTCAATCGTACAAGTGACTTGTGCAATATGAGAAAATGCATTTGTCAGCCTGCTGAGAAACATCGCATATACCTTGTAAGGCAGAAGCGCCTTAAATTTAAAAAGGAAATGCCACGTTTTCGTCGCCTTATGCACCGTCAATTTGACGATTTCTCCTTCTTCAAAGTAACGACTGAGGTCATCATCTGTCATTTGAATCTGATTGAGTAATATATGAAATTGCCGCCGTGTGATCGGTAATTGTTCATCCAAGACAGAACCCTCCTTTTGTCAATCAGAAAGGTACCTCTTTTCTACTGGAGGTACCTTCATTTTTTTGTTCGTTTTTATGCTTGGCGTATAAATGAAATCAGCTCATCAACAGATACTTCATGTGATTCACCTGATTTTCTAAACTTCACTTCAACAATGCCTTCTTCTGAACGTTTTCCACAGCTAATGCGAATTGGCAGCCCAATTAAATCACTGTCTGCAAATTTTACTCCGGCACGCTCTTGGCGGTCATCGAAAAGTACGTCAAAGCCCTCATCTTCTAAGCGCTCGTATAACGTTTCAGCCAGCTCTTTTTGAGCATCGTTTTTCATATTTAATGCAAGGAGATGAAGGTCATATGGCGCAACAGTTTCGGGCCAAATGATTCCTTTCTCATCGTGATGCTGTTCAACAATTGCTGAAAGAGTTCTAGAGATACCGATACCATAGCATCCCATAATCATTGGCTGCGCTCGTCCATTCTCATCGAGGTACGTCGCATCCATTGACTCAGAATAACGAGTGCCTAGTTTAAAGACTTGTCCTACTTCAATCCCTTTGGCAAACTGGATTGTGCCTTCTCCATCTGGAGAAACATCTCCTTCTTGAATTAAACGAAGATCTGTGAATTCTTTCACTGATACATCACGCGCAGGATTGACATTGACATAGTGATAATCCGCTTCGTTTGCACCTGCGACAGCATTTGTCATGCCTTTAACCGCAAGGTCTGCATAAATATCGACTTCTGCTTCCAGCTTCACAGGACCAACAAACCCAGGCTCTGTTCCAATGACTTCTAGTACTTCTTCGCGAGTAGCAAGCTCTACAAGCTGTGCTCCTACCAAGTTTTTCACTTTCACATCATTTACTTCATGGTCGCCTCTAGTCAGGATTAGAACATATGCATCATCTGCTTTAAACAAAACAGATTTGATACAAAGAGAAGGATCAACTTCTAAAAATCCAGCGATGTCTTGAATCGTTTTTACTTGCGGTGTGTGGACTTTTTCAAGTTCTTTGAAGTCCGCAGGATTTGCTTCTTCTCCGTGATAAACTGCTTCAGCCATTTCAATGTTCGCAGCATAGGAAGATGTGTCAGAGTATGCAATTGTATCTTCTCCTACTTCTGACAGTGCCATAAACTCATGTGTATCTTTTCCTCCCATTGCACCAGAATCTGCAATGACTGGTCTAAAATTAAGACCTACTTTTGAGAATACATTGGAGTAAGCTGTAAACATCTTGTTGTATGTGTCATCAAGGCTTTCTGGTGAAGAATGGAATGAGTACGCATCCTTCATAATAAATTCACGTCCGCGCAGCAGCCCAAAACGCGGTCTCTGTTCATCGCGGAATTTTGATTGAATTTGATAAAGAGTTAAAGGAAGCTTCTTATACGATTTTACTTCGCTGCGTACGAGTGATGTGATCACCTCTTCGTGCGTTGGGCCAAGTGCGAACTCGCGGCCATGACGATCTTTCATACGCATCAATTCTGGACCGTATGTATACCATCTTCCTGACTCTTGCCACATTTCTGCCTGCTGCAGCACTGGCATTAACAGCTCAGCTGCTCCTGCCTTTTCCATTTCCTTGCGAACAATGGATTGAATATGCTGGATGACTTTATGAGCAAGCGGCAGATAATGATAGATTCCGCTTGTATTTTGTCTAATGAACCCAGCTCTTACTAAGAGCTGATGACTTTTTGCCTCAGCATCTGCCGGCACCTCTCGAAGAGTTGGAATGAAAGTCAGGGATTGTCTCATGTCGTTACACCTCATTTATGAAATAGGACTTCTCACAAAAACTCTTGTTTCCCGTAATGAGAAACAAGAGACATTGGTTTTTATAAAAATAATCGCTGGATGTCATTCCACGTAACCACTAGCATTAACAGCATGAGGAATGCAACACCGATAAAGACAACAAGTGCTTCTTTCTCACGATTAATTGGTTTACCACGAATGGCTTCAACAAACAAGAATAGTAAACGTCCTCCGTCTAGTGCAGGAATCGGTAATAAATTCACGATGCCTAAGTTGATACTAAGGAACGCCGCAAACTGCATTAATGTTAACACACCTTGCTTGGCTACTTCTCCTGTCATGTCATAGATCCCAACAGGACCCGCTAACATATCTAGTGAAAATTGTCCTGTGACAATTTTTTGCAAGTTCGTTAAAATCAGACCTGCTGTTGAAATCACAGTCGTTCCTGAGGATGAAATAACCTTCAGAAATCCATTTTCCGTTGGCGGATAAGATCCGAAACGGCCAATGCTTTTTCCGTCTGCTTTCACAGCTTCTGGTACAACCTGCACAGTGCTTTCTTTGCCGTCTCGGTCAATGACGACATTCATTTTTTTCTCAGGGTTCTTTTGAACTGTTTGAACGACGTCTGTCCAAGAATTCATTTTATCCCCGTTAATGGACACGATGTGGTCACCCTGCATGAGTCCAGCTTCTGCCGCTCGGCCGTCTTTCGTCAGCTTGCCGAGTACAGGATCATCAACGGTTACCCCTTGAATAAAGCCTAAAGCAACCAAAATCACATACGCCAGGATAAAGTTCATAATCGGTCCAGCTGCGATCGCTTTAATACGCTGCCATACCGTTTTTGATCCAAATTGACGATTGTATGGTGCGATTTGAATTTCTTCACCATCTGCAATATAAAAGCTTGTTTGACTGACATTGTAGCCAGTCAAAATATCTTCATTTCCAGCTTCATATCCTGAGATTCTCATGGCATGATCTAAATCAATCTGCTCAACTTCGATGACAAGTGCATCAGGATATTTTTCTTTGTCATTTAAAATGATTTTTTCTACTTCATTTTGCTCATTGAATAAGAGCCCCACTGTATGACCTGGTTTAATTTCAATGACTTCAGGGTCCTCTCCTGCCATTTTAACAAATCCGCCAATAGGGAGAAGTCTAATGGTATAAACGGTTTCCTTTCGTTTAAAGGAGAAAATCTTCGGCCCAAAACCAATTGCGAACTCGCGGCATAAAATCCCCGCTCGCTGCGCCATAATTAAATGGCCAAGCTCGTGGAAAAAAACGAGCGTTCCAAAAATAATAATAAACGCAATCACTGTATTCACGAACATACCACCTTATGTGAGGATTGATTGAACAAAGTCTCGTGTATCTTTGTCCACTTCATGGATATCTTGCAAACTAGGCGTTGAAATCACATGATGTCTATTTAGTGCCTTTTCAATCAATTCTTCAATTTGCAGGAACGTTACTTTGCCTTTCAGAAATGCATCAACTGCCATTTCATTTGCTGCATTGAGCACAGCAGGCATTGTCCCTCCTATTTTACCTGATTCATAAGCAAAATGTAAGCAGCGATACCTGTCAAAATCCGCTTTTTGGAAATTCAATTGTCCAATCTCCCAAAGGTTCAATGATTTCGCTTCTGGTAATGGCGCCCTGTCAGGGTATGTGAGTGCATATTGAATGGGCACTCTCATGTCTGGTGTCCCTAACTGAGCCATGACGCTTTTGTCGTGAAATTCCACCATCGAATGGATAATGCTCTCTTTATGTAACAGCACATCAATTTGTTCATACGGTATATCAAACAACCAATGTGCCTCAATCACCTCGAGCCCTTTATTCATCATCGTCGCTGAATCAATGGTAATTTTCGCTCCCATTGACCAGTTTGGGTGGTTCAGCGCTTCTTCAACCGTAACACCTTCAAGTTCAGTTCGTTTTTTATCTCGGAAACTACCACCTGAAGCTGTCACGATTAAGCGTTCAATGTTTTTAGCTTGTTCACCTTGCAGGCATTGAAAAATAGCGGAATGCTCACTATCGACAGGAAGTAAAGGTACATCATATGTTTTCGCGTACTCTTTTACTATATGACCAGCTGTGACAAGTGTTTCCTTATTTGCGAGTGCAATCGTCTTTTTTTGTTCAATGGCCTTTAATGTTGGAACAAGCCCAACACTTCCTACAAGTGCATTGACCACAACGTCCACTGCATCATAGGTCGCTGCCTCGATGTTGGCTTCATCACCAGCAGCCATCTTGACATCGTATTCAAATGAATGACCTTTTAGCGTCTGATAAGTCTCTTCACTTAAACATCCGACAAATTCAGGCTGAAACTGTTCTATGATTGGAATGGCCTTATCTACATTTCGGCCAAATGTCATGGCTTTCAGCTTAAATTTGTCTGGGTGCTGCCTAATCACATCTAATGTTTGTTCTCCAATTGATCCTGTTGCGCCTAATAGCGAAATATATTTCAAATTGCCACTCCTTCTCTCGTTCAATAAGTTTCTATGAGGTTAGCTGGCAAACGTTGCGAGCAGTAAATATAAAAACGGCAGAACGAATAAAAAGCTGTCAAACCTGTCCAAAATCCCGCCATGTCCAGGGAGAATTGTCCCTGAATCCTTTACGTGATAATGACGCTTTAAAGCAGATTCCACAAGGTCGCCCAGCTGTCCAAAGATACTGAGCAAAAGAGTAATAAACATAACAAGCAGATATGATGGCAAAAATCCTGTAACCGCCTGAAACACAAATGACAACACGACCGCTGTGACGATTCCGCCGATAAATCCTTCTACTGTTTTGTTTGGGCTGATCTCTGGCCAGAGCTTTCGTTTTCCCATAGATTTCCCAATAAAGTAAGCCCCTGAGTCAGTGGACCAAATAATCACTGCTGCGAAGAAGATCGCACTCATGCCATATAAGCCTCTAATTTGGATGAAATAATAGAAACTGACGCCAATATATAATGTCGCTAATACAACAAAAGCAACCTCATCGAATGTGAAAGAGTTTTTGCTCAACACTGTATAAGTTAAAAGGATTAAGACTGCAAATAAAGCAATTTGCATTTTTGATGCGTCTACGTTTGGGAAGAAGCTGTTCTCTCCGCCCATTAAAAGCCAAAGCAATATTAAGCTGACAATACCAGGAAAGCTGAAAATCGATATCTTTTTCATTCTTAGAAGCTCAAAGAGAGCGACACTTCCCATTAAGTAAATCAGCAGGGTAAATGGCATCTGTCCATATATAACCGCAAGTAAAAAGACTGCAGCTGCCAAAACACCCGTCAAAATTCTTTGTTTCATCTGCACCACCCTCTAAATTCCACCGAACCTCCGGCCGCGGCGCTGGTATTCTCCGATAGCGCCTATAAGATGCTCATCAGAAAAGTCAGGCCAAAGCACATCCGTAAAGACAAACTCGCTGTATGCAATTTGCCAAAGCATAAAGTTACTTAATCTAATTTCTCCACTTGTGCGAATAAGCAAATCCGGATCTTGAAGAGATTCTGTCATTAAATAAGCTGAAAACATCTCTTCTGTGATGTCTTCTGCTTGAAGCTTACCTTCTTTGACTTTTTCAGAAATTTGTCTGCATGCGGAGACGATTTCTGTGCGCCCTCCATAGTTGAGCGCAAAATTCAAAACGAGTCCGTCGTTATTCGCCGTACTCTTTACTGCGTTCTCTACCGCTCTTTTCGTATGCTGCGGGAGGCCGTCTGGATCACCTGTTAAGCGCACACGGACATTTTCCTCGATGAGTTCAGGCAGGTAGATGTTCAAAAATTCTTCAGGAAGCTTCATTAAAAAGTCTACTTCTAGTTTTGGACGTTTCCAATTTTCCGTAGAGAAAGCATACAAAGTCAGCACTTTGACATTCAGCTCATTTGCAAGCTTTGTCATGCGCTTGACGACTTTCATTCCTTCATGATGTCCTGCTACCCGTGGAAGAGCACGTTTTTTCGCCCATCTTCCGTTCCCATCCATGATAATGGCGATATGTTCAGGAATTTCTCCATTTAATATGTCTTCTTTTGTCAGGCTTTCTAAGTTGGAAGCAGCAGTTTGCTGATTCTTCCAATTTTTGAGTATATTGAGCATGAGATTCCTCCATCACCCAAAAAGGTTGCGTTCCCGCTAATAATATAGTCACCAACAGTATTAACAAAAAAACCCCCTGTAAACATGAAGAGGGTCTTTTCACTATTATCTATTGTACATAGTTTTTTCTTAAACTTCCATGATTTCTTTTTCTTTATCTTTCGTCACGTCATCAATTTTAGCGACATATTCATCTGTCAATTTTTGAACATCCTCTGTCGATGATCTTAATTCATCTTCAGTGATCTCACCATTTTTCTCAAGCTTTTTCAACTCATCGTTTGCATCACGACGAACATTACGAACAGCTACTTTTGCTTCTTCTGAATATTTTCTTACCACTTTCACAAGCTCTTTACGTCTTTCTTCTGTTAGTGCAGGAATCGCAATGCGGATCACATTTCCGTCACTTGTTGGCGTGATGCCAAGATCAGACTTTTGGATCGATTTTTCGATATCACCGATGGCTGTTTTATCATAAGGTGTGATAATCAGCATACGTGCTTCTGGCACTGTGATTGACGCGATTTGGTTGAGTGGTGTTTGTGCACCGTAATAATCAACCGTCACTTTATCAAGCAATGAAGCATTTGCTCTGCCCGCACGAACAGTTGCTAGTTCACGTCCGTATGCTTGAACGGCTTTTTCCATTTTTTCTTTCGTTTGGTTCAATACTTCTTTTGACACGTTATTTCCCCCTCACAATCGTTCCAATTGATTCGCCATTGACGGCACGTTTAATATTTCCTTCTTCCATAATGGAGAATACGATTAATGGAATGTCATTGTCCATACATAATGAGGACGCAGTAGAATCCATTACAGCAAGCCCTTCTTTTAACACGTCAAGATATGAAAGCTTATCATATTTTACTGCATCCGCATCTGTACGAGGATCAGCACTGTAGACACCGTCTACATTATTTTTCGCCATTAAAATGACATCTGCTTCAATTTCTGCTGCACGAAGTGCTGCCGTTGTATCTGTAGAGAAATAAGGGTTACCAGTACCTGCAGCAAAAATCACGACACGTTTCTTCTCAAGATGACGGATCGCTTTTCTTCTTATGTATGGCTCTGCAACCTGTCTCATTTCGATAGAGGTTTGTACCCTAGACTGAATGCCAAGCGTTTCTAGGCTGTCCTGTAGCGCGAGTGAATTCATCACTGTTGCCAGCATGCCCATGTAGTCTGCTGTTGCACGGTCCATTCCTAAGTCACTGCCTGTCTTACCGCGCCAAAGGTTTCCTCCGCCTACAACAACTGCAACCTCAACATCAAGCTCTGCAATTTCTTTTACTTGCTTTGCAATTGATTGAATGACAGTTGGGTTAATTCCATTTCCAGCATCACCTGCTAGTGCTTCGCCACTTAGCTTCAGTACAATGCGATTATATTTCGGTTTGCTCATGATAACCTCCAAGTGTAAACTATACCGTCTCTTATTATGCGTAAGAAACTGTCTTTTGTAAATCAATATCCTCTAAAAAATAGGGAACACAGTGCTTGTGCTCCCTAAAAAAGCCCCAGAGAGCTTTTCAAACATTATTTTTTCACTTGGCTCATAACTTCTTCAGCAAAGTTGTCTTGACGCTTTTCAATACCTTCGCCCACTTCATAGCGAACATAAGTTTGAATGCTTGCGTTTTTCGCAGCTACTACTTGTTTCACTTTTTCATCTGGGTTTTTAACGAATGCTTGGTCAAGTAAGCAAATTTCTTCGAAGAATTTGTTTAGACGGCCTTCTACCATTTTAGCTACGATATTTTCAGGCTTTCCTTCTTGAAGCGCTTGCTGTGTTAATACTTCGCGCTCACGATTTGCTTCTTCTTCTGACACTTGGTCACGTGAAATGTATTTAGGGTTTACAGCAGCAACGTGCATTGCAATGTCTCTTGCAAGCTCTTCGTCAGTTGTTCCGTTAAGAACAGCTAACACACCGATGCGTCCGCCCATGTGTAAGTAAGAACCGAATGCTGCGTTATCTTCTTTCGTGATAACAGAGAAACGACGTAGAGTGATTTTCTCTCCGATTTTTGCAATTGCAGATGTGATATGCTCTTCTACAGTTGAACCGTTTTCCATTTTAGAAGCATGAGCTTCTTCAATTGTTGCAGGTTTAGCAGCAAGCAAATGATCAGCAAGTTCGTTAAGAAGTGATTGGAATCCTTCGTTTTTCGCAACGAAATCAGTCTCAGAGTTCACTTCTAGGATCACGCCTGTGTTGCCGTCAGTTTTGATAAGAGTTAATCCTTCTGCAGCAATACGGTCTGCTTTTTTCGCAGCTTTTGCAATTCCTTTTTCTCTTAGAAGATCGATTGCTTTGTCGATGTCACCATCAGTTTCTGTTAACGCTTTTTTACAGTCCATCATACCTGCACCAGTTTTTTGACGCAGTTCTTTAACTAATTGAGCAGTAATTGCCATTTTACATTTCCTCCTTCTATGTTAAAACACGGATTACTAGGTGAAAAAAAGGTGATAAAAGGCATTTCCCTCTTATCACCTTTTGAATAGGTTACGCAGTTGTTGTTTCAGTTTCTGTCGTTTCTTCTACAACAGCTTCTTCTTCGCCTTGTTTAGACTCAAGAATCGCATCTGCCATTTTAGCAGTTAGAAGTTTTACAGCACGGATTGCATCATCGTTTGCAGGGATCACAACATCAATTTCGTCTGGATCACAGTTTGTGTCAACGATACCGATGATTGGGATATTCAATTTACGAGCTTCTGCAACTGCAATACGCTCTTTACGAGGGTCGATAATGAAAAGTGCATCCGGAAGACCTTTCATGTCTTTGATTCCGCCTAGGAATTTTTCAAGACGCTCTAATTCTTTTTTCAGTTGAACGACTTCTTTCTTAGGAAGAACATCGAATGTACCGTTTTCTTGCATTTTTTCAATATCTTTTAAACGTTTGATACGTTTTTGGATTGTTTCAAAGTTTGTTAAAGTTCCACCAAGCCAGCGTTGGTTCACATAGAACATACCAGAACGGATTGCTTCTTCTTTCACTGAATCTTGTGCTTGCTTTTTCGTACCAACGAAAAGGATTTTTCCTCCGTCAGCAGCAAGGTTTTTCGTGAAGTTGTAAGCTTCTTCTACTTTTTTCACCGTTTTTTGAAGATCGATGATGTAGATACCGTTACGCTCTGTAAAGATGTAACGCTTCATTTTTGGGTTCCAACGGCGCGTTTGGTGACCGAAGTGAACACCAGCTTCTAGCAATTGTTTCATAGAAATAACTGACATTTTGTTGCCTCCTAATATAATGGTTTTTTTTCCTCCGCTCAAGTCATGTTCACATAAAACTGCGCCACGGCAGCACCTTCATACGAATCATTAAGCGTGTGTATTTAACACCAAGAAATAATATAACACATGATGGACTGACAATCAAGAATCCTTTACAGCTTTCCGCTAAATTTTAATAAAAGCTCGATTTCTGTCTTGCCAGTTTTCAGTTCTTTCGCTATTTCTTCTAGCGAATGCCCTTTGTCATATAAGGTCTTCACTTGTTCCTCGAATGTTTCTTCTATTTCACTTTCAGAAGGCACAGAAGCTTCTGATTCAAGATGTGGAACGGGTTCGTTTACCTTCTCTTCCTGCACTTCAACTTCACTAAGGAGAGCCGACAAGTGCTCTGGTACTGGATCTTCACTTTCTACCGATTGCTGGGATTCAATTGGTGGTTGTGGCTGCTTTGGTGTCTGAAAATCCGATTTCAGCTCTTCAGCAGAAAAATCAGGGGAAGCGGCTGCCACTTTTGATAGTTTGTCATTCTCTTCTTTGACTTCCATCAAAAATGCAGCCAGGGTATTTTCCGTTTCTTCTAGAAGTTCTCGCTGCTTTTGTTCAGTTGCCTTCAGCGAATTCATTCTCGTATATAAAATGATCACAAAATAAATAAGTGCAGCATGAAGCATGAAGCTAATCAGCCATAACATATTTTTTCACTCACTAACTCTTTAAGATTGAATGGCTTTATCAAGCAGATGCTTAAGCTTGAACAATGCCTTTGAATGAATTTGCGAAATGCGCGAGGTCGATAAATTGAGCACGTGACCGATTTCTGTTAACGTCAGTTCCTCTTTATAGAAAAGACTGATCACGAGCTTTTCTTTTTCCGATAGCTCGGTCATTTTTTCAGCAAGCTGTTCTATTAATTCATCTTTCAGCATCTTCTCTTCAGGTGTCACTGTTTTCTCGTCGCGAATCATGACTTGGACGTTTTCACCGTCTTCTTGATCATGCAGCTTCTCGTCGATTGAAAGCAGATTCGCAAAGAATCCTTCATTCATTGTTGTGACAACATCCTGTTCACTCATGCCAAGTTCCTCTGCCACTTCTGTCGGCGTCACATTTCGTAAATAGCGCTGTTCAAGCTTTTCAATAGCCGCTTCTACTTTTTTTGTTTTTTCTCTTGATGTACGAGGCAGCCAGTCCTCTTTACGAAGACCGTCGATGATGGCCCCGCGGATTCTGAAGGATGCATATGTATCAAACTTCAGATCTCTTCCGGGGTCGAATTTTTCAAGGGCATCATATAAACCGAGCATCCCTAGACTGATCAAGTCTTCTTTATGCACTGACTTCGGGAGTCCGATGGAAATTCTTCCAACATGATATGTGACGAGCGGCATATAGCGGCGCATAAGATCATCTCCAGCAGCTGGGTCCTTCCACTCTTTCCATCTAGCCCATAGCGCCTGATCTTCGTAATTTAAGGATTGCATCTTTCTCCCCCTATACTTCCTTAGTTATATCTTCATAGTGCCTTGCTTCACAGTGCGGATCTCAAGCTCTGTCGTAAGCGGATCAAATTCAATCGTACGGCCATTGTTCCCGCCCGTATCCTCACTAATGATCGGGATGCGATAAAGAGACAGATGTTCTTTAACAGCTGATACGTTTCTAGGTCCAATTCTCATTAGATCATTGGTTGACTTAAACTTAAACATTTCTGCGCCGCCAGCAAGTTTTGCCTTTAGCGCATGTTTGCGTGCTCCTTCTTTAAGAAGCAGATCAATTGTATGCTTGACACCTGTATCTGCATATTTAGCCAAGTTCTCCACTGCCCCTTTTGCAAGGGATGAGTCTGGAAGCATGACATGGACAAGACCTGCCAGTTTTTTTTCTTGATCAAACAGAACAAGTCCTACACAAGAACCAAGTCCGGATGTCCGAATGCGGTCCGGTGTTTTCACAAGCTGAACATCCGCTATACCAACCTTTACAACTGCCGGAATCTGAACGTTCATTACAGGTTACCTAATGCTTTGAATAGTTTTTCAAACGATTCAAAGTCTGGTAATAGAAACATATTTCCTTTCAGCTCTTGCTTATTTTGATCATCAAAAATCGATGTATCAATCACAATTGCCTGATCCCCTAGAGGGCTGAATTGCATTAACCCTTCACTAATGACAGCCCCGAACATATCGAGCGTAACATCTGGAACACTTGGGTGAAGCTGCAATTTTGTTAAATCGGCAAGGGCTGATAAATAAGAGCCTGCTAAAATATTTCCCAGCTCGTGTAGTGCTGACGTCCCCATCACATGCTCGTGAATGGTATCAATATCAAATGCCGGATCCTGTACAAGCTCTCTTACAAATTGCTCTGCTTGCTCAAATGGCATAATGAAAAAGATAGAGCCGGATAAATCTCCTTCCATGCGCAGGAAAATGCTTGCAACTGGGAGGTCTGCACCGCCAAAGAAATCCATTAATTCTTCAAACGAGAGAACCTTGACAAACGGAACAGCCATATCTATTTTGCGATCCAATAGGCTGGCAAGAGCAGACGCGGCGTGGCCTGCTCCAATATTCCCAACCTCTCTTAATACATCCAGCTGTTCATCTTTTATTTCATTGAAAATGCTCATTTCACATCCTCCTTAATGAACAGGTGCATCTTGAACGCTCTTGTCGAGGACGGCACCAGGATGAATGATATTAAATAGACGCTGATCATGCTTAATGATACCTGTCACCCATGATTGTCCTTCTTTTTCAGCTGATTCAGGAGAAGATTCTACTTCTTCTTGATGGACTGTAATGACATCATTCGCTTCATCAACAATCCAGCCGACTTCAATGTCACCAACTTGTACAATAATCATTCTTGTTTCATCTGTAATGTCGTTGTCAGTTGATCCAAGTCTGACTCTAAGGTCGATGACAGGTGTCACGACACCGCGCAGATTAATAACACCGCATATATAAGGGGCAACGCCAGGGACTCTTGTCGGCTGCTGCCATTTTTCAATGGACTTTACTTCTGATACTGAAATGGCGTATTCTTTTTTGTTTACGATAAACACAATCATCTTTTCGCCAGTTTTGATATCTGTACTCATTTCAGACCGCTCCTCTATTGTTTTTTACTTGATCAGTGCATTACAGTCAACGATGAGTGCAACTTGACCGTCGCCTAGGATTGTTGCGCCTGAGATCGCAAACACGTTTGGCAGGTAATCTCCTAGTGATTTCAATACAACCTCTTGCTGACCAATAAATGAATCGACCACAAATGCTGTCAGCTTATCTCCTTTACGAACAACGATGATGTGCAGTTCTTCCTCTAATTCATTCGCATTTGGTACGTGGAATTGTTTCTTCAAGTACACGACCGGTACGATAAATCCGCGGAAATCAATCACTTCACGATCATGCGTTTGAAGGATGTCGCTTTTCTTAATGACAGCCGTTTCAATAATAGAAGAAATCGGAATCGCAAATGTTTCCTCTTCCAATTTCACAAGAAGAACGGAAATAATCGATAATGTAAGCGGAAGCTGGATCGAGAATAGTGAGCCCTGTCCTTCTGTTGAGTTGATGCTCACAGATCCACCTAGTGATTCCAGCTTGTTTTTCACAACGTCAAGGCCTACACCGCGGCCTGAGATGTCAGAAATCGTATCAGCTGTAGAGAAACCTGCTGCAAAGATCAATGAATCAATTTGATGATCTTCAAGCGTTTCCGCTTCTCTTTCAGTAATAACCCCGCGCTCTAATGCTTTTTCAAGCACTTTCTTACGGTTAATTCCGCCGCCATCATCTTCTACTTCAATGAAGACGTGGTTTCCGCTATGATACGCCTTTAATAGAACGGTGCCTTTTTCTGGCTTGCCTTTTTTCACACGTTCTTCTGGCGATTCAATTCCGTGATCTAGACTGTTTCTAAGTAAGTGTAAGAGCGGATCTCCAATCTCGTCGATGACTGTTCGATCAAGCTCTGTCTCAGCACCTTCAATGATCAGTTCAATTTTCTTATTCAGCTCTTTTGTCAATTGACGAATCATACGCGGGAATCTGTTAAACACTGTTTCCACAGGTACCATTCTCATGTTCAGGATGATCGATTGCAGGTCTCCAGAAATACGTGTCATTCTTTCAACGGTGTCTGTGAGTTCGTTATTTTCTAATTCTTTTGCAATCTGCTCTAAACGGCCTCTGTCAATCACCAGTTCTTCAAATAGATTCATTAGAGAATCGAGACGGTCAATGTTGACACGAATCGTTTTTGTTCCGCCGGCAGCTGCACCGTTATTGCCATTTGCTTTTGGCGCATCGCTTGCTGGTGCTTTCGCAGCAGGCACAGATACTTCTTCTTTTTCCTGTTCAGGTTTTGCCTCTTGTTTTTCAGCTGGAGCCGCTTCTTCAAATGCAGAGACTTCTGAGATCTCAACATGTTCAACTTCTGAGATCGCCATCACGATTTTTTTCACTTCATCCATCGGTTGTTTAGATAAATAAGAAATACTGAATTCAGATTCGAAATCTTCTGATTCTAAAAGTTCTGCATTTGGAACTGTTTTGACGACCTCGCCTGCTTCGTTCAGTCTTTCAAAGATCATATAGACACGAACGGCTTTTAATAAGCATGCGTCACTTAATGTCACATTGAGTTCATAACATTTAAAGCCTTGTTCCCTCGCTTCATCAAGCACTGTTCGTTCAAATTCGTTATATTCTAAGTCGTTAGCAGCCGCAGCTGATACATCCGCTGTCTCAACACTAGGAGCTGCCTCAGCATGGCTTCCTGTCACATCTAGCTTTTTACTAACCTCTGTGACATCGCGTTTCCCATCTCCGCCTTCTGCAATTGATTGAACCATTGCTTCGAGGTGATCAAGTGCTTCAAACATCGTGTCCATTGACTCAGGTGTGACAATCATTTGTTCATTTCGAATGGCATCAAACATGTTTTCTAAATGATGTGTGAGCTGAGCCATATCAGCGTAGCCCATCGTTGCACTCATACCTTTCAATGTGTGAGCCGCTCTGAATATATCATTCACTAGCTGCAAGTCGGTTGGGTTCTTTTCTAAATCAAGAAGTTTTTCATTACAAGTTTGTAAGTGTTCTCTGCTTTCATCTAAAAAGATATCTAAGTATTGGTTTACATCCAACGTGTTCACGCCCTCTCTTTTTTCATGGAGCTTATAATTGCATGTGCGATGTCATCCACATGCCTTGTTTCATGTGCAAGGCCTGCTTTAATGACTGATTTAGGCATTCCGAAAACAACACATGATTCTTCTTTTTCTGCAATGACTTTCGTATGACCGCTTGCGACCATTTTTTTGACACCTTCTGTGCCGTCACTACCCATGCCTGTCATAATGACAGCAATTTTCTCGTAACCCTTTATATTGCTGATGGATTCAAATAAATAGTTAACAGAGGGTTTGTGCCGGCTTTCCGTGTCCTCTGGAGACAGCCTGATGACTAAGGATGCCCCTTGTTCATGAAGTGACATATTCATTCCACCAGGAGCTATGTAAGCCACTCCATTTTTAGCGATATCTCCATCTTGTGCTTCTTTAATCGAAATTTGAGATAAATGGTCCAACCTAGTAGCAAGTGATGCCGTAAATCCTGCCGGCATATGCTGCACAATCAAAATGGGTGCTTCTATGTCCTTTGGCAGCTTCGTGACGACTCGTTGAAGTGCTCTTGGCCCTCCCGTCGATGTTCCGATTGAAATAATCTTTCGGAGTGAGCTGCTTTTTACTGCTTGCGGGCGAGGAAAAGCCACTGGACTTGGCGTCTTCATCACCGGCTTAGGAGAAATCTGCACTTCTGTGCGTTTCCTTGACATCCCTGCCGCAAGCACTCGCTCTACAATTTGGCCTCTTACTTTGTGCAAATCGAGCGAAATACTTCCTGAAGGCTTTGTCACAAAGTCAAACGCACCAAGTTCTAAGCAATGGATGGTTAAATCTTTCCCTTGCTTTGTCTGGCTTGACACCATAATCACGGCAAGGTCGTGTTCAGCCAGGATTTGTTTTAATGCTTCTGTTCCATTTAAAACAGGCATTTCCACATCTAGTGTGACAACATCTGGATTCAGTTCCTTGATCCGTTTTAAGGCATCTTCCCCATTTCGCGCCGTTCCGACGACTTCTATTTCTTGCTCGGCACTTAGGAAATCACTAATGAGCTTTCGCATAAAGGCCGAGTCATCTACTACAAGCACTCTAATCATGAGTCCACCTTCCTCCTTTTAAAAAAAGAGGACAACTTATCTATAAACGTATGCTGCTCTCTCTGTGCCTCTCTTATCTGCTGTTGATAAAGTGTTTCTGCCAGCATCTTGATCGTTTTACTCAACCTTGAATGAGGCTGCTTGATATAAAATGGAATTTGTTCAGCCACTGCTTTTGGAACCGCAGGATCATCTGGCACAGCACCAGTAAATACTAGTTTTCTGTGTAGAAATGATGTGACCACTCCTGCTAATTTCCGGTAGGTTTCAGACCCTTCTGACGGGGTTTTACACCGGTTGACAATGATTTGCACAGATTGTTCAAACTGATGAATAGCTAAGTGTTTAATTGCGCTGTAGGCATCCATGATCGATGTTGGTTCTGGCGTTGTCACAACCACAACTTCTCCTGCTGATAAAACAAAAGGCAGTTGATCTTTTGACAAGCCGGCACCCATATCAAAGAAGATACAATCAAAGTCGTGCATCATTCTTTCCATTTCCTCTAGAAAGAACGACCATTGATCTTTATCTAAAGAAAACAGCTGTTCAAGTCCGCTTCCGCCAGAAATGTAATAAAGGTTGTTCGTTCCTTGTGTCATAGCTGCTCGGATAGATTTCTTCCTGACAAGAACATCTAATATAGAGCTAGTCGATGTTTTTCCTAGTAAAATATCAATATTCCCCATACCAAAATCAAGGTCGATGACTAACACTCGCTTGCCTGCATTTGCGATAGACAGTGCCATATTCAGCGTCAAATTTGATTTTCCTACTCCGCCTTTACCGCTCATGACAGCAATAGTTTTTGCCTGTCCGCTTATACCAAGAGGAGCCGGTGTGATCGTTTGATTCTGCTGAACGAGCTTTCTTAAACCTTCCGCTTGGTCGGGCTTCATCATTGTAAGACCATCCTTGTTAATTCAAGAGGAGAGCCCTCAAGAATATCCTCAGGTACATTTTGACCATTTGTTAAAAAGCCAAGTCCGATTTGAGAGTCTGTAATGATTTGAAAGATTGTTCCCATCGTGTCTGTTTCATCTACCTTTGTAAAAATGAATTGGTCGATTGGAACGTGTTCAAATCGTTTAACCATGGCTCTCATGTCCTGATACTTCGAGGTCGCACTCATCACTAGGAAACTTTGAAAGCTTTCATCAAATGGAATAATGTCTGTCAGCTCTTTGATATACGCTTCTTCTTTAAAGTTACGACCGGCTGTGTCTACGAAAATATGATCATACTCTTTAAAGGTCTCTTGAGCTTTCACAAAATCCTCTCTCGAATAACAAACCTCAAGCGGTGCATTGAGCAGTTCCGCGTATGTTTTCAGTTGTTCGATCGCTGCAATTCGGTACGTATCTGTTGTAATAAAAGCGATTTTCTTTTGCTTCTGAATGGCAGTTTTGGCAGCCAGCTTTGCAATTGTTGTTGTTTTACCAGCCCCAGTCGAACCAAACAGCACAATGTATTTTGAACGAATCATCGGCTCATCAGAGGTGTGAGCCGGCAGCATATCTGTCAGCAGTTGTTCAAGTTCTTTTTGAATTTGATCTTCCTTGACAGCACCTTTCGTTAAAAGACCTTTTAGGCATTCGTCCCGAATGGCATCATCAAGACCTTGATCCTTAAGCTTTTGATCGATTGCCATGAGAGGATCAGGCAGAATACCAGCATGCCGCTCATTCCTCGCATATTCTAAAGGCTGAGCATGAGAAGGTACTGGTTTCACTGCCTCAGGAGCAAAGGATGGCTCTTCAGGCCGGTGTTGAACCTGCTCCTTTTTCGGAAATACTGGAAGAGGAGGCGCAGGATGTACACCTTTACCCGCTCTTTCTTCAAAATCTTGATCCAGCACAGCTATTACTTCAACCATTTGCTGTTTCTTTAAACCGAATAGCTTTCGTTTAACAACGGTTTTGGAATTTAAAATGACGGCATCTTTCCCAA
Organism: Bacillus sp. FSL R5-0431; assembly: GCF_038002985.1. NCBI lineage: Bacteria > Bacillati > Bacillota > Bacilli > Caryophanales > Bacillaceae > Bacillus > Bacillus sp. FSL R5-0431. The sequence continues at coordinate 1,539,033 of NZ_JBBOOG010000001.1, read as the reverse complement.
GCTGCTGCCTAATTTGAATTGTTGCCTCCTGCATTGAATTCGCTGTGATTTTTTTCATTTTCATTAGATATCCACCACTCCGATGCTCTGTACTTCCACATTTGCTTCTAGTTCGTTATAAGATAGTACCGGTAAATCCGGGAAATATCTTTCTAACAGCTGCTTGACGTACATTCTTATAGGAGGTGAGCACAATAGAACCGGCGTTTCCTGACGAAGCGAAAGCTGTTCAATTTCTCTCGCCACTGATTGAATCACACTTTCAGAGGATTCTGGATCTAATGATAAGTAGTTGCCATGCTCTGTCTGCTGTACGCTGTCAGCAATCACCTTTTCCACTCGGCCTGAGCATGTCACGACTTTGAGCGATTCATTTTCTCTTGCATATTGTGCGGTAATCTGTCTTGCCAGCGCCTGTCTGACATACTCTGTTAACAAATCTGTATCCGTCGTTAATTTTCCGTAGTCTGCAAGCGTCTCAAAAATGGTGACAAGATTTCGAATAGAAACCTTTTCTTTCAACAGTTTTGCCAACACTTTTTGAATATCACCAACTGCTAGTGGATTTGGGGTCACCTCATCCACTAACACAGGATAACTTTCTTTCAGATGATCGATTAATTGCTTCGTTTCTTGACGTCCGAGCAGTTCGTGTGTGTTTTGTCTAATCTTCTCTGTGATGTGAGTAGACACAACAGATGCAGGATCTACAACCGTATAGCCGAGCATCTCAGCCTGATCTTTTTCTGCTTCTGAGATCCATTTAGCCGGAAGACCAAAGGATGGCTCGATTGTTTCAATTCCTTCAATCGGATCATCATCAGGCGTAGGAGACATCGCTAAGTAGTGATCAAGCAGCAGCTCACCTTTTGCCACTTCGTTCCCTTTTATTTTGAGTCGATACTCATTTGGGTTAAGTGCAATGTTGTCTCGAATTCGGACAACTGGAATCACAAGACCTAGTTCAAGGGCAAGCTGCCTTCGGATCATCACAATTCGGTCTAACAGGTCACCGCCTTGATTTGCATCGGCTAGCGGAATCAAGCCATAGCCAAACTCAAATTCAATGGCATCCATTTGGAGAAGGTGAATGACACTTTCTGGACTTTTCATCTCTTCTACCTCTGCCTGTTCCTCTAGTACCTCTTCTATTTCTTCTTGATCCTGTTTGTTTTTTGACATCAAGTATGCACCGAGGGCAAGTAAACCTGCGATCGGTCCTGTCAAAAGTACGCCGATTGGAGTAAACAACCCAAGAAGGAAGATCGTACCTGCTGTGACGTAAAGCATAGCTGGGAATGCAAACAGCTGTTCAGTGATATCTGACCCAAGGTTCCCATTAGAAGCAGCCCTTGTGACGACAATCCCTGTCGCTGTTGAAATGAGAAGTGCAGGAATTTGTGAAACAATCCCGTCTCCTACCGTTAATAATGTAAAGTGGGAAGCTGATTCTTGAATCGACATTCCTTGCTGAAGCATCCCAATAATAATCCCAAAAATAATATTAATAATGACGATGATAATACCTGCGATGGCATCTCCTTTGACGAACTTACTTGCCCCATCCATCGCACCATAAAAGTCTGCTTCTCTCGCTACTTTTTCACGGCGATTTCTCGCTTCACTTTCTGTCAGCATCCCTGCATTTAAATCTGCATCAATACTCATTTGTTTCCCTGGCATCGCATCGAGGGTAAATCTTGCCGCAACCTCTGAAACACGCTCAGCCCCTTTGGTAATGACAACAAATTGAATGATGATCAGAATAAGGAAGACCACCAGACCAACGAGTATATTTCCTCCAACAACAAATGAACCAAACGTTTCTACAACCTTTCCAGCGTCTCCAGTTGATAGGATAGATCGTGTTGTAGAGATGTTAAGCCCTAAGCGGAACAGCGTTAAGAGCAAAAGCAATGATGGAAATATTGAAAATTGCAGTGGTTCTTGCATGTTCATTGTGGTGAGAAGCACGATAAGCGCAAGAGATATATTAATAATGATTAAAATACTTAATAGCATTGGCGGAAATGGTATGACCAGCATCGCCACAATTAAAATAACACTGAATAAAACAGATAAATCTCTTGCTGCCATGCCTGTTCTCTCCTTTTAAAACCAAAAATTCATAAAATCTTTTGTTTCGTTTTATATACGTAAGCTAAAATTTCTGCGATCGCCTTAAAGTATTCCTCTGGCACCGCTTGGTCGATGTCGACCTGATCATATAGTGCACGAGCGAGCGGCCGGTTTTCTACGGTCATGATATCGTGCTCTTTCGCAATCGTTCTAATTTTCAAAGCCAAAATATCTGTTCCCTTTGCCACAACAAAGGGCGCGTCCATCTTTTCTTCGTCATATTTTAAAGCAATTGCATAGTGGGTTGGGTTTGTAATGATGACGTCCGCTTTTGGGACTTCCTGCATCATCCGTCTCATGGCCATTTCCCGCTGGCGCTGTTTAATCTTTGATTTTATGAGCGGGTCACCCTCAGATTTTTTATACTCATCTTTAATGTCTTGTTTAGACATCCGCAAGTTTTTTTCATAATCAAATTTCTGATACATATAATCAAGCCCTGCTAAGACCATTAGAGCGCCTGCTGCATATAGACCCATAATCAAGGTCATATTTGCGACGAAATGAAGGGTTTCCTCTGCTGTTAATAAAGGAAGCCGCAGAATTTCGTCAAAGTGCATCCAAAGTGCAATAAATGTCGCAAAACCAACAAAACCAATTTTCAAAATAGATTTTAATAGCTCTACGAGGGCTCGAATACTGTATATCCGTTTAAACCCTTTGATAGGATCTAGCTTTTCTAATTTCGGTTTGATGACTTCTGTTGAAAAGAGAAAGCCAACTTGTAAATAGTTACTGATGACACCTGCCAGCATACCAACACCAAGGATTGGCATGAGAAGGAGCGCTGTTTCCTGAAGCAATTCCATGAATAGTTGATGAATATTAGATGTGCTAACCTTCATTAGCATGGTTGTTGAATAAAAACGTTCAATAAGCGCAATAATACGCTCTTTCATAAAAGGCCCAATAAAAAAGAATGATAAAAAGATTAATAGAAATGAGATGGCTGTATTGACGTCGGTACTTTTGGCAACCTGACCTTTTTTACGTGAATCTTGTCTCTTTTTCGGCGTTGCTTTTTCTGTTTTTTCACCTGCGAAAAATTGCAAGTCTAGTCTAAGCCTTGTCATCATGACGAACCACCGACCAATGCTAAGAAATTCCTCATGGTGAGTACAATCGTATCAAATGTATTTTGGACAACACCGAAGATGACGCCCATACAGATGATGATCATAATAAAACTCACACCCATTTTAATAGGAAGTCCGACCACAAATACGTTCATCTGCGGAACTGTTCGTGCCACAATGCCCAGTGCCAAATCGACCAAAAACAAGCTGGCGACAACCGGTGCCGAGATTTGAAAGGCAATGATGAACATTTGGTTGAAACTCTTTGCAATAAAGTAAGCAAAGGATTCACTGCCGAAATTCAGTGCGTACTGATCAACTGCAATATATTGAAAGCTGTAATAGATTCCATCAAGTAGCAGGTGGTGTGCATTGGTTGCCAGCATCAATAGCAATGTGACCGTATAAAAAAACTGCCCCATCAGCGGCGTTTGCGCCCCTGTTTGTGGATCAATTACATTGGCGATCGCAAAGCCCATTTGAAAATCAATGAATGAGCCGGCAATTTGAACAGCGGACACCATGATATATGCAATCAGTCCAAGCAGAAGTCCGACCATTGCTTCTTTCACAGCAAGCATCATATAAAGACCGTCTACGTCGAGTGCTGGCGGTTCCTTAATCGTGCTAAAACTAATCACGGCTAAAAACAGTGAGAAGCCAACTCTGTGTACAGCTGGGATTGTTCTATGCGCTAAAAGCGGTACTGTCACAAAAAAAGCGGTGATCCGAATAAAAACTAACAGAAAAGCAGGGAATAATTCTATGATTGACATCGCTGGTTAACCTGCAAATCGATCTAAATTCGAGAACAGCTCTGTCGTAAAGGACACAATGGTTGACAGCATCCATGGACCAAACACAACAAGCCCAATAAGAACTGCAACAATTTTAGGAATGAACGCAAGCGTCTGTTCTTGAATTTGGGTTGTCGCCTGAAACACACTGACAATCAGTCCCACAATAAGAGCGAGCGCTAGAAGCGGCCCACTGACAAGCAATACCACATACACTGATCTTTCAGCCATCGTAATGACAAATTCTGAACTCATGTTTTAAGCACCTACTCTAAAAGCTTTGCAGCAAAGATTTAACAATCAAATACCATCCATCGACTAAAACAAATAACAATATTTTGAAAGGGAGCGATATCATAACCGGAGGAAGCATCATCATCCCCATTGACATCAGGACACTTGCGACCACCATGTCAATAATTAAAAATGGAATAAAGATCATGAAACCAATTTGAAATGCCGTCTTTAATTCTGAAATAGCAAAAGCGGGTACCATCGCCGTTAACGGAATATCTTTTATCGATTCAGGTGTATCCATTTTTGCGTAACTAAGAAATAAAGCCAAATCCTTCTGTCTCGTATGTTTACTCATAAACTCTTTAATTGGCACTTCGGCTTTTTCATATGCCTGATTTAGCGTAATGTCATCATTTAAAAGCGGCGTCAGTGCCTCTTTATTAATCTCTGAGAACGTGGGTGCCATGATAAAAAATGTGAGAAACAAAGCAAGCCCTACAAGCACTTGGTTTGGCGGCATTGAGTTGGTTGCAAGTGACGTTCTAACGAATGAAAGTACAATCACTATTCGTGTAAAACATGTCATTAAAATGAGAATGCCTGGTGCAACCGAAAATACGGTTAAAAGTAAAAGAAGACGGACAGACGTGCTAATGTTCCCTGCACCGCTGGAATTAAATAAATCGATAAACTCATTCATTTTGTTTCGGGCCTTTCTTTCTGACTTCTGCTTGGGTCTTTTTCAATTCGGCTAGCTGCGCCTTCAAATTGGCTGAAAAAGAAGAAGTGGTTGGCTGATTTTGTTTCTTTACCTGCGATGTGAATTTTTGAACGATTTTTGGTAAATCTGTTTTGCTTTCCATCGCTTCTTCATATTGTTTCACGATCGCTTCACATTCTTGTTCATCATCAATTTCTTTTAGCAGCTGGATTGAGTCCGCTACTCCAACAACTAATACTCGTCTGCCCACTTTGATAAGCTGGACTGAACGGTTTTGGCCAACCGTCGTTCCGCCAATATTTTCAACATAGCGAAATGGTTTAAGTAAGCGGTTTTGCTTACCAACAAATCTCACCAATCCATATATGAGCAGGATGACAAAAAGTAAAGCACCAATCATTTTGACAAAATCCATAATGGAGACAGAAGAAGAGGGAACTTCTTCTGCCGGATTCGTTTGATTGTCAGTGGTTGTCTTTTCTGTATCCTTTTTGCTGCCTTTCTCTTCTTTGAGCCAGTCATTCACTGTGCCATTTTCAGGATCTTTCGTTTCAGCAAACAGTGAGGCAGGCTGCATCGTCAAGAAAAGCAAAAAACTGATCATTGCTATACATATCAAACGTTTTTTCAACAAGTCTTACACCCTTTTTTAGCCTAACGTTTTATTAATTGCTTCAAGTACACGGTCTGCCTGGAACGGCTTCACGATAAAGTCTTTTGCACCTGCTTGGATCGCGTCAATAACCATTGACTGCTGCCCCATTGCAGAACACATGATGATTTTTGCAGAAGCGTCGATTTGTTTAATTTCTTTTAGCGCTGTGATCCCGTCCATTTCTGGCATTGTGATATCCATTGTGACAAGGTCTGGAGAAGTTTCTTTGTATTTTTCAACTGCTTGAGCGCCGTTTTCTGCTTCTCCTACGACATCAAATCCGTTTTTTACAAGAATATCCTTTATCATCATTCTCATGAATGCTGCATCATCTACGATTAATACCTTAGTAGCCATTTACTTATTCTCTCCCTATATGTTTGTTTATTTTAAATTAGAAAGTCTTTCTGACTGACTTAATATATCAGTCACACGAACACCAAAGTTCTCATCAATGACAACGACTTCCCCTTTGGCGACAATTCGTTTGTTCACCAGAATGTCTACTGGCTCCCCAGCAAGTTTGTCCAGTTCAATGATACTTCCAGCTGAAAGCTCAAGGACTTCTTTTACACTGCGCTGAGTTCTTCCAAGTTCCACCGTAATGGAAAGCGGAATATCCATCAGCATATCAAGATTTCCAAGCTGGCTTGTTGTATGCTGAGGCTCACTGAACGCTTCAAATTCAACAGGTGCTACATTTACAGGTGCTGCCGGCTTTGGCTTCGCCTGTCTTTTCGCCGGAGCTGCTTGCTGCGCTGGTGCAGACTGCGTTTGCGGAGCTGCCGGCTGAGGTTCAGGTGTGCTCACTTGAGTGTCTTGAACCGGCTCTTCCTCTTGCGCAGGGTCTGTTAATTCTGCGATTAAATCCTTCGCAAATGTAATAGGATAAAGCTGCATAATATTTGAATCGATGAGTTCACCTATTTTTAATCTGAAGGATACTTTGACAAGCATTTCTTCAGCTGGAATGCGGTCTGTCCCTTCTCCTTCTTTCACATCAAGTAATTCGACGCGCGGCGGAGAAATATCAATCTTTTTATTAAAGACCGTCGACATGGATGTCGCAGCAGAACCCATCATTTGGTTCATTGCTTCTTGCACTGCACTTAAGTGAATCTCGCTTAAAGAAGGGTCAGCATTTGTCCCGTCTCCGCCCATCATTAAGTCCGCAATGACTGCTGCATCTGTTTGCTGGACGACAAGCAAGTTACTTGCGCTGAAGCCTTCTGTATAATTCACTTCAATAGCGACATACGGATGAGGAAATTCCTCATTCAGCATACTTTTTTGAATCACTGTAACAGTTGGAGTAGTAATCTCCACTTTTTGATTTAATAGGGTTGAAAGTGCTGTTGCAGAGCTACCGAATGAAATGTTTCCGATTTCCCCAATGGCATCTTGCTCCATTGCAGAAAGGATTGTATCAGGCTCTATATCGTCATTGCTGCCTCCTTTAAGGAGCGCATCGATTTCGTCTTGTGATAATTTACTTCCGTTATTCTCCATCTTCTTCACCTCTTATGTCGTGATCTAGAATTTGAATCGCCTGTTTCCGATTCACGCGGCCGGCCTGTCCCAAGAATTTCGGTTTATTTCCGACCATAACAGTAAGAGGCGCATTTACTGGTTTGTCCAAGGCAATACAATCACCAATTTCCAAATTCAAAAACTCTTCCACCGTCATTTCCGATTCCCCTAGCTCTGCGACTACCGGTATTTTTGCCGTCATAATCCGTTTTTCAATGGCCTTTGTTTCTTGTTGTTTTGGTTCATTTCGTTCAGACTGCATCCAGTAGTGTACAGACAGCTTCGGAATAATAGGCTCCAATACAACATGAGGAATACATAGGTTAATAACCCCGCTGACCTCACCAATTTGTGTATTAAGAGAAATGACGACAACTGTTTCGTTTGGTGACACCATTTGAACAAACTGGGGATTTACCTCGAAATCTGCCATTTCAGGCTCGATGTCGGTTATGGACTGCCACGCTTCTCTGTAATTTTCCAAAGCTCCCTCAAACATGTTTGAGATAATCTTTGTTTCGATTTCTGTAAGTGATTCTGTCTTATTATGACTAATGCCAATCCCGCCCATCAGCCTGTCCATCATGGCATAGCCGATTGTTGGGTTCACTTCAAGCATGATTCTTCCTTCAAGCGGGCTGACGTAAAATAAGTTTAATAATGTCATATTAGGAATCGAACGAATAAATTCTTCGTATGGTACTTGGTCAACCGAGCTGACAGTAATTTGAATATATGATCTTAGCTGAGCTGAAAAGTGCGTGGTGAGCAGTCTAGCGAAGTTATCATGAATCCTTGTTAAACTTCGAATCTGGTCTTTCGAAAAGCGCAGTGCACGTTTAAAATCATACACCTTCACTTTTTTCGTCGTTTCTTCTTTTTTCAGCTCTTCTGCATCCATTTCGCCTGTAGATATGGCGGATAATAATGCATCGATCTCATTCTGGGAAAGCACTTCTCCTGACATTTCTTCACCTCCATCGTGTCAATTAATCGCCTCTATTGCAGATTAAAGGAGGTTATATATACTTCTTTCACCTTGCCATCTTGCAAATAGTTATTCACTTTGTTTTTGACTAGTGTTTTAAAATGTTCTCTGCCTTTTTTGCCATCAAGTTCATCTGCATTCGTGTCTGATAAAATGTCGATTACGGCGTCTTTCACTTGAAAACTTCTTTTCTCGAGCTCTTCTTTTGCTTTTTCAGAGTCCGTTTCAATATTCAATACAAGTTTGACAGCATTTCCTTCAGACTTTAAATTAGTAATAATCTCAGGAATTTCAACAGAAGCTTTTACGACTTCATCTGCTGTTGGCTCTTTTTCTGCTTTTGCTTCGTCTGACCCATTCAGCAGAAAAAAGATGCCTGCTCCAATTCCGACGATGGCAATAATCATGATTAGCATTACTACGACTAATTTCTTCTTCATTCAAACTCCTCTATTCCTTGATTCAATGAAATGACTTGGATTTTTCTGTAGAAAGAAATGATTTTCTCTTGAAGCTGCTCTTTATCTTCTTTCACAACGAATTTCTTTCCATTGGCTAATGTAATGGTCGTGTCTGGAAAGCTTTCGATTTGCTCGATATGGAGAGCGTTCAGCATAAATCCTTTGCCATTTAATCTTGTCACTTCAATCATATTAAGCAGAGAAGCGATAAACCGCTCCCCCTACCTCCTATCGTTTCAGATTCACAAGCTCTTGCAGGATTTCATCAGATGTTGTGATCGTCTTTGCATTCGATTGGAATCCGCGCTGCGCGATAATCATTTCAGTAAACTCGTCTGTTAAATCAACATTTGACATTTCAAGTTTACCTGTTTGGATGACGCCCGTTCCTTGTTCACCAGGTACGATAGGGTTACTTGGAGCACCTGAGCTTAAGGTCTGGCGGTAAAGGTTGTCACCAACTTTGTCTAACCCTCCTGCGTTACGGAAAGATACGAGTGATACTTGACCAACGGTTCTTGATACATTGTTTTCAACAACCGAAACCGTTCCATCTGGACCAACACTCACACTCGAAACGCCGTCTGGAATCGTTATCTTTTGTCCATTCATTCCAAGCAGATAATTTCCATCAGGGGTGACTAAGCTTCCCTCTGAATCAGTGTCGAAATTCCCTGTTCTTGTATAAAGAATTTCTCCTTGACTTTCAATCCGGAAAAACCCATCTCCATTGATATAGAAGTCGTAAGGTTCATTTGTATTTTGAGAAGATCCCGCTGACATGATTTTATCAATAGAAGATAAAGATGATCCTAAACCAATTTGTTTTGAGTTGATTGAACCAGAGTTGTTCGTTGGTCCACCAGAACTTCCAATGGTTTGGCTGACCATATCTTTAAAAGTGATACGGCTTTTTTTGTATCCGTGTGTATTGACGTTGGCTACGTTGTTGGCTACAACATCTAATTTTGATTGGAAGTTTTTCATTCCGCTAATTCCTGAGTAAAGTGAGCGTAACATTTATTTTCCTCCTCGAATTACTTCGTTTTTTCTCCAACTGCTGTAACATCCCAAGGGCTGATTTTCGTTCCATCTTCTAAATACAAGAAGTATTCATTGTTTATGTTTTTAACAGACTTCACAGTGCCTGATATCTCTTTATCATCTTGTTTACCGGATACTTCTTTACCAATCCATCCTACATACGTCGTAAACGGATCTTGGTGAGCAACAAATGTAGACATGAGCTGATTCAGCTTGGTGATAGAATCATTCATATTGGTTTGTTGTTCTAAAGATGAAAATGTTGCAAGCTGTGTGACAAACTCACGGTCATCTAGTGGGTTTGTCGGATCTTGGTTTTGAAGCTGTGTAAGCAATATTTTCAAGAATTGATCTTTGCCAAGCGTATCTGTTTTCTTTTCTGCCTTTGAAGAAGTGTCTGTTTGTGCGACTGTTCTATTTGTAGCATCAACTGTTGCCATTAGATTTCCTCCTCTTCTTCATCTGACCCAACAAGAGCATCCAGTACATCTTGGAATTCTGCTTCCTGTTCATCAGGCTTCTGGAAATTCTGCCCTTTTGACTGCTGCTGCTTGTTTTCTTCATTAAACTGTCCAAATAACGACTGCTCATTTGATTGAAGCGGTATATGGAAACGGTCCACTTGAACCGACATATTCGGAAGCGCCTGTTTGAGCTGCGGCAGGTGATGCTCTAACAGCTCTTTCGCTGCTTGTGTCGAAGCTGTAATTTTACTCGCATACATACCGTTTTGCTTCGTCAGTTGAATCGTGATAAATCCGAGATTTTCTGGATTTAATCGAACTGTGAAGCGTCCGCTTGAGTTGCCAAATGGCGTGAATTTCATTTGCTTCCACGTATTTAGTATTTGCTGATCAACCGTTCCTGGCTTTTCATCAGTTGTTTGTGTCTGCTGAACAGGAGCTACTGATTGCAGTTGAAAAAACTGCTTATGACCTGGCAAAAGCGTATGAGTGATGTTTTTTTCAGAAGCAGGTGCAGCAGTGCTTTGTCCTTTGACAACTTCCTTTTTGATGAGCCATTCAAGGGAGGAAGCACCTTTTGCCGGAGAAGCAAGAGTAGATTCTTGTCTTGGAGAGACCAATTCTTTTAACTCTCCTAAAGCAATTTTCAACTCTTTGTCTGATCCTTTTGCGTTTGCCATCATATGGTCGATTAACTGATTAAAGTGTTTCAGCTCACTTTGAGACATCGAATTCAGCTTTGGTGCTGAACCCTGCGAGAAAAACTGCTCTTTTACTTGCTGAATCAGTTTCTCATCTACCCCATTTTTCGAAAGAAAGTGAATGAAGTCTTGACCTTTTGCTTCAATATCCTGCACTAGCTTTGCATCAAAGCTGAGCGGCTGTTGATTGAGCAGTTGATATAAGAAAAAGTGGACTTGTATGAGCTGCTCACTATGTTCAGAAGCTGGCTTATCAGCTTGATCATCGTAAATGGATGATTCCATTTTTTGAAATAACTCTTCTAGTGACTTGAGATCAGACGAATCAAGCGTTTGACTTTGAAGTGTTTGAAGCGCTTCAAGAAGGTCTCCGTCGATCCCTTCTTCAGGTGATTGCATCCATTTTTCAATGATTTGCATCGCATCATTGATGGAAAGAGAGGCACCCGCTGTCTCAGCATTAACAAGACCGCTTTGTGCGCCTGCCCCGCTAAGTAATTGTTTAAACAACCCGCGTGCAGATGCCACGCCGCCTCCCTTTGGCCCCGAAAGACCTTGAGACGATTGCTGTAAGGCTCCAATATCCAATAGCTTCACTTATTGTCCACCCCCATTTTCACTTTCTTCTTTTTTAGCAAGCTCTTTCGTAAATGTAGCTGCCTTCTGAGGTGTCAGTTTTGCTAATATATCTGTTAGTTTATTTTTGCTCAGCTCTTCAAGGATCTTCAATGCCTCTTTATCACTTAATTCTGATAAAATTTTGGCGGATTTCCCTGCGTCCATGCTTTCATAGATACTGACAATCTTCCCTTTAGGTTTCTGGTTAGAGGCTCCTGCCCCATCAGAAGTTGTCCCTGACGCATTATTACCTGATGTATCGCTTGATGAGCTGTTGTTTGTTGAACTATCACTCGCTGACGTATTATTCGCATCATTTTTAGATGTTTTTTCAAGCGAACTGATTTTTTGATTCAGTCTTTTAATCTCTTCATCACTTGTTTTTAAATCTTTTTGTGCAATTTCAAGTTCATTTTTTTGCTCTTTAATGGTCTTTTTCAGTTCCTTCAATTCTGCATCGCTTTGATCATTATGTGAAGATGACGTTTTTGAGGTGTCATCTGAACCAACCAAACTGCTGATCACAGGAATGTTTTGGAGCGGTTTCTTTAGATCAAAACCCGCAATATAAAGGATTGTGCCAGTCACAATCACAAGCACAATCAATGGGATAATGACAATAAACAAGATCCATTGAAATTTACCGCCGCTTGATTCCTTCGTTTTTTCCTTCTTAGGCATTCATCTCGACTCCTAATGTCCTTGAAACATGAATTGGCTGATAGAGATATCATCCATTTCTTTCATTTCAATGGCCTTATGTTCAAGGGAAAACTTTTCATACTGCTTTTCTTTCATTTTTTCAAACTTTTTAAACTCAATGTTTTTTTCAGTTAAATCAGATTGTTTTTCATTCATTTGATGGCGTTTCATGATCACAAGCTGCTGATAGTGCTGAATGGTGTTATCTAAATTGGTCACAAATTGCTGGTAATGACGCATTTCTTGAACACTCATACCACTTCTCAGCTTTTCTTCTTTGCTTTTTTCCATTAATTCTTTTTTACTCATATTTTCATAGAGTTTTTCAGCGACTTGCTCAAATGCTGAAACGGATTGTTGGTACGCTGCGAGTGACTTGTCTTTTTCACTTTCTTTCAGTTCTAAGAGCTTTTGAAATTTGTATTGATATCTCACTGTTTTTGTCAATCCTCTCTATTCATCAAACGGAGCAATAAATTCACACTGTCTTCAATAGATACAGCCTCTTCTACATCCTGCTTCAAAAATGAAATCAGATGAGGATAAGCCTGCATGGCCTCATCAATGTCTTTCGAGGAGCCTTTTTTATAAGCTCCAATGTTAATGAGGTCTTCAGCGTTTTGATAAGTGGATAAAAGCTGGCGGAACCGGTTGGCCGCCTCCTTGTGATCATGACTTGCGATATTGCTCATAACGCGGCTGATACTTTTCAGAATATTGACAGCAGGAAATTGTCCTTTGTTGGCTAAAGCACGATCAAGTACAATGTGGCCATCTAAGATCCCCCTGACTGTATCAGCAATTGGCTCATTCATATCGTCACCATCAACAAGCACTGTGTAAAACGCTGTGATGGAACCAAGCTGATTCGTTCCAGTTCGTTCAAGTAATTTAGGCAGTATAGCGAACACCGAAGGTGTATATCCTTTTGTCGTTGGCGGTTCGCCAGTTGCAAGCCCGATTTCCCTTTGTGCCATAGCGACCCGTGTAACAGAGTCCATCATGAACATGACATTTTTCCCTCTGTCTCTAAAATATTCCGCAATAGCTGTTGCTGTATAAGCAGCTTTCATTCTCGTCAGTGCAGGCTGGTCAGAAGTTGCGACAACAACAATCGAACGCTTCAGTCCTTCAGCACCTAAATCCTTTTCAATAAACTCACGAACTTCACGGCCACGCTCTCCTACAAGGGCAATGACATTCAGATCTGCTTCTGTCTGCTTTGCAATCATTCCCATTAAGGTACTTTTTCCAACACCACTTCCAGCAAAAATCCCGATCCTTTGACCAGTGCCAACTGTGAGCAGACTATCGATCACTCTGACACCAACGCCCATCTTTTCTCGAATCGGCGGCCTGTCCATCGGATTTGGGGGAGACTGTTCTGTCGAAACAGGCGCAAGTCCCTTTGGAAGCATACTGCCGTCCAGCGGATCACCGAAGGCATCAACGACTTCGCCGATTAATCCAGTCCCAACTTTGACCTTCAGCGACTCACCTGTCGCTTCAACTAGACTTCCTGGTGAAATATTGGATGCTTCTACATAAGGCATGAGCAGAATGTTTTCATCTCTAAACCCTACGACCTCTGCTTTTATCGGATCGTGCCTACGCCCTTTTTTATGAATGAGACACACGTCCCCGATAGAACTCTCCGGCCCCTTAGATTCAATCATCAGCCCAACAACTCGATTGACTTTGCCAAATCGTTTATAAGGATCGGCGGTTTCAATTGTTTCTTTTAACACATCAATGTTCATTTGTGATCACCTGAATCAATGACTTCTAGTAACTTTTCTTTCAACTGATTCATTTGGGTATCAACACTCGCTTCCACTTTTCCAAAGCTTGTTTCTACGTAACAAGTCCCTTTTGGCGCTTTTTCATCCGAGTAAATGGCAAGGTGTGTATCCTTTTGAAGGATTCTGATTAATTCGTCTTTATACTCCATCACATGATCGTAATGTTCAGGGTCAACATAGATGGAAATATCGTCATATTCTTTCACTTCTGAAATGACCTGCTTCACGAGAGCCAAAAATTGATCTTTCGTGTCCTCAGCCGAGTACCAAACGCGTTTGGCGAGTTCGAAAGCCAGTTCCACAATTTTTTCTGCGGAGCTTTCAATTTTTTCTTCGTAATCCTGCTTGGCAAGACTGACAATGTCATTCGCTTGATCAAGAATCGATTGGTACTGCATATTCGCATCTGTTTCACCCTTTTGGAAGCCATCTTGGTAACCTGCTTGTTTCGCTTCTTCAATGAGCTGCATTCTTTCTTCTTCAAAAGCAGCGCGGCGCTGATTGATTTCAGCCATTGTTTTTTCAAGCTCACTATTTGCTTGTTCTACTATACGGCTTGCTTGATCTTCAGCATCACTTAGTACAAGCTGCGATGCTTCTGTTTCATTGACAAGCTCTTCTTCGTGATGTTCTTTTTTAAACTCCACTTGCTGCAAAGGAATCGTTTGCCGGCCTTGCTCAGGAATAACAGATGTTTCATGTTTGATAATCCTAGACAATGATATCGTCTCCTCCGCCTCGAGCTATGACGATTTCTCCAGCTTCCTCGAGTCGTCTTACGATGCTGACAATACGAGTTTGTGCTTCCTCGACATCTCTAAGCCGGACAGGTCCCATAAACTCCATTTCTTCTTTGAACGTTTCGACCATTCGCTGTGACATGTTGCGGAAGACAATTTCTTTGACCTCTTCGCTTGCCACTTTGAGCGCGAGCAATAAGTCGTCATTTTCAACATCTCTGATCACACGCTGAATCGCTCTACTGTCAAGAGTGACAATATCTTCAAAGACAAACATACGTTTCTTGATTTCATCAGCAAGCTCAGGATCTTGAATTTCAAGTGTGTCTAAAATGGTCTTCTCGGTCGCACGGTCTACACCATTTAGTACTTCTACAACCGCTTCGACCCCGCCCGTTTGCGTATAGTCCTGCGTAAAGGTTGAAGAAAGCTTTTGTTCAAGAATGCGTTCCACTTCATTGATGATCTCTGGAGATGTGCGGTCCATTAAAGCAATACGTCTCGCAACCTCTGTTTGTACTTCCTCACCTAATTCAGATAAAATCTGCCCAGCTTGGACTGGATCTAAGTAGGAAAGGATGAGCGCGATGGTTTGTGGATGCTCATGCTGGATAAAGTTTAAGATTTGTTCTGGGTCAGCCTTTCGAGCAAAATCAAACGGTTTCACTTGAAGCGAGGATGTTAATCGGTTTAAGATGCTGTCCGCTTTGTCCTCACCAAGCGCTTTTTCAAGCACTTGTCTTGCGTACATAAGACCGCCTTGTGATATGTAGTCCTGCGCGATGGCGATGCTGTGAAACTCTTCGATGATTTCATCTTTCTTAGCGGTATCTACACTTCGTACATTGGAAATTTCTAATGTTAATTTTTCTATTTCGTCTTCAGACAGATGTTTGTATACAGATGCTGACACGTCTAGCCCTAAGGAAATCATTAGGATTGCTGCTTTTTGTCTGCCTGTTAGTCGATTTGGATCTTTTCTCGACATGTGTATTCCTCCTAATCCTCGGACAGCCAGCTGCGTAGCAATTTAGCAAAGTCTTCTGGTTTTTCTTTTGCCATTTTTTCAAGCTGATTTTTTCTCACCATTTCTTCTGTTTCTGGTTCAGTGTCGATATCAGGAACATGGATTGGTGTACGTTCATCAAACTCAAACTCTTCTTCCTCTTCTTTTCTGCGTTTACGCACAAGAAGAATAATGAGAGCGATAATTGCAAGTAGTAGCACACCGCCTACAATATAAACCCAGATTGGAATATTGTTTGATGGGTTTTCTGCTGCAGTTTGCTGTTTACCGTCTAATTTTGATACAGATAAAACAATTTTGTTATCTAAGTCCGCTTGAGTGAGCGCTTGACCATTTGTGTATTCTTTATCAATTGAAGTGCTAATGATCGTTGAAAGAATCTTTTTGATATCATCTTGCCTTTCAGGTGTTAAAGAGTTCACATCGTTTGCCGTTGGTGGTTCGACCAATGCTTGAATGCCAACATCTCTAATTTTATAAGGGCTCTCTTTGATATCTTTATGAATGCGGTTGACTTCATAGTTGATACGATCTTCGCTCTTTTCGTAATCTCCGCTACCGTTCGCTCCATCGGCGCCTTGATAATTTGTGACATCATCGTCGCCTGTTCCAGCGGTGCCTCCAGCTGCTGCACCATTTCCTGAATAAGTTTCAGCAATCTTTTCAGCACTGACAGCAATGCCTTGCATGTTTTCTTTATCAACTGGTTCTACAAGATCTTCTTTTCTTTTCTCTTCAGTAAAATCAATGTCTGTTGTGACCGATACAGCCACTTTTTCTTGACCCATCATTGTTCCGAGCAGCTGTTGAATTTTTCTTTGAAGGTTCTTTTCAATCTCTTCTTTTTTCTGCTGCTGTGCATCCATTCCACTTGCATAAGAATCGGAACTGCTGTTTAAGTCGTAGTAGTTGGAATCTTGGTCCATAATGACAATGTTTTCTGTCTTTAAATTCGGCACACTTTTTGAAATAAGATGATAAAGGCCTTTTACTTGCTGCGGCGCGAGCGTGTAGCCAGGCTCAACTTGCAGCACAATGGATGCTGATGCATTACTTTGCTCTTCTCCAACAAAAACGGAATCTTTTGGCAGGTTAATCATAACTTTTGAATCTTTAATCCCATCAATCGTGTTGATCAGATTGGATAGTTCTGTCTGAGTTGCGTCTACTTTCAGAACATCAAATTCATTATCTGTTAAACCGAAGCCGGAATTGTTCGCAAAGAAGGAATAATCAATATTCCCTGTCTTAGGGAGACCCTCAGATGCGAGTGTTACTTTTAAAGTGTCGGCCTGCTTTTCTGGAACGAGAATCGTTGTTCCATTATTCGCAAGTTCCGATTTAACGTTTTTGCCATCCAGTTCCTGTTTGATTTGTCCAGCTTCTGCCTCAGACAAATCTTTAAACAATGGAACCATTTTTTCAGAAGAAGCAAAGATGCTAACAACCGTAATAATGATTGCTAGGGCAGCAACGCCGCCAATCATAAGTATTTTTTGTAATTTTGATCGATTTCGCCAAAACTCAACTGTTTTTGTTCTTAATTGCATTAAAGTACGATTCATCTTAACCCCCGGTCATTCCATTCAGTCTTTTTTTGTCCGTCAGCACCTCCTACATCTGCATTCTCATAATCTCTTGGTACGCTTCGACTGCTTTATTTCGAAACTCCGTTGCAGCTGTGAGTGTCACACTCGCTTTTTGCGAGGCAATCATGACTTCATCGAGATTGACATCTTTTCCTTGTGCAAGAGCATTTGTATACTGGTCTGATTTCAGCTGTGATTGATTTAATGCCTCAATGGAATTTTTCAGCACATCAGAGAAATTCGTTTGACTTTTAGGTGCAGCCGCCTGAACGGACGATGCATTTGTCAATTCACTTGCTTGCTGAGCGGTTTGAAGCTGGAAAGGAGATATTGCGTTAACCAATTCTTTTCACCTTACTTTCCTATTTCTAAAGCTTTCATCAACATACTTTTATTCGCATTTAGTGCGGTCACGTTTGCTTCATATGACCTTGAGCTGCTGATGAGGTCAACCATTTCCTTTAATGGATCAACATTAGGTGTTTGAACATATCCATTTTCATTGGCATCGGGATTTGTAGGATCATATTGAAGGTTGAATGGAGTTTCGTCTTCTGTAATCTTCGTTGCTTTCACGCCGTTTCCTAATTTGCCGCTCGAATTCATGCTTGAGTTCAATATAGATGAAAACGATTCACCTGACGGCTGTAATGTGACGAGCTTACGTCTATAAGGCTCCCAGTTGCCATCAACCTGTTTCGCTCTTGTTGTATCCATATTTGCAAGGTTAGAGGATACAACGTCCATTCTGAGCCTCTGAGCTGTTAATGCTGAGGCCGAAGCGTTAACGCCTGAAAAAATTGACATCACTTACCTCCTGTCAAAACTGTTTTAAGAGAATTGAATTTTCCACTCATTCTTTCAACCAACGCATTATACTGAATTTGGTTTTTAGCGAGTTCACTCATCTCTTGATCAATATCGACATTATTTCCGTTTTCTTGATATGAAGTACGGTTGCTCGAAACAACTGAATAATTAGACCCTGTTTTAGAAAAATCAATGTGTCCTTGGTATGTTTTTTTAGCATCCAGCTTGATCGACGCATCGTTTAGCATATCATGAAATGTGACGTTTTTCGACTTGTAGTTCGGTGTGTCTATATTCGCGATATTATTGCTTATGACTTTTTGCTTAACATTCGCTCTGCCCAAGGCATTCTCAAGGTTGCTTATCGTTCCAGAAAATATATCCAAAACCATATACCTCCAATCATATGTATTTCATTCCATTTAATCATGTCGAGATTTGTAAAACCATATGTTCATTGTAAGAAATAATAGGATTAAAGTCTATGATGTATATGTAAAAAAAACTCGTAATATATATCTATTTTACGAATAGGTACAAAGACCTAGATTTAAAGAACTAAGAATTGTAAGGGTTTTCTTGGAAAAAAGAGTGTCATTTTTCGGACAAATCCTCTTTTTTATAAAAAAAAAACCCTTTTCAGCTTGTATTTTGGCTGAAAAGGGGTTTTGATTAATGAGATTTTAAATTTTCAAGTTCGATTAAAAATTTGTTGTTTAACACTTTGATATACGTTCCCTTCATTCCAAGAGAACGAGATTCGATGACGCCTGCACTTTCTAACTTACGTAAGGCGTTCACGATCACTGAACGAGTGATTCCTACACGGTCAGCAATTTTACTTGCCACAAGGAGCCCTTCGTTGCCATCAAGTTCTTCAAAGATGTGCTCAATGGCTTCAAGCTCACTATATGAAAGAGAACTAATCGCCATTTGAACAACCGCTTTACTTCTTGCTTCTTCTTCGATTTCTTCTCCTTTTTCACGAAGGATCTCCATTCCAACAACTGTTGCTCCGTACTCAGCAAGTATTAAATCATCATCAGTGAATGTATCTTGCAAACGAGACAGGATTAACGTTCCTAAACGATCTCCTCCTCCGATAATTGGGACAATTGTTGTCAAACCTGATTCGAATAAATCACGGTTCTCAATTGGGAAAGCTGTATACTCACTGTTAATGTCAAGGTTTGAAGATGTTTCAGGGATGTTGAATAGACTCTTTGTATATTCTTCAGGGAACTGACGGTCTTCAAGCATTTTCTTCATACGCGGATTTTCAATCTGCTGGTTGATCGAGTAGCCTAGAAGCTTCCCTCTTCTACTCAACACAAAAATGTTTGAATCAATGACATCTCTCAGTGTTTCCGCCATTTCTTTAAAATTAACTGGTTTCCCTGCTGAATCTTGCAGCATTGAGTTAATAATCCTTGTTTTTTGTAGTAACGCCATTTTAATGATCCTCCTAGATTACTTTATTCATTTGTTAAAGTATAAATTGACTTAAATCTTTGTTATTTGCAATCTTTCCTAGCTTCTCTTCTACATACTGAGGGGTAATGGTCACTGTCTCCAGTGTAATATCAGGCGCCTCAAATGAAAGCTCTTCAAGCAGCTTTTCAAGTATGGTATGAAGCCTTCTTGCACCGATGTTATCTGTCTCCTGATTGACATGATAAGCCACTTCGGCAATCTTATGAATAGCATCGTCAGAAAATTCAAGAGATATACCTTCTGTTTCAAGTAAAGCTTTATATTGCTTTAATAATGCGTTATCTGGTTCCGTTAAGATTTTCACAAAGTCTTCGATATTTAATTTATCTAATTCTACACGGATTGGGAAGCGCCCTTGAAGCTCTGGAATCAAATCTGATGGTTTCGCCATATGAAATGCACCTGCTGCTACAAAAAGCACATGGTCTGTTTTCACTGCCCCATATTTCGTCATCACAGTTGAACCTTCTACAATCGGTAAAATATCACGTTGAACCCCTTCACGAGAAACATCTGCAGATGATGCACCACCGCTTTTGGCGATTTTGTCGATCTCGTCGATAAAAATAATTCCTTGCTGTTCTGCTTTATAGACGGCTTCTTGACTGACTTCATCCATGTCAATCAGTTTTGAAGCTTCCTCAGCAGTTAACGCCTTTCTTGCTTCTCTGACGGTCAGCTTTCTGCGTTTTTTCTTTTTAGGCATGAGATTGCCGAGCGCATCCTGCATGTTCATGCCCATTTGCTCCATACCCGAGCCCTGAAGCATATCAAACATGGATGGCTGCTGCTCTTCCACTTCGATCGTGACGTAATGATCTTCAAGTTCGCCCATAGCCAGCTGATGAGTGATTCGCTTTCTTGTCGATTCAAGTTCAACTTCTTCACTTGATTGATCTCGATCACGGTCATCTTCATCAGAACCGCCAAACAGCATCTCAAAAGGATTTTTCACAGACTGGCTTTTTTTCTTGCCAGGAACAAGTAAATGAACAAGACGTTTATTTGCTTGTTTTTCTGCTTCTTCTTGAACGTCTTTCATCTTTTCTTCTTTGACAATTCTGATCGCTGTCTCAACTAGATCTCTGACCATCGATTCTACATCACGGCCGACATAACCAACTTCAGTAAACTTCGTCGCTTCCACTTTAATAAAAGGCGCACCAGAAATTTTTGCAATTCTGCGGGCAATCTCTGTTTTCCCCACACCTGTTGGGCCGATCATTAAAATATTTTTCGGAACGACTTCATCCTTTAGCTTATCATGTAAAAGGCTTCTTCTGTAACGGTTTCTTAAAGCCACCGCCACTGCTTTTTTCGCATCAAGCTGACCAATAATATATTGATCAAGCTTTTCAACTATCTCTCTTGGGGTGAACGGCTTTTTCTCCATACGTCTCATGTCCTTTCTATTCAAGCTCTTCTAAAGTGATTTGATCGTTCGTGTAGACACAGATTTCTCCGGCGGTTTCAAGAGCAGCCTTTGCAATATCTCTCGCTGTGAGGTGATCACCTGCATGTGTTTTGAGTGCTCTCCCGGCGCTAAGCGCATAATTGCCGCCTGAGCCGATGGCCAAAATACCGTCATCTGGTTCGATGACCTCTCCTGTCCCAGAGACAAGCAGAATGCTGTCTTTGTTCATAACGATCAGCATGGCCTCAAGCTGTCTGAGCATCTTGTCACTTCGCCATTCTTTCGCTAGTTCTACAGCTGCCCGCTTTAAGTTACCACCATATTCTTCAAGCTTCGTTTCAAACTTTTCAAAGAGTGTAAATGCATCTGCTACTGAACCTGCAAAACCTGCAAGCACCTTGCCTCCGAAAAGACGGCGCACTTTTTTTGCCGTGTGTTTCATCACGACAGCCTGCCCGAAAGTGACTTGACCGTCTCCAGCCATCGCACTTTTTCCTTTATGTTGAACGGCAAAGATGGTTGTTGCATGAAATGATGACATGAAAAAACCTCCTTTTAGGATCGTTTAAAAGCCCTTGGGTGATGAGACATGTATGTTTTCCTTAAAGAATCTTTTGATACATGCGTGTACACCTGAGTTGATGATAAATTCGAATGACCGAGAAGTTCTTGAACACTTCTCAAATCTGCCCCCTCATTTAAGAGGTGTGTGGCAAAGGTGTGCCTTAACATGTGAGGATGGATATGTAGTGTGCCTGACGCCTTTTTCATTAATTCAGTGAGAATGAATCGAACGCCTCTGTCTGTAAGAGGCGCCCCGCGCTGATTCAAAAACACATATGCATCAGCACGATCATTCCCCTTAGCTTTCAGCTTCTGCCTTCCATCCTCTAAATAAGTGATGAGCGCTTCATGAGCATATGAACCGAAAGGAACATACCGCTGCTTGCTGCCTTTCCCATGAACAAGCACTGTATCCAACGATAAATCAAGATCAGATTCTTTTAATGAACATAACTCACTGACCCTCATACCTGTTGCATAAAGAAGTTCTAAAATCGCTTGGTTTCTTTGCCCAAGCGGTGTGCTGACATCAGAAACTGTAAAAAGCTCTTTGAGTTCCTCTTCATACAAAAATGAAGGAATTCGCTTATCCTGCTTTGGTAAGCTAACGAGTAAAAAAGGATTTTCTTTCACAAGCTGTTCTCTTAATAGAAATTTATAAAAGCTGCGAAGCGCAGAGACTTTCTTACTAATCGTTCTTCTTGTCAGGCCTTTTTCATAAGCTTCTGTTAAATAAATTCTCGTATCTTGATAGGATACCTCTTCAAAACCGTCTATTCCTTGAATGTTCATAAATCTGACAAACTCTTCAATCGCTTCTGTATATCCTGAGATTGTTAAAGCAGAATAGTTTTTTTCAATTTGCAGATATTCAATGAATAAGTGGACAAGACGCTGTTTATTCGTCATTTTTACACCTCTTTAAGGCTTTTAAATGGTATCACATATCTTGCTTTCCGTGCAATGTTTTACTACAGAGATTTCGAAATAGTTTGAATAGTTTCGATTGCGCGCTTAGCGTACTCTGCATAACGCTCTTGTTTGTTTTTAATCCGAACACCAAGATCTTTCAGCAAGCCAAAGTTCGCATTCATCGGCTGGAAGCTTTTCTTGTTTGTCGATGTGATGTAATAAGCCATGCTGCCGATCGCGGTTTCCTCCGGAAGTGTCACAAGCTCTTCTCCTTTGACAAAACGAGCGGCGTTAATTCCAGCCACTAGTCCGGAAGCTGCGGACTCGACATAGCCTTCAACGCCTGTCATTTGTCCGGCAAAGAATAGATCCTCTCTATTTTTAAACTGATACGTTGGTTTTAAAAGACTTGGTGAGTTAATAAATGTATTGCGGTGCATTACGCCGTATCGAACGATTTCTGCTTCTTCAAGACCTGGAATCAAGCGGAATACTTCCTTTTGGTCGCCCCACTTCAGATGTGTCTGGAAGCCGACGATGTTATATAAAGTACCTGCTGCATCATCTTGTCTTAATTGAACAACAGCGTAAGGTCTTTTTCCTGTTTTCGGATCTTCAAGTCCTACTGGCTTCATCGGACCAAACAGCATCGTTTTCTTTCCTCTTTTCGCCATGACTTCAATTGGCATACAGCCTTCAAAGAAGATTTCTTTTTCGAACTCTTTTAATGGCACAGTTTCAGCAGAAATGAGCGCCTCATAAAAACGATCGAATTCCTCTTCTGTCATTGGACAGTTTAAATAAGCGGCTTCTCCTTTGTCATAGCGTGATTTCAAGTACACCTTATCCATATCAATGCTATCTTTCTCTAGAATAGGTGCCGCTGCATCGTAGAAGTACAGATACTCTTCACCCGTTAACGATTTTAATTCTTTTGAAAGTGCTTCAGATGTAAGCGGGCCCGTTGCAATAATTGTCGGACCTTCAGGAATGCTTTGCACTTCTTCTTGAAAAACCGTCACATTCGGATGATTTTTCACGCGATCGGTAACGTTTGCTGCAAATTCATGACGATCTACTGCAAGCGCTCCGCCAGCAGGGACTGAGCTTTCGTCTGCTGCTGCGATAATCGCTGAATCTAAATGACGCATTTCTTCCTTTAATACACCGACCGCATTCGTCAAAGCGTTGGCACGCAGTGAATTGCTGCATACAAGCTCTGCAAATTTATCTGTATGGTGAGCTGGCGTTTGTTTGACAGGTCTCATTTCATACAAGTTGACTTTAATTCCGCGTTTGGCAATTTGC
This sequence comes from Bacillus sp. FSL R5-0431, assembly GCF_038002985.1. Classification (NCBI taxonomy): domain Bacteria; kingdom Bacillati; phylum Bacillota; class Bacilli; order Caryophanales; family Bacillaceae; genus Bacillus; species Bacillus sp. FSL R5-0431. Next base: position 1,515,240 of record NZ_JBBOOG010000001.1, on the reverse strand, counting down.
CATGCCGCTTCACTTCCGGCTAAACCTGCTCCGATCACATTTACAAATTGACTCATTGTACAACTCTCCTATTTCGTAAGTTCTGTTTGATGACATAAAAAAGCAGGTGAACAAGGCTGTTCACCGCTATTTTTGTTGTTCCTCTTTATAATCACAGTTCACACATTGAACTTGAATGCCTTTTTTCAGCTTTTTCTCTACAAGCATATTTTCGCATTTTGGACACTTTCTTTCAATTGGTTTGTCCCAAGAGACGAATTCACACTCTGGAAAACGATCACAGCCATAAAAAATGCGGCGCTTCTTAGATTTTCGTTCAACAATGTTTCCTTCATGACAAGTCGGGCATTTCACACCAATATCTTTGACAATTGGTTTTGTGTTACGGCAGTCAGGAAAGTTAGAGCAAGCCATGAACTTACCGTATCGACCCATTTTGTACACCATCGGATGTCCGCACTCTTCACAGTCGACTCCGGCGTATTCAGGCTCAATCTCAACTTCTTGCATCTCTGCTTCTGCTTTTTCTACCCGTTTTGCAAAGTCTTGATAGAAGCTGTCGATAATGCGAACCCATTCGATCGTACCTTCTTCAACGCTATCAAGTTCTTTTTCCATTTTCGCTGTGAATTCCACGTTAATGATTTCAGGGAAGAATTCAATGATTAAGTTAAGAACAATTTCCCCAAGCTCTGTTGGGATAAACCGTTTATTATCAAGTGCGACATAGCCGCGCTTTTGAATCGTATCTAATGTTGGTGCGTACGTAGACGGACGGCCTATACCCAGCTCTTCAAGTGTTTTGACAAGTCTTGCCTCAGTGTAGCGCGGAGGCGGCTGCGTGAAGTGCTGTTCAGGTTCGATATCTTTTGAAAGAACCGTATCACCTTCTTTAAGATCAGGCAGCATTTTGTCCTTTTCTTCTAGCTGGTCGTCTTTCCCTTCTACATATACCTTCATGAATCCAGGGAATTTCACTTTGCTCCCGTTAGCACGGAATGTAAGCCCGTTATTGTCAAGGTCTACACTCATTGTATCAAGAACAGCCGGCGCCATTTGGCTTGCCACGAATCGTTCCCAAATCAATTTATACAGACGCAGCTGATCTCGGCTTAAGACATGTTTGACATCTGCTGGTTTTCTTAGCGTAGAAGTCGGCCTGATGGCTTCGTGAGCATCTTGTGCATTTTCATTCTTTTTAGCGGTTCGTTTTGTTGTATTTAAGAAATTCTTACCGTACGTCTGATCAATAAAAGCAGATACTTCTTCAATCGCCGTATTGGAAATACGTGTTGAGTCCGTTCTCATATATGTAATGAGTCCGACTGTACCTTCTTTACCAAGATCGATTCCTTCATATAATTGCTGTGCAATCATCATCGTCTTTTTCGCACGGAAGTTTAATTTTCTTGCAGCCTCCTGCTGTAAAGTAGATGTTGTAAACGGAACAGCTGGGTTGCGTTTACGCTCTTTTTTCGTCACTTTCTCTACAGAGAATTTGCTCCCTTTTAGTTTCGAAAGGATTTCTTTTACATCTTCTTTTGTTTTCAGTGGGTGCTTTTTGCCATTGACGCCAAAGAAGCTCGCTTCGAAGCTTTCTTTTCCTTTTAGGAATGTACCGTCAATTGTCCAGTATTCTTCTGGTTTAAATTCATTAATTTCATTCTCGCGATCAATAATCAGGCGGAGTGCAACTGATTGAACACGACCGGCACTTAAGCCCTTTTTCACTTTCTTCCATAAAATCGGACTGATTTTATACCCGACGAGACGATCTAAGATCCGTCTTGCCTGCTGTGCATCAACTAAATCCATGTTGATCATACGTGGATGCTTAAAGGAATCTTTAATGGCATCTTTTGTAATCTCATTAAAGACAACGCGGCAGTCAGAAGAGAGGTCAAGGTCAAGGCTATGCGCTAAATGCCAAGCAATCGCTTCTCCCTCTCTATCGGGGTCAGCTGCGAGATAGACTTTCTTTGCTTTTTTCGCAGCTGTTTTTAATTCTTTTAAAACGGGGCCTTTCCCGCGAATCGTAATATATCTCGGTTCGAAGTCATGCTCAGTGTCAACACCAAGCTGACTTTTCGGTAAATCCCTTATGTGCCCCATTGAAGCCTTTACTTTATACTTTTTACCTAAATAACGCTCAATCGTTTTCGCCTTGGCTGGCGACTCAACGATGACTAAATAATCAGCCATACTCAAAATCCCCCTTAAGAGGTGTTCTCTCTTTATACATTTCACAATTCATATTTATGTTAATTGCACTTATCTAACAGGCAATCATTAAAAATTCTTTATGATGAACATCATTATAAACACGAAAAACAAAGTGTAAACTTAAATCCTCACTATTATTAAATATTCCTATGTCTTTTGTCAAACGATATTTTTATGAGAGTTCAGTATATTGAACGCTGCGGAAGGAGAATTCCTCTAAAATATCCTTCGTTGAATGAACAAGCTTTGCTCCCTGCTGTATAAGTCTGGCTGGACCTGTGGAATTAGGATCAAAGATAGATCCTGCAACCGCAAATACCTCTTTGCCTTGCTCAAGTGCTTGATACGCTGTAATGAGCGAACCGCTCTTTTCTTTGCACTGAATCACGATGGTTCCACTTGTCAGCGCACTAATTAAACGATTCCTCATTGGGAAATGCCACTTTTCTGGTTTGACATAAGGCGGATGCTCGGATAAAAGCAAATGATGCTCTCCCATGTATTGAGCCATTTGCACATGTTCCTTTGGGTATAAGTGCTGAAATCCGCCTGCTATAATACCGATGGTTTTCCCTTTATTCCTAATGCATTCTTTATGTGCAAGTCCATCGATTCCTTTTGCTAAGCCACTGACAATCGTCCAATCTTCCTTTACAAGCTCACCAACAATTTTCTTCACACATGTTTCTCCATAAGACGATGGAACTCGTGTGCCTACTACACCTAAACTTTTTTCTTCATTTAAATATGATATGTTTCCTTTTAGGAATAACACAGGGGGAGGATCATAAATATGTTTTAGTGTGCTGGGATATAAGGGTGATGTGATGGGTATCATGTGAATGTTTTGCTTTAAATAGGCTTGAACGATGTGTTGAAAAATGGGGAATTCCTTTTCTTCGGCTTGTTTTAAGCGGGTAAAGTCGATCGTTTGTAATGATCGATCCTGTTTGAAATGTTGTGTTTCTTCATTTATATATAGCTCAGGATCGACTTTCCACCATTTTGTTAACAAAGAGGGTGAGATGAGGCCTTTTAAGCGGTGAAAAATCATTCTTTCGGACACGTTGTACATACCATTCCTCCAGTTTAAGATAGAAAGAAGAAGACTTGTCAAAGAACAAGTCTTCTTGTGTCATTAATGCGTTTTACAAGCTTCGAAGAGATTCTTCTCTTTTAACACTTTAATCAATGTTTCTCCCATGACAGATGGTGTCTCTGCCACTTCAATTCCACATTCACGCATTGTTTTTACTTTTTCATCAGCTGTTCCTTTACCACCAGAAATAATGGCACCAGCATGTCCCATGCGTTTTCCTGGAGGCGCCGTTTTACCGCCAATAAAGCCAACGACTGGCTTTGTCATATTTGCTTTTACCCATTCAGCTGCTTCTTCTTCAGCCGTACCGCCGATTTCACCGATCATAATCACAGCATGTGTATCAGGGTCTTCATTGAATGCTTTTAATACATCAATAAAGTTCGTCCCATTGACAGGGTCTCCGCCGATTCCTACAGCTGTCGATTGACCAACGCCAGCTTCTGAAAGCTGATGTACCGCTTCATATGTAAGCGTTCCAGAACGAGAAACAACACCCACATGACCTTTTTTATGAATGTAGCCAGGCATGATCCCAATCTTACATTCTTCAGGTGTAATGACACCTGGGCAGTTAGGGCCAACAAGTCTTGTCTTTTTCCCTTCCATATACCGTTTCACTTTGACCATGTCAAGCACTGGAATATGTTCTGTGATACAAATGACTAGATCGACTTCTGCATCAACAGCCTCTAAAATGGCATCTGCTGCAAATGGTGCTGGTACATAGATAACAGAAGCATTTGCTCCAGTTGTTTGAACAGCTTCAGATACAGTATTAAATACAGGAACTCCTTCTACTTCAGTTCCACCTTTTCCAGGTGTGACACCGCCAACAATATTTGTTCCGTACTCAATCATTTGTTTTGTATGGAACAATGCGGTTGAACCGGTAATCCCCTGAACAATTACTCTCGTATTTTTATTAATAAATACACTCATTTAGGTTCCCTGCCTTTCTGCTCTACTTGACTAAAGATACAATCTTTTCTGCCCCGTCAGCCATAGACTCAGCAGAAGTGATATTTAAGCCTGAATCACTCAGGATTTTCTTCCCTAATTCAACGTTTGTTCCTTCAAGACGTACAACGAGTGGTAATGTTAAGCCGACTTGTTTCGTCGCTTCAACGACACCTTCTGCAATGACATCACATTTCATGATACCGCCAAAAATGTTCACGAAAATCCCTTTTACATTTTGATCAGATAAGATGATTTTAAATGCTTCCGTTACTTTTTCAGCTGTTGCACCGCCCCCAACATCCAGGAAGTTTGCAGGGTCCCCGCCGTAATGCTTGATGATATCCATTGTAGACATCGCAAGACCTGCACCATTGACCATACAGCCAATATTTCCATCTAGAGAAATGTAGCTTAGATCATATTTAGATGCTTCAATTTCTTTTGGATCCTCTTCATCAAGGTCACGGTATTCTAATATATCTTTTTGTCTATATAAAGCATTGCTATCAAAGTTTAATTTCGCATCAAGTGCCATGACTTTTCCATCGCCTGTTACAACAAGTGGATTAATCTCAGCAATTGAACAATCTTTTTCAATAAACGCATTGTAAAGACTTGTCATAAACTTAACAGCTTGGCCAACTAATTTTGTTGGAATATTAATTTTAAACGCTACTTCTCTTGCCTGATAGCCTTGCAAGCCAATCGCTGGGTCGATGACCACTTTGACGATTTTCTCTGGCGTTTTTTCTGCTACTTCTTCAATTTCAGTACCGCCTTCTTCAGAAGCCATCAACACAATTCTTGATGTCGCTCTGTCCAAAACAAGTCCAACGTAGTACTCCTTTTGAATATCGCAGCCTTCTTCAATAAGTAAGCGTTTTATTTCGCGCCCTTCAGGCCCAGTTTGATGTGTGACAAGTGTTTTACCGAGCAATTCCTCTGCAAACCCTTTCACTTCATCTTTTGTTTTTGCAATTTTTACCCCGCCTGCTTTACCACGGCCGCCTGCATGAATCTGTGCTTTTACGACATATACAGAGCTTTCTAGCTCTTCTGATGCTTTCACTGCTTCATCAGGTGTAAATGCTACTTTACCATTTGGAACTGAAACCCCATATTTTCTTAGGATTTCTTTTCCTTGGTACTCATGGATATTCATTTCCCATCCTCCCAACATATGTAGAAACAAAAATTATAAAATAGACTGCGCTTTCATTTTAAAGAATAAAAAAGAGAATGTCTAGGGTTCTATGTAAAATCGTAAAATCCTTCTAAACATTCAAACTTTTATTTTATTAAAAATATAAATTTTTCAGCCAAATCACTTATTTTTCCTTATTTTTTCATTTTTTGATCTAATCTATAGATAAACGAAAATATTTCTGCTACAGTATCGTATAACGCTTCAGGGATCTCCTCATCCAGCGTTAAGTGGCGCATGAGTTCGACTAAATTACGGTCTTCTTGGATAGGAACTCCCGACTTTTTTGCTTCTTCAATGATATGGTCTGCCACATAGCCGCTCCCTGTTGCGACGACTTTTGGCGCCTTTTGTTTTTCTTCATCATAATGTAGAGCGACCGCCCTTCTAAGCGGTTTTGAATCCTTCATACTCGTAAGTCCAGCCCTTTCTCGCTGATTTTATGAAAGTGTTCATCTAGAAAGTGAGACGGATCTACTGGCTCTTGTCTCTTCTTTGCTGTAATTCCCGTTAAACTGTATCCTAAGGCATTTAAATTCTCCCGAACAGCTGGAATCATCGGATTAATGGTTCCTTGAAGTTCATGACCGGTTTCAACTGTAATTGCCATGACCTTTTGCTGAATCGTACAGTCGATTAATGTCTCTTCGAGGTTTTCCATGTTTAAGTAAAACATGAGACGGCACTGAGAAATATCAATAGAGCCATCTTTTTTCTTATGTCCTTTTAGAATAAAGGTTAAATCTTGAACACTATGTTTTGAAAAGAGCGGATAAGAGACCATCATTTGGCTGATGGTTTGGTTCTCCTGCTGCACAAATAACTGCCCGTTCAATCTATGAAACAATTGATCGACTTCTTTTTTTACGGGCTCTGGTAAATCAGCCTGCCTCACATCATTTAAGACGAGCTTTAATTGGTGAAACTCCTGACTTTTTACATCCTGGCTGCCTTTTTCGAGTAGTTTCAGCATACCGATTTCATCTCGTACACCTATTGCCTTTTTCATCGTCATGAGTAAATCGAGCACATCGGTTTTATTGCTTAATGCGGGTTCCGTCTGCTGCACCACCTGAGCCAATGCTTTCGCCTCTGTTTTTGACAGGAACGGAAATTCTTTTTGAAGCACGGATGCTTTTGCGTCAGGCTGAGATCCTGCCTGCTGAAGCCCTTGCAGCAATGACGTGAGCTGTTTTAAGCTAGGCTCTTGCTGCCCGTCTGCACCTTGCTTCGTCAAACTTGCCATTATCCGCTCAATTTGCTGAAGCGGGATTTGCAGCTCTTTTGGACTTGTTGACTGCTGCACGTTAGTTTGAAGAACTTGGGTCGTCTGACGCTCTTGAGCGATTGGAGCTTGGCTATTTTCTTTGGGCTGAGACAGATTGGGCTGAGGCGTTACAGGTAGTAGACTGCCTCCTTGCTTCGCCGCCCCTTCTCTCGCTGCTAGAAGGACCGATAAGAGCTTTTCTGCATGGACGGTCGTCTCAGCATCTATGACTGATCGAATGGCTTGTGTAAGGGCCTGTGTGGCGTCTGAGTGCTTCGGGAGCTGTGTTAATCGTTCTAGCAACGCTGTCATATCCTGATGAAGAGCAGAGGATGATTTCACGGCTAAAATTGATTGAAGCACTCCTTCCTGGATCGGCAAGTCTTTCTTTAAAGCAAATAGGAGTGCCTGAAGACCTTTTTTCACATCAGCTCCTTGAAGCTGTTCGATCCACTTCACTGCCGTTTTTAACTCTGCTTCGTTGATAACGGATTTTTCTTTTAAAAAAGCTGTGGCTGTTAGGATGTTTTCAAGTCCGTTTTTAAGTGAGAGACCTTCTAATAGTTTGGCAGCTGCATCCTTTAATGTCTTAGGGTCTTGATCAAATTGCTGTACTGGCCTTAGTTTATTGAGGCTGTCTCCACCCTCTTGTTCAAATTGGAACCAATAAAATGCGTCTGCTTTGAGCTGAGCCGCTAGCTGTGCTTTTATTTTTGTTGAGCCTATTTGAACAAGGGCTGTATCATCTCCAAGCATTTTCAGTACTTTACCGAGGATCAGCCGATGCACATTTTCCTTTCCTTCGGTGTTTAATGGAACAGATTCTGCCGCACTTAACCGGCTATTCAGTGCTGTATGTATGTCCTCAACTCTTGTCATCACAGGCAGCCTCCTTGGTCAAAAATTTATGATATAACGGATTTCACTGGCGCAAACGATAATCGATGGATTGGGACAGCTCCATGTGTTTGAATGGCAGCCAGATGCTCTTTTGTTCCGTACCCTTTATGTTTTTCAAATTGATACTCAGGGTACTTACGCCCGTATTCTTCCATCATCTGATCCCTTGTCACCTTTGCAATACATGCACCTGCTGCGATGGACGCACTTTTTGCATCTCCTTTGATGATATTCTCCTGGTGAATAGGAAGCGGGAGCGTCATGGCATCTATGAGTAGATAATCAGGTGTATGAGTTAACTGCTCCACAGCTCTCACCATCGCCAGTCTTGATGCCTCGTAAATATTGATTTCATCAATCGTAGCCGCATCAACAATGCCGATTCCGATATCAAGTGCTTCTTTTTGGATCAGGTCATAATACGCCAATCTTTTTTTCTCAGATAATTGCTTTGAGTCGTTTAAACCGAGCAGGACTGTATCTTCCTTTAATATGACAGCTGCTGCGACAACGGGGCCTGCCAGCGGTCCTCTTCCTGCTTCATCTATTCCAGCAATACATGTGTATCCCTGCGCCTTAGCTTTGTTTTCAAATTTCAGCATTTCATTCCATGCTGCACGAAGTTGCTGCTGCTTTTCTCTCTCTTTGTGCCACTTCTCTATCAGTTTTTGGACACTTTTTCTCGTATCATCTTTTACAAGCTCACGAATGTATGACTCGTCTTGCGAATGCTTTTCTATCAGTTCTTTTATTTGTTTCACCGTGTACATCAGCTTTTCGTCAGCCTCCTTCTTTATATCGGCAGTTTTCCGCAAAAAATAAAGACCCGCATGAGCTGCGTGTCTTTTAGCTTTCGGGCTTCTCAAAAGTGAGGGGACCAAATTTTTCTGTTCGAATATCCCGAATAATGATTTCGGTGGTTTTGTCGTAATTAATAAATCCACCGCTCATGAGACAGCCGCGCTTTGTACCTATTGCATCAAACAGCTCAACCGTATCTTCAGGGATCTCCGCCAGGTCATAGCGTTTTTTTAATCGCTCTGGATAGTTCTCTTCTAGAAAGCGAAGTCCATACACAGCGACATCCTGTAAGTTGATGATAGAATCTTTGATCGCTCCAGTCACCGCTAGCCTGAGTCCTACTTGCTCATCTTCAAACTTAGGCCAGAGGATTCCAGGTGTATCAAGCAGTTCAAGTTCTTTCCCTACCTTCACCCATTGCTGTGAGGTGGTAATACCAGGCCGGTCTCCTGTTTTGGCAATGTTCTTTTTTGCTAAACGATTGATTAAGGTCGATTTCCCGACGTTGGGAATCCCGATAATCAGCGCCCGGATTGCACGCGGTTTGACACCTTTTGCTTTCATGCGGTCGAATTTTTCTTTTAAGATTTCTTTTGAAGTTGTGATGATCTGATTTAACCCTTGTCCATCGACAGAGTTAATGGCAAGTGACCGAACGCCTTGCTGCTCAAAGTGCGCCTGCCACTCCTTTGTCATACGAGGATCGGCTTTATCTGCTTTGTTTAATAGCATGATCTTGGGTTTGTTCTGAAGGATTTCTTCGATCATTGGGTTTCTAGAGGACATCGGAATTCTAGCATCGGTTAATTCAAATACGATGTCGATGAGCTTTAATTTTTCTGTGACTTCACGTCTTGCTTTTGCCATATGGCCTGGAAACCATTGAATCGTCATATGTGCACCTTCTCTTCTATCGATTATCTCTATACATTGTACAAAAAAAGAGCCTGTTACAGGTAACAAGCTCTTTCCTTTGATATCATTATCGTCTGATTTCTTTGATACGAGCCGCTTTACCGCGAAGTTCACGTAGGTAGTAAAGTTTCGCACGACGTACCTTACCGTGACGTACAACTTCGATCTTAGCGATTTTTGGTGTGTGTACAGGGAATGTACGCTCAACGCCTACACCGTAAGAAATCTTACGAACTGTGAAAGTTTCGCTGATTCCACCACCACGACGCTTAATTACAACACCTTCAAAGATCTGGATACGCTCACGAGTACCCTCGACAACTTTAACGTGTACACGTAAAGTGTCACCAGGACGGAACGCAGGAAGATCAGTGCGTAATTGTTCTTTTGTGATTTCTTCAATCAAATGTTGCATCGTTTTCAACTCCTTCCAACAGATGCTCATGTCCTCTTTCTTCATTGCAGCGGAACATCGTTTTCAAACTTGAATCGGCAAGCCGTCCAAGTCACAAGTAGTATCATACCATACCTCTATGCAGTGTGCAATACAATCTAGTCATTATGAAGCTGCCAAAGCCATCTTTTTTCTTCATCTGTTAACGTTTTGCATGAATCGATCAAATCTGGCCGTCTTGTATAGGTTCTCTTCAAGGATTCTTTGCGCCGCCACTCTTCAATTTTTGCATGATTTCCAGAGAGGAGCACATCCGGCACTTTTAGTCCTTTATAATCGGCAGGTCTTGTATAGTGCGGGTGCTCTAGCAGACCTGTACTAAATGAATCTTCAATGTGAGACGCTTCTTTTCCAAGCACATGAGGCAAAAGCCTGACCACACTGTCTGCAATCATCATCGCTGGCAGTTCTCCGCCTGTGAGAACGAAATCCCCAATTGAGATTTCATCTGTGACAAGATGCTCCCTGATGCGCTCATCGTAGCCTTCATAATGGCCGCAAATGAACATAAGGTGTTCTTCTTTTGCAAGTTCCTCTGCCTTCTTTTGTGTATATCTTTCCCCTTGAGGACAGACAAGAATGACTCGGGGCTTCTTGCTTGCTTTCTTCGTCAAATCTTCTACCGCATCGAATACGGGCTGTGCTTTCAGTACCATACCAGCACCGCCGCCATACGGATAGTCATCCACTGTTTTATGCTTATGATCCGAGTACTCTCTAAAATTGACAACATTGAATGAGACAGCTTCTTTCTCCTGTGCCTTTTTTAAGATCGATGAGTGAAGCACACCTTCGAACATTTCAGGAAAAAGCGTTAAAAAGTCGATTTTCATTCGTCAATGAGTCCTTCCATCACTTCAATGTGTACGGTTTTGGATGAGATATCGATCTTTTTGACAACAGATGGGATATAAGGAATCAGGGCATCTTTTTTGCCTTTTCTTCCAACCACCCAGACATCATTTGCCCCTGGTGTTAAAATCTCTTTGATTTGGCCGACAAGCTGATCTTCTTCATCGTATACTTCACAGCCAATGATTTGATGGAAATAAAATTCTCCTTCGCCCAAAGAACCGAGATGTTCTTTTTCTACTTTTAAAATCGATTCTTTCAACTGCTCTGCTTCATTTAAGGAGCTAATTTCTTCAAATGTGAGCAAATCAAACTGTTTATGCTGCCTATGTGATGCGACAGTGACTTTCAGCGGCTCCCCTTGACCTTGCTTAAAAATATAGAGGAGGCTTCCTTTTTTGTAACGCTCTTCTGGGAAATCTGTCTTTGACACGACGCGTACTTCTCCGCGCACTCCGTGTGTATTGACAATCTTTCCAACATTCAACCATTCTCGTTCCATGTTCTCAATCACCCCTGACGTATTTCCACAATGGTGCCGTCTTTCACGACGATGACATTATCTTGCATCTTGTCATCCCATTTATCACCTATTTTCACTTCAACCAGCGCATCCACTTCTGTCTCTTTCATTTCACTTCCAAGCGGCAAAATATGCAGCTGCTCTACTTGAAAATCAATTTGCCGGATCTTCTCCTGCCGTTTATCGATGGCTTTTTGAAATTGAGGGATGGCTTCTTGCTGATGTGGTTCTTTTTCATGTTTTCTCAGTTGAAAATATAGTTGATTGCATTCACGTTCTAGTCTTTCTTTTTTCTCCAAAAAAGTCGTTAACAGTTTGTCCTTACTGCTTTCAGTTAATACTTGCATGACGGTGACATGTTGAATGATCTGCATCTTCCTTTTTGTCCCCCTATCCGAAGGCATTTGTCCTCTACAGTATAACGAAAAATAGATTTAAACGTGTAAAAAAAGGGGAGGTCCTAAGCCCTCTCCCTTTTTAGTCAGCAATCTCAAGTTGAACTTTCTTAGAAGACTCTGCACTTGCTGCAAACATGACTGTTCGTATCGCTTTTGCTGTACGTCCCTGCTTTCCGATCACTTTTCCGGTATCTTCAGCATTGACAGACAGTGTGTAAATCACTTGCTCATCTTTTTCTAATGAAGATACGTGAATATCTTCAGGGAAATCAACAAGTGGCTCGACGATGGACACAATCAATTCTTCCAAGGACAGCTCATTCATTATTTGCTGTTTTTCGCATTATGAAATTTTTCAAGAATTCCTTGGCTTGAGAAAAGGTTGCGAACTGTATCAGATGGTTTCGCACCATTTTGAAGCCATTTAAGCGCTAATTCTTCGTTGATTTTCACCTCAGCTGGTGATAACACTGGATTGTATGTTCCAACTGTTTCGATGAAACGACCGTCACGTGGTGAACGAGAATCTGCTACAACAATACGATAGAAAGGAGATCTTTTTGATCCCATACGTTTTAAACGAATTTTTACTGCCATTTTACTAGCACCTCCGAAAATATTTCAACAAGATAGTATATTAACAATGATAAAAGGGTTTGTAAAGTGTTTTTTCTTAACAACGGTTTTTATCATGTATAACCAATTACATAAATGGTAATTTAAAGCCTTTTTTCTTCCCTTTGGACATGTTGGTCATTTGCTTCATCATCTTTTTCATTTCGTCAAATTGCTTTAAAAGGCGATTGACTTCCTGTACAGATGTTCCGCTTCCTTTTGCAATCCGTTTTCTTCGGCTTGCATTGATGACCTCTGGCTGTTCTTTTTCCTCGGTCGTCATTGATTTAATGATCGCTTCGATGTGATTGAGCTGCTTTTCGTCTACTTGGACGTTTTTGAGCCCTTTCATTTTACCGGCTCCCGGCATCATTTGGATCAATTCATCAAGTGGACCCATATTACGAACTTGCCCAAGCTGCTCGAGGAAATCATCGAGCGTAAAGCTCATGGTCCGCATTTTTTGTTCAAGCTCTTTCGCTTTATCTTGGTCAACGTTTGCCTGTGCTTTTTCAATAAGTGTAAGCACATCTCCCATGCCAAGAATTCTTGATGCCATCCGCTCCGGGTGGAATGGTTCAATCGCATCCAGCTTTTCTCCTAGTGCGGCGAATTTAATCGGCGTATTGGTGACAGCTCGAATGGAAAGTGCTGCCCCGCCTCGTGTATCCCCGTCTAGTTTCGTTAGAACGACACCTGTCAAACCAAGCTGTTCATTAAAGCTTTTTGCTACATTGACAGCATCTTGACCTGTCATAGAGTCAACAACAAGGAAAATTTCTTCTGGATTGGCTACTTCTTTTACTTTCTGAAGTTCATCCATCAATTCTTCATCGATATGAAGGCGTCCTGCTGTATCTAAAATGACATAATCGTGGTGTTCTTCTTTCGCTTTTTCGATTGCCTGTTTGGCAATGTCGACAGGACTGACTTGATCACCTAATGAAAACACAGGCATATCAAGCTGTTTCCCCAGCGTTTGAAGCTGCTGGATCGCTGCTGGTCTGTAAATATCTGCAGCCACCATCATCGGCTTGCGATTATGTTTTTTGCGAAGTAAATTGGCAAGCTTCCCAGTTGTGGTTGTTTTACCTGCCCCTTGAAGACCAACCATCATAATGACTGTCGGAGATTTTTTCGCTACAGCGATTTTACTCTCTTCCCCACCCATTAATTCAGTGAGTTCTTCTTTTACAACTTTAATGACCTGTTGTCCAGGGGTAAGGCTTTTCATCACCTCTTGTCCAACTGCCCGCTCGCTTACTTTTTTCACAAAGTCTTTGACTACTTTAAAATTGACGTCAGCTTCAAGAAGGGCAAGGCGTACCTCGCGCATCATTTCTTTTACATCTTGCTCTGACACTTTTCCTTTGCCGCGGATTTTTGAAATCGTCTGCTGCAGTCGGTCGGCTAATCCTTCAAATGCCATACTGTGCCGCCTCCTAATCTAATTTCTCAAGCGATTCAATTAAAGCTTCTGCTTCTTCCGTCTGAGCGGAATCTGCTACAAGCTCTCTCATTTTTTTGAGAAGTTCTTTACGCTCTTTAAATTTCTTAAACAAGAGCAGCTTTTCTTCATATTGTTCAAGCATCGCTTCAGTCCGTTTAATATTATCATAAACAGCCTGTCTTGATACTTCATATTCATCCGCAATTTCACCGAGGGAAAAATCGTCTAGGTAGTAAAGCGACATGTAGCTCTTTTGCTTTGCGGTTAACAACGATTGATAGAAGTCAAACAAGTAGTTCATTCTCGTTGTTTTTTCAAGCGTCATGGGCTCTCTCCCCTTTGTTAAGTTCATTCCCTTTACATCAACTAAGTTTACACGGTTCTCTAATGTGTGTCAAGTTTTTATCTTGTCACTTCATGAAGCGGTGTATAAATAAAAATGCCAGCAGTTTTTGCCGGCATTTTTGTTAGTCTTGTTGATCAATGACGTCTGAGAATAATCCATACACATACGATTCTGCATCGAACTCTTGCAGATCGTCTACCTTTTCACCTAAACCGACAAGCTTCACGGGGATGTTCAGCTCATTGCGAATTGCAAGGACAATTCCGCCTTTTGCAGTACCGTCAAGCTTTGTTAAAGCAATTCCTGTCACATTCGTCGCTTTAGAAAATTCCTTCGCTTGTGCCATCGCATTTTGACCGGTTGTTGCATCAAGAGCGAGCAGTACTTCATGAGGTGCATCTGGAACCTCGCGTTCAATGACTCTCTTGACCTTCTCCAGCTCTTTCATCAAGTTGACTTTGTTTTGCAGTCGTCCTGCTGTATCACAGATGAGTACATCCGCATTTTTCGCTTTTGCTGATTGAACGGCATCATAGATCACCGCTGCTGGGTCAGAGCCAGCCGTCTGTTTGACAACAGGGACACCTGAACGCTCTCCCCATACTTCAAGCTGCTCAATCGCACCGGCACGGAACGTATCACCTGCTGCTAAAATGACGGATTTCCCTTCATTTTTCAGCTTATTCGCAAGTTTGCCGATAGTCGTTGTTTTCCCAACGCCATTGACGCCTACAAATAAAATGATATTTAATCGGCCGTCTTCGATGTTCAGCGCAGAGATTTGTTCCTCTCCGCTATTGTAGATTTCAACCAGTTTTTCAGAGATGACCGATTGTACTTCACTTGGGTCTTGAATGTTTCTTAATTTCACTTCTTTTTTCAGCTCATCAATCAGTTCCATCACCGTTGTGAAACCGACATCTGCTCCGATCAGAACTTCTTCTAATTCTTCAAAAAAGTCTTCATCGACTTTACGATAGCGTGAAATTAGTTCGTTTACTCTTCCTTGAAAGGAGTTTCTCGTTTTTTCAAGTCCATCTTTAAACTTTTCTGATACTGAATCGGTTTGCTGCGTAAATTTTTCTTTTAATTTCTTAAAAAAGCTCATTTGGTTCAAAAACCTCCTTTAATTACTGGACAAGCTCTTTCGTTTCTTCTAGTTTGACGGATACAAGCTTAGAAACACCTGACTCCTGCATCGTAACGCCGTAGAGCACATCTGCTTCTTCCATTGTTCCTTTACGGTGCGTAATGACAATGAACTGTGTTTCCTGGCTGTATTTCTTTAAATATTGCGCAAAGCGGAAAACATTTGCTTCATCAAGCGCCGCTTCGACCTCATCTAACACGCAGAATGGAACAGGTCTGACTTTTAAAATAGAGAATAGTAAAGCAATCGCTGTTAATGCTCTCTCTCCGCCTGAAAGCAGGCTTAAGTTTTGCAGTTTTTTCCCTGGCGGCTGCGCGACAATATCAACGCCAGAGTTTAGTAAATCGTTTGGATCTGTCAGCTTAAGATCTGCTCTTCCGCCGCCAAATAATGCTTGGAAAACCGATTCGAAATGCCCGCGGATTTGCGAGAATGTTTCAGAGAAGCGCTTTGTCATCTCTTGATCCATTTCTTCGATGACTTGGAATAATGTATTTTTCGCTTCTGTCAGATCGTTTCGCTGTTCTGTTAAGAAGAGATATCGTTCATTTACTCGTTCATACTCATCAATGCTGCCTAAGTTCACTGTTCCTAGCTCTTCAATGGCTAATTTGATCAGCTTCACTCGTTTTCTTGCTTCATCTGGTGATAACGTCAGATGATACATCTCTTTTGCCCCTTCAAACGAAAGGGCATACTCTTCGTTCAAATAAGCGATGAGGTTGTCGAGCTCAACTTCCATACGGCCAAGCTTAATCTCTTCATCTTTTAAGCTTGTGGTGAGCTGCTTGTAAAGGCGCTTTTGTTCTTTCAGTTCACGTTCAGCAAATTCTAACGTTTCAGAAAGAGCCAGGCGCTGTTTACGACGCTCTGAAATAAGTGCGGTTGTTTTGTTTTTGTTTTCCAGTTTCTCTTTCGCCGCTTCTTCCAGCTGTTCTGCTCCGCTTGAGCTAGACGTCATTTCACTTGTTAAGAGTGACAGGTCTTCTTTTGTTTCCATCAGCGTTTGTTCAGCCTCTTCTAATTCGGCCATTAAGCTCGAAAGCTTTTCTTGTTCATTCGCTAAGGACTGCTCTTTTTTGGCAAGCGAGATTTTCAGCTCTGTTAATTCGGCAGAAATGGTTTCTTTCGTTGAGCTTTGAGTCTGCTTACGCTTTGTTAATGTATTGATCTCTTGATCAAGCGTGGTCAGTTTCTCCCCTATTGAAACTTCAAGGGCTGCCTGCGTTTTGTCCTTATCTGTAAGTTCAGTAGAACGCTGCTGCAATTCTTCTTTTTCTTGATCATAGAGTTCAAGGTGAGCATTAATATTTTTTTCGGCTACTTGCAGTTCGTATAGCTTCCCTTTGAGCTCTTGCTGCTTTTCTCGAAGGGTTTCTCCGCGTTGACGCAGTTCGTTTAATTGGCTTTCGTTTGCTGCAATCAATTGCTTCGTTTCTTTTGTTTCTTTTTCAAGAATCGTTGTTTTTTCTTCCATTTCAACGAGCTGCTTTGTTAATGTTTCGATCTCACGGTTTCTTGAAAGAAGGGAGTTGTTCTTTTTCTTTACACCGCCACCGGTCATTGAACCGCCGGGGTTCACGACATCTCCATCAAGGGTCACGATGCGATAACGATGACCAAGCATTTTTGCCAGTTCATTGGCGCCTTTTAAGTCTCTAACGATAAGTACCGTTCCAAGCAAGTTCTGTATGACTTTTTGATACTTTTCATCAAAGGAAACAAGGTGACTTGCTACACCGATAAATGCAGCATGCTGCTCAGCTGTTTGGACGTCCCTATGCTGAATGGTTCGTTCTTTGATCACATTCATTGGCAGGAAGGTCGCACGTCCAAAGGAGTGCTGCTTTAAGTATACAATTGCTTGTCTCGCAGCTGCTTCATTTTCTGTGACTACGTGCTGCGTTGCTGCGCCTAGCGCGATTTCAATCGCTGTCTCATGCTGCTGATCTGTTTGAATCAGCTCTGCAATGGCACCGTGAATACCGCCTAAACGCTCTTTTGCCTTTAAGACCTCTTTCACTCCTTGGAAAAAGCCTGAGAAGTCTTCCTGCATGGATTCTAGCATCTCTTTTTTCGATCTTGCCTGCTGCACATATTGATAGGCTTGGTAAAGAGCCGTTTCTTTTTTCTCGTATTGACGTTTCATTTGCTCAAGCTTTTGTTCCGCTTCCCTAAAGCGCTTGACCTGACCCAGTATGTCTTCTTCAAGTGCGGAAAGCTGCTGCTCAGCTTCTATTTTCTTTTCTTTGACAGACACACGTTCTTCGATGTGTTTTTGGTTGTTTTGCGTGAGCCGCTCCAGCTGCATGGCCGCTTGGCGCTGCTGTTCTTCTAGTAATTTACGTTCATTGCGGATGGTAGCCTGTTCATTAAGCAGATCAAAATAATCGCTTTTCAGCTGTTCAATTTGACCTTCCACATCTTCACTATGGAGCGACAGTTGATGCTGCTTTGTTTTCACTTCATCTTTTAGCTGCTGCACTTCTTTTTGAAGGCTGTCCCGCGTGATTTTCTGCTGCTGAATCTTTTCGGTTAACTGCGCCTGCTTTTCAGTTAAGCGAATGAGCGTTTCTTCTAGCTGTCCTTGGTTTGCAGCTGCATTTTTTTTACGTTCTTTTAATACTTCTTTTTTTCCTTCAAGCTTTTCTAATTCCTCACTTGTGAAAAGAAGAACTTCTTGCAGGTCATTAATTGATTCGTCAAGCGCTTGAATGCGGTCTCTTGATTCTTCAATTTTGGCTTCTTTTGCTTGAATATCTGTGGACTGCTTCATTTCATCTTGTTTGAAGCGCTCGACAGCTTCACCAAGTGTTGTCCATTTTTCATGAAGTGCTTCGATGTCATGGACAGTTAAGGCAATTTCGACATTTTCAAGCTCTTCTTTTTTTTGCAAATAGTCCTTTGCAATAGATGCCTGCATTCTTAATGGTTCTACTTGCTCTTCTAGTTCATGCAGAATATCTTCTACTCGGTTTAAGTTGTCCTGCGTTTCAAACAGTTTATTCTCGGCTTTTTTCTTTCTTGTTTTATATTTCAAAACACCAGCCGCTTCTTCAAAGATGCTTCTCCTCTCTTCTGCCTTACTTGATAGAATTTCCTCTACCTTTCCTTGGCTGATGATTGAAAAAGCTTCCTTTCCAAGACCTGAATCCATGAAAAGGTCAATAATATCCTTCAAGCGGACAGATTGATTGTTTATGAGAAATTCACTTTCTCCTGAACGATAGACTCTTCTTGTCACACTGACTTCGTGAAAATCGATCGGTAAAAAGTGATCTTCGTTATCTAATGTTAAAGTCACCTCTGCTAGATTGACTCTTTTTCTTGAGTCGCTTCCTGCAAAAATGATGTCTTCCATTTTTCCTCCGCGGAGGCTTTTCGCTGATTGTTCTCCAAGCACCCAGCGGATGGCATCGGTAATATTACTTTTGCCGCTTCCGTTTGGTCCAACAACAGCTGTGACCCCTTTGACAAAGTCCACGGTCACTCGCTGTGCAAAAGATTTGAATCCTATCACGTCTAAACGTTTGAGGAACATGAGAGTGATCCTCCTTATGTATTTAAAGTACTATCATCTTACCATATGAAGTGAAAAAAGATGATGGAAAACAGAGTGAAATCCCCCTGAATGACGAGGGGGATTTTATTGGTTCATATGATGTTTCTGCAATTTAGCAAGTGCTTCCTGTGCAGCATGCTGTTCTGCTTCTTTTTTAGAGCGGCCATTTCCAATTCCGAGCACTTCTCCGCGCAGGGATACATTTGCTTCAAATTCCCGGTTATGTGCTGGTCCTTTTTCATGCAGGATGTGGTATTCCAGTACACCTTTTCCATCGCGCTGAACGAATTCTTGCAGCTGGCTTTTAAAGTCCATGACATGCGAGAACGCTCCATCGTTAATTTTCGGATAGACATAGGCTTCTAGGAATCGCTCCACTGGCTCCAGCCCCTGATCTAAATAAAGTGCGCCGATAAACGCCTCGAATACGTCCGCTAAGAGTGCTGGTCGTTTTCTCCCGCCTGTCATTTCTTCGCCTTTTCCTAAAAGAACAAGGTCACCAAAGGACAGCTCATGTGCCAGAGACACAAGTGACGGTTCACATACGATTGCCGCTCTTAGTTTCGTTAAATCACCCTCGCTCATCGCGGGATATTTCGCAAATAAGAATTGAGAGATCGTCAATTCTAAAACAGCATCTCCTAGAAATTCAAGTCTTTCATTATCCTCGTATGGCTTTTTCCGGTGTTCATTCACATAAGAGGAATGCGTAAAGGCTTGATATAGAAGCTTTTCATTTTGAAAGTGTACAGAAATGCGCTGCTGGAATTCCCTAAATTGCTCTAGTTTTTTGCTCTGTTTCTGTTTGTCTTTATAGTGTTTTGGCATAGCAACCTCCAGGTAGGCTTAATCGCCTTTAAGGATACTGATTATATGGAGTCTCTCTTTCTACATGCAAGGAAACATTGCTCCTTAGCATCTGAAAAAGGCTGACAATTGATCAGCTGAATGTGTTGAAACTAACATAAATTTTCAAAGTCCCGTCATGAAAATAGACGGGACTTTGTTACGCTTATTGCTGGCTATTTATGTAGTTCACAGCGTCACCGACTGTTGCAATTTTTTCAGCATCTTCGTCAGAAATTTCCATATCGAACTCATCTTCAAGTTCCATAACTAGCTCAACTACATCAAGGGAATCAGCGCCTAAATCTTCTTTAAATGAAGCTTCCATTTTCACGTCAGCCTCATCAACGCCAAGGCGGTCTACAATAATTTTTGATACACGCTCTAATACGTCTGCCATTGCCTTTCACCTCCCCTCAAAGTATTATAGTTGATTCGTTTTTAAAAAACTAGAGAAAACCTAATGAAATTTTGATATTTCTTAGGACATAACCATTCCGCCATCTACTTGGATGGTTTGGCCTGTAATATAACCTGCTCCTTCTGAAGCTAAAAAGACAACAACGTTGCTAATATCTTCAGGTGCACCAAAGCGTGCAAGCGGGATTTGTTTGAGCATTTCAGACTGTACATTCTCATCAAGCTTGTCTGTCATATCTGTCGAAATAAAGCCTGGTGCTACTGCATTGACTGTAATATGACGGGTTGCCAGCTCTTTTGCTGTTGTTTTCGTTAATCCGATGACACCAGCTTTTGCTGCAACGTAGTTTGCTTGTCCAGGGTTTCCACATACGCCAACTACTGAAGCCAAGTTGATGATTCTTCCGCTGCGCTGTTTCATCATTTGACGTGTCACGGCTTTTGTACAGTTAAAGACCCCTTTTAAGTTTATGTTAATGACGTCATCCCATTCATTTTCTTTCATTCTCATGAGCAGGTTGTCCTTTGTGATCCCTGCATTATTGACAAGAATGTCAATTGAACCAAATGTGTCAATCGCTTGTTTCATGAGCGCTTGTACTTCTTCAGCATTTGAAACATCAGCTTTAACGGCAAATGCCTGCTGGCCAAGTGCTTTGATTTCGTCTACGACTTCATTTGCTTTTGCTTCGTTTCCAGAATAGTTGACGACAACATTTGCACCATTCTTCGCTAAATCGATCGCGATGGAACGGCCAATCCCGCGTGATGCACCTGTTACAACGGCTGTTTTATTTGTAAGCATCAAGAATCCTCCTTCAATGTTTGAATAGCTGCTTCAATTGTTTCCTGATCTGAAACAGAAATGGTTGTCAGGCGGCGATTGACCTTTTTCACAAGGCCTGAAAGTACTTTGCCCGGACCAATTTCAATAAACGTTGTCACGCCTAAATCAATGAGGCGTTCCACACTTTCTTCAAATCGAACAGGAGAATACAATTGTTCAATGAGCTTTGTCTCAATAGCATCACGAGATGTGACGATGTCTGCTGTTACATTTGAGATCACTGGTGTTTTGGCATCCGAAATGTCTAGCTTTGACAGAACATCTGTGAATTTTTCAGCGGCTGGTTTCATTAAGGCAGAATGGAAAGGTCCGCTCACTTCAAGGGCAATCGCACGTTTTGCGCCTTTTTCTTTCGCTTTCTCTGAAGCTAGTTCTACACCTTTTGCTGTACCAGAGATGACGATTTGACCAGGACAGTTTAGGTTAGCGAGTTCTACAAGGTGACCGCTCTCTGTCACTTCTTTTGTCACTTCTAGAAGCGCCGTTTGATCTAAGCCAAGAATCGCTGCCATGGCGCCTTCTCCTGCTGGAACAGCTTCGTTCATTAATTCGCCGCGCTTTCTTACTGCATAGACAGCATCTTGAAACGAAAGTGCGCCTGCTGCAACGAGGGCCGTATATTCACCAAGGCTATGTCCTGCTGCGTAATCTGCTTTGATTCCGCTCTCTTCAAATTTCTTTAAGATGGCGATACTTGTCGTTAAAAGAGCTGGCTGCGCGTTATAAGTGAGCGTCAGTTCTTCTGCATCTCCTTCAAAAATCATCGAAGATAAGTCAAAACCGAGGGTCTTGTCTGCTTCTTCAAATACAGCTTTAGATACTGCTTCTTGGTCAAATAAATCTTTTCCCATGCCAATTTTTTGAGAGCCTTGGCCAGGGAATAAAAATGCAATTTTAGTCATGCTGCTTTACCTCCATTAAGACTCGTTCGTGGTTTCTTTTTGGACTTCTTGATGAATGATGGCTGAAACGTCTTTTTCTACGATATCACGCGCCTGACGAATTGCATGAAAAATGGCGTTTTCATCAGAGGAGCCGTGTGCTTTAATGACAGGTGCCTTTAAACCAAATAAAGCGGCACCGCCATATTCGGAGTAATCCATTTTAGACTTCATCTGCATCAATTTCGGCTTCATCATCCCAGCTGCTATTTTTGCTGTGAAGCTGGATGTTAATGTTTCTTTCAGCATTTTAAATACAGAAAGGGCTGTGCCTTCAATCGTTTTCAAGGCGATATTTCCTGTGAAACCATCTGTGACAACAACATCAGCAACACCTTCTAGTAAATCACGAGACTCCACATTCCCTACGAAATTCAAGTCTGATGCTTTTAATAATTCAAAGGTTTTTTTCGTGAGATCGTTGCCTTTTTTATCTTCTGTTCCTACATTTAACAATCCAACGCGCGGATTGCTCTTTGGAAAGACACGCTCTGCGTAGATTGATCCCATCATCGCATATTGCATTAGGTGTTCTGGTTTGGCATCAACGTTTGCGCCGACATCCAGTAATAAAAACCCGCTGCCATCAAGTGTTGGCAGTGTTGGAGCAAGTGCCGGTCTGTCTATGCCATCAATTCTTCCTACAATAAACAGTCCTGCTGTCATGAGAGCTCCAGTATTTCCTGCTGAGATGCAGGCATCTGCACGTCCCTCGGATACTTCCTGCGCCATTTTCACCATAGATGAATCCTTTTTACGTCTAACTGCACGCACTGGTTCATCTGTCGGTTCAATGACTTCTTTTGCATCTAAAATCGTGATGCGCTCGTTATTTGTTATGTATGGTTTGATTTTGTTTTCATCGCCGACAAGTGTAATCTCGATATCTGAAAATGCCGTTAAGCTTTTTTTCACACCGTCAATAATGGCTTTAGGGGCATGGTCTCCCCCCATTGCATCGACTGCAATTCTCATATTACGTGCCACCTTTTACTTTTGTTTTGAGCGATACATGACGAAGTCACCTGAGAAAACAACTTCCTCACCGACATAGCTGTTTACTTCAACTACAGTTCTGCCTTTTTCTTTATCATGTGAGGCTACTTTAGCTTTCGAGACGACTCGTTCGCCTTGTTTAACCTGCCTTGTAAATCTAATATTCGCTTTTGCTGTCAGCGCCAGTTCATCGTCAATGACGGCTACTGCCAGCGAATTTGCCTGGGCGAAGAGATGATGTCCCCTGGCAATTTGATTTCGGCTAAATACATGCTCTTTTCTCACTTCTAAAATGGAAATGGCTTGGTCATCAAGCTCTACATCAATCATTTCTCCAATCACTTCATCCAGCGGAAGTGACTTCACTTCATCCTCTAATGTCTTTTCGGCCACATGCTTAATTCTTTCGCGTAATTCAGGAATCGACAGTTCCAAACGATCAAGACGAACCGTTTGAATGCTTACACCGAATTTACTTGCCAATTCTTCATCAGTAATGAACGGAGTCGAGCTGATCGTTTGCTGGAGAAGCTTTTGACGTTCTTTTTTATTTAGTTTCATATGCAGACACCATCCGTACATTTATGACTAGGTACTAATAGTAGTATATAATCTCATAGATGATAAATCAATCCTTGTTTCAAAAAGACAAGAAAATTCCTCCAGCGCTTGATCAGCTTAATTTATCTCCGCCCAGCACCCCGCTGTCTACCAGCGTTTGCCGAAGTTCTTTGTATTCGGGATCTGTCCAAAATGCGTCTGATTGCACAAGTTCTGCCGCATCTTTTCTAGCGGTTTCCAGCGCTCTGTAGTCATGAACCATATCTGCTACTTTAAATTCAGGCATTCCGCTTTGTTTTTTACCGAAGAAATCGCCGGGTCCTCTTAGTTCTAAGTCCTTTTCTGACAGCTCAAAACCGTCGGTTGTTTCGGACATGATCCGCATCCGCTCTTTCCCCGTTTCTGATTTTGGATCCGCCATTAAAACACAAAATGATTGATGCTCTCCGCGTCCAACCCGGCCTCTGAGCTGATGAAGCTGAGACAGTCCGAAGCGGTCTGCATCGTAAATGACCATGATAGTCGCATTCGGCACGTTGACACCGACTTCAACGACTGTGGTTGAAACGAGAATTTGTACTTCATTTGCTGTAAAGTCTCTCATCACCTGATCTT
The DNA here is from genome assembly GCF_038002985.1 of Bacillus sp. FSL R5-0431. NCBI lineage: Bacteria > Bacillati > Bacillota > Bacilli > Caryophanales > Bacillaceae > Bacillus > Bacillus sp. FSL R5-0431. Next base: position 1,491,292 of record NZ_JBBOOG010000001.1, on the reverse strand, counting down.
TTTCATCACTCGCCAGTTTCCCGTGCATTAAGCCGATCGACCACTTACCGCGGTAAGCCTCTGTCAGCATACTGTGGACATCGATCGCATTTTGCACATCCAGCTTGTCTGATTCTTCTATGAGCGGACAAATAATATACGCCTGTCTTCCTTTTCTCAGCTCTTTATCCACAAATGCAAGAATCCTCTCAAGCATGTCATGCTTGACCCAATACGTTTCGATCTGTTTTCTGCCGGCTGGTAATTCATCAATGACGGATACGTCCATTTCTCCAAAAACAGTGATCGCAAGTGTTCGCGGAATAGGTGTGGCAGTCATAAACAAGACATCTGGATCCTGCCCTTTACTTCTTAGTTTTTTTCGCTGTTCTACGCCAAACCGGTGCTGCTCATCTGTGATAACAAGACCGAGCTGCTGAAATTCGACTTCGTCTTGAATGAGCGCATGCGTACCGACTAATATATCAATCTCGCCCTCTTTTAGACGTTCCAGCAATTCTCTGCGGCGCTTTCCTTTCACAGAGCTTGTCAGAAGGGCGATATTCAGTCCCCATTTTTCAAACAGCTGGTAAAGTGAATCTGCATGCTGTTCTGCCAAAATCTCTGTTGGGACCATCAATGCCCCTTGATAGCCGGATAAATGAGCGGCATAAAGTGCAATGGCTGCAACAGCTGTTTTCCCTGAGCCTACATCCCCTTGAAGCAGACGGTTCATCCGGTACGGGGATGCCATATCAGACATAATTTCATCAAGCACTCTTGATTGTGCCTTTGTCAGCTGAAATGGCAGGCTGTGAACAAACTCAAAAACAGCCTCTTTGGAAAACGGATGCTGGATGCCTGATGTTTTTTCTCGTTCTTTCTTTCTGATTGCCTGCATCTTCAACTGAAAGATGAGAAATTCCTCGTACACAAAGCGGCGTCTTGCTTGCTTAAGCGAGTCTCTATTTTCTGGCAGGTGAATGGTTTTTAACGCTTCCTGATAGGACATGAGTTTATAGGCAAAGGCAAGCTGCTTTGGCAGTGGATCTTCGGCTTTATCTACATAAAGTGACAGGGCTTGTTTCACAAAGCGCCTCATCATCTTCACGGTTACATTTTCTTTTACTGAATAAACAGGCTCTATACTGCCATCTTGCTCGTGCGTCCCTTTTTTAAATTCCTGCACCATGATGGATTGACGGTTTTTATCCCATTTCCCAGTGACGGATACTGTATCACCTAAAACAAGGCTTCGTTTTAAATAAGGGCGATTGAAGCAAATCGCTGTGATGAGAAAACGCCCGACAAGCAGCCTGAATGTCAGCCTGCTTCGTTTTTTTCCATAATAGGTGAGGACGGGCTCACTGTGCACTTTCCCTTCAACTGTGACACGTTCATCATGCTTAACTTCTTCTAAATTACGAAGCTCATAGTCGTCATATCGATAAGGAAAGTAGCCAAGCAAATCGGCTACTGTATAGATTCCAAGTTCATTGAGTGTTTTTTCGGTTTCTTCTCCAATCCCCTTGAGGACAGAGACATTATCTTGCAGTTTCTGTATCACGAGATGAGGTCACACCTCCGAAAATCTTCTTTTCAAGCTCTCTTGCTGTCGGTGTTGCAGCAAGTCCGCCTTGTGCTGTTTCACGAAGTGCCGTTGGCATGGTTTGACCGATTTTATACATCGCATCAATGACTTCATCACATGGAATACGGCTTGTGATGCCGGCAAGTGCCATATCTGCTGCGATCATCGCATTTGATGCACCCATTGCGTTTCGTTTTACGCACGGTACCTCGACAAGTCCAGCTACTGGGTCACAAACAAGTCCAAGCATATTTTTCAGTGTAATCGCCATCGCTTCAGCAGATTGCTGAGGTGTACCGCCTGCCATTTCGACAATGGCTGCTGCCGCCATACCTGATGCTGAACCTACCTCTGCCTGACAGCCGCCTGCTGCACCAGAGATGCTCGCATTATTGGCCACAACAAAGCCAAATGCGCCAGAGGTGAATAGGAATCTGACCATTTGTTCCTTAGTTGGCTTTAATGTTTCTTTTACTGCAAATAACGTACCCGGCACAACACCTGCTGAGCCTGCTGTAGGCGTTGCACAAATCGTCCCCATTGCGGCATTGACTTCATTCGTTGCCACTGCCTTACTGACAGCATCTAATATTGTATGTCCAGACAGCGTTTTGCCTGATGCGATATATGCATGAAGCTTGACCGCATCTCCGCCTGTTAAACCTGATAATGATTTCACACCTTTCAGCCCGTTTTCTACGGCCTGTTCCATCACTTCTAGGTTGCGGTACATCTGGGAGAAAATATCTTCACGTGACTTCCCTGTCACTTCCATTTCTTGCGCGATCATTATTTCTGAAATGGAGGTATTCCGTTCTTCTGTTAGCTGCACGAGTTCTTTGACGTTTTTAAACATCATTCATAACCTCCTTGTTGTTACTCTGCAATTTGTGTGACTTGAATAATGTTTGGCAGCGTTTCAAGCTCTGATAGGACAGCTGGGTCAATATTTTGATCCACTTCGATGGTCATCAAAGCCTCTTGCCCAACATCTTTACGTGCCACTTCCATATGACCGATGTTGATGGCGAATTTCGCTAACACATTGGCCACTGCTGCAATCGTGCCGTAGCGATCGTTATGAACCACAAGAATGGCAGGATGATTTCCTGAAAGCCTGAGCTCAAAGCCATTCAGTTCAGTGATTTCAATTTTACCACCGCCGATGGAAATCCCGATTAATTCAAGCTTTCCATTTGCATCTGATATCTCTACTTTTGCTGTATTCGGATGCGCTGGCACCGCATCTTCTTCTTTAAATTCAATGTCGATCTCTTTGCTTTTTGCAATATCAATCGCTGTTTTGATGCGTTCATCAAATGTATCAAAGTCAAGAACACCGCCGATAATGGCGACATCTGTACCGTGTCCTTTATACGTATCTTTAAAAGAGCCATAAAATGAAACGACAATTTGTTTCGGTTCTCTTCCAAATAAGCTGCGAGCCACTCTTCCTATACGAGCCGCACCCGCTGTGTGCGAACTTGATGGACCAATCATGACGGGTCCAATAATATCAAACACACTTCTAAATTTCATAGGTCTTCCCCTCTCATAACCACTCACATATTGGTTTGGTTCTTTCTTTAGACTAATGGATTCATTCGTTTCCCGCAACTCATTTCACCGTTGAATCACTAGTAAAAAATTGCAAAAGAAGAAGAAGGGCTTTATTTGCCCTTCTTTCGTTATTCAACAGCCAAAATATATGAATAAAGCGGCTGTTTTCCATCGTGGACTTCAACTTCTACATCTTCAAATGTTTCTTCAATAAAGGCTTCTAACGCATCCATCTCTTCAGATGATGCATCTTCCCCTTTAATGATCGTGACAATCTCATCATCTTCTGTCACCATTTTGGTCAAAAGCTCTTTTGCTGCATCTAATTGATTTTTCGCGGTTAAGGTAATTTTCCCGTTAAAGAGACCCATATAATCGCCTTTGGCAATGTCGATTCCATCAATTTGGGTATCTCTCACTGCAAAGGTAATTTGGCCGCTTTTCACGTGGTCAATCGCTTCTAGCATTGCTGCTTCGTTGTCTTCATTTGAAGCTGCTTCATTTAGAGAAAGAAGTGCCGACATTCCTTGGGGAACGGTCTTCGTCGGTATGACAACGACCTCACGACTTGAGACAGTTGCCGCCTGTTTCGCTGCCATGACAATATTAGAATTATTAGGTAAGATAAAGACGGTTTCGGCATGTACGCTTTCAATTGCTGTGACAATGTCTTCTGTGCTCGGGTTCATCGTCTGTCCGCCTTCAATGACGACGGAAGCTCCGATACTTTTAAACAAGTCAGCAATTCCTTCTCCCATTGCGACACTGACTACTCCAAAGCGCTGTTTTTCAGCAGCAGGTGCCTTTGGTGCAGCGGGCGCGTGTTCTCTTTCTTCGTTCACAATCGAGCTATGCTGCTCTCTCATATTTTCAATTTTCATATTGATCAGGCTGCCGTAGCGCTGTGCATAGGATAAGACATCTCCAGGCTGCTCTGCATGAATATGAACTTTCGCCAGCATTTCATCAGACACCACAAGAAGTGAATCTCCGAATTCGCTTAAGTCTTCTCTGAAGGCATTCTCATCAAAGGACTGTTTGTCTTCTTCAAATTTCACCATAAATTCAGTACAATAACCAAATTCGATATCTTCAGTGTTCATATGGCTTTGTGCACTTTTATGATGCTCTGCACTGACAAGTTCTTTTAACGTTGGCAAAGAGGCCGCTTTCAGATGGAGGTCCTCTCCTCTTAATGAAGCAAGGAAACCTTCATATACGCATAGAAGTCCTTTACCCCCACTATCGACAACGCCCACTTCTTTTAAAACAGGAAGCAGATCCGGCGTTCGATCAAGTGATGCTCTCGCTTCCTCAATCGTTAACTCAAGAACGCGGTCAATGTCATTTTCTGCCGCTGAAACAGCAACCGCTTTCTTTGCTGCATCCTTTGCAACCGTTAAAATGGTCCCTTCAATCGGTTTCATCACGGCTTTATATGCTGTATCAACACCTGCCTGTAAGGCAAGGGCAAATTCTTTTGCATCAATCGTTTCTTTTTGTTCGATATGTTTACTGAAACCTCTAAAGAGCTGTGAAAGGATCACGCCTGAGTTTCCTCTTGCGCCCATCAATAGCCCTTTTGACAGGGCCACGCCGACCTTCCCAATATGATCGGTATTTGTTTCTTCAACTGCTTTTGCCCCTGAAGTCATCGACAAATTCATATTTGTCCCCGTGTCTCCGTCTGGCACTGGAAAAACATTTAACGCATCAACAATTTGTGCGTTTTGAGAAAGATGGTGAGCACCTGCAAGAATCATTTTTGCAAATGAGCGGCCATCAAGATTTCTAATAGACAATATATTTCCTCCTTACTACGGGTTCGTAACTCTTACTCCTTGTACATAAATGTTGACCGAATCAACAGAAAGTCCAACTGTGTGAGAAATCGTATATTTGACTTTCGTTTGAACATTATGTGCGACTTCTGATATTTTTGTACCGTAGCTGACGATGATGTACATATCAATATGAATGCGGTCTTCTTTTTGACGCACAAGAACACCCCGGCTGAAGTTCTCTTTGCGGAGAATATCCGTCAAGCCGTCCTTGATTTGATTTTTGGACGCCATCCCAACAATACCATAGCAATCGATCGCAGCGCCTCCTGCCACCATTGCAATGACTTCATTTGATATATCAATTTGTCCGTATTTCGTTCTAAGTTCAATGGACACATTGGTTCCCCCTTTTTGAGAAATTGCCCTGAGTTATCACTATTTTACTATAAGACCCTTCTTTTTAAAAGAAATCATTCAATCCGACCCAATCCTACTTATACTATAGCCTTGATTTTTTATCAAGATGTCAAGGTATTTTTCTTGAAAGAGGAGTAAACAATCCTTGCAAACCCCTTGAAGCTGTGGTAAATTATTAAAGTATCTTGAGGCATCTCTAAGTACGTATATGAAGAATATGATGATGTTTTCGCAGTTAGGAGGGAAACAAATGGCACGTAAATGCGTTATTACAGGCAGAAAAACAAAAGCTGGGAACAACCGTTCTCACGCAATGAACTCTACAAAACGTACATGGGGCGCGAACCTTCAAAAAGTTCGTATTCTAGTGGACGGTAAGCCTAAAAGAGTATATGTATCAGCTCGAGCTTTGAAATCTGGTAAAGTTGAGCGTGTATAAGCAAGAGTAAACGCCTGCTACAATGAATTGTAGCAGGCGTTTTTATGTGGAAATAAAGGAGATTACTCATTAATCTTTCTTAAATGAACCAAGCATCGCACGGACAATGCCGCCAAGAAATCTAGGCAGTTTGATTGTATAAAATTTCATTTTGTCCCCCTCCTAAAAGTACCGCTTGCAGCACAATTGAGCTTAATCAGCCATCCACATTGATAGGTTGGTCAATCTTTGCTTCTTACCATTATTAATATGCCTTCATGAAAAGAAAAAGTACCATTTGAGTGGATGAGTTCGTTACTAATACATAGTGTGGAACCAGGCTCAATATGACAATTTTTCAGAGGATATTTGAAACCTTTTAATGTCAGCTTTTCAACGGGTGTTCCAAAGGATAGAAACGACACATATTGTTTATCCTGATCTTCTTTTATTTCGTATGTACCAGATTCAAACATTTGAATGATATTTTGTTTGTCTACAAGGGTGATATTCTGCTTGTGCTGAATCCCTTTGTAAAGAAGATGGATATTTCCTAGAAAATGATCAGCCCTTCCTCCCGTAATACCGTAGATGTAAATATGTGCTGGATGCTGACTCAGTGCCCAGTTCAGTGCAAGCTCTAAATCGGTTTCATCCTTTTCAGCTTGAAATACATTCAGGGCAGGCAATTTTTCTTTCAGCTCCCGAAGCTCTTCTTCTGTCACACTGTCAAAATCACCAAAGGCTTTGGCAGGGATGATGCCTTGCTCTAGTAAGAAGAGGGTTCCACGGTCTACGCCAATCCAGAGAATATCCTTCTGTGATGCTTCATGTTCAAGTGGCGGAATGTATTCAAAAGGACCGCCGGCTACGATATGTATGTGCATGATATACGCTCCTGTCTATATAAAAAGAACCAAAGATCACAATGACTTTGGTTCCTTACTTTACGCTTCTCGAATTGCCTGGATAGCTGCTGCGCGGTTGTCTTTACCGTATACCGCAGAGCCCGCTACAAGTAAATTAGCGCCTGCTTCTTTGCAATCCTTTGCAGTCTCTACATTGACACCGCCGTCTATTTCTATCAGTAAATCGGTTAAGCCCTTTTGTTCACTCATTGCTTTTACTTCTTTTACCTTCGTGAGGACAGATGGAATAAATGCCTGCCCCCCGAAACCAGGGTTCACTGTCATGAATAATACAAGGTCCACATCTTCTAATACATGCTCAATGTGAGAAACGGGTGTGTGCGGATTCAAGACGACCCCTGCTTTTACACCTTGTTCTTTCATATGTTGTATTGTTCGGTGTAAGTGCGGACAAGCTTCCACATGAACAGAGATAATATCAGCGCCTGCTTTTGCGAATGCAGGAATATACCGATCTGGCTGCTCAATCATTAAGTGAACATCAAGCGGAAGACGCGTATGCGGTCTGATCGCTTCGACGACATTTGGCCCAAATGTCATATTCGGAACAAAATGACCGTCCATGACATCGATATGAATATAATCTGCACCGCCTTGTTCCACATCACGGATATCTTTCTCCAAATTGGCAAAATCTGCTGATAAAATGGAAGGGGCAATATAAACCATGATTTAGTACCTCGGCTTTCTGTCTTTGATTTCAGTTAAAAACTCTAAATAATGCTGATAGCGATACTCTTTGATTTGATCATGCTCGACCGCATCTTTTATCGCACACCCAGGCTCTTTCACGTGCAGGCAGCCTCGAAATTTACAATCTGCACTTCGGTCTCTAATATCTAAAAAGTATAGACCTAGATCTTCTGCTTCGATGCCAGTAAATTCGAGCGAGCTAAAGCCCGGAGTATCTGCAATGAGCCCGTCTGCTGTTCGAATGAGTTCGACATGTCTTGTCGTATGCTTTCCTCGTCCGAGATGGGATGAGATATCATCTGTTTTCAGCGCCAATTCAGGACTCATCGCATTTAAAAGAGAGGACTTGCCTACACCAGACTGACCGGCAAATACCGTAATTTTATTGTGAAAGTGCGGAGTCAGCTTCTCAATGCCATCTCCTTCAATCGTAGAGGTTAAATGAACCTCATAGCCAATTTGCCGATAGTCGTCTGCATATGCCATGATCGTTTCACGCTCTTCATCTGTTTTCAATAAGTCCATTTTAGTGATGCAGATAATCGGCTCAATATGATTGGCTTCAACAAGCACTAAAAATCTGTCTAAAAGTGATGTACTAAAAGTTGGTTCTGCTGCTGAGAAAACAAGTACCGCTTGATCAACATTACTAATAGGCGGACGAACAAGTTCGTTTGTCCGTTCTTTTACTTCTAATAAGTAGCCTTCTTTATCGTTGTCTGCTTGATACACGACGTAATCGCCAACAAGAGGTGTAATTTTGTTTTTTCGAAAGATGCCTCTCGCTCTGCACTGAACCACTTTTCCACTCTCTTGCGATTCATCCAGCACATAGTAGAATCCGCTTAATGCTTTTATAATTTTGCCCTCAGGCATAAAGTCCCTCCTTTATTCATCATCAGGGTATTCGATCGTTTTCGAGCTGACGACTTTATCATCAACCGTCACTTGATAATATCCTTTTTGACCTGGTTCAATCTTAAATTTAATGGTCCGTTCAGTCGGCGCAGTGATTTTAAAGCTTTCGTATGAATCAGAGATGCTATGCTCCGCATCATCAATGGAAATTTGGACATTCATTTCCTGTCCTTCCGCTTCTGGTTCATAAGGAATGGCAATCTTTTCAGTTACCGTTTTGGCTGGTTTTTCCTTCGGTCCAAGAGAGAATGTAATCTTGACCGTGTCACCTGGTTTAACAGCCGTTCCTGCTCCTGGTTCCTGCTTCATGACCTCGCCTTTTGGCACTTCGTCAGAATGCGCTTCTTTTTCATCAAGCTTTAATCCGTTATCCTCTAAATAATTCGATGCCGCTTGCTTACTATACGTCGTTAAATCACGTAATGTAATATCGGCAGGACCTATGCTGACAGTCAACGTGACCTCTTCATCTGCTGCTACAAGCTCAGTATTCGCTGAAGGACTCTGTTCCATGACAATCCCAGATTCGGTGTCATTATCATTCACTTCCTCCACAACGACCTGTTTAAACCCTTTTTTCTCTAATATTTCTTTTGCTTGATCGACCTTTTCGCCTGTTACATCAGGTAATTCGGTCTTTTCCTTGCCAGTACTTTCGTAAAGCTGAATCTCTGTCCCTTCTTTTACCTTTGTGCCGATTTTAGGGTCTGTTTTGACGACGAGACCTTTTTCAATTTTCTCATCAGCGATCTCTATTGACTCCGAAGCGACGGTAAACCCAGCTTTCTTCAAGGTATCTTCTGCTTTTTCAACCGTCATGCCAGATACATCCGTGACCTCCACATCTTTTGGAAAAAGCAGCCCTGGAAACACAGTGATGGCTAAAATCGTCGCAGCGGTCAAAATAAATAAGATGGATGCCACAATCCATGGCCATTTTTTTCGTTTCTTTTTCGGCTTTTGTTTCTCTTTTTTCTTCGGTTTTTGAGCCGGGTGGACAGCTGTTTTTTCATTGTCTTGATCGATTAGATGATCTTGAATGATTGGGATCGCTTTCGTTGCTTCATGGTCTTCTTCAATGACAAAGCGTTTTTCTTTTAATCTGGCTGGATCGAAAGCGGTTTTTAAGTCTTTTTGCATTTCAGATGCATCTTCATATCGATAAAATGGATCTTTGGCCATCGCCTTTAAAATGATGTTTTCCACGCTTTGTGGAACAGAAGGATTCCATCTCCTCACAGATGGAGGCTCTGATTGCAAATGCTTCAGTGCGACACTGACAGCCGATTCCCCTTCAAATGGCATGCGTCCTGAGATGAGTTCATAAAGCACAATCCCAAGCGAATAGATGTCTGACTTTTTCGTTGCAAGACCTCCGCGTGCTTGTTCTGGAGACAAATAGTGCACGGAGCCTAGGACAGAATTTGTATGGGTAATGGTCGCTGAGCTGAGTGCCATGGCAATCCCAAAATCAGTGACTTTGATATTCCCCATATTGTCTATTAATATATTGTGAGGCTTAATGTCACGGTGGACGAGCTGTTTCGCATGGGCTTCTTCCATCGCCGCAACGACTTGCTCCATGATGCGAACAGCTTCTTTCGGATGAAGCGGGCCATTGGCGTGTATGTATTCTTTCAGCGTCATCCCCTCGACATATTCCATGACAATATAATAAATGTCATCTTCTTCCCCTACATCGTAGATGCTGACAATATTCGAATGATCTAAGCTTGCAGCTGATTGCGCTTCCCGCCGGAATCGTCTAATAAAATCATCATCGCTCGCAAAGTCAAACCGCAAAATTTTAATCGCTACTTCGCGATCTAAAATCATATCCTCCGCCAAATAGACGTTTGCCATTCCGCCTCCGCCTATGACGCGAAGAATCTGATAACGGCCGCTGATCCTTTTTCCGATCAACACTTGCTGTCACCCTCCTCTGGCTGGGAGGAGATTTCTAACAGTACTGCTGTAATGTTATCTTCACCGCCGTTGTCATTCGCTGTTTGAATTAACTCTGTTACTTTTTCATCTGGTGCGTTCGTTTGCGTTAAAATATGAATCAAATTCTCTTCTTCTACTTTATTCGATAGACCATCTGAGCAAAGCAGGATTTGATCTCCTGGGTCCACTTCAAAGGTGCGTGCATCAATTTGAACACGTTTATCTGTTCCTAATGCTTTCGTGAGCACATTTTTTCTTGGATGATATTCTGCATCCGCTTTTGAAATTTCACCTGTTTTCACAAGTTCATTCACAAGTGAATGATCATCCGTTAATTGGGTCAGCGCTCCTTCTCTTAGCAGGTAGCAGCGGCTGTCTCCAATATGCGCAATTGTGACCGTTTGCAAATGAACGAGCGCACACACAATGGTCGTCCCCATTCCTTGGCACTCCTCATTGTTTTTCGCATGTTCATATACTTGGTCATTAATGTCACTGATTTTTGAGATTAACCAGCTTTCTTGATCGGCTGGCTTTTCTGGAATTGAAGATGTTTTTTCCCAGTATTCTTTCAAAGAAGAGACTGCCATCTTGCTGGCGACATCACCAGCAAGATGACCTCCCATGCCGTCTGCTACAACAGCGAGAAGTGAGTCTTCTTTTGCTTCAAAAATACCTGCATCATCTTCATTATGCTGACGGACTTTTCCTGTATCGGTAAGAAAGGCTGCCCTTATCAACATTCGTCACCTCGTCTCTTCCTGACGCTCCTTCGCTCTTAGCTGACCGCAAGCAGCATCAATGTCATGGCCTTGCTCTCGTCTAATCGTTACGTTTACGCCGCGTTCTTTCAGCGTTTTTTCAAATAGGAAGATTTGTTCTCTAGGTGTTCTCACATAATCTCTCTCTGGTACATAGTTCACCGGAATGAGGTTTACGTGGCACTTGATTCCTTTTAATAGGTCTGCAAGTTCTTCCGCATGGTGAACTTGATCATTTACTCCGCCAAACAGGCCGTATTCAAAGCTGACACGTCTACCCGTCTTTTGAATGTAGTATTCAATGGCTTCCATTAATTTTGGCAGCTTATATGCCTTATTGATCGGCATCAGGCGGCTTCTTATCTCTGTGTTCGGTGCGTGCAGAGATACAGCAAAGTTGATTTGCATTTGCTCATCAGCGAATTGATAGATCTTTGGAATGATTCCGCTTGTCGAAACTGTAATATGACGTGCACCAATATTTAAGCCGTTGTCATGGTTGATGATTTTAAGGAAGGCAAGCATTTCTTCAAAGTTATCAAACGGTTCGCCAATTCCCATGATGACAACAGAGCTGACTCTCTCATCTGTTTCGTCAAGTGCCTGCTGCACTTTTAATACTTGTGCAACGATTTCTCCCGCTTCAAGGTTTCGTTTTAAACCGCCAAGTGTAGATGCACAGAATGTACAGCCAATTCTACAGCCAACCTGAGTTGTGACACAGACAGAGTTTCCATATTCGTGACGCATAAGCACTGTTTCAATTGTATAGCCATCATGCAGTTCAAATAAAAACTTGATCGTTCCGTCCTGAGACGTTTGTTTGATCACGGTTTTTAAAGTTGTGATTGTAAATTGATCTTTTAATTTTTCTCTTAAATCTTTGGAGAGGTTAGACATTTCATCAAAGGATGTCACACGTTTCTCATAAAGCCACTCAAAAATTTGAGCTGCGCGGAAAGGCTTTTCGTCTTGTTCTTTTAACCATTCTTTCATTTCGTGAAGCTCAAATGAATAAATCGACGGCATATCTGTTTTCAGTTCTTTTCTTACTTTTTGTTCTGTCATTTTTTATCCCTTCTTTCTCATGCTGCAAATAAAGAAACCATCTGTTCCGAAATAATGAGGAAGAATTTGTACACTTCCGTTTTGAACAAACGGAGCAACCTGCTCAGGCAGCCGTTCATTAAGAGATAGATCGGGTTCGAAGTCTTGGTGTTCTTGTAAAAACGCATGAATCACTTGTTGATTTTCTGTTGGGTCCATTGTACATGTACTATATACAAGGGTTCCGCCAGGCTTTAAAAGCGGAGCTGCTTCTTTTAAAATTGCCTGCTGAATAGCAGCAAGCCTTGCTGAGTCTTCTGGAGACTTAGTATATTTCATATCTGGTTTTCGTCTGATGACGCCAAAACCAGAACACGGCGCATCAATCAGAATACGGTCAAATGAAGCTTCGCTGTAATAGTCTTTCGCTTTCCTTGCATCAAGCGCTTTTGCCTCAATCTGAGTAAGGTTCAGGCGTTTTGCTGCTTGTTTGATGAGTTTCACTTTGTGTTCATGTAAATCAAGTGAAACAATTTGTCCTTCGTCGTTCATACGCTCTGCGATATGTGTTGATTTTCCGCCTGGAGCCGCACAGGCGTCAAGCACTGTTTCTCCCGGCTGAGGGTCTAGTGCTCTTGCGACAAGCATTGAGCTTTCATCTTGAATGGTCACATAGCCTTCTTGAAAAGAAGGGGTTGAAACGATGGACCCTTTCATCAGCTTGAGTGCATCTTCAGATAAGTCGCCGAGCTCCGTTTCGATTCCGGCATCCAGCAGTTCTTGCTGCAATGCCGCGCGGCCGGTTTTCATTCGATTGACACGGAGGGTTTGCTTTGGCGGTACTAAATGAATGCGGCACATGCTTTCTGCCGCTTCAAATCCGTACGACTGAACCCATTCCTGCACGAGCCATAATGGGTGGCTTGTCTCAATTGAAAGCCGCTTGACCGGATCTTTGATGTCATCAAAAGCCGGAACACCTTCTCTTTGCACGGAACGAAGAACGCCGTTCACAAGTGAAGAAATGCCCTTGTGCCCTCTCTTTTTCGTTAGCTCAACTGCTTCATGGATGGCTGCACGGTCTGGAATCTTTTCAAGGTAGACCATTTGATAAAGAGACATCCGCAAAAGCTGCATGACCCATGGAGCCACCTTTTGCGGTTTTTTCACAAATGGTGCCAGCATATAATCTAATGCCAGCTTATTTTGCAGTGTACCGTACACAAGCTCTGTTAAGAGCGGTTTGTCCTGATCTGCCAAGTCTTTGTCTTTCATGACTGACTGCAAAAGCAAATTACTGTAAGCTTGGTTTTGTTCAAGTTTGATTAAAGCGTCCAGCGCTACTTCTCTCACATTACTTTTCTTCATTCATTAACCCTAATTTCTGTCCAATTTCGATATTTGCGCCTCTTAAGAAGTCTTCGCCGCTCATTTTTTTCTTACCAGCTGGCTGCACACCTGTTAATAAAAGGCCTTGCTTATTCCCAGTTCCAATGACCGGACCTTCTTTTTGAAGCTCAATCACTTTCCCAGGTTCTTCTTGCACTTGAAGTGGAACTTTTTTCGCTTCCCATACTTTTAGATGAGCCCCGTTCCATTCAGTATAGGCAACTGGCCATGGATTTAAGCCGCGAACTTGGTTGTAAAGCTCTTCTCCGGTCTTTGCCCAGTCTAACCTTTCTTGCTCTCGCTTTATATTAGGTGCGTAGGTTGCCGCTTCTTCATTTTGCGGAATTGGAGAAATAGATCCGCTCAGAACATTTGGCACAGTATCTTTCAGCAATGCGGCGCCTGCTACACTTAATTTGTCATGTAATGTACCGACATTGTCTAATTCGTCGATTTCTACTTCTACTTTACTGATCATGTCCCCTGCATCGAGTCGTTCCACCATGTACATGATGGTGACGCCTGTTTTCTTTTTACCTTGAAGGATCGCATAATGGATCGGCGCGCCGCCTCTTAGTTCTGGCAGCAGTGAGGCATGAACATTGATACAGCCAAACTGAGGTTCATCCAGTAATCGTTTTGGTAGAATTTGTCCAAATGCCGCCGTTACAATTAAATCGGGCTTTAATGAAAGCACTTTATCAATTTCTTCATCAAGACGCACCTTTTCAGGCTGCAGTACAGGAATGCCGTGCTTTAAGGCTTCTACTTTCACAGGAGGCGGTGTGAGTACTCGTTTTCTGCCTTTTGGGCGATCTGGCTGCGTGACGACCCCGACAACTTCGTATCCTTCTGTTATGAGTGTTTGCAGCACAGGTACTGAGAAATCAGGGGTTCCCATAAATACAATACGTGCCATTTTCTTCACCCTTCCATTTCCGCAAGTTCTTTTTCTGTATAGGTTTGAATGATTTTCGACGTGAATAATATGCCGTCTAAATGATCAATTTCGTGCAATAAGGCTCTTGCTAAAAATCCTTCTGCTTCTATTGTAAATGGTTTGCCTTTCTTATCAAAGGCTTTTACCTTCACATAGCTCGGTCTTTCTACTGTGCCGTATAAAGATGGAAAGCTCAGGCAGCCTTCAATATCTGTTTGACTTCCTTTCACTTCAAGAACCTCGGGATTCACTAAATCAATTCTGCCAGGTTCTTCTCCGATATCGACAACAGCCATTCTTTGTGAAATGCCGATTTGTGGTGCTGCTAGTCCGACTCCATCTAGCTCAAGCATTGTATCATACATATCATCAAGCAGTTTTTTGAGCTTTTTATCGAACGTATCAACAGGCTCTGCCTTTTGTTCAAGTACTTCTGCCGGATGTATGACTATTGGTTTTACTGCCACTTAAAGCCCTCCGTTTTACATCATCATATATGGATTCATATCTATTGAAATCATCAATTGTTTTTGTTCCATTTCCTTTTGATAATGATCTTGTATTTTCCGTAGTAAACTTGCCAGTTCATTTTCCCTTTTGTATTTTATCACGCATTGATATCGATATCTATCTTTGATCTTAGCGATTGGTGATGCAGCCGGACCAAGGATTCTTGTATTCGGTGCACAGTTCATTTTTAGGAACTGGACAATTTGATCAGTGACATGCGCTGCCTTCGTCACTTCCTCGTGTGATACCGTCACCATTGCCAAATAGTAATACGGCGGATAGGACTGGTGGCGGCGATGCAGCATCTCCTGTTCATAAAAGGCTTCATAGTCATGCTGCTTCGTTAATTCAATACTATAGTGAGAAGGCGTATACGATTGAATGATCACAGAACCCGCTTTTTCATGACGTCCTGCCCTGCCGCTGACCTGCGTGAGAAGCTGAAATGTTTTTTCACTTGAACGAAAATCAGGAATATGAAGAGACGTATCCGCACTGAGAACACCAACAAGTGTGACATCTGGGAAATCTAGCCCTTTTGCTATCATCTGCGTCCCGAGCAAAATGTCCGCTTCTTTATTGCCAAAAGACGTGAGAAGCTTTTCGTGAGCACCTTTACGAGACGTTGTATCCACATCCATTCGGATCACTCTTGCCTCAGGCAGTACTTTTGTAAGCTCTTCTTCTACACGTTGCGTACCCGTCCCAAAATAGCGAATATGCTCACTATGGCATTCTGGACATTCAGCAGGCACCGGTGCTTCGTGCCCGCAATAATGGCATTTCAGCCGTTTTTGATAGCGGTGATAGGTGAGAGAAATTTCGCAATGAGGACATTGCTCCACATATCCGCAATCACGGCACATCACAAAGGATGAATAGCCCCTTTTATTCAGAAATAAGACGGCTTGTTCTTTTCTTTCAAGCACTTCCTTTAATCTGAGCATTAATTCTTCTGAAAACATGGACCTGTTGCCATTTCTCAATTCTTCTCTCATATCAATTAACGAAACGTGCGGCAGCTGCTGCTGGTTGACGCGATGTTTAAGCGTCAGCAATGTAAACACGCCTTTTTTCGCACGCGCGTAGGTTTCAAGTGAAGGGGTTGCACTGCCTAAAACGACTGGGCATCGATGCCTTCTGGCTCGTTCAATGGCGACATCCTTGGCATGATAACGAGGCATTTCTTCTTGTTTATAAGAAGATTCATGCTCTTCATCTATGATAATCATGCCTAGATTTTCAAATGGAGCGAAAACAGCAGATCTCGCGCCCACGACAAGCTTGACTTCCTTGCGGTGGATTTTCCGCCATTCATCATATTTTTCCCCTGTCGATAAGCCGCTGTGAAGTACAGCCACATTTGAGCCGAACCGTTCTTTAAACCGCTGAACCATTTGAGGGGTTAACGAGATTTCAGGAACGAGGACGATCGCTTCTTTTCCTTTTTGAAGGGCATGATCAATCGTCTGCAAGTATATTTCCGTTTTACCGCTTCCTGTCACCCCGTGCAGCAGAAAGGTTTCATGCCGGTCATCACTGACTGCTTGATGAATATGTTTTGCCGCTTCTGCTTGTTCTGGCATGAGATCAAGTGAAGCAGATGGTGTAAACGCCCGGTCACGATAAGGATCACGGTAGACCTCTTCATAGCTTTCTGTTAGCAGCCCTTCTTGAATAAAGGTTTTAAGCGTTTGAGAACTCGCGCCTGTTTGCTGCTGCAAGTCTTTCGCTAAAAAGGCCGTCTCACTCGCTTGAAGCAAAAAGGAGAGCAGTGCCTTTTGTTTCACCGCATTTTTCTTAAGCTGCTGTTGTTTTTCTTCAAGCTTATCTTTCGATACAGCTAGATGGAGCATGCGCACCTTTTTCTTTCCAGATTTTTGCGAGACGTGATACCTTACCTCTAGATGACCTTTTTGGACATGCTTTTGAATCTGTTTTAGTTGTTCGGCCGGGATGTCAGCGTAAAGGATGCTATCTCGCTGACCGAAAAGCTCTTTCAATGACTGCGGAAGTTCTTCATCTGACAGCACCTGAATTTCTTTTTCATACTTCGCCTTCATGGCTGCAGGCAGCATCGATTGAAGTGCCGTAATGTGATAGGACAATGTTTTTTCCGTCAGCCAGTGGGAAAGCTCCAATAGCTCATCTGTCAGAACAGGTGATAAATCAAATAAATCGACAATGTCCTTGATGTTTCCTGTCTTTATGTCTGTTTCGTCTTTGACTTTTGTCACAAACCCTTGAATCTTCCTTGGGCCAAAGGGAACGACCACCCTCATTCCCGCTTTGACGAGATCTTTGAATCGATCTGGTACACGGTAATCGAATGGCCGGTCAATGGCTTTCGTTGTGACATCCACGATGACTTCAGCAATCATGCTCGATCACGCTCTTTTGGCAACAGCTGTTTTGCCTCCTTTAAGATTTCAAAAGCGAGGTCTTTTTTACTCATCATCGGCAGCTCTTTTGTTGTACCATCTGCTTTGATGATTGCTGCTACATTTGTGTCTGTGCCAAAGCCTGCACCTTCTTTTGTGACGTTGTTGGCCACAATCATATCTAAATGCTTGGATTCGATTTTCTTTTTCGCATAATATTCTACATCCTGCGTTTCAGCTGCAAAACCGACAAGCACTTGATGCTCTTTTCTTTTCCCCAGCTCTTTTAAAATATCTTTTGTCCGGGTGAATTCAATCTCTAAGGCGCCGTCCTGTTTTTTCATTTTATGAGGATATGATGTCACAGGGGTATAGTCGGCGACCGCTGCTGATTTAATGACAAGGTCCGCTTCCTCGTACACATCTAATACGGCTTGATACATGTCCTCTGCCGATTCAACGTGCACCATATGTACATGGTCAGGTGCCGTTAAAGAAACAGGTCCTGAAATGAGCGTGACATCAGCCCCCATTTGCTGCGCAGCCTCTGCAATCGCATAGCCCATTTTTCCTGACGATCGATTTGTAAAGAAACGCACAGGATCGATGACTTCTCGTGTAGGACCTGCTGTCACCACGACTTTTTTACCTGAAAGCGGTAAGCTTTTTGGCTCTTCAAAAAATGCACGGATGTGCTCAACAATTTTTTCAGGCTCCTCTAACCGCCCTTTTCCAATGTAGCCGCAGGCTAAATAACCTTCACTCGGCTCAATAAACCGGTAGCCGTCCTCATATAATGTGCGAATGTTCCGCTTTACAGCCGGGTGATCATACATATGCACATTCATTGCTGGTGCGATCCATACAGGAGCGGTTGAAGCAAGTAAGGTCGTCGTGAGCATATCATCTGCAAGCCCTGCCGCCATTTTACCAATCGTATGTGCTGTTGCAGGGGCAACAAGAATGAGATCGGCCCAGTCAGCTACGTCAATATGCGCAATGACTTTTGGATTGTTTTCTTTAAATGTATCCACATACACCTCATGTCGAGACAGAGCTTGGAAGGTAAGCGGAGACACAAATTCACGGGCAGATTCCGTCATAATCACTCTTACATTTGCGCCCGCCTGTACGAGTTTACTAGTAAGAGCAGCTGCTTTATATACGGCGATTCCTCCGCTGACGCCGAGCAAAATATTTTTTGACTGTAACATTTGTTTGTCCCCCTTAACGGCCTTTTTCACAAATTCGTCTACAATTCAAAAAAGTCAAAACCAATCATAGTTTTGACTTTTTTGAACGTATCGTATCTGCATAGCAGAAGCGATGTGTTATTCTTGATCCTCTTTTTCAAATGTCAAAAGACCGGCATCGATTTCTTCCAGTGCTTTGCCTACGAATTTGTAAGACTTTGTATTTTCAATTTGCTGATCTTGGTGGATCTGCATTTCACGTGCACGGCGTGCAGACACTGTCACAAGTGTATATTTTGAATCAAGTTTGTTCATCAATGAGTCAATTGAAGGATCTAACATAGTTTATTCTACCCCCAGCATTTTTTTATATCTTGGTGCGACTCTGTCTCTGCGCAGGTGTTCTGCAAGGACGATCGCTTTGATTCTTTCACAAGCAAGCTCGACATCATCGTTTTCCACGACATAGTCGTAAGCATCCATCATTTCAATCTCTTCTTTTGCAGCAGCCATTCGATTGCGAATGAGCTCCTCAGACTCTGTACCACGTGTAATGATGCGGTTTTGAAGTTCTGAAAGACTAGGCGGTGCAAGGAAAATAAAAAGACCTTCTGGAAATGCTTCTCTTACTTGAAGTGCACCTTGCACTTCGATTTCAAGGAAAACATCTTTTCCTTCGCTTAATGTCTGTTCTACATAGTCAACAGGCGTGCCGTAGTAATTCCCGACATACTCTGCCCATTCTAACAGCTTTTTGTTTTCAATCATATGTTCAAATTCTTCCCTGGATTTAAAGAAATAATCGACACCATTTCTTTCACCTTCACGCGGTTTACGTGTCGTCACAGAAATAGAGTATTCAAATTCCGTATCTTCCTGGGAGAAAATGGCTTGTCTGACCGTTCCTTTACCAACTCCCGAAGGTCCAGAGAGAACGATTAAAAGTCCTCTTTCTTTCATAATGGCGTATTACCCCTGCCCTTCATCTATGATTTCTTCTTTTACAGAAAGTCTTTGCGCGACAGTCTCAGGCTGAACGGCAGATAAGATGACATGGTCACTGTCCATAATGACAACAGCACGGGTTCTTCTTCCGTATGTAGCATCTATGAGCATGCCTCGATCTCTTGCGTCTTGTATCATTCGTTTAATCGGTGCTGATTCTGGACTGACGATCGAAATCATCCGATTCGCTGAAATGATGTTTCCAAATCCGATATTGATCAACTTTATGGTCATCTTCTAACGTCCCCCTGTAATATAAACGTCTCTAGTCTCGCCGAAAGAGACGTACTGTAAACAGCATACACAATGACTATTCTATATTTTGCACTTGTTCTTTTATTTTTTCAATAGCACTTTTCATTTCAACCACCAGCTTTGTTAAATGATGATGGTTCGCTTTTGAGCCAATGGTGTTCACTTCACGGTTGAGCTCCTGTACAAGAAAATCAAGTTTCCTGCCGGCAGCACCGCCTTGCATCAAGATTTGCTGGAACTGCTGAAAGTGACTTTTCAATCTCGTAATCTCTTCTGTAATGTCACAGCGGTCAGCAAAGATGGCAGCCTCTGTTGTCAATCTGCTTTCGTCAAGCGCCTCTCCGATCCATTCTTGCAATCGCTGATTGAGCCTGTCTTTATACTGAGTCACAACCTCTGGTGCAAAGACTTTGATTTCTTCTGTATAGGCCTCTAATTCAGAAAGCCTCAGCTCACAGTCTTTTTGAAGTGATGTCCCCTCCTGCTCTCTCATGAAGCAAAGCTCCTTGACAGCCGTTTCACAAGCATCCATCAGCAATTGCTCTAACTGCTCATTTCGGCTGGCCGACTCTTCTACTTGAACGGCATGCTCCAGCCCCAGTAAGTCATGTACATGCTGAATGCCTGAAATGTGATAGCGCTTCTCGAGGTCTTTTGCGGCTTTCATGTATTCATCAAGCAGCGGCCAGTCGATCTGCAAGGACCGGCTTGCTAGTTTACCGCCTTCAATCGTGACAAACAGCTCAATTCTACCGCGCTGCACGTGACGAAGAATGATTTTTTTTAATGTGTCTTCGAAATATAAAAGCGGCCTCGGCAAACGGGCATGAACCTCTTTAAAACGGTGATTGACCGATTTTAGCTCAACTGACACTGTCAGTTCTCCATCCGTTTTACTCGCTTGGCCGAATCCCGTCATACTGCGTATCATGTCAAAACACCCAATTCTTTCATATTAATAAAATGAAAAAGGTAATAGCAGACACTATTACCTCAAAATTATACCATAACGAATTATTTTTTTCTTGTCAAAAGTGATCCTGCCAGTAAAAAAGTTGGCAGTGCAGACATACCGATGATCAGCAGCCAATCAATTGGTGCAATGGCCACCGTTTTGAAAATCGGCTGAAGCGGCGGATAATAAATGACCACAAACATAAGTAAAAGTGATGACAAAACCGCACCGATCAAGTAAAGATTCCCGAATGGATTGCGTTCAAAGATGGACCGTTCACTGCGGCAGTCAAATACATGAATGAGCTGCGCCAAAACAAGCGTACTAAATGCAACAGTCTGTGCATATTGCAGGTTGTTTGGATCGCGGTGATACACAAACATAAATGCTAAAAGGGTCGCAAGCCCGATGAGGAATCCTCTAGATACAACCTTCCAGCCGAGCCCTCTAGCAAAAATGCCCTCTTTCATGTTCCTCGGCTTTCGCTTCATGACATCGCCTTCTGGCTTATCCATGCCAAGTGCCATCGCTGGAAGACCATCTGTGACAAGGTTGACCCATAAAATTTGAATAGGAACGAGAGGAAGCGGAAGCGCTAGAAGCATCGCAAACAGCATAACTAAAATTTCTCCCACATTTGAAGCCAGCAAATACCGGACAAACTTACGAATGTTTTCATAAATATTCCGGCCTTCTTTAATGGCCGATTTAATGGTCGCAAAGTTGTCATCAAGTAAAATAAGAGAAGATGCTTCTTTGGCTACGTCTGTTCCAGTGATGCCCATGGAGATGCCGATATCTGCTTGCTTAATCGCAGGCGCATCATTGACCCCGTCACCTGTCATCGCTACAATATGTCCATTTTTTTGATAGGCCTTCACAATTCTCAGCTTATGCTCTGGTGATACCCGTGCAAAGACGTATACATTTTCAGCCGTTTGCTCAAGCTCTTTGTCACTCATCTGATCCAGCGCTTTTCCGTCGAGTACCTTTCCTTGCTTTGGTAAAAGGCTCAAGTCTTTGGCAATCGCTTTGGCTGTTTCCACGTGATCCCCTGTAATCATGACTGTTTTTATGCCAGCATCCCTGCACTCTTTAATCGCTCGTCTGACTTCAGGACGAGGTGGATCGATCATGCCCTCTAACCCGATAAATGTCAAATCGGTTTCAGCCTGCTGGACAGAGTTGATTTTTTCTGTCAGACCGACTTTTTTATACGCAATGGCAATCGTTCTCAGCGCTTGTCTTGCTAAGCCTTGAATCGCAGCCTCTGTTTCTTGCCTGTGAGTGGTTGAAAAAGAAGCTGTGCGGCCGCCGTGCATGATATGACTTGAACGGTTCATCAGGACATCCGGCGCACCTTTTGCAATGACATACCGCTCTTTTTGATTCGTTTCGACGACGACTGACATCATCTTTCTTTCTGAATCAAAAGGAAACTCCTCTACAACGTGAAATCCGGCTTCGATGAATTGCTCTGTAAACCCTGCTTTACGTGCTGCGGTGAGAAGTGCCCCCTCTGTCGGATCTCCATCAAGCCTCATTTCGCCATCTTTTTCAACGATGGTTGATGTATTACAAAGCGCCCCGTATAATAACACCTTTTGCAGACTTGGATGTTTGTCTACATGGACAAGTTCTCCGTTTAAGGTGAAATCACCAGATGGCTCATAGCCCGTACCAGAAATATTCCACGTTTTGCCCTCTGCCCATACATGTGTCACAGTCATTTTATTTTGCGTCATTGTTCCTGTTTTATCTGAGCAAATGATCGACGCGCAGCCAAGTGTTTCCACCGCCGGAAGCTTTCTGACAATCGATTTTTGTTTGATCATCCGCTGCACTCCTAAGGAAAGTGCGACGGTAACAATCGCCGGCAGTCCTTCAGGAATGGCAGCAACTGCAAGAGATACTCCCGCCAGGAACATATGATACAAATCATGTCCTTGTACAACGCCAAGAACCACAACGAGCACCGTTAAAAATAAAGCAGCAACAATCAGGATTTTTCCCAGCTGTTCGAGACGTCTTTGCAGCGGTGTTTCCATATTCCCTGCTGCATCCAGCATGCCGGCAATTTGTCCCATCGCTGTATTCATTCCTGTACCAATCACAACGCCCACGCCGCTTCCTCTAGTAACAAGCGTCCCCATAAAGGCCATGTTCGTCAAATCTCCAAGCGAGACATGGTCTCGTGAAAGCGGACTTGCGTGTTTGACCGCAGGGATGGACTCGCCAGTGAGTGCGGACTCTTCAATTTCTAAACTTTTGGTTTCTAGTAATCTAATGTCTGCC
Source organism: Bacillus sp. FSL R5-0431 (assembly GCF_038002985.1). Lineage (NCBI taxonomy): Bacteria > Bacillati > Bacillota > Bacilli > Caryophanales > Bacillaceae > Bacillus > Bacillus sp. FSL R5-0431. The sequence continues at coordinate 1,468,325 of NZ_JBBOOG010000001.1, read as the reverse complement.
CCAATCCGGTCTCCACTCGAAAATTTCACAATATCCCCTGGCACGAGATGTTTAGACGGGATCTTGACCCATTCATTATTTCTCCTTGCATACACATGCGGGGTTGATAATTCCTTTAGCGCTTGAAGAGATTTTTCCGCGCGGCGTTCTTGATAAAAGCCGAGCACTCCATTAATCAGAACAATCGCTACAATTGCTACAGCATCAATGTATTCGCCTAAAAAAGCAGAAATGATCGTTGCCGCAAGCAAAATTAACACCATAAAATCTTTAAATTGCGCTAAAAAAATGATCAGAGCCGACGCCTTTTTCCCTTCCTGCAATTCATTTGGCCCGTGTTTTTCAAGCCGTTTTTGTACATCTTTTTCTGACAGTCCGTCACCTATCGATGTATTCATTGTTTTTAATAAATCGGTTTGGTTCAGTTCATGCCAATTCATTTGACCTCGTCCACTCCTCTTTTGTTCTCTCTCATATGCAGTGTTCTATAAGCCAGTTTATTCAGACTCGTCCTAAATCATGCTATAATAATAAGACTGCCTAAAGAACGAGAAACGGAAGGTTCTTTCAGTAGATTTGTGTGAAAGAAGAGGGTGTATCCAACATGTCATTTGACGGCATTTTTACATATGGTATGACAAATGAATTGCAAGAGACATTAACTGGCGGAAGAATTTCAAAAATTCATCAGCCATATAAGCACGAGCTGATTTTTCATATCCGGGCAAACGGAAAAAATCACAAGCTCCTTTTATCCGCTCATCCGAGCTACGCTAGAATTCAGCTCACAGAGCATCAATATGACAATCCAAGCGAACCTCCAATGTTTTGTATGCTCCTCAGAAAGCATCTTGAGGGCGGATTCATTGAACGTTTTGAACAGATTGGATTTGACCGGGTAATCGTACTTCATGTACGAAGCCGCAATGAAATTGGCGACGAACAGACTCGAAAGCTCTACATTGAAATCATGGGAAGGCATAGTAATTTGATTCTTGTCGAAGATGACACGCAGCAGATCATCGATGGCCTAAAGCATCTTTCTCCATCTGTGAACAGCTATCGAACAGTACTTCCTGGTCACGAATACCTTCTGCCGCCTGCACAGCAAAAATTGAATCCGTTTGAAGTGACGAAGGATGATATTTTAAAGCATTTACGCTTTCAAGAAGGAAAGATCGCAAATCAAATTGTCGATACATTCTCTGGGGTTTCTCCGCTGTTTGCAAAGGAAGCTGTACACAGGGCCGGTCTTGTCAATCAGGAAACGATTCCAAATACACTGCTCGACATGTTCCAGCTTATTCGCATGCACTCCTTTACCCCGCAGCTCACAAGAAAAGACGGGAAAGAATATTTCTATTTATTAGAACTTCAGCATGTCCATGGCGAGATGAAGACATTCGACTCTCTCAGCCAGCTGCTTGACCGCTTTTATTTCGGAAAAGCTGAGAGAGACAGAGTTAAACAGCAGGCGTCTGACCTTGAACGGTTTGTCGTAAATGAAAAAAAGAAAAATGAAAACAAGCTCAAAAAACTGAAAAGAACTCTTGAAGAATCTCAACATGCATATAAATATCAGCTCTATGGCGAATTGTTAACAGCCAATTTATATGCCATCAAAAAAGGGGATAAAGAAGCGACTGTCATCAATTATTACGATGAAGATGGCGGAGAGATCACGATCCCGCTTAAAACAAACAAAACCCCTTCTGAAAATGCACAGGCATATTTCACAAAATATCAAAAGGCAAAAAATGCAGTAGAAGCGGTCAATGAACAAATTGAGCGAACGCATGAAGAGATTGCTTATTTTGAAGAGTTGATTCAGCAGCTATCCTCTGCCTCACCGAAGGATTTAGAGGAAATGAGAGAAGAACTTGTTGAAGGAAAATATTTACGCGCCAAACAAAAGCGCAACGCCAAAAAGAAAAAACAGGCGGCCATTCAGCTTGAAACGTATGAATCGTCTCAAGGTATTCCGATTTTAGTCGGAAAAAACAACAAACAAAACGAGTATTTAACCACAAAGGCTGCTGCCCGTGACGACATTTGGCTGCATACGAAGGATATTCCTGGATCACATGTCGTCATCCGTCATCAAGCGCCTGATGAAGAGACGCTGCTTGAAGCGGCTCAAATCGCTGCCTACTTCTCGAAAGCAAAAGAGTCGAGCTCCGTTCCTGTCGATTATACGAAAATCCGGCATGTGAAAAAACCAAATGGAGCAAAGCCAGGATTTGTGACGTATGATCAGCAGCAAACATTATTTGTCACGCCTGACGAAGATGTGGTCCTAAAGCTGCGAAAATAATAAAAGCCGATAAAATCCCTTAAAGAGATTTTATCGGCTTTTTCTTTGTTGTTTTTTTCTTTCGATATAGAGAGCGTCAAGTGCATCTACATCCTCTTGTTCAAGCAACGCCTCAATTTCCGCAGCCAGTTGTTTTGTCCGGGCTGGGCTCGCACCGCTTGTAGAGACTGAAATCGTCACTTTCCCTGCTTTGACCACCTTTGGCACGATCACATTGCCAAGCTCTGATTGGCTCACACAATTCACAAGCTGGTGAGGCCGGGCTGTTTGTGCAATCCATTCATTTACCGCTGGATCGTTTGTAGCAGCTACAATGAAAAATGCACCCTCTAAATCTTCCACGTCCACTTTCTTTTCCTTCCAATTCAGGTTGTATGTATCAATGAGACGTGCCATCTCTTTAGAAATATCAGGACTCACGACGGTTATATGGCAAGGCTCTATGCATAGCGCCTCTGCCCTTCTTGCGGCTATTCGTCCACCGCCGGCGATGAGCACTTGTTGATCGGTTAAATCAAGATGGACTGGAAGCATGGCTTTCTCCTTGGAAATGAAACGCATCGTCTTTGTTTAAAATGGTTTCTTGCACGCGTTCAATATAAGCCGCTTTTACATGCGGATGAAAGCCAATATACCGGCATACCCGGACATCTTTCAGCCTCTTTCTCGCCTGAGCCGCTTCATTTTCAATCTCTTTCATTAAAATACCCGTAAACAACAAGTAAGGAACGAGATAAACAGGCGCATCATCATCTGCTGTTAATTGCACAAGAACATCTCGGTAATTTGGCTCACATGCCGTAATAAAACATGGCAAGACCTCTGCGAGAGGGAGCAGGCGCCGGACATCGTCTGCAATGCCAAACACATCCCGCTTCACATCGGGGTCAGAGCTTCCGCGGCCAATTAAAAGAATCCGTGCTTTCCCGCCTTGATATCCTGCCTCTTCAATTCTTGCAGCAACCGCTTTTGTCACTTCTTGATTGACCCCGATTGGTTTTCCGTATGTGACCTTCACTTGCGGATATCGCTTTTGTACTTTCTCAATCTCGACTGGAATATCTGATTTGGCATGCATGGCAGTTAAAAGGAGGAGCGGGACGATCGCAATGTGTGTAGCTCCTTTTTTCACACAGGCTTCAAATCCTTCTTCTATAGAAGGGGCTGTCAGTTCTAAAAAACAAATTTCTTGTATATCTGCTTCTACTAACGGCATACAGCTTTTCATAAAAGAAATGGCTTTATCTTGTGCTTCTTTTACTCTGCTTCCATGCCCAACATAAAGTACAGCTTGTTTCATGTGGCTCCTCCCTCTACTTGTTTTGATCAGACGAAAAGACACGATCGATGTACGTGTCTTTTCTTTATCATTCTCATTTCTCGATTAAGGCGGGTTCAAACCAGCTCAGTTTTTGGTGAAAATGAACGACATCTCCAACTACAATTAAACTTGGATGCTCGATGCCTTCTTTTTCAACTGTTTCAGACAGTGTCGCCACAGTGCAGCAAGTCGTCTTTTGCCTCGTCGTAGTTCCCCAGTGTATAAACGCTGCTGGCGTTTCAGGATCGCGTCCATTTTTTAAAAGAAGCTGCTGCACTCTTTCCACGTTTTTGACGCCCATGTAAATCACAAGGGTATCAATCCCTGTAGCCAGCGCTTCCCACTTTTCTTCAAAATGCTCATCCTTTTGATAGTGACCCGTGACAAAAGCGACATTTGAGCTGAATTCACGGTGCGTCACGGGAATGCCTGCATAAGCGGCCGCTGCAATACCAGAGGTAATTCCAGGGACGACTTCATACGGAATTCCGTGCTCAGCTAAGCATTCGATTTCTTCACCGCCTCGGCCGAATACAAAGGGGTCGCCGCCTTTCAGCCGAACGACAACGTTCCCTTCCTTTGCATGGGCCACAAGGGCTTCATTGATGGCTTCCTGTCTCATCGTATGATGATTTGGCAGCTTGCCGCAATAGATTAATTCCGCCTCGGGTTTGGCGTGGGCGAGTATTTCTTGATTGACAAGACGATCATATAAAATGACATCTGCCTGCTGTATTGCCTTATGGGCTTTTAATGTAATTAAGTCTGGATCCCCAGGTCCAGCCCCCACAATGTATACTTTCCCCATCGTGCTTTTCTCCCCCTGCCATCAGGCGATTATTTCGCTCTTCCCTTTACATAATCAACAAGACGCTGTTTGGACTCTTCACGAGATAATTCACCTGTATCTAGAACGAGCTCAGGTGCTGCTGGTTCTTCATACGGTGAATCAATTCCGGTGAAAAATGGAATTTCGCCATTTCTGGCTTTTTTATATAACCCCTTTGGATCACGCTCTTCGCATACGTTCAGATCACATTTCACAAACACTTCGTGAAATTCTCCCGCATCAACTAACTGTCTGACAATGCGGCGGTCTTCTTGAAACGGAGAAATAAAAGCCGTGATGACAATCGTTCCTTGTTCAACAAATAATTTTGCCACTTCTCCGATGCGGCGGATGTTCTCTTTTCTGTCATCATCTGAAAACCCTAAATCTTTATTCAGGCCATGCCTTACATTATCGCCATCAAGAACGGTGACTTGATAGCCTTGTTCAAACAGCTCTCTGGCCGCTGCATTTGCGATCGTTGATTTACCTGACCCACTTAGACCCGTGAGCCAAATAATGCCGCTCGTATGATTGTTTTTCTGTTGATATTCTTTTTTTGTAATAGATGAATCATGCCACACGATATGTTCATTGCTCATGTCATACCCTCCCATTAAGATACCGTCGTTTTTAATCCTTCGATTAATGTTTCAATAACTTCTTTTCGGCTGAACGTGCTTGGCGGTAATTCACCGTTTCTCAGCATCGTTCGAACCTTTGTACCTGAAAGAATGACATGCTCGCTTTTATCGTGAGGACATGTTTTTGGTGTTGCCATTGCTTCACATGTATTACAGTAGAAGCTATGTTCAAATTTTAACGGGGTAATGCCAATTTCTTCACTTGTAAATTGTTCAAATAGCTCCTGCGCCTCGTATGTGCCGTAATAATCACCAACACCCGCATGATCTCTTCCCACAATAAAATGAGTGCAGCCGTAATTTTTACGAACAAGCGCGTGAAAGATTGCTTCCTTTGGTCCAGCATAACGCATTGCCGCAGGAAAAACACCTAAAAAGACGCGATCCTTTGGATAATAACCGTTCAATAACACTTGATAGCTTTTCATTCTCACGTCTGCCGGAATATCGTCTGATTTTGTTTCACCGACAAGTGGATTTAAAAACAAACCATCGACTGTTTCAAGTGCTGTCTTTTGAATATATTCATGGGCACGGTGAACAGGGTTTCTCGTTTGGAAACCAACAATGGTTTTCCAGCCGTTTTCTTTGAAATGCCGTCTTGTTTCTTCTGGCTCATACGTAAATTGAGGGAATGGTTTTTCACTGCGTTTCGTCAGTGTAATTTTACCACCAATGTATATGTCACCGCGTTCAAATAATTTTTTCACGCCTGGATGATTGCGGTCATCAGTTTTATATACATTCACCGCTTCTTTTTCCTTATCTGGTGTGTATTGATCCTCTACTTCAATCACCCCATATACAGTTCCATTATACGATAGACGCACAATATCGCCTTGATGGATTTCCGCTGCCTTTTCCTTTGTCACTGGCAGTGTAATAGGAAGAGACCAAACGACACCACTTGCTAACCGCATACTGCTCACAACGGCTTCATAATCAGCTTTTGTTAAAAACCCTTCAATTGGACTATACCCGCCAATTGCTATGAGTTCAAGGTCTGCAAAGGAGATAGCATCTAGTTCAATTTCCTTTGCAGCCGTGCTGAGATCATACTCTTCATTTACTCGATTAATTAATACGCCACCATGTGGTGTTAAACTCATTTGTTCATCTTCCTCTCAATGTTCATATTTATTAGATGTAAATAGTCGGATTTGTCGTTAAATCCCGCCGCCCTGTTCATGAATCGAGCTGCTTTCATTTTTGACTGCCTTCATCAGACTCAGCGCACCAAGTGAGGCAAGCAGTACACTCATCATGATAAAGATAGAATAATAGTCTCCTTTTAAGAAAAGGCTCACCAGCAAATACGATAGGCTAAGTGATAAAAAGGGTGACACTACCCACACTTTCAGCATTTTTTTCACCACATGTTTATGAAAAATATTTGGTCCGCCTTTTGCCATTCCAAGCCCAATGATAGACGAGGAGGTGATTTGGGTAAGTGGAACTGGCAGCCCAAAAATAGAGCTGACGATGACAAGTCCAGCACCGGTACTCGAAAGCAAAATCCCTTCACCTGTTTGATAGCGAGTGATTTTCTTTCCGTTTGTTTCAAGCACTCTTCTTCCTAATAAAAGGGCACCCAGTGCAACGAAAAGTCCGCCGTAAAGCGTTCCTTGCCCAACGGATAAAATGCCTGAAGCAACAAGGGGGCCTACAGCATTTGCGACATTGTTCATCCCAGCAGAAAACGCTTCTAGAAATCCACTGATGATCAAAACGATCGATAAAATCATGGTGCCTTTTTTTGAAAAGGTTCGTTTCGGGAACATTCTGATGATTTTGACTACAACGAATGTAAAAAGAAAAGCAACAATAGGAATGATGACCCAAAATGACACAATGACTAAAATGGATTTCACATACAATACTTTATACGCTACCGCAACTCCAACGACAGCACCTACTGTGACCTCACTTGTTGATAAAGGGATGGCCATCAGATTCGCTATAAAGAGTGATAATGCAGCAGAACCAATAATAATACAAACAATTTCAAGTGTAATGACGGATTCAGGCATAATTCCAGAGCTAATCGTTTTGACGACCTCACCGCCGCCAATGACTGAACCTGCTAAAATCCCAACTGCACATACGCTAAGTGCATAGATAGGCTTTTGAATAGCACCTGACCCGTACGCGATGCCCATCGAAGCAGCTGCACCACTCGCGCCAATGTTTAGAGCGAAAAATAAACTAAATAAAATTGCGGCGATTTCCATACATTATGCTCCCTTACTCATGTAATCCGCACTCAGTCTTAGCTGTGCCTGACCATCTGCCAGAACGAAGATCCTCGGCAGTAAATGCCGGCTGTGTACACGGGGCACAGCCGATACTTGGATATCCCTGATCATGCAGCGGATTATAAGTAAGTTCCTCTCTAGATGCATATCTCCATATGTCCTTCCACGTCCAGTGGATAAGCGGACATACTTTCACTGATTTGAATTTTTCATCCTGATTTAAAAAGTTCGTCCCTGCTCGCTTGGGTGACTGCTCTCTTCTTAAGCCAGAAAGCCATGCCGGATAGCCGGATAGCGCTTCTTGCAAAGGAATGACCTTACGCATATGGCAGCAGCTTTGAGGGTCCGTTTTCCATAGCTGATCACCATGCTGCTCGTTTTGCTCCTCAACCGTCAGCTCAGGGGTTTTCAGCACAATATCTAAACCAGGGTATCTTTCCTTTACCGCATCAATTGTGTCGTACGTTTCCTTAAAATGCAGACCTGTATCTAAAAAGACAATTCTTGCATCCTTTTTTACTTTCGCAATAAGATCAATGAGGACGATGCCTTCAATACCAAAGCTGCATGCATAAACGAGCTGATCACCATAATGACCGTATGCCCATTTCAGCACAGATAAAGCCCCTTTATACAAATCATCCTCTTGAAATGTAATGGACGGCTCTTGCCAATTTTCATAAGTTAACATTGTTTCTCCCCTTCCGGAGTATCACTACTCTCCGCACTACGTCAACCGACTTTTTCTGTTTTCTTCCACTTGAATCACTTGACCGTCCTGAACAATCAGCGTAACTGAACCGAATTCATATCTTCCTTCAGTTTCTGCATATGCTTCAATAAGTCTTCATCCTGATTTCGCTTCACTTCCATCTCGTCTTCCTCCTCACCGTTAAAATAAAAAAACTTCCTTTCAGTCCGAAAGAAAGATGAGGAAGCTCATTTCCTTATCTTTCAAAATAGAATCATTTTGCAGGAAGTAGCACCTTGCAAATCGCAGGTTGCCGGGCTTCATCGGGCCAGTCCCTCCACCTCTCTGGATAAGTGTTTTAATTTGTCTTAAATATTAACACAATTCAAACAAAAGTCAACCCGACTTTATTGATAGGATTAGTTTTTATTTGAATTTGAGTCTATTTTACTATTTTTAACCAAATAAAAAAGCTGAGCGGGTACGCGCAGCTTTTTAGACGGTTTCTTCCATCCAAGATTCAGAGGAAGGATCTTGTCTCCAGCGTTTTAGTTTATTCATAGCAGAAGGCTCGATCGCTTTCAGCTCAAGTGCCACGTCTGTCAGTGTGTCATAGTCTGTTAGGGTGACATATGGAATGTTTTTCTCTTGAAATGCTACTGCAGCTTTTGGCAGTCCGTATGTGAAGATCGCGGCAACTCCTAGTACGTCACAGCCCGCTTCTTGAAGAGCAGCGACCACTTCAAGCACACTGCCTCCTGTTGAAATCAAGTCTTCTACGACGACCACCTTTTGACCTTTTGATACGGCTCCTTCAATTTGATTCCCTTTTCCATGTGCTTTTGGCTTACTTCTCACATAACACATCGGCACGTTCAGACGGTCTGCCGCTAATGCCGCATGCGGGATGCCTGCTGTTGCAGTACCAGCAACAACCTCCGCTTCTTCAAAATGAGTGAGAATCAACTCTTTAAGACCTTCAGCAATGTCGTGTCTGACTTCTGGATAGGACAAGGTGAGACGGTTGTCACAATAGATCGGTGACTTGATACCGCTTGCCCATGTAAACGGTTCGTCTGGCTTTAATGAGACCGCTTTGATTTGTAATAGGTGTTTAGCGATTTTTGTTTTCATCTAGCAGTCACTCCCACTCTTTTAAAATTTGATGATAGGCTTCCAATGGTTTTTCAGCTTTCGTGATTGACCTTCCGACAACAATTTGTGAAACACCTTGCTCTTTTGCATAAGCAGGAGTCGCCACACGCTTTTGGTCATCGGTTTGATCATTTAGTAAGCGAATCCCCGGCGTGACAGTGAGAAAGGCAGGTGAGATGTGCTCATGAAGGGCTTTGGATTCATGAACAGAGCAAACAACACCGTCTAGTCCACTTTCATATGCCAATTGACCGTACCGGATGACAGTCTCTTGCAGCGGACGGTCTATGAGTAATTCGCTTCTCATCATGCCTTCTGACGTACTCGTCAGCTGAGTCACTGCAATAATGCCCGGACGTCTTTGTCCAGCAGGCGTCCCGCTTTCAAGCCCTTCTAACGCAGCTTGCATCATATGTTTCCCGCCAGCAGCATGCACATTGACCAAATCAACACCAAGTGCGGCAAGCCGGTTCATTGCTTTTTGCACCGTTGTTGGAATGTCATGTAATTTGAGATCGAGGAAAATGCGGCAGTTTTTTTCTTTGAGCTCGTCAAGGATAGCAGGTCCTTCTTGGTAAAACAGCTCCATGCCGACCTTCACAAATAATGGCGTCCCTTCAAAGGGTTTTAAAAAGGCGAGCGCTTCCTGCGCTACCGGAAAATCAAGCGCGATGATGGGCAAGTGCTTCATGTTTCCAGCTCCTTCCGATACATTCCTCTACAGATGAATAGCCATATGCTGCTAACACTCTTGGCAGTTCTTCAATGATTTCTGGGCAAATAAACGGGTTCACAAAATTGGCTGTGCCAACAGCTACTGCACTTGCACCTGCTAGTAAAAATTCAAGTACATCTTCAGCACTTTGCACCCCGCCCATTCCGATAATCGGGATAGAAACCGCTTGACTGACCTCATGTACCATGCGCACAGCGACAGGTTTTACTGCCGGGCCTGATAATCCGCCTGTTTTATTGGCAAGAATTGGTTTCCCCGTTTTTAAATCTAAACGCATACCGATTAACGTGTTAATCATCGTGAGTCCATCCGCTCCAGCAGATTCAATCGCTTGAGCAATCTCCACAATATTGGCTACGTTAGGAGACAGCTTGACATAGACAGGTACCGAAGAGACTTGCTTCACCGCTTTTGTCAATGCTGCTGCCATTTGAGGATCTGTACCAAAGGCAATTCCGCCTGTTTTGACATTCGGACATGAAATATTCAGTTCAAGGGCATGGACATTTTTTGCTTGGCTGATTTGCTTGGCTACTTCGACATAATCATCGACCTGTGAGCCAGCGACGTTTGCAATGATCGGCGTATCAAACTGCTCAAGCCAAGGCAATTCATTTTCCAGCACGCCTTTTAGGCCTGGATTTTGAAGACCGATGGCATTGAGCATACCGGCACCTGTCTCCGCTACCCTTGGTGTCGGATTGCCAAATCTAGGTTCAAGGGTTGTGGCCTTGATCATGATACCGCCCAGCACTGATAAGTCATATAATGAAGCAAATTCCCTTCCGAATCCAAAGCAGCCTGATGCAGGGATAATCGGATTCTTTAAAGATAAGCCGGGTAACTCAACGTTTAACATGACAATGCCACCTCCTCTGCTTTAAATACAGGTCCATCCAGACAGACTTTGACGTAAGGTTTTTCGTGCTGGTCGGTATGACAGACACATGCAAAGCAAGCACCAATCCCGCAGCCCATTCGTTCTTCCATTGAAATGTAGACAGGCTTATCGGGATAAGAGTCTTTTAGTGCTTTTAACATAGGTGTCGGTCCGCAGGAAAGCATGACATCAAAGCTCAAATCATTCTCTTCAATGACACCTGTCACGAAGCCCTTTGAACCATATGTCCCATCAACTGTCGCGATAAACGTATCTCCGAGTGCTTGGAATTTCTCCTCGTAAAATACATCCTTTTTCGATTGAAAGCCAAGGACATGCTTGACGATGACACCTTTTTTCGTTAAACGCTTGGACAGTTCATATAAAGGCGGTACACCAATTCCACCGCCGACTAGTAAGGCTGTCTGACCTGGCTGAACAACTGAAGGATCGTACCCGTTGCCAAGCGGTCCTAATACATCGATGGATTCCCCATCCCGCTTTTGGGAAAGGAGCTTTGTGCCCTCTCCCTCTGCGCGGTAGATGATGGTTGCTTCTTGTTTCTCGGCATGAATATTGGCAATACTGATCGGTCTTCTCAGCAGCGGTGTCATGGACTCGCTGACCTTGATATGAAGAAATTGTCCAGCCGTTTGAAAGGAGTCCACAAGGTCACCTTTTAATGTCATTTCGTAAATATGATCAGCGATCTCTCGGTTTGAGACGACCGTCAAGTATGCTTTTTTCATATCGTTACTGTCACCTCAGCATTCGTTTTCACTTCTGGCATTTCGTCCGCTCTAAATGTCATGCTTTCCAGCACTCTTAAAATGGCTTCTGCTGTATCTAGCGACGTTAAGCAAGCTACGCCATTTTCAACAGCTTCACGTCTGATTCTAAAGCCGTCTCTTGCCGGCTGTTTTCCTTTTGTCAGAGTGTTGATGACAAATTGGGCTTCCCCGTTTCGAATGACATCGAGAAGGTTTTTGCCTTCTTCTCCTATTTTGCCGACAACACTTGATGGGATGGAGGCTTGTTTTAAGTAATTCGCCGTTCCTTCTGTCGCTAAAATATGATAGCCGATCGAATGGAATCTTCTTGCAATCTCAAGTCCTTCTTCTTTATCCTTATCAGCAACTGTTAGAAGAACTGTTCCGTCTTTAGGAATTTGAATGCCTGATGCAATTAATCCTTTGTAGAGGGCTTTTTCAATTGTGACATCTTTCCCCATGACCTCACCTGTAGATTTCATTTCAGGCCCGAGTGTAATATCCACTCTTCTTAGTTTTGCAAAAGAGAAGACTGGAACTTTGACGTACACCCCTTCTTGCTCTGTGTGAAGTCCTTCTTCGTAGCCATAGTTTTTAAGCTTGTCACCTAAAATGACTTTTGTCGCTAGATTTGCCATCGGGATGCCCGTGATTTTACTTAAGAAAGGAACTGTCCGGCTTGAACGAGGATTCACTTCAAGTACGTACACTTCACCTTTCGAGAGAACAAATTGAATGTTTAGCAGCCCAATAATGTTGAGGCCTTTTGCAAGCTTGATCGTGTATTCTGCGATCTTCGCTTTGATCTCATCAGACAATGTTTGCGGCGGGTAAACCGCAATCGAGTCACCGGAGTGGACCCCGGCTCTTTCAATATGTTCCATAATGCCTGGGATCACGACAGTTTCCCCATCAGATACGGCATCTACTTCAATTTCTTTTCCCGTCAAATATTTGTCAATTAACACTGGGTGCTGCGGATTGACTCTCACCGCATTCTCCATGTAGTGAAGAAGCTCTTCTTCTTGATAAACGATTTCCATCGCACGACCGCCTAATACGTAGGAAGGACGGACAAGGACTGGGTAGCCGATCTGATTTGCAATCGCTACAGCTTCAGGCACAGACGTAGCTGTTTTCCCTTTAGGCTGCGGCACGCCGAGTGCTTCTAATGTTTGTTCAAACTTGTCTCGGTTTTCGGCGCGGTCTAGGTCTTCAAGAGAAGTGCCGAGAATCTTCACCCCTCTATTTGATAATTCATCTGCTAGGTTGATCGCCGTTTGTCCGCCGAACTGGACGACGACTCCTTCAGGCTGCTCAAGATCAATGATGTGCATCACATCTTCTACAGTGAGTGGTTCAAAGTAGAGCTTATCTGAAATACTAAAGTCTGTTGAGACCGTTTCAGGGTTGTTGTTAATAATGATTGCTTCATAGCCTGCTTGTTTAATTGCCCACACAGAATGAACCGTCGCATAATCAAATTCAACTCCTTGACCGATTCTGATAGGACCTGAGCCTAATACGATGACGCTTTTCTTGTCTGTGCGTTCTGATTCATTTTCATCTTCATACGTGCTATAGAAATATGGCGTCTCGGATTCAAATTCAGCCGCACAAGTATCTACCATTTTGTAGACAGGTACGATGCCTGCTTCTTGTCTTAGCTTGTAGACATCCGCTTCATTCATATTCCACTCACGGCTAATATAGATGTCTGAGAAGCCTTTATCTTTTGCTTCTTTTAATACGTCTGTATTGCCTTTGTTTTCTTTTAATGTCTTTTCAAATGCGATGATGCCTTCCAGCTTATGAAGGAAGAAGTAATCAATTTTTGAGAATTCATGTATTTGTTCAACCGTATAACCTCTTCTAAGCGCCTCGGCGATATAGAATAATCGTTCGTCTCCCGCCTTGATAATCCGCTTTTCAAGCACTTCGTTTGTGATATCTGCTTCATCTTTTAATTCAATGTGATGCACATCAGCTTCAAGTGAACGGACAGCCTTTAGAAGGGACTCTTCTAATGTACGTCCGATCGCCATCACTTCACCCGTTGCTTTCATTTGAGTTCCAAGACGTCTGTTAGCAGATTCGAATTTATCAAACGGCCAGCGCGGGATTTTAGACACAATATAGTCAAGTGCTGGTTCGAAGGCAGCATAGGTTTTCCCTGTGACTGGATTCATCATTTCATCAAGCGTTAATCCGACAGCAATTTTCGCTGCAAGTTTGGCAATTGGATAACCAGTTGCTTTCGACGCAAGTGCAGAAGAACGACTGACGCGCGGGTTTACTTCGATGATATAGTATTGAAAGCTGTCTGGGTCAATCGCCAGCTGTACGTTACAGCCGCCTTCAATGCCAAGTGCCCGGATCAGCTTGAGCGACACATTGCGAAGCAGCTGATATTCACGGTCACTTAATGTTTGGCTTGGCGCCACAACGATACTGTCACCTGTGTGGATACCGACAGGATCAAAGTTTTCCATGTTACAAACAACGATCGCATGATCACCGCTATCACGCATGACTTCATATTCAATTTCTTTAAAACCTGCAATGCTTTTTTCAAGTAAGCATTGTGTGACTGGGCTTAACTTCAGTCCGTTTTCGACGATTTCCTTCAGCTCTTGCTCGTTTGTACAAATTCCGCCGCCTGTTCCGCCTAATGTATAAGCTGGTCTCACAATGACAGGGAAACCGATTTGATTCGTAAACGCCATCGCTTCTTCAAGGTTATGGATGATTTCACTTTCTGGTACAGGCTCATTTAGTTCATTCATCAGATTACGGAATAAATCTCTGTCCTCTGCTTTTTGAATAGCTGACAGCTTTGTTCCTAATACTTCAACACCGCATTCAGCTAATACGCCAAGGTCTGATAATTCAACAGCAAGGTTAAGTCCAGTTTGTCCGCCAAGTGTTGGCAAGATCGCATCAGGACGTTCTTTTCGAATGATTCGTGTTAAGAATTCTGGTGTCAGTGGTTCGATGTATACCTTATCGGCCATTTCTGTATCTGTCATGATGGTCGCTGGATTGGAATTCACAAGAACGACTTCATAGCCCTCTTCTTTCAGTGCTAAGCAAGCCTGTGTGCCTGCATAGTCAAACTCCGCTGCCTGTCCGATGATGATTGGACCTGAACCGATGACTAAAATCTTTTTGATGTCTACGCGTTTTGGCATACTTCTTCCCCTTCTTTCTCAGTTGTATGAATCATGTCCATGAACTGGTCGAATAAGTAGTTCGCATCTTCTGGACCTGGTGACGCTTCTGGGTGATACTGGACAGTGAATGCTGGTGCTTCTTTATGTTTTAACCCTTCAATCGTATTGTCGTTTAGGGCGATATGTGTGACTTCGAGCACGTCCTCGTTAATCGCACTAACTGTGTAGCCGTGGTTTTGAGATGTCAGTGTCACCTTGCCGGTGGCTAGTTCTTTGACTGGGTGATTCGAGCCTCTGTGTCCGAATTTCATTTTTTCAGTACTTGCGCCGCACGCAAGAGCGAATAATTGATGTCCAAGGCAAATGCCAAAGAGCGGAACCTTTCCAATCAATTGCTGAATCATCTCGACTGCTTCTGGTACATCAACAGGGTCTCCAGGGCCGTTTGAAAGCATGATCCCATCAGGCTTTAACTGCAGCACTTCATCTGCCGTGATATTGTACGGCACCACGATGACATCACAGTCACGTTTATTGAGCTCGCGCAAAATGCCATGCTTCATGCCGAAATCGACAAGGACAATTCTTTTTCCTCTTCCCGGGCTTGGATACGCATTTTTAACAGATACTTGACTCACTTGATCAGTCGGCAGCTGCATTGTTTGAAGGCGGCGAACTACGTCTTCCACTTGTTCATCCGGTCCTGCAAACGCCCCTCTTAAAGTCCCTGCACTTCGAATCATTCTCGTCAGCTTCCGTGTATCGATTCCGCTAAGACCTGGAATGTTTTTCATTTTTAAGTATTCATCTAGTGAGTATGAAGAGCGCCAGTTTGAGGGCTTTTCACAAAGCTCCTTCACAATCAGCCCTTTTACAAACGGTGTGATCGATTCAAAATCATCACGGTTAATGCCATAGTTGCCGATGAGCGGATAAGTGAGTGTGACAATTTGTCCGCAGTATGATGGATCAGACAAAATTTCTTGATAGCCCGTCATCCCTGTATTAAAGACGACTTCTCCGACTGACGATTCTAAGCTGCCAAAGCCTGTTCCTTCGAATACTGTTCCGTTTTCTAGCACTAAGCGTCTCTTCATTTTACTAGTCTCCCCTCTTCATACACGACTTTCCCAGATGCAAGCGTCATGACCGGCCATCCTGATACAGTCAATTTGTCAAACGGTGTATTTTGCCCTTTTGATAAGAAGCTTTTTTTATCGATTGCCATTTCTTTGTTTAAATCAATGAGTGTGATATCAGCTGTTTGTCCTTCTTCCAGCTTTCCATATGGAAGAGAGAAGGCTTCTGCTGGCTTGATTGTCATATAATCAACGAGTTCTTTTAATGTCCATTCGCCTGTTTTGACAAATCGTGTATACAGAAGCGGGAACGCTGTTTCAAGCCCGACAATTCCAAAAGGTGCACGCTGCATCGTTTCGTTCTTTTCTTCTTCAGTATGCGGCGCATGGTCTGTTGCGATGAAATCAATCGTTCCATCTAAAAGTCCCTCGATCAGTGCCTCGCGATCCTCTTTTCCTCTGAGCGGCGGGTTCATTTTATAGTTTGTATCAAGCCCTGGGATGTCTGCATCACATAGGAGCAGGTGATGCGGTGACACCTCTGCCGTCACACGGATGCCTGCTTTTTTTGCATCGCGAACGACTCGCACAGATTCTTTCGTACTGATATGACATACATGATAATGGCAGTTCGCTGCTTCTGCTAAAAGAACATCTCTTGCAATATGCACCGATTCACAAATGGACGGTATACCGTTTAATTCATTTGCTTTTGAAAATTCTCCTTCATGAACGCATCCGCCGTAAATGAGCGAGTTATCTTCACAGTGTGCCACAATCGCTTGATCAAGACTTGCTGCCTTTTTCATGGCTTCGTACATCATGCCTGCTGTTTGGATGCCGACTCCGTCATCTGTAAAAGCGAAGGCGCCTGCTTCTTTTAGTGCTGCAAAGTCCGTCATTTCTTCCCCAATCTGTCTAGTTGTAATGGAGGCGTATGGCAGTACTCTGACAGAAGAGGTCTCTTCGATTCGATCCATGAGCCATTCCATTTGCTCTTTTGTATCTGGAACTGGACGTGTATTCGGCATAGCTGCAATCGTCGTATATCCGCCTCTTGCGGCTGCTTTAGAGCCTGTTTCAATCGTTTCCTTTTTCTCTCCACCTGGCTCTCTTAAATGTACATGCAGATCAATCAAGCCTGGTGAAACAAATAGCCCTTTAGCATCAATGACCTCTTCTCCGTCTTCTCTTTCTAAGTGACCAATCGCTTGAATCACTTCTCCTTCTACCCTAATATCCTGCTGCACTTTTTCACCTGTGCTTGTTAAGATAAAACCGTTTTTAATGAGATATGACATAGACAGAATCTCTCCCTTTTTGATGTAGTCTGCTATTTTGAAAAGCTCTTTTTAATACGGCCATTCGGATATAGACTCCATTTTCCATTTGCTTAAAAATCCTTGACTGCTTTGACTCTACTAATGAATCATCTATTTCAACACCTCTGTTCACTGGTGCTGGATGCATAATAATGGCTCGTTCTTTCATGTTGTTTGCCCTGTCTACTGTTAATCCATAAGTCGATAAGTAATCTTCACTGCCCATTTTTTCAGCATGTCGTTCATGCTGAATTCTGAGCAGCATCACCACATCAGATTGTGTGATGGCTTCATCTACTTGGACATACGTTCCGTGAGGGTTTTGCTCATCTTGGAAGGAAGCAGGCCCTGAAAAAAGGACTGTTGCTCCCAGCCTTGAAAGAACCTCAGCATTCGACCTTGCCACCCTGCTGTGCTTGATGTCTCCATGAATCGAAATCGTTAAGCCCTCAAAGCCGCCAAACTCTTCATAGATGGTCATTAGGTCAAGCAGTGATTGGGTCGGGTGCTGCCCGCAGCCATCTCCAGCATTGATGATGGGAATCCCAACCTTCCCGATTAGCTCGTTGTAATATTCATCAGTGCTGTCTCTGATCACACAAGCTTTCACACCGATGGATTCAAGCGTTTTTACCGTATCGTATAGGGTTTCGCCTTTTTGAACGGAGGTGCTTGCCGCATCTAAGCTCAGTACATTCATCCCCAGTTTCTTTTCGGCGACTTCGAAGCTAAATCGTGTTCTTGTGCTTGGTTCAAAGAAGAGGTTTGCTACAAATTCTCCCGCTAAGCCAAGCTCTTGTTTCCCCTTTTTGAGAGCCGTTGCTTCTTCAATCAGCTGTAAAATCTCTTCTGTAGACAAGCTGCTCATTGTCGATAGATCATTCATTTTTTCTTCCCCCTCTAGTTTTTCATCACTTTCAGGTTCAAAAAAACCCTAAGCCTCGGCAGCTTAGGGTTCTCCAAAAGAAGCAGCGGCACTTTCGTGCATTCTGCTCATTTTAGAACCCTTGTCAGCCTCACTGGACTTCTTTTAAAAGGTTTTCTGTATTCGATTCATTTGACTCGTCATCCTCCGCTTTTTGCTGCGGCAGGATCAGGTTTAACAGGACACCCGTGATGGCAGCAAGTGCCATTCCAGATAGTGTGAGGTTGATTTGTTTCACCTCAATGAATGCCCCGCCAATTCCAATGACTAAGATGACTGATGCGATAATGAGATTACGCTTTTCTTCAAAATTTACTTTATGATCAATCAGGATTCTCAGACCGCTTGAGGCAATGATCCCAAAGAGCAGGAACGAAACGCCTCCCATGACCGCGGACGGCACTGTACTGATTAATGCTGAAATTTTTCCGACAAAGCCGAAGCAGATCGCAAAGACTGCTGCTCCGCCGATGACGAAGATACTGAACACTCTTGTGATGGCAAGGACCCCGATGTTCTCTCCATACGTTGTTGTTGGCGGTCCGCCAATGAGTGAAGCGAAGATCGTCGCTGCACTGTCTCCTAAAATGGAGCGGTGAAGACCAGGTTTTTTAATAAAATCTTGCCCTACAACTTTACTTAACACCACTTGGTGGCCGATGTGCTCAGACATTGTCACAAAGGCAACCGGCACCATCACTGTGAGAATGCTTAAAGTCACAGCAGGTGTGTAGTCGGCAAATGGTACGACGAAGTCTGGTACAGCAAACCATTTCGCGTCAATGACCGGCTGGAAGTTCACAATGCCTTGTGTTAAAGCAAAGAGATAGCCGCTAATAATTCCGATTAATACTGGGATCAAGCTTAGGAATCCTCTTAGGAAGATCATGCTGATAATCGTGACAGCCAGAGTAAAGCCGGCGACCATTAGGTGCTTAAGGCTGTAAACAAGCTCGGTTGCATTCGGATCAACATACATCGCCATGTTGACAGCTGTTCCAGCGAGTCCGAGTCCGATGACCATAATGACTGGCCCTACGACGACCGGCGGCAGAAGTTTCATCAGCCAGCCTGTGCCGAGCCATTTAATAAATAGTGCAATGAGTGCATAAGCGACACCCGCCATGAAGGCACCAACCATTGCGGCTCCAGGGCCGCCTGTTGCTTTGACATTCAGTATGGGGGCGATAAAGGCAAAGGACGATCCAAGATATGCCGGAATTTGTCCTCTTGTAATGATTAAGTAAACAATGGTTCCAACACCACTTGAGATGAGCGCGACGGCCGGACTCATATCAATGATTTTTGGTACAAGAATGGTCGCGCCAAACATGGCAAACAAATGCTGAAGGCTAAGTGACAGCCATGTGAACGGTTTTGGGATATCTCGAATGCCTAAATTGGCTTTTTGCTGACTCATGATTTTCCTCCTAGATGTGTCCTTTTTCATAAAAAAAGCCTCTTTGCGAGTATGCGCAAAGAGGCCTAGAAAAACCGTACACGTCACTTAAGCCGTGTGCTCGGTGTCTCTGTTATTGCCCTCTTTGCAAACTCTCTGGAATGCATTTAAAAAGGTTATTTTTCATATATAGCGACAAGGTCGTTTTGATCTACTTCATTCAATTGAACCATGACGGTCTCTGCTTTTGATGTCGGAATGTTCTTCCCGATATAATCCGCTCGAATCGGAAGCTCTCGGTGTCCCCGGTCGACGAGAACAGCAAGCTGAATGGAAGATGGTCTTCCTACATCCACAAGGGCATCCATGGCCGCTCTGACGGTTCTGCCTGTAAACAGGACATCGTCAACGACGATCAGTGTTTTGTCATTAATGTCAGCTGGGATGTCTGCACCCTTTACAAGCGGGTCTTGGTTGTCTGTCTTTTTTGTCAGGTCATCACGGTATAGCGTAATATCAAGTTCACCCACTGTGACTGGATTTCCTTCAATTTGCTCGATGCGCTCTGCAAGGCGCTTTGCAAGATGAATGCCTCTTGTCTTGATCCCCGCAAGGATGACATCTTTCATCCCTTTATTGCGCTCAATCATTTCATGTGCAATTCGGGTAAGCGCTCGTCTGATCGCTTGTTCATCAAGAATGACTGCTTTTTGTTCCATCTTTTACACCTCTTTTTGACAAATAAAAAGCCCCTTCTGCAAACGGCAGAGAGGGGCGTTCATTTGTGCATACACGTGCACAAATTGATCCGTTATCCTTCTCAGCCTCTCTGGACTGTTTTAAAGAATCTTCATTTCTTCGTTTATTATTTCAAAAAAAGAACTGCCTGTCAATCGTTATTTCTTAATGAATCGATAAAAGCTTGCATATCAGCAGGAATCGGTGCTGTGAACTCGATATATTCTCCTGTTCTAGGATGATCAAATCCTAGAACACCTGCATGAAGCAGCTGTCCATTAAAATCGACTGTCTTTCTCGGTCCATATTTTGGATCTCCTGCAAGCGGATAGCCGATATATTTCATATGAACACGAATTTGGTGTGTTCTTCCTGTTTCAAGACGGCACTCCACAACCGTGAAGTCCTGAAAGCGTTCAATCACATCAAAGTGAGTGACTGCTTGTTTTGCACTTTCTTTTGTAACCGTCATGCTTTGGCGGTCTTTTTTGTCTCTGCCAATTGGGGCATCAATTGTGCCTGTATCATGCTGGATAATGCCATGGACAACGGCTGTATATTTTCTTGTGACGGTCTTAGCCACGAGCTGATTGACGAGTGATTCATGCGCCATATCGTTTTTTGCGACCATTAACAGTCCAGACGTGTCTTTATCAATTCGGTGGACAATTCCAGGACGCATCACACCATTAATGCCTGATAAGTCCGTGCAATGTGCCATCAGGCCATTTACAAGTGTTCCAGAGACGTGACCTGGCGCTGGATGAACAACCATTCCTCGTGGTTTATTCACCACTAGCACATCTGCATCCTCATAATAAATATCAAGATCCATTGGTTCTGCTTCTACATCTAGTACTTCTGGGTCTGGAATCTCGACTTTAATCTGATCTCCAGCTTGTACTTTGTAATTGGCTTTCACTTGTTTCCCGTTTACTTCGATCAGCCCATCCTTTACCCACTGCTGGACTTGGGTTCTTGACCATTCTGGTTCTGTCGTGCTTAGAAATTTATCAAGCCGTTCACTCGTTTGTTCTTCTGAAACGGCAATATTTACTTGATTCATGTAGTTGACTCCTTAGTTTTCTTTCCATCTAACAGCATTTGAATGAAGAGCAGAATAACCCCTACACATAGAGAAGAATCTGCAATATTAAAGATTGGGTAGTGATAATTCCCAAAGACGAAATGAGCAAAATCTACCACTTCCTGACGGAAAACGCGGTCGATAAAGTTTCCAATTGCTCCGCCAAGCATTAAGGCCAGTGCTACTCCAAGCAGCTTGTCCTTTTGCCCATGCTTTTGCAAATAATAAACAATTCCCGCAATAACAACGAGTGTGATCACATAGAAAAACCACATTTGTCCTTGGAGAATTCCCCATGCGGCTCCTGAATTTCGGTGAGACGTGATATAAAAGAAGCCATCAATCACTGGATAAGAATCTCCGAGCATCATATTTTTGACAATGAGCCATTTTGTTAATTGATCTAAACAAATCATCACGAATGCGATTATGTAATAGAACACACACGTTCCTCCATCTTCATACTTTGGTCTTTAAGCATTTTATCAAGAAAACAGGAAGGAGTAAAGAAACTTTAGTTGACAGACAAAAACCTCCCTACATGTGGAAGGCTTCAAAATGAGAATCATCTGATTCATGAGGATAAGGAGTGAATGCTTTTTTCTCGTATTGCTTATGATATAGAAAGTCGTCAGCCGTGCGGGCGGTAGGAAGAATACTCATTTGTTCAAGCGGAATGGCATCACCTGTCGCCTCACATATACCATAGGTTCCCTGCTCAATTTTTGTAATAGCGAGAGACACATCTTGCAGCTCTTCTTTGATGTGATAAAGAAGCGTGGTCGTTTGGACCTCGTTCATTGAGACATGCTCAGCGGGTGAACGAAATGATGCGTATTCAAACAGTTTAGATTGCAGCTCTTCTTTCATTTGAAGGAGTTCCGTGTAAATCGTCTCTAGATCGCCATTCATGTCGCTATTTCAACTCCTGCCCTGTCGTGATAATCATATTGTTGCCCCGGCTGCTCACTTTAAAGCCATAAGATTTTTCCTTTCGTTCTAAACGCTGTCATTTTCGCAAAAAAGAAAACGCCCCGCATATGGCGGGGCGCTAGTTGGTCATATCACACTGTTAATTCTGGTAATATTTTTCCACGATTTCAGCATTTTTTAGTGACAATGTTGGGTATTTCGGATTTGCACCAACATCTTTTGAAATAATGCGGGAACGTTCGCACAGTTCTCCTTCTGCTTTTTGAACCAGAATCCGTCCTGATGTGTATCCAGGTGCTGATACGTCAGCATTTTGCTCATCTTCTACCGTTAATTCAGAGATGATAAAGAGCTGCTTCACATCTTCTTTAATGGATGCAAGAAGATTTTTCACTTCTTCTGTCGCATAAAGAGTCACATTTGCTTCAAGTGAACGTCCGATGACTTTCTCATTACGCGCAATTTCGAGCGCTTTTAGAACATCGTCACGCACTTCCATAAAGCGGTCAAACTTCACTTCTGTCGCTTCCGCTTGAGGAACAGTCACACCTTCTGGCATATCTGTTAACTGAACACTTGGCTCTTCAACAAAGCTTAAGTGGCTCCATAATTCATCTGCTGTATGCGGAAGAATTGGTGCAGTCAGCTTCACTAATGCCATTAATGTTTCGTAGAAGACCGTTTGCATGCTGCGGCGGTCTGGATGATCTGCATGCTCAATGTACACGACATCCTTTGCAAAATCGAGATAGAAAGAGCTTAGCTCAATCGTACAGAAATTGTGAATCGCATGATATACGATTGCAAATTCGTAATCATCATAGGCCTTTTTCACTTTATCAATCAATTTGTTTAATTTGATCAAGATATATTGATCCACTTCGCGAAGCTCTTCTACCGGCACCGCATTGACTGCTGGGTTAAAGTCAAATAGGTTTCCATGCAGGAATCGGAACGTGTTACGGATTTTACGATAGACCTCTGCTACTTGTTTCAAGATATCATCAGACACTGGGTGATCGGCTTGATAGTTGACAGAAGATACCCAAAGTCTAAGAATCTCCGCCCCAAGCTGCTTCGCTACCTTTGTTGGGTCAATCGTATTGCCTAATGATTTACTCATCTTGCGTCCTTCTTTATCAAGCGTAAAGCCGTGACTTAGAACACCTTTATACGGTGCTTTTCCAGTGACAGCAACTGCTGTTGATAAGGAAGAGTTAAACCAGCCGCGATATTGGTCAGAGCCTTCAAGGTAAAGGTCTGCCGGACGGACAAGGTCATCTCTTTCTTCTAAAACGGCCTGGTGAGAAGAACCTGAATCAAACCATACATCCATGATGTCCTGCTCTTTTGTGAATTCACCGTTCGGGCTTCCTGGATGTGTAAAGCCTTCTGGCAATAGTTCTTTCGCTTCTTTTTCAAACCAAATATTAGAGCCATGTTCTCTAAATAATTGAGAGACATGCTGAATCGTTTCATCTGTGATGATCGACTCGCCATTTTCCGCATAAAAGACCGGAATTGGAACGCCCCATACACGCTGTCTTGAAATGCACCAGTCGCCTCTGTCTCGCACCATGTTGAATAGGCGTGTTTCGCCCCATGCTGGAACCCATTTCGTTTCTTTAATATTGTCTAATAGCGCTTCTCTGAAATCCTTAATCGATGCAAACCACTGAGCTGTCGCACGATAAATGGTTGGTTTTTTCGTTCTCCAGTCATGCGGGTAAGAGTGCGTGATAAAGTCGAGCTTTTTCAGTGCGCCTTTTGCTTCAAGCTGTTCTGTGATCGCTTTATTGGCATCCTCGTAGAATAATCCTTCAAAACCAGGCGCTTCTTCTGTCATCACACCTTTTTCGTCTACTGGACATAGCACATCAAGACCGTATTTCATACTGACAATAAAGTCATCTTCCCCGTGACCTGGAGCTGTGTGAACACAGCCTGTTCCTGCATCCGTTGTCACGTGGTCGCCAAGCATGACAAGAGAATCTCTGCCGTAGATCGGATGCTCTGCAACGATGGTATCTAATTCTTTTCCTTTTAATGTTTTCACGACTTCATACTCTTCAAAGCCAAGTGTTTTTGCCACTTGTTCAACTAGCTCAGATGCGACAACATATCGCTCAGCACCCACTTGAAGAACGCTGTACTCTAGGTTTGGATGAACACAAATCCCAAGGTTTGCAGGAAGTGTCCAAGGGGTTGTTGTCCAGATGATGAATTGTTCGCCGTTTTCAAGTACGCCTTTGCCATCTTTCACTTTAAATGAAACGTAAATGGATGGTGAACGTTTGTCTTTATATTCAATTTCCGCTTCAGCAAGTGCTGACTCACTTGAAGGAGACCAGTTAACAGGCTTTAGTCCTTTGTAAATATAGCCTCTCTTCGCCATTTCTCCAAAGACAAGAATTTGCTGCGCTTCGTACTCAGGCTTTAACGTGACATATGGATTGTCCCAGTCTGCTCTTACGCCTAATCGCTTAAATTGATTGCGCTGACCCTCGATTTGCTTCCAAGCATACTCTTCACATAATTTACGGAATTCAGCTGTCGACATTTCTTTACGTTTGACTTTTTTATTTTTAGTGAGTGCTGTTTCAATTGGCAAGCCGTGTGTATCCCAGCCCGGTACGTACGGTGCGTGGAACCCATTCATTGATTTAAAACGGACAATAAAATCTTTTAGGATTTTATTGAGTGCGTGCCCCATATGAATGTCACCATTCGCATATGGAGGTCCATCATGCAAAATAAAGGTTGGGCGTCCTTTTGTACGCTCTAAAACCATTTGATAGATGTCTTTTTCTGCCCACTCCTCTTGGATTTCAGGCTCTTTGTTCGGCAAGTTCCCTCTCATTGGGAATTCTGTTTTCGGCATTAATAAGGTGTCTTTGTAGTTCATACCCATTCCTCCATATGCAAATTCTGATTAAAAAACAATAAAAAAAGCCCTCTCATCCCATAAGGGACGAGAAGGCTTGTCTCGCGGTACCACCCTTTTAGACAAGCGCTATGAAACAGCCGCTTATCCACTCTAAAATCGTAACGTGATCAGACGCCTTTTCTTACTCATTCATTTCAGAAAAGGAACTAAAGGGGTGATCTCATTGCAGCGTCTCGTAATGTCAGGCTTCCACCATCCCTGATTCGCTTTATTACGCATATGACAACTGCGAGTGTCCCTTTCAAACGTTTATCTCTTGTTAATTTATGATGGTATTATATGCAACATGTGCACGCCATGTCAAGATGATGCGCTTATTCTTTTTCGTCAAAGACAGCGTCAACTTCATATTCCAGTAAATGATCCCAATCGTCATTTTTTAGAAGATCAAGCTGAGCTTCGATGAGCATTTGGAAGCGAGTTCTAAAGACCTTCGACTGTTTCTTCAGCTCTTCGATTTCCATCGCAATCTTTCTTGATTTTGATAGCGCTTCGTTGATAATACGATCTGCATTTTTCTCCGCTTCACGAATAATCAATTTCGCTTCTTTATCAGAATGACGTTTGACGTCTTCTGCTGCTTCCTGCGCCACAAGAATTGATTTGTTTAATGTCTCTTCAATTGTCGCAAAATGACCTAGTCTTTCGTCAAGCTCGTTTACTTTTTCTTCAAGTTCGTTCTTTTTGCGAAGCACGATTTCGTAATCTTTACGTACTTGGCTTAAAAACTCGTTTACTTCATCTTCATCATAGCCGCGAAAGCTTTTTGTGAACGTTTTATTATGAATATCATTAGGTGTTAATGGCAACCTCGCCACCTCCAGATTCAAGTTCGTTATGTCAGAAGCTCAAATGTTACTTTAAATTTATCTTTTTTGGTCTTCCCATCAATCGTTTTCAAGCTAAATCGGCCAAATCCCCGTACAGAGAGCTGATCGCCTTCGCCGATTGTAAAGGAAGGGTCCTCAGTGACTTTCCAGTTAACTTTGACAAGCCCATTTTTGACCAAAAGCTGTGCCTTTTGCCGAGACTGACGGCTGATTGCAGCACATACCGCATCAAGCCGCAGTGAAGAAATAGTATCTTCTTTGATGTCAGTCTTGCTCATAACCGGTTTTAAATCTGCCTGCGTGATTTCCTCTAATGCAACGGAGGCTCTGCCAACATGCGTCAGCTGCGCCCGCACAAAATCGGCGACATCACTTGTACAAATAAACTGCACATCTTCCTCTGAAAATAACAGATCTCCAAATTTTTGACGCTTCAAGCCTGTCCCAATCAGTGAGCCGAGAAGCTTCGGGTGTTCTAAGGAAATAAACTTTTTCGCATAATTCACCTGAAAATAAGACAGCTCAGCATCCT
Organism: Bacillus sp. FSL R5-0431; assembly: GCF_038002985.1. Classification (NCBI taxonomy): domain Bacteria; kingdom Bacillati; phylum Bacillota; class Bacilli; order Caryophanales; family Bacillaceae; genus Bacillus; species Bacillus sp. FSL R5-0431. Next base: position 1,441,765 of record NZ_JBBOOG010000001.1, on the reverse strand, counting down.
GAGTAGCCGGTTCTAAATATTCAGGATAAATGAGAGCTCTTTTGCGCTCCGCTCCTTCATACCCGCCAAAAAAAATGATCCCAAGCTCATCAGCATGCTGGATGACGGACTCGGTAATAAACTGCTCACGCGGATCAAGAAAGTCTGTTAATTTCATTCGATACTGGTCGAGTGCGATTTTTTTCCAGCCTAACACTTGGTCGACAAATGGCTGTTCGTCTTTTCTAAAATGTTGATAAATATCGCTCATTTTGTTCCCCTCTTATGTAAAAGAGCCTGGCAGTGCCAAGCCCGGCAGCCTGTCTACATGAAGCGTACAATCATATTGTAAAGACCAGTTAGTCCATATGATGATGCAAAACGAATCACAAGCAATGCCACAATTGGCGAGATGTCAATCATGCCAATTGGCGGAATAATTTTACGAAATGGTTCTAAATACGGTTCGCAAATATTTGTCAGAAAACGGCCAATCGATGTTTCTCTTGCAGATGGCACCCATGACATAAAGATGTAAATAATAATCGCGAATGAGTAAATCGTTAATACCGTTCCTAAAATATTAAAAATGAAATTTAGAATCACTATGATTTACCACCTCTGAGGTTCTTCCTCTGTCAAAAGTTCTGATATTGTGCCAGATACATCCACATTATCAGGTGTGCAGAGGAATATATTCGAGCCAATGCGCTGGATGTCTCCACCGATTGCATAAACAGTACCGCTTAAGAAGTCAATGATTCGCTTTGCTTGATCGTGCTGAATGCGCTGCAAATTCACGACGACTGCACGTCTGTTTTTAATATGGTCTGCAATCTCTTGCGCTTCTGCATAAACACGCGGCTCACTTAACACCACTTTAGAGGATTTTTGCAAGCTTTGCAAGCTGACAACATTTTGTTTTCCAGTCTGCGGACGCTCTTGAAATGCCGCTTTGTCCTTCGTTCCTTTTTCTTCTTGGACTGGTTCTCTTTCTTCATCAATATATTCGTACTCATACTCTTCATCGTCGAGAGTGAAAAAGCTTTTAAACTTATTTTTTATGCTCATGTCACGCACCTCCTGTTTCATTTCCAACAAGTGAAGAGCCAATCCGAACGAATGTCGCACCTTCTTCAATTGCGATTTCAAAATCATTTGACATGCCCATCGATAAATGCTGACAAGGTGCATTTACTTGGTTAAGATGTTTTACTTCTTCTTGAAGATTTTTTAATGTTTGAAAGCAGTTTCGTATCACAGTGTGATCATCTGTAAATGGAGCCATCGTCATCAGTCCAGCAATTTCAATCTTTTTGAAATCAGCGAGCTGCTTCACAAATGGAATCACGTCTTCACTTTGTAAGCCGTGTTTTGACTCCTCCAGCGATGTGTTTACCTGTACAAAACAGCGAACCGTGTGATCCGCTCTTTTTTCAATTTCATTCGCAAGAGACATCCTGTCGAGCGAATGTAAGTAGTCAATTGTTTGAATGACAGATTTTACTTTTCGTGTTTGTAAACTGCCGATGAAGTGCCAGCTAATGCTTTCATCGGTTATGGCCGCTTGTTTTTCAAGTAACCCTTGGTCACGATTTTCTCCAAAGTGCAAAATTCCTGCTTCCTTGGCTTCTTGTGCTCGCTCAATCGAGACATACTTTGTGACAGCGACGACTGATACATCGTCTAGGTTCCGGCCGGCTCTTTTACATGCTTCGTTTATTTGTTCATTTATTTGTCTAAGATTCTCTCGTACATTCAATTGCACTTATGCCTCCTTAAACCCGACAAAAGACATCATACGTCCTGTTTTCCCTTGATCACGCCGGTGCGAGAAGAAAAGCTGATCACAGCAGCTTGTGCACATCGAACTGACATGTATGTTTTCTTCTTTCATCCCTGCATGAAGCAATACGTTTTTGTTTAATGTTTTTAAGTCTAATTTATATTGTCCTTGTGAAATCTCGGAATACACATCCTCTGTTGAAAAGGGAAGCTGTTTCACTTGATCCATGACCACGTCATCGACTATGTAGCAGCAGCTGCCAATGGATGGTCCAATGACGACTTGTATTTGATCGGTCTTGGCACCTTCTTGGTTGACCCATAGATCTACCATCTTTGCACCAATTTGCTTGACGGTTCCTTTCCATCCGGCATGGGCTGTTCCGATGAGTCCATTTTGCGGAGCTAGAAAATAAAGCGGAACGCAATCGGCGAAACAAAGAGCGAGCATCATGTTCGGTTCAGACGTATATAAGCCGTCTGTTCCAGGCAGTGCCTCATGATAATGAAGACTTCCTCTTCCTCTTTGCTCCTTGGTGACTTTCTTGATGCGGTCATCGTGTGTTTGGTCTGCAAACACCCAATCAGAGAGCGGCACAGCAGTAGCATCTGCTATGACTTGACGATTCATTTGGACACTAGAAGCATCATCTCCTACATGGAGTCCAGTGTTCAATGATTGATATGGAGAAAGGCTGAAGCCGCCATTTTTTGTCGTAAATCCGGCCAATACCTCTTTACCAGAACATGTCATGTTCGTCCAATCATGAATGGTCATTGCATAAGGTGATTTCTGCTGAAAGGGGTCATATTTGTGTGTCAAAGCTGCCCTCCCACCTTTCATTCATCTCTCTTTATTTCGCTCCTATTTTACCACAAGACATGCGTAGACAGTTAGTGGGATTCATTAAATATTACACTCAAATGTGCCCTTTCTACAGGTTTTTTTTCAAATTGATATGAAAACGTAATCTTTTTACCCGAAAAAGACATTGTTTGCTAAGAATGGAGAGCTTATTTTAAGGATCATTGAATAATTCATTGAGGAGTTATACGAATTTTAAGAAGACAATCGGACAAGTATCACATCTTCGCCAATTTTTACTATATTTCGCCACGGCACAATCATTTCCTCTTCTTTTCCGAAAAATCCCATCATTTTACCTGTGCCGCCGATAATGATCGCTTGTATTTTACCGCTCGTGACATTAATATCAATGTCCCCAATGGTGCCTAGTTTTTTTCCGCTCGACACATCGACGACATCCTTGATTTGGAATTCAGAAATACTGATCATCTGTCCTTCCCCGCCTTTCGTTTTCTACTATAATATGTATGATGGAAAAGCAGGGATACAGACCAATAGTTTCTTTCATCTACAATTTACTTAAGTGAGGACGGCCATTTCTCCACATCACATCTACCGGACATTCAAAGAAGGAAGAAAGCAAATCGCTTGTCATCATCTCTTTTGTTTCTCCTTGATCAAAAACAGTCCCATCTTTTAATAACAAGGTGTGCTGAAAAACAGGCAAAATCTCTTCTGCATGATGGGTCGTATAAAGTAAAGTAGGCGCATCAGGCTTTGAAGCAATGAATGAGATGGTCTCCAGCACCTGTTCTCTTGCTAAAAAATCAAGACCCGTCACAGGCTCATCTAAAATCAGAAGCTTGGGATCATTCATTAAAGCCCTCGCAATCAGGACTTTTTGCTTTTCTCCTTGTGAGAGTGTTTCATATGTCCGGTTCGCATATTTGAATGAACCAAATGCTTTTAATAGATCAATGGCTTTCTCTCTTATCTCATCTGTCGGGGTTTCATAAAGCCCGATAGATGCAAATGCCCCGCTGAGAACAATTTCAAATGCATTGTCGTCTCTGTGCAGTTTCTTTTCAAGTCCCGCAGAAATGAGGCCAATTTTCTTCCTGAGCTTTTCGCCAAGCGCCTCCTTGCCAAAGACATGTCCCAGCACGGTCATCTCACCTGACGTAGGGAAATAATATGAGCAGAGCATATTTAATAAAGCGGTTTTTCCCGCACCATTTAAACCGTAAAGCACCCAGTGCTCCTCTTTGTTCACCTGCCAGTCAACAGATTGCAGCAGCCATTTCCCATTTCGTTTTAAAGAAACATCCTTCAATTCAAGTGACACCATCATTTCCCCCTGAGTAAAAATTCTGAATAAACAAATAATGAATGTTTACAGCATATCGCAATTGCTCTTTCTGGTAAACCTCACATAAAAAAAGCTGCTCCTTTTACGGAACAGCTTTTCTTTATCGTTACGAAATTTCAATTCGTACGCCTTCTTTTATATCAGGAAACGTGTGCGGGGATGCAAAGACAGCTCCCGGTAATACATCATCAAACGGCTCTTGGAAGTAGATCGAAATATGGCCGAGTTCTTTAAAGTTGTCATTTGCTTTATTGCCGAGGGCTGTGATCGTGTACGTTTGATCGCCCACTTGAATGGTACCGCCCAGTTTCAACGGCTCTTCTTCTAAATGTTCGAACTCATGAATGACGGACATATCTCTTAATTCCTGCGGCGCTGCGGGTCCAAATAAAACAATCAGCTTATCTTCTTTAAATTGCGGGACTAAGATCCCAATTTCTTTTACGACAGATTGTGTTACCATGTATCTCGATTCCTCCTTTAATACGTTTAATACATACCGAAGCTGGCAACGTATGCGATCACAACAGATAGAACCCCTGTAATGAGACGGCTATACAAAACAGCTGGTACCCCATATTGTACCGTTTCCGGCTTCGCTTCACCAAGTGACAGCCCAACTGGAATGAAATCACACCCTACTTGACCGTTGATGGCAAATAGTGCAGGGAGTGCAAATTGAGGCGGGATATTCCCTAGTGCAATTTGACTACCAATGAGAACACCGATGACTTGTGCAATGACTGCTCCAGGTCCTAAGACAGGCGATAGGAACGGCAATGTACAGACCACGACGAGCAGTAAGAGCCCCCATATAGATCCTGCCAGTGGCGATAGAAAATGAGCAATCAAGTCACCAATTTTTGTATAATTGATAATTCCAATTAACATACTGACAAATGCCATGAATGGAATAATGTTTTTCAAAAGCATATCAACGGAATCACGGCCGGCCTGGTAGAACGTACCGGTGACTTTTCCGATTCCTCTTGAGAACCTCATCAGGAAATTACCTTTTTCCTGACGCTCGAGATTTTCCTCTTTCAGTTTTGAATAGGTTTCTTTGAAATTTTCCTTGTCAATCGGCTCACTGTTTTCTTGACCTTCTACTTTCGCCTCACCATCAGATGCTTCCGCAAAGGAAATATCCTTTTCTGTTACGCCTGATACGAAGATATCCTCTGTAATATGTTTTGCAAGCGGTCCAGAAGGAGAGGAAGCCAAAACGTCTACAGTTGGAATGCGCTTCATTGGATAAAGTCCGATTCGCGCGGTTCCACCGCAGTCAATGACAACACACATCATTTCATCTTCTGGTATCGAGTTTTTAAAGCCGTCACATGCTTCTGTCCCTGTCATTTCTGCAATTTTACGAGCAACTGGGTGAATGCCTCCCCCTGTAATGGAAACAACCTTTCTTCTTTTACCAGTCGGTTCAAGCTCTAAGCCTTTTCCCCATCCGCCAGCACCTTTTGCAACAAATACTTTGTGGTTTGTCATGTCTAACCCTCCCCTATTGTGAATTCGCTTTCATTTTTCCTGCTAAGTATTTTGTAATCCATTCAGTAATGATGCCGCGAAGTAAAATGACGACGATCCCGACTAAGAAGTAACGAACAGCAAGTTCTGACATTGAATATCCTGCTTCTTTAATCCCGTTCGCAATCCCTAAGTAGACAAACAGTTCTCCTGCGTTGGCATACGGGAACAGTGATGTCACCGGATGAACAAATGAAACAGCTGAATCATAGAATGCTGGTTTTTGTTTTTCAGGTAAGAAGCGGCCAAACGTATAAGCCATTGGGTTTGTCAAAATAAGAACAGATAAGATCGGCATTAACGTGTAGCGCAAAATCGTATATTTCGCTGCAAACTGGATCGCTCTATTCACTCGCTCTTCTCCAATAAACTTCATGACAGCATAAGTGAAAGTAAGTAACACAACAAGCGTTGGAACGATGCCTGTAACAAGACCCATGAACTGCTTTCCGCCGGCTTCAAACATTCCGATAAAGTGCTCTCCAAACCATTGAATCCATTCCATGTTTCATCTCCCCTTTCTTTAGTTCACATTTGTTATATTTTTTTTCGAAATCGAGACAAGTGCTTGTTCAGCCGCCATGGAAAGTGCGTGCATGACAGCTGGCCCCTTTTTGCGTTTTTTCAATGTCTGCTTCATCATATGGTGCTCGTCTAGCACTGCACCAACATGCTTTCCTTCATATGAAGGAACTTCTTTAAATTTAGATAAGATCGACACACCGCCAAGCACATGGCATTTTTGAATGATATAAGATTCATCCACAATGATGAGCGCAATGGCTCCAGGGCCAACTTTGCGCCGTTCCATTCCCGAAAACAAGTGATAGCCTTGCTTCCCTTTGTAGTCATCAATAAGTGAATCCATGCTCTTGCGGTAGTACTTGATTTGAATAAAAGATAACCCATACTGCACAATGAGAATGATACAAAGTACGATTGCTAATTTTTCCATAGCTTCACGCCCTTATGATTGAAATAAATGATCTTGTAATGAACGCAGCTTCCAGACCGTTGTGTTTGAATCAAGTTCTACATCATCATGAGTCAGGAATTGTCCTAATTTGATGTCTTTTTTCGCTACGACTTTTCCGCTGATTAAGCCAATTGGAATGTGGCCGTTCGTTTTCATGTCTTGATGTGTTTCAAGTACACCTCTTACGGAGTACCCGCCAATTCCGTCAAGTGATTCCCCTGCTTTAATCTCTCTTTTCGCAACAGCTACTGTTTCTGACACTGGTACACCAATTGGGTGGATGGATGAATCATGCTGTAAGACCGCTTTTGCGATGGTGACAGGTGTTTCAAGACTCGCTAAGTGGAAAGGACGGTAAAGTGTATAGTGCGGACCTTTTCCAACTTTTAAGTAGCGCAGTTCTTCATCCACTGGCTCAAGATCACTCTTGACGATGACAAATACGCCTGGTGCAAGTCCATTTACATATTCAACGACTCCGAAGTTATCCAGCACGCCGCCTTGCTGTTTTTGATTCAATTTATCTGCTACATTCTCTAAATTCGCTTCGACTCCGTGCATACCGACTTTATCAGGCAGAAGCCCTGTCGCATTACTTAATAAGTTCATTTCGGCCATTGTTTTTGTGCCGTCCTGGAATGCAGCCAGCATATGTGCACTCATATGTTTACTATCTGCTTCGGCTTTACACGTATCTGGATTTGCTTCTGGGAAGAATGGGTTGTTCTTTCCTTTCCCAGCAACGAGCACCTCAAGACCCATTGTTTTCGCAAATTCATATAATTCTAGTGTTGCTGCTGGTTCATCTCCAGCTGATCCTGAGTAAACAAGCCCTGCATTTGTGAATAACTTATGCATGACCAAACCGATAGTAATATCCACTTCTACATTTAAAAGAACGAGATGTTTTTTCGAATTAAGCGCTTCCAAAGAAATGTTTGCTCCGACCTCTGGGACACCTGTTGCATCTACTACAACTTCCACGAAATCTGATTGAATCACTTCTCTGTAATCATTTGTGACAACCATTTGATGCGGCTTCGCATGCTGCTTGTAGAAATTTGCTGCCTTCTCTGCTGCACTAAGGTGAATATCACAAACACCAGCGACAATCATGCCTGGAATTTTAGAAATTTGTGAAATGAGTCCAAAGCCCATTTGGCCTGCTCCAATAATCCCTACTTTGATCGGATCTCCACTGCGTTCTCGAGCTAACAACTGTTGATAGATTGACATCTAAATCATCCTTTCAGGTTTTCTTGCTTCTCAATAGATTGCTAGAAATATAATCTGAAACTTTTAACAAATGTTATAAAAATTAACAAAAAACTTTTTCTTGTAACATTTGTTATTTTATTTATCATTTGTTATGAACTTAGTTTATATGATGTGTCAACTTTGTGTCAAGCTAAAATCGATAAAATTTTCAATCTTTTTGAGTCTTTAGACTCAAAAAAACTACCTAATGATATTAGGTAGTTACTTTAATAAGGCATCTCCAGTTCGTTCATCGGTAATTAATACATGAATTAATCCACCTGCTAATGCCGCCCGGATCGCTTCAATTTTTTCTTCGCCTCCGGCGACACCTATGACCAGCGGAATTTCTTTCAGTTTTTGCGGGCTTATGCCCATCACCCGGTCGTTCCATGGGTGGGGATATACTTCCCCTTGATGATCAATAAAGTTATAGCAAATGTCACCTGCTACACCCTTCGCTTGAAGGATGTCCTCTTCGCCGCTTGTCATATAAGATTTCACCATCGTTGAATGCTGCGGAACACCGCCAATTCCGACAACCGCAATATTTGATGATTCTCCTAGTTCAATCACTTTTTTGATCGACGGCTGTCTAATCAGTACTTCCTTCGCTTCTTTCGTATCAAGCATGACGGGTACATGTAAAAACTCACATTTAGATTTGAGTGCCTCTGTGCATCTCGCAATAATATAGTTGGCATGGATATCGACGTCTTCATTTCCCACACCTCCGACAAGCGGAACAAATGTCACGGATGGATAGTACTGAACAGACGTAAGCGCTTTCGCCATTTCATGCAGCGTTGTCCCTGAGGAAAAGCCGATGACTTGACCATCTTTCATCACTTTTAATAAAAAGCTTGCTGCCGCGGCACCGATTCGGCTTTTGGTTGTGTCTTTGCTGAGTGTTTCCACACAGACGACTTCTCGCAGCCCATATTTGCGTTCTATTTTTCTTTCTAACGACCCATACTGTTGGTTGACTTCATCATGAATAATGATTTCCACGATTCCTGCTTCACGTGCTTTTGCCAAATATTTCGATATGAGCGAACGGCTGACCCCAACCGCTTCTGCAATGTTAGATTGGGTGGCGCCTTCTTCATAATACATATGCGCAACCTTAATGAGCAGCCTTCTTTCATCATGGAATGTCATAATAACCCTTCTTTCCGCTTAAGTGTTCCCTAACAAATGATATCTAAAATAACATTTGTTAAAAACAGATTAAATGAAAAAAATAACCGAGTCAATACTAGAGGCGTGTTCTCTAACAAGAATGAAAAAAGCCGCACATGAAGCGGCGGCTTTAAAAGATGTTCTTATTCATTTGTTTGATGGCTGCTTTTTCAAGCCTTGAGACTTGTGCTTGAGAAATCCCGATCTCTTCAGCGACTTCCATTTGCGTTTTGCCCTGGAAGAAGCGTTTGCGAAGAATCATTTTTTCCCTGTCGTTCAATCTGCGCATGCCCTCTTTTAAGGCCAATTCTTCCACCCATTGTGTGTCTTTGTTCCGTTCATCACTAATTTGATCCATCACATAAATCGGATCTCCTCCGTCATTATAGATCGGTTCAAACAAAGATACAGGATCTTGAATCGCATCTAGGGCAAAGACAATTTCCTCATGAGGCACTTCGAGCACTTTGGCAATGTCTTCTGCTGTTGGCTCCTTGCTTGTCTCACTAATCAGCCTCTCACGGACCTGAAGTGCCTTATAGGCAATATCTCTTAGTGAACGAGACACCCGAATCGGGTTGTTATCACGCAAGTATCGACGGATTTCTCCTATGATCATAGGAACCGCATAAGTTGAAAATCTGACATTGTGGCTTAAATCAAAATTATCAATTGATTTCATTAATCCGATACAGCCTACTTGGAAGAGATCATCGACATACTCGCCTCTGTTGTTAAAACGCTGAATCACACTTAAAACCAACCGTAAATTGCCATTGACTAGCTTTTCTCTTGCTGTATCGTCACCCTCATCTTGCAGCTGTCTGAACAATTTTCTCATCTCGTCGTTTTTCAGAACAGGCAGTTTGGAGGTGTCGACTCCGCAGATTTCCACTTTATTTCTGGACACTTTTTTCCCTCCCTACAGGAGCTGTTGTACAAAGTTCAGTATCTCCTTGGGATGGAAAAATATGCACGAGCGATGACGAGAATCATGTGAAAAAATGGTTATCCCTTTGGCAGTACAGGGATCGAGCTTTCAAAAAATTTTTTTAGACCATTTTATTAAATTCTTTTTGTAATCGTTTAATGATTCTTTTTTCAAGCCTCGAAATATACGACTGGGAAATCCCAAGCATGTCAGCGACATCTTTTTGGGTTTTTTCCTCACCGCCGACCAAGCCAAATCTCAGTTCCATGATCTGCTTTTCGCGGTCATTTAATTGCTCCAGCGCTTTTTTCAGCAGTTTTTTGTCTACATTTGCTTCAATATCCCGCGTGATAATATCATCATCTGTTCCAAGTACGTCTGATAAAAGCAGTTCATTTCCGTCCCAATCAATGTTGAGCGGTTCATCAAACGAGACTTCTGAACGGATTTTATTATTTCGCCTCAAGTACATCAGAATCTCATTTTCAATACATCTCGAAGCATATGTTGCCAGCTTGATCTTTTTTTCAGGGTTAAATGTATTGACTGCTTTGATCAGGCCAATGGTTCCGATACTAATTAAATCCTCGATATTAATACCTGTGTTTTCAAATTTCCTTGCGATGTAAACGACTAAACGCAAATTTCTTTCGATCAGAATCGCCCTTGCGGTTTGATCACCTTTTGGTAATTTGACAAGCAGTTCCTGCTCTTCATCCTTTGATAATGGAGGCGGCAGCGCTTCACTTCCTCCAATATAATAAATTTCATCACTCTTTAGACCTAGCTTCATGAGGAGTTTATACCAGTAGTAAGTGAGTTTAAATTTTAATTTTTTCATCTTCTTCTCCCTTCTAAATGTCAAGTTGACCTCGTAAGATAAAAGACATCACCAAAAAACTACGACACCCCCTGGATGATTTTCCCGTCTAACATATCTGGATGAATGATGGATTGAAATTCCTGATCTGCTGATAAACCGCTCAGACTCAACCCTACAAAACACTTGGCCGGCTGAATCATATGCGTCTTTGAATAAATGACAACAGTATCTGGTTTTAGGCATAGTAGAAAACCGTGATCATGACCGACTGCTCGATATGGAACAAGTCTTAATCGATCAAGAAGGGGAAATTGATCATCGATCTTTTGCATCACTTCAACAGGATGAGACTGTTTCATGAGCTCTATAAATGGCTCTCCGCAAATGGCCGTTAGCTGATCGGCCTGGACGATCATGACAGGTGTTTTTGTCATAGGATCATACAGCTGATTGCCAGAATCGACGAGTCCATTTAAGCGGATGGTCTCCCCGTGAATGTGTATCTCTACAAGCACTTGTTCATCATACTGTCTTTTTTTCGCACCAACCTCTCCTAATCTTTTCTTTGAAAACAGCCATATTGCAGGAAAGCCGGTTAAAACAAAAAGCCAGCTAATGGGATCACCAAAGCCATCATTTTGTGAAATGAGCAGGCCATCTTGGATCACTGTGTTGGTTTGCAAAAACGAATGAACCCCGATCATGCCTCCTCCCATCAAAAATGTTACAAAGTAAAAAGCAAACAGATTTTGAAAAAAGGAACGAAATCTTTGAAAACCAAAGGTTGCAAGAACGATGAAGACAGAAAAAAATAGTTTGCCTAAAGGGTGTGACACAACCATTGCAAATGGTGTAAAGAGCAAGAGAACAATGCTCGATCCAATGAGAGCTCCTAACATATATCGCCTTTTTTTTACTTGTCGTTTGAGAATAAATGCAGTGAGTAAGAGAAGCAATAGATCAAAACAAAAGTTTAACAGCCAGATCACATCTAAATAAATGACCACCTTCTGCTCCTTTCATCTGAAACAAAGAATCAAAAGCAGTACTTGCACTTGTTTGTACCAGTATAAAACAGTCAAGAGATGGAAGTCTGTCAATTCTTGTTGGGGATGATAGAGAACTTTTGGTGGATTGTTATTGTTTTTGTCGAGGAATGAGAGCGCCAAGCAAGAGAGTGTTCTTCTGGACAAGCTTTCAAACAATTGCTCGAAAAAAAAAGACACGCTCCTGGAAATCGTGTCTTTTGTTTAAGTTACTTTTCATTGATGTTTAATGTGCCTGAAGCCTTTTGTCTTGTGACATTTCCATAATCATCTCGCACAATTACTTCAATGACCGCACCTTTTGCTTTGGCGGTAGAAGTAGCTGTCCAGTAGCCTTCATATGTTCCGCTAGATACTTCGCGAAGCGGCAGCTCTGTTGTATTTTGAAGCTTTGATCTCGCGTTTGTCAGCGGCATGTGAATAACAAACGTTGCGTCTAGCTTTTCCCTGCTGTTAAATGAAATTTTAACAGACTCTCCTGATGATAGATGGACATTCTCTGCTGGAGTCAGCTTAGAAATTTCAGGTGCCTCGTATTGGACATCGATATCGACTTTTTTAGCCGTTTTGTTTCCTGCTGCATCTTTCGCTGTTACTTTTATTGTATTTTTCCCGTTCTCAAGCAGTATTCTTGCGGAATATTTTCCATCTTTTACGGTTGCCTTTTTTCCATTTACAGTGACTTGATCAAGATGATCATCTGTGACCTTTCCTTCTACAGTGAGTGATTCTTTATTAGACTTCCCCCCTTTTTTAGGTGTATCTATGGTGAGTGCTGGAGCTGTTTGATCAATGATGACCTTTACTGGTTTTGATCGTTTCGTTGCGCCTTTATCCGTAACAGTCGCAGCCGTGAATACATGCTCTCCACTTGAAACTGTGACCTTTTCTTTGAAAGCGCCTGACTGACCTGCTTTCACTTTGGTAATCTCTTCATCGTTTTGATAAATCGCTACATCAAGCCCAGGGGAGGCTTTACCTTCAATCTCCAGTTCACCTTTGTTCGAAATGGTTCCGGCCTTCGGAGATATAATCTCTGGCACATCTGCTTCATAGTCAACAAGCGCCCGAATCATATAATTCCCTTCTTCTTTTGGAGAAGGAGAAAAAGCACCGCTTGTCAGCTGCCAGCTTCTTTCAGCATTTGGACCATCTTCGTCCGTTGCAAGTCCTGGAGACTCCGTATTCTTTTTCGTTTGAATATAGACAAGATAGAAATCTCCATCCACCGTAATGGCTTGATCTTCTAAATCTACTTTTGTCCATTCACCATTACGCAGCGCATTCGCTTTTAGAGGTCCTGCAATTTTCTCCCCTGGAGCTCCATTCTTCCCAGAAGCATCATACACTTCAACCGCAAATTCATTCCCGCCAGGAGCTGGCCACTCTGATGACCAGAAACGGAAAAGCCCTCCTGTGAGTTGCGCTTGTTTCTTCCCCTTTTCTAACGAAAACTTCACAGCCCAGCCATTGCCAGGATCATAGAAGGCTCGCGCATTTTCAGCTGTTCCGTCATCGTAGCCAATTTCACCAGCAAAACCGATGAAGGGCTCTAGCTGAATGGCTTTTTCAACCGGCTTTTCTGTCACATCTGCTGTAAAAGAATATCCTTTAAACCCTTTCGCAAATACTTTGACGGTATAGACACCGCTCAATGCCTCTAGAGAAAATTCGCCATCTTCATCTGTTTTCACCGGCTTAATTTTCGCATCCTCTACAAGATAAACCGTGGCATCCTTTACTTTTTCACCCGTTGCTTCATTGACAATTGTACCGGATATCGTTCGTTTCTTTAGTGGCTGTAAGGCGAAATTTGCCTCAGCCGTTTCATTTGAAGAAATATTGACTGTTTGTTTGCGTGATTCAAACCCGTAAGCTTCCGCTTTCACCGTGAATTCCCCTGCACTGTGAGTAAGCTGATATCTCCCTGTCGCTTCATCTGTGTAAGTTGATTTTCCGCTTTCAAGAACACTGATTTCCGCTTTCATAGGAAGAGCTTTGATGGACGGAGCATCAAGATTTTTTTCCTTTTTCAATTCTTTTGTTTTTGCAGGCTTCTTATGTGGATGTACAGCCTTTTCTTTTTGAGGCAGGGCTTGATCTGTTATTTTCATATCACCTAAATTAACATCTTCGTTTGTCACCTGTCCTTCAATCGTGCCAATTCCATCTGTTAATGCCGTAATCGCCTCTTTTGCATCAACTAAACCTGCCCCATAGCCATTGTTAGGGGATTCCGGGAATTGCTGATCAGTCAACGGCTTTGCTGTATCAATGAGAATTTGTTCAATCTCTTCAACAGAAAGATCTGACTGTACTTGGCGAAGAAGAGCCACAACAGCTGAAACATGCGGACCAGCCATCGACGTCCCATTCCAGCCGTCCTCATACCCTTTCCCAGAAATAGATGAACGAATGTTTACCCCTGGGGCCGCAATATCTGGTTTCATGACGCCATATGGAGACGGACCTTGCAGCGAGAAAGACCCCAATTTGTTGTCTTGATCCGTTGCACCCGTTGCAAAGGCCTCCTGATAGTTCGCAGGATTTGCAATTGATCCCTCACCACCAGGGTTAAATAAATCGGTATTGCCAGCTGAAAACTCTGGGAAGATGTCCGCCGCTCTCCAAGCATTGACCACATCTTTATACCAATCATCAAGACCAGGCCCACCGCCCCAAGAATTATTGACGACATCTGGTGCCTTTTCTGGATGTGGGTTTCCGTCCTCATCTTTTGGTGCTAAAATCCACTCTCCTGCGTCAAGCAGATCAGCATCTGTACCACCATCTTCTGAGAAAGCTTTCACCGCAACCCATTTTGCGCCTGGTGCGACTCCGATTTGATTCTTTCCATCTGGCTCAGAGCCAACCATCGTTCCCGTCACATGTGTACCATGCTCTAAATCGTCGTATGGCGCTTCAGATCCTGTTGTAGCATCGTACCAATTGAATTCATGAGATGGATCATTCGGGTGTGCTGGATCAAATCCGCGGTATTTTTCCTTTAAAGCAGGATGATCCCATTCCACTCCTGTATCAATACTTGCCACAACAGTACCAGTACCGTCATAGCCTAAAGCCCACGCTTCTGGAGCATGAACCTGAGAAATGTTCCACTCGACTCCATCTACTGCTTTCATTTGTTTTTTCTGCTTAGACGTCTTCAAATCAACGGGGCGATGAATTTGACGGGTTTCATTCGGCAGCACTTGATCTACTTCTGGGAAGGAAGCCACCTTTTCCATGACTTCTTTCGTTCCCGTCACCGCTAGACCATTCACAATATAGTACGAATGAATCTCCTTCACTTGCTTTTTCTTTTGTTCCTTTTGTAAATACGTAAGCAGCGCTTGCTGCGTCTCCTCAGACGTTGCTCTTAATTCTGATACGACAGCTGATCTTTTTGTGTACTGCGTTTTAGCCGCTGTTAATTTCTGTTTTTTGGCTCTGGACACAGCTTCCTTCGCCACTTTTTGCGTATTTGTTTGCTCCTTCATTTTGATTAAAAAGGTCACCTTGTCATCCTGCTGAAACTGCTTCATTAATCTTGATGAGATCTTTGCTTTTGTTGTCTTAGAGGAAACAGCTTCCTCCTGATATGAGGTAGAAGTCGATTTTGCTTGAACCATCCCAAAGCTTGTCATCGTTAAAGTACCAATCACCATAAGACTCATCAAACGATAGCCGGCGGTCTTGCGAAACTTCAATTTCAATCAAATCCCTCCTCCTCAAATGGCCAAACAGAGTATATGTCTCACTCCTTTCCTTCTTTTGTTCATGACAAGATTCATGGTGTTCTTTTTAATGTAGTCAAATAAAGTTCATCATCTTGTCGTTTTTTGTAAGAGGGGTTAAAAATGATTCTTTTTTCTTAATCACCTTAAGTCAAATTACATATGAAAGATGAAGTGGCTCTCACACATTTAAGACTTTTTGATTAGAGTCCCCTTATACGTTGAGACATGAAAAAACCCCTTCCAATGGAAGGGGTTAAGCTATACTCGATTAGCGTTTATTGCGGTTGCGTAAGAACGTTGGAATGTCCAGCGTGTCATCACTTGATTGTGTATTTTGTCTCGGCTGAGATGATGGCTGCTGATGTTCCTCACGTTTTACTTCACGTTTTTGAGGAATGGATTGATTTTGCTTTAATCCTTGTCCTAGTGGATTTCTTTGTGGTTTTGTCACTTCTGGCTCTTGCTCAATAAATCCAGTTGCGATCACAGTCACCACAATTTCATCCTTCAAGTTATCATTGATGACAGACCCGAAAATCATGTTTACATCTTCATCAGATGCAGAAGCCACAATATCCGCTGCTTCTTGCACTTCATAAAGACTTAGGTTCGTGCCACCCGTAATGTTCATGATGACGCCTTGAGCACCATCGATCGCTGTTTCTAGAAGTGGTGAAGAAATGGCTTTCTTCGCTGCTTCAGCAGCACGGTTTTCACCTGTTGCAACACCAATACCCATAAGAGCCGAACCTTTATTGGACATGATTGTTTTCACGTCAGCAAAGTCAAGGTTAATCAGACCTGGTGTTGCAATTAAATCGGAAATCCCTTGAACACCTTGTCTAAGCACGTTATCTGCCGCGCGGAATGCTTCCAGCATTGGCGTGTTTTTATCAACAATTTCAAGCAAGCGATCGTTTGGAATCACGATTAATGTGTCAACTGCTTCTTTCATAGAAGCAATTCCTTCAACTGCTTGAAGCTGACGCTTTCTTCCTTCAAATGTGAAAGGACGAGTCACGACTCCAACTGTCAATGCACCAGAATCTTTAGCGATTTTTGCAATGACAGGTGCAGCACCCGTACCAGTTCCACCGCCCATACCAGCTGTAACGAAGACCATGTCTGCGCCTTTTAGTACTTCTTCAATCTGCTCTTTGCTTTCCTCAGCAGCCTTCTTACCGACCTCAGGATTCGCACCTGCTCCAAGCCCTCTTGTCAGCTTAGCACCGATTTGCATTTTAGTTTCTGCTTTTGATAGATTTAACGCCTGTGCATCTGTATTGACTGCAATAAAATCGACACCTTGTACGTCATTTTCGATCATTCGGTTGACAGCGTTATTCCCGCCGCCACCTACTCCGATTACTTTAATTGATGCTAGGCCGTCTATATTTGTTTCAAACTCCAACATGCTGAATCCTCCTAATCCGTCGAAAATCTAATTCTATTCCCAGAACATATTAAATAGTTTTTTCATTTTGCCCGGTTTTTTATTTGTCTCTTGTTGTGCTTTTTGTTTTACTTTCGGTCTTGGCTGCGCTTCTTTCACTTGTGGTGCAGAAGAAACCGGCTCCATGGATGCGCCTACTTCATGAAACGCCTCATCTGGCATTTGGAATCCAACCTGTCTGCCCTGAATCTTTGCATTGCGATAAGCAAAGTGGATCAGACCCACTCCTGTCATATATTGAGGCTCTCTCACCCCGATATAATTCGGACTTGCAATCCTGACATTGTTTTGCAAGACCGTTTGTGCAAGAGAAAGGATACCTGGTATGGCTGCCTGTCCACCTGTTAGAACGAATCCACCAGGCAAATCATGGACACCCATATTTCTTAATTCCTCTGCCACAAAGAGCAGGATTTCCTCCAGCCGCGCTTCAATAATGTTAGCCGCATCAAGTTGTGTATACGTTTGTTTTTGATCGGTACCGATCACAGAAACTTCAAATGTCTCCTCAGTCGATGCCTCATCATAAAACGCATGCCCAAATTGTTTTTTGATTCGTTCAGCTTCTTCAGTGGAAGTTCTAAGTCCTATAGACAAATCTTTTGTAATGTTCTCTCCGCCCAAAGGGATACTGTGAGTAGAATAGAGATGCCCGTTTTCAAATACGGAAATCGTTGTAGATCCGCCGCCAATATCGACAAGAGCTACCCCGAGATTTTTTTCATCTTTCGATAATGCTGCTGAGCCCGATGCGATTGGCTGCAAGCAAATATCCATAATTTCAATTCCAGCTCTTTCTACACATCGGAGCCAGTTATGTAGAATCGTTTTAGAACCTGTAATTAACGATCCTTCCACCTCTAGCCGAACACCAAGCATTTTTTTCGGATCTGTGATCTCATCTCTTCCGTCGACGATAAATTGTCTCGGAATCACGTCTACGACGAGATGTTCTTGAGGAATAGATACTACTTGTGCTGCATCTAAGACACGTCTCACATCTTCAGCATGTATTTCTTTGTTTTCACTAGATACTGCGACCACGCCGCTCGTATTCTGAATATGAATGTGGTTTCCGTTAATTCCGACAATAGCCTTTTGTAAAGGAAATCCTACCATTCTCTCAGCCTGTTCAAATGCTTGTCTAATAGAATGAACTGTCTCATCTATATCAACAATCGATCCTTTTTTTAACCCCTCTGAAGGGACATTTCCAACACCTATAATGTTAAGCGAATCATCCGCCATTTCTCCGACGATGACTTTTATATTGGATGTACCGATGTCAAGGCTGACGTAAATTTCATTGTTGTTCATTCTATGGCACCTCCTCACATATCAATACTTTCTATTCTATTATTTGCTGAACAACAATACAATGAATGTGTTTTTACAAGTGTGTAACAAAACTTAAAAAATCAACATTTTTTATTAGGATTACTGAAAATATTCGTTACATCATATGTATATCCTTTTTTATGACTCACTTTTTTTCTTTTTTTCTCTTGAAATTGTCCATTTTGTTAGTAGAATTCTTCTGATAACTGCTATATTTTGAAACAATCTAACGCCGAATGCAAACATTCCGACTAAGTACAAGTCTACACCAAGATGGACGCCCAGAAAAGCTAAACTTATTGCGAGTATAATATTAAAGAAGAAGCCTGATACAAACACTAGTTCATCGTATGCCCCTTGCAGATGTGCCCGGATTCCACCAATCAATGTATCAAGCGCAGCAAGTACAGCGAGGGAAAGATAATTAGAATACTCATTCGGTATCGTAAAATTTGTTAAGAAACCGATCGCAACTCCTATGATTAAGCCAAGTACAGGAAGCCACATTAAGATTTTCCCTCCTTTACATCTTCAAGAGGCTTCAATTCGTTTACTTGAATTGCACCGTCATATGCTTTTAAATGGATTTTTTTCTTCGGCTGGCTCATACTCAAGCTGAAGTTTTCCTGAGCAAACAAATCACCAATATCTGATACATTTAAACGGCTGTATAATTTGTCGGCCTGCTCACTAATCATTTTAATGGTGACTTCATCACTATCTAAGCTGTAACCATCTATTTTTGTCGTGCCATTAATATCTCGAATCACACTTGTATTAATTACACGGCGATCATTGATGGAAATATGTTTTGCCCCAAACATATTGGCTTCATTAATTAACTTTTTCAGAAGATCAGGCGGGATATTTTTCACTTCTTCTCCGGTAAGGTCCTTTGAAAAAAGCTGAGAAATTTCAATTTCAATCCCCTCCCCTTCCACTTCTGTAAAACCAGCCTTTTCTTTTAAATCTTTTAACGTTTTTGTTAATTGTGCTTCTTTTGATTGATCTCCTTGATGACCATATTTTTTTAGCATCTCGTCGTATTTATCAATTTCTTTGAGCAAATCCAATTCCTTACTTTTAGATGCAGATAAATCCTCTCTCAGTTCCCAAACATCACGAGTATCACGAACTTTGGGCTTTTGTAAAGAATTAAACTGGATGGAGACCATGATGCCAAATATGATCATTAAAGCTGTTAAACTAAGTAAAGGCTTCTTTTTCCTCAACACCACTCACCTTTTCACTTTTAATCTTTGTTTCTTAAAAGAGGGTTCATACGAATATCCGTTTTCTCAATCGTCATTGAAATGTGATCACTTGTCAGCTGATCGACCACTCCTCCTGCAATATTTAAAGCAGGTATTAACACAGCCGGATCTCCAATACCAGAAATGACAAATGGTGCTGGATGCTGAACACCATCAACTGTGACAACTGGACCGTTACAATGTATGTATGATTGGTGTGTGATTCTTTGCCCATTAATAGATACAGCAGAAGCCCCTGATATAAATAGTTCGTTTATCACATGAAAAATGTGGCTCTCATGCACAATGTAATTATTGACATTTTGTCCACTCGGGATATAAGATGCATCTTCAAGAGATACTTTGACCCCTTTTCCTTTTACACCAATCTCTCCTGTAAACATTCTGTATTTCTCAACATCTTCCAGTACATTAAAATACTGCTCTTTTTCATTTTTCAAATTGGACTCTGTCGCTTGAACCTTTGATTGAAGACTATATAATTCTTTTTCGAGTTTCTGATTCGCCTTTTCTTGCTTTGTGAGCTGACTTTTCAGAGAGTATTCTTTTTTCCATTGCTCGGTTCGAATGACATCTGCCTGATGCTGCTTTGTATATTGGTATGAAAAAGAAATCAGAAAACCAAGAACAAGCATGACAATTGAGAATATAACTGTTTTGCCTCTCAACGCTCATCTTCCTTTTTCTTAGATTTAAACGCTTCAAAATACGTAGCGACTTCCATATGGATTGTGCCTTTTTCAGAAGACGAAAGTTCTTTTACAATGGCTGGATAGGTTTTCATTTTATCACCGAATGTTTTAATTGATGCAATCACAGTGTTTCCGTCATTCATATAAAATTTAACTAGCCACTGGTTTGAATTTGTCGGCACATAATATACTTCTGAGATGAGTTCCTGAATAGAGGCTGGCAGCTGATTTAAAGATCTAACGGTTTGCTTCAGCTTCTCCTTATTGTCCCAATCGACAAAAATAGGTCCTGCATGACTCGGTGTAACTTCTTCTGGTAAAGCGGTCCCATTTTCAAGAAGCTCATAATATAGATTTCCCTTTTGAAGATACGCAATATTTGCATATTCTTTGACAGCAATACTGACCTTATTTGGGAAATGTTTTTTGATCCTAACGCTTTTAATCAGTTTATTTTGTTTAATATGATCTGCTGTTATATCTTTATTTAAATTCCAAAACTCTGTTTCGCCTTCTTTAATTTGTGAAAGTTTAACAAGCTGTTTTGTAGAGACATGCTCGTTACCTGTGATGGTTAAAGAAGAAATTTTGCTGATTGGTGTTTGCAAATAAATAATAATTAAAACCATGATAAAAAACAGTAGTATAAAAGAGATCAGTCTACGATTCGCTTTTTGCTTCCTTTGTTCTTTAATTTTAGGAATTCGCTCTTCTATATTGACGATCTTTTCATTTTCATGATCAGGCCGCATATATACTCTTCACCTCATTCAAAGCTGCTTGTCCACACCTTTGGGTCATCATTTTGATGAGAAAACAAACGGCATTCTTTCATGCCGTTTGTTTTCCTGTGATGCCATCATTCATAAAAACTAGCTGTTAATTTTCTTCACCGATAATTTCTACCTCTGTATGCATATCTACGTTGTAGTCTTCTTTAATTTTCTTTTGGATGTACTGAATTAAGTCCAGCACGTCTTGAGCAGTAGCTCCACCAGCGTTGACTATAAAGTTGCCGTGCATATCAGAAATTCTAGCTCCGCCGATTTGGTATCCTTTTAAATTCGCTTTTTCTACAAGCTGTCCTGCATATTCAGGCAGCGGATTTCGAAAAATACTGCCAGCACATGGCCGGTTATAAGGCTGGGTTTCTTTACGATAATCTTTATTTTGCTGCATTTTCTTTGTGATTTTTTCGCGATCATCCTGTTTGAGCTTAAACACGGCTTCGAGAACAATGCCAGGTCGTTCCTTTTGAAGGACTGATGTTCGATAGCTGAAATTCATCTGTTCATTTGTGAGCCACTCGATGCTTCCATCTTCAAATAAGATTCTAGCTTTCACAAGAATCTTACTGATATCAGATCCATGTGCACCTGCGTTCATATAAACAGCGCCTCCAATAGACCCTGGAATACCAGCTGCGAATTCCAACCCTGAAAGACCCTGCTTACTAAGAGATGTCGCGAGCCTTACGACAGAATAGCCGCCGCCAACTGTAATTTCTTCATCATTTACAGTTAGGTGATCCAGTCCAGCACCTAGCTTTAGGACAACTCCACGAATTCCTTTATCAAGTACAAGTAAATTCGATCCTCTTCCAATGACCGTCCAATTCGTATGGTGTTTTTTCACCTGATCCATGATCGTTTTAACTGCATCGATATCTTTTGGGATGATCAAAAGATCTGCTGGTCCGCCTATTTTCATTGTTGTATGATTAGCAAGCGGCTCATTTTCAAGTACTTTACCAACTTGCGCTTCTAATAATTCATTCTTCAAGTTCTCCATATTACCCTCCGCCTTACCTAATATCATTCCATCATGTAGTCGTAATTTCTTTTAACACATTATATAAACGTGCAGCCGCATCTGGTACTCCGAGTTCTTTCGTTAGACGGCTCATTTGGTTGAGTTTTTCTTCATTACCGGCAATTTCATCAATTGCATGCAGCAGACGATCTCCTGAAAGCTCTGATTCTCTTAAAACAATCGCAGCCTCATGTTTTTCAAGTGATCTTGCATTGATTTCCTGATGATTTGCCGTCACGTATGGGCTCGGAATAAAAATGGTTGGGATTCCAAGAGCCGTTACTTCAGCAATTGTTGTAGCTCCCGCTCTTGCAACAATCACATCGATCGATTTCAGGTACTCCGGCATTTGATGCAAGAAAGGTTTTGTGATCATATTAGGTGCTGCACCTTTTTCCTTTAGCTCATTCAACACTTTTTCATAATGAACCTCACCTGTGATATATAAAAGCTGGTAGTTTTTATCCTTTAAATCATCTTGCATTTCAATCACTGCTCTATTAATAGGAGCAGCACCTCGGCTCCCGCCGAAAATAAGAACCGTTTTTTTCTGTTCATCGAGCCCAAATTCTTTAAGAGATTTCCCCTCTTTTATAGAGACGACTTCAGAGGCTCTAGGGTTTCCCGTAAATACAACCTTTTCAGAAGGAAAATGTGCCTTTGCTTCGTCAAAGCAGATGGCTACTTTATTAACATATCTCGCTAGGAACTTATTTGTAATACCAGGTAGGCTGTTTTGTTCGTGTATAATAGTCGGGATCTTCAGCTTAGAAGCCGCATAAACTACAGGCCCACACACATAACCGCCTGTTCCAATGACCGCATCAGGCTTGAATTCTTTTAAGTAAGATTTGCTTTTTTGAACGCCTTTCAAAAATCTCATCACCGTTTTGACGTTATCAAAGGAAAGCTTTCGTTTAAAACCTGAAATTTCTATCGCCTTGAAAGGGATATTTTCTCTTTCTACAATTTTCTTTTCAAGTCCATTTTCAGTACCGATATATAAAAATTCCACATCAGGATGCAGTCTTTTCACTTCTTTAATAAAGGCTAAGGCCGGATAAATATGTCCGCCTGTTCCGCCTCCACTGATTACTATACGCATTATACCATTTCCCCTCAATTTTTTTCTGCTCTGAACAAAGTATAAACCCTGTTTTAAACAACAGGGCTCCGTTAAAACCTGTAAAGAAGAGTCAAAAAACACGTTTTCGAAACAAAAACTGTCATTTTCACTCTTCAAATCATTTTTTTGTACTTTTGCAAAATAAACGTCAACATGGTTTCATGAGCTTCAGCACGTTAATATCTTGCGTACCTGCTTACATTCAAAAGTACGCCAATCGCCATCAGCATTAATGTCAGTGATGAGCCGCCATAACTAAGGAATGGGAGCGTGATACCTGTCACAGGAATAAGTCCAGTGACAACTGCGATGTTAATCATTACTTGAATGGCAACCATTGAAATAATACCAACTGCCAGGAAACTTCCATATAAATCTGGGGCTCCAAGTGCTATTCGTATGCCTCTCCATAATAGAACACTAAAGAGGAGTAAAATGAGTGATCCCCCTATAAAGCCAAGCTCTTCAGACAATATCGCAAAGATGAAGTCCGTTTGGGGCTCAGGTAAATAGAAGAATTTTTGTCTACTTTGACCAAGTCCCATTCCGAACAGACCACCTGGACCAACAGCGTATAAGGATTGAATAATTTGAAACCCACTGCCTAGCGGATCTTCCCAAGGATTTAAGTACGATGTAATTCGTTTTATTCGGTAGGGTGCTGATAAGACAAGTGCAGCAAACCCGCTGAGTCCTATAAGACCGAGAAATATAAAGTGAGCAATTCTCGCACCTGAAACAAATATCATAATAATACAGGTTCCAACCATCACCGTTCCTGTTCCCAGATCCGGCTGAAGCATAATGATGGCAAATGCAGAAAATACAATGCCTAAAGCTGGGGCAAAACCTTTGCGAAAGGATGTGATATTTTTTTGTTTTTCAGATAAGAATTTTGCAAGAAACGCAATCATCGCAAGCTTCATAAATTCAGAGGGCTGAATACTAAACGCACCGACACCGATCCAGCTTCTTGATCCATTTCTCTCCATACCGATACCAGGAATGAGTACAAGCAGCAAAAGGAGAAAACAAACAGCAATCAATACCTTTGACCAAGTCCGCCACGTCCAATAATCGACTCGCATAATGAAAAACATTGCGATAACTCCGATTCCGGCAAACAAAAGCTGTCTTTTTGCAAAATAAAACGAATCATCAAATTTATACGATGCCCACACAGCACTAGCGCTGTACACCATAATTAAACCAATCGTCAATAAAAGTAACGTAATGACAACAAGCAAAAAATCCGGAGAAGTTTTCTTATTCGTCAAGAGACCGACACCCCAAGCATAATTTCATTTGGGCTGTCAGTCATATGAGAGACAAGCCCTTATTTAAGCATATGCACGGCGTTTACAAACATGTCTCCACGTTCTTCAAATGTTTTATGTTGATCCCAGCTTGCACAAGCCGGAGATAATAAAATCACGTCTTCTTCTTCAGATATGTTAAACGCCGCAGGTACTGCTTGTTCAACATTATCGACATGTTTTACGTGATGTATTCCAAGCTCTTCACCAAGCTTCACAAACTTAGGTGCAGTCTCACCAAATGTGATAATTCCTTTTACATTTTTCATGAAAGGTTTCAATTCATCAAATTCATTGCCGCGATCAAGTCCACCTGCTAATAAAATGGTCGGTTGTTCGAAGGCTGACAATGCTTTACTTGTTGCCAAAATATTGGTTGCTTTACTATCGTTATAAAATTTCCGACTTTGAATTGTATCTACAAACTGCAGACGATGCTTCACTCCACTAAATGTCGTGAGAACGTGTACGATTGCTTCATTTGAGCAGCCTGCATTTTTCACAACACAAATAGCTGCCAGAATGTTTTCTTGGTTATGCTCACCAGGAAGGACAACATCCTTTACATCAATGATATGTTCATTCTTGTAGTAAATTGCACCATGTTGAATAAACGCACCATGTTCTACTGGCTCTTTCACTGAGAAAAACACTTTTTTTGCTTTTGAACCTTCTGCCAGTTTTACGACCGATGGATCATCTAGGTTAATTACTGCGATGTCATCTTCATGTTGATGTGCGAATACTTTCTGCTTTGCTTTTTCATATTCATCACGAGTGTGGTGATAGTCTAGATGTGCATCAAAAATATTTAATATTAAGCTGATTTTAGGTCTAAACTCAACTGTTCCCATTAACTGAAAAGAAGAGAGTTCCGTTACGATCCACTCATCGCCAGCTGCATTTGCAGCGACTTCGCTGGCAACTGTTCCAATATTACCCGCCACTAATGTTTTTTGGCTGTCTTTTTTCAGCATTTCATAAATCAAAGTCGTGGTAGTGGTTTTTCCATTCGATCCAGTAATCCCAATAAAAGGGGATGAGGTTAAATGATACGCTAATTCTATTTCCGTCCAAACTGGAATTTGGCGGCGAAGCGCTTCTTGAACCATCACATTTTCATATGGAATTCCTGGATTTTTAATTAAAATCGTAATTTCTTTATCTTCGAATATACGAAGAGGATGACTGCCACAAACGACATCAATCCCCTTTCCAGAAAGTAGCTGAGCAGGTTCGTTTTCTTCAAACGGTTTTTGATCATTTACCGTCACATTTACTCCATGTTCATGAAGAATTGAAGCTGCCGCATATCCGCTTTTTGCAAGACCTAATACTAGTACATGTTCGTTTTTTAACATTTGCATCTTATTCAATTATAACCACACCTCGATGTAAATTCCTAAAACAGCAAGTAATAAACCAGCTGTCCAGAAGGTGACAACTACTCTCCACTCTGACCAGCCAACTAACTCATAGTGGTGGTGAAGCGGACTCATCTTAAAGATTCTTTTGCCGGTTGTTTTAAAGGAGATCACTTGAAGAATAACGGATAGCGTCTCAACAACAAATACTCCACCAATAATGACAAGTAAAATTTCAAGCTTCGTTAAAATCGCAATTGCTACAATGGCTCCGCCTAATGCTAGAGAACCTGTATCACCCATAAATACTTTTGCAGGATGTGCGTTAAACACAAGGAAGCCAAGGACGGCTCCTGCAACAGCTACTGAAAAGATCGCTACATCATACTGGGATTGATTCCAAGCCAGTATGGCAAAAGCTCCGAAAGCAATAGCAGCGGTTCCAGATAAGAGACCATCCAGTCCATCCGTTAAGTTCACGGCATTAGAACCTCCGACAAGCATGAAAACGACAAGGATAAAGTAAGCCCATCCTAAATCAAAGCTGACGTCTGTTCCTGGAATGCGAATCGTCGTTGCAAATTGATAATAATGGAAAACTGCATAAAAGATCACTGCGATCACAATTTGACCGATTAATTTCTGTTTCGATGTTAATCCAAGATTTCGTTTCATCGCTACTTTAATATAATCATCTAAAAATCCTAATAGGCCGTAACCAAGTGTGACAAATAACAGTAAAAACATTTCTGGACTAATCTCAGAGAATTTGTTGATCATCACAATCGTTGTAATGGTGATAGAAAAGATAATCATAATTCCGCCCATTGTCGGAGTACCAGATTTCTTTTGGTGAGACTGCGGGCCTTCTTCTCTAATACTTTGACCAAATTTAAGTCTTCTTAAAAACGGTATAAAAATCGGGGATAAAAGAACACTGATTAAAAATCCCATTATGATTGTAAACAATATCACCTGTTCAAGCATCGTTCTTTACTCCTTCCGAATTTCCAAAGCCGTTTTCCATCAGAAAATTGCATTCATTATTATGGTATTCATTCGCGTTCTTCGTATGTTGTTTTTGTACAAAATGCTTCATTTCATTACACTCTTTTCATCATTTTAAGATTTGTTTAGATCTAAAATAGCGTCAACTGCAACCTTTGCATCATCAAAGTCATAGACTTGATCGCCAATGATTTGATATGTCTCATGGCCTTTACCTGCTATTAAGACTGTATCGCCTTTTTTCGCATTGGCAATGGCAAAGAAGATGGCTTGTTTCCGATTCACAAAGCTATGATAATATGCGTCTGGCACCCCATTTTCCATATCTTTTAAAATGGCTGAAGGATCTTCGCTTCTTGGGTTGTCTGATGTAAATACAGGTTCATCTGCATATTTCACAGCGATTTGGGCCATTTGAGGGCGCTTTGTTTTATCACGGTCGCCACCGCAGCCAATCACACAGAAAATTTTGCCCTCTGTTAATTCTCTACACGTTGTGAGGACATTTTCTAAACTGTCAGGTGTATGCGCGTAATCGACGATGACAGGGAAATCTTGATCGCAGTTTACAAGTTCAAATCTGCCTTTGACTCCCTCCAGCTCTTCAATCGCACTAACGATCGACTCAAACGTTAAGCCAGATACGATCCCGACTGATACAGCTGCCAGGATATTATACACATTGAACTTTCCGACGAGGGCAACCGTCACATTCTTGGTGCCAATTGGAGTGACCAAATCAAATTGAGTTCCCTTTGGCATAATTTGAATATTCTTTGCCATGACATCTGCTTTTTGCTCTAAGGCATACGTCATGACTTCAGCAGCTGTGACTTTTTCAAAATAACTCGAAGCCTCATCATCTGCATTTAAAATCGCATGCTTGGGTTTATTGTGATGAAAGGCGCTTCCGAGCTGAGAAAACAGCAAGCTTTTCGCATGTTTATATTCTTCCATTGTGTTGTGGTAGTCAAGATGGTCCTGCGTAAGGTTTGTGAAAACAGCAATATCATAATCACATCCATGCACCCTGCCAAGATGGAGGGCATGTGATGATACTTCCATGATGGCTGTGTCTACATCTTGATCAAGCATCTGTTTAAACGTTTTCTGAAGTGTGACACTTTCAGGTGTGGTGTTTTTCACGTCGAGAATGTCATCATTTACCTTCATATACATCGTACCGATTAAGCCTGTTTTCTTCTCGGCTTTTCTCATCATTTGTTCGATCATGTGTGTTGTTGAGGTTTTTCCGTTTGTGCCTGTGATCCCGATAAGATTCAGCTTATGAGTGGGCTGTTCGTAAAACGCATCAGCTATTCTTGCAAGTGCTCTTTGAGAGTGTTTCACAATAATGACTGGTACATCTGTTATGTTAAGAGGGTGTTCCGCTACAATTGCTGCAGCCCCGCTTTTCACCGCTTTTTCAGCATAATCGTGTCCATCTACTGTATAGCCTTTTATACAGACAAAAAGGCTTCCCTTTTTCACCTCTCTTGAATCCATTTCAATGGAAGTGATATCAGGATTTTCGTTTATCAATTCGTTGTTTTCACTTTTAAAGTATGTAAGCAGTTCTTGTAATTTCATTTTCATATCAAACCTCTCAAATTCGTTCACGTGCATGTCTTGTGAAAAAAACACACAGTCTATATTTTATCGTAAAAAAAAGGATACATCCAGCGTATTCCTTAAGTTTCTGTTGGAAAAAACACACTTTGGACTCTTTTTTTCAAACGGTCCTTCTCTTTCAACAAAAAGAGGCAGCCGAATGAGTGCGGCTACCCTCTGTTCATTCTTTATTATTCATCGTTTAAGTATAATCTGATCGTGGAGCCTTCTTTAACCTTTGTCCCAGCAGCAGGTGATTGCTTCACTACTTTACTGCCAGTTCCTGAGGCATCGATCTTAAGGTTGATCAAAAGGGATTCAAGATCTGAAACAGATCCCCCTACAAGATTCGGTACTTCAATGGTTTTTGTGTCCAGCCACTGATACTTCTTTTCAATTTGGCCTTTTCTTTTTTTCACACCCATCTCAGGCAGGCTGTCCCGCATAATATGACCAACAATTGGTGCGGCCACGGTACCACCAAATTGAATGGTGCCTTTTGGGTTATCCACAGCCACATAGACTACAATACTTGGGTCATCTGCAGGCGCAAATCCGATAAACGACACAATGTGGTTATTCACCATATACTTTCCGTCCTTTACCTTCTGTGCTGTTCCTGTTTTTCCGCCGACCCGATACCCTTCAACAAATGCATTTCGGCCAGTTCCTTGGGCGACTACACTTTCAAGTGCAAACCTGATTTCTTTAGATGTCTCTGCTGAAATCACTTTCT
This sequence comes from Bacillus sp. FSL R5-0431, assembly GCF_038002985.1. Lineage (NCBI taxonomy): Bacteria > Bacillati > Bacillota > Bacilli > Caryophanales > Bacillaceae > Bacillus > Bacillus sp. FSL R5-0431. The sequence goes on along the minus strand of NZ_JBBOOG010000001.1, from coordinate 1,412,600 downwards.
TTTTGGCAATCGGTGATTGCTTTTTCACGACCTCTTTTGTGATTGGATCTATCCATTCTTTTGCAATATAAGGCGTGTAAAGTGTCCCGCCATTTACCGCAGCTGCTACTGCAGCTACTTGCTGAATAGGCGTAACAGATACACCTTGCCCAAAGGCCGTGGTCGCCTGCTCTACAGGACCTACACGATCAAGCGGGAACAAAATCCCCCGCCCTTCCCCTTGAAGGTCGATTCCTGTTTTTTGGCCAAATCCGAAATTTTTAATATAGGAAAATAATTTATCTTTCCCAAGACGGTCTCCTAGCTCTACAAAGCCGGGGTTACAGGAATTTTGAACCACTTCCAAGAATGACTGTGATCCGTGCCCGCCTTTTTTCCAGCACCTGAGTCTTGCACCATCAACTGTCACAGATCCGCTGTCAAAAAATGAATCTCGTTTTAAATTAACTTTCTTCTCTTCTAATGCTGCTGCAAGTGTAATAATTTTAAACGTCGAACCCGGCTCATATGTGCTCCACACCGGAAGATTTCGGTTAAACACTTTTGGGTCAACTGATTGATAGTCAGCTGGATCAAAATCTGGTCTGCTTGACATTCCCAGCACTTCACCATTTTTCGGATTCATCGCAATCGCAATCATACCATCTGGATTATACTTTGCCTGCGCATTGTCTAATTCCCGTTCTATAATGGTTTGTACTTTTGAATCGACTGTTAATTTCATATCAAGACCATCTTTAGGTGGTGTATAATCGTCTGCTTCATCTGGCATTTTCTGCCCTTTTGCATCGGAATAAAACTTTACAGAGCCTTTTTCGCCTTTTAAGTCATCGTCATAGTAGGCTTCCAGTCCAAGTAAACCTTGATTATCGATTCCAGCAAAGCCCAGTACATGTGAAAGAAAGCTGCCAAACGGATAATGTCTGATGCTGTCTTCTGCTACATACACACCTTCTAAATCAAGCTCTCTTACTTCTTTTGCTTTTTCATGAGATACCTTTCTGCCCTCAGGAGAAATTCGTTCAATTGATGTTTTCTTCGTGACATGCTTGTACGCTTTCTCTTCAGACATATTCAGTACTGCTGCCAATTTCTTGCTTGTTTCTGCGGGATCTTTAATTTGCCGAGGGACGACCAATATAGATGGGGCACTTTTGTTCGTCGCAAGCTCTACCCCATTCCGGTCCAAAATATCTCCCCTTTCCGGTTCGAATGGAAGGTTTCGGCTCCATGAATCTTTTGCTAAGCTTGTCAGCTTCTCGCCCATAATAAACTGCACATATCCTAATCTAGTATCTATGATGAAAAAAATGATCACCCCAAACAGCAGCACGAAAAGCAATCGTTTTCTCACTGTTACACTTGACACTCGCACGCCCGGTTCACTCCTTACATATGGCTTGTTTTCATCATATGCAGGCCCGTCCTTTTGTAGAACGCTACGTGATATTCAGCTGGAGCAAAAGAAAAAACCTAGCAAGCGGTTTGCTAGGTTTAAAGTTAATTTGGGCTTTTAAATGTCACAGTGACGACTTTGTCTGAAATCTCCGCTCCACTTTTGACACTTTGTTTTACAGCATATCCTTGTCCATTTGTTTCTATATGCACACCGGAAATCGAAGCATATTGAAGGACTTCCCTTCTGGACCAGCCTGTCATGTCAGGCATCTTAATGGTTTTCCCTGCTGTTTTCAAGAAGACTTTCTGGCTTTCAGAGAATTCAGAGCCCGCACTCGGCCACTGGCGTTTAATAGACAGGCCGTCGCCGATGACAACAGGCGCTAAGTGTTTATTTTTGGCTTCTGTTTCTGCCTGCTTCACTTCTAAATCAAGGAATGAAGGCATCGTTTCTTGTTTCACTTTTTGTTCGCCTGATTTTTTATCGTCTGTTTTTGTTGGTGCAATATTTAAATATAGCAGACTATTTTTCATCACAGGGTTAAAGATTTGAGAAACCGGGGCAGACCCTGTTTCTGTTTCAGACAGCTGCGGCTGCTGTACAGCTACATAAACAAGCAGCTTCGGATCATCTTTTGGCGCCATTCCCATAAATGAAAAGACGTAATCGTTTCTTCCTTGGAGGTAACCGCCGGCACCCCCAATTTGCCCCGTTCCTGTTTTTCCAGCAACGTCGAATCCTTTGATTTGGTAAGGCTGACCTGTTCCAATTTTTGAGGAAACAACCTCACCTAAAATGTCGCGAACTTGCTTCGCTGTATCAGATGAAATCGGTTTTCCTGCTGCTGTTGGTTCGTGCTGCAAAATCGTTTTGTTTGTATTCGGGTCTGTAATATGGTCAATGACATATGGCTTCATCATTGTTCCGCCGTTTGCTATCGCTGTGGCTGCTTCGATTTGTTGAATCGGTGTGATGGCTGACGCTTGACCATAAGCCGTCGATGCTTTGTCATATTCGTATCTATAATTGATTTTGCTAGACGCTTCGTTCGGCAAGTCAATCCCCGTTTTATCATAGAAATGGAACTTCTGCAAATATTGTTCGTATCGTGTGAAGCCTAGTTTTTCTTTCGCCAGCTTTGCAAAGGCCACGTTTGATGAACGGAGAACCCCTTGATGAAAGTCAATTTTCCCCCAGCCATTTCCGTTGTTGTGGTCTCTCACAAGGCCGCCGCCTACTTTATAAGTACCAGATTGATATTTGTCACTGCCTTGATAGACCCCTTCTTGGATCGCCGCAGCGAGGGTAAAGATCTTCATCGTCGAACCTGGTTCAAACGCATATGAAATGACATCATTGTTATAATTCGTAATGTTTAGTTCATTTAAATTAAAGCTTGGCCGCTGCCCCATCGCGAGAACCTTTCCAGTTTTCGGATCAACGACTGTGGCAATGATTTTCTCCGGCTTATACTTTTTGGCAACCTGCGTCATACTTTCTTCAAGAAACGCTTGAATTTTTTGATCGATGGTCAGCGTGACATTTTTCCCGTCTTTCGGGGCGACAATGTCTTCTTTACTATTCGGCAAGGCCCATCCGCTTCTGTCACTGTTATATGTCACATAGCCGTCTTTTTCTTTTAAATATTTGTTCAGTGCCTTCTCAAGTCCCATTGCACCTGACATGTCCTTTGTCGCCTCATCTAATCTGGCATAACCGATCAGGTTAGAAGCAAACATGCCGTTTGGATAATATCGCTTCGTGTCTTTTTCAAATGCGACCCCTGGAAGCTTTAGCTTTTCAATTTTTTCCTTCGTTGAAAAACTAATATCTTTCCCCGCTTTACCAAACTCAACTTGGAATGCATCTTTTGTATTGAGACGCTTTAAAATTTCGCTTTCACTCATATCGATGACTTTTGAGAGCTCTTTTGCCGTCTTTTCTTTATCGACGACATGCATTGGATGCTTAGGGTCTACTGTCATTTTCTTGCTCATGACCGCAATGAGCTTATACACCGATGTATCCTCAGCAATCACATTTCCATTCCGGTCTAAAATAGATCCTCTTTTGGCTTCAAGTGTTTTCTTCGATTGATATTGTTCATTAGCCTTGGCAGCTAACACTTGTCCATCAACCGTTCCTGTAATCTGAATATAAATAAAACGTGCTAGGATGATAAAGAAAAACAGGGCGAAGCAAATACTTGCAATTGCCGCGCCTCTGTTCATCATTTTATTCTTTTTAGGCATCGCCATGTTAATCGACCTTCTTAACATCTTTCGATATGCTTAAGCCTGCTTTTTTCGCGGCTTCGATGATTCTTTCTGGTTCACTCAGCAAGTCTTTTTCCTTTTGAAGCTCAGTGATCTTCTTCGATTCTAAAGATACTTGCTGTTCTAATTTCTGCACTTCAATATTGGCGTGATAGACAGCAAAGGCTTTAGAAATGATGAGAATGGAGCTGCACATAAGAGCCATGACAAACATGACAAGTAAGATTTTTTCACCAAGTGTGATAGAACCTCTTCTTTTAATGACAACCGATTGGCCTTGCTGCTCTGTTTGATGTTGCTTCACTTCTCTTTGATAAGCCAAATTACTCATAAGAAACCTCCTTTTTATCATCATCTATGGTGTCGTTTTACTTTTTTTCTGCAATTCGGAGCTTCGCTGAACGGGCACGGTTGTTATGTTCCAGCTCTTGTTCTGATGCAACGATCGGTTTTCTCGTGATCAGCTTCAGCTTTGGTTCAAGTCCTTCTGGAATCACTGGTAGTCCGTGCGGAAGTTCTGGAAGAGAAGACATTTCTCTAAATGTACTTTTACAAATCCGGTCTTCAAGTGAATGGAATGTAATGACAGAAATTCTCCCCTTCGGATTGAGTAACTCTATTGCTTGTTCTAGTGCTTCTTCAAATACTTTCAATTCATCATTTACGGCAATTCGGATCGCTTGAAACACTCTTTTCGCTGGATGTCCGCCAGTTCGTCTTGCAGGTGCCGGAATTCCTTCTTTGATAATGTCGACAAGCTCACCCGTTGTTTCAATTGGCGTTTTTTTTCTTGCTTCTTCAATTTTGCGTGCGATTTGCTTGCTGAATTTTTCTTCCCCATATTTGTAGAAAATCCGAACTAGATCTTCAAATGGCCATTCATTCACCACTTTTTTTGCCGACAATGCGGCTGATTGATCCATTCGCATGTCAAGAGGTGCATCATGGTGATAACTAAAGCCTCTCTCTGGTGTGTCGAGCTGAGGAGATGAAACCCCAAGGTCAAAAATCACACCGTCTACGCTTGTAATACTTTGTTCATTCAGACGTTCTTTTAAATATCGGAAGTTGCTTTTTATGAAAAGAATGTTCGCTTTAGCATCCGCGAGCTTCTCTCGTGCATGATCCAGTGCAGCATCGTCTTGGTCAAATCCAATCAATGTTCCTTTTTCTGATAATTGAGATAGTAAATATGAGCTATGACCTGCTCCGCCTAGCGTGCAGTCCACATATGTACCGTCTTCTTTTACGTTTAAACCGTCAACTGTTTCTTTTAATAATACTGTCTCATGTTGAAACATGATGTTATGGTCCCACCTTTTTCAAATAGAAATGAATGTGTAGAAAGCTTGCTGCACAAGGGATTATTATATATCAAATCCAATCATGTTTTCAGCAATTTCAGCAAAAGAATCTTCTTGCTCTTCTGTATATTGTTCCCAGATCGACTTACTCCACAACTCAATTCGATTTGAAACGCCGATGACCACACATTCTTTTTCGAGTTTTGCATATTGGAGTAGGTTTGATGCGATGTTTATACGCCCCTGCTTGTCCAGATCGCATTCGACTGCGCCAGAGAAGAAGAACCGGGTAAACGCACGTGCATCTTTTTTCGTTAGCGGTAGTGCTTTGAGTTTCTCTTCGATTAGTTTCCACTCACTCATAGGGTAGCCAAATAAACATTGATCAAGCCCTCTCGTCAGCACAAACTGTTCTCCGAGACCGTCTCTAAATTTAGCAGGGATGATCATGCGCCCTTTTGTATCAATCGTATGCTGGTATTCACCCATGAACATGATAATCAGAGCCCCACTTTCTCACCCTTACTCTCCACTATCCACCACTTCTCTCCACAAAACTTATTCTACACTGTTTCTACATAAAAAAAAACCCTGAACTAGTCAGGGTTCATTAAAACTTTATTTCAAAGTTTGACAATTTGTTGCTTGTTTTGAAATGAAAATGGCAGATTTTTGAACGTTTTGAAGAATTCTGGTCCATATTTGTTTAAAAAATACATGATATTCCAAATTCTTTCTTGCGGGGCGTCCAGTGGTTTTAAACTATTTTCAATCCGTTCAAAGTCTCGAAGGATATATCCTTCCTTCTCTTCCACACGCTGCGCCACCTTTTGATAAACAAATTGAAGCTGGTCTTCGATAAATTTGGCATTTTTATCTAGCAGCTGCTCGAAGTTTGGTTCAATCTCCAGTGCTTCTTGTCTCATCACACCATGAGCATTCGCTAATTCACGTTTAGCCTGTTGAACTGCTTGAACAAAGCTGTCCGGAAGACTTTGCTGAAAGTGCGCTTCTTTCTTTTCATTCACTCCGCTTGTCAGCACTTCTTCTACCGACAGTTCTCTAACCGGCAGTTTCTTGTTGATGTGCCTTTCAAGAATGGTCACATGCAGTCTTGGAAGAACAGGCGCCATCTTCAATTTAAAATGCTCAAAGATTCCTTTCAGTTCTCCCCAATAGTTAACCTCACCGTGTCCTGCCATAAAAGCAAGTGTTGGGAGAAGGGTTTCCTGCATCAAGGGACGCGTCACCACATTGTTGCTAAATCGTTCTGGGTGCTCCTCGACTTCCTGCAGAAGCTCTTCCTTTGTCCATGTAAGCCCCACTTCTGATATAGAAAACCGGCCGTTCTCTTTCTCAATTAGGAAACGTTCCTCATCATATTCGTAAAATAGGTTTGCCTGATTGTCACCAGCTTCAATGATCGGCTGATATCCTGCTCGTTTCATGGCGGCCTGCGTGTCTTTTAAGCGAGCAGTGACTGCATCATTTGTCTCGACAATGTGCTTGAATAACGCACGCTCAAGCGGTTTGACACCTAAGTCGCCTGAATTAAATAAAAGCAGCCCATCTTCTTCAAAGAGGTCACTTACAATCCATTCAAAGAAATCAGTAAAGGTTTGTGATTTGCGTAAACATCGAAGAAGCTGATCGAGCAAGTCATTGGTGTACTCAGATTCTTCATACGTTGAAAACACATCACGGAGCCATTTCTCGGTTTTTTCTTGATCAAGCGGGATTCTTTTCGCAGCCGCTTTTTTGACGTTATGTAATGGCAGCTTTTGTTTCACTGGTCCTTTTTCGCCAGATGTGTATACAAAATTAATTTCATCTACGTCATGATCCTCACCGGCTACCCAAAAGACCGGAATCACAGGGACCCCAAGCTCTGTTTCTTTTTCTTTTGCAAACTGAATGATGGATATGATTTTATGTATGGTATAAAGCGGTCCTGTTAATAGACCAGCCTGCTGTCCTCCAACCACCATGACACTCCGTTCATCACGGATCTTTTCAATGTTCTGACGCATCGCTGCCGATTCAAACTTTGCATGGTATGCGCTCATATAATCCGCTAAAGCCTCGCGCGGGAAGCTCATTTCCATGAGATCGTCGTATCTCTTTTTCCATGTGTGCTCAGAATGTATATCATAATCAAAAAAAGTCGTCATCTCTTTTTTTTCTTCTATATAATCACGTATGAATAAATTCTGACTTCGGATGGAAAGTTCAGTCAATTGCATGTTTAGAACTTCCTTTCTTCAATAAATAGTTAGTTTCCCGAAAAAAGTATAGCATGTAAATGATCTCACTCAAAAGATTTTGTTTGCTTTTTTTCCAATACTTCCAAGCTTCGATCAAAGAAAGTGAGATGTGGCGCCGCAACACCTTGAGCTTGAGCCTTTTTTAAAAGATAGCCAATGATGGCTTTTCTTTCGGTTTGGCGGCCTTTCACAATATCTTGAAGCATAGACGACTGATTAGCAGCCGTTTTCTCACAAATAGAGATAACATAAGGCCAGAGCCGCTCTTTTTCAGACAATCCCAAGATGGATACCGCTTCATCAAATGCACATTTCATCATGTATTCATATGAGGGGTTTGCGATCAATTCCCCGTTTCTCACATGCAGCAAAGCCGTCAGCGGATTAATACAGACATTGACAAGCAGTTTTTCCTTCAGCACCTTTTGCCATTCATCCGTATAGATCATCTGAAAATGAGATGATGTCTCATTCAATGCATTTTTTACATCAGATACTTCTTCATGCTGAAATGCTCCCCACTTGATGACACCGATACCTGTATGGTTCACTGCATGATCTGACATCTTCATAGCCCCGTGCTCTACCACACCTATATATAATGAATGTGCCGTTTTCCAATTCTCCAAATCTAATAAGTGAGCCATTCCGTTCTGTAAAAATAAGATACGCTGACGAGGTAATAACGATAATTCATCGAGCACATCTTGCAAATGATGATATTTCACCGTCACGATAAGTAAATCAAATACTCCTGTTATTCCTGTCTGCGCATGAACAGCCGCCTGACATGTTTCTCCTTTTACTGTTCGCTGAATGCCTGATGCTCGAATCTCTTCTGCCTGCTCTTTTCTTCTTGTAAAGACCGTGATGTCATGATGCTGTGATAAATAACTAGCACAAAGCAGACCAATCGCACCGCCGCCAATGATTCCAATGTTCAACTGCCGCACTTCCCTTTTTCTGTTTACTTCATTATATCAATTATTGTAACAGGTTCATGTCGTGATGCAAAAAGCAAATGGCGCGCTATGATTGAATTTTTTTAATTTAAAAACTATAATAATAAGTGTAAAAACTTTTCGAGGCGGATGGGATGAAAACGCCTTCAATGACATCACTGTCGACATTATGTGTGTAAGGGGGAAGATCATATGGCACAAGTAAAACGACTTCTAATTAATTACAAAACTTTAGAGGAATTTAAACAATTTAAGGAATACGGCATACAAGAGCTATCCATGCTTGAAGACCTTGAAAGCAATATGATTGAAAATGACAGCAACTCTCCATTTTACGGGATTTATTTTGGAGATAAGCTAGTGGCACGTATGAGCCTTTATCAAGTGGACGGCTCAACGACAACGTATTTTAACCACAATCATGATTATTTAGAGCTGTGGAAGCTGGAAGTGCTTCCTGGGTATCAGCGCAAAGGGTACGGCGAAGCACTTGTTGAATTCGCCAAATCGTTCGGATTGCCAATTCGGACCAATCCGCGCGTCAAATCAGCCGGTTTTTGGGATAAAATGGGCTTTGAAGCAGTAAAATATGATATGGAGCGTGATAAGGGTGAAAATCCACTCATCTGGGAGCCCGCTCATATTCAAAAAAATACAGGTGAATCTGCTTAAAGACTGATCACAAAACGCCCCTCCTTTCTCTGTGAGGGGCGTCTCTTTATTTAGCATATTCTTTTAAGCTGATATTCTGTTTGACTCTTTCAACAATACCAATGAGTGCCCGGTAATCTTCTTCTGTCATTTTTAATTGCCGCTTCAAGTGTTCATTTTCTTCTGTAAGTGACTTCAATTGATGCTGTGCATCTGCCAGTTCCTCGCGTAAATGAGCAGGTCCATCAGGTTCTTTTTCAAGCTGCTCTAAAAACTGAATCACTTCTCGAAGGGTCAATTCAGCCTGAATTGAAGATGTCTTCTCTTCTATGGTTAACGCATGCTGTGGTAAACCAGAGGAATGAATACCTATTTTTTTACGCAGTTCTTTCCGCTGTTTTTTCGCCAGCTCTATGCCTGCCTGATATTGTTTTCTAACGTATGAGTTCCACCTGAAACCACATGCTGCAGCTGTTCTTGACAATGCTTTCCCGACTTCCTCAAATGCGGAAAGCTGCGTTCCTCCATCTCGAATGTGCCTTAAGACGACTTCTGCTAAAAGTAAATCTTCATCTTGTGTCCATGCGTCCTGCCTTGTAATCGTCAATTGATCATCCCCCCTGAATCTGAATACCACATCATATGCGCCTACTAGAGTAGATAGACTATTTGCAGGAGAGAAACCTAAAAAATAGACAAATAAAAAAACGCAAGGGAAGATTCCCTCACGTTTTTTTATCAAGCATTAGTTGCTTTTTACGTCTTTGCCTTTGTATGTTCCGCAAGATTTGCAGACACGATGAGAAATTTTCATTTCACCGCATTCTGGGCAAGCTACCATACCAGGTACTTGTAGTTTGAAATGCGTACGACGCAATCTTTTTTTCATTTTAGAAGTTCTTCTAAAAGGTACAGCCATTATTCCCACCTCCTTAAAGAGTTAAGATTCATTATTTTCTTCTAAGAGCTTCTTCAAGCCTTCCAGACGCGGATCAATTCGGTTTTGATGTGCATCTTCCGAAATGACCGCCCAGTCATTCCCTTCTTGTGGTGCAGCACCTTTTACATCCGTTTGGTCGCAAAAGATTTGCATCGGCACTTCAAGAAGAATTTCTTCCTTGACTATAGGCGTTAAGTCGATGATGTCGTCTTCTACAATAGAAACGTCTTCATCTTCTATATCGTCTGTCTTATGAAGTACAAATAGTTCTTTCGTTGAAATCGCAAATGGATAATTTACATCAACAAGCGTTCTTGAACAAGGCAATGTCATTTCACCTGTGATGGTTAAATCAAATGCGACTTGCTTTGATTCGATCACTCCAGTCCCTTTCACCTCTACCGGTGAAATGCGACGTATATCTGAATGAAGGCTAGTAAGTTCATTTAAGTCAACCGTCTCATGAAAATCGAAGCTGTTTTTAGCTTTTTGATGTAACTGATAAACTGTCCATTTCAATTGTATCACCTCTAAGAGCAACAAACATGATTATAGCTTTCATCATGTTATTTGTCAATATTTTTTCTTTACAGTCCTTTGTGATGTCAGAGGGTTGTTTGACATCAGTTCGCGGAATGCCTACACTGAAAAAAATGGGCTTCATTTTTCCCTTATGCTACTGTAGCATAGACCATTTAACCATAGCAAGAAAGGCGGAACATCTATTGAAAGCAACAGGAGTCGTTGTCGAGTATAATCCATTTCATTATGGACATGCCTATCATGTTCGTCAGGCGAAAACACATACCTCCTCAGATGTTGCCATTGCCGTCATGAGCGGTTCCTTCCTCCAGCGCGGTGAGCCTGCCATCGTCTCAAAATGGGCGCGGACAAAAATGGCGCTGCAAAACGGTGTAGATATTGTGTGTGAGCTTCCATACATATACGCAGTGCAAAAGGCAGAAACCTTTGCAAACGGTGCTGTGGCGATTCTAGATGCTTTAAAATGCCGCTCCCTTTTTTTCGGCAGCGAGGATGGTGACATTAAAGCATTTGAGCGAACGGCTCATGCTTGGCATGAGAAAAAAGGAGAAATTGACCTTTTCACAAAAGAAAAGGTGAAAGAAGGCCTTAGTTATCCAGCAGCTGCAGCAGCTGCGTTTCAAGAGGTGATTGATCCTAAGCACTTACTGGATCTGTCCAAGCCAAATAACATTTTAGGTTTCCATTATGTCAAAGCCATCTTGGAGAGATCCCCTCACATGCAGCCCTTTACCTCTCAAAGGATTTCATCTGGTTATCATGATGAAGAACTTCCTAAAAATCAGAAAATCGCAAGCGCAACAAGTATACGAAAAGCCTTAAAAGATCACGGCACATTTGAAACAGTCGCCCCATATCTCCCAGAAGCTACGCTCAAGCAATTACATGACTATCATTCTTCTTATGGTCTTTTACATACGCAAGAAGCCTACTTTAGCTTCTTAAAACAAGTCTTTCACACAATGGATACAGCAGAACTAGAAGGCATCTATGAAATCGAAGAAGGCATCGAACACCGCATGCAAAAGGCGATTTCACATGCGTCCTCCTACGAGGAATATCTATCTCTTGTGAAAACAAAACGATATACGTGGACAAGGCTGCAGCGGATGAATACACATCTCTTAATGAGGGTGAAAAAAAGTGCCATGCATGAGCTGCTGAAAGAGAGAGAAGCGCCTTACATTCGTTTACTTGGTATGTCAAAGAAAGGGCAGCAATACTTATCTCTTGTGAAAAAAGAATTGGACGTGCCGCTCATAAGCAAGCTGTCTGCCTTTTCACATCCCGCACTTGATCTTGATATTCGCGCGTCCCGCGTCTTCAGTCTGCCCGTTAGTGAGCCAATGCAAACGGACTTAACGGAAGCGGAGTTTAAAACCTCACCGATCCGATATGATGAAGAGACTGGTCTCTTCCAGTCTTAACAAGAAGAGCAGCCTTGATGAAGGCTGCTCTTCTTTGATTAAGATGCTTTCTCTTTTAATTTGTTTAAATAGTTCAGGGCATCTTGCATCGTATCTACAGGCACAATTTTCATATCACTTTTAATATCTTTCGCTGTTTTGACAGCATTTCGGTAGTCTGAATTTGAATCACCTTTATCGTTTGGTGCAAAGAATATATCTTTTCCGGCTTTATCTGCCGCCACGACCTTTTGATCGATTCCGCCAATTGGACCGACCGTTCCATCGGCGTCAATCGTCCCCGTTCCCGCAATCGCATAGCCATGTGTTTCGTCTTCTTTTGTCAGCTGGTTATAAATTTCAAGTGACATCATGAGACCTGCTGATGGGCCGCCGATATTTTCAATATCCACCTTAATGGAAGGCGAGACTTTCACATTTCGGTCTGTAAATAATGATACACCAATTCCAACTCGATTCGGCTCTTCTTTAAATGGTTTTAACGTCACTTTCTCCGTGATGTCTTTGCCATTTCGTTCAAGGACAAAACGGACAGATGTACCTGCTTTTTTGCTGCTGATATACGAAACCATTTTATCAGCAGAATCATAGGTCTTGCCATCAACGCTTTTGATTCGGTCGCCCACTTCAATTTTGCCGTAAGCAGGCATTCCTTTCATCACGTAGCTTGCATATACCCCGTTAAACGTATAATCTACTTTTTTGCCTGCTTTTGTATACGCTGCAATCATGGCATTTTCTTGAGAGCTTTTCATCAGCTGAAGCTGCCTTTTCATATAATCTTCATCCGACTCCCCGTCCGCTTTAATATTTTCTTCCGGGACGATCTCGTCATATTTATTCATTTTCGCAAGCAAATACGTATACGGATTGGCTGGACCTACTTTTATCGTCATAAGTGAGAAGCTGCCCTTCTCGCCATATCCGCCGTCTACTTGAATGTGGGGAGCAATCTCGGTTGCATCACCCGGCTTTGTCACGTAATATGGCAGTTTGACAAAGGTTAAGCCAAATAATACAAGGATAACGACAAAAAAGCTGAGCCAGCGAATATTCAATTTTTTCATTCGATTAACACTCCCATTTATCAATGACATCTTTCAGTTTACCTGTTAGTTGATCTGCGGCGAGCTCACCTGCTTCAATCATCTCCTGCACCTGTGTAAATGCACTCGAGCTAAATGTTTCAAGCCTCGGCCGGATCATGACATCAGCGTGAATGGTTTGATGACGGACCAATTCATTTTGAAGGATGTCCAAACTTTGCATAATCACATCCGATAATCTCGTCGCCTTTTCTGTTTTTTTCACCCTTGATACATCAGAGGCGATAATGAGGTCCGCGCCCATTTCTTTTAAAACAGACACAGGAATGCGGTCAACAACCGCTCCATCGACTAGCTGTCTGCCGCCCATTTCATGAGGAACAAACACGCCCGGAATGCTGATGCTTGCTCTGACTGCTTGTGAAACAGACCCTTTTTTAAACACAACCTTCTCCCCTGTCTCGAGGTCACAGGCAACCACCGCAAGGGGCATTCTTAATTCTTCAAATTTCTTCCCATATGTAAACGTGTGAATCAGCTGCAACATTCGATTCCCTTTTAAAAGACCGATTTTTGGCAGTGTATAGTCAGCATAATACTTTCTTCTGAAGACAAGTGCAAGTTTTTTCATTTTTTCTACGTCTTGTCCTGCCGCATAAAAGCTCCCAACAAGTGCGCCAATACTGCTGCCAGCGATCATATCTACCTGAATTCCTTGTTTCTCAAGACTAGATAAAACTCCGATATGCGCCATTCCCCTCGCACCCCCGGAGCCTAACGCAAGTCCAATGACTGGTCGCCTCATGAAAATCCACCCTCCTCTTTTCTATGCATATATACGAATCTATTGGTCTAAACATGCCCCTTCTGCTCGTATAGTAATAGAAGACAGGCTCGGCTAGTGTCTTTCTTTTTTGATCACGAGCTCGCCAATAGATCATAACAGCAAGGGGCGAAATCTCCATGAAAAAATGGAACACTCTGTTCATCGCTGCTTTTTTTATCTTTTTAACAGCCACTGTGATTACACATCCACAAGCCTCTTTGCAAGCGTCTAAAAATGGACTTGCAATGTGGTGGGAGGTTGTATTTCCATCATTGCTTCCTTTTTTTATTTTGTCCGAGCTATTAATTAGTTTCGGGATTGTCAGATTTGTCGGGGTATTATTAGAGCCATTTATGCGACCCATCTTTCGAGTGCCTGGTGTAGGAGGATTTGTCCTAGCAATGGGAATGGCATCAGGCTTCCCTTCTGGTGCGAAATTAACCACAAGACTCAGGCAGGAAGGACAACTGACACAAATCGAAGCAGAGCGCCTCGTTTCTTTTACAAATTCATCGAATCCATTGTTTATTTTCGGTGCGGTGGCTGTTGGTTTTTTTCATCACCCGGCTTTAGGGATTGTTTTGGCATGCGCACATTATTTAGGGAATCTCGCTGTTGGTGTGACGATGCGGGGATATAAAGCGCGGCATGATGCACATCTGAGAAGCCGTAAGCGATTTTTATTCCCACCGTTTCAAGAGGCATTCAGCGCTCTTCATACAGCAAGACTCGCAGAGAAAAGACCGCTCGGCCAAATTTTAAGTGATGCGGTGATGTCATCAGTCCAAACTCTCTTTATGATTGGCGGCTTTATTATCTTATTTTCTGTATTTAGTAAAATGCTGTCAGTTGTTCATGTGACGGACCTCTTATCCATAGGGATCGGATATATGCTGCAAACGATGCATCTTCCGCCAGAATTAGATCTTGCGATGATTGCCGGTTTATTTGAAATCACATTAGGAAGTCAGCTGACAGGGTCACAGGAAGTCACCCTTCTTGCTAAAACGATTGTCGTCAGCTTTATATTAGGATTCAGCGGGTTTTCTGTTCAAGCTCAGGTCGCCGGCATTCTGGCGGCAACAGATATACGCTTTAAACCGTTTTTCTTCGCTCGTTTGCTTCACGGAATTTATGCAGCTGTTTTTGCCTTTTTATTGTTCAAGCCTCTTTATGTCTCTCGTTCTGACATGGCTCTCCCAGCAGGTGCCTTTGAAGCAAGCCAGCAGGTCGTCATGTACAGTAGTGTGCTTTGGAATCAGCTTGTGACAGCTGGCCCATTGATCACGCTATGCAGCTTGATCTTGTATATCGCGCTATACTATCAGAAATTAAAAAAAGGATGAGTGCACGGTGCACTCATCCTTTAAATTTTTCTTTCAGCGCTGCTTCTACCTCTTTTGGGACAAGATCTTTGACTGATCCATGATATTTCGCTACTTCTTTGACAATGCTGGAACTTAAGAAGGAATATTGATTGTTGGTCATCATGAAAAACGTTTCAATTTCATCGTTTAACACTTTATTCATTGATGTGCCTTGCATTTCATATTCAAAGTCCGTCACAGCTCTTAATCCGCGTAAAATGACTTTGGCTTCTTTTTGTTTCGCATAATCAATAAGCAGACCGTGAAAGGATTCAACTTTGATATTTGGCAGATCCTTCGTCGCCTGGCGAATGAGCTCACACCGTTCTTCAACGGTAAATAACGGTTGTTTGGATGAGTTATTTAGTACACATACATACACTTCATCAAAGATCTTTGCACCTCTTTTGATGATATCCAAATGGCCCAATGTGACTGGATCAAAGCTGCCCGGACAAACGGCTATGTTTCCCATGCTTTAATTTCCCCGCTTTCTATAGATCGTAATACCAGTCAACCCGTACAGTTCCTGTCTTGATATGTAAAGCTGTCCAGCTTCCTCTGGCAGTGTGACGTCCTTATCATGCTCACACACGATCACGCCGTCATCTGTTAATAAGGCATGCTCGTCAATCATTTCAAGAAGTGCTTTCAGCTGTTGATCTTTATAAGGCGGATCAAGAAAGATCGCTTGAAAGGATTCGTCACGTTTCACAACGGCTGAGAGTGCACGCTTTGCCTCGTTTCGAAACACTTCACTTTGATCGAGCAGCGACAATTGATTGAGGTTTCCTTTAATCGTCTGAATTGCCTTCATATCTCGATCAACGAAAATGCAATGATCGAATCCTCTGGAAAGCGCTTCAATTCCTAAACCACCGCTTCCCGCAAATAAATCAAGGGCCCATCCGCCATCAAAATACGGGCCGATCATATTAAATATCGATTCTTTTACTTTATCTGTCGTCGGTCTTGTTGATTGACCTGGTACCGCTTTAAGTGTACGGCCTTTTCTCGTTCCAGAGATGACTCTCATTTTCCCACCACTTTTTCTGCTTGCTTCTATTGGTTATTGTTTATGACAAAAAATTCAACATTATCTTACCACAACACTCCGCAGGGGACAATCAAGGATTTTCATTCATTTTCTATGTATAGATCAAGGAATGCGGGGTCATACTATTTATAACAGCATCTGATGTGGTGCTGTTGCCAACCGCGGAGAAGACTTACGTTTCCCCATAAGTTCTTCCTCCGGTTTCTCCTCTCCCTTTGCCTTCTCCTTAATGAATCATTAAGAATAGAAGGACCCCGCGGGTGATGCCGCGGGGATTTTTTTGTGTCTTTAAAAGCCCACTTTATAATCATACTCTTTTGCTTTGTCCAATTTGGATTCGTACTCTAATTTAATAAAAGGTTTATATGAAGGCTCAACACGCTTCACAAATGGCAATGAGCTGAGCTTAGCCATATGACGCTCGAGATCATTCATATCACAATAGATCACTGCATACTTCATTTTCCTTGAAATATAGTGAACATTTCCAAATTTTCTTAGCGCCTTTGACTGCTTTAACGAATGCAGCCAAACGACCATCCCTTGACGTTTGGTTTCCATCTTTTCACCTGCCGCTTTTTCAATTCTTTTCAGTCATTATGTAAAAGACGAGACATTCAAGTCTCGTCAAGATACTTTACAGCCACAGCTGCCACCTGATCCACAGCCACCGCCGCATGATGATAGACCATCAAAATATGGGTTCCCTGTTGGAACTTTGATATATGCTGATACAGCTTGACCGATTTCAATACTAATCTCATCTAAGATGGATTGAATCGCTGTTTCTGCTTTTTTGAAATCAACCACTGTATCGTGAAGATCTAACTTTCTTTTGACCTCACGCATTTCCTTTGAGATCGTTCTATAGTCCGGATGGTATTTGCCGAACCGCTGCACATCCTCATATTGCTCTTTTACTTTTGTAAAATGGGCAATAATTTGTTGGGCTTCTTCGTCTTGCTGGAGACGCTTAAAGCAGTTGCGGTAATGTTCAGCCTCCTCCGACTGAAGAATCATGGCAGCCAATTGATTCGCTTCCTCTTGGAGCTCCACAGATTCGATTGTCGCATACATAAATGTTGCACCTCCAATTCATAGTTTACCACGAAACCTATGGATCAGAAAATGCTTTTACGTGACAAATACATCCCATGTTTCTCTTTTATGCTTATATTCTGGATGACGGGAATTGAGCACAACGGTCATTTTATGCTTTCCTTTTGAAAGATGCTTGACCACAAATGCAGCAGTATACTCATTGCCTGCACGTTTTCCGTCTACATACACTGTAAAATATCCCGTCTTCTCATTCTTTTTTAGACGCGAAGGTTCAAGATGAAAATCTTGTAGTGTACTTTCTATATAGACAGAAGACCCCTGCACTTTGTATTTTAAAAAGCCTTGCTGCTTCATTTCGCTTTCGGCTTGCTGCATCACTGGTACAGCTGGATCTTGCTTCATGACTTGCTTCTCTCCATGTTGACTTTGACACCCGGTGACAAGAAAAAGCAATGCGCATATTGACAGCATCCATTTCATCTTCTGATTCTCCTTTCATCTACTTTTATAGGATGCTCAGGAAATAGACATCTTAATCAACTCAAAAAAGCCTCACCCGGCTCCATTTTGATTGCGCATTGCTTGGAACATTTGAATCATCATTTCAGCCATTTGAACACTGTTGCTCAACTGACTCACACGATGAGGAATGGTTTTTTCGTAAAAATTCATTTTATCTAATTCAAAGGACGATAGCTTTTCAGGATGTCGAGTCAGCTGTCTGTACCAGAGAGGACGCTGTCTGATGAATTTGATTCGATCCTCTTCGGCCATGACAAACTCCTGTACTTCTTTCCGCACCAAAAGCATCCCCTTTCAATTAATCTTTCCTGAAGGAGAATGGGTGCTGACTGCCTCCAGATGAACCTTTTTTTGAGCCATTTGATGAAAATTGTCCGAGTAAGCTTTGTAAAGAGGAAATAGACTGGCTCATTTTGTTGATTTGTTCATTCATTTGATCAGCGTCCATTTTTTTCACAGCAGAAACCATTTTAGACATAAAATCTGCTTTTCCCAATTCACTTGGCTTAGAGGCTTTTTCTTCTTTACCGCCTTTAGATTGCGTTTGCCGGTAAGGAGACCACATCTCGTCTTCTTCACCAAACATGATCCAATTTTCGTATACACTTTGCCAGCTTTTTTCTTGCGTTTGCACATCTTGAATTAACTTCGGATGGCGTCTGACGAATTGTTTAAATTCATCAATGGATGTTTGTTTTTGTTTGTTTGTCATATCCTCACCCCCCCATACAAATGCCTACTATACTATATACACCAGCAGCTATTTTGGTGAGCCTCTTTTTCAATCAAAAAAACAGCTGCGATTGTGCAGCTGCTTTCGTTTAAGATGTTTTCTTGATGAAGTTTTGGGTGTAATATTTTTCTTTCACACCTACGCCAAGGTGTGTGTAATCTTTATTTAATAACGCCTTCCTGTGACCTTCACTATTGAGCCAGCCTTCTACCGCTGCAGGTCCATCTACATAATTATAGGCAATGTTTTCACCTGCGAGCTGAAATGCCACCTCGCCTCTTTCTAACCGGTCTTTCAGCGTACCGTATTTTTTAGATTCATGGGAGAAATAATGACTCTCTTTCATGTCCTCACTATGCATGAATGCCACTTCAGAGGTTTCATCATCCCACCTTAAGGTCGGCAGTTTGTACTTATGACGGATAATATTGGTCATATCAAAAATTTGTTTTTGACTGGAAGCTTCGATCTCTTTCCATTTTTCACCTGATATTGCCTCAGGTTCTATCAATTGACCACGATAGACGACCTCATATGGCTTTTGTTTCACAAATGTATCTGCGTTAAACGCCCTGATACTTGAAAGAGTGCTTTCAAACTTATCCATGTAAAGCTGAACATACACATCATCTGCCACTTTCACAGTGGGTCTTGTATTCATATCATCTTCTGAGAATTCAAAGCGGTATGAATTTTGTTCATCCTCTACATGAATGTAAGGTGCAATTTGTGTTTTTTTAAATACTTCACTTGTGGCTTGACCGATTTTAAACGGTTCGACATTGAGCCCGTCTCCTGTTGCAAACAGGGTCACCACTTTACTATCCTTTACCCCTACTTGAATATAGTGCTTCTTCGATTGGTTGTATATCCACCAGTCATAATCATATGCGGAAGGATCAATGCGATCTGGTTCTCCCAGCTGTTTAAGCACTTCGTTTGAAGATTTCCCCATAAAGGACATGAGCCCCTTTTTCGGGATGTTGATCGGCTTATCGCTAGATGTTTCTTCATTAGACACCTTCGGTTCATTGCTGTTTTCTTTTTCTGGTGAAGATCCATATTGAATAAACAGAACGTACGTTCCGGATATAATCAGGAGGATGAGGAGTGTTTTGAGCACAGTTTTCAAATAAACACCTCCGTTAAATTGGCAAGGTACAAAAAGTACCTTCTACTGTCATTTAAACAAAACTCGCTTCATTTATCAACGACAATACAGCCTATTTAACACGAATTTAAAATATGCCCCTCTTAATGAAGAAATCCTTGCCCGTGATCTTGATCCTGTTGAGAGATTTCTGTCAGTGCATCTCCCGCGCGATCATTTGATAAATCTTCGACTGATAAATCTCCAAGAGCGACAATCCCTGTTAATGCGCCATTTTTCACAACAGGAATGCGGCGGAGCTGGTGCTCTGACATCAGCCGGACAATTTCTTCAAGCGTTGCATCTTCTTCAGCTGTCAGTACTTCCTTCGTCATCAGCGAGCCCACTTCCTGTGAGTTTGGCTTTTTTTCTGCAATGCCTCTGAGTACAAGGTCACGGTCTGTCACTATGCCAACGAGCTGATCTCCGTCAACCACCGGAATGGCCCCAATGTCCGCGTCTCTCATTTTGACTGCCGCTTCATACGTATTGTCGTCTTGCTGGCATGTCACTACTTTTTTTGTCATAATATCTTTGATTTTTTTCGTTTTCACATCGATTCCTCCATCTGTTATTTTCTTTATTACTGTAACCAGGTTATAAAAGAACATACCTTTCACAGTTGAAAGTTTAACGCTTTCATACTATGATTGTCAGTAAAGGGAATTTTTATAAGGAGGGGTTTTGGGTGAAGTTTGAAGGTACGGGGATTGAAAAGGTAGCAGCTGACTTAAATAAATTAGATTTCATCATGGAAAGTGAAGGATTTGTACGAGCCGATCAATGGGATTATGAGCGTGTGACGTACGACAGAAAGTATAACATGGTAGAGGGAACCTTTTATTTACGGATTTCCGGCTACGCCACCGAAGGAGATGTTGGTTCCAAAAGAGCACACATACAGCTTCTAACACCTTTACTTGGAAAACATTATTATCCGCACGGTGTTGAATACGGCGAAGGCGAAGATTTCCCTAAATCTCTCATCCAATCAAGCAAGAAAACGCTTGAACAGCTGAAAGATAAACTAGAAGCAATGACTGCTGAAGCATAAAAAAAGACAAAGGGCTAAAATCAAGATCATTTTAGCCCTTTGTCAACAATCTGAGCACAGCCATACAGCTGTGCTTTTTTCATTCATATTTCGGAATCAGCGCATCTGGTACGGCATCTTTCGCTCTTTCTTTTCTTGCCCAGTCAAAGAACACAACAGCAAGGATCGAGCCGTACACAATCTCCTGAATAATTTTCATCAAAATCGCGCCTAGCTGCTGGTCCTCTAGCAGCGGCAAGGTATGGAACATTTCAGGACCTGTGAGCGCAAGGCCTGCCAGCATATCACTTGGCACGCATAAGTGCAGTGCCTGTATCCAAGCGCCAGCATCAGAATAGGTTGCATAGATCGGTGCCTCACTAAACATGATGAGAGCACACGCAGGAGTCATCAATATTCCGTCTGCCATGATATAACCAAGCTTTAAAATGCCTGTAATCTGCGGCTGACTTTGGACTTTATGAACGAGCGGCCACCACATGAAAAAGGCAGCGATAAAAATGACCACCGTCATCAACGCATGATAAAACGGATCTGTTTTCACAAAATCAAACACAAGCGGAATGTGATACATCGAAAACAAGCCGTTAAATCCAAGCAATGCAATTAAAGGCTTGGAAAACAAACGAAAAATTTGCTGAATGCCTGGTGTTTGTATGATCCGCTCCCAAATGGCCGCAGGTAATCCTGTAATAAGGAGAGGCGGAATGACTAAATAGAGCACCGCCATTTGCGCCATATGTGCACTAAACATAATATGCCCCATTAAATCAATTGGGCTTCCTTTCACGGCGTATAACAGGACAAGCCCCGTCAGAAACAACGTTTTCTCTTTCACCGTCGCACGGTGCTTTCCCTTTGTCACAAGAAGCAGATAAAGAGCAGCTGCTATGACAATACTAGTCAAATAGTAAGGGCTCCATAATGCCCGAAATCCGAATATTTCTAAGTTCTCCATTGCTGCGCCTCCTTCAAGGGCAAAGCGGGCTTACCACCAAATAATGGTCAAAAAGGCTAATACGGTAATAAACGCGACAAACACACCTGAGTAAAGAAACAATGCGGGTGTTTCATGCCCTTTTTGGTTCATGTGCATAAAATAATAAAGCTGAAAAGCCACCTGAATAACTGCAAGCAGTAAAATAAATGGTACTGCGAACCAGTTCCCAACATCTTCAGAAGCGATTGTTAAAAAGGCAACAAAGGTTAATCCAATCATCAAGCCGAAAGAAATGAGCTGATGCTTCATTTCTTCGGCATTTTTCTTTTTACGGTATACAAGATCGACTTTAGACTGATTTGTGTTTTTATTTCCCATTCTTATCCCACCATTCCCATTAAATATACAACGGTAAAGATGAAGACCCACACAACATCAATGAAGTGCCAATACAGACTTGCCACATAATATTTCGGCGCATTGTATAAATCGAGTCCGCGTCTCATATTTCGAATCATAAGAGCGGTAATCCAGCAAAGTCCGAAGGCGACGTGAGCCCCGTGAGTTCCGACAAGTGTATAGAAGGAAGAACCAAGAGCTGAGCTGGTAATTGTAAATTCATACGCATGCACATAATGATAGAACTCATAAATCTCAACCCCTAGAAATGAAGCACCTAATAGCACAGTCACGCCAAGCCAAAGCTGCATCTTTTTAAAGGCAAAGTTTTTCATATGATACATTGCATACACACTCGTTAAACTGCTCGTCAGCAGAAGCATCGTGGCAATAAAGACAAGTGTGAGATCAAACATATCGGTTGTTTTTGCTCCGCCTGCATTAGAGTTTTTCAGCGCCAAATAAGTGGCAAAGAGCGATGCAAACAGAACGGTTTCTCCCCCAAGAAACAACCAGAACCCGACGAACTTATTCTTTCCTTCTAACGTGGCTTTCTCAGGAGAAGCCGGAAAGGTTTCTGCTGTCATTTTTTGTGGTTCCATTATGCTTTCACCCCTTTATCATCGTCATCGGTCAAATCTTCTTTGTGAATATGGTACCCATGATCATCTTTAAGAGAGCGAACCAGCATGGTCGCAAATGTAATGCCAAGACCAATGAAAATCACTGGAAGTCCCCAGCTGTGCTCTTGACGATACATGAAGCCAAACGCTGAAACAAATAGACCGAATGAGATAATGACAGGTAAGATGGAATTATTCGGCATGTGAATATCATCAAGCGGTTCAGATGCTGTCATTCCTGTTTTACCATCCATTTTTTCAATCCATAAAGGATCTAGTCCTCTGACAAGCGGAAGCTGTTTAAAGTTGTATTCTGGCGGAGGTGAAGACACTGCCCATTCAAGCGTTCTTCCGTCTCCCCAAGGATCGCTCGATACACGCTCTCCTTTTGCTGTAGTCCAGATGATGTTAATCAGCATGATGACAACAGCTACAAACATAAACAGTGCCCCAATCGTACTGATCAAGTTCCCAAGGTCTAGCCCCTGACCTGGCAGGAATGTAAAGACTCGGCGCGGCATGCCCCAAAGCCCGAGAAAATGCTGGATAAAGAAGGTTAAATGGAAACCGATGAAAAACAGCACAAAGCCAATTTTCCCAAGCTTCTCATTCAGTATTTTTCCAAACATCTTCGGCCACCAGTAATGCACACCAGCTAAAATACCGAATACGACCCCGCCAATAATGACGTAGTGGAAATGCGCCACGACAAAGTACGTATCATGGAACTGATAATCTGCTGCAGCTGCTGCAAGCATGACTCCGGTTACCCCGCCAAGTAAAAACGACGGTATAAAGGCAACGGAATACAGCATCGGCGTTGTAAACTTCACATTACCGCCCCATATGGTGAGCAGCCAGTTGAATACTTTAATTCCTGTAGGCACCGCAATCGCCATTGTGGCTACAGCAAAGATCGCATTGGCAATCGGACCAAGTCCTGTTGTGAACATGTGATGCGCCCATACCATGAATCCAAGGAAACCAATCAATACAGTAGCGAACACCATGGACGAATACCCAAACAACCTTTTTCTTGCAAACACTGGAATGATTTCAGAGAATATTCCGAATGCTGGCAGGATTAAGATATATACTTCTGGGTGTCCGAAAATCCAGAACAAATGCTCCCAGATGATTGTATTTCCGCCGAGCTCTGGATTGAAAAAGCTCGTATCAAACATTCTATCAAGCATCAGCATCGCAAGCCCTGCTGTAAGTGGCGGGAATGCGAATAAAATCAGTGCTGAGGCGACAAATGTCGTCCATGTAAAGAGCGGCATTCTCATATACGTCATACCAGGCGTTCTCATATTAATAATCGTTGCAAGAAAGTTGATCCCGGCAATCAGCGTACCAATACCCGCTATCTGCAAACCTAAAATATAGAAATCCATGCCGTGCCCTTCTGAATTCAGCGTGAGCGAGGCGTATGCAGTCCAGCCTGCATCAGGTGATCCACCCATAAACCATCCAAGGTTTAAGAAAATTCCTCCGAAAAAGAACAGCCAAAAACCAAGTGAATTCACAAACGGAAACGCTACGTCACGTGCACCAATTTGAATGGGTACAACCGCATTCATTAATGCAAATAAAAGCGGCATTGCTGCAAGGAAAATCATCGTTGTTCCATGCATCGTCATGACTTCATTGTAAAACCCTGCACTTACAAAATCATTTTCAGGGATGGCTAGCTGAATACGGATAATCATCGCTTCCAGGCCGCCAATTAAAAAGAAAAATCCCCCTGCCACTAAATATAGTACGGCAATTTTTTTGTGGTCAACCGTCGTCAAGTAATCCCATAAGACAGCGCCAAACCCCCGCTTTTTAGCTATTGTACTCACCATGAAATCCCCCTCTTATCTCCCATTTGCCCCTTTTCATATAGATGTCTATCTTAACTTTACACAGACTGTGTCTGACAGATGGCTACTCTCGGTTGTAGAGACATATTCGGGAGCTCTTAACAAAAACTTCACATCGATCACATACCCTCTTGCACATTCGCATTAGAAATTACTCGATTTTAAGTCCTTTTAAATACTCATAAAGTGCATCTGCTTCTGAGTCATTTAATTTAGGGTACGTCCCTGTCATTTTATTCCCTGGTTTAAAGCTCTCTGGATCTTTCAGCCATGCTTTCACATTTTCTTTGTTCATATCTTTGATTCCAGCTACTTTCGTTCGGTCTCCGAAGGTCGCAAGGTTTGGTGCCGTCCTTGCCGCTTCCGGCCGTTCGTCACCAGGCTCTACTGCATGACAGCTCAAGCAGTTTTTCTCTTTAAATAATTTTTCACCTTCAAGAGCGAGATCTTTTGTGGATGTAGGCTTTTTGTAATCAGCCATTTTTTTCGTCCATCCTAAAAACTCATCTTGAGAAAGCGTTTTAACTTTAAAGTCCATTAAAGCATGCGAGGGACCGCAAAGCTCTGCACATTTCCCGTAGAAATATTCTCCTGCATCTTTCGTTCGTTTTGAATCAAAGGTTAAATAAAACTTGTTTTCATTTTCTGTGTTTGTATCAATTTTACCGCCAGCCGATGGAACCCAGAAAGAGTGTTTCACATCGGATGCTTTCAGCTTAAAGTACACCTTTTGATCTGTCGGTACAATCAATTCCTGACTTGTGACAATCCCATAATCAGGGTATTCGAATTCCCACCAATATAAACTGGCTCTTACATTGACAACAAGTGTCTTTTCAGGATCTCGTTTTTTCTTATCCATAGCGCTTGTATCCCCAAGCTCAAGCGTGTATGCCACAACAGGCACAACGAGAATAATGAGGAGAAGAATCGGAATCGCTGTCCACGTAATTTCTAGGTTACGGTTCCCTTCCACCTGCTTTGGAATCGTATCTTCTCCCACTTTAGAACGTTTGAATTTAATGATGACGTAAAAGAAAATGATCGATACAACAATGACGACAAGAACCATAATGAGTGTACTCAGTACCGTTAGGAAAAACTGTTTATCTGCTACTTCCCCAACTGGTTTGAGTGTTGATAAGTATGGTTCACCACAGCCCGCCAAAACGAGCGTCAGTAAGAGAAACAGTGAATAAACACGCCATTTTCTTATCATAATTTGTCCCAACCCCTTTTGCTTGATCTCCTTTGCCTTTCGCTTTTTACCTCTTATTTATAAAATCACTTTTCACCCATTCATAACCCCCGCCTCTTATAAAAGCACTTACATTTCCTCTTTTCATAAAAAAATGATGTTTTTACTCAAAATACCATCTATGTATAAACAGAAAGCCGCCTAAATAGAACTGAATATCAGGCGGCTTTCATAGTTGTTAGAAAATGTTGTGTTATAAGATATAGCCATTGTTTTGATGTGATCAAAGTGTATTTTACTCTAGAATAGTGTAATGATAATCATCGCGACGAAAAAGATGGTTAAGTAGTTTAATGAATAAACGAACATGAGCGTTGACCACTTCATGACGTCTTTCATTTTAAAGCCCATAAGGCCAATGACGAGCCATCCAATATTCAGCAATGTGCCAAGTGCGACAATCGGCCATCCTAATCCACCTAAGAAAAATGGAAGTGGAAGAAGACATGCTGTCCAAATGATGATTTGGCGTTTCGTGACTTCAAAGCCATAAACGACTGGCAGCATTGGAATACCTGCCTTACGGTAATCTTCCGTTTTCTTAATCGCAAGTGACAGGAAGTGCGGGATTTGCCAAATGAACATAATCATAAACAAAACCCAAGCCGTTGTGTCAATTGTACCTGTGACAGCTGTCCAGCCGATTAATGGCGGCACCGCACCAGATACACTTCCAATAACGGTATTGATGGTGTAATGACGTTTAGACCACATGGTGTAAAGAACTGCATAAGTAAAGACTCCGATAAAACCAATCACTGCTGATGTTATGGTTGTCATCAGAAGCATGATGAGTCCAAGTACAACAAGCAAAATACCAAATGCATACGCTTGCCCCGGCTGAATCTTACCTGTAACCGTCGGTCTTGTTTTTGTTCTTTCCATTAATATATCAATATCACGGTCAAACGCATTATTAATGGCGCATGAACCGGCAATAATAAGAGAAGAACCAATCATTGTTAACAGCACAATATCAAGATTCCCAAGGAAACTCATACCTGTAAAATAAAAAGCAAGCCACATTCCAGTAAATGTTGTAATGAAGTTGGAATTGACGATGCCCATTTTAATCAGAGCAAGAAAATCTTTCCAAGCTGTTGTTTCTTCTATTTGTCCATGAATAGCTGCTTCCGCAGCTGTTTTGGAATTTGCCAATGTGTATAACCTCCCTTGCCCAAACCTTCAAACGAACAAATGAAACGTAAATTCGTTACAACTCTATCATACAAGATAAACAGCTGTAAAAAAACATCCTATTAAATAATAAACGACAATCTTGAAGTTATTTGTGAACTTTTCGTGAATTTATAAGGATTTATGTGTGTTTCAGAAGGCGGTGCAAAATGAAATATTCTCTCCTCTATTTCTATCAGACTGTCAAAGAAAGATCAAGCACTCTAAATCTGTAAACTTTGTGAACTAACATATCATTTTTTTGTGAACTTTGGTCATTATGAATTGCAACAGAACACGCATTTGGCTTAAACTTGAGAGCATATGAGGTTTTTCATTTAGATCAGAAGTTTTTTAGAGAAGGTGAAATAATTTGATGAAATTTGCTTTAAGGTTATTGAGCGTGATCACAACGTTTGTGATGCTGATCGTTTTGATTGGCGGTGCGCTTGTGACGAAAACCGGCTCGGGTCTTGGCTGCGGCCGGCAGTGGCCCCTTTGCCACGGACGTTTCTTCCCTGAAATGAACCCTGCTTCCATCATCGAATGGAGTCACCGCATGTCAACAGGGGTTTCCACCATTCTTGTTCTGGCACTGGCGGTCTTATGCTGGAAAAAGATTAGTCCAGTATTCCGTGAAACCAAATTTTTGGTCATCATGTCGATTATATTCTTACTGCTTCAAGCGCTTTTAGGAGCTCTAGCCGTCGTGTTTGGTTCTAACGCCCTTGTGATGGCACTGCACTTCGGTATTTCACTCATTTCTTTTGCTTCAGTGTTACTGCTTGCCCTTCTTGTATTTGAAGCAACCAGATCTGAAACAAAGCTTGTGAAGCCGCTTCATATCGGCAAAAAAATGCAGTTCCATATTTATGGTTTGATCACCTATACGTATATCGTGGTGTATACGGGTGCTTATGTGAGGCATACAAAGTCAAGCCTTGCTTGTTCTGTCTTCCCGTTTTGTTCAAAAGACGGTGCACTTCCAGCGTACTTTAATCAGTGGGTGCAAATGTCTCACCGAGCAGCAGCACTTCTTTTATTCGTCTGGATATTTGTTGCGATGTTCCATGCCATGAAACATTATAAAGAACAGAAGCAGCTGTATTATGGATGGATTATTTCAGCCATTCTGATTACACTTCAAGCCATTTCAGGTGTGATGTCTGTGTATTCTCAGCTCGCACTAGGTTATGCGCTGGCTCATTCATTCTTTATTTCCGGTTTGTTTGGAGTACTCTGTTACTTCTGCTTACTCATTGCCCGGTTTAAATATGAAAGCAAAGAACCATTCAAATAAGAATTTGTATCCCCCTTTCATGCGGAATGGGGGATTTGTTTTATTGTTGTTTTGCTTCTTCAAATAGCGAAATGGCTTTTTTGCGTCTTTCCTGATGATCAACTGTCGGCAGCGGGTATGTATCACCTAGCACACATTCCGATTTCAGTTGTTCATCTAATGGCATTTTAATTGGTTCATGTATCCACTTTTCATCGACATGCTCTAGCTCTGGTACATATCTTCTAATATATTCCCCGCTCGGATCAAATCGCTTCGACTGGGTCGTTGGGTTAAAAATACGGAAGTACGGCACGGCATCTGTCCCGACAGAGGCAGCCCACTGAAATCCTCCGATATTTGACGCCTCATCATAATCCACAAGTTTTTTTGCAAAATACGCTTCGCCCTTTCTCCAATCAATCAAATAATCCTTTGTTAAAAATGAGGCTGTGACCATTCGCAAGCGGTTATGCATCCAGCCCACCTCATTTAACTGTCTCATCCCTGCATCAACGAGCGGAAAGCCTGTTTCCCCTTTACACCAAGCTTCAAACAGCGCCTCATCTTCATTCCATTTCATTCCTTGAAATGCCGAATTGATTTCTTTTTCTTTCATCTCTGGATAATGTGCATAAATCATTTGGTAAAAATCGCGCCATGCCAGCTCTTTGATAAAGGTCTCTCTGCCCTCGTCTTCAAATAGTGCTTCTTCATACATCGCATGAAAAATCGTTCGGATCGAAATAGTGCCTGTTTTTAAGAAACGCGACAGCTTGCTCGTTCCAAAAAGAGACGGAATATCTCGTTTCTCATGGTAACGCGTTAATCTTTTTTGGATAAAGCGATGCAGCGTGTTCATCGCTTTGTCAGAGCCGATTTGATCAAACTTCCTTGAGCAGCCCTTTAACAAGTCTCGCAGTTTGTCATTTCCTTTTTGCGAAAGTGACTCATCACAAATCGTATGCTCACTGCTGAAAAATGATTTGTCAACTTTTATCACAGGCTGCTTCTCTTGCTTCCGCCATGATTGATAGTATGGGGTAAACACTTGATATTGTGAGCCATCTGCTTTTAAAATATCTCGTGCCCCGTGAAGATGTGTATCTTGCCACGTTGACACATGAATGGCCTTCTTTTCTAAAAAATCGGTTACTTGCTGGTCACGCCTTTGGCCGATACCCACTTCATCTTCATTAAAAAAGACGGCTTTGATGTCATACACATCCATGACCTGCTGAAAGGCGCGCAGGACATCATCATGGAGAAGGTGAACATAAATTTGAGATTCTCTCGCTTCCTTGACGAAATGCGCCAAGTTTTGAAAGAAATGTTCGTTGTTTATATCCAGTTCCATTTCAGTAAAAAATGGATCTAGATGATAAAGAGCCAATAATTTGTACTCGTGTTTTTTTGCATATGTGATCGCTTTTGATAAGGCGATATGATCATCCAATCGCATATCTCGGCGAAACCAAATCACAACAATTTCCAACTTTCTTCACCTCACTCTATAGTGTAATTACTCTCGCAGGCTGCTGCACATTTTAATGCGCTCAAAAAAAGACACATCACGATGGATGTGTCTCACTTATTATTCAGGCTTTAACACAATCAGCAGATCACCGGTTTGAATCGGTTCTCCATTTGTCACATGTATTTCATCTACGACCGCAGTGAATGGCGCTTGTACAGTCGTTTCCATTTTCATGGCTTCATTGATCATCAAATGCTCACCTTGCGAGATTTTCTGTCCTTTTTCCACGAGCACTTTGATAACAGTGCCTGGCATTGATGCGGCAATGTGATTTGGATTTGAACGGTCCGCCTTCATCTTTTCTTGAACGGATGATTTGATGCTTTCATCCTTAATCACGACTTCACGCGGCTGTCCATTTAGCTCAAAGTAAAGAACTCTTGTGGCATCTGGATTCGGTTCTCCAATTGACACGAGTTTAACAATGAGGGTTTTTCCTTTTTCAATTTCTACCTCAATCTCTTCACCAAGCCTCATCCCATAGAAGAACGTTGGAGTGTCAAGAACAGAGATGTCCCCATAGCTTTCTGCTGTTTGGACAAATTCAGAAAAGACTTTTGGATATAAGGCATACGCAATCGCGTCTTGCTCTGTCAGCGTCAGGTCATGAGATTCTTTGAACTGCTGCTTAATGTCTTCAAAGTCCACTGGCTTCAGCTTCTCACCAGGTCTGACAGTGAGCGGTTCTTCTCCTTTTAAAATCAGCTTTTGTAATTTTTTAGGGAATCCGCCATGCGGCTGGCCTAAATAGCCTTTAAATAATTCCACAACAGAATCCGGGAAGTCTAATGTTGCTCCTTTTTCATAGACATCTTCCTCTGTTAAATCATTTTGCACCATATAAAGTGCCATGTCTCCAACTACTTTAGAGGAAGGTGTGACCTTCACAATATCACCAAACATGTCGTTCACACGTCTGTACATTTCTTTTACTTCGTTCCAGCGGTCGCCAAGTCCGACACCTTTCGCCTGCTGCTGCAAGTTACTATACTGACCGCCAGGCATTTCATGCTCATAAATTTCTGTATGAGGTGAGTTCATGCCGCTTTCGAACTCACGATAGTATTTTCTGACAGAATCCCAGTATTGAGAAAGGTGTTCGACAGATTGGACGTTCATGTCTGGCTTTCTTTCATGTCCATCTAAAGCATAATACAGTGAGCTTGCACTTGGCTGCGATGTGAGTCCTGCCATAGAGCTGACGGCCACATCCACAATATCAACGCCTGCATCAATCGCTCTTGCATAGGTGAACAGTCCATTTCCACTCGTATCATGCGTATGAAGATGGATAGGGATCGTGAGCTCATCTTTTAAAGCAGAGACTAACTCATAAGCTGCCTGCGGCTTTAATAATCCCGCCATATCTTTAATACCTAAAATATGTGCACCGGCAGATTCAAGCTCTTTCGCAAGAGATACATAATACTCAAGATCATATTTCGGACGAGATGGATCAAGAATGTCCCCCGTATAACAAATGGCTGCCTCTGCCACTTTGCCTGATTCACGAACAGAATCAATGGCAAGCGTCATGCCTTTTACCCAGTTTAAGCTATCGAAAATACGGAACACGTCAATGCCTGCTTCGGCCGACTCCTTTACAAATGCTTTAATCACATTATCCGCATAGTTTGTATATCCGACAGCGTTTGATGATCTTAAAAGCATTTGGAACAACGTGTTTGGTACTTCTTGGCGTAGCTCTTTTAATCGTTCCCAAGGATCTTCTTTTAAGAAACGGTACGCAACATCAAATGTAGCGCCGCCCCACATTTCCATACTAAACAGCTCTGGCCATAAACCTGCTGTTGGCTGGGCAACTTTCTTTAAATCATGTGTTCTGAAGCGTGTCGCAAGCAGAGACTGATGTGCATCCCTAAAGGTTGTATCTGTTAAAAGGACGCTATTTTGTTCTTTCACCCAATTGGCAAGGCCCTCAGGTCCATGTGTGTCTAACAATTGTTTTGTCCCAGACGGAATCTCTTGATGTAGAGGAAGCTTCGGTACAATTGGCTTGTCAAAATGAGGCTTCTTTTTCTCCGCTATACCAGGGAACCCATTAATGGTCACGTTACCAATATAAGTCAACATCTTCGTTCCACGGTCTTTTTGCTTAGGGAAATTAAATAGTTCTGGCGTTGAATCGATAAACGACGTATCGTATTCCCCTTTTAGAAACTTCTCATGCTTTGCCACGTTTTCAAGAAACGGAATGTTTGTTTTAATCCCGCGAATCCTGAATTCCTGTAAGTTTCGAACCATTTTAGCAGCCGCTTGGTCAAATGTGAGCGCCCATGTGGACAGCTTGACCAATAGTGAATCGTAATAAGGTGTAATGACTGCACCTTGAAAGCTGTTCCCTGTATCAAGTCGTACACCAAATCCCCCACCTGAACGGTAGGCCATAATTTTTCCTGTGTCTGGCATAAAATCATTTAAAGGATCTTCTGTTGTGACCCTTGATTGAATGGCAAAGCCATGTGTAAAAATATCTTCTTGCTTTGGTATACCGACTTCCTTGCTGTGAAGGTCATGACCCTTTGCGACAAGAATTTGGGTTTGGACGATATCGACACCTGTGATCATTTCAGTGATCGTGTGTTCTACCTGTACCCTTGGATTGACTTCAATAAAGTAAAACTCTCCATTTGCGACAAGGAATTCTACAGTCCCTGCATTGATATACGATACATTCTGGGCCAGCTGAACAGCCGCTTCGCAAATATCTTCACGCAGTTGATCTGTAAGAGACACACTTGGCGCCACTTCAATGACCTTTTGATGCCGCCTTTGAACAGAGCAGTCACGCTCATATAAATGAATGATATTGCCGTGATTGTCACCAATCACCTGCACCTCAATATGTTTCGGATTTTCAATCAGTTTTTCAACGTATACTTCGTCATTTCCAAAAGCAGCTTTTGCCTCTGACTTCGCACGGTCATAGGCTTCCTTCAGCTCCTCTTTCGTTCTGACAATCCGCATACCTCGGCCGCCGCCGCCTAGTGAAGCTTTAATAATAAACGGGTAACCGTATTCTTCACCGAATTTTTCGACTTCTTTGACCGAATCAACTGGTCCGTCACTTCCTGGAATGACTGGAATTCCAGCTTTTTTCGCTTCATCTCTTGCCTTTACTTTATCTCCAAACATATCTAAATGCTGAGAAGTTGGACCGATAAATTGAATGCCTTCCTCTTCGCATCGTCTTGCAAAATGAATATTTTCAGATAAAAATCCGTAACCTGGATGGATCGCATCCACGTCATTTCGTTTTGCAATTTCGATGATCCCCTCGATATCAAGGTAGGCATCAATCGGTTTTTTCCCTTCTCCAACTAGATATGCTTCATCTGCTTTATAGCGATGATAAGAGCCCGAGTCTTCTTTGGAATAAATGGCCACTGTACGTAAATTGAGCTCCGTACAGGCCCTGAAGACTCTGATAGCAATTTCCCCTCTGTTTGCAACTAGAACCTTTTGAATTGTTCTCTGTGACATTTCTCACTCCTCCATATCCCTTAAAATTTTATATGTACTCTATAATAAAGGAAGAAATGAAAACTGTACACTTTTGTTTTCTAAAGATTCAAAGTTTTCTGCAATCCATTTTTTTGAACTGATGGCTTGCTCATTGATTTTTTCTTTTTGTAACGCTCTTTATATTCAGTAAACATGCTGATATTCAGCAATATTCCCATACAGCCGCTAAGTAAAATGATGGACGATCCCCCGTAGCTGATAAATGGAAGTGTGACCCCTGTAATCGGAATCAGACCTGAAACACCGCCTAAATTAATGCATGTTTGGATCGCAATCATGGAGGAAATTCCTATTGCAAGCAAACTTCCAAATGGATCTTCACACTTTCTTGCAATATAAAAACCTTTCACGACGATGAAGCCAAGGAGAGCGAGAACAAAAAATACACCGAAAAAGCCAAGCTCTTCTGAAATGATCGCCATGATAAAATCTGTATGCGGCTCTGGAAGATATCCGTACTTTTGAACGCTTTCTCCTAGACCCAGTCCAAAAAAGCCGCCTGATCCAATAGCGTAATAGGAATTAATCAATTGATGTCCAGTCGCCCCTGCATCTTTAAATGGATCTTGGAAACTCTCAAAACGCCCGAGACGATTTTGCGTGAAAATTTTATCCCAAAAAAGAATAATAAATGGGGTCACGACGACCATCACGGCACTAAATAGCGCCAGCAGCTTCGCAAGTGTTTTCCCGCTAAACCCTGAGCATAAAATCATCGCGAGAGCAATCATGCCAATGATAAAGGCTGTCCCATAGTCTGGCTGCAAAATGATAAATCCGCATAAGATCGAGACAATCACGATGGGAGGTGTGACTCCTCTTAAAATATGATCAATATAATGCTGCTTTTTTGCATACACAGCAGCAAGATAGATAATGACGACAATCTTCACAAATTCCGCTGGCTGAAGACTAAATGGGCCTATTTTGATCCAGCTTCTTGCGTTCCCTGCAATATGACCGCCAAAGTACACATAGATGAGTGAAAACACTGATAGCAGCAGCATACCGATCTGGAATTTCTTATTTGAAAACAGCTGATATGGAACTAGTGCTGTAAAGAACAAGATGACCGCTCCAACGATCATAAATAAAAGCTGTTTCTTAAAAAAATTATCTGGTGCGGCATCGTATCTGATCACAGATGTAATCATACTTGAGCTATACACCATGACCAAACCGAATGCGCTAATTAAGATAATGGCGAACAATAATGAGTAGTCATACGATTTTAGCATTCTCTTTAACATATAATCCTCTTCCTAACGTCTGTTTCTACTGCTTGATATCCTCTTAGCTGTTTTTATTCTACTACATTTTCTCCGTTTGATCTCGTTTTACCTCTTTTATATTGTTCGTCATTCATGAAAGAATCAAGTCCGTTTGACATCAATCAATGAAAAGAAAATAGAGGACAAAAAAACTCAAACTTATGTTGAGGAAGTTTGAGTTTTCAATCATTATTTTTTTGTGAACGCATCATGAAGTGCGGAAAGCTCTCTCTCAAGTTTATCGAGTAGTTTCTTACCTTCATGTTGATCAACTAATCCAAGCCGGACAGCAAAATCAATTTCTCTCGATAATCCGAACATTTGAGTATCTAAAACCTCTTCATAAAGAGGACATTGCGGCATCGTTAAGTTGTCCATTTGCACTTGGATCAATTTTAAAATTTTATCTGCATCCAATTTTAATAAAGCCAGTGCTTTTTGCCGATGATCGACTAAAATTTCTGACGCCAAAAGTATCCCTCCGTTCCCCAGGCGAGTACCTAATTCTTCTATTTATCATAAAGCGAAACGCCCAAAATTGCAAGCAGATTTGTACAGTTCGCTTTGTAAAAATAAAAAGAAGCCTTCCTTCATTAAAAGATACTCATCTCATATTTTTCACTCATCAGCTCAAGCAGCTTAATCCCAGCAATACTATTCCCTTTTTCATCCAGAGCTGGACCGAAGATACCGATCCCGAAATCATATGGTGCCGCCCCCATAATCCCGCCTGAGACACCGCTTTTAGCAGGAATTCCGATGTTAATGGCAAATTCTCCGCTCGCATTGTACATGCCGCACGTCACCATAAAGGTTTTACAAATTCTAGCGACATCTTTCGAAAGAATCTGCTTACCCGTCTCTGGATGTCTGCCGTCTAATGAAAAAACACAAGCAATTTTCGCCAAATCCAAGCTGTTCATCATGATGGCACATTGTTTCGTATAGACGTCCATGACTTCTTCTACGTTCCCTCTAATAATATGATATTGCTTCATATAATAGCACATCGCCCGGTTAATCATGGATGTCTCAAATTCGGAGGCAGCTGTTTCTTTGCAGTATGTAATGCTTTTGTCATTTGCCAGCTCTCTAATGAAGCCAAGCAAACGGCTCAGCTGATCTTGCGGAGTCGCTCCTCTGATTAAACTCGTGACTGCGAGCGCCCCTGCATTAATCATTGGATTCAGCGGTTTATTCGGGCTCGCTGTTTCCAGTTTGATCATCGAATTAAACGGGTCACCTGTTGGTTCTTGTCCAACAAATTGAAATACTTTTTTTGGTCCTTCTTCTGAGAGCACGAGCGCAAGTGCTAATACTTTTGAAATGCTTTGAAGAGTAAACCGTTTATCTACATCTCCTGCCGAGTGGCACGTATTACTCACATGATACACAGCCACAGATAAATCCGTCTGATCCGCTTTGCCGAGTGCGGGAATATAGGATGCTACTTGACCATCTTTGGCCACTTTTTTTGCTTCTTCTACAAATCGCTGAAGCTCTTCATTGTCGCGACATGCC
The DNA here is from genome assembly GCF_038002985.1 of Bacillus sp. FSL R5-0431. NCBI lineage: Bacteria > Bacillati > Bacillota > Bacilli > Caryophanales > Bacillaceae > Bacillus > Bacillus sp. FSL R5-0431. Next base: position 1,376,599 of record NZ_JBBOOG010000001.1, on the reverse strand, counting down.
ATGCCTAATATCCTCCCTATCCTTCATGTAAGATTAGTGTGTACAAGGAGACGCATGTTTATGAAAGTGACAAAGCGGGGGAAAACTTCTATAATTTATGTTGGAAAGGGGTTGTCTTGAACATGAGCATCATTCAAATCAAGGGGAACGTACAGTACAAGATCACCATTGATCCAAGTGTATGGATTTTTGATGACCGTAAATTTTTAATGGATTCATTCTTTGAAAAAAGTGCAGAAAGTGAAGAGAATCAGCTAGATCAGGAGCTTGACCAAGAGCGGGTCATAAGAGAAGGTCAGACACTTCCACCCACGTTAAAAACAGAGAAGAAGTATGAAAAGGAAAGACTCGTCACAGGCAGCTTCGGGATGAAGCTTGGCGATATGCTAAAAAATGCTGAGCCGCTTGAACATGCGGATACATGCGAATTTGTCACAGAAACAGGTACAATTGCTGTGCCGCTTTCTCAGGCAATGGAGAGCATTGCTCATTTCAGTCAAAATGGTAAGCCAATCACAGAAGAAGGACCAATCCACGTCTATTTCGCGGATCAGTCCAACCTCACTCAGCCGATAAAAGGTGTCAAAGAGCTGATGATTACATAAGTCAGAGGGTCTGGACTATAGCAAATCAGCGGCAAGCTGTGCAAGTCCAGACCTTTCTCCTTTGACAAGCTTGACATGTCCAGAGATTTGCTGTCCTTTGAACCGCTCGATCACATACGTAAGCCCATTATTTAAGCTGTCTAAATAAGGATGATCAATCTGCTCTGGATCTCCCATCAGCACAATTTTACTTCCTTCTCCGACTCGCGTTAATAATGTTTTCACCTCGTGCTTTGTTAAATTCTGCGCCTCATCAATGATAATAAATTGATCAGGTATACTTCTTCCCCGGATATACGTTAATGCTTCGACTTGAATAGATCCAATTCCCGCCAAAATCGCATCAAGCTCTCCAGGCTTTTTTGTATTAAATAAAAACTCTAGGTTGTCATAGATCGGCTGCATCCATGGTCTGAGCTTTTCTTCCTTTTCTCCTGGCAAGTAGCCTAAGTCTTTCCCAACAGGTACGATTGAGCGCGCCACGATCAATTTTTTAAACATACCGAGGTCCTCTGTCTGCATTAATCCGGCAGCAAGTGCAAGCAATGTTTTACCAGTCCCCGCTTTTCCGATCAGCGTCACGAGCGGAATATCACGGCGCAAAAGCAGCTCGAGTGCCATCGTCTGCTGGACATTTTTTGGACGGATTCCCCAAATATACTCTTGATCATAAACGAGACGTTTCACATGCTCTGCCTTTTGATCAAGCATTCCTAAAGCAGAACCGCCTTCATTTCCCTTCATGATGACAAATTGATGAGGGTTGAATGGTGCACTTGTGACCTCTTTTATTGGTAATTGATTTTGCTTATAAAATGTATTCAATTGCTCAGTCGGAATGTAGAGCTCATGATAGCCATTATCGATGTCTTCATTTTGCAGAACACGGTCACTTAAGAAGTCTTCTGCTTGAAGCCCTATAGCATCCGCCTTTACCCGCACTAAGACATCCTTGCTGACCAAAATGACAGGCCGGCCATGAGGTTTTGTTTCTTCCTCTAAGCTCAAATTTTTCGCGACTGCCAAAATCCGATTATCGTTCGTTTTTTCAATAAAAATTTCTTGAAGCTCATGGAAGGAGCGGTGATTCAGTTCAATGCGCAGCGTCCCTTTTGATTCTAGTGTAATTTTTTCATGCAGTTTCCCTTTCGATCTTAAACCGTCGATTAAGCGTGAGACACGCCGGGCATTTTGCCCAACCTCGTCCATATATCTCTTTTTCGAGTCTACTTCTTCTAACACAACGGCTGGTATGACGACCTCGTTGTCTTCAAATGAAAAGATTGAATTCGGATCCTGTAATAACACATTTGTGTCTAATACATAAATTTTACTCAGGTCCTTCGCCTCCTGATCGGGGTTTCATTCATCCTTGTCTTTCCCAAAACGATTGTTAAAATATATGTTTTCATGAATAAAGTTAGAAGGTTAATTCAACAATAAAATAAATCATGCAGTTTGTGAAGGAGGGAATATAGATGCGACTATTTATGACATTATTCATGATTCAAGCCATCATTCTGTTGGGCGCTTGCCAGCAGCAGGAAAAGCCAGAAGCACTGGACAAGCAAGATGGACGCCAGCACGTAGTACGGGTGTCAGACTCAACAAAGAAAAAGACCAATCAAGCCCGGTCATCCACAGATGTTGCGCAGCATCTTGTCAAAGTGACAGAGAACGTAGCAGATGTCAATGATGCAACGGCGATCGTCATCGGCCGCTATGCTGTTGTTGGTATTGATGTAAAAGATGATTTAGATAGAAGCAAAGTAGAAACCATTAAATATTCAGTTGCAAAAGCGCTGAAAAATGACCCAGAAGGTGCGAATGCTGTTGTAGTCGCTGATCCGGATACAGTCAGCCGGTTAAAAGAAATGGGCAAAGAAATACAAGCAGGCCGTCCTGTAAGTGGTATTATGGATGAACTAGCTGCCATTGTCGGCCGCGTGATGCCAGAGATGCCGAGAAATGAAATCGATCGTCACGAAAAAGACCCGACGAATGAGCCAAATGATCAGCTCAAACAAAACGATCAAAAGCAGTTAGACAAACATCAAAATGATCAATCAAACCATCATATGAATCAGAAGAAATAAAGAGAACGGCTTATATCTCCTGTGATATAAGCCTTTTTCTACGCTGATTTCAAGTGCTTAGAAAACATGCTATAATAAATGCAATAAGTGAGGTGAAAATGATGAGAGTGAAGTGCTCATTATGTGAGAAGCTTGAAACCATTGATGATGATACACTCGTTGCTAAGCGGTTAAGAAATCGACCGATTCATACATATATGTGCGATGACTGTCAGGAACGCATTAAAGTAAAGACAGAAGCACGCATCAAAACTGGCAGATTCTCTCTTTATCAAGATCCTGCGACGAAAGAGAAAAAGAAGAAAAAAGGAAAAAAAGAACAAAAGACATAAAAAAGACCTGACACATGTTCAGGTCTTTTTTTACGTATTCACTGTTCCTTCTTTTTTTGCACGATGCAGCCGTATTTTATAAATAATCAAAATGGCAGCTGCCACGACTAGGCCTTCCGCTACTGGCAGAAAGATTCCTAGAAATGTGAGAAACGTGCAGCCAAAAATCAAAAACAAGTAAATCACGAGTGCTTTTAAAATCGGTAAACGTCTAGCAAAGCCGAGCTTAAAAACAATAATCGCTAAAACAAGGATGGTACCATATAGGAGCCACATCCCTGTATGCGGATTTTCATCGACACGAAACAGCATCGCGAAAAAGGATAGATTTTCACTTACTTCCTGATCATTCAAAAAGATTCCCTCCCCTTATCTTTCAGGGTTCTATCTTTTTAATTCTTCATGGAATTACGATAATCCTGCTAGCTTTTTCTTCTTCGCTGCTTTCTCACGTTCGTTTTTATCTAAAATTTTCTTTCTTAAACGAATCGATTCAGGTGTAACCTCACAGTATTCGTCTTCATTCAAGTACTCAAGAGACTCCTCAAGTGACATAATACGTGGTTTCTTCATGCTCACCGTTTGATCTTTCGTCGCTGAACGTACGTTTGTTTGTTGTTTCATACGGCTCACGTTGACAACAAGATCGTTCTCACGGTTATGCTCACCAACAATCATTCCTTGGTATACTTCAGTACCCGGCTCAACGAAGATCACACCGCGCTCTTCAACGCCTTGGATTCCGTAAGCAGTCGCTTTACCTGTTTCCATTGAAACAAGTACACCTTGACGGCGTCCGCCAACTTGGCCAGACTGCATTGGCTGGTAGCTGTCAAACGTATGGTTTAAAATACCAAAACCACGAGTTAATGAAAGAAATTCAGTTGTATATCCGATTAAACCACGTGATGGCACTGTAAAGATCAGGCGAACTTGACCGTTACCATTATTGATCATGTCAATCATTTCACCTTTTCTTGCGCCCATTGATTCCATGATAGAGCCAGTGTGCTCTTCTGGTACATCAATTTGAACGCGTTCAACAGGCTCACATCGAACACCATCAACTTCTTTTACAATAACTTCTGGCTTCGATACTTGTAATTCAAATCCTTCACGTCTCATATTCTCAATAAGAATGGATAAGTGAAGCTCTCCGCGTCCAGATACAACCCAAGCATCAGGTGAATCAGTTGGATCCACACGAAGACTGACGTCTGTTTGAAGCTGCTGCTCTAAGCGCTCCTCAATTTTACGTGATGTCACGTATTTTCCTTCACGGCCTGCAAATGGGCTGTTGTTTACAACAAACGTCATTTGAAGTGTCGGCTCATCAATACGAAGGATTGGCAGGGCCTCTTGGTGTTCTACCGGACAAACCGTTTCACCTACGTTGATGTCTTCCATTCCCGATACAGCAACAAGATCTCCTGCTTTCGCTTCGTTGATTTCCACTCGTTTTAACCCTTGGAAACCAAAAATCTTTGTCACACGGAATTGTTTCACACTGCCGTCAACTTTCATTAAGGCCACTTGCTGTCCTACTTGCATTGTTCCTCTGAAGACACGGCCGATCCCGATTCTTCCAACATAATCATTGTAATCAAGTAGTGCCACTTGGAATTGAAGCGGCTCTTCATGGTTATCAACTGGGCAAGGGATATGGTTAACAATGGCTTCAAACAAAGATTCCATGTTTTCATCTTGCTTGCTCGCATCGTTACTTGCTGTACCATTGATTGCTGATGCATAGACAACTGGGAATTCAAGCTGTTCTTCAGTTGCATCCAATTCAATGAACAGGTCAATTACTTCATCGACTACTTCAGCCGGACGAGCAAAGTCGCGGTCAATTTTGTTGACAACAACGATTGGTGTTAAGTTTTGCTCAAGTGCTTTTTTCAGCACAAAGCGTGTTTGAGGCATACAGCCTTCATAAGCATCCACAACGAGAAGTACACCATCTACCATTTTCATGATACGCTCAACTTCACCACCGAAATCGGCGTGTCCTGGTGTATCTAAAATATTAATGCGTGTATCTTTATAATGGATCGCAGTATTTTTAGCTAAAATCGTAATACCGCGCTCTCGCTCTAAATCATTTGAATCCATGGCTCTCTCAGCGATATTTTCATTCGCACGGAAAGTACCAGCTTGATGGAGCAATTGGTCAACAAGCGTCGTTTTACCATGGTCAACGTGGGCAATAATTGCGATGTTGCGAAGATCTTTTCGAAGTTTCACATTTTCATCTCCTAAAATAATTAGATAACTTTCATATTATATCACAATCCCCTTTAAATGCCGATCGTTTTTCTGTAAACTTATATTAACTCTAAAAAAAGGGATGGAGACAAATGAAACAAATCAAATGGCTTCTATTATTATGTGCATTACTTGCAGTTGTCAGTATGGCGTTTATTGGGGTATCTCTTGCAGAAAAAAACGTGCTGGGTATTTGTCTAAGTATTATGTTCGCCATGATTTTCATGGGCACAGGATTTACATTAAAAAGAAAATTAAACGTGCAATCATAAAATTCCTCAAAAGCCTTTTACATTCTACATGTAGAAGGCTTTTTATTTTGAGTAAAAATAAGACCAACCACCTATGAAAGCTCGAGTGTAGAGACAAAACATATCATATAGAATTGGCAAAAGTAAGCAATCTGAACCTCTTCATTTTTCGACAATAACGTTTATAGTTCTCCAAAACCAAACATAAAGTTACAATTTTCCTATTCTTCCACAAAGTTTCTCATGGTATGCTGTTCTTGCAACAAAATTTAACAGAAAAGGGAGAGAAAAGAAGCATGAAGAAGTTTTTGAGCAAATCGCTCAGCTCTGTTGTATTTTTCGCTTTAGCTATTATCCTTACTTTCACAACAGTAGCTCCTGGGCAAGCAAGTGCTGCAACTTTCAAAGGGATTCCTTTTGAACAGCAGCAAATCATTAAAGAATTATTGGAGAAAAACGAGCGCGTCATCAACATTCTCATCAATTCATTTGTTGAAGAAGACAACAGCTACACATTTGATGTGAAAAAAGCTGTTGAGCTCGGACTAACTGAAGAAGAAGCGGCGACTGCTGAGAAATTCTTAGATCGCGCAGCTGTTCTTACAATCGTTTTCAGTGAAAGCATCACTAAAAACGAAAAAGGGAAATTGATCTTTGATGCAGCAAAAGCTGTTGAACTTGGTCTTACGAAAGAAGAAGCAGCTAAATTCGAAAAACTTTTCAAATCAGTGATCAGACTTGCTGATCTTGCTGGTGATGCACTTGTTTTAGACAAAAAAGGAAACGTTGTAATTGATTCAAAAATTGCAAAAGGTCTTGGATTCAGCTCTACTGAATTACTTGTTTTCAACCAAATGCTTAAGAAAATTCCTCAAGAGCAATTAAAAACGTTCTATGATGCAGTTCAAATGGCAAAAGAAAAATTAAGCTAAGCAAAAAACCCCCATCTGGTTCGCCCAGATGGGGGTTTTTTATTTCAGCCAATAAAGAATGATCACTTGACTTTTTCTTATCGACAACTAGTCATTTGTTACCAAAAAGTTTCATCAAACACAAAAAATCACTTCATTCTCATTAAGTGATTTGGTTTATTTTTTTTTATTTCCACTGCCTTTTATGTAATCGTGTAAAATCTTTTCACAAACGGATCGATTTCCGGCGACGATACTGTTTTTCTCTAGAAAAGTTAGGCGTTCTCCATGTATATTTGAGTAGACAGCCCCTACTTCATCTAGAAGCAAACACCCTGCTGCATAATCCCACGGCGCAAGCCTTAACGTAACGTATGCGTCACTTCTGCCGCTTGCGATATAAGCGAGCTCAAGGGCAGCTGATCCAATCGTTCTCGTCCCTCTCACATCACGCACGAGACGGGCAAACGGTTTAGCATCAAAATAAGGGCTTTCGATCGCCCAGGTCGGGTTAATGCCGACAATGGCTTTTTCAATCGCTACATCTTTTAATGGCGGAAGCAGGGTATCATTCATATAGGCCCCTTCCCCTTTGACCGCATGGTAAAGCTCGTCATGAATGACGTCATAAATGAGACCGATTTTCCCTATGCCATTTTCAAATATCCCGATGGAAATGGCAAAGTTGCGTTTTTGATGGACAAAGTTCATTGTGCCATCGATTGGATCAATGATCCACACAATCCCATCCAGCGAGGTCACCTCTTCCCCTTGTCCCTCTTCTCCTAAAATGTGATGATCTGAAAATGTCGATTGTATCTTTTCAATGAAAAAACGTTCTGTTTCTTTATCGATATTTGTGACAAGATCATTTGGATTTGATTTTGTTTCAATTGATAGACCTTCCTGCATGGACGCTTTAATACGGCTTCCTGCTTCTTTTACCCAAAGCTTTGCAAGACGGTCAATTTCCACCCAGTTTGTCATCAGACTGTAAACCTCTTTTCTATGTAATACCTATTTGTTTTAGCATACTGATATTATGTACGTAAAAGCAAGAAAAAAGCAGCTTCATACAAAAACGAACCGATGAATTGGTTCGTTTTTACCTCACCTTGTTTTACCCTTTAAGCTGCTCCCATTCTTTTCTTAGGCGCTCAAGCTTTCGTTTGCTGCGTTCGATTTGGATGTCATCTTTTTGCTCGATGGCTTCATGAAGCGTAGAAAGCTCATAATCCACCTCTAATCTCCACACAGCGATGCGATTCTTCTTCTCCTGTCTATACCCCTGCTTCACGATTTGCTTCATTTGGTCAACGCCCCTTCCAGAGAATGATTCATTCCTTGTCAGTTTTCATTGATAAAAAATTCAATCGATAAGAGAATTGGTTCTTGCTTATATCGTATGAAGCGATCGCATAACCGCAACGACATTCTAAAAATTGTGTCTTTACCTATTTGTTATGTACCACAAAATCGTTGTTTTTAAACGCTGCCCTATTTCCTCTACAATCTTTGATCTGTTGGTGCATCTTTTTTTGAGCTTAACCCAAGCTATGATAAAATATGATCAGCGAAAGAATACAGGAGGCATAATATGAGTGAAATGCGTTTTAGAGATGAAGATTTTGAGACATTTACAGTTGACGGTTTAGATGAACGAATGACCGTATTAAAAGAAAGAGTCCGTCCAAAGCTTGAGGCACTTGGTGAACACTTTGCACCACTTCTTTCTTCTATTACAGGAGACGAAATGTTTGTACACGTCGCAAAGCATGCTAGAAGATCAGTCAATCCGCCAAATGATACGTGGGTTGCTTTTGCAAACAGCAAGCGTGGGTATAAAAAACTCCCTCATTTTCAAATTGGGCTTTGGAAAACTCATGTCTTTGTATGGTTTGCGCTCATTTATGAATCTCCTGTGAAAGGCGAGTATGGTCAGCTATTCGAAAAAGAACTAGACACCATTCAGAAGAAAATACCGCAAGATTTTGTTTGGTCTAAAGACCATATGAAACCAGATGTCATGCGTCACAGCGAGCTCGATGCAGAACAGCTGAAAACGCTGTTTGAACGTGTCCAAACGGTGAAAAAAGCCGAACTCCTTTGCGGCATTCAGCTGCCTAGAGAAGAAGTCGTTCAAATGAATAATGAAGAATTCTTATCAAAAATTGAAGATGCCTTCCGCACGTTGACTTATCTATACCGCTTTACACAAAAAGAATCTGTATAAAAAAAACGAGCCCCATGCAGGCTCGTTTTTTCTTACATACGTATAACGGCTGTCTCTTCTGCCTCTCTTGCAGATTTCACTGTACGATAAGGAGAATACCCGCTTTCCTTTTCAAACGCTGCACAATGCGTCTTTTCTTCTGCTTTTGATGGCACAACCTCTTTAAATCGTTTATAAGTATCTAATAACTCCTGCTTCGCAATTCCTTTTTCATAGGCTTTTTCAACAGCTTGAAAAAACGAAATAACGGCAATCTTTTCCTCTGTCGTCCAGTCGACATCCATTGGATATTGATATTCCATTTACTTGTCCCTCACTTTAACACTCATTTCTTATTTGAACTTTTATTATAGCATCTGTTCGATCAGAAACCGATTGATTTTATGCTTTACATTCCGATCAGTTCATAATATAATTCTTTTGTTTTATGCAATGAAATCTGCCGTTATTGGCACAATAATAGCAGGTATTTCGATGAAGGTGGGAAAGCAATTGTCACAACATGATACACCCTTATACACTGGACTAAAAAAGCATGCAGCAACCAATCCAGTCCAATTTCACATTCCAGGCCATAAAAAAGGAGCCGGAATGGACCCTGAATTTAGAGCATTCATTGGCGACAATGCATTAAGCATTGATCTCATTAATATAGAACCTCTCGATGATTTACATTCACCTCGAGGGATGATAAAAGAAGCACAGGAGCTCGCTGCTGAAGCATTCGGTGCTGACCATACATTTTTCTCCATTCAAGGAACAAGCGGCGCCATCATGACAATGGTGATGACCGTATGCGGACCTGGAGATAAAATCATCATTCCGCGCAATGTCCATAAATCGATTATGTCCGCCATTGTATTTTCTGGCGCAGTTCCTGTTTTTATTCACCCAGAAATAGACAAAGAGCTTGGCATCTCTCACGGCATTACACCAGAATCAGCGAAAAAGGCGCTCAAGGAGCACCCAGATGCAAAAGGTCTGCTTGTGATTAATCCGACGTATTTTGGGGTTTCAGCAGACTTAAAATCGATTGTAGACATTGCCCATTCATTTCATGTGCCTGTCCTTGTCGATGAAGCACACGGCGTGCATATTCATTTTCACGATGAGCTTCCACTATCTGCGATGCAGGCAGGTGCCGACATGGCAGCAACGAGTGTCCATAAACTCGGCGGTTCCCTTACCCAGAGCTCTATTTTAAATATGAAGGAAGGGCTTGTCTCAAAAGATCGCGTACAATCGATTTTGAGCATGCTGACGACAACGTCTACTTCTTATTTGCTCTTGGCGTCACTTGATGTCGCTCGAAAGCGATTAGCCACTGAAGGAAAGGCACTTGCAGATGAAGCCATCCGTTTGGCTGAATCAGCGAGAAACCGTTTGAACCAAATTGATGGCATTACGTGTATTGGCAAGGAAATACTCGGTTCAGCTTCTACGTACGATTATGACCCAACGAAATTAATTATCTCAATTAAAGACCTTGGGCTAAATGGCCATGATGTCGAAAAATGGCTGAGAGAAAGCTACCGGATTGAAGTGGAGCTCTCTGACCTTTACAACATTTTATGTATTGTGACCCCTGGTGATTCTGATGAAACAATCGATACGCTTATAACGGCTATGAAGGAAATTGCCGCAACCTCTACAAGTGAGAGCGGCACACAAGCGGTCACAGAAGTCCTGCTGCCTGAGATTCCATCGCTTGCCATGACGCCGCGTGACGCCTTTTACGCCACAACAAAAGTGGTTCCGTTTAAAGAAGCAGCGGGCCGCATCATCGCAGAGTTTGTTATGGTGTACCCGCCAGGCATTCCTATTTTTATACCAGGAGAAATTATCACAGAAGAAAATATCTCATATATCTTTAAAAACATAGAAATTGGTCTCCCTGTCCAAGGACCAGAAGATTCAACGCTTGAAATGATCCGTGTGATTAAAGAACAAAAACCAATTTTATAAAAAAGAAACATGCAGCTCCATTTGGGGCTGCATGCTTTTTTATTTATTCAGAGGCTTCATCACAGCAATGACAGTGACCACACGTTCCGTATAGCGTTGTCACTTTTTCATTTTCAAATTGATCAATGGTTTCATTGCAATCTTGACAAATAATTGTACCCACGTACATTCCCCTTTTCTTCATTCATAATTTGAAAGCGTTTAATCTATTTCATATCTCTATAATATGATGTCACATTTAAGTTGTCAACGGTTAATTGTATGACACATTTAAATATTTTTTATGATTATGTGCTTTTTTCTCATCATATTGAGGGAACGTTTCAATTGTATTTTGCTTCATATCAATTCTGTAACAATTGAGTAACAATCGAAAATTGTCAAAAAGGACATGATACACTAGAGTGACTAACAGGTAACCAGCTCCTAAAAATGTTGGGACAACCCCAAAGGATTTTGAGGTGAATAGATTGAATTTTATGAGGTCACTTCTCATTATATTCCCCATGCTCTTTGTACTTAGTTCATGCTCATTTGCGTATATCATACCGAATCAGACCGACCAAGTCAGTCATATTCAGAAACCAAGAATTCTCTTTTTTACAGATGCAGAAAATCTTGATAAAGAAAGTCCTTATTATGATGCAGTCCTCGATTTAAAGAATGAATATCCGAAGGAAATGTCAAAGATGATTGTGAAAGAAGATCGTAAAGGCTGGAAAAATGAAGTAGACGAATTGCCGGCTATTTTACTTGTAAATAATGAAAAAGTCATTGTGAAGGTTGAAGGAAATGTCAGCAGCAAAGAGGATATTTTATCGCCCTTATGCCACGCTTTAGACCGCGTGAATACAAATTAATGGCCTAACCTTGCACTTATATATCCATATGAAAAAGCCCCTCATCTCATGAGGGGTTTTTCATATGGGAGCGCTCAAAAAAACCCTCTCCATCAAGGAGAGGGTTTTAATAGGTTCATTATTTTACGATATGAATTGGGCTTCCAATTGCTACTTCAGCCGTTTCCATTGTAATTTCACCTAAAGTTGGATGAGCATGAATTGTCATTGCGATATCTTCAGCAGTCACTCCAGCTTCGATTGCAAGGCTAAGCTCTGAAATCATATCAGAAGCGCCAACACCTGCGATTTGTGCACCGATAACAAGACCATCCTCTTTACGAGTGATCATTTTCATGAAGCCATCAGTTGCATCAAGAGAAAGTGCACGTCCGTTCGCTGCGAATGGGAATTTCGCTGCAACGATTTCGATTCCTTCTTCTTTTGCTTCTGCTTCTGTGTACCCAACAGTTGCAAGTTCTGGCTCAGAGAATACAACAGCAGGAATACCAAGGTAATCAATTTCAGCTGGCTCTCCAGCGATTGCTTCAGCTGCAATTTTACCTTCGTAAGAAGCTTTGTGTGCAAGTGGTGGTCCATCAACGATGTCACCAATTGCATAGATGTTAGATACGCTTGTACGGCATTGTTTGTCTGTTTTGACAACTCCACGGTCAGTCAATTCAACACCAACTTGCTCAAGACCAAGCTCATCCGTGTTTGGACGACGACCAACTGTAACAAGTACGTAATCAGCATCAACTGTTTTTTCTTCACCTTTTACTTCGAAAGTAACAGTGACACCATCAGATTTTTCTTCAACGCCTTTTGCAAGAGCGTTTGTATGGATTTCAACGTTTCCTTTTTTCTTCAGGTTACGTTTAACCAATGAGCTCATTTGCTTTTCGAAACCTGGAAGGATTTCGTCTCCACCTTCAAGGATGACAACTTCTGTTCCAAAGTTTGCATAAGCAGTTCCAAGCTCAGTACCGATATATCCACCACCGATGACAACTAACTTTTTAGGTACTTCTTTAAGCGCCAAAGCACCAGTTGAGTTGATCACGCGGTCTGTGTATTTAAAAGTAGGCAATTCAATTGGACGAGATCCAGTTGCAAGAATTGCATTTTTGAAAGTGTAAGTCTGTGCTGAATTTTCATCCATTACACGTACAGAGTTGCTGTCTACGAAATAAGCTTCACCTTTAACGATGTCTACTTTATTTCCTTTAAGAAGACCTTGAACTCCACCTGTTAATTTGTTAACAACAGAAGCTTTCCACTCTTGAACTTTTGTGAAATCAACTGTTACGTTTTCAGCTTTGATACCCATGTCTTCAGAATGCTTAGCATTTTCGAAACGATGGCCAGCATTGATTAATGCTTTTGAAGGAATACAGCCAACGTTTAGACATACACCGCCAAGTGTTCCTTTTTCAACGATTGTTACTTTTTGTCCAAGCTGTGCAGCACGAATAGCAGCTACATATCCACCAGGACCTGCACCGATGACAAGAGTATCTGTTTCGATTGGGAAATCTCCTACTACCATGACATTACGCCTCCATTAAAATTAATTGTGGATCATTCAATAAACGCTTGATGTGGTTAAGGGCATTTTGCGCAGTAGCTCCGTCGATCATACGGTGGTCAAAGCTAAGGGAAAGAGCTAAGACTGGAGCTGCAACGATTTCGCCATCACGAACAACCGCTTTTTCAGCGATACGGCCAATACCAAGGATCGCTACTTCTGGGTGGTTGATGACTGGAGTAAACCATTGTCCACCAGCAGAACCGATGTTTGTGATTGTGCAAGATGCACCTTTCATTTCAGCTGGAGCCAGTTTACCATCACGTGCTTTTGTTGCAAGCTCATTGATTTCGTTAGACACTTCGAAAATTGCTTTGCGATCTGCATTTTTCACAACTGGAACGAGCAGGCCTTTTTCAGTGTCAGCTGCAATTCCGATGTTGTAGTAATGCTTTTGAACAACTTCATCTGTTTTATCATCGATAGAAGTGTTAAGTACTGGGTACTTTTTCAAAGCAGAAGTTAGAGCTTTTACAACGTAAGGCAAGTAAGTTAACTTGATTCCTTGATCAGCTGCAACTTGTTTGAATTGTTTACGATGTGCAACAAGGTTCGTTACATCAACTTCATCCATTAATGTTACGTGAGGAGCTGTATGCTTAGAGTTCACCATTGCTTTCGCGATCGCTTTGCGGATGCCGCTCATTTTCTCGCGAGTTTCTGGGAATTCTCCTTCAAGAACTGGAGCTGCTGCCGCTTTTGGAGCTGCTTCTTCTTTCGCACTTTCAGCTGCTTGAGGTGCTGCTTCTTGAGCTGCAGAACCACCATTAACGAAGCTGTCGATATCTTCTTTTAACACACGGCCGTTTTTACCAGAACCTGCAACTTTGTAAATTTCAACGCCTTTTTCGCGAGCATATTTACGTACAGATGGCATAGCGATGACGCGTTTGTTTGGATCAGCATCTACTTGCTCTTGTGCGCCTGCACCAGTTGCTGCTGCCGCTTCTTCTTGTGCCACTTCTTTCTTCTCTGGCTCGTTACCAGCTTCAGCAGTACCTTGTACTTGAGCTTCAGTTTTTGCTTCGCCTTCTTCTTCGCTGCCTTTAAATTGAAGATTTTCGTAACCAGGTGCATCAAACGTAATGATTGTTTGTCCTACAGTTGCAACTGTTCCCTCTTCAACTTTTAATTCTAATACTTTTCCTTTAACAGGTGAAGGAATTTCTACAACTGCTTTATCGTTTTGTACCTCTGCTAAAACGTCATCTTCATTGATTTCGTCGTTTGGTTTTACAAACCACTTAACGATCTCACCTTCGTGGATACCTTCTCCGATGTCCGGAAGTTTAAATTCAAATGCCACTGTTTTTCGCCTCCTAGATTTTGTTGAATCCTTGTTGTGTATATTTACACGGTCATGTAATTGATAAAGGGGAAGAGAAATAAATTCTTTTCCCCTCTGTCATTTAATTAAAATTCAAGAACTTTCTTAGCTGTTTCAAGCACGTCTTTATGGTTTGGAAGCCATACGCTCTCAGCTTGAGAGAAAGCAAATACAGTATCAGGTGCAGCTACACGAAGTACTGGTGCTTCTAGGCTAAGGATTGCTCTGTCATTGATTTCAGCTACTACGTTTGCAGCAATACCAGCTTGTTTTTGTGCTTCTTGAACAACGATCGCACGACCTGTTTTTTCAACAGAAGCGATGATTGTTTCAATATCAAGCGGGCTTACTGTACGAAGGTCGATCACTTCAGCAGAAACGCCTTCTTTTTCAAGTTCTTCAGCAGCTTTAAGTGATTCGTGAACCATTGCACCATAAGTGATGATTGAAAGGTCAGAACCTTCACGTTTCACGTCAGCTTTACCGATTTCAATTGTGTACTCTTCTTCAGGAACTTCCTGACGGAAAGAGCGATAAAGTTTCATATGCTCAAGGAACACAACCGGATCGTTGTCGCGGATTGCAGAAATTAATAGTCCTTTTGCATCGTAAGGTGTTGAAGGAATGACAACCTTGATACCAGGCTGTTGTGCGATAAGACCTTCTAAGCTGTCAGCATGAAGCTCAGGAGTATGAACCCCTCCACCGAATGGAGAACGGATTGTCACTGGAGAATGCCAGCGTCCGCCAGAACGGTAACGCATACGAGCCATTTGTCCAGAAACAGAATCTAATACTTCGTAAACGAATCCGAAGAATTGAATTTCCATTACTGGGCGGAATTCTTGTAGTCCAAGGCCAATTGCAAGACCGCCAATACCAGATTCAGCAAGTGGAGTATCGAATACACGATCCTCACCAAACTCTTTTTGCAATCCTTCAGTCGCACGGAATACGCCGCCGTTTTTACCAACGTCTTCTCCGAAAACGAGAACGTTTTCGTCATTTTTCAGTTCTGTGCGTAACGCATCAGTGATCGCTTGAATCATTGTCATTTGCGCCATGGCTTACTTCGACTCCTTCTGTTTGTAAATTTCAAGCTGTTCAACTAAGTTGAATGGTTTCACATCGTACATGTTTTCAATCAAGTCAGTGACTTTTTGCTTAGGCTGTTCGTCAGCTTCTTTGATCGCTTGTTTGATTTGTTCTTTTGCATCTTCGATGACTTTATTCTCTTCTTCTTCAGACCATAGGCCTTTGTTTTCCAAGAATCTGCGGTAGCGTACCAATGGATCTTTTTGCTCCCACTCATTTTCATCTTCTTTTGTACGATATCTTGTTGGATCGTCACCAGCCATTGTATGTGGACCGTAACGGAATGTAAGAGTTTCGATTAATGTTGGACCTTCGCCATTTACAGCACGCTCACGAGCTTCAGCAGTTGCTGCATATACAGCTAATGCATCCATACCGTCAACTTGTACGCCTACGATACCAGCTGCAGCTGCTTTTTGTGCAATTGTTTGTGCAGCAGATTGCTTCTCAACAGGTGTAGAGATCGCATATCTGTTGTTTTGGACAACAAAAATCGCTGGCGCTTTGTAAGCCCCTGCAAAGTTGATACCTTCGTAGAAATCACCTTGTGAAGCTCCGCCATCACCAGTGTAAGTGATTGCAACAGCATTTTTACCGCGCTTTTTCAAACCAAGAGCTACACCAGCAGCTTGAATGATTTGTGCACCGATAATGATTTGTGGAGAAAGTGCATTCACATCTTCAGGCATTTGGTTACCAACAAAGTGTCCACGAGAGAACAAGAACGCTTTTGTTAATGGAAGGCCATGCCAGATTAATTGTGGTACATCACGATATCCTGGAAGAATGAAATCTTCTTTCTCAAGTGCAAAGTGAGTTGCAAGCTGAGAAGCCTCTTGTCCAGCTGTAGGCGCATAGAAGCCAAGACGTCCTTGACGGTTCAATGAAATTGAACGTTGATCTAATACACGTGTAAACACCATACGGCGCATTAATTCTTTTAATTGGTCATCTGAGAGATCCGGCATTGCCGCTTCGTTTACGACTTCGCCTTTTTCGTTTAAAATTTGAAACGTTTCAAACTGCTTTTTGATGGCATCAAATTGCTTTTTGCTATCAACAATTGCTTTTTTTGTTTTTGCAGCCATTCTAAAGTCACCTCTTCCTTTCTTTTAACAGTCAATTTGTCGTGAATCCATTTATACATACAGATATAGGATAACCCAAAATACTCATATGACTCCTGTATTTAATAGCCACTAGGATCGTTGTCGAAACATTGAATGATCGCTCGTTTTTGAGTTCTTCTAACTGTATTAACGATAGTTCACAAAAAACTAATACAACTTCTGTTAACAAGGACTAGTTTACAACAAGAAAAATAGTCCGTCAATTGATTTAACGGCTTTATTTAAATAAATGTATTCGCTTTACTTTTTATGGTGAGCTGTATCAATCTGTTTAACAAACACCTCAAACTGTACTAGTATAGAGTATACTACTGTACTACAATAGAAAATGTTTGTTTTTGTCGAAAAATAAAAAAAGAGCTGTTTTTTCAGCTCTTTTGGGGCTCTTGATCTGCCGCTTTATACAAAGCCTGTTTATGCTCATTCAATTGCTTTGTATATTGATTGAACTTCTTACCTTCTTTTCTGACTTTGCTATAAGAACGGTTCACCGTCTTCAGCTTGGATTTCAACTCTTCATATCCTAAGTCCTTCTTCTTTATAGATTGATACAAATGCTGATCTTGTTTCAGCGCCTTTTGATATTCCTTGTAAAGCTGGTCATACGACGCATATCTTTTCTCAAGCGATTTGACCGTTTCATCTGCTTTTTCTTTTAAATCCGTATCTTTTATACGTCCGGCAGATTCCTTTACCGTTTTCAATTCTTTTTTCGATTCATCCATGCTGTCTTTTTCTGTTTTTAAATGTTCTTTTCGTTTCGCTGCAGATGCTAACGCCTGATCAGAAAGGCTTGACACTGTTTTTGTATGATCTTTTGTGGTTTGAATCATTTTTGTATAGAGCTGCTGCTCTTTTTTCTCATAGCTTTGCAGTGTACCTTGCTCTTTTTCAAAGGATGCCTCTTTTTCGCTCATTTTCGTCATCGCATCTTGCATGTCATGAAATGGACTTTGACCTCCGCATCCCGCCAGCAAAAGGGTACATATCCCCGCTAAAGCAGCACATGCTTTCATGCTTCTTCTCATCTGTCTCATCACAAGGTTCCCCCTTTACATCTCCACATACCACTATAATTTTTATAGGCGCTTGTGACAAGGAAAGAGGTCATCCTGATGAGCCGGAGAAGATTTTTTTCAAGTGATAGGCGCATGACTATACAAATAGTGCATTCATACATAGTTTATATTACACGCTTCGCCTTCACTTCTGAGAGGCCGAGTGTATTTCCAAAGGAGGTCAAAAGTATGTCTAATTATAGTCATGGAAGTATGTATGGTGGATACGGCGGTCACGGGTATGGATACGGTGGTGGATATGGCGGTGGCTGTTGTTACCCAAGTTATGGCGGTGGCTACGGATACGGCGGAGGACGGACATTCGCTTTAATCGTTGTCCTTTTCATCCTATTAATCATCGTTGGCGCAGCATTCTTAGGCGGCGGCGGTGGCGGCTGCTGCTAATGGCTGTTTAAGCCTCTGACCGGTCTCATAGGACCGGTCTTCTTTATTTCATTGCATATGTTGTGTATCATTTTATATACTTTACATACAAAGGAAATAGGAGTGAAGATTTGTGATTACCATGGAAGATATCGTACGGGACGGACATCCCGTCTTAAGACAAACAGCTGAAGCGGTCGAGCTCCCGCCGACAGAAGAGGAAAAACAGCAATTAGCTGACATGATTGAATTCGTCAAAAATAGTCAGGATGCTGACATGGCTGAAAAGTATGGACTCAGACCCGGCGTTGGACTAGCAGCTCCGCAAATTAATATCAGTAAACGGATGATCGCTGTTCACTGTGAGGACGAAGATGGAGAGGAATACAGCTATGCCCTTTTCAACCCGCGCATTGTCAGTCACTCGGTCAAAAGAGCTTATTTAGCTACTGGTGAAGGCTGCTTATCTGTTGATGAAGCCATTCCTGGATTTGTCCCTCGATATCAAAAGATCAGGGTGAAGGCCACAACGCTTGAAGGAGAAGACATTGATATTCGCCTAAAAGGGTTCCCGGCCATTGTTTTTCAGCATGAAATCGACCATTTAAACGGCATTATGTTTTATGATCATATTCAAAAGGATCAGCCCTTCGCTGAGCCAGACAACTCTGTTGAGATCGGCAGATCATAAAATAAAAAGAAGACCCATTAGCCTAAGGGTCTTCTTTTTTTACTCTTCAATGAGGCCTAGATGAGTCACTGCATGGAATATGCCGTCTTCATCAACTGGCTTTGTCACAAAATCAGCCAAATCTTTTAATTCATTCACAGCATTACCCATGGCAACGCCAGTTCCAGCAAATGAAATCATCTCTCGATCGTTCAGACCGTCTCCAAAGGCAACGGTATCCTTTTGATCATAAGGCAGCCTTTCGATGACTCGTTTAATGCCTTCAGCCTTCGACCCGCCTTTTGGCAGGACATCTGTTGACAGCTCGTGCCATCTGACAAGATCAATTTCTTCGCGGAACGCCTCGTATTGGACTTCCTCTTCAGCCTTACAGAATAATAGCATTTGAAAAATCTCGTTTTCTTTAAAGTAAGACAAATCATGCTCAGGATGCTCTGTTTTTAAAGTCCCAATCCCCTCATGGATAAACGGATGATTTGGCACAGAAGCCTTCATCGTTTTTTCCCCCATGAATACAAGCGGATGATCATGACGATCCGCCGTTTCATAAATTTGCTCCATCAGTTCCAGTTTCAGCGGATTGCCGTAAATGACCTCTCCCTCATACATGACATACTGACCGTTATAAGCAATAAAGGAGTCAAGCCCTAATTCCTCTAAAATAGGCTGAATCAAAAAAGGCGAACGCCCAGATGCAATAAAGAGATGATGGCCTTTTTCTTTTAATAAGCGAACCGCTCGCTTCGTTGATTCAGGTATTTTTTTATCATGATCATATAAAGTACCGTCGATATCAAAGAAGATGACTTTTTTATTCATATCCCGTCTCCTGTCTCTTGTTATGTATACCCACTCCCTTTCATCATACAGAAAGATTTCCTCTTTCGAAACCACTTCCTACGAAAACGCCTATTTCCCACATATAACCATGTAACATTCAATGGAATCGTCATATAATACAAGTATAAAGAGAGAACGGAATACATGGTCTAATCTGACTTCAAACCGAAAGGAGGCGACCTGTGATGCTTCGTCGTCTGCGCAAGAAAATTAGAAGACAATGGAAGGACATGCTTCGTAAAAAATCGATCGCTTAAAAGGATCTTCCGCACATTTGCCGAAGGTCCTTTTTTCTCAGAGACTTTTCTTATGCGCGTTTTTTTAATATAATAGAATTAGCGAGTGTAACATACGGTATTTAAGGAGAGATTTGGATGATATATAAGGTATTTTTTCAGGCAAGTACTACTGAGGTACCTGTAAGAGAACACACAGATTCACTATACGTTGAAGCGGTTTCTGAAAGAGACGTACGCGATAAGTTGAAAAAACATAGCTACAACATTGAATTCATTCAGCCTGTAGACGGTGCTTTTTTAGACTATGAACGAGAAAGTGAAAATTTTAAAGTATTGGAGCTATGAGAGGAATGAAATTTGTGAAAAACGATCAGGCGGCAGTTTTTGCGCTCGGCGGTTTAGGCGAGATCGGTAAAAACACGTATGGCGTTCAATTTCAAGATGAAATCATTTTAATTGATGCTGGTATTAAGTTCCCTGAAGATGAGCTTCTTGGAATTGACTACGTCATCCCTGACTATACGTACTTAGTTAAAAACGAAGATAAAATCAAAGGTCTTTTCATCACTCACGGACATGAAGACCACATCGGCGGTATCCCTTACCTTCTCAAGCAAGTGAATATTCCAGTTTACGGCGGCAAACTCGCAATCGGCCTACTTCGTAATAAATTGGAAGAGCACGGTCTCTTGAGACAAACAAAACTTCACATTTTTGAAGAAGAAGATACCATTAAATTTAGAAAAACAGCTGTGTCTTTCTTTAGAACAACACACAGTATTCCAGATTCTTATGGAATTGTCGTGAAGACACCTCCTGGTAACATCGTACATACAGGTGATTTCAAGTTTGACTTTACGCCTGTTGGCGAGCCTGCCAACTTAACAAAAATGGCTGAAATCGGGAAAGAAGGCGTTCTATGTCTTTTATCCGATAGTACAAACAGTGAAATTCCAGAATTTACGATGTCTGAAAGACGCGTAGGCGAAAGCATTGATGACATCTTTAGAAAAGTCGACGGACGTATCATCTTTGCTACGTTTGCTTCAAACATTCACAGACTTCAGCAAGTCATTGAGTCCGCTGTTGCCAACGGCCGAAAAGTTGCTGTGTTTGGACGCAGTATGGAGTCTGCCATTGATATTGGACAAGATCTTGGCTACATTAAATGTCCGAAAAACACGTTTATTGAACATAATGAAATCAACCGTCTACCAGCAAACAAAGTGACCATTCTTTGTACTGGGAGCCAAGGTGAACCGATGGCTGCTCTTTCACGTATTGCAAACGGCACTCACCGCCAGATTTCGATTAATCCTGGAGACACTGTTGTCTTCTCATCTTCACCGATTCCGGGTAACAATATTAGCGTAAGCCGCACCATTAACCAGCTTTATCGTGCTGGCGCTGAGGTCATTCATGGCTCACTCAATAATATTCATACATCTGGTCACGGCGGACAAGAAGAACAAAAGCTGATGCTCCGTTTAATTAAACCAAAATTCTTTATGCCGATTCACGGTGAATACCGCATGCAAAAAACGCATATTAAACTTGCGAATGATTGCGGAATTCCTGAGGAAAACTGCTTTATCATGGATAACGGTGAAGTTCTTGCACTAAAAGGTGACGAAGCAAGTGTCGCTGGCAAAATTCCATCAGGTAACGTGTATATCGACGGAAGCGGAATTGGCGATATCGGGAATATCGTCTTAAGAGACCGCCGCATTCTTTCAGAAGAAGGTCTTGTCATTGTGGTCGTCAGCATGGACATGAAAGAATTCAAAATCTCTGCTGGTCCTGATCTCATCTCAAGAGGCTTTGTCTACATGAGAGAATCTGGAGACCTCATCAACGACGCACAAGATTTGATTTCAAAGCATCTTGAAAAAGTAATGGAACGTAAGACAACTCAGTGGTCGGAAATTAAGAACGAAATTACGGACACACTTGCACCTTTCCTTTATGAAAAAACAAGACGCCGCCCAATGATCTTACCGATTATTATGGAAGTGTAATAACAAAAAGAGACACGAGCCGACTGGCTGTGTCTCTTTTTTTCATCAAGCATTGAAAAAAACCGCACATATACAAGGTATACATGCAGTTTCTCATTCTTTTATGATTGAATTGGGAGGTGCTGAAAGCTTCTGACATCAAACAAGCCCTTTGTTGTCATTTTCACATCAGGAATGACTGGAAGTGCCAAGAAGGACAGCGTCAAAAACGGATTAAAGTCTAAGGAAAAACCAGTTTCTTTTAGTGCTTCATGGAGTTCATGGAGGCTTTCATTGACGAGATGTGCCGGCTGATCTGACAATAAACCGGAGATCGGTAATGGCAGCGTATGAAGAGACTGGCCTTCTTTGACAACGGTCAAACCGCCGCCTGCTTCTTTTAACGCCTCAATCGCTTTAATAATATCGGCATCATTTGTGCCAACTGCAATTAAGTTATGTGAATCATGTGCAACCGTTGTTGCAATCGCGCCCTTTTTGATGCCGAAGCCGCTGACAATCCCTACCCCCATTTCAGATAAACCTTGATGACGTTCGACAAGCACCATTTTTAATACATCTCTCTCTGTATCACTTGTAAATTGTCCGTTCGTTTCTGAAGGAGTGACTTGTTCTAACTTTGTTTCAAGCTGATTCGGAATAATACGGATGACATTCATTTTTTGATCGTCTGTGATAGGCAGTGCAATATCTTGCTCTTGAACGTCTACTGCATGAACAGATTGTAATAATGCTGGGCTCGGTGCAATCTTTTCGACACTCGGTTTGTACTCTCCATGCTGCGCAACCAATTCTCCCGCAATAAATACGCTTGAGATGTCTACATGATGAAGGTCTGAGACGAGCATAAAATCAGCATCATAGCCTGGTGCAATGGCTCCCTTTGTTTTAAGACCAAAACACTCTGCGGCATTTAAGCTTCCCATTTGATAGGCTAAAAATGGATCTAAGCCTGCTTTTATGGACATCCGTACTTGCTCATCAATACTTCCCTGCGCCATTAAATCATCTAAATGTTTATCATCTGTACAAAAGAAAAAACGTCTCGCATTCTTCTCATTCACAGCAGGTAAAACATTTTTCACGTTTTTGGCAACAGATCCCTCTCTCAGCATGACATACATGCCCCTTTTCACACGTTCAAGGGCTTCCTCTGCTGTTGTCACCTCATGGTCTGTTTGGACATTGGCCGTCCGGTAGACGTTTATTAATCGGTCTGTTAAGCCTGCTAGATGGCCATCAATTAATTTATTCTCGTTTTGAGCATCAAGCAGCTTTTGAAGCATATCTTCTTCTGCCTGCTCCACACCGACATAGTCCATCACCTCAGCAAGACCAAGCACTTCCTTCTCTTGATAAAGGGGCTTTAAATCTTTCGCTTTTAATATAGCACCTGATCGTTCAAAACTGACTGCTGGTACACAGGATGGCAGCATGAAATAAATATGTAAGGCAGCTTTTCTCGCTTCTTCCAGCATAAAACGGATGCCTGTTATACCTGACACATTGGCGATTTCATGCGGGTCTGTTACGACAGTTGTCACACCGTGCGGAACGACAGCTTTGGAGAATTCAGCAGGGGTGACCATAGAGGACTCGATATGAACGTGGCCATCAATAAAACCAGGTACAAGCATTTGACCTGCTGCATCCAGCTCCTGTTCTCCCTCGTACTCCCCTATCCCGACTATTTGTCCATTTTCAACAGCGACATCAGCGTCTATCCATTCCTGGTTAAACACATCCATGACTTTCGCATGTTTAATCACGAGGGCTGCTTTTTTTCTCTTTGCTGCTACCTCAATTTGATGTCTGAAAAGCTCCTTATCCAACGACACTGCCTCCTCCAAGTAAACAATATAATGTTTCTTATCGTAAACGAATCTGTTTGCCCAGTCAATGACATTTAGAGAAAATCAACCATCTCAAAACACTGTTTTTTATTTCTGAATAGTGATAATTGCACGAAAAATATGATGACTCATTTTTGAGGTTATACATGAACAAAGCAACCCTTTTCAGTGTCTATTTCCGTCTCAATGTCCACCTGTCATGTACATATTCATATAAAAAAACACCCCGTCATCGGAGTGTTTAATAATCGTTCTGCATTTCTCGTTTTTCAAAGCGTCCTATATCGGCTACTGCCCCTATGACAATGAGGATATCTTCTTTTTGAATCATTTCATCTGCCAGAGGGGAAACGATGACTTCTTTTCCGCGCTTAATCGCCACAATGTTGATGCCGTATCTTGCCCGAATATCAAGATCTAAAAGAGAATGCCCCGCAAGCCTGTTGTTTGCAACAATCTCAATCAGGCTGTACTCATCTGACAGCTCGAGGTAATCGAGCACGTTATTTGAAATAATTTTATGTGCAATCCGTCTGCCCATATCTCGCTCTGGATGAACGATGCGATCCGCTCCAATTTTGTTGAGCACCTTTTCATGGTAGTCATTTTGCGCTTTCACGGTGACCATTTTGACGCCAAGCTCTTTCAGCATAATCGTTGTTAAAATACTTGCCTGAATGTTTTCGCCAATTGCAACGATGACATGATCAAAATTACGAATACCAAGATTTTTTAAAACGGATTCGTCGGTCGAATCGCCAATGACCGCGTGTGAGGCAATTTTCGCGTATTCGTTCACTCGATCTTCATTCATATCCATGGCCATGACTTCAAGTCCTTCTTCGCTCAGCGCCTTGCAAATACTTCCGCCAAAGCGTCCAAGACCAATGACTGCATATTCCTTTTTCATGTTCAGACTCCTTTTATCTCACTTAACATGCATTTTACTACGGTTTGATTAATGAATCCATATGCGAACGAATTTTTTTACGGAACGCTTCACTTAAGTAAAGGTCTGCTCCTTTTTCAATTTCACTGCGATAATGAGCTGGCGGAGCGATTTCTTCGCTCTTTTGAAGCACAAGAAAGGTTAAACAGTTCTCATAAATTTGATCACCTATTTTGACATCGACAAAAGCTGGACGATATGTACCTTCATATACTCCTTCTCGTTTATACAAATAACGAATGGCATCAAAAGGAACTTCATATAAAACACCCTCTGTTTCGCCGCCGTCTTCTACCATATCAGCTCTTGATCCATCTGGCCTCACCAATGTAAATCTCGTGGTAAAACCGCTTAGTACTCCTCCGCCGATGATTTGTTTGAAGTGATGATCGACTTCTGCCAGCTTAAATCTTGCATCATCCATACAGGAGCCATAGGCAAAATAATAGAAGGATGACGGCTTCTGCTGCCACAGTCTATAAGCTTTCCAGCTCCCTCTCTTTATTGCTTTCAGCGCTGATGCCTTCTGCTCTGGCAAAGTGTATGTCATGGCTGCTACCTGACCTTGATCCGTCATGACATTGATTTCCTGCTTGTCATACCCTTCCTCTAGTACGTCTATCTTATTCAACGTGTCAGCAGTCACCTCGTACAATTCCCCGTATACAGTGCCTTTTTCTGAGTGGACGCACGCTGGATATCCTTGACCTGTATCGTAGATCCTTCCACTCATCCAAGCTGATTTAGCTAATAGCCTGCTTTCCTTCATGTACGCTTCGTGGTGCTCTTCATGCTGCAATAGCGTCCCATATACAAATAAAGCTTTCATCGTCATGACTTCACGTCCTCTCAACTTGCTGCTGTCTGCTTTTTTGACACACAGGCAAATAGATTTGAAAAGCTGTGCCTTTTCCAAGCTCACTGGATACGTCCATTCTTCCTTGATGATCTTTTAAAATCGTCGCACAGATGGTCAAACCAAGCCCTGTCCCTTCTTTTTTCGTTGAAAAGAAAGGATCATATATTTTTTGAATATCCTCTTCAGACATCCCATTTCCTTCATCTTGAATGGTAATCTTCCATTCATTCAATACTTTTTCTGTAGATATGTATATGCTGCCACCTTCTGGCATTGCCTCAATCGCATTTTTAATTAAATTAATGAACAGCTGCTTCATTTGGTTAGCGTCTGCTAGGATTGCACCGGCATCCTGCTTTTTAAATGGCTGTTTGAGATCAATATTTGAAAGAACGGCATTTGTTTTTAATAAGGTAATCACCTGTTCTAGTAGCTCATGAAGCTGGACTTCTTGAAAATGGACCGCTTGAGGCTTAGCCAATACAAGCAGCTCACTTAAAACAAAATCAATCCGTTTAATTTCGGAAAAGATAATGTCAAAATAATCGGTTCTTTCAGGATATTGTGTCTTCATCAGCTGCAAAAAGCCATTTACTGATGTCAGTGGATTTCTGACTTCATGCGCGATTCCAGCGGCTATTTGTCCTGCAACAGCCAGCTTTTGCGCCTGCATTTGCAATTGCTGATTGGATCTTTCAAGCTCAAGCTTTGCCTGCTTTTGTTTCGTAATATCAGCAACCGTTCCAATCCCTCCAGTAAACTGGTGATGCTCATCAAAATAGAGCTTGTAATGAACGTCTCCCCATACCTTCTTTCCCTCTTTATGGAGAAGCTGCAGTTCTACCCGCCCCGCATCCTTATGCTCCTTGATCACAGATAACAAATGCTGGACCACGCGCTCCTCTTGATCAAAGTACTGATTGTACATCGTGCCTAGACATTCCTCTATGTCATAGCCTGTCATTTGTGTCCATGCTTGATTTAAGAAAATAATTTCACCTTTTTCGTTTGTTTCAAAGACGATTTCTTGCAAGTTATCTGTGATTCGATTCAGCCGCTCTGTCAGTTCGTGTGCTTCTTTCTCTCTCGTATTTAAGTCTGACACAAGTAGGTTTAAGCGGTCTACATAGCCTGAGACAACCCAGATCCCTGTTAAAACCAAGACTGTAAAGGCTAGATCGAGCGGCCAATTAATTTGATAGCCGCCTAGATAATAAAAGAAATCCCAGCTTAAAATTAAAATAAATGCAAGAACAGATAACACGATCCGCACTTGATATGTTTTGTTCAAATGATTCCACCTGCCGCCCTGAGATTCTTTGTCAATTGTACCATTTTCCACTTATTTTTTGAGGGTGATGGGGCATTTTTAAGGAACTTTGCCAGAAAAAAATAGCCTGTTCTCAGCACAAAGGAAGAGAGCAGGCTATTTTAATTACTGCTGAAGAGCTTCTTGCAGCTCTTTTAACAGTAGTTCTGCGCCTTCAGCGCTTAATGTAATTTGACCATTTCCATAATCATGGTTCTCCGATGTAATCTCACCAGTCATGAGGCAAACGCCCTCTGGCTGGTATTTTTTCAAGACGATTTTCTCCCCATCTATAAAAAATTCCATACTGTCTTTAATAGCAATATCAAGTGCTCTTCTTAATTCGATTGGCATCACAATACGCCCTAGTTCGTCTACTTTTCTTACGACTCCGATAGATTTCAATTTCGTTCCCTCTTTCTTTCATTAGCTCAAGATCAATCTGTTTTGCACCAATTGATATATCGTAGACGTAAGAGATTCTCAAAAGGTTTCTCCTCTATAAAAATTTTTTTCATAAAAGAAAAAACAAAGGGAAAATTTATTGTGATTGTCAAAATGATACTTGAATTTTACAAGTTCATTTCAAGGTCATCACAAACCCCCACAAATGACATCAACCCTCTGAACTTTTAAATGTAAAATTGTTTAAAACAGCAAAAATAGAGATTGGGTGAAAACATGTTTCAAAATGCCGAAATTGGAATTGATTTAGGAACAGCTAACATATTGGTTTATAGTAAAAATAAGGGAATTATTTTAAATGAACCGTCCGTCGTGGCAGTCGATACAGAAACAAAAACTGTACTTGCAGTCGGAGCAGAAGCAAAAGAAATGATTGGGAAAACACCTGGTAAAATTGTGGCGATCCGTCCGATGAAAGACGGTGTCATCGCTGATTATGATATGACAACAGATTTACTCAAACAAATCATGAAAAAAGCAGGGAAAAATATCGGGTTTACCTTCAGAAAACCAACGGTCGTAGTATGTACACCTTCTGGTTCAACAGCTGTTGAACGCCGTGCCATCAGTGATGCTGTGAAAAATTGCGGTGCAAAGCACGTGCATTTAATTGAAGAACCTGTTGCAGCTGCAATCGGCGCTGATCTCCCGGTAGATGAGCCTGTTGCAAACGTCGTGGTCGATATTGGCGGAGGAACAACGGAAGTTGCCATCATTTCGTTTGGCGGCGTTGTCTCTTGTCATTCCATTCGAATTGGCGGAGATCAACTAGATGAAGATATCATTACGTTTGTCCGAAAGAAATATAATCTATTAATCGGCGAGCGGACAGCCGAGCAGGTTAAAATGGAAATTGGTTATGGTCTCATTGAGCATGAGCCGGAATCATTAGAAGTACGTGGACGTGATCTGGTGACAGGTCTTCCAAAAACGATCACACTTGAATCTCATGAAATTCAAGGTGCCATGCGAGAATCACTTCTTCATATTTTAGAGGCGATTCGTGCCACATTAGAGGACAGCCCTCCAGAGCTTAGTGGTGACATTGTAGACCGCGGCGTGATCTTAACTGGCGGCGGCGCTTTGTTAAATGGGATTCAAGAATGGCTCTCACAGGAGATTGTCGTTCCAGTTCATATTGCAGCAAATCCACTTGAATCTGTCGCAATCGGAACAGGTCGTTCACTAGAAGTCATTCATAAATTGCAAAAAACATTAAAATAATCTTCTTGTTCTACTTCTTTTTTTATCATTTCGATCATATCGTGAGAAATGGATAAACATGAAGGAGGAAGAACATGTTGCTTGATTTAGGTAAACGGGTCGTTGTCACAGTTATTTTAACGGGTATTATTTTAGGAGGAATGAGCCTGTCGTTTTCACATATGCCCCCTTCTAATGCACAGCCTGTGAAACAACTGAACCGCTAAAAAAGCCGCACGAAAGCGGCTTTTTTATTTTGGCTTGAAACGTGCTCCCCATTTTCCTTTTCGGTCTTAAATCTGATATGATGAACATGACTAAAGGAGGGTTTTTTATGAGTACATTTGAAAAACAACTAGATCAATATGCGAAGACGATCGTTGAAGTCGGTGTGAATGTTCAAAAAGAACAGGAAGTCGTCGTATCAGCATCTACTGAATCCGCAGACCTTGTTCGTCTTGTGGCAAAACATGCGTATGAGCGCGGGGCGAAAAACGTACATATCCGCTGGAGTGATGGTA
Source organism: Bacillus sp. FSL R5-0431 (assembly GCF_038002985.1). Taxonomy (NCBI): domain Bacteria; kingdom Bacillati; phylum Bacillota; class Bacilli; order Caryophanales; family Bacillaceae; genus Bacillus; species Bacillus sp. FSL R5-0431. The sequence goes on along the minus strand of NZ_JBBOOG010000001.1, from coordinate 1,347,567 downwards.
TTCTTGCCCGTTTAAAATATGAACATGCACCGCAGGATGTGTTTGAGCAATTCCCAGAATGGGAAGCACAGATGATGGAAACCATCGCAAAACGCGGTGGCGCTTTTATCACGATCTTGTCAGAAAGCCCTGACCTTCTGCGAGGCATTGACTCGAAAAAAATCGCTGCACAGCAAAAGGCCGCTGGATCAGCCCTTCATACATATCGCCAATACGTTCAATCAGACAAAGTTGCTTGGACGGTCGTAGGCGCCGCATCAAAAGAATGGGCGAAAAAGATTTTCCCTGACCATACAGATGAAGAAGCTGTCGCGTTATTATGGGATCAAATCTTTAAAGTCGCTCGCGCTGATCAAGCAGATCCTGTTGAGGCTTGGAAAAAGCACGATGAGTCACTAAATGAAAAGGTCAAAATACTAAATGAGCGCCACTACCACAAGCTTCATTATGATGCTCCTGGCACAAATTTAACGATTGAGCTCCCAGAACAGCACATTTGGGTAGGTGCCGGCAGCGTGAGCGAGCGCGGCGTCTCTTTCATGGCCAACATGCCGACAGAAGAAGTCTTTACCGTACCTAAAAAAGACGGTGTAAATGGGACTGTCTCAAGCACAAAACCGCTCAGTTATGCAGGAAATATCATTGATGAATTTACATTAACATTTGAAAATGGACGAATTGTCAATGTGAAAGCGAAGGAAGGCGAAGACATTTTAACTTCGCTCGTTGAAACAGATGAAGGCTCCCATTATCTAGGTGAGGTTGCTCTCGTACCAGACGATTCACCAATCTCAAACTCGAATATTCTCTATTACAATACCCTTTATGATGAAAATGCATCGAATCACCTTGCCATCGGCAGCGGGTATGCGTTCAATATCGAAGGCGGAAAAGAGATGAATCGTGAAGAATTGGAAGCAGCTGGTGTGAACAACAGTATTACACACGTCGATTTCATGATTGGTTCAAAGGAAATGAATATTGATGGCATTACAAAAGACGGAAAACGCGAACCGATCTTCCGTAATGGAAACTGGGCGATTTAATCAAAAAAAGACATCCGCTTTTGGATGTCTCAGATTGTTGACAAAGTGCTAAAATGATTTTTATTTTAGCACTTTGTCTTCTTTTCAGCGTGATAGAAAACCTTTGAAGTCTAGGAAGGGCGAGCACTGGCGCGGAGCGAATTTAACATTCGTGAGCACCAGCGCGCAGACCTGACAACGAATGCGAGGGTTTGTCTACACGCTGAGACATCCACTTTTGGATGTCTTTTCTTATTTACGCATAAAGCTCATCGAGTCTCTTTTGAATGTCTTGATCTGATAAGAACTCATCATATGTTGTTTGTTTATCGACGATGCCATTTGGCGTCACTTCGATGATACGGTTTGCCACTGTTTCAACAAACTGATGGTCATGAGATGAGAAGAGCATAGCTCCTTTAAAGCTCATTAAACCGTTATTCAGCGCTGTAATGGATTCTAGATCCAAGTGGTTCGTCGGCTCATCCAGCAGCAGAACATTCGCTCCTGACAGCATCATTTTCGATAACATACAACGAACCTTCTCTCCTCCTGATAAGACGGTTGCTTTTTTCTTTACTTCTTCCCCAGAGAAAAGCATACGTCCTAAGAACCCGCGTAAGAAGCTTTCGCTTTGATCATTAGGAGAATATTGACGAAGCCAATCCACTAGATCGACATCGTTTCCTTCAAAGTATTCACTATTGTCTTTCGGGAAAAAGGCTTGAGATGTTGTAACGCCCCATTTATATGTCCCGCTGTCTGGCTCCATCTCACCAGCAAGAATTTTAAATAAAGTGGATACAGCAAGCTCATTACGGCTTAAGAACGCAATTTTATCCTCGCGATTCATGATAAAGCTGACGTTATCAAGTACTTTCACACCGTCAATTGTTTTCGATAAACCTTCTACTTGAAGGACATCATTTCCGATTTCGCGCTCTGGCGCAAAATGAACGTACGGATATTTACGTGAAGATGGCTTAATGTCGTCTAAAGAGATTTTATCAAGCAATTTCTTTCTTGAGGTCGCTTGCTTCGATTTAGAAGCGTTCGCACTGAACCGGGCAACGAACTCTTGAAGCTGCTTAATTTGTTCTTCTTTTTTCTTATTCGCATCTTGGCTGAGCTTCAGCGCTAGCTGGCTGGACTCATACCAGAAATCATAGTTACCGACATATACTTGAATTTTTCCGAAGTCTAGGTCCGCAATATGTGTACATACTTTGTTTAAGAAATGACGGTCATGCGAAACGACAATCACGGTATTTTCAAAATTAATGAGGAACTCTTCCAGCCACTGGATTGCTTGTAAGTCCAAGTGGTTCGTTGGCTCATCAAGAAGAAGAACGTCAGGCTTACCAAATAAAGCTTGGGCTAGTAGTACTTTTACCTTTTCAGAACCACCAAGCTCAGACATTTTCTTCGATTGAAGGCTCTCTGGAATGCCAAGACCTTTTAATAAGATTGCTGCTTCACTTTCTGCTTCCCAGCCGTTTAACTCAGCGAACTCACCTTCAAGCTCTGCTGCACGAATCCCGTCTTCATCTGAAAAATCAGGTTTCATATAGATCGCATCTTTCTCCTGCATCACATCATATAGACGTTTGTGACCCATCATGACGACTTTTAATACTTCAAATTCTTCGTATTCAAAATGGTTCTGTTTTAAAATCGCTAAACGCTCACCAGGGCTCATATGAACATCGCCCGTCTGAGCTTCAATTTCACCTGAAAGAATCTTTAGAAACGTTGATTTACCAGCTCCATTGGCACCAATTAGACCGTAGCAGTTGCCAGGAGTGAATTTAATATTTACTTCTTCAAATAGTTTACGATCAGCAAAACGCAAACTAACATTATTTACTGCAATCATTTATTAATCCTCCATCACTCATTCATCATTATGAAGTATAACATGAATAACGTTTGATAGAAACGTCTCTCGCTAAGAACGAAGGCAATTTGTCCATTATGGTATAATAAATGGGAATGATTTATTGAAGGAGTTCGTGCGATTTGAGATTACTTACACTTATGGAATACTGTTTATTGATTTTCTTTATGGGTATTTATTTATCTGCAACAGGCTTTAATGCGAGGGATTTTGGCCTTTATATTGGGCTTGTGCTTATTTACACACTGGTACACATCTTTTCGAAACGCTTTTTACAAAAGCGAGGGAAAGAAAATCAAAAGGTCGGATTGTTTCGGTCCGTTTTAGCCATTACTGGGTCTGTCTTCGCTTCTGTGTTGGCGATTGTGATCATTGTTACGGTGCTCACGCCAAATTAAAACGACCCTTCTTTTAAAGGGTCGTCCATTCAAGCACTTTTCTCACACACCTGAGAAGGGTGCTTTTATTTTGTTTGCCGAATGTCGCCAAATGGGAAGAAAACAAATTCTGATGTCCCGACAACCCGATCCTTTTCAATGAGTCCAAGTCCATTTCTGCTGTCCATGGAATTGAGTCTGTTGTCCCCCATCACAAAGTAATCGTTTTTCGGTACTTTCACTGGACCAAAATCCCCTGTTAAATGCACTTCATACTCTTTCGCATGTGCCTTGTTCTCTTTTAAATAAGGCTCATCAACTTTTTTACCATTAATGTAAAGCGTATCATCCTTCATTTCAATCGTGTCTCCCGGAAGGCCGATCAATCGTTTTACATAATGAATCTTCTGGCCATCTTTTCCATTAATAATCACGATGTCACCTCGTTTGACACCACCTAGATAGTTAATGGTTTTGTTGACAAACAGCTTTTCCCCATCATGAAGAGTCGGTTCCATTGACTCTCCTTCCACCACATACGGCTCAAATATAAACGTACGGATGAGCAGGACGAGCGCAAGTGCAATTAAAATGGCTTTGATCCATTCAAACAGTGAACTTTTCTTCTCTGTTTTGTCTTGCTTTGCATCAGATTGAATATCATTTTCGTTTTGTTTGTTTTCTTCGTTCAAAATACTGCTTCCTCCTAAGACTTTCTGCTAAAAGACTTGAAACGTGAATTGAATAACTTTACTTTATCACATGTCATTTAAAAATTCACAAGACAACCATTCAATTAGATATTTTTTCCTAATTTGTTCATGATTAAACAAAAAGAAGCACCGCTCTTCACGATGCTTCTCTTCTGAATTACGCTTCTAGTTTGACTGGTTTTTTCAAAATACCCAGTAAAATCGCTGTTACAACGGCACCGATTAAGATGCTGATGATATAAAGAACCGGATGATTTGTTACCCAGAAAACGAATAGTCCGCCGTGCGGCGCAGGAAGCGTGACTCTAAAGAATTCCGTTAATCCGCCAGCCACGGCTGCTCCAATGACAGCTGAAGGAATTACGCGCAGAGGGTCAGCCGCTGCAAACGGGATCGCCCCTTCAGTGATGAAGGCAGCTCCCATGAAGTAGCATGTAATCCCTGCTTCTCGGTCACGTTTTGAGAATTTATTTCTAAAGATTGTTGTAGCAAGTGCAATACCTAATGGTGGTACCATTCCGCCTGCCATAATGGCAGCATGCGGTGCATAGTTTCCAGCAGCAATCATCGCAAGACCGAATGTGTAAGCCGCTTTGTTAATTGGGCCCCCCATATCAATCGCCATCATACCTGCCAAAATAATGCCCATTAAGACAAGGTTTCCAGTACCTAAAGTTTCAAGCCAGTGAGTTAATCCATCCATCACCATTTTTACCGGTGTGTTAACAATGTAATGCATGATGATGCCTGTGAAGAAAATACCGAACAATGGATACAGCAGAACCGGTTTAATTCCGTCGAGTGACTGCGGTACGAATGTGAATACTTTTTTAAGTAGCACAACGACATAACCTGCAAGGAAACCGGCAATTAGTCCGCCTAAGAATCCTGCACCTGCTGCCGACGCCATAAATCCACCGACCATACCTGGCGCAAAACCTGGACGATCTGCAATACTCATTGCTATAAATCCGGCTAAAACAGCAACGATTAAGGCAAGCGCATTATCTCCGCCAATTCCTTTTAATACAGCTGCAAATGAATTAAATGAAGGGTCCTTAGGATCTGCTGAGTTAATTCCCCAGAAAAATGAAATTGCAACAAGGATACCGCCCCCGACAACAAATGGAAGCATGTTGCTTACACCACTCATTAAGTGCTTGTAGAAACCACTTCTACCTTTGCCAGATGACTCATTTTCGTCTTTTGAAGAACTGCCGCCTGAGCCTTTATAAATCGGCGCATCTTGATTGACTGCTTTTTCAATTAATTCCTGAGGACGGCGGATTCCAGCTGTCACAGGTACTTCAATGACATGTTTGCCTTTAAAGCGTTCCATTTCAACTTGCTTGTCCGCTGCCACAATGATGGCTGGTGCTTCTTCGATTTCTTTTGCCGTAAGGGCGTGTTTAATACCGCCAGAGCCGTTTGTTTCGACTTTAATGTCAACGCCCATTTCTTTTGCTTTTTCTTTCAAAGCATCTGCTGCCATAAATGTATGCGCAATACCTGTCGGGCAAGCTGTTACCGCTAAAATCTTAGCTGGTTTACCTGATACAGCCGGCTCTTCTTGAACTTCCTCTTCTTCTTCTTCATCGTCCTTGTCATGCGTATTGATGATATCGATGATTTCATCTTCAGTAGCCGCTTCAAGAAGCTGCTTTCGGATTTCTTCACGCATGAGAAGTGTTGATAAACGAGAAAGTGCTTCTAAGTGCGTGTTGTTTGCGCCTTCAGTTGCTGCAATCATAAAGACAAGATGACTCGGCTGCGCGTCTAGTGATTCATAATCTACACCAGCTGTCGAGCGGCCAAATGCAATGGCAGGCTCTTTTACACTTGCTGTTTTAGCGTGAGGGATAGCAATTCCTTCGCCAATACCAGTAGAGCTCTGTTTTTCACGGTTGATCACTGCTTCTTTGTAGCCCTCTTTATCATCTAGCTTGCCTGCTGTATCTAAAACAGTGACTAGTTCTTCAATGACTGCTTCTTTCTGCTGGCTGTCTAATTGAAGCTTAATTGTCTGCTTTGTGAGTAGTTCTGTAATTTTCATGATGACTCCTCCTTTAAATGCGTGTGACTTTTACTTGTGGTAATAGTGTGTCGACAAGCTCTTTTGTTCCAAGCTCCTCAGAAAATGCTGTAGCGCTGCCTGATGTGACGCCAAGCTTAAATGATTCTTCAATCGAAAGGCCTTTCGAAACGCCGGCTAAAAATCCTGCAACGACTGAATCCCCTGCACCAACTGAATTAACAAGCGTACCCTTTGGAACATTGGACTGATAAACCCCTTCCTTACTGAATAAGAGAGCTCCATCTCCAGCCATTGATACGATGACATGTTCAGCACCTTGTTCTAACAGCTTCTTCCCATAAGGAATGGCTTCTTCCGCAGATGAGATGCTCGTCTCAAACATTTCACCTAGCTCATGATGGTTTGGCTTCATTAAGAACGGTTTCAAGCCTGCTGCTTTTTTTAGTGCTTCCCCGGAAATATCAAGGACAACTCTGACACCTTGCTTTTCGCACACCTCAGCAATACGTTCATACGTGTTATGAGGCAATGAAGAAGGAATGCTGCCAGCTAAGACAACGACATCTCCTTCAGTCAATGAAGAAAATTGAGACAGAAACGACTCAAATTGCGCTTCAGTAATAGATGGGCCGAGTCCGTTGATTTCGGTTTCTTCACCTGTTTTTAGTTTCACATTAATTCGTGTATCTTCTGACACCTCGTGAAAGGCTGTTTGTAATTGTTCGTTTTGTAAAAAGTCTTGAATATATTTTCCTGTAAATCCGCCTATAAATCCAAGCGCTTTTGATTCAACACCGTGACGTTTTAAAAGCCTTGAGACATTGATCCCTTTTCCACCTGGATATTTTTTGTCATAGGTTGAACGATTCAAACCGCCGACTGCGAAATCCTCCACGTGTACGATGTAATCAACTGATGGGTTTAAAGTAACTGTATAAATCATGTTTTCACTACCTTTATAACCGTTTTTTCATGGTAATTATCGAATGAATCCTCTTTTGCGTCGTTTGTGATAATGGTGGCTTCCTGTAAACTAGCAAAGGCTGAAAACGATATTTCGCCAAACTTAGAGGCATCTGATAAGATATAGGTTTTTTTCGCCTGCTTCATGGCTCTTTTTTTCATGAGCGCTTCCTCTGGATCAGGTGTTGTAAACCCCGCCTCGGGATGAATGCCGTTCGTCCCAACAAAGCTTTTGTCAAAACGGTAATTTTCCATCGCTGTCAAAGCTGCGGCTCCCACCATGGCTCCTGTTCGATGTTTCACTGATCCGCCTATCAGGTAAAAAGAAATGCCTTTTCTCATGAGTGCTTCAATGTGCATAACACCGTTTGTCACCACAACAATATCTTGATCGGGATCGATATATTCAATCATTTGCTGTGTGGTCGTACCAGCATCTAAATAAATACAATCGCCTTGTTTTAAAAGTGAAGCAGCTGCCTCTGCAACCAATGACTTTTCTTGAAGGTTTTTGGCAGATTTCTCAAATACATCTGGTTCAAGACGGATACTTGATATCTTGGCTGCTCCCCCATGGACTCTTTTAAGAAATCCTTTTTCTTCAAGGGCTGATAAATCTCTTCTAATTGTAGATTCAGAAGCATCCGTCATAATCGTTAAGTCCTGTATTTTGATGACATCATTTTCTTCTAAACAGTCGATAATGAGTTGATGTCTTTCCGGTGTCAACATGAAAACACCCCCTTTTGAAAACGTATTCATTTTGCGCGCACCTTTATTGTAATCGCTTTTTTCAACATTATCAATACAAAACAATCAAATACATTCAATAACTATCAAAATCTTTCACCATGGTCATCTTACCTTTATATGTACCATTTGTAAACTGAAAAATATGTGACATTAAGATGAAAGTCATGATCTTAGCATTTCTATCATTTTTCATTTCATTCAATGGAACTAAAAAAAGCTTTTATGCGATGTGCATAAAAGCTTTTGATGGTGGATTACAGGCGAATTCACACTGTTTGTATGCTTTTGTTCTTCTCCAAATTATTCATATCTAAGAGAATCAATAGGATCTAGTCTTGCTGCTTTATTCGCAGGAATTAACCCAAAAACAATCCCAATAAGCATACTAAACAGCACACCGCCACAGATGACTTGCCAAGATACTAAGGACGGCCAGCCGGCAACTAGTGATACTAGCGCGGCGCCACCTAAGCCAAGTGCGATCCCCATCAACCCGCCGATCAATGTTAAGACGACAGATTCAATTAAAAATTGAACGAGTATTTGAGCCCTTGTTGCTCCAATCGCCTTTCGGATACCGATTTCCCTTGTCCTCTCTGTCACAGAAACAAGCATGATATTCATCACACCGATACCGCCGACAAGCAAAGAAATCCCAGCTATAGAGCCAATGATTGTTGTCATAACAGATGTGATTTGACCAATGCCTTCTGCGATTTCTTCCATATTGATCATTTCATAAGCATCTTCTGTATGATGATTTTCATTTAATAATGCAGCCGCATTCTTTCCTACTTCCTTCATTTGATCAGCATGTGCGACTTGAATTGACAACTTATCATATTCATTGATCCCAAATGTGGAGGTGAGCATAGCAAACGGGACATATATTTCATTCATATCGAATGAAAACATCCCTTTCTGTTTTGCTAAAACACCGATGACTTCAACAGGCTGTCCGTTCATCCAAATCATTTCGCCTAATGCCTTCTGTCCATTAAATAATTCTTTTTGTAAGCCTTCAGAAATGAGAGCGGCTCTTCTGCCGCTTCTAAAGTCAACATCTCTTAAATTCTGTCCTTCTGCTATTTGTAATGAATGGACATTCGTATACCCTTCATTTATACCGTTAACTGTCGCATCCACTGTCATATCTTGAAATCTCAGCTGCATTCCTTGTGCAGTCGAAGAGGCGACCTGATTCACCCCGTTGATTGTCTTAATGCTTTTTATGTCTTCCTCAGTAAATGTGGCGTCGAATAAAGCGTTTGGATTTGCATTTAACTCTTCGTCAGAAGGCGTATATGTCATATCAATGGTATTGTTTGGACCTGAAATCGACCCTTTTAACATTTGCTCGCCGCCTTGACCGATAGCCACGACCGCAATGACCGATCCAACACCAATAATAATCCCAAGCATCGTTAAAATAGAACGTAATTTATGAGCTAAAACAGAATTCATCGCTATTTTGATATTTTCAAAGAGTTTCATTCATAGCGTCCCCTTGTGTCAATCTATCTTGAACGAGCCGTCCATCTCTTACAACGACCGTCCGATTTGTATACGCAGCCATTTCTTCTTCATGGGTGACAAGCACAATCGTTGTCCCCTCCTCATTCAGCTTAGTAAACTGTTCCATGATTGAGAAGCTTGTTTTTGAGTCAAGAGCGCCTGTTGGTTCATCTGCTAAGATAAGCTGCGGCTTATTGACAATTGCACGAGCAATTGCCACCCTTTGCTTTTGCCCTCCCGACAACTCACTTGGCATATGTTTCATTCGGTCTGCCAAACCAACCTTTTCAAGTGCCATTTCTGCGCGTTCTTTTCTTTCCTTTTGACTGATACCAGCGTAAATCATCGGAAGCTCAACATTACGCCTCGCATTTAACCTCGGCAGCAGGTGAAATTGCTGAAAGACAAATCCAATGAATTGATTTCGAATCACTGCAAGCTCTTGATCCTTTGCAGCTGACAGCTCTCTTCCTTGAAAATGATATTGTCCTGTGGTTGGTCGGTCTAAACAGCCAATGATATTCATTAACGTCGATTTTCCAGAGCCGGACGGGCCCATAATGGACATATACTCGCCTTTTTCAATGACAAGATCGATCTCACTTAATACATCAAATGTTTCTTGGGCGACCTCATAGCTTTTTATCACGTTTGAAAGCTGAATCATTCAGCATTCACTTCCATTCCGTCATACATGTCATCTGATGGATGAGCAATGATTTGATCCTCTGCCTTGACACCTTTTGTCACTTCAAGGTCATTACCTGACGTTTCCCCTAGCACCACTTTTACTTTTTTAAGTACATTCTTTTTGACAACATAAACGTATTGTCCATCATCCTCTTTTTTTACAGCTGATTCAGGAATCGTTTGGGCTTGACGCTTATCTGTTTCAATTTCCATGACCATTTTAAAACCAGGTTTCGCTTCAGGTTTTTTTCCCTTTATTTCGATTTCAACAGGATATTGTACCGTTTGATCACCCGCAGTTGTTTCGGATGCTGCCTGAGCAGGTACAGCCCCCACTTTTTTCACGACCCCTTGCCAGCTCTTTCCTCGAATGACATCAGATGTAACCTTTACTTTTTGTTTCTTTTTCACTTTTATGGCGTCATACTCAGAAATCAATCCTCGCACAATCATTTTTTTCTCATTGCCAATATGAATGATCGGCTGTCTTTCTTCCGGCTTTCCTGCCCCTTCTTCTTGCTCAATGGAAATCACTGTACCGTCAATTTTACTATGTACGGTTAAATCTTCTATTTGTGCTTTTACTTTTTCTTGGCTGATCTCTGCTTGTTTTTGTTCTAATTCAGCCGCTTTCAGCTCTAATTCGAGCTGGTCTCGCTCGTTTTTAGGATGGGCGACTGAGTCGCCTGCTTGTTTTTCATCTAATTCGCTCAGTCTATTTTGTAATTGTTCGCGTTTTAGCGTACTTGATTCAGCCGCAAGAGCTTGCTGCTGCTCTTCAAGCTCCAGCTCCCTATTTTCATATGTAAGAAGCGGCGTTCCAGCCTTTACCTTTTCTCCTTCTTTCACAGAAATCCCCTTCAAGTGTCCTTTTTCCTCTTCTGCATAAATGAACTGCTCTTCAGAGAATGAAAGTGTCCCTGGCGTCATTACCGTAGTGGTAATTTCTTTTTGCGTGGGTTTTACTGTTTTAATAGCTGCTGTCGAAGCAGGCTTTGATTGATTTTTCGCAATGTTAAAGCCAATAAATAGACCGATGACAATAATAAAAATGGATCCGATGATGATTTTCTTTCTCATAAAGACATTCTACCCCCCAGCTTACTGATATGTTGATTGCGGTTCCTACATATTGAAGAATGAAAGAAATGACATAAAAGACTCCTATCATGATCCAAGATATTCTTGGAGATATATGACCGACTTTGATCAATAAAAAGCCTGTTAAAACAAGATTCCAGATCACAAATAGATCAATATTAGCAAACACACCGTGCCATGGACCAGAAGTTTGAATGAGTGCATTTAATGAGGTGATTGTGATGTTTTTTGGCACATGGAACAGGATGACGGACAGATGAGAAATAATCGTACCAATGATCGTAACTGGTGTAATAAACAGGACCGCTGAAAACAGCTGCTGAAACGATGCATCACCCTTTGCTAAAAATACGATGAACTTATATATAGCAGCATTAATCACAAGCCCGAGAATTAGACCAATTAGCGTCACCACATAAACGACCGATACCGGCAAGCTTATATCTGCCCACATTCCTTCATTCACTAGCTCTGTCAAATAAGTCACAATCACTGCATGCAAGTATGCAAACGCACATGTCCTCTCTTATTCTTTCTATTTTATCAAAAGATTGCCAATAAGTGATGGATGATTTGATTTTCTTATTTTCATTGAGGAAAAAATTTATCTATTATTCTATTATCACGAATGACATCCTCCAAATGACACCATGACCAGACCATATTCATATCAAAAAATAGAGGTTTTACTGACCTAAAAACATTTTATCAAAAAACCACATGTCTTTCGGAATAAATATCCTTTTCCTTTGAATTCGGATGGTCTTAGTTAGACACAACAATTTTTTGTTAAAATAATCCTAGTAATTTCGACAAATCCCGGCTTTATAGGACTATGATTGGTTTCTTTTATAGAACAAATGAGCCTTTAGTATCAATACTTTCATATTAAAAAATGAAAAATATAAGGTTTTTACTTGATCAAAAGTTATTTTTTCATATAATGTAAAATAGAGGTAGGTTAAATGATAGTGGAAATGGAGTCAAGTGAATGTTAAGAGAAAAATTGAAAACACAATTGATTTTACTTTATGAAAAGGAACAAGAAGCATGGCAATACTTTCGAAAGGAAAGAGAACTAATTTATCATGAGCTCAAATTACTTGATATGAAAGAAAGCAGACCCTCTAATGACAAAATATACTACGCTGCTAGATGCGTAGATATTATTAAAGAGAAAAAGGGAAGCATTGTGAGTACAAAAGAATTAAAAGAACAGCTTCAAGCCCAGACAGATTTCAATGTGAGACGAATTAGCGAATTGTATGATCTGATCCAGCAGCTCGACCCTCACATTTCTAAAGCACGAAGGGGATGTTTTATTTACGAAGATCACACCCAAATACCTCTACAATCTTTTCACACATAAAAAATTGGTTACAGCCGCTGGCCATAACCAAATCCTCTAATATCTATTATCCACCGCTTACAGGAGGAATGAATGCAACAGTGTCCCCGCTACGCACTTCAGCGTTTTCCCTCGTATATAGTTCGTTGACTGCAACCATCACGTTTTGTGCAGCATCAACACCATATACCTCCTGTAATTCTAATTTAATCTCATCAACCGTTGTTTGATCTTTTTGAATGATGATTTGTTGTTTACCGGCCTTCTCAGCAAGGCCGGCGAACAATAATACACTAATCAAGCTGATCACCTTCTTTCTTTGCAAGTTGAAGATCGCTAGGTTTCCCCTCTGGATATGAAACCGTTTCAAGCTGATCACCTATCCAGGCTTCCCCGTCTTCCCAATATTCTTTTTTCCAAATTGGAACGATTTCCTTAATTCGCTCAATGGCATATTCGTTCGCTTCGTATGCAGCCTTCCTATGAGGAGATGAAACGGCTATCACAACAGCAATATCCGTTATATCAAGTGTCCCGATCCGGTGCACAATGGCTGCTTCAGTTTCAGGCCACCGTTTCTTGATTTCTTGTCCAATTTGACTTAGCATGCTTTCAGCCATTGGTATGTATGCTTCATAAGTTAAACGCAATGTTTTTTTGCCGTTTGTCCACTCTCTGACCGTCCCGATAAACGTCGTAATGGCCCCTGCCTTTCGCCTTGTCACATGCTGAATCAATTCGTTTACATCAATCGGCGTTTTTGTTATTTTAAAAAATTCACTCAAGCAGAGACGCCTCCCTTCAATAAGTTAAAACCAAATGTGACTGCGCCCTTTTCAAAGGCTGAAAACACAGGAAACGAGTAATTTTCGATTAATTGAAACTCTTGAGAAAAATAAATAGCTGCTTGAATATTGGAAAGAGTTGAAAGATCAATGAGCTCCTCTTCATTTTTCACACAAACAATTTTGCGATAAGGTGCCTGTTTATACCCCTCTATCAGGACAGCGTCTAACGGAAGATGTCGACACATGTTGAGCAACTGCTCTAACGTGATTTGCTGCATTGAAAAGTGAAATTCACCCTCTCCTTCCACACCAGCGGCAAATGCACCTGCCCCGACATATCGATCGGTGTCTTTTTCTTTCAAAAGACGATCTGGTTTACCGCCATGTCCATGGTGTTTAAAGCAGCCTAGCTTCAGCCCGTCAAGTACAGCCAGCTGACAGAGCTTTTCAATCAACATAGTCTTGCCGCTGTTTTGATAACCGACCACCTGTAATATGCTTAATGTGTCATCCAGCATGGGGAACCCTCTCCTTCGTGCTGAAACAGCAGAACATGGACCTGATCACCGGCCTTAAAACCTCTTGTTCCTCCGGGCAGCACGATGAAACAGTTAGCATCTGCAATAGAGGTCACGGCACTTGATTTATCAAGACCTGTTGGGGTCACACTGAGCTGACTGCTCGTGAATTGTAGTGCCGCTCTGACAAATCGAGTGAACGGATTGGCTTTTGGAAAATCGTGTGTCAGCTTCGCCTCAGCAAAAGCAGGAAACGGCTGTTTCTTCAAAGACCATTTATAGATGATCGGTTTCACAAATAATTCAAAGCCAACAAAACAGGCAGCGGGATTTCCTGACAGCCCAAACAGCAGTTGACCATTTGGCATTGCAGCAACCGTCGTCACACTTCCGGGTCTCATGGCCACTTTATTAAACAGCACCTCAGCTCCCAGCTTTTCATAAATCGCAGGGAGAAAGTCAAAATCACCTACTGACACACCGCCTGTTGTGATTAAGAAATCTACCTTACTTAAGGCTGCTTTGACTGCATGATAGCTTTTGTCAAAATCATCGGACACACCGCCTAAATCAAGCGGCTCTCCCCCGGCCTCAAGTATCTGGGCATAAACCATACTAAGATTACTGTTTCTAATCTTACCGACCACCATCGCATCACTCACTTGAAGAAGCTCTGTACCTGTTGAGATGATGCCGATCACTGGCTTTTTGACAACTGGCACTACACCATATCCAAATGTCGCCAATAGGGCCGTAACGCCCGGAGTTACTTTGGTTCCTTTTTTGACCATCACATTTCCTTCAAGTACTTCTTCTCCTTGACGAGAAATATTGTCCCCTTTTTTCAGCGTTCTTTTAAGTGACATGTATGATTTGCCGTCTTTTTCGAAGGTCTTAGTCAGCTCAAGCATGATGACGACATTTGCTCCATCCGGGATTTTTGCTCCTGTCATGATACGGATGGCTTGAAAGGGACCGATGGTTTTTGCTGAGACCATTCCTGCACCAATATGGTCAATGATCTCAAATTCAACCGGATGCTCGCTTGACGCTTCTTTTGTATCTTCTGCCCGAAGTGCAAAACCATCATACGGGGAACGATCAAATGCAGGAACATCATGATCTGCTAAAATATCTTCTGCAATGAACCTTTCAAGGCTATTTTTTAAAGGCACCCATTCTGCTTCTCCATGCTTTTCATATTGATGGACTTTCTGAATGGCTTCTTCTACTGGAATTGGCTGACGTCTTTCCATCACACTTCACTCCTATATCCCTAGCAGTCTTGCTAGTAATGAATTGGCTGCTTTTTCATCATTCGTCCCATGGATTAATGCACGTCCACCTTTGAAAAAGACAATACGATAAGATTCATAGCGGACATGGATTAAGAAGTCATTCACTTCCACCTCACAAATAGATGACAGCCTCTCTTTCACATGCTGAAATGATAGATTTGCTAAATCTTTAGATACAATTTGAACTGTATCCCGTCCGCAAAGAATCGTCGTTTTTTTACGCTGCTCATGTAAATAAGGATAGGTTCTTTCTTCACCGCAGGATGGGCAGTTCTTCTGCTTAGTACGAGACAAATCCATTTTAAACGATGTCGCCTGCCAAAGATCAAATGTGACAAATTTCCGTTCGATTTGATCTTCATGTCCTGTTAAATATTTTAGCGCCTCTGTTTGCTGATAAGCAGAAACCATTTGAACTGCTGGAGAAATAATCCCCGCTGTATCACACGTCAAGCCGCCAACAGGCAGTTCTGTAAAGACACACGATAAACACGGCGTTTTATCCGGCAAAATGGTCATATACATCCCCTGGCTGCTCACACAAGCGCCATATATCCACGGCGTCTTCGTTTCCTGCGATAAATCATTCATCACCATTCTCGTCTCAAAATTATCCGTCGCATCAATGACAATATCTGCGCTCTGAAATAACGGTCTTAACAGCCTCGCGCCTGCATCTTCAATCAGGGCGTGTATGATCACTTCATGATTGATCTCTTGGAGACGTTTTTTTGCCGCAGCTGCTTTTGGGACATGTGCCCTTGCATCATGTTCTGTGTACAGCTGCTGCCGCTGTAAATTTGAAAACTCTACATAATCACGATCAACAATCGTCAACGTGCCGATCCCAGACCGGACAAGCCCTTCAGCGGAGGCAGTTCCAAGTGCACCGGCTCCAACGATCAGAACATGACTGTCAGCAAGCGCACGCTGACCCTTTTCCCCAACCGGAGGGAACAAGATTTGTCTTGAATATCGGTCATTCAATGCTGTTCTCTCCTCACCATTTTTATGTATCATATCATACCGTTTTCAGGTAAATCGCTTCTTTTATTGATATTTCGAAATTCATTTGGTGTTACGTTCAGTTCCTCCTCTGGGACGATACGCACCTTAAGCCTTTGAAGTAACTCTTTGATGGCTAATTGATTCTCTTTTAAACACGCATCAATGAACGGCAGACAGCGGCGATGATAAAGCGCAAATAAAGGCTGTAATCTGCCCTGAACAAGCGGGATGATAGCATCTACGTGCTCGTTGCAATAGGACGATAATGCTTCGGCGGTCTCCCTCCGTATGAAGGGCATGTCACATGCCGTCACCAAATACCATGCTGCTTCTTGCTTTTGCATCGCCGTATACATGCCGGCAAGCGGCCCGCATCCGCGCACCTGTTCATCATCTAACCACACACTTCGTTCACCTCTTTCTTTAAAAAAGGGCAGAAGTGATGGATGGCTGATGATGACCATCTGTCCTTTCAAAAGCTGCTTTTTCACATACTCATATAGTGGTTTTCCTTGATACATATGGCTTGCCTTTGGCACTCCAAAACGTCTGGAAGCTCCTCCAGCTAAAATGACATTCACTACATCCATTCTCTCACCCTCCTTGGATATGGTTGTTCTAATCGCACTCATTTCGCATACTTTATTGGTAACATGAATAAGGAGGGTCTATCTATGAACAGGCGCCATGCTTCTCCCCTATTCCATGACCTATCTCAAGAGAATTTATACTTAAAAGCTGAAACAGCCAAATATCAACAAATGATCTCTGATTTACAGTCCTCATATACGTATTCTAAAAATAAGAAGTTAACTCAAGAATATCATGAGATGAAAAAGGATTATACGCAATTAAAACAACAATTGGATGAAATGACCATTGATCAAGACGATGCAGCCTCAAAAATACAGGATCTCTCCTACAGCAAATCTGAATTATTACATAAAATAGTCCTTCTTCATGAAATGCTGCAAAAGGAAACCTTTCATAGAAGAAAAGAAACGGAAGAAAAACACCGGCTGCATTTAAAAGTGATCAAATATAAAGAAATCTCTCAACAATTAAATGAACGGATGCAAGATCAAGATCAACGGCTTGCAAAAGAGGAGAAAAAAGGAAATACTTTATCCGCTGTGATTGAGAAACTGCAGCAAACATTGGGTGATAAAAACGCAGAGCTCCATTTATTACAGGAAGGCGTCAGACACCTTCAGGAGCGTTTTTATGAAACACAAGAGAAATTACTGCAAATTGAAAAAGCAAAGGAAGCGATTTTTTATGAAACGCTCACAAGCTATCAAAAACAGTTAGCAGAAAGCGAGGAATGGATCGCATCTCATTTTGCTGATATTGACCAGTCAGCTCAAACAAATTCACAGCCATTCTCTCGAGACAGCTTCCTGCAAACAACGGAAGAAATCGAACCCATCTTGAAAAAGCTGAACGAACAAGTTCAAATACTCCAGGCACAAGTCGATGCGGTGCAGCGAAATGGAGAGGTCATGACAGTGAAGATCGATGGCTTCAAAAAACAGCGTGATCACCTGTCAAAGGAACGAAAAATTGTCTATACAGTTGACCAAAAAAAGTAATTCTCGCAATAAAAAACTGCTGGCTTTTACGTCAGCAGTTTCTTTTTATTTATTCGTCTTCTGTTTGAATGTCGCCTTCTAAAATATACTGTCCGCGATATGGCTTTTTCACTTCAGGATACATTTTAATTAAGCTTTGCATAAACGTTGTCATATTTGGAATTTCAAGACCGCTCTCTTTTTCAATCTCTTTTTGAAGCTCAGAGCTTTTAATCGCCGCATTATGACGCTTTAACGTTTTAATCGCAGCTTCACGAAGCTTAGCTGCCTTTGAACCAGGGCGGGCTGTGCCTCTTCTGCGTCTAGTAGATCCTTCAGGAATACCTACAGGTACACCGTTTAGCTGTCCTGTTCCTAAAGATGATGCAGGATTTGATTGTGATTGTGCCGGCGGCTGGTAGCTTCTCATTTCTTGTGCAGCCAGTTCAGCTAATACAGGCAGCGAATCCGTCTTTCTTTCTGTACGCACTTCTTTTTTTGTATCTGACACTAGACCTGTTCCTTGACGGTCTAATTCTCTTAATTTTGCATAAATCGCATCTCGCTCAATTTGATATTCACGGATGACCTTTACTTCTGCTTCGTTTAGTTGTTCCAATCGTAATCGTAACGCTTCCCTCTCATTAAACAATGGATTTCCCCCTCATCATATAAAAAATATTCTATAGTAAATATTAGATTAGAAAACTAATTTTATCAACTATTTTTTTATCATTTTACAGTTTGCTATCAGATAGGTATTTTCAACTAAAATTTTGCCAAAGAGGAGCAATCGGCATCCATTTCATTGCCACTAAAGGCTTTTGACAAACTTTAAAATATTGTAAAAAATTTGAATAAACACTTATACTACTTGATTTACATCGTTATTTACCAAACTGAAATTTCTTTTGTGCAAAAACGTTCTGAATAGTAAAAAGTTAAAATCTTTACATTTTCATTTCAAAACAAAAATGTAAATAGGTCTTAATACCTTTTTATTTCAGGAATATTTTTTAATAAACTCCCTCAATTTCTCTTTTCTTAGGAAGGACACGTACATAAAAAGTCCATTCCGTGCAATAGGTCGCCTATTTTTGTCCATGAAAAAACCCCCATTTATGGGGGAAAGCCTATTCTGCAGCCTTTTCAGACTCAGAAAGCACTCGATTGACACGTTTCTCAAGCATTTTCATTCCGCTTCCGCCAGCTTGGAAGTGGCGCAGAGCACCTGTTTTATCAAATACATAATATGCTGGTACATATTCATTTTCAAAGGCTTCTGTTAAGTGATGATCACTGTCCACAAAAATTGGCTGCGTGATTTCATGCTCTTTCGCAACCTCTTTGATTTTATCTAGATCTAGGTCATCCTCTGAACGCGGCATATGAACGGCTACAACGTTTAGTTGATCCTTGTATTCATCACGGAATTGATTGACTTGAGGCATGGCCTCTTTACAAAGATGACAGCTGACTGACCAGAAATGAATCAATGTTGGTTTGTCACCAATTAGATCTTCTTTTGTTACTTCTCCATTTAACCATTCTTTTGCACCAGTTAGTTCTGGCATTGGTTGACGTAATTTCATTTTGAAGCGCCTCCATCCATTGTATGTGTCGAAACAAAAAGGTCTAACATCAGTTAGACCCTCCTGTTTCTTCAGCTATCAATTAAAGTGTTTTTTGACCAGGCTTCCAGTTAGCTGGGCAAAGTCCACCAGTTTGTAATGCTTGAAGAACACGTAATGTCTCATCTACATCACGACCGATATTGTTGTGGAATACTGTTTGATATTGAAGTTCGCCTTCTGGGTTGATAATGAATAGACCGCGAAGTGCAATACCTTCTTCTTCAATTAAAACGCCGTATTCTCTAGATACTGTGTGGTTTGTGTCAGCAGCTAGCGGATATTTCAATTCACCTAGACCATTTTCTTTACGGTCTGTGTTGATCCAAGCAAGATGCGTATGGATTGTATCTGTAGATACACCAATGATTTCTGCATCTAAATCTTCGAACTCATCATAACGATCGCTCATTGCTGTAATTTCAGTTGGGCAAACAAATGTGAAATCCATTGGATAGAAGAAAAGAACTGTCCATTTGTCATTCTTCATGTTTTCCTCTAAACTCACTTTACCAAATTCCTTGTTAGCAAGTACTGCTTCCATTTCAAAACGTGGAGCTTGTTTTCCTACAAAACGCTCTGCCATATGTAAATCCCTCCAAAAAATAATATCTTTATACAGACTTCTAAGCTGTATATAAAATGAGAATCAAAAGTTGAAATTCTCATTTAGTTAATAACTTCACAATTACAATTATAATACTTAAGCGGTTTTTAGTCAATATTAATTAATAATAAATTTAATTAACGATTTGTCACAATCTCTTGCTCCACTTAACAAAAGTTTAACATGTCTTGCATAAGGGAACAAATGATTAGCTTCTCTATTAGAGCATACATAGAAAGGTTTTGAAGAACATGAAAGCATTTGAACAAGTAGATTGGGTTTCCATTATCCTCAATAGCAGTATGATTTTGCTAAAACTAATCGTTATTTTTGCGATTTATTTTATCATCAGAGCCATCGGAAACAAGATGATTAGGCGTGCCTATTCCACATTCTCTGAAAAGCATGACGTCTCTTTATCAAGAGCTCAGACGCTGCAAAGTCTCACGTTAAATATTTTCGCCTACATATTGATTTTTATTCTAGTGGTCATGATCCTCGACTTATTTCATTATAACCCGACCGCTTTGCTAGCTGGCGCAGGCGTTGTGGGGCTTGCGATCGGTTTTGGCGCTCAAGGACTAGTGAGTGATATTGTGACAGGATTCTTTATATTATTAGAGAAACAATTCGATGTGGGAGAATATATAACAGTTGCTGGCTTTGATGGGATCGTAGAACAAATTGGACTTAGAACCACTCAGCTTCGAAGCTTTGACGGCACCCTTCATTTTATCCCAAATCGAAGTATATTGAACGTGAGCAACCATTCAAGAGGGACGATGCAGGCACTCGTTGATATCGAGTTATCTCCAGAAGAGAATGTGGATCAAATGATCACAGCCCTTCAAGCTGCGTGTGATGAGGTACGGGAAGAAATCCCTCAAATTATCGAAGGACCTCAAGTTGTCGGCGTGGAGGCGTTCGGCTCCTCTTCACTCGTACTGCGCATCATAGCTAAAACCGAAACAATGGAGCAATGGCGGGTAGAACGAATCTTGCGCAAAAAAATGAAAGAAGTACTCGATATAGAAAAAGAGCAAAAAGAACCAGGATTATAATCTACCGGTTCTTTTTCTTGTTTGTTTTATTGAACACGCTGTTCTACTTCTTGACAAATTTCATCAGCCGTCATACCTGACGCAGTAATCACAGATGCTTTTGTCGTTGTGTCTGAAATGCCAAGAACATTTGAATCTAGCCCTGTGACCACATAGCAGTCACACTGATCCATTTGCTGCTCATTTTGAATGCGTACAACGTCATACCCTTTTTGCTTCAGTAGTTCTTCTACATCGGATAAAGATGGTTCTACACCAATTCTTGTCATAATCAAGAACACCTCCTGTTCATAAGGTGTACAGGAGGCAGCTTGATTATTCATTCACCTGCTTGCTTTTTGAAATAAGCTGTCATAACGTTTACAGCTGTTTCTATCGCTTTTTCATCAGGCATGAGTTTTGCATGATGCAGGCCATATTCTGAATCGACCCCTAACCAAAACATGAATCCAGGGTATTTTTTCAACATGTAGCCAAAGTCTTCTCCTGTCATGGCTTCTCTGCATTCAACCACATTCGCAAGCCCTTCTCCGGCAACATATGACATAAATTCCTCTGTCAGATCCTTTGAATTGTCCACTTCGTAATAAGATGAAGGGTATCGCACGGTTGCCTTGCATTCGTAGCCAATTTCAATCCCTTTTGCTAGTGCTTCAATTCGCTTTCTCACCTTATCCATAGACTCTGGTGAAAGTGTACGAATAGTGCCGTCAAGCTTTGCATGCTGGGCAATGATATTTTGAGCCGTTCCGCCGGTAATTGTGCCAATCGTAATGACCGCACTATCAAGAGGATCCACATTACGAGAAATAACCGATTGCAGCTGACCTACAAGTGCACTCGCAGCCACAACCATATCATTCGCTAAATGAGGGTAAGCAGCGTGTCCGCCTTTTCCTTCAAGATCAATCACAAGCTCACTCGTATTAGCAAATAACAGCCCTGTTTTTGTGGCTATCGTTCCGACAGGATATTCAGGTGCAATATGCAGCGCTGTAATAAAGTCTGGCGTCCACTTTTTCAGCACATCGCTTGTAAGCATCGGTTCAGCTCCGCCTGGACCTTCTTCTGCCGGCTGGAAAATAAATAATAGATCTTCTTTGATTGGCTCATGAACGAAATGATCAATGATTCCAAGTGCGATGGTCATATGAAGGTCATGTCCACATGCGTGCATGTTCCCTTCATGTACTGATTGAAATGGATACCCTGTCTCCTCAGGAATAGAGAGGCCGTCCATATCTGCACGATAAGCAAAAACGCGCTCAGGATTTGTTCCCTTTACTTTGACAAAAAGTCCAGTGCGCCACGTTTCCATCTCAACTCGATCTTTTGAATAAGCACCAAGATGCTTGATGAGATACGCTTGTGTTTTGAATTCCTTAAAACCAAGCTCAGGGATTTGGTGTAAATCTCTTCGAATGGATATTAATTGCTCACGATTTAACAAGTGAACTCGCTTCCTTTCCTCTATACGAATAAGACGTGGATATATATCATCCACGTCTATGTCTTCAACTGCGAATTATGTGAATTAAAGCTGACGCAGTTCTTGTTTGATTTCCGTTTTACCTTTTGTTTTTTCATCAATGTCTTTGATTTTCTTTGCAGGTGTACCTGCTACAACTGTGTAAGGCTCCACATCGTTCACAACGATCGCACCAGCTGCTACGACTGCACCTTTACCAATTGTCACACCTTCTAGAACTACAGCGTTCGCACCGATGACAACATCATCTTCTACAACAACTGGTTTAGCAGACGGCGGCTCAATGACACCTGCAAGAACAGACCCAGCACCGATATGACAGTTCTTACCTACTGTTGCACGGCCACCAAGCACCACGTTCATGTCAATCATCGTACCTTCACCGATCACAGAACCGATATTAATAGAAGCTCCCATCATGATGACTGCATTATCACCGATTTCTACTTGGTCACGAATGATAGCACCTGGCTCAATACGTGCTTTAATGTTCTTTAAATCTAACATCGGGATTGCAGAGTTGCGGCGGTCATTTTCCACGACAACATCTTCAATTTTGTCTTTGTTCGTTTCCAGCGCTTCTTGGATTTCGCTCCACTCACCGAAAACAACTCCAGTGTTTCCTGTGATGAACGTTTTTGCATGTTCACCAAATTTAATACCTTCTAAATCACCTTTGATGTAGACTTTCACAGGTGTTGATTTTGTACTATTTTGAATAAATGAAATAATTTCATTAGCGTCCATTTGTTTCATGTATGTATGTCCTCCTCTTAATTTATACTTCATTACTGTACCAAAGGAGAGTTTTAATGACAAGTGAAAGAGTTGACTCTTCAATGGAAAATAAAACAAGCGGGACCGATTACCCCGCTTCCTGATGGTGAAGATGAACAAATTGTTTGCCAAAAGAAATCAATTTCTCTTCTTCTTCTCCTTCTGGATTCAGCTCAATCTTGACTGATGGCAAGACAATGTCACCGCCAAGTTCCTTCACTTTTTCTTCGATTAGGTCAACAGCTCCGCAAAAATGCTCATAAGATGTATCCCCAGAACCGAATACAGCAAATGCTTTTCCCGTTAAATCAAGCTCTTCCATTTCTTCATATAAATCAATAAAATCATCAGGAAGGTCACCATCTCCCCATGTGTACGCACCTAACATAATGTGCGTGTAATCATTGAGAAGCTCTGCATCAATATCCATCGCTTCATGCCGGTCCACGCTAGCTCCCGCTTCTGTTATTCCTTTTTCAATTAAATCTGCCATCGCTTCTGTATTCCCAGACATCGTGGCATACACCAATAAAACCTTTTCTGTCACTTTTTCTTCCTCCTTATCAATGAATCAATGCCGGCTCCTCATATGGCCTCACAAACTTGCTTTCATATAAACCAGCACAGAAAAAGTTTTCATTTTGATTGGCTACACGAAAACCGTGTCCTTTTATCGTATCAAACCATTTGAGCTCTTTTTGCTCAATATCAAGCTGATACACTTTAGAAAATCCGTGTTCGTCTTGTGAGGTGGTCACATATACAATGCCATTATCCTCTGACACATCCAAAAATGATTCCTCTCTAGCAAAGGCCTGTGATTGAATATCATGCAGCATATTTGTATGTAAATCTAAAATTTGAACAGACCCCTTTTTTCCTTTTTTTGATCCTAATGCGCAAACAAGAAGATGTTCCTGACAGAGCAGCATAGAAGCTGTCATTCGGTGCTCCTCTCTGTTTAGGAGGAAAACCTGCTCACTCTCCAAGTCATACATCCATATTCCTCCGTGAACCTCATGAATCTGTGTTCCAATATAAAGGTGATCACCTCCAGCACATAAAGAACGAATAACAGGCGGGTGGTTCACATGAGCAAATGGCTTCATAATTTCCCAGGAAATCCCGAAATCATTTGACACATAAATACTATGTTTTCCATGTGCACACACAAACCCGTCTTTGCGTCCTGTAATAGACCAAACGACTGCATTTGTTGGAAATGATGATAGCGCCCATGTATTGCCTTCATCTCCTGATCTAATCACTGTGCCATTTTCACCAACACCGAATAAATAAGGTCCGATATAGCTGATGGCATGAATTTTATGCTTGAGCTTAAAGAGCTGCTGCCACCCGCTCTCCACACTGTAGTGAAAAATACCTTCACGTTTTACAGCGACAAAGTATCCACCATTTTTAGAAGCAGCAACAGCTGTCGCTCCTTTATGAAACATGATTTTCAACTCGTTTCTCAGACAAAGTGGCCCAAGTTAAGAAGCTCATGGCAAATTCCTGACAGCACGCCACATCCTCATCTGTATCTGGCGCAAGCTCCATTTTCAATGTCTCAGGAAATACGGATGCCCCGGTTGATTTGAGCATGTTATGAAATGTATGGACAGCCTCACAAAACTTCGGGTAGCTGTAATCTCCAGATCCGAACACAGCTGCTTTGATATCACTTAGTTCAAGCGTAGAGACCTCTTCATAAAAGTCCTCAGCTTCATAAGGTAAATCACCATCACCCCATGTATAAGAACCGATGAACACATAATCGTATGAAGAAAGGTCCTCTGCGCTTGTATCATCAAATTCCATCATCTTCGTATCGATCCCTTTTCCTTCTAGTGTTTGCTTTATGATCGCTGCCATATCTTCTGTATTACCAGACATACTCGCAAATGCAATTAGTGCTTTCATCTATCGGTCACCTCATCTAAATGATAATCATTTTCAATTATTATATGTACACTTTAAATGATAATGATTTTCATTGTCAAATGATTTCATAAAAAAAGCACCTTCCTCTTCCAAGAAGGTACTTACACCGCATCACTTTCAAGCATTTCTTTGACCACACCGACAAATGCTTGCACCTGTTTTAATTGAAAAGAAGCTTCATAGCCTAGCAGCCATGTGTCACGTCCGATTTGCTCTCCATTCACGTCAACAAGCGGTGTTTTATGAACACTTTTTTCGTGGTCATATAAGGTGACTGAAGGCAAAATGGCGTAGCCGATGCCGTGGTAGGCCATTTGTTTACATGTCTCAATCTGGTCCACTAGAATCGTCTGCTTTGGAGACACTTTAAATTTTTGGTGCCACCAGTGCTGGATTTCCTGATAATACGTGCTGTCGCTTTTAAATTGAATAAACGGGCGTTCTGTCTCGATTAACTCGTCCACGTCTTTGATGACAGAATCGACTAAATATAAATGATCTGTCATCAAATATTCCTTTGTTCCCTTCCAATCAGGGTTTCCGCGAATAATCCCAATGTGCACGTGGTCCTCGTATAAGCTTTTGAGCATTTCACTACTCCAGCCGGTCACAAGTGATACCTTCGCATTTGGGTATTTTTCGACATACCGCTTTAACACTTTCGGCAGCCAGTGCTGTCCAATAATGGATGCAACCGCAAGCTTTAGTGTACCGTGAATTTCCCCTTCAAGTTCATCGATTCGTTCTCTCACTCGATCTTGCTCAACCGTCACCTCTTTTGCAAATTGAATGATCTGTTCACCTGCCGAAGTCACGGTGAGCCCTTTCTGAGAACGAAAAAAGATTTTGGTTCCCCACTCTTTTTCGATCGTCTGCAATCTTTGGGATAAAGCAGGCTGAGAGACAAAGAGCCGCTCCGAAGCCTTTCTCATATTCAATTCTTCACTAAGCACAACAAGCATATGTAACTCCTGAAGCTGCATGGGCGTCCCCTTTCTCTCTATAAGATTTTCTTATTCCATATGGTCATTATATAAATTATAGCTTATGAAGGCAAAAAAAATAAGCTGGGCTTCAGCTCATTTTTTCGCGGCATGAATCACTTCATTTAAGCGCTTTAATACAACACGTCGTGTAAATATTCCTTCAAAGACTTGCTCCTCATTTTCTACACAAACAAATCCATTATTCGTCACAGCGTGAACGCCTTTTAGCACAGGGTCCGTTGTTTTAAGTCTTGGAATATCAGTCAGCATGACCTCTTCTACCTTCAGTTGGTCCAGCTTTTCGAATTCAATTCGTTCTAAACCAAAGATCTTATCCATGATCATATTCGTTCCAATTAACCCATGCAGATGATAAGAAGGATCTAAAACCGGGATGGCTGTATATCCTGTTTTTGTTAGGACCAATAAGGCATGCTCAAGGTTATTTCCAATTTGAACATGTGCCACTTTATCTGCATCAATCATATGCTCGGCTATTGTTGACTCAAGCAATTGAGTTGGTTCTATCTCTATCATGTTTCTTCGACCCCTTTTCTCTCGATCATCAATCATACATTCCCCTTTACCATTAAGCATAAACTAAAACGAAATTTGTCGAAAGATTTTTTCTGCATAAAAAAGATACTCAGCTCCCGAGTATCTAATAGAATGTTAAATCAATATTAATTCTCAAACCTTACTCTGTCATACAATGTGATCAATTGCTTATACGTATTGTCATCGACATTTTTTGTTCCACATTCTATATCATTGATCTCACTGCTTAGTAATTCGACAGCATATTCCTGATTCAGCAATACGTTTAATAATAGCTTTTTCTCTTCTTCATTAAAACGATTTTCGATGACGCTCATCCAACATCAGGCCCCCTGTTTCATATATGCTTTTATATTGATTAGCAGGCTTTTGAATGTCTGCTTCCTCTCTATACAGCTAGAATAAGGAACTAGAATCGAATCGTCAACCGCACGTTTCGACAAGGTTTGGAGAAAAATGACGGAATTTATTTTGTGTATCGATTGGCATAGCAAAATGCTGCGTATGAGTCGGGTTTTATTTTAGCTTCAATTCCCATAGCTGTGATCATTCCGGTCATTTCCTGGATCAGCTCTTTCGTACTTCCTTTTTTGCCAATATCTAGATGGGCTTCAAAACGGAGGTCTGCCCCTTCCTCAGCAAACGGAAGAAGCAAATCCATCAGTTCTGTTAAAGGTCCCTCAAGGATGTCTGCACATACCTTTTGGCTAAACGCTGTCTCTAATGAAATTTTTTCTCTAAGACTTTGCACAGGCCTGCTGATCACTTGTTGTGTGAGGCAGCCCCAAGCCCCTTTGCCAATCCGGTGGAGATGAATTGCAGTCATAAATCTTGTGACATTTTGATTGACCTGAGAGTCCGTACCAATTGATAACACATAGGCGGATCTAGGGTCTTTTCGAATAAAGTCTTTCATTCTCATGACGACATCAGAAAACGCTAAATAATCTTCAGAAAGATTGTAGTAAAAAGAATCACTCACAGAAAGGAACTCCTTTTTAATGGTCTCTTATCCGAAATATGCGCTGATTGATCATCTTCCATTTGTACACCGCCAATAATGACACATGTATGTTGCCGCAAATAAACGAAGGAATCCTTAGAAAAAACATTTCATACGATTCAGCTTAGGATTGTAGAAGCTCAAAAATCTCAATCGAAATCATATCAATGTTGTCA
The DNA here is from genome assembly GCF_038002985.1 of Bacillus sp. FSL R5-0431. Classification (NCBI taxonomy): domain Bacteria; kingdom Bacillati; phylum Bacillota; class Bacilli; order Caryophanales; family Bacillaceae; genus Bacillus; species Bacillus sp. FSL R5-0431. The sequence goes on along the minus strand of NZ_JBBOOG010000001.1, from coordinate 1,319,735 downwards.
AATGGGAAAGTATTTGGCTTATCCCCTTGTTGAAAAACAGTCAATTCAAACGTTTGATTCTTTTCGAAATACTTAACACTACAGATTTTCTCACCGTTCACTTCGAAATAACGCTGTGCCGGTTCGTTTGCAGCTTCTGCTGTCTCTTGAAGACTTTGCAGCCTTGTAATGATACCCATTAATTGTGACATTCTAAAAAAAGACTCCTTTCAAAAAAACAACTCAAGATGAACCCGTATTGATTATACACAAGTCCTACAAAGCATCATACCATAAAGTGTTCTCAGATGATATTTTTCCTCTTGAATTCAAAAAAAGAAAAAGAATCTGTTTTTTTAGTTTGAGTCTTTTTTCTGATCTCATGCACCATGTTTTTTATAAACCCGCAGATCTCATCAGCCGTTTGGCAATTTCGTCAAAATCCTCTTTGGAAATGCCTGGGGCAAACTCTTCCGGTAATTCTCTATAATCTGGCACAGGTGCTCCTTGAGGCGTACCCTCAATCACTGTGAGCGGCTTTCCATCAATCGGATGGCTGCCTTTCCAAATCTTATTAATGTCCTTGTAATCCGTATCACTAAATGTGTACAGTTTTGTATGAACATTTTGGTCTTCAAATTTCCTCGCTGAATCAAAGTATTTGTTGTCGAGGTTTGGGATCGGCAGCATCTTTCCTACATCTACTCCTGTGGCTACCTCAAGCGCCTTTGCATATGCCACAACATGCACACCGCCTCGCACAAGTAAATAACCGATCATCTCTCTTGCTGTAGGATGATCTGTCATTTCATATACGCGCATTTTGTGCGTACGAGCTCCGCATTCAAGGAAGAAGTTATGAAGGAGGTCAAGAATCAGGTTGCCGCTTGAGAACACATTCTCCCCGGTCCAAGGTTTTGCCATGGAATCAAACGGATAGCCTGTTTGAGCCGTTTGAATAAAATGCTGTGTATTTCGTTTATCGACAGCCGCTTTCATCGGTGTCGTATCTGGATCTCCGCCATGGGTGGTCCCTGTAATCATAAGATTCACAGCTGTGGTCACAAGTTCTACATGACCGAATTCTTCAGCCGTAATACTGGATACGAGGTCATAAAACGGTTTGAGTTTTCGTTTTCCTCTAAAGTTAAAGGATTGAAACATGTAATTATTTAATGTGGACATTTCACCGAATTTTCCGCCGAGTAATTCTTGCACAGCAGCAGCACCATTTGCATCTGGGTGATCTGGTCTTGGCAAATCAATCAGCAGCCGCTTGTCGCGTTTGATCATGACGTTCCCTCCTACCGTCTAACTATCATCACTTAAGATGTATGGAAGGATTGGGATGTCCTATGCATGAGGGGAAGATGAAAAGCACAAAAAAAACTTGGCGGGGGTAGCGCCAAGTTTTTTGGATCTTGATCTGATAGAGGGGTTGGGGAACAGAGAGTAGCTTCTCTCTATAACTAAATGATAATGATTATCAGTTTCATTGTCAACCATTTTTTATTTCTTTTTTCTATTTAAAAAAACAGCCTAAACGGCTGCTTTTAAATTAATCCATCTTGCTCATATAAATAGGCATACGGAAGGTCTATAAACAAATACATGTCTCCCTCTAACGGATAAGAAAACGTACGTATCCTCTCACCGGTTTCTAAATCGCTGTAAATATCACTGAAAAATCCTTTCCCGCTCATTCTCATTTGGAGAATATTCGCTAGGAAATAAGGGCGCCAGCTCCAGTTTTTCTCGATATATTCAGGCTGAAACAGCCATTCTTTTTCTTTTTTAAACACATTTCCAGTGATTTGAAAGCCTTCTTCATTACACATATAAATCCGAAAGCTGCAATCCGTTAATTCTAATGCCAGCTTTTGTATAAGTTCATCATTTGTGCTGCATGATTTTTTTAAGGTCGTGACCGCTTGATGAATTCGCTTATAAAATGTTTCAGAATGTTCATAGACAGTTTGAAGTTTCTTTTTCTCATGGGCAATAAATTGCTGAAATTCTTCTCGAAGCTGATCTTTTCGTTTATTGCGGTCGATTAATTCCGCCGCAGGCTCGTGAAGATAGAACCCTTGAAAATATCTGCCGCCATTTCTCCAAGCATACTGCAGTTGGAAATTTGCTTCAATGTCTTCATAAATTAAAGCCGCCCCTATTTTTCTCGCAAGCAATGAAATGCTGTACAAGACATATTCATAGGAAGGAGAAGGAGCCGATGCCCTTAATGCGTGTAAATCTATTTTTAATAGATCGGGTGAGAGCAAGGCAATCCGGTCAAGATTGCTGCTTTCTTTTCCGATATTCGATATGGCGATTTTAATACCATATGTACGAAAATACGTTAACGTATGGTAAAGCTGTTCAATATCGCCGCTAAACGTATGCTCTGTAAATTCGATAACAAACCGATTAAGCTGAATGCCCCTTGCTTCATATTCCTTCAAAAGTTCTAAAAAGCTTTCACCATGATCAAGCATCAGGATATTGGCATCATGATTAATAAAAATGAGCAAATCATCATCTGCTGTTGTGAAAAGATCGAGTGCTTGCGTCAGTACTTTATGATCTACTTCCACTTTATATTCGTCAGGAATAGATGAATCCGTAAAGAAGGAGCCTAGGCTAACTGTTTCAGACTCAAGCTTCATTCTTCCTAAAATTTCATAGCCTATCACTTTTTGCTCTTCCGCACTGAATATGGCTTGATAGTGCGGGAAAACATCTTCAATATTCGTTAAAATATCCAATGGATCGACCATTTTCATCACCTGCTTCTCTCTTTGTGTGATTATAACACATCAAAAGCAGGTCTTACATCGTCATTCAAAATGGGGATTGGTTAAGCCATTGACCCCCATCCATTGTGATACAATCTCCATTTATATATGAAGCTTGCTCAGATAATAAAAAGCTCGCAAGCTCTGCAATTTCCTCTGGTGTACCCAGTCTGCCAAGAGGAACACTATCTAATGTTCTTTGCGCTGCCTCTTCCGATTCCCACAGTTTATCCGCACCGCCTGTTCTCTCGATTGGTCCTGGTGCGATGGCATTGACGCGAATTCGATATTGCTTTCCCCACTCCACTGCAAGCGTTCGAGTCAGAGATAAAACACCTGCCTTTGCTGCCGCTGAATGCGCCACACCTACACCAGCACCCCATGCATAGGTAGCCACCATATTGATCATACTTCCCCTTTTCTTTTGACGAATCCAGTAATTGCCCACTGCATGACTGCAAAAAAATGTTCCATTTAATACAATATCAATGACAGCCTTCCAGCCGTTAGGAGACAGTTTTTCTGCTGGAACCAAAAAGTTTCCTGCAGCATTGTTAATCAGAGCGTCCACATCACCAAATGTATCTACCGCAAACTTGACCATTTGATCGGCATCCTCTGGATTTCGCACATCCATTTGGAAGTAAGCGATCGAGCCGCCATTCTGCTTTATTTCATTTGCCGCCTTTTCTAACGTTTCTTCCGTTCTTCCAGTAATCACGACATTCCAGCCTCCGTGTGCCAAATGGGCAGCCATCGCCTTCCCCATTCCGCTTGATCCCCCTGTGACAATCACTGTTTGTTTCGTCATTTGTTCTCCCCCTCTGTGGTTTTGAATGACTATTCATTCATTATTTTCTATCATATCATGATTGACCCTAGATGCACCATATGGGAGATTCATCAAATATGATGCTATACTTAATTTTATTTATAAAGGAGTCTTATATGAAGCAACTTTCTCGGAGACAGTTTTTAAAAGGAGCAGCTGGCGCGAGCATTCTCGGTTTTTTAGCTACAACATGTGGATACGGATATGCCAGATACATCGAACCACGCATGATCGATACCGTGTCACTGACCATTCAGGATGCTCAACTTCCAGCTTCATTTGACCAGTTTAAAATCGCTCAATTTAGTGATGTTCATTTAAGTGATACATTTCCTGCGAAAGAATTAGAATCCGTCGTCCAGCAAATCAACGCTGAGTCTCCAGACCTCATTGTGTTCACAGGTGACCTCGTTGATTTTCAAGCATCGATTGAAGAGCATGAAAAAGCGAAAGCATATTTGACCAAGCTCCATGCCCCGTTTGGTAAGCTCGCGATATGCGGAAATCATGACTACGGACCATTTGGCGTTGATCTTTATGAGAAAACGATGAAAGCTTGCGGTTTTACAATATGTAAAAATGCTGTGTTTCAATTAGAAAAAGAAGGGGCGCATATTCAGATTGCTACATTGGATGACCTGATGATGAGTGTGCCGGATTATGACCTGATTAAGCGGGAAGTATCCTCTGATTTATTTACGTTACTGCTCGTACATGAGCCTGATGCAGCATTGGAGTTAAATACAACTCCCATTAACTTGCAGCTTTCTGGACATACCCATGGCGGACAGGTGCAGCTTCCTTTTTATGGCCCCATTCTCACAGCACCTTACGGCCATACATATGTGGAAGGTTTATATGGAAGTTATCAGCACCGAATCTATGTCAACCGCGGACTTGGGACAACAAGACTGCCACTTCGATTTTTAGCCAAACCTGAATTATCCTTTTTCACCCTCTCCTCTCGCATTTAGACAGAAGCCAAACCGCTCCTTTTTGCATATGTATAATAAAGATCTTTCTCATGACAAATGTTAGGAGAAACCTTCCTTCGCCTGATTCCGTCCATATATATATCTAGTGACGGACATTATGGCTTCTTTTATTTGAGTGAAAGGAGTGTCCTTTGGTGCTGCGATATACGGTGAAAAATGGAGAAACCCTTGCTTCTATAGCGCTTGATTTCCGAACAACAACAGATGCCTTAAAGGCTGCAAATCCGTCACTTCAAGGTCAAGAGCCTGTACAAAATGAGGTCATCATCATTCCTGGTCTGCCCGATCCTAGTTCGATCCCTTACCGCATCTCTGTTTCGATTTCAAGGAAACGTCTCGTATTGTTTTCTGGATCACAGCTTATTCGGTCGTATCCGATCGCAACAGGAAGAATTTTAAATATGACACCGACAGGTTCTTATTATATTGTCAACAGACAGCCAAACCCAGGAGGTCCCTTTGGCGCATATTGGCTGAGCCTCTCGAAAATTCATTACGGCATCCACGGTACGAATAACCCGTCTTCAATTGGTAAAGCTGTGTCTAGAGGGTGCATTCGTATGTATAATCAGAATGTCATCGAACTTGCTTCAATCGTTCCAAACGGAACACCTGTGACCATTAGCCAGTAGGAGAAATCAATTGTATGAATGCTTAAAATTTTATATGATATAAAGTGGGATCTTCAGGTTAAGGAGCGTATTTATGGATATTTTTAAAAACAGAAATTTTGTTCGTCTCTTTTTTGCAGCACTTTCTTCGCAAATGGGGACAACAGTAGGCAATATGGCGTTTGCCTTTTATTTGCTCGATCATTTTAGTCATCAGCCCGCCTATGCCACATTAGCAGAGCTCATGTATTCACTTCCAACGATCTTTGTCTTTTTTATGGTTGGTGTAGTAGCAGATCGTTTTGATCGTAAAAAAGTCGCAGAGAATTGCGATTGGATACGAGCTGGGCTGACGATTGTTTTATTCATTGTGATTTATTTCAATTCACTTCCACTTATTTTCTTGATCTTGTTTATACGAAGTGCCATTACGAAGTTCTTCTATCCAGCTGAAGCCTCTCTCGTTCAGGCGATTTTAAATAAAGATCAATATGCCAAAGCCGCTGGCTTAAATCAAATGCTGTTTAGTTTATTCATGGTATTTGGTGTTGGAATCGGTGCTATTATGTATAAGACTATTGGACTTCACGGTGCCATTACCATTGATTTGATCAGTTTTATTGTTTCAGGCATCCTGATTCGTTCATGTAACATTCCAATTGAAGCACGTCAGCCAAATGGACAAGCAGGCTGGAGAGGCATGACCATTAAAACGTCTCTAAAAGATTTTAAAGAAGGAATTCTTTACATTATAAAAAATAAATTGTTGGCTTCTTTAATTTTTGGCTTCTTTGTTTTTGGTCTAGTCAATGGCGCATTTGCTGTACTTCCGATGTTTACAATGAAATATGGCCTTTCACCGGACCATTTTGAACTGCATACATCCTTCTTTACAATCGCGATCGGTGCAGGCCTGCTTGTTGGCAGCTTAATGGGCTCTGTTCTCGCTAAAAAAGTAAAGATGCAATATCTCATGTCGCTTCCAATTCTGGTTGCAGGCATTCTGATTTTTGTACTTGGTTCCACCCATACACTATGGTTGTTTTATGTCACATCATTTGTCATTGGTACATGCATTGGCCCAGTCAACATTGTCATTGGCGGCTGGCTGCCGAGAATCGTCCATCCTCGTCTGATGGGACGTGTGTCAGGATGGGTTGATCCGCTTACAATGTTTGCTCAATCCATGACATTAGGTTTGATTGCGGTACTATTTCCAAAACTCATTGCAAACGTTTCTTATATTTATTACGGAATGGGCGTTATTATTTTACTCGTTTTCCTTTTTTACTTCATTACACTGCCGAAGTTCAGCAGAGAAGCTGCCGACTTAGATGTGCAGCGTGAACTAAAAGGCCAGGGAGCGCAATAATTGAACAGGAAAAAGGACTTTCTTTAAAAGGAAGTCCTTTTTTTCATAGCTGAAACGCCCTACGACGTTATTTACTCTGTTGATTGAAGCTATTTGAAGCAACAACAACCAATAGAGGAGTCAACATGCCCTTCAATCGATCCATTCTTCTCTTTTAACTTTTACCTCTTACATCCATTCTATCAATCCCTTTCATTATATAGCCTTTATTTCTTTTTTTTCAAAAAACAGGAACGTGTATAAAATTGCAAAAATTTTTATAAAATTTCTTTACATCTTTGGAAGTTTTATAGTAGGATAGTCAGGTTGGAGGTGAGGGGTATGCTAAAAAGTTATTATTTTATTCATACAAAAGATGATCAAGGACAGTATGTTGTACATACAGAGGATTGTGCATTTTTAGGTGATGCTGCAAGCCGTAAATTGATTGGTCTGCACATGAGTGGCGAGAGCGCCATTGATGAAGCTAAACAAATGACGAATGAAACTGTTTTTAATGGTTGCTTCTATTGCGCTTATTCAAGTCATAAGAAATAGACCATGTTGTTAAACCATATGTTCGACATGTTGTCAGGCATATGGTAAAGTTTCAGAATGAATCCAAATTGAGAAACTACCCATTTATTTAAAATAGGTAGTTATCATGAACTAATAGTTCACTTCGTATATATTTCATTCAGTCAATTCTTCTGCCCTTCTTGCAATGAACGTCTCTTCTCCTTTGCCCACCAATGACACCGTCAGCAATGGATTCGCCAACATTATCGAAAAGATGCTACTTCAAGATATCCCTCATGCTGGTCAGCTAAGCCGCTCTGAATGCTGCAGATCCTTCAATTAAAGAAGTTTATAGAAGTTACCTCCTCATTATGTGAAAGTTCAACAAAGCCTCATCCTGCTTCAAAAAACGGAATTCAATACAGAATTTGCTTACCAATGCAGCTTCAACTATGCTTAAAAGAATGAATATACAACACCTTTAGCATATAGAAAATGAAATGCGCCGCATTCTTTCCACCTGAAACAGATAGAAGAAAAATCATAGTGAATAGATGCTGTGTCTTTGCTGATCATTCTGCCATTTTTATATTCAACCACGTTTTAGAACCTTCCTGAATGGCTATTGTAGATAAGAGGGCTAGGAATCCTATCGCTTTTACAATAACTCTATTTGCAATTTACTAATAAAAACGTATAATTTATACTAAGCACAGGAAGACGAAAGACAAAGGAGAGAAAAAATGGACGATTATGCTCATACTAAAGACATAGAACCTACAGCAGAAAACATCGCAAAAGCCATTTATACCGTTAACCGCCATGCTAAAACCGCACCAAATCCCAAGTTTCTTTATCTTTTGAAAAAACGTGCGCTGCAAAAACTATTGCAAGAAGGTAAAGGAAGAAAAGTGGGCCTACATTTCTCTAACAATCCCAAATATAGTCAACAACAGTCCGACGTGCTGATTGAAATTGGAGATTATTATTTTCACCTGCCACCAACCAAAGAAGACTTCGAATTTTTGCCACACTTAGGAAATTTAAATCAATCATATCGCAATCCGAAAGCGAATATGTCTTTAAACCGAGCAAAGCAACTACTTCAAACGTATGTCGGTTTAAAAGAAAAACCTACCGCCACAAAACAAAAATCACATTACACAAAGCCCGTCTTCAAACGACTCGGGGAAAGTTATTTTTAAACAAAAAAACCACTCATGCCGAGTGGTTTTTTGTTTAGATAATAAAGTGATCGACTTTTTCAATCAGCTGATGAATTTCTGGTTTACTAATTTGATCATCTGCACCAATTGTTTCCCCTTTATGCCGCAAATCTTCAGTGATTAACGAAGAGAAGATGAGAATCGGAATGGAACTCGTTAAAGGATTTTCCTTCAACAGTTTCGTTAATCGGTGACCATCCATTTTTGGCATTTCAATATCCGTAATAATCATATCAATTTCTTCTGTCACACTGATTCCTTTGCTGACAAGGTCCATGACGTGGTCATATGCCTGTTTGCCATCTTCAAAGGTCACAATGTTTTTATAGCCTGCTTCGGTTAATTCATTTGTTAATAAACGCATGAGAAGCGGAGAGTCTTCAACGACATAAAGCTTCTTCCCTGTTCTTCTCTCGTCTTTCTCACCGTCAAACATATGATACGTTTCTACTCCAGAAGCGGATTCAATATCATAAATGATTTTCTCGTAATCTGGAAGGAAAATCATTTTTTCATCAAGCTTAATGATGCCCGTTAAATGACGGTCCATCCCTTGATTGAGTGCAGTTGGCTTTTCAATTTCTTCCCAGCTGACGCGGTGAATTTGTGATACCGTTCCTGTATGGAACACAAATTTCCGTTGGTTGAATTCAGTCACAATATATTTCTCTTGTTCTGACTGATCTGACTCGACATTAAAAAAGGAAAATAGATTGATGACTGGTAAAATCTCGCCTCGTAAACTAATCATCCCTTCTACATCTTGATGAGAGTGCGGTACAACCGTCACCTCAACCGGCTGAATGATTTCTCTTACTTTCATGACGTTAATGCCGAATTGATTTGAACCAATTTCAAACTTCACAATTTCCAATTCATTGGTACCAGAGTCAAGTAAAATTTCTTGTTTGTTTAAAGCCACGGAAATCCCTCTATTCTTCAATATAAGATTGTACTTTTTATATCGGCATCATAGGTAAAAAGTTGACGTTTCTTTACGCTTTCTCTCGTACGAATTGATGAATCACAAGTCCTATCGCTGCAAGAATGAGTAAAGACCCTAGTGCAAGGCGGCTTGCGAGATTTCCGTGCTCTGCAAACAGCAGAGTGACTGAGCCATAAATGATGGGTCCAATAATGGAAGACACCTTCCCTGAGAATGCAAAGAGACCAAAAAACTGTCCTCTCTTTTCCTTCGGTGTCAGCTCAATAATCAATATTCTTGATGCCCCCCAGCTTGCGCCGAGTGAAATTCCGAATAAACTGCCGGCCACCCAGAAGACCCATTCCGTTGTGGCTGTAACAGCCAGAATCAGGGCCACGATCAAAATCACATACACGACTGTAATCGAGCGCTTTGCCCCAATCGCCTTTGTGATATATCCAAATAGAAAGGAGCCAATGATACTTGAAATGGTCGACACCAGATAAAGCAGAATAAATTGCCCAGCGGTAAAACCAATGATGATTTTGGCATAAACAGCCATCATCGCAATCGCTGTCTGTAAGGCATCATTCATAAAAAAGAAAGCAATCATAAAGATAAAAGCCGGCTTGTATTGCTTCATCTCTTTAAACGTGCGAATAATTTCTTTATACCCGCTGAAAAATGACGCCTTTTTCTCTTGCTGCGGCAGCGGATGAGGGTCTTTTACAAAAAAGAGAAAGGGCAGGAAAAAGAGAAAGAATAAAAGCGCTGTCGGAATAAATGCTTCATGAAATTGGTCATTGCCGACAAGTAAATAAACTGAGAGACCGACAAGCGTCCCTAAATAACCAACGGCAATGCCAAACCCAGAAATAAGCGGTATTTCATCCTTTGTCCCAAGATCGGGCAGAATGGTGTCATAAAACACTAGGCTCGAGTGATAGAAAAATTTTGCGATCACAAACAAGGTGACAACTACTAATAAGGAGACAGGCAGCCCAAACCATTCGCTTGAGAAATCAATTCCAGCAAAGATCCCCATCAAAAACGTACAAGTTATACATATTAAAGTAAACACTGTGATGTAGCGCTTCTTTTTTCCTGTACGATCGATCAGAACCCCGTATAATGGTGTAAACATGACGAGAAAAATGCTGGCTAGTGCGTTTGCATAAGAAATAAACGTACTGGCGATCTGATCCATTCTCGCACTGTCTCCAATCGTTTCCTGCAAGTAGAACGGGAAGAAAATGGTGATCATATTGGATGAAAATATCGTATTTGCAAAGTCATACAATGCCCAGGCCAAAACGGGTGCTGTCAAAAACAACCTGAAGCCTGCCCCTTTTTTCTGCATGGTCTTTTTTCCTGTTCTCAATCGTTTGTCTCCCTTCCCTGCCTGATTTTTCACTATCATTCTATTTTATGTCATGCTTCCCTCTTCCATACAAGCAATCTATACAAAAAGCACCCCTTACTATTGAGCAGAGGTGCTTTTTTTCTTTATTTCTTCACAACAATCGTACTTGCAATTAAATCGTGAAGCGCTTGTTTTTTCTCTGTGAAAAAGGCAATGATGTACCCAATACATAAGATTGGAGACAAAAAGACTTTTGCAAAAAAGCGGCCAGTTGCTCGTCCGAATGTTACTTTTTCGCCTGTTACTTTTGTCACTTTGATCCCAAGAGCCATCTTACCAAGAGTTCCTTGCAGTTTTGATGCTTCCATAATAGCGTAATAAAGCCATGTCAACACGATACCGATTAAGATCGATGCTACGTAGAAAAAGATAAGTCCCATAATGACAGCCCATTCTTCATCCGTCATGACGGTTGTGGAATAGTAATAGCTGTCATCCTCTAGCATAAATGCTGCCTCTGGGCTTGAGACAAAAAAGAGTGTGAACAAAATAAACATGATGAAGGCATAAGGAACACTGATAATGACGCCGTCCAAAAGGTGGGCAAGAAAGCGGTAGCCCACGCCTGCTAGCTCAGGATGCTTCTTTTCTTGAATGTGTGGTTCTGTTATGTTTGTTTCCATCCTATTTCTCCTTTATTATGTATGTTTTCTATAAATTTCTTATAATCATTCGTTATTATATCTTATGAATATAGTAAGATCAATGGAGCTGTATACTTTTACATATATTTTAGATCAGTTTGTTCTCAATTTTTTATGAGAATAAATACTGAAAATTTGTGAAAATCATGGCAATTCTAGTTCTTTTACCTCCTGATTTTTTAACATTTTGTGATATTTTCGTCTTGTTTCCATTCTGCTGTTGACAACCGCTCTTCACATGGTACAATAGTCAAGGATTTTTTAAAGAAAGGTGTTCATGATGGGAACTGTCGTACTATTAAAGAACAACGAAATGACTGTGATTGAAGATATTTGCGAAGCTGATTTTTTGGACATGAAGCATGATTTGTCAAATGATGACGCAGCTTATATCTCTTGGTATGAAGATTACGATACTGCTTATGGATATTGATTTCATTTCATAGATGAAGCGTAAAAAAAGGCGATACAACCTAAGTTGGTTGATCGCCTTTTTTACGTTTGTGAAGTTCTTTCACTTTCAGGTTCTACATGAATAAAGATTTGTGCATGCGGAAATTCTTGCTGAATCTTCTCTTCAATTCGATCACATAATTGGTGAACATCTTCAATCGTTGTCTTACCATCTACAATCAAATGGAAATCAATATATTCCTCTGCACCGGATCGTCTTGTTCGAAAGTCATGATATTCGATGAACTCTTGACTGAATCCTTGAATGATTGCTTCTATCGATTTTTCTTCCTCGGGTGTTAGCCGGGCGTCTACAAGCGGCGGGAAGGCTTCTTTCATGAGTTTAAATGCTTCACGCATAATAAAGAGAGCAAGTATCATTCCAATGATCGGATCTAAGAAATACCAATCGGTTAATGCTACAAGCAATAAACTGAATGCGACCCCTAGTGACGTATACACATCTGTTAACAGGTGCAATGCATTCGATTTCATGGCAACAGAATGCACTCGCTCCGCCTCTTTGTTCACAGCCTTCGATACGATAAAATTGATGAGCGCGCCTATCAGCATCACCACAATGCCAAGCACAGGCAGCTTGACTGGCTCTGGGTGCATTAATTTGTGAACACATTCGTATATGATCCAAATGCCAGCAACGAAAATCAGCAAGGTCTCAATCGTTCCTGAAATATTTTCGACTTTTCCATGTCCATAAGGATGTTTAGAATCTGCTGGCTTTCTTGAAATACGAACAGAGATAAATGCAATAAAAGATGCCATTAAATCGAGAAAAGAATGAATGGCTTCTGATAAAACCGCAACAGATCCAGTCAACAGCCCCACAATGATTTTTAAGATAACAACAAATGTGTTACTCATCACGGATAGAAACGCGATTTTCGATGTCTTCGCTGATTGTTCCATCTATCGTCCTCCTTTAGGAGATCGTATGTCTATGAAAGCAATTCCCATGACTTGATTCTCACGTTCTTTCAGTTTACACAGTTGTGACGTTTTCTAATCCTGTTCACCGCAGCCTGTATTTTCTCGTGAGGTTACGCTATAATAAATGTTGCTCTTTCTTCAATATATCACTCATGCTGAGATGAATAGGAGAATAGACTACAGATAATGATATCCAGTGCCTTTCGCGGGTGACATTTATGCAGTGAATGGTAAAATAGGATAAAAACATAAATTTTTAAGGTGATGAGAAATGGAGCATTTGCTGAATCCAAGAGTAAAGGATATTGAAATTTCAGGCATTCGAACATTTTCAAATCTCGTATCGTCATATGAGGATGTTGTTTCTTTGACGATAGGCCAGCCCGATTTTTATACGCCGCATCATGTCAAAACAGCTGCCAAAGCAGCCATTGACGAGAATTTCACCTCGTACACTCATAATGCTGGTTTCCTAGAGCTAAGACAAGCAATCCAGCACTACATCAAGAAGAAAGTCAATCTTGATTATGATGCAGAGTCAGAAATCATTGTGACAACAGGTGCAAGTCAAGCGATTGATGCTGCGTTTCGAACCATTTTGTCAGAGGGTGACGAAGTCATTTTACCTGGACCTGTCTACCCTGGCTATGAACCGATCATTCGAATGTGCGGCGGGAAGCCCGTACATATCGACACAACGAATGCTGGCTTTAAATTAAATGCCAAGCTGATTGAGGATGCATTAACGGAAAAGACAAAGTGTGTTGTACTTCCTTATCCTTCGAACCCAACTGGTGTCACACTTTCGGAAGAAGAATTGAAAGAGATTGCCCAGCTCCTTGAAGGAAAAGACATCTTTATTTTATCAGACGAAATCTATAGCGAGCTGACATTTGACCGGCCGCATCATTCAATTGCCTCTTTCTTAAAGGAACAGACCATTGTGATTAACGGACTGTCTAAATCTCATAGCATGACCGGTTGGAGAATTGGCTTTTTATTTGCTTCAGCTCCAATTGCTAAACATGTATTAAAAGTACATCAATATAACGTGTCTTGTGCCTCGGCTGTCTCACAAAAGGCGGCACTTGAAGCTGTGACAAATGGTGTGGATGATGCACTCATCATGAGAGAGCAATATAAGAAAAGACTCGATTATGTATATGATCGGCTCATTTCTATGGGGCTTCCGGTCATTAAGCCTTCTGGCGCTTTTTATATTTTTCCATCCATTGAATTGTTTGGGATGAGTTCCTTTGATTTTTGTATGGAGCTGTTAGAAAGTACAAGACTCGCTGTTGTACCAGGGTCTGCTTTCTCTCCACTCGGCGAAGGGTATGTGCGTCTGTCCTATGCTTATTCACTTGAAACACTGAAAGAAGGACTTGACCGCCTAGAACAATTCGTCCTTGAAAAACGTTCCATTCATTTCACAGACTGAAACAACGGCTCTCATGCCGTTGTTTTTATTTTGCAGGAAACATGATGTGAAATACGGTGCCCTTTTCGGGATGACTATCCACACGGATCGTCCCGTTGTGATTTTCTAAAATATTAAATGTCACCATGAGGCCAAGTCCAGTGCCTTTTTCCTTTGTCGTTAAAAAAGGCTCTCCTATTCGCTTCATGACCGATTCAGGAATGCCGACCCCTTCATCACGAATGGTGACGAGAATACCATCTCTTTCTGCTTTGGCCGTAATGTCAACCTTACCTCCGTCCGGCATGGATTCGACGGCATTTTTGATTAAATTGATAAACACCTGCTTGAGCTGATTTTGATCCCCGTTCATCAGGAGATCCTCTTCTATCTCACTTGTGTTCATTAAAATGCCATTTAAGTTCGCTTGTGTTTCTAATAAAGCCGTGACTTCGCTGATGATTTTTTTCAAATCAAGTGTCTGCATCGATGCCGTTTGCTGCGGTTTTGCCAGCATGAGCAACTCGCTTAATATAATCTCTATCCGGCTCAGCTCAGAGAAAACAATCTCGAAATATTGATCGCGATCTTTTGTTTTCGGTTTAATGAGCTGTAAAAAGCCTTTGATGGCGGTCAATGGGTTCCTGATTTCATGTGCGATGCCAGCAGCCAATTGACCTGCGATCGATAATTTTTCAGACCGGAGCATGAGCTCTTCTGTCTGCTTGCGTTCCGATATATCTCTTAAAATAATTTGAACGGCTGTTTCTCCAAAAAACGTAGTTGGGATACACACCATTTCTGTATAAATCAGCTTGTGTTTAAACGTATGACAGCTCATCGTGACAATCTCGGAATCTGATGCTCTTTCAATAATACGCGACAAGCTCTTTTTCACTTTTTGTTGGTCACAGGAATGGATCTGGTGGAAAATATCCTTTCCTATTAATTTATCGTAATGCTCGGCTTCAAATAATTTAATGCCTGATTCATTCATAAACACCCATTTATGATCATGAATGACCGCAATCGTATCAATGGAGTTTTGGATGAGTAGCTGATACCGCTCCCGGCTTTTTTGAAGAACGGTTTGGAATTTCTTACGGGATGAAATGTCCACTAACAGCAAAAGCTCTGCCCGCTGATTTTGATAGATCGTTGGTGATGACTTCACTTCGATATGAATGCTGCTCCCATCTTTCCGTTTCCAAATCTGTTCAATCATTCCGACTGGAAGACCTTGCTGCAGCCTTGTAATTCGGCTTCTCACAATGTCATGGTACTCCTCAGCAATAAAGTCAAATGCAGTTTTGCCGATCATGTCATCTCTTGTACATACCCCCATTAATTGAAGCATCGCATCATTCGCATAAACAATTTCCCCTAAAATCGTAATACATAACGGATTTGGCAGCATGGCAATCAATTGTTCAGCTTCACTGACATGTTGGAAAGCCGGCAGACTGCCTAACGACTGTTCTGACACTTCTGATGTTGTTTGAAATGCTGCTTTTTGCGGTTCAGCGTCCAGCACCCTCATTTTTAGGATCATTTCTCTACTTAATTCACTGTCTAACTCATCACAAGCGACAAAATCAATACTAGCTTCAATCCATACAGCTGTTAGGTCACTTCTAAGCAGTCTAAAGTGGCAAATCTCTAGCATGTGCTGATTGTAGAAATAACTTTCGACGAGAAATTGATCTTCGGTATGAACAAAGTCTTTCAAAAAACACCCTAGTAAATCCTTTTGTTCATAGAGCAAAAGCTGCTTACAGTTAGAAGAAATGTAGAGAAAGCGGCCATTAGAAGAAAGAACGGCATGTAAATCGATATTCGAATAAAGCTGATTCGAATCTTTCATTTTTTGTTCCATCGTCGTCCGACCCTCCTTTTCATTTTTTAGGGTTGTCCTTAGATTGATGTATAAAAAAGATTCGCTAGAAAACCCGTATTTTCCTTCCGTCATCGAGGGAAACGTCCATCTTTTCAGCAAAAAAGAGCACATTCACTTGCTGTGCTCTCTGATGTTTACTGCTTTTCGTATTTCTTTTGTAATTCAACGTACTTATCAATAATCTTACTTGGGATGGTTTTAATGACAGGGTCTTTATCTGAGACATAAGGTGTCACGACACTAAAAGCCACCTTCGGATTGGACGATGGATAATATCCCCCAAAGGTTAAATTGTACGTGGGATTTCCCCACCAGCTGCGGTTGGCACCATAGTAAAAGGTTTGGGCCGTCCCTGTTTTTCCTGCGACATCATGCTGACCAAAGCGGCCAGCGGCAGTACCGCCAGTCGATGTGACCATTTTCAGCCCCATTTTGACGCGGTCAATATCTGCTTTCGAGTTGTTAATCGTGTTCAGCACCTTCGGCTCATATTTTTTCACGACTGGGCCTACTTCATCCTTCTTCGTTGGAAGGTGAACGCTTTTCACCACTCTTGGTTGAACGCGATTTCCTCCATTGGCGATCGTTGACATGTACTGGGCAACTTGAAGCGGTGTATACGTGTCATACTGCCCAATTGCTTCATCAAGCAAAAGCCCGCCGACCGTCTTAGGATGCGTCTGCATCCCGCTTGATTCCTGCGGCAAATCGATCCCTGTTTTCACGCCAAGACCGAATTGCGCATAGTAGTTTCTCATTTTTTGCAGGTGCTCAGGTCTTGCCGGTAACGGCCCATCCTTTTGATAGGTGATGCCCGCCATTCTCATCGCTACTTGGAACATGTAGACGTTGGAACTTTTTTGGAGAGCCTGAAGGTCATTGACCCATCCAAGAACTTTGTAAGACTGTTTCGCCTTTCCATTACTTCCTGCAAAATAAAGCGGTGTATCCATATAGGATTGGTTGTGTGACATCCCGTCCTGATAACCGCCAAGTACTGTGGCTCCTTTGACAACAGAGCCCATTTCGTACTGGGTCGTAAATGTTCCGATGGCATAATCTGTGACGTCTCTGCCATCCATTTTCTTGCCAGACATTGCGAGAACATCCCCAGTGTTAGGGTCCATCATCACGACAAATGCGCGGTCCATCATATAGTTTCTCGCACTAGCGGATCTAAGCTCTGATTCGACGATCTTGTCGACTTCCTTTTGCAGCTCCATATCAAATGTCAGTGCAAGATCAAGTCCTCTTCGCCCCTCTGTCCGTTTGATTTCATCGAGCAGCTTCCCGCCAACCTGTGTATATTGAACAGTCGCTTTCTCTGGATTCAGAAAATCTTCGTATTGATACTCTAAATAGCTCTTCCCTACCCGGTCATTTCGCGAGTAGCCTCTTGCCATATAGTAATCTTCACGCTCTTTTATAATGCCTTGCTCTGGTGTGGTCACACCGCCAAGTACATTATAAAGGGTCTTTTCATACGGATATTTTCTTGTCCAATCATTGATGACATTTACACCATGCAGTTCATCCAGATGCTCTGACACAAGTGAAATCTCTTCATATGTCAAACTCACGGATGACGTCTGCTTGGATTCTTTTGTTTCATCAAGCAAAGCCACTTTTTCGTCCCCTTTTTTCTCTTCGTTCGGGTCCATTGCTTTCACAATTTGAGGCTCAAAGGCATATCCGCCTGTAAATCTACGATAGATCGCTGCAACTGCTTTTTCCTCTGCATTTTTTTCGATCGCCTTGACCTCTTCCTTAGGCACACGCTCTACTTGAAGCGGATAGACATCTTTTGCTTTAAGATTCTTTTGCTCTGCTTTTGAAATGAGCTTATCCGCTTCTTTCGGATGGCTTGCCAGCCAAAAATCTCGAATGTCACGCTCTCTCAAAAAATCAGTATCCATTTTTATATAAGTCGCAAGTTTTCTTGCTACTTTAATCTTATCCTTCGCCTTCACACCGCTTTCTGATGTATAAACGATGGCAGGTACACTTTCGTTATCAACGACGACTCTTCCTCTCGCGTCATACATTTTTCCTCTTGGGGACGGGTATGATGCTGTTTTGACCTCTGTTCGGTTTGCTTGCTTTTTATAATCCTCACCATTGACGATCTGCAGCACACCAAGCTTGATCACAAGTCCAGCAAATAAACTAAAGACAGCGAAGAAAAAGAGATTAATCCTCCAGGCGTTCCGGCGCTTGATTTTTTTCTGCTCGGCACCACCTTGATGCTGTTTCTCTCCCACTTATGTAGCTCCTCTCATCCTTTCAATCTTTTACAATTACCACTCATTATTGTAACACTTTTGTAATAGTTGTTACAGCGAAACAAGTGAAAAAAAGCTGTCAATCCCTATTATGCAAAAAAATATACTAACACTTTAAAATATTGGTATGTTTATGTCGTTTTCTTTAAATGGAAGAATTCCCTATCCTTTGATATGAGGCGGATTTTTTTATGACTTTAACAAAAATGACAAACAGGCATTGTCAATGGAGGATGCTGGTACGTTTATAACAAAAAGTCCATGTTATGATTTTCTGTGAGAAAACAAAACAAAGATTTTAGGAGGAGTTACAATATGAAGAAGAAATCATTCTTTTTTTCAGCGCTAACGGCTGCTGCACTCATCACGTTCACTGGAGGACATTCAGCTGATGCGAAGGAGCTTAACCTGAAACAAGTGATACAAGTACAGCATCAAACCATTGATCTTCATACATTAGCTGCAAAATTACATATCTCTTCAGATGTAAACAAGCTAAGCAAGTCGAATCAAAAAGAGATCGAAGCTCTTTTAAACAAGCTGATCAAAAGCGGTCAACCTGTTACTGGCACAAAAGTGGTGAAAGAAGTAAACAAAGCAAAAAATGAACAAAAACAAGAATCAGTGAAAAAACCTACTGCTTCTAAACCAAGTACGCCAGCAAAACAAAACACAAACAACAATAACAACACAAAAGCTGACGAAAAAGACACAACGGCAACAAAAGCAGACAGCAGCTTGGATGCATTTGAAAAAGAAGTCGTTGAGCTTACAAACAAAGAGCGTGCAAAGCAAGGATTAAAAGCACTTTCTGTTGATTCAAAACTAAGCAAATCTGCTCGCGCAAAATCTCAAGATATGAAAGATAAAAACTATTTCTCTCATACAAGCCCAACTTACGGATCTCCATTTGATCAAATGAAGAAATTCGGTATCACTTACAAAACAGCAGGTGAAAACATTGCCCAAGGTCAAAAATCTCCTCAAGAAGTTGTGACTGCATGGATGAACAGTGAAGGCCACAGAGCAAATATCTTAAACAAAAACTATACACATATCGGTGTTGGTTATGTGAAATCTGGCAACTACTGGACGCAGCAATTCATCGGAAAATAAGATATCTAAAAAACCTGTCCCTAAGTGGGACAGGCCAGATTGTTGACAAAGGGCTAAAATGATCTTCATTTTAGCCTTTTGTCTTCTTTTCAGCGTGATAGAAAACCTTTGCAGTCTAGGAAGGACGAGTACCGGAGCGGAGCGAATTTGACATTCGTGAGCACCGGCACGCAGGACTGACACCGAATGCGAGGGTTTGTCTACACGCTGACCTGTCTCTAAGTGGGACAGGTCTTTTTATTTTACCCATAATTTATATATACTCTGTGTGCCGCTGTTTTCTTCGCCCTGTTCGCTCAGCTTTTCATAAAGTGACTTTGCAAGCGCGAGTCCTGGCATTTCTTCTCCCATCAGTTCTGCTTCCTCAAGTGCAATGCCCATATCCTTGATAAAATGCTTCACGTAGAACCCTGGCTCGAAATCACCTTTCAGCATTCTTGGTGCAAGGTTTGACAAGGACCAGCTTCCTGCCGCGCCCGTTGTAATGCTTTTGAGCACATGCTCTGGATCAAGTCCTGATTTTTCGGCATAGGCCATGGCCTCTGCAACGCCTACCATACCTGCTGCGATCGCAATTTGGTTACACATTTTGGTATGCTGACCGCTTCCTGCAGGTCCTTGATATTGAATGTTTTCGCCCATTTGCTCAAATAAGGGCAGGCACGCTTCATAGGCTGATTTTTCTCCGCCAATCATAATCGCAAGCGTTCCATTTTTTGCCCCTACGTCTCCGCCAGAAACTGGTGCATCTAATGCAAACAACCCTTTTTCTTTTGCTTTCATTTCAATTTCTTTTGCCAGCTGAGGCTTCGATGTAGTCATATCAATCAGATAGGTACCAGGCGCAGCATGTGCCACAAGCCCTTCTTCACCTAAATAGATTTCTTCTACATCTGATGGATATCCTACCATTGTGATGACAGCATCTGCATGTTCTGCAATCTCCTTCACTGCCGGCTTCCATGATGCGCCTTTTTGAATGAGTGCATCTGCTTTCGCTTTTGTTCTTGTATAAACGAGAACTTCATATCCGGCATCCATTAAATGTCCTGCCATACTGCGTCCCATTACACCGATTCCAATAAAACCAACTGTTTTGATTTGTGTCATCACTTGTTCCTCCTTAAAGAGACTTTGTCAGTCCACCATCAATCATGAGTGTTTGACCTGTCATATATGTATTGGCTTCAGATAAAAGAAAAGCTGCATATGCTGCAAATTCCTCTGGCTGTCCGTAACGGCCAAGCGGAATCGCACGTTCGGCCTGTGCTTTGATTTCTTCAACCGTTAAGTGCTCTGCCTGTGCGCGGTGCTTGTCCAGCTGTTTGACGCGGTCTGTTTCAATTTTCCCTGGGGCTAACGTATTGATTAAAATGCCATCCTTTGCAAACTCCTGAGCGGCTGTTTTTGTCCAGCCGGCAATAGCCGGTCTAAAAGTATTTGACAGCATCAAGCCTGGGATCGGTTCTTTCACTGACATAGACGCAATGTTTAACACGCGTGCGCCGTGTTTTTTCAAATAAGGCAAGGCCTCTTTTAATAATCGAATATAACTGAGTAAATGAAGCTGAAATGATTCCATCCAGTCTTCATCTGTTAAGGTTTCAAGCGTCCCTGTTTTAGGCCCGCCTGTATTGTTCACAAGAATGTCTAGACACTTCTCATCTCCAGCTGCCGCTTGAACTAGCGCCTTGATTTGCTGCGCGTCAGACACATCACATACTTGATAAGTCAGCTTTCCTTTTACAAGCGGAGATAATTCTTTGACTGTTTCTTTCAGCGTGTGCTCATGCCTTCCTGAAAGCATCACATCTGCTCCCTCTTTTGCTAGAGCAAAGGCAATGGCTTTTCCAATACCTTGACTGCTTGCAGCGACCAAGGCTTTTTTTCCAGATAGATTGACATCCATGTCAACACCTCCTCTAGCTTTATTTTATCATACAAAAAGAACCTTGCTCACGTCGCAAGGTTCCTTTCCGCTTGATTACAGCTTAAACCGATCAACCGCCTGACGTAATGCCTGGCTTGATTCGTTCAGCATTTCAGTCGAAGTTTTCGTTCTTTCTAAAGCTTGGACTTGTTCATCTGTAGACGCATGCACTTCCTCAGCTGAAGCCGCAGATTCTTCTGAGATCGCAGCAATGCTTTGAATGGAGTCATTCATTTTCTGCTGTTCGTCTGTCATTTCATTGATCTGTGTATGAATGCTGTCAATTGAGCCGACAAGTGCCTGCATTTCCATTGTGATGCTGCTCAGTGCCTCGCCTGTTGCATTAATGGCTTCACCTTGTTCCTCATTCATCTTACTTGCTGCCGTCATCGCTTCAGCCGCCTTTTTCGATTCATCTTGAATGAGTTTGACGGTTTCACTAATGTGTTTGGTTGATTGCGCAGATTGTTCAGCAAGCTTTCTGACTTCTTCTGCAACAACAGCAAATCCTCGTCCGCTTTCTCCGGCTCTCGCTGCTTCAATGCTTGCATTCAGAGCAAGTAAATTCGTTTGATCAGAGATTTCAGAGATGGCGGTCACAACGTTTTCAATATTTTTCGTTTTATGTTCAAGGTCAAGCAGCATTTGCTCCACTTTCTTCGATTCCTCGTTCGCTTGTGTTGATTTTTGAACGAGCATACCTAGTGCATCGAGCCCTCTATAGCCTGCATCTTCAGATGATTTTGAGTTGGCTTGCATTTGCGTGGCAAGCTCACCCATATGACGTACTTTTTCATATAAATGCTCTGATTTCTCATTAATCGTTTCTGCTTCTGAAGCCTGCTTAGACGCACCTGTTGCCACCTCTTGAATGGCCGTTGCAATCTGTTCGCTCGACAGTAAGGTTTCATTTGAAATTTGCGTGACTTCATCCGTAGATGTCACTACTTGGTCTGAAGCCCCTTTTACTTTTTCAATTAACTCTCTGATCCCCTCGGTCATTTGATTAAAGCTCTTCGTGAGGAAACCAATCTCATCTTGAGATTTCGTTTCAAGTGAGCTGGTTAAATCACCTTCAGACACCTTACGCACATGCTCGATCAGACGCTTGATTGGCGTTGTGATGCTTCTTGCTAATAAGAAACTGAGAATGATCGCAAGAACAATGGCAATGACTGAAATCATGATGCTTGTCTGATTCATTTGTTCTGTGATCCAAAGCAGTTTCTTTTTCTCAAAGCTGACACCTATTGTCCAATCGGCCTCTTTGATTTTAGATATGACCGTCAGTTCTTTGTTATCATCAAGACCGGAATTGTCGATCGCTTTTTTTACAGAAGCGACTTTTGATATGTTTTTTCCTTGCTCAGTTGGATGTGCCAAAATCGTTCCTTTGCCATCTACTAAGAAAGCGTTTCCCATATAAGGAATCTTTTGTTCCTTTATATACGATTGAATGGAAGACAGCTTCAAATCAAGTCCTGCGACTCCAACAACCTTTCCATTTCGCACAATTGCCTTGGTGGCTGAGACAACCATTTCATTCGTTGCTTTATCAATATACGGATCTGTCCAGATGACTTCATCAGGCTTTTCAGCCGAATTGATAAACCAATCTCGCTTAGTTGGATCATATCCTTCACCAAAATCAGACTCTGGGAAGGCAAACATTTTACCGTCACTTGTTCCTATATAGGCAAGTGAGATGAGTTCATCCTGCTCCTGCAAGACTTTTAGTTCATCGTTTTCAAAGGCTAATGTTTGTTTTGTTTGCTTTTGTGCAAAATCTTCAGTCAGTGTACTTGTTGCCAGTTTGTTAATTGTACCCCCGTAATTATCAAGCTTTTGTGCAATAATATCTCTCATGCTTTCTGCTGTTGCCGCTGTGGTGGTTTTTGCATCCCGTTCAATGAGTGGTGTTAATACTATGTTGGAACCCACTTGAACGGCCACGACGGTTAAAATTAAAATAACTGAGATGAAAACAGCTATTCTCACTTGAAGTTTCTTAAACATCTCATCACCCCTACATCCTACTTTCGCATCTTATTTTGTATATCGGCAAAATTGGTACCGCATTCAATAGTTGTAAGAAAATTTAAATAGAAAAAACAAGCCATAAAGGCTTGCTTTAAGTAAAATATTCAATTTTTGCAGACGGAAAGTACTGATCGATATATGATTCTAACGTCTGTCTTAGTTCTTGTTCCTCATCTTTTTGGTAGATATATTTCCCAATTCCATATCTACCCCACTTGTATCTTCTTTTTTCTTCATCCAATTCTAATTTTGATTTCGGATAGTTTTTTTGGATCACACGCTTCGCTGGTTTTGTAAAACGATGCTGAATCATTTCAAAGGTGATATCGTGCCTGACATCTTCAGTTAGGGCTGCATCGAGCTTTTCAAAAAGAACTTTATATCCTTCCTGCCAGCCTTCGTGAATGTAAATTGGGGCAATAATAAAGCCAAGAGGATAGCCTGCTTTTGCGACCTTGACAGCTGCTTCAATCCGCTGATCTAACGGTGATGTTCCGGGTTCGAAATATTTAATGACATAATCCGCATTGATACTAAAGCGGAATCTTGTTCGGCCGTTGTGCTTTGCATCAAGTAAATGATCGACATGATGAAATTTGGTGACAAAGCGAAGCTTACCAAGATCAGTCTGGCCGAAGTATTCAATCGCTGCCTTTAGTGTATGTGTCAAATGGTCAATTCCTACAATATCTGAAGTACAAGAAGCTTCAAATCTCGTGATTTCAGGCGCACGCTCGTTCATGTACTGCTCCGCCTGATCTAATATTTCTTCAACATTCACATATGTTCGAATGTACGGCTTACTTCCCATTGTCGTTTGCAGATAGCAATAATGGCAATGCCCCATACATCCTGTCGCAAATGGGATCGCATACTCTGCAGATGGTTTAGACGTATCAAACTTCAACGTTTTCCTCACACCAATGACAAGCGTTGATTTCGCATTACGATACTTTTGCAAGTCATTTTTACCCGGAATATTTCTTACTTGGTTATGTGAAGTCGTTTCTCTTATTTCAATACCCATACCCTCGAACTTTTCCTTCAGCTCTCGTCCTAACGGGTACTCTAACGCCCTTGGTTCAATGTAAACAAGCTGGGGCACAAAAGGTTTGATCATATTTAGCACATCCTTACCTTATAGGTTTTCATACGGTTACTTTAACCGCGCAGGATGGCTTTTATCCTTTCTAAAATCTCCCTTATTCAAACAAATCTTGATAAAGAGCTTCTGCTTCTTCATATGTCGGAAAGACCGCATCATCTGGAGCTAAAGGATGATACGTTTCAAGTAAAAATAGGGCAAGCTCCTCTTCGTTATATGGATGTGAAACAATTTCTGCTTCTTTGATTTGTGCTACGTTTGCTGCATGTGGATTTCGATAAATCACATATACTTGATCACCCGGTTTATAGTCTGAGAAAGGCAATCTGGTCACCTCCATTTTTCTTATAGGATGCCCTTCTCTCTGCCGGATATGACCCAATATGATAAAATTCGACAAAAAAACCAGACAGGGTTACTGTCTGGTTTGAATTCACTTAGTGATGTTGAAACGTTTTCTTCACGAAATCAACCACTTCTTCTGTTGTGCTAAGTGATAAAATATGCTCTTTAAATGATGCAGCTTCTTCCTTAGAAAGCTTGCTTAGCTGTGTTCTTGCTGGAAGAATAGATGTTGCACTCATTGAGAATTCATCTAATCCTAATCCAAGTAGAAGTGGGATTGCGATTTCATCTCCTGCCATCTCACCGCACATGCCAACCCATTTACCTTCTTTATGCGCTGCTTCAATAACAAGCGTAATCAAACGTAAAATCGCTGGATTGTAAGGCTGGTAAAGATAAGACACTCGTTCGTTCATTCGATCAGCAGCCATTGTGTATTGAATCAAATCATTTGTTCCAATACTGAAGAAATCAACTTCTTTTGCGAATTGGTCTGCGATGACAGCGGTTGATGGAATTTCTACCATTATACCGATTTCAATGGAATCGGATACGTCTGTACCAGCGGCAACCAATGCTTCTTTTTCTTCAAGTAAAATGGCTTTTGCTTCTCTAAACTCTGATAATGTCGCGATCATAGGGAACATGATTTTCAAGTTTCCATATGTACTTGCACGAAGTAAGGCGCGTAGTTGTGTTCTGAAAATCTCCTGTTCTTCGAGGCAAAGGCGGATCGCTCTAAAGCCAAGGAACGGGTTCATTTCTTTTGGAAGCTGCAAGTAAGGGAGTTCTTTATCGCCACCAATATCAAGTGTGCGGACAACAACCGCTTTACCTTCCATCTTCTCTAACACTGTTTTATAAGCATTGAACTGTTCTTCTTCTGTTGGAAGCTGATCTCTGCCCATGTATAAAAATTCTGTACGGTACAATCCGACTGCTTCGCCGCCATTTTCAAGTACACCTTTTACATCCTCAGGTGTTCCGATATTTGCAGCTAGCTCTACGTGAACGCCGTCTTTTGTGACCGTTGGCTGATCAACAAGTTTCGCCCATTCCGCTTTTTGAGCTAAGTAGTCTTCATGCTTTTTTTGATACGCTTTCACTTCATCTTCAGAAGGCTGAATGATGACGTCTCCGCTAATACCATCGACAATGATCAGATCATTGTTTTTCACCGTTTTTGTTGCTTCTTTTGTTCCAACAACTGCTGGAATCTCCATAGATCTTGCCATGATCGCTGAGTGAGAAGTACGGCCGCCGATATCTGTCGCAAAACCTTTGACGAATTGTCTGTTCAGCTGAGCAGTATCAGAAGGTGTTAAATCTTCAGCGATGATGATGACTTCTTCAGAAATCATGCTTGGATTTGGAATGTCAACGCCTAGCAAATGTCCAGTTACACGTTTTGTTACGTCGCGAATATCCGCTGCACGTTCCTTCATGTATTCATTGTCCATTGCTTCGAACATGGTGACAAACATTGTCGCTGTTTCTTTTAAAGCAAATTCAGCATTTACTTTATCAGAGTTGATTTTATCCTTTACTGGGTTTAGCAGCTCTGGATCACTTAACACAAGAAGGTGTGCAGAAAAGATATCTGCTTTGTCTTGGCCAAGCTCTTTTAGCGCATGTTCTTTAATTGCTTCAAGTTCTTGTTTAGAAACATGAATTGCTTCTTCAAAACGCTTCACTTCTGTCTCTGGATCGTTGATGTCTTTTTGGTGAACTGTTAAATCTGGTTCTTCCAGACGGTATGCTTTTGCAATCGCAACGCCTGCTGAAGCACCGATTCCTTTCAGTTGTTGCATTACTCGCCTAGGCCTTCACTTTTCATTGTGTCTTTAAGCGCAGCAAGTGCATCATTTTCATCAGAACCAGAAGCAGAGATTGTGATTGTAGCACCTTTCGCAATTCCTAGAGACATTACACCCATAATAGATTTCAGGTTCACTGTTTTACCATTATATTCTAAGTTGATATCAGCATCATATTTACTAGCAGTTTGTACAAGAACTGTTGCAGGACGTGCGTGAATTCCAGAATCTGCAGTTACTTTGAATGTTTGTTGAGCCATTTTTATCAATCTCCTTTTTATACAATTAATACATCCACAATATTATATCATACTGCCGAGCTTGTCATCTAACAAGAACGGCAGTTATGAAAATTATTTTGAAATTTTCATGATGTTTTCTTGACCAGCTTTGATTACACCGGATTCTTGAAGGTCAATAAATTGTCCTTCACCTAAGTTGGTAAATACAATTGGTGTCATCAAAGATGGTACTTCAGACTTAATTTTATCAATATCAACCTCTAAGAGTTTTTGACCGATTTCTACTTGATCTCCCTCTCGTACAAATGCTTCAAATCCTTCTCCTTTAAGGCTGACCGTATCAATACCGAAGTGGATTAAAATTTCAAGTCCACCGTCAGATTGCAGGCCAATTGCGTGTTTCGTTGGGAATACATTTAAGATCTTCCCTTTCACCGGTGAAACCACCGTTCCATCTGTTGGCAAGATGGCGAAACCGTCACCCATCATTTTCCCTGAGAATACTTGATCTGGTACATCTGTAATCGGATGAAGCTCCCCTGTAATTGGTGAAGCAAAGATTTCTTCCCCTTGCTCGTTTTGAAGCGGTTTTGCAATGACTTCTTCGACCTGCTGGCTGACTTCTTCTTTTGCAGAAGGGTCTTTAGCTGGACGAGGCGTGCGGCCTGCAATGATGTCCTGCATTTGTGTTTTTAAATTATCAGAGCGTGGTCCAAAGATGGCCTGGATGTTGTTTCCTACTTCGAGAACTCCTGAAGCACCAAGCTTTTTCAAGCGGTCCTTGTCCACTTTCTTCTGATCATTGACAGTGACACGTAAACGCGTAATACAAGCATCAAGGTGTTTAATGTTTTCTTGGTCACCCATCGCTTCAAGAATTTCATAAGGTAAGTCATTACCCTTTTCAGACTTAGCACTATCTGCACCGTCAGCTGCTTCATCCTCGCGGCCTGGCGTTTTCAGATTAAATTTGCGAATGGCGAATCTAAATCCGAAGTAATAAATAGCAGCAAGTACGAGACCAACTGGAATCACAAGCCACCAAGCGGTTCTGTTTGGCAAGATACCGAATAAGAAGAAGTCGATTAATCCCCCTGAGAAGGTCATACCGATTTTCACGTTTAGAATATCCATAATCATAAAGGATAATCCAGCAAATACACAGTGGATTGCAAATAACACTGGTGCAACAAACAAGAATGAGAATTCAAGCGGTTCAGTAATCCCTGTTAGGAAAGAAGTCAGGGCTGCTGATCCCATAATTCCAGCGACAAGCTTTTTATTCTTTGGTTTTGCTTCATGGTAAATCGCAAGTGCTGCTGCTGGCAGACCAAACATCATGAACGGATATTTCCCTGTCATGAATGTACCAGCTGTCAGCTGAACACCATCTTTGATCTGTGCCATGAAGATACGCTGATCACCACGGACAAGCTCACCTGATAAGCTCTTATAACTAAAGAACTCATACCAGAATGGCGAGTAGAAAATGTGGTGCAGACCAAACGGAATTAATGAGCGTTCAATCACACCGAATACAAAGGCAGCAAGCGGCTCATTCGCTGCGAGCAGTCCTGTTGAAAACGAGTTCAGTGCACCTTGAATTGGCGGCCAAATGACTAGCATCAAAAGCCCTAAAATAAGTGCTGAAATAGATGTAACGATTGGAACAAAACGTTTACCAGCAAAGAAACCGAGATATTGCGGGAGCTCAATTTTGTAAAATTTATTATACATATAAGCTGCTAATACCCCGACAATAATCCCGCCGAAGACGCCGGTAGACAAGGTCGGAATGCCGAGCATATTAATATACGCTGGATGGCTTTCCTTAAAGAACTTAGCCAATTTGATGGAATCGGATGGAATCGATCCATTGGCCATTAATACGGCACTCATTGTCACGTTCATGACAAGATAACCGATAATTGCGGCAATCCCTGCCACACCGTCTCCATTAGCAAGACCGATGGCAACCCCTACAGCAAATAAGAGCGGAAGATTCGAGAAGACAATGTTCCCCGCATTTTCCATGACACTTGCAACAAGCTGAATTGTATCATTGCTTAAAAATTGAGCCACATCAATCAGCTGCGGATTTTGCATCGCATTCCCAAGTGCTAGTAAAATACCAGCAGCAGGAAGGATCGCAACTGGAAGCATAAGTGCTCGTCCAATTTTTTGCAACACACCAAAAAGTGATTTAAACACTGGTTGAACCTCCTTTTGTTTTCACTTACAACATACATGTGGGACGCTCCCTGACGTACATTTCATAATTAACCGTTTACATTTCACCTTCAAACACAAAAAAAGGCATGGTGATATAAGGTTGCGCAAATAACAGGATCTTATCCTGTATTTACCTTAAGTCACTCATGCCTGATCGAATCAGTTACACGTTTCAAGGAAACTATGAAATTTTATTTGTCAATCTGTACAGATGAAGTGTCAGGTAGACAGCCTCCGCATCCTGTACAGGCTTTTTCAATGCATGTTGTAATATTTTGATCATTTTCCAAGCAGTATTGTAGCATAAAGGATATTCATTTTTCAATAGATGAAGCAATTTTTCTGGCTCCTCTAATGATTCTTCCCGTTTAATGCGCTCAATCGAAAATGTAATATGGCGCAATAAGCGTAAATAATGAATACTTTCTCGGTCTACTTTCATATGAAATGAATCTTCTATGACTTGGACCATCTGCGTAATAAGCTGCGAATGACGGTTCACCTCAGATAAGGGCCGATTCGTCAAAGCCGAGTGAATATGGAGCGCAATAAAACCAATCTCTCCTTCTGGCAGCTTTGTTTCGACATCTGAACGCTCGTTAATCAGCTCAACGACTTCCTTTGCGACCTCGTATTCTTTCGGATACAGCGATTTAGTCTCAAGCATAAAGGGATTGGTGATATCATATCCTTGCTGCACCCGCTTAAAACTAAAGGCAATATGGTCAGTCAGGGCAATATGAATATGCTCATTCAAACGGTGCCCCATTTTTTCTCGTATATGATAAATGACGTCATTGGCAAGCTCGATCATGTTCTCATCAATGTGGTGAAGCAGCTGTTTATATTCTGTTTGTTCCTTTGTATTTTTAAGTACAAACATTTTTTCAAATGTGTCTTGATCGAGAACATCACCCGATTTTTTCCCGAAGCCGATTCCTTTCCCAATTAGAACCACTTCGCCCCAAGAAGGGTGTCTTGCGATGATGACATTATTATTTAACGCTTTATCAACGGTGAAGGATTCCATGAACATCCCCACCTCCTTCTTATTCAATCCCTCTTATCGTACAAAACAGATGAAACGTGCGTCAACGATTGTTTTTGAAAACGGTAGTTGAACGCTCGATCAGGCGAAATGGCAGCATTCTTTTTTCTGGTGCCTCTCCCTTTACGGCCCGGTCGAACAAGTCAAACGCTTCCTGACCCATTCGTTTAAGTGGAATATCAATGCTGGAAATCCCCAAAGCCTCACTCAATTGATCATTTTGAAAGCCGAGTATGGCTGGAGATTCTCCTGCTTTTATATCATGACGCTGCGCCTCTAATAAAAAGCCTGCTGATACGTCGTCATTTGTGATGAATAATGCTGTGGGGCGATTCTTCATCTCCTGCCACTCTGTGAATAATTGTTTTCCATCAAAAAGTGTGAGCTTCCCTTCGATGATCCATTCTTCATCAATCTCCTGCCCGAGCGATTTCATCATATCTTGATAAGCTTGAAGTCGTGACTGGCTGTTTGCGCCTTCTATTCTGGCTAGTACAATCGCGATTCGCTGATGCCCGCATGCTGCTAAATGATGCAGCCCTTCTTTAAATGCTTGATCATGTGCGATCGACACCGTTGAGCAGTCTTCAAAAGGCGCCGGATGGCAAAAAATAATAGGCCCGGATTCCTGCCACCTTAAAATGTCTCGATCACTTAACGCATTTGAGCAAAAGATTAACCCATCCACGCGGCGCTCTTTTAAACTCATCAATGCTTCTTTTTCTTTTAAAGGATCATACCCTGTTTGAAATAAAGCAAAATGCATACCGCGCGCCTGTGCTTTCTCGGCAATCCCTGTGACAAGTCTGCTGAAATAAGAATGATCAATCGTTGGAAGAACGATGCCAAGCATATTTGAATAGCCCTTTGCTAAATGTACAGCCTGAATGTTTCTCGTATATTTGAGCTCTTTCATCGCATGTAGCACTCGTTCTCGTTTTTCTTCTTTGACATAAGGATGATCATTCAACACACGTGATACAGTTGTCACAGATACGCCCGCTCTTTTCGCAATCTCCCTTATGTTTGGCATTTTTTCTCCTACTTTCTCTTGATATGGTAAGCGTTTCATACTTTAAGATGTATGTGAGCTGAACAAATCACTGGATGGAAAGGGGAATTCAAGATGGGTATCATCATATGGATTATATTATGTATGACTGTTTTGTTTTCTGCTCGTTTTGCACTACATCCTTTAGGAAAAGAACATAAAATCAAACCGTTTGAATCAATTGATGATTTTTTTGTTGATAAGGATCGAAAAGAGTGACAAAAAATCACGATGACACTTCCAAGACATGGACGTTCATCGTGATTTTTTTATTACTTGATGATCGTCAGCTCTTTCGGATAATTGGTTAAAGTGACTGGACCATCTGCTGTGATCAGTACATCATCTTCAATTCTGACGCCGCCGACTCCTGGGACGTAGATCCCCGGTTCGATCGTATACACCATGCCTTCTTGGAGAAGATCATCATTTGCCTGGCTCATAGAAGGAAACTCATGAACAGACACCCCTAGACCATGCCCAAGGCGGTGAGGGAAATAGTCCCCATATCCAGCTTCTGTGATCAGTCCGCGTGCTTTTAAGTCCAGGTCTCCAATTCTCACGCCCAGCTTACTCATTTCAAGTGCCGCCATTTCTGCGTTCAGGACGGTTTGATAGATGTCCTTTTGCTTGTCAGAAGCTTCCTGATAGATGAATGTTCTTGTAATGTCTGAGCAATAGCCATCAACAATGACACCAAGGTCAAATAACACAAAATCGCCTTTTTTTAAGGCTGTCTGCCCTGGATTTCCGTGAGGCTCTCCTGATTTTTCGCCAAAGAGAACCATCGTCGAAAAGGACATGCCTTGAATGCCTTTTTTCTTTAGCTCATATTCAATGACAGCGAGCACTTCTGTTTCGGTGATTCCTTCTTTTAAGGCGTCCACCCCAATTTTTACACCTTCATCTGCCAATTGAGCGGCTTTTTTCAGTGTAGCAATTTCAGATTCATCTTTAATCAGTCTTAGCTGATTGAGCTCTTCTTCTGCCCGGACAAAAGTTTCTGCCCCAGTGGCAGCTTGAAGCTGCTCTGCTCTTTGAAGCGGAATCGACTCTTTTTCAATTGCAAGTCGAGTCGCTCTTACACCGCGTTTTTCTACTGCTGACTGAATGAAATCAAATGGATTCTCATGGTCTTCATAACCAATGATATCGCCTGACCATCCAGCATTTTTCGCCTGATCGACTTCCATTTTAGGCAAAACAAAAAATGGATCTGCCTCTTGAAACACAAACAGCCCCATTACTCTTTCATGCGGCTCTGTGAAGTATCCAGATAGATAAAACACATTTTCCTTTGTATGTATAAATGCACCTTGAATGTCTTTTTCCTTTAGCCAAGAAGACAAGCTCTTCATTCGGTTCATCGTGATCCTCCTTACACGTTTTTCTACTGATCTATTGTATCAGTTTTTGCTATATTTCGCACAAAAGCGCACTGGCAGAAGCCAAGTGCGCTATGATGATTCGCTTAAGATGCCCGAAGAAGACGCAGTCCATTTAAAATGACCAAAATCGTACTTCCTTCATGCCCGATGACGCCAAAAGGCAAATCAAGCACTTGTAAGAAATTCGCACAAATTAACAAACAAATCACCGTTAATGAGAAAATAATATTTTGCTTAATGATTCGATTCATCTTTCTTGAAAGACGGATCATCTTTGTTAAGTTATTTAAATTGTTCTTCATTAAGATCAGATCTGCTGTTTCTAAGGCCACGTCTGTGCCTCCGCCCATCGCAACCCCTACATCTGCTGTGGCGAGTGCCGGTGCATCATTGATTCCGTCTCCTACCATGATGATGGAATTACCTTGTTTTTTAAGTTGATTGACCTCATGTACCTTTTCATCTGGAAGGCACTCAGCGACAACCGTTTGGATGCCGGCTTCCTGCGCAATGGCTTCAGCCGTTTTTTGCTGATCTCCTGTCAGCATAACGGTTTGGATGCCTAAATCATTCAGCTCTTGAATCATTTTTTTAGCTTCAGGTCTAATTTGATCCTTAAGACCAAGGCAACCAACGACTTCTTGATCCTTTTGAACATACACCACTGTGTATCCTTTTTCAGAAAGATAATCTTCCTTCTCTTCGATCTCGCGGTCCATTGAAGCCTTGCCGGCAAAGTCTTTCTTCCCAATCCGCCACGTTTCTCCATTCAATTGTGCCTTTACACCAAAACCAGAGGTTTCTTCAATGGTGACATGAGCTGATCTTTCTATGTGGTGCTCTTTTGCCATATCAGAGATCGCTTTCGCTAATGGGTGGTTTGATTGACTTTCAATTTGATAAAGCGCCTGATAAAAAGCAGCTTCCTCTTGTCCTTTAGCTATCACAACTTGATCTACAGCCGGCTTTCCGCTTGTAATCGTCCCCGTTTTATCAAAAGCAATCATGCTGCTTGTGCCTAGCTTTTCTAAAAAGACGCTTCCTTTGACAAGCATTCCGTTTCTTGCGCCGTTTGAAATCAGTGACAAAGCAGCTGGCATAATGGATGCAACAAGCGCACAAGGTGATGCAACAACCATAAATACCATGGCCCGGTAGAAGGTTTCACTCATGCTCCAGCCTAGTACAAAATGAGGCAGAACCATTAAAATCGCGACGGTGATCAGTACACCTTTTACATACGCACCTTCGAATTTTTCAATAAATGCCTGGCTTGGCGACACACTTTCTTGAGCCGATTCGACAAGCTTAATAATTTTATGGAAAAGCGTTTCTTCATTATGTTTGGTGACTTCTACCGTTAAGGAACCATTTAAGTTCACTGTTCCTGCAAACACGTCTTCGCCCTGCCCTTTTTCTTGTGGTACAGACTCGCCCGTGAGCGCAGATTCATCTACACTTGTTCTCCCGCTTAAAATCACACCATCTGCTGCAATACGTTCCCCAGCTTTGATCATGATACGGTCACCTGGTGTTAAAGATGAAGCAGAGATTTGAATGGTCGTGCCATCTTCTTCAATTAAAGTCGCTTCATCTGGTGCGATGCTCATTAAAGCTGTTAAATCCTTCTTGCTTTTATTTGACGTATACGTTTCAAGCGCACCACTTAGTGAGAAAATAAAAATTAAGATAGCGCCCTCTGCCCAATATCCAATGATAGCTGAGCCTATGGCTGCGAAAATCATTAAAAGTTCAACATTCAAGCTTTTAGACGAAATGGTTTCTTCAATTCCTTCCTTCGCCTTTGCAAAACCTCCAATCATAAACGCAAGGATAAATAAAGGAATACTCCACATGCTCTCATCCTTTAGAATCCATCCAATCAAAATGAGAATCCCCGAGATACCTGCTGCTATTAATTCTCCGTGCTGTGCCCATTGATGAAGGGACCATTTCGATTCCTTTTGATTTGTTGTTTGATAAAGTGCTGTATTCTCATTCATGATTGTTTTCTCCTCTCTAATTGATAATGGTTTTCACATCATCAATCGTTGCCCGTTTCCTTTTTTCATCTATATTTTCTGCTATTTCAAGCTTTTTATAGGTCTGTCATTCATTATAACAGGTTCTGATCAATTTTCAATTAATAATTATTATAATTTCTTTTTGATAATAATTATCATTATTGATGTGGACCATTCCATCTCTTCTGAGCACAGTTTATTCAGATGAAAAGCAATTGAACACAAAAAAGAACCATAGGAATGAGCCTTGGTTCTTAACAATAAGGTTTCGTTCTAAAAATCCGTCCACTCTTTGATTTGTTTTTTCGTCAGTGGACCTACATGATTTTTCACTATTTCCCCTTTTTCATTTATCAAAAAGGTGGTTGGAATGGTGATGATTTGGTATTTCTTCATCATTTCTCCTTGCTCATCTAGAATGACCGGGAATGTAAACTTTCTGTCTTTCACAAATTCGGCAACCGCATGTTTACTTTGTTCAGCCCCTAGTAAATTCACGGTTAAGATATCAACATCACTCTGATTTTCTTTCACGATTTGGTCAAATACGGGCAGCTCCATTTTGCAGGACGGACACCATGTTGTCCAAAAATGCAGGATCGTTCGTTTCCCTTTCGGCGGAACGATTTGCGTTTCACCAGTTAATGTAGGAGCCTCTATCCTTGGCGCCATAACGGATTCTTTTGCTTCAGCATCGTTGCCTATGAGTAATAGAAGCAGGGTCATCATGAGAAGACTGGCGGGTAGATATTTACGATTCATCAGGATCTTCCTTCCCAGTTTTCTTATAGCTTGCCCTCTCGATCACAATGACATTCAAGCTTTTTTCATTCTAAGAAACATGGAAACGCCGAGCTCCTTACATATCGTCGCATAATGCAGTGCAGTCAGCAGCAGCATCCCCGTATTCATCCCTAATATAACCCCCATCATATTTAAGCTTTCAATTGAACCAAGAAAATAGACCATAGAAAACGAGACGACATGCACCCATATATTATGTAGGAACACATCTTTAATGAGCCCCATACCGATTAAACACGCTTGAAATGGCATCACAAACAGGTGGCATAAAAAGTACGGCCAAAGCAGCTGTAAATAGACAGCAGCTTGCGGTGAATCAAAAAAGAGATGTGTGAGCGGATAAGCAAAATAATACATCACCATCACTGCCGGCACCCCGTACCCAAACGTAATGAGTATTGCCTGCCTGACACGTTTTTTCACAAGATCATACTGACCTAATGCATAGGCTTCAGATACATTGGGAATCATCACAATCATGATGGAATGGGCGATAAACGCTGGGAAAAAACCAATCGACATCGCGACACCAGCCAGCATGCCGTAATGATCAACAGCAAGTGTGCCAGAGATGCCTGCTGCAATAAGCGCTCCTTTGATTAAAAACGGTTCAACCGCATTGGCGATCGCATGAAAAATCCGCATGCCCGTTGTCGGAATGGAAACGGCTAAGAGGCGCTTTCTCACGTCAATCCCTCTTAATTCAACAGACCTGACATTGACAGCATTTTTCGCCATGACGTATTGGGAGTATAAATAAATAAAGACGACGAGATCACTCGCGACAATGACACCGATGGCAATGAGTACCGCTGTTTCAATATCAAACGAATACCAATGAAAAAACAAAAACAAGCAGATAAGCTGGATCGTTTTCTTCAGCATATTGGCGAGAGCGATCCTGCCCATTTGCTGCTTTCCCATAAAATAGCCGCGTGCAATGGAGGTAAACGCAATAATCGGGATAAGTGACAGCACTAGACCCTTCATTAGCGGATGATACGACTGAAACACTGGAATGAAAGGCAGTACAATGGCTGCTATAGCTGTAGTTGTACTTGTCACCACAAGCGTCATTTTAAACGCATGGCGGAGCATACTTTTGTGGAGCCGCTCATGCGATTCTGCAATGAATTTAGAAATGGAGACTGGCAGCTCTAAGCTGGCGATCACAAGGACAAGCATGATGATTGGAAGGATACTCATATATAGACCCATTCCATGTTCTCCAAGCTCTCTCGCTAAAATCATATTGACTAAAAACTCTATACACTCCGCAATAAAAGCTGCGACAGATAGCAGAATGACCCCTTTTACAAATCGATTCATGTAGCCTCCCCTTGTCTAAAGCAAATTCTTTTCACATTCTATGAGACAAGTCCAAAAAATATTTTAATAATTGAAGACAAAAAAAGAGCAATCTCATTGATCGCTCTTTTTCTCTATACGGCAAACACGTGACGTCCGATGCGTTCTACAATTTTGCGGGAACGAATCCAATGATCTGTTGCCGTTTTTGGATTATAAAAATAGATAGCCTTTGTTGTTCTGTCATGTTCTTTTACTACCTGCTTCACCGCTTTAATGGAATCTTGATCTGCCATATCATGAATACTTCCATTCGATACTGGCTGGAAAGCATTTCGCTGATAAATCACACCTTTCACGCTGTCAGGAAAAGAACGATGCTCTACTCTGTTTAAAACAACGCTTGCCACCGCTTTTTTCCCTTCGTAAGATTCACCTTTCGCTTCAGCGTGAACCAACCGAGAAAGCAAGTCCATTTCTTCATTAGAATACTGTTTACCGCTTGCCTTATTCGTCGTTTCAGATTTTACTTTTTTCTTTTGCTTCGGTTTTGAAGACTTTTCTTCTGTTGACGTACTTAGCATTTTCACTTTTGGCTGACGCTTCTCTTCAGAAAATGCTGGGATGACTTGATCGTGATCTTGCTCTATATATGAAAGCTGATGTTTAACAGGTGCTTGTGAAAGTTCGTGACTTAATGTGCCTTGCTGCTCTTGTATATTGTCCATCTTCATTGCTGCAACGAGCATAAGGATGACAAAAAGAGCTGTATGAATTTTAATCATTCGCCTTTTTCCTCCTTTAATCAAAGTAGGCTGTAAGATACTTGTCCACTCTAACAAGACCTCATTCTATTTTCACGCACAAAGATTTACATGCCTGTCCAAATTCCGTCATTAAATGGCATGTCCTTGTTTTGCGCACATAAAATGGAATTGTTAGCGCTTAAAAAGATCCCTTTTTCACCTATCATCATCCTTATGCTCCTGATTATGGGTTATTACATTTTCTTTTCATATGTATCAGAGTGGTTTGAAGTGTGACAAAAGAACGAAAATAAAAAAAGCTTTCTCTCATCAATGAGAAAAAGCTTTAGCTTCTTGCTTCTGTAAGATATTCAAAAATAACATCTCCACCATGTTTGGCGATCCCGCGAAAATGTTTAAAATCATCTTGATTCACCAAAACAGAACGAAACGTTAAAAAGTCATCTTTTTGGATGGTCACCTGTTTTTCCGTCCCATTCCGTAAAGATTCGAGGATTGTGAGGATTTGTTCTTCAGTCAAAAAAACCGCTCCTTTTCAGCCATGATCAATTATTAAATATACCATTCGTTAGAAGAGCATACAACGAAAACAAAACAAAAACGTCTTTATCCTTTACATTGGTATGAAAATATTGCAAAATACTTTTTAATAGGGAATGAAATCTGTTTTTAAAGGAGAGGGATCGGTTGAAGATTGCAAAAATTGGAAATGTGATCGAATTTAGAAATGGTTTAACAGGTGTAGTTGAAAAAGTGAATGAAAACTCTGTCATTGTGGATGTCACCATTATGGACAACTATAGAGATTTAGAACTGGATTCACTAACAGTCGTTAATCATAAAAACTATAAAATCATCAAAGACTCCGTACATTAATTTGCAATCCTCAATTCAGACGATCGGTACATACGTATATATAAAGCAAATTTAATCACGATTTGACCAAATGGTGATTTCTATTTCAATACCCTTCTTTTTCATTTAAAAAAAATGATAAGATGCCGTATTAGCTCTAGACAGGAGAAACTAATATGCAATTCCAATGATATCATTGTACGTTTTGGAAAAATGGAAGATGCTGAAATGACTTTAGAAATACAGAAATCAGTTATTGCTGAATCAGATTATCTACTTACATCACCTGAAGAAAACAAAAAAACCCTATTAGAACACAGGGAATGGATACAGAAAAGAATTGAAAATGAAAACGAGACGTACATAGTTGCTCAAACTGATGAGAAAGTCATTGGATGGATAGCCTTTGAACATTCATCAAATAGAAAAAGAACTTCTCATACGGGTTCATTCGGGCTGATGGTGCATAAGAGATATAGAGGTTTAGGCGTAGGGGAAAAGTTACTAACAGCGTTATTACATTGGGCAGAAAAGAATCCTTCAATTGAAAAGGTTAGTTTAGCCGTTTTCTCTACAAATCAAAAGGCCATTTCTTTGTACAAAAAGATGGGGTTTATAGAAGAAGGACGTAAAATAAAAGAATTTAAAATAAATGATCATGAATACTGGGATGATGTTTTAATGTATAAGCTGGTTTAATGCTGTGAAAACGAATTGCAGAAGTAAGGACATAATATCAATTGAGTCATCAATTTGTTATGTCCTTTTCTTTTTCTCGCCATACATCATATCAGTAAGCATCAGTCTTTTTGCGTATGAAAGGTTTGCATTTCCGCCTTCGTCTTGTACATCTCGACTTCCTCGGGTGTGATCACTCCTTTATCAATCAAGAGGGCAATCACTCCAAGCAATGTGGAGGCACTCCATTTATACCGTTCTTTGTTTTGATGTTCAAGCATTTGAAGCTCTTCCTTTAGCTCCATTAGCAGCTGCTCTGTCTTCTCTTCTTTGTTTGCCAACTCAAACGCCTCCGTTTATCATTCATTGCCTTTATTTTATCTTACATCAAATGAAATAAGCAAAAAAAGCATGATCCCTCTTTACAAACATACGTTCTGTCATATATAATATATTTACGAGCTGGTAGCCCCCAGCCGTCCTAGCAAGTTCTATTCCCATTCGTATGAGAAGAGTGACATGACTCTTCTCTTTTTTTATGGTTGATTCGCAAAAAAAGACATGCATCCGGCATGTCTTTTCCTTTTTTCTCATTTTACATATCCATCATCAAAACTTAGTTTGCAGCATTTGTGGTTACTCAAGGACATAAGGAAAACGACTTTTTTATACGACTCAAGTAAATCCCCATTAACTTTTTTTGGGGACGATTTGTAATCCCTTGGCAGTGACATTATACCTGTGCTAGCCCGCCATCTACGAACAATTCAACACCCGTCAAGTAACTGCTTTCGTCTGATGCAAGGAAAGATACAGCGTTTGCTACTTCTTCAGGTGTCCCAACTTTTCCAGCTGGAACAGTTTTTCTGGCATTTTCCATCGCTCCTTCAAGTGCATCACCAAAAAGCTCATCGTATGCAGGTGTAAGAATAACTCCTGGACTTACCACATTTACACGAATTTCAGTACCTTTTAGGTCAAGAATCCAGTTGCGAACTAGTGCTCTTAATGCTGCTTTAGATGCTCCATATACACTAAATGCTGGGTTGCCAATTGATCCAGCAGTAGAGCCCGTTACAATAATAGAACCTACTTTGTCCGGGAATAGTGATAGCGCTTTTTGAACAGTAAAAATGGTTCCTTTCACGTTAATGTCGAACGTTCTATCAACCTGCTCTTCAGTAATTTCACCTAATGAAAGGAAGTTGCCGATGCCTGCATTAGCAAAAAGGATGTCCAACTTACCTTTTTCCTGCTTTATCATGTCATATAGTTTGTCTAAGTCTTCAAGCTTAGAAATATCACCTTGAACACCGGTTACGTTCTTGCCAATTTGGTTAACAGCTTTATCAAGTTCGTTTTGTCTACGTCCCGTGATATAAACATATGCACCTTCGTTTACAAATTTTTGTGCTGTAGCAAGACCAATCCCACTTGTTCCACCCGTTACAAGCGCTATTTTACCTTCAAATTTACCCATACTTAACACTCCTTTAGAATTAATATTATTTTATGTCTAGTACCTTTAAGTACTTGAAGAACAACTTACAAGATATAGTATCCTTCAGTAAGCACATTATCGGAAGTACCCACTTTTTTGTGATATAGTAACTAAAAAGTAATAAATGTGGAATGGAGAGCTTTAGACATGAAAAAATTCAGCTGTGGGTTTGAAGTGACTAAGGAAGTGATTGGCGGAAAATGGAAAGGGCTTGTATTATACTTTTTAATGAATGGACCAAAGAGAACGAGTGAATTAAAGCGTATTATCCCAAATATCACTCAGAAAATGCTGATTCAAACACTTAGAGAGCTTGAAGCCAGTGGACTTGTGACCAGAAAGATGTATAATCAAGTACCGCCGAAGGTTGAATATTCATCCACTGAACTTGGAGAATCTCTTAAACCTATCTTGCAGGAGCTCTGTCAATGGGGAGTGCATTATGCGGAGCAAGAATATGCAGAAGGTGAATATGAAATTGTACAACCAGAACAACTAAAGTTAGGATTGAAGTAGCTGCTAAAGTAAATGCTAAACAACATCAATACCATCACCTAACAGATGAAGAACAGTCAGAAATAAATGAGATAGTCAATTTTGAAAGTGAAGTTCTAATCAGAAGTGTCATGGACTATATTCAGGAGAACTTCAAAAAAGAGCTGTTTCAAATGTTAGAGAAGGTTTAGAAACTTAGCCAAAAAATGAGTGAAGATATGATAACAATATTTAATGCCTCTGATCTCTAGATAAGCATTTTTTCTTTCGGATAAAAAAAGACGTACAAATTGTACGCCTTAATCTGCTTCTGAACTATCAATTTTTCACTGCATAAAAGTCACAGTTCAGGTTGCACCTCAGGTCACACTTTATCATACAATTCCCATGAGTATTTTCAGGTGTGACTTTTTCCACTTTTACTGTGACACCAATTCGTTTCACACTCCGTCTCACACAGCGGAATAATTACCGATTATCAATCGTCTCCGGATACATATCATGGTTCATCATACGGTATTCTGCCATTTCCTCATATTTCGTGCCGGGTTTTCCGTAGTTCGTATACGGGTCAATGGAAATACCGCCTCTTGGCGTAAATTTGCCCCAAACTTCAATATACCTTGGGTCCATCAATTCAATCAGGTCGTTCATAATAATGTTCATACAGTCCTCATGGAAGTCACCATGGTTACGGAAGCTAAACAAATATAATTTTAGCGATTTACTTTCGACCATGATTTCATTTGGGATATAGCTGATATAAACTGTCGCAAAATCCGGCTGTCCTGTTTGCGGACATAGTGATGTAAATTCTGGGCAGTTGAATTTCACAAAGTAATCTCTATTTGTATGTTTATTTGGAAACGTTTCAAGCACTTGTGGTGCATAATCAAACAAATAATTGGTTCCTTGGTTTCCTAGTAACGTGACACCTTCTAATTCTTCTGGTTTTCTTGTCGTCATGTCATCTCTTCCTTTCTATACGCCTCGTTTATTTCCCCACAATAACGTGTGCAGCTGCGGCAGCACTCTTACGCGGTTTAAGTCTGGATCTTGCGCGACTTGATCGACAAGCGCTTCATATTTCTTTAATAAATGCGTCAATAAGTACGCATCATCACCTGTCGTCGTGTCATCATTTCCTACCTGCAAATAAAACGGAAGCTCAGGGTATTTCGCATGAACATCCTTCGCATACGCTAGATCACGATCGTCAAAAATCACGACCTTCAGGCTAGCATGCTGCAACCTATTTCCGTTTTTCAGCTCATCTATGATACGTGTTAGTTTCGTAAAATCTGTTTTCATATTCGAGCTTGGCGGCTTAGGAGAAATGGTTAAATCATCGATTTTCAAAAACCAGTCCTGATACATCGTCCCTTGTGTTTCAAGCGCTGTATCAATTCCTTCTTCGTGCAGCAAATCAATGAGTGATTCCATTTGTTTTAAAAGCGCAGGGTTTCCTCCTGAAATGGTGACATGAGAAAAAGCCTGTCCGCCTATTCTTTTTAATTCTTTGACAATGTCTTCTGCGTGAAGCCACTGAATGTCATGCTTCGCTGAGCCATCCCATGTAAAGGCGGAATCACACCAGCTGCAAGAGTAATCACAGCCAGCTGTTCTGACAAACATGGTTTTTTGTCCAATGACCATCCCTTCTCCTTGAATGGTCGGACCAAAGATTTCTAATACAGGAATCGCTTTAGCCATTGTTTTCAACTCGTTTCGGCCGGTAAATGCAGTAGCTTGTTGGTGTTTCTCTGACAAAGACCTGAACACATGTCGGCTTGTTCGATAAAGTTGATAAATACGCTGCGACTTTGTCATGTACGGTCTTTGCCACCACCTCAGTGGTTGGCATCGCGTATGGATCGGTTGACGAGAACTCTTCATGATCATTAAGCAGTGTGTGATCGTACTGACCATGAATGAGCTTCTTCAATGTACTGAAATTGACAAGGAAACCCGATTCATCTAGCTCGTCTCCCGCAATGGTTATATTGATGGTGTACGTATGACCATGTACGCGGCTGCAAGCACCTGCATCTTCTCTTGGGATGAAATGGGCAGCCGATACATGCATATCTTTGTTCAATTCAAATGAGTATGGATGATTCGTTTGTGGATAGATT
This sequence comes from Bacillus sp. FSL R5-0431, assembly GCF_038002985.1. Taxonomy (NCBI): domain Bacteria; kingdom Bacillati; phylum Bacillota; class Bacilli; order Caryophanales; family Bacillaceae; genus Bacillus; species Bacillus sp. FSL R5-0431. The sequence goes on along the minus strand of NZ_JBBOOG010000001.1, from coordinate 1,276,557 downwards.
TGAGAAAGCATTTATTTTGCCTCCTTCATTTCCATATAAGTGTCAAAGCCATTTTTCCGAAGCTTACACGCAGGACATTCCCCGCAGCCATCAGAAATGATGCCATTATAGCAAGTGAGCGTTTCATTTTTTACAAAATCCAGCGCATTCAGCTCATCCGCAAGCTTCCATGTTTCTGCTTTATTGAGCCACATGAGTGGTGTATGGATCACAAATGGTTTTTCCATCGCCAAATTCACTGTGACATTACAAGACTTTACAAACTCGTCACGGCAATCTGGATAACCGCTAAAGTCTGTTTCACATACACCTGTGATAATATGTCTTGCTCCGATTTGATACGCAAGAATAGAAGCGAAGGATAAGAACACTAAGTTTCGTCCTGGTACAAATGTGGAAGGCAGCTCTCCTTCTTTTTCCTCAATGTCAATGTCATCTCTTGTTAAAGCATTTGGTGCAAGCTGATTCAAAAGAGACATATCTAATAGATGATTCTTCACACCTAACTTGTCAGCAATTCTTTTGGCGACATCAATTTCTTCTTGATGACGCTGATTATAATGAAAGGTCACGGTTTCTACCTCTTCGAATTGTTGAAGTGCCCATAATAAACATGTCGTACTGTCTTGTCCCCCGCTAAAGACAACGACTGCTTTTTCATTTTTCATTTTCTGTTCTCCTCCTTTTGCAGATCTATACAATCGTACAAAGCTGCATCTGAAAGGCTCTTGAAAACCCCTATTTTTCTCAAAAGAAAAGACACCTTTACATGTGTATGAGGTGTCCCAGCCATAAAAAATAAAAAATGCCACATCCAAGGATACGGCAAGTCCTTAGTTTTTTATAGAGGGTTTTGCTAGAACCTCTCCCGTTTTACACGGATTTTTGTTCAATTTTCACAGAGGATAGTGTACCACATATTTTTCATGCAGGCTATCCCTTCTTTACTTATCAAGAGATGCAGGCACTTTTTTTAGACAAAGAAAGAGGATAAAAAAGATGCTCACATAGCCAAAAATAGGATAAACCGTTGATATCAATGTACCGTAACCGATTTTACTAATCACATAGCAGCATAAGAGAATAAGGGATATTGTCAAGACACTGTTCATCCGAATATACGCCCTCACTTGTCTCTCGAGACCATATAAATTGCCTATGACGGATGTAAAGACTTCGCCGAAGATCACAAATAAATAAATGAGGTGAATGGAGTTTGCTACTTGATACACTACCTGAGCCATTGGAATATCAAACGCCTCCAGCATATTTAATGAAGAAAGAGATAAAAAGCATGCCAGTAAAATAAGGGTCAGCATGACGCCCCCAAGCACAGCTCCCTTTTTAATCACCGCTTCAGAGGTCATTTCATTTGCGACGGGCACTAACACTGCTTGAGAAAGTGCTAAATTAAAAGCACCGTATGAGATAGCTGATAAAATCCACTCTCCCTCACCCATTTGAAGCGCAAGAACATAACTTTCACTAATGCTAAAAACGAAAGAATCAAGAAATACGATCAATGAAAAGAAAATAAGCATTGGGACGACGAGAACATTGACACCAAATAATCCTTTTGAACCTTTCAAAAGCACAATGACGCTCAGAATGATCGTCAAAAAGATTCCATATTCCTTTGATATGCCAAGTTGCTCTTCAAAAATAGCCCCTGCGCCAGAAATCATCACTGAAGTGACGCCTAGTAAAATAAAAAACATGACGACATTAATATACCTGCTTGCAGCTGCGCCAAATAGAAACCGGTTCATATCTTGATAAGACTCTGCTTCAATTCGTTTAGAAATGAGCATCATTTTTGCACCAAGTCCAGTAAAAATAGCGCCGCTAATCAAGATTCCGAATAGTCCAATCCAGCCAAAACGAACAAAAAATTCTACGATTTCTTTTCCTGTCGCAAACCCAGCTCCAACCACTGTTCCTACATATAAAAAGGCAAGCTGAAAAGCGGATTCATTTGAACGTTTCATGTGACCCCTCCGCACCCATCACTTTCGATTGTCTTTTTTTATCCTATGAGACGAGTTCCTTGAAAAGAAGGACAAACCATGATTAAATGCAAAAAAGGATTTTCAACTGCCTTTGAGCAAAACAGTTGAAAGTCAAAATAGGTCAGAGTATACTATAGTCAAAGATGGTCAAACAACAGACCATTTTCTTTAACATTCATTGGTCAAATAAAGTCAAACTTTATTTTAAGGAGGTTATGGCAAATGCGTTGTCAACATTGTCAAGTAAATGAAGCAACTATTCGCCTGAATATGCAAGTGAATTCGTCCCGGAGCCAAATGGTTTTATGTGAAGACTGCTACACCTCTTTGATGGAGCAATCAAAAATGAAAATGGGACCTCAATTGTTCGGGGGAAGCTCATTCTTCTCTGAGCAAGCAGGACATGCACAAAGCGGAGAGCAGCCAAAGCAAAAAGGCTTACTCGATGAACTTGGCCGGAATTTAACAGATGGCGCAAATGCTGGTTTAATTGATCCAGTCATCGGCCGTGATGAAGAAGTCGCAAGAGTCATTGAAATTTTAAATAGAAGAAATAAAAATAACCCTGTTCTGATTGGTGAACCAGGTGTTGGGAAAACAGCGATCGCTGAAGGACTCGCACTGAAAATTGCAAGTGGCGATGTACCAAATAAATTAAAGAACAAACAAATCTATTTATTAGATGTCTCCTCCCTTGTAGCGAATACAGGGATACGTGGTCAATTTGAGGAAAGAATGAAGCAGTTAATTAAAGAGCTGCAAAGCCGTAAAAATATTATCTTATTTGTAGATGAAATCCATCTTCTTGTAGGCGCAGGATCTGCCGAAGGGTCAATGGATGCTGGAAACATCTTAAAACCAGCCCTTGCACGAGGCGAGCTTCAGCTAGTAGGTGCGACGACATTAAAAGAATATCGTCAAATTGAAAAAGATGCCGCCCTTGAACGACGCTTCCAGCCCGTCATTGTAGATGAACCAACACAAGATGAAGCGATCGAGATTTTAAAAGGCATTCAAGATAAGTACGAAAGTTATCATGGCGTCACTTATTCAGACGAAGCTATTCAAGCGTGTGTTCAATTATCTTCCCGGTATATTCAAGACCGTCATTTGCCGGATAAAGCCATTGATTTAATGGATGAAGCAGGTTCAAAAGCGAACCTCTCCATTGATGCAGCAAGTGAAGATGAACTAACGAATCGTCTGACAGAAATCGCTGCTGAAAAACAAGCTGCTTTAAAAGAAGAACAATACGAAAAAGCAGCGAAGCTTCGAGATGAAGAAGAAGCCATTGAAGCAAGACTTCAAAACAAAACAAATGACAAAGAACATGTCGTCACAGCAGAAGCCATTCAAGCCATTGTGGAACAAAAAACAGGCATCCCTGTCGGCAAACTGCAAGCAGACGAACAAACCAAAATGAAAGAAATTGACGTCCGCTTAAAAGCACGGGTGATTGGTCAGGAACATGCGGTTGAAAAAGTGGCGAAAGCTGTGAAAAGAAGCAGAGCCGGCTTAAAATCGAAACATAGACCAACAGGCTCCTTCCTATTCGTTGGACCAACAGGTGTCGGGAAAACCGAATTGTCAAAAACGCTAGCTGAAGAATTATTCGGTTCAAGAGATGCGATCATCCGTTTAGATATGAGTGAGTACATGGAGAAACACTCAGTATCCAAGCTCATTGGTTCTCCTCCTGGTTATGTTGGACATGATGAAGCGGGTCAGCTGACGGAAAAAGTGCGCAGAAAACCATACAGCATCATTTTGCTGGATGAAATCGAAAAAGCACATCCTGATGTGCAGCATATGTTCCTTCAAATCATGGAAGATGGCCGGTTAACAGACAGCCAAGGCAGAACCGTCAGCTTTAAAGATACGGTCATCATCATGACAAGTAACGCAGGCAGCACAGATAAAACGGTCAAAGTCGGCTTCCAGTCTGATCAGGAAGAAGCGATTGAGGAACAATCACTCATTGATTCACTCAGCGCCTATTTCAAGCCAGAATTCTTGAACCGTTTTGACAGCATCATTCAGTTTGACTCATTAGATAGAGATGATTTAGTGAAGATTGTGGATCTTCTGCTCAATGAGCTGTCAGAGCAATTAAAAGAGCAACATTTAACAGTCCATGTGACAAAAGAAGCGAAAGAAAAAATTGCAGAACTTGGATATCATCCTGCATTTGGTGCTCGTCCACTGCGAAGAACCATTCAAGAGCATGTTGAAGATCAAATGACGGAAATATTGCTTGAAGAAGAAAAGCTTTCAGGATTTACTGTAGATGTTGAAGATGACGAAATTGTAGTAAAAAAAGGATAAGTACATCCTAAGAAGGATCTACAGCTCCATCATGTTGCGGTGTCTAAGTTCCATCCGCACGCCGACGCCCCCTCCGCCTCTTTTCCTTTACGATAAAAGAAAAAGAGGTGGATCACATGATGAATTGGAGCTATGATCTTGTCAAAATCATGTATGAAGAAAAATTAAAAGAGCTGCTTTTAGATGAAACTGCTCAAAGAAATTAAAAAGAAACTCCCTTTATATCAGAGGGAGTTTCTTTTTTAAGGTAATAGAAAGCGCTTTCGTCAAAATTTCTTCACAGAAACTGCCTTAATTTTATATTCTGACTAAAACCCTTCTAGAAGACACCGATATTAACTATAGAAAAAGATAGTTAAAGGATTTGGTGAGATAATGGACAAAACATCGTTAATAGGTATTATTTTAGCATTTATTGCACTGAGTGTCGGTATGGTTTTGAAAGGTGTGAGTCTAACCGCTCTTATCAACCCAGCGGCTATATTGATCATTGTGGTTGGGACGATTGCAGCTGTTGTCATCGCATTCCCATCTAGTGAAATTAAGAAAACACCAAAATTGTTCGGCAAAATTTTCAAAGACAACCAGCTTCCAACGATTCAAGAAATGATCCCTCTTTTTTCAAACTGGGCACAAATTGCGCGTCGTGAAGGTCTTTTGGCATTAGAAGCTAGCATTGAGGAAGTAGATGACGATTTCCTTAAGAACGGCTTAAGCATGGCCGTTGACGGTCAAAGTGCAGAATTTATTCGCGACGTCTTAACAGAAGAGGTTGACGCCATGTCTGAAAGACATCAGTCAGGCGCATTAATCTTTACACAAGCAGGTACATACGCTCCGACGCTTGGTGTACTTGGCGCCGTTGTCGGACTTATTGCCGCACTTGCAAACATGGGAGATATTGAAGCACTTGGACATGCAATCAGTGCAGCCTTCGTTGCCACACTGCTTGGGATTTTTACCGGGTATGTGTTATGGCATCCATTTGCCAACAAGCTGAAGCGTAAATCAAAGGAAGAAGTAAAGCTTCGTCTGATTATGATCGAAGGGATCCTTTCTGTTCTTGAAGGTCAATCTCCAAAAGTGATTGAACAAAAACTTCTCATGTACTTACCAGCGAAAGAACGTGCAAATCTTGTCATTGAAGAAGGAGAAAAACAAAATGGCTAGGAAACGTAAAAAACATGATCACGATGACCATGTAGATGAATCTTGGCTGATCCCTTATGCCGATCTCCTGACGCTTCTACTCGCTCTCTTCATTGTGCTTTTTGCATCTAGTTCGATTGATGCGGCAAAATATGAACAGATGGCAAAGTCTTTTAATGTCGTCTTTACGGGCGGTACTGGTGTCATGGATCAAACCAGCATGCAAAGCACTGAAGAAACTGAAAATAGCAACCAGACCAAGAAAGCAGCCGAAGAAGATGAAGAAGCCAAAGCGAAAGCTCGAGACCATGCCGTTCTCACAAAGGTCAAAAAGCAAGTGGACTCCTTCATTGCCAATAAGAAACTTGGAGCTAAGCTCGAAACAAAGCTCACGGACGAAGGTTTGCTCATTACGATAGAAGACAGTATCTTCTTTGATTCTGGCCGGGCGGTTATTCGCCCTCAAGATGTCCCGTTAGCAAAGGAAATCTCAAAACTACTTGTCATAAACCCCGCTCGTGACATCGTCATTAGCGGACATACTGATAATGTACCGATCAGAAATTCAGAATTTGAATCCAACTGGTATTTAAGTGCCATTCGTGCTGTAAACTTTTTGAGTATTCTTCTTGAGAACAGCAATTTAGACCAAGAGAACTTTAGTACAAAAGGTTTCGGTGAATTCAAGCCGGTTGCTTCAAACGATACAGCAGAAGGCAGAAGTAAAAACCGACGCGTAGAAGTACTCATTTTACCGATTGAGAAAAAAGCGAAATAAAAAAGGGAGCCCTCGGCTTCCTTTTCTATTTATTCTGTATGATCATATAAATGCTTTGCACGCAGTCCCACATGTTTGAGCATATCAATGCAGGCATCCTTCTCTTCTTCGCTCAGGACACTGATCATCTCATGAATTTCTTTCGCATGATCCGGGAAGATATCATCAAGCAAAGCTCGTCCCTGCTTGGTAATATGCGCAAATGTCACCCTGCGGTCTTCTGCACAGGCCCTACGACTGAGGAGTTCTTTCTTCTCCAATTTATCGACCACATACGTGATGCTACCGCTTGCAAGTAAAATCTTATCACCGATTTGCTGAAGCGGCTGATCCCCTTTATGATACAGTAATTCTAATACTGCAAATTCAGTCGGATTCAGCCCGTGCTTCACAATATGTTTGTTCATGTGATGATTAATTGAGCGATAGGCACGTGATAATACAATAAATAATTTCAAAGATTTCTCAACATTATGATTTTCCATTTTTTTATCATCCTTTATGAAATGCAACCCACTAATGTGACATTAATAAACAATAAGTAAAATGTCAACATCTTGATCCATCTTTAGCATGAAAATGAGACCAGAACGAATCACCTAATTTTTTAAAAATCACACAAGTCATCGTAATAAAGATAGGTTCAATGCTATAATAAGTCTATTAGGTAATACGTTGGAGCGATGAATGATGAGTATACTGAAAGGGTTTTGGAAGAAGATCAGGCTGTACCTTATTTTGGTCATGATTCCAACCCTAATCATTAGTTATTTTATCTACGAAAAAGAAACGGAAAAAATCGACTTAAAAAACAAACAAACCGCTACACTTATGTTAAATATTCACAAAAACCAAATGAATTATTTAATTAGCGAGACAGAAGCGAGATTAACTTCACTTGCCATGGGATTTGACCAGCCTCTTGAGACGAAAAAAGTAGAAAACATCCTAGAGAAAATCTATAAACAAGAACCTCGTTTTTCAGGTCTGTATCTCCTAGACAAAAAAGGAAATGTATCAGTAAGCACCACCCCGTTAAAGGAAAAAATCAACCTGTCATTTAGAGATTACTTTAAGCGCATTCAAGTGACCAAGCAGACGGTGATCACAGATAACTATGTGAGCCGAATTACAAAACAGCGGATTCTTTCCATTTGTGTGCCTGTACTGGATGAAAACGAAGAAGTCACCAATGTGCTAATTGCCGCCATTCAAATTGATTATTTAAGAAATATTATGAATGTATTGAACCCTGATCTTCATTTTAAGATGCTGAATCAAAATGGACATGTGGTGTTTACAAGTGGTCCGCAGCCAGCATCAGAAAATGGCAGCACCGTGTCTACATATTTAGATGAAAACAGCTGGAAGCTGGAGGTCTTTCCGCAGCGCGCGTCTACAGGTGAAGTGCTGTCTGTTATGCTGATCCCTTTATCCAGTGCTTTTATTTTATTAAATATTTTATTCACACTTGTTCAATATATCATTTTAAGGCGTCAAACCCAGCAGGAGCGTCACCAAAATGAAGCGCAAAAGCTTGAATTAATCGGAACCCTCGCAGCAAGTACGGCACACGAAATTCGCAACCCATTAACAGGGATCAGCGGATTTATACAGCTTTTGCAAAAGAAGTATCATTCAGAAGAAGATCAGCTCTATTTTTCTGTCATTGAAGAAGAAATTAAACGAATCAACCAAATCGTCAGTGAGTTTCTTGTATTAGGGAAACCAACGGCAGAAAAATGGCAGAATAACTCTGTAAAAGAAATTGTAAGTGAGATCATGCCGATCGTTTTCTCTGAGGCGAACCTTTATAATGTTGAGGTTGATTTGCAAATTAATACGATTCAGGATGTTGGGGTATATTGCACAAAGGATCACATTAAACAAGTCGTATTAAATGTAGCGAAGAACTCGTTAGAAGCGATGCCAAATGGCGGTCATTTGAAGATTTTGATTGAGGCTGAAAAAGAACATGTCATCATTAAAGTGAAAGATACGGGTGAAGGCATACCAGAAGAAATGTTAAAGCATATCTTCCTTCCTTTTATTACGTCGAAGGAAAAAGGGACAGGTCTTGGGCTTGTCGTGTGTAAACGAATCATTTCGATGTATGGCGGGACAATTGATATCGAGAGCGAAGTGAATAAAGGAACAACCGTCATGATCATGCTTCCTTCTGCTCACTCAGCATAGCTGAAACATTCAGCCGGTTTTGCTTAGGCAAGACCGGTTTTTCATGTCAATAAGAAGGACGGTTCACAGATAGAAGACTCATTTGAGATACAAGATCATGAAAGGAGGGGGCAGATTGTTTCTCATGAAAAAGGAGATACTGATACTCATTCATCAGGTTGTCTAGTTCTTGACTATATTTAATTGTCGTCTCACCAGTGTAGCCTTCCGCTTGAGCAGCTTCTACCATCTGTTTTCTCTTCTCATCAATGGACATCAGCAATTGTTCTTTCCTTACATAAATATTCATGATCTCAGCTCCCGCAATGAATTCGACTGTCTATGCTCAAAATGATCCGACACCAAAATTATACTTTATTTGTAAATTAAATTAAATATGCTTATTTTATTTAATTTTTTACAGCCTAAAGACCTCTTACCCAATCTAATTTGGGGGTAAACTTCAAATTTGGACAGGACTGACACATGGATTAAACAGAATTTTATCCTATGCGGAAGATCAAAATCAACTATTTTCTTTCTCATTTTATGCCTATTTTCCTAAAAAAAGCTGATCATCCGCCTCATGCGGAATGATCAGCTCCTGTCATTAAACCGTTTCTTCCTCGTAAATTGGCACCCAGCCCTCAGTTGTGACAAATATGCGAACTGCGACCACTTTGCGATCCTCTTGAAGTGTAAAGTAGTGACGAATATGTGGCGGGACAGAAATTAAATCGCCTGGATTCAGTCTCACATCAAAAAAGACGCCATCCTTACCCTGAATGGCAAAGATTCCATGCCCGCTTACAATAAAACGTACTTCGTCATCTGTATGATGATGCTCACGCTTAAAATTTTGGAGCAACTCATCTAGATTTGGTGTGGCGTCAGATAATGAAATCACATCCTGCGCTTTGTACCCTCGTTTTTCAGATATACGCTGGATTTCCTTTTGAAAAACAGTCAAAATCTCTTCCTTTTCCTCATCTGTTAAATCATACTTTTCTGATAACCGGTTTGGCAGCTTTGCAATATCCCAATGTTCATAAATGACCCCTTGCTTTTCTAAATATGCTGCTACCTCTTGCTCGCTTTCAAGTAATGTGTTCTCTTCGTTATGAATCAAAATCGTCGCCATGTGCTTTTCCTCCTTTTATCTGACAAGCTGCTTTTGATAAAGCGTTAATTTTAAGTGGTAGCTAAATAAAAATTCATACGCCTCCAATACTCGTTTTGCTTCAAAGGCTGTTTTTCCCCAGACAGTGATGCCGTGATTTCGAATGAGCACCGCACCTGATTCTGACTCTTCAGTGAGATGCTTTGCAAATTGTGCTGCAAGATGCGGAATATGGGCTGGATTTTCAATAATCGGTATCGACACTTCTGCATCCTCTTCCCAGTAACCAAGCGCCTTGATGATTTCGTTTCCTTTCAAACGAACCTCGCCCTTATCCCCATACAGCTCAGACATCACATTATTATCAATCGTATGGACATGGAGGCAGCAACCTGCTTCCGTCCGCTCATACACGTATGTGTGAAGCAGTGTTTCAGCTGATGGTCTAAGCCGTTCGTTCGGATCATCAGGCTGGCCTTCTGCATTTACTAAAACAAAATCCTCATCCGTTTCTTTTCGTTTATCTTTACCGCTTGCCGTCACCAAAAACGTGATTGGATCATCCGACACCTTGATCGATAAATTGCCGCTTGTTCCGTAAAACCAGTCTCTTTGTGCCAGTTCACGTTTGACGTCTGCTAGCTCCTGCCAGCGCTTGCTCTTTGCGTCTGCCATTCCTTCACTTCCTTTATTTGATCAAATTGCGCTTTAAGATCAATAAATGTTTCATACTCTTGATATACAAGCCCAAGCTCCTTACATTCATTCAGCAAGTAGTCGCGCGCAAATGTGAGATCCGCATGCTTTGCCGCTTCCACATCGGTGACTGAATCTCCGATCATGATGATGAAGTCATTCTCATGGGTCAGCTCTCGAATGATTGACGGCTTGCAGCATCCGCAGCCATTTTGACATTTCGAATCGCAGGCATGCGGCCATTCAATCTGAATATGATCTTCCCCAAATGAGGCATGATTGCAATAAATATTGTCTCGGCCCACAATGCCCTCGAGTATGGGATAGACAAAAAAGTCCATCCCGCCGCTTAGCACATAGAAAGGGATATCAGCCTTTTTCACATAATCAACAAATTGCTTGAATCCTTCTCGAATCTCTGTATCTTCTAAAATAAACGACTGAATGGCTTCTTTTTGATCACTCGTCAGTAATTGAAACATCTGCCCGACGCCTTCTTGAATGGTGATCTCCTTTGAGAGAACATCATCCTTAAGCTCCGTCCATTCACTTGGTGCAAAGTGTTTCATGATGCGAATGATATTATCATTTTTTGTAATTGTTCCATCAAAATCACAACATACAATTGGTTTTTTCATTTATTCTGCTACCCTTCCCCATAGTTCAAGTGCTGCTTTTAAGTCTTGGCAAGAAGCTGCCTTCTCTTGGATCGACTCTCCATGTATCACCGCATCAATGATCGATCGAAATGCTTTCCCTCCACCGATGGCTCCACGCGGATGTCCGTGAATTCCTCCACCAGCATTAATCACATGATCGAGTCCAAAATCTTTAATCAATACTGGAACCATTCCAGGATGAATGCCTGCTGACGGGACTGGGAACGTTTTTTGAACCAAATCCTCTTTTACACAAGCTTCATAGATTCCAAAGGCATCTTTTTTCGGAAGTGCAACCGACCCATAAGGTGAGGGAAAAAGACTCAAATCAGCGCCAGCATATCGATTTAATTTACCTAAAAGAAGAGAATGCGAGAATCCATATTCAGGCGATGATGTCAAAGCGCCGCTTACTGCGGGATGGGCCATGATAGGCAATGGAATATCTGGATCCTCAGCTAAGCTTTGCATGACATCTAGTCCGTAGGCAAAGACATTGAATAAGAGTGCATCCGCTCCGAGTTCAGCTGCCTTTCTTGCTCGATCCTTCAGTTCAAAGGTTCTGCCTGTTAAATTAACGGCATATAACGTTCGGTGCCCTGTCTCTTCATATGTTTCTTTTAATATCTTTTTTCCTTCTTTGATTCGTTCTTCAAAAGGGGCTAGCGGGCTCTCAAATAAAATTTCATCGTCTTTGATAAAGTCAACGCCGCCTAATGCTTGTAAACGGAGCTGCTCTTTTAAATCCGCCATATCACGGCCAATGACACCTTTAAAAATACTCATCAACAACGGACGATCAAACACGCCTGCTTTTTTGCGTATGCCATCAATTCCAAATACCGGTCCTGGCAGGCTTCTTTTAAATCTATCCGAGAATTGTATGTCGACTAGCTTCACTTTTCCATCAAATGAAAGCTTTCCAAAGATCGTCGTCAAAACGGCCGGTATATCAGCTGAAAAGTTAGCCTCAGGATAAGCAATGATCACCTCAGATTGATATAGGCCATTTTCGGCTGAAGCAACCTTTTCTGATACTTTTTCTACCCGTCCTTTATGTTTTTGAAGCTGCTCCTTTTTGAGCTGCGGCAAATCTGTCCATGATCCCACTGTTAAACCAAGTGCGATCTGCTCCGCTTTTCGGTTCACTTGTTCATCCTCTCGATGTGTTAATACGTATGTTGCCAGTAATTCACTCACTAGGAATCCCCTTTCGATTGCGTCATGCATATGGTCAATAAAAAACCTCTTCAAGTGCTTTGTCAGCGCCTTAAAGAGGTTGTTTCGTGTCATTCATCCGAATCTTATCTCTCAGCGCTTGCTGCAAGAATTAGCACCGTGCTTCATGGAAGTCGGTTGCCGGGCTTCATTGGGCTAGTCCCTCTGCCTACTCTTGATAAGAATATTCAATTTTCTTAAATATTGTCTGAATTATCGCACCATTTTTTTATGTTGTCAATGGCTTATTTTCAAACAGATTCAAGGCAGCGATACGCCGAGCGGCTTCTTGTAACCGCTCCTCACTTGTTAAAAGCCCAACTCTCACGTACCCTTCACCGTGAGTACCAAACCCATTCCCCGGAGCCACAACAACATGTGCTTTCTCTAATAATACGTCAGAAAAAGATTCAGATGTATATCCTTCTGGCACCTTTAGCCAAGCAAAAAATGACCCCTTTGGTGCTGTGACCTCCCAGCCAATCTCCTTGCAGGCAGCGATCCACACATTTCGCCTATTTTCATATCGATCATTTTGCACCTGTACGCACGTTTGGTCACTTAATAGGGCTTCCGCTGCTGCATCTTGAGTTGCTTTAAACAGTGAAACAAACAGGTGATCCTGATAAAGCTCAATCGCTTCAATAACAGACGGGTTTCCTGCTGCAAAACCTACTCTCCAGCCGGCCATATTATACGTTTTAGACAATGTATAAATTTCAATACCCGTCTCTTTCGCTCCATCTGTTTGCAAAAAGCTGATCGGCTTTTTCCCATCAAACCCAATGCCGCCATAGGCAAAATCATGGACAACACAGAGTTTGTGATCTCTCGCAAATGTAACGGTTTCTTCAAAAAACGCACGACTTGCCGTGGCACCTGTCGGATTGTTGGGATAATTTAAATACATCAACTTTGCTTTTTTCTTATCATTCTCAGGCAATCGATCATAGTCAGGTAAAAAATCATTTTGTTCAAGAAGCGGCATCGTCACCATCTGAGCTCCAGCAAGCACGGCACCTGACCAATAATCAGGATAACCTGGGTCTGGGACAAGGAGTGTATCTCCAGGATTCAGCAGGCATTGCGGCAGCTCAACAAGTCCCGCTTTCCCGCCAAATAAAATCGCAATCTCCTTCATCGGATCAAGCGTGACACCATATTCTCTTTCATAAAAGGCGGCGGCAGCCTTTTTTAATTTCGCTGTTCCGCGGAATGACGAGTATTGATGATTTTCAGGTTTTAATACCGCTTCCTGCATGGCTTTTACAATATGCGAAGGGGTTGGCTGATCAGGATTTCCCTGCCCTAAATTAATGATATCTGCCCCTTCCTGCACCTTTTTCTGCACCTTTTGGACAAGAGACGCAAAAAATTGTTTCGGTAATTGTTTCAATACATCTGATTGCTGGAATTCCATTTCTTCACCTTCTATTCAAGTTACGTAACAATACAAACACTGTAATGGATTGTTTTATGAATTGTAAAGCAATTTTGAAAAAAGATTGACATGTGAAGCGCAGCTCTGATAATATCTTGAATTAAGAAATGCAAACAGGCACGAAACAATTACATATTGATTTCTCTTATCGAGAGTTGGGCGAGGGATTTGGCCTTTTGACCCCAACAGCAACCGACCGTAAATACCACTGTGAAGTGGGGCGCAGCAAGTAAGCGCCAAGACAATTGTCTTATAGGGCACGGTGCTAATTCCATCAGACGTATGTGCTGAGAGATAAGAGAGGCTTTGAGCATACACGCCATCAAGCCTCTTTCTCTCAGGAGAAAGAGGCTTTTTTATATGATTTGGAGGGATAGCAATTGGTTACACTTACGGCATCATATGAAGAATTAACAGAAAGCTCGGCAGTTGCACTCGCAATTAGACTTGGCTTGATCCAAGAAAGCAGTCATTTAACATGTACGGAAATCGGTGACGGGAATTTAAATTACGTCTTTCATATTTTTGATCACAAACAAGAAAAAGGATTGATCATCAAGCAGGCTCTGCCCTATGCCAAGGTGGTCGGAGAGAGCTGGCCGCTTACATTAGACCGCGCGAGAATTGAAAGTGCTGCCCTGATCAAGCAGTCAGAATATACGCCGCACCTTGTACCTGCAGTCTATTATTCAGATACAGCTCTTGCTGTGACGGCAATGGAGGATCTATCACACCTGGAAATCGTCAGAAAAGGGCTAATTGCCGGAAAACAATATCCGCATTTATCCGATCATGTCGGAGAATTTTTAGGAAAAACACTTTTTTACACTTCTGACTTTGCCACAAATCCTAAAATCAAAAAACAATTTGTGAAGCAATTTACGAATCCGGACCTTTGTGACATTACCGAAAAGCTCGTCTTCACAGATCCTTTCTTTGATAGCGGCACAAATGATTTCGAAGAAGAATTAAGAGAAGCTGCCGAAGCGCTTTGGGCAGATCTTGAAGTGCAGGCCAAAGCAGCCGAACTGAAGCGTATTTTCCTGACATCTGCTGAAACACTCGTTCATGGAGATCTTCATACAGGCAGTATTTTTGCAAGTGAGACGGAAACAAAAATCATTGATCCAGAATTCGCCTTTTACGGTCCCTTTGGATTCGATATTGGCCACTTTATCGCTAACCTGTTCCTGAATGCTTTGTCTCGTGAGAATGAACACGATCAGCAGTACCTCTTTGACCATGTCATCAATGTATGGGCGACCTTCAAAGAAGTGTTCGCAAAAGCTTGGAAAGAAGACAGCATTGAAGCGTTTAGTGTATCTGACAGTTTTTTAGCAACAACCTTTGACCGTATTTTAAAAGAAGCGGCAGGCTTTGCGGGCTGTGAGCTTGTCCGCCGAACAATCGGCCTTGCTCATGCCGCTGATCTCGATGCGATTCCATCACCATCTAGAAGGATTCAGCAGAAAAAAGCAGCACTAACGCTCGGAAAAACAATGATCAAACAATATCATGCAGTGGAAGCAGCGTCTGACCTCGTCGCATTATTCCATCAATCTGTAAAGGAGTGACGGGTTTTGTCTAAAGAATTTGAAGTCCCCCGTTCTGTCGAATGGGAAGAAAACCATATTAACATTTTGAATCAGCAAAAATTACCGGCCGAAACTGAGTTTGAGCATTTATATACAAAAGAAGACGTGTATGATGCCATTGTCACGTTAAAAGTGCGGGGAGCACCTGCCATTGGCATTACAGCAGCTTTTGGACTGGCGCTCAGTGCTCAAGATATTGAGACAGAAGAAATTGATGTTTTTAAACAAGAAGTCATTCAGATAAAAGAATATTTAAACAGTGCTCGTCCAACCGCTGTGAATTTAGCCTGGGCTTTAGAGCGATTATTGCAGCGCATTGAGCGTGCAGCTTCGGTCAATGCAGCCAAAACAGACCTTGTCCATGAAGCCATTCAAATTCAAATTGAAGATGAAGAAACATGCAGACAAATCGGTCAAAATGCACTCCAGCTCTTTAAATCGGGTGATCGTATTATGACCATTTGCAATGCAGGCTCCGTCGCCACGAGCCGGTACGGAACAGCCCTTGCTCCATTTTATTTAGCCAAAAAGAAAAATCTCGATCTTCATATTTATGCCTGTGAAACACGCCCTGTTCTTCAAGGGGCTAGGCTGACAACATGGGAGCTCATGCAAGGCGGCGTAGATGTGACGCTCATCACAGATAACATGGCAGCCCATACGATGAAAGAAAAGAAAATTTCTGCTGTCATTGTCGGAGCTGATCGTATTGCCCGTAATGGAGATACGGCGAATAAGATTGGAACGTTAAGTCTCGCCATTTTAGCTAAGCATTTTCAAATTCCGTTTTTTATAGCTGCACCGCTTTCCACCTTTGATGTATCAACCCAAGACGGGGCAGATATTCCAATTGAAGAGCGTGATCCGCTGGAAGTAAAGGAATTAAACGGCGTCCAAATTGCACCGCCTGATGTTCAGGTATTCAATCCCGCCTTTGATGTCACTCCTCACCATCTCATTTCAGGTATTATTACAGAGAAAGGGATTATCACGTCGAACTATACAGAAGAGATTGATGCTCTGTTCGCTGAAAGCACCTCACTCTAATCATAAAAAAAGCGCCGTGTACTTATTATTTAAGAGCACCGCGCTTTTTTATTTCATTCGTTTTTGCTAAGATTTCTTTTTTCTGTTCTTCTGTCAAAACGTTCATTTTGACACATAGTGATGTGACGGCATACATTTTATTCTTTTTGCCCCAAAACATTCCCTAGCGCCCTCCTTTTTCCCTCAACCAACTTTTTTAGCTTAATAAAAGGATATGTCGCTTGACAAACATTTGGAACAGGTCAATCGATTTATTTTTGAACAAATGGGATACCTTCTAATTCTAGCAGAACCGCTTTCATGTCTGTTTTTGTTCCTGCATAGCCCGTCAGAGAGCGGTCTTTTCCAATCACTCTGTGACAGGGAATAAAAATAGGTAATGCATTGCGTCTGTTCGCTTGTCCAATCGCTCTTACAGCTTTTGGATTACCAATCGCTTCTGCAATGTCTGCATAGCTTTTTGATTCACCATATGGAATAGTCGAAAGTGCTTCCCACACCTGCTCTTGAAACGGAGATCCCTTTTGCTTGAGCGGGAGATCGAATACTTGGCGCTCTCCCTTGAAATATTCATCTAACTGCTTTTTCGCTTCTTGTAATACAGGCGTTTCTTCTTCTTTTAGATCGGCTTTCTGCTTTTTTACTAAAAATGGCTCATCATCAAACATCACCTCGATGATGGCATCGTCTTTTTCTAGTATGTATAATGCCCCAATTGGTGCGTGATAGACGGTATAATACACGTTAGTGCTCTCCTTCTTGTTTCTTCTGCCTCAGTGGAAGCGTGAGATGGAAGACGGTTCCTACCCCTTCCTCACTTTCTACCTCAATCGTTCCTTGATGCTCTTCAATAATTTTATAACTAACCATTAAGCCAAGTCCAGTTCCTCTTTCTTTTGTCGTATAAAATGGTTCCCCTAGACGCTTGAGCTTGTCCTCTGCCATTCCGCAGCCTTCATCCCGCAGTGAAATGACAATATGCTCTTCGCCCTTCCGCTGAATGCTCACATAGACATTTCCTTTTCTCGGCATGACTTCAATTGCATTTTTCAAAATGTTAATAAAGACCTGTTTTAATTGGTTTTGTTCACAATAAATGAGCGGAATCTCATCCAACACATTGAGATGCATTTGAACGTTGCCGAGGTTCGCCTGTGCGTGCAAAAGATCCATCGTGTCTTTCATAATTTGCACCACATTTTTTTCTTCATATACAATGGCTTGCGGTTTCGCTAAAATCAAAAATTCGGTGATGATGGATTCAATTCTTTTCAGCTCTGAAGTGATGACATTGAAATAGAGCGAATACTCTCCTTCTATATTCCCTTTTAACAGCTGTATGAAGCCTTTTAATGCTGTCATCGGGTTTCTAATTTCATGAGCAATTCCAGCAGCAAGCTCTCCCACCACATGAAGGGTATCTGATTTTCTCACCCGCTCTTCTAATTCCTTCCGCTCTGTCACATCTCTAAAGATCGCCAAATTCATATTATGAATAATGTTGCGTTTAAAAGAGAATTCCAATATACGCTGATCTGGATGGTTCAGCACAAACGGAACTTCATTGTCCATTTCATCTAACGACATCGCCTGAGCAGGCTGTGCCAAATGTTCAATTTGATAAGGCGCAAGGATATGGAAAAGGTTCATTTCCGTTAAATGATCGTCTTTCAATCCGAGCAGCTCGCTTGCGGGTGGATTGACTTCGATAATGCGGTACTGGTTATCAAAAAGAACAATGCCGTCCATTGATCCATTAAATACTTTACGGAATTTGAGCTCACTTTCGCGCAGCTCCTCCTCCATTCTTTTTCGATCACTCACATTACGTAAAATGGTTAAGTGCTGTCCTTCTAATACCGCATGCTTTGATGTAAACTCGAGCTCTTTAAACTGACCATTTGCCATTCTGAACAACAGCTCTTCCCTTATTTCATGATTCCGAATATAACGTCTTCTAGTCGGCCTATATCTCTGATCAGATTTCACGAGAAAGTCTGTGAGTTTCTTGCCAATCAGTGAGTGCATAGGCAATTCAAAAATTCGGCAGGCTGATTCATTTGCTCTCACAATCTCTCCATCATCTGCCCATATGATGATCGCATCCATTGCATTTTCGAAAATTTCTCTAAAGCGTTCCTCACTTTTTAACAGCTTTTCTTCCATTAACCTTTTTTCTGTAATATCCCGCATGATGGACATATAAAAACCGCTCATGACATTTGATGTAATCGTGAGCTCGAATAATTTTTGCTGGCCAGATTGAAGGGTAACGGGAAGCTCTCCCTTGGCTTTCCCTGTTTCTTTAAGTGACGTTAAAAGGTGCTGCAAGGCTGGAAGATTTTCATCTTCGACAAATTCATTTAAATAACGATCGGTTAAATCGGTCTTTTGCAGCTCAAAGCTCTGACAAAAAGAGTGATTGGCGTCGATCATGCAGCCATCCTGATCAAAAATGACCATCCCGTCAATGGCTCGGTCAAACAAATCTTTGAACAGCTGCTCATTCATGGAGCGTTCTCGTTCTAGTATTTTCTTTGAGGAAATATCTCGCATGACCACGATATATTGCTGATTCACGACGTCATTCTCTGCAACAAATTCAATGTATTTTGTTTCCCCGTTTTCAAGCTGAATGGAGATTTCTCTTCTTAACTTTCCTTTTCGAAAAAATAAATCAAGGGAGCATTCAATTTTGTCTTTCGGGATGCCGTATAGGAAATCTAGAACGGATTTATTGAGGAGGTCTTCTTTCGATGTCTGTACAAGCCTGCATGTCGCTTCGTTGGCTTGGATAATATTGAGGTGCTGATCAAATATGAAAATGGCATCTAACGTCTTATTTAACAGCCTCTTTTGCTGCATCAACTCTGTTCGCAAATATTCGTTCTCTTTTTCTAATTTTCTGATATCTTCTGCGCCATCGAGCGTTTCAGTCATTCTCTTACACTCCTTTTCCAGCCTCATTCCTCTACAATATTTCTACAATATTTTCATTGTTCCTTCATTCGACTCATAAAAAAAAAACTTTTTACACGAAGACTGTCTCTTTTATTTCATTTGGATGACAGGATCGAACTGCGATTCTCTTTTCTTACGCTTCTTTTACAACCGTTCTACAATTTCACATCAAATAGCGAAATGAGCCAAAATGTATTTTAAAATGGGGCAAATACGGGAACAGTGCACATAGAACATTTATGTTTGAAATCAAGCAGGAAAGGTGATGTTATGGCATCTTCACGAGATAGTTATTTTGATAATGCGAAATTTCTTCTGATTTTTCTAGTTGTTTTTGGTCATTTGTTACGATCATTCATTCATGATAATGATTGGATGCTCTATTTATACAAGTTTATTTATACTTTTCATATGCCCGCCTTTATCTTGGTTTCCGGCTTCTTTGCAAAAGGCTTTAGAAAGCCAGGTTTTATGAAAAAAGTCGCCGTTAAGCTGATCATCCCATATTTAATTTTTCAGGTGATCTATTCAGTTTACTATTATCTCTTGCAGGATCAAAGCATGGCCAATTTAAATCCAATTGATCCGCAATGGTCTTTATGGTTTTTAATTAGTTTATTTTTTTGGAATTTGCTGCTCATTCCTTTTTCTAAACTTCCGTTTCACTGGGCGATGATCGTCAGTTTGTCGATTGCGTTACTTGTCGGTTACGTGGACAGCATCAGCAATACGCTCAGCTTATCGCGTACGTTTGTCTTTTTGCCGATGTTTTTAGCTGGCTTCTATTTAAAAAAGCAGCATTTTGAATTCATCCGTACAAGCAAAGGAAAGCTGGCAGCACTTCTTGTATTAATGGCTGTATTCCTGTTTTGCTATTTCTATGAATTTGATTATTCCTTCTTATTTGGGTCACAGTCATATGCTTCTCTTGGAGATGAGGGATTGATTGCGGCAATGAAACGAATGGCATGGTACCTGCTTGCATTTGGCGCTACATTCAGCTTCTTTGCATTAGTGCCAACACGCCGTTTCTTCTTTACAAAATGGGGCACAAGAACGTTATATGTGTATTTACTACATGGCTTTGTGATCAAGCTGCTTAGAACGACTTGGTTTGACGACTGGGCCCTGAATGCAGCAAGTGTACTGATGTTATTGCTGCTGACCATTCTGTTAACCTTTACCCTGTCTAGCACCTTTGTTAAAAACGTTGCACAGCCAGTGATTGAGCTCAAAATGAACAATCTTTTGCGTACAATCACCGGCAGACAAGGCAGTTATATCAAATAAAAAACGATCCCGCGAGGATCGTTTTTTCTATTTTTCATCCATGTGTCCATTGTGACATTCAGCATCTTTCTTAGGTTTTACAAGAGTATCAATCCATTTGCTGCTGTTGATATCTCCAAGCTCACTGCCAAATTCCTCTTCTAAGATATCTGGGTCCATTGGCCTCTTATGGTCTTTCATGTCCTTGCTCTTCACATGCTTTTTAGTCATGAGATCCTCCTCCTTGTTTCCCTTTGTGAGAATTTCGGTTTGCCTGACGATCTCTTGATTGTTCATCAAATTGGGTTTGTCCTTGATCATGTGCCATGCTTTCTGTCGGCGTCATATTATTTGTCAGTGCTTCATTTTTCGCTGCTTTTCTTTTCATCTGAAATCAGTCCTTTTTTAACATATTTAGTTCTTCTCTTAATTGGTCTAGGAGTTCCTTCATTTGTTTGACCGTCACGGGCTTTTCTTCTGGCTTTAACTCATAGCCAATTTGTCCATTGGCTTCTAGGGTGGCTTTTTTGAGACAGCTGATGTCTGTGATGCCTTGCTGCTTTAAGCGCATTTTGAATTCATCCCTAGTGAGCCTCGTTTTCTTCAGCTTGTGATCAAGCATTTCTCCATCCTGCAAAATGACCACAGATTTCCCTGAAACCAATTTTTCAAAGAAATCAGATTGGATAGACAATTTTTCCATGATGACGAGTGCAATGATAAATGTAGCAGCGGCATAAATCGTTTCAAGTAAATTGTGCTCAATAAAGGGTTGGATAATAATCGATCCGATTGAAATCATGATCACTGTTTGTTGAACAGTTAATTGACTAATGGATTTAGGCCCTGCTATTCTCAGCAGCAAGGTACCAACTAGCAGCATGACAATTGCTTTCCATATTACATCCAGCACGTCTCGTTCACCTCTTACCTATAGATTGCGAACATCTCGCGTGATTTAGCCAGTTAGATAATGGAAATAAAAAAACAGCATTCGCTCGGAATGCTGTTTAGCCGATGATGACACGCTCTTTCGGATAATGATAATTCGCTTCGCTTTCTCTTCGGCCAATTAAGTACAAGAAGCTTGGAATGCCGATCCGTCCAATAAACATGACCATCATAATGATACACTTACCGAAAACAGAGAGCTCAGAGGTAATCCCTAGTGATAGCCCTGTTGTTCCGAATGCAGAACAGACTTCAAATAAATTTTGAAGAAGCGTATTTTGCTCGGATAAGGTTAATAAGAATGTAGCGCCAAACACCAATATAAAGGCCATCATCGTCACCATTAGAGATTTGTTTATATCCGCTTGATGCAGCTCTCTTTTGAAGATTTTAATGGACTTATTTCCCCGAGCAAAATGAAACAGTGCGAGTAAATTAAGGGCAAAGGTGGTTGTCCGAATTCCGCCCCCAACCGAGCTTGGAGATGCCCCGATAAACATGAGCAGACATAAAAATAACAGCGTCGGTTCTGTCAATTGAGTAATATCTAATGTGGAAAGTCCACCACTTCTTGTGGCGGTCGATTGGAACAATGAATAAAACAAAACTTCGTGCCAGCTCTTCCCTAAAAACGTAAACCGGGCTTCAAGGGCATAAATCCCAATAGCGCCAACAATGACTAAGCTGCCAAACGTAATTGTTGTGATTTTTGTAAACAATGAGAACGATGCGTGCTTTCGGTCCTGATTAAATAAGTAATCCTTTACTTCTACGAGGACAGGAAAGCCAATGGCTCCAAAGATGATCAGCAGCATCGTAATAAATTGGACAAAATAATCATCTTTGTAAGGGATGAGCGAGTTCCCTGTAATATCAAAGCCCCCATTGGTGGTCGCACTAATACTTGAGAAGAAGCCATGTAAGAATGCTGCCTGCACATCGTAATATTTGAGAAAATACATGCTTAAAATCAGACCGCCTACAAACTCAATGAGCAAAATTAAATATAAGACCTGCTTCATTAATTTCACAATTCCTGATAAATTGCTCTGGTTTTGATCTGCCATGATGAGCTTTCTTTCTTTAATCCCGATCCTTTTTCGCATGACAATCCACACAAAGGTACCGAGCGTCATAATGCCGATACCTCCGATTTGCAGGACAAACGCAAGGATCCACATACCTGCCACACTAAATGTTTGGGAGGTATCAACAACGGTGAGTCCTGTGACACTTACCGCACTCACTGCCGTAAATAATGCATCGATAAATGTCCACTTCACCACCCCATCTTGATGAGCGACTGGCAAACTTAGAAGAATAAATGAGACGGTCACAGCAAGAAAATAATAAAGGGCAATCAGCTGGAAAGCCGATAGCCGGTCAATTAGCTTTTTAATTGGGTTCATTGTCATTCCTTCTTTTAACTTTCAATTTTCAATACTTATCATTTTAATGAAAAGAGACATGATTTTAAAGGTATTTTATGCTTTATTTACTTTTTCATCAAAAAAGAAAAGACATCCTGTAACAGAATGTCTTTTCGTCTCTCTTATTTTGCTTCTAGTCTTCTGATTCTTTCGTTTAAATCAGGGTGTGTTGAGAAAAGAGAAGCTTTTCGTTTACCACTGATTTTAAGCGTAGCAACTGCTGTTTGATCATCATCTTTGATTCTTGACGTATACGCCTCAAGTGAGCGAAGCGCATGAATCATTTTATCTTTACCGGCAAGGTCAGCTCCGCCGCGGTCTGCATGGAATTCACGGTGTCTAGAATATGCAAACACGACAAGGCTTCCTAAGATAGAGAAAATGATTTGGAAAACAATCACTGCGATAAAATGAACAATCGGCACAAGCTCTTCACGCGGAACAAAGCGGCTTGCGATCCATGCCGCAATTCTTGAAAGGAAGACAACGAACGTGTTGACGATCCCTTGAAGCAGCGTCATTGTCACCATATCACCGTTCGCAACGTGAGCAACTTCGTGAGCGATTACACCTTCAACTGCTGCATCATCCATTTCATGAAGCAATCCAGTGGAAACCGCAACAAGTGATCTTCTCTTAGAAGGACCTGTCGCAAAAGCATTTACTTCAGATGATTGATAAATACCAACCTCAGGCATTTTAGAAAGGCCTGCTGCTCTTGATAATCTGTGCACGCGGTCAACAAGCTGCTGCTCATCATATGTTAATGAATCCTTTTCAGGGTTTAACACACGCACACCCATCATCATTTTTGCCATCCAGCGAGACATTGCAAGTGACATGAACGAGCCAACAAAACCAACAACTGCACTGAATACTAGCAATGCCACAAAATTAATTCCACCATCTGCTCCTATATAAGAACCAACACCAGTTGCTGCACTAATAACCGATAGTACAATACCAATCGTAGTGATAACAAGAATGTTCGTTAATATAAACAGAAATATTCTTTTACCCATACATAACCTCCGCTGTCATATTAAGTTCATTTGAACTTATTAATAAAATTATAAAAATAAACGTCTCAAATTGCAAGGAAAAAGGAATCATTTCCTATGTTTATCATAACGGCTTAAGCCCCGTCACTTCAATATTTACGACATTTGCTACAGCTGAAAAGTGAACAAATTGTGACGCCGCTTTCTGGATTTTAGTTTATTTTGCATTTTCATCAAAAAGAGATTATGATGTTGAATTAGATCAATTATGACGTTTTTGACGTACAAACGAGGTGGAATAATGGGTGCTTTTAAATTAACGAGAATTGACATGACAAGTCTTCTCTATTCTCTAAAAGGAGAGGGAGATCTGACTCCGCTTCAGCTATTAAATTTATCTGTAAAAAAAGACAAACATCACGAACATGACGAGCTAAAAATCCCTTCTTTTTTTGAGAGGCTTGAACGGCGGAAACACAAATCAGAGCATGGACTCTCCACAAATGAAATTGTAGAATTAGGAAACCTATGCGAACTGACTTCTCTTAAATCGACAGCGATTCAAAACTGGATCAAACGTGATATTAAAGATATGATTGGCCACCCTGAGCTTGGAAAGAAGTACTCAATTGATCAGGTCGTTATTTTATTAATTGTTAGAGATTTAAAATCAGTTTTTGACTTTGATGCCATCCGTACCATCTTATCTGCCTTATTTAACACAATTACGGATCGAACTGATGATATTATTAGTCCACTGCGCTTTTATGAAGCATATGCGCATGTCCTTGATTTTATTTATCATCATACTCTTTTTCCGTTAAAAGAAACAAACTTACGGGAAATCACAGAGGAACAGACAGATAAGCTCCGTGAAGAATTTTCTGAATTGACACAGCACCAATGGCATTTGATCAAAGGCATTATCAGTTCAACCGTTTTTTCTGTCTTTATTTCACACTTGCAAAGTACGGCACAAGAAATGATGTTTCATACACTGCAGCATCAGGATACAGAAGAACCGAGGTGAATCATCACCTCGGTTTTTTGTGCAGCAATTGCCAGCATAATTGTACGCTGTTTTCTTCAAAATAAGAAGGCGCAACAAACATGAGGTGAAAGGAGGAATATGGACATGGCAAACCGAAATCAACTTCTTGTTCCTGGAGTAGAACAAGCATTAGATCAATTTAAATACGAGATCGCTCAAGAATTTGGCGTGACTCTCGGTTCAGATACAGTCGCACGTGCAAACGGTTCTGTTGGCGGTGAAATTACAAAAAGACTCGTTCAACAGGCTCAATCACAAATGGGCAATCAATCTAAATAAAAACATGGTGAAATACGCCGGAGCTATTCTGGCGTTTTTTTATTGTTCATATGTGTGCTCATCCCGGTTCTCACGATAAGGGGACGGTACACCTTTTCCTTGCTTCATATGTTCTCTTTTTCGTTCAGCGGACGGCCGTTTCTGATCCCTGTCGTTTTTTTTTGTGTGCTTTTCAGCGCCACCACGTGATGTGCCGTTTGGATTTCTTTTGTCATCAGGTTCCGTTGAGTGATTTTTTTTTTGTTCTTTATCGATAGAACGATCCTTTTCTTCCTTTATTTGATTGTCTTTGCTTTCATCATCAGGTTTTGTTTGGTGAGGCTTTTGAATAGATCCTTGCTCTTCCCTCTCTTGATCCTTCTGCTCTTTGTCTTCAGCTTCAGGAGCCTCTTGATCTGGCTTCATCTCTTCGCTATCGTCTGTCTTGACGTCTTCTTGTTTGTCTTTGTCTGCTTGATCTTCATCATCTTTTTTAGGGTCTTCCTCTTTGACAGCATCACTCTCTGCTGCGTCTTCATCCTTTTGAATGTCTTCTTGTTCTTTGTCTTGCATTTCTTGATTTCTGATATATGTGCCTGTTGAAATGCCTGCCTTTTGAGCTTTTTCTCTTGTTTCCAGGTCACTTTCTACAGTTTCTAGCTTGTAATCGCGCTTTTGATATTCACCAGAGATGGTGTTAATTTTACTTTTGACGTTGGTTTTATATGTATGGTCCTGCTTGTTTTCATAAACCGTTGAAATATAAATGCTCTTAGAGTGGTTCACGTAACCTTTTTTGTCACAGTCGTCTATGATTTCCTGCACGACTTTGGTCATGTCGTTTTTTTCCAAATCCTTCATACTGGCCAGTACTTGTTTCGCATCTTTATTCAGTGGTGTGACACCGATCACTTGATAATCGTGATCAAGCTTCAGTTCAAAGCTTGGGTTAATGTCAATTGTCATATATGCATATGCTTTTTGACTTGAGAAAGATGGCATCATAGTAAAAATCACGACAATAATCGCTGCGATTGATAGGATTCCTGCATTTAACGGACGTAAACGAAGCAGGTCAAAAAAACCGGCTCTTTTTCTTTCGAGACGTGATTCATTCGGAAATGTCACTTCTTGACCGATTTCATAGTCTTGCTGTTCATATTTTGTCCGCAGAAATTGTCCATCAGGGGTCAGCAGCGTGACATATTTTTTGTTTTTCTCTACTATAATGCCTCTTCTCATGAATTAAGCACCCCTTTAAGGTAATCTTTCAAATACACATAATCACCCGTCATAATGATCGCCATCGCAATGATGTATTTTCTATTTCTCTCAATCGTTTTGCGGCTGACTTCCACTAGCTTTTCAAGCTGTTTGACTGGTAATTGTTTTTTTTGAAATAAAATGGTTCTGAGCTCATCGTGTTCAACGAGGGTGTGGGCTACTTTAATAGCATTTTGCCTGGCATCTGCATGCTTTGGTGAATGTTCAAGCAGCTCTTGAAACGTGAGACCGTATACTTTTAATCGTTCTTTAAAATGTTCTATTTCTTCTCTTCTATGTTCTTGTTCAATTAAACGTCTATATTCATTTGTAGACAGCTCTGCTTCAATCATGCTTTGAGAGTACTCGCCATTTTCACTTTCTTGCAGGTCCATTTGAACCGTTGGCGCATTTCTCGCTTCTTTTCGAATATAGTCGATCACTTTTCTTTTAATAATTAATTCCGCGAAAGCAAGGAGTGAATTTCCTTTTTCGGCGGAGTATTTTTCTATCGCTTCATTAAAGGCAATTAAGCCTATGCTGAATTCATCATCTTTTTCATCTATATATCGTTTACAAACGGATGAAACCGTCTTAGCGACAAATGGTTTGTATTGCTCTATTAATGCATTTTGCAGCTCGATATCACCTTGTTGAATACTGATAGCCGACTGCTCTAATGTTTGCTTTTTCTTTCCTTTTTTAAACAAAAGGCTAAGCAATGGTTTCACCTCAGTTCTCCCTATATTACTCATTTATGATAGCTAATTTATGAGGGAAGCGCAAAGGAAGAAATGAGGAATTCATTTCCTGTTACTCAATTATGACATGTATATCATCATCTACTTTACAATGTTTCGTCTAAAAGCAAAGAAATAAGGGGGTATCTCCCCCTTATTTGTAATATACGTGTTATGAAAATGAAATGATATTTCTTTCAAAAAACCTACTCTTCTAGGCGTCCCTCTTGTTTTTCCTTGTTTTCTTGCCCGCCTTTTCTTGATGGGCTTGATAAAAACCAGCCAAATGCTGCAATTGCGAGAAGCACTGTCCAGAAAATCACTTTCCATAATGCTGAATGAATAAAATGAGAGGACACGATACCAATGGCTGGATGTGACAATGTATAAAGCGTGAGCTTCACACCAACCCATCCGACAATGACAAAGGCTGCTGTTTCTAGGCTCGGTCTTGTTTTGAGCAGTTTCACAAAGACAGTAGCTGCAAATCGCATGATGATAAGACCGATGATACCACCTAAAAGAATGACAATAAATTGACCGCCATCGAGTCCGCCGATTTGCGGAAGACTCGTTTTCGGCAATGTCACGGCTAATGCGACGGCCGCTAAGATGGAATCTACAGCAAAAGCGATGTCGGCAAGCTCGACTTTTACGACTGTTGCCCAGAAGCCGCTTTGCTTCATGTTTGTGTCTGATTCCTTTTTCTTAAATACGTGCGATTTTAAAATATGGTGAATGGAAATATAAAGAAGATAAATTGCGCCAATGGCTTGAACTTGCCACACATCCACTAAAAACGAAATAAGAAACAGGGAACCAAATCGCATGACAAACGCACCCGCAAGTCCGTAAAACAATGCCTTTTTTCTTTGCTTTTCAGGAAGGTGTTTAACCATCACAGCCATGACCAGCGCGTTATCAGCTGCTAAAATCCCTTCTAATCCAATCAGTACGAGAAGAACCCACCCGTACTCTAAAATAATTGCTGCATCCATCATCATTCCTCCTTGTTTTTATCTATTGTCCCACAACAGACAAAGGCTTATGAATACAAAAAAGACCTTTGCCTGTAATGGCAAAGGTCTTGCTAGACATGTGATATGTAGAATCATGCCAACAAAGCCGATGGAACTTAAGTCCATGTAATGACGACTTTGTTTCCGGTAAAAACCGGACGCTACTCCCCTTTGGTGGGATTTAAGAATATTTAGATTACTTATATCATAATCAATAGACACTGGATTGTCAACAGGTGACTTTCAGTGATTAGGCCGTTGGTGTTTCTGTTTTTCTTTTTCTACGTTTCAGCCATATATAAACAACGAACAACAACACAACCCCGATCCCAATCGGTAAAAGATATGGATCTAACATAGCGCCAACCTCTTTCCAGTTCTCCCCGAGCACAAACCCAAGATACACATACACAAATGTAATGGGCGTAATCGCCAAAAACGTATACAAGCAAAAGACCCACACATTCATCTTGGCAATACCGCACGGGATGGAAATAAGCGTTCTGACCCCTGGAATAAACCGGCCGCTAAAGGCGACGAAACCACCATGCTTTTCAAAGAAAGCATCCGATTTATCAAGCGACTCAGGTTTGACAAAAAAGTACTTCCCATATTTATTTAAAAAGGGTCTGCCGCCATAACGTCCTAACCAGTACAAGGTCAAAGGGCCAGCCACGCCGCCAATGGAGCCGGCAGCCACAACACCGATGAAGGCCATGTCCCCTTCTGAGACCCAGTAACCCGCAAGAGGCAGAACCACTTCAGCAGGAACAAATTCAATGCATAATGCGAGGAAGATGCCAAAGTACGACAAGTTCTTAAAAGCATCAGCTAAAGAAATAATAAAATCTTCGATGTTTATCAATCCCTTTCACACATAATCGTTTGAATGATTCTATCTCTTTTAGAATCACACCATATATTAAACGAATAAAACCGAAGAAACGATTCACTTTTCGTCGTTTTTTTACATTAAATTTGATTTTACTATAAAAGACACATGAAAAAAACGTTGATTGTGGTATTTAAGTGAAGGAAAAGTGAACACAGAAGCCATTCGATCCGATATATTAAGTATATGTCTGTTTTAAGATACTGGAGGTTTTCTCACATGACCCAATTAACAGGAAGCTACAACGGATGGCTTGTCTTTCTGTCAGTCGCTGTCGCCGCTGTGGCCTCCTACTCAGCTCTTCAGTTAGTCAGCCGAGTGATACAGTCAAGCGGTGCAAAGAAAAAGGTATGGCTGGTCATTGGTGCAATGATCATGGGGATGGGCATATGGTCGATGCATTTTATTGGCATGATGGCATTTCACATACAAACCGGCATCACATATGAAACTCCCTTACTGATTTTATCGATTTTGGCGTCTTTTGTCGGTTCTTTGATCGCATTCTCGATATGCATTCAAGAGCAGCTCTCCATAAGACGGCTGCTCATTAGTTCAATCACCATGGGCTCAGCTATTTGCAGCATGCATTATCTTGGAATGGAATCAATGGCCAATGTCTCAATCAGCTATGATCCAGTCCTCTTTTTTCTTTCGTTTTTCATTGCTGCGCTGGCATCTTTCTTTTCACTGCATCTCTTTTTTCGGCTCCATCGATCCGAGAAAAAAAAGGAGGATCATCTGTTAAAAATAGCTGGTGCACTCGTGATGGGTGGGGCTATTTCTGGCATGCATTATACTGGTATGGCTGCTTCTACTATGTTTTTTCATTCAGATGGACAGTCCGCTGCAGGCGGCTCTCTTGAAATGTCGCCATTCAGTCTGTCGATTTTCATCGGCTTGATGACACTGATTGTCCAAACACTGATGATCTTTGGTGCCTATATAGATCACCGAATCATGAAGCAGTCAGATCAGTTAAAGGAAAATGAACAGCGGTTTCAATCGCTCATTAAACATAATATCGATGGCATTATCGTGTTATCTGTCGATCGAAAGGTACTTTCTGCGAACGACTCAGGTAAACAAATCTTAAAAATGTGCAATTCTTGGATTGGTGATGATGTCAGTCAATACGTGATGCCGACTGAGATGTGGGAAGAATTTATTTCCCGGTCAAAAAAAGCCATCACACGTGAAGCAGAACTGAAAGCAGCAGATCGTTTTTATTATTATCATGTCACTTACATACCTGTTCATGTCAACAATACACTTGACAGTATTTATCTTGTCTTAAAAGATTTAACGCAGCAGCGGATTGCAGAAAAAGAAATTCATGTCATGGCACATTATGATGCGTTAACTGAGCTTCCTAATCGGCGCCACGCCATCAACCATTTAAATGATGTTCTCTCCGCTCAAGAAGAGACAGGAACATCGACGGCTGTTCTGTTTCTTGACTTGAATCGTTTTAAAATTATTAATGATGCACTTGGTCATAACATAGGAGACTTACTACTTAAAGCTGCTGCAAACAGACTGACACAATGTTTACCGGACAATGGCTTTATTGCAAGACTAGGCGGGGATGAATTTTTAATGATCTTCCCTCACATGGGACATGACACACACAAAATTGAGCAGCTTTCTCAAAATATCATTCGGCAATTTGAACGTCCTTTTTCCATCCAGAATCATCAGCTCATTACATCTATCAGCATTGGGATCGCCATCTCACCTCAAAATGGAAAAGATGGGATGGAATTGATGAGGAAAGCCGATATGGCGATGTATTTATCCAAAAAACATAAGCAAAGCCGGTATGAGTTCTTTACCGAATCAATGGAAAGATCAAGTGAAGACAGGTTAAATCGAGAGCTTGAGTTGCGGGATGCCATTCAGAGAGAACAGTTTGTGCTTCATTACCAGCCGCAAGTCAGTGCGAAAACAAGAAAGATGACTGGCGTAGAAGCTCTTCTAAGAATGAAGGCACCAGATGGTTCCTTAAAGTCACCTGAGGCTTTTATTGAGCTGGCAGAGGAATCAGGGCTGATCATTGATATTGGCAGATGGGTCATTGATACCGCATGCAGGCAGGCTAAAACGTGGTATGACAATGGACTGAAAATTCCTGTGGCTGTCAATTTATCTGCGAAACAATTCAATTCTGAAGACTTAATTGATTTGATTAAGCTGACACTGAAAAAATACAACCTGACATCGTCACTGCTCGAGCTTGAAGTGACAGAAAGTATGACAATGGACAATATCAAGCAATCAAAACAGGTGCTGACGTCGCTGAAACATCTGGGCGTTCGCATTAGTATTGATGACTTTGGTACAGGTCATAGCTCCTTAAGCTATTTAAAGGATTTGCCCATTCATCGACTGAAAATCGACAAATCCTTCATTGAAGATATTTTAAATGATTCGAAGTCTGAACAGATTACAGGTGCCATTATCGCGATGGGACATCAATTATCTCTCGAAGTCATAGCAGAAGGTGTTGAAACCTTTGCGCAGGCGCAGCTTTTATCTGCGCAAGGATGTGACGACCTGCAAGGTTTTTATTATGCAAAGCCCCTTCCAGCAACCGATATCGAAAAATTCATTGCCTATCCGGCGCATCAGCTGGACACATAAAAAAGGTGCCAATCATGGCACCTTTTCGTTCTATCTAAATAATAAATGTTGACTGTGAATGCCTGCTTTTTTCAATAGACTAATCAATTGTTCTTGTTCTTCACGCGAGAGGCCAGAGAACGCTCGCGCAATCCGGAGAGAATGAATCGGGTAAATCTTATCAAGATAACTGCGCCCTTTATCCGTTAAATGGGCATAAACCGACCGTTTATCCTTTGGGTCCTGCTCTCTTTCAATGAAACCATTTCGTTCTAATTTGTCAATTACGTACGTCACATTCCCGCTGACAAGCAGGAGTCTTGAGCCGATTTGCTGAAGTTTTTGAGCACCTCTTGTGTACAGCAATTCAAGAACGGCAAATTCAGTTGGATTAAATCCATGCTCTTTGCTGTCTCTAATGCTGTGTTCTGAAACGCTTTTAAATGCTCTTGCAAATACCTTGTAAAGTGTCATTGAACGTTCTACTTCTTCTTCATTAAACGATAGTCTCATCACATATCTACCTCTTATAATATTTTTTTAACTTCAAGGCTTTCTTGCGGTGCAGTTGGAGCCTTTCGTAAAAAATAGAAGTACGTTTTTGAAAACCCTTTCAACCACATAAGTGACTCCATTCGTGTTATGTATAAGATTTCGATATAAACTTTTAAAATCCTTCTTATTTTTCACAATCATCTCGAAAAAAAGCTTTATTAGCAAACCATCAAGATGCGACATAGTTTAACATAATCTGTAAAGGAACTGCGTTTCCTTACACTGTATTCGTCAAATTTCTACAAAATTCAATATTGCTATAATATTAAGCACGCAAAAAAAGAACCCTTTATGTGACATACACACATTTCAAGGGATTTTCACAAATTACGCTCTGTTTTGTTGAAAAAGAAGTGATACTCTTTTTTTAAGTCACTAATTGTCATGTTCTTGGCCGCATCAGGGCTGTAAACTCCTAATGAACAGAGCTGCTTCGTATAATAATGTCTTTCCTTTGCTAAAGCTTCTGTTAAGATACGCCGCACCGATTATCCCCTCCTATCAAGTGATCTGGACCAGGTGCTTATGAAGATCTTTTATACAAATCATTTTGTACGGCTCTTAGAAGAGCATGTGCATTCTGACCTGCCGCCTGCATGAATCGCTCCAGTAATTCATCCCTCTTCATATCTAATGCGATGATTTCTTTTGCCATACAGATGATCTGTGTTTGCTCCATCATTTGCTCCTCCTCCTAGTTCAACTCATCATCATTATATGCACGCGCAACACTCATTTCACATTTGTTGTTACCTTTCCTTCCATGGTTTTTTCATTTTTTCGTTTTTGTGTTATATTTTCTGACAAATGATAGGTTTTTTTCCTTCTCGTTCTGTATAATATGAAGAAAAGACTTGCAGGGGTGAGTATATGACGCAGGAAGATGTATCTTATAAAGATAAAAAAGTCATTTCAATCGGGATTGTCAGTGAATTAACAGGGCTATCCGTCAGGCAAATCCGATATTATGAGGAACGCAGACTCATCTACCCCCAGCGCTCAACAAGAGGCACGCGTAAATATTCTTTTTCTGATGTAGAACGTTTAATGGACATCGCCAACAAACGAGAAGACGGTGTGCAAACAGCCGAGATTTTGAAAGACATGAAGAAAAAAGAACAGGCATTAAAAAGCGGACAATATAAGAAAAAAATGCTGGAAGGCCAGATTAACGCACACTTCCGGTACAAAAATCGATAAACAAATAAAGAATCGCTTACTCTTTAAAATTAAAGACAAGTGAATGTATGATAACGTAGTAAAAAGAGACAGCGATTGCATCACCATGATGACGAGGTTGAAAAAAAGAGGATAGATAGAGCGAAGTTCTTTCAGCTCTTCTATCCTTTTAAATAAAATCATTTTAGCTTATACCTTGTCTTTTAATAAAATTTTTCATTGAGAGGAAGCATCAGTTCCTTCAACGACCCCTACAAAGTCAATCCGTACACCGCCTTTTTCAGGATCTTCTATTACCCGCAGGGCAAGTGCCTTTTTCTCCCCTGTTTTTTCATCTTCGTAATTCGCATGAAAGACGTGAATGCTGGCTTCTTCTAATTGAAAATCTTCATAAGAAAGCGTCTCTATGCCCCATTCCTTTTTCAGCTTTAGAATGTCATTTGGGCTTGGGACAGCGCCTTCAACATAGATGTTTTCTATTTTTCGTTTATTTCCTTCGGTAATCGCTTCAATCATATGCTCTGCTGCCACAAGTCTTCTGTCTTTCCCCTCGTCTTCCCTTGAACATGCACCTAGCAAAACAATGCACATTAAAATGAATAAAAACTTCTTCATTTTTCTCTCCCACCTTCTCCTTAAAATGTAAAGGATGGAAGCGCTATATGCAATCTTTATTCAAAAAAGACTGTAAAACGTAACGTTTTACAGTCTTCTTGCTACATCAGTGTAT
Organism: Bacillus sp. FSL R5-0431; assembly: GCF_038002985.1. Taxonomy (NCBI): domain Bacteria; kingdom Bacillati; phylum Bacillota; class Bacilli; order Caryophanales; family Bacillaceae; genus Bacillus; species Bacillus sp. FSL R5-0431. The sequence continues at coordinate 1,242,424 of NZ_JBBOOG010000001.1, read as the reverse complement.
GAAGGAATGCTGTTGCAATTCCAAAATAGATCAGTAAAGATAGAATATCATTCAATGTTGTGATCAGCGGGCCAGATGCAATGGCTGGGTCCACGTTTAATCTGTGTAAAATAATCGGCACGACCGTACCTGCCATTGTCCCAATAATCAGTGTTGCAAGCAGTGAGGAGCCGACAACAAAACCTAAAATCATATTGCCCTGCCACACCATTGCGACGACTGTAATAATAATGGAACAGACGATCCCAATGTAAATACTTGTTCTCAGCTCTCTAAAAATAAGACGCATAATGGTTTTTTTCGTTAATTCTTCTTTTGAAAGCCCTCTAATGACGACGGCAAGAGACTGTGTTCCTGTATTCCCTGTCATTCCGGCAATCATCGGCATGAAGAACGCTAAAGCAACAACTTGCTGGAGGGTATCTTCAAAATAATTTAAAATACTGCCTGAAATCAGCCCAATGAACAAGAGCAAAATGAGCCATGGAAGACGGCGGTATGCCGCCACAAATGCCGGCGTGTCGAACGTAATATCTTTACCAGAGGCAGCAAACTTCTCATAGTCTTCGCCTGCCTCTTGAATGACAACATCAATGATATCATCGACTGTAACGATTCCGACTAGGACATTGTTCTCTTCCACAACAGGAATGGCAAGAAAATCATACCGTTCAATCAGCTTTGCGATTTCCTCCTGATCTTGAAAGGCTCCAACAGCAATGACTCTTGTAAACATGAGATCCTGCACCTTTTCATCCGGTTCACCTAAAATAAGGTCACGGTATGAGAGAACGCCTACAAGCTGTTTTTGATCATTAATCACATATAAATAGTTGATTGATTCTGCAATTTCAGCAAAGCTTTTCAGCTTCACAACGGCATCCTGCACCGTATAATGCTGAGGAATCCAAACGTACCGGTTGGTCATGATCCGTCCCGCTGTCTCAGCAGGGTAATTCATAAGAAGCTGGACGGCCTTTGATTCCTCTGCTTCCATGTTAGATAAAAGCTGATCCTTTAGCTCATCCTCCATCTCATCAAATAAGTTGGCTAGATCATCGTTATCCATTTTGTTTGTGACGAACGTAGCTTTGTCTTTCCCTACTTTTTCAAGAACGATTTCTTGGTATTCCCGCTCCAGCTCACCCATCATTTCTGTCACGTCATCGACTGGTAAAAAGCTGAGGAAGCGGCCGCGGTGTTTTTCTGGAAGCTCTTTAAATAAGTAGGCCATATCATATGGCTGAAGTTCTTCCATGATGTTTTTAAATTCTTTGCGTTTTCCATCTCTTAGTAAAATAATGATGCGTAAAATGAGTTCATCATACGTAATATTTTGTATCATCGCTGTTACCTCCCCAAAGTCAGGAGATACCCGAATCCCTTAGAATGTGCGGGGGTCAGGATCTCCTCTATCTGATGTCTCAATCTGATCTTTTGACATATTCTCTATGTGTCTCGAATCGGGATGATCCATCCCCACACCTCCTTTTCCCATAAAAAAGCACCTTCAACCGAATGAAGGCGCTTTGTAAGCATAACAAAATAAACACTTGCTCCTTCAATCGTAGAGCTTTAGCACTGTATGGCATAGGAAAAATCCAGCTGCATTAAAAATCACCTTATGTCGATGATTTCTGTTGACCCATTGGCGTCTTTGGACATTTTTGGGCAGCAGCGTATCTCCATACAGGAGCCTCACCTAACGAAGTCTCATATTGTTGACACACTGAGATTACAGAAAAAGCGCAGTGATGTCAATAAGCAAGATGCCAAGTTTCCTCATGTATTCGCTTACTTTTGAAAAAAAGAACGATAGACAAAGTTGACCATCGCCCTTTTATGTCTTTTATTCCTCTTCTGGCTGATTCATATCCTCTTGGGAGAGGAGATGAAAGGAATCATGCAAAAACAAAGCATATCCTTCTCCGTCAGGGTGCGGAACATATTCCGCATGGTCCATTGTCTGCTCTTCTTCTTTTTTCTTCATATTCTCTCGCCTCCTTTCCCGTAGTTTGTCCCAATGAAAAAACCTTACACATGAAAGTGTAAGGAGTGATTAGTATAAAACAGCTGAACTCATAAAGGTGCGGCGAATGTCACATTGACAATGCGCTGACAACTGTCGCTTTAGCTAAAAATGAAATATTGTTTACAGAAAAAAAGGATCTCTCTGATTAGGGTACAACCATTGATTGATAACACAATGTATAATACTAAGTATAAGAATTGAATATTGGGGGATAAGATGATGAACCAAACTAAACTGAACATGCACATTTCAAATGATTTATTAAAAAAAGTAAGAGAACAATTTTTATATATTGATGAGGACCCTATCCTAAAAAAGGAACGACTTTTTTTTGATAATGCAGGTGGTTCTCTTCGTTTAAAACAGGCAAATCATATATTTTCAATCATTGATGGCATCCCAGATTGTTCTGAAAGAAATCATAAAACAGCAAAACACTTGATTGATATCCAGAAAAAGGGGATTGTTGATCTTCAAACCATTTTTAACGTGAAACAAGGAAGCTTCGCTACATATCTGACAGCGTCACAAGCTATCTTTGAGACTACGGGTATCATTGCAGAACATATTAAAGGAACAAATATTGTCACAACATCCTTAGAACATCCAGCAGCTTATGACGCAGCTAGTTTTTATGCAAATAAATTAAACAAGGAGCTGAGAGTGGCCAAGTCTAATCCTTTAACAGGTGGAGTGAACGTAGAAGACATCTTGGCATTAATCGATCAAGATACTGTTCTTCTAAGCGTCATATATGCTTCGAATATCTCTGGTGCTATTTTAGACATTGAACAAATTGTACAAGAGGCAAGAAAAAAGAAGCCAAACTTATTTATCATGGTTGATGCCGTTCAACATGCACCTCATGGTTTAATTGATATTGAAAAAACCCCTGTTGATGTGATAAATTTTGCCCCATATAAATTTTTTGGTGTTAGAGGCTGCGGGGTTGCTTATTTATCGGAAAGAGCTGCTCTTCTCCCTCATCATAAGTTAAAAGGAAAGAAAGAAACTGAATGGGGTCTAGGAACTCCAGCACCTGCGCATTATGCGGCTATTAGCGCAATTGTTGATTATGTGTGCTGGCTTGGAAGTCATTTTACAACAGTGAATGCCAGACGACAGTTATTCGCAGCAGGTATGGAAGCTATCGGAAAACAAGAAAGGGCTTTATTAAAAATAATGCTAGACGGGACACCCAACGTAAAAGGGCTAAGAGAGATCGAAGGAGTGACCGTGCATCTTGATTACCGTGATTTATCAAAAAGAGATTTCATCGTGGCCATATCGTTAGAAGGAACAAACCATGAAGATGCAGTAAGAGAATATGAACAGCACGGTGTGATCGTATATGAAAGATTGAATACAAGCATTTATTCTAAAAGGATGCTGGATTCCTTTGGAATTAAAGGGGCTATTAGAATATCACCTCTCCATTGTCATAATATTCAAGATATTGAGACATTTTTAAGAACAACTGAAATGATAAGCAATCAACATAAAAAGCATTAACATGCTTGGTGTACAGATACATGGAAGTACCCTATTCAGTTTAAAAGATGATATTCATTTGTACTTGTATACAATCATTTAAGCAAAAATAGCGGTCTGAACCAGCTATCCATGATGGATAAATGGTTCAGACCGCATACAAATTTATCTTATGATTGCTGGCGGCTTAATCATCCCATTCTTGCTTCAGGATTTTGCCTGTTTTAGCAGAAATCTCAAAATCAACTTCCTCGCCGTTTGGTGTGGTGATTTCGACTTCATACAAGTACACACCATTTTCTTTATCTAAATCAGAATCTGTGACTGTTCCTTTTACTTTTGCAAGGGCAATTTTTTCAGCCTGCTTTTTAGTGATTTTCACATTCTGTTTCTTTTCTTTGACTGGATCATTCAGCGCTTTTCCTGTTTTGGCATCGACATATACTTTATATTCAAAGCCGCCTTTTTTAATCTCGACCTCATACACCCATTTTCCTTTTTTACGCTCAAGATCGACATCGTCCACATACCCTTTCACCACTTTTAGGGCTGCTTTTTCAGCTTGTTTCTTTGAGACAAACGATGATTTCTTTTGCACCACCTGCTCGGCGTGTGCTGTTTGATTTGTATTTTGCGCTTGAAGTGTGAAACCACCTGCGACAAGAGTTCCTGTTAATGCTGTAGCTACTAGTACTTTTTTCATCATGTTCATGTCCTCCTCTGTTTGATTTCTCCTTTATCTTAAAGAAAGAAGATGATAAAGGAAGGAAAGAAACATGAGAAAATCATGAGAAAAGGATTAGTTTTCGTACGTAATACCTTCAATGTCTCCTGTATATGCGTTCACAAGCACCTCTGCCTCTCGCCCGTCAGGCAAATCCAGCTCCACCTCAAAGACGAGCATACCGCTAAATGTTTCAAGATCTGCATCATCCACTGTCCCTCCGACTTCTTTTACCGCAATTCGGATGGCTTCTTCGACCGTGATTTTTGTCATTTTCTTTTCTTTAGAGGTTGGGCTTTTCTTTTCTGCTTCAAGCACCTTAAACGTTTGCTTGTCGACATCGACTTGATATAATTCTTTTTTTGATTGGATCGTAAAAATAAAACGATCGGACTTTTCTTTCTTTTGAATGACAGTCCCGCTTACTTTTTTAACAGCCGCTTCCTCTGCCTGGAGCTCAGCATTTTTTTCATTTGGCTTTTGATAGCTTTTGATCTGTCTGATTTCTTTCATTTGACCGCTTGCAGAAGATGCAATGATTTGATAGATGCCATTTGCATTTTCCAGCGTCAATGTATAGTCCTGTTTATGATTGATTAAATCAATATTTGTAATGTTTCCATTGTAGTCTTTTGCGATGATTTTTTTGATTTCTGCTTCACTTAATATTTTTTGATCAATGGTTTGAATCATGAGCATTGCAAAGGCAGCAAGAACCACGAGACATCCTGCGAGCGCAAGCACCATTTTCGTTTTTCTAGACATGCAGCGCCTCCTTCCTATTTCCTATTTTATAAGGAGGAAATGAGAAATTGATGAGAAAAGACCTATTTTATTTCTGAAAAAGAATGGTCATGGTTGTCCCTTCGCCGATTCGGCTGTCTACCTTCAGCTCAGCTCCATGCTCTTCTGCAATTTGCTTCGCAATTGAAAGACCAAGACCCGTTCCGCCTGTCTCACTGTTTCTTGCTTCATCCACACGGAAAAAGCGGTCAAAGATTTTCGGCAAATCCTCTTCTTTTATGCCAATACCATGGTCAACGACTGAAATAAACGACTTCTCTCCCGCCCATCCGCATGTCACATCAACTGGCTCTGTACTATATTTGACCGCATTATCAATCAAGATGGTCAAAAGCTGCTTGATTTTCTCTTCGTCTCCTTCCGCAATAAGCGGCTGATCTGTTTGCACATGAGTTTGAATGGTTCGATTGGTGGCTACTTCAAGTGTATGGCATATCTGCTTGCACAAATGACCAAGATCGACTGGCTTCTTATTCACATATAGAGGCTGACCATTTTTCGCCAGTGTCAGCAATTGATCTGTCAGTCTTTTCATTTTTTTCGCTTCATCATGAATCGCTTGGGAGGATTCTTCTACAACCTCTGGACGTGTTTGCCCCCAGCGCTTCAGTAAATTGCTGTAGCTCATAATGACCGTAATCGGCGTCTTTAACTCGTGTGAGGCATCATGCAGAAATTGCTGCTCTTTTTCATAATGCTTCTCGAGGATTTCTGACATTTCATTAAAGGTTTGGCCCATTTGATACAATTCATCCTTTGAATCGCCTGCTAGTTTGATTCGCTTAAACGCCTTCTCCTTCATACTTGCCTTCATGGTGCTCGTCATTCTACTAATAGGGCGTACGATTTGTTTTGTTAAAATGTGGCCAGCAAAATAGGAAAGCACTATAATTAAAACGCCAGCAGCGATTAAAATCATTCTTAATAACGCCAAATTTTCTTCCGTATTTTCGATTTCTTCATATACTTGAAGCGACACAATCTCTCCATTTGTCCAAATGACCGGAATTGCAGCGAACGCAGTCATATGCTTGTTGTATTCTTTGATTTCTGCTGTCTGCCCAGATTCATATGTAAAAGGCAGTGAACTAAACATTGACTCCTTTGTGACAGTCAGCTTTGATTCACCCGTTTCTGTCACGACACGGATCATGCCATTTTGGGGCAAGTACGCTTTCAGCAGCTCCGAAGATGGAAGACCTTCTTCTTCTGATTTTTTTAAAGCAATGGCGATATTTTCAGCGACCTCAGACAGCCGGGACATATCTTTTTGCGTCAAGGTTATCGAAAAAATAAAATAAATGGCTGTATGAAACAGAAGCACCATTAAAAACAAGGACAACGATGTATAAAGCTGGATTTTATTTTTTAATCTCATTCTTTATCCTTTCATCACATAACCCACACCTCTCACTGTGTGAATCAGCTGTTTTTCGAATGGGTAATCGACTTTTTTCCTTAAATAACGAATATAGACATCCACTACGTTTGTGTCACCGAAGTAATCAAAGCCCCAAACGGCTGTTAAAAGCTGATCTCTTGTGAGCACTTGCTGCTGATGCTTCAGCAAGTGGACAAGCAGGTCATATTCTCTCGGTGTCAGTTCAAGCATTTGGCCTGCCCTTTGTATGTCTCTTGTTTTCTCGTTGACAGTCAAATCTGCTATGCTTAGCTCTGTTTCCTTCTCTTCGTGCGCATGAATATTCAACCTTAGCTGCGCACGAATTCGCGCTAATAATTCTTCTATGTCAAAGGGCTTTGTAATATAATCATTCGCCCCAAGATCGAGCCCGCTTACCTTATCAGGTACACTTCCTCTTGCTGTAATCAATATAATAGGTGTCGCTGTATTTGTCTTTCGAACCCTTCTCAGCACTTCAAGACCGCTTAATTCTGGAAGCATGACGTCAAGCAGCACCAAATCGAAGCTTTCTTCTTCAAGAGCCTGAAGTCCATCCATTCCAGTCTCTTTGACTGTCACCTCATATCCTTCATATTCAAGCTCTAGTGACAGCACCCTTGCAATTTTCTTTTCATCTTCGACTACGAGTATCTTCCCTTTGTTCATCTCTATCTCTCCTATCTGAAAGGCAAGCTTGTCTTTCCACTATTATATGTTGCCTTTCGCATTTGGAACAGTCACAATCTTCACGTCTATTTTTTATGAAAGAAACATTTATTTTTGAACAAAAACTTTTTATATCGCATCTAATGCTTGATTTCCTTGTTTTTTAGTTTGCCTCTTTTAGTCCTTTTCACCCATTTTCATCTGGACAGGTGCAAGCTCACTATGCAGCATTTCTTTCTTTTTCATATGATATCAAGAGTTTTCCTCAAAAGCTGAGTTCTTTCGTCAAGAAGTGAGGGGAACTGCACTTTTGATAATAGATTGATTATTTGAAAAATTATTACAATTGACCCTTTCCGATCAAAAGTTTCTTTTATACAATAACATTACGCAGCCTGAATCTACTTTGAAAACAAAATAAGGAGGGCTTTCTTATGAAAGGTGAAATTCGCTTAATTCCGTATGAAGTAAAAGCCAATGTGATGGAAGCGAAAGAGACGCCGGAAAGTATTCAGGAGATTAAAGCACCCGAACTTTGGTCAAGTGGCTTCAAAGGAAAAGGCATAACCATTGCTGTCCTCGATACAGGTTGCGACACGGAGCATCCCGACTTAAAAGATCAGATTATCGGAGGCAAGAACTTTACCGATGATGACAACGGAGATGCTGAAAATGTGAAAGACTACAACGGACATGGCACCCATGTAGCAGGGACGATTGCAGCAACAGATCAAAATGGCGGAATTCTAGGGGTTGCCCCTGAAGCCAAGCTGCTGATCGTGAAAGTTCTTGGCGGTGAAAATGGCAGCGGGAAATACGAATGGATCATTAATGGCATCAACTATGCCGCTGAGCAGAAGGTGGATATTATCTCCATGTCTCTCGGTGGTCCAAGCAATGAGCCCGCCTTACAGGAAGCCATTCAAAACGCTGTGAAAAGCGGTGTACTTGTTGTGTGCGCAGCAGGAAATGAAGGGGACGGGGACGAGCGTACGGAAGAGTTCTCCTACCCAGCAGCATACAATGAAGTCATTGCCGTCGGCTCTGTTTCCCTTGCAAGAGAATCCTCTGAATTTTCTAATGCCAATAAAGAAATCGACCTCGTCGCTCCAGGAGAAGATATTTTATCCACTCTCCCTAACCATAAATACGGCAGACTCACAGGCACCTCAATGGCAGCCCCTCACGTAAGCGGTGCACTAGCCATTATTAAAAATGCCGAGGAAGAAGCGTTCCAGCGCAAGCTGACAGAGCCTGAGGTCTATGCTCAGCTTGTCAGAAGAACCCTTCCATTGAAGCAGTCGAAAGCCCTCGTAGGGAATGGATTTTTATATTTAACTGCACCTGATGTCCTTTTAGAAAAAACATTGGAAGCAGATCTTTTATCTCTATAGCTTGAATAGAGGTCCTGAGAATAGATTGAATTTTCTCAGGATTTTTTTAATTAAAATTATTCAAAATTTACTTTGACGAAATGAAGTGGACGTTATATAATCGAACACAATAAATTCATAGTTTGAGAGTCGGTAATTCGATCATACGTCGAATTTTAATTGGGAAGACCGGTGAAAATCCGGCGCGGTCCCGCCACTGTGAGTGAGGAGAGCTTTTCTCATGAATCCACTGTCATAAGGATGGGAAGGATGAAAAGCTTGCAGATTCACCAGCCAGGATACCAGCCGCTCTATCACATCAAACCCCCTACGGTTGATAGGAGATGTCGGAAAAAGCGTCAGTTATGCTCACGCCTTATTTCGCACACACATTTTGTCTTTTTAAACCAGACATTTGCCCTCATCAATCTTCGCCATGAGTGTAAATGTCTTTTTATATTTAGAGGAGGAATTGGAATTGACAATTGTTAAAACAAGTAATCTAGGTTTTCCGCGAATTGGTTTAAACAGAGAATGGAAAAAAGCACTTGAGTCTTATTGGAAAGGTCAAACAGACCGCGAAACCCTCTTAAGCACACTGGATGAACAATTTTTAACGGCCATTAAAACGCAAATTGACCAACAAATTGATGTTGTTCCTTCTGGAGACTTCACCTTCTACGATCACGTGCTCGATACTGCTGTTATGTTCAATTGGATTCCAGAGCGCTTCCGCAGCTTAAAAGACCCGCTAGATACATACTTTGCGATGGCAAGAGGAACAAAAGATGCTGTCTCAAGTGAAATGACAAAATGGTTTAATACAAACTATCACTACATCGTTCCAGAATACGAAAAAAGCACCGAATTCAAACTCACACATAACAAACCGCTTGAAGCTTACGAAAAGGTGAAAAAGGCGTTTGGTGTTGAAACAAAACCTGTTGTACTTGGTCTTTATACATTTGTCTCACTTTCTAAAGGCTATGAACCAAATGAAGTAAAAGAGATTCAGCAGCGTCTCGTCCCGCTTTATACTCAGGTTTTAAAAGAACTTGAAGAAGCCGGTGTCAAATGGGTTCAAATTGATGAGCCAGCACTTGTCACCGCTTCAAATGAAGACGTGAAAGCCGTAAAAGAAATCTATCAAACAATCAAAGAAGCCGTACCTGCCTTAAACATTCTTCTTCAAACATACTTTGATTCAGTAGATGCCTATGAAGAGCTTGTCACATATCCTGTTGAAGCCATCGGTCTTGATTTTGTCCATGATCAAGGGCGAAATCTTGATCAAGTGAAAAAGCACGGCTTCCCAAAAGATAAAATTTTAGCAGCAGGCGTCATTGATGGAAGAAATATTTGGAGATCAGATCTTGGAGAAAGATTGTCATTCATTTCTGAGGTCATTGCTGACGCTCAGCCGAAGGAAGTATGGCTGCAGCCATCAAGCAGTTTGCTGCATGTACCAGTTGCAAAACACCCAAGCGAGCAGCTTGAAGAAAAACTATTAAACGGACTATCTTATGCCACTGAAAAGCTGGCTGAATTAACAACATTAAAAGAAGGCTTAACAAAAGGAGCCGCAGCGATTGATGCCGACATCAATGAAGCCACGCAAGCACTTCTTACTTTAAAAGAATTTGCAAAAGGAACCAATGCGGATTTCACAGCAGAACGCAACAATCTTTCATCGAAAGACTTTAAACGATCAGCTGCCTTTGAAGAGCGCCTTCGTATCCAAAACGACTCTCTTGAACTGCCGCTTTTGCCAACAACAACTATTGGCAGCTTCCCGCAGTCTGCTGAAGTGCGCAGCGCTCGTCAAAAATGGCGTAAAAATGAGTGGACAGATGCCGAGTATGATGAATTTATTAAGAAAGAAACAAAAAGATGGATTGATATTCAGGAGGAAATTGGCCTGGACGTTCTCGTACACGGAGAATTTGAGCGGACAGATATGGTTGAATACTTTGGTGAAAAGCTAGCCGGATTTGCCTTTACGAAATTTGCTTGGGTCCAATCCTACGGATCACGCTGCGTGAAGCCGCCAATCATTTATGGAGATGTCGAGTTTACAGCGCCAATGACCGTGAAAGAGACGGTTTACGCACAAAGCTTAACGGAGAAAAAGGTCAAAGGAATGCTGACAGGACCTGTCACCATTTTAAACTGGTCTTTCCCAAGAACAGATATCTCCCGAAAAGACATTGCCTTCCAAATCGCTTTCGCATTACGTAAAGAGGTAGAAGCGTTAGAAGAAGCAGGGATTCAAGTTATTCAAGTGGATGAACCTGCGCTAAGAGAAGGTCTTCCACTCAAAGAAAGTGATTGGGCAGAATATTTAAACTGGGCAGCAGAGTCGTTCCGTCTATCAACATCATCTGTTCAAAATGAAACGCAAATTCATACACATATGTGCTACAGTAACTTCGAGGATATTGTCGATACGATCGAAGACCTTGATGCAGACGTGATCACTATTGAACATTCACGCAGTCATGGTGGATTCCTCGATTACCTAGAGAACCACCCGTATTTGAAAGGACTTGGACTTGGTGTATATGACATCCATAGCCCGCGCGTTCCATCTGTCGAAGAAATGAGTCAAATCATTGATGATGCGCTGAACGTATGTCCGACAGATCGCTTCTGGGTGAATCCTGACTGTGGTCTAAAAACGAGACAAGAGCCTGAAACCATTGCTGCTTTGAAAAACATGGTGACGGCTGCTGAAGTCGCTCGTAAAAAGCTGGCGCAGCATGCATAATTGATTCCCTCTCCCCTGCCGAACATGGCGGGGGTTTTTATGCGCAGATTGTCCTGTTTGACCATCTACTAGGATGTTTCCTTTTCTAGCATGATTCGTTTATACTAGAGAAGTCAGTCGAACAAAGGGAGGAAGACAATGAATCACGAAGATTTTTTACAACGCGCAATTGATCTTGCAGTAGAAGGAGTCAATAGTGGTACTGGCGGCCCTTTTGGAGCAGTCATTGTCAAGGATGGACAGATTATTGCCGAGGGAAGCAACAATGTGACAACAACGAATGATCCAACCGCACATGCAGAAGTCACAGCCATTCGAAAGGCGTGCCAGACGCTGAATACATACCAATTAGAAGATTGTATTTTATATACAAGCTGTGAGCCTTGCCCGATGTGCCTTGGCGCTATTTACTGGGCTAGACCAAAAGCCGTGTATTTTGCTGCTGGACATCAGGATGCAGCGACTTCTGGTTTTGATGACTCGTTTATTTATGAAGAAATCAACAAGGATTACGAATCAAGAAATATTCCATTTTACCAGCTGACACTTCAAAAAACCCTTGCACCGTTTGAAGCTTGGGAAACATACGAACAAAAGAAAGAATATTAAAAAAAGACACCTGCTTACCAGCAGGTGTTTCTGATTTTCAGCGTGATAGAAAACCTTTTTTATTCAGCCACTTCAAGCTCTACTTCGATGTTCCCTCTTGTTGCTTTTGAATATGGACAGAATTCATGCGCAGCCTCGACAAGCTCTCTCGCTTTGTCATGGTCAAGGCCTTTTGCAGACACAATCAGCTTGACACCAAGCTTAAAGCCGCCATCACTTTCATCTTTTAAAAGACTGACATGTCCCTCTACTTCTGATTCAATGTCTATCCCTTGCTTCTTCGCTACTTGTTCAAGTGCCCCTCCGAAACAAGCTGCATAGCCGGCTGCGAATAATTGCTCTGGATTCGTACCAGTCTCTCCGTCTTTCTTTGCATTAGGCATGACAATGTTATGATCGAGTACACCATCTTCTGAACGAACATGTCCAGCTCTTCCATGCTGCGCCTTTACTTTTGCTGTGAATAATGGTTTCATCTTCATCTCCTCCTTTATCTATTTATTCCTTTCACGTTCTATCCATTTCTCAAACATTTATCGCACATTAAAGAATTTTTCATTTTTGGGCTGTATTTATTTTAAAAAGGAAGAAAATCTTATACAATGATAAGTATGACAAAAAATAGTTGGTGACTGACATGACAAATGAATTCGAGCATATGAAGCTGGAAAATCAGCTTTGTTTCTTGTTATATGCAAGTTCAAGAGAGATGACGAAGCAGTATAAACCGTTATTAGAAGAGTTAGACATTACGTATCCGCAATATTTGGCACTGCTTTTATTGTGGGAGCATGGGACATTAAATGTGAAAACGATGGGAGAGCTTTTATATTTAGACTCCGGTACACTCACACCTATGCTGAAACGGATGGAGCAAAACGGACTCATCATCCGCGAGCGCTCGAAAGAGGATGAACGTTCTGTGCAAATTCGTTTAACGGAATATGGTGAACAGCTAAAAGAGAAGGCTACTGCGATTCCATTTCATATGCTGTCTGGGACAGGCAGATCGGAAGAAGAGTTAAAAACACTGCGCGCCTCTTTACATGAGCTTTTGCAAAAATTAACACAACCAAAAGGCTGAGGGAACATTCCCTCAGCCTTTTATGATGTCAATTATTGTGCGACAGCTACTAGTTCTACTTCGATATTTCCTTGAGTTGCTTTTGAATATGGGCATACGCCATGTGCTTTATGAACAAGCTCATCTAATGCTGATTGCTCGATTCCAGTTCCTTTTACTTCTAGCTTAACGCCTAGTTTGAAACCGTCATCTGAACTATCTTTCACTAAGCTCACATGTGCTGTTACTTCACTTTCAAAACGGATACGCTCTTGTCTCGCGACCATTTGAAGGGCTGAATCAAAACATGCAGAGTAGCCTGCTGCGAATAATTGCTCTGGATTTGTTGCTTTTTCAAGTTTTTTCGCTCTTGGTGTTCCAGGCATTGCTACATCATGCTCAAGCACACCATCGGTTGAAACAACCTTTCCTTCTCTTCCTCCGACAGCTGATACCGTTGCAGTAAATAAAACGTCTGACATGAATATAACCCTCTTTCTCTCTAATAATATTTTCTACAATTGAATTGTACACAATTTAAATTCAAGAGTCAATGAATATACACTCTTTTTTTAAGATTTCCTTCTCACCTCTATTTTATGAGCATGTCACGCAGATTCATTTTTAGACAGTAAAAAAAGCCCTTGAATAAGGGCTTTCATATTGTTGACAAGAGCTTTTAGATGATGTCATGCTGCGCATTTGGTTGTTCTAGCGTATGGTTTCTGTTATCCGGGTCAGCATTTGCTGCTGCCAGCCATAACGCCAGGATGGTGATGCTTGTACAGACGACTGTCCATTTTTTAAAATTCATATAAACAATCCCCTCTCTGAATATAGATTCGAGCATGTTCCGCTTCTCCGTAGAACATGGAAGATTTTTCATAATCCTCCATTTCATTATAATACTTTGCGGTGTCTAATGCCAGTTCCTCTATATCAGGATATGCATAGGCGGACTCTAAAAAATGAAAAATTCGTTTAATATGCTCCGCATCTTGCTTTAAGTACAATGCTTCTAAAAATATCGTCTTCTGAATATGGATGTCATCCTGAAGTGCTTCTGCTCGCTTCATACATTCTTCTCTGTAGTGTAAGGCTTCTTCGTGTTTACCTTGTTTGTATAATATCTGAGCGGCGGTATAAAGAGGGTCTATAGATCGACGAAGGTGATCGGATTGATTTTGGTCAAATAACGAGATGGATTCTTTCATTAGTTCGAGTGCGCGGTCAAGATCTCCCATTCGGTAATAACTGTTGCCCATATTAAACAAAGAGGAAGCAATAAAACGCACATTCTGAAAGTCTCTTGATCTCGCAAGCGCTCTCTCGAGATGTGGTAATGCCTTTTCATGCCTTCTCATATCATCATAGTTACCGGCCACAATAAATTCGCACTGGATCGTGCGAAGTGCATATAGCTCATGCTGAATATAGACATCCAGCGCCAGTTTGGCATGGTGCATCGAAATATGTGTTTGTTTCATGTGATAATATATTTCTGACATTTTAAAATGAAATTCCGCACGTTCAATATCATCTGACACAAAAGAAAGCTTGTGCTCTGCCTTTTGATAAGACGAGATGGCAGCAATATACTGCCTACGGCCAAATTCATACATGCCTCTGAAAAAATGATAGTAGTATTCAAGCATGCCTGTGACATGTGTTTGATGCTCATCTATTTCTTTCGAAAGCTCGGAAAAGTTGGCGCGAAGCTTTCCTTCCTTTAATGGCTTTAAGTAATCGAGCATGACCTCATGCCTGAATTCCATTAAAGAAAAATAGAGAAGTAAATTCTGATCTTCTTCCATTGAATCAAGAGAGGTGCGAATTTCCTGCTTTAATTGTTCTGCTTGTTCTGAATCAAATCTGCGGATTAATTCATACCACTTGTTGATTTTCACTCCAATATCCGAAGAGGGAATGATTTTCGCCATACGTTGCCTTCTCCAATCTTCTCAAAATATAAAACATTACCATATTTTATCATACTTGACCGAAGAAATACAAAAATGAAATGAAAGGAAAAAGAGAGCCTGCTGTCACAAGACTCTCTTTTGAATTCGTTATTCTCTTATTTGTCCTTGACCACGAATGACAAATTTTTCAGAGGTTAAAGCCGGCAGACCCATCGGCCCTCTTGCATGCAGTTTTTGTGTGCTAATCCCTATTTCTGCTCCGTAGCCAAATTCAAAGCCATCTGTGAACCGAGTAGAAGCGTTGTGATAGACAGCGGCAGCATCGACAGCTGTTAAGAAAAGTGAAGCATGCTGATCATTTTCCGTAATGATCGCTTCAGAGTGCTTGGAGCTATACGTTTGAATATGCTGAATCGCTTCTTCTATGCTCTCTACGATTTTAATACTGACAATCGGCGCTAAAAACTCTGTTTCATAGTCCTCTGTGGTCGCTAATGAAGCACTAGGCGCAAGGGCACATACGGCTTCATCGCCCCGTATCTCTACCCCATTTGCATGCAGGGCTTCAAATAACGAAGCGCCATATGTTTTTGCCCATGTTTCATGAATGACAATGCTCTCAATCGCATTGCAAACAGATGGTCTTTGGGTTTTAGCATTCAGCACAATCTGCTCAGCCATTTCGTTTTTCGCTGTTTCATCAATATAGATATGACAGTTCCCTGCACCTGTCTCAAGCACTGGCACGGTAGACTCTCTCACGACAAGATCAATTAAATTTTTCCCGCCGCGCGGAATAAGGACATCCAGATATTCATTTAAAGTGAACAGCGTTTTCGCCGTTTCACGGCCTGTATCTTCAATCAATTGCACACTGTCTACTGGAATATCCGTTGTCTGAAGCGCTTCATGGATCACCTTGACAATCGCTTTATTACTATGAATGGCAGAGGAGCTCCCGCGAAGAATAACAGCATTCCCAGTTCTGAGGCAAAGGGTGGCAGCATCTACTGTCACGTTTGGCCTTGCTTCATAAATCATTCCAACCGTTCCGAGAGGCACACGCACCTTTTCGATGAACAGACCGTTTTCTTTTTGAATGGTTTCTAATGTTTCACCAATTGGGTCTTTTAGGTGAATCAGCTGAAGAGTAGCGTCTGCAATGGCGTCAATTCTCTCTTCTGTGAGTGTAATCCGGTCAATAACAGAAGGCGTGAACTGATTTTCCTCGGCAGCCTGAACATCCTTTTTATTCTCCTCCAATAAATAAGCGGAAGATGCTTTTAGTGCATTTGCGATGGCATGTAAAGCAGCATTTTTTTGCTCCGTCGTTTTTAGCAGCAGCTGATCTTTGGCTGTACTTGCTTTTTTTGCTTTTTCAAGAACTTCATTCATCGTATTCCCTCCTCAGTTTTGTACATGCTGTACCCAGTGATCTCTGTGTATAACCTCAGGCTTCTCATTTGAAAGCTCATCACTTCGCATCCCTTTAATGCCGAGAAGCTCATCGGATGCGTACAAGGTTTGTCCCTTACCTACTAATCCGTTCGGACCGACCACTTCAACGACCTCTCCTTTAGAAAAGTCACCAGCGACATCAATGACTCCAGCCGGAAGAAGGCTTCTGCCGTTATGCAAAATCGCCGCTTCCGCTCCTGCATCTATCATGATTTTCCCAGAGACGGGTGAGTGGAATTGAATCCATTGACGGCGGTTGTTGACGGCTGATAAGTCCTGTTCTCCGATATACGTTCCGTCACCTTGACCCGCAAGAATGTGAAGCAGCTTGTCTTCTCCAGTACCTGTGCCAATGAAGACTTTCACGCCAAGTGAAAGTGCGGTTTGTGCAGCAGACAGCTTTGATTTCATCCCGCCTGTTCCAACTTTTGAACCAGTGCTCTTCGCATATGAAAACAATTCTTCTGAAATGTGTGTCAGTACATCAAAACGCTTCGCCTCAGGATGCTCATTTGGATTTGCATCATATATTCCGTTAATGTCCGTTAAGATGATCAATTGGTCTGCATGGATTAATCCACTGACAAGAGCTGAAAGCATGTCATTATCCCCAAAGGTAAGCTCCTCAATGGAAACAGAATCATTTTCATTAATGATCGGTAAAATTTTTCTTTCCAGCAGCTCCATCATCGTAGCGTAAGCATTTCGATATCTTGTTCGATCTGAAAAGTCATTACGGGTTAAAAGCATTTGTGCAGGTGTCATGTGAAACTGTGAAAATAGCTCTGTATATTTCTGCATTAACAAGCCCTGTCCAACCGCTGCTGCTGCCTGTTTCCCCTTTAAAGTCACAGGTCTTGATGGATACCCTAAGCTGCCAAACCCTGCTGCAACGGCTCCTGACGAAATTAAAATGATTTCATGCCCAGCCTCTTTCAGCTTTGCTATCGCTTTCACATGATCCTGCATTTTTTGTTCATCAATGGCTCCTTTTTGCTCTGTTAATGAACTGCTGCCAATTTTGATGACGATCCTTTGCTTTTTCATTATTGATTCCCTCCGCTATACCTTTAGGCACAAAAAAATCCCTTTTTCTCCTTATGTAAAGGACGAAAAGGGATTTTCCGTGGTACCACCTTCATTGAATAAGCATACATCTAGCTTATTCCACTCAACTCCTGTAACGCCAGGCACGCGCTTAGATTTTTCCTCTAAGGCTCAAAGGGCAGGTTCAGCAGCTGTCTGCGGCAAATGTTTCAGCATATCATTTGCTCTCTTTACGCATCAGTTCCTGCTTACTATTCCTTTTCAACGCTCGTTAATTTTTTTATATTATCACCAATTGCTCAGGAAAAGTCAAGCCGTCAATTAAATACAATCGTTTTATTCTCATGCACAATTATTCGATCTTCTAGATGCCATTTGACGGCACGTGCAAGCACACTCCGCTCAATTGTTCGGCCAATATTTTTTAATGCTTCTGCATCATCCCGGTGATCTACACGCTCAATATCCTGTTCAATGATCGGTCCTTCGTCTAAATCATTGGTCACATAATGAGAAGTCGCGCCAATTAATTTGACTCCCCGCTCATATGCCCGCTTATATGGATTTGCACCGATAAACGCTGGCAGAAAAGAATGATGAATATTAATGATTTTGTTCGGGTGCTGTTCAATAAATTCAGGCGTTAAAATTTGCATGTATCTAGCAAGCACAATGGCATCAATATCATACTCTTCTAATAATGCGAGCTGCTGTTTTTCCGCTTCTTTGCGAATGTCTTTGTTCGCCTTCACAAAATGGAACGGGATTCCAAGCGCTTCTACTGTATCTTTTGCCGTTTCATGATTGCTGATCACGACCGCAATTTCAGCCATGACATTTCCGCTTTGCCATTCCCATAGCAGCTCATGTAAACAATGAAGCTCTTTTGACACAAAGATCGCCAGCTTTTTAAGCTCACTTGCACGCGACATGCTCCACGTCATTTGAAATGATGCTGCAATTGGCTCAAACTGATGCTTCAGCTGATCCATATTTGCCGAGATGTCTTTCCAATCAAATTCAATTCTTAAAAAGAACCGGCCGCTTTCATGATCTGTTGTGTATTGGCTGGATTCAATGATATTCGCTCCGTGCTCAAATAAAAAGGAAGAAACAGCTGATACAATTCCAGGCTGATCCGGGCAGCTGACAAGCAATCTTCCTTTATGCTCATGCTTTTGTCTGTGTAATTCAAGTTTCTCTGTTATCAAAGTTCTCATGTATCATGACCTCATTTACGTTTTCATTCTAATGAAATATTATACTGGACTGGAAAGAGAAAAAGCAATGTAGAGTCCTATTTTTTATTGAATATTCATTCAATTCTGCACCTGGCGTGATATAATGTGAATAGACCTTTTATCATAAAAGGAGTGATGGAGATGAAAAGTATGACTTTGTTTGGTAAAGTGAGCTTTTGGCTCGGCATCGTTTGTCTGATCACAGGTATTTCCCTTTTTATAGCCGGTGAAAGACTCATTCCTTTTCTCACATTTGGTGTGTGTTTTCTGCTTGTGAGCCACCTTTACCGCAAAAATGAAAACGATTCCAATCATCATTCAATGTAACAAAAGGCTGGCATCTATCTGCCAGCCTTTTCTTATTCAATGATTTTCAATCCTACTGCCGCAGATAAAATCAGGGCGATGAAGAAAATACGTTTTGCGTCTTTCGACTCTCCGTAAAACAGCATACCGACCATGGCGCCTCCAGCAGCTCCGATTCCAGTCCAAATGGCGTACGCCGTTCCCATCGGAATCGTATTCATCGCAAGAGACAGCATCAGAAAGGACATCGAAAAGCCAGCTGCAATGAATAAAATCCATTTGACATGCCGGTCTTTTTGGAATTGATTCATCATGGTCACACAAAGCATTTCTAAGATGCCTGCTCCAATGAGTAAAAGCCAGCTCATGATTCAGCCTCTCCCTTCTTTTCACCTGTTGTCAGCTTCAGCCCTAATACACCGCACAAAAGCATGACAATCAAAAGCAGTTTGACAAGCTGAACCGGCTCACCAAGCACCATGCCTATGAGGACGGTACCTGCTGTCCCAAGCCCGGTAAAAACGGCATAAAGTGTGCCAACTGGCAGTACACTTGTTGCTTTCATGAGTAAATAAAAGCTCACGATAATACAAACGATGGTTGCGCCCCATTCTATGAGCGAGTGAGCATATTTCAGCCCCATCACCCAGCCGACTTCAAATATGGCCGCAATAAAGACATTTCCCCATTTCATCTGATCTTCTCCTTTCTGAACGATTCCAACCAACAAAAAAAGCCTGGAAATCGATCGTTTGATCAAATCTCCCGGGCTTTTATCCCTCCGTGTCCATATGGCCTCTTCTAAGACCCTATGTGTTTTCTCTCGGACCAGACTGCACCAGCGCACGGAACCCTAGAAAACCAATTCATGATATACAGACCTGACTTAGAGCAGATTCTGTATTAAAAATCTTATCACACCCCGATATGCCGGTCTACCAGTTTGCTCTCCCTCTTCAAATATACTTGTTCATTTTTCGAAAGAAATGATATGAGACCGGCGTATACTAAATGATAGACAGAGAAATGATCACATCGCTGATATAATGAAATAAGATTGATGTGATGAACGATCCAAGATGACGCTTTGTTTACCAGCACAAAGTACGCTGAATCACATTTTATAGGAAACCAAGAGGTGGATCGTATGATGATAACCGACGAACAGAAACATGAATTTTATCAAGCACTGGTTGACAAGAACCCGCAATATGACGGCACATTCTTTGCCGGCATTAAGACCACTGGTATCTTCTGCCATGCCACATGTACCGCTAGAAAACCAAAATATGAGAACTGTGAGTTTTTCTTTACAGCAGAGGAAGCACTGCTAGCAGGATATCGTCCGTGCAAGCGCTGCACACCATTAACATATCCTAACAGCATTCCGGAAGAAGTCAAAACACTCGTTTCTGCAGTTGAAACACATCCTGAAAAACGCTGGAAAGAAGAAGACTTTCATCAATTAGGGATTCACTCTGCAACGGCACGGCGGAAATTCAAAGAAATCTATGGTATGACCTTTGTTCAATATGCGAGATCACGCCGAATGGGACTTGCCTTTAAAGAAATTCTGAATGGAAAAAAAGTGATTGATCAGCAGGTCGCCTTGGGCTATGAATCTTCGAGTGCCTTCAATGATGCATTTACGAAAATTATGGGAAATCCCCCTAAAAAGACGCAAACCAAGATTCTCCACGCTAATTTTATTTCTACACCGATCGGGCGGATGATCAGCGTGACAGATGCGACGCATGTGTATTTACTGGAATTTGTGGACAGGCGGGGACTCGAAAAGGAAATTGAGGACATGAGAAAAAAGCATCAAGCCCGTATTTTAGTCGGGGAAACAAACGTCCATCAGCAATTAGCAAAGGAATTGACCTTATATTTTGAGAAAAAACTAACGCAGTTCTCGGTACCACTTTCCTTACATGGCACCCCTTTTCAAATGAAGGTGTGGGACCTGCTCACGCGCATTCCATCAGGCGAAACAAGTTCTTACCGCGAGCTTGCTATGATGCTGGGCGATCCTCATTTGGTCCGGGCGGTTGGTAATGCAAATGGTGCCAACCAATTAGCGATTATCATTCCATGCCACCGCGTCATTCAAACAAGTGGTGAACTCGGGGGCTACGGCGGCGGGGTTGAACGGAAGAAATATTTGCTTCAGCTAGAACAGCGTATATAAAAGAAAAAACGGCTCTGCTTATTCGGTAAGCGAGCCGTTTTCTTCGTTACGGATGATGCTGTATACATCAATGATTTGGTCCCATTTTGAAATGGTTTTTTCTTTTTTCATACCCATTTTTAAAGCGACCTTTACAGACGATTCATTCTCTGGGCGTATTAAGCTGACCATTCGTCTGACCTTCATTTCTTCAAAGCCATAGGTGAGACAGCCTTTTGCGGCTTCAGCAGCATAGCCATTCCCCCATGCTGCTTTCTTTAGCATATAGCCGATTTCAAGTTCTGTTTGTCCTTCAATGTTTTGCAGAACAATCCCGCTTTGTCCAAGTGGTTCATTCGTTTCTTTCTCTTCAATGATCCACAAAGAGGTATGATACATGCGGTCATTCTTTTGATTCCATGCAATCCACTCTTTCGTCTGCTGCTCATCCTTCAAAGAAGGATAATACTTCATCACTTCTTCATCTTGGAACAACATATCATATAAAAATGGCGCATCATGTTCATTCATCGTTCTTAGCCTGAGCCGCTCTGTTTCAAGCACTGTCCGTGTTTGATGCTGCATTTCTCATCCTCCCCTTGCTTACTGACTAAATATATCTCCGAACAATCCATTTGAATCTGGGGCAAAGTAATGGAATCCCGCACCGGTTAAACTAGCTGCCAGCGCTGTCCACATCATTAAACTAACTGTCATCCACACTGCGACTTGCTTTCTTTTTGTTCCAAAGCTCATGCACATAAACGCCGCTAAATGACTGCCGATGATAAAAGGACCGACGAGTGCTAATCCCGGGAGACCATATCGTTCCCAAATTCTTCTGGCCCGCAGCTGCTTTTTCTCTCCTTTTTCATCACTTTTGTCCTCTTTTCTCTTCAACCGCCATGCTTTGAAGCGGTCTACGAAAACAATGAGAAGTAAAACGGTAAAAAAATTGCCGATGAATCCAATAACTGCTGCCGGTACAGGATGCATGCCACTTAAAATGGCCAACGGAACGACCCCTACCACTTCAAAAAAAGGCAAAGCAGCCAATACAAACACAAGTACATATCCCCATAAAATATCCAAGCACAGAACCCCTTTTCGTTTTTGTCCTCTTCCCATTGTAATGAAAAACACGATACCATTTCTACATTTTTTTAGAAAAAGAAAAGCACATCTTATAGGATTATAGATGTGCTCTGTTTTTTACAACGTATTTTCATTTTTCTTATTCGTCCGGCGTAAAACAATGAGCACAAGCCCTATTAAGATCACAATAGATAGTAGACTTTGCAAGAGAAGCACGCTTGGTGATGTCCAGCCAATCCATTCAAATAGGAGCTGCGGTCCGAAAAAGATGATCGGAATCAATGAAACGACATTCGCCTTTAAGATTGCATTAAAGACAATGATACATAGCAGCATGAGCAGGATGACGCCCCATCTTTGACCTGAGGTCAGGACAAGTAATGGTGTGCCGAGTTTTTGATCCAATAGTTTGATTGTGACCATCGCGGTCAGCTGAAAGATCCCTAAGATCCAAAAGTAAAGAAATGCCCGGCGGCTTGTCTGAAAGGCAGACGCTCTAAACATCACAATGATCATGATGACATTGGCCACTAAAACGAGCGGATAGCCAATCAAAGCATACCAAGAATACGATAAACTTTGACTGATCGCATCTGATAAAATCATGTAGAAGAGAGACCCGATTAAGAAGGCACTGATGAATGGAACCCAGTCTTTATGGTGTCCTGACAGCTCTTTTGCGAGTTCATCAGCATAGCTCCGCGGATCTCCGCCAAACACAGCCTCCCCTGTTTTACCATCTTTTTCAGCCTCGACCGCGTGTGTCGTCAATTCATCCATCAGCTCATCAATTTCGTCCACATTTTTTCCCTTTGATATGAGATATAATTTCAGCTCTAGTAGGATGTGTCTTGTTTCTTTTGATACCATAATCTCACTTCCCTTTTTGTAGTAAACAGTTTACATTTTTTGAAAGCTCACTCCAGCGGGTAATAAACTCTGTGAGCGCTTGTTCTCCAGCTTGTGTGAGCGTATAGTATTTCCTTTTCGGTCCGCTCGCTGATGCTTTTGTGACAGTGGTCACGAGCTGTTCCTTTTGCATACGCAGCAGGATCGGATAGATACTTCCTTCACTAATTTGATCAAACCCGTAATGCGCGAGCTTCTTTGTCATTTCATACCCATAAATCTCACCCTCAGAAATAATCGACAGCAGGCAGCCTTCCAAAATTCCTTTTAACATTTGTGTGGATGTTGTCATCTTTGTTCCTCCGATTCCAGTACCTTGCATCACAAGATAGCATCATCTTACCATACACTATCTTGTCATGCAAGATACTATCCTAGAAAAAAATCACCGCTGAAAGGGTGATTTTTACGCCCATGGTTTATCTGTTCCAAGTGCGTCAGCCAGTGCCTTGCTATGCTTTCGGCGACTTTTTCTTTCTTCTGCCCGCTGTTTTGCTGTTTGATGCAGCATGATTTCTTCCTCTGTTTCCGGTACGACTTGTGGAACTCGTTTTGGCTTTCCGTTCTCATCTAGCGAGACAAAAGTCAGAAATGAAGTCGCTGCAAGTCTGCGCTCTCCAGACATCAAGTTTTCTTTCATGACTTTGACGAACACTTCCATGGAAGACGTGCCGACCCACGTCACATAGGATTCCAAGCATACTGACTCTTTTTGTCCAATCGGCTCTAAAAAGTCAACAGAATCCATCGACGCCGTGACCGTTTCACTGCGGCTGTGTCTTGCTGCCGAGATGGAAGCAATGTCATCTATATAACTCATTAATTTCCCGCCAAATAAGGTTTGGTGGTTATTCGTATCGAGAGGGAATACCCTGCTGGTTTTAACAACTTTCGATTCCTTGCAGTATTTGAAATTTTCTTCACTCATCATCATAGCTCCTTCTTGCTGTTTTCGTGAATGCGGAACGACTTTTATTAAACACTATTCTTTTAGGTTTGTCTAAACTTTTTGCTTTAGTCTCTTGTGAGAGATTTTCTTTCGGAAATGTTTCAACCATGACTAGAAAGAGGAATAATTGAACTATGAACAAACAAGGAGGCCCTTTGATGGATTCTATGAGAGCAGAACAAATACACAAAATGCCGCAATGCATGAGTGAACATGACGATTTACAAGAAGTCCTTTTATGCAGTCCCATCTATATGGAAATCAAACAGATCATCAACGAAACCCAGAAACATTTTGCAAGAGAAAATATTTCTCAAATGAAAGCCGTTGCTCAGCATAAGCAATTGATCCAAACCCTAAAGAACCATCAAGTACGCCCCATCATGCTTCCGGCAAATGACCGTTTTCCTGAGCAAGTCTTTACTCGGGATATTGGGTTTACGATTGGACATACACTATTTGTTTCAAGCATGGCCGCACCGGTCCGGCAAGGGGAAGAACAATTATTAAAAGAGTGGGCACAGGGAAAAGGCTGGAAAACTGTCACCCTGACAAATGGAACGATTGAAGGCGGCGATGTACTTGTGGATCAAACACGCGTATTTGTCGGAACGAGCAAGAGAACAAACCCAGCCGCTATCCATGAGCTTAAAAAAGAACTGACGGATCATGATATCATTCCCATTCACCTTCCTCCTCACATTTTGCATCTCGATTGTGTGATGAATATTCTGTCTCATGATGAGATATTAATTTATCCTGAAGCGTTCAAAAAAGAGGATCTTCACCTGCTCAAAATGCATTATGATCTGATTGAAATAAGCGAACAAGAGCAATTCACACTCGGACCAAACATTTTATCCATTGGGCAGAAAAAAGTGATCAGTTTGCCCATCAATCAACAAACAAATGCTGCATTAACCGCTCACGGATACACTGTCATTGAAGTGGATTTTTCAGAAATCATTAAATCTGGCGGCTCTTTCAGATGCTGCACATTACCGATTCGGCGTTCATCCATCAAAAAAGCCAGCGTATAGAACAGCTTGTCTACTCGCTGGCTTTTTATCTGCCTATTTTTATTTCCGATCGTATAAATGACAGGCGACATCATGCCCTTCTTCTACTGCTTGTAATGTTGGCTTTTTTTCAGCACACACATCCATCGCTGCAGGACACCTTGTTCGAAATACACAGCCGCTTGGCGGGTTCACTGGACTTGGAATTTCTCCTTTTAAAATGAATCTTTTACGCTTGTCCTCCACGTCAGGATCTGGAATGGGGATCGCAGACAGCAAGGCTTGTGTATATGGGTGCAGCGGGGTTTGATATAATGCATCACTGCTGGTCAATTCGACGAGATGACCTAAATACATGACACCGATTCGGTCGCTGATATATTTGACCATCGACAAGTCATGCGCAATAAAGAGAAATGTCAGCCCCTCCTCCTTTTGCAGTTTCTTCAGCAGATTCACGACCTGCGCTTGAACGGAGACATCTAGTGCAGAAATTGGCTCATCTGCCACAATAAATTTCGGCGCTAAGGCGAGTGCTCTCGCAATACCGATTCTCTGCCTCTGTCCTCCGCTGAATTCGTGGGGATAGCGAGTGGCAAAATCATAGCTAAGTCCTACTGCTTCAAGCAGTTCTTTCACTCGGGCAATCCTTTTCTTTTGACTTCCGTAAAGGTGGTGAATCTCCATTGGCTCCAGCATAATATCTTTTACAGACAGCCGCGGATTTAAGCAGGAATACGGATCTTGAAACACCATTTGAATTTGCCGATTAAAATCAAATGATTCTTTTTGAGAAAGGTGATGAAGGCTTTTCCCTTCATATAAGGCTTCCCCATCTGTCGGTTCATAAAGACGCATGAGCACTTTTCCAAGTGTGGATTTCCCGCAGCCAGACTCGCCAACGAGACCAAACGTTTCGCCTTGTTTCAGCTGAAAAGAGACACCGTCTAGCGCTTTTAACGTTCTTCCTTTCGATAGATGAAAATATTTTTTGAGATTGTTTACTTGTAAAAGTGGTTCAACTGCCATGACCATTCCTCCTCTCGCTTGGCAAATATCGTCTTGCACCTGCCCATTCCTTTTCATATGAAGAGCCAGATAGGGAAAGCAGCTCAATTTCCCTGCCGGTTTTAGGCGAGTGAAGCATCATACCGTCACCTGCGTAGATCCCAACATGGCGGACAGCTCCCCTTCCGTTGTCATTTGCGAAAAACAGTAAGTCGCCTGGTTCTAAATGGCTTGATGCGACCGGTGTTCCTTGCACTACCTGGTCACTTGCGTCTCTCGGCAAAAGATATCCGCACGCTTTGTACATGCTGTAAGCAAAGCCCGAACAATCATAGCCAAAGCAGCTCATGCCCCCCCATAAATACGAAAGACCAATAAATTGTTTCCCCGTGTCTACAACATCTTTGCCGGTCATAGAGGAAATGGATGAAACTGGCTGCACATCTGCTTTGTTAATTTCTCTTGTCCCTGCTGGGGTCACCACATGAAAGCGATCACTCGTTTCTTCTATAGCTGCCAGCTCTGTTAAAAAACTAATCTCCATGTCCGCTTGCCCGTTTCGATAGAGCATGGCTTTTTTCTGACAAACGATATGAGATGCAGCTGGCGCACTTCCCTCTGTAACTTGCTGTAATTGGTTAGCAGGTATATAGCCAGGATAGCCTTGCGGATGTTTCCGGCTGGCCTGCTGCGGAATGACGACTTTCATCCAGCCGTCTGTCTCTTCTAATCCAATGACTCGTTCGCCGAGCAGTACTTGCGACTGGATCAGATTTTCTTCACATAAAGCCAGTTTTTCTTCATATGTCTGCTGGTCAATCCACTCTTGGATCTTAAAGGAACCCTGAAGTACCTTTTGATCGATTTCTCTCGGTGACTGCGGCGCTGTCCATACGTTCGCAACTGGAACCTTTGATTCAAATACCATCATGAGACTCCTTTCACCCCTTGAATGCCTAACCCATGTTGCGGCGGAAAAAATATATCTTTTCCTTTGTACACGATTCCACCTTCTATCATGTCCTCTTGCAGCATCAGCGGGGCATCAAAATCGTAGCGGGTGATATTCGGCTGGCTTGCGGCGAGATGAGCGGCTGCTGTAATGCCAAGTTTTGACTCAATCATACTGCCAACCATGCACTTTACGCCGTATGCTTCTGCTAGAGCATTGATTTTTAGGGCTTCTTTTATGCCGCCTGATTTCATTAATTTTAAATTGATCAGATCACAGCTTCTCGTTTCAAGCACCTTGATCGCATCATGAAAACTGAAAATGCTTTCGTCTGCCATAATCAATGTATCTGTTGCTTCTGTCACACGGCGCAGGCCTTCGATATCTTCTTTCGGAACCGGCTGCTCTACTAGTTCGATATTCAGCGCCTCCATTTTCCGAATGGCTATGACCGCTTCCTTCCACGTCCATCCTTGGTTCGCATCGAGCCTGATCTGAATATCCGGCCCGACCTTTTCTCGAATTCGCTTAATACGCTGAATATCCGTGTCTATGTCATCTTTTCCCACCTTGATCTTTAACGTCTGAAAGCCTTCAGCTGCGTATTGCTTCGCATCTTCCGCCATCTCAAGCGGCCGGTTTACACTGACCGTATAATCGGTTTCAAGCTGACTGCGATATCCGCCAAGGTATTGATAAAGCGGAAGTCCTGCCTGCTTCGCTAAGCCATCATAAATGGCCATGTCAATCGCTGCCTTTGCGCTTGTGTTGCAAGCGAGCACGCGGTTCATACGAGAATAAATTTGTTCATACCCTGACAAGGAAACCCCGAGCAAAATCGGTCTGATCACTTCGCAGATGGCATAGTCGATGCTTTCCAGCGTTTCACCTGTAATCACCGTTGTCGGGACTGCCTCTCCGTAGCTGACGTCACCTTGATCATATGTGATGATAACGATCAGAGATGCTGCATCATACACCGTTCGTAAAGCGGTTTTGAAAGGCTTTTTTAGCGGTACACTCATTCTGCATGTACGAACATCGACGATTTTCATTTGATCGCCTCTTTCGCTGCAACGCCTGGAGAAATGTGCAGTTTTTTTCCTGTCGCATCTAGTGCAGCCCGCGTGCCCATTGGAATGGCAAAGTTCGGCGAAGAATGACCGATTCGGAAGCCCCCAAGTGCAGGTTTCTTTTGCGGCACAATATAGGTATCCCATACTTGATTCAATGTGAGGGACTGATCTTTCTTTTTTGGCTCACATTGATGAAAATCTCCAATGATGAATCCAGCCGCATCATCCAATTTTCCAG
This sequence comes from Bacillus sp. FSL R5-0431, assembly GCF_038002985.1. Lineage (NCBI taxonomy): Bacteria > Bacillati > Bacillota > Bacilli > Caryophanales > Bacillaceae > Bacillus > Bacillus sp. FSL R5-0431. The sequence continues at coordinate 1,214,103 of NZ_JBBOOG010000001.1, read as the reverse complement.
CAGATGTGAGGTGCTGCATCATTCGATCGATTTTATATGGCTCTTCGTCAATATCTTCAATGAACAAAAGCTTTCCCTTCGTATCGATTTCAAAAGGTGTACCAAGTGTTGTCACGATGAGGGCAAGATTCCCTCCTACAATCTCACCTGAAGCGGTGCCAGGATAAAAGGTATGAAGGGGTGACAAGTGATGTGCATACGTAAAGGCTTTCGGTGTGAACAGCTGCAAAAAGGTATCCTTCGTATACGGATGGACCCCCTCAAGTCCCACATCAGAGGAAAGCATTGGACCATGAAAGGTCACAAGACCGGTCTGCTGCTGGATGGCCGTATGTAAAAACGTAATATCACTATAGCCCCAAAAGATTTTTGGATTCCGGCGAATGAGGTCATAGTCAATGGCTTCCGCAAGTCTTCCAGTCCCGTATCCTCCGCAAGCACAAATAACCGCCTTCACTTCTGGATCTTGAAACATGCGATGAAGATCCTCCACTCTTTCATGATCATAGCCTGCTAAATACCCATACCGGCAGTCGATATACTTTCCTTTTTTCACCTTTAGCCCGAGGCTTTCTAAAAAGGCAATCCCTTTTTCTAATTTCAGCTCATCAGGCGGGCTTGCTGGTGCAATAATCCCCACCGTATCCCCTGTTTGAAGTGCCACTGGCAGCTGGCTCATGCCATATCCCCTCTTTCTCTTTGTTTCTTTCAATCTATGGGTTTCTTCTTCATAACATGAACGAATAAAGGAACAGACGCTTTTATCTAAAAGCGTCTTTTGATCCTAATATCACTCTCCATCTACCTGTACCCATTTCAAATCGATATACCCAACGGGGTGGCGGACAATTCCCTTCACGCCTTCTTTTTGTAAATGGACTTGGTTATAAAAATGAATCGGAATGATCGGTGCTTCTTCAATGAGAAGTGCCTCTGCATCATGAAGGATGCTGTTTCTCTTTTGTTCGTCTGCTTCCTGGCTCGCTTTTTTGATCAGCTGATCATAGGTATCATTAGACCATCCTGTCCGGTTCATGGCATTCCCTGTTTGGAAGCTCTCTAGGAAGTTGATCGGATCTGCATAGTCTGCTAAAAATGAACTTTGTGAGAATTGGAATTTCAGCGCCTTTTGATCTTCTGCAAATACATTGGCTTCCATGTTCGCAAGCTTCACATCTACACCTAACGCTTCTTTCAGCTGCTGCTGGATAGCTTCAGCTTTTTTCTTGTTCTCAGGCTTTGTACTATATGTTAATGTGACGGCTGGCAGTTTCGAATAGTTCTCTTCTTTCAGCCCTTTTTCTAATAGCTTCGCAGCTTCACTCTTATCATTCTTCACAAGATCACCGCCAGCTTCTCTGAAATCCTCACCCTTTGAATCTAGGATGCCTGGCGAGACGAAAGCGCGTGCTGGCTTCTCTTCATTTTTCGTCACATAATCCACAATATCTTGCGGGTTGATCGCCATTTGAAAAGCTTTGCGAATGTTCTTATTTTGAAATGGTTCTATGTTCACATTCAGACGATAAAAGAACAATCCAGCCTGGTCTTCAATTTGTACATCTTTATTTTTCAGCAGATTTTCACTTTGCTCTGCTGGAACAAAGGCAGTATCTAAATCTCCTGATTGATACATTTGATAGTCTGTGTTTCGATCACTGATCATCAGCCACTTCACTTGATCCAGCTTGACTGTTTTTTTGTCCCAATACGTCTCACTTTTTTCCATTGTGAAGCTCTCATCATGCTTCCACTCTGTCAGCTTGAACGGTCCATTTCCGACAAAGGTTTTGGCGTCTTTTGCCCAGTTTGGATCCTTCTTAGCTACCTGTTCATTGATTGGGAAAAAGGCAGGGTTTGCGGTCATATTTAAGAACGATTTCTGCGGATAAGCCAGTGTGACCTTAAGCGTTTTGTCATTTACAGCGCTGACTTTCACGTCTTCTTTCTTGCCTTTTCCACTGTTAAATGCCTCTCCGCCTTCAATCATGTACGCTAAGAACGATGCAGAAGAGCCTGTTTTCGGATCAAGCAGCCGCTTCCACGCATATTCAAAATCACTAGCTTTCACTGGATCACCATTTGACCACTTGATGCCATCTCTTAAATGAAACGTGTACGTTTTTCCATCCTCTGATATCTCCCATTTTTCCGCCATTGCAGGAGATGGTTCGTGCTTTTCATTCAGTCTTGTTAACCCCTCCATTAAGTTATTGAGTCCTTGCCACGATACATTATTAAAACCAATCGGCGGATCAAACGACGTCGGTTCGTTTTCGTTATTTAAGGTTAACACTTTCTTTTCACCCTGATTGCTTGATGATCCTTTCCCTGCTTGCTCATTGGCTGTACATCCTGCGAGCAGCATGATCGTGAACAAACATACACTGATGATCCACCCTTTTTTTCTCATCAAAAACTCCCCCTTTGTGTTGAAGATAAAACCGTTTGATTCGCTCGCTCATCTTGGAGCCAGCAATGCACTGTATGGGTAGGTGACCGCTGCGTTTCGTGCGGCATGATATGATCACACACCTTCATGGCGGCCGGACATCGATCTGTATACGGACAGCCCTTTGGCGGCGCAAATAAATCAGGCGGGCTTCCTTCAATTGGAATGAGTTCATCTTTCATATCAAGTCTTGGAACAGATTGCAGAAGTCCTTTTGTATAAGGATGCTGCGGACTGTAAAAAATATCTCGCCTCGTTCCGACCTCCACCATTTTCCCTCCGTACATGACCGCCACTCGGTCTGCGACTTGGGCGACGACCCCTAAATCATGTGTGATTAAAATAATGGTGACACCTGTTTTTCTCTGAATCTCTTTAAACAGCTCTAATATTTGTGCCTGTATGGTCACATCCAGCGCGGTCGTCGGTTCATCTGCAATCAGCACTTTGGGCTCGCAAATCAGTGCCATGGCAATCATGAGCCGCTGCCTCATTCCCCCGCTGAACTGGTGAGGGTATTGCTTTAACCTTTCCTTCGGCTGCGGAATGCCGACCAAATCAAGCATTCGAATGGCGGCTTCTTTCACTTCTTTTTTCGTCAGCTTTTGATGCTCCTTTGCCGCCTCCATGAGCTGGTCGCCTATTGTCAAGGTTGGGTTCAGTGCGGTCATTGGATCTTGAAAGATCATCGAGATATCGACACCTCGTATGGCGCGCATTTCTTTTTCAGATAATGACAGCAAATTGCGGTCTTCGAACCAGATTTCTCCCTGATCGACATGAGCGCTGTATGCCGGCAGCAGTCTCATAATGCTTTGTGAAGTCACACTTTTCCCGCAGCCTGATTCTCCCACAATGGCAAGGGTTTCTTTTTCATATACATCCACATTCACTCCGCGTACCGCTCGAACTGAGCCGCCATATGTCCGAAAGCTGACGTGCAGATCGATGATTTGTAGAACTTTTTTCAAAGCGCCATCACCTCTTCATCTTTGGATCAAGCGCATCTTGCAAGCCATCACCTAAATTGTTAAAGCAAAACATCGTGAGTGAAATAAAAAACGCAGGGAAAAATAAACGCCACCAATGTCCGTTATCTGACAGTACTGTCGGCAGCGCATCATTGGCCATCACGCCCCAGCTTGCAAACGGTGCTTGAATGCCTAAACCAAGAAAGCTTAAGAACGCTTCAGCAAATATCGCGGTCGGCACAGTCAAGGTCATCTGAACGATAATCGGCCCCATCGTATTCGGCAGCAGGTTGCGGCGAATGATACGCAGGCTCTTTGCACCAAAGGTTTTTGAGGCAAGGACATATTCCTGGCTTTTCAGCTGAAGAACTTGACCTCTTACGATTCTTGCCATTCCAATCCATCCGGTGACAGTGAGCGCTACAATAATGGTGACAAGCCCTGGCCCCATCAGGACCATTAATAAAATGACAACAAGTAAATAAGGAAGACCGTAGAGCACCTCGACGATTCGCATCATGACATGGTCATATCTCCCCCCCTTATAACCGGCAATCCCTCCATAAATCACGCCGATGGCAAAATCAATAAGGGCTGCCATGACGCCTACAAATAACGAAATACGTGCCCCGTACCATGTACGAGTGAACACATCTCGTCCAAGCTCATCCGTTCCGAACCAGTGAGCAGCGGATGGCGGCAGATTTTGCATCGAAAGACGCTGTTCTGTCACGCTATTAGGTGCAAGCAATGGACCTAATAGCGCCATGATAAAAAGAAAAATCAATACCGATAGACTAAACATCGCAAGCTTATTTTGCTTCAGTCGTCTCCATGTGTCTGCCCAATACGAAAGAGAGGGTCTTTTAATGGCATGGGCCTCCGTTTTCTTTTGCTCTCTCGGAGAAAACCATTCGTCCGGCACTTCATGATGCGGATTCGGTTGATCCTGCTGTAGGTGTATACTCATGCCTTTCCTCCTTTCTGATGCAGCTGAATCCTTGGATCAAGCAGGCGATACGCCACATCGACAATGAAAAGAAGTGTGATTAAAATAATGCTGTAAAAAACAGTGGTCCCCATGATGACAGGATAATCACGGTTGTTAATACTCTCGACAAAGTATTTTCCCATTCCAGGAATCGCAAATATTTTTTCAATGACAAAACTTCCAGTTAAAATGCTTGCGACAAGTGTCCCAAGAATGGTCACAACAGGCAAAAGCGCATTCCGAAGCGCATGTTTAAATACAATTTTAAAGGGAGAAAGTCCTTTTGCCTTGGCGGTGCGAATATAGTCCTGAGACAGCACTTCAATCATGCTCGATCTTGTTAACCGGGCAATAATGGCCATTGGACCGACAGCAAGAGCGATGGTTGGCAGCACCATGTGCATCGGACTTGTCCACATCGCTGTAGGAAAGAGTTTCAAATTCACAGCAAGCTGCTGAATTAATAAGGTAGCAAAGATAAAGTTTGGAATGGATATACCGAAAACAGCAATGGTCATGGCGATATAATCAATCAAGCCATTATGCTGGAGGGCAGCCATGACCCCCAGCAGGATGCCTGAGATGACAGCAATCAATATTGAGATAAGACCAAGTTCTAATGAGACTGGGAAGCCTCTTGCCAATAGATCATTGACACTTTCTGAAGGCTTTTTAATGGAAGGACCAAAATCAAAGGTAACGATGGATTTTAAATAGATGACATATTGAACATACAGTGGTTCATCTAAGTGATAGTAGCTTTCGAGGTTTCGCTGGACGGTTTCGTTTGTATTTCGTTCTTCATTGAAGGGCGATCCTGGGATGACCTTCATTAAAATAAACGTTAAAGTCGTAATAGTTAAGATCGTGGCAATCATCGCAATAAAACGCTTGAGCATAAAGCTGGTCATCTGCCGTCTCCCCCTCGCTTAACAAAATGTTGTACGTGCGGCAAGCTCTGTCATGACAAGCATCGCTTGGTAGGCTTCTAATATATTCTCTGCTTGATACGTCACCGTTGTTGTTCCTTCTATGATGGCAGTACCCGGCATTAAATTCGCCCATTCAGCTTGTCCATAATTGGCAAACTCAATCTTCAGCAGCGGCTGATCAGGAGGCGTCAGTGGCTTGATGTGATGAATCTGTTTCATTGCGGCTTCCACTTGCTGCGAGATTTGTTGATTGACTTTGGCAGGCGTGAAACATTTCACAGCAGACCTTGATATGGTCTCTTTCACTGCTACTGTTTTCACACCAGGCATCAGCTTTTCCGCTTCAAGTGCTGCTTGATCATCTCCGCAAACAAGAATCACCGGCACACCATAGTAGCCTGCGACATACGCATTAAAGCCCATTTCACCAATTGGGTGATCATTTATGTAAAAATGTCTGACACCAAAAATCATACTGTGAGACATCACGCCTTTCATAGATGCCCTCGCATGATAGCCTAAAAAAACAGCAGCGTCATAGGTTTGATCTAATCCTTGCACCATGGAATAAGGCTTGACGTCACCAGATATAAGAGCAGCCTCTTCATGCAGCTCTTCGATCAAAAGATTATTCATTTTAGAATGACTGTCATTGACCAAAATATCGGTTGCGCCATGCTGAAGAAGTGCCTCTACACAGGCATTCACTTCACCCGTCATGATCTTTCTGCCCCGTTCATAATTGTGCTGACGGGCATCGACAAATGTATGATCAGCTAGACCAGTAATCCCCTCCATATCGACAGATACATAGAGCTTCATCCCCATCCCCCTTTAATTAAACTTAAAATTTGTGTATATTTTTCTAAATTTTCTAAAAAATTATATGATTACTTGATTGATTTTTCAATACAATGTCTGAAAATAAGGAAATTAGACTCAGATAATACAGGTCAAAAGGCTTTATGACAAAGGATTTTTTTAACAAATAAAACACCACTAACTATGTCTTTAGTGGTGTTTGTCAGCTTCGTTAATCTGTGATTTCAGCTGTTCATATTTCTTCATGGTTTGTGTAAATAGATCATCAAACATCTGAGGTGCCTGCTTTTGAATGACCTCAGCACCTTCACCTGTAATGCCCCCTTTTGTCGCCACTCTATCGACGGTTTCAGCAAAGGTGAGGCCGCGTTCTACAAGGACTTGACCTGTGCCTAAGAGGGCATACGTTAAAAATTCATACGCTTCCTCTAAGGAAAGCTCACTATTTCTCACAGCCGCTCTCGCCATTTCTTCAAAAAGAGCAGCGATAAAACCAGGAGAGGAGCTCGTCAAGTTACTCGCCGCATCAAACCGGTCTTCCTCTACTTCACGGACGATGCTAAAAGCTGAAAGGAGACGGTGCAAACGCGCCTTTTCTTCCTGACCTGCGGTTTCACCATGCGCAACGAGGGATACGCCCGTTCCAACAGCTGACGTGAGCGTTGGGATGTATCTGGAAACTGGTTGAGTCGTATGCTTTGATAACTTGTCTAACGTCACAGCCGCGGCTACTGACACAATATGTACCGATTTGGCTGCTGAAGGCAGTTGATCGAGCACATCAAGTACAACAAGCGGCGGCACGCAGACAAAAAGTACATCACATGAGGCAGAAAGTTCGTCTAATGAGCAGATATTTATTTCTTGATGCTTGTCTTTGAGCTGATGCAGGCGGTCCGTTTCACTTCTTGTATGGATCATGATTTGATGGGCATTGAGTACCTCTTTTTCCAGCCATTTTTGCACCATCATATCAGCCATGCTTCCATATCCAATCATTCCAATTGTCTCCACAGTTTAATCTCCTCTATTTTGCTTAGATTCACTACTTATTTTAACAATTTCCCACATTGTTTTCATTTTTATCCCACACTTTTTTCTTACGATATAGTCAGTATCCACCACATAAGGTAAACCCCATCGAACCATACATGAAAAATTGAAGAAAGAGAGTGATTCGAATGACACATCACAAAAATGAAAAACACCCTTCTCATGAACTTCAAACAATTGAACAGCCACAAAAACAAAAGAAGAAGCCCAGTGGCTGGTTTAAGCCATTCGTCAGCGGCATTGTGGGTGGTACGCTAGCATTAGGTGTCTACATCCTTACGCCATATGCCCAGCACGCATCAGACAACACAGCAAACAATTCAGCAGCAAAAACAGAAGCTGTATCGACAAATGATACAAGTGCCAAATCGTCAAAAACAACCGCCGTCCAAACATCACATTCATCAAGCAACATCTCAAGCATGGTCGAAGATGTAGCGCCAGCCATTGTCGGCATTACAAACTATCAAGCGCAAAGTCAAACAGACATGAGCTTTGGCGATTTCAATACACCTTTTGATGAGTCACAGCAAAATAAAAGCAGTCAAGAGGAAAAAACAGGTACAGGCTCAGGAGTGATTTTCAAAAAATCCGGAAGTAAAGCCTATGTCTTAACAAACAACCACGTCATTGAAGGGGCAAATAAACTAACGGTCTCCTTGCACGATGGCAAAACCGTTGAAGGTAAATTAGTCGGAGCTGACCCGCTGACTGACCTAGCAGTTGTAGAAATTAGCAGCAGTCATGTGACAAAGGTCGCGGCATTAGGCGATTCCTCCTCGCTGCGTGCTGGGGAAACCGTCATCGCAATTGGAAACCCGCTTGGTGAAGATCTATCAAGAACCGTGACCCAAGGAATTGTCAGCGGTGTCGACCGAACAGTCTCTATGAACACATCAGCAGGCGAAAGCAGCATTAATGTCATTCAAACAGATGCAGCCATTAACCCAGGTAATAGCGGCGGCCCGCTTCTTACGACAGACGGAAAGGTTGTGGGGATCACGAGTATGAAAATCTCTGAAACAGGTGTTGAAGGCATTGGATTCGCACTTCCAATCAATGATGTCAAACCAATCGCCGATCAGCTTCTCGCAAAAGGAAAGATTGAGCGTCCATATATCGGCATCAGCATGCTAGATCTCGAACAAGTCCCGGACGTGTATCAGAAAGAAACACTCGGGCTCAAAAATAGTCAGCGGGATAAAGGTGTGTACGTCAAAGAAATCGCCGCAGGCTCACCTGCCGCCAAAGCTGGCTTTAAGTCAGAGGATGTCATTACCGCCATCGATGGGAAACAAATCAAAACCGGAAGTGAATTACGTCATGAGCTATACACGAATACAAAAGTAGGAGACACCGTGAGCATCACACTCATTCGAAACGGAAAAGAAGAAACAAAGAAGGTTACATTAATACAATCTGAATCTAAGCAGGTAAGTTCCTAAAGCAAAAAGCAGCTCATCATGAGCTGCCCAGATTGTTGACAAAGGGCTAAAATCATCTTGATTTTAGCCCTTTGTCTTCTTTTCAGCGTGATAGAAAACCTTTGCAGTCTAGGAAAGGCGAGCACCGGAACGGAGCGAATTGAACATTCGTGAGTACCGGAGCACAGCCCTGACAAAGAATGCGAGGGTTTGTCTACTCGCTGAGCAGCTCATGAATGAGCTGCTTTTTTTATGATGACTGAATTGGCGTTAATCTTTGTTCTATTTCTGCTCGTTTGTGCTCTAGAAATGGCGGAAGGGCTAATTGATCACCAAGCTCATCTATCCCTTCATCGACTGTAAACCCAGGGCCGTCTGTTGAAATTTCAAATAAAATACCATTCGGCTCTCTAAAGTAAAGGGCTTTAAAGTAGAAACGTTCCACAACACCTGAGTTCGTGAAGCCTGCTTTTGATATTTTGTCATACCATTTTTCCAGCTCCTCTGCATCTTCCACGCGAAAAGCTACGTGATGCACACTTCCTCTGCCGGAACGCTCAGAAGGTCCTTCAGCTTTTTCGATCACATGAATTTCTGTTCCAGCACCGCCATTTCCTGACTCAAAAATGGTCACGATCTCACCGTCATTTGATTGTTCACGCGCTCTTTCAGTGAAGCCAAGGATGTCTGTTAAAACACGGATCGTTTTGTCCGCTTCTGCAACGGTTAATTCAACTGGACCCAAACCTCTAATTGCAAACTCTGCCGGAATATCGTCATGCACTGGCGGTGAACCCGCTTCTTGTGCGTTCGGTTCTACTGTTAAAAATAGCTGCTGCCCTTCTGGATCTTGAAAACGCAAGGCAGGTCTTCCGCCTCTCAAGGAAGCCGTTTCTTGCTGCACACCTGTCTCATCAAACCGCTTTTCCCAAAATGAAAGTGCTTCCTCAGAAGAAACGAGAAGGCCTGTGCTTGTGATGGCGTTTGTTCCTTTCAAACGACGGGCAAGCATTGGAATTTCAAAGAAGGTGAGCTCCGTACCCGGTGAAGCAACCTCATCTCCATAAAACAAATGATACATAGATGGGTCATCCTGATTGACAGTTTTCTTTACAAGTTTTAAGCCAAGAATCTGGCGGTAGAAATCAACATTTTTTTGAGCATTGGCTGTTAATGCAGATACGTGGTGAATCCCATTGATTTTCATTACGTTCACTCCTATTTCAAAATATCTCGAATTCAAGATAATATCCTTATGAATAAAATAGGTCATTTTTCAAGAAAAGTCAACCATTTGGCTAGAAGTTCGGTTTCTGACGATAAAATTAACATTAAATCAAAAATAATCTTTTATCGTTCGTTTTTAAAGCAACATTCATCCTGATATCTCCAATAAACGAACACTTTTAAATACAAATGCGAAAATCAGAAAATTTTTTTAATTCTTGTTTTCCTAAAATCGTATTACAATGAACAAAATACATGTCACAGTAACGTACGAAAGTGATGCAGGAGGTCGTGTGTAATGAACAAAGAACAACCAGCGTTAAAACAGGACATCGGCTTATTTTTTGCCCTATCTCTTGTCATCGGGACCATTATCGGGTCCGGCGTCTTTATGAAGCCAGGCAACGTTCTTTCCTATTCAGGAAGCTCAGACATCGCCTTATTTGCTTGGCTGCTAGGTGGAATTTTAACCCTTGCAGGCGGACTGACTGTTGCTGAAATTGGTACACAAATCCCTCGGACTGGCGGATTGTATGCTTATCTTGAAGAAGTGTATGGTGAATTTTGGGGCTACTTATGCGGCTGGGTGCAGATTATCATTTACGGACCTGCCATCATTGGAGCGCTCGGTCTTTATTTTGGTTCATTATTAGCCAATTTATTTTCTCTTTCTTCTTTATGGTCGACAACAATTGGCATTATCACTGTTTTATTTTTATGTTTGATCAATATTATGGGAACGAAATACGGCGGTTTTGTACAAGGGCTGACCACCATCGGAAAGCTTGTCCCGATTGCCGCTATTATTGTGTTTGGCTTATGGAAAGGAAACGAAAATATCTTTATGGCTGTCAACGAGAGCATCGCTCAAATGAACTTCGGTGCAGCGATTTTGGCTACGTTGTTTGCCTATGATGGCTGGATATTGCTTGCAGCACTTGGCGGTGAAATGAAAAACCCAGAGAAGCTGCTTCCTCGTGCAATGGCAGGCGGGATTTTAATCGTCACGGCTTGTTATCTCTTTATTAATGTCGCTCTTTTGCACGTGTTACCAGCAGATCAAATCGTCCAGCTAGGTGAAAATGCGACAAGTACTGCTGCGACAATGCTCTTTGGACCAATCGGCGGTAAGATCATAAGTATCGGAATCATCATTAGTATCTTTGGCTGTTTGAACGGAAAGGTTCTTTCATTCCCACGTGTGATTTTCGCGATGGCTGAACGAAAGCAAATTCCTTTCGCAAACGCGATTTCGCGTATTCACCCTACCTTCAAAACACCTTGGATTGCTGTATTTGTGCAAATTTTGATCGCCATTGTGTTTATGATCGTCAGTAATCCAGAAAAGCTGTCAGAGGTTTCGATCTTCATGATCTACATCTTTTATGTCATGGCCTTTTTCGCAGTCTTTAAGCTGAGAAAACAAAATAGCGGAATGGAGCGTGCTTATAGCGTACCACTTTACCCGCTCACACCGATCGTTGCGATTATCGGTTCTTTATTCGTCTTAATCAGCACCATGATCACCGACTGGAAAAGCTGTCTAATCTCCATGATGATCGGGATTGCTGGACTGCCTATTTATTATTATATGAAAAAAGCACAAAAAAAAGCAGAGCGCTAAACAGCGCTCTGCTATTTTTTATATTGCTTGATCACTTTGTATGATTCGTTTAAATATCTCATGAGCCGGTATGGCTTACTAAGCACGCGGATTGGGAGTCTTGAGATAAATCCATTCAAATTCGCCTTATATTCCTGCGTCATCCGCTTCGGCTTTGTCGCAATTTTTTCGTATACTTCTTTGTAAAATTCCTTCATGATGTCGACTTGCACACTGATCTTCTGATGACACTCTGTACACTCAACGCTTTTCATCTGATCATTCACATAAACGATGCTGTGGAGGGTCTCTTCTTGGCACCGAGTACAATGTAGGTTTGCTTCCATTTCGGTTTTCTTCAAGATACACAGCTCCTTTCTCGTTTGATGTTGCTCTTTTTATACAATTCGATTGCTATCAGCCGTTTATTGGACGGAAGCTTCCTTTAAAATGGCTGCCGCCGTTAGTTCGTCTGTCACCAGCACTTGAATGAAGCCGCCATTTAAAGCCCCTAAAATACTTTCAGCTTTATGGGTTCCTTCTACAACAGCGATGACCGTATTGACACTCTTTAACTGCTCCAGTGATAAACCAATGACCTTTTGGTTCAGTTCATCTTGGACAGGTTTGCCTTGACCGTCAAAGAAACGAAAGCCAATATCACCAACAGCCCCTGATTGCCTTAAACCAGATAAATCCTCTTCTTTTAAGTAACCAACTGTTTTTAACGTTGAACCTTTATGCGGGTTGCCAATACCGATGAGGGCAATATCTACATTTCTACCTTCTTCAAGCACAGCTTCTATATCCTGCATTGCCATAAGCCGCTCTTTTAATTCTTCTGTTTCTAAAATCGCTGGGGCATATAAATAGGAACACGTGCCATCCATTTTCTTTGCCAGCTCATATGCCAGCTGATTGGCATGAATGTCGACTGCCTGCCTGCCCATTCCGCCCTCTAATGGAATGACCTTCACATCGTTTCTTCGCTCAAACGGGTATTCCTTTACAAGCTCAGCCAGTGTGGTTCCCCATGAAATGCCGATTTTCTCCGCATCTTTCATGTTTTTAGATAGATAATAGGCGCCTGCTTGACCGACTGCCCGTTTCACCATCTCAGACATTGTCCCGACACTTGGGACAACGACAGCATCTGTTAATTGAAATGTTGTTTCTAGCTGCTTTTCCAGCTCCACCGTATGAATACTTTCGTCTTTAATGTACACCTCAACGATCCCCACATCTTTTGCTTTTTGTAAGAGCTTTGAAATGACTGGTCTTGAGACATTGAGCTTTTTTGCGATTTCCTGCTGCGTCCACCCGTCTGTATAATAAAGATGAGCAACTTTGACGAGCTGTCGTCTTTCTTCCCAATTCAGCATGTGACATCATCCTTTTAATATACTATGATTCCCAGTATACCAAACATTCGTTTCTAATTGGAACAATTGTTACGAAAATGACAAAAAGAGCGATTACCTCTCCGCTCTTTTTCCCTCCGTATATTTCGGCTGATACGTTCTCCCGCCGTCTAGCAGGATAATTTGTCCGTGCAAATAGCTTCCCTCGTCACTTGTGAGAAATAAAGTGAGTCCTGCGATATCCTCAGGTCTTCCTAATCTCCCAACAGGTATAAGCGATTGCAGCTGCTTTTTCTCCTCCTCAGTAGGATAGAGCGTATCAAGCATTTGAGATTCAATCACACGGGGTGCAATCACATTGATACGTACATGGTGTGCCCCTAATTCCTTTACAAGCGAACGCATCAGGCCAAAAGCACCTGCTTTTGAGGCGTAATACTGAATACCGCCGCCTGAGCCAGTTATAGCAGATCCTGATCCAATCATGACAATGCTTCCTTCTTGCCGCTCACATATATAAGGTGCCGACGCTTTGATGCAATAGTAAAGACCATACAAGTTCACAGAAAGTGTCTTTTTCCAAAGTGAAAAATCAACTTCTAAAAAAGGAAGTGATTTTGTCATCCCTGCTGAATACACAAGATGAGCAATGCCGCCGAGCTCCCTTTCAGCTGCTGAGATCATCTGCTGAACACTTTCCCACGATGAAACGTCAGCTTGAAATGTCAGCAGCTGAGAATGCTGTTTTTTTAAAAGCGAAAGTCCCTGTTCATCTATATCGGACACAGCGACTCTGTGCCCTTCTTTTAAAAAACGCTCGGCAATTTCCTTTCCAATCCCTTGGGCACCACCAACGATGAGAACTGGTTTTTGATCATTAGCCAGCACTCTCACCCCCATCAAGCATAATCGCTGCACCATCTGTAAAAGCGCCATATGATGTACTTAAAAAGACCGTCATATGGGCCACAGTCTCCTTGATTTGCTCTGTGTCAGGAACCAAATGGAGAGGAGGCGGCAATAGGGCGAGCACACGGATACCTTTGTCTTTAAATTCTCGCGCCAGCCCTTTTGTCATGGCATTCAGCATAGAATTCGATGTAGCATGTGAGATCCCGCCATCACCTGTGATACTGCCTGATGATGATATATTAATAATACAGCCTTGCTTCTGGTCCACCATGTGCCATACGGCGGCTTGACTGGAAAGAAAGACAGTATTCACAGCTGATTCCACTTCGTCCACCCATTTATCAGGGTGAGCGGCATCAAGCTCCGCTTCCGCTCCTTGCGCTGCTTGATTGACCAAAATATCTAGTTTCCCGCATGTATCGATCACTTGCCTCAGCATACGCGTGGCATCACGCGGTGTTTCTAGCGGGTTCATGATGATACTCGCCTGACCGCCCATTTTTTGAATGTCTTCATAAATGGATCTAGCCTTTGATTCATCATAAAATGTGTGTAAAAAAACATGTGCACCTGCCCGGGCTAAAGCCAGGCAGATGGCTTCTCCAAATCCATCTGTGCTACCTGTCACAAGTGCCGCTTTCTGATGAAGCTGGACGTGCACATGCATCTCCTCCCTATCCCTTGTTTGGCATTTATTTTCTCAGCTTACTCACGATATCAAGAGCTGCTTCATAAAAACCTTCTGAGATGGTCGGATGCGGATGAATCATTTTCGCCATCTCTTCTGCTGTTCCTTCTAAATACATAAAGGAGGAAGCTTCTGAAATCATCTCTGTGACATGAGGACCAACCATCGTCGCGCCGATCACTTCACCATATGCTGTATCGTACACCAATTTAATAAAGCCTGATTGAACACCTGCCGCTAGCGCTTTACCGCTTGCCGCTAAATCAAATCGTTCTGTTTGTACGTGAAGCCCTTTGGCTTTTGCCTCTTTCTCCGTAAGACCGACACTTGCCACCTCTGGTAATGTATAAATACATCTAGGCATAATATCAGCATTCATTTTTTCATGCTCACCACAAATATTGCTGACTGCAACGGCTGCCTCTGCCATCGCCGCATGAGCCAGCTGATAGCCGCCAGCGACATCCCCAACTGCATATACACCCTCAGCACTTGTCTGCATCTGATCATTCACCTTGATAAACGGACCATCCAGTTGAAGATCAAGCTGGCTAACAGCTGATACATTCGGTCTTCTTCCAACGCAGACAAGCAGTCTTTCCGCCGTAAAGATGTGTGTCTCCCCTTTATCATCTGTTGCATGAACCGCTTTGACTCCTTCGCTTTCCGTTACCTCTGTCACATTGGTTTTCTTCGCGATATGGATGCCCTTTTTCTTCAATTCTCTTTCTAGCAGCTTAGATGCTTCTTCATCCTCTTGCGGAATAATGGACGGTGCTGCTTCAATAATGGTGACTTTTGATTGAAGACTTTGGAAAATACAAGCAAGCTCAAGCCCAATGACACCTCCGCCAATGATGACGACAGAAGCTGGGATATCTGAGATGTCAAAGATCGTATCACTTGTATCAAATTGAATGTCTCCAAGCCCCGGTATTGGCGGAATGGCCGGTGTAGATCCGGTGGCAATGATCAGTTCTTTCGTTTCAATCGATTGTGATCCTCCATCTTGTTTTTCAATCTCAATCCGATGCTTTGTCACAGCTGTGCCTCTGCCATTATACACATCAATCTTTCCTTGCTTTAATAAAAAGGCGATTCCGCCTCTGAGCTTTTCAATGACGTCATCTTTGCGCTTTCTCATTTTATCGAAGGAAAGGATCATGTCACCTGTTTCGATTCCCCAGCTTTTCGCCTTTTCAATGGATTCAATCACTTCTGCATGTTTCAGCAGGGTCTTTGAAGGGATACAGCCTCGATTTAAACAAGTACCGCCTAAAAAATCCTCTTCAATCAAAGCAACCTTCCGTCCGCGCTCAGCTGCTTGAAGGGCGGCAGTATACCCGCCAGGCCCTCCGCCAATGACTGTCAGATCATACGTTTTCGTCATCCGATTCATCTCCTACATTAGCAATTCAAATGGTTGTTCAAGCACTTTCTTAAGGTCTGTTAAAAAGGCAGCCGCTGGTGCGCCATCTACGACTCGGTGATCAAACGATAAACTGACCCCCATCATTGGCCGCACCTGAATTTCTCCATCCACTGCAACAGGTTTATCTTGAATTCGTCCTACACCTAAAATCGCCGCTTCCGGCTGATTAATGATCGGGGTAAAAGTATCAATGGCATACATGCCTAAGTTACTAATCGTAAAAGTGGACCCTTTCAGCTGGTCTGGCAGCAGTTTTTGATCACGTGCGTTTCGGCCAATTTCTTTCGCTTCTTTTGTCAGTTGTTTTAATCCTTTTTGATTCGCATGAGAAATGACTGGTACCATCAAGCCGTCTTTCACTGCAACAGCAAGACCAATGTGTACATCCTCATGGAAATGGAGCTCATTTTGTTCAAATGTCATATTGATCTGCGGGTGGCGCGTGAGTACATGGCTGACCGCAAGAATGATGATTTCTGTAAACGACAATCGATAGCCTGTCTCTTTTTCAATCGCTGGCAGTAGCTGCTGACGCACTTCTTTCGCTTTCGTCATATCAATTTCACTTGTTAATGTGACGTGCGGTGCTGTAAAGGCACTTTGTGACATGCGATCAGCAATCACTTTTCTCATCCCAGCTAGTTTTTGTGTTTTCACAGGCGAAGCCTCTGCTGTTTGTGCTGCTGCTTTTACATCACTCTTCATGATTTTGCCATGAGCGCCAGATCCAGAAACTGCTGCTAAATCGATTCCTTCACGAGCAGCGACTTTTTCTGCAAGAGGTGAGACGCGCTGGTCTTTCTCGCTAGAATGAACGACTGCCTCGACGTCCCGCTTTTGGACTCTGCCTTTTGGCCCTGTGCCAGATACCTCTTGAATCGCCACATGATGATCCTTTGCCGTTTTTCTCGCTGCGGGCGTGGCACGTACTTTTTCATCAGATGTTTTTGGGGCTTCAGTAGAACTGGATGAAGCCGTGTCTGGTGAAGACGATTCGCCGCTTTCTGAGGAATCTTCATCTGCCTGTGCTGGCGGCTCACTCGGTACCTGTTCATTTGCCTCTCCGATATATCCAATGACAGCATTGACTGGAATTTGATCATCAGCTTCGTAGTATTTCTTTAGAAAAATGCCGTCATCATAGGCTTCCACCTCGATGTTGATCTTGTCTGTCATAATTTCAAAAAGAGGCTCACCGATTTCAATCGAATCTCCTTCTTCTTTAAACCATTGAAGCAAGGTTCCGATCTCCATCGTACTGCTTAGCTTCGGCATAAATATCTCTTTTGGCATGATCTTCTCCCCTTTATTTAAGAGCGTACAAGCTCTTTTGCTGCTTCAATAATATCTGGCACTTGTGGAATGACCGCTTTTTCCAGTGTCGGGTTGTATGGTATTGGGACTGCAAGACCGCCAAGTCGTTTAATTGGCGCATCTAAGTAGTCAAACGCTTCACTTTCAGCTATCATACTTGCAATCTCTCCGCCATAGCCGCCTCGTTTGACCGCTTCATGAACCACGATACATTTACCTGTTTTCTTCACAGATTCGATTATGGTTTCTTCATCTAATGGGACGAGTGTTCTTGGATCAATGATTTCAACATCGATTCCCTCTGCTTCTAGTTCCTTCGCCGCTTCTAATGCTTTGTGTACCATAATCGCTGTTGCTACAATTGTGACGTCTTTCCCGCTTCTTTTCACATCAGCTTTCCCTAAAGGAATCGAATAAGGCTCTTCAGGCACTTCGCCGATTGTTTTATATAAAAGCTTATGCTCGTAGAAAATGACAGGGTTGTCATCATCCATTGCTGCTTTTAAAAGTCCTTTGGCATCATAAGCTGTTGAAGGCTGAACCACCTTTAGTCCCGGAATATGAGCCATCCACGCTTCTAAGCTTTGTGAATGCTGCGCTGCGGCACCCGTCCCTGATCCTGCTGGTGTTCTCACAACGAGCGGCACTTTTCCTTTTCCGCCAAACATGTATCGTGTTTTGGCTGCTTGGTTTACAAGCTGATCCATCGCGATTGTAATAAAGTCAGAGAATTGAAGTTCTAAAATCGGACGCATACCGGTCAAAGCCGCTCCGACTGCGCTTCCTGCGATGGCTGCCTCTGAGATCGGTGTATTACGTACACGCTCTGGACCGAATTCTTCAATCATGCCGCGCGTAACCCCAAAAGCGCCGCCATATACGCCGATATCCTCACCTAAAATGAATACATCTTGGTTCTCTCTCATTTCCTGACTCATAGCCTCTCGAACGGCTTCTAAATATGAAATCTCTCTCACTGTTGTTTTTGTCACGTGATTCCCCTCCTAATTAGGCGTATACATCCTCTAATAGTGTATCAATTGACGGTTCTTTACTGTTTTTGGCGAATTCAACAGACGCTTCAATTTCCTGTTTCGCTTCTTCCTGTAAAACCGCTGCCTGCTCTTCTGTCAAAACATTCAGTTCAATCAAGAGAGACTTAAAGCGTTTGATTCCGTCTTTTTGTCTCCACTCTGTTTCTTCTTCACGTGTACGGTATTTTTTCGCATCACTCTTAGAGTGGCCCTTCCAGCGATACGTTTTCATTTCAATAAGTGATGGACCTTCTCCAGCTCTTGCGCGGCTGACTGCTTCATCTACTGTGTTCATAATCTCGACCATGTCATTTCCATCAATCGATTTTCCTGGTATTCCGTAGCTTTCTGCTCTTGTTGAAATGTCTTCAATGTTGATCATTTCTTTTACAGGGCCAGACATGCCGTACTGGTTGTTTTCACAAATGAACACAACAGGCAGATCCCAAATGGATGCAAGATTTAACGCTTCGTGAAAGCTGCCTTCATTTGTGGCACCATCTCCGAAGAAACAAAGAACAACAAAGCCTTCCTGTTTCATTTTAGATGTAAGTGCCGCGCCTGTTGCCAGCGGGATACCGCCGCCAACGATTCCATTTGCGCCAAGGTTCCCTTTTTCTAAATCAGCAATATGCATCGAGCCGCCTTTTCCTTTACAATAGCCAGTCTCACGTCCGAATAGTTCTGCCATCATTTTATTGACCTCTGCACCTTTTGCAATACAGTGACCATGTCCACGGTGTGTGCTGACGATCTTATCTTCATTCTTTAATACGGCAATCGATCCAACAGCTGACGCTTCCTGTCCGACACATAAATGAGTGGTTCCATGGATAAGTCCTTTGGCAAAGAATTGATCGACCTTTTCATCAAAATATCTCACTAACCACATTTGTTTATATAAATCTGCTAATCTCTCATGACTAATCTGTTCAGGCAAAGTGATTTGTTTTTGCATTTATTCTCTCCCCTTTACATTTGTTCTTATATGTTACATTTGTAATTATCATACGTTTAAGTATCATTGAAGTCAAGCAATTCTCTTTCATTTTTAAGCGTTTTCATTTTTTGTCAGAAAAAAGAGAAAGGCAAGCCCTTTTCTAAAGAACTTCTCTTTCTCTTCCAATCTCCCATGTTCTCATTCATCTGGATACATCATGATTTTGACACTTTCTCCTTCAGGGTGCCTTGCACATTCTATCGCCTGAAGCAGCTGACTTAACGGATAACGGTGCGTCACCATCTTTTCTGTGTTGACTACTTTTGCCCTTAGAAGCTCAAGGGCTTCACGATAGTGATAAGGATGCGAGGAATAGGCTCCTACGACTTTCACTTCATCATGGAAAAACCGATCAGCCGGAATGGAGACGTCTCCCTTTGGAAAATGAGCAAACACTAAAATCGTTCCGCCTCTCGCTACCGCTTGAAACGCTTCTTTTAAAAGCGCACTGCTCCCAACAGATATCATGACGAGGTCTGCTCCCTTTCCATTTGTTTCTCTCATGACCCGGTCTTCCACCGGCTCAGAGGCTGGATGAAAAGCAACATCTGCACCTAAATTTCTCGCTTGCAGCAGCCGGTTCTCATTCACATCCGTTATCATCACTTTTCCAGCTAAGTAATGTTTGGCGAGCTGTAGTTGGATACAGCCAATTTGCCCTGCTCCAAGGATCAGCACAGAATCTCCTGGATGAACAGGTGCTCGTTCAAACCCGTGGAGGCAGCAGGCGACTGGCTCCACCATTGCCCCTTGCTCATATGAGACGTCCTTCGGGAGCTTGCCCATTGTGTGCTTGACATGCAATGCAGGTACGCGGATATACTCTGAAAACCCTCCTGGCTCTACATTAGTGGCTGCAAACTGCGGACACATTGTATAAAATCCCTTTTGACAAAAGTCACAGGTAAAGCAAGGCACATGGTGCGCAACATAAACCCTGTCTCCCGTTCGGATATTTGTCACATGCTTTCCGGTTTCAACAATATCACCAGCGATTTCGTGCCCTAGCACCGTTCCAGAGGGTACCGTCTCATGTGTTGCCTTGTAAATATCTGTGCCGCATAAGCCGCAGGCACGCATTCTTAATAGCACTTCATCATCACCAATCGCAGGCCGGTTCCGCTCCTCATACCGAATGTTCTCTGAAGAATAAAAGACAGCTGATTTCATGTAGCTGCATCCTCCTTTTCATCACCCTTCGCAAAATCCTGCAACGTTTGCACAAGCTGCTTGTACTCACTCATCTCACTGGATATCCAGTAACGTCCTCCGAATATGCGCGATGGGCCCACCCTGACATAGACTTTCCCGATATGAGGATATGGCTTGATAAAAAGCTTTCCTTTAATATCAGAGACCGCATATGTGTGCCATCTGCCAAAAGCGCCGATTTTCAGCTTATCTTCACTAATGATGACGTTTGTCGGCTGGTTCAGTCCAGTAATACTAGAAAGCATGAGGATAGGCAGCGTATAAACGCCTAACACAGCTAACGGCTCAGGTCCTGCTGACATTAACGTATAAAGAGACCAGAGGAAAAACAGACAGATGAGCACGGCTGGAAGAAAAATAGACAACACTGCAGACGTTCGGCTATAAGCATGATGCTGCATGAGACGTCCTCCTTTCAGGTAAATGGAAGGAGCCGCGAAAGCTCCTCAATGAAATGAGTGTTTACTTAATATGATCTATGATTTTTTCAATATCATCTTCGATGCCAAATCCGGTTAAAAAGGATAATGTTTGAATCACAGGCGTTCCTTTTGTGTCACTCACTGGCGTGGTCGTCACGATTAAATCGGCGCCCTCCGCTTTTTGCGGGACTTCAGATGCCTTACACTGTTCCACCACGACATCATATCCTTTTTCCTTTAAAGTCTCTTCGACCTTTTTTGCAACAACCGTTGATGTGGCAACTGCTGTTCCGCATGAAACCAATATTTTCTTTGCCATGAGAATCCCTCCAGCTCGTTTATAGTTCTTTCTGATCTAAGCCCATTTCTTTTGCATACTGCTTTTTAATATCATTTCGCACCCAGTACCATAGAAGCGCATAAGCCAGAGCACAGATGATGGCTGCAATAAAGTATGGATTGCTCGGATCAAGAAGTCTCACCATGATCCAAGGAATGACGTGGGAACCAAGGTCAATACCTGAAATCATGTTGGCCCCTTCTGGGAAATCAAAGCCGACTGCTTTCCCCATTGTTGTCGCAAGCGGTGCGAGATTCGTTGCGATAAAGAAGACAATCATCAATGTAAAAATGCTGTTAATAAGACCGCGAATAATATTTCCACGAGCGGCTGCTACTGCCCATACAACTGTAAATGGAAGAACCGATAAGTCTGCAAACGGGAGCATGCCATTGTAAGGCAGAACGACAGCAAGTAAAATCGTAATCGGCACCATGAGAAGGGCTACCGCCATATTCGCCGGATGACCAATCACAATCGCTGTATCTAAACCAATATAGACATTTTTCCCAGGGAAACGCTTTTGAATATAAGAACGAGCGCCCTCAGAGATTGGAATAAGACCTTCCATTAATAACGCAACCATTCTTGGCATTAGTACAAGAACTGCTGCCATTTGAATACCAAGCGTCATGACGCCTTTCGCATCATAGCCGCCTAGAAGACCAATAATGATACCAAGTATGAGACCCATCACAAGCGGTTCGCCAAAAATGCCAAAACGTTTCTTCAATGTTTCTGGATCAGCATGAATTTTGTTTAAGCCAGGAATCTTATCAATGACGCGGTTGGACGCATACATAAGCGGCGCGAAGTTGACCGTTTCAGCATGAGCCATCGATACGCCTTTCAATCCGAAATGGTGTTCAATTGTCGGTGCCGTCCAATCGGCTAATTTAAGCGTGATAGCAGAGACGATCAAACCAACAGCAAGGGCCAAGAACATATTATGATAAGCGTAGTAAGTCACAGAGGCTGCGAAAATCAAATGCCAGAAGTTCCAAATATCCACATTCAGCGTTTTCGTAAAGTTAACGGACAATAAAATGACATTTAACAAAAGCACAAGAGGAATCATCAAAGGGGCAACGGGTGTACCAAAGGATATAGCAGCTCCAATCGGCCATCCAACATCCAAAATATCGAGCTTTAGCCCAAGGGAATTAACCATGGCTTTTGCTGCTGGCCCAAGGCCGCTCACAAGCAAATTAATGACAAGATTGACACCGACAAAGCCAATGCCGATCGTAATACCGGCTCGGAAAGATTTCTTAAAGCCTTGCCTTAAAATCATACCGAAAATCGTCATAATAATCGGGAGCATAATAGTTGGCCCAAGGTCTAATATAAAATCGACAGCTTGCTTGATCATACATCCACCTCCTGAATTTTTCAGATAAAGCGCTTACATTTTTTTTGTGAAAGGCTATTGGTTTAATTCTTTCTCAAGTACGTCAACCGCTTCTTCATACGATGTCATGTGAGACAGCTTCGTCATCACTTCTTCTTTTCTAAAAAGTGTCATGAGCTTCTCTAACATCACGAGCTGCTTACTAGGTTCAGAGATTGCTAGGACGAACACAATTTTGGCTAGCACAGTTTCATCAGGGCTCCCCATCTTATGAAACATAACAGGTTCCTTTAAAGTGGCTACACTAATCGCAGGTTTGTTCACATGCTCAGGATCTGTATGTGGAATCGCTACCCCAAAGGTCGCAAGTGGAAGCCCTGTAGGATATGTTTTTTCTCTTTCAAGCACTGCTGGTAAAAAGCTCGACTTAATATATCCTCCCGCTTCTAATCGCTCTGCTAAATATGTGGTCACCTCCTCTCTCGAAGATGCATCGTACTGCAGCTTGATCAGCTGTTCATCTAACTCAAACAAGTTGTTCAAACAACCACCCCTTTCATTTGGCATAAATATGAACACATGTAACAAAAAGAAAGAACATTTTGGAATAGAACCTTATATAAAGCGCTTACAATTACACATCCTAAAAAATGTTCAACGTTGTTACCTTTGTAAAGATATTATAATATTCGAAATTATAAGTCAATGTTCCTAAGAAAAATTTTATAAAAAAAGATGCAGTCTTTGCTTCAGCTTTCTTCAAATCTGCTCTACTTCTTATTAAATGTGACTTCCTCTCTCTAAAAGCTCATGTACTTGCTCTTTGATGTCAGCAACAACCTTGTCATTCATACGCAAAAAAGGCCCTTAGCCATTGAAATACATCACAGTCCTGTACTTCAAATGGCCAAGAGCCTTCGGTTGTCTGATCAGCTATGTATGATTCAAAATATTCTCAGTTTTCTACTCTGTTTTCCTTATATTTAGACAAAAAAGAAACGCCATCCTCAAGAGGCGCTTCTTTTCCCGGGAAATGTTCTTAATCGGCAGAGAGTTTTAAATTGACGCCAACAGCAGTCCCGTTTCTCGAGGAGTCAGCCACTCCAGTAAAGGTTCCTGCTTTTCGATCAATGAGTAGAGCTTGAACATTTCCTATATCAATAGGCGAGCTGCCAAAACGATGCCCCATATCATTAAGCTTTGTTCTCACATCGAGAGGGACACCTACTTCATAACGATAAGAAGTTGGGCTGTTTGTATAAATCCTTGGTTCTTCAACTGCATCCTGAAGCTCCATGTCATATTCAAGCAAATTCAATATGGTTTGTGAAACAGAAGCAATGATGGTCGTTCCTCCTGGTGAACCTACTGTCATGACAGGCTCGTTATCTTTAAATATGATGGTCGGTGTCATACTGGATAATGGACGTTTATTCGGCTGAACTTCATTTGCTCCGCCAGGTCTTGCATCAAAATCTGTTAGTTCATTGTTTAAGAAAAATCCATATTCCGGGACGAGAATCCCTGTACCAAATAACTGTTCAATGGTTGTTGTGAATGACACAACATTTCCCCACTGATCGGCAACAGTAAAATGTGTGGTCTCTCCAATGGTTTTATCTTCTGGCTGCGGGACAATAGGGGATGGGGTTTTTTCATCCTCATACGCCCATGGATCTCCTTCTTTCGGGTTACGATTCATTTGATCTAATTCAATAAGAGAGGCTCTTTCTGAAATGTAATCATCGTCTAATAGTCCTTTTAGTGGAACATCTACGAATTCGGGGTCGCCGGCATATGCAGCACGGTCAGCATAGGAGAGATGCATCGTTTCAGCAAGCAGCTGATATTTTTCGAATGATTTGGGGTCATATTGAGATAGGTTAAAGTGATCAAGTATTTTGAGCATTTGCAGCATAAACACCCCGCCTGAGCTTGGTGGAGGCATACTTGCAAGCTGATATCCTTTATAGTCTCCCCAGATAGGCTTGTCAGTCTTGACCTCATAACGACCAATGTCATCAGTTGTCATCGTTCCGCCAAAATCTTGGACTGTATTTGCAAGTGCCTTTGCTACTTTTCCTTCATAAAATGCTTTGCTTCCTTTTTTCGCAATCAGCTTAAATGTTTTTGCAAGACCTGGCTGAACTAGGAGGTCCCCTTCTTTGAGCGGCTGACCATCTGGAAGAAAAATTGGCGCTGCGGCCGTTTTTTTCAATTTTCCTTGATGATCATCAATGGCTTTTGCCAGGACAGAATCGATTTCAAATCCATCCTCTGCAAGCTGAATGGAAGGCTCAATCAATTCCTTCATCGAGCGGGTCCCCCACTTATCTAATGCCGCCTCAAGACCTTTCACAGTCCCTGGAACACCAACAGCATTACCGTGTGTGGATCGCTCAGCGAACGGGATGACTTCCCCCTCATCTGTTAAAAACATGTCTGGTGTTGCGCCTTGTGGTGCTCTTTCTCGACTATTGATGATGGATGTTTCTTTAGTCTTCCCATCATAAACCATCATAAATCCTCCGCCACCAATTCCAGACATCATTGGCTCTGTCACATTCAGTGCGTACTGAATGGCAACAGCAGCGTCAACAGCGTTTCCACCTTTCTTTAATACATCTGCCCCCACTTCTGATGCGAGCGGATGGGCAGTAGCCACCATGCCATCTTTCCCAACAGCTACTTTATTCCCATGAGTTTCGGTTGCAGTGACCTGACTGACAGGCAGAAAAAACGAGAAAACCAGCAGACATATGGACAAAATAGTTAAAGAAATGCGTTTCATACACAACACCCCTTCCATATTCTTACTTTGACCATACCGACTTCTTGACCAGAATACAATAGATTATTCTAAAATTTCTAAAATTTTAATTCTATCATCCTATATTCATCAAATATAAAGCGGATTTTCAAAACATATGACATACTTACTCAGTAGGGATAAAGACACTATACTTCCATGTATTTGATTTCACGGTATAATAAACACATCACAAAGGGGGAAGAATGATGAATCAGAAAAGCACCTTATTTTGGGAAACATATTGGGAAGAAAAATCAGAAAGTGCACCAATTGACGCGTCTGTTTCCGCTTGGGCATTTGGAGCAGACCCAGATCATTTGCTTGACCTTGTTCTGCAAGGGAAAAAAACAGCGACTTGTTCTGGACACCTTTTTTACGAAAAGGAACAGGAGCCGCTTCCAAAGGCAGGACAATATGCGGTCATTTTGGACAGCCATGACGAACCAAAAGCCATCATAGAGATCACGCATGTAGATGTCATGCCAATGAATGAGGTTCCAGAATCATTTGCACAAGCAGAAGGTGAAGGCGATCTTTCATATAACTATTGGTACAGAGCCCATCAAGAATTTTTTACAGAAGCACTCAAACCGTACGGATTAGAATTCAAAGAAGACATGCTCCTTGTTTGTGAGCGATTTAAACTTATTTATTCAGCTTCTTAAGCTTTAAGCGGCGCCAAAAATGGACCGCTTTTTTCATTTCTTTTCTCCTTTCTGAAAAAGGTGTGTTGAGAACACATCTTTAGGTCAGAATAAGATCAAATAGAAAAAGTGAAGAAATTTTCGACTACACCTGTTTTTTTTCGACAAAAGAATATATAATTATTTGATGTGTGCATTGTCTCATTTATACAATGGAGGGTTTTTACATGTTAAAAAGGAAAAAAGACAAGTTTTCCGTCTTGTTAACGGAAATTGCTAAAAATTTAGATGAAACTGCTGAGTATTTTGTTAGCTATAAAGTAACAAATCAAACCACTCTGAAAGAATTTTCTGACACATTGAAGGAATATGAGACAAAAGGTGATAATCATGTTCATACTATGATTAAAGAGCTGAACAAAGCCTTTATTACACCGATTGAACGTGAAGACATTCTTCAATTGACGAATAGCCTCGACGATGTTTTAGATGGAATTGAGCATTTTTCAGCGACAATGGAAATTTATTCAATGACAAGCTCTGACGAACATATCGACAAATTCAGCCACTACATCAGAGAATGTGCAAAGGAAATTTTAATTACAATTGATTTACTGGCTGAAAATCGCTTAAAAGATATTCAACCACACGCAATCAAAATCAAAGAGATCGAGCATAATTGTGACAATCTTTATCGTAAATCACTAAAGAACTTGTTTGGAAAAGAAACTGATCCAATCAAGGTCATTCAATACAAAGAAATTTACGAAACACTTGAAGAAATCGCTGATTCCTGTCAAAGTGTTGCCAACAATCTAGAAACAATCATTATGAAGAATGCGTAACGGGGTTAGTTAAACATGGACACATTACTCATCCTTACCATATTTATTGTCATTTGTGCACTTGCTTTTGATTTCATCAACGGATTTCACGATACAGCAAATGCCATTGCCACTTCCGTTTCAACAAAGGCGTTAAAGCCTAGACATGCTATTATTATGGCAGCGTTCATGAACTTCTTAGGAGCAATGACATTTACAGGTGTGGCAAAGTCCATCACAAAAGACATCGCAGATCCTTTTACACTTCAAAACGGTTCTGTTGTCATTTTGGCTGCTTTAATTGCGGCCATTACTTGGAACTTGCTTACTTGGTATTACGGGATTCCGAGTAGTTCTTCACATGCACTGATTGGATCAATTGCAGGAGCTGTTATTGCCTCTGCTGGTTTTGGCGCTTTAAACTATTCGGGATTCATTAAAATCATTCAAGCACTATTGCTTTCACCTATCCTAGCTTTCGTATTGGGATATATCGTGTATACCATTATCAAATTTGTATTCAGAAACAACAATCTCGCAAAAACAAATAAACAATTCCGACGTGTTCAAATTTTAACTGCTGCACTGCAATCGTATACCCACGGAACAAACGATGCGCAAAAAGCGATGGGAATTATTACGATGGCTTTAATTGCAGGTAATTTGCATACAACAGACGACATTCCATTCTGGGTACAATTCTCTTGTGCGCTTGCAATGGGACTAGGTACTTCTATTGGCGGCTGGAAGATTATTAAAACAGTCGGCGGTAAAATTATGAAAATTCGTCCAGTAAACGGAGTATCTGCCGATTTAACGGGTGCAGCGATTATCTTCGGTGCGACATTTATTCACTTACCTGTTAGTACCACTCACGTGATCTCATCTTCTATTCTAGGTGTAGGTTCTGCACACAGAGTAAAAGGAGTAAACTGGGGTACGGCAAAACGCATGCTTGTCACTTGGGTGATCACATTACCGATTTCAGGAACTCTAGGGGCTCTTATATACTTTGTGTTAAATGCGATTATCTAATATCAAAGACCTGTCTGACAGGTCTTTTTTTATTTGCCCGCACACTTCAACACCTTTTTCCTACAAGCCATTTTTTCATGAAGCAGGGTTTCCAATCATATCCATAGAAATAAATAAGTATCCATCTGTCTATGGGAGAGAAGAACATGCTATTATTTTTTCAATTGACCGTGTGGTTATTGCTAGGTGCCCTTGCTGTATATGTATTTGCCGTATGGCGTTTTGAACAAAAAGTAAAAGAAAAGATGTTTGCCATTCGTAAAACGTGGTATTGGATTTATGTAGCTGGTGCTGTTGTGTACTGGACAAATGACCCTTCTTCAATCTTCACCGATTGGATGCACTACTTGATTATTGCTGTTTTTTTTGCATTAACCGATGCATTCATCTTTCTCAGCTCCTATATTAAAAAACTCGGAAATCACGAACTGGAAACCGACACCCACCAACTCCTAGAACAAAATAACGATCTACTTCATTCTTACCTCAATAAACTAAAAACGTACCAATACCTATTGAAAAACGAACCGATCCATGTATATTATGGAAGTGTAGAGGCATATATAGAGGGAATTGAACGGCTCATTTATTCTTTTGCCGACAAGATGAATATTCAAGCGGTTCTTTGTCCATACGATACGCAGGAACAAAAAGATGACCTGCTGCGGACACTTGACCAGCGAGCTCTTATTCAGGCGAAGCTTGACAGGCAGGAAGTCTATTACGATGATTTCGGCAAATTGGTGCTCATCCCGTTTTCTGTAGCAGATGATCACTTTGTCATTAAGCTCACCTCTGATGAGATTGTCACTGAGTTCGACTATTTATTAATGACGTCACTTACAACAATTTATGACCTAATCTTGCCTGACGAAGAGGAAGGTGATGAAGATGGACCACGCACTTCAAGGGAATAACAACAATCGCAAGAAAAACCCTTTTAAGATTTTAAAGAAAAAGCACCATATCAGTATGGCGGATTACAAAGTAAGCCCCCATACAGAGCGTATTTTCAAAAAGAATGAACAGCTCTTGGATGAGTATAAAAATAAAAGGGCTTGATTACACTAAAGGACGCGGAACAAAATCCGCGTCCTGCTTCCATTTTTACATAAATTTGCATACAATAATCTATACGCTGCAACGATTGAGGTGCCAATAAATGAAAAAGAAAATCAAACAATTGAGATATGTTCAGTTTGCTGAATATAAGTCGTCGCCTTATATTCGTCGATTAAATGAACAAAGTGAAACAGTCATCCAATCATACAAACAGAAACACTCACTTATTTAACAGCTCCAGAAGCTTCTCCTTCGTTTTAGGGCCGTATACCCCATCACTTGTCAGACCATTCATCAGCTGAAAACGCGCTACGGCGTTCGCCGTTTTTTCTCCGTAAATTCCGTCGATCCCTTTATTTGCAGCTGCTTTATCAGGATAAAAATAAACAGCAGCAAGCGCTTGTTGAACGAGGCGTACGTGCTCTCCCTTTGTCAATGGAGACGTCACCTTTAAAACCCCATCTGGCAGCTCATACATGCTCTTTGCATCGTTACGATAAATTTTGAGAACCTGTCCAATTTGAATCTTATTCGGATCACTAATGTCATTCCACTTCTGTAAATCTTGAACTGTGACCCCATGAGCTTTCGCAATACTCGTTAACGTATCTCCGCTTTTAACGACATACGTGATGACCGGCTCCGGATCTTCTGCCGTTTCAATCCCTTTTTTAAATTCATCCCATGTAGAAAGAAGCTGGCGTGGACATGCTTTTCCAGACCAGTACTGATGTGTGACCACGTTTGCTAGCGGCATGTGATGTTCTTTTAATAGCTTTTGAATAAGCCATTGTGCATGTTTGACCGCTTGCTGAAAATTTCCATCTTCATTCTCACAAATTTCAATTCCGATCGACTTCCGGTTACCATTCCCATGTCCATCCCCTGCATGCCAGCCATTTTCATTTAACGGCAGATGCTGAAAGATTTCATGATCATCCACTGTAAAATGCCAGCTCACCTCTGTCGCTGGGCGTTTTACATAGGCCGCATGACTTTTCGCATCCGCTCCCTTTGACGTGTTTGCTGTGTTATGCACCGTCACATACTCCGGTGTCATCGCATATCCTGGGCGGTTTCCGTTTCCAACTGGAATAAAATCTTGATAAATTTGTACCATGTTCTGCACTCCCTTTTGCTAGATTGAATTGATCTTTCTCATCAATCGGTGGCGTTCGTAAGACAATACTTGTTTGTTTTCATGAGAAGACTATGGTAAAATTTGAATTCAATCACTCTTTTTAGTAGTGGAAAGTGCAAAAATACAGAAAAAAACAGGAATTACTTCCATTTTTCCTTGAATTTATGTTAAAATTGTTAAAAATAAACCGATATAAAAAGTAAGTAATAGCTCAATTAGCTATTTAGTCCTATATGGACTTTTCTTTTACGCCAAAAATAGAACATACGTTTGTATGGAGGTTTTTTAAATGACTGGTTTTTTAACCCATTTAGAAGAAGATATTAAGCGGTTATATGCTCAATTACAAATAAGCGGTCCTGCTTATAGAGAGATGCAAAGGATCGCTTCTGAATTTCATTTATGGGTCCACTACGAGGAGACTGGCAGCATGATGATCCAACATCAAGGTCTTTACAGTATTATATTAAACAGATCCCTATCACCTGAAGAACAATGGCAGGATTTTGCCCACGAGCTTTGTCATGTGCTAAAGCATACAGGCAATCATTTCAAAATGAACAAACTTTTTCGAGAACTGCAGGAGTTTCAGGCAAAACAATTCATGTATCACTTTTGTGTTCCAACCTTTATGCTGCTGCAAATGAAGCTTCCAACCCTTCGGCAGCAAGCCATTTTGCATATTGCTCAAACGTTTCACGTCACCAGAGCTTTTGCTGAAAAGCGGCTTGCCTTATTCGAACAGCGAAAAGCAGGCATTCGCTTTCAACAGGAGTTTACGTCTTATTTAATGAAAGCAGAAAGGGTCGCAGAAAAAGAAGCCGTTTATCAAACGTAAATACTCGGACATAAAACGATAAAAGTTTATTCATAAAGAGCTAATACTTGTTTGAGTACATTTGTGTATCGATAAAATTGTTCAGTTTGTGTATCACGCCGATAGCGACGCCTAAAGTCTTGAAAAAATGCTCTTCTTTGCGCCTGACTAATTTCAAGTTGTACACTTTTTCCCGTCAGACATTGGTTATTAATATTATCAGGATGTGTTCCAGAAAAACGATCAGATTCAGATAGCAGCAATGCGTGAAAGCCATTTAGCGTTAAACGTTTCACAGTTTCTGCCGCTCTTTCTCTATCCGTACCTCCCACTAACGTTTGAAGCACCTCTGTTTCTCCGTAACCATGGAGTGCAAACGTATAATGATGGGTATGCACCTGTGAAAGGCAAACCGGCTCATCAAAACGTGTACTTGTAATATGAAGAACATGATTGCCTTTTACTTTAAGGCCTTCAAATAAATACATAGAATAATCACTAGATATTTCATGAATGAGCTCACTCACGCCGGATTCAATTCCTCCGGCATGAGGCGACAAAACCAGAAGCTGGTCACCTTTCCGCTCGTGAAGAATTCGATAATCAATTCCTATTCTTTCATGAGCGGAAAGCTCTTCATAACTTTGATACGTATCGATGATTTGTCTCATGTCATCTGCCCCATTTCTCTATATGAGCATAAGTCTACTGATCCCTTATTCTTTTGTAAAGAGGTTTCGAATCAAATACACCACTTGAATTCTTCCTTAAATTTTCCTTACATTTACGGCTTTCTGTTGAATTTTGAGAAAAAATGACCGATAATTGAAATGAATAGAACTTTTGGACTATATGAATCTTTTTGTATTCTCTCTCATAAATTAGAAATATTGTGATCTACATCTGGAGGAATTTTTCATGTTAAAAAAGAAAACCACCCTCATCCTTATCATCTTACTCCTTAGCTTCGCTGGCATTATTTATTGGAAATGCTTCTCTCTTCAAGGCGTGTCTCACGGAACATTCATCCGCTCGATGTCATCACCTGACGGAATGTACATCATCAACACCTATCAGCATAGCGGAGGAAAGCTAAAGGAAAACGCAGTTAGAGCAGAAATTGAAAACAAACTGACCCACCGTAAGAAGACGATTTACTGGAAATACCCTGACAAAGACCCTCTCATCAAATGGAAAAACGGACAGCTTGTTCAAATTGGACATGAGTTTTTAAATGTGGTGAAGGGCGACACGTATGATTATCGCTTTGATCAGAACAAGAGAAAATAGCGCATCAAAAAAACGAATCCCTCTTGGATACGTTTTTTACGTTGACATCACATGCTGCATGAATTCTTTCATTTCTTTACTTACGATCGTCAATCGTTCCACAATTTCGCTAAACTCTGTTACAAGTAAAGCCTGTTCCGATGAAGAACCTTTCATGTGGTCCATACTTTCAAGTAATGTATGTATATTGGAGGAAATTCCTTGTAATGAGCTTTCAAGTGTTTGCTGCGTTTGTAAGCTCATTTCCTCACTTGTAGCAGAAAGCCATCACCCATTTTAACGCCCTATACAAAACCAAAAGGATTTAGAGTCCCTTCTTGCGTGAAACATCACTATGAACAAATGCACGATTGGCCAAGTGGATTATTGGTGATGGGCGCTGCCTTGTGTACGTTAGATCCTATTCATGGGCAAGGAATGACAAAGGCCGCGCTCGAAGCACAAATTCTTGAGCGTATGCTCAAACAAGCACAAAAAAAGAAGCAGCTATCTTTTGAAAAGGACACATTACAAAAAATGCAGCACGCGAATGAACTTGGCTGGTGGCTTTGCGCGATTGCTGATCTGGCGTGGAACGGCGTCGAGTTAAAAGGAGAAACAGCCATTCCCCACTTGACGTTCGTACAAGGATTTTTAAATCGCTACGTGCAATACGCCATTGTCACAAAACAGCCTGAACGTCTTGAAGCGTATCACCGGATGCATTCTTTCTTAACAGAACCGAGAGACATCCTCAACTTAGAACAGCTGCATGACATGATTCAATCCGACGCCTCTGGAGAAACTGCTGAATGGTGGAGTCAGTGGGATAAAGAGGATGATGAAAGCAATCGAGCTTTTTTCCATGAAGCGGTTCCTGACTTTCGTTTGCAGCACCTGCTTTCATTAGATTGAAACAAAAAAAGCCCCTTAGTGGGGCTTTTTCATTAACGTAATAATTGAAGAACGTTTTGCGGCTGTTGGTTTGCTTGAGCTAGCATCGCTTGAGACGCTTGAGAAAGAATGTTGTTCTTTGTGAACTCACTCATTTCTTTCGCCATGTCAACATCACGAATACGAGACTCAGCAGCTGTTAAGTTTTCAGCAGAAGCACCAAGGTTGTTGATTGTGTGCTCTAGACGGTTTTGTACTGCACCAAGTGCTGAACGTTGTTTAGATACTGCGCCGATTGCTTCATCAATTTTTGCTACTTCGACGTCAAAGTCAAAACCATCTTCATTCACTTTAATATCTTTGACAGTCAAGGTTTCAGCGTCCATTTTGCCGATCTGTACGTTGATATTTTGCTCAATGTTTGCGCCAATTTGAAATTGGAATCCATCTTCTACGCTACCATCCAACAGATTCTTTCCGTTAAATGCTGTACGCTGTGAAATCCCATCAATTTCATCCACCAAAGCAGTGAGTTCTTCTTGAATCGCTGTTAAATCTTCTGTTTGTTGAGTACCAACGTTACCCGCTTGAACAGTTAGTTCACGCATACGTTGAAGAATCGCATGTGTTTCTGTTAATGCACCTTCAGCTGTTTGAATAAGAGAGATACCATCTTGTGCGTTTTTAGATGCCATTTCTAATCCGCGGATTTGTCCACGCATTTTTTCAGAGATTGCTAGACCTGCTGCGTCATCTCCTGCACGGTTGATGCGAAGACCAGAAGACAGCTTCTCCATGTTCTTTTGCCCTGCTCCATTGTTTGCAGACAAACGGTTCAGTGTGTTAAGTGCTGCGATATTGTGGTTAATTCTCATTTCCTATTACCTCCATGTGTTTGAACCAATTGAACATCCTTGCCCAAAAGTTCTAAATTAGAATTTTTTTGTAAGCCTTACAATCCATTTATCGAACCTGTATGGAATTTGTTTAACAAAAAAGGAATAAATAAGGTAAAAGTCTCATTGGTTATGATCGTTTCGCTAGAGTGTGCCAAATTTAAAGGTTATTTTTCATAATTTATCAGAGGGATTTAAGGATCATAAGACTGGAGAAAATGCGAAGAAAAAAACAGCATAAAAAAAGCCCCATAAAAGGGGCTCTTCATTAACGTAGTAATTGAAGTACGTTTTGTGGCTGTTGGTTCGCTTGTGCAAGCATTGCTTGTGAAGCTTGAGAAAGAATGTTGTTCTTTGTGAACTCACTCATTTCTTTCGCCATGTCAACGTCACGGATACGAGACTCAGCAGCTGTTAAGTTTTCAGAAGATGCACCAAGGTTGTTAATTGTGTGCTCTAGACGGTTTTGGACCGCACCAAGTTTAGCACGTTGAGATGAAACTTGATTGATAGCTGAATCAACAATCTTAAGTTGAGTATCAAATCCAACATCTGCTGCGTCTGCTGCATTAGTTGCAAAAGCTGTTACATCCAAATCTTTAATCGATTGGTTTGCAGTGATGCCACCAGCACCATCATCAACGCCTAATGCATCCGCACCCATATCTTGAATGTTAACTTTGATTTGTTGCGTACCATTTGCGCCAATCTGGAAAACTAAAGATGGATCAGCTGCTGCTGGTGGAGTTGAAGCTTTATAGTCACCATTTAACAGTTTTTTACCGTTGAACTCTGTACGATCAGACACACCATCAATCTCTTCAATTAAAGCATCCATTTCATCTTTAATTGCAGTTAAGTCTTCATCTTGCTGTGTACCAGTGTTTCCAGCTTGAACCACTAGTTCACGAACACGTTGAAGGATTGAGTGAGTTTCAGTCAATGCACCTTCAGCTGTTTGAATAAGAGAGATACCGTCTTGTGCGTTTTTGGAAGCCATTTCTAATCCGCGGATTTGTCCACGCATTTTCTCAGAGATTGCAAGACCAGCTGCGTCATCTCCTGCACGGTTAATTTTAAGACCAGAAGAAAGTTTCTCCATGTTCTTTTGGCTCGCACCGTTGTTTGCAGACAAACGGTTCAATGTGTTAAGTGCTGCGATATTGTGGTTAATTCTCATTTCCTATTACCTCCATGTATGTGGGACCTGACAGACGTCCTTGTCTGAAAAAAGTCCTTTATTCTAGGGCTTATCAACCCTGACAATTCTATTATCGGATGTTGTTATAGGATGTTTAGCAGATTTTTAAAAAAATATCGCATTTTTCTCATGACGTTAATCCTAATTTTAACAATCCTATAAAAACAAAAGCTGCTGATCTATAATCAGCAGCTCTATCGTTTTATGATATCAGTATTGCTTGATATCAAACATTAAGATATTTGGATACACCACATAATCCTTCTTACTTGCGAAAGGACCTTTATTGTGTTCATCATTGATTTCATAGAAGTTCATACCAATTCCAAAGCTTCTTTCTTTATACCAGTTAAGAAAATCGTTGATTTCTTTCGTTGATAGCAAATAATCCTTTTGCAGTCCGTTTATCATGGTAATTGAAAGTAAACCTTTTGTTGCTTCTTCACCAGGTTTTGTTCCGTCTTGATCTTTCGGTTCTTCGCTTGTTCCATCATCTGGTTTTGTTCCATCTTGATCTTTTGGTTCTTCTGTTGTTCCGTCATCAGGCTTTGTTCCATCCTGATCTTTCGGTTCTTCTGTTGTTCCGTCATCAGGCTTTGTTCCATCCTGATCTTTCGGTTCTTCTGTTGTTCCGTCATCAGGCTTTGTTCCGTCCTGATCTTTCGGTTCTTCTGCTGAACCATCGTCTGGCTTTGTTTCACCTTCAGCAATTTGCAAGTCTTTTAATGAGATAGAGATTACTGATTTGAAGTTGCTTTTAACGTATTTAAAATTATAATATTCTTTGAAATTCCTTCCACCTATGATATATATCATCCCATCAAGTGTTACAGCACTTGATCCAACTCTAGCTTCAGGCAATTCATTTATACTTTTTTTTACAGAATTAGAATTCACATCATAATACTGTGTATATGGTAATATTGGGCTGGATCTGTCAACGCTATGCTGACCGCCTACCATAAATAATTTTCCCTGATATGTTGTAAACGCTGCTCCTACTTGATAAAACTCCAACTTTGATTTTGTTCGTACCCACTGATTTGTTTCAATGTTATATTCATATATTTGGGTATTTTGGGTTCCTCTATATCCGCCTGTAGCATAAATTTTATTGTTAATGACTTCTGACATAGACATCCCAGTAAAACTCTGAGGAAACATTTTTAATTGTTGCCATTTATCCGTTTTTGTATCATAACTGTAAAAATTATGTTCTTGATGAGGACTTTTACTCGTTGCAAGAATATAAATTTTTCCGTTTTCTCCAGTCGCAATAATATCTCCATTTGTCACAGCAAAAGTTGGTATTAGGATTGGTTTTTCCGACCATGTATCGGATTCTGTATCATAAATATCAATCGTTTTTGTGCTATCTTGATATGCTCCTCCAATGACATATACTTTTTTACCTATCGCCACTGCCGCGCTATCTGTTCTTTCTCTTGGCATATCAGCTTTTGAGATCCACTCATTTTTGTGAGGATCATACATGTAGGTATTTTTATTACTATGTGATTTTTCACTACTTCCCCCAAAAACAAAAATCTTTCCATCTACTACTGCGGAACTAGAATGAAGTCTCTCTTCTGGTAAGTCCGCTCGCTTCGTCCAGCCATTTGTCTCTGCTGCATGAGCTTTTAACGGATGGATTGTTACCATCATAAAAATAGTCAAAAGCACTAAAAATAAACCTTTTTTCATCGTTTCTTTCCTCCATATCTTAAATATCCCTCCTTTTATCGACATATTTGTAATAAAATTTAATTTTTATCATTGTACACCAGAACAAATATCCTCAAATTGCACCTGTTATTTACTCTCACACATACATCACCGGCGTCGATATTTTAATAATCTTCCCGCCTCGACGATAAAACCTAGGAACGCGGCGGCTTAAGGTGGCGATGACTTCGTAGTTGATTGTATTGAGCATTTCAGCGATTTCATCGACAGAAATTTCTCCGCCCTTTTGACGGCCGTAAATGACGACTTCCTCGCCTTGCTTTGCTTTCATTTCTCCTAAACTGATCATCGTCATATCCATTGTGACTCGGCCAGCAATCGGCATTCGTTTTCCGCGGAAAAGCATAAATCCCCGATTTGATAAAGCACGTGAGTACCCATCTGCGTAACCGATCGGTATGGTGGCAATGATTTCATCAGGTTTTGCTACATACGTTGCACCATAACTGACGGTTCTTGGCTCTGTCACCATTTCCTTCACGAACGCAATTCTCGCTTTTAAACTGAGAGCGGGCTCTAGCTGAACAGCGTCTAAGCTTTCAATGTATTGCGAAGGATACAGTCCATAAAGTCCGATGCCTAGTCGAATCATATCGGCGCTAAATTCAGGAAACGCGATGGCAGCCGCTGTATTGTTCATATGTACGGTCGGCAGCTTAATTCCTTGTTTTTTCAAAAAACGAAGAAAATCAATAAAAATGCTGTGCTGCAGCTGCGTAAAATCAGGGTCAGGCTCATCTGCAGTGGAAAAATGCGTAAAAATCCCATCCCATCTAAGGTTTTCACTCTTTTCAAGTGCTTCCACCACTCCTAACAGCTCTTCCTTCGTCCGTACACCTAATCGCCCCATCCCTGTGTCGACATTGACATGAATCCCAAGCCGGCGCTGTCTATCTTCTTCCGCTAAGATCTCATTTGCTTCAACAATCCAGTCTTCTCGAAGGCCGGAGAGGTCAATTCTCCAGGCCGCAGCCCTTTTCACACAATCTAGCGGGGTAAATCCAAGAACCAAAATCGGCGCTTCAATTTTTGCTCTTCGCAATACAATGCCTTCCTCCAAACTAGCAACTGCGAGCTCCGTCGCACCGCTTTCCAGTGCCTGCCGCGCTACCTCCACTGAACCGTGTCCATAAGCATTCGCCTTCACGACAGCCATGATCTTACTTTTCCTCGGAATATGCGCTTGAATGGCCCCGATATTTCTTTTAATCGCGTCAAGGTTGACTTCGATCCAAACTTCCCTGCAAAGCTTTTTCATTTATTTTTCCTCCTCATCACATGAGAGTTCTTTCTATCTCCATGTTCGCTTTCGCGTCTAGTCTATCTTTATTCATTTTTGAGAAAAACATTCAACTACAATGACTGGACCTGCTTTGTCTTGTTACACATAAAAAAAGAAACCACATCAACTGTGATTTCTTCTCTATGAGCGATGATATTCAATTTCATCCGCAGATTTCATCATTGCATCAATATCATGATAAATCTCCTGCAAATTTTCCCGTTCAGTTAAGTATTGAGCATTGCTCTTACGAACAGGCACATCAAATTGCAGGAAGTTGATTGTAATCGTGGATGATTCTTGGTCATTCATTGTTAACCTTAATTCAAGCGTCGAGACCTCTTCTTTATCATCACTCTCAGCTGAATATTCAATCGGCACACCATCTTCTAATATCTCAACTTGTTTCAAATCTTTCAAGGAAAGCTCAGTGACTGCAAATCTATTTTTTCTAGTTGACCCGCCAGGTTGATGTTCAATAAAGCGCATTTTCTTTAACTCATCATCAATCGCAAATCCCTTATCAACTTGCTCTGAAAAGATATATGCAGATGCCTGAAATCCATCTTCGTGAAAAAGCATCATCATCTTATCTAATAATATGTTGGGATCATTCTGTTCTTTTCGTCTTTGTAATCTACCGGCTATGAATAAAATGACCAGTCCTCCGATGATGCTGAGAGCCGTCCCCAATCCATTCCCTACATCTACTAAAACAGTAAAACCTAAAATAGCAATCATAAAAGCAATGACAATGCCTATGATGAATATCACACAATGCTCCTCCTATCATGACCCTTCATTTATAGTTTAGCCTTAGTATAGCATTTGAAGCAACGAGTCCTAGATGATTTAACCATAAAAACAGACCATAAAGGTCTGTTTTCATTGACGTTCGATAAATTGTCTAAAAGATAGGCAGTAAGAATTCACACACCTTATCTTCGCCTTCCTCTTCTCTATATCGCTCTATAGTAGGTGCCTGACGCATGTTCAATTGATTGTTCTGAATATAGTCAGGTAATTGACTCCAAAACAAATTCACTTTTTCAGTTGTATGCCTCACTGTAAAAACAGCATACTTTCCGCCTTCAAAATAACCAGTCTGAACCATTTGATCATTAGAGAAATCTCTATTTGTCATGATCATGAGGTCATATCTGCATTTTTCAGGTAAAGTCCTTGCAGGATCATCTTGAGGAACCCCGTATATGCCATGTTTCTT
Organism: Bacillus sp. FSL R5-0431; assembly: GCF_038002985.1. Classification (NCBI taxonomy): domain Bacteria; kingdom Bacillati; phylum Bacillota; class Bacilli; order Caryophanales; family Bacillaceae; genus Bacillus; species Bacillus sp. FSL R5-0431. The sequence continues at coordinate 1,174,714 of NZ_JBBOOG010000001.1, read as the reverse complement.
TAATTCATCATTTAATTGATGTTTATTGATCCATTTTTTAAAATGCTTCATCATTTCTATATTCATTTTGCTTCCATACGGTCCTATATTCCTCATATACACCATCTTCATATTGCTTAATATTTCAATTTTGCAATTCATGATTTCCCTCCAACTCTTATTGGAAGATTGGCCAATCATTCCTTACATCCAACGGTAACACCCTTTAAAATATAATGCAGTAAGTTATTAAAAATAATTGAATGTATGATGGAAAAACATTTACAGGAATTGCGATTTAGATCATAAATTAAGTCATCTCATTTTCTCTTAAAATAGCATGTCCAATTTTTAAAAATAAAAAAGAACGGTCTTTAGCCGCTCACTTGTTTATTGATTTTCCTTTGAAGATTTAGCAAAGAGAAGGGTGACAATCAAATAGATAATTGTTCCGAAAAATAGACCATTTAACAAACTGATAAACAACATCTTACAAATCAGGCCAACATAATAAGACGCTGGCGTCCCTGGAAACACAGCCATATTGAACAGACTAATCATAAAGGTTAAAGCAAAAAATATAATGAAAATCCTTAGAAATAATGTTGATTTTAACATTGTCATTTTACTTCCTCCTCAGTATGTTTTCTATGGAAAAAATATTCTTTATTCATAGCATATATTCCGTTTTATAGTAAAAAGCCCTTAAAGGGCTTTTTACTTAAGCAGTATAACCAATACTTGCAGTATGACCTCTCCTAGCTTCATCATGACTTGCTGTCACTTCTGACGTAAAATAACTAACAACACTTATGACACTAATCATCACGAATACTACTGATAACGTTTTAAATTTCATACTGACAGTCCCCCCGCTTCACTTGAGTTTGGAAATAAAGAATCTTTTCATAGAAATGCATGGCATTGTCTTTATCTCCCATCTCATTATAATATTTTGCAGCATCTTTTGCTAAATCTTCCAGGTCAGGATACATTGACTTTATTTCTAACAATTCCATTATTTTTTCCAACTGCTCAAAATTGTTGTCAATGTATAGGGATCTTAAAAACTTGAATATCAATAATAGAACATGATCTTTCAGCTTTTCAGATAGTTCTATTCCGTTATTTAAAGCGTATGTACCTAAATCCTGTTCTTTCATTTTGAAGTAGGCTTTTGACAACATAATGAGCGGATCTAAGATTCTATTTAAATGCTCGTATCCCTGCTCTCTAAATGCTCTAATCGAGTCATTAAAGTGAATAATCGCTTGTGCTAATTCTTTGTTATGAAAATAACTCAACCCTAAATTATAAAGTGCTGATCCTTTTAATCGTTTTGTTGAGTTGTCGGCGGCTTTTTCTAGTGCGTGTTGAAAATGAGGTATTGCTTTTTCGGGGCAGCCCATATCTATATAGTTTAACCCAATGACAAAAGAACATTGGATTTCTCTGACTGTGTATGTATCTTTTTCTCGATAACATTCTATTGCCTGTGCGATATGGTGCATCGACATGTGGGTTTGTTTCATGTGGTAATAGATTTCTGCCATCTTGTAATTGAACTCGGCACGTTCAATATCGTCGCTGACAAGAGACAGCTTTTTTTCTGCCCGCTTATAGAAGGTAATCGCATTGAGGTATTCGTAGTTTTCAAATTCGTACATGCCGTAGAAAAAATTGAAGTACTACTCGAGCAATCCTGTTAATTTCTTTTGATCTTCATTGCGAGTTCCCTAAAGTTCGCCCGCTCTTTCCCATTTTCTAAAGGATTCAAGTAATCAAGCATTAATTTATGTCTGAACTCCATAAGTGAGAAATACAATAATAAATCCTGATTCTCTTCCATATGATCAAGCATTGATTTGATTTCTTCTTTATATGCCTCGGCGTCCGGTACGTTAAATCTTTGAATATGATAATACCATTCATTGATTTTCAAGCCGACGTGAGAAGAAAGCACTTTCTCCATCAGCCCTTACCCCTTCCTCTATTTTCCCTATAATGACATATATTATCATTTTTTGAATCGTCCGACACCGAAAAGAAACCGCAAAAATAAGAAAAAAAGCTCCTGTAAAGAAGCCATGTGAGTGATCGTAATTTTGATAAGGAGGAATAACTGGGCTCGAATCAGCGCCCCCCTGTTCTCTCTGAAATAAGATGATACAATCAGGTTTAGTTCTAACGAAATATGTACATCTAGTATATCCTTCACGTCATACTTGTTTTAATCGTTTCCATTTACGAATTTGAGTACGGAAATTTTTAAAAGGGGCAACGGTATTCACATGAATAAATTTATAAACTGGCCAAACAGCCTTTGCTGTAGCGTCATCCGCCCATTTTCGTTGATGAGGTTCAAACAATTCCTCTTCACTCATACGATCCAACATATCACAAATAGTTAAAACATTCTGTTTGAGCTGAGCTCTTAATGAGACTAGTGATTGGCAGGCATACTTCTCATTAAAAAGAGAATATAATATGCCAAGCTGATTCCATTTATAACCTTCTGCTGGCGTATGGACAACCTTTCCTTCAGTTTCGTCTTGCTCCCATTGAAGCAGCAGGGTTGTCCAACCAACTTGATAGGCCAAATTTTCTGCAGGAGTTCGGCTTACATCCTCTATTCGATCATCTTTCATTTCTTCTCGAATCATATCGAATTCTTCATCGTATTGATTGTACGTCTTCATGATTGCTTGCTTTAAAATATCCTTCGACTCATAGGTTGTCATATTATTCACCTCTAGTTCTTTTTGTGCAAATTTTTCTCGGAACATATCTTGCAAAAGTACAAAAAATAACTTGAGCTCATGATACTGAATTATTCTATCGCCTTCTGTTTTACAGTCTCTATTATAATCAAACTCTTAATCGAGCAAAAAAGCAATAGCATTTCTGGTTAAATGAAAGTATCACTCGTGTTTACTCCTAAAACAACAAAAGAGAGACAATACTTGTCTCCTTTAGGTGACTCTATTATTTTGTGAAATATTCCATTATTGCGCAAACTCAATAAAGAAAAGCTATAAAAGCGGCTGCGAAAAATGAAGACATTCCTTACGTTCCATCATCAACAAGCACCCAGTATCTCTCCCCAGGCTCTCCTTCTTAAGCAATAAAACCTCCCCGTTTTGATTGAAATGTGAAGCAGCATGATTTAACTCGACACTTCTTCCTCTTTTCTACCTAATTTCATTGATAACTGAACGCCAATCATCAATGAGACAATGACGAGCATTGCGACAATGGAAGCTTGAAAATGTCCGCTTAGATCGAAAACCAAGCCAATGAAAAACGGACCAAACCCGCCCATGATGTATCCGCCCATCTGCGACATAGCGGACCATGTACCAGCTTCCTCCGGTGTACGCGTCTCAATAATGGGCAGCATAAGTGCTAAGGGAAATAATCCACCTGCCCCAATCCCTAGAAAAATGACGGCTGGCAAAATAGGCATTGGAAGTAGAAGGAAAATAAGGCCGATCAGCTCTGACACGCTGCATAAGATCAGAAATAATTTCGGTTTTCCTAAGCGAGTGACGACTCCTGGAACGAGTAGTGCCACCGGAATCTGAATCAGTGTAAATATCGTTAGCAGCATGGCGGCATACTGTGGACTATTTCCAAAACTAAGGGCGATGGGTGAAATCCATGCTGTTAACGAATAGAACATGCTGGACATAAAGCCAAAAAACAAGGTGAATTGAATGGCTTTTTTGTTTCGCAGCGGTAGCCTTAGCGGTAAAACTGCATGATCAGCCTGTTGTTTTTTCCGAGCCAGCCCTAGCCATAAGATTAATGCGATCATCCCTAAAACCGCCCAGCAAGACAAGGCGAACGGAAGGTTATGCTCACTGCGAAGATAAATCGGAATGGTGAATCCGGAAGCAAGTGCTGCCCCAATCGTCATCGAAATAGAATAGACACTCACAATCCCCGGGCTTTTCGGAAAATACTTTTTGATAAAACTAGACAATAAAGGTCCTGCAAAGCTAATTCCAACTCCTCCTGCAAATGCAGTGATGAGAAGGATGGCAACCGTTTGACTCGTCCCACGTAATCCAGTAGCGATCGTGATGAGAAGAATCGAGAAAAAGAGGGTTCTCTCTAAACCAAAACGGCGGCTTAGTTTAGTTGCTACAGGTGCAAAGACCCCCATGCACAAGACCGGTAAAGTAGTTAGAAGACTTGCTGTCAGTGCACTGACACCAAGGTCTGTTTGGATCATGCTCATCATAGAAGCCACGGACGTAATAATTGGGCGCAAGTTTAGTGCAGCTAAAAATAAAGCGGCTAAATAAAATATTTTTTTCATCAATGCTCTTCTTCCTCTCTCATCTTGTTGAAGTTACTTTGAGTATAAATCTGCCGCAATCATTGATCAATACAATAATTCGTATTATGATGATAGTAAAAAACTATTATTCATGAAAGGATGACAAATGGATACTCGTCATATTACATATTTCATGGCTGTATTCGATCATTTACATTTCACAAAAGCTGCTGAGCAATTAGGGATATCACAGCCTACATTAAGCCAACAGATCCGTCTGCTTGAAGCTGAAGTTGGGATGCCGCTCTTTGATCGAATCGGTAAAAAAGTCGTTGCAACCGAAGCTGGTTCTCTGCTTTATCAATATGGTATGAAAATGCTTCAAGCTGAAAGAGATGCGAAAAATGCGATGAAAGAACTGTTATCTGAAAAACGAGGAACCGTACGACTTGCAGTACTCCCCTCCGATCTTGACTTTCAGCTTGTTCCGCTATTTGTAGAATTTAAAACACTTTATCCCGAAACCAATCTGAAAGCATATTCAAATATCTTCGTGCGTGAAGAAGTCCTTTCACATAAAGTGGATCTCGGCATCGGGCTGCGAGGGCCTACGGATAAGCGCCTCGTTCAAATTCCACTTGGAAGTGAGCCCTACGAATTATTTGTTCATTCAGAAAGTGATCTAGCCCAAAAGAGTGAAGTGACATTGGAAGAGCTGACGCAGCATGCCTTGGTCATGTATCCGAAGGGATATCTAGGAAGGGATTTAGTAGATGACGTATGTAAAGAACAGGGTGTTGAACTGGACACCGTCATGGAAGTTGGGTCCGCATCTTCATTATTGCAGCTGGTTGAAGCCGGCATCGGTGCAACCATTCAGCCGCGAGGATTGCTGCAACATCATTCGACGTGGCCAAATATTGTTTCGATTCCTATTGCTGATCCGGCACCTGTTCGTCACTTAGAATTAACTTATTATGCAGATCGATTTGTCAGTAAAGCACAACAGCAACTATCTGAATGGCTGATAGACTTTTTCAAATCAAAAACAAACTAAAAAATGAGGGTAAAACATGAAGAATGCAAACAGCATATTTACAAGGACAAACCGGGTAGTTATTCGCCAATTTGATCTGCAAGATATTGAAGCATTCTAGCAGTATCGAGCAAATCCCTCTATTGCAACATATCAATCTTGAGAAAACTATACGTACGAAGAAGCTGAATCATTTGTTAAACATCAAATGACGCAAAAACCTAATCAACCGGGGACATGGTTTCAATACGCTATTGCCTTACCTGAATCCAATCAACTGATAGGAGATTGCGCCATTCACACACTTGCCAGTGAGCCTAGAAACGTTGAAATCGGATTTACTCTCCCACCTGAATATCAAGGAATGGGACTATCGTTTCTTCCTCATCATTGCGTTAGAAATGAGTTAGAGCAAGGACCATTAAAACAAATTTCGATAGATCCATCCATCAATTTCAACATCAATATCGAGTTCATTTATAAAAAAGGAAAATCCAAATCAGTTTTCATTGATCAACTCAAACAGTTTTTTCAAGAATTAGATCAAGCTACTTAAAAAAAGCCCTTTTTAGGGCTTTTTTTTCACTGGATGAATGTCTTCTCCCAAAAAGACGGTACGAGGCTCTCCACTATTCTCTAGAAACTCAGCAATTTCTTGCAGCTCTTGATTGATACGGTCATTCCTTGGCATATCTGGATTTAACAAAAGGATGGAGTGAATCGTTGTGGCTGCTTCATACAAGACATTTTGATCTTTTATCTGTATAATGCATTTTTTCATACGATCAAAAAACCATTCGATCTCTTCCATTTCTTCCATCGGATAATGTGCCATTTTGAAGAGATTCTGCTGACAAAGGTCTTGCCTCTCAAATATGAGATCAAGCTCTTCTTTACTGACATACAAATCCGAAGCTTCCTCCTCAATTTCTACTACTTCGACCATCGCATCTTCAGCTGTATATAACTTCTCAATAAAATCATCGAAAGTAGCTGCCAGCTTAAAATCTACTTCCAGCTCTAAATCAAAATAGTGAATAGGAGGACGTTCCTTCGTTTCTCGGTAGTCCATTGCGATCCATGTATCTTCTTCCCCGCTGATGAAAATAAGTCCCTCAGGCAGATCCAATTCATCACTTAACTGAGGACTGTTCATAATTCCATCACCTTTGGCGATTCCTCTTAGATGGTCAAATTGAACATGATCCTCTGCCCATGAATTCGGCTGTTCAGTTGGAAAAGCATTACGAACTGTAAAGCCGCCATTCCATTCTAAAATGAGCTTTTGTATGTATCAGGTAAAGTGACTCCAAGTGTTCCCTCTGCTTCACGAATTTGTTCCTCATCTATGTTTTTTAACGTAAAAGGACTCTCTTCTTCTTTTTCCCAGAATGATTTCAAAGTGGGTGCCTCCTTGTATCTATTGAGATAAGTATAACATTGACCAACGATTCATTTGCTCATTTTATACACTTACTGTCACTTTGAAATTGATATAATAAAAAGAAAGATCACAGGTCCATTTAACAGTGGACTCTCTATCATTATGTTAAAAACGAATCTAAGGAGCGACAAATAATGAAAAAGGTGTTTTTTCTTCTATTAGATGAGTATGCTGATTGGGAAGGTGCTTATTTAGCCTCTTCATTAAATCAAAAGGAAGATTGGTCAGTTTATACTATTTCTTTAGAGCAAATTGTTCGTTCAATAGGTGGTTTTAAAACAACTGTCGATTACATCATAGGATCAGAACCTGACCATTTTGATTTGCTCGTGATGATTGGTGGGAACTCCTGGGGTGATGACAGTAAAAAGCTTTTACATTTTGTTGAAAATACATTTCGTCAAAACATTCCGGTAGCGGCGATATGCGGAGCAGTGGATTATTTGGCGAAAAATGGATTGTTGAATCATCATAGCCATACGGGGAATTCTGCTGATTTATGGAGAGATGACGAACATTATGAACCGACCTGTGAGTTCATAGAGAAACAGGCGGTAAGAGATAAACAATTGGTCACCGCAAATGGAACTGCCCCGATTGAATTTACTAGTTTAACTTTAGAAATGATAGAATTTGATACTCCTGAGAACATTGAAAAAATAATATTTATGAATCGTTATGGTTTTTATGAATATTGTCATAAGTATGGAAATCCTTATGCTTAATAAAGGTAGAAGATATCTGTGAAGGTTTTATTATAGGCCTTGTTGTTTTAACATGTTTCCCAAAAAGAAAACAGACCTTCTTAAGGTCTGTTTTCTTTTCATCTAAACGTTTTGAGATGCTGTGTTTCGATCGATTTTTTGTGGAATGAAAGTTGTATTTCTATTCGAATCTTCCATTGTTGTATTTCGATTTGATGCTGGTTTTATCGTACTAGATGCTTCATATACACCTGCACCTAGAAAGATTATAGAGCTTATAATAATCATTTTTTTAATACTCATAAAGACACTCTCCTTTTTGAATATTTTGTTGGGCTTGAAATGCCATCCTGTAATATTCTGTTGCTTTCTCAAACTTTCCTCTTTTTTCATGAATAACTGCAAGATTTTTAGTGAATTCTTCTACGAAAACAAACAACTGCTTTTCTTCAAATGTCTGAAGCATAGCTTGAATCTTATCCTCATCATTACTTTCATATGTAGTTCTTATAGAACGTATTAATAGAATTTCGTGCGGGTTCTCTTTATGAGAGATCAGGTTCAAAGCTTTATCCACTAATTTGGATGCTTCATCAGTTTTTCCTGTCTTATATAGCGCCCAACAAAGGTTAACATATATGACCGATTTTACATCGTCCATACCATCTTCTGATATTTCAAGGGACTCTTGATAATATTGGATAGCCTTTGCATAATCTTGTTTTTTTTCATAATTGTTTCCTATATTTAAAAGTACCTTGGCAATCAACCTTTTATCCGCTATTTTTTCAGCGATGGAACAGGCTTTATTCAGGTGTATTAATGATTTTTCATACTGCTTAAAATCATCATAATTTCCTGCTATTACAAATAAACATTGAACTGTTCTAATCTTGTATAACTCATACTGATCGTAAATTTCAAGTGCCTTAATAATGTGATGCATAGAAACATGCGTTTGTTTCATAATATAGTAGGCTTCAGCCACCTTGAAATGAAACTCTGCTTGCTCAATATTATCGACAACCAATGCAAGCTGCCTTTCAGCGATCTTATAATATTGGATAGCCTGTATGTATTCTTTCTTACTAAATTCATGCATTCCTCTAAAAAAGGCATTGTAATATTGCAACATACCGGAAAGTTGATGATTAGAATTCTCAATTTTATCAACTAAGTCTGCTATCGAAAAAGAACGCTGCTTTGAGGGTTTAATATAATCAAGCATAAGCTGGTGGCGAAAGCACATCAATTGATAATAAATCAGTAAATCTTGATCCTCTTCCATTCGTTCAATTTCTTGTTCTACCTCAGCTTTCAAAATCTCTGCATCAGGTACACTGAATTGCCGAATCATTTTATACCATTCATTTATTTTCACACCTACATGTGAAGAAAGAACTTTCTCCATCCCTTATTCCCCTTCCACTAAACTCCCTTATATTACATTTATTATCACATGCAATAATTTACAAAGCACCGAAAAGAAACCGCAAAAAGAACAAATGTAGCATCGTAAACCTTTGGCACATTTCATGATCATCACAAAACAAAAAGGCAGACTCATTTCAGTCTGCCTTCATCTTCTAGATTTCCATGAGAACACCTTTTGTCTTCAGGTAATCTGCAATGAATCATTTAACCACTCTTCACAATGTTCTATAAGCCACCTCAAATATTCCACATATTGACCGACGTGATAGCCATCTGAAACACCATGATGTACTTGAATGGCGACTGGCAGGATGATTTTTTCTTCTTTCATCTTAAATTGACCTAACGTAAATATTGGCAGTAAATAAGTTTCATCTGTAGATATATTAAGATGAAAAGAAGTGAAATCAATCCACGGTAGACTTGAAATATTGAACATGTTTTTTGGCATATTAGGTTTTGGAAATAGTTTGCTGCTTTCGCTAAATGTTTCAATGTCCGCTGCACAGCTTTTATAAAACTGAGCAAAGTTTTCGTCATAAGGCGTCCAAATACTTGAAAATGTCTTCGTTTCTTTATTTAAAATCGTATAACTAGGATGGAGAAGTTCCCAGTAGCCAAGTTCATCGTTCACTTGATCCATTCGAAACTCTCGTATTTTTTGCACAGCTCTTGCTAACAAATAAATTTGCACAGGATATACTTTTAGCTTTTTTTCTTTCAATATGGAATGCAAATTCGTGATGTCTAGATCGATCACAAGGCTATATGAGCATTGGGTTAACGTCATATAATGATGAAAGTGCTCTTTTCGCGGGTAATTTTCGTCTATTTGTTTAAACATTTTTTATCTCCTCCTGAATGTGATTTCATGTATTCAGGAGGAGACTTTATCTGTTTTCACCACCACAATCATCCTTTCAAGAGATATGTCATGTTTCTGTCTATCACTACTGTGAGTTATAACGTTTTCATTCAAAGGCTACCATAAGCTTAACCTACGATAAAGCCTCCAGCAACTCTTCGTAAGTAATCTTGCCCAACGTGAACTTTTCTAGTGCTATGTATTTTTTCTCCGCTGAGGTATTCATTCTATTATGACATTCATTGACTAACTCATTTTCATTTGGTAATGGCTCATGTATATGTTCTTTTTTTCGAAATGCTTCATAGTATCTTATACCAAATATTCTCTGGGACATCGCATTGATGTGAATTCCGTCTGGGTTAGATATAAGATCTTTCGCAGTAACATAATAGCAATTTTCATTATGATGTGCATATTTTTGTAGTTCCTCATTAATACGTTGATATTCCACACACCCTGCGCCAAATGCCAACTTTCCCAAGTAATCGCCCAAACCTCCTATTAAAAGCGGAATGTTAGGTACAGATAATTCAGTTCTTAGTTCATGAAATAATCTTTGTATTTTTTCATAGTATTCTTTGTATTTCCCATCTTGGCTGTCACTTTCTCCTTGATGCCATAATATCCCGACCAATTCGCTATTTTCCTTTGCAAATTTAGCTTCATTTATTGCATGACGAAATAATGCTCCGTCTAGCGACCACTCATCAATGGAACTGCCACCTTCGGCACATGGAATAAGACCAATCTTCTCTCCTTCATGATCCTTGCACCAAGCCTCCGCAAAGGAAGCCGCCAGTCCTACGCCAGCTACCGGCCTATCAAAATGAATGGGTTCAGTCATCATTTGCCATCTACCATTTCGCAACATCATGATTCTTTCATTATAAATCGGAGGCACTTCATGCTTGAAGCCGCGCCCCGCCATATTTGATTGTCCAATTAGTAAAAGTGACTTCATATCTTTCTCCCCTCCACTGAATATTTTATCAAATGTGTATTCTCCTGAACGTTATTAGTTTATCTTTCCTCTGTTATTTCTAGATTAGGGCTTCTTTTAATTTATTCGAAAAGTGCATAAAGCTATTAATCTACAATTTTTAAAACTGAACTTGGAACAACCACCTATACCTCTAACAAAGAGACAGGTAATATTTCTGTTTCTAGTAATTAACTAAAATCTTACGAAATAGCCGCAATTGAAGAACAAGTAAATAAGATTGCAAATAGCATTGTATTAGAAAATCAAATGAATAAAGTTAGTAATTCTCTTGAACAGTTAGCGAATAATAATTTCACAACACAAAAACAAAAGGGAAAATGGGCGTGGTCCAAATATGATCATTACCGTGTTACAGTAGAGGGAAAGGCAGCTGGGAGTAATTGCAGCAGCAATTTTAAACCATATTCCTTATGTTGGCTGGATTGCTGCTGCCGCTGCTCAAGTAATGATCCAATTGAAAATGAAAACAGGTTACTTCTCCGCACGTTGGGGAACACGTGCAGACACTGACATTTGTTACTTATGGAGAAAGAGACATTTAAAAATGTTCTCGGACAGTAAACGTAAAAATAAAAAACTGGACGAAATAAGTTCTCCAGGAAAAATGTATATGTGTGGAACTGGTTGAAAAAAATAGCCCCATTCTAATGCAGACTAGGGTGTCTTTTATTGCTGTTTTTGTTCTTTTAGTTTTTTGAAAATCACAAATTGATATACTCCAAATAGTACGGTTAGGATGATGATTGCAGTAAATATTTGATCGACTGGAAGCAAGAAATATACGACAATAAAAAATAAAAGCAAAACAAAATAACCTATATTGAACGCTCTTTTAAATGTCATCATATTACCTCCTTTTTACAATCATATCACGTTTTACCTACCCTTATAACCAACTTTTACCAATTAAAACACAAAAAACCCATATCCAATAAAGGACAGGATTTACTTATTTCGATGCTTTTTGAAGAGCTGCTTTTGTCTTCGGACCATAGATACCTTCAGCGCTAAGCCATGCATGAGCTGGGACCGCATTTTCTGTTTTTGGCCAAAGTAGCCGTCTATCCCATTGTTTTTGGCTTCCTTTTCAGGATAGAAAAATACAGCAGACAGTGCTTCCTGTAGAGCTTTTACTCTAGCACCCCTTGTCAAAGGCTCGGTCACTTTAACGATGCCAGATGGTAAGTCGAACACTTTAGTCGTTTTGATCCTAAAAATACTGAGAAACAATCTGGTGGATAAAGTTCGTCCCCAATTCGTCCCCAATCAAAAGAAACAGAACAAATATTCGTTGTCAAAAAAACAAAAAACCCTTGCTTAGCAAGGGTTTCAACGATGATTCCGACTGGGCTCGAACCAGCGACCTCTACCCTGTCAAGGTAGCGCTCTCCCAGCTGAGCTACGGAATCGGGTTATGTATCAGTTCTGGGCTTTCTGTTACTGACATTCTCTATTATATAACCATCATGATCAGTCGTCAATGGTTTTGTTCAAAAAAGGTCAAAAAGCCGGTAACCGGACCGGCTTTTTTCTCTCCTTTATGATTGGTTCACAAGAACTGGCTTAAGTTGATCGAGTGCTTGTTTGAAGTCGCGTTTAAGGTCTTCTCCGTTTTCGACCCCTACACTTAATCGAAGCAGGCCATCTGTAATCCCTCTTTTTTCTCTTTCTTCTTTTGGCATAGCGGCATGTGACATTTTGGCTGGGTATGACAGAATGGATTCGACGGCGCCAAGGCTGACGGCGAATACAGGTAATGTGACAGCATCCACCAATTCTTTGACAGCTGCTTGGTTTTCTAATTCAAATGAAAGAACAGCTCCTGCTCCGCTTGCCTGCTTTCGCTGAATGTCCGCCCCTGGATGGTCATCTAAGCCTGGATAGTACACTTTTTTCACCGCAGGATGCTCTTTGAGAAATGAGGCCAGTTCGAAGGCCGTTTGGCTTGCTTTTTCTAATCTGACCTGAAGGGTTTTTAACCCTCTTAACACAAGCCAGCAATCCTGCACGCCAAGCACCGCACCAAAGGAGTTTTGCAGCGAATAGAGTTCTTCTCCCAGCTTCTCGTCTTTCACGACAGCTAAGCCTGACAGTACATCACTGTGACCGCTCAAAAATTTCGTTGCGCTGTGCAGGACTACGTCAACGCCAAGGTCAAGCGGACGCTGAAGAGCGGGTGTTAAAAATGTATTATCTAAAAAAGTCAGACAGTCATGTTCTTTCGCAAGCTGGACGACGCCCTCAATATCCGTAATACCTAGAGTCGGGTTTGACGGTGTTTCCATGTAAATGACTTTTGTATTCAATTGAATGCCTCTTTTGACTTCATTCAAATCCGTCATGTCCACAAAGGTATGCTCAATGCCAAATCGAGAAAGAACTTGGGTGATCATCCGAAATGTACCACCGTACACCTCTCTTGTGACAAGGACGTGATCCCCCTTTGATAATAGAAGAAAAGCAGTTGAGATGGCTGCCATGCCTGATGCAAAAGCAAGCCCTCTTGTTCCTCCTTCTAGCGCCGCAATCGTATCCTCTAATGCTTGACGTGTAGGAGTCCCCGATCTTGAGTAGTCATATTGACCAAATTCATCGAAGCTGCTTTGATGAAAGGTGGATGCATGCTGAATTGGCACACTGACTGCACCTGTTGAACGATCTGTTTTAAACGCATTATGAACGAGTTGGGTTTCGAGTGTCCAATCGTGTGTGGTCATTTGGCGTGTACCTCCTCTTTCACTTGTGATAGTGCCTGTTTCAGGTCTGCTTTCAGGTCATCTACGTGCTCAATGCCAACGGAGAAACGGAGCAGTTTGTTACAAACGCCATTTGCAATGCGAATCTCCTCTGGGATATCCATATGCGTTTGCGTTGCAGGATACGTAATAAAGCTTTCGATTCCGCCAAGACTTTCAGCAAAACAGATCGTTTTCAGCTGCTTCAAAAATGGATTGACCCAGTCCTCCTTGGCTACACGGAATGACAGCATTCCTCCCTTGCCTGGGTAAAGGACATCTTGAATTTCTGGCTGTTTCTTTAAAAACTCTGCCAGCTCCTTCGCATTTGCCTCGTGCTGGCGCATTCTAAGAGCCAGTGTTTTCATTCCTCTCATTAAAAGCCATGAGTCAAACGGAGATAAAACGGCTCCAATTGCGTTTTGATGCTGGAACATGTCTTCAGACAGCTGCTCTCCTTTTGTCACCACAAGACCGGCAAGGACGTCATTGTGTCCGCCTAAATATTTGGTTGCGCTATGGATGACAATGTCCGCTCCAAGTGTAATCGGCTTTTGCAAAACGGGTGTGTAAAAGGTGTTATCGACAATGACCAAAGCGCCATATTCTTTTGCAATCTTTGCTATTTTTTGAATATCTGCTTCCTGCATAAGTGGATTTGTCGGCGTTTCAATAAAGACCGCTTTTGTGTTTGGCGTGATTTTAGAACGTAAACAGTCTTCATCTGAAAAATCATCGTAAAGAAAACGTAAGCCGTACTTTTTCCATTCGTTTTCAAACAAACGGTATGTACCGCCATATAGGTCTGATGAGACGATGAGTTCATCTCCGCTTTCAAATAATGCCATGATCGTTTGGATCGCAGCCATTCCCGAACTGAAGGCAAAGCCGGCCGTCCCTTCTTCGAGTGAAGCAATCGCATCCTCTACAAGCTGCCTTGTTGGGTTTTTCGTTCGAATGTAATCAAATCCGGTTGATTCCCCTATGCCTCTATGTCTGTATGCTGTTGAGAGATAAACGGGGGGACTGACTGTGCCAGTCGCCTCTTCGCTGCGGTTTCCAATTTGCGCTAATGTCGTTTCCACATGTTCTGTCATTTGACACCATCCTAAGTAAAAATCTGATTTCAAAACAGAAAACCCCTTCTTCATAAGAAGAAGGGGTTTTAATCGCTTCCTCTTATCTTCCAAGCAAAAAAGCTGCTTGCTGGATTTAGCACCTTGGTACATCACATGAAGTGATGCATACCGGTTGCTGAGGTTTCAAAGGGCCAGTCCCTCCACCTCTCACGATAAGAATGTGTTGTCTGTCTGTTCTAATTCTTAATACTGTAACGCATTAAATCTCATTTTTCAAGAGGAATCGGACCAATTAATTAAAATTTTCTGTATTTTATAACAGATTCGATGTCAACTGAATGGATTGCATGTTAGCATATAGGAACAACGCTGTTTTTCATGTTACAATGAATGGAAACGTTTCACTTTGTGATGAAATTGGTTAGCTGGAGGAATGGATTATGGTGAAGAAAACAGGCATTATTCAAGAAGAAACCTTACATTCAAAAGAACTTGGGGCGGATATGACCCTTTTGATCTATTTACCAGTCAATTACTCCCCCCTTTATACATATCATGTCATCATTGCCCAAGATGGTCATGATTATTTCCGCTTAGGCAAAATAGGCAGACAGGCGGAAGAATTGATGCAAAACAAAGAAATGGAACGCTCGATTATCATTGGTGTCCCTTATGAAAATGTCTCGGAAAGACGGAATACGTATCATCCAGATGGCACAAAGTTTGAAGCATATAAACGCTTTTTAGCAAATGAACTTGTCCCTTATATTGATACGCACTATCCAACCTATCAAATTGGATCAGGACGCACGTTTATTGGTGATTCGCTAGGTGCTACGATTTCTCTTATGACAGCGATTGATTATCCTTCTTTATTTGGCGGGCTGATTTTGCAGTCTCCTTACGTTGATGATTCAGTCCTAGAAGCCGTTAAACAGTCGACAGCCCTTTCTCCTTATGCCATTATCCATCAAATTGGGGTGGAAGAAACGGCTGTGAAAACGACAGATGGCCAAGTGCTTGATTTTATTCAGCCGAACGAAGATTTAAAAGCCCTTCTTGAACAGTCAGGTGCGGATTATTTATTTGAGACATTCGAAGGGGATCATAAATGGACGTTTTGGCAGCCGCTCATTGCGCCTTCGTTAAAAAGAATGCTCCCATATTCGTTAATCAACTGAATTTTGTTATAATAAACAATAATAAATACTTTCTTAATCAGGAGGGAACACGATGAAATACGGAGTTGTTTTATTTCCATCAAAAAAATTGCAAGATATTGCGAACTCTTACCGGAAGCGTTATGATCCGAACTATGCACTCATACCGCCTCATTTAACATTAAGAACACCTTTTGAATTAACGGATCTAGAAGCGGCTGAGGTCGTCTCAACGTTAAGAGAGTATGCAAAAAATGCTTCTCCTATTACGTTACGTATTAAAAAATTCAGTTCATTCGCTCCTGTAAACAACGTCATTTATATGAAAGTAGAACCGAACGAGGAAATTATGGCGCTCAATGAAAGGTTGTACGCAGATCCACTTGCTGGCACACCTGAATATGCTTTTGTTCCGCATGTGACAGTAGCTCAAAAACTATCAGATGATGAGCACTCAGACGTACTTGGTACATTAAAGCTGAGAAAGATTGACCATGAAGAAACCGTGGATCGCTTCCACCTTTTATATCAGTTAGAGAACGGATCTTGGACCGTCTATGAAACATTTATTTTAGGAGAAGAGGGTTAAAGACATTTGAAAACAGTCATCGCAACAGCACAAACACAACGAGAAGATGCATACTACGTTCGAAAAGAAGTGTTCGTAAAAGAACAAGAAGTCCCGTTAGAGATTGAAATAGATGAACTAGAGGACGAGGCCATTCATTTTGTCATTTATAATGATGAAATGAAGCCTCAGGCAGCCGCTAGACTGCGGATCATTGAAGGGCCAAAGGCAAAGCTGGAACGAATTTGTGTGTTAAAAGAGGCGCGCGCTTTCGGCCTTGGCCACAAACTATTAGAAGCGCTGGAAACAGAAGCCATTGCTAATGGAGCGAAGGAAGCGGTTATGCACGCACAAGTCCAAGCTCTTCCTTTCTACGAAAAGAAAGGCTACAAAGCCGTTTCTGAACCGTTTGAAGAAGCAGGGATCACACATGTCAAAATGACAAAAACACTATCTGTTTGACCAAAAGAAAAAGCGAGAGCATCCATGATGCCCTCGCTTTTCTTTATCATCGTTCGTCAAGGGAAGAAAGCGCAATCATTTATATATACGCATTAATATGAACGCCTTTGCCTTCTTCCATAAACATATCTCGTACAAAGCGTTCCCGCTTTTTTTGCTGTACTTTCGTTTCTGCTTCTGTCACTAAGTCCTCTTTTTTCTCCAGCTCTCTGTATACCTTGTCATGAAAGGTGCGAGTAACCTTTGTTACTTTCGCGTAGTCTTCTTTATTCTGAGGAGCAGGACGATTGATATATTGAAAATACAGATCCGGCTGAATCGGGGCTATATATCCCATCAAGAACGCCTCCTTTGCTTCTCTTCTATTCCCTAATTATGACTGTTTGAAACACGTCTCATTTGATATGATTAGATGTGTTTCTTTTTAAGATTGATTAACTATTGGAGGACTAGCTTTGAAATGCGCACGACAACATGATCGAACGATCTCATTACATACGTATTCGAGAGAACATTATCAATTCCTCCATGACGAGGGAAAAAAAGGGCACTTATCCTGCCCATATTGCGGACAACCAGTCTTTTTCAGATTAAATATACATGAAGAACCTGCCTTTATTCATAAACATATGACTCAGCAAGAGATGTGTGAACAAGCAGAAGAACAAGAAGATCAGAAAAAAAATGCAGAGCAAGAGGAAAGTGTTTCCTATAAAGAACTTGGGGGCTTCCGTTTTCCAACAGGTAAACAGATCATCTCGCAAACGAATGAATCATATGACTGGCAGGAACCAAGGTCGATTCAATTTAGCGATGCGTTACATTTAGAAGAGAATGAACAAGCACATACCATCGATCTCTTTCCGCATATTACCTTTAGCACACCGCAGCTTCAAGCTGTCACACATAAAGACGGTCCAATGCTGGTGCTGGCTGGCGCTGGCAGCGGAAAAACAAGAGTCTTGACAGCTAGAGCGGCATATCTCATGTCACATCATCATATTCCTGCTCACCATATCTTACTCGTGACTTTCACCACAAAAGCCAGCAGTGAAATGAAAGAAAGACTGCGCAAGCAATACCAGCTTCATCCATCACAAGCAAGTCAAGTGGTGACAGGCACCTTCCACAGTCTTTTTTATAAAATGCTGCTTCATGACGATGCAAGCAAATGGAACGGCCAGCACCTGATCAAGTTTGACTGGCAGAAGGAACAGTACATTCGAAAAGCCATCATGAATGAAGGACTTGATGAAAAAGACTACCCTACCGATCAAGTACTGCAATCGATCGGCTTTTGGAAAAATGCTTTTTTACCAGGCGAGCTTCCTGATGTGAAGGATGAAAAGGAAAAACACATGTGGACGATCTATCAATCTTATGAACAGCAAAAACGTGACAATCAGCAATTTGACTTTGATGACATGGCAATCGCCTGCTTGCACATGCTGACAGAACAGCCTGAATTGCTGAAACGATATCAAGAACGGTTCAAGTATATTTTAGTGGATGAATTTCAGGATATTAATCCAGTTCAATATCAATTGATTCAGCTTTTAGCTGGAGAATCTGAGCAGCTATTTTGTGTAGGTGATGATGATCAAGCCATTTATGCCTTTAGGGGCAGCAATCCTGCTTTCATTCTTGAATTCAAACGGGACTATCCTTCGGCTCAAATCGTCCATTTACATGCGAATTACCGGTCGCATCATACGATTGTCGCAAGTGCGGATGCCATTATTAAGAAAAATCAGCATCGTTATGAAAAAACGTTAAAAGCCGTCCGTGCGGAGACAATCCCGCCTACGCTCTTTTATCCATATGACGAGGAAGAGGAAGCGACCATGATCGTGGCAGATATTCAGGAGAAAATTAAAAACGGCGCAAAGCCGAATGATATCTGCGTGCTCTTTCGCACCAATACAGGAGGCCGCGCGATTTATGAGCGTCTGCATCAATCCGCGATTCCGTATGAGACGGAGGCTGGTGTCAAAGCCTTCTACAGCAGACGAATTGTTCGGGTTCTTCTCGCCTTCCTCTCTTTAAGTCAGGATGCCGATGATGTGGCTGCTATGAAACAGCTGCTTCCGGTTTTCTTTTTAAAGCAGCAGGCCTTGAACACGATGAAGGCACTGACCATCACGGAAGATTGTTCAATGGTAGACGCACTCGGAAAACTAACAGATATTCAGCCGTTTCAACGGAAAAAGCTGCAATCCATTGTTCCTCTGTTCCGCACGTTACGAACGTTAAAGCCGTCTGACGCTGTGGCGTTTATTGAACAAAAGATGGGACTTGGTGATTACTTAAAAAAACGAGTGAACGATACGAATGTGCTTGAAAAAGGGGCGGATGATGTACGAGATGTAAAAACCGCCGCCAAACGCTTTGAAACGATTGAAGCCTTTCTCGCACATGCCGAACATATGAAATCTGCCGAAAAGGAAAAAACAGATGAACCAGGTGTTCAGCTCATGACGATTCACCGCGCAAAGGGACTTGAATTCCAAACGGTGTACATCACTTGCGTGGTCGACGGAGCACTGCCTCATGATTTCTCACTCGATGAACTAAGAAACGGTGATGAAGAAGCCCTAGAAGAAGAACGCCGTTTATTATACGTGGCCATGACAAGAGCTGAACAATCTCTTTATCTATCTGTTCCATCATTTAGGCGAGGAAAAACCGCTCATCGCTCGCGCTTTTTGTATCCCCTACTAAAGAAAAACCGAGAATTATTCACAGAAAAACAACAGGCCCCCCTTTAAGCGGAGAGCCTGTTGTTTATTTTTTGTTGTTCATCATTTTAGCGATTGTATTGAAATCAAGCTTTTCTTTTCCACTTGTAATCGATTGAACGATTTTGTCTTCCATTTCTTTAGGTACACGCTTATTCGCAAGCTGCGCTACTTTTTTAATGACGCCTCGAACCGTTGCTTCATCTTTAAAGTTGGCATTTTGCAAAGAACCTGCAAGCTTAAAAACATCATTCATATTCACACCCGTTTTATTTTCAACGCTTTTAAAGAATTTATTATCCATTCATTTGCCTCCTCTTTGTGGAGTAATCACCTTACTATATGAAAATAGGCGAGATATGTGCCTATCCTAAAGCCTTGTTTGCCCAAAGAGAAAGGAAAGCAAAAGGCTCCCCCATTGCTTCCCTCACCTTCTTACTGTTTAGTTAAAGAAAGAAGCACCAACGATGATTAGAAGGATGAAAAGCACGACGACAAGAACAAATGTTGATCCATATCCGCCGCCATAACCTCCGCCGTAGCCGCCGCAAGAACCGCCACCGTAACCGTAACAACTCATATATAAGCACCTCCTCTTCTCCCTTACAAAATATGAAAAATACTACAAATGGTTTGGACGATCACATAAAAAAGTGCGGAATTTTTATTTCTGCTGTTTAAAGACGTAATCTGCCTCTCCATGACGCATCATGAATGCTTCTGTTTCTTTCGCAAAAGCATCCATCTTCTCGCCAAATACCTTTAAGTGCTGCTCAAGATCATTCGCTTTATCCGCTAGATCCATTTCACCCTTTTCGTGCGCTTGTTCTTTTCCATCATGAGGTTTAGTGAACAAGGAGCCGATTAATTGTTCGAATGCATCCATTCTGGTCACCCCTTCTCTCTTACATATGCATCACTCAAAAAAAGGGCAACAAAAAAACCGGATAAATCCGGCTTTTGTTTTTTGTTCTATTGAGGTTTCTTTTTCTTTCCACAACCGCAATCTGCTTTTTTGATTTTCTTCGTATAAACAGATTGTTGATTTGACTGCGCTGGATAACCTTGAAGCATATGTGACGGTGTTTCAGTTGGTTTCATCGCAACCCTTCCTTTCCTATTCCATGATAGTATATGCATTTTTTGAAAGCGTGTCTGATCAGTATGCCTGTTTATTTCACCAGCTTTGAGACGATCGCTTCAATAATGCCTGCTGCCGCGGCAATTGCTAATAGTAAATTAAGCCACATGCTGATGACAGGAAATAGTATGTATATCAGAAGTAAAGCAGCAGTGCACCACATGCCAGTACACCAATAACAGCTTAACAGCTCTCCTACCCAAGACCGCAGCCCTTTACCTTTAATGATGATATATGTCTCCACTTCACCTTGTTCATTGACCTCTTCCTGTTCTTCATGAAATAAACGGCGGAAAGGAGCAGTAATGGTATCAAACACAATCAGCCTCGTCAGTCTAAAGGATGCGAGGGCAAACACGACAAATGACAAAGCACCACTCAGGAGCCTCCACCTCCTTTTTTCTTCTTTTTTGCGTCCTTTCTTTATATATGCAAAAAGAAAGACCGCCATGATGAATCGAGCGGAAATAAAATTGGGTTGTACTTTTTCACGCTTTCCGATTCCACCTTGAGCCTCTGCTGCATTAAATAATGTATAGATAAGAAAGGAGTGAAAGTATTGTCTATTGAAGAAAGTGCTGATTTATTATACACACAACTGTTAAACGAATTAATCAGCAGTTATGATGATTTCATTGAGATCAAAGATTCCGAAAATGTCACAATTCATAAAACAGATGTAACAGCTGCACTCTCCCTTCAAGCGACCGTAACGACAATCATTACTCTTTTAATTCAACTTCTTGTACCAGACGATGAATTGGCTGCAGACATCACAGATCAGCTTTTATCCACACAACAAGTGACAGTCCAAAAGAAAACTGTGATTCAAATCATCAACTGCTATAACATTACGATTACATTATCAGATGCATCCATTATGAACTCCGTCCAAATTCTCACTCAAACATTGAATGTACTCTTAGTTGAAGCCGGCATTCTTTGACCCTTTCTTTTCTAACATGACGTATGAAAGAGGTGAAATCATCGTGGCTGAAGAGAACGAAAAAAAGGAGTTTCAAATCAATACTGATGTTGATCCATTAACGAGTCTTCTTGTAAGTGATGTGTTAAACAAAAACAATATCACAGATGATCAGAAAGCAAATATCTCAGATGATCAAAGAAGAATGATTTTGAAATTAGTCGAGGACTTACAAAAAAAAGCAAATGATTTCGTAGAACAGCAGCAGGAGAAAAAAAGGCAGGCTGAGGCAGCAAAACATGCGGAAGAAGTACAGCCTGAACCAAAAGTACGTCCAAAACGAAATTCACTTCGAGATCGTATTCAGCAGCGCCGTGATGCGCAGCGTAATAACGATTAAATAAAAATGGGTTGCCTGCTAGGGTAAATGCCCGAGACAAAACCACGCATTCCAGCATTTAATAAAGTAAACGGAAGGAGGAATAGAAATGGATTCTAAACCATATTCTTGGGTCGCTCTAGATCGTAACTGTACACACCACGGACACCACGGACACCACGGCGATTACAACTATGAAAGAAAAGCAGTTTGTGATGGCCACTATTATGATGATGAAGATGTCTTGCAAGACTTTGATCAATTGAGTTTTACAAAGCAGACATCTGAGGAAGTCATTATCGTCAGAGACTCTTGTGACATTAACGTCTCTTCTGTTGATGCACAGGTTGCAGCATCTATCCAAGTAGCTGTTCAAACAGCGATCATCACCATTACAAATATCTCAATCGCAGACGGTGATCTGGCTGACCGCGTCACACAAGATCTTTTACAAGCCGCTACTCACAAACAAACAAACCGCCAGAAACTTGTCATCGAAAATTCAAGAAACGTTACAGTATCGACAATCGATGCGGATATCTCGATCGCGATTCAAACACTTACTCAAACACTTGTTGCGACAATCGTTGCAATTGGTATCCTCTAATGTCCAAAAGCAGAGCGAAAAGCTCTGCTTTTCCTTTTATAAAAATACAACAAATATAAATAGTCATTTACCCACACCAACTAGAGGGCGCATACATATGTTGTTAAGGACTAAAGTCAAATACCTTGTTAAAGGAGCTGAAATCCATGAGCTGCGGAAAACACCATGGCCGACATGATGAAAACTGTGTATGCGATGCGGTTGATAAGATTTTAGCAGAGCAGGAAGCTGTAGAAGATAAGTGTCCTACGAGCTGCTACAGTAATTTATTAAGCCCGACAGTTTCTGGAAAAGATACAATTCCGTTTTTAATTTTTGATAAAAAGGGCGGATTGTTTTCTACTTTCGGAAACATTGGAGGATTTGTTGACGATTGCCAATGCTTCGAATCCATTTTCTTCCGGGTTGAAAAATTACACGACTGCTGTGCTACGTTATCTGTATTAAGACCTGTTGATGTACACGGACATACGCTAAGCGTGTGTCACCCTTGTGACCCTGACTTCTTTGGTCTAGAAAAAACGGACTTTTGTATTGAGGTTGATCTAAACTGCTTCTGCGCGATCCAATGTTTAAACCCAGAGCTTGTCGACAGAGTCATGCCATCGAAAGATAAAAAGCATCATCACCACGGCTAAACCAATCGTCCGTTGACCTAACTTGTCATGAGTCAAAGCATCCCCTTCCTTACGAATGACAGCCAATCATGCGGAGCAGTCAGCATAAGAGCTGCCGCTTCCGCATTGATTGAAAGTAGAAGTATCAACTGGCAAAACAAAAAAGCTTGTAGATGATGACAGTGCTCAAACACTCAAACAAATTTCCTAGTATAGGAGGGTTGAATATGAGCCGCAAACATTCATGGAGCTGTGTAGCAGAGGCTGTTGAAAATATTAACGACTTACAAAGTGCCGTCGAAGAAGATTGCCCGACCAGCTGTTACAGCAATCTCCTTTCTCCATCACATTCATTAGGTGACACTGTCCCGTTTGTTCTCTTTACATCCAAATCAAAACCATTCGTCGCATTCGGAAACGTCGGAGAAGTAGATGCAGGTCCTTGCTTCAGCACTGCATTTTTCAGAGTCGAACACATCTGTGATCACTGCGCAACACTCAGCTTGCTTATTGCATTTGACAAAGACCGTCATATTTTAGATTTTACAGATAAAGATTCCTTATGTGATGTGTTCCGATTAGAAAAATCGAAGTATTGCATTGAAGTAGATCTTGACTGCTTCTGCGCAATCGAGTGCTTAAATCCACGACTCATCAACCGTAACTGCTAACAAAAAAAGTCCCTCTATGGGACTTTTTTTATTCGTTAAAAGCCAAGCGGATGAATCGAGGAAATTTCATCTATTGCTAATTCAACTGGATTTCCCCCGCCCGCTGTTCGAATGACCACTAGATCTTCTTTTCGATCCATGATAATCCCTCTATATGTTTTACCATCAGCTTCAATCAGGCAAAGGGCTCTTGGCATATTATGAGGCAGGCTTGTGAGAAAATCGACTTTTTCGTCAATACTCATCTGACTTAAAGGCTTTTTCACTCGTTTTCTTCTACGTTCTTCTTTTGTTTCATGAAATACACCTTCTGGCGGCTTTTCCTCTTCTCGCTGGGGTTTTCGTTCTTGTATAAGTTCTGGTTCTTGTGTGATGTCTTGTTCTTGTGTAAGCTCTGCTTCTGGCGTGATGTCTTGTTCTTGTGTAAATTCTGCTTCTTGTGTGATGTCTTGTTCTTGTGCAAGTTCTGCTTCTTGTGTGATGTCTTGTTCTTGCTGAAGTTCAGGCGGCCCGACTTCTTTTTTCTTCTCTATTTCTTGAGCCACGGGTTCCTCGTGCGTGCTTTCTTCGATCACGTCTTTTGCACTCTGATGACTTTCTTGCGGTTTTTCTGATTTCTTTCGTTTTCTCACGATATTTTGCATGGCCGGCATTGATTCATCATAGCTCGGCTGAACAATATACATAAGCGGCTTCTGGTTCTCATCACCTTTATTTGACATACTAATCCCTCCCGAATGATTCATTCCTTATATATATGAGCGGATGTCTCAAATCAGAAGAAAAATAAAAAAACAGCATACCCATCTTTGGTATGCTGCAATTCAATGATTCGTTTAGCGGGCAATGATATGGAAGCCAGAATCAACATGCAGATTCTCACCTGTCATGCCGCGTGATAGATCACTGAATAAGAATAGAGCTGTATCGCCAACTTCTTCAGGAGTCGTTGTACGGCGAAGCGGTGCACGTTCTTCAATATCCTTCAGGATTGTATTAAAGCCGCTGATGCCTTTTGCAGACAGCGTACGAATTGGACCAGCAGAAATACTGTTCACACGGATACCTTCTGCGCCTAAATCAGCTGCTAAGTATTTCACACTTGCTTCAAGTGCTGCTTTCGCTACACCCATTACGTTGTAGTTAGATACCACACGCTCTCCGCCTAGGTATGTAAGCGTGACGATGCTTCCACCTTCTGTCATCAATGGACGTGCTGCTTTTGCTACAGCTGTTAATGAGTATGCACTAATGTTGTGCGCCAAAAGGAAACCTTCACGGTTCGTGTTTAAGTATTCACCGACAAGTTCTTCCTTGTTTGCAAATGCAATCGCATGCGCAACGCCATGAATGACTTGTACTTTTTCTTTAATTGTAGCGAAACATTTTTCAATCTCTTCGTCACTTGTCACGTCACATGGAAGAATGATTGAATCATTGCGCTCAAGTGTGCTTGCAAGTTCTTTTACAGATTCAGCAAGACGATCTCCAACATAAGTAAAAATCAAACGAGCTCCAGCTTCGTGAAGTGAGCGGGCAATTCCCCAAGCGATGCTTCGTTTATTGGCAACACCCATCACCACGATATTACGGCCTTCTAAAGAAAAGTTCATATGTAATAAAGCCTCCTATTTTTTCAAGACATAGTATTAGTACCTGATCATAATATTATCACAGATCATGAGAGAATGACAATTTCCGCTGAAAGAAAGTTTCTTTTTCATCAAAAAACCGTCCTCGCAAGTGAAGACGGTTCGATTCTCTTATCGTTTGAGCCTGTTTTGCTGATAAGCAAAATGGTTGGTAGGTCCATGTCCAGCGCCAATATTCAAAGGGAATTTGATGGCTTCATGGACAAAGGTTTCTGCTGTTTCAAAAGCCTCTCTCATGGAGTATCCTTTCGCAATTTCAGCTGTTAATGCCGCTGCAAACGTGCAGCCTGTGCCATGTGTATGTGGGGTATCAATATGTTCGTTTGTGACTTCTATAAAGCCTGTTCCATCATACAACAGATCTGTTATCATACCGCCAGAGGGGCCGTGTCCCCCTTTGATCACGACATGTTTCGTACCAAGCTCATATAGACGTTCCGCTGCTAGATAGCGATCCTCTTTTGTCTGAATGCGCATGCCTGTCAGCACTTCTGCCTCAGGAAGATTCGGCGTTACGGCATAGCTGACAGGCAGCAAGTGTGTTTTCAACGCAGAGACCGCATCTTCATTTAATAAAGAAGCCCCTCCCTTTGCGATCATGACTGGATCGACAATCAGCTTCATCTCATATTGAACCGTTTTTTCAGCAACCGTATTGATCATTTCGGCACTCCACAGCATTCCTGTTTTGACGGCATCTGGCCGTAAATCTTCTGCCACTGCATCTATTTGGCGCTCTAACGCCTCGATTGAAAGTGGATATATCCCGTGAACGCCAAGTGTGTTTTGTGCTGTAATCGCTGTAATCGCAGACATTCCATATACACCGAGCTCCTGAAAGGTTTTCAAATCTGCCTGAATGCCAGCTCCGCCGCCAGAATCAGAACCCGCGATGGTGAATGCTTTTTTGATCGTCATTTCATCACACCTCTCATTAGCCAATCCATTGATGATAAATGGTTCTTGCTTTGGCCATATCATTTGTACCATGTACAAGTGCTCTGCCATCTTTAAATAAAACAAGCTTATATTCATCCTTTTGACAAGAAAGTAAATACGGATTTTCAAGCACATCCATTCCTGCTTTCTTTAAGCGAACAGCCACTTCGTGTAATGGTGGCGGGATTTCAGTAGCACTGCGGATTTGTACCGTATTGCGGCCGCATAGTACATCTGCCTTCGCTCTCTTGTCATAGGAGAGAAAAGGATATGTCTTCAGCCCACAGCTTGGACATTGTTTCTTCTTTAAGGAACTGGCTGATCGGATGTCAGATCGTTCATTGGTCCATAAATCAAAGGATCTTAAAATTGGCGTCACTTGATGGCCTGTTAAATATTTAAGGGCATCTGCCACTTGATATGCCGCCACCTGCTGCACCACTGGACTAATGATACCGGCTGTATCACAGGTCATGCCTTGTGCGGGTAAATGTTCAAGCAGGCAGTGTAAACACGGGGTCTCACCAGGAATCACAGTGAATTGAATACCATAGCTGGCTACACAGGCTCCGTAAAGGAACGGAATTTGATGTTTGACAGCAGCATCATTTGCAATCATCCTCACCTCAAAATTATCCGCTGCATCCACGATAATCGAAGCCCCGCTGACCAGTTCATCAATGTGTTCAGCGGTCACATCGACGACGATTCCTTTGACATGCACGTCTCTGTTCACCTGCTTGAGTCTATTTTCAGCCGCCACAGCCTTTGGCAGCCGATCATGCACATCTTGCTCCGTGTAAAGCTGCTGACGCTGAAGGTTGCTCCATTCAATATAATCTCGATCCAAAATGGTGACAGATCCAACGCCAGCACGAACGAGCATTTCAGCACTAGCTGTTCCAAGCGCCCCTGCACCAATAATGACGGCCTTTGAGTCATTTAGCCGCTTTTGCCCCTCTGTGCCGATTGGCTGAAAGAGCTCTTGACGTGAATAACGTGTGCTCAAAATGCCGGCATTCCTTCCTGCGGACTGCTTGCTGTCCCATAATTTTTCAAAGGAATCCGTCCTGCCTCGAAGCCTAGTCTTCCTGATTCAATTGCCAGTTTCATGGCTTTTGCCATTTTCACAGGGTCCTTTGCACCAGACACCGCTGTGTTCAGTAATACAGCGTCAGCCCCTAGCTCCATCGCATAAGCTGCATCCTTTGGAGAGCCTACACCAGCATCAATAATCACCGGTACCTTCGCCTGCTCGATAATAAATGAGAGATTCAGAGGGTTTAGTAAGCCTTGACCTGAACCAATCGGAGAAGCCCCTGGCATGATAGCATGGACACCGAGCTCTTCTAATTTTCTCGCCAGCACCACATCATCAGATGTATAGGGCAGCACGATAAACCCTTCTTCGAGTAGCATTTCCGATGCTTTTAACGTTTCGACTGGATCTGGCAGAAGAGACCTTGAGCAGCCAATGACTTCTACCTTGATCATGTCACACAGTCCAGAAGCCTTCGCTAAACGAGCAATACGAACTGCCTCTTCCGCAGTACTTGCACCAGCTGTATTCGGAAGCAACGTATATTTTGATAAATCAAGCTGCTCCAAAAAATTAGGCTGAGATGCTTCGAAAATGTTCATTCTTCTCACAGCAAAGGTTAAAATTTCTGCTTCTGATACGTTCACGGCTTCTTTTTGAACTTCAAATGATGGATACTTCCCTGTACCAAGTAATAATCTTGATGTGAATGTTTTTCCGCCAATGTGCAGCATGTTGTCATCCTCCTCCTACAAAGTGAACGATTTCAATCGTGTCATTAGATTGAATTTTTACTTGTTGAAACGCTTCTTTGTCAATAATTTCTTGGTTCTTTTCCACGATCACTACTCTATTTTCAAGCTGATAGGCTGATAGCAGATCATAGATCGTTCCATTCTCTTGATCGAAATCAACGATTCTGCCATTCAATTGAATTTTCATACAAACAGTACCTCCTTTCGGCCAATACGAAACGCGTGAAGCCATTCCTTTTTGACCGGTTCACCTAATATCAGGTCGCGAATGATCTCTCCAGTAATCGGGGCAAGTAAAATGCCATTTCTGTAATGCCCTGCAGCAAAAAGAATACGCTGATCTTCTGGATGTCTTCCAATGTAGGGATGCCGGTCGCTTGTCGCCGGGCGAAGACCAGCCCAGCACTGATCAATCGGCATCTCCTTGATCGAAGGCATAAGCTGAGACGCCTTTTGAATCACAGCTTCGATGCCGCCAAGCGTTGGAACAGCCTGCCATTCGTTTGGCTTCATCGTTGCGCCAACGACCAGTTTGCCGCTATCTCGTTGAACGATATAACAATGATCATGGTAAATGGTGTGTGCGAGTGCTGGGCCATTATTCCATACAGACACACACTCCCCCTTTACTGGATAAAGAGAATGAGATAATCCAAGCTCTTCAAAAAAACGGCCAGACCATACACCACTCGCTACAGTCAGATCATCACATGTGAATGTTCCCTTCGTTGTTCTAATTGCTAACGCTTCTTTCTCCCGCTTCACTTCAATCACAGATGTACACTCTTTCACATCCGCCCCGTACCGGACCGCCGCCTGCCAAAATGCCCGGCATACCGCATAAGGTTCGACATGAACATCCTCTTTAATCAAACCTGCTCCTAGAATGTTATCTGCCATTTGAGGCATGCATTTTTTTACGCTGCTTGCGTCAAGCCACTCAAATGTAGACAAATGCTGCATCCGGCAAAGTGCTTGTTTCTCTTCTTCTGTAAAAGCTACCTTCATGATACCGCCCGCTGATGTCCGAATATCAATGCCAGATTCATGCTGTAGATCGACTTTTAACTTCTCGTACAATGCCTGGCTTGCTCTGCCTGCTTGGAAAAAAATATCCTCATGACCCTCTCCTTCAGCATGTGCACCGAGCATCCCAGCAGCCGCACTTGTCGTTTGCTTCCCTACCTCATTCGCCTCAAATAAGACGACCTGCTTTCCTGCTTTTGCAAGGTGATAGGCAATGGACATTCCTATGATTCCACCACCAATGATTGCAACGTCATAATGCTTCTTCATAAGGATGCTCCTTTACCTGTTTAGAAAATGCTTGTGCCATCATGCGCGGCTGATGATGAGTAAAAATCCCAGACATGACAGCAATCCCTTTCACATTCGCGTGTTTCAATTCTGGAATGCGGTCAGGTGTCAATCCACCGATCGCCACCACTGGAATAGACAGTGAAGATGTCAGTTCTTTCACAAGCTGTACGCCTCTTGCCTGAAGTCCTGGTTTACAAGTGGTGTCATATACGTGCCCAAACATGACATACTCTGCTCCATTTTTCTCCGCTGCTTTCGCTTCTTCTATCGAATGAACAGAGACACCCGCATGAAGGTGAGGGAATTTTTGCCGCAGCTCTTTTGGCGAAAAGCTATGGCCTGGGAGATGTACCCGGTGAATATTGGTGAGCAGTGCAACGTCTACTCTGTCGTTGATGATGAGCTTCTCTTTCGGTACACCTTCTAAAAAGAGTCTTTTCACGAGATCAACAAGCTCACTTGCTGTTTTAGACCGTTCCCGGATATGAATAAAATCCACTTCAGGTGCGATGGCTTTTATTTGTTTGATCAGTTCATCCACAGGAAGCGAATCATTTGTCACTGCGTGGAGTTCCATTTGCACCAACCCCATCTAAGCATGCTGTTTGCCATGTTTCTTTTTGATACGCCATTTCCCAGAAATGGTACTCGTAATAGCTTGAAATCACAAAATTTTCTTTCATATTGGCCCGTACATGTTCTGGTGCTTTCTCGGCTAGTTCATCAAAGCGGTTGACCTGTTCAAAGACGAGCTCCTTAAACCAATCCCCTCCATATGTCAAAATCCATTCCTGATAAATCGGATGGTCAGGTGTGGTTTGTTTCAGCTTTTCACCCACCTCATAATATAGCCAGTAGCACGGCAATAATGCGGCTAAAATCTCTTCAAATCGTCCGCTTTTCACAGATCGGTACATATGAGAGGTATACGCATAAGCAGTCGGAGAAGGCTTAAAGTTCTCGATGGCTTCATCTGAAATCTGCAAAAGCTCTGTGAACTTTCTATGCAGCGACAGCTCTGCTTCATACGTACCCTGCGCATGATACGCCATTCTGCCCGTCGTATGTAAGTCCTCACTAATCGCTGCGCCATATGCTTGCACCTTTGCAAAATGAGTTAAATAATATGAATCCTGCATCACATAATACGTGAAACGATCGAGTGAAAGCGTGCCATCTCCAATCCCTTTGACAAATGGGTGTGTGAAGCTTCCATTCCACCATGTTGCTGCTGCTTCTTTACATTCAGTTGAAAACGTCATGTTTCTCTCCTCCTGTTTTTCCATATAAAAAAGCCACTTTCCGCGTGGAAAGTGGCTTGGAATTTGTAAAAAGCATAGTCAAAAACCGCACCACTTCCCTACGCAGGTATGAACCTGTTCAGGTAATGAGGGTCTAAAAGTCGACACTTTTATCTCAGCCCTTTTAAAGGACTCCCCTAGTGGATCAAATATATGATGTTGTACTTCTATCTTAATCAGGAATTGTTCATTGGTCAAGGATTCATTCTTACTCTAATTGGGCTCTTAGTCCTGCCACATACTCACGAGAGCCTGACACAAGCACACGGTCGCCGCTTTTAAGCGTCGTATCTCCATGTGGTACTAAGCTGTCTACCCCTCTGAAAATACGGACAAAGACCAAATCACCGGTAAACGGAAATTCCCTCAGCATGACATTGTGATAACGATGATTGTTCATTTGAATTTGATACAAAGAAGTATCCTCATTTGTTAATAATCGAATCGCATCCGGTGCTTCAATCAAGGCTCTTAGCACCGTTTTAGATGATAGGAAATTAGAAAACGTATCAATGCCTGCTTCCTTCAATGTCAGCTCTGTCTCAGCTTTGTTGACACTAGCAATGACTTGTTTCGCTCCTTCTTCCTTTGCAAATATAGCAATTTCCTTATTTTTCGTCTCACTGCCTGTTGCGACGACGAGGACATCCTCCTGGCCAACGCCTGCCTTTCGCAGCGTCTCATCGTCGTACTCTTCAATCGATTCGACTTCAAAGATGGAGTCAGCAAGCAGCGCTTCTTTATTTTCTTGAAAAACATGTAAAATCCGAATATCATATTCATCCTGATGTAAATCAAGTGTGACAGGTAAGGTCAGCTGATTTGCACCAATAAAGGTCACACGTTTTTTATGGCTCGCAGCTTGTTCTTTTTTAAACAGCGCTTTAAACCAAACAGGCGTTAAAATACTCGTCAGTACCGCGACTAGAATCAGCGCTCCAGACATTTTATGGTCAATGACTCCGAGCCGCTCCCCGATCGTCGCAGCTGCAATGACGAGTGATAACGTCGATGTTAATAAAAAGCCAGAACCGATCACTTTTTTCATGTCATACCATTTTTTCAAATAAAGAATCGGGATGAGCTTACTAACCAGTAATGCAATAAACAGCAGCGGGATCATGATCATAATGGTTGGGTCCTTGAACAGTGCCCATATATTTAAATCCACTCCGACCATCACAAAGAAGATGGGGATCAAAAATCCGTAGCCAAATGAATCCAGCTGCTGGACAAGCTCTTTATTCGGCGAAAGAAGGGACACAAGTACGCCCGCTAAAAACGCCCCAAGAATATTTTCAGCACCGAGTGATTCAGATAAGGCAACTAAGACTATAATGAGAGTAAAGATCGCCCTTGTCCCAATTTGCACGGTCCCTTTTGACATGGACTGAAAAATCGACTTTGTCTTAAATACGCGGCCAAATAAATAAAGCAGAATGCCCGCAGCAAATAATAAGAGCAGAAGCCACATATTCCCTGTACCATCGCCATAAATGGAGGAAAACACAGCAAGTAAAATCATCGTCACCAAATCAGCAATGACGGCGACAAGCAAGATGATTTGACCGATATTCGTCTGCATTAACTTTTCCTCTTTTAAGGTAGGAACCACTACCCCTAATGAGATGGTCGATATAATGAGCGTCATTAAAAAGGCATTTTGGATAAACCCTGCAAGTACAAACGCATAGGACAGGATAAAAGAAATACTAAATACGCCAAGAAAAATAATCGTGGCTGCCTTAAACGTATTTGGTTCTTTTAGACCATTTGGCAGTTCTCGTGCTTTCTTCTTTGACTCAAAAGAAGAAAAATCTATTTCAAGTCCACTTAAAAACATCAAAAAAATAAAACCGAGCATGGATAACGTGTCTAACCATGCATCATGTTCAACTACCAGTTGAAGACCGCTTTTTCCAATGATGAGCCCCATGATGATTTCAGCAACAACGACCGGAATGGTCAGCTTAAACCGGTGCAATAAAAGTGGGGTGAAAAAGGCGACAATAATAACGACAACGAGTGATGAAACAGATGTATGCTCCATTGGCTAAAGCCTCCTAACATTGATGTTTAATCTTTTAAGTTTTACGTTAAAGCATTGATTTTAACAATTGCCTAAATGAAAAGAAAGCCATTCGTTATATGTTCTAAAATTCAAACTTCTTTAACCCCGATGAATGGATGAGAAAGATCAGGAGGAAATCTTATGAAATTTGATATCATTGGAGATATCCACGGCTGCTACGAAGAGCTGCTTACCCTCATACACAAACTAGGATACGAACTCAAACATGGATTACCCGTCCATCCTGATAAAAGAACGCTAGCCCTTGTCGGTGATTTAACAGATCGAGGCCCTCAGTCAGTAGATGTGATGCGATTTGTCATTCATGCCTACGCACACGGCGCGATCCGCTACGTACCTGGCAACCATTGCTTTAAGCTTTATCGCTATTTGAAAGGAAATCCCGTGAAATTACTTCATGGCATCGAAACCACAGTGAACGAAATAAAAAAGCTGCCCCTTCATGAACAAACCAAATTGTCACATGAATTTAAGCAGCTATTTGAGAAGGCTCCGCTTTACGATGTACTCATTCCTGATGAACTGATTATTGCTCACGCAGCGATGAAGGAAAAGGACATTGGAAGAAAGCCGAACAAACAGATGCGATCCTATCTATTATTTGGCGCGGTCACAGGAGAAACATGGCCGGATGGACGACCTGTGCGGAAGGATTGGGCAAAGGAATATCGCGGAAAACCGTGGATTGTCTACGGACATACACCAGTGAAAGAACCCCGATTCGTTGGCAGAACCGTCAATATTGATACAGGCTGCGTATTTGGCCACCGGCTGTCTGCCCTCACATATCCTGAGCTTGAAACGGTCTCTGTTCCTTCCTCTATGCCTTATGACGATTCAAGGTTTCAGCATTTCACATCATAAAAAAACCCGGTCCTGCGCTTGCAGGTAGCCGGGTTTCTCTATTTAAAGCAGCAATGATTTCATGTCTTCAGGAAGCGGAGCCGAGAATGTCATTTCCTCCCCAGTCATCGGATGAGGAAAGACAAGAGTCTCACTATGCAGTGCCTGCCGGTTCATCCGCTCACTCGTTCCGCCATATAGCGTATCTCCGATGAGCGGGTGACCAAGATACTTCATATGAACACGAATTTGATGTGTTCTCCCAGTTTCAAGCGATAGAGCCACATCTGACATGTTCAACTCAGCGTCCACCGCTCGCACTTTAAAATGCGTCACTGCTTCCTGTCCAGTATCATCGACCATTCGCTCGATGATACTATCTCCTTTTCGGGCAATTTTTGCACGAATGGTTCCATACTTTTCCGAGATCATGCCATGTGTAAACGCTCTGTATGTTCGTTTGACCGCTCCACTTTTTTGCGCCTTTGATAAAAGGCTGTGGGCAAAGCGATGCTTTGCCACGAGCATGACGCCAGATGTATCACGATCAAGGCGGTTCACCAAATGAACCGTCAGCCGAACAGACTGCTCTGCATAATGGTGCAGCAATCCATTCGCAATACTGTGCTCTGGGTGCTCCCGAGAAGGAATGGACGGGATATATGGCTTTTTATTCAGCACAAGGACATGCTCATCCTCAAATAAAATATCAAGCGGAATCGGAGCAGGCTTCAGCCCTTCACTCACTTTTTCCTCTGGGAATAAAATGGTGAGCCTGTCTCCCTTATGCAGCTTGTATCTCACAGTCACATGCTCTCCATTAATGAGGAGATCACCGCCATCAAATTTAATATCCGTCAGCATCCTTTTCGAAATGCCAAGATCTATTAAATAATCCTTTAAAAGCAGCCCTTCTTCTTTGGCTGTCATGGTTTTGTTTAGCGTAAAGTATTCCAGCGAGAACGACCTCTTTCTTATTCTCCTTTTCCGATAAAGGAATCTTGCACCCTTTTCCAAAACGGAAAAGGTCTAAATCGGGCAAAACGGACATTCTCGTCGGCTACCCGGCATTGAATGGATTTAACGTCCTTATGAAGCAACGTCAGATGATCAATGGTTACCTGAAAATCGACATCATTCATCGGTTTAATGACACAAGTATGGTGGTCTGGCAAAATAAGCGGTGAACCGACCGTTCGAAACACTCTGTTGTTGATTGAAGCCATTTCTGCCAGCTGAATGGCTCTAATGGAAGGATGAATAATGGCGCCTCCAAGTGCTTTATTATAGGCTGTACTGCCAGACGGTGTAGACAGACAAAGACCGTCACCTCTGAATGTTTCAAACAGCTGACCCCTAATTTCAACATCTGCCACAAGCGTCCCTTCCATACTTTTAATGGTACATTCATTCATCGCTAAATATTTCTCTTCTCTGCCGCCGTCGTTGTATCTGACAATGACTTCTAAGATCGGATATTCCACAATGTGATAAGGCGTTTTCGCAATAGCTAAGACGAGTTTTTCAATTTCACTTGGCACCCAGTCAGCATAAAAACCAAGATGACCTGTATGAACACCGACAAAAGCTGTTTCATTCAGACGGTCGCTATAACGGTGAAACGCATAAAGAAGGGTGCCGTCTCCACCAACCGTAATGACAAGATCCGGTTCCTCTTCATTGAGTTCCATCCCAAAATCCAATAAGTAGGTCTGAATTTTATTTTTGAGTGTGTCAGATACAGAATTCCCTTTCGAAGAAACTGCAAATTTCATGAATTCTTCTCCTTTTCCACCTTGCTGCTATGAGAGGGCAGCATCATATTTGATCAAGCTCAGGTCAGCTGTCATTTTTCTTTTTCCGGGAAAATGCCACTTGTGCTTCTTGAATTTCCCCTCTAATTTCAGACATCTCATCATCAAGAAGAGATGCTGCCTCAGAAGCTCTTTGAAGGCGCAGCTTGACTTTCTCCGGGATATTCCCGCTATATTTATAATTCAGAGAATGCTCAATGGTCGCCCAAAAGTTCATCGCAAGTGTACGAATTTGGATTTCGACGAGGAGCTGCTTCTCTCCGCTGATCGTTTGCAGCGGATATAACACAACAAGGTGGTACGAACGGTATCCGCTTTCTTTATGTTCTGCAATATAGTCGCGTTTATCAACAACCACAAAGTCTTTTCGTGACTGGAGCATTTTTTTCACGACTTGTATGTCTTCTACAAACTGGCACATAATGCGCAGCCCAGCAATATCCTGCATCGTTTCAATTTCATGCATCGGGATGTTTTTACGCTTTGCCTTTTCTAATATGCTGGCAACAGGTTTCACTCGGCCTGTGACAAATTCTACTGGTGAATGGTCATCCTCGAATTCATACAGCTTTCGAATGCCTTTTAGTTTCACTTTTAATTCTTCGACTGCTTGTTTATACGGTGCGAGGAATTGATCCCATTGTTTTTTGTCCATGAAACTTCCCCCAATTCCATATACCTAATTATTTCAGAGGAATGTGCTCTTCACTTTCTCTTCCATATCTCCGTAATTGGCATTGTCTTTAATATTGTCGATTAAATAATGTAATTCTTGATGAAGCTGAATGAGTTCTAACGAAAGTTCTCCCGCTGCCAAATAGACAGGGATGTCAAGATTCATTGCTTCTTTTAATGGAGCCCATGTATGTTCCCCTAAGATAAGATACGAAAAGGACTCCTCGTTTTCAAGTATGTAAACGAACGCAAAGTGATCAGAATCAACAAGCATTTGTCCTGACGCTTTTGCTTTTTGGATTTGCTCTTCTGACGTGGTCGTCAAAATTAGCCTGTCTTCTTTTAAAGTTGCTTCTGTGATTTCAATTCGGTTTTGCATCATGATCTCCTTTACAACAAAGTACAGCTTTATTTTATCATATCAAGTTCAATATTGATAAACCGAACTTTTTGAGAAAATCCTATTTTCTTCTTATAAATGATCCTTTCACATGATTCTCCATTTATTTTGGCACATGTGGAAAGAGAAATAAGAGATAAAAACAGCCTTTTACATGATGAACACACTTCATGTACAATAATCATATTTCCTCTAAATGAAAGGTTGATGTCAAAATGGCACAGGAAATTGAAATAGAGCTAAAGCAATTGTTAATGAAAGAAGAATTTGAACAACTGATACAACATTTTCAATTGAAGGATTCGGATTTTCACACACAAACCAACTATTACTTTGATACACCTCAATTTGATATAAAATCTCTATTCGCTGCACTAAGAATGAGAGAAAAAGACGGTCAGTGGGTTCTCACGTTAAAGGAACCACACGAAATAGGCTTGCTCGAAACCCACCAAACGATCGCTCCTCCTTCAAGCCTTGACGATTTTCAGCTGCCAGAAGGTGAAGTAGCTGACAGGTTAGACCATCTGAACATTCAAAAGGATCAAATTGTGTATTTTGGTTCACTTGAAACATCAAGGGCTGAAAAAATGATCAAAGAAGGCTTAATTGTTTTGGATTACAGCCGATATTTAACAGTAGAGGACTATGAACTTGAATTTGAAGTGAGCGACCTGGAAATCGGACAAGCCGCATTCTCCGCATTGCTCCAAAAATTCCAAATCCCTGTACGAAACACGAAAAACAAAGTCGTACGTTTTTATGAAGAGAAAATGAAAACACAGAATAGATGAATTCCTTGAAGGAGGAACATGATGAACGTCAATCAACTTCAATCCTTTATGCAGCTTCAAGCGCTTAAAACGTTACAATCAGACCCTGGACAAACACAAATACCGGCCGGCCAAGAATCGAATGCACAAGCTTCATTTCAGTCGCTGCTGCAAGATTTTTTAGGCGGATCAGAATTATCACGCCTGCCGCTTTCTATTTCTGCGTTTATGGGAACGGACCCATCAACGGCTCCGAACACGCAATACGCGCGTACAAACCCATACTTGTCTGCTATCGCTGGCAGTGAGCAGCTTCAATCTCCATCTTCATATGCGAATGACGCTCAATTGAATACAGCGAACGGCATTGGGAATGTCTTAAACAACAGCTACACGCCGCCGCTTCAAAAGGCTGTTTCAAACGGCTCATCATCAAAAGAAATTAATCAAATCGTGTCACAAATGGCTCAAAAGCATGGCGTTCCAGAGAAGCTGATTCATGCGGTCATCAAGCAAGAATCCGGCTATCGTACGAATGCGGTCAGCCATGCAGGAGCACTTGGCCTCATGCAGCTTATGCCATCTACTGCTAAGTCACTTGGTGTGAATAATGCCTTTGATGCGGCCCAAAACATCGAAGGCGGCACAAAGTATATAAAACAAATGCTTCAGAAATATAATGGAAATGTCTCACTTGCCTTAGCTGCTTATAATGCAGGCTCAGGAAATGTTGATAAATACGGTGGCATCCCACCATTTAAAGAAACACAAAATTATGTAAAGAAAATCACAGCACAATATTTCGCTTAAACCGAAGAGAATAACCTCTTCGGTTTTTTGTATGTCGCTTTTCACCCTTTTTTGACTGAATGTGTTATGATATGGTCAATTGATCACGGAACCCGCCTCTCCCCTTATTTCCAATAGACCAAAGCGGTTTGTTTGTGGAATTGAGTTGAGGTTGTTAAAATAAGTATACAAGAATAGAAACAATAAAATAGAACAAACTGAATATCACTTTTGAAATAAATGAATTCACAATAGGGCGCTTCATCCTATTAACTACGAGTAAAAGGAGTAGTCAACATGGTACAATCGTTTAACGCACCTTACGAAGCGGTTGGAGAGGAACTTCTATCGCAACTTGTTGATACTTTTTATGAAAATGTAAAGTGTCATCCTTTGCTTCATCCTATTTTCCCGGATGACTTAAAAGAAACAGCAAGAAAACAAAAACAGTTTTTAACTCAATATTTAGGCGGACCCCCGCTTTATACAGAGGAGCATGGTCACCCTATGCTGCGGGCGAGACATCTCCCTTTCCCGATTACTGAGGAGCGGGCTGACGCATGGCTTGAATGCATGGAGGATGCGATGGATCAAGTAGGATTAACCGGCGATATTCGTGACTTTTTATTTGAGCGGCTTTCTCTAACGGCTCGTCATATGGTCAATCAAACACCCGAAAAGGATGGACGATCTTGAGCTGCAATACGCACGATCAATATTTCTCACACTGTCACGGACATCCTCAAAAGCCGATTGAAATCTATGTATTCATTGACCCTCTAAGTCCAGACTGCTGGTTATTAGAGCCATCCATTAAAAAATTGAAAATGAAGTACGGCCGTTTTTTCACTTTACGAACGGTGACAAGTTCTAGTATTAATGCATTGAATCGAAAACGAAAAAAGCATTTACTGACCGAAGCATGGGGGAAATTTGCTACCAAAACTCAGACCAAAAAAGAACAAATGCTGTCCGAACAAATTGTGACTTCACCCTACCTCGCCTCGCTTGCATTAAAAGCGGCTGAGCTTCAAGGCAGAAAATGCGGAATGAAGTTTCTGCGTCTCATTCAAGAATCACTTTTTTGCCATCAGCAAGATGTGACAAGTGAACATGTGCTGCTAGAAAATGCAAAAAGTGCTGGACTGGACATCGAGGAATTCCAGCGCGATATTCATTCTCAAAGTGCTGTTAAAGCACTACAATGTGATATGAAAATTGCAGCTGAAATGGACGTATCTGAGCTTCCGACCTTTGCCTTTTTTAATACAGTAAACGGGGATGAAGGTTTAAAAATTTCAGGTGCGTACTCTTATGATGTATACGAGGAAATCCTTTTTGAAATGATTGGTGAAAAACCAACACCTTCAGAACGGCCTCCAATTGAATGGTTTATTGCTTACTTTCAATTTGCATCTGCAAAAGAGATTGCTGTCGTTTATGACCTGACACTTGAAGAAGTTGAACGAGAAATGAAAAAGCTGGCTTTCGCTAAAAAGGTAGAACGTGTACAAGTACATCAAGAAATGTTTTGGCGCTATAAAGTAGATGATCATCATTCAGATCTTGATCTCTACCGCTGTGAGAATGAACATGGGTGCTGACCCATGTTTTTTCTTTACCCTAAAAAGGAACATCCGTTCTATTTTTAAGCACGAAGAAACCGCGCCGGGATAAGCGCGGTTTCACTATGTCTTAACGACAACAAAGGGGATGGGAGAAATTTTTCACGGTCAAACAAAGGGGTAATGTTTGTATGTGATTAATTTCACATCTGTAGTATATCAAATTTTGTCGACTTATGACAACAGATATACTATAAGTTCATATTTTTGTCACAAAACAT
Source organism: Bacillus sp. FSL R5-0431 (assembly GCF_038002985.1). NCBI lineage: Bacteria > Bacillati > Bacillota > Bacilli > Caryophanales > Bacillaceae > Bacillus > Bacillus sp. FSL R5-0431. The sequence goes on along the minus strand of NZ_JBBOOG010000001.1, from coordinate 1,134,641 downwards.
AAGAGGGTTGTCACTTTCATATAGTGAAAGTAACGAAAAAATGGAGGGATCTGCATGCGCAGCACAACCATTGGACTTGTTTCCATTGGCTTATGTTTCTTTTTAAATATATTAGGCTTAATGAAAATGCTTCCTCTTTATCTAACATCCCCACTCTTATTTGCTTCTATTCTTTTTACACTTTATCGAATGAACCACCGGAAGACCTTTAAGGGATTTAAAGGTTGATGATAAGAAGCGGCCTCTACATGCAAAGAGGTCTTTTTTTATGAGAAAAAAACTCCTGTCAAAAGATGAGTTTGCACTCACGCGTCTGACAGAAGTCTTTTCATCACTCACCCGTTTTAGAGATGAGCTCTTCCATTTCTTTCAGCTTTTCTTCGAACAATTGACATGCTGCTTTGATTGGTTCTTTGGAAGCCATATCAACACCTGCTTTTTTCAACACATTGATTGGATAATCAGAGCTTCCTGCTTTAAGGAAGTCTGTGTAGCGCTCCACCGCAGGTTTTCCTTCTTCTAATATTTGCTTGCTTAATGCCTGTGCAGCACTATAGCCTGTTGCATATTGATATACATAATAGTTGTAATAGAAGTGAGGAATTCTCGTCCATTCTAATCCGATTTCTTTATCCACAACCATGCCGTCTCCAAAATACTTCTTATTCAGGTCGTAATAAAGGTTCGTCATAAATTCCGGCGTTAAAGCCTCTCCTTCTTGCGCTTTCACATGAATAAGATGCTCAAACTCAGCAAACATCGTCTGTCTGAATACCGTTCCTCTGAATCCTTCTAACAAGTGATTTAACACATACAAACGCTGCTTTTTATCATCTAGATGATTCAGCAGGTATTCGCCAAGTAACGCTTCGTTTGTCGTAGAAGCCACTTCAGCTACAAAGATACTATAGTTTCCATACGGATATGGCTGATGCTTTCTTGTATAGTAGCTGTGGACAGAGTGCCCAAATTCATGAGCCAGTGTAAATAAATTATCAATATTATTTTGCCAGTTCATGAGGATATATGGATTTGTACCATAGCTTCCAGATGAATACGCACCGCTGCGTTTCCCTTTATTCTCATAAACGTCTACCCAGCGATTGCTCAGTCCCTCTTTTAACACGGACACATATTCTTCTCCTAATGGCGCTAACCCTTTTAGCATATAATCTTTTGCTTCATCGTAGGTTAGCTTCATACCAGCATCTTTTACAAGTGGTGTATACAAGTCATAATTGTGCACTTCATCAAGCTTTAATACCTTTTTACGCAATTCAATATAACGGTGTAATAACGGTAAATATTGATGAACTGTATCAATCAGATTGTCATATACTTCTTCTGGAATACTGTTCCGAGATAGTGCCGCTTCTCTTGCTGATTTATAATTTCGTACTTTTGCATAAAAATTATCCTTTTTAATCGAACCGCTCAGTGTCGAAGCAAGCGTGTTTTTATACTGATCATACGTTTTATACACAGCTTTAAAGGCATTCTTTCTCACTTCACGGTCATCACTGTTTAAAAATGTGATAAAGTTGCCGTGGGTAATCTTCTTTTCTTCCCCATTTTCATCCTTTACAGAAGGGAACGAAATATCAGCATTGTTAAACATACTAAAAGTAGTAGATGAAGTTGAGAGTGGTTCAGAGGCCTCAGCTAATAAAGCTTCTTGCTCCTCACTTAAAATATGTGGACGCTCTTTATTAATTTCTTCGAGAGCATGGGAATACAGTTTTAATTCTTCTTTTTCCAGAATAAACTGCTGCAATTTATCTTCTTGAATCGATAAAATCTCTGGAACAATATAAGCAGAAGTACTAGAGAGCTGTGTAAATAAATTCGATGCTTTATCATTCAGCGCTTGAAATGATGAGTTAGTTGTATCCTCATCGTATTTCATGTGCGCATATGTATAAAGCTTACCAAGCTTTTCAGAAAGCTGATCCTGAAAGGTTAGGGCTTCATACAGTACATCAGCAGAATGGGCCAGCTTGCCTTTAAATTGGGCTAGCTTAGGAATTTCTTTTTTGACCGCTTCGAATTCCTTGTTCCATGCATCAACGCTTTCAAAAATATCTTCAAGACGCCATTTGTTTTCTTCTTTTACTTCGCTTCTGTCTGGTAAATGGTTATTTTTGCTTTGTGAAGTCATATGAATCCCCCTTGCATAAGTTGTGTTGAACCAACCTTTCGGAAAGTGAAAGAAATTGGTGTTGTATTTATCTTCTTTGTTTTGAACTATATTTGTCAAATCATATGCAGAAATAAATACCAAACAGACTAAAAAAATGAGAAAAAAGCGTTTCTTTCTATTCAATCGCAGCACCACCTTTTTCTTATCATGATCAAAGTGGGCATGAAACATGCTAATGAAATAAGAAAGCATCTCGTTTGAACGCTTCATCTACTGTTCGTATCGGCATTTGATTCGACGCTACTTCATAATTACCCTCTTTCGTCATGTGTAAAAACCCTTGTTTGACAAGCGCCTTAACATATGCAGTGATGACCTCTTGTATTTCTTCTATTGAAACATCACCGTATCGGAGCTTTACTTCTTTCATCTGGACACACCGCTTGATTTCTTTCATCAGCAGTTGAACCGTTACTGGACTGCTTCCTTTTTTCCTCATCATCCAATCATACAGACACCCCTGCCAGACATAAACAGGACTTGTAAAAATATACGTTTCTTTCAGCGGGATAAATAATTCAGTTGGCAGAAAAGGGAAAGCCATTTGATGATGCTCATAGAAAATGTCTCTCAACCGTTTGCTTTCATTTGATAAAATGCGGGGAGGCCGCTGCCTAAATTGCTGTATACATCTAAGCCATTGCTTGAAGACTGGACGCTTGCTTGAGGGCTGAGATAGGAGCGCCGAAAGTTCGCGGTATGCTGTTGGCGGTCTGACAGTCATGGCGGCACATATTTTCGTTGGTTGAAATACGAGAAGTTGAGCAAGATGGATGAATCTATTCTGGAGCGGACAGTAAAAAATCAGACTCCCTTTCTGTGATTCCCTTAACATTCCCCAATGAATGGAGGAGAAGGAAAAGAGCTGGGCAGATATTCGCTTTAAACGATTTGCCCCTATTACCCATATAGGGATGAGCCCCGCTTCACGGAGTCCTGCCGTTCTTTTACGCAGCTCTTGCCGGGAAATATTTGAACATTGATATTCAATTGCATAGCTTGTTCCTCCAATAGAGACGGCCACGTCAGGACGCTGATGAACTTTTGACACATACTTTTCAAGCACCGGTTTATGTCCCAGCTGCTGAAGCCAATTCATGATGGCTTCTTTCCCCGCCTGATGATAAGCCGTTTCGCCTGAGGCTAGTGGACATGCTGTCAGCTGTTTATGTGCAAAATGATACACACGTTGTTCACCAAGCTTTAATTGCACCTCCTCCCTGCAATCAGGACAATAAAATTTGCATGTCGTTCTTACATGCTCCAGCCGGTTTTTCGATAAATGATGTGTAATTCGAATAAGCTTTCCATTATCCATGATCGCTGTATTCATTCAGCTCGCCCCTTACTCTTTGATGACCGTATTATAGCTTGTTCGTCTATTAAGAAGCGAATAGGCAAAATGAACTTTTATCATGTCAAAACATGATTTTACTGATGTTTTCCTGAGGAAAATAAAAAAACCCCCTGATAAAAAGGGGGAAAATACAATCTTTATAGTAATGGTGATAATAATCTTGCTGTGGATTCAAACAGTCTTACCCTTAACGGTCTCTTTGCAAATTCTTCTGGGACAATTTCATGCGACTGCTCTAAATCACCTAAGAAGTCGTTCACGAGCTTCTCTGTGCTTTTCGTTTTATATAGGAAGGCATTCACTTCAAAATTCAAATGAAAGCTTCTCATATCCATGTTGGCCGTTCCTATCGAAGCCAGCTCGCTATCTACAATGATAAATTTACTATGCATAAAGCCTTGATCATACTCATACACCTTTGCTCCTGCTTCTAAAAGCTCTGGGAAGTATGAACGGGACGCATGGAAGACGATCCGTTTATCTGGATTCTTCGGAGCAATAATCCGTACGTCTACTCCGCTTAATGCAGCAATTTTCAATGCAGACAAAATATCATCATCCGGCACAAAATACGGTGAAGCGATCCAAATAGACTTTTTGGCAGAGATAATCATGGAGAAAAAGAGATTTTTAATGACCTCCCACTGTTTATCAGGACCGCCAGCAATCATTTGTACGCCTTCTGTTGTGCTCTCAAGGTGGCTGAAATCTTTGAAGTAGTCCACACCTGCGCATCTCTCATTCGTCATATAGTACCAATCCTGCATGAAAATCTGCTGCAGGTCACGAACAGCTTCCCCCTTAATCATCAAATGCGTGTCACGCCAAAATCCATATTGTCTGCTTCTGCCCATATATTCGTCTCCAATGTTCAGCCCGCCGACAAATCCGGCTTCTCCATCAATCACGACAATTTTTCGGTGATTTCGGAAATTGATTTTATTATTTAACAGGGGGAGCCTGACTGGTAAAAACGGAACGATCTGAACGCCAGCCTTTTCGAGGTCAGCAATATATTGGCGAGAGAGCTTTAAGCTTCCTACATCGTCATATAAAAAGCGGACAATCACGCCATTTTTCGCTTTATCAATTAGAATATCCTTTAATTCTTGCCCAAGGTCATCGTGGCGGAGAATATAATATTCTAGATGAATGTGATGTGTCGCTTTTTTGATTTCTTCAAAAATATGAGAAAATGTTTCTTCTCCATTGGTCAGGACTTTAGAGGACGTGCGATACGTAATAGGGGTATGTCCAAGTCTGTGGGCCAGCTTAAATAAGAGCTGCTGATGATCACCCATATGCGTCATTTTCTCAATCGCTTCTCTATGAATATGTTCATCTTCCTGGATTAACTGTTCGTCCAGGATGGCTTTCTTTTCAAACAGCCGGCGCTTTTTGATATTGCGTCCAAAGAAAATGTAGAACAAAAAGCCGAATAACGGAAAGCTGCCAAGCAGGACAAGCCACGTAATCGTTTGAGATGGATTCCGGTTCTCCAAGAATATGACAAACCCGATGAAGATAATCGATAAAGTGAATAGAACACTGACAGAGCTTAATACACTTACCGCTAAATCACCGGCAATTATTTGAATGACTAAATAAGCACCTATCGTAATGATAAGAAAAAATAGAACTTTGACTAAATTTCTCATTTCATTTTCTCCTTGCCGATCTCTTTATTTACCTATTCATTCAGATAAAAAAGCCGATTCCTCTATAGAAATCGACTTTTGTTGGTTACGAGAAGTGCTGTTGAATCGTTTCAAGGGCGTTTCCTTCGATAATCAGCTGACCGTATTCTTTCAGTCTGTAAATGCTGACCACTGATTCATGAGCATATTCAAGCAAAATGCTGAGCTTATTCTCCACTTGCTCATCTGACAAATCCTCGTGGAAGTCAACATATAGATAATAACGGTTTTCAAACGAATATAAACTTGTGGTAAAATCCTGCATATTTAATTGAGAAAGTGCAATCAAATCTTCAAAGTCATCCATTTTCAACACAAATTGAAGTTGAAGTTTTTTGTCTTTCTCATTATGGTCTTCTTGATCCTGCTCTTCTTTTTGAAAATCATCGAGCAGTGCGTCTAGACTTTCTTCATCTGTTTGATCTTTTTTATCTTCTGGAATCGGCAATTCGAGCTTTTGTCCATCTTTAGAAAGTTGGGCTTTCGTCACGACAATTTCAAGACCTTTGTCAAGTGCCTGCACTTGAATCCAAAGCGGTCCCTCTACTGCAAATTCTTCTTCTTCGTGCACTTCGTCCATTACTTCCCAAAACAGCTCTTCACTGCGTTCACGATTATACCAAATCTCTTCACGGTCAAATCCGCGATCTTCAATATCACCGTAAGAAATATAAAATTTCACTGTATGTTCATTAATTCTTTCAATTTCCATTTTGCCAACCTTCCCTTCTATATAAGATGTTGAAGGGACATACAAGCTCCCAATTAATAGTACTTTACTACACTTTACCCGTTCCGTCTACATGTTAACCGTTTAAAGAATTGAGGTATTACTTCGTACTATCTATTTTATGATAAAACATGAATAAAAGAAATAAAAACGCATTTTTTGCAGAGAAAACTTGCAGAAACATATATTTGAATTGTCTTCATATATTGGTTGTACGAGCTCTATTAGACATGAGGTGAAATGGATGGAAACAGAGTGGATCGTATCCTTACTAATGATTATTGGCATAGATCTGATTTTAGGCGGGGATAACGCGTTGATCATTGCGATGGCTAGCCGCAGCTTGTCAAATGACAAACGCAATAAAGCCATATGGATCGGCACACTTTTGGCAGTGCTGATGAGAATTATGATGACGGGTGCCGCAGTTTATTTATTGACCATCCCTTATTTGCAATTTATCGGCGGGCTTTTTCTCCTTTATATAGGATACAATTTGTTAATTGAACAAAAGAAAGAATCGATTCGCATTAAAAGCAGCGGCTCCCTTTGGCGTGCGGTTCAGACCATTGTGATTGCAGATCTCTTTATGTCACTTGATAATGTGATTGCAGTTGCAGGTGCGGCAAAAGGCAACATGCTGCTGACCGCTTTTGGCCTTATGATTTCAGTACCGATTATTATTTGGGGAAGTAAGCTAATTCATGCCGCTTTAACCAAATTCCCGTTTCTTTTATACGGAGGAAGTGCTCTTTTGGCTTTTACTGGCGGTGAAATGATTGTTCGTGATGTGAAATTGAATGAATTTATGGCTCAGCATGCGACTCTTGAATTCATGCTCCCGTTTTTAACGGTCGTAATGGTCATTTTAGCCAGCCTATTTTACGAACAAACGGCTGAAAACAAATAAAAAAAGCTGCCAAATGATCGGCAGCTTTTCGTTTTTCAATTAGTTAGCAAGTCGCTGAGCTTCTCTTAGTTGGAATGTACGAACCGTTCTTGGAAGGAAACGTCTAATTTCATCTTCATTGTAGCCAACTTGTAGTCTTTTTTCATCCAAGATGATTGGACGTCTTAAAAGACCTGGATGCTCATTGATCAGTTTATACAATTGTTGAAGAGGCATTGTCTCAACATTCACATTTAGCTTTTGGAATACTTTTGAACGTGTTGAGATAATTTCATCTGTACCGTCTTCAGTCATTCGAAGAATTTCTTTAATTTCATCGATTGAAAGAGGCTCAGAAAAGATGTTTCTCTCTTGATACGGAATATTGTGCTCTTCTAACCACGCTCTTGCTTTTCTACATGATGTACAGCTTGGTGATGTGTATAATGTTACCATAAATCTTCACTCCTCAATTTGTAGAATGAATATTGATCTGTATTCTTAAATTAAAATTGTTCTAAATAAGTAATCTTTATAGTGATTATACTATAAAAAAGTAAGTGTGAACAGATTTTCTTGCAACTTTTGTGACAAAAACTAGACAATTTCATTCATTTTGTGGTGCTGCTTGATGTCTGAACATTCTCATTTAGTCGAGATGATCGAAAATATTTTTTTGTTTTCTATTTTCAATGACCTTCAATACATCATCAACATCCTCATACGACTGCCCATACCATTCTTCATCTTTATACGTATGGATTCGTTCATAGGTCTTCTTCATAGCCTCCATCATTTCTTCCTCATTATCTGTAAGAGGCGACCAATAAAGGATTTCCATGCGGTTCACTTCATTTGTTGCAAGTGACCTGCGTTTATAACCGATTGATTCTGCATGCTTGAAGTGCTCTCTTTGGTAAAACTTTAGGCGTTTTGCAGTATCTGCATCATCTTCATCTACAGGCTCGACCTCAAGCAAGATCGGTTTCTTTTTTTCCTTCAGCTTATGAATGAGCTTTGATCCGAGGCCTTCACCTCTTGCATCTCTGGAAACAAATAAATAATCGATAAAGATGAAAGAATCAAATTCGGCGTACATCATCACGTGATGAGGTCCTTCCTCCTTATGATAAATATCACTTCTTTCCTTTAATAAAGCTTCCATATGCTCTTTTGACTTCATTTCTTCTATCGGGAAGTATTCACTGAGCTTTTCATACCAATTCATGGATCCGCTCCTTATGATATCGTTAAGAACCACTTCCTTAGATATTCCCGATTTCCTGCTATTTAAACGCCTGTACTAGTAAGACGCAGCAAAGTCTTCACTAGTTTCACTTTTTTTCAAACAACAGAAAAAAGTTTTATATCGAACGGTCCATGTGTAGTTGAAAACAGACAAACAGGATGAGTGTCAGCGCTATTTGAAACATGATGAAATAAAGATACTTCATGCGCGGTGCTTCTTGCTTCTGATTGCTTGTCTTTCGGTTAAGCATATATTCCACCGAAAAAGACACAATGCCAATGAGCACCATAAACACGAGCATCCACTGTCCTCCATTTGGTTTTCTCAAAAAAGACGTTGAAAAAAGCATGAATACGATCAGACAATGAAACAATGAGTAGCGAAACGTCTTCCATATCGACATCTGATTTCCTCCTAGAAACCGCTTGTTGTTATCTAGAAATTACCATCATCTTATTTTTTGTAAAATAAAAAAAGAAGCACTGACATAGCAGCGCTTCTTTCTTCTTTCTTCTTATGATTGTTTAGCTTGAAGCTCTTTGAATTCTTCCTCTGTGCAGCTCACAAAGTGACCTGGCTTCACTTCACGGAACTCTGTGTTTGTTCCTTTGTGAACAGATGGATCATACTTGATTCGTTTGCGGTTACGCTCATAATCAGGATCTGGAAGCGGAATCGCAGATAGTAATGATTTTGTATATGGATGAAGCGGATTTTCGTATAATTCATTCGCTGGTGCCAGCTCAACCAATTTTCCGAAATACATCACGCCAATACGATCGCTGATGTATTTTACCATGGACAGGTCATGAGCAATGAATAAGTACGTTAAGCCTTTTTCTTCTTGAAGTTCTTTCATTAAGTTGACGACCTGCGCTTGGATCGACACATCTAATGCAGAGATTGGTTCATCGGCTATGATAAAATCTGGTTCAACTGCTAATGCACGGGCAATCCCGATACGCTGCCTTTGACCACCAGAGAATTCATGCGGGTATCTGTTTGCATGCCCTTTGTTCAATCCAACGGTTTCAAGCAATTGGTACACACGCTCTTTACGCGCTTGCTTTGTTTTCGCAAGACCATGAATGTCGATGCCTTCTGCAATGATATCAAGCACGGTCATTCTAGGGTTCAGTGAGGCATATGGATCTTGGAAGATCATCTGCATTTGACGGTTGAACTCAAGCATTTTTTGTCTTGATTTCTTCCCGTGTACACTTTCCCCTTTATAAAGAACCTCGCCATCTGTCGCATCATAAAGTCTAATGATGGAGCGGCCCGTAGTGGATTTACCACATCCAGACTCACCTACAAGGCCAAGTGTTTCACCTTTGTAAATATCAAATGAAACGCCGTCAACTGCTTTCACAGTTCCTCTTGCTGTATGGAAATGCTGCTTCAAGTTTTTAATTTCTAACAGTTTTTCTGCCATGCTATTCACCCTCTTTTACTAATACAGGTTTTTCGTAGCTACCTTCTAGTTCACGCATTCTCGCCTTTACAGAAGCAGGCGGTTCAACTTTAGGTGCATTTGGATGAAGTAGCCATGATTTCACATAATGCGTATCTGATACTTTGAACATTGGCGGTTCTTGTTCAAAGTCAATTTTCATTGCATAATCGCTTCGGAGTGCAAATGCATCTCCTTTCGGCGGGTTTGTCAGATCTGGCGGTGTTCCTGGGATTGCAGTCAGCTTTCCTTCATCTCCGCCATCTGTGTCAAGGCTCGGCATTGATGCTAAAAGTCCCCACGTATATGGATGTTTTGGGTTGTAGAAAATTTCATCAACAGTCCCTGTCTCCACAATCTGTCCTGCATACATAACGGCTACACGATCAGCGACGTTTGCAACAACACCCAGATCATGCGTAATAAAGATAATCGAAGTTTCAACCTTTTGCTGAATTTCTTTCATTAATTCTAAAATTTGCGCCTGAATCGTTACATCTAGTGCTGTCGTCGGCTCATCGGCAATCAATAGCTTTGGATCTGCTGCGAGCGCCATCGCGATGACAACCCTTTGTCTCATCCCGCCACTAAATTCGTGTGGGTATTGCTTTATTCTTTTTTCAGGCATTGCAATTCCAACAAGTTCCAGTAATTCAATAGCTCTTTTTTCAGCCGCTTCTTTTGAAATTTGTTCGTGCTTGAACAGTACTTCTGTAATTTGCTTCCCGACTTTCATCGTTGGATTCAAAGAAGTCATCGGATCCTGGAAGATCATTGAGATGTCTTTTCCTCGAATGGTTTGCATTTGTTTTTCTGTTTTCTTGACGATATCTTGCCCATCAAACAGGATCTGTCCGCGCTTGAAATAACCCGGCGGCATCGGTATTAATCTCATGATGGCCTGTGATGTCACACTTTTACCAGAGCCAGATTCACCTACAATAGCAAGTGTCTCGCCTTTATTTAAGTGGAAGTTCACACCACGAATGGCTTGAACCTCTCCACCATATGTTTTAAATGAGATTGCAAGGTCTTTCACCTCTAGAATACGTTCACGTTCCATCCTAATCACTCCTTATTTACGCAACTTCGGATCTAAAGCGTCTCTTAGTCCGTCTCCAACCACGTTAAAACCAAACATTGTTATACAGATAAATGCGGCTGGGAACCATAATCTCCAAGGATAGTACGTCATGGCCGGAATTCCGTCAGACGCCATTGTTCCCCAGCTCGCTAATGGAGCCGGTACACCAAGTCCAAGATAGCTTAAGAATGCCTCCGTGAAAATAGCTGAAGGAATGGTGAGTGTCATTGTGACAAGAATTGGTCCCATTGAGTTTGGAATTAAGTGTTTAAATAAAAGTCTAGATGTTTTCGCACCTAATGTTTGTGCAGCAAGAACGTACTCTTGACTCTTTAATTGTAGAACCTGTCCCCGAACGATACGTGCCATGTTTATCCAGCCTACGACTGTCATGGCGAGGATAATTGTTAATAATCCTTTTGGCAGAACAACCATCATTAAGATAACCATTAATAGTGTTGGAATTGCCCATAAAACGTCTGCGATACGCATCATGACTTCATCTGTACGGCCGCCTTTGAACGCAGCAATACTTCCCCAGATAATACCGATGATCACGTCAAGGACCGCTGCAGCAAGACCGATGAAGATCGAAATTCTTGCCCCGACCCATGTACGGACAAACATGTCACGTCCTAAATCATCTGTACCGAACCAGTGCTCTTTTGAAGGTGGCTGGTCTGCATTCAGTAAATCGGTCGTCGAGTAATCATATTTAGAAAAAATCGGAACAAAGATGGCCAGCATCACAATAATAAAAATGATTGAAAGGCCAACCATTGCAAGTTTATTTGCACGGAAGCGAAGCATAGCATCCTTCCATAAAGATAGACTAGGTTTAGAAATTTTTTCAGATTCTGCTGCATCAGCTGTCGCAGGAACAAATAAATCTTTTCTCATCTCTTCCATGTGTTAGACCCCTTTCTTCGCCTTCGTCAGTTTAATTCTAGGATCGATAATACCGTAGAGGACGTCAACGACTAGAATACTGATTAATAGAATAATACTGTAGAAGACTGTGACACCCATGATGACGGTGTAATCACGGTTTGTAATACTTGTGACAAAGTGAGAGCCTAATCCAGGAATACCGAAAATCTTCTCCACGACAAAACTACCTGTTAACACTGAAGCAGCCATTGGTCCCATATATGTAATGACAGGTAACAATGCGTTTCGAATTGCGTGTTTAATCGTCACAGCTGATTTCGTTAATCCTTTCGCTCTAGCCGTTCTAATGTAATCACTGTTTAGAACTTCAAGCATACTTGACCGTGCAAGTCTAGCGATAAATGCCATAGGCATGAAGGAAAGTGCAATAGAAGGTAGTACGGTGCTGGCCCAAGACTCCCATCCTGCAACTGGGAAAATCGCTATAACGCTTGCCTCAGATGCAAATACATATTGTAGTAGCGCAGCTAAAATGAAACTTGGAACTGAAATTCCAAAGATCGTTAAAATGGCAATCGTATAGTCCTGCCACTTGTTATGATAGAGCGCTGCAAGGACCCCAAACAATACACCAAATGCTAATGCGAGGAGAATTGCCTCAATTCCGAGGGTAAAGGAAACGGGGAATCCAGAACTGATTAAGTCATTTACAGTTTGTCCTTTATATTTAAATGAGGGACCAAAATCTAATTTTGCAACTGAACCTAAGTAGTTTACATATTGAACAAATAAGGGCTTGTCCAACCCGTAGTGCTCGTTTAGGTTTGCTTCAATTTCAGCAGGAAGTTTCTTCTCACCAGAGAATGGACCACCCGGTGCTGCCTGCATGAGAAAGAAAGTTGCAGTTACAATAACAAACAGTGTGATTAAAATATATATTAATCGCTTACCGATATATTTAAGCAACGGAATTGCACCTCCATGATTTTACAACATTTTCTCTAATCAGCAAGAAAGGTATATGGAGAGACATCCTCCATATACCTTAAGATCCTTGCCGTAGATCTCTTACACTATAATTCTTACTTTTCGAAATGTGCCCATTTGTATTGAACATCACCTAGTCCAGATACAACCACACCTTTTAGTTTTGGATCTTGTACCCAAAGCTGAGTGTAGAAGTAAATTGGTGCTATAGGCATATCGTTGATGATGATTTCTTCTGCTTTTTTCAGCATTTCTTCACGTTTCGTTTTATCTGTTTCTTTAGCAGAATCATTCAACAATTGTTTGTACTCTTTGCTTTCCCATCCAGTGTCGTTGTTTCCACCGTCTTTATCTTTGTAAAGCTCAAGGAAGTTCACTGGATCGTTGAAGTCACCTAACCAGCCCATACGTCCGATTTGGTAATCTCCGCTGTGGATTTTGTCGATGTATACGTTCCACTCAGAGTTATCAAGTTCAACTTTCACGCCTAAATCCTTTTTCCACATTTCTTGAATTGCTTGAGCAATCTTTTGGTGGCCTTCATCTGTGTTGTAAGAAAGTTTCAATGCTGGAAGATCAGAAACTGACTTATAACCTAATTCTTTCACACCTTTTTCAAGAAATTCTTTAGCAGTTGCTACATCGTGATCTTTGAAGTAGCCAGTTTTGTTATCAGTGAATCCTTCCATTGTTGGAGGAACGATTGCCATAGCTGGCACTTGCTCACCTTGCGTAATTTTGTCAACGATCGCTTGACGGTTGATTGAGTATGCAAGGGCCTTACGGATGTTTGCATTGTTTAAAGGTTTAACTTCTGTGTTGAATTTGTAGTTATAGATACCTGCGATCGTTTGGATTTTAAGACCGCCTTCTTTTTTCAATGTTTTTAAAGACTCAGTTGGAAGGCTTCCAGTTGGTGAACCAGCCCAGTCAAGCTCGCCTTTTTTGAACATGCTAAGCTCAGTGTTTGTATCTTTGATCATAGACATGTTAATCTTTTTCAATTTCACAGTATCTTTATCCCAGTATTCATTGTTCTTTTCAAGCGTGATAGAACCGCCATGTTTCCATTTAGAAAGAACGAATGGTCCGTTAGATACGTAGTTTTCACCAGCATTTGTGAACCAGTTTTTATTCTTTTCAGCCACTTTTTTGTTGACTGGCATATACGTATAGAATGCAGTTAGTTCAGTAAAGAACGGTGTTGGGTTCTCTAGCTCAACTACAAGCGTTTTGTCGTCTTTAGCTTTAATGCCAACATCAGCAACTTTCGCTTTCCCTTTGTTCGCTGCTTCAGCACCTTTAATATAGTAAAGCTGGTAAGCATATTGAGATTCATTTTTAGGATCTAATGCCCATTTCCAAGCATATTCGAAATCTTTAGCTGTGACAGGGTCACCATTAGACCATTTTGCATCACGAAGTGTGAATGTGTATGTTTTACCATCAGCACTTGTTTTGATATCAGAAGCCATTGCATTTTCTGGCTTACCTTCAGCGTTAATTCTTGTTAAACCCTCAAAAGTCTGACGGATGACACTTCCTGAAGTTGAATCATTTGCCAATCCCGGATGTAGAGAAAAAGGCTCAGTGGAGATATTCACATTTAATGTTGTTTTAGCCTCTCCAGAACTGCTCGTGCTGTCGCCTGATTTGTTTCCGCTGAAACCACAAGCGCTTAATACAAGTGTGAAAATAAGCATTAAAGTAACAACAGACCAACGCTTTTTCAACTGTATTCCCCCTTATAATATGTTTTAGTTCAAAGGTCTCGATAGAAGATGAGATTCAGATTTAAGAAATAGCGTAAAAAAGTCCCTAAATAGCTTACTTTCTATTTCTTTTGTTTTTTCTGAATTTTCACTATGTATAGAGCCTAGCACAAACGTGTGAACAAATTAATTATAATGAATAGAATAATTTATTGCAATATCAATTTCATATATTTTTAAAAAACGTAAATGGGGATAAAGAGGGATTTTTATAAACTAAAGTCTCAATCACTTCAACAAATTAAAGCGTAAATTGATTAAAATAATTTAACAAATTCAGCAGGAATAATATTTTATACATATAATTAATCATCCTTTTTTAAAAAATTCTGACAGATAGTTGGTTTTTTATCTAAAATTTCAGATGTCAAACGGCATGATGAGAAGGTCACATGAGGGCTTCGTGACTTTTTTATGGTCATCCTTTATAATAGATAGACATACTGTTGCGATGAAAAAGAAGAGTACATATATTCACCATTTACAGAGAGTCTGCGGCTGGTGCGAGCAGATAATGGCATGTATGGAATGGGCTTTGGAGCAGCTAACCGAACACTTTTGAAAGTTAGTAGGCTTAGACGGAGCAGTCTCCGATATCAACGTCTTGAGTGATTTCTATGTGAAATAACAAGGGTGGTACCACGGTTCATTCGTCCCTTTTCTGTTGAAAAGTGACGGGTGGGCCTTTTTATATTGAAGAAAAGAGGTTTTAGTATGACAAAGAAGACAATTTTTTCAGGCATTCAGCCGAGCGGTTCTGTGACTTTAGGGAACTATATTGGAGCAATGAAGCAATTTGTCGATTTGCAGCATGATTATCATGGCTATTTTTGTGTAGTCGATCAACATGCGATTACGGTGAGTCAGGACCGGCTAGCTCTTCGCCAAAATATTAGAAGCTTAGCAGCTCTTTATTTAGCAGTTGGACTTGATCCAGAGAAGGCAACATTGTTTATCCAATCAGAGGTACCTGCTCACGCCCAGGCAGGATGGATGCTGCAATGTGTTGCTTATATTGGGGAATTAGAAAGAATGACCCAATTTAAGGACAAATCCGCTGGTAAGGAAGCGGTTGTTTCAGGCCTATTAACGTATCCCCCATTAATGGCTGGCGATATCTTATTATACGGTACTGATTTAGTCCCTGTCGGAGAAGACCAAAAGCAGCATCTTGAATTGACTAGAACGCTTGCTGAACGTTTTAATCGAAAATACAATGACATCTTCACTGTACCTGAAGTGAAAATTCCAAAAGAAGGCGCTCGGATTATGTCTTTAACAGATCCAACGAAAAAGATGAGCAAATCCGATCCGAACCAAAAATCCTTCATTACCTTATTAGATGAACCAAAGCAGCTTGAAAAGAAAATTAAAAGTGCTGTGACGGATTCTGAAGGCATCGTCAAGTATGACAAAGAGAACAAGCCTGGTATTGCTAACTTGCTGACGATTTATTCTGTATTAGGTAACGTATCGATTGCAGAGCTGGAACAAAAGTACGAAGGCAAAGGGTATGGTGAGTTTAAAGGAGATCTTGCGAACGTAGTCGTTGATGCTTTAAAACCAATACAAGATCGGTACTATGAACTCATTGAGTCAGACGAGCTTGACCGCATTCTTGACGAAGGTGCTGAAAAAGCAAACCGCGCAGCAAACAAAATGCTGAAAAAAATGGAGAATGCGATGGGTCTTGGCAGAAAACGCAAATAAAAAAAGCTTGCAGCACATCACGCTGCAAGCTTTTTCTAATTCACCTTTGATTCGTTTTCCATTTCCCAAAGCTTTTCAAAAAACGGCTGTCCTTTAATCATTTTTTCACAGAAAGCTAAATGATTCTCTGACCATCCATCAATGGTTTCATTGTAAAGCATGTTCCAAATCTCTTCGAATGACATTCGTTTGATTTGGTTGTACATGCGCGGGTTCCATTCCGTATACCAATACGCAATCTCCGCCCTGTTTTGAAGACCTTTTAATTGATCGAGCGCCATAAACATGAGCTGCTTCAGCTGTCTTTCTTTTCTCGTTAATCCACTGATGTGCTGCGGCGGCAATGACAAAATATGATACTCCTTCGCCGACTCAAGGCTGCCCTGAGAGAATTCATATTCCTCAGCCTTCACATCTTTCACCATTTCATACACCAATTGCTCCTGCCTTGGGATTAAACGGCTTTTCCTCACAGGAATGGAGTACCCAATCGTATCCACGGCAATGATTCGAATGCCGTCCGTGACCACAAAGCAATACTCTAATTTACGCCGTTCATGATTTTTTCGAATATATGATTTCTCAAATACAGATTCTAGCAGCGTCTTTGGCAGCTCTGAAAGATCATTCTCTATGTAATCAAACAAAGGACTCTGCACCTTGAGTAAAGGCACTTGATCTAACAGCTCAACGCTGTCCTCCTTGCGCCACTCATGAAAATGACACACATTGTAGCCATTTTCTTCCCCTTCAAACCAATTCACCCATACGTCATGAAGAAATAACATAACCAATCCCTCACTTTTTAAAAACTGTTGTCCACAGTATGGGCAAGGGATAGAGAAATTATTCCAACTTTATCAAAACTTCAAGCGGAGCGAATGATGGCGTGCATTTTTTTATTTTTATAAAGAAAACAAAGTGCGTGTCGCAGAGTCCCTTTCATCTTGTCATAAAAAATGAGGCATTACTTTAGCTTTTTAGGATCAAACGCATCTCTCAGCCCATCTCCTAAGAAATTAAAGCATAAAACGGTCAGCAATATCAGTAAACCCGGGAAGAGCGGATACCACCACGCTTGCACCATAATCGAGAAGTTTTGTGCATCTTGCAGCATGTTGCCCCAGCTTGCTGTTGGCGGCTGTATGCCAAACCCTAGATAGCTCAGCGTTGATTCGGCTAAAATGACGGAACCTACTTTAAGTGTAGCTGACACGATAATAGGACCGATACAGTTCGGTAAAATATGCGAAAAGATGATGACATGGTTTTTCGTTCCAATGGTTCTTGCCGCGAGTACGAATTCTCTTGTTCGTAGTGATAAGAATTCACTGCGGATCAGTCTCGCGGTTGTGGTCCAGCCGGTCAAAGCAAAGATTAATATCAATTTATCAATGCCCGGTTTGAAAATGGTGACAAGCGTGATCAATAGAAAAATGTCAGGAATCGACAATACCACATCAACAAATCTCATTAAGATAGAATCAACCAACCCTTTGAAATACCCTGCTACCGCTCCAACGACGGTGCCAATGGTGATCGCCCCGACCACTGAGACGAAGCCAACTAACAGAGAGACCCTCGCTCCATAAAGCACCCTTGAGAAAATATCTCGGCCAAACTTGTCAGTTCCCATCAAATGCTCAGCACTTGGCGGCTGGAGCCGCTTCAATAAATCTTGCTGCTCTGGTGCATAAGGGGCAATCACTGGAGCGAAAATGGCTGAAAAGATAATGACCAATAAGATCACGGAGCCGGCAACCGCCAGTCTATTTTTGAAAAATTTCTCACAAAATAAACGCAGCATCGTCTCTGGCTTTGGCGGAAGACCCTCTTTTAATTTGAGATCAACAGGAGGTGTTCCCATATTAGGCTGTGCCAATTGTGCTTCAGCTCCCTTCTAATATTCAATACGCGGATCAACGATCGCATATAGAATATCCGCTATTAAATTTCCAACCACCACGAGCACTGCGGAAATAACAGTCATCGCCATAATGACCGGATAATCTCTCGAAAAGGCAGAATCGATGAACAGCTTTCCAAGCCCTGGCCAAGTGAAAATTTGTTCCACCACGACTGCGCCGCCAATAAAGGATGGAACCATCAATCCGAAAATCGTAATGACAGGCATAAGACCGTTTCTTAACCCGTGCTTGAAAATGACTTTGTTTTCTCGAAAGCCTTTCGCTCTTGCGGTGCGAATATAATCCTGCCTTATGACATCAAGCATACTCGACCTTGTGTACCGGGTGAGCCCTGCCATATCAGCAGTTGCTAAAACAAAGGCTGGTAAAATGATGTGATGGAGCCGGTCAAACACATTAAAATCGGCATTTAAGGTAGAAACACCGCCTGTCGGGAACCATCCTAGATTCACAGATAAAACCATAATCAGAATGAGTCCAAACCAAAAGTTCGGAATAGCCAGTCCGATAAAAGATGTAATCGTAATGCCATAGTCAAGCTTTGTATATGGACGTTTTGCTGAAAGAACACCAAATGGGATGGCGATGATCAGTGCGACTAATGTAGAAAAGATCATGAGGATGAGGGTATTTGGCAGCCGGGCAAAAATCAAATCAGCCACGGGCGTTCCCTTTTTAACAATGGAGGTGCCAAAGTCACCTTGAAGCATATTGCCAAGCCATTTCATATATTGCACATATTCAGGATCGTTCAAGCCGTACTTATCAATAAAGGCTTCCCGGTCTGCGGCACTAATGGTCGGGTCCATCATGAGTGACATCGGATCGCCTGGTGCTGCTTTCATAATGGCGAAGGACAAAATGGTAATCCCAAATAAGATGGGAATGGAAAGCAGTGTCCTTCTAATGATATATGTAACCATATGCACAACTCCTTTTTCATCGGATCGCCATACTGTGATGAAAAAGGGCTAAAATGGTCTTTATTTTAGCCCTCTGTCTTCATTGCAGCGTGATATGAGAACCCTTTAAATCTAGCTGGTGCTTGGTGAATGAAATCACCGTGAGCACCAGCGCGCCGGACTGACACCGAATAGAAAGGTTTGTCTTCACACTGAAAGGGGAGAACCCTCCCCTTCTTCAATAGCAGCCTACTGTTCAATCCACCATTTCTCGATTTTGTAATACTCATCTTTCGGGTGGTAAGAGTAGCCTTGGAGATTAGATGGCATCGCGCGATGTGAGTTGGCATAATAAAGGAACGTATATGGCTGATCTTCTGCGATCAGTTCATAAATTTTTTCATATGCCTTTGAATATTCTTTTCGATCGCTTAAGTTCTTAGCATCCACTAACAGCTTATCGACCTCTTCATTTTTATACCAGATGTTATTCAAGCCTTTTTCTGACTGGCTTGAGTGGAAGATGCTGAATTGATCAGGGAATGTGGCAAGGCTCCAGCCGAGCAGCAGCGCATCGTAATCCCATTTAGGCGGTGTCGTCTGCTCAATGAGTGCACTGAATTCCACAATTTGCGGCTTCGCTTCAACACCAATTTCTTTGAGTTGCTGCTGGACAACGACAGCGATGTCTTCACGGACTTTGTTTCCTTGGTTGGTCTTTATGACAAAGGAGAATTTTTTGCCGTTCTTATCAAGATAGCCATCTCCATCTGTATCCTCCCAGCCCTCTTCTTTCAGCATCTTTTTCGCTTTTTCTTGATCAAACTCAAATACTGGAACACGATCATTCTTCGGATAGTTCCATGACAGCGGACTTTCTGGAATGTTGGCAACTTTGCCGTCTCCATCTAACACTTGATCGACAATCGTTTGGCGATCAATGGCATGTGTCAGCGCTTGGCGGACCTTTTTACTTTTAAAGAGATCATTTTTCTGGTTCCAGCCAATGTATGAATAATTCAGTCCTAGATCAGATTCAATTTTAATGTTGCTGACTTTTTCAGCCGTTTGCAGCTCTGCTCCCGGTACAGCAAAAAAATCAATATCGCCTGCTGAGAGCTGAGCGATAGCTGCATTTTCATCAGGAATCGTTTTAATCGTGACGGTATCAAGGTATGGACGTCCATCCCAATAATCGTCAAAGGCTTCTAGTTTGACGTAGTCTCCTTCTTTCCACTCTGCAAATTTAAATGGACCTGAACCGATTGGTTTTTTTCGGTTAAATTCATTTTCACCGAGATCCTTTACAGGCACATCACCTAAAATATGCTTAGGCAAAATGCCATAGCTTCCTAGTGTGACATTATAGAAATAGGGATCTTTTTTATTGAGCTTGAATTCGATTGAGTAATCCCCTGTCTTTTTAACGGAATCTAATACTTCAAAGCCTGAACCGCGCTCTCCATTGTAGTCCTTATTGATCGGAATGCTGTATGTAAACACAACATCATCAGCCGTCAGTTCTTCACCATCATGAAACTTTACGCCTTTTTTAATGGTCACATCAAACTGCTTGCCGTCATCAGATTCTTTAATATCCTCTGCCAGCGATAGCTGAGGGTTCAGCTTTCCGTCAGTTTGAAGTAAGAAGCTGTAGATTCTTTCCTCAATATCAGAGCTTGCCACGTCTGTTGAATACAGCGAGTTAAATAACGTAGGCTCTGCAATTGAACCGATGACAAGGTCTCCGCCTTGTACAGGTTTTCCAGTTGATTTCTTTTCACTATCTCCAGATGTTTTATTTCCACTAGAGCAAGCCGCAAGCATGAGTGTAAAGATCAGCAGCAAACTGACCAAAATGGGTTTTCTATTTCTACCTTTCATATACAATTCCCCCTATCCTTTTTTAGAAATGACGACAGATGCCGCTTCATCCCCCCTCTCAAAGATGAGATCTTCCAAGCTGATTAAGCGTCGTAGAGGTGGCAGGCAACGAAGTGGTTTGTTTTTAATTCCTGAAATGCTGGTATTTTTTCTTTACAGATTTCCTTCGCATGCGGGCATCTTGTGTGAAATACGCAGCCTTTTGGCGGATTCGCAGGACTTGGCAGATCTCCTTGAAGCATGATACGTTCTCTTTTGATCTGACCCTTTTTACGGGTAACAGGAACAGAAGAAAGCAGTGCCTGTGTATATGGATGGAGCGGTTCATCATACAGGCTGTGCTTATCGGCAAGCTCCATCATTTTGCCCAGATACATCACGCCGACTCTATCACTAATGTGCCTGACCACACTTAAATCGTGAGAGATAAATAGATATGTCAGGTCAAATTCCTCCTGAAGCTCCTCCATCAGATTAATCACCTGCGCCTGAATGGATACATCAAGTGCTGATACCGGCTCATCTGCGATGATCATTTCGGGATTCATGGCAAGCGCACGAGCGATGCCGATTCGCTGCCTCTGCCCGCCAGAAAATTCGTGAGGGTAGCGATTTGCAAAGCTTGGATGAAGACCCACCTTTGATAAAAGCTGTTCTACTTTTTCATTTCTTTCTTTTAAGGAATATAAGTGATGTGTTTTGTAGGGTTCTTTGATGATGCTTCGAAGTGTTTTTCTAGGGTTGAGTGATGCAAAGGGATCTTGAAAAACCATTTGGATGTTTTTTCGTGTTGATTGTCTTAGCTTTGATTCTGATACGCGGGAGATATCTTGCCCTTTAAAAAAGATTTGACCGTCAGTTGGCTGATATAAGCGAATCATTGTCCGGCCTAGTGTAGATTTACCGCACCCTGACTCCCCAACAATGCCTAACGTTTCACCTTTATAAATCTTCAAGTCTATGCCGTCAACAGCTTTAACTGCACCGACTTTCTTCTGAAAGACGCCCGCTTTAATCGGAAAATGTTTTCGTATCTGTTTCAGTTCAAGGATGGTTTCTTTCTCTGTTAGATCTGTTGGCTGTGGTTGATTTTGAGCAAGGGTCATGTATGGTCTGCCTCCTCATATAAGAAGCATGTGACGCTTCTGCCATTCTCAAATGTCCTCAGCTTAGGCAGCTCTCCTAGGCAGCGCTCCTTCACTTTCGGGCATCTAGGAGCAAAGCGGCAGCCAGCCGGAAGCTGATCTGGCGCAGGGACATTCCCTTTTATCGCCCTTAACGGCTGTATGTCTCCGTCAATGACAGGAATCGATTCAAGCAGCCCTTCTGTGTAAGGATGAAGCGGCTGATCAAATAATTCTTCGACGGTCCCATTTTCAACAACCTGTCCGCAGTACATGACAATGACTCGATCTGCCACTTCAGACACGACACCTAGATCATGAGTAATGAGAAGAATAGATGTACCAAATGTCGTGCATAAATCTTTCATCAATGTGAGCACCTGGGCTTGAATCGTTACATCTAGGGCAGTTGTCGGTTCATCTGCAATGAGAAGCTTCGGATCGCAGCTTAGCGCAATGGCAATCATCACTCTTTGCCGCATGCCGCCTGATAAACGGTGCGGGTAATCTTTGATGATTTGTTCCGGTCTGGAAAAACCAACAAGCTTCAGCAGATCAATCGCTTTTTTCGTCGCTTCTTTTTTTGAAAGTTTTTTGTGATAGATGAGGATTTCTGTTATTTGTTCCCCGATGGTTAGGACGGGATTAAGTGAGGTCATGGGTTCCTGAAAGATCATAGATACGTCATTACCACGAATGCTGCATAATTCCTTTTCACCATATGTAACTAGGTCCTTGCCATCAAGCTTGATGGAACCGTCCATAATTTTTCCACCAGTGCCGTTTATCAACCCCATAATGGATAGGGACGTAATGCTTTTACCAGATCCAGACTCACCGACTAATGCGACAGTTTCTCCTCTGTTAATGCTGAAATCAACGCCATCAACAGCAGGTATCGGTTCTTTTTTTCGAAAAAAATATGTTTTTAAGTTTTGCACTTCAAGCAGCTTGGTCATTCATTCGCCCCTTTCTCCATAGACAATAGAATTGAATAAAAAATTCCGTATTTTTTGAATATAAAGAATTATCAAAATTTATATTTGTATATTATTACATTGTTATGACGAAATCAAGAAGAATTTAGTAAATTTGTAATATCTATCTTTTTATGTCAATCATTCACTTTATGAGTCTACCGCCTTTAAAAAAGTTTCGGACGGCTCTGCGATCATAGACTCCTCGCTGATTCGGTGCTCACTGAAATACTTTTTCACGATATAAAACCCGGTGGCGTAACCAAGCATTTTGGGGTAGTTCCCTTTTCCATAAAGGAGGTTCTGTATCAGTCTTTCGTCGTCCTGCACTTTTTGATCAAGATGACTGGATACCCATTTCTTATACAAGTGCTGAAGCTGCGTTTCGTCATAGAGAGTGGTCCATTTTGCTGTATAGCTTTCTCCGTATCTATGATACACAGCATATTCAGCGAGCCCCTCCATCATGATTGTATCAAGGAATGTAAAATCTTTTTCTTCTTTCGTGAGAAAATGCAACCTGCATACATGGTGATATTCATGAGTCAGCAATGTACCGATACGTTCTTTCGGAGTATTTGGCGACAAAAAGAGAAAGACCTTGTCGTCAAATGCCATGCCGGATTGATAAAAAAATTGTTCTCTAATTTCTTTGCTGCTCTCATTGACTGGCAAAATAAAGACAGGAATGTCAGGGCCTTTCCACTGCTTTTGCAGCGTTTTGTATTCTTTCATGACGAGCTGGAAGTACCCTTTTTCTTTGAGCTTGTCGATCATGTCTTTGCATGATCTAAAAGACCGAATCATTCCGTGATGCTGCAGGTGGGAGAGAATAGAGGACCATTCTTTTTCCTCTGCCCCTTTAAAATAAGGAATAAAGCGCGATGCCAGCTCCTGAAATGATGATGATTGATGAATGAGATATTGTGTATTGACTAGACCCATACCGCTAAACACCTCCATTTTCATCATATGCAAAAAAGCGGCGATCTGTTTATAGATCGCCGCCTTCTTAGGAAATATTACGCTTCGTATTTTTTAAAGATAATTGTCGCATTATGTCCGCCAAAGCCAAGTGAGTTACTTAGAGCCACTTGTACTTCTTTTGAACGTGCTTCATTTGCCACATAATCAAGATCACATTCTTCATCCGGTGTTTCAAGGTTAATGGTTGGAGGAATGACGCTGTCTTTAATCGCAAGAACAGAGAAAATAGCTTCTACTCCGCCTGCTGCGCCAAGTAAGTGACCTGTCATTGATTTTGTCGAACTGATTGCAAGCTGATTCGCATGCTCTCCGAACACTTCTTTAATGGCCATTGTTTCAAATTTATCATTGTAAGGTGTGCTTGTTCCGTGGGCATTGATATAATCAATTTCTTCCACAGACAAACCAGCATCTCGAATCGCTTCTTTCATTGCGCGGACGCCGCCTTCTCCGTTTGGAGCCGGTGCTGTAATATGATACGCATCTCCAGTTGAACCATATCCAACAATTTCTGCATAAATCGTCGCCCCGCGTTTTAACGCATGCTCGAGTTCTTCAAGAACAATAATCCCTGCACCCTCACCCATAACAAATCCGTCACGGTTTTTGTCAAATGGACGGCTTGCTGTCTCTGGATCAGGATTTGTCGAAAGGGCTTTGTTCGCACAGAAACCTGCAAACGACATTTTTGTTAACGGCGCTTCTGTTCCGCCTGTGATCATCGCATCTGCATCTCCGCGCTGAATGACTTTAAATGCATCACCAATTGAGTTTGTCCCTGTGGCACATGCTGTCACTGTACAAGAGTTAACCCCTTTTGCGCCAAGTGCAATTGAAATTTGGCCTGTTGCCATATCTGGAATCATCATTGGAACGAAGAATGGGCTTACGCGTCTTGCTCCTTTATTTGAATACACTTCAAACTGCTCTTCAAATGTTTCAAGTCCGCCAATACCAGACCCAACCCATACACCAACACGCGGTGCGATTTCATCTGTGATTTCAAGACGTGAATCTTCTAGCGCCTTTTGAGCAGCAACGACTGCATATTGCGTGAAGCGTGCCATTTTTCGGGCTTCTTTTTTCTCCATGTAATCTTCAATGTTAAAATTTTTTAGTTCTGCTGCTACTTTTGCGGTATATTCACTTGAATCGACACGTGTGATTGGTCCAACTCCTGATACACCTGCTACAGCATTTTTCCATGTTGACTCTACATCGTTGCCAAGAGGTGTCAAAGCACCTAATCCTGTAACAACTACTCGTTTTTTATCCATTAATTTGTGCACCTCACTCTTTTATCGGCCCCATCGCATAGCGATTGCGCCCCACGTTAATCCGCCACCAAAACCAACCATTACAATCACATCGCCGTCATGAATTTTTCCGGCTTCGATTTCTTCACATAGTGAAATTGGAATAGATGCTGCTGATGTGTTTCCATATTTATGGACTGTCTTCGACATTTTTTCAACTGGCAGCTCTAGGCGTTCGCGGGCTGCTTCCATAATGCGAATATTTGCTTGATGCGGAATCAAGAAGTCAACGTCTTCTTTTGATAGTCCAGCTTTTTCGATGACGTTTACGCTTGACTCGCCCATTTGTCTTACAGCAAATTTAAATACTTCTCGTCCATTCATGATTGTATGATCTTTTTCATCTAAGTACAAGTGCTTCCCGCCTCTTCCATCGGCTCCAAGCTCAAATGAGAGAATTCCTTTCCCTTCGCTGACTTCTCCTAACACAGCAGCACCTGCTCCATCTCCAAACAGAACAGCTGTATTGCGGTCATCCCAGTCGGTAATGCGAGAAAGCTTTTCAACGCCAACGACGAGCACGTGCTTGAAGGTTCCTGATTCGATAAATTGTTTTCCAGTAACAAGCCCATACATAAAGCCAGCACACGCAGCGCTAATATCCATTGCACATGCTTTATGTGCACCGAGTTGCTCTTGAATCATACAAGCGACTGTCGGAAATGCTTGATCTGGCGTGACTGTCGCCACAAGAATCATATCGATATCTTCTGCAGCCACATCTGCGTCAGCTAATGCTTTTTTTGCAGCAGCAAGCGCCATATGAGATGTATTGACATCATCAGAAGCAATTCTTCTTTCTTCTATACCTGTTCTAGTACGAATCCATTCGTCAGAAGTTTCAACCATTTTTTCTAAATCAAGATTTGTTAACACTTTTTCAGGTATATAGCGGCCAAGGCCAATAATTCCAGCATTCATTGAATAAGACTCCTTTTACTCATACGAGCATGTGATATTGTGATCTTATATTAGTATCTGGTACTAATTTTACCTTATTTTTTTCTCCTTGGCAATACAAACGTCTAACCTTTCCTCTCACTTTTTTCATAGATTATTGATATACCGATAGTAGAAAGGAGCATGTGATATGGCGCAAAAAGATATTTTTTCGGCTATGATGTTTGGCCAGCCGCTTGAAAAGGAGAAAAGCAAGACAGAAGCAAAGGAGGAACGTGAGGAGACATCTCCAAGTGAAGACTCAATTGATTACATGCATGTCATGAATCAAATTGGGAACATTATGAACTCCATCGATGAGCTGAAGCCTGTGTTTAAAGATGTTGGCCCTATGATTAGTGCCTTCAAGAAAAAATTATCATAAAAAAAGCCACTATTCTGTGGCTTTTTCTGATTCTGCATCTGCTTTCCCAAGCTCATATGCCTCTTGCATGACAGATGTAAACAATGATAAAAGCGGCTGAAGAGCTTCGGGCTCAAGCTGAATACCCGCTTTATCTAATTCTTCTTTTGCCTGCGGAAAATACTTCATGGCAATTTGTAAAAACTCCATCGATTTTTCGTGCTGCATCGTCGTATCCTCACTTTTCATTTGGCAGTTTGCCAGTTTTTTTGTAAGTCGCAATATCACTTTCAATATCTTTCACAAAAGCACGGTCAATGGTGGAACTAAATTTCCCCATTTCGATCACTCCTTCTTTAAAATCAAAGGAGTAGTCACCTTGTTCGTTTAGCTTGCCTTCATTAAATTTCTTCGCAATAATAGTGTACGCTTTATCCACATGCTGGACTGTGCTTGTTAAGACGGTATGACTGCCGAGGTTGGATTGATCAGTGACATATCCGATCGCTGATAAATTATCGGCTTTGATTTGTTCAATGACAGGGATATTATAACCATCGCCTGCTGGATATACAACATCTACGCCCTGCTTTTTCAATTTTTGATAGAGCTCCACGGCTTTGTCCGCATCATCCCAGTTTTCGACAAACTCGGCAAGCACTTGTACATGTTCATCTTGATATTTTGCACCTTTGATAAAGCCATCTACTTCGCTTTGCCAATCATATGTAGCAAGAATACCAATCTTTTTTGATTTTGACATATGTGCTGCTGTCATGCCTCCGAAAAAGCCCATCGCTTCACCTTTAAACGTCACATTCGCGACATTATCCGCCTGAGGCTTGTTTCCATTTACCGTGATAAATTGTGTTTTCGGATAATCTTCACTAATTAAGTTGAAAATTTCGCTGTATTCATTGCCATGGCCAATAATCAAATTGACTCCTTTTTTGTGAAATTCTTCAATGGCATCAACGATTTTCTCTTTGTCGACCATTCCTTCCTTATAATAAACATCTACACCAAATGTTGATTGAATATTTAATAAGCCTTTATAACCTTTCGTTCCCCAAACTTGATCATTAATTGTATCGGGGACGAGTAAACCCACCTTCTCAATCTGTCCTTTTAAAGGTGCCTGTGAGCAGGCAGATAATAGGAGAAGGAACGAAAAGATCATGACAAGCCGCTGATACTTCATGCCATGTTCAACTCCCTTTGCCACATGCAGGCATGAACCTGTATGTTAAATATAGGTTTATTTTATACTGAAAAAAGATAAGATGGAAGATCATTCTTGCTTTTTGTCGAAAAATGTTGAGTTTTGTCTTTTCCATTCTACCATCATTTCTTCTGCTTGTTTGTCATCCGTTTGTCTTTCTACCTTCAATTCATATATCATTTCCTGTCTTTGTTCAGTGCCCGATGCCCACTTGAACAAATCCCTTACCACATCTTCTACAAAAAATGCTTCATCACGCTTAGTTCTTTCTTTATTAAGTGCCCATGGTCCGAACATGCGAGGGAGAATAACAGCCGGCACATTCTGATTGGACGATTCGTCTTCGGTTTTTTCGTAAAGAACCCGGTACATGCCATGCTTCGCTTTCATGTCTTTGTGTCGTTTATCTGATTCCTCTGATTGAATAAAGATGAGGTCATACGTGTCTTTTCCATCCTGAAGGTCAATGACACGGAAGAGATCATTTCTGCCGAGCCACATCATTCGCTCTTCTAATAACATCTTTTGCTCTTCTGTATGATCATGAGGACATGTGATATCCACTTGAATGCCCTCTTTCATCATATATTCACACAGCGCTAGACCAAAAAATTCATCTGCCCCTATGATCAGTCCTGTTTCCATGTTCATGTCCCCTTTTTTAGCTTATCGAATAAAAAGAAGAGCCCTTTCCATGAAGGGCTGTTATCATCCTATTCATCACAATTCTCTTTCATGCGATTTATAAAACTTGTGAATGGATTGAAAGATTCTTCTCGGATGATCAAACATATGCAAGGTGAGATCGATCTGACAATGCTCTGGATTCTTCATATGCTGATCTATAAAAGGCTTTGCATGCAGTTCATATGCATACGGTGCGCCGTTTAGTCTTTGCCATATGTGAATCGGTACATGAGCAGAATGAACAGGGCAAGCAGGGAGCGGGTACGTTTCCGCTTCCTTTTCAGAGCAGCCGTAGCTTTTCGCTAATTCTTTGATCAGCTGTTTATAAAAGAATTTGTGTTCCTTTTCTCTTTCTCGTTGTGCATAGAGATGCAGACATGGATTCACGAGCGCAATGGACCTTAGCACTTCTGGCATCTCTTCAGCAAGGCTCATGGCAACGAGTGCGCCCATCCCCTCTGCCAGCACATGAATTTCCCGGTTTAATATTTCTTGTTTTAATGTGTGATGAACGAGCTGCTTTGCACTAAAAACAGCATCTTCGCATCCCCAGTGATTCCCATGAAGATGACTATTAAACAATGTATATCCTTCATCCTTTAAGGCAGTTAAAAGCTGGTTTCTTCCATAGTGCTGAAGCCAGAATGATGTATTTTCCTGCACAAAGTGATTTCGGTCACCGAGGATAAGAATGCCAAAGCCATTTGGTTTTTGAGGAAGGTGAATGACGTTCCACTGGGAACCAAGCTGGAAAAACCGTTCGCTTACACCCATATGGCCAGCCTCCTTTCAGTGATTCTGCTTTCTATGATATGAACAACAACTCTTGTAGGAATAAGGAAATCCCCTAAAGAGAGAAGAATTCTTTTTATTTTTATAGCAGAAGGTCTTAAAATGGTCACATAAAGGCTAAAACAGTCTTTTCCCCTCACTCGTATCTATGGTATGATAATCAATAGATTGTTACATAAAGGACGGTGGGATTATGCATTATATTATCACCCTCATTTGGACTTTTCTGCTGACACATATGGCTGGCTACATCGTTGCCTCGATGAATGGCGCTGCTTATGACTTTACTTTGACTTCTATTCTTGCAGTGGTGTTTACGGTTATTTTATTCATCTTTGCTGAAGTAAGTCCAATGAAAGAAACGGAAAGTTCAACAAAACACTCTTAATACGTAAGACTTGATTGCTGAGGAAGAGCTAAAATGATGTTGATTTTAGCTCTTTTTCTTTTTGATTGAAAAGCGGTACGCTAAAACCCCCTGCAGCCACAGGGGGTTTTTTTATCGATTACACCTCGACGGTTTCGGACTTCTGTTTGTCTGCTGTCAAATGGCTTTTCGCAAGCCCTGTAAACAGGAAGATCGCGATACCAGATAAAATTTCAAGGACCCCACCGCCAGCAATGACAGGTCCTGCTCCAAACCTTTCTGCCAGAACACCTGATACGACAGCTGCAAGCGGGAGAAAAACATTTGATGAAGCATTGATCACGGCGTATACTTGCGGCTGATCGTCTTGGTCGACAGACGTTTGAATAATGACCATTTCCGGTACATTGATCGCACTAACGGCGGCACCGAATATAAAGGATGCAAGTAGAACGACCGGCAGCCATGTACTCATCCCTGTGATAAAGAACGCAGCTCCTTCAATCATACCAGCGACAATAAAGAACAAACCAAATCTCTTAATTTTCACTTTCGCTAGAGCAAAGCCCATCATAAACGCGCCGACTGCGGCAACACCTCTTAAAATGGAATACACCATGGAATCGCTTTGCAGTGCTTCTGCTACGTATACAGCAGATAGTGCCTGCCACGGTGCTGCGGCGACATTCATTAAAATACAATACAGCGTCAGTGCAAATAAAATGTGATGATTTTTGACGACGAGAAAACCTCTTTTTAAGTTATACAAATATGTATTCTTTGCTTGTTTAATGCCTGCTGCTTTTTCTTCATCGGTTTTCTTTAGTTTGACGCCGATAATAAACAGGCCGGATATGATGAATAAGGCAGTGGTGATGAGAAGGGTATCTGCAGGTCCGATTAATTTGACCAAGAGACCAGCCACCATGACTGCTGCAAGTGCGACAATCTCAAAAGAAGATTGCAGGATGGCATTTGCTTTTTGAATCAGATGCTTCGGAACAATCTGCGGTAAAATGGCCACAGAGGCTGGATTATATGCTGCACCTGTTGCCGATTGAATAACCATTAATGAGATCAATAACCATAAAGGCAATAGATGTGAAAAATGCAGAAGCGGAATAATGAGTACAATTGTTGCTCGAACGACGTCTGAAGCGAACATCCATTTAGACAAATGGTGCTTTTTCATAAGAGGTCCTAGTATTGGGGCTAACAAAGATGAAGGAAGAACGGTTACTGCTAGGAGAAGTCCTGTACCGAGTGCTCCATCCCCTCTCAAAATCAATAGCCAAAGGACGGATGTAAAAGCAAAACTTTCTCCTGTGTTTTTAATCAGTCTTGATATGAATAATGAGGTGAAGCGTTTATTCCAAACACTTTCACTGAGATTCGTCTTTTCCATCACACAAATCCTTTCAACAATATATTCCAATTACATATTTTACCTTAAATTCTCTATTTTTCATACTATTTTTTGAAAATTGGAACTTAATTGATTTTTATTATAAAGAAAAAAGAGGCATGACACATGCCTCTAAAGACTTATTCCTTCTGACTCTTAGTCAATTGCTTATGGCTTTCTTTGGTAGGTCCAAACACGATTATGGTTCGAGTTATCCGGAAAGACGTCGCCTGCTTGAAGCTTAATCTTTAAAGGATCTTTCACCATACTGCCGGTTTCACCGATCTCGATATACACACCATTATTCGGTGCTTTATTCCCTGATTTAAATTGATGCTTCTGACCCATTCCCATCCTCCTTTCTCGATGATGTTATTATGTCCCGTCACTTGCCTCTCCAATCCTTTATGCAAAAAGTCCCTGCTCCTACGAGTCAGGGACACTTTTCATTTAATTGGTTTGTTGATACATGAGCTCTTTGATTAACGCTTTTTGTACATGCAAACGGTTTTCTGCCTGCTGAAAAACTTTTGAGTGCGGCCCGTCAATAATGTCTGCTGTCACTTCTTCTCCGCGGTGTGCCGGGAGACAATGAAGGAAAATATAATCCTTTGCTGCATAACTCATTAGTTCGTCATTGACTTGATATTCTTTAAATTCAGCAAGGCGTTTCTCTGTTTCTGCTTCCTGCCCCATGCTTGTAAACACATCGGAATAAATAACATCTGCATCTTGGACAGCAGCGACAGGGTCTGTCGTAACGATGACTTCTGCGCCTGATTGTTTTGCAAACTCACGTGCCGTGTCTGTTACTTCTTGGAGCGGTTCATAGCCTTCTGGTGATGCAACAGCAATGTCACAGCCTAGCTGGGCACAGCCAACCATCAAGGAGTGAGCCACGTTATTTCCGTCACCAATATAGGCTACTTTGATTCCTTTTAATGTTCCTTTTACTTCTTTGATTGTCAATAAATCAGCAAGTGCCTGACATGGATGGGAGTAGTCAGTCAGTCCATTGATGACAGGAATAGACGCGTATTGTGCTAGCTCCTCGACCTTCTCATGTTCAAAGGTCCGAATCATAATGCCATCTACATAGCCAGACAGCACCTGCGCTGTATCACTGATCGTTTCTCCTCTGCCAATTTGCAAATCATTTGAGCTGAGGAAGAGCGCATGTCCTCCTAGCTGCGTCATTCCCGCTTCAAACGATACACGGGTTCTAGTTGACGATTTTTCAAAGATCATCGCTAACGTTTTCCCTTTGAATAAATCCTGATAGGGATTTTGTTTCATTTCTTCCGCTTTTACAATTAAATAAGCAATGTCATTGATTGAGAAATCTTTTAACGATAAAAAGTCTTTTCCGTATAATGCCGGTTGCACGTCGACTTGACTCATGCCGTCACTTCCTTTTTATATAATTCTTTGAGCGATACTGGTGATACATCTCCATTTTTCCCTTGCAGGAATGCTTGAGCTGTTTCATCTTCGGTTAGAACTTGGACGCCATGTGTGAGTGCTTTTACACGCTGCTCTTTTGCCTCTTCATCTTCCCCTAAATGGATATGAAGCGACTTATCTTCGTTTTGCAGCCAAGTTTCAAAGCTGTCCGTCCAGACGTCAAAGCCTGCATGTTTCGCTTTATCTACCAATTGTTCACTGCCTTTTATAAAGAGGCTGCCTTTCTGATGCCAGATTGACGCAAACACTTTTTTCAAGGCGCTTTCGGCGTTCTTGCCTACACACATTCCTTCTCCTGTCGCTTTCATTTCAGGTGTCAGCTTTAAGTCAATATCTTGAATGGCATGTGATGAGAAGACTGGGAATTTGACCGCTGTTCCCCCTTTGTTTTTCGTTGCAGGGTTCAGTTCTTCAAGCGTCGCACCCGCTAATAATTGAGTCGCAAGCGGAATCATGTCAATGCCCATTACTTTGCTGACGACTGGAACCGTCCGGCTTGCCCGCGGATTTACCTCTAGTACAAGCGCCTGATCCCCTTTGATCACAAATTGGATATTCATAATGCCCTTAAACGCTAATTTCTTCGCTATTTGTTCGGACGCAGTATGCACCTGCTGTTTGATGTCTTCGCTGATGGAGACACTTGGTAAAATGGCAAAGCTGTCACCTGAGTGGACGCCCGCTTTCTCTATATGCTCCACAATCGTTGGAATGAAGGTCGTTTTTCCGTCAGAAATCAGATCCACTTCAACTTCTTTTCCAGTGACATACTCATCAATTAAGATCGGGTACGGCAAATGATCTGGCTGATCAAGCAATGATGTCAAATGTGCTTCTGACTGGACAACGATCATCCCCATTCCGCCAATGACATACGATGGGCGAATTAACACAGGGTAACCAATGATTCTGGCATGTGCGAGTGCTTCTTCTTTTGAGTCAGCCGTATTTCCTTCTGCATGAGGAAGATTCAGTTCATCAAGAAGTTGATAGAACAAATCACGATCTTCGAGCGCATCTAGCGTGTCAAAGGATGTACCTAACAACGTGACGCCGGCTTTTTCTAAGCCTTCTGCTACATTGATGGCAGTCTGTCCGCCAAATTGGACGATGACGAAATCAATTTTTTCTGCTTCGACAACGTTTAAGATGTGCTCTAATGTAATGGGTTCAAAATATAAACGATCTGCGATCTCATAATCCGTACTGACCGTCTCTGGATTGTTGTTCATCATGATGGTTTCAAAGCCAAGCTTTTGCAGGGTAAGAACGCCATGAACTGCACTATAGTCAAACTCGACTCCCTGCCCAATTCGAATCGGACCAGAGCCAATGATGAGTGCACGCTGCTTTGTTTTCTCCTGATGCTCTCCATCACTTTTGCCAAAGTATGTGGAATAGAAGTAGTTCGTTTTTGCATCAAATTCTGCCGCACATGTGTCGACTATTTTAAATGAAGCCGTAATGTCATATTCTTGACGAAGCTGTCTAATGGCCTCTTCACTGTGGCCTGTAAGAAGAGCAATCGTTTCATCAAGGAAGCCCTTTTCCTTTACCTTTTTCAAGGTGTCTTTTGAGAGCGTTCCCTCATGGTTCTTCAATTCCTGTTCGAGAATGATCATATTCTTGAATACATGTAAGAAGAATAGATCAATTTTCGTCGCTTGATGAATCGTTTCGACCGTTTCTTGTCTTGAAAGAAGCTCCATGACAGCGAAGAAACGTCGATCGTCTGGTGTTTTGATCAGTTCAAATAGTTGTTCAGTCGATTGGTCTTTCAATTCTGGCAGGTGGAAGCCCTTTGTTTTGATTTCAAGGGAGGCGACGGCTTTTTGAATGGCTGACTCTAAATTACGGTCAATCGCCATGACTTCGCCAGTCGCCTTCATTTTTGTTCCTAATTGACGATCTGCCTGTTTAAATTTATCAAACGGCCAGCGTGGGAATTTCACGACGACATAATCGAGTGCCGGCTCGAAACTAGCATAAGTTGTGCCTGTGAGCGGGTTTTTGAGTTCGTCTAGTGTATAGCCTACCGCAAGCTTTGCCGCCATTTTAGCAATTGGATAGCCTGTTGCTTTTGAGGCAAGAGCAGATGAACGGCTGACCCGTGGATTCACCTCAATGACAAAGTATTCTTTACTGAGTGGATCAAGGGCGAATTGGATGTTGCATCCGCCGACTACATCCAGTGCTGAAATGATTTTCAGGCTCGCTGAACGAAGCATTTGATAATCCTGGTCTGTTAATGTTTGGGAAGGTGCAACGACAATCGAGTCTCCTGTATGCACACCAACTGGATCAATATTTTCCATATTACAAACCGTAATACACGTATTTTGACGGTCTCTCATGACCTCATATTCGACTTCTTTAAAGCCAGCGATGCTTTTTTCAACTAAACACTGATGAATCGGGCTCGCTAAAAGGGCTCCTTCAATGAGCGGTTTAAACGCTTCTTCTGTTAAGGCAATTCCGCCGCCCTTTCCGCCAAGTGTGTATGCTGGTCTTAGGATGACTGGGAAGCCTACTTCTTTTGCAAATTGAAGGGCATCTTTCGCATTATCCACAATTTCACTATCTGGCACAGGTTCGTTCAACTGCTTCATGAGAGCACGGAATTTCTCTCGATCTTCACCGTTTTCAATTGTTTCAACTGACGTTCCGAGCAGTGTTACCCCATGCTTCTTCAGCACACCGGCTTTTTCTAGCTCGACAGCAAGGTTTAAAGCGGTCTGTCCGCCAAGGTTGGCTAAAAGACCATCTGGTTTTTCCTTTTCGATGATTCTTGTCACTGAATCAACTGAAAGCGGTTCAAAATAGATTTCATCAGCAAATGATTCGTCTGTCATAATGGTTGCTGGGTTGTTATTCACTAAAATGACTTTGTAGCCCTCTTCTTTTAAGGCTATACATCCTTGTGTTCCTGAGTAATCAAATTCTGCTGCCTGACCAATGATGATTGGACCAGACCCGATGACTAGAATGGTTTGTATGCTTTGATCTTTAGGCATGTGCAACTTCTCTCCTTGCTTGTTTCACTTTCTCAATAAAATCATCGAATACCCATTCACTTTCAGCAGGACCTGGGTGTGCTTCTGGATGAAATTGAACTGACATAATTAGCTTCTCTTTATGAATGAAACCTTCTACAGATCCATCATTGACATGAAGGAATTTCACGTCCACTTCTTTGTCATTCATGCTTTTTTCATTCACCACATAGCTGTGATTCTGACTTGTCATGAAAACACGTTTGGATTCTGTATCTTGTACAGGGTGATTCGCCCCGCGGTGGCCAAATGGAAGCTTATACGTATCCCCGCCAAGTGCGAGAGCGATTAATTGATGACCTAAGCAGATTCCAAGTGTCGGGAAGGTCATCATGATGTCATGAATGGTTTTTAAATATGGCTTCATTGTTTTGGGATCACCAGGTCCATTTGACAGCAGAATCGCATCTGGCTTGATCTCAAACACCTTTTCCAGCTGTTTGTACGGAATGACGGTTACTTTACAGCCACGCGCTTCAAGCGAATCTGCAATTGATTTTTTAAAGCCAAAATCAATGAGCGCTACATGTTCCTCGCCGCTGCCTTGTGTGTAGATCTCGTCCTCTGTCACCTGTGCGACCACATTGTCTTGTTTCATGGCCGGCGGTGTTTCGTTTTCGTCTACACTGATCACAGCGTTCATCGTCCCATTTGCCCGGATGTTTTGCACGACTGCACGTGTATCTGTATGCGTCAGAAGCGGAATGTTCCACTTCTGTAAATAATCTTTTAAGCTAACCGCTGCAAGATGATGAGAGAAATGATCAGCTGCTTCATACACAACAACAGCTTTCACTTGTGGTTTTTTGCTCTCAAAGTCTTCATGATTAATGCCGTAATTTCCGATGAGTGGATATGTGAAAACAATGATTTGTCCCTTATACGAAGGATCTGTGAGCACCTCTTGGTAACCTGTCATCCCTGTAAAGAAAACCACTTCACCTGTCATGCCAGCTTCTCCTGTCAGATCTCCTTCAAAAGAGGCTCCATCTTCTAAATTTAAATAACCTTTCATGCTTGTGTCACCCCAAATTGAATAATTAGTAATATAAATGCATTTTTATGCGTTTTGGTGTAAAAAAATTTAAACCGTCACTGCTTCATTTGCTAAAACCTGAGTAATCGCTTCTATTGCATGATCTATTTCTGCTTTTTCTACATTCAGCGGAGGTAATAACCGAATCACATTTGGACCAGCTGGAAGTACCAGCAGCCCTTGTTCTCTAAGAGCTGTGATATAATCACCGACTGGCTGATGACATTCAATCCCTGCCATCAATCCTTTTCCGCGTACTTCTTTTACGATATTCAGTTGTTTCAGATCTTGCAGCTTTTCTAACAGATAAGCGCCTTTTTCTTTGACTTCTGAAAGAAACTCTTCTTTGAAAATGACATCGAGTGTTGCATTCACTGCGGCCATGGCAAGCATGTTGCCACCAAAGGTTGTTCCGTGTGAACCTGGTGAGAATGCATCTCCTAAAGCCTTTTTCCCGATGACCGCACCGACTGGGAAGCCGTTTCCTAAGCCTTTAGCAGAAGAGATAATATCAGGATCAAGTCCCGTTTGTTCGTATGCAAACACTGTTCCTGTACGTCCAATACCCGTTTGAATTTCGTCTACGATCAGCAGTGCTTCATGCTTTTGGCAAAACGCTTGAACGGCTTCTAGAAATTCTGTTGTTGCTGGATTTACTCCACCTTCTCCTTGCACAACCTCGAGCATTACCGCTGCCACATCATCGACTTCACACGCCGCAATAGCGTCTGGGTCATTAAACGGTACATAATGAAAGCCTTCCAGCATAGGGCCAAAGCCAGTTTTGATTTTATCTTGACCTGTAGCAGCCATACCAGCATACGTGCGCCCATGAAAAGAGTGCAAAAATGTCACGATATTTGTTTTCCCTGTTGCTTTACGCGCTAATTTGATCGCACCTTCATTTGCCTCAGCTCCGCTATTGCAGAAAAACACGAGGTCTCCTGAACTGTTTGCCGCAAGCTTTTCTGCTGCTTTTTCCTGCAGTCCATTTTCAAATAGATTCGATACATGCCAGACGTGATCAAGCTGCTTCTTGATGGCTTGATTGACCTTTGGGTGATTGTGGCCTAGATTTGTAACCGCAATGCCTTGTATAAAGTCTAAGTATTTTTTTCCATTTGTATCGACTGCCCAAGAACCTGCTGCCTCTTTAATTTCAACATTCCACCGTCCATACGTTTGAAAGAGATGACTCACAGGACCGCCTCCTTTTGTTTCACAATTCTTGTTCCTTTAAAGGTTTCCCCTGTAAAGATACTGCCTTTGCCATTCACGATCATGACTTCATCCACATCTCCTGATAAAGCACTCAAAGCGGATTGCACTTTTGGAATCATTCCCCCGGAAATAATGCCTTCATCAATGAGTGAAAGGGCTTCTTGTTCGGTGACGACATCTAAAAGCTCACCATTTTTTAAAATGCCTTCCACATCTGTGACAAACATGAGCTTATCAGCTTTCATGGCTCCTGCGACAGCTGATGCTGCTAAATCAGCATTTACGTTTAACGTTTGGCATTCTTCTGTCATAGACAGCGGTGCAATCACAGGAATAAATTGTTTTTCCATTAATGCTTCTGCCATCTCTGGATGGACTTCTTTGATTTCACCAACGTATCCGTACACGTCTTGATCGAGGAAATCGGCGACAAGCATCTGCCCATCTTTCCCAGACACGCCGACAGATGAGATATCATGCTTTGCGAGCTCTGACACAAAGTATTTATTGACCGTTCCCGAGAGGACCATTTCGGCTACATCTAACACAGGCTTCGTTGTTTTGCGCTGTCCATCAACAAATTCTGTTTTCACTTCTAATTTTTGCAGCATGCTAGTGATTTCAGGACCTCCACCATGGACGATAGCCAGCTTAAATCCAGCAGCTTGAAGTGAGCGGACATTTTCATAAAAGGTATCTGAAAGTTCTCGAATGACACTACCTCCACACTTAAATACGATCGTTTTAGCCATGTCTATCTCCTTCATTATGTGCGATAGCTCGCGTTAATTTTCACATAATCATAGGTAAGGTCACAGCCCCATGCTGCTGCTTTACCATTTCCCTCATTCATTTGAATCAAAATCGTGATCTCATCCTGCTCTAGATACGCTTTTGCTTCCTCTTCTGAGAATGGCTGCGGTTCATTATGTTTAAACAGACATTGTCCGCCTAAATAAACTTCTACCTCTTGTGGTGTGACGGAAGCTGCACTATGACCAATGGCTCCAACGATTCGCCCCCAGTTGGCGTCGGTGCCGTAGACGGCTGTTTTCACAAGACTTGAACCAACGATTTTCTTCGCTATGATGCCGGCTTCTAAATTATTTTTGGCGCCAGCAACTTGCGCTTCAATTAATTTCGTTGCACCTTCTCCGTCTCTTGCAATCTCTTTGGCAAGATCCTCACAAGCTAGCTTTAATCCTTCTTT
The DNA here is from genome assembly GCF_038002985.1 of Bacillus sp. FSL R5-0431. Classification (NCBI taxonomy): domain Bacteria; kingdom Bacillati; phylum Bacillota; class Bacilli; order Caryophanales; family Bacillaceae; genus Bacillus; species Bacillus sp. FSL R5-0431. The sequence goes on along the minus strand of NZ_JBBOOG010000001.1, from coordinate 1,095,744 downwards.
GAACAATGGCCATTCTGGATGCTTTTCATTGAGTGCTTCATTTTCTGCCATGCCATTTGCCATTACGAGTACCATATCGTTTGTCGATGTTTCCCCATCGACGGTAATTTGATTAAAGGTCACATCGGTAATGTCACGAAGTGCGTTTTGCAGGGCTTCCTGTTCGACATTTGCATCCGTTGTCACGAAGCCAAGCATCGTTGCCATGTTCGGATGAATCATGCCAGAGCCCTTTGCTGCACCTGCAATCAGAATCTCTTTGCCGTTTATCGTCAGGGTGTATGTTGTATTTTTAATGACTGTATCTGTTGTTAAGATTGCCTCTTCAAAATGACCATTTCCTGCTTTTGCTTCTTTCAGCTGCGAGATGCCTTTTTTGACTTTATCCATATCGAGACACTCTCCAATGACACCAGTAGAAGAAACAGCAATGTAATCAGGTTCTACCCCTAACATATCTGCGCAGGCTACCTGCATTTCGTATGCGTCCTTCAAACCTTGCTCACCAGTACATGCATTGGCGATGGCACTATTGACAATGACACCTTTTAATTGCCCTGTCTTTTTTAAGCTTTTCTGAGTGACTTGTAGAGGTGCAGCTTGAAAGTGACTTTGTGTATATACCGCTGCACTCGCTGCCGGCACCTCACTGACAATCAGTCCAAGGTCTTTTTTTGAATAGCGTAATCCAATATGAATCCCCTTTGCTTCAAAGCCTTTTGGTGATGATACGTCACCGTCTATTTTTACAATGCTTTTTTCATTCAATTCGATCATGTTTGTTGTCTCCCCTGTTCTTATGGATAGAGAGGTGTCATTGTGAGGCCCGCCTCTTCATCTAAGCCTTTGATAATGTTGAAGTTTTGAACCGCTTGGCCGGCTGCGCCTTTCATGAGATTGTCGATCACAGACACAATCGTGAGTCTGCCTGTACGTTCATCTAAATGAAAGCCAATGTCACAGAAATTACTGCCGTAGACTTCCCTTGTTTGCGGATACACGCCGTGATCTCTCACTCTGACAAAATAGGAATCTTCATAAAAGCCTTTCATATGCTTCATCAATTCCTCTTTTGTGATATCTGATTTCAGCTGTGTATACATCGTCGCCATAATCCCCCTTGTCATCGGGACAAGATGCGTTGAAAATGTGATGTTCGCCGTTTGCGGATTCCATTCTCTTAATATTTGCTCTATTTCAGGTGTATGTTGATGTTCATTTACCTTATAAATTTTGAAATTGTCGTTTAGCTCTGAAAAATGTGTTCCAAGTGAGGCAGATCGTCCTGCACCGGACACGCCTGTTTTTGCATCTATTATGATCATAGATTCATCGATTAGATTCTGTTTCATCAGCGGTGCTAAACCGAGAAGAACTGCGGTAGGAAAGCACCCTGGGTTTGCAATAACTTCAGCCTGCTCAATTGTTTCACGATTTAATTCAGATAATCCGTACACAGCTTGTTGAACAGATGCTTGATCAGCTGCCCTTCGTTTATACCAAGCTTCATAGGTTGCGCCATCTTGAATGCGCAAATCACCTGATAAATCAATAATGGGCACTCCTTGATTCATGAGCTTCGGCGAAAGTTCACTTGATACGCCTGCTGGTGTCGCTAAAAACACAGCATCTGTTTCTCGCACAATGGAAGCTGGATCAATGGCTTTTAATGTTTGATCAGTAATAGTTGTCAGATGCGGATAAGATTGACTGTATAATTGCCCATCACCACTTGATGAATACAATATACATTCCTCCACATGTGGATGATGCTTGAAGATACGAACCAATTCCGCACCACCGTACCCTGTAGCACCTATAATACCTATTTTCAACGTCAATACACCCTCTTGATCTTTGTGAAATTATTTAACATTATAACATGTATAAAAATTAATTCAATTGTATATTTAATATTTGTTTTCATTTTTTTTCAACAAAAAATCCGCATATCTTCATGAGACATGCGGATTTATCTTTCGTTTTTGATATAGATGACCATGAGCGCACTGCATAAATATAATATGGAGCTTGCATAAAAAATGAAATGAACGGTAAAGAAATCAGCAAACAGGCCGCCAAGCATAATCGCGATGGATGAAAAAAGAGCTGTCCAAAAATGATAGTGGCCAACCTCCTTCATTCTTTTATTACCTGTTGTCAGTTCCGTGACGAGCAGTTTCTCCCCGTGTTTTTGAAAGCCGCCTAACGCACCAAGTGCAAGCTGAATCATATACACTTGCTCCACTTCTGTTATATGCGGAAATAGCAGTAAAAGAAACGCCATACCGAACGAATGAATGATTAAAAAGAGACGCCTGTCAGTAGTTTCGGGTAGTTTCCCTAAGAGTAAATGAATAAACGCTCCGCTTAAACCAAACAAGCCATAGGCAAGACCAAACTGTGAATAGCTTGAACCAACATTTTTAATAAAAAGAATGTAAAAAGGGAAAATCAAACTGCTGGCGAAAAACAGCAGGCTTTGTGAGTAGACGAACCATTTCATTGCTTTTGCATTCATTGTGTATTGTACCTTTCATAAAAGTAATTGATAAACCTACCATCTGGATCTGCTTTCTTTTTCTTTCGGAAGAATACATCGGTTTTAGGATACGCCCGCTTCATTTGTGCCTTCGTTTGATAAGGCATGTACGGTAAGTAATAGCTTCCATGGTGCCGCAGCGTGATATCTGTCATTTGCCGGATGATCCGCTCTGCTTCTGCCTTCTCTTCTTTCTCAAAACCATAATTCACTAAAAGAACAAGGGCAAACATATCTTCTTTCGCATATGAGAGATCCGCTTTTTCATTTTTTTGTACGTAGCGTATCGTGATGTTCATTAAATTCAATTCTTCCTGTTGTAAAAAGTCTCTCATTTCATCGATATACGCACGAAAGCGATCAACTGGGACGAAATATTCCTGAAGCACATCTGTGTCTGACTCATTTTCATATTCTAAAAAAGCAGAATCTGAACGCATCACATTGTTTCTTGTGATCAGCTGATCATTTTGACTTTGGAAATACTTTTTTTGCAAATTCCAGAGCAGATCTTTCCCCATATCAAATCTTCTTGAAAGGCCGAGCATAAATTTCAATGGCATGACGAGCTGATCTTCCTTTAGCTCTCGGTATGGTTCGAGCTCTTGATGAGTTGAGAGGGAATAGTTCGTTACATACATCTCCTTCAAGCAGTTTGTTTTCGCTGTTGAGATTCTTGCGAGATGCATGCGTACTTCTTTATTGTGTTTGACATGCTTTTGAAAATAATCGGTGTATTCACGATAATCAAGAGAGGTTGTCTCCATTTTGTATAATTCATCTCTCGTTAGCGAAAGCTCAACATCTAAAATCACGCCGAACAAACCATATCCGCCAATCACGGCTGTAAACAAATCATCGCCTGGCTTCACTGTAACGATCTCCCCATCTGCCTTTAGCAGCCTAAAGGAACGAACCGTGTCAATGAGTGATCCGTAGCGAATGTCACGTCCATGTGCGTTTGCACTGAGAGAACCGCCAATCGTGAAGATATTCTGTGATTGCATGACCTTCACGGCAAGACCGTAGGGGTTCACATATGTTTGTATATCATCCCATGTAGCGCCGCTTTGGACACGGATGGTTTTCTTTTTTTCATCAAATGCTAAAATCTGACGGAATTCTGTCATATCGAGCACGATGCCATTTTCATAATACGTGTGGCCGCCCATGCTATGCTGTTTGCCGGCAATTGATATCGGCAGGTTTTTTGCTTTCGCTTCTTCTAATACTTCTTTTAAAGTGTCTATTTCTTTTCCTTGAACGACTTTTTTTATTTTGACAGGCATGAGATGACTGACATCTGTAAAGGCTTCAAGATCTTGTCTTTTGTTTGCTTGCTCCTCGCGAATGGTGATTGATGCAAAAAATGCAGCAGCATATCCCATCAAAAGAACGATCCACAACCATTTTCGTTTCATTATTAGGTACTCCGTTCTATAAAATTACATTCATTATATCAATCCATTCTCTTCCTCTACCTTAATTTTTCATAAAAAAACTGGCATGAGTTCAACTCATACCAGGCATTTTTCATATGTGCTTATTGAATACCGAGCGCAATTTTTGCGTATCTTGACATTTTGTCCCGTGTCCAAGGCGGATTCCATACGATGTGAACTTCTGTTTCTTTTACTTCTGGAAGATCACTTAATGCTTTTTTGACTTCATCCACGATAATTGGTGCAAGAGGACAACCCATTGATGTTAAGGTCATGGTGACATCCGCTTTTCCATTCTCATCAAGATCGACATCATAGACAAGTCCAAGGTTGACGATGTCGACATTTAGCTCAGGGTCAATCACCTGTTCTAGGGCGCCTAAAATATTTTCTTTCAATGCTTCATCCATGATATCCACTCCTTTTCCATTAGTATAACGTACTTTTTCCTTTGACTAAACGTTTGTGCTTTTCAGATGTGTCACAAACCAGTCAATCGTTTCAAACATTGCTTGTCTTGAGACCTTATGGCCAGCTTGTCCGTCTGTGGTAAAACGAATCAGGTGCGGGTCTTCTTTATATTGGGTTGCTGCTAACTCGTCATAAAGAGCCTTTGCATGCCGGTAAGGGACAACTGGATCGTTTTCTGCATGCCAGAATAACAGTGGTCTTTTGTTTAATCGATCTGTTTGCAGCGTTAAATCATAAGGGCGCAGGGCGTCTAACTGCTGATGAACCTCTTCGTCTGTAATCTCTTTCATCAACCCTTTGTGCCGCATGTCCATGATTTGTGCTTGTAGAAATGTCGTATATTTCGGACTGCCCATCAAGCTGACTGCTGCTTTAATCCAATCATGCTTGGCCAGTGCACCAAAGGTGGTGATACCGCCCATGGAAGTACCCGCAACACCTATCAGATCGGCTTCAATCAATTGTTTTTCTTGAAAGTATGTTTTGAGTATATCGATTTCACGTATTTCGTTCAGGACAATTTCCCAGAACTTTGATGCCAGTTCCTCTAAGCTGAGGTTTTCTGATCTTACACCATGATAAGCACAGTCAGGCAAAATCACTCTCATGCCTTTTTCTGCCAAATGAAAGGCGAAGTGTAAGTTGTGCTCACGTGCACTTGTAAATCCGTGTATGAAAAATACAAGCGGCAGCGGTTTGTCTTTATTTTCAGCTTTTACGATATGTAAAAATGGAATATCGTGTTCAGTTTGCTCATCAATGGTGATCACAGCCTATGAATCCTCCTTTATCATTCCCGTCTTTGTTTATTTTAACATGTAGACAACAAAGATGTGATAAAGATACACTATAGATAGAGGCGCCGCACGAACTGCCTCCTATCACTTACAGATCAAAGGAGATTTTATGGAGACTAAACCTTATCTAATCGCACTTGACCTGGATGGCACGTTATTAAAAGATGATAAAACCATCTCTACACACACGCTTGACGTCATTCAAAAAGTGAAAGACAGCGGGCATCATGTCTGTATTTCAACCGGCCGGCCATTTCGTTCCAGCTCTCCTTATTATCAGCAATTACAGCTTGATTCACCCATTGTGAATTTTAATGGAGCGTTTGTCCATCATCCTCTTGATGAAAAATGGGGCAGATTTCATACGTCACTTGATCTCCAAGTCGTTAAACAGCTTGTAGACATTAGTGAGGAGTATAAAGTGCACAATGTGTTAGCTGAAGTGTTAGACGATTTGTATTTCCATTATCATGATGAGAAGCTCATTGATATATTTAATATGAATGCAAATAAAGTCACCGTGGGAGACCTTCGGGACAACCTTGGAGAAAATGTGACGAGCGTGTTAATCCATGCAAAAGAAGAGGACGTCGGAGCCATTCGAAGCTATTTATCAGATGTTCATGCAGAAGTGATTGATCACCGGCGATGGGCTGCTCCGTGGCACGTGATTGAAATCATTAAAACAGGCATGAACAAGGCCGTTGGACTGCAAAAGATCAGTGATTATTACGGCGTTCCACAGGAGCGGATTGTGGCATTCGGAGATGAAGACAATGATTTAGAAATGCTTGAATTTGCTGGATGCGGCGTGGCAATGGGCAATGGAATCGATGCGGTGAAACGTGTTTCAAACGAAGTCACTGATACGAACGAACAAGATGGGATTGCAAAGTTTCTAACGAATTACTTCTCGCTTTAATTTTTCCATTCATACATAACCGAAGGAAGCGGGCATACTACCGTTAGACAGGTTGTCCTGTCAGCTTGTGTAAAGGGGCGGATTCCGAATGGGTAAAAGAAGCAAATCGAAACGCTTTATACAACAAGGTAAAGATTCAGTCAGTCTGCATGACGCACGTTTTCCTTATCGTTCGACACTTGAAGAAGCGGCAGCGGACAGGGGAAATATGAAGACTGATGCTTCTGGAGGTTCATTGTGAGAAACGAACTTTTTGATCAAGCCAAATCATTTACTGAAGAAGCCCTTACTTCTTCATTTTCATCTGGGTTAGAGCGTCAACAGGCGGTCAAACGAGCCAAAAATGCCGTATCTTCTGCATTTGCCAATTCGACAGATGCAGAAAGAAACCAGCTGCATACCTTCCAAGACTTGCTCGATGATCTCTAACATAAAAAAAGCTGTCCACCATTGGACAGCTTTTTCTGATTCTCATGAAGCAGGAAGCACTTTTATTTCACTTGGAACGTTTTCTTTTCCGTGATTTGCTTCAGCCCTTCTGCTTTTCCTTTAAATGTGACGACCGCTTCATACGTTCCCGGCTTGACACCGTTTGACCACGTATCTTGAAAATCATAGGCTTCGCCTTTCTTCAGCACAAATGATTGGATGGCCTGTGTGAACATACGGTCTTTCGAATAGCGGTATTGTTCATTTCCGTTTTCGTCATACACACTGAGCTCGAATTTCTGGCTTGTGTTAAAAGTAAATTCAATATCTCGATCTGATTCATTTTTCAGCGACATGTTAAATTGAACCGAAGAACCTTTCTGGACGGGGTCTACTGTGAGTACAACCGTTTTTTCTCCCATTTGACCGGATACCTCCTTGTCTGGTTCATCCTTTTTTTGTTGTCCACAAGCGGCTAAAATCAATAAAACGAGAAGAAGCACCAACCCTTTTTTCATTTGCTACCCACCTTTTAATCTCGTCTGAAAAATCCTAGAATATTGGTTGTTTGCACAATATTTGTAAAGGCTTTTGGATCGACTTCTTTAATAATTTGTTCAAGTTCATACAGCTCATACCTTGTAATGACGATCACCATCATTTCTTTTTGCTCGTTGGTAAAAGCTCCTTTTGCAGGTACAGTCGTAATGCCCCTGACCATTTTTCCATAAATGGCTTCTTTGATTTCATCAGCTTTCTTCGTCACAATCATCGCGGTCAGCTTCTCATGTCTTGTATGGATGGCATCAATGACCCTTGTGGTCACATATAATGTGACAAGGGTATATAATGCTTTCTCCCAACCTTGTAATAATCCTGCTGTAAAGATGATGATTCCATTTAAAATGAAGAAATATGTGCCGACTGGTTTATCCTTCCACTTCGCTAAGATCATGGCAAGGATGTCGAGCCCTCCTGTTGATGCCCCGTATTTGAGAGTGATCCCAATCCCGAGTGCAGATATGACGCCGCCAAACACAGCATTTAGTAATATATCCTGTGAAACACTCGTTTCCGGTAAGATGCCGAGGAAAATGGTCGTCAGTGCAACACTGATGATACTGTATAACGTAAAGGAACGGCCAACTTTCATCCAGCCTAAAATGCCGACTGGAATATTTAAAATAAATAATAGGATCCCTGTTGATATATAAAATGGCGCATATTGATCCATTAAGCTGGATAACAGCTGGGCTACCCCTGTAAACCCGCTCGCGTATACATCAGCTGGGATTAAGAATAAGTTCAGTCCAATCGCATTGAGCAGTGCACCAATGACGACGACAATGAGTTTTTTTGCTTCTCCAATGAACATATTGTCATTCCTCCACTTACCATTCTCTCTATGGTTTTCCCTAAAATTTAGAATTTGAACACGAAAAGATGATTTCTGTGATATAGTTAGGCTAAAAAGATGTAAAATATGGCTGATATTTTTAGAAAGAAGGGATTTTGATGACTGTTCATATCATAGCAGACAGTGCTGCTGATCTGCCTCTTTCTTATTATGATGAACATAACATGACGCTCATTCCGCTGCGTGTGTTACTTGGCGAGCAGGAATTTGAAGATTTGATCACCATTGAACCAAAACAAGTATTTGATGCGATGAGACAAGGTGCCAGCCCAAAAACGTCACAAGCTTCACCAAACCGAATCAAAGAAGCCTTTGTTTCTGTCGCACAAACCCATACATCTGCAATCTATGTTGCCTTTTCATCAGAGCTTTCCGGTACATACCAAACAGCTGTGATGATGGCAAACGAAGTGAAGGAAGAATACCCTGATTTTGATTTGCGAATCATTGATTCTAAATGTGCTTCACTCGGCTATGGGCTTGCTGTCAAACACGCTCAATCACTTGCCATTGACGGAAATACAATACAAGAAATTGAAACGTCTGTAAAGCATTTTTGCGAATCTTTACAACATATTTTTACTGTAGACGATTTATCGTATTTAGCAAGAGGCGGAAGAATCAGTAAAGCGTCCGCATTTGTTGGCGGTTTATTAAGCATTAAGCCCATTTTACACGTCGAGGATGGAAAGCTCATACCACTTGAGAAAATCCGCGGACGTAAAAAGCTGTTGAAACGCATTATTGAACTGATGAAAGAACGTGGAACGGATTGGCCAAATCAAACTGTGGGCATTAGTCATGGTGATGATCCTGCACTTGCAGAAGACATGAGACAATTGATTGAAGCCGAATTTCATCCAAAAGAAATTGATATTCAGATTGTCGGCGCGGCTGTTGGATCCCATTCTGGCCCAGGCACGCTTGCCATCTTCTTTACAGGCAAACCATCATAAAAAGCACCCTTCCCTGACACATCACGGGAAGGGTGCTTTTCTTATGACTTATGAAAGTTTAAACCGATGGACGGTTTCATTTAACCTTGCCGTCATACTCATCAGTTCTTCTACCTGTTTGTTCATTTGATGGAATGATTGCAGCTGTTCATTGGCCGAGGCAGAAATTTCTTCGCTGCCAGCTGCTGTTTCTTCTACAACCGCACTAATATTTTCAATCGAGTTCAGCACTTGTCCGCCAAGCTCTGTTGATTGAACAATTTGGTCATTTAAGACAGCCATTTCTTGTTTAATGTGCTGCGCTTTTGTTTCTATATCTTCAAAGGAGTGTGAGGTTTTGTCCATCGCATCCTGCTGTTGAAGTGAAAGCTTGACTCCTTCTTTGACAGTTTGACTAATGGATTGAATGCCTCTTTCAATATGACTGACCATATCAAAGATTTGTCTTGTAGCGTTAGATGATTCATCGGCAAGCTTACGAATTTCATCTGCAACAACAGCAAAGCCTTTTCCAGCTTCACCTGCTCTTGCCGCTTCAATCGCCGCATTTAGCGAAAGTAAGTTTGTCTGATCCGCAATGTCAGAAACAGTTTTGGCCATGGCCGAGATGCCGCTGGCGTATTGCGTGAATTCTCCTGCTGACTGCTCGATTTGCCTTGTGGCATGTGTATTTTTTTCAATCGCCGTTTTTGTTTCTGTTAACGTGTGCTTTCCACTTTCCACTGCTTCTATCGCATCCTCAGTACTTTGGATGACTGTTTGTGAACGTTCGGAATTTTTACGTCCATGCTGATCCATCTTTTCAATCAAACTGACGCCATGCTGGAGATCCTCTGAAATGGCTTGTGACCCATTTGCCATTTCGTCTGTCGAGACAGATACTTGATTTGCAGATTCCATCAGCTTTTTGTTTTCATCATCTAACTGGATCGAGAATGTCTCTACTTGACTTGAGACATTGCTGATTTCTTTAATCAGACTAATCAGCTGATCTGTCATTTGATTAAAGGATTCATTCAAGCCGCCGATTTCATCCTTGCGCTGAATGTCCATCCGCTCGACAGCAAGGTTGCCTTCTGCGATCTGCTTCGCTCGGTAGGATAGTGATTTGATAGGGGTCACGATGGATCTTGTTAACCCAATATTTAAAAAGACAGCAATGACAATCAGAGTGAGGGCTGCGACGAGTGCACTGGTGATGATCCATTGCACATTATCAGATGTATTCTCTTGATTTTGTTTATACGCTTCTTCTGCTCTTTTATTCATTGTATGGACGTCGTTTAAAACACCATCAATTCTTGCAGCGACCCGTCTTGCATCCGATGCGTTTTTTTCACCAATGGCATTATTTGCTTCCTTGGTCCACGTGTCATATTTTGCATTTAACCTTGTTAATGCATCTTTGTTGATATTTCCTGCATGTTTGTTTAACGTTTGCAGCTGTTTTTTTGCTGTAGAAATATCGGTTTGAACAACCTCTAGCTGTTCATCAGAAAGTGTCATTGAATAATTGGTCATGGCTTGTTCGACGCTTTCAAAGCTTGCTTTTGTTTTTTGAACGTTTAATAAGGCTTGAACTTCTGTTTCATTTGATGATTGGATCTTTGTCATACTGACAATGATAAAGGCGATGACGCCAACTGCTAAAAGAAGTGAGACGAGTGAGTTGAGTAAAATTTTGATGCGCAAGCTCATGATGCGTCCCCCTCTTCTTTTAGAAGTTTCTGCTTCAGTTCATTTACTTTTTTGGTCAATGTCTCAGCATTCTTCAGCACCCGAATTCTTGCCATATCGATTCCGTCATTGCTTAAGTCGTAGACAACATGCCCACTTTTGATCTGATTGTTCTTGACGAGCTGTTCGCTGACTTGATAGACCACTTCATCGACTTTTTTCACCATGGACGAAATCACTGCTTTTTCAGCGGTATAGTACTGATCACTATCTACACCAATGGCATATTTGCCCTGCGCTTGCGCTTCTTTTAATACACCGACACCTGTATAGCCAGCTGCGGCATATAAAACGTCTGCTTTCTTTTTGATCATGCCTTTGGCTATTTTACTGCCTTTGCCCGCATCACTAAACGTATTAGCATAGGTGGATAAGATCTTGATGTTCGGATTTACTGATTTGGCGCCTTTTTGGAACCCTTTTTCAAAACGATGGATCAAATCCGCATCGACACCGCCAACAAATCCAATGACATCACTTTTCGTTGTCAAGGCAGCAAGTGCGCCCGCTAAATAGCTGCCTTGCTCTTCTTTAAACGTCACGGAGGTCACATTTTTCAGCTCAGATACGGCATCGATGAGCAAGAAGTGCTTCTTCGGATATTTCTTTGCGACTTTTTCTAAATCTTCTTGCATACTGAAGCCTACTCCGATGATAAGGTCATTGCCATCTTTTACAAGCTCGGTCAGTCCTTTTTCATATGTATCGGTTTCTGCAATTTCTCTATAATCAAATTCAATCCCTAGGTCATCACGTGCTTTTTCTAATCCTTTAAATGATGAATCATTAAATGATTGATCACCAAGACCATCATCTGTGAGCATAACGCCAATATGCTTCGCATTTGATGCCGGTGGTTTCCCTTGTTGATTGCTGCATGCGGCGAGCACCATAAGCAGGGCTGCCACCAGAAGCAATGAAATTTTCACTTTCATCCACACACACACTCCTTTTATCATCCTTACTCCTTTCTTATCGGATTTGAGAGGCGTTGTTTCAATGATTAAGTGAAGGTTTTTCAGCTTTTTTCATGACTTTTTTCACTGAAAAAACCCATTATTTATAACAAATATAAAAAAAGGGATAAAATCATGATGATTTTATCCCTTTTTCTTCTTTTCAGTGTGATATGAAAACCCTTGAAGTCAGGGTTTGGATTCCACGCTGCTCATTTTTTCTCGTATGTCCAGCCCTCTTTTTGGTAAACTAAGTCATTTTTCATCAAATGGCCTAATGCTCGTTTAAAGGCTGCCTTGCTCATTTGGAATCGTTCACGGATGTCTTCTGGATCACTTTTGTCCCCATAAGGCATGGCACCATTTCTCGTTCTCATATAGGTTAAGATTTCTTCTGCATCGACAGATAACGCTTCCTGTTTTCTAGGGAGCAGAGAAACGTTCACGGTTCCATCCTCTTTCACGGCAATGACGCGTCCTGTCACGCTCGATCCTAATCTTGGTTCTTCCTTTCGTTCCGTGCGGTGGATAAACCCTCGCACGCCTGTATCTGTCAGCATAAAGGAGCCTGTCGCAATTAAGCGATAAATCGTCCCAGTGATTTCTTTGTTCATTAAGGTTTCGGGTGCCTCAGTAAACAATTCACTAATCACATCTTCAGTGGCTGGCTTTGCGAACATTCTGCCGTAGCTTGTGACTTTCAGCATACAGTAGAGTTTGTCTCCTTTATTTGGCCATGCTTCCTCAAAAGGCGGGAGGTGTTCTATTGCAACAAGTGCATCCTTTGACAGCCCGACATCGACAAATGCGCCCATGTCTTCTACCACGTCTACGACTTCTACCCAGCCATATGTATGCGCATTGATTGTCGGTATTTTCATCGTCGCAGCTAGTCTTTCTTCATGATCTACATATAAGTAGACCTCTACTTCATCTCGGTCACCAATATCCTCTGTCATCTCACTGCGGTGCAAGAGGACCGAATCTTCACCATCTGTCAAAAAGTAGCCGTATTCCATCTCGTTCTCTATTTGCAAGGTCAGTTGCTCACCTGGTCTCATGTTCTCTTCCTTCCTATCTGCTCATAAAAGAGCGTTCGTTCATCTTTTGATTCACTTTATTCTACTATACTTCTCCCCGCATGAACATCTCTAGTTCTGTTAGCTAAAGTGGACAAACTGGACTCGATTTATACCGCTGCCGGCAGAACTCTTTGACTCGACTCTTCGATAAAGTTTCTTCTTCTCCTATTTGCATGATAAAATAGACGCAATATCTATACATGGAGGTCATGTGTTATGGCAAAAGAAAGCTCATTTGACATTGTATCGAAGGTTGAACTGCCAGAGGTGCAAAACGCCGTTCAAGCAGCGCTGAAAGAAATTAAAAACCGGTATGATTTTAAAGGAAGTAAAAGTGATATTTCTCTTGAAAAAGAAGAGCTCGTTCTCATCTCTGATGATGACTTCAAGCTGGAGCAGCTAAAAGATGTGCTTGTGACAAAGCTGATCAAACGAGATGTTCCAACTAAAAACATCGACTACGGAAAAACCGAGCATGCCCTTGGCGGAACAGTACGCCAGCGCGCGAAGCTGATCAGCGGGATTGATCAAGACAACGCCAAAAAGATCAATGCACTCATTAAGCAATCCGGCATCAAAGTGAAGTCACAGTTTCAAGATGACCAAGTGCGTGTAACAGGGAAAAATAAAGATGATTTACAAGAGGTTATTTCACTTATGCGCAAGGCAGATTTACCGATTGACGTTCAATTTATAAATTTTCGATAAATTTCAAATTTTCCATTGATTATTTTCGATTTTTTCGATACAGTTGATGGAAGTTCAATTCATTGACATGTTCATATCACTTTCTTATCAAGAGAGGCAGAGGGACTGGCCCTGTGAAGCCTCAGCAACCGGTGTAGTAGAAATATATTTTCTATGACCAAGGTGCTAAATCCAGCAAGCAACTGCTTGGAAGATAAGGAGAAGAATTACGATACAGCCAAAAAGTCTTCTTCTTATCAGAAGGCTTTTTTTGTTACATAGAAATAAGGAGGAAACCAATGGGCCTATTACAAGACTTACAAAACCGCGTACTGATTGCTGACGGTGCAATGGGAACACTTTTATACTCTTACGGCATTGACCGCTGCTTTGAAGAATTAAATTTATCGAAAGAAGAGGAAGTAAAGCGCGTACATGAGGCATATGTGCAGGCTGGTGCTGACATCATCCAAACAAATACGTACGGTGCGAATTATATTAAACTATCCCGCTACGGCTTAGAGGAAGAAACGAAGCGCATCAATACAAAGGCCGTACAAATCGCAAAAGCAGCCGCAGGCTCCGCTTATGTACTCGGAACGATCGGCGGCATTCGAACATTTAACAAAAATGCCTACTCTATTGAAGAAATTAAACGAAGCTTTAGAGAGCAGCTGTACATTCTATTAAATGAACAGCCTGACGGATTATTGCTAGAAACGTACTATGACATGGAAGAAGCGAAGGCCGTTCTCCAAATTGCACGCAAAGAAACGACTCTCCCGATTGTCATGAACGTCTCCATGCATGAACAAGGTGTTTTGCAGGATGGAACCCCGCTCAAGGATGGTTTATCTGAATTGTCCTCTCTTGGCGCAGATGTCGTCGGCATCAACTGCAGGCTGGGCCCTTATCATATGATTCAGGCACTCGAAGGCGTACCGATTTTAGAAAATTCCCATTTATCAGTCTATCCTAACAGCAGTCTTCCCTCTCTTGAAGAAGGCAGACTCGTCTATGATACAGATAACGATTATTTTCGAAAAAGTGCACTTGAGTTTAGAAATCAAGGCGCACGTATTATCGGCGGCTGCTGCGGAACAACACCTCAGCATATTCACGCAATGGCTGAAGCGGTCAAGGATCTAGCGCCGATCACTGAAAAAGAAGTGAAAGTATTAAAAGAAGAAATCATTTCGATCCAAGATCAGCGGACTGAACCAGGTCTTGATGAGCTGGCTGCGGAAAAACGGACGATTATTGTAGAACTTGATCCGCCGAAGAAGCTGAACTTCGAAAAATTTCTTGTCGCTGCAAATGAATTAAAGAATGCAGGCATTGATGCCTTGACATTAGCTGATAATTCTCTTGCAACCCCGCGCATTAGCAATGTGGCTTGCGGCGCCTTATTGAAACAGCAGCTTGATATGCGTTCACTTGTCCATATCACATGCCGTGATCGTAATTTGATTGGGCTTCAATCCCATTTGATGGGTCTCGACACGCTTGGTTTAACTGATATTTTAGCCATTACAGGCGATCCATCTAAGATTGGAGATTTCCCAGGTGCAACGTCGGTTTACGATTTAACCTCCTTTGATTTGATCCGGCTGATCAAACAGTTTAACGAAGGCCTTTCTTTCTCAGGGAAACCGCTTGGTAAAAAGACCAATTTTTCAGTAGCGGGCGCGTTTAACCCGAATGTTCGTCACATTGATAAAGCGGTCAAACGTCTTGAGAAAAAAATCGAATACGGCGCTGATTATTTTATTTCACAGCCTGTTTATTCTGAGGAACAGCTTGTGAAAATTCATGAGGAGAGCCGTCATTTGGATAAACCGATTTATATTGGCATTATGCCGTTAACAAGCAGCCGAAATGCAGAGTTTATTCATCATGAAATTCCAGGCATTAAATTATCTGATTCCATTCGTGACATTATGGCCAAGGCTGGCGAGGATAAGGAAAAGCAGCGAGCAGAAGGCTTAGCGATTGCCCGCTCTTTATTAGATACAGCCTGCGAATTGTTTAACGGCATTTATTTAATTACCCCTTTCCTTCGATCAGATTTAACAGCAGAACTGACCACCTACATTCATCAGAAAGAAAAGGAGTCAAACATCCATGCCAACTATCACTGAACAGCTAAAGAAACGCATCCTCGTCCTTGATGGCGCAATGGGGACCATGATTCAAAATGCCAATCTCACAGCAGAAGACTTTGGCGGAGAAGAGTATGAGGGCTGTAACGAGTATTTGAATGTGACAGCCCCTCACATCATCCGCGCGATTCATAGGGAATACCTTGAAGCAAGTGCCGATCTCATTGAAACAAATACATTCGGGGCTACAAAGCTCGTCCTTGATGAATACGGGCTTGGCCACCTTGCCTATGAACTCAATGTACGAGCTGCCCAGCTGGCAAAGGACGAAGCTGACCGTTTCTCCACGCCGGAGCAGCCTCGATTTGTTGTAGGCGCAATGGGTCCCACAACAAAAACATTATCTGTGACAGGCGGCACAACCTTCGGTGAGCTCGCCAGAAACTATGAGGAGCAGGCCCGCGCATTGATTGATGGCAAATGTGATGCCCTTCTTTTAGAAACAAGCCAAGACATGCTGAATGTAAAAGCTGGATTCAAAGGCATTCAGGAAGCCTTCCAGCAGACAGGCATTCAATTACCACTCATGGTATCAGGTACAATTGAACCAATGGGCACCACCCTTGCTGGTCAGGATATTGAAGCCTTTTATATCTCTCTTGAGCATATGAAACCAATTAGTGTTGGCCTTAACTGTGCGACTGGTCCTGAATTTATGACAGACCATATCCGCACGCTCTCCTCCATCGCCAAGTCAGCGGTTAGCTGCTATCCAAATGCTGGTCTTCCAGATGAAGAAGGTCAATATCACGAATCCCCTGTTTCTCTTGCTAAAAAAATCGCCGCTTTTGCGAAGGAAGGCTGGTTAAATATTGTTGGCGGCTGCTGCGGAACAACACCTGCACATATTCAAGCTTTGTCAGATGAAGTACGCACGATTCAGCCGCGTCACATCACGCATGAATCGTCTCAGCATACCGTATCAGGAATTGAGCCCCTTATGTATGAGGAATCAATGCGTCCTCTTTTTGTAGGAGAACGGACCAATGTTATTGGTTCACGCAAGTTCAAACGACTCATTGCGGAACAAAAATTTGAAGAAGCGTCAGAAATTGCTCGCGCACAGGTAAAAAACGGCGCTCACGTGATTGATGTGTGTCTCGCTGATCCAGACCGTGACGAGGCAGCTGACATGGAAGGCTTTTTACAAGAGGCCATGAAAAAAGTCAAAGCCCCTTTTGTCATTGATTCAACAGATAAACACGTGATTGAAAAGGCGCTCACGTATTCCCAAGGGAAAGCCATCATCAATTCCATTAACCTTGAGGATGGCGAAGAACGGTTTGAAGAAATTCTCCCTCTTGTGAAGCTGTACGGCGGTGCACTTGTTGTCGGCACGATCGATGAAACAGGGATGGCCGTAACAGCAGAACGAAAGCTCGAGATTGCCGTACGCTCTCATGATCTATTAACGAAGAAATATGGAATTCCCGCAAGTGACATCATTTTTGATCCACTTGTCTTTCCAGTAGGCACTGGAGATGAGCAGTATATTGGCGCTGCCGAAGAAACGATCAAAGGCATCAAAATGATCAAGGAAAGTCTGCCTGAGTGCCTGACGATTTTAGGCATCAGCAACGTGTCTTTCGGACTCCCGCCTCTTGGCAGAGAAATCTTGAATGCCGTCTACTTGTATCACTGCGTCCAAGCAGGACTTGACTACGCCATTGTGAATACAGAAAAGCTTGAACGTTTCGCTTCTATTCCAAAGGAAGAAATCAAGCTGGCTGAAACGCTGCTCTATGAAACAAATGATCAAACCCTTGCTGAATTCACCCAATTTTACCGAGGCAAAAAGAAAACGGAGAAAAAACCAAAGGTCTCCTTATCACTTGATGAAAGACTGGCACTCTACGTCGTCGAAGGAACAAAAGAAGGACTTATCGATGATTTATCTCTTGCTCTAGAGCAATTTGAATCACCACTTCATATCATCAATGGTCCGTTAATGCAGGGAATGGCTGAGGTTGGACGTCTTTTTAATCAAAACGAACTGATTGTGGCGGAAGTGCTTCAATCGGCAGAGGTGATGAAGGCATCTGTATCGTATCTCGAGCAATATATGGAAAAGCAGCATGCAAGCGGGAAAGGTAAGATTCTACTTGCAACTGTAAAAGGAGATGTTCATGATATCGGGAAAAACCTTGTCGACATCATTTTGAGCAATAATGGCTTTCAAGTGGTCGATCTCGGCATCAAGGTGACACCTCAAACATTGATCGAAGCTGTGCAAAAGGAAAAACCAGATATGATTGGATTATCAGGATTACTTGTGAAATCAGCTCAGCAAATGGTACTCACCGCTCAGGATTTACAAAAAGCGAATATTTCCGTGCCCATTTTGGTCGGCGGCGCTGCACTTTCTCGGAAATTTAAGAAAATGAAGATTTCGCCTCATTATGACGGACCGGTTCTTTATGCAAAAGATGCCATGGACGGCTTATCTTTAGCCAATGAGTTAAAAGCGAATCCTCTTCAGTTTCAAACAAAGTCCGGAGAAGAGCCAGCGGCACCTTTTAAAGAGAAAGAAGCAAAGCAGCCACAAGCTGTCATTGAATTACTAGAAAAACGTGCGGCACTCCCGCAGGCACCTATTTTTACGCCAGAGACTACGGCACGTCATTATGTGCGGGACATCGATTTGCATCACATTATGCCTTATGTGAATGAACAAATGCTCATTGGTCACCACCTCGGATTAAAAGGAAAGGTCAAAACATTATTAGCTAACCAGCATCCAAAAGCATTGGAATTAAAGCAGCTTGTCACAGACCTTCTAAACGAAGGCAGAGAGAAAAACTGGTTTGCCCCTGCATTTGTATATCAATTTTACCCTGCCAGTTCAAACGGAAATGATCTGCATATTTATGATCCCGCAGCGCCTGACAGCATCATTGAAACGTTCCAATTTCCAAGGCAGGAGAAGCTCCCGTACCGGTCCATTTCTGATTATGTGCGGAAAAGCGGCGAAAACGAAAAAGATTATATTGCCTTATTTGCCGTCACAGCTGGTGCGCGTATACGTGAAGTCGCGCAGCAATTTAAGCAAGAAGGAGATTATTTAAAAATGCATGCGGTCCAAGCTCTGGCGCTTGAGCTTGCAGAGGGATTAGCCGAAAGAACCCACCAAGTGATTCGTGACAAATGGGGCTTCCCCGACCCAGTCGATTTCACAATGGAAAAACGATTCCAAGCGAAATATCAAGGGCAGCGCTATTCCTTTGGTTATCCCGCTTGTCCAAATCTTGAAGACCAAGAAAAGCTGTTCAAGCTGCTTCAGCCTGAAAAAATTGGCATCCACTTGACAGAAGGGTTCATGATGGAACCTGAAGCATCTGTTTCAGCGATCGTTGTTTCTCATCCTGAAGCTCGATATTTTAATGTTCATTAATGCAGGACCTCCGGGTAGGAGGTTCTTTTTTGATCGTAAACACCAATTTTTACACTATGCTTCTTATGGTACGATACATATAGATGAATTCAGCTAAGAAGGAGTTGCGTGTCATGACAAACGTTGTTCAACGAGCATTAACAATTGATGACATACCAGATCTCATCGCATTGTCCCAAGAAGTAGAATGGCCTGATTACAATGCGGAAGAACTCACATCTCTTTTAACAAATGGATATTTCACAGGTTTTTCAACAACGGACGGACAAGTCATCTCATGTGCAGGACTTTTCCAATATGATCAAGTGGCGTCAATTGGTGCCGTCATTGTATCTGAGACACATCGCGGCTTAGGTCTTGCAAGGAAAATGATTGATACCCTGCTAGATCAATGCGATCAAAGCATTCCTGTCGTTTTAACCGCTACTGTCCAAGGGCGGCCTGTTTACGAAAAAATCGGGTTTCACACGGCTGGTTACATTCATACTTACAAAGCGCAAAAACCGAACCCAGAGGCTCTTCGTGTGTCAGATGACATTCACCTGTCTCCTGCCGATGAAACGCACCTTCCGTCCATTGAAGCACTTGATGAAAAAGGCGCAGGTACAAATCGATCAAGCTTTTTAAAAAACCGGATGAACCGGGCAGCACGGCGTATCATTGCAAAGAATGAACATCACGAAACAACTGGCTTTGCATTTGGCGTTGAAACGCCTGCCAATTTAATGATTGGACCGCTTACAGCAAATGATGAACTTACAGCTCTTTCGCTCATCCATTCGCTCATCTCGTCTTATTCGGGTGCGATTCGTTTAGATATGCAGGAGGAAACAGCTGAGCGCCTGCACGCAACACTTGTTGAAGCAGGTTTTACGAAAACAAACAAAGCGCATTTTATGATGATTCGCGGAAAAGAAAAGCAGAATGATCCCGCACTTCTTTATTTCCTTGCCTCTCAAGCATTTTCGTAAAAAAATAAAAAGCTGTAGACAGTTGATGTCTACAGCTTTTCTATTACTTCTCACAGGCGGACGAAAGAACATGAGCGAGTGCATTTTTGACCTTCCCATGCTCTGACGCATGCGGGCGGTCATCTCCATCTCCGTACCCATAATCAATCATTCGATTACGATTTAAGCACAGCTTTGTCAGCTTCGGCTGGAATAAATCAAATAGTTCAAAACGGTCCTTCAGCTGCGGGAATTGTTTTTGATAATGCTGAATTTCTTCTGCAAGCAAGCGCCAAAGTGTCGTTTCATCTAACAGCTGATGATTGTCTAACACGTTTGAAACGTAACGCAGGTTACAAATAAACAGCCCTGTAAAGATAAACTGCACTAACCCTTCCGGCGGTTCACTCCGCAGCACTTCTTTTAAATCTTCTCCTAGTGAAGCCAATTCAGGCAGCGGCTGATCACTAATATTCACATCATCAACGAAATCTTTGATCGCCAAACGATGCGGCTGATGATCTTTTAACACAAGAATCGTATTTTGCCCGTGTGGTGAAAAGACGGTGCCATATTGATACATAAAGTGCAGCAGCGGCGGCATTACCACATGGAAAAATTTCTCCATCCATTCCTTTGCTGAGAGACCAGATTTTTCAATCAGCTGTTTCACATATGGCTCACCTTCATGATCCTCATAAGTGAGTGCTGCAAGTGTAACAGGGCTCTCTCCTTCATCTAAATACGTGTAAATGCTTTCTCTAAAAATCACACCGAGCATCTCAAGATATTGATACGGCGCACCAGGCAGTTTGCTGAAGTAAGGATGATCGACATTGATACTTGCGTTCTCACCAGGTAAAATCACGCGGCAGACATCCGATAAAAATGAGTCTTGATCCGCAATCCCTTTAATATGCGCTGTAATACGAGGGGCAATGACTGTCCGTTCTGACGGAAGTCCCCGGTACACGAGTGTATTTAAAATACTCATTGGCAGTTTAATATGATGCTTGCCTTTATTTGAGATGTTTGTAAAGGTTCTGATGGACTGCTGCGGGATATATTGATCCAGTCCCTCTCCTACATACACAATCCGGCGCAAGGCCAAATCTTCCGGGAAATGCTGAATAATCATATGCGTCCACTGCCACTTATGAACAGGCATCAAATAATAATCAGCTGCATTCAATCCTTCATCCTTTAACACGCGGTGAAATTGACGGATCGTGACTTCATCTAATTCTTTGGCGATCACCTGCTCATAATTTTCATGATCGACCGCATGGAATGTCGCAAGGTCCCGGTGAACAGCAATCCAAGACAGCTGCACACTTTCTTGCCTTTCAGGTGCATAGGCTAGGTAGTCATCGTAACTGAACCCAATGCGTCCTTTGTTGTACACAATCCAAGGATGGCCTGTCATTTCTCCTTCAATCCACGCGTAATCTGTATCTGTCAGTTCATCCGCACGAAGTGCTTTTTTCGACAGCAAATGTACATCTGCTAACAGGGTATGATGAAGCTCTTTGATAAGATGGCCTGTTGTATCAGAAGACATTGGAATGAGCGGCTGAATGTCTAGTAAAAACACAATCGCACTGACATCCTTTGACCATTTTCCGTCTTGATAACACTCGATTGATTCAGCGATTGTATCAAAACTATCAAACAAACGAGGTTTTGCGAGATAGCGATATTTCTTATGTTCGTGAATGATTAATTCATACTGAGCGATGCCATCCTTACGATCTAGCTGCACGGGATGAAGCATGTCCTCATACATGTATTCAGACAGCATTTTTGCCACCATTCGCTGGTTTGCCTTTTTCCAAGCAGCAGGATTCACCGCTTTTTTCAATTCATCTTGTACACTCATCGCTTCATCCTCCTTAACCTTTGATTTCTTCAAATGTGTTGACGTTCTTGTGTGTACCAAATGTCTGGAAGACGTGCTTTTGATAAAGTGGATACACGGTTTGACGAGCAAGTTCATTGATAATCACACTGTTTCGGTAAGCGCCAAGCCCTAAATCCGGAGCTCCGACCCCATGTGTATGAAGCTCAGCATTTTGCACAAAAATATCATTTTCACCCATTGTATTAGTTTTCAAGCGATATTCACGTTCGACCTGGAACCGTCCTTGATCGTCCCATTGAATGTGATGAGAAATTGGGTTGATAAACGGCGGCAGTACCGATTGATAGCCAGTCGCCAGCACAACAATATCGGTCTCATGGGTAAAGGTGTCCTCTTTGACCCATTGCATGCATGAAAGGGACAAGCCGTCCGCTGTTTCCTCAATCAAGTTGACCTCTGTCATCGCTTGAAGCACTGTGTTCAACTGCTCTCCGCAGGCAGAACGTTCATAAAGCAAATGGTAAATATCACGGATCATTGCAGAGCTGATGCCTTTATACAGCAAGTCTTGCTGCTTTAACAAAGCATCCTTTTTTGTTTGCGGAAGCTCATAAAAGAAATCAATATAATCTGGAGAGAAATATTCAAGACCAAGGTTTGAATATTCCATTGGAAAAAATCCTTTAGAGCGTGTGAACCAGTGAATATCCTTTGCCTCATCATCTGATAAAATATCATAAAACACTTCTGCCGCACTTTGGCCAGAGCCGATAACTGTCACAGATTTCCCTTTGAAACAGCCTTCTTTCTTTCGTTTTAAATAGTCAGCAGAGTGAAAAACTTTCTCTCCTAAAGCTGGCTGGAGCGATGCTGGTATCGCCGGCTGTGTACCAATTCCTAAGACGAGATGCTTACTTTCAAACACCTCTACCGTTTGGTCTTTCACATGACGAACATGCACTTCATATCGCTTTTCTCCTGCTTTCTCAATCAATGAGACAGATTCGACGTTCATGCCAAATCGGCAAGAGTCTAACTGATCTGCGACCCAGCGGCAATAATGACTATATTCCTTGCGCGGGATATGAAAATCCTCTAGAAAGTAAAATGAATACAAACGGTTTTGCTCCTGCAAATAGTTAAGAAAGCTATATTTGCTTTTCACATCTGCCATGCTGACAAGGTCCGCTAAAAAGGGGACTTGCAGTGTCGTCCCTTCAATGAGCATACCTGGGTGCCAATGAAAGGCTTCACTTCTTTCAAAAAACAAAGCGTCGATTTCATTTACCTCTTCAGATAATGCGGCAAGTCCCAGGTTAAACGGACCAATGCCGATTCCAATTACATCCACTACATTATTTTGCTTGTTGAACCGCGTCATGGTTATACTTCCTTTCGAATCGTTCTCGATCACAAAACATCAAAAGACCTGTTTTATCGGGTAAATTGACTGGTTTTACACGTTCAAATCCGCATTTTTCAAATACATGGATCATTTTTTCATTGCGAATATCCGGCTCAGCGACGATTTTTTCTGTTCGTTTGTTCTGCTCAAATTGAAAGGCTGTCATTGCCTGAAGCAGCGGGGCCGCAAATCCTTTTCCCACATAATCTGGCTCCCCTATTAATAGATGGATTCCTTGATCATGCGGAGAAGGCTGATAGTAGGATTCAATAATGTCACCTTTGACGTTGTATGCCTCAAAATAACTCATTGGCGTCCCATCAATTGTTCCTAAATAAAGGGTTTGATGTGGATCATGAATCGCCTGATAAAAATGCTTTTCAAAAGCAGGAAACGGAATATTCAAATGCCAAAATGGGTGAACATACTCTTCTTGCATCCACTTGTGGACAAGACGGACATCCCTTTCATATTCAGCGCGAATAAACCTAATACGATGCCTCATCCAATCAGCGCCTCCTTATGTAAAAAGAGCGGATTCAAGACAGCTGTGTAACGAGACTGTGTTTCCAGAGATCCTGTCAGCTCATCCATATCTTCAAACCGTGTCAGCAAATTCGCTTTTGAAGGCAGTTCCTTTGAGCGGAGAAGGCTGTTTGTCAGTTCAGATGCCCCGTATGTTTCCTCATGAGCGAGCAATGTGTCTCTCACGAGTGCCAGCAAGTCTTCTTCCTTTGCCAGTCCTTCTGTGCCAAAGCCGTTAATGAGACCAAATAAATGATTAAAGAAGAAATAATAACGCAGTCTCTCAACGGCTACATCATCTGCACAAATGGTTTCACTTCTCACGCTCAAGTTTTGGACAAGGTTTGCGAGTTTATCCTTTTTCGATTCACTATAATAGTAGCCTTGGTTGTCACGATAATAGAAGGTGTCCGGGTAACCAGCCTTCATTTGCACAACAGCATTTTGCTGATGGGCTTCCAGTGCAAGACCATATGTTTCAAACAGCCAGAGCATCGGTTCTAACGAAATGGTTAAATATTGCTTAAACCAATCTTGGCTCACAGCATCTGTTGATCGGCCTTCTGCGTCTGCAAGGTCATGAATGATCCCTGCTAATCGCGATTTTCCACCATACGCATGATCCTGACATAATCCAGCAATTAAGCTTGCCCCTTTTTCACGATGCAAAAATGGATTTTGACGAATGACTACTTCAAAGCCAGATTCCGCCTCTTCTCCTTGAATGGATAAATAGGCAGGATCTTCAATGACCCGGAATCCAGAGAATTTATCGTATAAAGAAATGCCTAATTCTGTTTTTAAAATGCGAGACATCTCAACTCCGCGATCCAGTTCCTTTTGTTTATTGACACGTAAGGAGTTTGTAATTTTCACAGGAACAGAGAATTTGAGCATGTAAGCAGAATCTTTTTGATAGACAGTTCTAAAGGATGAGGTCGCTGTGTATTCAGACCCCAGCGGTCCTAAATAAGTCAGTTTCCCTTCCTCTATATAACGCTGGACGAACGCTTTCTCCATGACCACTTTGACTTGCAGCGGGTGAATCGGAATGAGCACATATTCTCCGTTTTCTGTTAACGTATTCAGTCTCTCTGTTTCTTCTGGTACCTGGCGCAAGAGCTCTTCTAACATGAGGCTTGCCGCAGACTGTGCAATAGACGAATCCTGAAGCACAATCGAATGGTGCGCTTTAAAGTAATGAAGCTGGAAAGCCCCTTTCAGCTCAGGAGAATAGACCGATTCTTCCTCCTCCGTCATCCCTTGTCTGCTTTTTGGAGTGGGATGCGTTAAATGTCCAAGAAGAAGTGACTGCTCAGCCTCGATATACTCAAAATCGGCCTCGGAAAGAGCTGCTCGATCACTTTCTCGCTCCTTTAAGAATCGTTCAATATTTCGGCAGCTTAAAATGATGCGAAGCATGAATTCATCCTCTGCATCTGTGCGGCCATATTCAATGAGAAGCTCCTTTGAACATAGAGCAACAAGTGTCGTGTAATCGGCGATTGCGCCCTCTTGTTCACTGCCTTGCGGACGGAAGCGAATCGGAAAATCAAAGAGATGGCGGCCAACAGATGAAACATATCGGATCGGAATCACAAGCTCTAGATCTTGCTTTGCTAGTTTTGCGATGAATACAAGCGAGCCATCTGCTCTCGTCTCTTTTTTTGCAGATCGATCGATTCCTGTTTCACGTAAAAAACAGTTTAAAAAGCTTTGCATAGTTGCATTTTCAGCCATTTGTTTATATTGACTCAACGTAGTACCCTCCCGGATTGAATATGAGCGATCCCGATATCAACGATGTTAGAAAGGATTTCCTCAATATGTGTGATTGTCGTTCTCGGATTTAACAAAGTGAATTTTAAGCATGTTCGGCCATCAACCACTGTTTTCGCAATGACAGCAGTTCCCGTTTTGAACAATGTCCGATGAATGATTTTATTGATGTCATCTGTTCGGTGCTCATCCTTAAATCGGAACACAATCGCATTGATTTCTGGCTCAGGATTGATTACTTCAAGGTGATCATTTCTCTCAATAAGCGCGGCCACATCCTTCGCAAAATGAATGGTATGGTCAATGATGTCACCAAATCCTTCTTCTCCAATTAGACGAAGAGAGAGAAGTAACTTCAGAGCATCAAACCGGCGCGTCGTTTGGATAGATTTATTGACGAGATGTAGAATACCATCTAGTTCATCTTCCTTTGGATTAAGATAATCTGCATGATAATCGATCAAACCAAAATGTCTTTTATCCTTCAGCAAAAATGCCCCGCAGGAAATCGGCTGATAAAATTGCTTATGAAAGTCGATCGTGATTGAATCAGCAAGCTCCATACCGGCTAATTTACTTCGGTAGGTTTTGCTTAATACAAGTGCTCCGCCGTAGGCAGCATCTGCGTGAATCCACAGACCGTCTGGTTTGACGATGTCATACACATCTCGAACCGGGTCAATACTTCCAAAATCAGTTGTCCCGCAAGTCGCTACTACCGCAAAAGGAAGCAGGTTCTGATCCTTTAATTCAACCATCTTCTTCTTCAAATCATTGAGGTCCATTCGGTGATGCTCATCCGTCTCGACCAGTACAACAGCCTGCTCCCCTAAACCGAGCTGGGATGCAGATTTTTTCACCGTAAAATGAGCATTTTTAGAGCAAAGAATTCTCATGCGGTGAGCTTCACTTGGTAAGCCTTTCTGCTGAACATTCCACTGCCATGTGTTTTCACAAAAGGCATCTCTCGCCAGAAGCAGCCCCATATAGTTAGATTGGGTTCCACCGCTTGTAAATGTCCCATTTGCTAAGCCGCCATAAGAAAACTTTGCACATAGCCACTTGAGGATTTCCTCCTCAACCAAAGAAGCAATACCGCTTTGATCAAAGGAATCCATTGATTGGTTAAAGGAACTCACTATCACCTCTGCGGCAAGTGCAGGAATGAGCGGAGGACAATGCAGATGTGCCAAGCATTTAGGATGCGATACATCAATCAAATGCGGCAAAAGATGTTCTTTTATATCTTGAAAGACAGATTCAATTGATTCTCCAGACGGTTGAAATCGGAATAACGATTCGACACTAGCCGCTAATTTCCCAGGCAATATTCCGCTGTATGGTCCTGTGTCTTTTTGCCACTGCTCCAGTAAGCTGTCGATAGATGTATGAAGAGCCGCTTGGAAGGACTCTCTTCCAAGCTGGCTTTGATTCATAAATAATGAATCTACAGAAGCTTTAGTTGATTGCATCGTACACGGCCTCTTTAAAAATAGCGATGACTTTTTCAAGCTGTTCTTCTGTCATAATGAGTGGCGGCAGGAAACGAATCACACTTCCGAAACGGCCTCCTGTCTCCACAATTAAGCCTTTATCGAAGCAATTCTTTTGAATAAGACTGGCCAGCTCTGGATTCGCTGGATAGCTTCCGTCCACATCCTGTTTCTCATTTGGATTGACTACTTCAACGCCAATCATTAAACCTCTTCCTCGAACATCACCGAGAGCAGGTACTTGTTTTTGGATGTCTTTAAGGTGAGCCTGCATACGATTTCCTAACTGTTCTACATGATCAAGCAGGTTGGTTTCTTTTATAAATTTAAGCGTAGCGGTTCCTGCAGCCATCGCCATTTGATTCCCTCTAAATGTCCCGATGTGTGCACCTGGATTCCATTGATCTAAATCTTTATCATAAATCACAACTGAAAGCGGCAGGCTTCCACCAATGGCTTTTGACAGTACAATGACGTCAGGTACAATTCCTGCATGTTCAAAGGCAAACATCTTACCTGTTCGGCCGATGCCTGATTGAACCTCATCAATAATGAGCGGAATCCCTTTTTCTTTTGTGATTCTTCTCATTTCCTTCATCCATTCAATAGATGCTGGAATGGAGCCTCCCTCGCCCTGCACTGCTTCAAAGATCATACCTGCTGGCGGAAGAATACCACTTTCAGGATCATTTAATACGCGCTCAATATACGAACTTGAAATGCGGTGCGAATCCTTCCCTCCAATTCCAAATGGGCAGCGATATTCATATGGGTAAGGCATAAAATGAACATCAGGTATTAACCCTTGCACTCTTTCCTTTGGAGATAAATTCCCGCTTAATGACATCGTGCCATGTGTCGCACCGTGATACGCACCGTGGAATGAAAGAATAGAACGATTACCTGTCGCTGTCTTGACTAATTTAATAGCTGCTTCTATGGCGTCACCACCAGTTGGCCCACAAAATTGAATTTTGGCTCTTTTTGCAAACTCTTCTGGCAAGTGAGAAAAAATTTCATTCACAAATTCTTCTTTAATTTCTGAGGTTATGTCCAGCGTATGCAACGGTCTTTTTTCATGAAGCATACGTTCAATAGCTTCTATAACAACTGGATGATTGTGACCAAGTGCAAGTGTTCCTGCGCCTGCCAGGCAGTCATAAAACTCTCTGCCATCCGCATCTGTCACGATCATACCCTCGGCTTTTTGCATGGCTAATGGGAACCGTCTCGGGTAAGACCTTGCATTAGATTCTCTTTGACTTTGCTGCTCTAAAAATTGCTGATTTTTAGAAACGGTTTTGATGGACATAATAAAACACTCCTCCAATTGATAAAGATTATCATTTTCATTTACTAGCCTAGAGGATGTGAGATATGAAAGTCAATTGTATTCAAAAAGATGATTCGAAAAGCATATGAATGCTATATTCTCTTTTTAGCGAGTATTTTCGTGTAATTTTTACAAACCTCTACTGCCATAAGGAGATCAAACGGATGAGACGGAATGATGTAGAAAAAAATTACAAATCATTCTTCCTGGTTCTTTTGTTCTACTCATGACGAAGCTCTTATTTTATACAGGAAACTAGATGAAAGTGATGTAGAAAAAGAAAGAAATAAACGCCTTTCTATATTGATATAAATGGTTATAATGGTATAATTTCTCTGAAACAAAAGGGAATGGAGAGGGATCTGATGATTTTAACGAAGCACGATCTTCACCACTACTTGGCACAGGATAAGAAAGCATTAGCCATTAAGCGCAAAAGACCTAAGTGGTTTGGGGATGATATATGGAAATATCAAAGGATTTTACGAAAATATGAATACTATTCTAATAGCGGCGCTACACTTCGCAAATGGTTTTATCGCTATTTACATAAAAAGAAAGGCATGCAGCTTGGCTTTGATATTCCGATTGGTGTCTTCGGCCCTGGCCTTAGAATCAATCATACGGGTCTCTTAATTGTGAACAAGCATGCAAAAATTGGGGCATTTTGTGATATTCATCAAGGGGTGAATATTGGTCAGAACCATCATGAAAAGGATGTGCCAACCATTGGGGATCATGTATGGATTGGCCCTGGTGCTAAGCTGTTTGGGGACATCTATATTGCAAATCATATTTCAATCGGAGCAAATGCTGTGGTAAACCGTTCTTTTCACGAGGAGAAGATTGTTATTGCAGGTGTGCCTGCGCAAAAGGTAAAAGAAAAAAGCCCTTCTTCATGAAGGACTCACCTGATAAAAAAGAATGATACCGATCAAAACAGAGATGAGCAGCATGAGATAAAACAAGATCGTTAAAATGAGAATTGTCCAGCCAAGTCCCTTCCTCTCTGTCTTGATCAAATAAATACCGAGAACGATGGTACTAAATAGGACACCTAAAATGGCCCACAGCCATTTGTCTTTATCATGCTTTGGCGCATCAAATCATAAATAAATGGCAACAGCAAGTGAAACGAATAACCCCGTAATTCTCACGTTCAAACTCCTCCTTATGTAAATTACATGTTCTCTATTATGCTTTTTAGCCCCCCTTCTTCTTCAGTTTATTCAAACATTCGATCCTTTTGTCCTAAAATGATTCATCATTGTTAAGTAGCATGTCGCGGGAGGCTTTTCCATTCCTCTCTCAGCATCCCATAGCGCATCGAATCATAATATTCTCCTTGATAGTAACGAACCTTTCTCAGTCTCCCCTCAAGGACAAATCCGCATTTCTCTGCGCACCGCATCATCCGTGCATTTCCCGACCATGTGGTAAGACCAATTCGAGGGATATCAATATGGGCAAATAACTCATCAGTCCATAGACTTAACGCCTTTGTCCCAACGCCACCGCTCCAAAAGCGCGAGTCATAAATGAGAATGCCGCATTCAAGCCACCGTGTACGTTCATTCTCCCAATAATATGACACGGTGCCTTTGATTTCGCCGTCTATTTCAATGCCATATAGCTTTGGCGGAATGGATGTGTCCTGTAAGTATCGTTTTTTAAATGCAGCAAGCGGGATTTCGTGTTCATAAAAATATGGGGCATTCCACTTTCGATAGGACTGATCTGGTGCTTTGAATTTTAAATGCCATACCATCTCTAAATCGGCTTCGTTTAATGCTTGTATGCTCACATGCTCTTCCTTTTCCCTTTTCATCTGTTCACGTTCCTTTACTTTGTCGTTCTTTTTGCTAGATGACGGTACTCGATAGGCGTCATGCCTTCGTTTTGCCGAAACAGTTTAGAAAAATAAGTAGGGTCGTCAATGCCTACGTGATCAGCAATAGCTGCGATTTTATCATTCGTTGAGGCAAGCATGCTTTTGGCTTTTTCGACCTTGAGACGATTGATGTATTGGTTTGGCGTCAGTCCATATACAGTCTGCATGCACCTTGTCATGTAATCAGGATGATAATGCAGCTTCTCTGCAAGCTCCTCCATTTGCAGTTTCTTCATAAAGTGACGCTCAAGATAATGAACCACTTCTGAGGCGACATTCTCCTTTGCACTTGGAATATGAAATGCTTCTTTTTGTAAATGAATGAGCATTTCCTCAAACTGAAGCTGTTTTTTCAGCGGCAGTTCAGACGCGTCATCATTTAGTGCCCGCATTGCTGAAAGATGTTTTTCGAACACATTTCTTCCTTTCACTTTTCCTATACGAGGCAGGCTAAATTCATATGTTGCCGGCTTTTCAAAGGTGGCTTGATTTTGTTTCATATCAAACCAGTGTTCTCTCAGCCGATTCGTCAACTCAAATGGATCAATTGAAAAATGCAGCCACTCATAGTGAGTTTCTTCTTCGCATGGCAGGTGTCCCCCATGAGACAAGCCAGGTGAGAGAATGATATATTCTCCTTCTTTTACGTGATGAGCCTCTCTGTCTTCTGTGATCCATAGTTCCCCCTTTGTGACATAAAGAAGATCAAACACAGTGAAGGTTCTAGAGATATGTCTTTCTCCTTGATGAAATACACCTTTGCCTGAAGCAATATAAACCGGGAACGGCGGTACAGTAAATGTAATAAATCGATTCATATTCATCCCCTTATGAAGTCGGATTTCTCCAATAAGTTTCGGTTTCATCTCTTCTTATTATAGTCGATGCAAGGTACACTATAAATCGGATTTATACGAAAGGAGGTTGATTGATGAAACCTCAATCACTGCCAATTCAAAAGATTCAAGCTAGGGGGAAGAAAACCCATCCTTCATTATTTGCATTAACTTGGCCTATTTTTATTGAAATCTCTTTATATATGCTCATGGGAAGCGCGGATACCCTCATGCTCAGCCAATATTCCGATAATAGTGTTGCCGCAGTTGGTGTAAGCAACCAGCTCCTGAATTTATTGATTGTCATGTTCAGTTTCATTACAACTGGAACGACGATTGTGATTGCGCAGCTTTTAGGAGCAAGCCGCAGACAGGAAGCGACTCAAGTCGCCTATGTCTCACTAGGAACCAACTTCTTGATTAGCTTTGTCATTAGTCTTCTCATGTTTGTATTAGCTGTTCCCATTTTACATCTGATGGGCCTATCAAGTGAGCTCATGCCGGATGCGGCGGTATTTTTACAAATTGTCGGACTGCTTTCTTTTATTCAAGCGCTCATTATGACGTATAGTGCTATTTTAAAAAGCTACGGATATACAAGAGATACGATGTATGTCACCATCGGAATGAACTTGCTAAATGTTGCCGGTAACTATCTGGTCATTTTCGGTCCGTTTGGCTTCCCCGTATTAGGTGTGATGGGGGTCGCTTTTTCTACCTCACTTGCTCGGTTGATCGGATTAATGGCAATGATCCTCATTGTACGCCGCCGAATTGGATTACGCTTTTCACTGAAGAAGATGTTTCACATCCAGCGGACACATTTAAAAAAGCTTCTGAAAATCGGGATTCCTTCTGCTGGAGAGCAGCTTTCTTATAACGGCTCTCAAATGATCATTACACTGTTTATTACGTTTATGGGGACGCAGGCATTAGCAGCAAAGGTCTATACTCAAAATTTAATGATGTTCATTATGCTGTTTGGTGCAGCCATTAGCCAAGGGACACAAATTTTAATCGGGCGCCATATTGGGGCGAAAGAATTCGATGCTGCCTATCACAGATGCATGAAAAGCTTATACTGGGCCATTGGCATCTCCCTTCTTTCTTCCACTGCTTTATCTTTATCATCGACGCATTTGCTTGCTTTCTTTACTAGCAACAGCGAGATTATCCAAATTGCCGCCACACTCCTCCTATTGACAATTATTTTGGAACCTGGCCGTTCTTTTAATATGGTCATTATTAATTCCTTGCGGGCTGCTGGTGACGCGAAGTTTCCAGTGTATATGGCGATGATTTCAATGTGGGGCATTGGGCTTCCGATCGCCTACTTGTTAGGCATTCAGCTTGAGATGGGTCTCATTGGGGTTTGGATTTCTTTTATCGTGGATGAATGGGTAAGAGGCATCTTTATGTATAGGCGGTGGCGTTCAAGGGTATGGACAGAGTATCGCTTTTCTTCCACATAAAAAGGACTGCGGGTGCAGTCCTTTTTTACGTAATATCTTCTAAAATAAGTGCTTTTTCCTGATTTGAAATAAATAATCGCTGTGTAAACACGCGGTATTCATTTTCTCTTGTTTTATCTAAAATGGCTTTATAAAAGTGAGCAGCTGCTTTCACTGATATACGTGAATAAAGCGGGAATTCATGAAGATGGTCAAAAAACTCCTCGTAGTATGCTTCTGCCTCAAAGGCAATGTACTCCCATACGTGCTGAAATGCTTGATTGACAATGCCTTCTTGCAATTCTTGCTCTGTATATCCGAATTGATCCATGACTTGCTTTGGCAAATAAATGCGGTCTCTTTCAGCCTTATCCTCGCCGATGTCACGAAGGATGTTGGTCAGCTGCAAGCCAATACCTAATGAAATGGCTGCTTCTTTCAGCTGTTCTTTTTTACGCGGTGCAATAATGGGAAGCAGCATAAGCCCAACGGTACTAGCCACATGGTAGGAATAGATGAGCAGTTCATCTAACGTTTCATACCGGTGCTGCTCTAAATCCATCTCTTGACCTTGGAGCAAGTCACGGAACGGGGCTTCATCCATACGAAACTCTTGAAATGTATGTTCTAGCGCCACCCACATCGGATCATTCCGATCTACCTCACCATGTAAAAATCGATCAAACGTCTCTCGAAAGGAGGCAAGCTCCTCTTTTGGTGAGGGGGACTCATCTACAATATCATCTGCTCTCCGGCAAAAGGAATACACAGCCCAGACGGCCTGTCTTTTCTTTTTAGGCAGCATGGAAAAGGCACGGTAAAACGTTTTGGAATGGGTTTGAATGGTCTCCTCACACAATTTCAATGCTGTTTGTACATCAACCACTTAGTTTCACTTCCTTTCTGTCATTCAAATCTTTTAACAGCACAGAAGCCATCAGCTTCGCACTTTGCATCACGATCGGCACCCCGCCGCCAGGATGGATGGAAGCACCTACCGCATAAAGATTGCCCGTCTCAGCTACCTTCACTTGCGGGCGGAAGACACCTGATTGAAACAAGTTAGGCGCAAGTCCAAAGCTGCCGCCTTCAAACAATCCTTCTCGCAAGGAATCATTTGGTGTTCTGATTTTTTTCCAGACAATCGACTCTCGCAATCTTGGAAAGCCTCTTTTCTCAAGACGATCGACCATTTTCTCTACAAAATCCGTCTCCTCTTCCCAGTTGATATGATCTCCTGAGGGAACGGGAATCAGCATATATAAAACACTACAGCCTTCCGGGGCAAGAGATGGATCAATAATCGATGGATTAAACGTATAAAACGACGGATCTTGAGGGATCGTCTTCGTTTGAAAAACCTCTTTCATATGCTGATCAAAGTGTTCGCCCATAAAAAATTGGTGAACAGGCGCATCATGGTACATCTTGTTTAACCCTAGATACACCATCACACAGCCAGAAGACGGCACGTATTTACGCCGATCTTGTTCGTCTAAACCAAGCTGTTTTAACGCAGCTGGATAATCTCCGTTGATCACAAATGCGCCACGCGCTTTCCCTCAAACTCTAGCTCCGTGACTTCTTCATTTTTTCTTATATGCACACCCATTTTTATGAGCTGCCTCTCTAGTATATCTACTAAGCTCGCATAGCCGCCTTTTAAATAGTAGATTCCATGTGCGTGCTCACTATATGAAACGAGCGAATAAATAGCAGATGCTTCATACGGGTTCCCTCCGACATAGAGGGTTTGCAGTGCGTATGCATCTCGCAGGCGTTCGTCTGAGAAATACTTTTTCAGAGCACTTTGAACCGTTCGATACGTCTTTAATTTCATTAAAATCTTCATGTTTGCTTTTGTAAAAAATGTACGTTTTTCATGAAATGATTTCTCTAGAAAGGCTTGCTGCCCTTCTTGAAAACGGTCTGTCATTTCTTCCATAAACCTTAGAAATCCTTGATCTTCCTTTGGAAATACACGTCTGATTTCCTCTAGCTGACGAAATGCATCAGAGTACTTCGTGTAGAAGGTTCCATCTTGATATTGAATCGTATACAGCGGATCAAGCTGCAAAAGATCAAGAGATGCTTCGTCCATTCCAACCTCATGTAAAATACCTTTTAACATATCAGGAAGTAGGACAATGGTCGGACCTTCATCTACTTTATATCCTTTCTCACGTACAAAAGCAAGTCTTCCGCCAAGTCGCTCATTTTTTTCGACAAGCGTGACATCATGTCCAGCTTTTTTTAAATAAAGTGCTGAGATCATCCCGCCAATCCCGCCACCTGCAATCAATATATGTTTTTTCATGAGGCGCTCCCCTTTTCTTGGTGCGGCAATGTTTTGTGCGTATGTTTCTCTTTTGAATGAATCGCATTTGTCGTGATACATGCTGATTCTAAAATGGTCGGCAGCCCGCTTCCTGGGTGCGTCCCTCCTCCTACGAGCCAGCAATGGTCCAATTCATCAAATTCATTGTGCGGCCTTAGGACCATCATCTGCGTCAGCTGGTGGCCAAGGTTAAATGTAGCTCCTTCGTATACGTAAAGGTCTTCCTCCCATTGCTTCGGTGTGATCATCCCTTCGACTTCTATATGCTGTCTCACATTCTTAAAACCGGTTTTCCGTTCAAGTGTGTCCAGCACAAGTTCTCTAAATTCATCTTGATGCGCTTCCCAGTCAATACCGCTTTGATTGTTGGCAACAGGTGCCAGCACATAAAGAGCTGACTTTCCTTTTGGCGCAAGCGAGTCATCTGTGACACTTGCATTTTGAATATAAATAGAAGGATCATCTGGCAGATCATACGTTTTCGTTATGCCTTTAACAAATTGAGCATAATCATCGGAAAATACGATGGTGTGATGCGGCTCCTCATACATGGTATCTAATCCTAAATAAAGCATAAAGGTGGAGCATGAGAATTTTTTCTTTTTTAATTTTTTCTCGCTATATTTCTTTAAAAGTCCTGGCTCTACAAGCTTTGTCATCACATGTGCAAAGTCTCCATTTTGCGCTTTGTATCGTTCATAAATCGTAAATACCCTTCGCCCTCACCAGGTGCAAAGGCTTCTAACCGTCTATACATTTCATCACGATCTCGAATCATATCTAGCTGATCGTCTTGAAAAATCAATCTATACATTTCTTTTAATTCGATCACATCAATATAGTCATAAAGATTTTTACCAGCAAAGGTGAACAGCTCCTCTGCAATATGAATCATGCTGAGAAAGGTAGGACCCGTATCTAACGTGAAATCACCGAGTTGAAACTTAGAGTTACGTCCGCCAACAAAGGGCTGTTTTTCGTATACCTGAACATCATGTCCTTTGCTTTGAAGCATCATAGCTACCGCAAGTCCCCCTGGTCCTGCTCCGATCACAATGATTTTCATTATCCTTTTTCCTCCAAATTAATTCACTTTAAGTTAATTATACAAATTAGAAAGATTAGATCAACTTTTGATGTGCTCTATTCGTCTCTTGTTATGTATTAAAAAAGCCGGCTTCCCTTCAACAAATGTAAGAAAGCCGACCCTTTATTACGCTTCTATATCAATTCGATACGTTTCAAACCAATGATGAATCTGCGCCAGATGAGCGATTAACTGCGGGCCCTTCATGAGCTGGCCATACCAAGGCACTTGAAAGGAGGCTCCTTCCGTTTCAATCAGCTGGTTTAATTGATGTGCATCTAGAAATTCGTGAAGGACAGAATCTTTTTGCGCAAGGCAATCTGTTAACATCTCTTTCACAGCCTGAGTATAGGCTGGATGATGTGTTTTCGGATAAGGACTCTTCTTGCGATAAAGCACTTCATTCGGTAAAATTCCCTCTAATGCTTTTCGTAAAACCCCTTTTTCACGATTTCCATGCATTTTCATTTCCCAAGGAATATTCCACACATATTCGACAAGGCGATGGTCTGCAAATGGCACACGTACCTCAAGACTCGCCCCCATACTCATTCGGTCTTTTCGATCTAGCAGCGTTGTCATAAACCAGACCATATTTAAGTAAAAAAGTTCTCTTCGGGCTTTATCCACTCCAGTTTCTCCATCTAAAAGAGGCGTTTCAGCCACGGTTTCTTCATATTTGCTTTGTGCATATTCTCTTAGTGACAGCTTCTTTTGCCACGAATCTTGTAAGAGCTGCGTTCTGGCTTCCGTCGATCTCATCCAAGGAAAACCATTCGTTTCATTTGCCGCATGGAACCAAGGATAACCTCCAAAAATTTCATCCGCACATTCACCTGACAAACCGACAACAAAGTCCTTTTTAATTTCTCGGCAGAACCAAAGCAAAGAAGAATCAATATCTGCCATACCCGGTAAGTCTCGGACCTCAACCGCTTCCTTCAAATAAGCAGCCAGCTCCTTTTGTCCAATGACGCAGCTGTGATGATTCGTTTGAAACGCCTTGGTCATGCGGTCAATCCATGGACCGTCAGCATTCGGCTGGAATTGACTTGCTTCAAAGAATTGATCATTTCCTTCGTAGTCAACCGAATACGTATGAAGCGGTGCTTTCCCTATTTTCTCAAAGTGCTTAGCGGCAATGGCGGTAATGGCACTCGAATCGACGCCACCCGATAAAAATGTACAAACAGGCACATCAGAAACGAGCTGTCTTGTGACGGCATCTGTAAAGAGATGCTTGACGTGCTGAGCGGTGTCATCAAGTGAGTCCGTATGCGTCTTGCTTTTGACATTCCAGTATCTCCACACACGCAGTCCGTCTTTTGAAAAAGTCAAAGCATGAGCAGGTCTCAGCTCTTTTACCCCTTTAAACACTCCTTGCCCTGGTGTTCTAGACGGTCCTAAACCAAAGATCTCCGATAATCCTTCATGATCGACTTTTGCTTTCATATCAGGGTGAGCAAGTAGCGCTTTGATTTCCGAACCAAATAAAAAGGAATGATGACGTTCTGTATAGAAAAATGGCTTGACGCCGAGCCGGTCTCTCCCTGCAAATAATAATTCACGCTCACTATCCCAGATCACAAATGCAAAAATACCATTAAAATGGGACACACACTCTTCCTTCCATTCTGTGTAGGCGTGAAGAAGAACCTCTGTATCAGAATGTCCAAGAAAGCGATGGCCCCTTTTTAACAATTCTTTTCTTATATCTTCTGTGTTATAGAGCTCTCCATTGTATACAACGGTATAAGCATGGTTTTGATGTGTATATGTCATCGGCTGTTTTCCGCCTTCTACATCTACAACCGCTAACCTTTTATGCCCAAATAGAACGTGCTCACTTTTCCACGTATTTGTATCGTCTGGCCCTCTTTTAGATAATGTATCTGTCATTTGATTGATTACATGATCCTGTTGGATGAGCTGCTTTTTAAAGTCTGCCCAGCCTGTTATTCCACACATCATCATCAGCTCCCATCCGTTTTTCCTCAAGTGTTCTCATTCAGCCTTTCTTAGTTTATGCATCGTCTCCTTGATAGTTGATTTGTCCTTTTTTTCTCGGGCGTATAGGACAAGCATGATTTGGTAAGAAAAGAAAGAGGAAAGGAGCTTTTGCAAATGGAAAAACGAATGAAGCAGCTTGAACGCTGCAGTCGAAGATGGTGCAGCGGGTATTTACTGATTGAAAACGGGCATTGCTTGATTGAAGATGAAGAAGGAGACATCATGCTGCCAGAAAGTCTTCAAAGCACGATGATCTGTTTGAAGGAAAATGGCAGGTGGACCAAAGGGGAACTGCTCGGGTCCATGATACTTCATGAAAGTGGGCAGCTAGTAGAAGTACAAGGCGGTGAAGTGATTCAATATACGGCATCACTTGCGAAAGGATGGCTTGACCTACTGATGTTCGTTCCTGAAAACGTTTTTTTTGAAATCATTGCACAGGTAGAGCAGCTTGGTTTTTCCGTCTACGATTGTGTTTTCTCCTCCTTTCATTCTTTTCAACGAGTTTCTTTCTTTCAGTTTTCGACAGATTCACAATCACTTGCCCTTCAATGTCACCATGACTCCGCCGCAGGTCAAATTCGTTTTGAATGGACCACTTCTGACGGTTACCGGTCGGTTTCGCAATTTGATGGCATATAAAAAGGACACTGCTTCGTATAAGCAATGCCCTTTTTATGTTAAAAGATATGGAAACCGATCGGCAAACGTAAACCGAGAAGAATGGTCACAATCGCGAACACGATAAAACCAATCAATACACCAGTCACCGATTTTCCTTTTTTCTTGCGTACAAGAACCATTTCCATGAAGCCGATCACAAGGATACCGAGAATCATTTTACCGATATACTCGCCACCGAAACCTGGAATTTTCATTCCTGTGCGAACATACAGCTCTACGCCTGTTG
This sequence comes from Bacillus sp. FSL R5-0431, assembly GCF_038002985.1. Lineage (NCBI taxonomy): Bacteria > Bacillati > Bacillota > Bacilli > Caryophanales > Bacillaceae > Bacillus > Bacillus sp. FSL R5-0431. Next base: position 1,056,884 of record NZ_JBBOOG010000001.1, on the reverse strand, counting down.
CGATAATGATCAAGTACAATAGTCTGACAATCATGTGCACAATTTTAGCACCTTTGTCATTTTTACCTGCTAGAGCAAAGGCAACGAAGAATAAAATAATCCCTAGCACCCATGCAGTAATATGTAAATGCGTTCCCATCTGTTATTTCCCCCTTTATCAGAACAATTACCTTCTCATCGTACCACGAAATAAGTCGAACACAAAGCGACAATCCTGTGTCATCGCACTCTTTATTTGACGCGATTCGATAGCGTTCCAATCGGCTCAATCGTGATGTCAATTCGATCCCCTGAAGCTAAGAACTTAGGCGGTTCAAAGCCTTTGCCAACCCCAGAAGGTGTTCCCGTTGCAATGATGTCACCAGCTTCTAGTGTCATCCCTTTTGAAAGAGTAGAAACAATATTCTCGATGGAGAAAATCATTAATTCTGTACTGGCAGACTGGCGAACCTCTCCGTTTACCTTTGTTTCCACATGGAGCGCACCATGATCCTCGACCACTGACTTATGCACAATATAAGGTCCTATCGGGCAAGTTGTATCTAAGCTTTTACCTATGAAAAATTGTTTGTGTTTTTTCTGCAAATCTCTTGCCGTTACGTCATTTAAAATGGTGTAACCGAATAGATAATCGCGGACCTCTTCAGGTGCAATATTCTTCCCTGATTTGCCCATCACGATCGCAAGCTCCCCTTCATAGTCCAGCTCACTGGTCACATCTTCATGAAGGAGAATATCCGCTTCATGTCCAACGACTGAAGTAGGTGCCTTTGTAAAGATCATCACATCTTTAGGGATATCCGCTGCACTTCCCATCTCCATGACATGATCTTGATAATTCTTTCCAACACACATGATGTTTTTAGCTGGCTTTGGAATCGGCGCATGGAGTTTCACTTCCGAAAGCGGATATACATAAGAACCGCGGTCTTCTTCTTTTTTCTCAGCCCAGTCAAGGAGCTGTTTGACATGCTCAACAAACTTGTCCCCCATATGAATACATTCAGCTAAAGAGTTTGGCAGTGTCTCAAGCTCAAATAATTTGGCTTCTGCCTTTTTGACGTCCATGACCCATTCATCATCAATGACTACCCCAATAAACATTCTGCTATGTATCTCACCTGTAAAAAACTTCATGTCTTCCCCTCACAATCTTCATTTCGCTAAGTGATGATGTCTCATTTTATTTCTCTATGAAATAAAAAAAACCCTTTTTTATCATACTCTCTTTTAAAAAGGGTTTCAAAAAAGATGATCTGATGTTTAGCGGTAGCGGCGATATTCCCACATGTTCCCTTGGTCCCATTTGCGATCAACATTTCCTCTGCTGTGGGAATGATGCTTTTTCTTTCCACATCTTTTGCAAGAGCGGCTGCGTTTATGGTGATGAGAACGTTTAGATCGATGGCAGCTTCTATGGTGATGAGATCGTTTAGATCGATGGCTGCGATGTGACTTGCGGCAGCTTTTCTTATGATGGGATCTGTGTTTGCTGCGACATGATTTTTTCGGTTCACTCTTTTTACTTCTGCAAGATTTCTTGCTTTTGCACGACTTTTTACTTTTGCATGGTTTCTCACTTTTCACGCTTTTCTTTGAACAGCGACTTTTTTTCGAACGATAGCTCTTGTAGCTTTTTTTACTGCGGTGTGATTTACGGCATCCGCCTCCACCAAAGAACCAATGACGGCGTTTTGAATGGCGAGAACGTGCTGACTTGTGCGATCGTCTCGATTCTGGTTCACGATCTAAGTGATGATCACGTCCTTCACTTCGAAGTGAATCCACTGCATGTTCAATATGTGAATGATCAAATGTGCTCACGAACGATTCCCCTCCCAGTCTATACTTTGACAAAACAAACAGATCAAGCTGTTTATCTTCTCTGCTTTATGTTACGAGACTTGGTAGACAAGTGTTCTTGGCGGATGCCCCTTTCTTTTAAAACTCCATGAATACCTAACAAGCGGGTACAGGACATTCCTCCATTTTCATATCGTAAAGAAGAGCATAGGAGGCTGATGAACGCATGACCACAGAACCTTTAAAGCAAATGGATGTTTGGATTCATCCAAAGGACCTGATTGAATTAAGAAAAGACATATGGAACGATGAACCTGTTGAGGCCATTTTGAAAACCGGCCAGATCAAATCACACATTTATGTTTCATACCGCGGGTCTCACATTAGAAAGCTGAAAAAGAAGTCCTATCAAATTGAATATCGTAAGCCAAAGCAAAGACAAGGCGAATCTATCTTTCATTTAAATGCAGAGTACAATGACCCTTCGTTTATCCGAAATAGACTGTCCTTTTATTTCTTCGAGCAGATAGGGGTGCTAAGCCCGGCTGCGTCTCATGTGTTTCTCACTATAAACGGAAGAAAAGAAGGCATTTATTTAAAAATAGAATCTGTTGATGAGCACTTTTTTCAGAAAAGGCAGCTTTCAGGAGGCGGCATTTATTATGCAGTCGATGACGATGCCAACTTCTCCCTTTTGAGTTCGTTTGATAAAAAGCCCAAAAAACACCTCCTCCTCGGGTACGAGAAAAAAACGGGGACTTCTCAACACGATCAGCAGCTGAGTGAATTTATTTACTTTCTCAACACAGCGAAAGATGATATATTTGCAGAAAAAATTGAGCAATACCTAGATGTAACACAGTATTTCCGCTGGCTCATTGGTGTAGTGTGCACACAAAACTTTGATGGCTTTGTCCATAACTACGCTCTTTATGTGAATGAACAAGGAAAATTTCAAGTACTTCCTTGGGATTATGATGCGACATGGGGCCGTGACATTCATGGAGAAGAAATGGCATTTGATTATATTCCAGTAAACGGCTTTAATACTTTAACTGCTAGGTTACTAGATATCCCTTCTTTTAAGAGATCCTATTACACGCTTTTTCAGCATGTACTCGATACACATTTTTTAGAAGACCGGCTTTGTCCAATCATCGAGAAATGGCATGCCTCTATCGAGAACCGAATTGGAGATGATCCTTATACGAGAGATCGAAAAGACATCCTACAATCAGAACGAGAGGTCATCCGGCAGTATATCAACAAAAGACGACGTTATTTACAGGCTGAAATAAGAAAAGAGATATATGGCAAGTAAGGACGCTTTCGAATTTTGTCACTTTATTACTCATATTGACGAAACAGCTTTTTTTATAGAAAAATAGGGTATACTAACCATATCCTTCTATTATATAAAAAATGTGAGAGTTGGCGTCCGTTATGATCAATTATGAAATTGAACAAAAAAGATTACATTTAATTGAGACAGCAAAAAAATTCGGGATGAATGCCGAAGAAACCATCAGGTGCAGTCAAGAGCTTGATACACTCTTAAATAAAGGCATCAAATACACCTCGAATGAATGCTCTAAAAAAGGGTAAACCATACACCTAATTCCTCTCATCAAAAGCTTTCAAAAAGACAATCACACATTAAAAGACCCATCATAAGCTATGGTGAAACGCCCAAAAACAAAGTGCCTTATTTTTATAAAGGATGTGCACCGCTATGCCGGCTATTGTTGGAGCCTTTAAAGTAAATGCCGTCGGAACGAGCGGAGTCGTTCATGTTGGAGACTGCATCACCATTTCTCCAAATAGTCAGGTTAAAACGTTTGCTGGCGCAGGCAGTTTTAACACTGGTGATCAATTGCGCATTAGCAACTATAAAAGTGTGACAAATACGTACGACAGTGATGTCATTGATCAACCGCTTGTTGGTAACTTGTAAGGAGTGAGAATCCGTTGAACTTCTATATTAATCAAGCGATACAAATTAATTATTTGCGTGTAGAGTCTGTAAGTAACTCCTCTGTGCTGCAAATTGGGAGCGCTGGTTCAATTAAAGCTCTTTCTAATCTGTATAACACGGGCAGCTACGTAGAAGCAGCACCTGCCGCAGCAGGCACACAAGGAATTGAAGAATCCCAAGGCGCAAGCACAACACCTTTTGTACCGCTTCAGTCACCAACAACTTAAGTTCATCTGCAATCCCCGGAGGTGTATGTCAATGTATGATTATCAAAGCAACGCTTCACAGGTGCATGGCATCATTCAAAAGCAAACACAAAAAATTATGATGCTTGAAAAAAGGCTTAACGAACTTCAGCAGGAAATGCAAATGATCAAAGATAAACCGACAACGACGATTGAACGGATTGATTATCAATTTGATCAACTGAAAATCGAGCGGCTTGAAGGCACACTGAACATCGGCCTCAATCCATCTGATCCAAACAGTGTTCAAAACTTTGAAGTGGGCCAAACAACAACCCCGGGCATTGGAATGATGCAGCAAGAAATGGCTGATCAATTTTTCAATCAAACACGCCAGCTTGTCGACGCATTCTTAAACGAAGAAGCGCCAGAACTTCTTGAAGAGCTAGAGCAGCGATATGAAGGGTCTCTTGATAAGAGCAACAAACACCACATCATTGAGGACATTCGCAAGCAAATTGACAGCAGAATCAAATACTATGCAGGACAGCTCCCGCACCGGGAAGATATGACCCCGCTGCAGCGTTCAGAACAAATTGCTGAATATGTAAAGCATGATGTCAAACGGGCGATTGAGCACTTCTTAGCCCATATTCCAAATGAAACGAAAGGAGAGGAAAACGGATGAATTTCACAGTCGTCAACCGCAACATCGAGACCGGAAGCATTAAAGTAGTTGGGGTTTCGTCCTCTTCCCTATTTATCATCGGGGACACAGATCATGTACAATTATCTTCCATTTTTGATACACCGCCAGAATCTCTTATCATTGGCCCGTTTGTTCCTCTGGCACCTCGATAATGATAAAGCGCACATCTCAAGTGAAGTTCACGAAGGTGAATTCTGTCGGGATTTCAAGTGTTGTTCAAATCGGTGATACACAGGAGCTATGCCCGAAGGTCAAGGTGTTAGCTGTTCAACGAACCATTAGTTTGTTTTATGGCAATGAAGCAGAAAACTTAGATGCGAAAGAATTTGAAGTGTATTATGAGCCTATTCCATTGATGCTGCCGGAACGATTCGTCAGAACAGCTTTTTACCATGAAAAGCCTGTGATTAAAGTGTCTTCCGTCATTGTCGAAGGGGTTTCGTCCTCTTCTATTTATCAAATTGGCTCTACGTGTGGAGTGAATGGCGTTGCAAGAGTGAAGCATATTCGAGAGTTATTTAGCAACGACGAAAGTCCGCCAAACTCACAAATGGACCTACCTACGCATATGATGGTGATATGACTTCGAATAAAGGATGTCGATTATGCCAGCAATTGTCGGACCCATTTACATTAACTCTATTTCTGGAGGCGTCGTAAACGTCGGTGACTCATTCTACCTGTCGCCTAAAAGTTCGTCAAAATCTGCTTTAGGCTCTGGAGCGGGAAATACCGGAGATTTCTTGATATTAAATAATGGCATTAGCGCCACCAACTATGTGGATCCTGACTTAAATGATCAGAATATGGTAGGCAATGCATAAAGCAGCTCCTCTACAGTCATTTCATTTAGAGGAGCGCTTTTTATGCTTATTTTTTTCTGCGTTGTCTCGATTTTTTTGTTTTAACCAGCTTGCTTGCCGGCTGTTTTCGAATCCATTTGATGTACGAAGCAAGCTTTTCATCCTGCCTTAGTGCATCAAGTGTGTTCAAGCGTGCGGCAAGCTTCTGGTTTGTAAAGAGTGCATGCACTTGTTTATGGCAGGGGATACACAGGAAGGCAGTCGGTAAAAAAGCCCCACCTTCTTCTCTTGGTGTTAAGTGGTGTTCTGTGAGCATGACATTTTGTCTTCCGCACAGCTCACATAATCCAATGGTTTGCTTTGCCACCCTGTCATCACCTCAACATTTACATTAATTCCATTGAGACCGTTGTCCCTTTCCCGCTTGGATCTGCTGGATGGACAATCAGTTTTTTCGGCAGTCTCATTTTCAATTCTTCCACGTGGCTAATCACACCAACTGCTAAATTGTGAGACTGCAGTTTCTCTAATGCGGTAATGACCGTATCAAGCAAGTCTTGATCGAGCGTACCGAATCCTTCATCAAGGAAAAAGAATTGCAGCGGGAATTCACCTCTCAGCTGAATTTGTGCAGAAAGAGCAAGGGCAAGCGCCAGCGATGTCAGGAAGGTTTCCCCGCCGGACAAGCTGGACACAGGACGCCTGACACCACCATTTGCATCATCACGCATAACAAAGCCGCCTTCTGAGTCGACCTCAATCGCATATCTTTGTCTCGTCAACATACCCAAGCGGGCGGATGCATCACGACTGACACTTTCCAGCTGTTCTTCTGCTAAAAATTCAACAAACGTATTCCCTTTAAAAACGGTTTGCAGTTTATCGAGGCGATCAATTTCTTGCTGCAGTGCTTCCAAGCGTTCGTGAATACTTGCAAAGCGCTGATGATTTTCTTCAATCACACGCAGGTGTTCATGTGCGGACCCACTCATTGCTGTCGCTTCTTCCAATGCTTTTTCAGCTGCATCTTTTCTGTGCTGAATGTCAGTCCACTGCTTTTCATCCAGTGACTCTTCTTTCAGTAATTCAGAAATTCGCTTTAAGTTTGCGGCACATTCCTTTCTTTTATCCTCAAATTCCTCCATTTCCTGTTTGACCGATTGACGTACTGCCTGTTCCATTGAAGCAGACTCAATTTCCTGCGGCATATGAAAAGGAGAGGATTCTGTTTCTTTTTCCCATGCTGCTTCTGCTTCTTGTTTTCGCTGGTTCGCCTCTTGAAGCTGACGCTCACTGCTTGAAAAATGGCTTTGCGCCTCACTAAACAACTGCTGCGCGTGCTGCAATTGCTTGTACGATTGCTGTTCTTTTTCATTAAGAAGAGCAAGAGAATGTTCAACCTCAATAAGCTCATCAGAAATAGAGGCAGCTTTTAATGGATATCGGCCTAAATCTGTTTCATATTGATGGATAAGCTGATGCTGACTTTCTAGCTGATGCGCTAGTTTATCAAGTTCTTTCTCGACATTATATATCGCTGTCTGCAGCTGCTCTTTTGCTAGCTGTTTTTCTTCCAAAAACGAAATGCTTTTCTCAATACGTTCTTTATAGCCTTCCGCTTGTTGGTCCTTTTCATCGATTTGCTTTTGCAGCTCTTGTACTTGATTCAATGTAAAATGAGGGAAGGCCTGTTCAAATTGAGTCGTTTGCTCTGAAAGCTCAGATTGAAGCTCTTTGATCAGCACCTCTAATTCTTCGATGCGCTGCTGTTCAAAAGTCATTTGCTCTTTCATCTTGCTCATCTCTGCTGCTTGATTATGCGTTTCATCCATTAAACGAGCTCGTTTACGTTCAACTTCTTGAATATCCTGCTTTATGCCTTTCCATTCTTGCTTCAGATCCTGCAAAGACTGCGGATTTTGTACGGTTTCTACTGCTGCAGCTACTTCCGCTCCCGGGGCTTTCTGAGATAAGAAAGCAAATTGTTTCACTAATTGATTGGCATTCGTTTCGAGGAGCTGCTTTGCGGCATACATGTCTCTCGCATACTCCTCTGCCTGCTTGAGCTCTTTGTCCATCCGTTGAATGACTTCATCGACTTGTGCCACGGTTTCTTCATGGTCATTGGATTCCAAAGCCTTTGAATCATGATGAATTGATCCACAAACCGGACATGGCTCACCATCTACTAGCTCTGCCGCTAATTCTTTTCTTAATTCAGCCGCCCTTACAACATCACGCTGTTTTAATTTTTCGAGCTTCTGATGTTGTTCTTTTTTACTCCATTCTGTTAGAGCTCGTTCGAATTCACATACATAAAAATAGAGGTGTTCAATTGCTTGAAACGATTGGTCTATTTTTTCATGATGGTCGTTTTGCTGTTTTTGAAGCTTTTCATATGCTTCTGAAGTCTGTGAGGCTCGCTTTTTGAGCTCCTCCAGCTTTTGCTTTTCTTTTTGAATGCTGCGGTTTATTCTTTCAACATTTTCACTTAAACGTAAAGCATCCTGTACACTTTTCCGTTCTTTTACTGAGACTTGTAACTGCTCCAGCTCATGCTTCAGCTGTGTTTGTTTCGTCAGTGCACGCTCTAATAGAGATTGAAGATTGTCCGCTTCTTTTTTCTTTTGTATGAATTGCTGCGTTTTTTCATTTTTTTGCTGTTCTATTCCTGTCTTTTCCTGAAAAGCTGTCTCTTTTTTTCGTTCAATTTCCTTTAGATGAATCAGCTGCTCTTTCTTTTGGAGAAGTTCTGGCTCAGTCTCTATTTTCTTTTGCCGGGCTTGCTCATACTCCTGCGTCATTTGATCATAGATCGTTCGTTGATACAGCAGCTGCTTTTCTGCTTCCTGCTTCTCCTTTGATGCTTGAGAAAGCTGTTTTTCAGCCTTTGTTAATGCATCCGCATAGGGCTTTAGCGCCTCTGCCTGCTCTGCGATATTGAGCTTGGCCTTTTTCTCTTCCATTGATGGTGCCAGTAGATTCAGTTTGTTTTGTTCAGTCTCATAAGCTTCTTGTTCCTTTTGATACTGCCAGATCGCTTGCGCCTTTGTAAAAGCAGTGAACGCTTCGTCCCGCGCTTGTTTTTTCTCATGAAAAATGGCTTTTGCCTGCTCTGCTGCTTCCTTTGCTTTTGCCAGCGCCTCTGGGCCAGCTTCCCCTAAACCATTCAGTTCAGCCAGCAGTTCATTTTTTTGCCCATATTGATTCTGAGCTTTTGCACGCAAACGCTTGACGAGCTGATCCCCATACTTTTCCAAGTTAAACAACCGCTGAAGCATTTGACGTCTGTCTGCCCCTTTTAGAGAGAGAAATTCTGCAAATTTCCCTTGAGGTAAGACAACCGCTCGCGTAAAATCATCAATGGTTAATCCGAGTAATTCTTCTACTTTACGATTGACCTCACTCGCTTTATCTGCGAGAACGGTCTGCGTATCACCGATTTCAATCAGGCGGCATAATGTCGTTCTGACTTTCATTTCATCCGCTCGTTTGAAAGCACGTTCAACTTTATAAGAAATATGGTGTTCCTTTTGCAAAGCAAATGTAAAGGAAACCGACAGCTTTTCTTCCGCTTGGTTCAAAATACCATGTGTATTATTTAACGCACGTTCCACTTTGCCATAGAGTGCCAGGGTCATGGCGTCTAATATGGACGACTTTCCACTTCCTGTCGGTCCAAATATGCCAAACACACCTGCATCACATAATGAGCTAAAGTCAATTGTTTGTTCTTCTCTGAAGCTATGAAGTCCTTTAATGGTCAGTGTAATCGGCTTCAAGTCGCTTCCTCCTCTTGCATTTCATTGGCTAGCTCTAAAAACAGTTTGACTGTTTTTTCATCGGGTAAACCGCCACCTGTCTGGCGCTCATAAAATTTCACGAACCGCTCTTCGATCGAGAGCTTTTCCACTTGCTTTTGCTCTTCTATTTGCTGTAGTTCTTTGAACTTTGGTCGAATGTGAACAAACCCACTATGCTGCTTACGGAGCTGATGAATCTCTTCAATAGAGAGCTGGTCTGTTAAATGAACCTCTAAATCAATCCACGCCTGAAGATCACGTTTTTCATCCAGCCACTCGTGCACTTGACTCAGTCCCTCAGTCGCCTTCCATTTCACAAGTGGTTTTCCGCTTGATAAAAACACTTCTTTCCAGCTTGCCTTTTCATTAGGTTTTGCCTCTACAATTGTGACTGATTTGGCATAGCCTGATTCAGAAAAGCTATAAGCAAGAGGTGATCCAGAATACCGGGCAATCGTTTTGGCACGTTTGATCGTTTGCGGGCGGTGCAAATGACCAAGTGCAACATAGCAAGCTGCTTCTGGCAGGCTTTCAGCCGCAACGGTATATGCGCCGCCTACTTCAATCGGTCTTTCTGAATCTGTTTGACTTCCTCCTGCCACATAAATGTGGCTTGTTGCAATATTAACTGTATCCGGCTGGAATTGAGTACTTAAATGTTGAAACGCTTGTTGAATTTTTAAATTGTAATGATCACGAAGCACTTTCTCTTCAAATGTTTCAGCCAGCACCTCATTTAGTCTCGCCTCAGACGGATAAGCGAGTGCTGCAATGGATAAACGTTCACTCGAAGAAGGAACATCGACACGGATGATGTCATTTGTCGGATATCCAATTAAATGAATACCCTGATCATTTGTTAAAGGAGATGCGGCTGATAAGCGATCCGGATTATCGTGATTGCCTGAGATGACCACTACCTGCCGTTTTCCTTTATCAGATAAGGCAGATAGACTTTCATAAAAAAGCTGCTCTGCTCTAGCAGGCGGATTCACTGTATCAAAGGCATCACCGGCCATCACAATGACATCAATGTGTTCGTCTTTCACGATTTGATACAGTTCATCTAAAAACTGTGCTTGCTCATCAAGCCGGCTTCGACCTTCAAGGGTTTTCCCTAAATGCCAATCCGCTGTATGCAGAATCCTCATGTGTTTCACCTCTCATTCCGATACATTTATAAAGAGATTTCTAAATTCCCATCGAAGAAATAGAGAATTTTCTCCTCTAATGTTCTGTTTGTCAAACGCTCTACTGCTTTTGCATATAATGCTATTTGGGTTTCATAGCGCTTTTTCAAGATAGGTTCAGCAGCGTCAAGTCCACCTGTATATCTGCCTTGCACTCTATCCGTTTTATAATCTAGTAAATATAGCTTTCCATCTGTTTCAAATAAACAGTCAATCATTCCTTGAATCAGAACAGGCTCTCCCTCAGTATCAATATGACTGTATACCTCTTTAACAGGTAACACCATACTAAATGATACTTCTCGTTTTACCCAGTCCGCTTTCAGCAGTTTTTGGCCAATTGAAGTAGAGAAGAAAGCAGCAATTCCTTCTTGATCAATTGACCGGACTTGCTCATCTGTTAGCAAGTCTCGCTGCTGCAAGGATTCGAGCAGGTGCCTTATACGTGATTCATCATAGGGCTCCTCAGAAGGAAGCGTGATATGCTGCATGACTGTATGCATTGCGGTGCCTTGTTCTGCGGCAGTGAGTGTTTTTTTCTTCATGAAAGCCGGCCGGTCATACAATGTTGCACGAGCTTTTCGAATAGAAGAAGGAACACTGTACTCATCCTGTATTTCTCTCATCCTTTTTATCTCGGAAACAGACTGCTTTGTGCCGACTTGCGAGGCCGCTAGATATGGATATTTCCATGAAAGTCTCTCTGCCACCTTCTCATCAGCATCACCATATCCTTCAACAGGCAGACCATCCATCAATGCTTGTACTACCTCGTCTTGCTGCTTCTTTTCAAGTGACATATCTTCCTTTAGAAGATCAGAAGCTTGAGTAAATGAGATGGTGAATGTGGACGGATGCGAAAGAACAACATCGCCTGTTTCTTCTAAAATAGATGACATCGCTTGATGACGGATGAGAGCAGGACCAATAAAATCTAAGTATGTTTTCGATTGATAACGTTCAAAATCAGGGAGCAGCCACTCTTCTCCAGTCGCGGCATTTTGCCATTTGCTTAATGCTTTCACCTGATTTTTGACAGAGCCGACCAGAAATAATTTTTCCTTAGCCCTTGTGAGCGCCACATATAGGACCCTCAGCTCTTCAGATAATAACTCTTTTCTCATCTTTTTTTTCATCGCCACAAGCGGTAATGTCGCATAACTAATTCTCAGCTCAGGATGGATATACTTGCTTCCAAAGCCTAGCTCTTTATCAAGTAAGTAGGACTGGTTTAAGTCCATCATATTAAAGTTCCTGCCGAGTCCTGCAGTAAAGACGACTGGAAATTCTAATCCTTTACTGCTGTGGATCGTCATCATGCGCACAACGTCCTCTGTTTCACTGAACGTTTTTGCCGCACCAAGATCATCTCCACGCTCCTGCATTCTTTCAATAAAACGAAGGAATCGAAATAGCCCTCTAAAGGCAGCTTTTTCATATTGCTTGGCTCGATCATAAAGGGCACGAAGATTCGCCTGCCGCTGCTTACCTCCAGGCATCCCGCCAACATAATCAAGATACTGCGTATCTCGGTAGACTTCCCAAATTAATTCTGCCACCGAATGATTGATGGAGAAATCACGCCACTTATGCAGCAATTGGAAAAATCGCTCTAATTTTTTGCATGTAGGGTGATCAGAATGCGTCACACTCATGAATGCCTTTACAGCATCATAATAAGTGCCTTTTTTATCACTCGTTCGAATAAGTGCCATTTCATTTTCATCTAAATGAACAATAGGTGATCTTAAAACAGCTGCAAGCGGAATATCCTGATACGGATTATCGATGACTTTTAACAAAGAAAGAATGACAGACACCTCTGTTGCTTCAAAATAACCAGAGGAAAGATTCGCATATACAGGGATTCCCTGCTTCTTTAATTCTTCCATCATTTGCGGAGCCCACGGCATAGACCGAAGCAAAATGACAATGTCACGATACTGCAAGTTACGGGTCATTTGCTGTTTTGCATCGTACACTTGAAATGGCTGCTCCACCAATTCTCTTATTTTTTTAGCAATGATTCTCGCTTCAAATTGGACGGTCTCAAGTTCTTCTCGCTCTTCGTCGCTTTCCGCTTCCTGCTGATCTAAGTGGACAAGGAGCATTTCTGTCGTTGTATCTTTGCTTTCTGGATAACTCGCTCCAAGCTTTAATTCAGCTTGTTCATCATATTCAATTTCTCCAACTGTTTCCCCCATCAGCTGCTTGAACAAAAAGTTCGTACTATCTAAAACATCTGAACGGCTTCGGAAGTTTTTATTCAAATCAATTCTCTTCCCTGTTTCTTTGCCGTCTGGTTGAAAGTGTTTATATTTGTTTAAAAAGAGCATGGGCTCAGCCAGTCTAAAACGATAAATGGACTGCTTTACATCACCAACCATAAACAGATTGCCCTCTGCAGAATGTTCCCCTTTAGACACAAGCTTTAAAATCGTTTCTTGTACGAGGTTTGTATCCTGGTATTCATCAACGAGCACTTCTTCAAACTGCTGTTGATAGTACTTAGCAGCTTCTGTTTCGATCAAATGTCCTTCTGCATCCTGCTCCGCTAAAATGCGTAAGCAATAGTGCTCTAAATCCGAAAAGTCGACGATTGACTTTTCCTGCTTCGCTCTTTCGAAACGCTCACCAAATTGGATCACAAGCTCTACAAGCGTCTCCACAACTGGCTTCATTTCAGCTAAGCTTTTTAAATGCTGGGCAGGACTGCGCATAAAGTATTCATCTTTTAGCTTTTCTAGTTGTTTTTTTGCTTGATTACGTGCATCTGTGGCCTTTTCTAACAAAACAGGGTCATATTCATCCCCTTTGCACGTTTTGAGCCTTTTAAAATTGACGTTCGGCAAAAGCTCGTAAAGCTCCTCAAAATCATCTTGATGATGGATTAATTCATTGACTTGCTCTAAGTCATCTATAAAATTCTCTGCTCTCGGTGCTGGGCCGCCCGGCTCTTTTGATAGCAAAAGAGCTCGTTCAAGCAGCTCCTGGCAGCTCCGGAGAACGAGAGAAAGATCTTCTTTGATATATGGATAAAACGGTAATTCTTCTACTTTTGTTTGAGCATCTACATCATAAAGTGAAAGGAATGCCCTCATCCATTGCTCAGGTGAAGGATGAGACCTAGAAAACTCATAAATTCTCTTCACAAGCCATTGCAAATCTAAGTCATGGCGGTCAGAAGTGTAACGATCAACCAGTTCAAAGAATGATGGCTTTCCAGCCTTATATTCATCCTCGAACAGTTCATCTAACACTTCATCTCCTAATAATTCTCCTTCTGTTTGATCTGCCAAACGAAAGCCTGGATCAAGATCAATTTCATAGTAAAAGGTGCGCAAAACCTGCAAGCAAAAGGAGTGCAAGGTAGAAATATTGGCACGATTCATGAGGGACAGCTGCCTTCTCATATGTAGGGACCCAGGGTTTTTGGCTAATTCTTTTTCAAGTGCTTCTGTAATCCGATGCTTCATCTCTGCCGCAGATGCATTTGTGAAAGTCACAACGAGCAGACGGTCCACATCAACTGGATGTTCAGGCCGGGTCATTTTTCGAATCAGCCGTTCAACCAAAACAGCTGTTTTTCCTGACCCTGCCGCCGCCGCAACCAAGATATCTTGTCCTTCTGAAACGATGGCTTCCCATTGGTCATCCGTCCACGTACTGTTATTCGGTTTTGGTATTTGCATACTGATCCCCTTCTTTTTTGATCCGGTCTATCACAACATCATCTTTCTCAGAGGTGAGCACCCTAAAATCATTATCCTCTATTGATTCATCGAATTGGCAAATAGACTTGAATGAACAAAAGCGGCAAGGTGTTTGATCCTTCAATTTATATGGATTAATTGCGACCTCTCCATTTGTAATTCTTTCGCCTGCTTCTTCAAATGTGCGCCGAACGTGTTGTGTGAGTATATGGAAATGATCTTCACTTAAAACTGCAGAGTCAGAACGGAAAGACCCATCCTTTTTCAAGCCGGCTTGAATGACTTGTGATCTACCTGAATCAAGCGTTTGATCCATGAGCTTTACTGCTTCTACATCTTCAAGCAATAAACCCTTCATTTTAAATTTCTTGAATATTTCCTGCTCAATGTCATCCTCTGCAAGCGGAATAGGTGCTTGAATGAGCGGATCATGGATATGGAAATATAAAATGCCAGCAGGCGTCGCTTCAACCCCGAGCCACTCTTTCGAATACGTAATGGTCAGGTCTAAGTAAGTGAGCATTTGCAAGGCAAGCCCATAGTATACTTCTGCTAAGTCAAGACCTTTCTCACTGGATTTGTAGTCGACTATTCTCAAGAGCAGCCCTTTTGAACCTTCTGCTTTATCTACCCGGTCAATTCTTCCGACAAGCTCCATCGTGCAGCCATTCTTTAATTGAAAAGTAAACGGCGGCAATGGCCCTTGCCCCCCAAAACCTAACTCTAGCCCTACTGGAGAAAATCCACTCACTTTGGCATGTTCACTTAATATAGAAGAGACTCGAATCAAGATTTTCTGGAGCTTTTCTTTAATATAAGCATGCCGATTAGAGCTTAATAGAATTTCCTTTTGAAGACGCGGAGCAAGCTGTTCAATCGCATGTTTTGAATAAGTGACACAATCTTCCTTCGTTAGGTTTTTCCAATCCTTTTTTTGTTCAACAAGCGTATCTGAAATATGTTTTAAAGCCGAGTGAAACAACTGGCCGATATCAGGTGCTTCCAATTTGTAAAATTGTCGATCCTTTAGTTTTAACCCATGGGAAGCAAAATGAGAAAATGCACACGCATTGAATTTCTCCATTCTTGAAACACTGCCCTGAATATGATCACCATAAAGCTCTTTTGTGACATTAGGCTTTAATGGCTTCGCTCGATTTGTAAAAAACAAACTTGACATGATGTTTTTTGATACATCTCGATTAGGAGATGTCATTAAGTAGTTATAGACACTCCACCATACACCACTAATGGGATATTGATTGAGCCATTGCTGCAGCTGTGAGACGGTATACGATAACGAAACATGCTCATTCGCTACAAATTTTAATTGCTCCTCGTCATCCAGTTGTTCTGGATCTAACACATAAAGAGCCTGCTGATGATTTGGCATAAGCTCTTGGCAATACTTGATGAGTGTCGAAGGCAAAAGAGAACGTCCTTCTGCATCAGCAGCCGAATAGGATAGATACAAATGACGTGATGGACTCGATAACGCTTGGTAAATTAAAAATTGCTCATCTAGCAGCCGTTCCTTTCCTGTCTCTGCCAGCTCTGCTCCTGCTCGTTTTAACCATTCACGGTCATCCTCAGACAATACACTCTCATCAGAGGGGCGTGCGGGAATAACGCCATCATTTACACCAACGATAAACGTACACTTCACTTGATACATTCTCGATAAATCCATACTTCCAATAAATACTTGGTCGAGTGAAGGCGGAATCAAAGCGAATTTTAGAGAAGCTAATCCTGTATCCATCATTTGTTGGAATAAAGGAAATGAGAGCTCTTCTTCACCTAGCATTTCAACAAATTCATCCATTAATTGAATAACCGCATCCCATACTTGTCCGTGCTGCATTGCTTCAGCTAATCTACCTGCTTCTTCAGCCTCAAGCCTCTCTTTTTCAAGCTTCTCTGGTACTTGTATCTCTTCTAAAAAGACATAGACAGCCTCTACCATGTCTCTTACCTTTTGCGCTTTTTTGAGCCTTTTCTGCAACTGGTAAAGCGGGGGCACGATCCATTCTTTGACGTCATTTAGCATTTGTTCCATTTCAATTTCTTGATCTGTTTGTCCAAAATCCTCATCTAATGATTGGAAGCGCCTGTAATGAAACCGGGAACCGTTTGTCCAGCGTTCTCCTTTTACACCATAAGCAATACAATAGTTTTCGAGCTGATCTGCCTGCTCTCTCGCTTTGTTCTTAGCGAGTTCAAGCGGAAATAAGAACTCTGTTTTCACGCAGCGAAATACCGCTTCATACCGCCAGTTTCCCTTTATGACATCCAAGCTCGAACGAATCAATTCAATGAGCGGATGATACTGCATCGATTCATTTCCATCAATAAAAAAAGGAATATCGTAATCTCGAAAAACCTCTTTTAACGTATCTTTATAGTCGTCTACATGCCGTGCAACAATTGAGATATCTCTCAATCTAAGTCCTTTTTCTCTCACTAAATCAAGTATATCTCTCGCTACACCCTCAATTTCAGCTCGTTTATTTGCACTTTTAGACACTGTGAGATGAGGGGTGTTTTCCTGATATGGCTGCACTGGTCTCTGCTCATATTGGTGTTCTAAATAAGCAAGATCTGGTGTATAAATGTGCCGGTTATTTCTTTCCAAAAGGTTTTCAGAAATGTCAGCTCCGCACTCTCTAGCAAGCTGATAGAGCTGGAAATACGTTTTCCCTGTCATACGAAATAAATCAAGTTCATTTGGCTGCCTATCATGATAGGAGCGATCCACTGTGAAAGCAGCAGTTATTTTTGCTGCATGCAGCAGGAGCTGTTCAATGACAAGAAGCTGCTGCGGTGTAAATTGATAAAAACCATCTATATAAATGTGTGCTCCTTTTATTTCTTCAGATGAAGGAATTTGCTGCGTGAGAAGTGTCAAATAGTCTTCTGAGTGCACATATTCATCTTGTAAATGCTGCTCCATCTGCTGATAAAGAACATGCAGATCATGCAATTTTTCGGCTGCCCGTCTTTCTTCTGTATACTCTGAATACATGCTCGACATTGAAATTTTTTCAATATCCTCCGGCAACATACAATACCTTTTGAATTCAGCCATCGTCTTTTCAATTTGCTCCACAAATCCCGGCTTATCACTCGCTTTTTTGAATACTTTAAACTTTTCTTTCTGCTCTTCAATCACTTTTCTTAAAAGCATTTGAATTCCTGTGCTTGTCACAAATTGCCGGTTCGCTCCGCCAGTCTGCTGTAAAATAGACCAAGCAAGACGTGTGAAACTAAATACTTTGGCCCTGATCATTCCGCCAGCTTCAGACGTTTTTGCAAGCTCATATTCCATTAAAAATGTCATTTGATCCGGGACTAAAAAAATGATTGGCGGACCCAACGGATCAAGCCGAAGCTGTTCTTTGATTTCCTCTAAGATTGCAGTCGTTTTTCCACTCCCCGATCTGCCTGCTAAAAACTGAATCTCCACGTTCCACAACACCTTTCTTATGTACTCATATTCTAGCGAAAATAAAGGGAAATAGCTATTTTCCTATCACGTTCCCGTTCTCCTATCTGATTGAAATAACATAGGCACCTTTCCTCACTCTTTTCATATCATAAACCATCATGAACAAAAAGGAGGCTGGCAATATCATGTATTACGATTACTATGACTACTCGCCATATGACATGCGCCAAAACACAAGGATCATTTCAGACCTTGAGAAGGCGATCAATGGTGAATATTCTGCGATCCAATGCTACGAAAAACTTGCCCAAAAAGCAAAAAACCCTGAGGCGAAAAAGGTCATTCAAGAAATACGTCAGGATGAAGTCAGACACTATCAACTATTTTCAAAGCTATATTATTCTTTAACAGGTAGAAACCACAAACCAAGCGTAACAGAACCTTGTCCAGAACAATTCAGAGAAGGACTTATGTTTGCCTTTAAAGATGAACAAAAAACGGTCGATTTTTACTTAAGCGTGTCAGACTATGTCCGTGACCAAGGAACAAAAGAGCTAATGAAACGTATCGCTCAAGATGAACAGCAGCATGCTGTATGGTTTTTATACCTTTTAACGCACCATGTGTCTTAGATAGTCCTATTTTAATAGGAGATCGTATGTTCCGTCAAAAAATGAAATCGATTTTTCGTTCCTTCAATATGTCAAAGTTAGCGCTAAATGTAGCAAAGTCTCACATCCCTACCTCATTTTCAAACGAGAAAATGAGAATTTGACCATTAAAAAAACTCCTCTGCCACAAATAGCAGAAGGAGTTTTTTCATGATCTTTTAATGAAATTTTGCTTCATTGCTTTGCTGCTGATGCTTGAGAACCCCATCAATTGACAGCAGCTTACTGCCGCTAAGTGTTAAATAAAGCGCCATGACGAGCAGCGAAAGTTCAAATTCATAACCGCCAACAAATCCTTTAGAAAAACCAACAGTAATAATCGCTACAGCCATAATTGGTACAAATAATGCTGCGAAAATACGTGTTCCTAGACCTAAAATCAAAGCGATACCCCCGACTAGCTCAATTGTCTTGACAATATAGGCCATAAATTCGGGTAAACCGATTTGCCCAAAGAATGCTGCTGTTCCTCCCAGTCCTCCTTGATATGCCTGAAGTCCGTGTAAAAAGAAAATAATACCTAAAATAACGCGTACAAAAAGTGTTCCTATTTCTTGATTCGTTTTCATATAGTGAATTCCTCCTGTTTTTACACTACATAATGTAATGTTAATAAGTAAAAAAAATTAGTAATTTAAGTTGAGCATAATCATTAAGACCACCATCAGAATGGCTGATGTGACAATTGGAATAATTGGTACATTAAAAGGAATATTGTAAGTTGGATTTAAGATTTTTTGTATTCTTAAATTCAATGCCCGATCTCCAAAGGACACCGCAAACTTTGTTTGTTTTTGAAACTGGGTTTTCTTTTTAATCAGTTTCAAAAGGGCCTGCCCTACTCCAAGCTCAGTACCTGTCTGCTGAATGGCATAGTCATCTGCAATCACTTCGCGAAAAACAGAGTAGCTTTGTCTCATATGCTTTAACACTGGAATGTACCAAATGACTTTTGTGAGCATTGAGAACATGAAAGCTTTTAAGGGATCATAGCTGTATTTGTGATGCAATTCATGATGAACAACAGCGTCAATCTCCTCTTCATCCAGCATGTCCATGAGAGCTGTTGATAAATAAACCTTTGGGTGAAGCATCCCCATTGCAAAGGCAAGCGGTTCATGACAGTGAAACACAAAGATATCGTTTTGATATTTCTCTGACAGAGATTCGGTTGACTGTTGTTCGACTGCCAACATCATATGTCGTTTGAATTGAATGTACTTGCTGATTTGCTTTGCCATATAGAAAATTGCAAATCCCAATGTGTAGAGGACTAAGGCATCCAGAAAGTATTTTAAAGGAGTGAATCCATAGAATTCGAGCACGGACTGGCATACATGGATCAGGTTATATGCTTGGTTCCAGCCAAAAAAGCTTGAAAGCACGTAATACCCCATCTGATAAAAAATGGCTAAACCAATCAATATACCGCCTAAAAACAGCAGACTCGACTTCATTTTATTCATTTTGCTGCTCCTCTTTTTTAGATGCTAGCCTTGCTTCTAGAACTTTGAGTAATTCAGGATCAGCACTTTCAATCGCATCCACCATATGATTCACTGCCAATGGACCAAAATCGTCCATCAATCCTTGCGTAATCCATTTTGTTTGCTCATTTAGAAATTCTTCTTTTGTTAAAATGGGATTATAAATAGATGAGCGCCCTTTTGTTTTCTTCTCCACAATTCCTTTTTCGGTTAAGCGGTTCAGCACAGTCATCACCGTGTTGAAATTAATCGGCTTTTCATCTGACAGCTTCTGCTGCACCTCTTTAATCGGCATATCCTCACCTTGATAAAGGATCTCCATAATTCTTCCCTCTAAAGGACCAAAAAAACGATTCAATCCTTTTTCATTATATTTAAAAGAAGGAATTTTCATGTTATCACCCCACACTAAGCATTGTAGTGTAAATGAAAATGATAGTCAACTGATAAGATAAATAGGGGAAAATCGTTGTATATTGACTTTGCTTTTGGTAAAAATTATTTCTTTCTTTATAAGAATTTGCTAACCATTTATTGATAAGATAATCTTATGAAAATGGTAAAAAAAATCGTATTTTATTTATAGAGACTTTTGTATTATAGTGAAGATAACAACATTTCACTTACTGAACAAACATATAGGAAGAAGGTTTACATGTGATGAAACAAGGAAACAGCCTTCGAACCGATCTCATTCTGATTGCGATAAGCGGTTTAGGTGGATTTCTTTTGTCTTTAACAGGAATGTCTATTGGCTGGATGGTTGGTACATTAATCACAGCAGCTTTTATTGCCATGCGCCGCCCCACCCTGTTTCAGCGTAAAGGAACCAGCACCTTACGTATTCACAGCAGATGGCTGCTCCTTGGTCAATTCATTCTCGGAATCGAACTCGGACAGAAAATGAATATGAAGGTCCTTCACATTTTCGCTGAAAATTGGCTCCCTGTGAGTTTCATGCTCGTCTTTTCTATTCTACTGGCGATGCTCTCAGGCTTTGCCTTATGGAAGCTGAGCAAAACAGATATGCTGACAAGCTTTGTCGGAACTGCCCCCGGCGGTTTATCCGCTATGCCGGGGATTGCCCAAGAGGTGGGAGCAAATACAGCTGTTGTGAGTCTCGTGCAAACGATACGTGTATTAATGGTTGTACTCACTATCCCTTTTACAGTGTTTTATTTAAATACAAAAAACCAAGCGGATGCGGCTGTAGCTACGCAAGGAAGCGCCTTCTCTTCGGGCGTTTTCACCCTGTCAAACATCTCTTGGACCGCTGCGCTTATTTTAGGTGCCTGGCTCATGTCACGCCTGGCAGTTCGTCTTCATTTCCCTGCCCCTTGGCTGATCGGCAGCATGCTAGGCGTCGCAGCTCTTCAAGTTGGTGCGGGCGCACTCATAGGTTATGATTTGATTCCTTATTGGCCGGCACAAGCGAACATTGCGTCTCAAGTATTTCTAGGTGCAACCATCGGTTCAAAAATGAATAAACAGATGTTTGTCGGACTAAAAAACACTCTCATTGTGGCTGTCGTCAGCTCAGCTGGGCTAATTGCTGCGACTGTCCTCAGCTCTATTGCCATTGCTGAGATCACAGGCATTTCTGTCATTACAGCCATTCTTGCCTTTTCGCCTGGCGGTATTGCAGAGATGGCAACAACAGCGGTCACACTTCACGAGGATTCTACCTTTGTTGTGGCTGTACAAGTCGTCAGAATTATTCTCGTCATTGCAATGCTGCCACCGTTTTTCCGGTTCTTACATCATGTCTGGGCAAAAAGGCAGCCTGATTATAAAGCCGCAAAATAAAAAAAAGACGCTTTGCATATGCAGAGCGCCTTTTTTATTCGCTGGTATTCCTTTTGACACCGACGACTTGATCCTTTGAAATGGTGCCAAAATGCCGGCTGTCAAAGCTATGTATTCGGTTATCTCCAACCACAAAGTAATGATTGTTTTTGATTTTATCGTCTCCTGTGATGGCTTTCAGCTGAAAATCCCCTGTCAGGACGTTCCCCATTTTATGTTTTTTCTGCTCTTTTAAATAAGGTTCCTTCTTTTTTTCACCATCGACAAATAACTGATCATCTTCATACTTGATCGTTTCTCCTGGGAGTCCAATGACCCGTTTGATCAAGATTTGATTTTTAGGTCCGTGAAATAACACATAATCAAACCGGCTAATTTTCGTGAGTTTTGGCGAGAACTTATTGATTAATAATTCTGTTCCATCTGTAAAAGTTGGGTCCATACTAACCCCTTCTACTTTGTACGTGACAAACATGAAATTCTTTACTTGGAACAATAAGACGATGCCTGTAATAATCATCAACCATAGCAATGGCTTCTTTTTCATTAAGAGCCTCCTTTGTCCTCACGCTTGCTCATTCGAATGTTCAACCTGTTTTCTACTCTCTTTCCAACATACCATAATAACGCGATAACTAGAACCGCAAAAACACTTCTTAACGGATTCTTAACTAAAGCAGAAAGATCATAGCCAATAAAACTAATGATAAAAAGCATGACACACTTGCCAGATAAAGCAGCTAATGAGAATTGCCAAAAGCTAATTCTTGATAAACCCGCTACAACATTGACGGCAGCAGAGGGCGTGAAAGGAAAGCAAAGTAAAATAAATAACGGACCAAACCCCCGCTTCTCCACCCAAAGCATCAATTTTTTAATGGAAGGATGCCTACTGATAAAGTTGAGCATTCTCATCTGTCCAAATTTTCTGATCAGCAAAAAGACAAGAATAGACCCTGCACTTGCGCCAATCCAGGTCAATAAAAAGCCTTCCCAAAGGCCGAATGCATTTGCATTCGCTACAGCAAACGCAACGAGTGGTAAAAACGGAAGAAATGCTTCTATTAAGGGTAGCAATATGGCCACAATCGGTCCAAAGGCCTTGTAGCTTTCAAAAAATGATGTGATATTTTCATGAGTAAATAGGGAAAGAAATGATGTCAACTTCTTTGACTCCTTCAAGGTTTGTCTACTTTTCATTTTACATGGAAAACATAAAAATATACAAATGAATCCCCCCTGCCCCCTTGAGATTGTTTGACTCATTCGATATAATAAATAAGAACAAGTGTTCTATATATATATATAAAGAAAGCAGGCTTGGACATGACGAGACTATCAAGAATACAGCTTCAGATGATGGAACAGGCCATCTTTCTTCCAATGGTCATCTCCATCCTCAATCGTGATTTGACTCACTTAAAACAACATCAAACATTTAAACTAAATGAACCATACATTCAGCTTATGACCTCTGCCTTAAAGGAAGCACAGAAAGCACTTTATGAACTGAAGCAGCATTTACGTAAAGAAAAAATGAAGGTACAGCAAATTGAACACGATGAAGGATTTACAACTTATCTATTTATCATAGATGGCTATGAAGAAAAGCATAAATACTTTAATCCACGTATACGCCACCGGGTAGAGGAACTGCTGACTCAGTATTTTCTTCATCAAGCGAACTGAATTTGCTTCATTGTCGCACTTACCCATTCAAAGCAAAAAGCCTGCCACAGCGGCAGGCTCCTTCTTGTTTATGATAATTCAAGCTGTTCTCTCAGCTCTGTTCTCACTTCTTCTAATCCAGCGCCATCTAACTCAAAGTAATACACATTCCCAGGCTGATAATCATGGCCCTTCAGCTGAATGGTATCCACTGATTTCAATGAGCTCAATAACGGGAAAAGACCGATAAACTGCTTCATGGACAGATTGGTTGAAACATTATCACCAAGTGTATCAATGATGTTGTCATATGACGGGATCGAAGAAATGGATTTAGATTTTTCAAAGATGGCTTGAAGTGCTTCCATTTGGCGCTTTCCGCGCATGAGGTCACTGTCTGCCTTTCTCGTTCTCACAAAGGCTAATGCTTCTTCACCATTTAATGTATGGGCGCCTGTCTGCACATGAACTTTTCCCTTTGAATCCTTTTCCATTTGTTTTGCGATACCTTCATCTTCAATCGTGACGTCAATTCCATTTAACTCATCCACAATGTCTTGAAATGCCTTAAAGTTCCCTGAAATCACATAATCTACAGGAATGTTCAGCAGGTTTTCGACCGTTTTGACTGACAAATCTGCACTCCCAAACGCATGGGCGTGGGCGATTTTATCATATCCTCTTCCCGGTATATCAACATAAGAATCACGAGGAATACTGAGGAGCTTGATGGTTTTCTCTGTTCGGTTCACCGCCGCCAGTAAGACCGCATCACTTCTTGCTTCGTCTACCGTTTCACCTGGACGGCTGTCAATTCCAAGCAAGAGCACCGAGAAGCTGTCTTTTCCTGGATCAAAAGCTTTCACACGCTTTTGCGAGGTGTCTCCTCTTTCTAATGACACTTGCGCCTTATCCGACGCTTTTGAAATTTTATAGTAAGCATATCCTGTCACGGACACTGCCATCACCATGACAAAAGCCATGATAAACAGCACGGCTTTCACCCAAGGTCTCAGCCTTCTTTTTGATCTTGTTTTTTCCTTCATCCTTTCCGAACCCTCACTCTATCTTAGTCTATCAATGTAGGTTCCACTATAACATATTTTGATGAAAGTTTCCTGCACGCAACATATTTTTATGAATCCACAATAAAAAAAGCCGCTCAGTACGAGCAGCTTTTCTTCCATTATTTTTGGTCAATTCCTTGTTTTACTTCATCAATCATGGCAGTCAATGATTCAAGGCCGCCGCCAGATAAATACCACATGTCAGAGTTCAAATACACCACATGGTTGTTTTTGACCGCTTTGATTGATTTCACATAATCATTTTCAACAAGCTGTTTCGCAGAAGTTTCTTCTCCGATCGCTGCGCCTCGATCAATGACAAATAAGTAATCCGGATTCGTTTTGACCATGTACTCATATGAAATGCTTTGTCCGTGTTTGTCAGATGGCTCAAGCTTTTGATCTGCCGGCGTGATACCAAACACATCATGGATGAGTCCGTATCTTGACTTAGCACCAAAGGCTGTCATTTTACTGTCGTTGGCCATGATCATTAAACCATTCTGTTTCAACTCTTTTGCCTGTTTCTTTAATGCATCTACTTTTTGATCAATGGCTGCTAATTCTTTTTTGACTTCGTCTTCCTTATCAAAAATTTCCCCTAACGTCGTGGCATTCTTTTTAAATGATTCCATATAGTTGGCAGTGTCTACATCCATCAAAATCGTAGGAGCAATTTTAGAAAATTCATCGAATGCATCTGATTGACGGTTCTGGATAATGATCAAATCAGGATCTAACTCTGCAATTTTTTCAAAGTTCGGCTCTTTTAAACCGCCGACATTCTCATATTTGTCACCTTCATATTTGGATAAATATTTAGGCACGACTTGTTTTGGTAAAGCTGTCACATCCACACCTAGTTTGTCCAGCGTATCAAGACTTCCCATATCAAACACGACGACTTTTTTCGGGTTTTTCTTGATCTTCACGCCATCTTTATTCAGCATGTCTTTTACCGTGACGGTTTCCTCTTTTGTTCCTTCTGTTTTTCCTTGGTTCCCGCAGGCAGCGAGTACAACAATCGCTGTTAATACAGTCATCATCCAAATCCATTTTTTCATACTTGATCACCTCTTCATTTTTTTAAGAAAAATATAAGCAAATACGCTCACCGTGAATGACTTCAATCGGTATGCGCATGTCATAAATTTGTTCAAGTGCATCTGTTTGAATCACTTCTTCTACTCCGCCTTCTTTGATCACCTGTCCATCTTTTAAAGCGACGATATGATCGGAATACACAGATGCAAAGTTAATATCATGGAGAACCACAACAATTGTTTTCCCAAGATCTTTGACGAGCTGCTTAAATAGCTTCATCATCTCAACAGAATGATTCATATCCAAATTGTTTAAAGGCTCATCTAAGAAAATATAATCCGTATCCTGAGCCAGCACCATCGCAATAAAGGCTCTTTGCCTTTGTCCGCCGCTCAGTTCATCTACATATTGATGCTGGATATCGGCAAGCCTCATGTATTGAAGAGACACATCGATCATCTTCTCATCTTCTTTTGTCAGATGACCCTGTGAGTAAGGAAAACGGCCAAAGCTGACAAGCTCCCGTACGGTCAGGCGCACACTCATGTGATTGGCCTGCTTTAAAATGCTCATCTTTTTCGCTAGCTCCTGCGGAGGATACGCGCTATATGGTTTGTCCTGTAAATAAGCTGCACCTGTGTCTGGCTGAATCAGGCGGCTCATGATGGACAAAAGCGTGCTCTTACCCGCACCATTTGGACCAATGAGAGAGGTCAGCTGTCCTTTTTTCACACTGACAGTTGTTTCGTGAAGCACTGTTTTTCCGTTATATGTCTTACTGACTCCCTTCATCACGACCATGAACGACTCTCCTTTAAAAGTAAGTAAATAAAATACAATCCGCCTACTAAATCAATCAGGACACTCAGCGGCGTTTGAAAAGTAAATACCTTTTCGACAAGAAACTCCCCGCCTACAAGGGCAATGACACCGATGAAAAAAGAACCTAGCAGCAAGTACGTATGCCGGTACGTCCGAAAGAGCTCTCGTGCTACATTTACGACGAGTAAGCCGAGGAACGTAATCGGTCCGACAAGTGCTGTTGCGATGGACACAAGAACGGCTATCACGATCAGCATCTTTTTTGTGATGCTGTCATAGTCAATTCCCAGATTCACCGCATGCTCCTTCCCAAGTGACATGACATCTAATTTGGAGCGGAATGTCCAAATGTAAAGGCACAGCGCCGCAAATAAAACAGAAGCAATGAGTAAGATATCTGTGTTCATGTGATTAAAGCTTGCAAAGGATTTATCTTGTACGACCTGGTATTCATTTGGATCAATCAGCATTTCCATAAAAGAAGAAAGGCTTTTGAACAATGTCCCAAAGACAATACCAACAAGCAGAAGCAAGAAAATGTGTTTATTTTTCCGTTTGAACATCACCGTATATAACAGCACAGAAAATAGAATCATCAGCCCAACGCAAAGGAAAAAATTCAGGTTTTTATTGACGATCATAAAATTGGTCGAGCCAAACAGATAAATAATCGCTGTTTGCAAAAACAAGTACAGTGCGTCTAAACCTAGTATGCTCGGCGTTAAGATTCGATTGTTGGTCAAGGTTTGGAAGACAACAGATGAAAAGGCAATCGCGCCTCCCGTCAATGTCATCGCCAGCACTTTCTTTAAACGACTTGGCACTGTGTACGGCCAGTACCCCATTTGAAAGGTAATGAAAATCACGATCAGCACGGCTGCAATGGCTGCAATCAGGCATAATGTACGTTTCTTATGCATAGCGTTTCCTCCTTAATAACATGTACAGGAAGATCGCACTTCCGACGATGCCTACCATGAGCCCAACTGAAATTTCATATGGATAAATGATCACCCTTCCGAGCACATCACAAATCAGAACAAAAATGGCTCCTAGTAAGGCTGTATGCGGAAGGCTCTTTTTCAAGTGATCGCCGCGGTAGATCGATACAATATTCGGAATGATTAAGCCTAGGAATGGCAACATTCCGACAGTTAATATGGTGACAGATGTAATCATCGAAACGATCACCAAACCAACCGCCATCACACGTTTATACGTTAAACCTAAGTTGATGGCAAAGCTCTCACCCATACCCGCCACTGTAAAGCGGTCAGCATATAAATACGCGATGATCAATAGTGGAACACTCACATAGAGCAGTTCATAACGCCCCTGAACAATAAGAGAAAAATCCCCTTGAAGCCATGCAGATACGTTTTGGATCAGATCATATTTATAGGCTATAAACGTAGATATTGAACTGACAATCCCGCCAAACATTAAGCCGACTAACGGTACATAGATCGTATCGTTCACCTTAATATGCCGCAGGATTTTTAAGAAAAGAAGATTCCCAGCTAAAGTAAATAGAAACGCGATTCCCATTTTCATGAGCGGGCTCGCATGTGTAAAAACAAGCATTGCTGCTAAAATACCAAGCTTCGCCCAATCCATCGTTCCTGCAGTGGTTGGTGAAACAAATTTATTCCTCGTCATGCTTTGCATAATAAAGCCGCATAAACTAAGGCTCATGCCAGCAAGCACAATACTCATGAGACGCGGGATGCGACTTGAAACTAACGTATGTAATTGTTCATCTGTTAAATGAAACATCTGTAAAATGGACAGATCCTGTACACCGACAAACAGTGATACACATGCCAAACATACAAATAATAAACTTAATTGATACAACTTCATACTGGTTTCTCTCTTTCTATCAAGCTCTTTCCGCTAAAAATGATTATCATTATCAATTGAGCGACAGTTCATATATTATCATATCTAGTAAAATATTCAATAGCAGATTGAGAAAGACGGAAACTCATAAAAAAACAGCCTGCAGCGGCTGCTTTTTTCACCATTATTGAATGCTCACTTGAAATTGTCCTTTCAATTCCTCTTCTGCTTCTTGAAATAACTGCCTTACGCTTTCTGCATACTCGCCAAGAGCGTCTTTGCTCGTTTCAAAATTTACCCATGTCAGCTCTATTGGAAGATTTACTTCTCCTGTCAAACAGTCCCATAGGGCATCAAGATTTTTCCCGTAATAGTCAGGAAGGTGTAAAACTGTTTTTAGTTGGTCATGAAGCTCTTCTTGCGACCTGCACGATGCGCCGTCCAGCTGCACTTTTTTCATGTCATCTTCCCCTCTCATGCCTTTATTTTAAACGAACAGAAGGAAAAAGAGAAAGCGGGACTCCTCACTTCTGTTTCTGTCTGACACTTGAGATCAAAAGGATGAGACAAGCAGCCAAAACGACCAAGAAAAAGACGGTTAACACCATCTGGGTCCCGTACAGATCAGCAAAAAGACCGATAAAAACACTCGGAATACCCAGGCCTAAATAGGCAAACAAGTAAAATCCTGCAACGGCTCTAGCTGCCTCCTTTTTCCCCCGTTCGACAATAAGCTGAAGACCACCTAAATAAGTAAATCCATAGCAGGCAGTACCCGCAAGCATCGTTCCGGCAAGCACAAGAAGGATGGACCCGCTATTTGCTCCAAATAGCAAAAGGCCATATCCGCATGGAAGACAGATAAACCCGGCAAAGAGCGCTACTGTGCTATTCATCTTGCGAACAAAAGGCTGCATCAGGACACCTGCCATATTAATCAAAAAGAGTGCCGGCCCTACCCATAATTCATATCCATTCAATTTAAGCTGTGCTGGCAAAACCGAAATGACGAGGCCGCACACCGACCACGCGATGGCAATCGCTGCATTCGCCGGCATTGTTCCTTTTGGAAATGTTGGCAGGTTCATCATCGGTTTATCTGAATCTCCTTGTACAGGCGGAACGAAAAAGAAGACACCCACGATGGTTAGGATTAAAAGGCCCAGCACAATCCAATAGCTAAGAGGCGCAAGCGACATACGCTGAAAAGAAAGCAGTGCCGTAAAAAGAGCACCGCCCCCAAAGCCAACCGAACTGCATAACGCAATAAAAGTTGGAATCCAGCTTGATTTTTCTGGATATAAAGCAATCAAATAAGCGGTGCATGTGCCAACACTCAGACCAAGCCCCACCCCTTGCAGCAGCCGGGCTGCAAAGAGCATTTGTATGGTAGGGTGCACGATCATCAATAGGGTAGCACATAACGAAAAGCTTAGCGCGACCAATAAAACCGGTTTGCGTCCAGCCCGATCAGATATGCCGCCAAGAAAAAGCAAGACTGGAATCAGTCCGAAGACATATGCAGCAAATACAAGTGCTGTAGCCGCCTTTCCGTACCCTGCTTGTTCGGCATACAACGTATAAAGGGGCACTTGCAGATTCACTGCGGTCGTAATCATAAAAAGACCAAATAAAACGAATATAAATGGAATGATGGATAGGTGTGCTGTTTCTTCTTTAGATGCAGGGATCATTTGACTCTCTCCTCTATGTCATAAGCATATGACAACAGTGTACACACCTTTTGGCTTACTTCCTATATCCAAAAATGATGCTATTGACCACTCCATAATTCCGTGTCATCATCAAGTTATATGTGACAATGAGAGAAGGTGTCCGATGTATATTTATTTAGACCGCTCAAGTACAACCCCGCTCTGGCAGCAAATCGTGACTGGGATCATTCAACAAATTCATTCACAAAAACTGAATCCTGACGATCAGTTAACACCAACACGGGTATTAGCACAGGAGCTCAATGTATCAAGATCAACTATACAGCTTGCCTATGATGAACTGCTGGCAAGAGGATATGTCAGCACATCTAGAAGAGGCGGTACAAAGGTCATTTCGAGTGACCACTATGCAGCCTCCACTCCCCGTCAAAGTGACCCGCCTTTCCCTCTTCCGGTAAGACCACACTTTCAAGAGGCGGAGAAACAAATGGACCACTGGCTGTCGGCCAATCAATTTCATGAGAAACTCGATATTGATTTTCGACATCAGGAGCCAGCCATCGATGAACATTTTCAAAATATTTGGAAACGGTCGCTCACGAAAGCATTACAGCGATTAGATATGAAAGATTGGGGCTATTCCTCCCCGCACGGATTATGGGAAGTACGTTCAGAAATACGCCAATACTTATCTGTAGAACGCGGAATCGATGTAGAAGAAGATCAAATGGTGTTAACAGGTGGCACGCAGCAAGCCATTGATTTGATTTCACAGGTATTGCTTAAAAAAGGCGATACAGTAGCTGTTGAAGATCCAGGCTTTCCTGGGGCAAGGCTTTCATTTATGCATCGTGAAATGAACATTTATCCCGCACCCGTCGATGAAGAAGGAATCATGGTGAATACAGTGCCACGGCAAACAAAGCTGATTGCGGTGACGCCCTCCCATCAGCGTCCAACCGGTGTATGTATGAGTGTCAACAGAAGGCAGCAGCTGCTGAAATTTGCTGTCAGCCATCAGTCTTATATACTAGAGGATGATTTTGATGGAGATTATCGTTATCATGGCGGACCGCTTCCTTCATTATTTTCAGAAGCACCCGACCATGTGATTTACATCTTAAGCTTCTCCAAGGTGCTGACACCCGGCATCCGCCTTGCTGCCATTATCGGCTCCAAAGCGGTCATAAAAGAAATCGCTTCCCTGCAATCACTCATTCAAAGACAGCTGCCCATTATGGAACAGATCACACTCGCTTCTTTTTTCAGAGAAGGAGAATTTACGCGATATGTCAGGCGAATGAGACAGCTGTATAAAAAAAGACAGGCTGCCATGATGGATGCCCTTTTGACACAACACTTTGACAAGCACTTTCATATCTATGGAACCGATACGGGTCTTCATGTCTTTTTAGAAGGAGCGCCAGACTTTGACGAAAAAGGCAGTATTGAAGCAGCCAAAGCAGCGGGCGTTGGCATTTATCCATTAAGTCCTTATTGTTTTGAGAGCAACCGAAAGGGATTACTGCTAGGCTTCGCCTGTACGGACGAAAACATGATTCAAGAGGGTGTCCGCCGCTTAAAGCAAATACTTTATATGTAAAAAAAGCCTGAAAGTCCGCCTTCCAAGCTTTTTTACGTTGATTGCTGAATGCGGCCTACTTCTTCAATAAATGCAGCTGTCTGCTGCAATCCATCTTGCAGATGATGGGTAGCGGAAATAAACAGCTTTTCTTGACCTGGGTGCTTTAATAGCTGCTCCACCTGACCGATTCCTTTTTCAAATGAATGAAGACCTGTCTTTAATTGTTGATCCGTCTTTTGATAAGCGGCTGGAACTTCTTGATGAGCAAGCCCCTTTTGAATTACACGATCAAAGGCTTTCGTCGCTTTTTTCAATTTTTTATTTACTTGGATCTTTCCATGTCCATCTGAAATAAATTGGTCGGTCATGTTTTCATAAGCTTCATTTAACTCATCCATATAACGCTGAACCCATTGTTCATACGCAGCTTCTTTTGTGTCTTGTTTTGAAGGCGATTGACCTGCTTGCTGACAGGCTGCTAGTAATGTCACTGTCAATGTGAATAGCAGCATCAATTGCGATTGTTTTTTCATACAGAGCCTCCATTTCTTATTCCCATTCGTTCATATCGGTCATAGGAGTATCCTTTACCACATACGAACACTTTGCAAGAAATGATTTCTTTTATTGTAACAGACGGCTCGTGTCACTTCTGCGATTTATGAGTAAATGGATGAAAATACGTCTAAGGATCCACATTTTCCTGTCATTTGGTTGACAGTCTACCGATACACTTAATAGACGACTGGATATATGGATTTGGTTTCAATAAGTTCATGGTGGATGTTTTCTAATGAAAAGAAATACTTCGTTCGTGTCATCATGATGATGCCAAACGAAGTCGCCTTGTATTTTCCAAGTCTTAAATTATACATCCTGTTGATTTATTGAAGTTTACCTTTACAAGCAATCTCAAGTTCTTCGACTACTTCACCATCTTGAATGAGATATGCTTTTTCATGGAGATTGACAGCGGGACAAATATGATTTGGAATGATTTGCACCTTCTCACCGATCTGGACAGTCTGACGGAAGCCTTCGTGATAGATGATGGCATGCTCATCAAATACACTTGAAACAAATACATCATCATAGTCTTTTACTTTGCCTAGTCCTTTTGTTTTCGTCAGCCCTTTTGTACGGGTTTGAGCCGTGAGCCCTTTGGCTCCAACATCTGTAATGACACGGGCCTTTGTTGGCTTACTGATCACCGTCGTCAGCACAGCTGCCGCACAATGTGAAAAAGTGCCGATCACATTGGATTGAGAGGCATCCATGAAGATGTAAGTGCCTGGTCTGATTTCGGTGACTCCCTTTGGAATATCAAATTGAAATAAGAACGGCGGTGTTGATCCAATGCTCACTACCTCTAGCAGCATGCCTGCTTCTTTCGCAATCTGTGCAAACTGAAGCGTGCGATTCACAGCGTCTTCGTATAATGTCTGACAATGCGCTTTACTTTCCGCCTTATATGTATGTCCATCATGAGAAAAAATCCCCCTTAAATGAACGAAGTCACATGTTTGAATCGCCTGCAAGATTTGACGGAAATCACTCTCTTCAATGACACCAGATCTTTCTTCTCCAACTTCTATCTCAATTAGAACCTCCGCTTTTTTTTCTGCTCCACGAAAGACATGTTCAATTTGATACACATGCTCTACACAATCTATTCCAAATGAAATTTGTATCGACTCTGCCAGCTTTCGAATTCGCTTGAGCTTTGTCTCGCCTACAATTTGATTGGCGATAAAGATATCTGTCAGCCCATGCGCCGCCATTACTTCCGCTTCTCCTACTTTCGCTACAGTTAAGCCAGATGCGCCCATCTCCTCCTGCACCTTCGCAAGACTAGGTGTTTTATGTGTTTTCGTATGAGGACGCAGTTTGACTTGCTGACGATCCGCATATTGCTGCATAGCAGCTAAATTCTCCATCATTACCCGTTTATCAATTAATAGCGCCGGTGTATCTAGTTCATCATAAGTCATTATCATATCCCCTTTCACTGCTGCTCGTTATATAAAATTTTATACGTTATAGTTAAATTATATAATTTTTTATATAATTATCAATGTTTTTTTCTTCGAGAAAGAAAGACGATATGCTAAACCCTCGCTTCATAAGGAGTCCAGCGGCTGTCCTGCCGCTGGTTTTAGTTAATATCTGTTCCGAAGCTCCCTTAATATAAAATCGTATACAAGGTTGAGCTGTTGTTCCTTTGGATACAGCATAAATTCTTGTTTTTTAGGAAGACCTCCATCAAGACGATCTTGAAATTTCGTTCGGAGATACGCTGTTCCGTGCACCTGACTCTCAAATGATTTATATGAGACATCGAGTTTGACGGTTTGCTCATTTGTAAAGATGACCACCGTGTCTCCGAGGGATGATTCCTGGAAGGTATGAATGTATTTGTGGGAGATCCAGCCGCACTGAGGACGGTTGGATGAATAGGTTGGGAAGAAATACAAATGATTGGATGAGTCAATCACAATTGGAGGCTTGTGAGATATTCCTGTTACTTCATATGTTCCCGCTTTTCTGCCCGCATAGCTTGAGCCGAAGAATCTGCAGCTCCGTTCAATAATTTGCAGGGGCTTTAATTCAACGTAAAAGCTTGTCTCTCTTTCTATGACTTTTGAATATACTCTTTTTCCTTCTTCAACCGGAAGGACCGCCATTGTTGTTTGATTAATGACGTATGAATCTAAAGGTGTTTCACTAATTCCTGACACTTCATTTCCTCCTGTGTTAATTTTTGGTTATTTTAGATACTATTAATCTATCACCAACATATAAGAAACGACAGGATTTTTTCAAAATTTATTAAAAATCATCTTTTTATCGTATTTTTTAGTCCATTCGATCTAACGAAAAGCCTTTTTTAATGATATATCACATCCTGTCGATCGGACAAGAGATGTCGATTTCGCTCAAAAATAAATTGTCTAAAAATTATAAATTCTTGTTGATTTTTTCTCCGCCAATCCATATACTATAAAAAAGGCATCGGGGGGATTCTTTATGAAAGAGAAAAAAACGTATGCTGAGCTCATGAAGTCCCGCAACACCCAAAAAACCGAAGAAAATGGCGTCACTATTTTAGACATCTATATTCAAATGGTTTTAGATGAGGCGCTTTATAAACAGCGCTTAACCTTCCTTAGAGAAGAGATTGATAAGGCACTGGATCAGCGTGATGAAAAGCGATTCAACGACCTGTCAGCTCAATATGCAGAACACTGCTTACATCAATCATGATGATTTTACTTGCGGCAAAGAGACAGCAACTCGTCTCTTTACCGCAAGTTTTTTGTTTATCCATTTAAAATGGTTCCGCCATTTACATGCAGGATTTGTCCATTCATATAAGAGGAGTCTTCGCTCGCTAAAAATAAATAGCTCGGCGCAAGCTCTACTGGCTCACCAGGACGTTCCATTGGAACATCTCCGCCAAATTCTGAGACTTCCTTTTCCGTAAAGGTCGATGGAATGAGCGGTGTCCAAATAGGCCCTGGGGCTACCCCATTCACTCTAATCCCCTGTTTAATGAGCGATAAAGATAATGATCTCGTAAATGTCACGACTGCCCCTTTTGTAGATGAATAGTCGATCAAGGTTTCATGCCCTTTATAGGCTGTAACAGATGTGGTATTAATGATACTGCTTCCTTTCTTTAAATGAGGAAGAACCGCTTTTGTTAAATAAAACATGGCAAAAATATTCGTTTGAAATGTTCGAAGAAGCTGATGCGAGGTAATCTGTTCAATGCTTTTTTGCGGATGCTGTTCCCCGGCGTTGTTCACCAAAATATCGATGGAACCGAAAGCATCTTTCGTTTTTTTGACCACCTCGTTTGAAAACGCCTCATCTCCTAAATCACCTGCAATTAAAATGGCGCGGCCTCCCGCCTTTTCAATATAGTCCTTCGTTTCCTCTGCATCGCGGTGTTCACTCAAGTAAACAATGGCGACATTGGCTCCTTCCTTCGCAAACAAGACCGAAACTGCTCTTCCGATCCCGCTGTCTCCACCTGTCACAATGGCTGTTTTCCCTGCTAACTTTTTATCCGGCACCTCTCGATCAAAAACAGGTCTAGGGTTCATTTTATATTCCAGACCTGGACGTTCATTTTGATGCTGAGGCGGCAATGTTTTCTTCGGCTGCTTTGTTGACACGTCTGTCCACTCCTTCCTTTTATCTTGTTTATTTTTATGTGTTGGCTATTTTTTTATGTATGTCAAACTAGTTTCCTTACGAATGTATGATTTTCATCATTGTGGAAAAATTATACACAACAAGTCACTAACTGGAGGCGACAACATGAAACAAGAACATAAAGGATCGGAACAGGCAAAATCGTTATGGATAGCAGAAAGTCAGAAGCATTCTTTTCCTGCTGTACATGAGGATCTCACAGCAGATGTCATCATTGTTGGCGGCGGTATTACCGGTATCGCTACTGCGTTTGAAATGATAGAGCGCGGGCTGGATGTCATCCTCATTGATGCCGATCAACTGCTGCAAGGTACGACCGGACATACGACAGCTAAGATTACCTCACAGCACGATGTGTACTACCATGAGCTGATTCAGCAAATTGGCATGCCCAAAGCTCGATTGTATGTAGAAGCAAACGAGAAAGCAAAAGAGCTGATTCAAACTCGTGTCAAAGAGTACGACATCGATTGTCAGCTAGAAGTCAAAGATGCGTACCTTTATACAAAGGAAGAAAGCGGTGTAAAAAAGTTAAAGAAGGAATTAGATGCCTACAAACAGCTTGGAATTGACCGAGAATGGAAAACAGCGCTTCCTTTTGATGCTGACATCAAAGCTGCCCTAGCAATGACGCAGCAGGCACAGTTTCATCCCCTTCATTATCTAAATGCACTAATCGACCAGCTCCTAGAGCGAGGTGTACGTATTTTTGAACAGACTACCGCTGTTGACGTGAAAGAAGGAAACCGCCCTGCTGTCGTCACAAAAGACGGCCATCACCTGACAGGACGCTATATCATTTCCTGTTCGCACTTTCCTTTTTATGATGGGAAAGGACTTTATTTCACGCGAATTCACCCAGAGCAATCTTATGTGGTAGCAGCCAAAACAACGAAGCCGCTCCCAGACGGGATGTATTTAGGAATCGACCAGCCTGCTCATTCTTTAAGAACCGCAGAATGGCATGGTGAGGAAGTGGTTCTCATCGGAGGAGAAGGCCATAAAACTGGACAAGGCGGGGATGAATCTGCTCACTATGAAGGATTAGAAAGGTTTGGAGACGCCACCCTTGGAATTGAAGAGGTGCTGTATCGCTGGTCGACACACGATATGGTCACAATGGATCAAATCCCTTACATTGGCCGCCTGACCAAACACCACCAAAATATCTTCGTTGCGACCGGTTTTAGAAAATGGGGCATGACGACAAGCCATGTCGCTGCCACTCTTATCGGTGATTTAATTGAGGGAAAATCGAATCCATACGAATCGATTTTTACGCCATCAAGACCTGTTTCTGACTCTTTCGTCAAAGATTTTATTAAAGAAAACAGCAATGTCGCTGCCAAGCTGATCAGTGGTAAATTAAAACGAACCGATCAAACAATTGATGATTTAAAGCCAGGCGAAGGCGGCATTGTATCTTACGAACATAAAAAATGCGGCGCCTTTAAATCAGAGGACGGGAATATCTTTCTTGTGGATACAACGTGTACTCACCTAGGCTGTGAAGTCGCTTGGAATAATAGCGACCGCACTTGGGATTGCCCGTGTCACGGTTCACGTTTTTCCATTACTGGAGAGGTAGTAGAAGGCCCAGCAAAGAAACCACTAAAAAGGTCTTATAAAGAACAGTAAAATTTTACTGTTTCCCTTTAAAAAATCCAATATTATCCGATAAATAATATAAAGTCTGATAATTTGTGATAATTATGGGGGGACCAAAACATTGTTATTTAAAAAAGAGACGAAAAGAAAAAACACTGCTTTTTTCACACAGCAGGATGATGGGATAAAACGAATCAACTTTTTAAACAATACGGATATCGCGAAACAAATCAAAATGATAGACCTGACGCAGCATGACCTCTTTATTCTAAAACAGCTCAATCCAATTGTTCAGGAGGATATTGCACATATCGTTGATAAATTTTATAAAAATTTAGAAGTCGAATCTTCCTTGATGCATATCATTCAAGATAATAGTTCTGTTGAACGTTTGAAAAAAACACTCCGCATTCATATTAGTGAAATGTTTGCAGGTGTGGTTGATGAAGCCTATGTGGCAAAACGAATTAAAATTGCGCAAGTTCATTTACGGATTGGCCTCCAGCCTAAATGGTATATGGCAGCATTCCAGGATCTTCTGCTATCGATTATGGATTTATTTGCTCAGCATATCCAAGATTTCAAAGAATATCAGACAGCAGTCAAAGCGACGACGAAAATCTTAAATTTAGAGCAGCAGCTTGTCCTGGATACATTCCAAAATGAATATTCTAAAATTCGTGATGAAGCAGAACAGCAGCAGCAGGAGCTTCATACAAAAATCACAGAAACATCAAATTCGCTTGCTTCTCTCTTCTCAAACACAACAAATGCAGTGGACAAGCTTGTATCAAAATCTGATGAGATGGCGGACATGTCGCAAGCTGGAACGCAAATTTCAGCACAGGTCGAGGAAAAATCGATCGGCGGTAAAAAAGAATTAGAAATTCAACAAACACAAATGAACCAAATTGATGGCAGCATGACAAAGATTGAAACAGAAATTAAGCGTTTAGAAGAAATCGCCAAACAGATTGAACAAATCTTTGGGATTGTCACAGGCATTGCAGAGCAGACGAATTTGTTATCTTTAAATGCCTCAATCGAATCTGCACGAGCTGGTGAACATGGTAAAGGCTTTGCTGTCGTCGCAAACGAGGTTCGTAAATTGTCAGAGGACACAAAGAAAACGGTTTCAACCGTGTCTGAACTCGTCAACAATACCAATTCACAAATCTCCATTGTGTCTCAGCACATTGGGGACGTGAATTTACTCGTGACAGACAGTAAAGAAAAAATGACTCAAATCAATTCGCTCTTCGATGATATCGTCAGCAGCATGAACTTAAGTAAAAACCAAAATGGAAAAATTGAAATCGACCTTCAAACATTCCTTAACGAATTGAAGGAAGTCAAACAAACGGTGTCCCAAGTTGCCAGCTCAGTCGAATCCTTAACAAGTCTCACAAATCGCTGATCCAGTCTTTTTTCTTCTGCTTTAGTATAATAGAAGAAAAGATAGAAAAGGCGGGATTTGCTTGACAACAATTTGCCTAGTCAGACACGGGGAAACAGATTGGAATGCAGCGAAACGAATTCAAGGGCGAACAGATATCCCTTTAAACGACACTGGTAAATGGCAGGCTGAACAAACGGGACTTTACTTAAAGAATGCCCATTGGGATGTTGTCATTTCCAGTCCACTCACAAGGGCAAAAGAAACGGCTCACTTGATTTTAAAACATGTAGATGCGCCTCTTGTCATCATGGATGATTTCATTGAACGTGATTATGGTGACGCTGAAGGCATGTCGTTTGAGGAGCGCCAAAAGCTGTTTCCAGATAAACAGTATCCAAACATGGAGCCGCTTGAGGCGATTCAAGATCGAATGGTAGAAGGCATTGAGAAAGTCAGAGCAGCCTATCCAAATCAACAAGTCCTGATCGTGGCACACGGCGCTGCTATCCATGCTTTACTTACCACCTTAGCGGATGAACATCTGGGTCTAGAGAACACGAGACTTGTCAATGCTTGCTTAAATTATATGGAATGGAAAGATGGTGAATGGAAGGTCCTTGATTACAACGTGGTCAGCCATTTAACTCAATACTCCCCTTCTTAAAGAACCTGTTATTGTAACAGGTTCTTTTTAAATGACAAAAACAAAAAAAATAATATTTTTTTATATCGAAATTCGAAATAGATGCTAGACGCTTCTACCTATTTTAAGGCTTTTCGGGTATCGAATATTTGTCCGAAAATGGATCATAAGAAAAAAAGCACACTTCCTTTCTAATAGATAACCGCTGAAACAGTAGAACAAACATATTTTCCCAACGTTTCCAAGTGACTTAATTCCCCAATTTTCGCTAGGACTTTCACAAAAATTCGGGTCTACTCTTATTTGCCTACTTCCCTTAAACTGAATATACAGAATAATCAAACGAATCATTCTTATAGACTACGAATGATTATTCTGAAATAAGAAAAAAGGGATGTGGATTGTGCGTGAAAAAGAAAAATGTAATGACAAGTGTTTTATTGGCTGTCCCTCTTCTGTTTTCAGCAGGGTTTGGAGGCTCCATGGCAAATGCCGAGACGGTCTCAAAGTCAGATAGTGAAAAGAGCTATATTGTTGGCTTTAAAGCCTCTGCCACCACAAA
Source organism: Bacillus sp. FSL R5-0431 (assembly GCF_038002985.1). NCBI lineage: Bacteria > Bacillati > Bacillota > Bacilli > Caryophanales > Bacillaceae > Bacillus > Bacillus sp. FSL R5-0431. The sequence continues at coordinate 1,017,154 of NZ_JBBOOG010000001.1, read as the reverse complement.
CAGCTCTAAGAAACAAGCCGTCACTCAAAATGGCGGAAAACTAGAAAAGCAATATCGTCTTATTAATGCCGCACAAGTAAAGATGTCCGAACAAGCCGCAAAAAAACTTGAACATGACCCTAGCATTGCTTACGTAGAAGAAGACCACAAAGCAGAAGCATATGCACAAACCGTCCCTTATGGAATCCCTCAAATCAAAGCTCCAGCTGTACACGCTCAAGGTTATAAAGGTGCTAATGTCAAAGTAGCTGTCCTTGATACTGGAATCCACGCTGCACATCCTGACTTAAATGTTGCAGGCGGTGCCAGCTTCGTCCCTTCAGAGCCAAATGCCACCCAAGACTTTCAATCACATGGAACTCACGTAGCCGGAACCATTGCTGCCCTTGATAACACAATTGGTGTTCTTGGGGTCGCTCCAAGTGCTTCCCTATATGCTGTTAAAGTATTAGACCGCAATGGCGACGGACAATACAGCTGGATCATTAGCGGTATTGAATGGGCTGTAGCCAATAACATGGATGTCATCAATATGAGCTTAGGTGGACCAAACGGTTCAACAGCGCTTAAAAATGCCGTTGATACAGCAAATAACCGCGGAGTCGTTGTTGTGGCGGCCGCAGGTAATTCAGGTTCCACTGGCTCTACAAGTACAGTTGGCTATCCAGCAAAATATGATTCTACAATTGCCGTTGCCAATGTAAACAGCAGCAATGTCAGAAACTCGTCTTCCAGCGCAGGTCCTGAATTAGATGTTTCTGCACCTGGTACTTCTATTTTAAGTACAGTACCAAGCAGTGGATACACATCTTATACTGGAACTTCTATGGCGTCTCCTCATGTAGCAGGAGCAGCAGCGCTTATTCTTTCTAAAAATCCGAACCTATCAAATTCACAGGTTCGCCAGCGCTTAGAAAACACGGCAACACCGCTTGGTAACTCCTTCTATTACGGAAAAGGGTTAATCAACGCTCAAGCGGCTTCTAACTAAACAAGCGCGAATAAAATCCGGCTGATCCAGCCGGATTTTATTTGTTTATTGCTTCCTCGACGTTTCCTCTTTTTCCGCTGCATTTTCCATCTCCATGATTCTCTCCATCATGGTTGGGTGTCCATAGCGGAAGACCTTCACTAAAAGCGGTGGATTCACCTGAGACAGCCCTGATTTTGCAAGCTTTTGAAAAGACGTCACCCCTGCCTCTCCGTCTTTTGTCAGGTTTACCGCATATTCGTCAGCTGCTCGTTCTTGATGTCTTGAAACTGCATTTGTAAAAGGTGAAGCTGCAAATGACAGCATCGATACGATAATGAGAAGAAGCGGAAGAGCAGCGATGTCGTTTGACAGCCTCAGCCGAAATGGAACTGCTCCCTTTTGATAAAAATAAAAATAGAGACGGTCGATCGCAAAAAATCCGGCAAGTGACAGCACTAGATATCCTGCTAATCCTATATAGACATGCTTCATGACGTAATGTCCCATTTCATGTGCCATAATAAATAAAATTTCGCGATCTTTCAGCTTTTGCAGTGTCGTATCCCATAACACAATACGCTTATTTTCACCAATCCCTGTGACGTAAGCATTCATTGTATTCGTTTTCTCAGACATATTGACCTCATATACATGATCTGCTGGGATATGTGCTTTGTCTGCAAGCGTTAAGATCTTGTTCTCAAGAGCTTGATCCTTTAGTGGATAAAAATTGTTATATAACGGATCAATGACGACCGGCTGTATAAAGAAGAGAAATAGCGTGAAGGGGACTGTCAAACACCAAGCATACAGCCACCAACGCTTTCTTCTTTTTTGAATGAGCCAAAAGAATACAATAGCACATAGAGCAAGAAGTGGATATTGAATCCAGAAATCCAGTATTTGATCTTTAAACCAGCTTGCCGTACTTTGAGCAGATACTCCGTAGTGCAAAGACAGCTGATAGCCAATCCACTTAATGGGCAATGAAATCAGCATTGTCAAAAGCGACAGCACAAACACATATACAAGTTTGCTTAAAAATGTGAAACGAGCTGCTGCCAGGCTCCAGTCTGCTATTTTTCGTGAAAACCCTGAAATGAGCAGAAGAAAAAAAACATACCAATCTAATGGAATTGTCATGAAATACAGCAAATTACGTATGTTCGAGAAATTCTCGCTGATGGCAAGTTCATGGCTTGTCATAAAGGTATGCGGATCTGCACTTGTTCCTTTTACACTTTCAGGAACCGATGAATCCCCAAATAGAAACAAATAAGAATAAATAAAAAGACCGTACAATATGTAAGCTACCGTTGCAAGAGCTACCCATTTACGTACTCGCACTGGTCAGCCTCCTTTCCATCCCTCTCTCTATTCTAATCAACCATTTTTTTGTTTAGAACCTGTCTCATGTGGCTCCATCATAGCATGCCCCATCTGAAAAAGCTTTCGCGAAAAAAATGATTATGCTACTCGAAAATCGGAGATGCTACATATAAAACAGAGAGTTGGAGGATTAAAATGAAGAAAATCCTTGCAGGAGTTGTGATCTTTGGACTTTTACTCATTACCTTCTTTTATGTGTTCAGCCGGACGAGCGAAATCTTTGATGAGAATCGAGCAGAAAAATTGCTGCTTTCACCTGCAAACGAGTCCATATCTTATGAAATAGATGATAAGGACACAGTAGAAGATTTAATAGAAGAATTAAACAAAGGCAAACAAACAAGCAATCATCTTAAGAAAAATTTAAAGGAACCAGATTATATCGCCAAGGTGATGTACGGCCGAACAAACGGCACCACCTTTCAGCTCTGGACGAGCCGTTCACAGGTCGTTTTTTTAGTAGATGGCACTTATTATGAACTGAATCAAAAACAGTCTAATTCTTTTCAGAAACAGTTAAAAGAAGCGATTCAAAAGGGCTAAAATGATCTTTATTTTAGCCCTTTGTCTTCTTTTCAGCGTGATAGAAAACCTTTTCAGACCTGAATGCGAGGGTTTGTCTACACGCTGAGGGAGCCTCCTCATAAGAGACTCCCTTTTTTTATTTACTTTCCTCTGCTTGATACTTTTCCTTTAGTGCTCTTCTTAAAATTTTACCTGTTGTGTTCTTTGGAATATCATCTATGAAATGGATCGTTTGGGGCTGCTTATATTTCGCTAAAAAGCGTGAACAATGTGTGATGATGTCTTCTTGATCGATGTGAGCATGTTTCTTAGGGGAAATGTAACAGACGACAGCTTCTCCGGTGTTCGGATCTGGCACACCGATGACGACGGCTTCTGCTACAGCTTCATGTTGATAAAGTACTTCTTCTACTTCTCTTGGATAAACATTATACCCGCCAACGAGAATCATATCTTTTTTCCGGTCGACAATATAAATGTATCCTTCTTCATCTCTTCTCGCTAAATCACCGGTATACAGCCAGCCGCCTCTTAGTGCAGCTTCAGTATCTTCTGGCATTTGATAATAGCCTTTCATAATGTTTGGTCCTTTTGCTATCAGCTCTCCGACTTCATTTGGACCGACTTCTTCTCCCAGTTCATTCACGATCTTATTCTTCACATTCATAATGTCGGTCCCAACTGAACCGGGTTTTCTTTTTCCATCAAGAGGATTGAATGCAGTTACTGGGGAAGCCTCTGATAATCCGTAGCCCTCCAGCACCGTGACACCAAATTTTTTCTCAAAACCGTGAAGTAAGGCAACAGGCATTGAGGCACCGCCAGATATACAAATCCTAACTGAGGACATCGCTTCCTCGTGCCCTTCCTGACGGTACAAATAGTTATACATAGTCGGAACACCAACAAATAACGTTGGCTTCTCTTTTTCCATCATACGCAAAAGCTCCGATGGGCTGAAATGCGGCATGACATAAATGGTCGCGCCATGAATCAATGGTGCATTCATACAAACCGTTAAACAAAATACGTGGAACATCGGCAAAGCGGCAATGACCTTGTCCTTTTCATCAATGGATAGGTACTCAGCGACGTCTCTGGCATTTGAATAAAGGTTGAAATGAGTCAGCATCGCACCCTTTGGTTTTCCTGTCGTGCCAGATGTAAATAGAATAACTGCCGTATCGTCCTGATGAATAGAAGGATGCACGTTCTCTTTCGCATGACCAGACACAAGCTTTCCAAAGAAGACAAGACGATCAGATACTTCCTTAAAACTTGATCTGCATGCAGATTCATTTTCTGCACAAATAATCACCCGTTCAATAGACGGAAGCTGTTCGTACACCTGCTCGTACACTGGCAGTAGCTGTTCAGGGGCAACAATCCCTTTTACATCACCTGTAATCAGCATATAGCCAATTTCACTAGGTGTGTATGTTGGATTGACTGGTACTACGACAAGTCCTGCCTTTAAGGCACCAAAAAAAGAAATGACAAAATGCGGTGAATTTCCTAAAATAAGCGCGATATGATCCCCAGCTTGAAACCCTTCGTTGACTATTCCATCTGCAAATCGCTCGATACTTGTCATCAGCTCTCGATAGGTCCACTTATTTCCTTCAAAGATCAATGCGATATTTTCTCCTTTCGTCATCGCCGTCTGTTCTAGATTTTTGATCAAATCCATTCTCCCACCCCTTACATGTCATCAATGAATGAATAGCCATTCATTTTATGGCCAAACATTCCTCCTTTCTATTATAATAGACAATCGAAAAAATCCACAAGATCAAATGTGAATCGCTTTCATTTCTTTCAATCAAAAAAGCACCGCTATCTCTAGCCGTGCTTGTCCCTTTTAATAAATCAAATCAAGAAAATCCTCTTTTGATACGTTGCCGAAGTAGTGGCGCATATCCATATCTTCTAATACGCCGCTGATCGTTTTGCGATCATATTGCTGCCCAATGAGTCTTTTTTCAATATCAGCAATATCCCCTACACCAAAGAAATCACCAAAGATTTTGCAGTCTTGGATGATGCCTTTTTTCACTTCTAATCGAAGATCAATGGAGCCTGCTGAGAATCTTTTAGAATGCTGTAAATTAAATTTCGGTGAACGGCCGTAGTTCCATTCCCATTTTTGATATCGATCCCGGGAAATCTCGTGAATCTTTTCCCAATCCTTCTCAGTCAATTGATATTGAGGGACATCCCCATTCGTATCGAAAATGTAGCTTAAAAGAATTTTTCTAAATTCTTCTGTTGTCATCTTTTGATCCATCAATTCACTAATATTGGCAACTCTGCTTCTAATGGATTTAATGCCTTTTGATTCAATCTTTTCTTTTTTCACATTTAAAGCCGAAACGACATGTTCGATTTCTGAATCAAATAGCAGCGTGCCATGGCTGAAAATACGTCCTCTTGTAGCAAACTGGGCATTTCCAGAAATTTTCCGTCCATCTGCCATGATGTCATTTCTCCCGCTTAATTCCGCTTTGACACCAAGCTTTTCAAGCGCTTTGATGACTGGCTCGGTGAACTTTTTGAAGTTATGGAAGCTGTCCCCATCGTCTTTTGTGATAAAGCTGAAGTTTAAGTTTCCTTTGTCATGATAAACTGCGCCACCACCAGACAGGCGGCGGACAATTTTGATGCCGTTGTCTTCCACATACTTCGTATTGATTTCTTCGATTGTATTTTGGTTCTTTCCAATAATAATCGACGGCTGATTGATGTAAAACAGCAAATACGTTTCTTCAGGATCTAAATATTTTAAGCAATACTCTTCTATTGCCAAATTAATCATTGGATCATAATGTTGTTCGTTATTGATAAACAGCATTTCTATCTTCCTTCCTTGTTCCATCTAAGCCCTGAATGGGCAAGCTGTATATTGCCAGTATATAACGCCTGTGCTTCATTGACTAGGTCTTTATGACGGCCAAAATGGGGCAGATGCGTGATGATGAGTTCGCCAACATTTGCTTCCCTTGCAAGCTTGCCCGCCTCTGTACTGTTCATATGTCCTGCACCCGATCCGTCCTGTCCAGCGTAAAAATTGCTTTCAGCAATCAGTAAATCTGCATCCTTGCTAAATGGGATAAATGCGTCCTGATAACTTGAGTCTGCTGTATACACCACCACAGCATCCCCTGCCTGAATTCTCATAGCATAGCATTCTGCCGGATGAACCGTTTTCAAAAAATCAATTTGAAATGGACCAATTTGAATACCCTCTTCTGGCTGATAAGCCTCTGCCTTAGTATGTACATCATCCGCAAGTCGCCCAAATGCTTTTTGATCACCCGTATGTCCATAGATCGGAAGCGGACCGCTGCTTTTTCCTAAATGATATCCCACTAGCTTCGCATATTGGAGTGGTCCGATATCCGCAATATGATCGTGGTGATAATGAGAAAGGAGAACAGCATCTAGTTCTTCTATATCAATGTATTGCTGCAGTTTGGAAAGAACACCGCTCCCGCAGTCTACAAGCAGACGAAAGCCATCTGATTCAAAAAGGTACCCTGACGTCGCTTCACCAGCGGCCGGAAACCCTCCGTAGCATCCAATGACAGTTAATTTCATCGTCATTTTTCCCTCCTTTTCTAAAAATCCCCTTCTTACAATATACCCATTTTTCATGAAAAAAGCATTCTTCTTGCCTATTGTTACAAAACAGATTGACAATTATTAATCTGTTATAATACAATAATAGCAACAAAACGTATAGGAGGATGACAAATGCTAGGAAAAATCACTGAGTTTTTTAGAAATTTGCCCTCAAAGAAATGCACAAAATGTGGAAATGATTTAATGGAACAACACGAGTGTTACGGTAATGAATGTGAGGAATGCTCACAAGTAAGTTATCTTAAATAAGGTAAAAAATTGAATTAAAAAGCACTTTTTTCCTCCATCGTCAGTTGGAGTCAAAAGTGCTTTTTATTTTTTCTGAAAAATAGGTAAAAAGGTAAAACCCCTGTCCTAAAAGGGTTTTTTAGTATTTTTATATGATGAGTTTTAGTTCTGAAGACACTTTTTATTGACTTGAATCAATAAAGGAGGTTCTAAATGTTCATTTTTTCAAACAATTTTGTATTTTCTTAATATAATTTAATCGTGGACGAGCCTCTTTAATTTTAGTTATACTTTAATTCATATATTAAAACTTAATATGATGGGAATATTCCTTTAATGAATATGTTAGGGAGGAAATCTATGAAAAAATTAAAATTTGGATTAGCTACACAAATCCTAATCGGTCTTATTCTCGGTGTCGTTGTTGGGGCAATCTTTTTCGGTAACCCAGGCGTTGAGACTTATTTAAAACCAATTGGAGACTTCTTCTTAAGACTCATTAAGATGATTGTTATACCAATTGTCGTATCTAGCTTAATTTTAGGTGTTGCAGGTGCCGGTGATGGTAAAAAAGTAGGGAAACTTGGTTTTAGAACTATTCTTTATTTTGAAATTATCACAACATTTGCGATTATTCTTGGTCTTGCGCTTGCAAACTTTGTTCAACCTGGTGCAGGCGTTGACTTTGGAAATACGGAAAAACAAGATATTAGCCAGTATGTTGAAACGGAAAAAGAGCAAAGCAGCAAATCAGTTGCTGATACGTTCCTTCATATCGTTCCAACGAACTTCTTCCAATCATTGGCGGAAGGTGATTTGCTTGCGATTATTTTCTTCACTGTGTTATTTGCTCTTGGCGTTTCAGCCATTGGTGAACGCGGCAAACCAGTGCTCGCCTTCTTCGAAGGTGTATCACACGCCATGTTCCATGTCGTCAATGTTGTGATGAAAGCTGCACCATTTGGTGTCTTCGCACTCATTGGTGTGACTGTATCAAAATTTGGTCTTGAATCTCTTATTTCATTAGGTAAGCTTGTAGGTCTTGTTTATTTTGCGCTCGCTCTCTTCCTTATCGTTGTATTCGGAATTATTGGAAAGATGATTGGCGTCAATATTTTCAGATTTCTTGCTTACATGAAAGACGAAATGCTTCTTGCCTTTAGTACATCCAGCTCTGAAACAGTTTTACCAAGAGTCATGGATAAAATGGAGCGCATTGGATGTCCGAAGGGAATTGTTTCTTTCGTTATCCCAATCGGTTATACGTTTAACCTAGACGGCTCCGTACTGTATCAAGCTATTGCGGCGCTTTTCCTTGCACAGGTATATGGCATTGACCTCACGATCGTCCAGCAGCTCACACTTGTTCTTGTACTGATGGTGACATCTAAAGGAATGGCTGCCGTTCCTGGCACTTCCTTTGTTGTATTACTCGCAACATTAGGAACGATCGGTGTACCTGCTGAAGGTCTTGCATTTATTGCAGGTGTGGATCGTATCATGGATATGGCGCGAACAGTTGTTAACTTAACAGGAAATGCACTTGCAGCTGTTGTGATGTCTAAATGGGAAGGTCAATATGACCCTGAAAAAGGACATCGCGTGATGACTGGACAAGAAGTACCTGAACCGACACAGCTTTCAAGCTAACGAAAAAGAACCCCATCTATCGGGGTTCTTTTTTTATGCCGTGATTAATTCTGATTGAACATAGTGATAAAGGAGATTCGCTGTATGGACGAGAGAATCTTCATGTGTTCGTTCAAATGCATGCGAGGAATCTATGCCAGGACCAATCAGTCCATGAATGATATCATACCCTGCTCTAATGGCTGCTGATGCATCAGAGCCGTAATAAGGGTAAATATCTAGACGGTAATCAATATTGTTCTCCTCTGCTAATGCGGCTAAATGCTTGCGTAATCCATAATGATAAGGACCGCTTGAGTCCTTCACACAAATAGACACACTGTATTCATCTGTTGATTGACCATCGCCGATAGCTCCCATATCGACAGCGAGGTATTCCACCGTTTCTTCTGGAATATTGGAATTTCCACCGTAGCCAATCTCTTCATTATTGGAAATTAAGAAGTGCGTCGTATGCGGCAATGTGATGTTTTCCTTTTGAATGCGGTGGATGAGTCGCAGCAAGAGCGCCACACTTGCCTTGTCATCAAGGTGTCTTGATTTAATAAAACCTGAAGACGTCACTTCCACTCTAGGATCAAATGAGATAAAGTCCCCTACTTGAATGCCAAGTGCTTTGACATCGTCTGCATTTTGCACCTTTTCATCGAGTCGGATCTCCATATTCTCTTGGTTTCGTTTTGCTTTTCCCGCATCCGCATAGACATGAACTGACGTTTGATGCATGAGAATGGTTCCTGTGTATGTATGGCCTGAAGCGGTTTCAATTTCACAGTATTCACCTTCGATTGAGTTATACTGAAAGCCTCCAATGAGTGCAAGACGAAGCCGTCCATTTGATTTAATCTCCTTTACCATCGCACCAAGCGTATCGACATGTGCTGTCAGCATGCGGTGTTCCTTATCATCGGTTCCTTTAATAGTGGCAATTAAGCCGCCCTTTCGATTTCGTTTTGTCTCAATATTTACATCCTGTAAAAAGCGTTCAACAAAGCCAATCACCTTTTCTGTATTCCCTGACGGACTTGGGATCGATACGAGCTTTTGAATCAGCTGAACGGTTTCGTTTACTTCAGTTGTCATTCGGCATTTCCTCCTTTGTCTGAAAGCAATTCCTTCCATGTATGCCTTTTATAGCATCTCTTCTTAAAATATATCGCTTCGGGTTCAAGAAGTCTAATTTCAAATCAAAAATCCTTCCTCTATCAAGAGAAAGGATTCATTGATTAAGCTTCGTCTTGTTTCATTTTTCTTACGTTCCAAGCAAAGTATGCGGTTGTTGCCGCCATCATGATGATCGCAACTGTTCCAAGAATCGCTGCTTGGTGCCATAAATAGCTGTCATCACCGCTTGCAATGATCGTTCTAAATCCATTGATTGTATATGTCATTGGAAGCAGACTATGAATGACTTGGAAGAATTTCGGCACAAGCTCAAGCGGGAATGTACCAGCACTTGCTGCGAGCTGAAGAACTAAGATAATGACGGCAATGAAGCGTCCTGGGTTCCCCATTGTTGTGGCTAGCAGCTGAATAATCGCTAAGAATGTCAGACTGACGACGATCGCAAAGAGATAGAAGCGCCAGAGACTTTCCACCTCAAGACCAAGCCCAAAGATGAGCATAGTACTTGCAATGACTGCTTGCAGGATACCGACAAGCAAAAGCACGCTATATTTGCTGACAAACCATTCAAACGCATTTCTAGGGCGTCCAGCAGGGTCTTTCATTGGGAATACAACGGTGAGCATTAGAGCCCCAACAAAGAGTCCCATGGATAAAATATAAGGCGTGAGCCCTGTTCCATAATTATCAATCTTTTTCGCTGTATCGTTTTCTGTTTTAACAGGGCTTGCAATCATATTGTAATTGTCTTGATTTGCATCAATTTCACCTGTTTCATCAGCAGCGCTTTTCAATTTATTGGACAGTTTACCTGTACCGCTCTTTAAATCTCCCAATCCTTTATCAAGCGATTTTGAGCCTTCGGCAAGCTTAGATGTATTGCTTTGGATATTTGTTGAACCACTTTCTAGCTTATTTAACGCTGCGCTAAGCTGACTTGATCCACTTGCAAGCTTATCCGCTCCGCTTTTCGCCGTATCAAGCTTTCCATTTGCTGTTTGCAGGCCATCTTGTAATTGGCCTTGACCTGTTTGAAGCTTCAATGCACCTTGATACAATTTATTCGTACCAGATGTCATTTGGTCGATCGCATTTTGTATCGCGACTGTAGACGTGTACAGCTGTTCTGTTTTCTTTGGCAGCTGTTTGACTTGCTGCAGCTGAGCTTTTGCAGATGCAACCGCAGACTGTACCTCACTTGCATCAGGCAGTTCCTGCAAGGCCGCTAAGCTTTGTTCGAGTCCAGACAGATCAGGCAGTTCGATTTTAGGCAGACTGTTCAGCTGATCCATTGCCGCCTTTTTCTCTTCATCTGTCATGGAGCTGTTTTGGATAATGCTTTTTACTTTAGCATCTCGATTTGATAATGCTTCTTTTAATGAAGCAAGTTTTGTACTGAACGTTTTTGCGTCTTTTTTCACCTGATCGAGTTTAGGCGCCATCTTTTCAAGATTCGCTAATTCTGGTGACGATAAGACTTTTTCTACTGCTGTAATTTTTTCTGAAAAGGATTGTGCTTTATTGTTTAGCTGCTCAATGCCCGCTGTGAATTGCGGCATTTTAGAAGCGAGCTGCTGATGTCCTTCACGGCTTGTGTTTAATCCTTCGGTTAATGTATCAATTCCTGTACCAAGATCTCCAAATTTCTGATCAATGGTTTGATAGCCTGTTAAGAGCTGACCGAGCCCACTGTCTAGAGACTGTATGCCTGTGTTCAGTTCACCCATTTTCCCTGCGAACTGATGAACACCTTCGCTATAGGTTAACGTACCTTCAGCCAATTTGGCTAAGTTGTCTTTTAACTTTGTACTGCCATCTTTTGCGCTTTTTGTTCCGTCATCAATTTTCTTCGCGCCATCGCTTGCTTGATCTAATCCTTTTGCAATCGTTTTGAAGTTATCAAAGATGACCTCGGCGTAATTTTTTGTGACTTCCTTTGAAACCGAATCTTTTAATTTGATAATGGCATTATTCGCAATTTGTGACGCCGCATAGTTTGCGCCTGGATTCGTATAATATTTCAGATTCGATTTTTTCGGATGTTTATCTAACACTGTACTTGCATTTTTCGAGAAGTCTTTTGGTATTTCCACAACGAGATAATAATCCTCGTTATTTAATCCCTTTACGGCCTTCTCTTCACTATCGACAAAATTCCATTTGAAATTATCGTTTTTCTTTAATTCCTTCACTAAATCATCGCCGACATGAAGGGTTTTCCCGTCATAATGACTGCCTTCATCCAAGTTAACAACCGCTACAGGCAGTTGATCAACTGTACCATATGGATCCCAATATGCTTTTAAAAATACACCACTGTAAATCAGCGGAATAAATAAGACAGCTAAAATCGGGATCAGTAGTTTTTTGCTCGTTACAATGTCTTTCCATTGATTCCGAATTAAATTCATTGCTGTTTTCCTCCCATAGATGAATGACTAAATATAAAATTTGGTCATATGAACTCAAAAAAAATTATGTTGTTGCAGATAGTCCTTTTAAGACATAAAGCTCCAGCGATTCGGCTACCTCTTCTTTTGTTAAAGGCTCGTATCGCTTTTCCCAATCAAAAATCAGTGCAATATATAATTTCACCATCACAAATGCAGTCAATTCAGGATCACAAGGCTTAATGTCGCCTTTATCCATCGCTTCTTGTACTTTCATTTTGATATAGCGAATGATCATCTGCTCCATCTTTTCGATCATTTCCTTGACCGCTGACGTGCCAAGCTCCGCATTTTCCTGAAAAATCTTAATTGTGAGCTGGTGGTTTTTTCGAAATTCTAAAATTGCAAAGAGTGCTAAGTGAAGGTTTTCAGAGAAACTATTCTTCTCATCAATCGCCTCATCCGCAATTTTCCTCATCTCTAGTAAAAGGGATGTGAAAATTTCATCGAACAACTCTTCTTTGTTTTTGAAAAATGTATAAATGGTACCTTTCCCGACGTTGGCAAGCTTCGCCACGAGGTCCATTGTGGTCGCTTTATACCCGAATTGAGTAAATGCCTTCGTCGCACCATCTAAAATCATTTGTCTCCTATCAACACTCATGATCTCACTCCCGAAATGACTATTTGAACGTTTTGGTCATTAAGTACAGAAAGTAATATACCATATCCCTTTCCCCGGATGCAACAACTTTGTTCACATTTATGATTCCCAACTCTTTTCGAATGATTCGAACATGAAAAACTCCCTTTCCATGACAGAAAAGGGAGTTGTTTTTTATGAAAATAGATACGATACAGCTTCTGAGATGGCGGCTTTTCCTTGATCAATACAATCAGGGATTCCAACACCTTCAAAAGCAGCACCTGTGATATAAACACCAGGATATGATTGCTTAAACGTTTCTCGCATGTTCGAAATAGCTTTTTGATGACCGACGTGATATTGCGGCATACTGGTCTTCCAGCGAGTCACTGTCGTCAATTCTGGATCTGCTTTAATATCCATGATTCTCTTTAAATCTTCAAGCACGATGCTGACGATTTGACTGTCTGACTGCTCGACAATCGATTCGTCGCCAGCTTTTCCGACGTACGCACGCAATAGCGTTTTTCCTTTCGGAGCTGTATGCGGCCATTTTTTGTTTGTCCATGTACAGGCCGTAATAGAGAAATCACTGTTTCTTGAGATGACAAAACCAGTGCCGTCATATTCATTATGAACATCCTCTTCTTTAAAACCGAGTGCTACCGTTGCAACAGAAGTAGAGGTCATGTTATGCAAATACTCAAGCCCTGCTTCTTGAGGAAACATGGAATAGATCGATTGATGCGGAGTCGTGATAATGGCTGAATCGGCAAAAAGCGTTTGACCGCTGTCTAATTGCACACCATAGCCTTCCTCTGTTTTTTCAATCTGCTTCACTTTTGTCCCTTTATACACCGTTGTCAGCTTGAGCTTACTTTCTACTGCTTCCACAAGCGACTGCAGTCCTTGATTGATCGTTTGGAACTGTCCTTGTTTTTTCGCAGTCACTTGCTGTGCTTTCGCATGCTGCTGTGATTTTTTCATCCCAAGAATCAAACTGCGATGCTGCTGTTCTGTTTGATAAAATTGCGGGAAGGTGGACATTAAGCTCAGGCGGTCAATATCCCCTGCGTAAATGCCTGATAGAAGCGGCTCGATTAAATTCTCAACGACCTCATCACCCACACGTCTTCTAAAAAATTCACCAAGCGACTGATCTTCGGTCTGCTTGCTTTTTGGCAACACGAAATCCATCGCCGCTCTCGCTTTTCCCGCAACTGAAAAAAGACCCGTTGTAATAAATGGGCTGATTTGAGTTGGAATACCCATCACAGCACCCTTTGGCATCGGATGAAGGGTTTCGTTGACTAGTACATACGCTTGCCCAGTTTCATTATTGACGAGCTGATCGGACAAACCGACATCCTTAGCCAGCTGCGGTCCACTGACCTTTCTTTCTAAAAATGAATCAGGTCCACGTTCGATGATGTAGCCGTCTTTATATAATGTTTGTATTTTTCCACCTAGCCTAGGGCTCGCTTCAATAAGAGATATTTGAATCGGAAGACCTTTTTCTTCGACTTCCTTTTCCAAATAGAAGGCGGCGGCTAAACCAGTGATGCCACCGCCAATGATGACAAGGTGTTTTTGATTGTCATGCATAGGATCGCCTTCTTTTATATGATTACTTGCTTTCGTCAAGCTTCTTTAATACGACTGTTGCCAGAGCATCAATAAATGCTGGTTTCGCATTTGGCATTTCTGGACGATAGTAGGCTGCACCAATTTCATCTGTCACGACTTTACATTCATAATCGTTGTCGTATAACACTTCAAGATGATCAGCGACAAAACCAACAGGCACATACACGAATGTTTGATAGCCTTTTTGTTCAAATAAATCCCGCGTTAAGTCTTGCACGTCTGGTCCAAGCCATGGATCCGGCGTGTTGCCTTCACTTTGCCAGCCAATTTCATAGTGTTCAATTCCCGCACCTTCCGCAATCATTTTGGCCGATTGTGCGAGCTGATCAGGATAAGGATCTCCTGCTGCAATAATTTTTTCAGGCAGACTGTGTGCAGACACAATAAGTACCGCGGAATCTCGTTCCTCTTGACTCATTGATGCATACGTATCCTTCACTTGTTTCACCCAATAGTCCACAAACTTCGGTTCATCGTACCAGCTTTCAACAGACGTAATCTGTAAATTGCCCAGCTTGTCTGCCTCATCTTGTGCACGTTTGTTATACGATTTCACACTAAAGGTTGAGAAATGCGGCGCAAGAACGATACTCACAGCTTCTGTAATGCCGTCCTTGTGCATTTCAGCAACTGCATCCTCAATGAAAGGCTCGATATGTTTTAAGCCAATGTAGACATGAAATTCAATGTCGTCTTGAATGTCATTCAAGTGCTCACACAAACCATTTGCCTGCTGCTCTGTAATTTTTGATAAAGGAGAAATACCGCCGATTGCCTTGTAGCGATCCTTTAAATCTTGCAGCATTTCTGGCTCCGGCTTTCTGCCTCTACGAATATGTGTATAATAACGCTCAATGTCTTCTTCTTTATATGGGGTGCCATATGCCATGACAAGAAGCCCCATTTTCTTTTTCTCCACAACCAACACTCCTTCAGATCATTTGAAATAGTTTAGATGGATGTTTTTTTATGTTTAGCTGAATAGTCGTGAATAAAATCGGTCAGCTTCTTTAACGTATCTGGTGAAACATCTGGAAATACCCCATGACCTAAGTTAAAGATGAAGTGATCTGATTTCATCCCTTGATCTAAAATATCTTTTGCTCTCTCTTCAATGACTTCCCAAGGAGAAAGTAAGATCGTTGGATCAAGATTCCCTTGTAACGTTTTTGCGAGCCCTTCTTTTCGAGCTTCGTCTACACTCATACGCCAATCCAGTCCAACGACATCTAGCGGCAGGTCATGCCAATCTTTCACCAGATGGCTTGCCCCAACTCCGTACATGATCATTGGTACATTTTCACTCTTCAACTCTGTGAAAATTCGCTGCATGACAGGTTTAATGAATGTCCGGTAATCTGCTGCATTTAAAGCACCAACCCATGAGTCAAAGATTTGAAACGCACTGATCCCTGCTTTTACCTGCGCACGTATGTACGTGATCGTCATATCAGCTAATTTGTTCATGAGCAGCATCCATGTCTCAGGCTCACTGTACATCAGCGCTTTTGTTTTATGATAGTTTTTAGATGGGCCGCCTTCAATCATATAGCTTGCCATCGTAAATGGTGCACCGGCAAAACCAATGAGCGGTACATTCAGCTGCTCCTTCGTTAAAAGCTGAATGGTATCAAGCACATATGGCAGGTCTTCTTCAGGATGAAGTGCCCCAAGACGTTCAATATCTGCTTTTGTCCGAATCGGTGAATCAATCACAGGTCCAATTCCATTTTTAATTTCAACGTCCACTCCAATAGCCGGAAGCGGGGTCATAATATCTTTATATAAAATAGACGCATCTACACCATATTGTTCTACAGGAAGTCTTGTTACATAAGCACATAACTCTGGCTGATGCGTAATTTCAAATAGCCCATATTTTTCTTTAAGGGCACGATATTCAGGCTGTGAGCGTCCTGCCTGTCTCATATACCAAACTGGTACATGGTCTGTTTTTTCCCCTTTGCACGCCTTTAAGAACGTGTCATTAAAAGCCTTCGTTTTTCCCATTACCTTTCATTCCACCTTTCGCCTTACACGCTCTTTGTATAAGGCTCAAACACTGCTTTTACTATACCGCTTTTTCAAGGCACGGTATACTAAAGCGGCTCAATGTTCAAAAAATCGCCGAATATTAACGTCCAAAAGCCTCTGGCTTGACATACGGGCTGCCTTCTCCTTCTTCTTGCGTTTGGGTATTATATGGAACCACCTTATACTCCGCATCTGAAAACACATTGGCATACGGCATTGTGTAGCTATTTGTGCCTGTCACTGAATCGATCAGCGTCTCGTTTCCATTTCTCTTTTCATAAATACGGTATTCAACCCGTTTATCCTCCTGCTTGTCCCAAGACAGCTCTAATGTAAACAATCCTTTGATTTTAAACGCATAGCGGGCTTCAAATCCTGAAAGTCCCTCTAAATGGATTGGCGATTGAAGTTCTTTAATCCCCTCTGGTTTTTCAAACGTTTCATTGGTGATTTGGGCTGTCGTTAAAATATCTTTAAACAGCTGCACTGGGTATTGACTGCCGCCAGTTAAATAGTGACTGTTATCGGTTTTGTCATACCCCATCCAGATGGCACCTGTTGTACTTGGCGTATAGCCGGCAAACCAAGCATCTTTTGTTGCACCTTTCACACCTGAATATGTGGTCGTGCCTGTTTTACCTGCTAAATCTCCAGCATATGAACCGCTCTGGGCTGTTCCGCCTTTGACGACTTGTTGCAGCATTCTTGTCATATCCCAAGCATTCTGAACGCTAAACACTCGTTCTGACTTACTGTGATTCTTCTCTACCGTTTCTCCATCATCATTGGTGATTTTCTGAATGAAGAAAGGCTTTTTATATACGCCTTCATTTGCAAATGTGTGGAAAGCTCCAGCGATTTGAAGTGGAGAAACCCCTTTTTCTAAGCCGCCAAGTGCCATGGCAAGTCCTTTATCCGAAATCTCCATTCCCATTTTCTCGAGATATGATTTCGAGGTATCAATACCAAGCTCGCTTAATGTCCACACCGCAGCTGTATTCTTACTTTTCATGAGCGCATCCACCATTGTGACCCTGCCTTCATACTGCCCATCGTAATTCTTTGGTGAATAGCCGTCATAGCTTTTTTCTTTGTCTTCAAGCAGGGAATAAGGTCTGAATTTTTTCTCCTGCATTGCCGGACCATATACCGCGATCGGCTTGAAAACAGATCCAGGCTGTCTAACAGCGGTAACCCTGTTATAGCCCCTTGCTTGATATTCTCGTCCTCCAATCGCTGCTTTTACTCCGCCAGACTCGTTATCAATAAAGACGGCGCTGCTTTCAGGAGAACCGCTTTTTCCCGGGAAATAACGGTTGTTTTTCATCGCATCGTAGGCGACCTTTTGCAGATTCATATCGATTGGAACTGTAATGGTATAACCGCCTTGAAGCAATTGTTCATGTGAAATGGCATACTCTGACTCTGCTTCCTTAATGATGAGATCGACATAGCTGTCTACCCAAGGCGTTTCTGATTTCTTTTTCAAATGAATGCCTAGTGTTCTCCCTTTTGCTTCTACTGTTTCTGTTGATGATAAATATCCTTGCTCATTCATTAAATTAAGGATGGTGTCCCGCCTTTGTTTATTTTTATCAGGGTGTAAAACAGGCGAGTAAGTAGACGGCGCTTTTGGCATCGCAGCGAGTGTAGCCCCTTCGCTGACAGTTAAATCTTTCACATCTTTACTAAAGTAATAATTGGCTGCTGCCTGAATACCGTAGACGCCATGACCGAAGTAAAGCTGATTCAGATACATCTCGAGCAGTTTATCCTTTGAATAATCTCTTTCTAAATTAATGGCAATAATGACTTCTTTTGTTTTACGAAGAAAGGTTTTGTCATTTGTGAGAAAAATATTTTTTGCGAGCTGCTGAGTGATTGTACTGCCGCCCTCTACCTTTCCTCCTGCTAATATATCTCGATAAACCGCCCTTGAAATTGACTGTGCATCAATTCCATGATGCTCATAAAATCGTTTGTCCTCGACAGCCACAAAAGCTTTCGCTACTTTATCAGGTACCTCCTTTAATGAGACAGGGTCCCGATTTTCTGAATACATACTTGTAAGTTCTTTTCCATTCTGATCAATGATTTGGGATGAAGCATGAAAAACAAGCTTCTTTTCATCTATGACATAATGTCCTAAAAATAAAATGGTCAGATAGCCAATAAATGAAAGTACGATGGTACTTCCTGCAATGACTAATGGAATGATTATCTTCTTTTTCTTCAAATTAGGTCACCTCATTCCTTTATACGGATAGTATGGGATGTATTGCTTCATAATATGTTTTATGGATTGACTACCAAAGAATTATATATCATTCTTTTGTTATACTATCAAGCAGGAGGCGGTTTAGATGAATGTCTATATCACATATGGAACAGCAGATTTCTTGCATAAAATCGCAAAGAAACACGATCAGGAGAATCTGCTTTATATGGTCGGAAAAGAACAAGCAGCTCTTTTCCATGAGACGGAGGGCGAGACTGTTTTTAAAGCCCCTCATGCCTATGATGTGATTTATGCGAAAGGTGAGCTAGTCCAATCTGGCTTCGTCACCTTGAATCATATCCCTGTGAAGCTTGAAAGCAGAGCACTTTTTGAATCTACTTTTCAGAAGAAGACGAACATCTCAGAACATCAGCGGGGCTTCCAGGCTCTTCGAGTGTTAAAACCGAAAAAAGATGAAGAAGTGTATTTGATTATGACACTTTGGGAATCAGAGGACTTATTTGAAGACTTTCAAGAATCAGAAGCGTTCTTTCAGCCAAATGAGGATACTGGCTCCATCTTCTCTCGTCCTGCTTTTCTCACATCCTATCATGCCGTTACAGACAATTAAGGAAGCGCTGAAAGCAGCACTTCTTTTTTTCATGAAAAAAAGCCCAATAGCTGGGCTTTTCATTTCATCGTCTTGATGTCAGCTCGTACCGATGAATGATCGGCTGAAGCACATAGAAATTCAATAGTATCCATCCTAATAAGATCGGCCACTTCAACATAGGTGAAGCACCTTTCAATTGAATGAGCATCACCAATAGCGAAATCAAGCAGATCATGAAAAAACTCATCTTGGAGACAAAGGTTTCTTTGACCTGATGACGACAGCTTGGACACATCATCATTTTCGTATGTGATAAATGAAACTTTTCAACGAAAGAAAATGCTTTTGAACAATTTGGACAGCTTCCCAACACGATTCCTCCCTTTCCCCGCTTCATATCAACTTCGACTTTTATGTAAAATGACCTTTTGATGCAGCATGCGAAATCCTCTTCTGTTGAAAGATTCTAACAATTACCATACAATCAGTAAAAGAGCATGAAGGAGGTTTTCGACTCAATGACAATATCCACTTTACAAAAAAGCATTAATGAACGTCTTGATGAACATTATGAGGAAATGGTTGAAATTAGACGCCATCTCCACATGAATCCTGAACTTTCTTTCCAGGAAGAAGAAACAGCCGCTTTCATCGCCAACTACTATGACACATTACATATACCAACACGTACACAGGTGGGCGGCCATGGTGTACTCGCCTTTATCGAAGGAGCTTCTCCGGGGCCGACGATTGCCCTCAGGGCTGATTTTGATGCACTTCCCATCCATGATGAAAAGGAAGTGCCTTACAAATCAACAAAGCCAGGTGTGATGCATGCATGCGGGCACGATGGGCACACAGCGACACTACTTGTCTTAGCGAAAATCTTGAATGAGCACCGCGATCAATTAAAAGGGAAAATCGTCCTCATTCATCAGCACGCAGAAGAATATGCGCCAGGCGGTGCAAAACCAATGATTGAAGACGGCTGCTTAGACGGTGTCGATGTCATATTCGGTACGCACCTTTGGTCTCCAGAGCCTTGTGGCACCGTTCTTTATAAAAGCGGGAACTTTATGGCAGCCGCCGATCGCTTCTCTATTCGAGTTCAGGGGAAAGGCGGACACGGCGCCCAGCCTCACTTAACGAAAGATGCTGTACTCATCGGTTCACAAATCGTCGCAAACCTGCAGCAAGTCGTTGCCCGTAAAGTCAATCCAGTTGATTCTGCTGTTGTATCTGTTGGAGGTTTTGTGGCAGAGAATGCTTTTAACGTCATTGCAGATTCAGCTGTTTTAACTGGTACTGCACGATCCTTTGAAGAAAGTGCACGACACACCATCGAACGAGAAATTGAACAGGTCGTGAAAGGGGTGTGCGACATGCATGATGCCGACTACACATATGAATATGTGAGAGGATATCCTGCTGTCAAAAATCATCCAAAGCCGACTGAATATATTGCTGACATCGCAAAACAGACAGAAGGTGTCACAGAAGTAAAAGAAGCGGAAACCCAAATGGGTGGAGAAGATTTTGCTTACTACCTTCAGCATGTCCCTGGTACCTTCTTTTACACAGGCGCCATGCCTGAAAACAGCCAAGACGTGTATCCCCATCATCACCCAAAATTTGATATCAACGAAAAAGCAATGCCTGTCGCAGCAAAGGTACTCGCCCGTGCCGTCCTTTCCTACGATGAATGAAAAAAAGCCGCTGTCGCCAGCGGCTTTTCTATTTCATTTCTTTCAACACTCGTAAGTGAAACACATGACGAGCGACATCTCCAAGCTGTCCTGTCAGCTGATGATTTGCCACACCGCCAACAGCGGCTCCGACGATCGGCATTAATTGAAATAGCTTCACTAGGTCAATGTAATCTCGATACTCCTGCTGAAAGCTGTACCAATCCATTTCCTCGCAGCTCGTTTCCCAATCATCTATGATGTTCATCATTTTTTGACGATGTTCACTGCCGGAAAAGGCGAGTTGAAATATACAGAGCAAAAAGAGTCTTTCCTCTTTTTGAGACAAATCAAAGCCATAAATACATGCCAGCTCATAAAGACATTTCATCTTAATGCTAAGCAACAGCGGAAAGTCTGCCATACCGAGCAATATACCACCTGCACCTGTTCCAATTCCTTCGATCGCAGCTGCCTTTTGATAGTACTTCACTTTCTCCTTTGCCAGTTCATTTCGCTCGATGATAGATAATTGCTCATCAATCACCGAAAATGAAGTGAAGTGCGATCCTGATACGGTGGATTCAACCATTGTTTTGACCGCACTTGTGATGACTTGATGAAATCGAGCAGGGATTTTGCGGTTCACCTGCTGCTGAACTCCTTTTGAAAACCGTTCGATCTTCGAAGGTTTTCTTAAAAAACGCGTTTGAAAAAGAATGGCTTCTTCATATAACTCCCGTTCAGCTGCATTCATCCGGTCCCCTCCTTGATGTCATCATACGCTCGCTGTCAGAAACATATCTCCGCTTATCTCATCTTTTTTAATCGACTGAGTACGTAAGGCTTGAAGAGGACAAGCACAAATGCCAGCGAAATCAGAAGGGCAAGTCCACTTCCCTGCCATCCTCCTGCCGGGAGTACTGCACAGCTCAGCAATATCGATTGAATAATAAGTACATTACGAACGAGAACAAAAAAGCTCCGATCCTTTTCTTGCTGAGCAACTGGATAAAGTGCCTGTAATGAAAGATGGGCAAAGTGCTTCGTTAACGGCACAAGCTGTACACCTGTGATAAACACGGTGAACAAGACAAGCAGCGCACCCACCCAGCCTGCTGCACCTGTATACAAAATAATCAGCACAAACACGGCGGTTAGCCTAAACACGAGACCAAAATAGTCATTTGAACGTAAAAACGCCCTCACATACATGTAAGAAAAAGTTTTACGCTGGTCATACGGAACAAACTGCAAGAGCCAGTCCATGTATGCTCTTCTTTTCACCTGTTTCTTTAAATGAGGCACATCTGTAAATAAGTTTGCCAGACGATAAAAACGCTGTTTTCGTTTTAATTCGTCAGAAATATGCAATTCCCATTGAAAAGGCTGTTTTTTTACTGCATTGGTTAAGTAAACGAGATAGACACCATAGATCAGATAAAAAACGATTGCGATTGCATAGGATGCCTGTAAAACGGTATAGATCAAAATCATATTCAATAGAAAACGAAGGACTGCATCAAGCCATCTGATCTGTTTTCCTTGAAAATAAGTGATCCTCCATTGAATTGCTGTATTCACACCCTTGATCAAAATCATTTGCGCCAATATCAGCACATACATCTTGAGGCCGCCTGAAGACACCGCAGAATAAAGCGGAAGTGCAACAATGGATACGGCAATAAGAGGAAACAGCTGAGAAATGAAGCTAAAATTAAAAGCTTGTTTTAAATAAGGCTCCATCTTCCCTTCCAAAGGAAGCAAAAACACGAGATCTGCTTCTTTGATCAACGTACGCACGTAAGAGCTTGTCAGCACCAATGAAAAAACAACTGCCATGACCCAGTAGGATGGGAAGTGAGCCGGAATCTGTTTGAGCCAGTTACTATACCAGCTCGCTCCGCCTGCAAGGAAAAAAATGAGCACAATGACAAGATGATCATTGAACATGTATTTTAAATATTTTCTTGTATCTTGTATGTGTTCCTCTAATCGGGATTTCCAAATGGTTTGCGTCGTTTTACTCATAGCTTTCTTCCTTTGTTAATTCCAAATAAAGATCATCGAGTGTCGCATCTCTCATATTGAACTGTTCTCTCAGCTCTGTCAGTGTTCCTTTCGCTCTGATTTCCCCTTCGTGCAAAATAATAAAGGAATCACAATAGCGCTCAGCTGTCGCCAAAATATGCGTCGACATCAGGACACTTGCGCCGTTTTTCTTCGCAGCATTCATCCGTTCAAGAAGTGCATTAATCGCAAGAGGATCAAGCCCTAAAAACGGTTCATCGATGATATACAGTTCTGGTTCAACAAGGAATGCACACATAATCATGACCTTCTGCTTCATTCCTTTTGAAAAATGAGCAGGGAACCATTTCAGCCGTTTCTCCATTCGAAATTCTTTCAGCAATGACGGCAGACGTTCATCTAATTGTTCCTTTGACAGACCGTAAGCCATCGCTGTCAGCTCTAAATGCTCTTTTAAGGTTAATTCTTCATATAATACAGGTGTTTCTGGAATAAACGTAAATTGCGAACGATACGCCTCTTGATCGTCTTGAAGAGTTCGTCCATTCAATTCAATGACACCTTTATGCGGTTTCATGAGCCCAATGATATGGCGAATGGTTGTGCTTTTCCCCGCCCCGTTTAAGCCGATGAGACCGACGATTTGATTTCTTTCTAATTCAAATGAGATATTTTTTAGAACGGGATTCTTCGTATATCCACCCGTTACATCTTTTACAGTGAGAAGGGACATGAATTCGTTCCTTTCTTTCTTTTTTCCTTTATAGTAACAAAAACGAAAGGTAATTTGAAATGTTTACCTATAACCGGGCATGAATAAAAAATAGGCGCTTTGGTCATCATAATGTATGTAGAAGAAATGAACTTGATGACCAATAAGTAAATGAGGTGTTTGTTAAAGGCAAAGAACCGCATGACAAGTTGGTTTTTCATCTAAAAACCTTAGCTTCTGTTTTGCTTCACTGATTCTTGATTTTTGTGTCCTATACAATATGTATACGACAAACCAAAACGTCAAATGAGGTGTTTACGGCAGAAATAGCAGGCATATGAATTCTTTATTTCAGTAAATAGAGAATTCAAAAGGCATATCGAATGAAAGCATCAGCATTTCTTCTGCAGGAGCAGGATGAGCGACCAAAGGAGTTCGCTTGTCCTGTTTTCTTTTTTGCTTCTTTTTGTGATACGATGAAGGAAAATGAATAAGGAGTGACATGATGTGAGCAATTGTATTTTTTGCAAGATCATTGATGGAGACATTCCATGTGCAAAAGTATATGAAGACGAGCATGTATTGGCTTTTCTAGATATTAGCCAAGTAACAAAAGGACATACCCTTGTAATTCCGAAAATACATAAAGAAAATATCTACAAGATGACACCAGAAGTGTCTAATCACTACTTCCAAGCGATTCCGAAAATTGCAAGAGCAATCAAACAGGAATTTGAACCAATTGGGTTAAACCTTCTGAACAACAACGGCGAAAAAGCCGGACAATCTGTGTTCCATTACCATATGCATATCATTCCGCGCTACGGAAAAGGCGATGGCTTTGGTGCCGTATGGAAATCACATCAAGAGCAATACACGTCAGAGGATTTAAAAGATATTTCTTCTGCCATCCACACGCGGCTTACCTCATCTTAATAGATGAGGTTTTCCTTATTTCTACCCCCTTTTTATCCCCTCCATCTCTTAATAGTAAGATATTTAGAACGATTCAAATTTTTTGTCCAATTGCTTCAAATTTGTGATAGGATGGTTTTATCTTTTGATCCATTAACGCGAGAAATAGGGAGAGATTGTGATGAAGCGAACGACGAATTTTAATGCTGGTCCGGCGGCACTGCCGCTAGAAGTGCTTCAAAAAGCACAGGAAGAACTTGTTGATTTTAAACAAACTGGGATGTCTGTGATGGAGCTGTCTCATCGCAGCGGTGAATATGAAGAAGTCCACAATAAGGCAAAAGCACTGTTGGTGGAACTGATGGATATTCCTGAAGAGTACGAAGTCCTCTTTTTACAGGGCGGAGCTAGTCTTCAATTTGCGATGATTCCTATGAACTTCTTACATGAAGGCGAAACGGCTCATTTCATTCAAACAGGCGCTTGGTCAGAAAAAGCATTATCAGAAGCAAAAGGGTTTGGTGAAACATCTGTGTTTGCTTCAAGTGAAGACGACAACTACTCGTATATTCCAGAAGTAGATGCCTCCGGTTTAACAGATGGCGCTTACTTACACATCACATCAAACAATACGATTTTCGGCACTCAATGGATAACGTTCCCAGACACGTCATTGCCGCTCATTGCAGATATGTCCAGTGATATTCTCAGCAAAAAAATCGATGTTTCTCAATTTGATTTCATTTATGCTGGGGCACAAAAAAACTTAGGGCCTTCTGGTATCACGATTGTGATCGCGCGCAAACGTTTATTAGAGAAAGAGAAAAGCAGCACACCGAAAATATTAAAATATTCAACACACGCAAAAGCCAACTCTCTTTATCACACACCACCGACTTTTGCGATTTATATGCTGTCTCTCGTCCTTGAGCATGTCAAACAGGCTGGCGGCGTAGAAGCAGCGGAAAAACGCAATGAACAAAAAGCAGGCATTCTCTACGACACAATTGATCAAAGCGGCGGTTTTTACAAAGGACACGCACGCACTGACAGCCGTTCGCATATGAATGTCACGTTTACCCTTCGTGATGATTCGCTCACTGCTTCCTTTGTAGAGAAAGCAAAGCAGGAACAAATGGTTGGACTTGCCGGCCATCGTTCTGTCGGTGGATGCAGAGCATCTATTTACAATGCGGTATCGATTGAAGACTGCCAAAAGCTTGCGGACTTTATGAAAAAGTTCCAGCAAGAAAATGAGTAAAAAAGCTTTTCTATAGAGAAATAAATTTGTTATAATAACGAGAAATATAAAGTGATGACTCTTGCAATAAATGATGAGCCATATTATTGGAGAGTCCTAAGAGCTTAGCAGAGGAGAGCATAGAAATGAAAACAAAAGAATTAGTGATTATGTCATTGCTTGCAGCAATGGGAGCTGTTTTGCATACGATTTTCCCGCCCATCTTTTTCGGAATGAAACCTGATATGATGCTGGTCATGATGTTTTTAAGCATCATCCTTTTCCCAAAGGTACAGCATGTAGTGGTTATTGCCCTAGTAACTGGCGTCATTTCTGCATTAACAACGGGTTTCCCAGGCGGACAAATTCCAAATATGATTGATAAACCAGTGACAGCCTTTATCTTCCTAGCCCTTTTCTTATCTTGCTTGAAGATAAAGAACAAAGTGGTGCTGACCGCTGTGTTAACTGCGATTGGAACCATCGTATCCGGCGTGATTTTCCTATCTGCCGCTTTACTAATTACTGGACTGCCAGCTGCATTACCGGCACTTCTTGTGGGCGTTGTCCTTCCAGCAGCCGTGATTAATACCATTGCCATGGTATTTGTCTTCCCAATTGCTCAGTCCATTCTAAGGCGTGCAAGAATGATAGAAGTTGCTTAACGAATAATCGAACCTCTTCATAATAGATGAAGAGGTTTTTTTCATGCTTTTATAAAAGAAAAAGGGTCAGCAGCAAAATGAGGAGCGAAATCCCTGCACCTGCCGCACACACAAGTGCTTTTTGCTTTAATACATGTTTTGGCGGATAAGACCCTGCATACCCCAGCTGTCTTGCATAATGAATAGAACCACCTGTAAAAACGACACCGATACACGTAAAAACGAACAGAAAGACAGACAACCTTCTCCCCTCCCTTTTCTTCAAAAGTATGCTAAAATAAAGCAAGCTATGTATGGAAGTTCAATGAAGCTGATCGTCAGCTCAGAGAGAACATGCGAATGTGCAAAATTTGACTAGAGGTGATTTGAATGGCTAGTGGACGTTCTTTATTAACAGGATTATTTGTAGGCGGTCTCCTCGGAGGTGCGGCAGTGCTCCTGACGACTCCCTCTTCTGGCAGAGATGTGCGCGGAAAGATGAAAGACGGCTATGACAAATTCGAAGATACGCTGACAAGATTAAAAAGAGATGGACAAGCTTTAAAAGAGCAAATTGTTGAAACAGCAAAAGAAAGCGCAGAGGTCATTAAAGAAGTCGGAACTGAATTACAAGCATCGATTCAGCAATGGCGCGAAGAAATCAAACCTCACCAGCAGGACTTGCAAAAGGAAATTCAGGAAATTGAGGAAAAGCTCAAACAACTGGAGAAAACCTTACAAAACTAATATACTCACGAAAAAATATTCGTTTACAAAAGTGTGCGGGGTGCGTATCCCGCACTTTTTTTGTTGAAAAAAGGTTATTTTGTCAATGTTTTTCATGAGTTTTAAAAATTCTTGAATTTTCAGCTTTATTAATCTTTATTTTATTGGCATAATAGAATTACAAGAAAAAGAGAAGTAGGTGAAATGGATGAATCATTCGGAACAGCCTTTCGATGTAAAAGAAGCACTTTTATTCAGTCAAAGAATGGCCCAATTGAGCAAAGCTCTTTGGAAATCCATTGAAAAGGACTGGCAGCAGTGGATCAAACCGTATAACCTAAATATCAATGAACATCATATTTTGTGGATTGCGTATCAATTAAAAGGAGCTTCAATATCAGAAATTGCAAAGTTTGGCGTCATGCATGTATCAACGGCGTTTAACTTCTCCAAGAAACTGGAGGAACGAGGATTTTTAAAATTTTCTAAAAAGTTAAACGATAAACGCAATACGTATATTGAGCTAACGCCAAAAGGCGAAGAGACATTCCATAAACTACTTGAAGATTATGACCCGGCACGAACTGGTATTGTCAAAGGCGCTCAGCCGCTTCATGACATTTACGGAAAGTTTCCTGAGATCTTAGAAATGATGTGTATTATCCGAAACATCTATGGTGAGGATTTCATGGAGATTTTTGAGAAATCGTTTTCAAACATTGAGAAGGACTTTTTGAATGAGCGAGGAAAAGTCACGAAAAAGCCTGAGGAACTTGAAGACTCAACTGATGCAGCAGAAAAAGCGGCTAAAGCAAATCAAATTGTTTAATGATCTTTATAAATTCATTCATTAACGGCTGAAACAGCCCTTGATCATGCAATGCAAATATCGTCTCATGCACATCCAGCTTTTCAATTAACTGTCCTGCAAAAAGCGCAAGCATATCGTCAAACATGACGTAGCCTTGTGCTTTTTGCTTGTCCATTTCCTCTGAAAGCTCAGCACAAATACGCTCAATTTCCTTCGCCTCTTCTTTCGATACCCGCTGCCTGATCAATAATGCATAATATGGATAACGGCTCATATCGGTCGCCGTCAGCAAAAGTTCCATATAATATTCGAGCTGGCTCATTCGTTCCTCAATACTCATGTACGTTCCCTCTTTCTCTTAGTCTTTCTATTTTAGCCGAAATTACTCATTGACGAAAGAGACGAACCTCCCTCTTCTGTCTTTTTTTCTTGAAAAACCCAAAGTTTCCTCTCTTTATTCCATATGAAGGCAACATTTTATTTTTTTTCAACAAAACCATTGATTTTTATCCTCAGGAAGAGTAAATTATCTTGAGATATTCAATTAGTTTTTTAAGATTGGAAGGATGAAAAATGAATTGTTGGAAAACCATTAATCTTGAAAAGGATTATGGTTATACGAGACTGCTGATTTCAGCCATAAGTCTTGCTATACTTTTTTTCATTATGGCTTTTTTATGTTTTCAACTGACTCATCCTGAAACGAGACTAAGCAGCCACAACGCACCGCTTTTTGCTGTACTTTTACTTATGACATTGCTTGTCCACCGTGTGGTTCACTTGATCCCAGTGATGAAAAACAAGAAAAAAATGACGCTATTTAAACGAAATTGCTGGAAGCGTGTGCCAAAGAAAGTAATGCTTTATTCACTTCTCAGTCCATTTTGTGTGATTTCACCGCTTTACTTTGTGTTAGGCGTGGCGTTTCCAATGTATGCACACTATTTTATCATCATCGCAAGTATTCATGCAGGCTATTGTTTGCCTGACTTTTTATTTGCATGGAAACTGCTCAAAGCACCTAAATCCTGCATTATCGATCAAGCCCAAGACGAGTTTGATATTTTAGTTGACCAAACTTCCTCATCATGAGGTTTTTAAAGCCAACTTCTATCTTTTTCATAAAAAATTTGGTAATGTAGTATGGGAATAGCATAGAGAGGGGGGATCTCCGATAGTTTTATTTTACTTCATCGTCTTTGCCGCGTTTATTGTGTATTCAATAAACAGGCTTACTAATACATTATGCCTTGTCAGAGAGATTCCTGAAGAACGGCAAGATAAGGTGTTTCGCTTTATCAATGTATCGATACTGATCTTACTGATCTCATCATTTGTTGAAATTACCATTTCTATTTAAGATCAAAGCAAAAGCTGCCAGTTTGATGGCAGCTTTTTGTGTATATTGATTGATTAGCAAATCCAAGATGCACCGATAATGATCAATAAGATGAATAACACGACGACTAGTGCAAAACCGCCAGCAAAGACTTCTCCTCCCATGTAAAAACACCTCCTGCCAGTTCTTGCTCTGTTCTAAGCTCAGTGTATGCAAAAAAAATGAAAACGTTTAGGCACCTGTCATCGTTTGAAAAAAGAACCGCCCGCACGCATGGCAGGACGGCTCCTTTCTGTTACAGCGATTTAATTAGTAAAGATATGCTGCACCAACGATGATCAGCAAAATGAATAGCACGACCAATAAAGCAAACCCATTAGAATATCCTGCTCCCATATAATTCAGCCTCCTTTTTGTGATCACTATATGTGTATGTCGCGCGCAAATTTTTGACTAGACGAATGCCCTCCCATTTGCATTTCTTTTTACAGCGTGTCACAATATGTTATGATACAAGCAATGATAAATAAATTGGAAAGATTAGGAGTGTTTTTTGAATGAAAAAAATGGCTTTAGCAGCTGTAACAGCAGTTAGTGTTTTAACTCTTGGCGCATGCAGTAGCGGTGATAAAGATGTCATCGCAACAACAAAATCAGGAGATGTCACAAAAGAAGAGCTTTATACAACTCTTAAGAAACAAGCAGGTGGAGATGCTTTAAATCTACTTGTTCAACAAAAGGTTCTTGCTGACAAATACAAAGTATCTGATAAAGAAATTGATAAGAAAATGGAAGAATATAAAAAGACACTTGGTGAAGATCGTTTAAAACAACTTCAAGATGAATTCGGAAAAGATTACATCAAAGATCAAGTGAAATATGAGCTGCTGACTCAAAAGGCTGCCAAAGCTAACATCAAAATCACTGATAAAGAAGTAAAAGCGTATTACGATGACCTAAAAGGGAAAATCCGCGCAAGCCACATTTTAGTAGCTGATAAGAAAACAGCTGACGAAGTGGAAAAGAAATTAGAAAAAGGTGAAAAATGGGATGCCGTTGTGTCTGAATATTCAACTGATACCGCTTCAGCAGCACAAGGCGGCGATGTAGGCTGGTTCGCAAAAGAAGGCCAAATGGACGAGAACTTCAGTAAAGCTGCTTTCAAACTAAAAGTGAATGAAATCAGCAAACCAGTGAAATCACAATTCGGCTACCATATCATTAAAAAGACCGAAGAACGCGGTAAATACGATGACATGAAAGCAGACTTGAAAAAAGAACTGCTTAATCAAAAACAAGCAGACACAAATGAAATCCAAACGATCTTAAACAAATTGGTGAAAGATGCCGATGTGAAAGTAAAAGATAAAGAACTTGAAAACACATTCAAAGAAAAGTCTCAACAACCCGCACAAAATCAACAACCTCAACAAAACCAGTAATCACAAAAAACCCCTCTGCCGTGATCGTGCAGAGGGGTTTTTATATGACCTGATTAAGCAATCGAGTCTTCATGTGCCGCCGTATCATGTGATCTTTTCACTTGCTGATCCTGACGTCTGCGCTCTCTTTCTTGTTCCATTCGCTCGATAAAAATTTCTCCTTCCTTTTCAATAAAGGATTGATCAATCTCTTGCTCCTCTTTGGCCGTTGTCATTAATTTATACGCACAGAAAATAATGCCAATGATACATGCATACACCCACCATGGAAAAAACAACATTTTTTCATCGCCTCCTTTTTTCAGAACAGCTCTCTCTTCCTTTGTATTACATGCTTATGCGAAAAGAAGACAAGTTATGAAAAAAACGCCCGCAATAAACGGACGTTTTGACATGGTTATTCGTGATGAAAGGTTGGTTTATAAAATGAACGATTCTCTAGCGCAAAAATACGTTCTGTATATTCTCCTGGCTTCACATGCTCAAGTGCACGATCCATCATATTCATCTTCGCATCTAAATTATCAATATAGTGGAGTATTTCGGCTTCCTTCACCATTGGTGGTTTCGGGCTGCCCCACTCTCCTTTTCCGTGATGACTCAGTACTAAGTGCTGTAAAATCAGAATTTCTTCTGTATCAATGCCAAGCTCTTCTGCAGCTTTCGCAATTTCTGTCACCATAATCGAAATATGACCAATTAAATTTCCTTCCACCGTATAGGTCGTTGAGACTGGGCCTGAAAGCTCTTTGACTTTTCCTAAATCATGAAGAATGATGCCTGAATATAAAAGATCTCGATCTAATGATGGATATAGGTCAACAATTGATTTAGCCAAATGCAGCATGGACACCACGTGATAAGCAAGACCAGAGACAAATTCGTGATGGTTTTTTGTCGCTGCTGGATAGTCAGCGAATTCCTGTCCATATTTTTTCAGCAAATGCCTTGTAACACGCTGTATATTAGGGTTTTTCATATCAAAGATATATTGCATAATCGTATCCATCATATCATGTTTTGGAATAGGAGCTGTTTCGAGAAAATCATCAATTCGAATTTGCTCATTTTCAGCAACAGGGCGTATATTCCTAAGTTTCAGCTGATTCCTCCCGCGATAATGATGAATATCGCCTACTACCTTCACAATGGTTTGCGCGGCATAGGTTTGTTCATCATTCTGCTTTGCATCCCATAGTTTCGCCTCAATATCTCCACTTTGATCTTGAAGAATTAACGTTAAAAATGGTTTGCCATTACTCGCAATCCCTTTAGTAGATGATTTAATTAATAAATGCAGGTCAACTTGTTCGCCGACATCATAGGTCATGATCCCTTTAGCCATTCAATAAAAGCTCCTTCCATGTTTCTGCTCATATAAGTATAACATAAGTCATTATTTGTCAATCATTCAACTGCTAAACTCGTAATCTGTCCATCTTCTGCTGCTTGCTTCATATGCTCATGACAGGTGAAATAAAACAGCTGTGTTTCAAAACGTGTGAGCTCGTTCATCATCTCCAGCACTCTTCCTAGACGAACGTGATCGAAATGAACGAAGCTGTCATCCATCATAAACGGAAGCTGACAATCTTGCTGATGAGACAAAGCGAGCGCAAAACGAATCGCCAGATAGATCTGTTCACACGTTGCCTGTGAAAGCTCCTCTGGACGGAATATTCGTCCATCCATTCTTTTCACCATCAGCAAGTCATCTTCAGGTGAAAATAAAATCGCTTCATAACGATCATTTGTTAACGGTTGAATAAAACTTGAGGCTGTTTGAAGCAATGCAGGCAGCCTTGTTTCTTTATGCTCATTCAATTTTTCTCGTATGACGGAGCGGACAAGCTGAATTGCCGCCCATTTTTTTGCGAGGTGCTTCGCATGCTCCTGCTCTGCGGCAAGCTGATGAGTCAAATCAGACACCGTTCCAGAAGCTTCTATTTGCCGGATTTCCACCGCTAGTTCTGCTAAACGTTTTTCCATATTCTCCGCATTCAATTGAACGTCATGAAGGTGCTGCTTTGCTTCTGCACACTCCTCTTCAAGGAGAGGTAATCCTTTGCGAACAATCCATTCCTCCTCATCAAAACAACCGCTTCTATGAAGCTCTTGATTTAGCTGCTGCAAATGGGAAAGCCGTTCCCGGTATTCTTTAGATAGATGAGAAAGCACTTGGTAATCTTCTTTGGACTCTGCTTCTACTTGACGAAAAAGCTCGCCAGTTTGTTTTTCGTAATATTGAATTTCCCCTTCTAGTGTCGTGAGCTGCTGGATCGCATGTTGAATAGATACGTGCAATGTCTGGCGTTCTTTTTCTCTTCTCGCCTCATCTTTCAATATCTCTTGAAAAGCTGAGATATTCTCCTGAATGGTTCCTTCCTTTTTTTGAAGGATACTGCTTAACGCTGAAACCCTGCGCTCATAAATCGATTGCTGATCGGAAAGCACGCCTATTTCACGATGAAGCTCCTCATATGCCGCTGTATTCATTTTTAATTGTTTTAGGATATGGAAGGCCTCTACTAGGAAAGTAAGCTCAGACGACAAGCCAAGCTGTCTCTTCTTTTCCTCTACTTGCTGCTGGACAGGTTCCAGCTCTAGCTCCCAGTCTTCATATTGACGAATGATTCTTTCGTACAGAAGCTCCTTCTGCCTCATAAGTGTTTCAGCTGAAGCTGCCTGCACTTGAAATGAATCAAAGGCCCCTTTGCCGCTTCTTTGTTTCATAGGGCTCATTTGACTGAATGGGTAAATGAGAAAGAAGAGAAAAACAGAAAATCCCGCAAACAAGAGCGTGATCCACCACTCTGTTAAAAAGAATAGAACAAGCAGAAGCACCACATCAAATGCGATCAAGCCTCGGAATAACGACGCCTGGGAATGAATCGGTTTCTTTTTCAATCTTGTCCCCTTCGCATCATCTTCTGCTCCGTGCTGTCTGACTTGCTGTTCCTTTAATCCTTTTAGAGCGGCTTCTGCTTCGTCCAGCTCATGTCTTGCGTGATCAAATCGTTCATCTAACTGCGCTTTTCTATCCATGAGACGAACGTATTGAGTGACAGTCTCCTTTAATTCCCACTCAAATTCAAGCGAATCATCGATTTGTTCGAGCTTTATCGGGTACTCCCACTTTAGCTTTGCTACCGCTTCGTCTATTTTTTGTTTCAATGAATCACGGTTTGCTCGACACTCTGCTATGCGCTTTTTCACAAGCTCAGCATTAGATGCTTCATCTACGACTCGTTTCATCTCCATTATGGTATCCTTGTCATAGAGCGGTTGAACTTGTACGAGTGAGGTTTGCAAATGGTCTAACTTCTGCTTCAGTGCAGTCAATTGAGCCTTTTTCGGGTGAAGGTGTGATTCTAGTTTATCCAGCTCATGCTCTGTTTCTGCTCTAAAACGTTTGACTCGGTCTGGATAGCGGGCTAATTCCTTTTTTAATTCCACTTTTTTCTCGATCATGGGATAAACTTGAATGGACTCAGCCAGTTTCTGAATGTGTTCTTCCACCTGCTTCATTTCATTTTGAAGCTTTTCAATCGTCTCTGTTAATTCAGATTGCTCCCGTTTCTTTTCGGTATAGCTGCCTTCTACCAATTTGGCTTGCTTCAGCTGACCTGTCAGATCTTTTAAGCGATCAAGCTGCTGGTTTAATTCAGGCTTGCGGCCATTTGGTTTAAACAGCTGCTCCTGCTGCTTTAGCAGCCTGCTATCCATCTTGGTGGCTGCATCCGAGCCAAATAAACTTGAGAAAAGTAGAAATTCGCCTA
Organism: Bacillus sp. FSL R5-0431; assembly: GCF_038002985.1. Taxonomy (NCBI): domain Bacteria; kingdom Bacillati; phylum Bacillota; class Bacilli; order Caryophanales; family Bacillaceae; genus Bacillus; species Bacillus sp. FSL R5-0431. The sequence continues at coordinate 982,750 of NZ_JBBOOG010000001.1, read as the reverse complement.
TTTGGTCCTGGTTTAAGGCTTGGACATTTTGCAGTCCAAACACATCAAATGAATAGATTGATTGATATAATCTGCGATCCGTTCCCTTTAAAAGTGTCTGTAGAAAAGCTTCGTCTTTCACTTCACCATTCGGTAAAAATACCTGTGCTTGCCCACCGCGATCGGACGTTCTCTCAATATGAATAACGCCTAACTCATCATCTTGGCAAGTGAGGGAACCACCATAAAAAGAACCCTGTTTCGTCTTGTACATCTTGTTTTTCGGAAAACCAAATAACATCGATTCAATAAACGTTTTCAATGTCGTTTTCCCCGATTCATTCAGGCCGTAAACTAGCTGAAAACCGTCATCAGAAAAGTGAAAGGTCCGATTTGAAAATTTCCCGAAATGGGCGATATGGAGTGAACGTATTTTCATTGTGCCTCTCCTTTTCTCATAATTGCTTTAGCTGTTCTGTCAGCAGCCTTTGTGCTTCTTCTTTTATATCCACTTCATCCTCTTTTGTGAGAGCTTTTCCTGACTTTCTATAGGTTGGGTGACGCTTGATCGGTGATAGAAGCTCTTCATATGCCTCAAACTGTGAAATTTCAGCAGTGAGTTCCTTCAAAAAAGAATCTTCTGGATAGACGACATCCTCGTTTGTTCGGCAGTCAATCGATATCACCCAAACGAATACCTCTTCATCTTCTTCCTGTTCATGAAGAACGGTCAACAGCTCCTCAAGTACCTCAAGCTGAGTACGCTCAAAGTAAGGAGGAGCATCACCCGTCAATTCAATTTTCACAAAATGAGGGACGCCCTCCTCTTTCAGCTCACTGATTTTGCTATCCACAAGTGTCACAAGATCCGTCATATGAACCGTTTCTGTCATGTCTATTGCAAGTGTCTCAAACATCACATCCGCACAGCTAATAAATTCCGCTGTCTCAGAATCCTCGGAGAGTTGAATAACGTAACAGCCTTTCTCTCCTGTTTCTTTAATATGTCTGCCCTGCATGTTACCAGGGTAAATAATCAACGGGTCTTCATGCAGAAGGGCTCTCTTATGTATATGTCCAAGCGCCCAATAATCGAAATCCCGTGAAAGAAGCTGCTCAAGCTGAAATGGTGCATACGCATCATGCCCTTCTTGTCCGGCTAATGTACCGTGAAGCATCGCAATGTGATAGGCAGCATCTGTCGTTTTGACATAATGAGATGTCATATTTTCATAGACAGCCCGCTCTTTGTAGCTAAACCCATAAATACTTGCAACAAGCTGCCCCCCTCTATAGTAGGATTGCTCACTTGGTGTACTGCTTGAAAAAACGTGCACATTCTCAGGCCACTCAATCGGTGTCCATTCACCGCCTAAATGATCATGATTACCATAAATAATAAAGACGTCAATCCCTTGAGTTTGCAGTCTTAGAAACTGATTTCTTAAAAACAGCTGTGCTTTCAGACTGCGATTGGATTCGTCAAATAAATCTCCGCTCAGCAGCACAAAGTCTACTGCTCGAGCAATGGCGAGATCAAACATATTCTTCGCACTTTGAAATGTACTTTCTTTGAGCCGCTTAAATGGTAAGCTAGGGATATTCGACATTCCTGCAAATGGACTGTCTAAATGTAAATCTGCGGCATGAATAAAGGTGAGCTTAGTCAAACGTCTATCTCCTTGTCCGATACTGTCATTGTCCATATTTTATCATGCCATTTTTACGAATGCACGTTCTATCGCTCTCATTCTAAAAAACACATTTTTAAGAGCTAAAAAAGAGGTTTTGTCTTATTCATTGTTTAATTACATAGAAAAGCAGAGGAAAGGGAGATGAGGAATGGAGAAGACATACTTTTTAACTGTATTTGACCGGTCGGGTGAGACCTTATTAAATGAAAAAATCACAACGGATAGTGATGAAAAGGCAAAGGAATTAGGGCGCCATCGCTTAATCGAACAGCAATACACGAAGCATTCCCACCGGCTCGTTGATGATGCAGGCAAGCTTCTTTTATTTGAACGTTAAAAAAACCGGCATTCGCCGGCCTCACATTCGTTTATACGTTCTGAAACACAGGTCGTCTTTTTTCTAAAAAGGCCTGAATGCCTTCCTTATGATCATGACTTTGCCTCAGTCTTGCCTGTGCTGCCCTCTCCTTTTGAAGAACGGCTAGCAGCTCAGGTTCTGACTGCTGAAAATAGATCAGCTTTGTTTCAATAAATGCTTGAAGCGGCATGTTCATAAACGGCTTCACACATACTTTTTGATACGCATCGACTTCATCCTGAAACACCCCGTCTGCAAGGCGCAGTTTTAACGCTTCTTCAGCCGGCAGCTTTTGTCCGCTCCAAATCAATTGTTTCGCGGTTTGTTCACTGACTCTTTTTGTGAGAAAAAAATGCCCTCCGCCATCTGGAATTAACCCTACTCCATTAAAATTCATGGCGAGCTGTGCATCCTGATGCATAAACAAGTAGTCACAGCTTAAAGCAAAGCTAAAAGCAAGGCCTGCCGCTGACCCGTGGACAAGGGCAATCGTCACTTTTTTCATACCGGCTAGAGAAAGAGTAATTCCCTCGATCAAATCCATCACACGATGGAAATCTTCTTCACTTTCCTGCTTAAGCATCATGCCAATATCTCCGCCTGCTGAAAACCCTTTCCCCGCTCCCTTGATCACAACGACTTTTGCACTGCTTTCTTCCGCTGCATCACATGCCTCTTTGAATTCAGCAAACATGTCCACATGAAATGAATTATAAGCATCAGGCCTGTTGAAAACGATTTCAAAAATATCCCCGTTTAACTGACAATTGATATATGTCATCATCCATCCCCCTTTTCTTTTAAACTCATGACTTAATTCCATTTCAACCCGAATAATTCCTTTTCCTCTGCATGAAAAATTTCAAGATCAATTGATACCAAAACAAGCATAATTGTTGAAACAAGAAATATATTTTTATATAGTAAATGAAGAAAGAAAATGATTTTGAAAGGGGGAGGATGATTGATAAGGTGTTCCATATTCATATTGGTTAGTTTCATCGTCATGTTTTCTCCTTTTTCAAATGTCGTTTTTGCTCCACAGGCAGAAGCGAGTGCACCTAGTCTTATTTCTCCATCCATCTACGATGAAGAAATTCAAGCTGTGAAGACACCTCCATTTTCAAAAAAACATGCCTCCTCTATTCTGTTAAAGAACAGATTATCACTGGCTGATTCAAAGGTTTTTCTTCTCAAGCCTGCTCCATCAGCTGCGTTATCCATTGATCTATGTTTTTTGGAAATGAAGTGTGCGATCCCCATTATGTGTCAATCAAATTACCTCTACTGATTCATTTTATTTCATCCGTATTACTATATGAAAAACACAACCTATCATATTCGGAGGGATAAAATGAATATTAAAGAAAATGATCTTCCTGGGATCGGAAAGAAATTTGAAATTGAAACGAGAAATAGAGAAAAAATGACGATAGTGATTCATGATGATGGCAGACGGGAGATTTATCGTTTTGACGATGATGATCCAGATGAAGTGCTGTCCACCATTTCTCTCGATGATGCTGAATCAAGGCAAATCGCTGCGATTATCGGCGGCATGGTGTATAAACCGCAGGCACTTGAAACCATTGAAATGGCCTTCAATGACTTAATGATTGAATGGTTTAAGGTGGAAAAAGGCGCAAAAGCGGTTGGACATACACTCGGTGATTTAGATGTGCGGCAAAACTATGAAGTCACCGTCATTGCGATCATTAAACATACAAATGAAAAATTACTGAACCCTGGTGCCGATTCGATTATTGAAGCAAATGATACGATGGTCATTTCAGGCGAAAGAAAACACTTAAAGCGATTGATACGTGATTTTCTTTCTAGAGGGGGAGAGTGATGAATGGATCATTTAGTCTTTGAAGTTGGGACGGCGCTGATTCTCATCGCCATCGCCAGCTTAATCGCCAATAAAATAAAATTCTCTATCATCCCTTTTCTCATTGTCCTCGGTATGATCGTTGGGCCGCATGCTCCAACCATCGGGATCATTGATCTAAAATTTATCGAAAGCACCGAAATTATTTCGTTTTTTGGCAGAATGGGCGTCTTGTTCCTTCTTTTCTATCTTGGACTTGAGTTCTCTGTCGGAAAGCTTATTAAATCGGGCAAATCCATTGCTGTCGGCGGATCTATTTATATTTTGATTAACTTCAGCTTAGGACTGCTTTACGGTTTTATCACAGGGTTTGGGTTCCTTGAGGTTCTCATTATGGCAGGGGTTATCACGATTTCATCCAGTGCCATTGTGGCCAAAGTCCTTGTTGATTTGAAACGGACTGCGAACCCTGAAACTGAGTTAATTCTTGGGATCATTATGTTTGAGGATATTTTCCTCGCTGTTTATTTATCCGTCGTATCTGGTCTTGTCCTTGGAGATGCCACAACGGTTAGCGGTGCCTTATTATCCATTTTCATTGCTTTTGGTTATATGATGCTTTTCTTTATCATCGCACGTAAGCTGCCAAAACTATTAAACAAGTTGTTCGATATCCGTTCGAACGAAGTGTTCATCATTGTGATTTTTGCGGCTTTATTCTTTGTCGCTGGTTTCTCAGAGACAATCCATGTAGCAGAGGCCATTGGGGCACTCTTACTTGGTCTTGTTTTCTCAGAAACAGAGCACTCTGACCGCATCGAACATCTTGTGGTTCCATTTAGAGATTTCTTCGGGGCCATGTTCTTCTTCAGCTTCGGTCTCAGCATTGATCCATTTACATTAGGTGATGCCTTCTGGCTTGCGATCGGCGCTGTGATTCTCACCTTCATTGGGAACTTCACTGCTGGAATGTTCGCTGGAAGAAGAGCTGGATTTTCTCATAAAGCCTCTTCTAATATTGGATTAACCATCGTATCACGAGGAGAGTTTTCAATCATTGTAGCCGAGCTCGGTATTGCGGGCGGACTTGCCGCTACCTTGAAGCCATTTGCTGCATTGTACGTCTTAATCCTTGCGATTTTAGGACCGCTTGTGACGAAGGAATCTAAGCGAATTTATCAAATCCTAAACAAAATCTTCAAATGGAAAACAGAAAAACCAAAAGTGAAAAAGGAAACAACGATCTAATGAAAAAGGGCCCTATGCTTGGGCCCTTTTTCATCTTATTCAAATTGCTGAAATGCTGTTTCTTGCTTGACTGACGCTTCTTTCATCCCGCGAATCGTTTGAATCACTTTCTGGTTGCGGTAGATGGATAGTTTTAAATTGGTCGCCGCTGTTCCATGAGAGTGATCAAGATGCGTGAATGTAAAGAAATGATGAGGGCGCTTGTCTTTGAACACAAGCCTGAAGTCTTCTGTCACTTTAAAATGCTCTTCACTTTCCCATTCAATCAAAGGTTCATACGCTCTAAACCACGCCGGGATATTCGGAGTGTACCCTGTAGCCAATACGGCACGATCAGCTGTTATGCTCTTTTCTTTCTTTAGCTGCCACTGCTTTAGGTGCAGCTTCAGGGACTGATTCTCCTCCACCTGAATCACTTCAAGCTCGGTCATTGGCTGAATCACCACAGATGGCTCTTCACCTGTAACAGACCGATGATACAATTCCTGATAAATACGCGAGAGCGTCGATGCATCTATACCATTTCTTAATCCAGTCAGCCTAGGCAATGTGTTCATTCGTTCTTCATAAGGAAGCGAATGGAAATATTCGACGTACTTCGGTGTAAATAGCTCCTGGCCAAGCTCTGCCGTCTCCAGCTCTCTAAATTCACTAGATCGCGTAAACCACGAAAGCTGCTGTCCTTTCTTTTGATGCTGAAGCAGGTCTAAGAAGATTTCGGCTGCACTCTGCCCAGAGCCAATCACCGTCACCGACTCAGCTTCATGAAGTTCTTCCTGCTGGTCTAAATAACGGCTGCTATGTGTCACATATGGCAGTGCAGCATCAGGCACATCGACAGGAATCATCGGTTTGCTCCCTGTTCCAAGCACGACATGCTTTGCACGATACTCAGAAAGCGATCCATCCTTCAATTGCCGGACTTTCACAAGATAACCACCTTGGCAGTCCGTCACTTCCTCTACCTTCATCCCAAATTGACAGCTATCTAATTCACCTGCGACCCATGATAAATACTCATTGAATTCTCTTCGCGGAATGTCAAACTGTTCAAATGTATAGAACCGGTGAAGTCTATTTGATTCATGTAAATAATTTAAAAATGTATACCTGCTCCTTGGATTCGCCATCGTCACAAGATCAGCTAAAAAGGAGACTTGTAAATCCGTTCCTTTGATCAGCATACCAGGATGCCAGGCAAACTCGGACTCCTGTTCAAAAAAACAGCATGAAACATCTTCATACTCCTCTAACAAAGCCGCCAAACCTAAATTGGCGGGCCCAATCCCAATTCCGATCACATCAATCATATGTACACCTGCTTTAACTTTTTATCACTTATATACCCTTTTACAAATGAAAAAAACACTGCGTCACCGCAGTGTTTAAACGTGAGGAACAAATAATGACTCAAGAAATTCAATTTTCTCTTCGGTATAGTGTTCATAGCGGTCATTATACGATTTTGGATCTTTTGGATTGGCATACTGCGTAATTTTTCCTGAACGCGGATCAATGAATTTACTAGCAGCACCGCATCCAATCCCAATGATTGTCTGCACTTCTTCCATAATAATGATATTATACAAACTTTCCTGCCCATCCAATGAATACCCGACATTTTCAAGGTTCCCTAAGATGTTTTTTTGTCTATATAAATAATAGGGATGATAGTCATGTGTTTTCGTCCAAGCGACCGCTTCATCCATCATACGTGTGATTTCTTCTCGGTCTGCTACTTGATATTTGTCCTTATTGCGCGTCATCTCAGAAGCTCTTTTAAAGGAGAGCGTATGCACGGTTAAAGATTCAGGCTTAAGTTCTTCAGTCTGCTGCAAGGAATGCTGGAATTCCTTTAGCCCTTCTCCCGGCAAACCAATAATTAAGTCCATATTAATATTATTCATGCCATACTGTCTTGATAAGTGATACTTTTCAATCGTTTCTTCTACACTATGGTGCCGGCCAATGGCTTTCAGTGTTTCATTCTCATACGATTGTGGATTGATGCTAATCCGGTCAATATTATATTGGTTTAGCACTTCTAGCTTATCAAGCGAAATCGTATCAGGACGCCCTGCTTCGACAGTCACTTCCCGTATATGTTTCACATCAGGGAACGAGCGGTACATTTCTTCATACAGCAAATCCATTTCTTCCGCAGTGATACTCGTCGGCGTACCTCCGCCAAAATAAACAGTCGTCACTTTGATCCCATGTTCTTTTAGCCAAGTACCGATTTTTTGCATCTCATAATGCAGACCAAACAAAAACGTTCCCACTCTTCCAGCTTGTCCTTTAATCGCATAAGCAGGAAACGTGCAATAAGCGCATTTGGTTGGGCAGAAAGGAATACCAATATAAATACTTACTTCCTGCTGAAGGTCATACAGGTCAGGAATCGCTTGAAGCTGACGGTCGACAATCTCCTGCATCAAATCGATTTTTTCATCATGAATCAAATAATCACGCTTTAATGCGGCATGCGCGTCTTCCTTTGTCGTGCCTTCTCTCAGCATCTTATGGAGTAATTTTGTAGGACGTATCCCTGTGAGAATACCCCACTTTTGCGTCATTCCTGTGTACTCCTGAAGCAGATGTAAATAAACAGACAGCACTGTGTTTTTGATTTGCTTCCAGCGCTCCTTATCGTTCAAGCCCTCTGGGACGTCTCGCGAAAAACGACTAGTGATGTCTGATCCAGCGATGTGACCAGATGCTTCCACTATTCCATTTTTTTCTTCCCAGCTAAACAACATGACTAGTCCATCATCCAGTGCATCTGGATCAAACAGCACTTCACTATCTTCTTCGAATAAATTGGCTATATTGACAAGCGGGCGATGAAATCGTTCATCTGACAGCCCTTTAATTAAAATTCGCATCGTATCACCTTTATCTTCAAACTTGTTTCATTTTACAAAATCCATGTAGGAAAAGCAATGACTGGAACAGTTGAAGGCCCTGCCATTTCTTGATTGACAGGGCCCTCGTCTATATTATCGTTTAATATCGAATTGATGTAAAAATCCTTCTCTTTGCTGCATTCTAAAGTATTCTTTGATCATATAAGCGACTCCCTGTTCATCTTGCGAACGTGTCACCCAATCAGCTTTACGCTTAACAGAATGAGGGGCATTTCCCATCGCAACGCCTAAGCCAGCCAATTCGAGCATTGGGATGTCATCTGTCCCCTGCCCAATGACCACCGTATCTTCTAAAGTCAAACCTAATGCTGAAGTCAAAAGAGAAAGCCCCGCTTCTTTCGATACGCCTTTGCATACGATATTCATTTTCTCATCACTGATCCGAATAAGATCGACAGATGGAAAAGCTTGTTGAATGGTTCGGTGAATTTCAGGCTGAAGCTCTGCGGTTGAATATACTTCAATCACTGGTGTACTGACCGGTTCATCCATCAGCATATCACTTAGCGATTCAACAAATTGCACAGGATAGAAAATTGGATCAGACGGATGAATCAACGTCTTTCCCATCAGCTGTGACTGCGTTTTTTTCCGGTTGCCAATTGAGAATTTTTCATGCAGTAAGCGAACATTACAATCAAAGCTTTCAAGAATTTGCACAAGATTAAATGTTTTTTCTTCCGTTAGTTTCTTCACATGAAGCGGCTCATCGAGTTTATTCGCGATAAATGCACCACTATGCGTCACAAGGGTTGACGTTGGAATCTTCAACGCCTTGGCTATTTTTTGTGCGGAACGAAAATGCCGGTTGGTGACAAGCGTCACGTAAACCCCTTTTTTCTTCACGTATTCCACAGCTTCTTTTGTAGCGGAATGGATTTTTCCATTGGAACGAAGTAACGTTCCATCTATATTGAGTGCAAGTAGTTTTTTTGACACTGAGGCATCCCCCTTCTTGATGACTGTACTTACGATGAGGATATGCCCTAGCTTGGTGCTTTAGAACATGCAGTTGAAAGAGCCCTGTGTTATGAATCTTTTGCAAATAAAAAAAGCCTACCCCTAGGCTTTTTTTTATGTATGGTTTGGATGCGTCACAATGAGGTGATGAAGCTCCCCATGATCCCCTTATCTTTCACACACCAAAGCATTGCTTATATCAGATCCCCTTATGCTTTGCGTTTCTCCCAGAAGCGCTTCTCTCTCGTTTGGCTAATCGCCGTAAATCCCAAGTGAAACGCACCCAATTGTCCCATGAGAGCGCTCATTTGAAAGCACTTTCAATATAAGTATTATCGCAGAATTTATGAGCTTCGACAACCTTTTTTTGAAAAGTTGGACAGGGAACATGTGAAATAAAAAAAGGGCGAATATCATCGCCCTTTTCATTAATTTTCTTCTGGATTCCCATAAAGCTCTTCAAGAGGCTTCATGATCACTTTATTTAATTCTCCGATGAGAACACTCACACGTTGTTCTGCTTCCATCAACTGAGAGATTTTATCGTGCTGTTGAACAAGTGCCACTGTTTTTTGAGCTTGCTCTACTTCTTCTTGTGTGATCTCTTGACCAGTCATTTGTTTTTGTTGAAGGTTTACTTGAATGTCCCGGAAGTTCTCGAACATTCTTTTAGAGGACTCATCCGCGTTTACCTCATCATAAAGATTTTTTAAAGTTGAATATTCTTCGCTATGACGCAGAGCTTTTTCAAGGTCATATGCAACATCATAAACATTTACAGACATGTTATGTCTCCTTTCTATCCGTTATCACCGATATGATCGGCGGACACCACTCCACTATAACAAACTATGGCTTTCGTTTCACATATATACAATGAATTCATCAAAATTTCTCTAGCTTGTCTTAAAATAGCGTGACAAAGATTGCTTGAATTGCGCCGATTAATCCGCCTAAAAAACCGCCTAAAAACGTGATCATTTTAAGTTCATTGTTGGAAATGCTAATCACAAGCTCCTCCATTTTTTTAAGCGGAAAATGTTCAATCTGCTCACGAATGATATCTTCAAATTTGAGCTTTGCGAGCAGTCCCTCTAAAGCATTCGATGCTGCTTTAATCCCCTTGTCGACAAGCACTGGTGCAAAGTGTGTTTTGAGATCAAGCGCTACTGCACTGACATAATATCCAACTGGCTTGTCTAATATCAGCTTTGTAGAGAAGTGTGAAAGCAATTGCTTTTTCACACTATAAGCAAGCTCCTTCACATTCCATTTTTCATCTAGCTCCTGAAGAGAAAACTGCTTCACCTTGTCCCATTCTTGAACAAGCAAATCTGATAAAAATCTTTTTGTTTCTGCGTTTCTTAAAAATTTGATGATTTCAGGATGTACCCGATCAATTAAGCTTGAATTCCCTAGAAACATTTGAACCATACTGCCAAGCATGCCTCGTTCCTTTAAGAAATCATCAATCATATTGCCAAGCCTTGCTTTACCTTCCTCGCTTTCAAAATAATGAATCCCTCTCTTTAAAATATAATCTGCTGCATCTGGAATTTTTGAAGATATTTTGTTTTCCACATCTAGCGGAAGCAATTCAGATAAAGTTTGCTCATTATATTTTTCAAGCAGTGAATTGAGCTTTTGATCAGACCACTGATGGATCCATTCATCTGCTTTGACGTCAGCCTGTGATACGCCGAATCTTTCAAGCAAAGATAGCACTGTTATCTCCATTTCAGCGCCTTTGTCAATATATCGATGGACTGTATGCAAGATCTCCTGCTTTGCCTCCGATGATTCAAATCGCTTTTGAATTCCTTCTGGCGTGAGCAAATGCTCCATAACCATGACACCAACCTGCTTGGCTACTTCGTCTCTTCTTTTAGGAATGAGCCCTGGTGTAAATGGAAGCTGTTTCCCAAATAAATAGTATGGCTTATAAGGCCGAAAAAGCATTTTAATTGCAAGATGGTTTGTCGCTGCTCCTATGACTGCGCCTATAACAATCATAAAGATAAACGTTGTGAATATATTCATAGTCGTCATCTACCTTTCAAACAACACCCGATGTTTATTGGTTTAATCTATACGTATTATAGTTGTTGTCAAGTCCCCAAGCAAATGAAGCATGTTGCTAGACATATGATCAATCGATCTGTCGTAATGATAAAGGAGCGCAATCTTTATGTAAAATCATGAAAAAGTGTTTTTGTGCTGGTAAAAAAAGAAGTTGAAAAGAAGGTGTTTTTTAATGACATCAACATTAGGTATTGTGACCCTTTCTTCAAAGTATGAAGAGGCATTCACTCGTGGGTTAGCCAAAGCTGCCCCTTCTTATGGTTTAAAGGTTGTTCGTTTTACACCATTTGCTTTAAAGCCGGCTACAAATTTGATACAAGGTCAAACTTATACGAATGGTCAAGGATTTGCCGCAGCAGAATTTGAGATTCCTGACTTGATTTACGATCGATGCCTTTACAAGCAGGACGCACAATCTAAAAAAGCAAAACCAATCATGGAATGGCTGAAAAAGTATCCGAAAACAGATTTTTTGAATACAGGTATTTCAAATAAAATGATGCTATTCGAGCAGCTCCGTCTCCTCCCTTCTTTACAGCCATATTTACCTGTCTGCTCATTATTAAAAGAGCCATCAGACCTTCTCAACATGGTAAGGAAAGACGGTTATTGTAAAATGCAGCCGCTCTCTCAACAGCATGCAGCATCTACTTACTTCATTTTCTTAAAAGACAACACTTTCACTGTTCAGCTAAGTCCCGAGCAAGTCATCACATTTTCGCGTCCATCAGATATAGAGCGCTGGTGCAAAAAGTACGTTGGCCGATATTTCCTTCAATTTTTTCAGACGAGTGATCAAAAAGACTTTTTATTCAATGAAATAAGGATTTTCCTTATGAAAGATTCACAAAATCAATGGAATCGCATAGGGATTCACACAAAATCACCTACAGAAAATAGTCATTTAAACATTACACAAAAATCAGCTCCCATGATAGGCTTTGATCACTATCTAAACACATTACAGCCGCACATCAAAGAGCTTCTTTTAGATGATATTGCATCCATTCAAGCATCTCTCCCAGCATATATAGATAAAACCTTCTCCCCTTGCTTTGAATTCGCTGTAGACTTACTCCATACAAGTGAAGGCAGGCTTTTCATATCAAATATAAGATCAAAGCCAGGGCGATCCGCTTTTTTAAAAGCTTATCCTGACAAGGAAGATCAATTGATTCGTACCATTCTTGCACATGCTCAATCGATGACGTCTCAACCGAAGGAGGTTTCTTATGAACAAAAATCGCTTCATCATCGCCCCTCATCTCACAAGTGAAAAAACAGTTCATCTTCCCGCCCATTTTAAACAGCAGGATGCGATCTATTCTCTTGCTTTAGGATCCCGTTTAGTAGATGACTTCACCGTTTCCTATCATCAACATCCAAATAAAATTTTATTATCAGAAAATCTATATAGAAATTTACTAATTCCTTATCAATCAAAAGCTGATGTGATCGCCGTTGATCATACACTGTTTATAGGGCCGCTGCTTGGCATTTTCACCGCAGGTTTTGGGCAAAGCACGCAGCCACTAGGAACGAGATCAGACTTTTTTATCAAACTGCTGCACTCTTTCAGGCAGCATGCTGGATTTGCCTACCTTTTTGGTACACATTCTATTGATTGGGATAAAGGAATAGTAGAAGGATTGTTGTACCAACAGCAAACATGGGTTAAAAAACAGATGCCCCTGCCGTCAGTCATTTACGACCGTCTTCCAAATAGAAAGGCTGCTCAGTCGGCATTCATTCAAGAAACAAAGCGTAAACTCACACAAGACTATGATATCCCTTGGTTCAACCCTTATTTTTTCAATAAATGGGATATTCATGAACAACTGTTAACAGATGAAAAAACATGTCCTTTTCTTCCACATTCCATACAATTGGATCCGGTGGACGCTCTAAATAAAATAGAAACACTCCTCCATCTACATCAGGTCATATACTTAAAACCATCGAACGGAAGTCACGGCGACGGTATTTATCAATTAAAGAAGACGGCTCATGGAATCACTGTATGCTCAAATCACGGAAGCGCTGTTCCATATGACTCAATAGAGCATTTCGTGACCAAGCTCCGGAAAGATCACGCAATTCAAGACTTTATGGCTCAACAAGGCATTGCACTTCTTCAAATAGACAATCAACCAATGGATTTCAGAGTTCATACGAATAAAAATAAGTACGGCCATTGGACAGTCACGGCAGCAGCAGCAAAAGTCTCTGGCAATCACACAGTAACGACTCACCATTTACATGGTGGCTTAGTAAAAACACTTTATGATGTTTTTCCAGAAAAGAAGAAGCGTTTGAAAACTTTAGAGCAGCTTTCTTATACTGCCATCACGCTTAGTCAGGTGATAGATGAAAAAATGTCCGGTCATATTGGTGAAATCGGTTTTGATTTAGGCATTGATCAGACAGGAGCTATCTGGATGTTTGAAGCCAATTCTCGCCCTGGCCGCGAGATTTTCCAGCATGTTTCATTGCGAAACTCAGAAAGGCTGATTGGGAAAAGAATCATGGATTATGCATCTTATCTTTCACAAACGACCTCAACAACTACAGACCACACGAACGTCTACTAACTGTTTTCGTTTTAAATTTGATGGTGTTATGAAATCTATGCTTTTCCTATGCTCTTTTCATCAGATGAGATACAATAAAAGCAAGTTCAAGGTTGTTTCCGTATTGTCGTGTTTATTTATTGTTTCATCAATAAAAGCAAGGAGGCAATGATGATATGATTTCTCATTTTCAATGGAAACCTCTCTTTAAGAAAGCACAGTTGCCAGGCTGGAAAATATCCTTTTTTCACAATGGTGCGCACTACGAAGGCATCTACCACAAAACAGGTGATATTGAATGGGGCTCTCAGCTTCCACCTCATGAAGTCGAACCAACCTTAAAAGAAGAAATCCACGAATTAATGCTATTCCATGTCTATGATTAAACTGTTTAAGGAGCTTCGCCATGTTAGAAAAATTAAAGCTTGTTTACGGAGAGCATATCATCAGCTCACCTACAAATGATCATCAAATTCTTTGGTATCAAACAGACGAAGGCGAATTATTTGGAGTAGACAAATCAGAGCTTACAGCGAGAGAAACACTTCTTCTCAATACTTTCCTTACACCAATTGATCTTTCTCATACAAAGCAGACTGAGGATGAACAAAAATGGTACAGCTATCTTTTTGATAACAAACCACTAACCGTTCAGCACCCCGTCCGTGTATATTATTTTAAAATGTCCCATCAAGCAGAACAAAGGCAGCAAATAAAAGAGGCTGTGGTTCACAGCCTCGAACATACTCATTTCATTTGGACAGGCGCTGATACAGCGATGCTGATTCAAACAAACGCTACATCAGAAAATGGTCAATTAGATCTGCTAAACGATTTGTCTCTAGCCATTACAAGTGACTTTTTAACAGACTCAGTCTTTTTACAAGGACAGCTCCATTTGCCAAATGGACATTTACAAAAGAAATTGTTAAATGAACAGAAACTTTTCTTGGACCATGTGCAGCGAGGCAAGCTTAGATCAGGGATTTCCACATTTTATCAATGTCTGCCATCACTCATACGTTATGATGAATCCGCGCTCTCTCATGCTATTTCAGATGCTTTTAAAGAGGCGGTCCTTGATCGGGACGTTTACCGCACCCTCATGACCTATATGCAATGTAACTTAAATGCATCCAAGGCAGCAAAAGCTTTATATGTTCACAGAAACAGCCTTCAATATCGAATCGATAAATTTATTGAGCGCACAGGAATCGATATACGGCATTTTCCAGAAGCATCTGCTGTTTATTTTATGATGAATCTTCTCGACCTTTCATAACAATCAATGACATGAGCATCCTGCCCAAAAGTGAAAATGAGATGTTGTGCACGTTGTCCATTTACAGACGCTTCCCCATTTTATACACTTTATTTACAAGTAAAGCGCTTTCAATAAGAGGATGGGGAGGTTATCATCTATGGCTGAAATGATGCTCAATCAAATTTATAAAGTGTATGATAACAAGGTAACAGCAGTAGACAACTTTAATCTACATATAGAAGATAAAGAATTTATTGTGTTTGTTGGTCCATCTGGGTGCGGAAAATCAACAACCCTTCGCATGATTGCAGGACTTGAAGAGATTTCACAAGGGGATTTTCTGTTAGACGGAAAACGGATGAATGATGTAGCACCTAAAGACCGGGATATCGCAATGGTTTTCCAAAACTATGCTTTGTACCCTCACATGAATGTATACGATAATATGGCTTTTGGATTAAAGCTGCGGAAGTTCCCGAAAGCAGAAATTGATGAGCGGGTTCGAAATGCTGCGAAAATATTGGGGCTTGAGCAATATTTAGACAGAAAACCAAAAGCTCTGTCTGGCGGTCAAAGACAACGTGTTGCACTTGGGAGAGCAATTGTGCGTGATGCAAAGGTCTTTCTTTTGGATGAGCCGCTTTCTAATTTAGATGCAAAACTTCGCGTTCAGATGCGTGCTGAAATATCTAAGCTTCATCAGCGTCTGCAAACGACATTTATCTATGTCACACATGATCAGACTGAAGCTATGACAATGGCTACTCGCCTTGTTGTGATGAAAGATGGCTTTATTCAGCAGGTTGGAGCGCCGAAGGATGTATATGAAAATCCAGAGAATGTATTTGTAGGCGGATTCATTGGCTCTCCTGCGATGAATTTTTTCACAGGAAAGCTCTCTGACGGTGCCATTGCAGTTGGAAAAACGCATATTCGTGTACCAGAAGGAAAGATGAAGGTATTACGCAGCCAAGGTTATATCGGAAAAGATATCATCCTTGGTATCAGACCAGAAGATTTTCATGATGAACCCGTGTTTATAGAGGCATCTGAGGGCACAAAGATCGATGCCAACGTAGAAGTTGCTGAATTAATGGGAGCAGAAACGATGCTTTACTCTTCTCTCGATGGTCAGTCTTTTATTGCACGTGTTGATTCTCGTACTGATGTTCAGGCTGGACAGTCTATCCCTCTTGCTATTGATATGAACAAGGCCCACTTCTTTGATTCGGATACAGAACTTCGCATTCGCTCTGCTGATTAAAGAGATCTATGCAGCACCATCACTCATGATTGAGTGATGGTTTTTTTGCATGTTGAACAACATTTACCATGTTCTTTTCTCGTATGTTTTTTTCAGAAATCACCATAATACTTAGTACAAAGCAGTTACTGCATTGGGTTTCGCCAAGTGGCAAATGACTTGCTCATTTCGCTGGTGCGATTCCAGCAAACCCAACCAAAAACCAAATCATATACAAAAAGGAGATTCACATCATGGCAAATTCTAATAGTTCAAATCAATTACTAGTTCCTGGAGCAGAGCAAGCAATCGACCAAATGAAGTACGAAATCGCTTCTGAATTCGGTGTAAACCTTGGTGCAGAAACAACATCTCGCGCTAACGGATCAGTTGGTGGAGAAATCACTAAGCGTCTTGTATCTTACGCTCAACAACACATGGGTGGAACACAAGCTTAATTTCATATTTGGATCATAGAAGGCACCTCTTAAGGTGTCTTCTTTTTTTATTTTTATCCCTCACCAATCTCCTTTCCAGCTCATATCATGTAGTAGAAAGGAGCGGATCTTCATGGACATTATTTCCGGTATGAACTTTGAACTTCTACAATTTGTAGGGATCTCTCTATTATGTGAATATGCTCATAGTATTCGGTCCTTTCACCTTTATAAAAAAAGCATCACATAAAAGTTGTACCATTTTGGGTTCTTTTCACTTATAGTATGTAGTGGAGGGATCGAACAGATGAAAATAGCTCTTTTCGGTGCTCATGGACGTGTAGGACAAGCATTTCTTCGTTTCGTTCAAGTAGATGATCGTTACATAGTTCGTTCATTGATTCGGACAAACCGAGAAGAAATGCTTGCGGGTATGTTTCAAGTCACCGGCAATTCAAGAAATCGAGAAGATGTGCTTGAGACGATCAAAGGAGCAGATATTGTTGTGAGCTGTCTATCAACAGATGGTGATGATACATTATCTGTTTCAATGGAGCATATCGTACAAGCCATGAAGCAATCAAATACTTCAAGAATTATTACAATTGGTACGGCAGGTATTTTAAAGGCAAGGCAGCAGCCGGAGCTTTACCGTTTTGAAACAAATGAATCAAGGCGGACTACTTCCCGAGCAGCTAAAGAGCATGCCAAAGCGTTTGAAATCCTTCAATCGACTGATCTAGATTGGACCATTATTTGTCCAACCTATTTACCAGATGGAGATGTGACACGGTCATATCGCTATGAGAAAGATTTTCTCCCTATAGATGGAAAGAAAATTTCAGTTGAAGATACCGCACACTTTTTATATCAGCAGTTAAATTCGAAGGAATTTGTACATCAACGCGTCGGCATTGCCTACTGATGATGCAGCTCGTGTAAACGATATAACTAGTAAAGGTCGAGGTCAAAAACGAATCCTCGACTTTTTATGCAAATAAAAAGAGCCTCATTCAAAGTGAATAGGCTCTTTTTTGTTATTCATCAGCTGTTTGCAACAGCACCCTTTTGCAGTTCGTACATTTGCGCATACAGCCCTTCTTGCTGCATGAGTTGATCATGACTGCCTCGCTCGACAATTTCACCTTTTTCTAATACCAAAATCATATCGGCTTTCTTAATGGTGGATAATCGGTGAGCAATGACAAAAGTCGTTCGTCCTTCTTTGACGATATCAAGCGCCCGCTGAATGATCGCTTCTGTTTCTGTATCAATGTTTGCGGTGGCTTCATCTAAAATTAAGATCGCTGGATCGTACGCTAATGCACGGGCAAATGAGATTAACTGACGTTCTCCTGAGGAAAGAGTACTCCCCTTTTCAACGACTGGTTCATCAAATCCTTTTGGCAGGTGCTTCAATAACTCTACTGCGCCTACTTGCTTTAATGATGATTCAATCGTTTCTCTTTTAATGTCTTCATTTCCTAAGCTGACATTTGATGCAATCGTTCCGGAAAATAAATACGGGTCTTGAAGCACAATGCCCATTTGTTTACGCAACGTTTGGCGTGACTGGTGATAAATGCTTTCCCCATCTATGAGAATGTCTCCTTGCTGAATGTCATAAAAACGCAGCAGCAAGTTCATGATCGAGCTTTTCCCAGAACCGGTATGCCCCACAAGTGCAACCGTCTGGCCTTTTTTGGCCTCGAACGTAATGTTCTTTAATACATTATTTCCTTCATTATAAGCAAAGGTGACATCTTGGAACTGAACGTGTCCCTCCATTTTCTTTTGAACAGGTTCTTCCACTGTTGTTCCTGGCTCATCTAATAATCGGAAAACCCTTTCCGATGAAACCCTTGCTAATTCCAATCTCGAGAATTGGTTCACAATGCCTGTAATCGGCTGAAATAATCGATTTAAATAATCGACAAACGCATAGAGCACACCAATTGACACAATGCCCGTCGCACTTAAGGACGCACCGCCAAAATACCAAATGAGTGCCACATATGCTAAATTCCGAAGCAGGTTAACCAAGTTATGCGACAGAAGTGAATTTAAATGCAGCATCTTTCGCTGATATCGAAAGTGATTGTTGTTCAGCTCATCAAATTCCTCTTTCGTCACTTTTTCATGACGAAACGCTTGAATAATGGTCATCCCTTGAATGGCTTCATTTAGCTTGGCATTGATGTCACTAATGATCGAACGAATGCGGTGGTTGTACACTGATGCAAACTTTCTGTAGGTCATTGACCATAGGAAAATAATCGGTACCGCCACCAAACAAATGAGTGCCAGCTTCACATTTAATAAAAACATGGCAATATAAATTCCAATCATGTAAATAGCACTCGTCACGAAATTAGCGAGGACTGTCACATATAAATCACGAATGGTTTCTGTGTCATTGGTAATCCTCGCTACGACCTTTCCAGCCGGTAAATTATCAAAATACCGGATAGGCAGCGTTTGAATATGCTCAAATACATCAACCCTCATTTTTTGAATAATTCGATTGGCTATCCGCTGTAGCAGATAATGCTGCGCATACTGAAAGAAAATCGCAATGACGAGAAGCCCTAGATAAAATAGAACAAGCTGCACCAAACCACTGATTTCCGGCTCATAAAAAGAGAAAATTTCCTCTTTTGATAAACGCTGTACTTGATATGTCTCGCGCTCGTTCCCATTTTCAATGGTAAGCTGATCTCCGGATATCTTTCGGTTTCCATCAAAACGAATCGGCTCATTTACAAAATAGTAACCGAATCCGACTTGCACCACATTGATTTGTTTTCCGGATTTCATACCACTGTCTAATCGATCGCTTCGTATATAGTTATTTCCCTGGTAATAAACGGTTTTGTCTGTTTTTTCATTGACTTCGACATACGGTTTTTCTACACCTAAAATATGATCATCAATCATTTTCTTCCCAATAAATGGTCCTGTCAGTTCAGCACCTACTGCAATGATGAGAAAGATCAAGGCAACAGACAGTACTTTCTTATAAAGGAGTGCGTAGGCAAGGAGTCTTCTTCCTGTTGTCATGCCTCATCCCCTCCTTCCAGCTGGTTTGTCAGCTGCTGACGCAAAAATTGTTCTTTGTACCACCCATCTTGCTGAATGAGCTCTTCGTGGGTGCCCTTTTGGACTATGCATCCTTCTTCCATGACAAGTATGAGATCCGCATGCTCAACAGCTGATAGACGATGAGTCGTAATAAACGTCGTTTTCCCATGACGATTTTGCCTTAAATTTTCTAAAATAGCGGTTTCTGTTTTTGCATCTACCGCAGAAAGCGAGTCATCCAGTATTAAAATGTCGGGGTCTATTAATAAAGCGCGTGCAATGGAAATTCGCTGCTTTTGTCCACCTGACAGCGCCACACCTTTTTCCCCCACCATGGTTTCGAGACCCTCTGGCAAAAGACGTAAATCTTTTTCAAAGTAAGCATCTTTGATCGCTTGTGCTAATTCATTTTGTTTTGCGTCCCGATGACCAAAGCGCATATTCTCTTCTACACTTTTTGAAAAAAGGATATGATCCTGCGGTACGTATCCGATCCATTGAAATAGCTGATCCAATTCGATCTCTTGGATTGGGACTCCTGATAGCAGGATTTGACCATCACCTGTTGGATACTGGCGTAGAAGCTGTTTTACGATAGTCGTTTTACCGCTTCCTGTTTTGCCTGTAATTCCGATTGTCTGCCCTTTTCGAACCGTAAAGGACACATCAATTAAATTATCTTTAGGGGAAGTTGGATACCTGAATGTCACGTGATCAAACTGAATATCGCCAGGCTCTTGTAACGTTTTTGGCTGAGAAGCGTCTGTGACATCCGGCTTGTAGCTGAGTGTATGATTCAACCGGTCTAACGACGCATTTCCCCTTTGCATAATATTAATCAATTCGCCTATCGCAAACATTGGCCAGATCATCATTCCAAGATAGACGTTAAATGCGACAAGCTCACCAATGGTTAAATCACTTTGGAACACAAGATAGGCTCCGTAGCCGATTCCAATTAAGTAGCTGACACCGACAAGTAATTTCACTGTCGGCTCAAACAATGAATCAATGATCGCCACTCTCATATTTTTTTGAAATACATCATCTGTCATTTGGCGAAAGCGTTCGACATCTTGTTTCTCCTGTACAAAAGACCGAATAACCCGGACACCTGCGACTGATTCAAGGACGCGATCGTTCATATCACCAAATGCATCTTGAGCAACTGTAAAGCGATCATGAATCTTGCTGCCATAATACGCAATCAAGAGCGCCATCAGCGGCATAGGGATGATCGCCATTAAGGTTAATTTCCAGCTAATCGTCAGCCCCATCGTAAAGAAGATCATCAGCATATAAGCAGTGGAATCAACCAATGTCAGAACGCCAAAACCTGTCGTTAAAGCCACAGCATTTAAATCGTTTGTACCTAATGCCATTAAATTACCGGTTTTTTTCTTTTCATAAAAGGTGGGTGTCATCTTAAGTAAGTGACGCATGAGCTTCCCGCGCATCACACGCTCCATGACATTTGCGCCGCCAAATAACTGATACATCCAAAAATATGTCAGCGTATAGACGACGACACCTAGCAAGCAAAAAATGGTTACATAAAACACAATACTGGATGTTGTAAATTGACCAGAACGAATGTCATCAACTGCCTGCCCAAGATATCTTGGCGGCAGCATTTCAAGCACATTCACAATGAGCAGAAGCGTAATGGCGATCGTGTAACGCCTCCACTCTTGTTTGAAGAACCAGCCTAATTTCGCAAATACTGAAAACATGTTTGTCTCTCCTTTTAAAGCTAGCCGCTTTCTAGATTTTCCTGGCTGTCACCTTGTTTCGTTTTTTTGGTTTTTGTCATTTGTCTTGCTTTTGGCATGTTCACATGCTTTCACTCCTCTTCATTTACTTGTTGATCTCCATCCCTTTATTTCGAAATGCGAAATGAATACAACAAAAAAAGAGGCAACCAGCTGTCTGGTACGCCTCTTTTAGTCATGTAAAAAGGCGCATGTTGACAAATACGCAACATACGCCTTGATTCATCCGATCAATTGGAACATACGAGTCCCTTTTCAATGACCAATGAAGGTGTAATTGTCACGTGAATCAACCCATTCATGCAGTTTGATTTCATTCTTCCAATGTTGCACATGACATTTCCTCCTTTTGGCTCTTGAATCTTTTTTTATCTTATAGTGGCTGTCACCATTTTGTCAATAAATATTTTTCAATAAATGAAATTTTCTAACAAAAAGTTCACCGCCTTCATGTGTATCTTTTTCAGATAACGGGTATACCATGAGTGTAAAGACTCCTTTTGAAAGGAATGAGGACATTGTTTCAAGCTGATCGGATGGTCGTTGCGTTTGATGGACATGAAGACAGTAAGAAAGCATTAAAAAAGGCAATCGCTCTAGCCAAAACCTTGAATGCCAAGCTGACTGTTGCCTATGCACATGATGGCAAATCAAGCAGACAGGTGTTTGATGCACCACGCCCAATGACTAGCGGAGCTTATATCGGCGGCGGCATGGCAGACCTTCAAACACCCCCTGTGTATGTACCTCATGATGAACAGCAAAGTCCCTTGATTTTTGAAGATCATACAGAAGAGGTCGTTGCAGAAGCAAGAATGCTTTTAAATGAGGAGCAGTTTGAAGCTGCCATTGAAATTGTTGAGGGGGAACCAGCGGAAGCGATTATCGAATATGCTGAAGACATATCAGCAGACCTCATCGTCATGGGAGCACGTGACCAAAGCAGATTGAAAAAAATGCTCTTTGGCAGTGTAAGTGAAAAGTTATCATCAAAATCAGATATACCTGTGCTAATTGTAAAATAAAAGAATCACTAAAGGCTGTAAACATTGGTTTACAGCCTCTCTTTATTTATGAAGAAATAGATGCTTCACTTTCATGTTTAATTTTTTGCTGGAAGCCTTCCTGTACACGCTTTGTCAACTCTCCTGGAACGCCTTCCCCTACTGGCTGGCCATCAATTTCAACAATCGGAATGACTTCAGCCGTCGTCGAGCTGATGAAGATTTCCTGCGCGCGCAGCAGCTCTTCTTTACTTATACGAGTTTCTTCAACACTGCATCCCTCTTCTTTACATACCTCAAGAAGCTTTCTACGGGTAATACCGTTTAGAATAAGATTGTTTGCTGGATGTGTGCGAATCACGCCATCAATGATGGCATATACATTCGAGGAGGTTCCCTCAGTCACAAAACCATCTCTAATGAGAATGGCTTCAAATGCACCAGCTTCAGATGCCTTCTGCTTTTCCATGACGTTATATAAGAGATTTAAGCTTTTAATATCACATCTTAACCAGCGAAGGTCCTCAGATAATATGGCCTTTGCACCAGCTGTCTGCTCATGAACAGGCTTTTTCACCTGGAACGTATATGCTGTGATTTGAGGAGTGAGAGAATCGCCATATTGATGTTTACGAGGTGCGACGCCCCGCGTGACTTGAATATACACACCTCCATCTGTTAATTGGTTGTGGGCGACGAGCTGTTTTAACTTTTCTTCCATATCTGATACTGCCCCTTGAAGATGAATGCCGATTTCTTTTGCACTCTTGAACAGACGCTCTGTATGCTCTTTTAATGTAAACAAAGTCCCATTGTATACACGGATGACCTCATAGACGCCGTCACCAAATTGATAGCCTCTGTCTTCAATATCAACATGTGCATCCTTTTTTTCAATGAAATCGCCATTATACAATACTTTCATACGGAATCTCCCCTTCGCTTCGCATTAATGGTTGAGTCTGATGCTATCTTAGCGGATAAATGAGTACGTTTCAATGATTATTCAGAATTATTTCACATCATGATAAATGGTCAACTTTCTATTGTAACAAACATAGACTCATAACCAAAAAGATTCCAATTTTTTAGCATCTTCTATATTCATAGGCTCTTTTTTCCTGTATACTTAATCCATATGAGCACGACAAAAAACAGCGAAAAAAGACAGAATCTACTACATGATTCGACACAAATTTTTGATTTATTGGAGCGATTGTAATGCAACGGGTTACGAAAAAACAGACACCTTCAAACACGATGCTGCTCTCAAAGGCGATTGGTTTAGTGATTCTGTCACTGATCCTCTTTTTTATTTGGGATATATCTAAAACCAATATGCAGGCAGCAGATCAGCCGGCTAAAATGTCTGCGAGCAGTCAATTCCGAAACACAAGCACAAGTCTGAAAGCAAAAGATGATTCTACGAAAACATTAGATGCACATTTTAAGATCAACCCAAACAAACATGTAACGGATCAAACGATCTTTTTAACCTTTGATGATGGTCCGTCAGCGACATCAAATCAGCTTTTAGATGTGCTCAAAGCGCATCAAGTAAAGGCCACATTCTTTATGCTTGGGCCGCAGATTAAGGAACACCCGGCAGCTGTGAAAAGACTTCATCAAGAAGGTCATCAGTTAGGGCTTCATGGTATCACACATGATGTGAAACGCTTTTATCAAAAAAGTGATTCTCCCGTCAATGAGATGAAGGAAGATCAGCGAATTTTGGCTTCTGTCACAGGTGAGTATACACATCTTGTGAGAACACCTTATGGCAGCGCCCCAAATTTAACGGATCAGCAAAAGGCACGTTTAAAACAAAAAGGCTTTGTATACTGGGATTGGACAATTGACAGTCTTGACTGGAAATATAAAAGCTCAAAATATGTACCAGAGGTATTAAATCAGCTGCAAGTGCTTGAGACAAAACATCCAAAAGAACCAAAAATCATCTTAATGCACGATCAGCCAGCGACAGCAAAATACTTAAACAGTTTAATCACACAGCTAAAAGCGAAGGGCTATACATTTGAAGTCCTTGATGAATCGATGAAGCCGCTGCAACAATAAAGAAAGACCCCGCACCTTTTTTGGATGCGGGGTCTTTGATGATTTATAAAGCTTTCACGAGATCGCCAATTCGCTCATGAAAGACAAGATCAAACAGTGGATCGTATTCTGTTTCACTCAAATTCATCATCACCTTGAAGATGGAAGGATTTTGAGCGGCATCTTCTGGAATATATCTTGCTGGCGCCACTTCTAGGGAAGTCCCCATGACGAGCAGAAGGTCCGCTCGCTGAAGTGATTTCTCTACTTGATCAAAATGTTTGACCCTGTCTCCAAAAAGGACAACATCTGTTTTCAGCACACGCCCACATGTCCGTCCGTCTGAGGAAACCTTTAGACATACAGGCACTTCTTCTTGTAATAAATAAGGCAGTTCATATGTCGCTTGGCACGATGGGCAAGTAGCTGTTTGAATGGAGCCGTGGAGTTCATATACATGCTGGCTTCCTGCTTTTTTATGCAAGCCATCAATATTTTGGGTGAAAATATCCACATGTTTTCCTTGTTTCTCAAGGCTGGCTAAAAAGGTATGTCCACTATTGGGCTCGTACTCTCCGCTCATTTTCATCTGAAACAATTCCTTGAATTTCGGCCAGAATTGCTGAGGGTGTGATAAAAAGTAGGACCGGCTCATCGCCTCCATGCGGGCGGTGTCTTCAGTCCATAAGCCGCCCGTTGATCTAAAATCGGGGATACCCGATTCTGTGCTCATACCCGCACCTGAAAGTACCATAATATGTGAAGCCTGCGTTAATTTCTCGCTTAGCGCTGCCACCTTTGTTTGATCCACTCACCATTCCTCCTTTATTCACCCAGCTGTTTTTCGCCTTTTTGTTTCATATAAATGGTCTGTCCAGGGAAGGCAAATTCTACACCTTCTTGATGGAAGATATCCATGATACGGTAGTTAATGTCCTGTTTAATATCAAGGTTTTCAGCCCAAGCCGTCGTGTTTGTGTAAAAGTTGAAAAATAAATTCAAATAACTGTCCGCCAGTACATCGAGATTTACCATGATCGTCTCCTTGTGCACCCCATCATGTTCATAAAGCATTTGTTTGAGACGTTTGATGCATCGGTCAAGATTTTCCTTTGGTGTATTATAGGATACACGTACGGAAAACGTAATTTGGCGTTTATTCATTCTCGTCCAGTTCGTGATAGGTTCCTTTGAAAGCGTAGAATTCGGAACTGTCACGACAGCTTCAGCAGGTGTTCTAAACTTTGTACTTCGAAATGTAATGTCCTCGACAGTCCCAAGAACACTAGGCGTCTCCACAAAGTCGCCCATTGTAAAAGGCTTCTCTGTAATGATGACGATTCCTCCAAAAAAGTTCGCCACCGTATCCTGTGCAGCAAGCGCAAAGGCTAGACCACCTAGACCAAGACCTGCCACCAGTCCATTTACATCATAATTAAATTCTTGTGCAATGACACTAATACTTAGTGCAATGATAATGAAGCGAAGTACCTTTGATAAAAACGGCGCTAAAATATCATCCATTTCCAATTCAAACTTCGAATTTACTTTTTGAAATAAGAAAGAAGAAGCTGCGGTTAAATTACAAAGCCCCCATGTCAGCATCAATATAATGGAGGATCTATATAATTTGACGATGACATCCATATGATGCTCAAAGTATGGTGCCTGTCTTAACGCAAAATATAACCCAAGTGCGACAAAAAACAGTCTGGCTGGCTTTTCGAAAGCCACAACAATTTGGTTAATGACCTCCGTTTTAGACCGATTGGTCAGCCTAAAGAGAAGATGAAATAAGTACTTCGTAAATACTTTCCGAAGCAATAAAAAAAGCAATAAAATACAAAGGCTAATACCGATTTGGATCGCAACATCTACTGTAAAATATGTATCCATCCATTTTTGTGTAATCATGTTTGTCTCTCTCCTTTAAAACAATCCTCTCTAGTTTATAATATAACCTTCGTTTATGTCCTCTCATAAATGTCTGACCTCTATATAAAAAGCCTCGGGACCAGTCCCGAGGCATGATGTTCAATTATGAAATTTTGGCTAGAGACATATCGACGGGCAGCAAACTACTTTTTCTTCTGAGCCTGATCAAGGAGAGTCGCTTTAAACATTTCAGCATCCGTTTCGGCCTTAATACGTTCTTCCACTCTAATTCTCCCTTTACCCAATCATCTCGCCTCCTTTTCATCATTATAAAACATCAGAATTTTCAGTCAACATGACGAAAGCACTAATATTTTGGCGAACGCTGACGATTTGGACAAAATTGATCGAAGAAAAATTGATGTACTTCAGATTTACTCAATCAAAGCTTGGGATATTCCTGCAACTTTTCACATTTGAATCATCATACTTTCTTAGCAATGCGATTCACCATTACATACAGCTCTTCTTCCCTCCATATAGTAAAGAAGGAAAAACGGTAAAGCATTTGATATGATAAGACCAGAACTTATGTCAGGGAGCTGGAGCATGTGTATATTATTGCGCATAGAGGATCATCAAGCGCTGCCCCAGAAAATACAATGGCCGCGTTTGATTTAGCTGTTCAGCAGGGTGCAGATTATATTGAATTAGATGTACAGCTCACATTGGACCAGCACGTCGTCGTGATCCATGATGATACAGTTGACCGAACGTCGAATGGGAACGGCTTAGTCAAAAGCTATACACTTGATCAGCTGAAAAAACTGGACGCAGGAAGCTGGTTTGACCAACATTACACGAATGAACGAATTCCAACATTACAAGAAATTCTTGAGAGATACAGCCAGCGGATCGGGATATTGATCGAGATCAAACACCCAAAACGGCAGATAGGAATTGAAAAGGCAGTTGTCGACATCATCAATCGGTTTGCCTATTCTCGTCATATCATGATTCAATCTTTTGATGATCATGCACTTCAAAGAATCAAGGCTTTCGCCCCTTCTCTTCGAACAGCTTTTATTATAAAGCCTACTGCATTTAAACTGGCGAAAAGAAAATTAACTGCATACAGCTCGTTTGCCGATTGTCTTAATATGAAGAAAACGATGATCAACAGATGGTGGATAGACCGCATCCACTCATTCGGGATGGATGTGTTTATATGGACTGTGAAAGACCAAAAAACAGCCGATCGGATCAAAAAATATCCCGTTGATGGAGTGGTGACGGATCACCCGCCATTTTTTCTAAAGGAGAAATGATGTAAATGAAAGCGTATCTTGCTGTATTTATAGGCGGACTGCTTGGGACACTTTGCAGATATGAACTAAGCCAATCGATTGTCAGCCAAACATTCCCTTATGCAACGCTAATCGAAAACGTAACAGGCAGTCTGCTTCTTGGTTTTTCAACAGGATATTTTATGTTCCAGAAGGGAAAAAAATATCTTGCCGTTTTGATCGGAACAGGATTTTGCGGAGGTTTTACGACAATGTCCACTTTTTCTAAAGAAACGGTTCTTTTATTACAGACTGGGCAATTCACCTCAAGTGTGATCTACATCCTGCTCTCAGTCATTGCCGGAGTAGCCGCTGCCTTATGTGGACTGATGCTTGCTCAGCGGCTCTTTCATCAAAATAAGCAGCAGAGAGGAGGCAGATAAATGATCGTTTTATATACAGCTGTTGCCGGCGGGATTGGCAGCGCCCTTCGTTTTTTCATTAGCCAATTAATACAGAAAACCAAGTCTCATGCTCGTTTCCCGTATAGTATTATTCTCATCAACTTATTAGGTGCTGCCGGTTTAGGTATACTGACAGGTGCCGTGACTGCCAATCATCCGCTGCTTATGATCATTGGAACAGGTTTTTTCGGTGGCTTTACAACATTCTCTACGTTTAGTGTAGAGTCTGCGACCATGCTAGAGCAGCGGCAAATCGGAAAACTTGCTGTCTACTTATTGATGACGATCATCGGGTCTTTCTGTCTCTTTGCTGCGTGCTATCAAATAGGACATCACCTTTTTTAAATATTGGTAATGGCGGCTAAGCTGATGAGCAGTTGATCCATGAGCTGGCGCTTCATTAAAAAGAGTGTTTTTTCACTGTAGCCGATTTCCATCGCACATTTGGCCATCCGCCAATCTCGAAAATATTTGTAATCGATGAGCTGCTGCTCTATTTCATCCAACTCTTTTAGTGCTGTTTTAATACATGCAACGATGAGTTCATACTGATTTTTTTGCTCTTCTAACTTCTTCCGTGTCATGTGATCCAGATGATGCGGGCTTCTTTTTTCAATCTGTCTTTCGATATTTAAAATCGCTGCCTGGTAATTTTTGAAATTCTTCAAATGAAACTCAATACGTTTCATTGAGGTTTTTTTCTCTGTGATACTTGCTGTTTCATACCAAAGCATGTCCATCCCCCTCTATCGAACATTTGTTCTTATTATAACCCGAACAAACATTCGCAAAAAGAGACTAAATACCTAAAAAAACCTTGAGCTTATTTTTCGCTCAAGGTCATTTCATTTACTAACAGCGGCTCTTTTATATCAAGCCCAGTACGTGCATTTCCTTTTTCTGATGATGTGACGCCTTTCTTCAGGTCGATCTTTTTCACATAGCGTCCATCCATCTCCAAGACCTTCATCCGAATATCATCAAGATAAATGGATTGTCCTTCTCGGATATCAATATTCTCTTTTAAGATTAACCCGCCTATTGTATCAATTTCTTCATCATGATATGACATTTCGATCAAATCTTGAACTTCATCTAATCTTACTTTGCCATCTAAAACATAATGATGATCGGCTCTTTTTTGAATAACCGGCTGCTCATCTTCATCGAATTCATCTCGAATATCTCCAACAATCTCTTCTAAAATATCTTCTGTTGTGACAAGTCCAGACGTTCCGCCATATTCGTCGGTTAAAATCGCCAAATGCATTCTATCGCGCTGCATCTTGACGAGAAGCTCCTGAATAGGAATCGTGTCAATGACCTCAATCACTGGATATATATAATCTTGAATCTTCAGTTGATCTTTTTCTCCTTGATACACAAGATCTGCAAAGAGCTGCTTTTTGTTCAGCATGCCGATGACATGGTCTTTATCCCCTGAAAACACGGGAAAGCGTGTATACTTTTCCTGCGTCATGATGGAGAGGATATCATCTAGCGGCATATCTTCTGGAATTGCACAAATTTCTCTCCGCGGTACCATGATCTCTCTGGCAATTCGATTATCAAAGTCGAAAATCTTGTTCATATAATTATATTCTGATGGGTTGATTTCCCCATTTTTTAAGCTCTCAGATAATAAAATCTTCAATTCCTCTTCAGAGTGGGAATGTTCTTTTTCAGACCCCATATCGATGCCCATCATTTTGGTTAGAACACGGGCTGACCCGTTTAACACATAAATGAAAGGGAACATCAGGATATAAAATGCATGCAGCGGGCCTGACAGCCAGAGCGTCATTTTTTCCGCCTTTTGAATCGCAAGCGTTTTTGGTGCAAGCTCACCGACGACTACATGCAAAAAGGTAATAATAGAGAACGCAAGTGTTGCTGAGATCAGGCTGATTGCTGAATCAGGAATGTTTGTCAAACCGAAACCTCGAACCAAAAGTTCTTTTACAGCCGGCTTACCAATCCACCCTAAACCAAGGGATGTCACTGTAATACCGAGCTGACAGGCTGACAAATATTCATCTAGCCTTGATGTCACCTTTTTCGCCACGATGGCCTTTTTGGACCCTTCGGCAACAAGTTGATTAATTCTTGAACTTCTCACCTTTACTATGGCAAATTCAGATGCAACAAAGAAAGCTGTTAAAGCAATCAAAACACCGACTATACTCAGATTAACAATATCGTCCATTTAACCTTGCTCTTTCTTAGAAGAACAAGGAGTCACCTCCTGATTGATGATGTTATATTTTGCAAAACGGTTAACTGATTAAATAAGACTACATTGAGGGCCCCACTTAACCACCTCCGGTTCACGTATAAATCCGCTTCTCTACATATATATGAAACGGTATTCATTTTATCTTACCATAAATAATCTGAAAATTCCTGTATCACTATGTTAAATTTGACAGGACAATCTAGACTGAGAAATCCCTCTCTAATGTTCATATCGGCAGGAAATATGAACAATTAACTTGTATTTCAGACTCGAATTATATTAAACTATTTTCATAAACTATAACGTGACGGTTAGGAGGAGATGTTCAGATGGGGCTGAGAAAAAGTATCGTATTGGTGAACTAGCACAGATTGCACAGGTGACGAAACGAACTGTAGATTATTATACAAATCTAGGTTTGCTTGCGCCTGTTAGATCTTGCTCAAATTATCGTTATTACGATGAACATGCTTTAAAACGATTACAATTAATCGTTCTTTGCAAACAGCAGAGATTGGCTCTTTCTGACATCAAATCCAGATTAGATGAACAATTCCCTTCTCAAAAGGAAGATCCTGATGAACTTGTCCATTTAACCTCTGATATCGATCGGATGAACGAGCATATGGACCGCATTTTGGTACGTTGTAAGCAGCTTCAGCCAGAACAACGTGAAAAATTAAAAGAGCAGCTTACACCTGAAAAGATGACGGCTGTCCAATCATTTTTACTGCTGTTAAGTTAAAATTTTTACTAAACAGGAGGTGTTACCTTCGTTCTCAAAGTCAGAACGAAGGCCTTAATTGGACATAGTTAATTTACTTATAGTTGCTTTGCTTATAGCTTTAACCGCATTTTTCGTAGCATCAGAGTTTGCGATCATTCGCTTAAGAAGCTCAAGAATTGATCAGTTAATCGCAGAAGGTAATAAAACAGCAGTTGCTGTCAAGCATGTCACGACTCACCTTGATGAGTATCTGTCGGCCTGTCAGCTCGGTATTACCATTACCGCCCTTGGTATTGGTTGGTTAGGGGAAGAAACAATTGCGCACATGCTTGCTCCACTATTTGTAGAGCTGTCCATTCCTCAATCAGCTAGTTCTATTGTCACTTTTATTATTGCGTTTAGTATTATGACGTTTTTACACGTTGTGGTTGGAGAACTTGCACCAAAAACACTCGCCATTCAAAAGGCGGAGCAAGTATCTCTTCTTTTTGCTAGACCGCTCATGATTTTTTACAAAGTGATGTTCCCGTTTATCTGGGTATTAAATGGATCTGCTCGTTTGTTAACAAAAGCGTTCGGTCTTCAGCAAGTTTCTGAGCATGACATGGCGCACTCTGAAGAAGAATTGCGGATTATTTTATCAGAGAGCTATAAAAGCGGCGAAATTAACCAGTCTGAATTCAAATATGTAAATAAAATTTTTGAATTTGATGACCGTCTGGCGAAAGAAATTATGATTCCTCGTACTGAAGTTGTCAGCTTCCCTCATGATATTACCATTGAGGAAATGCTGAAGGTGACCAAGGTAGAGAAATATACACGTTATCCAATTGAAGATGGCGATAAAGATAACATGATTGGTGTTCTAAACATTAAAGAGGTTCTCACTGCCTGCATTAGCGGTGAGTGTTCTACAAGTGATACAATCGAAAAGTTTGTCAACCCGATTATTCATGTGATTGAAACAGTTCCTGTACATGATTTATTGCTCAAAATGCAGCGTGAACGTGTACACATGGCGATTTTATCAGATGAATACGGCGGTACAGCAGGTCTTGTGACTGTAGAAGACATTCTTGAAGAAATCGTCGGTGAAATTCGTGATGAATTCGATATTGATGAAATCAACGAAGTTCGTAAACTTGGAGAAGACCATTACATCTTTGATGGAAAGGTTCTAGTTGACCAAGTCAACCTGCTCTTAGGTACGCAGCTTGATAACGAAGAGGTCGATACGATCGGCGGATGGTTCCTTACACAGAAATATGAAGTTGAGAAAAATGACACCATTCGTGAACAAGGCTATGAATTTATCATTAATGAAGTCGATGGACACCATGTGGTATATATCGAAGTCAAAAAGTTAAATGAACAATTAGCAGAAGCCGCTGAAGAAGGCGCTTCTTAAGAAAAAAACGACCCTTGCCAAAGCAAGCGGTCGTTTTTCTTATGCCTTTTCCATTAA
Source organism: Bacillus sp. FSL R5-0431 (assembly GCF_038002985.1). Lineage (NCBI taxonomy): Bacteria > Bacillati > Bacillota > Bacilli > Caryophanales > Bacillaceae > Bacillus > Bacillus sp. FSL R5-0431. The sequence continues at coordinate 950,192 of NZ_JBBOOG010000001.1, read as the reverse complement.
TTGAGCTTCAAGTTCTTTAATTCTCGTGTTTAATACTTCCGTCATGGCACCTAACCGTTCTTTTGGCGGCAGATGCTCAAATTCTGACTGCTCAATCGGTTCACCGATAATTAAGCGCATTTTCCCCTTTTTGAAAAGACTTTTCGCATTGGACGGTCCTTTGTACGCTGCTGGAACGATTGGCGCTTTACCGAGCTGGGCAATGGTGACCGCACCTCTTTTTAAAGGTACATCCTCTGTTGTACGTGTTCCGCTTGGAAAAATCCCGACGATCTTTCCCTCTTTTAATAATTTAATGGGCGTTTTAATACTGCTTGGCCCAGGATTCTCTCGATCAACTGGAAAGGCATGAATCTTCTTTAAAAATCCACCGATCCATTTATTTGCAAACAATTCTTTTTTCGACATGTAGTGGATCTCAAACGGAAGAATCCCTGCGCCTAATGCAAGAACATCCACAAAACCCTCATGTGTACATGCAATGACAAACCCCCGATCCGTTGGCAGATTCTCTTTTTGATATACTTTGATTCCGCCTCGGAGAGAAAATAATACTTTGATGGTATAGCCTGAAAATTTATACATAGTGCACTTCCTTTGTTTGAAGAATGAAGGATTTGTTTCTATTATAACAAATTTTTTATTACCTGGTACTAAAAATTTCATGAAACAGCCAAACCATCACATCATTTTTCGTTAAGAATCACCGGTCTTTCTGTATCCAGGTCCATGGTTTTAGGAGAGAATAGAAGAGGAATTGTGTCCAATTTTGTCGTTTTTTAAGTTTTTTCCTGATTTGTTCTATTGAAAATGCTTTATAAATGGCGTAAATTTCGCTATTATAAGGAGAAATGATTTTGATTCGGCGAAAGAGATGAGTAATGTACGGTATTGAGAAGTTTCGTGCAACTTTATGCCTTTCTTATGCGTGTATAACATAGAGGGGAGAAAAATCAGTGACGATCGATGAAATTTATCAAATGTATATGAACGATGTTTACAGGTTTCTGCTCTCCATGACAAAAGACAAACATTTGGCAGAAGACTTATTGCAGGAAACCTTTATGCGTGCTTATATACATATTCATTCCTACGACCATAGCAAAGTGAAACCTTGGTTATTTCAGGTGGCACGAAATGCTTTTATTGATTATGTCAGGAAACATAAAAAAGAAGTGACCATATCGGATGATCTAATTGGCGGCCTTTTACAAACGTCTGTACAAAGCCCTGCTGAACAGGTTGAAATAAAAGAAGTCCTCAACATGTATTTAGAGCAGCTTCCAGATAACTACAAGGAAGCGTTGACATTGTATTATTTAAAAGAACTGAATTACAAGGAAGCATCCAAGGTCATGAATATTACTGAAGCAAATTTTAAAAGTGTTTTATTTCGTGCAAGGCAGCGCCTAAAAGCACTTTACAACAGAGGTGTTAATGATGAATGAAGAGTTTAACAAGCGATGGGAACAATATAATAATGGTGAGATGAACGAGGAAGAAATGATGGCGTTTGAAGAAGAACTTGAAGAAAACGAAAAACGCTTAAGTCAGGAACTGAACGACTCGGATTGGACAGATTTTTCCATCAGTCCTGAAAAGCAAAAAGCCATCTTACAATACGGAAAAAGAAAGTCTTATTTACGGATTTCCGTGCTTGCTGTCATATCGACACTCATTATTTTACCGCTTTGTACATTAGGAAGTTATCTATACTACGGTGTGGGCGGAGCAGAGAGCAAAGGGAATCACTTCATGGAAACAGCCGCTGTCACCGTCGCTTTGACGAAACCAAACGTGGCGATTGATATGAAGGATTTAAAAGGCCAAGTCAAGCTTTTTGGGATGAACACCGAATTGAAGCTGCAAAAACAAATTGGCAATAAAACAGAAGCCATTGGCAGTGAACAAATCGAGATGTTTTTCGATAAATTAAAGCAGCCTACCATCTCTTATTATGGTGACAGCGCACGCGATACGGAGGATTTCTTTACCCATCCTTCGGCGCAGCCAGATGCATCAAAAAAACAAACACTCACTACTTTAGACAAGCTTCCTGAAGGAACAGTCAGTGAAGTGTATGTATCCTATGACAAAGCTTATACACCAAAGGACGTTTATTCCTTTGCTAAAAAATATGATATGAAAGTGCTCTGGAATGCGATTAAAACAGAGGATTCATTAAGCGGGAATCAGCGGCCAATCGGCTTCCCTGGGAAAGACTCTGAATTCTTAAAAGAGCTTCAGCACACATCAAAAACAGAGGTAGATCAATTTAAAGATGCCCTTGCTTATGTCGATCAGCACCCAACCTGGGCAAAAACGATCTCTGGCAGACCTGAACTGGATCTGTCAAACCGAATACGCTATATCAACCAAAATGGTGTCACGATTTATGGCTCTGTGATCACAGGTCCTTCGAAAGAAATCGAGAAATTTGTGAAGACAAAACGCATTAAAACGGCAAAAGTGAGCGAGGTGGAATTATGGAATTGGTAAGAATTTTTAAAGAGCATAATGTATTTGGCTGGATTTCCGTCGGTACAGCGATATTATCCCTGCTCATGCTGAACCTCGCCATTATCAGCAACGTGACATTTTATTCTTTTCAGATGCTTCCTTTTGCAATGGCCGCAGTTCCATTTGGCATTATTGAACTGTTCATTAAAAAAGGCCGTACGGGCCCAGGGTTCCTTGGTGTCGTACTGAATATCTTTGTTATTGTTTGTGTCTACACCATCGTATCGATCGATGTCGATCTTCAATTAGGTTTTTAAATCTCATTAGATGAATAGCCAGTGTTACTTGACTTACGCCAAGCAGCACTGGCTTTTTGGTATTTTCTTAAATATACCCAACGGTAAGTCTACAGCGCAAATAAAAAAAGACTGCTTCATAAGCAGTCTCTTAGAATAAATTAGTTCACAAATGTTTTCGCTCCAAGGTAAATCGGCTTCCAGTAGCTTGAATTCATATTACTGATCGTCACACCATCAGAAGCAGCATGAATAAACTTGTTGTTCCCAATGTAGACACCCATGTGAGATGGACCCGATTTATATGTTGTAAAGAACACAAAATCGCCAACCTTTGGTGTTGATACGCTTTTCATTGATCCCCAGAAACCTTCAGTTGTTTGTCTTGAAATCTTTTTTTGTTTGTTAATGATATACCACATAAACCCGCTGCAATCAAAGCCCTTTGGTGTCGTTCCACCCCATCTATATGGTGTGCCATTGTGCGCTTTAGCATCTGCTACAAGCTTAGACGTGTTTAAAGAAGAAGCAGAAACTGTTTTTTCTTTAACAGGTGTTGTCTTCACTTTTTTAGATGTCTTTTTGACCTTTAGCTTTTGCCCAATTTTGATAAGGTTTGATTTGAGTTTATTTAACGATTTCAGCTCTTTTACAGTCATGCCGTACTTTTTGCCGATTTTAGATAATGTATCACCTTTAACAACTTTATGAGTAGCTGTCGCTGACGCCGCTTTTACTTTTGTTGTTTTTGATGTTTTCGTAGTTTTTTTTGAGGAAGTACCATTTACTTTTAAAGTTTGTCCAACATAAATCGTGTTAGATTTCAGCTTATTGTCTGATTTAATCTTGCTCACACTTGTTTTGTATTTTTTCGCTAGAACAGAAAGAGAGTCACCTTTTTGAACTTTTACTGATTGTGCTGAGGCAGCTCCGGCAAATAATGTCGTCCCAAGTAGAACTGCACTTGCAGCTGTGATCAATTGTTTTTTCATTTGTTCCTCCTGTATGTATCTATCGTGATCCGCATTTTATCTACTTACTATTATAAGGATCAAATACCAGAAGAAATAGTCTTGACTTCCTACGACATTATGCTTATTAATTCGGCAAAATTTATTTTTTTTTAGGGTTCTTTATATTTCATTTTCATTACACAATCATGACAAAATAAACGCATCTTGTCATGGATAAATGATACATTCATTTCTCTTTTTGGTCCATTCTATGTAAAGTGGACCTTTACAATTTTAAAGTGAACTTTACGATCCTGTAAATGGGAATCCACAATTCTGCTCTACCATTGTAAACGTAAGAGCGATACATAAACAATGAGGAGGCAAAATGAATGAGTGTGTTGAAAAGCTCGAAAACGAAAATCGCTGCAGTGGCGGCAGCATCTGTGCTATCGATTGGCATTTTTTCAGGGATTGAATTTGGACAGGCTGACAAAGCAGAGGCTAAAAAGAAGCAAAAAAATGACGTGAAAAATGTGATCGTGCTGATCGGGGATGGCATGGGAACACCGTATCTTTCAACTTACCGTTCATTTAAACACAACGGAGACCTTTCAAAACAAACAGCGTTTGACCCTTACCTCACTGGCATGCACAAAACATACCCTAACGACTCTAAAAGCAATATCACCGATTCTGCCGCAGCTGGTACAGCTATGGCAACTGGTAAAAAGACTTACAACAATGCGATCGGTGTAAATAAAAACGGCAAAAAATTAAAAACAGTTCTAGAAGAAGCAAAACGGAAGGGAAAATCTACAGGTCTTGTCGTGACCTCTGAATTAACAAATGCCACTCCTGCTGCGTATGCGGCTCACGATGTATCGAGAAAAAACACAGCAGCCATCGCTGATGATTTCTTCGATGAAAAAATCAGAAAACAGCATACAGTCGATGTCATGCTTGGCGGAGGTCTTGTCGATTTTGTCCGGAAGGATCGTGATTTGACGAAGGAATTCAAGCAAGCCGGATATGATTATGTCACCAATAAAGATGCCTTACAAAAAAACAAAAATCAAAAGGTGTTAGGCATTTTTGCTGATGGTGGTCTTGATAAAGCGATTGATCGTGATAAAAAGACCCCATCCCTGCAAGACATGACGTCCTCAGCCATTAAACAGCTGTCTAAAAACAAAAAAGGGTTTTTCCTTATGGTCGAAGGCAGTCAAATTGACTGGGCTGGACATGATCATGATATTGTCAGTGCAATGAGCGAAATGAAGGATTTTGAAAAAGCATTTGAAGAAGCCATTCGTTTTGCAAAAAAGGATAAAAATACGTTAGTCATCACCACTGCCGATCATTCAACTGGCGGACTCTCCTTCGGGGCAGACGGCTCGGGCAGCTGGGATTACAAACCGGTAAAAGCAGCGAAAAAGACACCTGATTTTATCGCAAACAAAATCGTCAGTGGCATGACTGTTGAATCAGCGCTGAAACAATACATCGATCTTGATTTCACAAAAGAAGAAATGGCCTCCATTCAAAAGGCCGCTGAAACAAAGGATGCTGTTAAAATTGATGATGCGATTGAAGAAGTGATCAACGTGAGATCACATACAGGCTGGACAACATCAGGTCATACGGGTGATGAAGTTCCATTCTTTGCATACGGACCATCCAGTCAAAAACTAAAAGGGCTGATGGAAAATACAGATCAGGCTAAACATATCTTTAAATTACTTAATCATCAATAAGACAAAAATCTTTGTAAGAGCAGGTGCACTAAGTACCTGCTCTTTTTATTGTTCAATCTTCCAGGAAAAATTCTGAAAATAAAGATATTGACAAATTGTTTATTTGTCTTACAATAAAACAAAAGGGTTTTTTGGTAGCGCTTACCTTTCTTTTTAACAATTCACTTCACAGGAGGTTTTTAACCATGATTCAAGATAGAAAAGCACCAGAAGGCATATTAGGGTTTCCTATTGCCCCTTTTCAAGCAAATGGACAGCTCTCCGAGGAAGCACTATTTCAAAACATTCAATTCTTACTAGACGAAGGGCTTGATGCCATTTTTATTGCTTGTGGGTCGGGAGAATTCCAGTCTATTAGTCAAAAAGAATACGAGCAAATGATTGATGTGGCACTGGCAGCTGCCGGTGGTAAAGTCCCTGTTTATTCAGGAGTTGGCGGAAATTTAAATACTGCCCTGGAATGGGCGAGAATTTCCGAGGAAAAAGGCGTTGATGGTTACTTATTACTCCCTCCCTATTTAATTCATGGAGAACAAGAAGGACTATATGAATACGCCAAAACCATTATGGAAAGTACAAACTTAAATGCCATCTTGTATCAACGAGATAATGCTGTTCTCTCAGTGCAGCAAATCAAACGGCTCACTACTTTTGAACAGCTTGTTGGTGTAAAAGATGGGGTCGGTGATATGGATTTAAACGTGAACCTTTCCTATACGATAGGCGACAGGCTCAGCTATCTAAATGGATTGCCTATGGCAGAGGTCACAATGCCGGCTTACTTACCGATTGGTTTTCATTCCTATTCCTCCGCCATTTCAAACTATATCCCTCACATCTCAAGAATGTTTTATCACGCACTGAAGACTGGTGATCAGGAAATGGTCAAGGACATATACACAAGTGTAATTTTACCGATTAACCGGATTCGTCAACAGAGAAAGGGCTATGCTGTCTCATTAATTAAAGCTGGCATGAACATCATGGGGCATGCTGTCCGCAATTCAGCAAGACCACCTGTTGTCCCTGTAGAGAAAGAACACTATCAAGAACTAGAGAGCATTTTGCAGCACGCAATGGAACGCTTCCCTAAAAAAGCGGCTGTGAATTAACAATAGAAAGGAGATCATATTATGTCCATTTCAGTGAAACAAAAAACGTACTTCAATTATGTCAATGGTGAATGGGTAAAGGCTTCGACAGGAGAAGTGATCCCCATCCAGAATCCTGCCGACAAAGAAGAGGCCGTTGGATATGTACAGCGCTCAAGCCTTGAAGATGTGAACGCAGCTATCACTGCAGCACATGAAGCAAAGACAGCGTGGCGAGATTTATCAGGTGCAGAACGAGGACAATATCTTTATAGAGCAGCTGATTTGCTAGAGGAACGTCTCGATGACATTGCAGTCACTGCTGTAAAAGAAATGGGTAAAACACTTCCGGAGGCAAAAGGAGAAGCGGCACGCGGTGTGGCCATCCTGCGTTACTATGCCGGCGAAGGGATGCGAAAAGAAGGAGATGTCATTCCTTCTACTGATCGAGAAGCACTCATGTTCACTAAAAGGGTTCCATTAGGTGTTGTAGGCGTCATCTCTCCTTGGAATTTCCCTATTGCCATCCCTATTTGGAAAATGGCACCTGCACTCATTTATGGCAACACGGTCGTCATTAAACCTGCAACAGAAACTGCGGCTACTTGCGCAAAAATCATGGCCTGCTTTGCAGATGCTCATCTCCCAAAGGGAGTAGTCAATATGGTAACAGGGTCGGGAGCTGTTGTAGGTCAAGGAATGATTGAACATCCAAATATCCAAGGGATTACATTTACTGGATCCAATGCAACTGGTAAAGCTATCGGTCAAAAAGCCTTTGAACGAGGCATCAAGTATCAGCTTGAAATGGGCGGGAAAAACCCCGTTATTGTAACCAATGATGCGGATCTTAATCTTGCGGTGGAAGCCACCATTACAGGAGCTTTCCGGTCAACAGGACAAAAATGTACAGCAACGAGCCGAGTCATTGTCCAAGAAGACATCTATGATGCCTTTAAAGAAAAGCTGCTTCAAAAGACGCAGGAAATCACTATTGGGGACAGTTTAAAAAAAGACGTATGGATGGGTCCAATCGCAAGCAAACAACAGCTTGATCAATGCCTTTCCTATATTGAAACAGGAAAAAAAGAAGGAGCTACCCTTCTCTTTGGCGGGGAACCATTAACAGATGGTGATTATCAGAATGGCTATTATATAGAGCCTGCCATTTTTGAACATGTCACCTCAGACATGACCATCGCTCAAGAAGAAATATTTGGGCCAGTCATTGCTTTAATCAAAGTGGGAGATATAAATGAAGCATTTCACATTGCCAATGATGTGGTATTTGGCTTAAGCGCTTCTATTTTCACACAAAACATCGGCCGTATGCTGACCTTTATTCAGAATATCCAAGCAGGACTCATTAGAATTAATGCAGAAAGTGCAGGAGTAGAATTACAGGCTCCATTTGGTGGAATGAAACAATCAAGCTCTCATTCTCGTGAACAAGGAGAAGCGGCAAAGGAATTTTTCACAGCCATTCAAACGGTTTTCATTAAATCGTAAATTTGAAGCATTTGAGAGGGCACCTGCCCTCCTCAATTCTCTATTTAGAAAAGGAGAAGAAATTATGATAAATAAACTCTTCCATGCTTCACAAACTGATAAAAAAACCTCTGTCCGCTGGTTTATCGTCTTCATGCTGTTTCTTGTCACTTCTGTCAATTATGCGGATCGTGCTACCCTATCGATTGCTGGAGATTCTGTTCAGCATGATCTTGGTCTTAGCTCTATTTCAATGGGTTATGTCTTTTCTGCTTTTGGCTGGGCATATGTCATTGGCCAACTGCCTGGCGGTTATTTATTAGATAAATTTGGCTCTAAAATTGTCATTGCCTGCAGCATTTTCTTTTGGTCTTTGTTTACATTGCTTCAAGGTGCCATAGGTTTTTTTACAGCAGGTACTGCGATTATTCTTCTTTTTTCCCTGAGATTCTTAGTAGGGCTGGCTGAAGCTCCTTCTTTCCCAGGAAATAGTCGTGTAGTAGCTGCATGGTTTCCTAGTTCTGAACGTGGAACAGCTTCTGCTTTCTTTAACTCAGCTCAGTATTTTGCGCTTGTCATTTTCTCCCCTATAATGGGCTGGCTTACACATTCTTTAGGATGGCATTCTGTTTTTATTGTCATGGGCATTCTCGGTATCTTGTTGTCTATTCTTTGGTTAAAAACGGTCTATAACCCAAAACAGCACCCGAAAATTAATGCAGCAGAGCTTGACTACATTTCAAAAGGCGGGGCTTTGACCTCAATGGACGATGAAAAGAGCCAGCAAAACAAAGAACCAAAATGGCCATACGTGAAACAATTACTTTCAAATCGGATGTTAATCGGCGTTTACATTGCTCAATATTGTATTACCACCCTCACTTATTTTTTCTTAACGTGGTTTCCCGTGTATCTTGTTCAAGCAAAAGGAATGTCCATTCTCGAAGCAGGTTTTGTTGCTTCCCTGCCAGCTCTCTTCGGTTTTTTAGGCGGGATTCTTGGCGGCTTGTTATCCGATTTTTTATTAAAAAGAGGGAACTCGCTTACTTTCGCACGAAAGACACCGATTATTATAGGCATGTTTCTTTCATGCAGTATGATTATCTGCAACTATACAGAATCTTCTTGGATTGTTGTTGCGATTATGTCGCTTGCTTTCTTTGGAAAAGGATTTGGGGCACTTGGCTGGGCCGTTGTATCAGATACCTCTCCAAAGGAATGTGCGGGTTTAAGCGGCGGTTTATTTAATACCTTTGGCAACATTGCGTCTATTACAACCCCCATTATCATTGGATATATTGTAAATGCGACAGGCTCTTTCAGTGGTGCGCTCGTCTTTGTCGGAAGTAATGCCGTCATTGCGATCTTAAGTTATTTATTCCTTGTGGGTCCCATTAAACGTGTGAAGCTAAAAGAACCCCCTTCCACTCCACCGGCCCCAGTTCCATCAAGTTCAATTTGAAAACGTTTTATATAAAGGAGGATGCATATGAATCAACACTTAAAAGAAGTGAAAAAAGAACGAACAACCAATCTCCCTTACATTACTGACATGAAGGTGATTCCTGTTGCAGGCCATGACAGTATGCTTTTGAATCTAAGCGGAGCGCATGGACCTTTTTTCACAAGAAATGTTGTGATCTTAACCGATAGCAGTGGTCGTCAAGGAGTCGGCGAAGTTCCCGGCGGTGAAAACATTCGTCAAACACTTGAAAATGCCGCCAGACTTGTCCTCCAAAAACCAATTGGGCAACATCATGCCATCCTGCAATCGGTACAGCATAAATTTCAAGACCTCGATACAGGCGGTAGAGGCAATCAAACTTTTGACTTTCGGACAACAATACATGCAGTTACAGCGATAGAAGCTGCTTTGCTGGATTTATTAGGTCAATTTTTAGAAGAACCGGTTTCTTCTTTATTAGGAACCGGTCAACATAGACAGGAAGTTGACATGCTTGGGTATTTATTTTACATAGGGGATCAGATGAAAACCCCTCTCCCCTATTTGAAAGAAGATCATTCATCTTGCAGCTGGTTCCGGCTTAGGCGTCAAAAAGCACTAAGAACGATGGACATTGTCCGTTTGGCTGAAGCGGCTTATGAACGCTATGGATTTCAGGATTTTAAGTTAAAAGGTGGCGTCTTTTCTGGAGAAGAAGAGATGGAAGCTGTAGAATCTCTTTCAAAACGTTTTCCAAATGCCCGTATCACACTTGACCCTAATGGAGCTTGGTCTCTTGATGAGGCCATTCAGCTTTGCAATGGAAAACAACATCTGCTTGCATATGCAGAAGATCCATGTGGAGCAGAAGACGGATTCTCATCCAGAGAAATTATGGCCGAATTCAAACGAGCTACAGGAATTCAAGTGGCTACGAATATGATCGCAACTGATTTCCGTCAGTTGTCACATGCGATCCAATTACATGCGGTTGATATTCCACTGGCGGACCCACATTTTTGGACAATGGAAGGTTCGGTCAGAGTAGCTCAAACGTGTCATGATACCGGCTTGACCTGGGGATCGCACTCTAACAATCATTTTGATATATCCCTGGCCATGTTTACACACGTTGCCGCTGCCGCACCAGGTCATATAACAGCCATTGATACCCACTGGATATGGCAAGACGGTCAGCAATTAACCAAGAACCCACTTTCAATCAAAGAAGGTCGTATAAAAGTGCCTCAAGAACCTGGGCTGGGTATTCAAATTGATATAGAAAAGCTAGAGGAGGCCAACCGTTTATATGAACAAATGAAGCTTGGTGCAAGAAATGATGCCATTCAGATGCAATATCTCATCGATGGCTGGACATTCGATCCGAAAAAACCGTGTTTAATTCGGTAGTTTGACTGTAAATGATTGTGTTCCCCTTCATTTTGTCTTACAATTGAACAACTGAAGGGGGAGAATGACTCGTGAATGAAAGCATAGATGAACTAAAATTTGAAACTGTTAATCGAAAAACATTAGCAAAACAAGTCATTGAACGTATCGTTCATTTATTATCTAGCGGGCAATTAAAAGCTGGTGACAAACTGCCGACAGAAATGGAACTAATGGAAATTCTATCAGTAAGCCGTCCTGTACTGCGCGAGGCTTTAAGTTCTCTTGAAACATTAGGTGTCATCACAAGGAAAACTCGAGGCGGCACATACTTTAATGATAAAATTAGCAACCAGCCTTTTTCTGTAATGCTCGCACTGGCTCAAGATAATTTACCAGCCATTATAGAGGCTCGAATGGTACTAGAACTAGGCCTTGTCACCATTGCTGCTGAGAAGATCAGTGAAGAAGAATTAAAAAAATTAGAAAAAACCATTGAAATGATAGAGAAAAGTACAGATAACAACTATGGTGAAGCGGATAAAGAATTCCACCGGATTATTGCCTTAAGTGCAAACAATCCCGTTGTTGAAGGTATGATTCAGGCGCTTTTAGTATCACATGCCAAAATTGACAGTCAAATTCCTTATCGAGAAAAAAAAGTGACCGTTAATTATCATCGGAAAATTTATGAAGCGCTTCGACTTAGAGACCCATATCAAGCACACTTCCATATGCATGAACATTTGAAGTTTGTACGTGATAAAATTTTAAAAGGGTTAAATCAAACGCCATGATGTGGAAGCGGATATGCTTCCTCTCCTCTAAAATGATAACGCTTTCGAAGGAGTGATCTCTTGAATCAAAAGGCACAGGAAGCACCCCTATATATTCAAGTAAGCCCAAAGGATAATGTGGCAATCATCGTTAATGATGATGGATTACCAGCTGGCACTGTCTTTTCGAGTGGATTGTCGTTAACCGACCGAATCCCTCAAGGGCATAAAGTAGCACTTAAGGCTATAGAACAGCATGCTCCAATTATCCGATATGGTGAAATCATTGGGTACGCTAACGAAACCATCCTGCAAGGAGGTTGGGTGAAAGAGCAGCTTGTTCAAATGCCAGCCCCTCCTCCTTTAGAAGAATTATCATGCAAAACATACAGCGGCTCTCCTCTTAAAAAGCTGGATGGCTATGAATTTGAGGGCTACCGAAATTCAGATGATTCTGTTGGTACTAAAAATATTCTCGGAATTACAACAAGCGTGCAATGTGTCGTGGGGGTTCTTGACTACGCCGTCAAAAAAATCAAGGAAGAGCTGCTGCCGAAATATCCAAATGTCGATGACGTTATTCCCCTCCACCATCAGTACGGCTGCGGTGTAGCCATTCATGCACCAGATGCGTTCATTCCCATCAGAACCATCCAAAACCTAGCCACACATCCAAACTTTGGAGGAGAGGTGCTGATCATTGGATTAGGCTGCGAAAAACTCGTACCTTCACGCATCGTCTCAGAAGATCAGCAACACGATATTTTAACCTTACAAGAAGAATCAGGCTTTTCTTCAATGATTACCTCCATTATGAAGGCTGCAGAGCACAAACTAATGAAACTCAATGGACGGACGCGCGTCCCATGTCCTGTATCGGATTTAGTGGTGGGCTTACAATGCGGAGGAAGCGATGCATTCTCAGGTGTAACGGCAAACCCTGCCGTTGGATATGCAGCAGATCTTCTTGTCAGAGCAGGCGCAACCGTTCTTTTTTCCGAAGTGACAGAAGTGCGGGATGCCATTCACCTATTAACACCAAGGGCTGTTAATGAAAAAACGAGGCAGGCACTTATACGGGAAATGAATTGGTACGACAATTATTTAAACAGAGGGCAGGCAGATAGAAGTGCAAATCAAATCCTTCCCCAGGAAATAAAAAAGGCGGTTTATCCAATGTCGTAGAAAAGGCGCTTGGCTCTATCGTCAAATCTGGCACAAGTCCAATATCTGGTGTGATTGGGCCTGGTGAGAAAGCAGCCACCAAGGGATTAATATTTGCTGCTACGCCGGCAAGCGATTTTGTCTGCGGGACACTGCAGCTCGCCTCTGGCATGAATTTGCAAATTTTCACAACAGGCAGAGGGACTCCATACAGTCTAGCAGCTGCACCCGTAGTAAAAGTGTCTACGAGAACCAGCTTACAGACACAGTGGCCAGATCTTATTGATTTTGATGCAGGCCGTATTGCAACTGGAGAAGCAACAATTGAGGAAGTGGGTACAGATATATTTCACTATATATTAGATGTCGCCAGCGGCAGGAAAGAAACATGGGCCGATCATTGGGGGATTTATAATGATCTGTGCCTATTTAACCCAGCCCCAGTCACATAAAAGAAGATGTCCGTTTTAGGACATCTTTTCTTTTGATCATTATGCGAGATATTTCCTATGAACCCCTTTTCCATCGTATGAAAACATCACTTCTTTTCCTTCAAGAACTGATTCGATATGCACACTTCTTCCCCACAGCTGAAATAAATACGGAAGGACTTTTTCTAAATATTTCAGATCAAGTTCAATGCCTTCGTACCAATGTTTTATATAAAGTTCATTGTTTTTCAAATAGTCGCCATCGATCACGGTCAAATAAGGAAAACCGCCATTGACCCTCATGCTCACAAGCTGATCACGAACAGCCTTCCAATCTTTATCAATGACTTTATAGTCTCTCCCCTGCTTTTGAAACAAGTACAAATCTTCTCTCATCACAAGGTCTTTTGTTAAGTAATTTCGAATAAAGGAAATATCTGATTCAATCTCCCTTACTTCAAACATTTTGCTGCGGCCCGATCCTTCTGTCACCCCTGCTTTTTTTAATTCTTCACATGGGTTGTCATAGCGCTCTTCGATATCTTCAAAAATCTTCAGACCTAAATAGTAAGGATTGATGCCTGTTTTAGATGGCTGCACCACGCCTGCATTTAATTTGGCAAACTCAATCGATTCACTTGAATCTAAATCAAGCTCACGCATAATCCGCTGATGCCAATACGATGCCCAGCCTTCATTCATAATCTTTGTTTCCAGCTGCGGCCAAAAATAGAGCATTTCCTCCCTCAGCATGGTGAGGACGTCCCGCTGCCACGGCTCTAGCTCCCGGGAGTGCGCCTCAATAAAGAGCAAAATATCTTTTTCCGGCTTTGGCGGAAATTGTTTGACGATTTTCTTTTTCTCATGCGTCTTCGGCTCATCCATTCCCCACAAATCATCATACGGCGTCTGACGTTTTGGTTTATCATCTTCACATTCTTCTTCATCGTCCATATTCCAGCTTAGTTTTGAACGAACAAGAGACGGATCAATATGCTCCTGTAGAGCCAATACGGCGTCTAAAAAGGATTCCACTTCTTTTGTTCCATGAAGATGCTCATATTCTTTGATCCGCTCTGCCGCTGCTGACATGCTTTCTACCATGTCTCGTTTTGTGTTTTGAAAACGGCAATTATTTTTGAAGAAATCACAGTGTGCCAGTACATGAGCCACAATTAATTTATTTTGAACAAGCGTGTTGTTATCAAGTAGAAAGGCGTAGCAAGGATTTGAATTGATGACCAGCTCATAAATTTTGCTTAATCCTAAATCATAATGAAGCTTCATTTTATGAAATTGCTTCCCAAAGCTCCAGTGGCTGAATCGTGTTGGCATTCCGTATGCACCGAACGTATAAATAATTTCCGCGGGACAGATTTCATACCTCATCGGATAAAAATCTAGACCAAATCCTTCTGCAATTTCTGTAATTTCATCAATGGCTCTTTGTAAAAGACGTTTTTCAGATACGCTCAAGGAAACCATCCCTCCTCATCGGACTTATCCCTACTATATGAGCGCACCTAAAAAAACATGATGTTCCGCCATTCGTTTAGACGACTTCCATTTCTTTCGTGGATTGCCCGCCGAATGACTCGAAATGAATATTCTGTTCTGGAATTCCCAGCTCTTTTAGTATATGAATCATCTCCTGTGTAAACACCGGGGAACCGCATAGATAAAATTGGCCTTTCCCTTCTCCAATCACTGATTGAAGGAATGGACGGTCAATGCGGGAAGCTGCCTTCTCAACAAGCTCTCCCTTACCAGGCTGCGCAAATTGTTCATTACATAAGATGATGCGACCATGAGAAGCTGCAGCTAGAACGCGTTCAAATTCATTTTCAAAAGCAGTTACATCCTCTAATCGATCTGCATGAATCATTGTAAATGGCCGGCTGTTTTGCGATGCTGTTTTCATTAAACCGATCATTGGTGTGACACCAGAACCAGCACTAATAAAATAAACAGGCTCTTTAGTGTCTTCTTGCAAACAGAACATTCCCTGCGGCATACTCACTTGAAGAACGTCCCCTTCTTCCATTTCATCATGCAAAAATGTAGACACATGACCATCACGCTTTACTGTAATGCGGTAATAAGAAGGATGATGCTGATCTGATAAGCTATATTGTCTGCTGCACATATAAGCTTCACCCGGCATATCTGCCTGAACCGTAACATATTGGCCTGCTTCATACATTGGCAGCTCTGATTCATCTTCTGGTACTAAGTAAAAGGAGATCAGCGATGGAGATTCCTGTACCTTTTTCTTAATCACAAACGGCTTCACATCTGCCCATCCGCCAGTTTGCTTTACATTCTCCTCCATCATTTCTGCTTCAATCGTGATAAAAATATTTACAATAATGTCATATGCGGCCTTCCAAGCTAAAAGCGTGTCATCTTTTTCCGTTAAACCAAACACTTTTTTCATCGCTTCAATGAGGTGATATCCGACGATTGGATATTGCTCTTTTTTGACCATCACACTGACATGCTTATGGGCAATCTTTTTGACCGCTGGAAGTAAATCTTCTAATCGATCGATGTGCAGTGCAGCTTGATATAATGTCGCAGCAAGCGCCTCTGGCTGACTTCCGTTCATGAGGTTTGTTTGATTAAATTGATTGAGTAGCTCTGGATGCTGACGAATCATATTTTGATAAAAAACAGTCACAAGTTTGGTTCCCTCGGCTTTTAATAAAGGGGCTGATTGTTTTATGGCATTCATTTGATCTTTAGATAACATCGTCATTCCTTCTTTCAAAAAGGTGTATTTTAAATACATCTTTATCGTAATGGATGACAGCTTATAAAAGCAATATTTATAATACATGTTTTAAATGTTGTCACATTTAACACTTTCTCGAACAGTTTTTGTCTAAAATGTGTTACGATGATACAAAACTCTATCAGGTTTAGAGGTCGTCAAAATGAAACTAACGAATTATACAGATTTCTCATTAAGAGTACTCATTTATTTAGCATCAAGAGAAAACAATGAACTGTCAAATATTCAGCAGATCGCCGATGTTTATGGCATTTCTAAAAATCATCTGACAAAGGTGATTTATCATCTTGGAAAACGTGGGTATGTGGAAACGATCCGTGGAAGAAATGGCGGGATTAGGCTTGGGAAAAGCCCAGAAAGCATTAACATTGGAGAGGTTGTCCGTTATACAGAGGATGATTTAGTCATGGTTGAATGCTTTGATCCAAAGAAAAACAACTGTATCATCTCTCCGATTTGTTCATTAAAGCATGTACTTCATGAAGCACTTACTGCTTACTTACGCGTTCTTGATCAATACACACTAAAAGATTTAACTCAAAACAAAGATGCTCTTAGAGAGCTCCTCCTTTAGGCGAAAGAATTCTTTTCTTTCGTCTTTTTCTTTACCTTCTTGTAATAATAATTAATTTAAAATTATTATAAATAAATATTGACTATCAGGTTTGATTTAATATAATTAGGGTATATAGATTACTAGAAATCATTTTTTTGTTTACAGGAGGAGAAAAGAATGACAAATTCAAATCATAAAAATTTGACAACGAATCAAGGCGTGCCTGTTGGCGATAACCAAAACTCAAGAACAGCTGGTCACCGCGGACCTACATTTCTTGATGATTACCATTTGATTGAAAAACTTGCACACTTCGATCGTGAACGTATTCCAGAGCGTGTCGTTCATGCAAGAGGCGCCGGCGCTTATGGTGTGTTTGAAGTTGAAAATAGCATGGAGAAACATACAAAAGCTGCCTTCTTAAGTGAAGAAGGAAAACAGACAGACGTTTTTGTTCGCTTCTCAACAGTTATTCATCCTAAAGGTTCACCTGAAACATTGCGTGACCCGCGCGGCTTTGCTGTCAAATTTTACACAGAAGAAGGTAACTATGATCTAGTTGGTAACAACTTGCCGATCTTCTTTATACGTGATGCATTAAAATTCCCTGATATGGTTCACTCTCTCAAGCCAGATCCTGTAACCAATATCCAAGATCCTGACCGTTATTGGGATTTTATGACTTTAACACCTGAATCCACTCATATGCTCACATGGCTCTTCTCTGATGAAGGAATCCCTGCGAGTTACGCTGAAATGCGCGGTTCTGGTGTGCATACATTTAGATGGGTCAACAAATATGGAGAAACAAAATATGTGAAATATCACTGGAGACCTTCAGAAGGTATTCGCAATTTATCTATGGAAGAAGCAGCAGAAATCCAAGCGAATGATTTCCAGCATGCGACAAGAGACTTATATGACCGCATTGAAAATGGCCATTACCCAGCATGGGACTTATATGTCCAGCTGATGCCGCTTAGCGATTATGATGACCTTGACTATGATCCATGTGATCCAACAAAGACATGGAGCGAGGAAGATTATCCGCTTCAAAAAGTAGGACGCATGACACTCAACCGCAATCCTGAGAACTTCTTTGCTGAAACAGAGCAATCTGCTTTCACACCAAGTGCACTTGTTCCAGGAATCGAAGCATCTGAAGATAAACTGCTTCAAGGCCGTCTGTTCTCATATCCTGATACGCAGCGTCATCGTCTTGGTGCAAACTACATGCGCATTCCGGTGAACTGTCCTTATGCACCAGTACACAATAATCAGCAGGATGGCTTTATGACAACGACTCGTCCAAGCGGTCATATTAACTATGAACCAAACCGTTACGATGATCAGCCAAAAGAAAATCCTCACTACAAAGAAAGTGAGCAAGTTCTTCACGGTGACCGTATGGTGAGACAAAAAATTGAAAAACCGAACGATTTCAAACAAGCTGGGGAAAAATATCGAAGCTACTCTGAAGAAGAGAAGCAAGCATTGATCAAAAACCTAACAGCTGATCTGAAAGATGTAAATGACAAAACAAAATTACTTGCGATCTGCAACT
Source organism: Bacillus sp. FSL R5-0431 (assembly GCF_038002985.1). NCBI lineage: Bacteria > Bacillati > Bacillota > Bacilli > Caryophanales > Bacillaceae > Bacillus > Bacillus sp. FSL R5-0431. The sequence continues at coordinate 932,029 of NZ_JBBOOG010000001.1, read as the reverse complement.
TCTATCGTGCAGATGAAGACTACGGACAACGATTAGCCGATTCACTTGGTGTGGATATTCGCTCATACCTTCAAGGAAGCATGAAATAATTGATCCGCAATGAGCACCTCTTTATTAGAGGTGCTTCAGATTGACAAAGGGCTAAAATGAGCTTTATTTTGGCCCTTTGTCTTCTTTTCAGCGTGATAGAAAACCTTTGCAGTCTAGGAAGGACGAGTACTGGCGCGGAGCGAATTTGACATTCGTGAGCACCGGCACGCAAGGACTGACACCGAATGCGAGAGTTTGTCTACACGCTGGAGCACCTCTTTATTAGAGGTGCTTTTTTTATAGCCGGAATACGTTAATACTAATCAAATGACCGGTCACCGGGTGAAAATAGATTTCTGCATGTGCGGCAAAAAGCGTTGAGCCTTCCTTCACGGTGACGCGAAACACATCTTTTGTCTGTTCTTCATTTACTTGTGTACGCCCAATATATTGATAATCGTTTAAAGCGGCGCCTTCATATTCCTCTTGCAACGCTGTGTACGCAAGTCTTTCCCAATTTTCAACAGGCTGCATCGCTGCATTTGCTGCAGGATAGATCATGAAAATGCCATACAAAACCATTCCTGCTGCAAAATGCATCCACCATTTCGGCTGCATAATATCATTGATCTCACTTTCATGTATATTTTGTTTATGTTTTGCTGGTCGATCCTTTTTCATACATGAAGCATTTATTCAGCCTAAAATTCCCGGTACATGATTAATGCGGACACCAACTTTTCCCCTGAAAATGTCGATATGTTCCGAGCAAACTAATGAGGACTTCTCAAGGGAAAGGAGAAGGTTTGATGAATGTGGCGGATTATGATAAGGCACTTTATTATACGCATCGCTCGCAATGGGATAATTTACTTATTCTTATGGTACGTACGCAAGATGACTTGCTCTCGAAACGTATTGAGCATTTCTTACATGCGTATCAATTTAACCGGAACGATGCTGATGTTGAAAAATGTTTATATGGGCTCCTGCAGTACATTGACCATGCTTCAGAGGCTGCTGCTTCTGAAGTTTATTCACAACCGATGTACACATAAAGAAAAAGGCTGATTATCAGCCTTTTTACATACACTTAGCAGTGCGCAGTGATTGGAAGCATAAAGTGGTCTTTTACCCATTCTTTTTTTGTATAAATAAACAGCGCATCCTCGTCATTTGGCGCCATAACCACATGTAAGCCGTCAATTGACGTATCAGGTGTAAAATAGAATATTACTTTTTCCGTCGTTTCATTCACAATATGTGCAACAACTTCCTCTATATTTTGCGGCTGGAGAGAAATGATATCAAAGACATGTATGGTTTCATTTTCTTCATTCATCAGGACAATGGTATCCAACGCTTCAATATAGAAAATGGCATCCGGCCAAACTGTAAAATAAAACATCAATAAGCTGCCATGGTCCTCAGCATCTAATTTCATTGAGCCCGTTTGACGTTTTTCTGCGAACTGTTCAAGTAATGGCAAGTCATGTTCCAACGTCAGCTGCTTTTTGCGCATGTCCTTTTTCATTTGAATGGCGCTTTTGCCGATATTTAGACTAAATTCGCTTTCGTGGTAACGGGTAAAGCCGAATCTTGGATAAAAATCCAGTACATTTTCATTGGCAAAAAGAAAAATCATATCATAGTCATTTTCGTACGTATCCATAATATGCTGCATTAACTTTGTCGCTAATCCTTTATGGCGGTAGGCTTGATCCGTCATCACCGTGCCAATTTGAACAGCTCGATACGTTTGGCCATCAATGATCAGTGACATGAGGTAGACGGAAGCGTTTGAGATCACTTTCCCGTGATGGACAAAGGAATAAGGAATATATTTTTCATCCCAGTACCCTCTTTTATACCAGTCACTAAAATCCAAATCAAATGTATTGATCGCTAACTTATTAAAGCTTTCTTTCAATTTCTCATCATGTCGATAATCACTCACTAATTCATATGTCTCCACGTTGATTTCCTCCTTTTTAAAGTCACTTATCTTCAGCCGGTTCATCACCTCCTTCAAAATAAAAAAAGACTTCATGAGCATACACTCATCAAGTCTTTTATCGTTTTACTCATAGAAATCAGACTGAACATGCTTCTCTTTTCACGCAAAAGGGTACGTCAAATAAACCGGTATCCGTGCTCTTTTTTATTCAATTCATTGAACTGAACGTGCGCTTAAAAGTTTTAGCATAACGACTAAATTCCCTTCTGTCATAGCAGCTCTTTCGGCTGATTTTTTTGATAATCCACTGCATACAGAGCCGCTTGTGTACGATCTGCCAGCTCTAGTTTGGATAATACATGAGATACGTGTGTTTTGACAGTCTTTTCAGAAATAAACAGTGATGAGGCAATTTCTTTATTGCTTTTCCCCTTTGAAATTTCGAATAAGACATCTCGCTCTCTATTGGTCAGCTCTTTCATTAACTTCCATTTTTGCTCTTTTGGCTCGGTCAAATGCTGCACAAGAAAGTTGGTGATATGAGCATCTAATTGATAGGTGCCCTTTTGTACGTCAATCATTGTCGTAAGGAGCTTTTCTGGCGCTACATCCTTGAGCTGATAGGCTTTTGCCCCTGCTTGAATAGCGGGAATAACATAATCTTTATCCGCATAGCTTGTCAGAATCACAATGCGGGTATCGGGCATTTCAAGCATCATTTGTTTCGTGGCTTCAATGCCATTCATCACAGGCATCGATAGATCCATTAGAACAATGTCAGGCCGCATTTGTCTGACAACTTCTAATGCTTCTTCTCCATTAGAAGCCTCACCAACGATTTCGACGTCAGGCTGTGTCTGCAAGAAAAACACAAGCCCTTTTCTCACAATATGATGATCATCTGCAATCACGACTCTCATGACGCCCCCTTCCTTTCTTGAGAAAATGGCACCTTCACTTGAATAGTGGTTCCTTTACCGAGCTCAGACTCTATACAAAATGTTCCACCAGCTCTTTTGATACGGTCAGACATCCCTTTCAGACCAAGTGAAGGGAGGCTCATTTGCTCGTCATACTGAAACCCTTTTCCGCGGTCAATGATTTTCATCTCAAACGTGTCTTTTGATTGTTCAAGCTGGACCTTGACTTCCTCTACTTCCGCATGTTTTTGACAATTATTCAGTGCTTCTTGGCATACCCGAAACAACGTTTCATGCTGCGAATGATCCATCTCCATACAGCCGGATAACGATAATGTACAGCGTAATCCTAAAAGCTTTGCATACTCTTGAATCCCTGTTGTGAATCCTTTTTCAAGTCCTCTTGGTCTTAGCTGCCAAATGAGTGACCGCATTTCAACCAGTGCATCTTGTGACAAATGCTGAATAAAATCAATCATTTCCCCTAGATTCTGATTGTTTGTCATTTGTCGGGCGGCCTTAGCAGTCAGACTGACTGAAAATAGCATTTGGTTGACGGAATCATGTAAGTCCTGTGCAAGCCGGTTTCTTTCTTCCAAAAGAGCATGCTGATGTTCGTTTTGCACAAGCTTCATGCGTTGAATGGCGGTTCCAATTTGAAGCGCAATGCTTTCAAGCAAATTCAGTTCTTCCTGGTTAAATGTGACTTTTCCTTTTGCCGCCACATTCAATAATCCGAACGTACGCTTACATGCTTTGAGGGGAACCGTCGCATGATGTGTAATTCCTTCTGTATCCCCAAGCTTTTGCTCAATCGCCGTTTCGATCCGTTTACAATTCATAATGTTGGTGGCTGATTGCAGTGAGCCTTTTGTGTATCGATTGATACAATAACAATCGTTTTGACACATCAGCTGCTTTTGATGCTTTGCCAGCGCTTCGGGTAAGGAGACCTCTGCCATCAGTTCATACGAGCCGTCTTTTTCTATAAAATAAATCCATGCTGAATGAAAGCCTGTGATATCCATAAGCATATGGAGCACTTCATGAAGCGTATCTTTCATTTCCATGCCTTCATTTAGCTTTTCAGCAATTTCTTTTAACGTTTTTAATGTTTCAACCTTCTCTTGGTATTCTCCCATACTGTTTACCCCCGGCATTTGCTGCCTTCTCTTTTCATTACGCTCATTATACCATGAGCATTCTGCCGGCTCTTTCTCTAAAAGGATGATTTTTTCTCATCCTTTTGACTGAGAAAAAGCCATCATGCATTCACACGATGGCCTTGTTTGTTTATTTAGCCGTTTCTTCCACAATCTCATAAACGACTTTCATCACTTCTTCTGACAGATGCTTCAGCTTTTCTTCGCTATCTGTTAAAGATGTACCTTTGACTGCAATATAAAATTTCACTTTAGGCTCAGTGCCGGAAGGTCTTAAGCAGAACCACGAGCCATCCTCAAGGAAATACTTCAGCACGTTTGACGCTGGCAGGTGAATGGTTTCTTCTTTCTTTTCGGCAACGAGGTGTCTTTGACTTGATTGGTAATCCTCGATGACAGTGATGCGCTGACCCGCGATGGCTGCTGGCGGATTTGTTCTAAAGGTATGAAGGATCGCTGAAATTTGCTCTGCTCCTTCTTTTCCTTTTAAGGTTAACGACTTTAACCCTTCCCGGTAAAATCCAAACTCCTTGAACATATCGACAAGCGCGTCGTACAAGGACTTGCCTTGTTTTTTATAGAAAGCAGCGACTTCGACAGCTAACAGCGCAGCCTGCACCGCATCTTTATCTCGGGCAAAGTCACCGATCAAATAGCCATAGCTTTCTTCGTACCCGAATTGAAACGTGTATTCTCCGCTCTCTTCGAATTGCTTGATTTTTTCTCCAATAAATTTAAAACCAGTAAGTGTGTCAATCGTATGGGCACCAAATGCTGAAGCAACAGCACGCCCAAGCTCACTTGTGACAATCGTTTTCATCACAACGGGACGAGGCGGCAGCTGACCAAGCTTTTGTTTTTCAGACAATAAATAATGGAGCAGCAGGGCTCCTGTTTGGTTGCCTGTTAAGACGGTAAACTCTCCATCATGATCTCTGACCGCAATACCTAACCTATCCGCATCTGGGTCTGTTGCAATGAGGATATCAGCATTCTGCTTTTCGCCAAGCTTGATGGCATACTCAAATGCTGCATGCTCCTCTGGATTTGGCGATGTCACTGTTGAAAATTGCGGATCTGGTTTTTCCTGTTCAGGCACAACAGTCACATGCTGATAGCCTAGAGCCTGAAGCCCTTTTCGGACAGGCTGGTTGGCTGTACCGTGAAGCGGGGTAAAAACGACTTTGACATCGACCTCACTTGCCAGCTCAGGGTGCACACTGATGGTTTTTAATTTTTCAATATAAGCATGATCGATTTCTTCTCCGATCATCTTGATCAGCCCTTGTTGTTTTAACGTTTCTTCTGAATCAACTGAAATCGACAGTTCATTTCCTATTGCATCTACTTCTTGAATGACTTGATCTGCTTGAAGTGGAGGCAGCTGTCCGCCGTCTTCTCCATATACTTTATAACCATTATATTCTGGTGGGTTATGACTTGCTGTTACGACAATCCCAGCAAATGCATTCAGCTCTCGAACAGCAAAGGAGAGCTCTGGTGTTGGACGCAGTTCGTTAAATACGTACGTTTGAATGCCCTGTGAAGCAAGTGTTTTGGCTGCTTCCATTGCAAATTCAGGCGATTTATGGCGTGAATCATATGCAATGGCGACGCCTCTTGTTTTTGCATTCTCTCCATGTTTCGCAATATACGCAGCAAGGCCTGCAGATGCTTTACGAACCGTGTACACATTCATTCGGTTCGTGCCGGCACCAATCTCCCCGCGCATTCCTCCAGTGCCGAACTCAAGGTTTTTGTAGAAACAGTCTTCAAGTGCTTGTTGATCATCTTGATGTGCCTCCAGCCATTCCCTTAGCTCAGCATCCAGGTGCTTCTCATTGATCCATCGCTCATAATTCGTCTTCCAACTCATGGTCGTCCTCCCAGCTCTTATCATCAATAAAATACATCTACTGTTATTTTATATGGAATCATCCTTTATGTCATGCTATATCATTGGCAGATGAAGAAAATGCTGAACAAATAAAAAAGCCGATACATGATCGGCTTTGATCGGCTTTTCTTTTATTCAGCATCAAGTGGTACAACTGCTTCATGGAATAGTTGATCTAATTGTGTTTGATGTTTCTGTTTTGCTGCTTCATCCCAGCCAAAACGCTCTGCCATATAGTCAACGACAGGCTGTGCATATTTTTTCGCCCAGTTGATATTAAATAATAGGCTTCCTGTTCTTCTTAAGAAGAAATCAACAGGGGTAACAGCTAATTCTTCTTCGATTGCATAGACAAGCTCTGCCAGTACATACGCTGGAATGTTTCGTTTGTCTGCTTCACCTTGAAGCTGCTCTACACGCTTGAAGAGACTGCTGACGTTTGAGCCATATTTTTCAGCGAGTTTTTGAGCAATCGGTTCTGTTAAACCAACAGATACTCCTTCTGCTGTTTTCGCTTGGACAAAGGATGCCATATTTTTAGACCCGCCTACATGACCGCCTGAAATTGGCATATGCTTTGTTTTACATGGCCCGAAGTCTTTGCCCGTTTCTTCTTTCAGTCCATCACGTACGAGATTCACAATGTGCTCAGCCATTTTGCGGTAGCCTGTTAATTTACCGCCAGCAATAGTGATTAAGCCTGAAGATGATGTCCATACTTCATCCTTACGAGAAATTTCTGAAGGGTCTTTGCCCTCTTCATGAATGAGTGGACGAAGACCAGCCCAGTTAGATTCAACATCTTTTTCTGTAATATTGAGATCAGGGAACATGTATTGAATCGCTTTGATGACATAATCACGATCTGCTTTTGTCATACGCGGATGTTCCAGCTGCTTTTTGTACACTGTATCTGTTGTTCCTACGTACGTTTTGCCTTCTCTTGGAATCGCAAAGACCATACGTTTATCAGGTGTGTCAAAGTAGATCGCTTGTTTTAATGGGAAGACTGATTGGTCGAATACTAAGTGAATACCTTTTGTATGCTGTAAGTGCTTCCCTTCTTTTGAGTGATCCTTGTCTCTTAGCTGATCGACCCATGGACCTGTCGCATTGACGATTTTCTTCGCATACACATCGTAGGTTTTCTGCGTCATGACATCTTCAATGACAACACCGACAACTTTGCCTTTATCATAAATAAATTCTTTTACTTTCGCATAGTTGACCGCTTCTGCCCCGAATTTCACAGCTTCTTTCATGACTTCGATTGTCAGGCGTGCATCATCTGTACGGTATTCAACATAGTAGCCGCCGCCTTTTAAGCCGTCCTTTTTCACAAGCGGTTCTTTTGCAAGTGTTTCCTTCGCACTTAGCATGCTTCTGCGCTCGCTATGCTTGACACCAGCTAAAAAGTCATACACTCTAAGCCCAATGGATGTTGAAAACTTACCGAATGTCCCGCCTTTATGCATCGGTAGAAGCATCCATTCTGGTGTTGTCACATGAGGACCGTTTTCGTATACAATGGCACGCTCTTTACCGACCTCTGCGACCATCTTCACTTCGAATTGTTTTAAATAACGAAGTCCACCGTGCACTAGTTTCGTTGAGCGGCTAGACGTACCTGCTGCGAAATCCTGCATTTCTGCAAGACCAACGCGCATCCCGCGTGAAGCCGCATCAAGTGCTGTACCAGCGCCTGTAATACCCCCGCCAATGATAAACACATCATATGGTTTTTTTGTCATTTCCTGCAGCATTTGTTCCCTTTCTAAGCTAGAAAAAGTCATCTCTTGTTCCTCCCATGTTGTACGGTAAAGAAAAAGAGACCGCAAACACCCAAAGCGTATTTCTACACTTCGGTGCCTGCGGTCTCTCCAGTTCTCCAACCGTTCTATTAACTTACTTGAAGTATACCATACTTTTGGTTTATTTGAAAGCTTGAGCTGCTTTTACAGCCTTTTTCCACCCGCTGTATAACGAGTCACGGCTGTCCTCTTCCATCTTAGGGTCAAAGCGCTTGTCAAGGTTCCATTGTTTTGCAATGTCTGAACGGTCGTTCCAGAAGCCAACTGCTATTCCCGCAAGATAGGCCGCACCGAGTGCCGTCGTTTCATTAATTTCTGGACGCTCTACAGGCACATCCAACAGATCACTTTGGAAGCCCATTAAGAAATCATTCTTCACAGCTCCGCCATCAACACGCAATGTTTTTAATGAAATGTTTGAATCCTTTTCCATCGCATCTAACACATCTTTCGTTTGATAAGCAAGTGATTCTAACGTTGCTCGGACAAAGTGCTCTTTAGAAGTACCGCGTGTTAACCCGAAAACAGCGCCTCTGACATCACTATCCCAGTATGGTGTGCCTAGACCAACGAATGCCGGAACGACATATACGCCCTCTGTTGACTCAACGCGCTCTGCATATGCTTCGCTGTCTTTCGAGTCTTTAAACATTCTCAGTCCGTCACGCAGCCACTGAATCGCTGAGCCAGCAACGAAAATACTTCCTTCTAAAGCATATTCAACTTTGCCGTCAATGCCCCATGCAATCGTCGTTAATAAACCATGATGCGACTTAATGGCTTTTTCCCCTGTATTCATCAACATGAAACATCCTGTACCATATGTGTTCTTCGCCATTCCTTCTTCAAAGCAAGCCTGACCGAATAAAGCAGCCTGCTGATCTCCCGCCGCTCCTGCTATCGGAATATTTCTGCCGAAGAAGTGATAGTCTGTTGTTTCACCATAAATGTGTGAAGATGGTTTCACCTCCGGAAGCATAGATGCAGGTACGCCAAGGATATCAAGTAATTCTTCATCCCATTTCAGATCGTAAATGTTGAACATTAACGTTCTTGACGCATTGGAATAATCTGTGACGTGTGATTTACCGCCTGTCATCTTCCAAATAAGCCAAGTATCGATTGTGCCAAACAGTAAGTCGCCATTTTCTGCTTTCTCACGGGCACCTTCTACATTGTCTAAAATCCATTTTACCTTTGTACCTGAGAAATAAGCATCGATGAGAAGACCTGTTTTATTTCTAAACGTTTCATTGTGTCCTTGCGCTTTTAAATCTTCACAAATGCCAGACGTTTGTCTTGACTGCCAAACAATTGCATTGTAAATAGGTGCGCCTGTATGTTTATCCCAAACAACAGCTGTCTCACGCTGGTTCGTAATTCCGATACCAGCGATTTGGTCTGCTTCAATTCCTGATTCAATTAAAGCAGTTGAAATGACCGATAGAACAGAGCTCCAAATTTCATTTGCATTGTGTTCTACCCAGCCTGGGTTCGGAAAATATTGATTAAATTCCTTCTGAGCTGTATGTGCAATTTTGCCTTCTTGATCAAATAAGATTGCTCTTGAGCTTGTTGTCCCTTGATCTAATGCAAGAATATATTTTTCTTTTGTCATGATGTTTTCCTCCCCTTACATACTTTCATTTACAGCATTTGTTTGGTTTTTCGTAGAGACATAGAGTCCTAACAATACCACAACTAAAATAACGCTTACAATCCAAAAGGCTGGAGTGACGTTCGCTTTAAAAGCTGCATTGTAGAAAACACCGCCAAATGCGCCGCCTAAAATTGGACCAATAACTGGCACCCAAGCATACTTCCAATTCGATGGGCCTTTCCCTGGAATCGGCAGGATCGCATGTGCAATTCTCGGACCTAAATCACGTGCAGGGTTAATGGCATAACCAGTTGTTCCACCTAAAGAAAGACCAATTGCAACAATTAAGAAACCAACAATCAGCGGATTGACTCCGTCTGCAAATTTATTTGCACCAATCGCTAAGATTCCTAGAACCAATACAAATGTACCGATGACTTCACTAAGTACGTTTGCAAAAGTATGCGGAATCGCAGGACCAGTTGAGAATACACCTAGCTTTGCACCTGGATCATCTGTTGCTTTCCAGTGCGGTAAGTAATGTAAAAAGACAATAATAGCCCCTATTAATGCGCCAAGCATTTGACCAACAATATACATTGGAACATCAGCCCAAGGAAAACTTCCTTCTAGCGCAAGCCCAATTGTTAGTGCGGGATTTAAATGCGCTCCGCTGATTCCACCCGTTGCATAAGCTGCAATGGCCACTGCAAATCCCCATCCGAAAGCGATTACAATCCATCCGGATTGATATGCGAGCGATTTCTTTAAATTAACTGCCGCACACACACCGCCTCCAAAAATGATGAGCAGCATTGTACCTACGACTTCTCCCCAAAATGGTGTCATGAAAAATTCCTCCTCTGGTTCAGTTGCCATCCCCTATGAATGTGTAGAAAAGATAAAGAAAAAGATCCACAACAAACATACTTTACATCAGGGTCATTTGTCACCTAGTAAAGCGCTGTTGTGGATCTCCGTTTCTCCATCACATGATATTAACTTAGTGCAATAGTATCAGAGGATGAAAACGTTGTCAATAAATATTCACATTTTCTCTTCTTCACTTTTGGAACGCTTTCCAAAGGGTGGTATTCGAGGTCGTCACAGCTGTAGCCCCTGCTTCAAGCGCTCTTTCTACATCTTCTTTTGTACGGATAAATCCGCCTGCAAATATTGGGATCCCAGCTCGCTCGCGCACTTCTGTAATTAAATCTGGTACGACTCCCGGCAACACTTCAATAAAATCTGGACGATGTTTCCCGACGAACTCCATGCTTTTTTCCATGGCACTCGTATCAAGTAAAAACATTCGCTGAATGGCATATACCTTTTTTTGCTTGGCTTTTACTATGACAGAAGACCTAGTAGAAATAATTCCTGCTGGCTTCATTTCCTGACAAATAAATTCCGTTCCATACTCATCATGTTTAATCCCGTGAATGAGATCGACATGGACAAACATTTTTTTGTGATGAGCATTTGCCTCATTCATGATGCCCTTTAGCCGGCCTAAGTGAACATCAAGTAAGACACCATATGTAAATGGACTTTTTAAAAATTCCTCAAATTGCTTCATATTGCGAACAGCAGGTAGAATAGGTTGATCATGAAAACTCATATGCCGTCTCCTTCAAAAGTGTATTGGATCAGTCTTCTCCTAACAGTAATAGAAACTCTTCTATTTTTCAATACACCTAGTGTGTCCAATACCGATTTCACCTCACATCATCTTCATAGACCTAGCTCAAAATGCTGGAAAGCATGCTTTTATTCCATAGAAAAAAGCAGAGAAGTCTCTCTGCTATAGCTGTGCCATGCTTTCTTTTAAGGTATTGATGATAAATGAGGCGTCATCATCTGTGATATTAAGCGGCGGTGCAAGCTGGGCAACGTTATTATAGCCGGCAACTGTATCACCATTTTTCCCAATGATCAGCCCGCGTTTTTTACATTCTGCGATCAGTTGACCGATAACATGTGGATCAGCTGGTTTTTTGGACTGCTGATCCTGAACAAGCTCAATGCCAAACAGCAAGCCTTTTCCTCTGACATCTCCGACAAATGGGTGCTCTTTTAACTCTTGCAAACGTTCAAGCATATCTCGCCCCAGCGCATCTGACCGTTCCACTAATTGCTCGTTTTCCATAATCTCTAGGTTGGCAAGTGCCACCGCACAGGAAGCAGGGTGACCGCCAAATGTATTCACATGGCGCAGCCGGTCATACGTATCTTCCCCTGCATAAGCTTCATAGATTTCTCGTTTCACGCACGTTGCAGAAAGCGGTAAATAGCCGCTTGTAATCCCTTTTGCCATGGTGATAATATCCGGCTTTACTTCCTCATGCATAAAACCAAACCGCTTCCCTGTCCGGCCAAAGCCGCAGATGACTTCATCTACGATAAGAAGCGCCCCATGAGCTTCACAGATGTCTTTGACCTTCTTCAAATACCCTTTTGGCGGCATTAAGATACCTCCGCCCGTAATGATCGGCTCCATAATGACCCCAGCAATGGTCTCACTTAGTTCCCACGTCATAGCCTGATCAATCGCCGCAGCACTCGCCAAATTCTCTTGGTCCTCAGGATGCCGATACACATCAGGAGGTGCAACGTGGATAAAGCCCTGACCTAATGGTTCATATTTATATTTACGCTGCGCTTGACCGGTTGCGGCAAGAGCAGCTGCTGTATTGCCGTGATACGACCGGTACCGGGAAATGAACTTTGTCCTTGTACTCTCTCCTTTTTGCGCATGATATTGTTTGACAATTTTAAATGCGGCTTCATTGGCTTCAGAACCGCTGTTAGAAAAGAAGATGACATAGTACCCGCCAAGCCACTCATTTAGCTTTTCAGCCAGCTGAATCGCCGGCACGTGGCTTTGTGTAAGCGGATAGTATGGCATTGTCTTTAATTGCTTATACGCCGCTTCTGCAAGCTCTTTGCGGCCATATCCGGCATTTACACACCAAAGGCCTGACATCCCGTCTAAATAGCGATTTCCATGAATATCTGTCACCCATGCGCCTTCTGCCTCGTGAATGACCATACTTTCATTTTCCTTGTTTGTCCCTTTCATATGATGCCAGATCAACTGATCATCTTTCGCCTGAAGATTTTGCGCCTGCTCATGTATTTTCATCTTCCCGCCCCCATGTATCCGTTTTCATCATTAAAGAAGCTTAGACCAGTTCAATAGCACATTGCCTCTCCATTCATTATATGGATGAAACGTGAGGCATATGAAACTGGAACTTGACCGTCCGTAAGAGATAACCAATCGTTCCTTTCATTATAAAAAAGGGGTCAGGCATATTACATTAGACAGATCGTCAACTGATTGAACAGAATCATAAGACACTTTTTTTGATGCCTTGGCAAAATGGAAACACACTCCGCTAACGTCGATTTCCTTGCAGGAATTCATAAGCAAGAATCGCAAATTCAAGTGCCTGGCGTTTCGGCGCCTGCATCATATCCTCACCAAGCAAGGCATGCAGTTTATCCAGTCTATGATAAAGGGTTTGCCTGACAATATAAAGCTTGCTTGCGGTTTCTTTTTTAGAACCGTTTGTCTGTAAAAAGATATTCAGCGTTTGATAGAGTCTCCCGCTATTTTGATTATCGTATACAATCACGGGCTCTAAATACTCTTTCACCATGCATTCAAGCAGACCGCTTTCCTTCATCGTAGGCATGAGACGGAGCATATGTAGATCCTGGTAAAATGGACTTTCCACCCGCTGAGGCATCACTTTTTTTAAATGCAGTACTTCTTTGGCAGCTTGAAAGCTTTTTCTCATGTGCTGAAACTGTTCACAATATTGCCCGATACCAAAATTGATCTCGGCCCCTCGGGGCTGCTCCCGGTCATACAATTGTTTGATGTCGTTTGCAGCCTTTTCTGCACGCTCTTTCCAGTCCTCTTTCTTTCTCGTGTTTAATAAAATAAACAAGGTTTGTCCTTGATGCTCATATGCAATCAGATAGAAACCCGCACGCTGAAAAATGGAGCGGCAAGATACGAGAAAGTAAAGATTCCCTGCGATTTCTTCGATTTGATGATGCTTTTGAAAGAGCAAGACGACGCAGCCAGTTGGCTTTTTCAACCCTTCTGTTTCTTCAAGGTGTTCTATGATCTCTCGTTCTGTATGCTCTTCTTGGAACCATTTTTGCAGCCATTCATTCTCTTTTGTCTTCTTTAGCTCTTCTGTATAAAGCTCTCTTAATGTTTGCTGGGCTAGAGCATTCGCTCCTTTATCCATCACGAGCAGTTCAAATTCAGAGAGCGTGTCCGCTTGATGAATGAGCACAAGATCTGCAAATGTTTGTTTGAGTGCAAGCACTTGTTTTTGCGTCACTTCGTATCCTTTTGGCACGGCAGCAAACTGCAAATAATTCATGACCAGTTCTTCGGTTGGTTTGGAAGAATCACATAAAATAATCGGCTCGCCCTGAACAGGGAGGAGTAAAAGAATCCCCCTTACGTGCTGATACACTTGATCCAAAATATCCATCTGCGGATGCGGGGTCAGTAAAAGCTCATTCAGCTTTGATGATAGTGCTTCTAAATCTGCCATCATTTGATACTGACGCTCGATCATCATTGTATGAAGATGCTGCGTGATGTTGACGAACTTCACTTCTTTTGTAAACAGAATAAGCGGAAAATCTCTTTCTTCTGCATAGATCAGCAATTCTTCCGGCACATCGAATCTTAACGGCACAAATTCAATACACAAGCCGGCTGCCCCTGAATCAATCAGCTGCCGTAAAAACGCTTGAAACACATCCAGTTGATCATGGAAGCCTGCGGCTGTCGTTAATATAAGCTCGCCTCCATTTAACAAATCCTCTACATCAGGCACTTCTAACACATGTATCCATTTGACCTGCCGAAACAATCCTTTTTCCCCTGCTAACACTTTTGCATGCGCAAAATGCTTCGTTTTCAACACGTCACTCACTTGGAAATGAACATCTACATTCATTCATATGTCCCCCTTTGTTTGCGCCTATCCCCTATCCCAGAGGGTGCATGGATAAAATCCATAATAAAACTGGTAATGTCACGATACTTAAGATGGTACTGAGAAATGTCGTGCTTGAGACAAACTCAGGCTTCGTTCGAAATTGTACAGCCATCAGCGTGGTATTTGCTGCTGTCGGCATGGCTGCCACTAAAATCATAATTTGTTTCACCATATCGTCTACCGGTAAAATAAGCGTAAAGACAAATGCGATGAGTGGGGAGATAAACAGCTTCAGTAATACAGCATAAGAAATATTGCGATAATCCACTTGCTTAAAAGAGATCACGGCAAGCTGCATGCCTAAAATAAGCATAATCGTCGGTATGGCAGCATTCCCTACAAGCTGAATACCCGTCATCAGCTCTTTAGGTAATGAAAGGTCAATCAGCTGAAATAATAGACCGATGAGCGCCCCGTAAGCAACCGGCATACGAAGCACTTTTTTCAGCACGACCTTTCCATCTCCCGCATCCTCTCCGCCCTTTGCTGCATAATACATGCCGATTGTACTCATGACAAGCTGCTGCAGCACCATCAACACGATCGCAATATCCAAACCTGCTGCTCCGAAGACAAGCAGCACAACGGGCGTGCCGTAGTTTCCATTGTTCATAAAGGCTGACGACAGAATCATGGCACAATACGTTTCATTCGAATAACCATAAATACGAGATAATATAAAGACACATAAAATAAGTGCAAGACAAAGCCCGACAACAAAAATGGATAAATACACATAGTCCATCGACACTTTGTTTTGATAAAAGGTTTCAAACGCAAGAAATGGTGACATTAAATATAAAGACATTGATGAGAGCGTATGTATGTCAAAACCAATCGCCTTCTGCCCGATATACCCAATCAGAAATATGCCGAACACTGGCAGTAAGACAAGTAAAAACTCCATGCTGCACCTACTTTTCTCTAGTTGAATTCCAGATTCCTTCTGCTTCCTCATTATCATACCACTGATAAACAATAAAAAAGAAGCACCCTTATGAAAGGCCGCTTCTTTCCTCATCCATATAAAACACTTCCCACAAATGACCATCAAGATCCTGAAAGCTCCATCCATACATGAACTCATGATCCTGCTTCTCCTTAAACGGTGAACCGCCTGCTGCCATTGCCTGCTCGACAAGCTCATCGACCTCTTCTCGTGAATTGACACGAATAGAGATAATCACCTCTGATGCCTCTTTTGCGTCCACTAATTGTTTCTCTGAGATGGATTGAAAATGCCTAAGAGATAACAGCATGACGGTGATCGTGTCATCAATGACCAAACAGGCCGCCTGATCATTCGTGAACTGCTGCTCAAAGTCAAAACCCAGCTGCTCAAAAAAAGCGATAGATTCCTTTACGTGCTTTACCGGCAAATTGATATACAGATGTTTAGATTGTCGCCCCATATTCCTCTCCTTTTTGAACACATGATCTCCTTTCAGTATATTCTGCTTTTGCTCCAGCATCCCTTTGTCAATCGAAAAAATCTTATCTAATCAGATGTCCCTTTTTTAGCAGTGAAAGCGATCGCTCATGGCGCCACATTGTCTCTTTAAAAAATGTCATCAAAAAGAAGCGCCTCAACAATAGGCGCTTCCTTTCTTTATTTTTTATATTCAATATGGTACACGTCTCTTCTTCGGTCTTTCAGCTGACGTACGGTCCCGTCTTGCCTTTGTCTTCTTAAAATTTCTAAATCGACATCACCAACGACAACCATCTCAATGTTTGGATTACACTCTCCTACAATCCCATCTCTTGCAAATTCAAAGTCTGATGGGGCAAATATAGCCGATTGTGCATATTGAACATCCATATTTTCGGTTTGCGGAAGGTTGCCAACTGTTCCCGAGATGACGGTATAAATCTGGTTTTCGACCGCTCTCGCCTGTGCACAGTAACGTACTCTTAAATAGCCTTGGCGGTCTTCTGTACAGAACGGAGTGAAAATAATTTTCGCTCCTTTGTCAGCCGCGATCCGTGCAAGCTCAGGAAATTCAATATCGTAGCAAATTTGGATCGCAATTTTGCCACAGTCTGTATCAAATACCCGGACCTGGTCACCAGCAGAAATCCCCCACCATTTTCTTTCATTCGGCGTGATGTGAAGCTTATATTGCTTTTCAATCGTTCCATCACGTCTAAATAAATAGGCGATATTGTAGATTTTCCCTTCCTCTTCTACAAAGTGGGACCCGCCGATGATATTAATGTTATATTTCACAGAAAGGTCTGTGAACAAATTAATGTAGTCCTCGGTATATTCCGTAATCCGCTGTACGGCAAGACTTGGTGAACGC
Source organism: Bacillus sp. FSL R5-0431 (assembly GCF_038002985.1). Classification (NCBI taxonomy): domain Bacteria; kingdom Bacillati; phylum Bacillota; class Bacilli; order Caryophanales; family Bacillaceae; genus Bacillus; species Bacillus sp. FSL R5-0431. Next base: position 915,309 of record NZ_JBBOOG010000001.1, on the reverse strand, counting down.
TCTTCTAAATAAGACATGAGCTGCGTCGTAAAAATTTCTGGGAATACGGCAAAGTCAGCTGATGCATCTGATGCGACATCCACATAATACTCCACCTGATTCATAAATTCCTCAAAGGAATGAATTTGTTTCATCGCATATTGAATCACACAAATTCGAACGGGGAACGCCGATTTATAATATCTTTTCGATTGCGGGCGATAGTCGACATTGTTCCATTCCATTAATGTCGCATATGTGCTGGATGCTTTATCATCCGGCAGGTAATTCGGATTGATCCGCATGAGACTAAATTCATTTAACAGCTGAAAAGATAAAACGGGATCATAGATTTGGTGAAGCATCACCTGCTCCACATACTGGCGAGGCGTCATTTCCTCTTGGTATTTATGATAATTCGGAATGCGTCCGCCAATGATGATGCTTTTTAAATTTAATCTTCTCGCTAAGTCTTTTCTTGCTTCATACAAACGATGCCCAATTTTCATGCGGCGGTACTCAGGACTCACCATGACTTCGATTCCGTACATATTCATCCCATCAGGATTATGGTTTGTGATGTACCCATCATCTGTAATGTCCTGCCACGTGTGGCGATCATCGTATTCATCAAAGTTAATTAATAAACTTGAACAAGAGCCAATGATTTCTCCCTCGAATTCAGCACAAAACTGCCCTTCTGGGAAATGCTCAAGGTGGCTTTCAAGATGCTCTCGTTTCCAAGGGTCCATGCCCGGAAAGCATACCTCTTGCAAGGCAATGATTCGGTCAATATCCTCTTCCCGGATATTGCGGATCACCATTCTTTTTTCAAACCGCGTTAAGTCTAGTTTTTCTGCCATGATGTTTTTGCCCCCTTACTGATCCTCTTTTTCAAGCTGAAGGAATAGCTGGAGCAATTCGATTTCAGCCATGGATTCTAATCTGACATCATATTCTTCAAATTGCAGCGTGCTCGTCACTTTGTTTGGGACGATGACGCATTTCATGCCTGCCCGTTTGGCAGCTACTGATCCATTCACAGAATCCTCAAATGCCACGCAATCTTTTGGCTCTACCCCTAAGCAGCGTGCGGTTTGCAAATAGAGCTCTGGATTTGGTTTGACTTCTTCCACATCATCTGACGTGCGGATACATTCAAAGTAGTCGAAAAGACCAATCTGCTTTAGGTGATCTGACACCCATTTATAGTCTGAGCTGGAAGCAAGTCCAATCTTGATCCCGAGCTCCTTTGCTGCTTCTAAATAAGCTTCTACGCCAGGTCTTGCTGATTCGTCCTTCATTCTTTTTTGAAAACGAGAACGCCGATCTGCTGTGAGTGTCTCATGATCCAGCGTCTTCCCTAGCTGCTTTTCCAAATATTCAAATGGCTTAAAGCCTGCCTGCGTCCCAATGACATTGCCCCATACGGAAAGAGGCAGCTCTGACTCATGCTCCGCAAACATTTCTTGTAAAACCTCATATTCATGTGTTTCTGTATCTAAAATTAATCCGTCAAAATCAAATATAATCGCCTTTACCAACGAGGCCACTCCTTTTTTTACGAAAGTCTTAAACATTTACTCAATGCTATCATATCGTGAATAAAATTGACTTTCAAAGATGAATGTCTGCTAAAATGATTATGTATAAAAGGAGCCTGCACCGTTTTGTCAGGCTCCTACCCGTGTTCTGTTCATTCTGTAAGAGATCCAAGCGCTCCGATTCGTGGAGAAATAGGCAATGTTGAAAAAGAGCGGGTTTGGTATTACAGATCTTAAAGGTTTCTCCGTTCCCTTAAAAATAGTATGTGCGAGGGCCTTGTAAGTTAACAAGGAAGTTCACACCATCTTTTACGCATTTTGAAGGTGACGGCTGACAAAATCATCTAGATCAAACGGAAAAGAAAAGCCGCAGGCATTGACCTGCTCACGGTTCCGCTCGAATAGCTCACGATCACGTTTGGTGATATGACGTTTCGGTTTTACAATTATGGTATGTAATAGCTGAAGTCCCGATAAAATACGAAAAGCATCATCCATCGTCCCGTTATATACTCCATCAATAAAGGTAAGGGAGCGGTCTTTTTGACGCATATCCAGCTGCTGTCCATTGACAGCATGAGAAAGAAGATCTTCAACATCCTTTGATATTTCTTCAATTGCCTGCTCTTGCAGGTCTGTAGCAGCTTTCATTAATCTCACGTGACATCTACCTCTCTGTCGTTATTTCTCCATTCAGAATAGCACAGAAAAAAAGGCGTTCGCCAAGGTAAGTGTTTCCTATATATACCCATAGAGAGGAACGGATATCATGATCATAAAAGGGCACACGCTCTCACTCAAAGTAGACGAGCAGTATCATCACACATCACTCAGTCATTTTTTAAAGACAGCCGTATCTGCATCAAAACCGATTATCCATTTTTGGATGGAGCATCAAAAAGTCCGTTTAAATCAAAAGCCTGCCCATCACGCGGCTAAAGTCAGTAAAGGCGATCAGATCATCATTGATTTATTTGAAACAGAAGAAAGTGATGTGGCACCAGAATACGGTGAATTAGAGGTGCTCTTCGAGGACGAGCATTTATTAATTGTGCAAAAACCTGCCGGACGGCCAACTCATCCGAATGAACAAGGACAAACGGGCACACTGGCTAACCTTGTGGCCTTCCATTTTCAAGCAAATGGAGAAGAAAAGAGGGTGAGACATATCCACAGGCTGGATCAAGACACAAGCGGCACCGTCATTTTTGCAAAGCATAGATTAGCCCATGCGGCTCTTGATCAAATGCTTTCTAAAAAAACAATCAGCCGAACATACATCGCCATCGCAGAGGGGCTTTTCAAAAAAAAGAAAGGCACCATTGATGCAGCGATCGGCCGTGACAAACACCATGCAGTCAGACGAAGAATCTCCCCTACTGGACAAAAAGCTGTGACTCATTTTCAGGTCATGGACATGAATAAACGTCTGCAAATGACAGCCGTTAAACTGCAATTAGAGACGGGTAGAACGCATCAAATTCGTGTCCACCTTAGCAGTCTCGGGCATCCACTAGCTGGGGACACTTTATATGAGGGAGTTCGTGATTACATCAACAGGTGTGCTCTTCACGCCAAGCAAGTTGACATGAAACACCCCTTTACAGGTGAGCATCTGATCATCGAAGCACCTCTACCACCTGATATGGACCAGCTCATGAGTCAAATCATCCATTAACAAAAGAGCCTGCTTTCATACGCAGGCTCTTTTTCTTTATTCAGACACTCTTTTTGCATAAATAATATACCGCTCTGGCGCATTGCCGACGAAATGAAAAGGATAGCATGTGGTTAATATCAGCTCTTCCTTTTCATTCTGCAACGTAATGATAGATGTATCATGCTGATCGACAATTTTTGTATGTGTGATTTCATATATAAATTCACCATACGGCACAGTGATTTTCAGTTGATCTCCAATATCCAACTCGCCTGTCCGGCGAAACACCGTGTCACGATGGCCAGAAAGGACGATTTGTCCATTTTGATCCGGATAATAACTGTCTTTGTAGTGTCCTACTCCCTTTGCAAGGTCATCCGCATCCGTCCCTTCGACAATGGGAAGGTCTGCTTTTAATTTTGGAATCGTCAGGATGCCAGAGGCTTTCCCCATTTCAGGAGCAAACTGCTTCTTGGACATCCCTTGATCGTCCGCCACGACCTTCTTCGCTTCGTCTAATGATTGGGCTGTTTGAAGATGAGTCGATGCGATTTGCCAAATTCCCCAGCCGAGCAGCCCAATCCCAGCTGTCATCACAGTCAGTGCAAGCCACTTTTTCATGCTTAAACTCCTTTGCTTGTTCCATTTCTCTTAGATGATACGCTCTTTAGCTTGCTGCTTTTTCTTCTTGTTTTGCTTTTTGAATTCGTCCCTCTTTTTGATACACAATGGAAGCTCCCTCAAAGCTTTTCACAAAATCGACAGTCGCTTCTAAGTCTTCTGGGCCTGTTTCAGGGTTTTGCCCCAGCCTGCCTATTGGTGCATATTTACTGCCAGTTGCAGTTGCCATGAAGTTATTCACAGTGAGTGTATACGTTTGATCAAGGGCTACGGCTGAACCGTCTGGCAGCTTCAAGTCGACTACTTTATATGTTACCGGATCATAGGAATATGAAAAGCCCGAAATGCTATAATCTGGTCCAAATTGTGGAGAAATTTGTGCTTCTATTATCTCTACTAAGTCTTTTCCCGTGATTTCTAGTTTGACTAAAACGTTGCCAAATGGCTGAATATTAAAGAGATCTCCCCACGTTATCGGCCCTTTTTCAAGGTTTTGCCTAATGCCGCCTCCATTCATCATGGCAAAGTCACTTTTCATTGAATATCTCATACCATCCGCAATCAAATTACCGAGCGGCGTGTCTCCATCATTTGAATAGCCGCCTTCCATTTTGACCCCGGCTTCTCCAACAACCTCACTAATTATCGGCTCCACTTCTTTCCCGTAATGAGCCAAGATGTCTGCTGCTTCCTTGTCCTTTTCTATACCAGCTTGATCTATATACTGGATTTTCGCACTCTTTTTGACGATATCCTTCGATTTACGGTCAAGTGTCACATTGACTTCGCCAATCGCCTTTCCATATTCAAAGGCTTGCACAATTAATTTTCCATTGACCTCTCCATTGACCACTTCGTGATTATGCCCTGCAAAGATGACATCAATTTCATCATCACCTTCTTTGGCAAGCTTTGCACTCTCTCCAGTGATTGTATCTCCATTTTGAGAGGCTGTCATATGAGCTAAAACCGCTATAGCTTTAATTCCTTTTTGTTTTAATTCCTTCGTGGCTTCATTCACGGCTTTGACTTCATCTGTAAACTGAATGTCTTTAATCCCTTCTGGCATGACCATTCCTGCGGCTGACTTGGTCACAACACCGATAAATGCGACAGGGATTCCTTCGACTTCGATGATTTCATAAGCCGGTAAAAGCAGTTTGCCTGTATCCTTGTATTCACAGTTCGCACAAACGAGCGGAAAGTTCTGTCCGTCATACCCCTCTGTGCCTTTAGGATGTTCTCCGCCATTTAAGATACGCAATAGCTCGTCGACCCCTTCATCGAATTCATGGTTGCCGACCGTGCCCACATCAAAGCCAATGTTCTCCATGAGTTCAACGGTTGGTTCATCCTGCAGAAGAGAAGATATAGGAGAGCTCCCGCCAATCATATCTCCAGCATGGACCGTAATCGTATTTTTGTGTGCTGCTTGTTTTTGCTTCATATAGGCCGCGACATAATCCATTCGTCCGTACATGCCTTTACTGCCATCACCTTTGAGATCCAGCTCGTATTCTTGATCAATTTTACCGTGTAAATCATTCATACTTAAAATCGTTAACGGTACTTCACTCGCATCCTTTGCCGGCTGATAGCCAGCCTGCTCTGCTTCTTCTTTGGAAGCAAAAAAGATCCGTTTATCCACATTGATTTCTTTCCATTTGTCAGGGGACACGTAGGTTTTCACAGCTGAGTTACCAACATAGCGTGTCAGTCCTTTTTTCTGTTCTCGTGCTCTAAATTCAAACGGCTGTTCCATCAGAGGATCCGCTTCGTTCCATATGCCCAGTCCTTTTTCTTTTGCTTCTTTTACTGCTTTTTGAAACGTATGATAGTCCTTTTCATCTCCAACTGGCCAGATGAAATAAGTAGGAGCATATCCTTTTTTTACAAGCTCTAGATTTGTATTTAGCCCTTTTTTGGTCTTCACTTGAGCTAAAAGACGTCCATAGCTGTCCTTCGCTTCAGGACCAATCTTTAATGTGACTTGGTCACCGCTTGAAAGAAGTGTTTTTAAATAGTCAGTCGCCTGCTGTCCAAAACGCAATTGGTTTTGGTCTAATTCATTTTTTGGCTTATGATACGTTTCCGGCGTGTCCATATTCACAAAACGCACCTTTGTTGTACCAAGAACAGGCTTCTTTAGATGAATCGTATCTCCATCCACCACACGGTCAACTGTTGCTTTGTATTCCTTCTTAATCTTTGGCGGCTTTGGCTGGCGTTTCAGCAGTTTGATATCATCCTTATGTCTTGGAAGCACCTGCAGCGTATCATACCTGCTTAACACCCCTGTAAACTCGTACCATTTCCCTGTCTTTACTTTATCAATAGCATTTGTATCGACCATCACTCTCAGGATGGTGCTGTGGTATTTTTTATCAATGATCACCACATTGTATCCACCGCCAGCCGGCTGCGCTGGTTTTGCCTCAACATAGCCTTTAATCTTCACTAGTCTTCCTTCATGTTTACCGGCTTGATCCGTTTCTAGTTGTTTAACGGACACTCGCTTCGCCTTTGGCAAACTTTGATTCACAGCATCTATCTTCAGGCGGCCTTGATCTGGCACAATTTCAATCATTCCTTTATAAGACGTGATCTTACCAGTCACTGTCACCTTCATGCCTGCTTTTAGTTCCGGGAAGTTATTGGGCTGCGCTGAATAAATATTGATTCCAGCTGATTTGTCTTGAATGTATGTGGACAATTTCCCATTGCCTACAGCGGATTGATCTGCTGTCACAATTCCGCTCACCGTCACGGTCTCTCCTATTAGCTGACGGGCTTTTTTGATCTGCACGATCTTTTTTTGCTTCCACACCATTTCCTTCTTTTCAGATGCACTGACCTCGCCTCCTGTGATCATGCCAGGCAGTAAGGATTGCAAACTAAAGATCATCAAAACCAAACAACAAATCATTCGAATAGATAGCATTCGTTTCATTAGACCTCTCCCCTTTGCGCTTCATCTCTCATAGTGTACAAAGTAAATATTGATGTTGAATGGATTTCATGTAAAACTTGTCTTTTTAACTCATCGGAAAGGTAATAATCACACGTGTTCCCTCAAAGCTTTTACTTTCAAAACGAATGGTACCGCCATGGCTTTCAATGATTTTAATGGTCATCATTAAACCAAGGCCTGTCCCCTTTTCTTTTGTAGTATAAAAAGGTTCACCGAGCTTCCCTATTTCGTCCTCTGGTATTCCCTTTCCTTGGTCTTCAAATATCAACATCATTTGATGATCTTTCATGAGAGAGGTCACCTTGATGACACCTGTCACACCATCCATTGCTTCAATTCCGTTTTTAAGGATGTTCAGGAAGACTTGTTTCAGTTCATTCGGAATGCCTTGAATATTAGGAAGCGACGGAGACAGATTTTTCTGAATGGACACGCCTTTTAAGACCGCCTGGGATTCAACGACCATGATCACTTCTTCGAGCAGAATATTGACGTGTACCGGTTCAAATTTCACCGATTTGCTTCTAGAAAGAACGAGGAATTCATTAATAATCGACTCGAGCCGATTAAACTCTGACATCATCACATCTGCATAATCTTTCTGATACTTCTTACTTTGAATCATCAACTGTAAAAATCCTTTTAATGATGTCAGCGGGTTTCGTATCTCATGAGCGATGCCTGCTGCAAGCTGTCCTACTGCCGACAGCATCTCTGATTTCATCAGCATTTTCTCTGACTGCTTTTGATTGGTGATATCCTCTGAAATCCGCATCACGGTTGACTGCATTTTGTCAGGATCATCGATGCGGTGTAAGGAGACTCTCTCCCACCGTTCACGTCCAGATAAATCCTGAAAGTACAGCTCACCTGTCCAGCTTCCCTCTCTTAAACAAACCTTCCATTGCTTCTCTAAATCATCACATTGACATAGCGAATGGTAGACAGAAAAAATATCTTTGCCGATCAGGTCATATTCATGCTGCTGGACAAACTGACAGAAACGCTGATTCACGCACTGGATAACCCCTTCCTCCGTTGCAACAACAATATGAATATGGCTGTTATCAAGCGCCGTCACCGCTAGATGAAGCGACTGCTTGATTTTCGTTACTTCGGTCATTTTAATCCAAGTCATCACCGCTCCTTCATGCTCTTGATCGAAGATAGGTGTGATGTGAACGGTGAATTGCTCTCCTTCGTTCGTTTCAATTTCACGTTCGATCGCGCGCCTATCCGATATGACGGATTGGATATCATGATAAAGCGTTTCCTGCGTAAGTTTTTTAGCCATCGACTGAAAGGATTGCTGATGTCTGATTTTCGCAGAAGTAAATAAAGAGGCAGCTGAAGGAGTGTAATAGCGAATATTCATGTCCCTGTCCACAAACAACGTCGCAAGCTCCGGCTTGACAGAGGGTCTGTACAGTTTCTCTCTTGTCACCCTTAAGTTGTTTATGATATTAATAAAATGCTCGTGTTTTTTCTCAAACTCCTCTAATTGCGTGTGTTTCGCTTTTAATTGAGCCCTTGCCTCCTGCTCCTTTTGTTTGACTTCATTCAGTTCATTTTCTAAATCGACAATACGCTGCTGATAGACTGAATTCTGATCTGACATTCCTTTGCCCCTGCCGTTATTTTGATTTTTTCCTCTCTCATTCATTCGAATGAGAATGACGTAAACTCCCTTAAAACGGCGGTCAAAACTTTTCACGGTGAAATCTGCATACTGCTTGCTGCCTTTTTCCGAAATGAGAACATGTTGAGACACAACCTCTGTCTCGTCTGTCCACACCTTTTGAAAGGTTTGACTCAACATCTCTTTCATATAATCAGGTGTTACATATTCACATGCTTGATCTGACACTTCTGTATGGTCTAGAAAAGAATACGCACCATTTGATAATGCCAGGATTTCGTCACTATCGTTGATAATCATACATGCATCATAATCCTCGCTTACTTCTTGCATATATTGTGCGGCTCGCGCTTTCAACTCGATATCACGAGCGTCTGGTGCCCAAGGGACATGTGATTTAGAAACGTTTGAATGGGTGTAAATGTTCCATTTTTCATTGAACAAATGAAACAAACGAGGGATATTGGGTACAGTTTCATTTGGCCCTAATATCAACATCCCTTGATCTTTTAAAGCATATTGGAATCGGGACAATATTCGTTTTTGCACTTCAGGCTGGAAGTACATCAGAACATTTCGGCAGCTGATAAAATCGAGGTGGATAAAAGGTGAATCGATCAATAAATTGTGAGGTGCAAAGACAATATGTTTTCTAAGCGACTGCTTCACAATAAAAGCGTCACCTTTCCTTTCGAAATATCGCGCCCTCCATTTTTCCGGCATCCTTGCCATAGACTCTACTGAGTAAAGACCTTTACTAGCTGTTTGAATGGCTTTCCGGTTGATATCTGTTGCAAATACTTGAAGTTCGATGGTCACTTGTCTTCGCTTCATTTCTTCTAAAAATAAGATCGTAAAAGAATAGGCCTCCTCTCCTGTCGAACATCCCGCAATCCAAATACGGCATCGAGATTTCCCGTTTTTCACCGCATTTTCAATGATCGACGGAATGATCTGATGTTCACATACACGAAAAGCCTCCATATCCCTAAAAAAAGACGTCATGCCGCTTAAAAGCTGTGCGTGCAGGCGATCAAGCTCATCTGGTTCTCTTTCTAATAAGCAGTCGTACTCTGATAATAATGAAATCCGTTTTTTTGCAATCCTCATTCGTTTTTGAATGACAGATAGCAGCCTTTTCTTTTGATAGGTTGAAAAGGCAATGCCTTTATACATTTCAAGACGTTCAATAATTCTCAGTAAAACAGGATCTGCCTCATCGACATGCGGGACGTTGATGATATTTGCGATATATGCCGCAAGGGTTGAAGGGTCTTTGAATGTTTGTTGATACAAGGTGTCAAAACCACTTTCTACCTCACTGCACGATAAAGCTGTACCGCCTTGCTCAACCAACTGAAGCAAGCCACTTCCCACACAATGACCTTTTTGAAAGAAAATCGCAAAAGCCTCTTCCTTTTGAACGCTGGCAAGAGACTGACAAAGCAAGTCCACAGAGCAAGCCATGCACGCCGGCAGCTGCTCTGATAGGTGCAGCCGCTGATCTTCTGTTAACGTCACAACCGCATGCTGTGGACAAAAATAAATCGTCTTCTTCATGACTTTCTCACCATGTTTAATCGTTTTTGCCCGGTAGCCAATCGGTAAAACAAGTGCTTCCAAATCAGTTATACAATCGTCCGTCACATGATTTTGCACAACAATAAAAGAGGCATTTAATTCATGTGGAAATGATTGAAAAAAAGCCTCAAGATGATGCTGTTCAAACGGTGAAACACCGATGCCAATCACTGGTGCCTGCACATGTTCGTCTTCTATCAAACGATTAATGATTTTGTCCTGCATCTGGTACCCCCATGTTCATTCGTCTGATACTTTTTTTCGACAAAAAGGAAGAAAACCCTCTAATTGTAAATAATGTTTTTGCATGAAAGAAGGAAAACATCCTCACATTAAAACAGATTGTATAAACAGAAGGAGGAATCTCAATGCAAAACGATCAGCAACCAATGTTTCAAGGAAGCGCTCCCCAGCCCGAGCTCAATCATGGCGGACATGAGTTATTCGATTTACATGAAATTTTAGCCGGCACGATTAATATTTTGGATCAGTATATGATCCTGCGGCAGTTTATTCAGGATCCTGCATTATCCGACATCTTGGATCGACAATACCAATTCGTTTTATCACAGTACAATGTCACTGTAGATTGTTTTTCTACTGGACAAAAGCCTAGTGAAGAAACCGCTACTTATATGATGAAAGAGCACACACAAGTGACGTACGGGATCAAGCCTTCTCAGCCGAAGAAGCCGAATCAGTCATTACAGGATGTAAAAGACTTGGGCATCACAGGGCATATGCTCAGCCTGGTCAAATCACATGCTGGATTACTTTCCATGTCTGCATTAGAAGTAACAAATCCAGTTGTCAGACGTGTGCTTGCTGCGCAAATCCCGAACTTTATTGAAATGGCCTATGAAATTTTCTTGTATCAAAACAAGCATGGCTACTATCAAGTTCCCCAGCTTTCCAGACAAGACATGACGGCCATGACATCAGCTTTCGCACCGCTTCAAGGGCAGGTTCAAATGCCGCCAAGTAAAGCCAATCAGCAAAAACCCCTTCATTAAAAAAACGGCTGACCCTTTTCTCTGGTCAGCCGTTTTTTCTTTGATACATCTTGTTAAACTGATCTTCAAAATCTGCGAGCCGCTCCCCTGTCGCCTGTTCAAAGCCTTTAGCAAATTGACCTATTTTCGCCGTTTCCTGCATGATCTCATGTATGATATCTCGTCCGTAAAGCTGAACCAGCTCATAGATCATATAATAGCTTTGCAAATAAACATCTGTCTCATACGTCATCCGGGAGTCCTGCCAATCTTGATCGGAATGAAGAGATTGAAAGGGAATGACGTCGAACCGTTCAGACGTGGCATTTAACACGTCATAGGCCGTCCATTCTGCTGTTCCTTCATGGAACCAAAGCGGAAAGATCACTGGAGACACTTCATAAGAATGAACTTTTTCATAGAAAACAAAGTGAGCATATTCATGAATAAATAACGTGTTGAAAAAGTATAAAGGCAATGTCTCTTTCTTCAATAATGCTTCCCGTTTATCTGGATATAACCCAATCATTTGATCATGATCGGAGTAAAAACCCGTAATATGCTTGATTCCGGCAAATTGCTCGATCGTCTCTTTATCATCAAAATAAATAATGTCTAAAGGTTTGTCAGTTTCAAACTGAAACACTGACGCTGTCCTCTTCTTTGCCTGATCCATGGCCTCGATTGTCAGGTCAACAAAAGCGTCCTCTTCCTCTGCATAGTATATTCTAATATGTTCATAAACTTGCTTATTGAGTCCCTCCGTTAATATGGTTTTAGGAGAAGACTGCTGCTCTAAATATTGTCCTGTCAGCTGAAACGCAACATAAATCAAGTACGCGGTGAAAGCATAAAAAATGAGACCTGCTGCAATCATTCCGCCTACAAGCTTTTTATGAATCAATGACGGCTTGGCTTTCATTTGCTCCCCACCTGAATTCATCCTGCAGCCTCTTTCTCTTTCTATGAAGAAACAAAGATCAACAAGAGGTGATATATTTTTTACTTTATGCAGTCAGGTGCGCAAGGTGCGGTTCCAAACAAAAAAGCCGCATATGACATACGGCTTTTGTCGTAGCTATTTTGATTCAGGGAAGACACGCCGAACCGTTTCAGTAAATTCATCGAAAAATCCTGAAATTGGCTCTCCGCTTCTAATACGTTTTCCGTATCCTTCCATACGATCGATAAAGTCTGGATTCGCAGATACATACACGTTGTCGATTTGTTGATCCGTTGATTTGACTTTGTCTGAAATTTTCTTTTTCAGATCGTCCGTCACATTACCGCTTTTATCGCCTTCAAGCATAACGGCAACAAATGCATTTTTTCCTGTGACAAGCACGTTCGCTGTTTTCACTTCAGACATGTTGGCTACAAGCTCTGACGCTTTATCTGCCACTTTGACCTTCTGAGGTGTTTGAACATTTGGTTCGTCCTGTCTCATATTGTCATTCTTATATGTGACATTTTCATACTGTCGTTTCATTGTTCCTCTTCGCTCATCTCCCTGGTTGTTCATGCCACATCCAGTGGTGATCAATGTTGGAACGAGTAGTAAAGATAGCATCCATTTCTTATTCATCAATTATTCCCTCCTTTTGCTCATAGGTTTTTCATCCAGCCGGCTTTTTATGCACACATTTCTATTTCATAAAATGAATTCATAATTCAGCCTGCTTTGGTCATCCTAAACATGATGAAGAAGTATCATCATGATCAAATGGAGGGATTCGTTTGTTTAAGAAAAGAAAAGGCATGAGCACTGGCGCAATGATCGCAGTATCAACAGCCATCATTGCATTATTTTCTCCGGTTTTACGAAGAAGGCTGAAAAGCATGACGCAAATGAATATGTCTTCAATGATGAAAGGAAAAAGCCATCAGCACCATGACTCATCTCGTCACGAGTCACACGCACAGAATGAATCAAAGGGAACTGCGGAAATCGGACAAATGATGAAGCAGGCATTCACTGCTGTACAGCCAAATCATACGAATCAGCACCAATCGACATCAAGAAACCATCAGCCAAGAGAGTCTTATGCACAGTCTCTCCATATTGATGAAAGTGTCATGAATGTGATGGATGATGAATCAATCCAGCAAGTAATCAATGACATCGAGCACAAATAAGAAAACAGGAGCCTTCATAAATAGAGGCTCCTGTTTATTCTCCTGAAAAATGTTCTTTCACCATCACAGAGAAGAAAGGTAAAAAGGTGATTTCAACTGTTGTGATAAAATCGTCATAAGCTTCTACTATGGTTAAGAGCTCTTTCTCGTTTGGCCGGTCCTTTTTTATCTCTACATGCTGCACGGTTTTAAAATCATATATGCCTAAAACGGATGCGTCTTTTTTTCGAACAGCCTTTAACGTAAATTCTTGATTACCAAGGTACATCGTGACAACGAAGCGCTCGTCTTGATTCTCAAATCGAAATGTCAGGTTTTGATATTCAATAGGCATACCTCTCTCGAACCTTTCATCAGGCTCCGTTTCAAAAAAAGAAAGCCAGTCCGTTTCATCTGGGAAGCGTTTTCCTCTCATGTGTTTCGATCCCCTCATAAGTGAAATTTTTATTAATTATCCTTTTTCCCCTTTTCTTTTGCAACAAATTTTAGTAATTTTAAAAAGGTGATTTTATTTTGCTAAGAGACCTCTTTATTAATTTAACAATTCTTGTCACTTTCCATTATTTATTTATGCTTGTGTTTAAAGAGAATTTTCTGAAGAAAGAAGATACCCTGCTCAGACAGCTATGCAAAGGCATTCTTTCTGGATTACTCGGTGTCCTTTTAATGTTCTTCTCTATCAAAGCAGGTCCAGCCATCATCGATTTAAGACATATCCCCCTTATTTTAACGGCCTTTTATGGAGGCATCGTCCAAACCATCATTGCAGCCTGTGTTGTGATTATTGGTCGATTATTAATTGATGCCAACGTCGGTTCTTTCATCAATATTTTTTCCATGATGATCATTGCAACAGCCTCTTTTTTAATTGCTGAGCGCCATATGAATCAAGTTGCGAAAATGCTTTTGTCCATTACGATCAGCAATGTGATTGCAACTTTTTTGTTTATTACGATTGCACATGAGACCTCTATTGAAGTCCATTCTGCCTATTGGATGTTCTCATATGTTGCAGGACTGTTTAACTTTTACGTCATTGAGCATCAAACAAAAGCATATCAGCTGTTAAATTTGTATAAATTCCAAGCTCATTATGACTTTTTAACAGGTGTTTTAAATAAACGGAAGTTCGATGAGGTCTTAAGTGATGCTTTTTCTATGAAATTTAAGCAGCCTATCCATCAAATGTCCCTTATTTACTTAGACATCGATTACTTCAAATCCATCAATGACCAATATGGACATCATGAGGGAGATATGGTTTTAAAAGAAATCGGAAAAAGGCTGATGAAAAACACAAGAAGCTCTGATTATATTGGCCGGATCGGCGGTGAGGAATTTGCTGTCCTTCTACCAAATTGTACAGTTGAAAAAACATGGCAGATTGCAGAACGCTTACGGAGAAAAATAGCAGATCAGCCGATTTATTTACAAAATGGCATGTCCATTCATATCACAGTATCACTTGGGTGTGCTTATTACCCCGGAACAAGTGCAGACATCAAACAATTACCGATTATGGCTGATCAGGAGCTCTATAAAGCGAAGCAGTCTGGCCGAAATCAAGTGAGCTTCTCAGAGAGAAAAAGAGGCCAATTAATATAGGCTTTTTCCTCAATTTGTTAGCGCTAATTATTTTTAAAAAAGTTTTCGTATAACAGTTGTTTTTTCCCGCAAACACTGGTAAAGTAAAGGTAATTATTTTTGTTCGTATCATCTTTAAGAAGAAAGTTTTGAAAGAGTTTTCGTCTTTGAAGTTTGTGTAAGAGCAAGAATAGTGAATTTAAGCGTTAAGATCGCTTTAGGAGGAAATTTCATGTTAGAAGGTAAAGTAAAATGGTTCAACTCTGAAAAAGGTTTCGGATTCATCGAAGTAGAAGGTCAAGACGATGTATTCGTTCACTTCTCTGCTATCCAAGGCGAAGGCTTCAAAACTTTAGAAGAAGGTCAAGCAGTTTCTTTCGAAATCGTTGAAGGTAACCGTGGACCACAAGCTGCTAACGTTAACAAAGCGTAATTTAAGAGCATCTGCTCTTTAGCACTTTATAGAGTGAAGGAAAACCGTCCGGCTTCTGCCGGCGGTTTTTTTGTGCCATAAAAAAAAGAGAACCTGCGAGAGGTTCTCTTTTTTATTTGTCCTTCTGCTTTAGCTTCTGTAAAGCAGAACGATACATATCATCATTCATTTTTGTCTCTGGTTCTTCTTCTTTGACAGGTGGTTCTGGCTGCTTAAACTTTTGAAGCGCCTGTCTATAAAAATCATCGCCAGACACTCGTTCATCCGTTTGAGAAGGCTTTGACGCTTCCTCTTCTTCTTCAGGCTCTACAGGTCTCGCCGCAACTTCTGACTCGCTGTGCGGCACGTCAGGCTGATTGGGCACATCTTCTTTGATCTCTTTCTTCTCGACCGAAGCGTGTCTGACATTGAACGCTACTAATCCGATAATGACTAGAACAGCAGCTACTAACGCTACAATAATCGTCGCCAAAAGAACCCTCTCCTTATCGCTTAAATGACGCAGTGACTGATGCTACACGTCTTCCTAATGCTTTGCCGAGTTCAATGCCTTCTGTAGAAATCACTTCATCAGAATCAATCGGACAAGTCACACCTGCTCCATAGTAAGAGCCGTATAAAGCATTCTCTGGCACATTTCCAGGAAGGCCAACGACAAGCATCCCTTGATGGAACATTGGTGTAATCAAATTATGCATCGTCATTTCTAAACCGCCGTGCGTTGTAGCAGTTGTACAGAAAACGGCACCGACTTTATCGATCAGTTTTCCCTCTGCCCATAGGTAGCCAAGACGGTCAATCCATGTCTTTAACCCAGAACTAATGGTACCAAAGTGACCAGGGCAGCCCCAAATGATCGCATCCATTTGATCCAGCTTGCGAATATCCGCATCTTTCACGTGATCGACGAATACTTCAGCCTGCTCTGTTTCACCTGCGCCTGCTGCAATTGCTTCTGCCAGTGCTTTTGTATGGTCACCTTCACTATCGTATACGACATAAATTTTCATGTACGGTCCCTCCACACTTATCTTGCATCTTGGTTTGCTTCCTTAGGTGCTGGAAGCAGTGTCATTTCTTGTTTTTTATGCTGCTGATCTTTTCGCTTTTTATCCTTACGTACATCACGCAGGAACAAGCTGAGAATGACACCAGCGGCACAGAATAACGTTACCCACATGTAAGCATCATTGATGCCCATTACGTTTGAATCGACCTGTGCTTTCGTAAAGAGCTGGGTAGATACATATTTTTGAGCAGCTTCAGCTGTCATGCCCATATGATGCATCACATTCGACACAGCCGCCTGGAATGAATTCATAAAGAACGGGTCCGCTGTATTTGTTTGATCCGCCATATTGGAATAATGGAATGTTGTCCGATTCGTATAAATCGTTGTGATCAAACTCGTACCGATCGAACCGCTAATTTGTCTTAATGTATTAGACATCGCTGTACCATGACTGTTTAAGTGCTGTGGTAATTGGTTCATCCCAGCTGTCATCACCGGCATCATCAAGAGTGACATACCGAATGCACGAACTGCATACATGAGCACAATGTGACTATACGATGTATCAATGGTCAGCCTTGTAAACTCGAATGTGGTGACAACGGTAATGAGCATCCCCACAATCGCAAGCGGACGAGGTCCAAATTTATCAAACAAAATCCCTGAAATCGGGGACATAATCAGCATCGCAAGTGCCCCTGGAAGCATTAATAGCCCGGATTGCAATGCCGTAAACCCAACGAGGTTCTGCAGATAAATCGGAAGTAAGAACATCCCAGTGTATAAGGCAACTGTAATAATAATATTAATGACACTTGATAATGAGAAGATGCTGTATTTAAACACGCGGAAATCAAGCATCGGATTATCAGCTTTCAGCTGTTGGAAAATAAAGAGAATGATCGCAATCGCACCAACAATAATCGTCGATAAGACAATCGGATCTGTCCAGCCATCACTTCCCGCTTCACTCACTCCGTATAGAAGCGAAGCAAAACCAACGATGGAAAGAATCGCACCAAGGCTGTCCAGCTTGATTTTTTTAGGCTCTACAATATTTCTAAACATAAAGAAAGCCGCGATAATGACAATCGCTCCGATTGGTACAAGTCCATAAAACATAATACGCCAAGAATAATGTTCAATAATATAACCAGATAATGTTGGTCCTACCGCAGGAGCAAACATCATCGCAAGACCGAAAATCCCCATTCCTTTCCCTCTGTTTTCCGGAGGGAAAATAAAAAGGATTGTTGTCATCACGAGCGGCTGCAGGATACCGCCGCCGATTGCCTGAATCAAACGACCGATGAGCATCGTTGAAAAGTTCGGCGCAATCCCGCAAATAAAGGTCCCTAGTGTAAACGAGATCATGGCGACTAGAAATAAGCTGCGCTGTCCAAAGCGTGTGATTAAAAACGCAGATAACGGAATCAGCACACCGTTGACAAGCATATAACCTGTTGTAAGCCACTGAATCGTCGTTGCACTCACATTAAATTCAGTCATTAAATGGGGCATGGCTACGTTCAGAAGCGTTTGGTTCAAAATCGCTACGAACAAGCCGGCCATTAAAATGATCAGTAAAGACAAGGAGCCTGCTCCCTGTTTTGTTGCTGCAGGTTGATTTGCCATCTCAGACAACCTCCTTTCATTTTTTGATATCAAACATCATTAAGATGAAATTTTGACAGAAGCATTCATACCAGGAAGTACTTTGTCTGATGGATTTTTAATTGAAATTTTCACTGCTACTTTTTGTGTGACTTTTGTATAGTTACCACTTGAATTTGTTGCTGGCAGCATATTGAATGTTGAGTTTGTCGCATAACCAATTTGTTCAACTGTTCCTTCAAATGTTGTATCAGGATCACCATCTACCACGATGTCGACTTTGTCGCCTTTTTCAATACTTTTAATATCTGTTTCTTTGATATTCGCTGTGATGTAAAGCTTGCTTAAATCAATGGTTTCACCAAGAACTGTACCAGGCTGCACTTGTTGATTGTTTTGTACTTCTTTTTTGACTAATGTGCCATCAGCCACTGATTTAATGTTTGTTTTTGTTTCTCCTTCAACTTTTGCAACTGTGCTGTCTTTTTGCACTTCGTCACCTTCATTGATATCCCAGCCTTTGATTTGTCCAGCTGCTGGTGCTGTGATTTGATACATGTCACCTGTCACTTTCGCCTCGTCAGTTTTGACAAAATTTGTGCTTTCGTAGTAGTAATAAGCACCTCCGGCAATAATGGCAAGAATCACAATAAGGCCAATAATGTTCGTTAGCAATAAACGCCCTCTGTTCATGTTTTGTTTCTCCTTTCATGTATAAAAATATAGTGTCATCTGCTTTAGCAAACTTAGAATGCCCATCATCTGACAGAATATGAAACAAGCTCATAAAGCTGTTATTTCTCCTTCATCTACTCCGCCTGAAAAATGGTGTGCAGCCCATTTATACTTATTGTTCACTCATGAGCAAAGAGTAGAAAAAGAAGAAAAGACGATCGGCATCTTTTTTGAAAAACTTATATTTAACAAGATTAAATATTAATAAATGAAAATTGAAATGTCAAAGAGAAAGTTTTACTTTTTTTCTGGTGATCCCTTCCTTCTCCATACAAAAAACCCTTCAGCCCTTATGCTGAAAGGTTTTTTCAAATGTGCTATTTACGAAAGAACTTCTTCCTGCTGAAAAAATTTTTTTAGTGCGAGAAAAACATCTGATTTTTGCTTCAAAATATAATGCTTAAATTTCTCATCCTGTATATGCTTATATGCTGACATTAATGTAGAATGCCGGTTGTATTGATTCACTTCACCATAACAGAATAAGTTGGCTTTTTTCATAATTTCAGAAACAAGCTTCACGCACCGTGCATTGTCTGAGGTCAAATTGTCTCCATCAGAAAAATGAAAAGGATAAATATTATATTGCGACGGCGGGTATCGTTCGTCTATGAGCTCTAGTGCCTTTCGATAGACAGAAGAGCAAATGGTCCCTCCGCTCTCGCCCCGCGAGAAGAAATGCTCTTCATCTACAACCTTCGCCTCCGTATGGTGGGCAATAAATTCAATATCGACCGTCTCATACTTTGTCCGTAAGAAACGTGTCATCCAAAAGAAAAAACTTCTCGCCATATATTTTTCCCAAAGCCCCATACTTCCGCTCGTATCCATCATCGCCAAAACGACGGCTTTCGACTCTGGTTTGGTCACTTCATTCCACGTCTTATATTTGATATCCTCTGGGTAGATTGGATAAAAGGAAGGACTGCCTGTCATCGCATTTCGTTTAAATGCCGACAGCATCGTTCGTTTTTTATGAATATTCCCTGTTAACCCGGTTTTGCGAATATCGTTAAACTCAATTTGCTCGACAATGATGTCGTCAAGCTCCTTTTGTTTAAGGTTTGGCAGCTTTAGCTCCCGAAACAGCGCTTCCTCAAGATCGATTAATGAGACCTCTGCTTCGTAATAATCCTCACCAGCCTGATCTCCAGCGCCCTGCCCCTTTCCTTGCCCTTGCTTACTGTCTGATCCATCGCGCGCGACAATATCTCCAACCTCGCTGTCTCCATCGCCTTGACCCACATGCTTATTTTTGTCGTAATTATACCGAATTTTATATTCATCTAACGAACGAATCGGAATTTTGACAACATCTTTTCCATTAGACATGATGATGCTTTCTTCTGTGACAAGATCCGGCAAATTATTTTTAATCGCTTCTTTGACTTTTTTCTGATGACGCTGCTGGTCGTCATAGCCTTTTCGATGGAGGGACCAGTCTTCCTGAGATACAATAAACTGACTTTTTTCTTGCCGGGACATCCATCCCCCTCCTCACCTGTTTGCACAATTCTTCTAACTACCGATTCCTTTATCCTATGCTGCTCGTCACCCAAGTTGACGATCATTTCTAAAAAAGACATTACCGGTGCAGGTGCGCCAATAATGCCTCCTTCATTTATTAACGATTGAGAAGACTGCCTACATATTTTAAAAGTTCATTTGCACTTGTTGAATTATAGCCATGTTCATCAATCAATCTAGCCACTACTTCATTGACCTTCTTCAGCTGCTGTTCATCCGGTGTCTTCGTTGACGTCGTAATTTTCACCACATCTTTTAGATCAGCAAACAGCTTCTTCTGAATCGCCTCTCGCAATCTCTCATGAGAATTATAATCAAAGCGTTTGCCCTTTCTCGCATAAGCCGAAATACGAATCAGAATTTCTTCTCTGAATGCCTTTTTGGCGTTTTCAGAAATACCGATCTGCTCCTCAATTGAACGCATAAGCTTTTCATCAGGATTCATTTCTTCACCAGTTAACGGATCACGCAGCTTGTTTTTATTACAGTACGCCTCGACATTATCTAAGTAATTATCCATCAGTGTTTTCGCAGACTCCTCATAGGAATACACAAATGCCTTTTGAACTTCCTTCTTCGCAATATCGTCGTACTCTTTTCGCGCGACAGAAATAAAATTCAAATAGCGCTCCCGGTCCTCGCTGGAGATAGACGGATGCTGATCGAGTCCTTCTTTTAACGAACGAAGGACATCCAGCGCATTGATCGATTCCATATTCTTTCGAATAATAGTGGAGGAAATTCGGTTAATCACATACCGCGGATCAATTCCGCTCATCCCTTCATCATGAAATTCCTTTTTCATCTCATCAATATCAGCAGATTGGAAGCCTTCGACACTCTCTCCGTCATACAGACGCATTTTTTTCACCAAATCAATATCAGAACGCTTCGGCTCTTTGAGTCTTGTCAAAATGGAGAACATCGCTGCCACCTTCAGCGTATGCGGGGCAATATGCACATCAGAAACATCACTTTCTGAAATCATTTTATGATAAATGCGTTCCTCCTCTGTCACCTTCAAGTTATAAGGAATCGGCATCACAATAATTCTTGAGTGCAAGGCCTCGTTCTTTTTATTTGAAATAAACGACCGGTACTCGGTTTCATTCGTATGAGCGACAATCAATTCATCTGCACTAATCAAGGCAAAACGGCCTGCTTTAAAATTTCCTTCCTGCGTTAATGACAGGAGATGCCATAGAAATTTCTCATCACACTTTAACATCTCCTGAAACTCCATCATCCCTCGGTTTGCTTTATTGAGTTCTCCATCAAAGCGGTAGGCCCTTGGATCTGACTCTGATCCAAATTCAGCAATGGTTGAAAAATCGATGCTTCCTGTTAAATCAGCAATGTCCTGAGATTTCGGATCAGATGGACTAAAGGTACCAATACCAGTTCGTTTATCCTCTGAGAAAAAGATCCGTTCAACCCTTACATCCTCAATTCGTCCGCCATATTCCTCTTCTAGCCTCATCATATTCAGAGGGGACAAATTCCCCTGCACACGAATGCCATATTCTCTATAGAAATCCTCCCGCAGATTTTGCGGAATAAGATGAAGCGGGTCTTCATGCATCGGGCAGCCTTTGATCGCATAGACTGCGCCATGATCTGTCAGTGAATATTCTTCTAGTCCTCTTTTCAGCCTAGTAACAAGCGTAGATTTCCCGCCGCTTACTGGTCCCATCAATAACAAAATACGCTTCCTCACATCGAGCCGCTTGGCAGCAGGGTGAAAATATTCCTCTACTAATCTTTCCAATGATTCCTCTAACCCAAAAAGTTCCTGATCAAAAAATTTGTACGTTCTGACCCCATTCTCCTCTTCAATCCCGCTGTCTTTAATCATATGATAAACGCGAGAATGAGCAGATTGAGCGACAAGTGGATTTTCCTTTATAATGTCTAAATAATCGCTGAATGTGCCTTCCCATTTGAGACGCTGCTCTTCTTCTCTGTGCTGTTCGATTTTCTTTAAAATATCCATATGAACCTCCTCTTTCAAGATTGAAGCAAGTAATCAGATACTGTTTTACAATCTATGCGGAGGCGTCCTATTACATGCTTTCGTTCTTCAAAATGACGAATTGGCAAACTGAATTGACAACCATCCGCAAGACCCTTCATAATAAAGGAAAAACAGGAGAAAAATGCTCTTCTTCTCTTGCTTTTCAAGGCGAACTTCACACCATATGAAACAGGCAGCGATAGAAACAAAGGGATAAGGGGGAAGCTTATATGAGAACGGTCATTATGATGGGCGTCATCATTACGTTTTTAGTATCCATTTTCACAGCTGGCTACGAAGGCAAGCCTGGTAAATGAAAAAAAGGATGTTCCATTAGCGGAACATCCTTTTTTCATTTAATACGTTGTTTTTAGCACCTGCATATTCACTGTATTCCCTGATACATGAATGGACGTAAAGTCTTGCGTATCAATCACAGGTGTGACGGCACGACTGTCTAATGTGATGTCAGTAAAACGAGTAGAGAAGTTTGCCCGAATATCTTTCCGGTAGATATCGTCAGTCACTGCTACTGTCGACAGTAATTTCCACTTAGTCACAGAGCCAATGTTTGAGTTTTGAATTTCTGTGATGATACGCCCGGTATAACCAACATTATTTGTCCCCCAGAACGTCGCTCTTGTATGTCCATTCAAGTTTTTATAAATGGTCATTTGCACAGTACTTCCAGGCTTAAATCCTTTTGTATACGTAAAATCATTTTTTCCTTCGATATATGTCTCTTGATTATTTGTTCCTACTTTCATCGTAGGTTTCCACACATTATAGGTTGGACTGTATTGAAGACCGATGTCTGCTTCTTTTGAACCTGTGAATCCAGAATAAATATAAGCTGTCCCATTTGACACACTCATTGCGGGAGGGAGTTGAATCTTTGTGACCAATATTGATCCATTGCTATTGATATAAGTACGCCCGCCGATACCTTTCGATAATTGCACTGCTTCTATTTCCTGCGTCTGAGAGAGACCTGGGATACTGACTGGAATCGTCCCCATTAAAATAGCAGAGCTAATGGCACTAGTGATCAGTAGCTTTTTCATCTCATTTAATGGATTCATTATTTTTTGAAAACGCGATTACAATCTATCATACTACCTATTTTTTACATGTAAAAAAATATAAAAAAGTCGTATTTTCCTTCTTTATATTTCTTATCTCATATAAAAAAAGCCGAGATAGGTATCCCGGCTTTCATTATGACCTTAAATCAGATCTCGGTATTGCTGCTGGCGAAGTGCCTCATACACAAGAATTGCTGCCGTATTCGATAGATTCAGAGAACGAACATGCTCTGTCATCGGTAAACGAAGGCAGCGGTCCATATTCTGTTCGATCAAATCTTTCGGCAATCCACTTGTCTCTCTGCCAAAAACGAAGAAGTAGTCTTCATCTAACTGAGAGTAATCAAATGTCGTATGCGGCTTTTGGCCAAATTTTGTGATATAGAAGAATTGTCCCTTCGGATGAGCCTCAAACAATTCATCAAGCGAGTCATGATAGACCACATTGGCATATTTCCAATAATCGAGTCCTGCACGCTTCAGCATTTTGTCATCTGTCGAAAAACCAAGCGGACGAATCAGATGAAGAGTTGTATTTGTTGCTGCACATGTACGCGCAATATTTCCAGTATTAGCTGGAATCTCTGGTTGATATAAAACGACATGAAGTCCCAAAAAAGTTCACCTCTAATTTTCTTTTCCGCTCAACATTATACCATTAACTATCCTTCGCGGCATCGTCCAAAATGTGAAAAAACGTATAACGAATAGCAGGTGTATAGGCGGTCGAATCCTCATACGACCAATAACGCATACGGCTGTCATATGTCTGTGCATTCACAAGAGGCATTCCGCCTTTATCATGATCGACGACAATGGTTGTATGATTATACCTGCCATCTCCCTCAAAATCGTAGCAAATGACATCACCAATTTGAAGCTCCTGCGCTTCTTTGAGTTTCTTTGCTCTTAAACCCGCTTTCGAATTCGCTAAATAATTTTTCATCGAATGAGCCACCGTCCAGCTATAGCTCCACGTATGAGGACGCACCCACCAGCCAGATCCGCGGTTCGGATACCCTCTCGTTGGTGCATTCCCTGCTTTCAAGCATTGTGAAATAAAATTTGTGCAGTTATCTTCAAAATTTTTATAGGCGGGATTTCGTTTATTCCAGTACGTCTCCGCATATTGCACAGCTGCCCGCCGGTCATAGTGAAAGGCTCTCCCAAACTGTTCTTCGGTCTGAAAGCGCTCATCCACCTGCTCTTCCATTTGCCGTTTTTCTAGCATCATCCGATCTTTGACAAGCATGTCGTTGTAAAGGAACGCTTCTCTTTTTTCTACCTGCTCCTCTAAATAAAAAGAGTCGTCTGCATCCTTGCATACATAAGTGAGATGAGCGAGATACTGCACATGCTGAGCCCCGTCATCCTGAATCGATGAATCAAGAAGTTTTGCTTTGGCTTTCGCCTTGACAATCTCCACCTGTCTTCTAGCAAAAAGCTCTTTTTTCCGTTCAACTGCTTCCACATCAGACATGAGCTGCGGCTGTTTAATTGCACTCCCATTTAATAAATAACCAAGCCTGTCTTCTAATGTTTGCTCTAATAATTGTTTCACACAGACACCACCAAACTTTTTTTAAAATCTCTGTTTGGTTCATTCTATGTTCATAGGGATGTTATTTAGTATTTAAAGGTGTCTGTAAAAACTCAATCCCTTTGACAATTTCTTGTTTCGCTTCCTCATCACTTTCCCGCTCAAGGGCTTTTTCCAACTCTGGGAGCAGCTGCTCGTCGCCAATTTTCCCTATTGCCCAAGCAGCCGTGCCTCGAATAACAGGCCGTGGATCCTTGTGCATCAAATCAATCAACACGGGTAAGGCAGATGTATCTTTAAAGTGAGCAAGTGCCAAAATCGCATTTCGCTGAATCGGCTTTTTCCCCCGCCATGACCCTGAAACATGACCGTATTTTTCCTTAAACTCACGATTACTGATCGTAAGAAGCGGCTTTAAGAGCGGCTTCGCAATTTCAGGGTCCGGCTCCATTTCAGGATGCAAATGAAAGTCTTTTCCTTTATTGATCGGGCAGACGATTTGGCACGTATCACACCCATACAATCGATTTCCTATTTTCGAACGAAATTCGTCAGGCAAAAATCCTTTTGTCTGCGTTAAAAATGAAATACATCGTTGAGAATTCAGCTGTCCTGGATTCACAAGTGCACCAGTTGGGCACGAATCTACACATTTATTGCACGTTCCGCACTGGTCTTCAATTTTTTCATCCGGTTCAAATGGGACATTTGTGATCATTTCAGCCAAATACACATAAGATCCAAACTCTGGCGTGATAATCATACAGTTCTTTGCACTAAAACCTATGCCAGCGCGTTCCGCTACTGCACGATCAGACAGTTCCCCTGTGTCCACCATTGATTTTGTTCGTATATCGACATGTTTGCTTCGCAAGAATTCTTCGAGCATATCGAGCTTTTTTTTCAGCACAACATGATAGTCCGTCCCCCAAGAAGCCCGGCAAAAGATCCCTCTTCTTGCATCTCTTGTACTTCGAGGAGCTTCTTTCATTTTGGAAGGATACGCGAGCGCTATCGCAACAATTGATTTGGCCTTCGGAAGCAGCAAAGAAGGGTTTGTTCGTTTTTCGATGTCAGGCTCTTCAAAGCCTGACAAATACCCTAACGATTCATGTAAGATGAGGCGGTCCTTTAATGAATCAAATGTATCAGCACTTGCAAATCGGATTTTATCGACACCAATTTCTTTCGCATATTGAATCAATTCTTCTTTTAATTCTCCAACATGAATCACCTTGCAAACCTCCTTTCTTTGTTTCTTCTGTTGTTTTCAGTATAATACGAGTGTATCATGATCGATTGGAGTGAGTCACTGTGAAGATACATATGGAAATTTCTCATCCTGAAAACCCGTCTATCCATGTTGGACAGATTGAATATTCGCATATTGAAGTTGATACATCCCCTCAAATGTTAAAAGGCCGACTACGCCTGTTTCAAGAATCTTTATTCTTTGAATACGAAGATAAAGTCTTAGAAGAAGTACCAGCAATCAAAGAATGGACGGATCTTTTAAAAGACGTTCCTTTCCTGCCAATTCTTGCTGATATCCAAAAGGAACAATTTATTGACTCGACCAATTCCGTACAGGATTTGTCGATATTTTTCTCTTTAAAATATTTCTTGCCCATCCTGACATTCGATGCTGATCGCATAGAAGAGCCGCTTTCACTAGCAAAACATGAGACTGGCCACATTGAATGGCAGGACGACGCGGGACTTAAGGGATTATTTTCTCATGCAAGTAAAGCACAAATTTCTCAAGACACAAAAAACATTCTGCAAATCATCCTCTTTCCGCCATCTATTTCCCGGGAAAAGAGTGAAGCTCTAATCCAATCCTTGACGAAGATGTTTGTACAAATACATGGTGGAGAAAGTAAATATGAACTTATTGAAAAAGCACTGTAGCTTGACAGTGCTTTTTCACATTATACTGACATAATAAAAAACGCAACACTTCGTTTATCTATGAAACGAAATACTGCGTTATAAACAAAATTATGTATTGGAGCGGGTGATGAGAATCGAACTCACGACATCAGCTTGGAAGGCTGAGGTTTTACCACTAAACTACACCCGCATCAATTTTTAAAAAGCAACGTCATCGCGTTGACTTTTATTATGTTACAACTTTCTTAACAATTCGTCAAGAGAATATGAAGATTTTTCGTCAAAAAACTTCATATTCTCCGTATATATTACGATAGTTATTTATCTAGCTGGATATAAAATAAGTATGCTTGTGACTTATTCTTCAGCGCTTGCTTTGGATTCTTCTCAATCACTTCAAGCATAGGTGAATTCCCGTCTTTCCCCATTGCTGCTGTATATGCAATCAATGCCTTTCCTCCAGAAGAGACTTTGACAGTTTCAGATTGTGCAGAAAAAACATAGTCACTTACTTTGAACGGGAAGCT
Organism: Bacillus sp. FSL R5-0431; assembly: GCF_038002985.1. Classification (NCBI taxonomy): domain Bacteria; kingdom Bacillati; phylum Bacillota; class Bacilli; order Caryophanales; family Bacillaceae; genus Bacillus; species Bacillus sp. FSL R5-0431. Next base: position 888,222 of record NZ_JBBOOG010000001.1, on the reverse strand, counting down.
TGATGTCGCTTTCGCCATTCCCTCATTCTTTTTGTCTGACCAAATACTAAATTGTGATTCATATGTATCTTTCTCATGCTTTAATTGCAAGAGCACATTCATCGTTTGGTCGGTTCCATTCTGATGTAAAGTAAAGGTGGCAGATGATGCTTCCTGATTAGCTAATCGACCATTTTTGTAATGACTCCCGATAAACGTAATACTCTTATCCTTCTTCGTTAATCCTTTTAGTGTCAAAGCCACCATTTCATTAGGGGTTGATGCTTCTAGTAAGTTTTTTTCTTTTTTTGTCAGTTTCATTTGTTCGATGGTTACTTGCTTCTTAGTAGCAGATTCCGTGTTTATTGTAGATACCGTCTTCTCGGTTGTCGTGGTTTCTTCGGCCTTCTCGCCGCATCCTGCTAATAGAAAAACAGTGAATATAAGAACACTCCATTTTTTTAACATTGAGATCCCCTTTGATGTTTTTTCTATTATACTAAAATTTGGTTGATTATACAAAAAAAGATTAGGAGGATTCTCCTAATCTTTTGCTTTTTTCTGCTTCATTGCTGATAAGAAAGCCACAATGAGAAAACTCGCGGCAAAAATCACAATCATATAAATAAAAAAGTTTGGCTTGATCTGAAAAGTAAATGCGGATGAACCTTCCATCTCAAAAGCGAGACTGTTAAATAATAAGGCATCATTCGTTTTTGATTGAAATAAATGATAGAACAATACACCAATTGTCAGCATCGGAAAGCCTAAAAATCCTAGAAAGCCACCAACAATAGCGCCTTGTTTCATCGCCTGTACGTTCATGATCGTTGTCCTCCCATTCCCCCAAGCAATAGCTGCTTCATAATGGATTTACCATCCCCCATAAATGGAAGAAGATAGAGTAATTGAATAAAATACGTGATTGAAAAAATAAAGAAACCTGTCGAAATTGGATTTTCTTTCAGAAATAATACGGTCACAATGATCCCTGCTGCCCCGATCACACCCGGGACAAGCGGCCCAAGCAGAGTAATCCATACTTGCTTTTTCTGAAACGGATCTAATACAGGTCTCACAAATTTCACAGACATCATATCACTCGCAAAAAAGCCTTGAGGACCATCCCGTCCCGCAAATTTCCGATGCGCATAGCCGTGTGCTGCCTCATGTAAGGCGGTCCCGGTAATTAATCCAAAATAAATAATAGTAAAATAAATCGCAATGGCTGCAATCGACTGGTCAGGAATGAATAAAAAAGCGATCCCTGCCATGACCATAAAAAGCATCCAGAAAAAGATGATTTTACGCGTCACCATGAGCAAAGCCGTCCCCAAAATGTGCAGGAACGAGTGACCAGTGCAATCAAATCGTTCCTTCATTTTCACTTGATACTGTTTGAAAAATTGACAACAGGCTGTCACAATCCGATATGGTGATTGATAATGAATAGACAGCAAGTGATGCTGATTTAACCCCATTATCAGTTGATAAAAGTCACGAGAAATCACAGATTCATCGACCTGAAACAAATCGGCGAGCTCTGCGGTAATACTTGCTTCTGTCCTTTTGCCATCTACTTTCGTTAACATATGATAGGCACTTTCATTAATCGGGAGTGTGCTTCCATACTGCGTATCAGTGAGATGCCTCTTTTGTAAGGTCACATACGGCGCGAGTGCCGGTACCCGCTCAATCTTTAGCTTATTGTTAAGAAGTTGAATCATGTGAATACCTCCATGAAAAACCTTTGTATATGGCAAAGATGAGCAGACCTTCAAATGCAGCTACAAGCAGCCACTGAAGTGTTTGACTCGACTCCCCTATGATATAGTTTCCAATAAAAACAATCGGAATCATGAGTAAAATAAGTGCTCCAAATGAAAAAATACCTGTGTAGGGATTGTTTCGGTCAAGCGGAAGTAAAATACCTACCACATAAAAAAGCGCAGTGGCATTGCATAAAACAGCAGCCCCAATCAATACGTTCCAAATCTGATCAGGAAGCGTCAGCGTTGTCAGCATGAATAACGCAATTTGCAGTATACCAACAAGCAAAAGCCCGATAAACTTATACAGAGCCACTTCCCACGATCTTAGGCCAAATGTTTTGTACATCCCCAGCATTCGTTTATCATTGCCAAATGAATTGAAGGCGGTTAATCCAGCAAGAGCGCAGAGAACAAAAAACGCTTCTTCTTCAAAGCGGAATCCAAACTGATAACGGACGAATAAGATCACAATGAGGAGAATGAGAAAGTTTAAAATGTTTTCTTCATTTCGCACCTGTGATTTCATTTCCTTTACAATAAGTGACCATTTTTTTGAAGAAGAGAACGGCAGTTTGTTTAAAAAGGTTAACGCTTTTTTCTCTGCCATAATTGGCATCATCGCAAGAGAAAGAAATGCGCCGCCCGCCGATAAAAGGATGAACAGGATCAAGATTGCATAATTCACCCCTTCAGGAGACATTCCTTGAGCCGCTAAGAAAAACGGTGCTGTAAAATACATCAAATGATAATCAAACTGTATATATGATTGCTGAATTTGACTGATATCAAAATGCGTCATTCCATACGCCACAACCAGTGCTAATAAAACAAAGATCGCTGCAAATTTTTGTAACGGTAATTTTAATTTCAGAACGACCAAATAGGTAATATTATAAATGAGTTGCAGAAGCATTAAGACAAAAAGCGATTGCAAAATCACCATTAAAAAGAACGTAAAGATAAAGAAAATACCTATTCCCTGGGCAATAAAGTTAGGTAAAAGCAGGATACCGATAAAAAATAACACAAGTCCTGCCACCACTGTCACCATCGGAATAAAGTATCCAAGGCTTTTCTGAAAGGTAGAAAGCGGGAACCAGCTGAGCTGCATAGAAAAACGGTCTTGCTCAGGCGTTCTGACCTTGATCAAAATGAATAACAAGCTTGTAAATATGGATGCATTGATCGCCATTGACACAACGAGTAATCCAAGTGAACGTTCATCTCCATTTAAGAAAGCCTTCATAAAGACACCTGTAAAACTGTATCCGATGATGGCGCCCATTGTGACGGCAAACAAAAAGAATAAGATCACAATGATCCGCTTCGTCTGAGTATCAAAGAGCTTATACATCTCCTGCTGCCACATTTTAAGCATCATTCTAGAAATGATTAATGATTTCATCAAAATGTGCACCCCTATCACTTAACATTGAAGCTTTCAGAAACACCTGTTCCAATGTGCTTGATTGATACTTCTCCTTTAAGGCTGAGACCGTTCCTTCATCCATTTTATTTCCCTTAGAAATAATGGCGATTTTGTGGCACAGCTCTTCCGCTGAAAGCATATCATGCGTTGAAAGCAAGATCGCACCATGGTGCTCGGCATAACGCTTCATCAGTTTCTTTGTGTTTATAACCGCTTCAATATCAAGTCCTCTAAAGGGCTCATCCATGATCACCAATTGACTATCAAGCATAAAGGCGGCAATCAGCTGTGTCTTTTTTTTCATACCATGTGAATAGGTTTCGATCGGTCTTGATAAAGCCGAGTCCATATCAAACAGTTCAATTAGTTGATTTCTTCTATGAATTGTTTTACATTCATACATAGAAGAAACAAAATCTAAATATTCAGCACCAGTCAATGCTTCAGGGAGTAGCAGATCATCTGGAACATAGGCTACTTGTTTTTTAAAGGATGGTTCGTCATTTGTGACGTCCTGCAAGAGAATCGTTCCTTCTGTATGCTTAATGATGCCGAGTATACAGTTAATCATCGTTGTTTTACCGGAACCATTCGGTCCAGCAACAGCAACGATTTGATGAGGGTCGATCTGTAGATGAAAATCATTGACAGCAGTCACGTTATTTTTATACGTCTTAGTTAAATTCTCGATCGTAAACATATAACCTCCAAGTGTCTGCATATTCTTTAAAAACAGATCAGGCTAAACCGCCCGCCACAGACGGTTTAGCCCTGGTGTCATTTCATAGAAGTAAAAAGATGAATCCTAAGTATAGCTACTTACATTCAATTTGGACTTTTAAGCCACTTTCCCACTGAACGGCTCCTGTAAAGCTACCCTTGCCGTTTGCTAAACACCAAACTGCTGCTCCTAGAACAACTGTTGCTCCCAGTCCAAGAAGGACAGCAACAAATACTAAGAACCAAGCTTGGTCCATAATAGCAGGTTCCATAGTGGAATAGTCAACTTGCGGCGCTGCATAAGTCATACTTTTCACCTCCCAGCTTATGATGATCGTATCATAGGCGTCACTCTCCAAACATCAACAGAAGATCCCATTTTTGACCGAACATACTTTTGGGTAAAATGTGACTTTTTATTCAATTATTCACTTTTAAGTGTATAACACCTCTCTTATTAACTAGGTTTTTTCACTCCATAAGAACCACAAAACCCAGATAATGGCAATTAAACCATCTTTTTTCTTCTTTTTTTGAAATAGGCCATTTTTATCATCTCCTTTATATATTCTTTCTTTTTTGTGAGATAGAAAGAATTCCCCCGATATATCAGATATAAAAGTCCTGATTATATGTCGTTATAACTCCATTTATGAAATATTTACTGATAATTCCGACAAAAAAGTGAGTATATTTTCCTTCTTCTCTTGTCACTTAAAATATGTATATACAAGAGAGATCATTGGGAAAAAAGCCCTTGCCTTCTTGAGTAACATCCAACATATGACACGCTCCTTTCTATGAAAAAGCAACCTACAGCATAGGCTTTCCCCATGATTCCACCAGCTGGCATTCTTTGTGCTTCAAATTAGATTAATCGCTTATAGAATTCATCTAAAACGATGGCGAGCATGATCTTTTCAAACAACACTTGAATGATTTGCTGCTTTCTAAAAAAACTGATCCGCACTCTCTAATGAAACAATCTCTCTTTTCACCAACATATACACCCTTCCAATTGAAATAAAAAAGTTCATCAACTTTATTGATTATTTTTTCAGATTTATCTAAAAAATGATTGACCAGGCATGAAACAAGATTTATAGTCTTATTAAATATTTCTTATCAAAGTAGTTGGTTTTATCTAACAAAAGGAGGATACACACATGTCAGAAGAACGTCCATTCCGTTTAGAAACAAAAGCCATTCACGCAGGTCAGGAGCTTGATTCAGCAACCTATTCAAGAGCCGTGCCTATTTACCAAACAAGCTCTTTCGGTTTTAGAGATAGTGAGCATGCGGCGAATTTATTTGGACTGCAGGAACCCGGAAATATTTATTCTCGCATTATGAACCCTACAAATGACGTCTTTGAAAAACGGATCGCTGAGCTTGAGGGCGGCATTGGTGCACTTGCTGTCTCTTCTGGACAAGCAGCGACAACTTATTCTATTTTAAACATTGCAGGAGCTGGTGACGAAATTGTATCCTCCAGCAGCCTTTATGGAGGCACGTACAATTTATTTGCCCATACACTCAAAAAGCTCGGCATTACAGTGAAATTTGTTGATTCATCCAACTTGGAAGAACTCGAAGCAGCGATTACAGACAAAACGAAGGCAGTGTATGCAGAAAGCATTGGGAATCCTAAAGGCGACATTCTACATATTGAAGCCGTCTCAGCCATTGCACACAAGCACCATATTCCGCTTATTGTGGACAATACGCTCGCAAGCCCCTATTTATTAAGACCGATCGAGTTTGGTGCAGACATTGTCGTCCATTCCGCTACGAAATTCATTGGCGGTCATGGTACATCAATCGGCGGTGTCATTGTCGATAGCGGCCAGTTTCCTTGGGCTGACAGTGATAAGTTCAAAGGGCTGACTGAACCAGATCCAAGTTACCACGGCCTGACGTATACCGAAGCGATTGGAGAAGCGGCTTATATCACAAAAGCACGTGTACAGCTCTTACGGGATTTAGGAGCAGCCCTATCACCATTCAACTCATTCTTACTTCTGCAAGGCCTAGAAACTTTGCATCTGCGTCTCGAGCGTCATAGTGAAAATGCATTAAAAACAGCGCAATTTTTACAAGATCACCCTCTTGTAGATTGGGTAAGCTACCCAGGTCTTGAAAGCCATGAATCTTATGAGCTTGCTCAAACGTATTTGCCAAAAGGACAAGGCGCCATTCTCACATTCGGTATTAAAGGTGGACGAGTAGCTGGTAAAAAGCTCATTGATTCCGTTAAGCTTTTCTCCCACCTTGCAAATGTGGGCGATTCCAAATCACTGATTATTCATCCTGCCAGCACAACGCATCAACAATTAAGTGAAGCAGAACAAAAAGCGACAGGCGTCACACCAGAACTCATTCGTTTATCTGTTGGAACAGAAGCGATTGAAGACATCCTTGCAGATCTTGAACAGGCGATCACAAAAAGCCATGCTGAATGAAATAGAAAAAGCACACCTCTGTGTGCTTTTTTTTATGAGTCATTAATCATTGAGAAGTCGAATGTCTTGGAAAGGGTAAAACACAAATGAAGTGGTTCCTTGAATATCACTTTTTGTAAAAAGACCTAAGCCATTGCGGCTGTCCATTGAGTTTTGACGATTGTCACCCATGACAAAATACTTTCCTTTTGGAACGGTAAGAGGACCAAAATCAGGTGTCAGCAAGGTCCCATCTGCGGCTGCTTTCTTTTTCTTTGACGCTAAGTAAGGCTCCGCCACTTTTTGACCATTGACATACAGCTGGTCATTTTTCATTTCAATTTTATCACCGGGTAAACCAATTAATCGTTTTACATAATGAGTGCTGCGGTCTTCCCCATCAAGAACAATGATCTGTCCCCGTTTGTAATCGCCGAAGTAATCAACCGTTTTATTCACAAAAACCCGCTCTGTATCATGCAATGTCGGGTACATGGAAGACCCTTTGACAATGTAAGGGGCGAATAAAAAGTTACGAATGATAAAAACAGCAATGAATGCGATTAAGATGGCTTTGATCCAGCCCCATAATTCTGATTTCTTTTTTTGTGTTTTTGTATTTGTTGTCATAAGCTCCTCCTGAAATCCCCTAGGACGAAATGAGTTCCGCCAGCTGCACGCCAGCATCACGCTTGTATCACCCTAAATATAAACATATTTTGCCAACAAATCAAGCGGTGAGAGAGAAAAAGGCAAGCACCCTTCTGTGCTTGCCCAAAACTCAGTTACTTAGCAGAAGAATCCGCTTCTTTTTCTTTTGATTTACCATAGAAATAATCAGATGGATTCACTGGTTTAAAGTCAGACAGCTTATGGAATCGAAGAAGATCCCTATAAAGCACTTTATCTGAAAGGCTTAACTGATTATCGACACGGGCTTTAATCGCCTCTGTCTTTTTATTTTGTTTCACAACTTTACCTGTTTTTGTATCGTAGACAGTGTTATCTACGAGTGTATATTTTGGTGTCACATAGTTTCCGTTACGGAATGCAACAGTTTGATCATGCTTCTTAGAGAATAGATCTGTTCCAAAATTCACATACTCATTTGAATCAATACCTTGTAAGTGAAGAAGCGTAGGCATCACGTCTACTTCACCACCATACGTATGGTTCACGCCGCCCTGTTTGCCAGGAATACGAATCATGAGTGGTACACGCTGGTTTTGTGCATTTTGATAAGGTGTAATTTCTTTCCCTTGAATTTCACTCATTGCACGGTTATGGTTTTCAGAAATACCGTTGTGATCACCATATAATAAAATAACAGAGTCTTTATACATACCTGATTTTTTCAAGTCTTTAAAGAATTGCTCTAATGACTCATCTAGATATCTTGCTGTTTGGAAGTAGTTATCTACTGTTTTGTCACCAGTTGTTGCCTTAGCAATCGTCGCATCTTTTTCATCTAAATTAAATGGATAGTGATTAGTCAGTGTCATTAAATGTGCATAAAATGGCTTTTTCATTGATTCTAGCATCGGGATTGATTCTTTGAAGAATGGTTTATCCTTCAGACCCATATTCACAAGATTTTCTTCATCCATGTTGTAATATGAAGCATCAAAGAATTGATCATATCCCATATGCTTATAAATCGTGTCACGGTTCCAGAAAGATTTATAGTCCCCGTGAAGCACTGCGCTCGTATAGCCTGCTTTTTGATCTAGGATGGCAGGGAGTGATTGGTAAGTATTTTCACCTTTTGTCACAAACGCTGCTCCCTCTGGCAAGCCGAACATACTATTATCCATCATTAGCTCAGCATCAGCTGTCTTTCCTTGACCTGTCTGATGGAAGAAGTTGTCGAAATACGTAAAATCCTCTTTACCATGAGCTAGTTTGTTTAAAAACGGCGTCACTTCTTCTCCATTTAGTTTGTAGTCAATTAAGAAAGACTGGAAGCTTTCTAAATGGATTTTAATGATGTTTTTCCCTTTTGCTTTACCAAAATACTCTGCGTTTGGCTTCGCATAGTGAGAAGCCGTATAGTTTACAACATCCGTTAAATCTTCACTGCTCGCATTTGCTACCTGTGTTGCATTTTGTGCTGATTGTACTCCGTCATAAATCGTATAATTATAAACACCTAAGTATTTGACAACATACTTGTGATCAAATGTTCTTGTTAATAATTCTGGACGGTCCTTTTCAGCTAAATGAAGGTTTACAAAAAACAGTCCTACACCTGCAGCCACAATCAGCAGTGCAAATGTCTTTTTCATTTGGAATTTCTTCACTTCTGGTCTCCAAATCACAATCGCAATCAAGATAATGATATCAAGGAAATACAAAAGGTCATGCGGCTTAATACTAGATAATACACCGCCAGTCATGCCTCCTCCAAGATTGCCTGCTTGCTTCATTGTGGAGAAAGTCAAAAAGTCATCAAAGAAACGGTAGTACGCTACATTCGCATATAAAAGTGCGGTCATAATAAAGTCAATAACAATTAAAACAATGGCAGATTTACGACCCTTCAAAAAGAGAGCCAGTCCCAAAAACACAATGGCTGAACTAAATGGATTTAATAAGAGAAGCCCCTCTTGAAAAGAACCTTTCACTCCTAAATTAAAGTCCATTTTGTAGGCAGCGTACGATTTCGCCCAAAATAAAAGGACAGCCAATACAAAAAAGCTATATTTGTTCGCAAATATTTTTTTCATAAAACCTCTTCTTTCTTAGTTATCGTTCTGATTTAAATGAAATCATAAAAAATTTACATTGATTTTGAAAATGTAAATCTTCTTCACCAAGCATTCCGATGCTCTGTTTCCGCCGGATATATGTGCTCCTTTAATATAACGTATGAGAAGCTTCAAAGGTTTCAAAAAAAATACGAGTAAATAAAAGGAAAAATATCCATGAAGGGTTTGTAAATCACTCAGTACTACTTTACTTTTTTCATCTATTCGTGTCAAAGTAATTATAAAGAAAAGGAAGAATCACCTAGGCCTTTCGACTCTTTCACCTAAATTTATACAAAATTTAATACATAATCCATTTGTTTTTTATTGTGACTCACCCTCCAGCAATCCATGTATTTTCTCTCCCTCTGTCAATCTAAAAAAGTTTTAAGCAAAAAAAAAGCTTGATTTCTCCTCCTGATGTGCGGTGTGATAAAGATATAGATTTTCAAAAAGCAGGCTGGAGGACATCACATGAAGAATAACAAACAAATAAGCGCATTTAAAGAAAGATTTTCAGAAGAAATAGATCACATCATTGCTGTCACAGGACCTTCAGGAGTAGGCGCAGGAAAAACCGGACAGGAATCTCTTTGGACACTTCTATTCCACTGATTGCATGGAAGGAAAAAGACCTCATCACAACCGAAAACATAAGGCTCCTGCTGGTTAACAGATGAAGAGGGCTTGCGGGAAAAGCAGGCACAATTACATAAAGAATCAATCGTGACACTTCAGGTCCGAAAAGGTGAAGGTGAGTTCATTCTTGTATCACTCATCGATACAGATACACAGGATCAAGAGCTTCAAGAGATACTAGAAGAAGCTCAAAAACCTGTCTTTTACCATGATGACATGCTGGGCACCTTTGAATTAGTGAGAGGAAGCGACGGACCACTTCTTTAATCAATACACAAATTATTCGTTCACAAAAATCGGTGGATATGGCGCATATATTCAATCCCCACCCCATCATCAACCAGGCGAATTCATGCTGCAAATCGCCTCAGAAGAAAAACCTCGGTTCATGATTGATGATAACGGCACGATGTATTTCTATTACGACAAAGACACAAAAGAATGGTTTATGCACTGGGATTGTTTTTAAAGGTTTATTGAATGAAACCTTGCCTCCTTCTAAGCGTAGGAAAAAATATGGAAGGAGGAAACCAACATGGGATTCATTTTCGAAATCTTTTCACTTGCTGTGTATATCCCTTTTCTACAGGTAGATGAAGAAGATATCTCTAGAAACGCAGCCCATCTCAAAAAATTCAGCTGGTTTCACACGTTATTAAATGATCCAGCTTTCAGGAATCTCATCATTTATCATCCAGATGTCAGACAAGTCATTGGTAGATGTAACACGGATAAACTCCATCACAAGCGATACAACTTAAAATGCGAACGTAAAGTGCTGAAAGCATTACGTCGTGCTATGTAAATGTACAAAAAGAGCCGCACTTTCCTGTGGCTCTTTTCATCGTTCTCTAAGAAAACATTTGACGCCTGGACAACTCTCCCCGTATATTATGTATAAATCCATCTTTTTCATAGAAAAGGGGGCTTTACATGCGCTTGTTTAAGTACTGGAGAAAAAAGCAGCCTAAACAGCAGGTCACTTCAGAAAAGCAAGAAGACAGCATCCCAATCAACTTCTCCACACTTCCCTTTGGCACAGACACCGTAGACGATTTTTTGTTCAACTTAGACCTAACCTCGAAGCTAACAGATCCCTATAAAGAAACAGATTCGAACAAATGAACCTAGACCTTCATGAATCCTCATCCAATCCTGGATGATTTTTTTATACTCAATGAAAGGTGTGGCCCATGAAAACATATTATATCGTCAGACATTGCCAAGCAAATGGACAATCCGAGGATGCGTCTTTAACGCCACAAGGCATCGCACAATCTCACGCACTAGCACAGTTCTTTTCCGGTATCCACCTCAATCAGATCATCTCAAGTCCTTATAAACGAGCGATCCAAACCACTGAGCCCCTTGCTCATGTGAAACAGCTCGAGGTACAAATTGATCAGCGTCTTTCTGAACGTGTGTTAAGCAGTAAACCAATGGACGATTGGTATGAGAAACTAAAGCTCAGTTTTTCGGACTTACATATGACCTGTGAAGGCGGAGAATCGAGCCAAGAAGCGATGAATCGTATTGTAGAGGCACTCTATGAACAAATAAAATTAGGAAAAGATCATACCTTATTCGCCACACATGGCAATATTATGAGCCTGCTTCTAAAACACGCCGATCCCACGATTGGATTCAAGGAGTGGGATCAGCTAAGCAATCCAGATGTCTATGTTCTGCAATATTTTAGACCAGATCATGTAGAAATAGAGCGAATATGGCATAAGTAAAAAAACGGCAGAATGAATTCTGCCGTTTCCTCATCTATTGATGATAATAAAATGCCTCTACCCACTCATAGGGCTTCTTACGCTCCGCACACCATTTCATAAAGCCTCTTGTCTCCGTCTGCTGAAATTCCTTCCAATCCGATAAAAGCTGGTTATAGTAGACCGAATGTTTTTCAACATTGGTACGAATCCTCTTATCTTCAATCAGTATCATGACATCTTCAATGCCCTGAATTCGCTCTTGATCTTTCTCATAGGTGCTTAAATAAAGATCTTCATGTATATGATGAAACGAATACCATAAGGCCGATAGATAGGTTTCACAAATTTGAACTATCACACGCTGCTCCTTGCTGCCTCCAAGCTCTAGTGCCTTCAATAAGTAAGGCAGCCCTTCTCCCTGATGCACAAACAAGCCTTGCCAGCGATACGGTCTCACATCCATTGGATCAACATTCTCCCACTCTTGCAAAACAGGCTGAATCACCTCATTTACCAATGGAAACACAAGCAAATGATGACCATCCTCAAACCGTTCAATCCACTCAAACAGCCAAGCAACAAATACACGCTTTGCTTCAACCTCGTTTTCCTTCATCTCCGCAATAAAGGACTGAAGAACTTTAAGCGCATCTTTACGCAGCCCCTGCTCTTTTCTCTCACAGTACTGTCTAAAAAGCGGATAATCTCGTGATTCCTCGTCTTCAATGATGGTCTGTAATATCGTCTTCGTATGCAAGATAACAACTCCGCCCCTCTAAATTCATTCTATTTATCTCCTATAGCCAATTGTAACGTCCACATGAAACAGTACAAAGATGAGAAGCTCTTATTTATTGAAACAAAACTAGATTCCTTAACGTTGATTCACCACATCTATATAACGCTTTTGAATCACTTCTTTGATTTTATCGTAGTTCTCCCAACGATCTTCAACATGATACGCTTTCAGCTGCTGAGAATGTCTCCTCGTAGTCATCTAAACACAAGCCATGTTCAAAATCGAAATAATCCTGGGCGAATTCATTTCCTTCAGCATTTAGCATATTCTATTGGTCCTTCTTATTTCGAGGGAGGCAGCTACACGATCTGCTTGATAAGAGTGGTATAACGCCTAACTGCTGTTGAAAAATTTTCTAATAAGTTTATATTTTCATCTAAATAACTCGTTTTAACCACAAAAAAACGTTTCACCATTGTGGTGAAACGTTAGGCTGACGGTAAAATACCGATCATAAAACTTTTAATAGATACCGGTGGCCGGGGTCGAACCGGCACTCCGTGAGGAACACGATTTTGAGTCGTGCGCGTCTGCCAATTCCGCCACACCGGCATGATCATTAAAGAGCGCAACTTATTATAAAAAAACAATGGTGCCGAGGGCCGGACTTGAACCGGCACGGTAGTCACCTACCGCAGGATTTTAAGTCCTGTGTGTCTGCCAATTCCACCACCCCGGCAGTCTTTTCAAAAAAGGCGACACCCGGATTTGAACCGGGGATAAAGGTTTTGCAGACCTCTGCCTTACCACTTGGCTATGCCGCCATTATTGGAGCGGAAGACGGGATTCGAACCCGCGACCCCCACCTTGGCAAGGTGGTGTTCTACCACTGAACTACTTCCGCAAATTAACTGGGCTAGCTGGATTCGAACCAACGCATGACGGAGTCAAAGTCCGTTGCCTTACCGCTTGGCTATAGCCCAATAATAAAATGGGGCGATTGATGGGAATCGAACCCACGAGTGCCAGAGCCACAATCTGGTGCGTTAACCACTTCGCCACAACCGCCATAGATGTTATGAATCATATTAAGAAAATTGGCAGGGGCAGTAGGAATCGAACCCACACCGGAGGTTTTGGAGACCTCTGTTCTACCTTTAAACTATGCCCCTATGAAAACAAAAATGGTGGAGGGGGGCGGATTCGAACCGCCGAACCCGGAGGGAGCGGATTTACAGTCCGCCGCGTTTAGCCACTTCGCTACCCCTCCACATTTGAAAAACAGTGCCGGCAAGAGGACTTGAACCCCCAACCTACTGATTACAAGTCAGTTGCTCTACCAATTGAGCTACACCGGCAAATAGTGGTGGCTCGGGACGGAATCGAACCGCCGACACACGGATTTTCAGTCCGTTGCTCTACCAACTGAGCTACCGAGCCAAGTATTCTTTTTAAAAATGGCGGTCCGGACGGGACTCGAACCCGCGACCTCCTGCGTGACAGGCAGGCATTCTAACCAACTGAACTACCGGACCATTTTGGTTGCACTCAATGAGCACTCCCCATTGGTATATAAAATAATTTGGTTGCGGGGGCAGGATTTGAACCTGCGACCTTCGGGTTATGAGCCCGACGAGCTACCGAACTGCTCCACCCCGCGACGATATAAAAGATATGGTGGAGGATGACGGGCTCGAACCGCCGACCCTCTGCTTGTAAGGCAGATGCTCTCCCAGCTGAGCTAATCCTCCGAATAAAAATACTGGTGTATATTCTATAAAATGGTGACCCGTACGGGATTCGAACCCGTGTTACCGCCGTGAAAGGGCGGTGTCTTAACCGCTTGACCAACGGGCCCTTTATTATGTAAATTGTGGCGGAGAGCAAGGGATTCGAACCCTTGAGACGGGGTTACCGCCTACACGATTTCCAATCGTGCTCCTTCGGCCACTCGGACAGCTCTCCAAATTGGCTCCGCAGGTAGGATTCGAACCTACGACCGATCGGTTAACAGCCGATAGCTCTACCACTGAGCTACTGCGGAATGAAGAAAGCCTGGCGATGTCCTACTCTCACAGGGGGAGACCCCCAACTACCATCGGCGCTGAAGAGCTTAACTTCCGTGTTCGGTATGGGAACGGGTGTGACCTCTTCGCCATCATCACCAGACAATTTAGTGACAAAAGATATTATACTATGTATTGAAAATAAATCAAGAGATATTTTAAAAATGTTCTCTCAAAACTAGATAACAATGTTCAAACTTCACATTAGAATATAGGTTAAGTCCTCGATCTATTAGTATCTGTCAGCTCCACGTGTCACCACGCTTCCACCTCAGACCTATCAACCTGATCATCTTTCAGGGATCTTACTTCCTTGCGGAATGGGAAATCTCATCTTGAGGGGGGCTTCATGCTTAGATGCTTTCAGCACTTATCCCGTCCGCACATAGCTACCCAGCGATGCCCTTGGCAGAACAACTGGTACACCAGCGGTGCGTCCATCCCGGTCCTCTCGTACTAAGGACAGCTCCTCTCAAATTTCCTGCGCCCGCGACGGATAGGGACCGAACTGTCTCACGACGTTCTGAACCCAGCTCGCGTACCGCTTTAATGGGCGAACAGCCCAACCCTTGGGACCGACTACAGCCCCAGGATGCGATGAGCCGACATCGAGGTGCCAAACCTCCCCGTCGATGTGGACTCTTGGGGGAGATAAGCCTGTTATCCCCGGGGTAGCTTTTATCCGTTGAGCGATGGCCCTTCCATGCGGAACCACCGGATCACTAAGCCCGACTTTCGTCCCTGCTCGACTTGTAGGTCTCGCAGTCAAGCTCCCTTGTGCCTTTACACTCTGCGAATGATTTCCAACCATTCTGAGGGAACCTTTGGGCGCCTCCGTTACATTTTAGGAGGCGACCGCCCCAGTCAAACTGCCCACCTGACACTGTCTCCCTGCCCGATAAGGGCAGCGGGTTAGAAGGTCAATACAGCCAGGGTAGTATCCCACCGATGCCTCCACCGAAGCTAGCGCTCCGGTTTCCAAGGCTCCTACCTATCCTGTACAAGCTGTACCAACATTCAATATCAGGCTGCAGTAAAGCTCCACGGGGTCTTTCCGTCCTGTCGCGGGTAACCTGCATCTTCACAGGTACTATAATTTCACCGAGTCTCTCGTTGAGACAGTGCCCAGATCGTTGCGCCTTTCGTGCGGGTCGGAACTTACCCGACAAGGAATTTCGCTACCTTAGGACCGTTATAGTTACGGCCGCCGTTTACTGGGGCTTCAATTCGCACCTTCGCTTACGCTAAGCGCTCCTCTTAACCTTCCAGCACCGGGCAGGCGTCAGCCCCTATACTTCGCCTTACGGCTTCGCAGAGACCTGTGTTTTTGCTAAACAGTCGCCTGGGCCTATTCACTGCGGCTTCTCGGGGCTTTAACACCCTAAGAAGCACCCCTTCTCCCGAAGTTACGGGGTCATTTTGCCGAGTTCCTTAACGAGAGTTCTCTCGATCACCTTAGGATTCTCTCCTCGCCTACCTGTGTCGGTTTGCGGTACGGGCACCTCTCACCTCGCTAGAGGCTTTTCTTGGCAGTGTGGAATCAGGAACTTCGCTACTAAATTTCGCTCGCCATCACAGCTCAGCCTTTACGGGAAACGGATTTGCCTATTTCCCAGCCTAACTGCTTGGACGCGGATATCCAATACCGCGCTTACCCTATCCTCCTGCGTCCCCCCATTGCTCAAATGGTGAGGAGGTGGTACAGGAATATCAACCTGTTGTCCATCGCCTACGCCTTTCGGCCTCGGCTTAGGTCCCGACTAACCCTGAGCGGACGAGCCTTCCTCAGGAAACCTTAGGCATTCGGTGGACGGGATTCTCACCCGTCTTTCGCTACTCATACCGGCATTCTCACTTCTAAGCGCTCCACCAGTCCTTCCGGTCTGACTTCACAGCACTTAGAACGCTCTCCTACCACTGTTCGTAAGAACAGTCCGCAGCTTCGGTGATACGTTTAGCCCCGGTACATTTTCGGCGCAGAGTCACTCGACCAGTGAGCTATTACGCAC
Organism: Bacillus sp. FSL R5-0431; assembly: GCF_038002985.1. Taxonomy (NCBI): domain Bacteria; kingdom Bacillati; phylum Bacillota; class Bacilli; order Caryophanales; family Bacillaceae; genus Bacillus; species Bacillus sp. FSL R5-0431. The sequence goes on along the minus strand of NZ_JBBOOG010000001.1, from coordinate 871,960 downwards.
TCTTTAAATGGTGGCTGCTTCTAAGCCAACATCCTGGTTGTCTAAGCAACTCCACATCCTTTTCCACTTAACGTATACTTTGGGACCTTAGCTGGCGGTCTGGGCTGTTTCCCTTTCGACTACGGATCTTATCACTCGCAGTCTGACTCCCAAGGATAAGTCATCGGCATTCGGAGTTTGACTGAATTCGGTAACCCGGTAGGGGCCCCTAGTCCAATCAGTGCTCTACCTCCGAGACTCTTACCTTGAGGCTAGCCCTAAAGCTATTTCGGAGAGAACCAGCTATCTCCAGGTTCGATTGGCATTTCACCCCTACCCACACCTCATCCCCGCACTTTTCAACGTGCGTGGGTTCGGGCCTCCATTCAGTGTTACCTGAACTTCACCCTGGACATGGGTAGATCACCTGGTTTCGGGTCTACGACCACGTACTCATGCGCCCTATTCAGACTCGCTTTCGCTGCGGCTCCGCATCTTCTGCTTAACCTTGCACGGGATCGTAACTCGCCGGTTCATTCTACAAAAGGCACGCCATCACCCATTAACGGGCTCTGACTACTTGTAGGCACACGGTTTCAGGATCTATTTCACTCCCCTTCCGGGGTGCTTTTCACCTTTCCCTCACGGTACTGGTTCACTATCGGTCACTAGGGAGTATTTAGCCTTGGGAGATGGTCCTCCCGGATTCCGACGGAATTTCACGTGTTCCGCCGTACTCAGGATCCACTCTGGAGAGAACAACATTTCAGTTACAGGGCTGTTACCTTCTTTGGCGGGCCTTTCCAGACCTCTTCGCTTATATCGTTCCTTTGTAACTCCGTATAGAGTGTCCTACAACCCCAAGAGGCAAGCCTCTTGGTTTGGGCTGTTCCCGTTTCGCTCGCCGCTACTCAGGGAATCGCATTTGCTTTCTCTTCCTCCGGGTACTTAGATGTTTCAGTTCCCCGGGTATGCCTTCTCATACTCTATGTATTCAAGTATGGATACTACTCCATTACGAGCAGTGGGTTTCCCCATTCGGAAATCTCCGGATCAAAGCTTGCTTACAGCTCCCCGAAGCATATCGGTGTTCGTCCCGTCCTTCATCGGCTCCTAGTGCCAAGGCATCCACCGTGCGCCCTTTCTAACTTAACCATTTCTTACTTTAGAAAGAATCACTATGTGTGATGAACTTTGCATTGCATTCAATGTGAATGTATTACTTATTGTTATCTAGTTTTCAAAGAACAATCCTGTCTCGCTAGAGACATGTTTTGAAGGAATGATCCTTCAAAACTAAACAAGACGAAAACGTACGCTGCTCCATATATCCTTAGAAAGGAGGTGATCCAGCCGCACCTTCCGATACGGCTACCTTGTTACGACTTCACCCCAATCATCTGCCCCACCTTCGGCGGCTGGCTCCATAAAGGTTACCTCACCGACTTCGGGTGTTGCAAACTCTCGTGGTGTGACGGGCGGTGTGTACAAGGCCCGGGAACGTATTCACCGCGGCATGCTGATCCGCGATTACTAGCGATTCCAGCTTCACGCAGTCGAGTTGCAGACTGCGATCCGAACTGAGAACAGATTTATGGGATTGGCTAAACCTTGCGGTCTCGCAGCCCTTTGTTCTGTCCATTGTAGCACGTGTGTAGCCCAGGTCATAAGGGGCATGATGATTTGACGTCATCCCCACCTTCCTCCGGTTTGTCACCGGCAGTCACCTTAGAGTGCCCAACTAAATGCTGGCAACTAAGATCAAGGGTTGCGCTCGTTGCGGGACTTAACCCAACATCTCACGACACGAGCTGACGACAACCATGCACCACCTGTCACTCTGTCCCCGAAGGGAAAGCCCTATCTCTAGGGTTGTCAGAGGATGTCAAGACCTGGTAAGGTTCTTCGCGTTGCTTCGAATTAAACCACATGCTCCACCGCTTGTGCGGGCCCCCGTCAATTCCTTTGAGTTTCAGTCTTGCGACCGTACTCCCCAGGCGGAGTGCTTAATGCGTTAGCTGCAGCACTAAGGGGCGGAAACCCCCTAACACTTAGCACTCATCGTTTACGGCGTGGACTACCAGGGTATCTAATCCTGTTCGCTCCCCACGCTTTCGCTCCTCAGCGTCAGTTACAGACCAGAGAGTCGCCTTCGCCACTGGTGTTCCTCCACATCTCTACGCATTTCACCGCTACACGTGGAATTCCACTCTCCTCTTCTGCACTCAAGTTTCCCAGTTTCCAATGACCCTCCCCGGTTGAGCCGGGGGCTTTCACATCAGACTTAAGAAACCGCCTGCGAGCCCTTTACGCCCAATAATTCCGGACAACGCTTGCCACCTACGTATTACCGCGGCTGCTGGCACGTAGTTAGCCGTGGCTTTCTGGTTAGGTACCGTCAAGGTGCGAGCAGTTACTCTCGCACTTGTTCTTCCCTAACAACAGAGCTTTACGATCCGAAAACCTTCATCACTCACGCGGCGTTGCTCCGTCAGACTTTCGTCCATTGCGGAAGATTCCCTACTGCTGCCTCCCGTAGGAGTCTGGGCCGTGTCTCAGTCCCAGTGTGGCCGATCACCCTCTCAGGTCGGCTACGCATCGTCGCCTTGGTGAGCCATTACCCCACCAACTAGCTAATGCGCCGCGGGTCCATCTGTAAGTGACAGCCGAAACCGTCTTTCATCCTTGAACCATGCGGTTCAAGGAACTATCCGGTATTAGCTCCGGTTTCCCGGAGTTATCCCAGTCTTACAGGCAGGTTACCCACGTGTTACTCACCCGTCCGCCGCTAACATCCGGGAGCAAGCTCCCTTCTGTCCGCTCGACTTGCATGTATTAGGCACGCCGCCAGCGTTCGTCCTGAGCCAGGATCAAACTCTCCGAGGTATGCAGGATGCATATCACACATGCGTTGCTACACGATGTAGCGAACTTAGCATGTGATCATTTCCTGCCTCGCCAGTTTGACTGACTACCTATGATGTATCATAGGATTTTTTTATAAAAACTCGAATTAACAGGTACGTTTTGTCTTGTTTAGTTTTCAAAGATCATCTTCATTGTCGCTCAGAGGCGACTTTCTCAATATAACATTTCGGCGCTGTGTGCGTCAAGTGTTTTTTAGAATTTCTTTTTGTCAGCTTTTCTTTCAAAGCAACTTGGTTGCTCGTTAGCGACGTATAATAATATACCATCATAACATTCATGCGTCAATATCTTTTTTTACAAAATATCCTCGATGATAGATTTTTTGCCCCTTTGTCTCAATCGGCTCCACTTGAACAATTCCTTTTTCCACAAAGAAATCAATCATGACGCTAAGGTCAGGCGTGAAATACTTGAGGTCAGGATGCGCGAGAAGCTCGCCAAAAAGCCATATATCTTGCTGTTCCATGACATGACGCAAATGAGCGGCACCAATTTCTGCTTTTGAATGGATCAAAAAATCATTTGCTAAAAATAAAAGTTCCAAACGCTTATGCAGACTTTCGTGGCTTTCAATGAGTTCTGAATAAAGTTTATATACTTCCGGTTCCATATGACGCACCTGATTCCAAACCGTCACTTCTGGGTGGAAGCCTTTATCGATCACTTCAATACGTGCCAAATGATGCAGAGCATGCACAATTGAATTATATGCATCAAGGAATTGATTTGACTCAAAAAATGCTTTTCCTTCTATATATCTGCGAATGAGCTTGCCGTATTCTAAACCGATTTTAAGTTTGCGGTTTGAAAACGGGAATGTACTCAGTTCATCAATCAAGTTGAAAATATATTCATTTCGATCAAATAGGACTTTCCCATTCAAAATCCAATCAATGATTCGGCGGTTAGTGCCGAGGGTAATCCATTCCTTCAGCTGATCATCTGTGACAACATTTAAAGAAGCTGTTTGGTGATCGGATTCATAGTGCTTGATAAATAACGGCTCTTCCGCTTCTTTTACAATGACTAGAAGTGCTGCATCAAAGTTATCCGTCTCAGAAGATACTTTGTGTCTTCTTTCTACTATAATCACAGCTAATGTGTCTGGATGGCTTGCTCTCTCTTGATAAATAGGACGGAGAAGATTTTCCATAGTGATTCCTCCAATACTCGGGTGTAAAGTTCTTCTCTAATGCTATGTATTTCTCCTCATAGAATCAAAATTCCTTCAATACAAGAAAAAAGATCATTGAATCATTATAAGCAATTTATTCACAAAACTCTATAACTAATTCAAACGGAAAGGTAAAATGTGCTATATTGGAGACAAGGGGGACTAGGGATGGCGAAATACTCCAGTAAAATTAATAAAATCAGAACATTTGCACTTAGTTTGGTTTTTGTTGGCTTTCTGATCATGTATATCGGTGTGTTCTTCAAGGAATCGATTTGGCTGTCGACTTTCTTTATGCTGCTCGGCGTCTTATCGATCGGATTGAGTACAGTGGTTTACTTTTGGATTGGTATGCTTTCTACAAAGGCAGTGCGTGTTGTTTGTCCAGGCTGTGAAAAGGAAACAAAAGTGCTTGGGCGGGTGGATATGTGCATGCATTGCAGAGAGCCGCTTACACTCGATCCAGCATTAGAAGGCAAAGAGTTTGATGAATCCTACAATCGAAAAAAGTCATAAAAAAAGCTGACCATTTAACCGGTCAGCTTTTTCATTAATGATTTTCTTTTTTCGCACATTCTTGACAAGTTCCATAGATCTCCAAGCGATGATGACTGACTTTAAAGCCCGTCACATGGGATGCAAGCTGTTCAACTTCATCAAGGCCAGGATAATGAAAGTCCACTATTTTTCCGCAGTTTTCACAAATCGCATGGTAATGGTCAGATGTCGCAAAATCAAATCGGCTTGAGGAATCACCGTACGTTAATTCCTTTACTAATCCAGATTCCCGGAAGACTCGTAAATTGTTGTAAACCGTTGCGACACTCATGTTTGGAAATTTTCCTTCAAGTGCTTTATATATATCGTCCGCGGTTGGGTGAGTCATAGAATTTACGAGAAACTCCAAGATGGCATGGCGCTGCGGAGTAATTCGAACACCGGTTTCTTTTAAAGCATCTAAAGCGTCTTTTAGTTCGTGAGCAGCCATTTCATCATGCACCTCTCTTCAAAAATATTCTTATATTGTAATCTTTATAAATAGTGTACCCCCAGAGCCGAATCTTTGTCAATTACAATCCTCTTTTTTACCTATTCTTCTTCACAAAAAAGACCGGCATGTCTGCCGGTCTCATCCTGTGATGATATTAAGCGTGAGCTTTCAGTTCCTCAAGCGCTTCTTCTACGTGGTCTTTCACCTTGACTTTTCGCCATTCTTTCACAAGCGTTCCTTCTTTATTAATAAGAAACGTTGAACGTTCAATGCCCATGTATTCTTTGCCAAAGTTCTTTTTCAGCTTCCATACCCCAAAGGCTTCAGACAATTTCTATTCATCGTCTACAAGAAGCAGGAACGGTAAATCATGTTTTTCTTTAAACTTTTGGTGCTTGTCCTGACTGTCTGGGCTTACGCCGATAATGACAGCATCTAATTCTGCAAAGCTTTGATGGCGGTCGCGGAAATCACATGCTTCTGTTGTGCAGCCTGGTGTCATATCTTTTGGATAGAAATAAAGGACAATATGTTTTCCTTTAAAGTCAGAAAGCTTTACTTTCTCCCCGTTGTCACCGGTTAATTCGATTTCAGGTACTTGCTGGCCTATTTCGATTGTCATGACACAATCCCTCCAACCTATTTTTTAATTAGCCTATCCAATTTTGAGAGGATATTCAACTAAGTACGCTTGCATTGGCATGTTAAAATAATGATAGACGACGTGATACGTTGAGATAGGAGGCTATTTATGAAATTCACAGAATCAGAAAAATTACATCAAGAGGCGCTGGAGCATATCGTTGGAGGTGTCAACAGTCCGTCTCGTTCATATAAGGCAGTAGGCGGCGGTTCACCCGTGGCTATGGAAAGAGGAGAAGGCGCTTATTTTTGGGATGTTGATGGAAACCGCTATATCGATTATCTAGCAGCATACGGTCCAATTATTACAGGACATGCTCACCCGCATATTACAAAAGCTATTACAAAAGCGGCTGAAACAGGTGTCCTTTACGGAACGCCAACGAAGCATGAAGTCACTTTTGCTAAAATGCTGAAGGAAGCCATGCCTGCTTTGGACAAAGTTCGTTTTGTCAATTCAGGAACAGAAGCGGTGATGACAACGATTCGTGTCGCGCGCGCATATACAGGCAGAACAAAGATCATTAAGTTTGCCGGATGCTATCACGGCCACTCTGATCTTGTGCTTGTGGCAGCTGGCTCTGGTCCTTCCACTTTAGGAACCCCTGATTCAGCAGGCGTACCAAAGAGCATCGCCAATGAAGTCATTACCGTTCCATTTAATGATATTGACAGCTACAAAGAAGCATTGGATCGATGGGGCGATGAAGTAGCAGCTGTCCTTGTCGAGCCAATTGTCGGGAACTTCGGCATCGTGGAGCCTAAGGACGGCTTCTTGCAGCAGGTCAATGACCTCACTCATGAAAAGGGCGCACTTGTGATCTATGATGAAGTGATTACAGCTTTCCGCTTTATGTACGGAGGAGCACAGGACTTGCTTCAAGTAAAACCTGACCTCACTGCATTAGGAAAAATCATTGGCGGCGGACTTCCGATCGGTGCTTACGGCGGTAAAAAAGAAATTATGGAGCAAGTCGCTCCTCTTGGACCAGCCTATCAAGCTGGCACGATGGCAGGAAATCCTGCATCCATTCTTTCTGGTATTGCATGCTTGGAAGTGTTAAAACAAGATGGTGTTTACGAGCGCCTTGATCAGCTTGGCGCTATGCTAGAAGAAGGCATTTTAGCCCATGCAAAAAAACATCAAGTAGATATTACGGTGAACCGCTTAAAAGGGGCTCTCACGATTTATTTCACAAAAGAAACCATTGTAAACTATGAACAGGCGGAAAATACGGATGGCGAAATGTTCGCCCGCTTCTTCAAATTAATGCTTTCTCAAGGGATTAACCTCGCTCCTTCTAAATATGAAGCTTGGTTCTTAACGATCGCACATACTGAAAAAGATATTTCTGAGACGCTGCAAGCAGTAGATCATGCGTTTGAACAGTTAAAACAATCATAATAGGGTCAAAAACAGGCGTAAAAAAATGCGCCTGTTTTTTTATTTATCAGCTCTTGTTTGTCAAAAGCGTGCAAATCTGTTACATTTCTTCTCAATACCTTCTTTTGATGTTTTCATGAACTTTCAAAAATCACTTGAATATTTCGGAAGACCGCTGTATATTACTTAGTTGTTCATCAAAATATTTATAATAAATGACGAGTGATCATCTATTATCAAAAAGAAAGGAATGCAGGGACAAAACCAATGAAACTTGGAGCCCGTATTTTAAAAACTGGTATTGCCATTGTACTCGCGCTTTACCTGGCAACATGGCTTGGGTTGCCAACGCCCGTCTTCGCGGGAATTGCAGCTGTATTTGCTATCCAGCCATCTATTTATCGATCTTTTTTAACGATTGTTGATCAAGTGCAAGCCAATATTATTGGAGCAGCACTTGCCATTACGTTCGGTCTGCTTTTTGGCACTGGGCCAGTCATTATCGGTTTAACCGCCGTCATGGTCATCGCCATTAATTTAAAGCTGAAGATTGAACACACGATTCCAATTGCACTTGTAACCGTCATTGCGATTTTAGAAAGTGCTGGGGATCATTTCCTTTCCTTTGCCTTAATTCGAACAGCTACTGTGGTGTTAGGAGTTCTTTCTTCATTTTTAGTGAATTTAATCTTCCTGCCGCCAAAGTATGAAACAAAGCTTGTTCATCACATTATGGAAAATACGGAGGAGATTTTAAAATGGATCCGTCTGAGCTCCAGACAGTCTACTGATCATTCCACTTTAAAGGATGACATCGATCAAATAAAAGAACGCATGATCAAATTAGATCACATTTACTTATTATACAAAGAGGAACGAAGCTATTTAAAGAAAACAACCTATGTAAAATCAAGAAAGCTCGTTTTGTTCAGACAGGCAATTATGACATCGAATCGTGCTCTGTACTTGCTGAAAAAGCTTCATAAATTAGAAAATGAGATTCATTTGATGCCAGAGCATTTCCGGGAAAGCTTAACGGATGAGATTGATTATTTACTGTATTGGCATGAGCGGACCTTGATGAAGTTTGTCGGAAAAATGAAGCCGCAGGACGATGAATTTAAAAACGAATGCTCTCTTCGCCTTGAAACGTTAACGAAATCATTTATCCAGCATCAGCAAAACCAAGAAAACGACTTGCTCGATTACAATATGCTGAATGTCATGTCCAGCATCATCGAATACCGTGATGAACTAGAGCATTTAGATACATTGATTACAAGCTTCCAGACGTATCATCCAAATGACAGTGAAATTGAGACAGATGAAAAAGAAGCATAAATAGAAAAGACCGATTTCGATAATCGGTCTCAGATTGTTGACAAAGGGCTAAAATGATCTTTATTTTAGCCCTTTGTCTTCTTTTCAGCGTGATAGAAAACCTTTGCAGTCTAGGAAGGACGAGTACCGGAGTGGAGCGAATTGAACATTCGTGAGCACCGGCACGCAGGACTGACACCGAATGCGAGGGTTTGTCTGCGCGCTGAGACCGATTCCTAGAATCGGTCTTATTTTATTTTCTTCATTTTAGGATCCAGTGTGTCTCTTAATCCATCTCCCATCAGGTTAAAGCCCAAAACTGTCAGCATGATCGCTACACCTGGGAAAATTAATGTCCAGGGGGCTTGAACGAGATAAGGTCTCGCATCGGCGAGCATTTTCCCCCACTCTGGGCTTGGTGCCTGTGCACCCAATCCTAAAAAGCCTAAAGCCGCTGCCTCGATAATCGCCGTTCCGATCGCAAGCGTCGCCTGTACGATGACTGGCACCATACTATTTGGCAGAATGTGACGCAGCACGATGCGGCGGTGTGACATCCCAACCGCCTTTGCTGCCAGCACGTATTCTTCTTGTTTAATACTCAGCACTTTTGAACGAACGAGCCGTCCAAAGGTTGGGACATTAATAATTGCAATGGCAATAAGGGCATTTTGTAAGGAGGGGCCTAAGATGGAGACGATCGCAATCGCTAGTAGAATACTAGGAAAAGCGAGTAAAATATCAAACAATCTCGAGATCACAGCATCTAGCACTCTTCCGCCATAGCCTGCTATCAATCCAAGCAGTGTGCCTAAAATGACAGACCCGAGAACCGAGAAGAAACCAACCCATAAGGAAATCCGCGCTCCATGCACAACTCTTGAAAATATATCTCTGCCGAAATCATCCGTACCAAACCAGTGCGCAGCTGAAGGGGCGCTAAATCGCTCACCAAGAGATTGTTCATTGATGCTATAAGGAGCAATGAGTGGTGCGAATATCGCTAGGATAAGAAATAAAAAGACAATCACACTGCCAATGACCGCCAGCTTGTGCTGAAAGAACTGCTTCATCGATTCAAGAATCAATGATTGAGAGCGTTCTTCTTTTGATTGAGGTGGTTCAAGCTCTTTTTGTGCTTCCATGTTGTCACTCTCCTTCCCTAATATTTAATCCTAGGATCAATGACTGCATACAAGATGTCCACGATGAAATTGATCAGGACAAATATCAGCGCAACGACGAGTATGCCAGTTTGAATGACTGGATAATCACGATAACTGATGGCGTCATATATATATCGGCCAATTCCCGGCCAAGCAAAAATGGTCTCTGTTAAAATGGCTCCGCCAAGTAAGAGGCCTGTTTGAAGACCAATAATCGTCAAGATCGGAATAAGCGCATTTTTCAGGCCATGCTGATAAATGATGAAAAATGAACGTACCCCTTTTGCTTTTGCGGTTCGAATAAAGTCTGAATGAAGTACTTCTAGCATACTTGCCCTTGTAATCCTTGCAATAATCGCAGCAGGGATTGTCGCAAGAGCTGTACTTGGTAATACCAAATGCTTGATGCTGTCAGTGAATTGATCAAACCGGCCTTGCAAAAGCGTGTCCAGCGTATGAATATACGTGATCGACTCCACTGGATTCCTTACGTTTTCTCGGCCCGTCGTCGGCAAAATACCTAATTCGATCGAGAACAGCCACTGCCCCATTAAGCCTAACCAGAAAATCGGCATAGACACTCCAATGAGTGCAATAAACATTGCGACATAATCAAAGATGGAATGCTTAAACCAAGCACTAATGATTCCGGCATTCACTCCCACAACAATCGCCAGCACCATGGCAAAAAAGGTCAATTCTAACGTCGCAAATAAGTAAGGCTTCATTTCCTGGGCAATAGCCGCTCCTGTTCGTATCGAAGTCCCTAAGTCCCCTTTTAAAAGACCCAGCATGTAATGTCCGTATTGAACATACCAAGGCTGGTTTAAACCGAGCTGGATGGTTAATTGTTCTACTGCCTCTTTCGTTGCCCGCTGTCCTAAGATGACCTGTGCTGGATTCCCTGGAATAAACCGAATAATTGAAAACACGACCAATGTCATTCCAATCAGTACTGGGATGAGCATTCCTGCCCGCTTCATACAATAAGCAAACAAACAGCTTTCACCGCCTTTTTCTTTGTCTTCTTTTCAGCGTGATAGAAAACCTTTGCAGTCTAGGAAGGACGAGTACTGGCGCGAAGCGAATTTGACATTCGTGAGCACCGGAACGCAGGACTGACACCGAATGCGAGGGTTTGTCTACACGCTGTAAGGGAGATACAAGATCTCCCTTATTTGCTTATTCGAAATACACGTCATCTAAAGCTTCAGAACCAGTTGGATGCGGTTGATAGCCTTTTAAATCATTAGATGCTGCAAGCATTGGGATCGAATGCACCAATGGAATCCAAGGTGCTTCATCATGAATGATTTCTTGCGCTTTTTTATACAGCTCATTTCGTTTCTTTTGATCTGTATTTGTTTGCGCTTCAATGAGGATGTCGTGCATTTTATCGTTTTCGAAGAATGTATAGTTGTTGCCGCCAATGCTGTCTTTGTCCAAAAGTGTGTAGATGAAATTATCAGGATCGCCATTGTCCCCTGTCCAGCCTAATAAGAACACATCTGCTTCCCCTTTACTTGCCTTATCTAAATAGGTCGCCCAGTCATATGTCACAATTTCTGCTTTGACGCCGACCTTTTCAAAGTTTGATTGAATGACTTCTGCTACCTTCATCCCATCTGGCATATATGGACGCGGTACAGGCATCGCCCAAAGCTTGATGCGAAAGCCGTCAGGAAAACCCGCTTCTTTCAAAAGTTCCTTCGCTTTTTCTGGATCATACGGATATGGATCAATGTCGTCATTGTAGCCTTCTAAAGCTGGGGGAAGAGGGTTTTTTGCTGGCTCGGCAAGTCCGCCATAAAATGACTCAATGATGGATTCTTTATCGACCGCGTAATTGAGCGCCTGACGAACGAGCTTGTTATCAAGCGGCTTTCTTGTGACAGTGAGTCCGATATAGCCTACGTTCATTGATGGTCTTTCAATGAGCTGGAGTGCTTTATCAGTTTTAATGCCATCTAAATCTGACGGATTCACGCCATCCATCAAATCGATCTCACCTGTTTTCAGGGCATTTAAACGAGCCGAGTTTTCTGGAATAGAGCGGAAGATGATTTGGTTCAGTTTTGGTTTATCCTTCTGCCAGTAATCTTCGTTCTTTTCTAACACAATACGGTCGTTTTGCTTCCACTCTTTAAACTTGAATGGTCCTGTTCCCACTGGATTCTCACGAAAAGAATCACCGCTTTTTTCAACAGCCGCAGGACTTGCGATGCCAAACGGTGACATAGCAATGTTTTTAAGGAATGTCGCCTGCGGGCGCTTTAGCTGAAATTCAACTTCATGCTCTCCTTTGACGATGATGTCTTTAATCACATGTCCTTTATCTTTTTTATAGCCGCCAAACATGCCATAGTAAGGAAATTTTTCTGCATCACCATTCATCCAGCGGTCAAAGTTGAATTTCACTGCTTCTGCGTTAAAGTCTGTGCCATCGTGAAATTTCACACCTTCTCTTAAGTAGAATGTGTATGATTTTCCGTCCTTTGCAACATCCCAGTCTGTTGCGAGACCAGGATGGATGGTCGTGTCTTTCTCACCATAATTCAGTAGCTTTTCAAACATATTCTCTGTGACCTTGAAGGTTTCGCCTTCTGTCGTTGTGATCGGATCTAGTGAAGTGGAGTCTCCTCCTCTGCCAAATACGAGGGTGTCTTTTGTTGCTTTTTCTTCTGATGACGGTGCGGACGAGCATCCCCCCAAAAACAGTGCAAGTGCCAGCACAAAAATGAAACTACTGAATAACCATGTCTTCTTCATTGTGTTCCTCCTTTTGATATAAGTAACACGCCGCTGCGTGCCCCGGTTCCTCCTCATACAAAGCAGGGACTGCTTTTAGGCATTTCTCCCACCTTTTTGGACACCTTTTGTAGAAAGGACAGCCGCCTTCTATCGTCATTGTGGACTCTTCTGCTGACACATCTTGCGTTTCCAGCACGTGGTCCATATGTGGAATGGATTTCAGAAGCAGTGACGTATAAGGATGAAGCGGGCTGTGAAACACGTCTTCGGCAGGCCCCATCTCGACAATTCGGCCAGCATACATGACTGCGATTCGGTCGCTCATATACCTGACAACACCAAGATCGTGAGAAATAAACAGATACGTCAGAGAAAGCGTCTTTTGCAATTCAAGCATCAAATTCAAAATTTGTGCTTGAACGGATACATCTAAAGCCGAAACGGGTTCATCGGCAATGACAAGACTTGGATGGGTAATGAGTGCTCTAGCAATACCAATACGCTGCCTTTGTCCGCCGCTGAATTGGTGCGCATAACGTTCCCCGTAGGAAGGATCAAATCCGACAATGTGCAGCATCTCTTTGACCCGCTTTCGTCTATCTGCTTTCGTCCCATGTTTATGAACAATGAGCGGTTCCTCTAAAATATCTTTGATTTTCATTCGTGGATTTAATGAAGCGTATGGATCTTGAAAAATCATTTGAATGTCTTTTCTTAAAGAACGCATCTCTCTTTCTTTCAAAAGGGTGACCTCTTGCCCTTTCAGTTGAATAGAGCCTGACGTCGGTTCAGTCAATCTCATTAAGCTTTTGCCAAGTGTTGATTTCCCGCAGCCTGATTCACCGACAATGCCTAGCGTTTCCCCCTCCTTCACGTGAAAGGACACTTGATTTAAAGCCAGAGTCGAATGTTTGTGTTTAGAAAAAAAAGCGGCTGTGTCATACCGTTTTGTCAGCTGATTCACTTGCAAGAGTGGGCGACTCAGTGTCTTCTCCTCCTTCCATTAGAAAGCATGCCACGCGGTGGTCCTGTTCAATGGATTGTAAAACTGGATCTTCTTCAAGACATTGCGCCATTTGATAAGGACAGCGCGCGGCAAATTGACAGCCGGATCGAATGGTTCCCGGCTTAGGTACATGACCTGTAATAGAGATGAGCTTTTCTTTTTTCTCTTTAAACGATGGAACTGAGGCGAAAAGACCTTTTGTGTAGGGATGCAGAGGTTTTTGAAAAATACGGTCAACGGTTCCTTCTTCTACAATTCGACCGGCATACATAATCATGACTCGCTGGCATATTTGCCGCACGACGCCTAGATCATGGGTTATAAATAAAATAGCGGTGTCCATCTCTTCGTTTAGCTTTTTGAGCAGGCGAAGGATTTGCGCTTGGATGGTCACATCAAGTGCAGTTGTCGGTTCATCTGCGATCATGAGCTTTGGATGGCAAAGCATCGCCATCGCAATCATGACACGCTGGCGCATGCCGCCTGATAATTCATGCGGGTATTTTTTAAGTAACGATTCGGCTTGCTTCAATCCGACTGTCTGAAGCAGATCAACCGCCTTTGCTTTTGCTTCTTTTTGACCGATTGCTTGATGTGTGAAAAGGGCTTCCGTCATTTGTTTGCCGATGGTCATTAATGGGTTCAGAGAGGTCATTGGCTCTTGAAAAATCATCGAAATGTCATTCCCTCTTATCTCTCGCCACTGTTTTTCTGAAAGCGACAGCAGGTTTTGCCCTTCGAATTGAACCTCACCCGTTGTGTCTGTTTGCTGGTTCAGGCCCATTAATGACATAGATGTGATACTTTTCCCGCAGCCAGATTCGCCAACAATTCCTAAGGTTTCTCCTTTTTGAATCGAGAACGATATGTGATGGACGATGGGTACTTTTTGCTTTTTTTGCTGAAACGCAATGGACAGCTGTTTGACATCTAGCAGCACGTCTTGTTCTTTCACATATTCACCACCCCGTCATACTTTTTAAAATTGTATTGAGACAAGCTGGGAAATATGTCATGTTTTTGACAAGCATAAAAAAGCCTATCCGCTAGAATCGGATAGGCTTCTACTAATTTAATGTTTGAATGGTAAATAGATGGCGATAGTAGCTGTCTCGGTTCATTAATTCTTCGTGTGTTCCTTTTTCCACAATTTCGCCTTGTTCCATAACGACAATGAGGTCAGCATGTGTAATCGTTGATAAGCGGTGCGCGACAATAAAGGTTGTACGCTCCTTCGCTAGCTTTTGCATCGCTTCTTGAATGTAATGTTCACTTTCTAAATCAAGTGCAGACGTCGCTTCATCTAAAATCAAAAGCGGTGGATTTTTAAGAAAGACCCTTGCAATTGAAATACGCTGTTTTTGACCGCCTGACAGCTTCACGCCCCGTTCTCCTACCTTCGTGTCATATCCTTCAGGAAGAGACATAATAAAATCATGGGCATTTGCCGCTTTTGCAGCCGAAACGATTTTTTCAAAAGATGCTTCTGGGTCTCCCACCGCAATATTTTCTTTAATCGTGTCACTGAATAAGAATGTATCCTGCAGCACCATTCCGACTTGATTTCGAAGGCTTCTTGCTTTGTACTCTTTGATATCGATGCCGTCAATTTCAAGTGACCCGTTTGTGACATCATAAAACCTTGGAATTAAGCTGACGAGTGTCGACTTCCCTCCACCGCTCATTCCTACAAGCGCAACCGTTTGTCCTTTTTCTACTTTCAAGGAGATATTGTGCAGAATCTCTTCCTGTGTGTGTTCATAACGAAACGACACATTTTTAAATTCGACCTCACCTTTTAAATGATCAGCTTCTTTTGCATTCGGCCGATCTGTTACCTCATATGGCTCATCAATAAATTCAAAAATACGATCCATTGACGCCACTGACTGGGTTAAAGTCGTGGATGAGTTAATGAGACGGCGAATCGGGTTGTACATCCGGTCAATATAGCCGACAAAGGCAATCATGGTCCCGATCGAAAGTGATCCATTAATTACGGTGTAGCCAGCAAATGCAATGATTAATAGCGGTGCAATGTCAGTGATGGTATTGACGACGGCAAATGTTTTGGCGTTCCAATTCGTGTGGTTGATCGCTTTGTTTAAGAAATTTTTGTTTTCATCATGAAAATGTTCTTGTTCATATTCTTCAATGGCAAAGCTCCGAATGACTGGCATACCTTGTACCCGCTCATGCAGATGCCCTTGCACTTCAGCCAGCGCCTGCGACCGCTCTTTTGTCAGCTTGCGAAGCCTGCCGTAAAAATACTTCACTGCAAACGCATATAGCGGAAAAATAATGACAGACACGATGGTGAGCTTGATGTCCAGTGTACACATAATGGCGATCACGATCAGCACGGTCATCAAATCAAGCCAAATGTTCATAAGACCTGTGATGACAAACTCCTTTGTCTGCTCCACATCGTTGATGACCCTTGAAATAATTTCCCCAGTTCTCGTGTTGGCATAATAACGAAGACTGAGCTTTTGAATATGCGAAAACAGCTTTTCCCGAATATCAAATAATACCTTACTGCCTGTCCACTGCGCATAGTATTGTCTATAGTATTCAACAGGCGGCCTCATCACTAAAAATAAGACGAGCATGATTCCCATAATGATCAATAGAGATGATGTCTTTTCTTCAGCCGACCCCGAGCCTTGAATGACATCATCAATGACATACTTTAAAAGCAGAGGCAATGTTAAGGGAATCGAGAACTTGATCATCCCGATGACCATTGTCAATGCAATCTGTTTTTTATACGGTGTAACAAAAGCCATGTAGCGTTTAATGACCCCCATGTAAATCTCCTTCCCAATCTATCAGTGCCTCTTATCCGTACGCAGTCAAAAACCTGTTAGCCTAAAAAGCCAAACAGGTTTTTGCTGCTCTTGCTTATTTTGTATAATGTAAAAAACGTTCATACCACATATCCACAAATTCAGGAGCAAACGGACCTTTCCGCTGGTGAATCCAATGCAATAATGTATTCAGATGCTCTCTTAAGATACTATCGATTTCCTTTGGATAATTCATCTGCCTCTTATGATCTGCATATTCATCCTCATCCAAAATATTGTACGTCATGTCTGGAAAGACTTTGACATCTAAATCGTAATCAATATACTTAATTGCTTCTTCATCTGTCGCAAAAGGAGAGCTGATGTTGCAGTAATAATATACCCCATCATCTCTAAGCATCCCAATCACATTAAACCATTGTTTTGCATGGAAATAGCAAATAGCCGGTTCTCTCGTCATCCAAGTACGGCCGTCGGATTCAGTCACCATTGTACGGTCGTTTGCACCAATGATACACAATTCCGTTGCTTTCAGAATGGTGGTTTCATTCCAAATCCTGTGGATCAAGCCATTGTGTTTATAGCTTTGAATTTGGATGGTTTCTCCTTCCTTGGGATAGCCCATATTTTCTCCCCTACTTTCTATAACAAACAAACCTAACAGTCCAAAGACCTAATTTCCCAACTAAACATGTCTCTATTATATTATACCGTTACATCATTAAAAAATGAAATGAAAAAGCCATTCAACCCAATTGAACGGCACACTGTCTTACATCACGGTTGAACTCTTTTCCATCTGCTTGTATGAATTGATGACCTCTTCTGTCTGTTTTGTAAATAAGGTTTGGACTTTTTGCAGTTCCTCCCGTTTCTGTTTGATTTGATCACAAAGCCTATGCCACTCTTCTTTTTTTTCATCCTGCAGCAATTGTTTTTCTGTTTCTAAGCATAGATCGAGTTCTCCCTGTACATTGAGCAGTTGATCCATGAGCTGCATTTGTTCTTTGACAAGCTGATCGAAATCAGACATCTAACTCCTCCCTTTTCATCGAATCCACTTTTTGTCTGTATACCATTTCTTGAAAGAAGGAGGAAATCCTTTGACTGTTTATGTAGAGGTTTTACAGGTTTTGTCGGATGGTGGGGAGAGGCAAAAAGAAAAGCACTTCATTCGTAGATGAAGTGCTTTCCTTTGTTTCAGTGATTAGCTGTTTTGTTGTTTGTTTTGCTCAGCTTTTTGGTTGTATTTTTTTACTTGCTGTACGTCAGTCTCGCTAGCAAATTCAGTACCAAATTGACCGCCTTGTGCAGAAGCTTGGTTTTGTTTCTTCACTTGTTGTGCGTTTGTTTTGTTTTGTTGTTGATCCATCATTATCACCTCCACGCACATTAATTTGTGCAGAAGGTGTACATCCTATTCATGATTTTTTTAAACTAGTAAAGAACGTCCGCCATCCACAATAATGGTCTGTCCTCTAATCATGTCTGCCTTGCCTGATACAAGGAACTCCACGCTGTCGACCATGTCTTTAATTTCCACCATTCGGCCAGCTGGTGTATTTTTCTTGGCGTCTTCTAAAAGCTCTTCGCGGTTCGGGAAGTGCTTAAGTGCATCTGTATCGATCGCGCCGCCAGATACGGCATTCACGACGATATTTTTTTGTGACAGCTCCACAGATAGATAACGCGTCAATGCTTCTAATGCTGCTTTTGAGACGCCGACTACTGTGTAATTTTCAAGATAGCGAATAGAGCCTAGTGAGCTAATGCTGACGATGTGTCCGCCCCCGTTTTTCTCCATTAGTTTCGCCGCTTCTTGTCCGCAGAATAATAAAGCTTTCGCATTGATATTCATCGTCCAGTCCCAATGATTTTCTTCAAGGTCCATGATTGGACGCTGAACACCAGATGCCGCATTGTTCACAAATATATCTAAACGGCCAAAGGTTTCGTCGATTTGCTGAAACATATCTTTGATTTTCTCTGGCTGACCTACGTTGGCTTTGACAACCAATGTTTTCACGCCCATCGCTTCAATTTCTTCCGCTGTTTCAAGTGCGGCTTTTTTGCTTCTCGCATAGTTAATGACAATGTCATATCCTTTTTCAGCTAGGCGAAGGGCTACTTCTTTCCCTACTCCTCTACTGCTGCCTGTAATTAATGCACATTTACGTTGACTCATTATGGTTCATCTCCTGATTTGAATAGTTTTCGTTCATTCGCTTCACACTAATAGGAAAATTCCTATTAGGAGGTTTCATTCATGTATGTCGGACGCGATTTAAGCCAGCTTGGCATGATGTCCAAGGATCAATGGAAAGATACTGAGCTTGCTTTCTTTCATCATGCTTTCCAACAAATTTTACCTTATTTGAACGAAGAAGGGCAATCTAAGTATCGAGAAATCATTTCTGAAATTGAAGACCGCGGGGGTCTGCACAGAAATGAAGCCGATTATACTCATGGTACAACGGTTAAATACGACTAGGCTCTTCAAGTGCCATCTTCCAGATTTTTTGGTGTGAGACTGGCAAAGCATATGCCTCAAATTCCTCTGTTGTGACTTTTTTCAGCATCGTGTCATCAGATACAGAGGTAACTCGTCCAAAGAAAACAGAAATATTCCAGATGAGGTGGGTAAATACGTGCTGAATGGTGCCTTCTAAATCACTAAGCTCCGCTTGTACACCTGCCTCCTCTTTTAAGAAATCAATTAACTGCTCTTTTTCCGTTTTTCTTCCCTTCATGGTTTCCATGTTAGGGAATTCCCATAAATTCGCAAGAAGGCCTGTACTTGGCCGTTTATGAATATATAGGTTGCCTGCATCATCAAATAACACCGCTGCTGCCATTGATTTTGCAGTCGGCTTTTTCTTTTTGCTTTTCACTGGGAGCTCATGCTGAACGCCTTCCTCTAGTGCCGAGCAATGCATGTTCACAGGGCAAATGAGGCAGGCAGGGGATGTTGGGGTGCAAATGAGCGCACCAAGCTCCATTAGCCCTTGATTGAATTCTGAAGGCTTTTCCCGGGAAATGAGCTGATCGACCGCAAACTCGAAAATATTTCTCGTTTTTGGTTTTGCTATATCATCCCATACAGACAAAATACGGGAAATGACCCTCATGACGTTGCCGTCTACCGCAGGGTACGGCTTGTTATAGGCGATACTCAGCACTGCACCGCTCGTATACGGACCTACACCTTTAAGCTTTGAAAACTGCTCTTTCGAATCAGGGACAACGCCCCCGTAGGATTCATATACTTCTTTCACAGCTGCCTGTAAATTACGCACTCTTGAGTAGTAGCCAAGACCTTCCCATGCTTTCATGACCTTTTCTTCATCAGCTAAAGCAAGATCTTTCACCGTGGGGAATTGCTCCATAAACCGGTTGAAGTACGGAATGACCGTATCCACCCTCGTTTGCTGGAGCATTACTTCTGATACCCATACGCGGTATGGATCTTGATTTTCACGCCATGGCAGTGTCCGTTGTTCTTTTTCATACCAATCAATTAAATCATGCTGAAATCCCGCAATATCTTTGCGGTCCAGCTTTTCTTGAATGTCTTTCATATCTATACTCCTTCTCATTGAACCGAGGGCTAACGTTCTGAAAAGAACCTTATTTGTTGTATACTGTTTGTAGATACGTTAACATGTTACATTAAATCAAGACAAAGCAAAAGTGCTTTTGCACATAGTCTTGAAAGAAGGCGTATACTTTGTATGATTGTTCCTAAGCATGACAACTAGGAGGTAATCAATTGGATACTGGTACTCATGTAGTAATGGGCATTTCTCTTGGGGGACTTGCACTTTTAGATCCAGCCGTCAGCGCAGATCCACACATGGCACACGCCGTGATGATCGCGACCATCGCCGGCTCCCAAGCACCAGACATTGATACTGTGCTAAAACTAAAAAATAATGCGGTTTATATAAGAAATCACCGAGGATTTACACATTCCATTCCTGCTGTACTGTTTTGGTCATTGCTGATTCCGGCTGTGATTTTCCCATTTGTGCCGGGGGCAGATTTACTTCACCTTTGGTTATGGACACTATTAGCCGTTGTGCTCCATGTGTTTGTGGATATATTCAATGCATACGGCACGCAGGCCATTCGTCCATTTTCAAAGAAATGGGTAGCGCTTGGGATCATTAACACGTTTGATCCTTTCATCTTTTTTACACACCTTGTCGCCATTGTCGTTTGGGCCATTGGCGGACATCCCGGCTATACGTTCATTACGCTGTACGCCGTGATTTTCTGTTACTATATCGTCAGGGTGATCATGCAGCTTCAGATTAAACATCAGCTGCGTGCACAATTCGATGAAATTGAAGAGATTATTATTTCGCCTACAATGAAGTTCAGACAATGGCGCATTGCCGTGAAATGTAAATCCTCTTTCCATGTTGGGCGCAGCATGAATGGAGAAATCGTCATTTTAGACACCTTTAACCGCGTGCCGGTCCCTGATACTGAAATTATGAAAATTGCCAAACAAGACGAAAACATTTCAGCCTTTCTCTCCTTCTCCCCTGTCTACCGGTGGGAAGTGGATAAATACAAGGATCATTACGAGGTACGGTTCATTGATTTGCGCTACCGCAGCAAAGGTCACTACCCTTTTGTCGCGATCTGCCATATCGACATGGACCACCAAATCAAAAATTCCTATACCGGCTGGATTTTCAGTGAAGAAAAACTGCAAAAAAAATTAAGACTCGGCTCTGTGTGAGCGAGTCTTTTTTTGTTGTGTAGGGCTTGGATTTAGGGGAAAGTACATTATTTTGATTATTCATTTGTGTAGATTTTGAACTGGATAGGTATTTGACTTTATATAATTTGAAGAAATTGTGATCTATGCACTCATGGAGAGTGCGATTGATGACGTTGCGTAATTCGGTTGAAGATATGATATTTCAATCCACGCACTCATGTAGAGTGCGACAGAAGGATGTGTTAACCATGTTCCAATTACTTATATTTCAATCCACGTACTCATGGAGAGTGCGACGAGTAAGACATACACAAGTGATTATACACGGTATATTTCAATCCACACACTCATGTAGAGTGCGACATTATAATGATCGAAGATACACCAGAGAGTCACGTATTTCAATCCACACACTCATGTAGAGTGCGACTGCGATTTCCGCCCTAATTATAACATTTTTTAGGGAATGATCGTCAAAACCCTTAAGTTTCTATATAGAACTTTGTTTTCACTCTTAAAAAATAGATTTTTTCTCATTTTTGTCGAATGAATAGGTGCGAATGTTCCAGAGATTTTATGTTCACCTCTCATTCGCACCGAATTTTTCTAGTCTGAAATCTATTTGAATCTTGATAATCATATTTATTATTTCAGCAACAACTTTGAATTTAATTAAATACATTACTACTGAGAGGCTGAGTTATGTTTTTCGTAATTATTAATCCACGCACTCACATAGAGTGCGACTAGAGATTACAAAGAAATATGGGCTTACAGTCGTATTTCAATTCACGCACTCATGTAGAGTGCGACTAAATTTATTACTCATGTGGGAATTTATAAAGGAATTTCAATCCACATACTCATATAGAGTGCGACATCCAACAATATTATTGCCAACTCTCCAGTCCAAAGACTCAGCAGTGGTTTGAAGACGACAAAATATTTCAATCCACGCATTCATGTAGAGTGCGACCATAGACCATTATTTATCACAGCCGTTAACAAAAATTTCAATCCACGTACTCATATAGAGTGCGACAAGTCAAGGCACTATTAGACATTATGTTTGACTTATTTCAATCCACGCACTCATATAGAGTGCGACTGCGATTTTCGCCCTAATTATAACATTTTTTAGGAAATTATCGTCAAAACCCACAAGTTTCTATATAGAATTTTGTTTTCACCCTTAAAAAATATACATTTTTTCTCATTTTTGTCGAATGAATAGGTGCGAATGTTCCAAGGATTTTATGTTCACCTCACATTCGCACCGACTTTTTCTTAGTATGAAATCTATTGAAACTTGTTAATCATACTTCTTTATATTTCAGCAACAATTGAATTCAATTAGATTCATGACTACTGAGGCAGGAGGCAGAGTTATGTTTTCGCAATTATTAATCCATCCACTCATGTAGAGTGCGACGCGCAAAGCTTTCTTGACGACATGCTGGCCTTTGCATTTCAATCCACTCACTCATATAGAGTGCGACTGGGATGTAGATCCAAAAGAGGCTGTTAAGGGACATTTCAATCCACGCACTCATATAGAGTACGACGAAAGCGCAGGAAATAGAAGTCACCAAACAATATATTATTTCAATCCACGCACTCATGTAGAGTGCGACTGCGATTTTCGCCCTAATTATAACATTTTTTAGGGAATGATCGTCAAAACCCTTAAGTTTCTATATAGGAATTAAGTTTTCACACTTGAAAAATATACATTTTTTCTCATTTTTGTCGAATGAAACGGTGCGAATGTTCCAAGGATTTTATGTTCACCTCACATTCGCACCAAGTTTCATGAAATGTCGTCGTCCATTTTAAGTCTTCCATAACCTGCATTTGTTTTAGCGCCGATTCCTTCGTGTTCTAAAGCGCCTAGTAAGATGGTTTTGGCGAGTTCGAGCCATTCCGCTTCTTCTGGTAGATTCTTTTTTGTTTTCAATAGAAGTTGAAAGCGGCCGTTGACCACCGTTAAGAAATGAATCGGTGTTGGTGAGTCATCATCTCGAGGGGCTGGAACACTTCCCCCTTTGTTCATCTTGTCTAGCTTGACGCTGTTATAGTCTGAATGATGTGGTGTCATCACATCCACTTTGAATGCTTTTCCTACCGTCTCAGGCATCATGAGCGCATCATGAAATTCGATGATGCCAGCACGTTCGTTTGTTCCAAACAATGTGTTGTAATCACTACCACCTTGTTTTAGTTCTTGGAAGTTTTCACCTAATACAGAGTGGGCATAGTGAGAGGCTACGCCTTTTAAAGCTGTTCCTGGTAAATAAGGAACGCCGTATACTGGGTGTAATAACAATCCAGTTTCAAGTACACCCTCTCCTCCATGTCCAATGACTAACGGCGATATGGATTTGACTAAGCATGTGGGGTTCGTATCGGTATAATATCGTTCCACAAATTTTTCATACAATAAGCGATTTTCCCCCCATTGTTTTCGATGCAGCTCTATCACATTTTCATAAAATGACTGCTTCTTCGAACTGTCCTTTATGATGTTCGACAATGTAGAACCATCAATCTCCCATTTGCTTTTGTTTAAGGTTAATGACAGATTCATTGGATGTCCTCCACATTTTCCGTCCCTTGTTCCACCTTTAAAATTGATTCCGCATATCTTTTTAACCAAACAGATGCACTTAAAGCTTGTCTTGATTTGATTAAGTAATCTCGATTGGAAGCTGACCAACTTTCTTGTAAATCTAAAGTTTCTTTTATATCTTGAACGAATTGTTGATAAGCATTTCCTTTTTTTGATTTTGCTTCAAAAAATGTAATGGTGAGCCTTAATCCATTTGTTAAGATCATTGAGGCGAATCTATGACAGAGTTGTCCATATTGATTTGAGAAATTCTCCTCATTCGTTTTAGCATTCATCACATGTTGATACGCTTTCTCAGCATAATGATGTTGAATGAGTTTCATGATCCTCCCCTCCTGTCATACGCCAGGATACTCTTCCTTTACCTACGTTTGTGTTTCCACCTAATTGAAGATACATCTGTTTTTCTAGTTGATTTAAAAGTTGATGTCTAACAGATAAATCATTGCTTCCATCGACACGATCACACCACATGAGCCCATAAAATATGGCTTCTGCAGGTACATACTCTTCATACCAGAGAGCTCCTTTACTAACTGTTTGGGTTTCATGATCAATTCTAATACGAGGTGTCACTTCAGAATTCATGGTGACAATGTATTGAAAAACGTCATCACTTACAATCACAAATCGTTCTATCCAAAGAGTTTGTGATTGTTTATCCTCGAATAAAAGTTTGGCCATCTGTTCAGCAAAATCGGTTAGTTGTTGAGATTTTTTCGCTGCCCCTTGGAATTCACCTAGGTATAATTCGTCATTCTCTACTAATGTAGAATTCATGGTGACTAGCGTGCTTGATTCTTCTATGAGATCAGGGATATCAAGCGATACGCCTAATGCTTTTGCATCGCGGACTAATCTTTTCAATATGAGTGGACTTGCCACATATCCAAATGTACCGTATCTACTCGCCACAGGGAATGAAAATAACCGGCCATCTGTCATGACGACTGCTCCTGCGCTTCCATCTTGATCTCCTTGTGTACCAAATACTTTTTGTACGAATGTGTCTTGTCCTTTCGCGCGATAATGTTCACGCTGCACGCCTTTGATACTGCTTCCAGGTATAATCGGCCATTCTGTTACTTTTTCTCGTTGTATAGGCATATCAATCACGCCAACTCCTTCACCCGCTCCAATATGAAGGGGGGATAAACAATGTATCCAAAACCAACGGCTTGCTTCCATCATCTCACTCCTCTTATTCATTCGGCTTCCATGTTCCCCAAAGTGCTAACCCGCAGCCATCTTCACGATCAAACGCTTCTTTGCGCCGGTTACGATCAGATACTGATTGAAGCCACATTTTTTCAGCCAGTTCTGCTGGATCTCCTTCTTCTACTGTAAAGAAGTAAACACTACCTGCGGGGACTAAGCGGCGTATTGCTTTTTCACGCCCTTTGTCTTTATTTGCTAAGCTCCATCCAGAGATAGGCTGCCAATGTGGAACTGATGCCCAAACCAATTTGAGTCGTACATTTGTATCAAATAGTGGTTTTGACATAAGCTGTTCATCCAGCCAGCCGGGCTGCCATCCTTTACTGAAATAAGCAGGTGTCGCCAATATCATGCGAACATACGGCTTGTTTTTGAGCGATTCTTTAATAGCATCCGGACATGTCCAATCTTGTTGGTATACATGTGGCCTGTCTTCTATATGAGCCAGTCTCCGTTCACCACCGATCGGATGAATGCCTGAGAAAGGCTTTAATTCTTCTGACTCTTCAGTAGATAACTCTATTCCTGCCTCCAGTTTAAAGTCATCTGGGAATATGAGCGATTCAGTCGAAAAGAGGTGCTTATCTTTTGCTCTTTTACTGCCAGTTTCCACCTCAATTTGTGTTCGTTCCTGACGCTGTAATGCTGGAATAAATGCCGGTGGTGTTTCCTTTTTGAAAGAATGATTTTCCTTCTGCATGTGTTGGTATTCAGTCAAGGCTTCCTTCACCTGACTCTCATCCACTGCGTCTGTCAGCCAGTTCACCATCCACTTTAGTGATACAAAAGCAGGCGGCGATTTCATTTTTTTACGAGCACCAGCTCCAATTGGCGGCCATAATGCCTCACTAAAACGACCTGTTTTTCCTGTACCAAAAAAGCCCTGGCCTTCCGACATCATTGGCTTTGGTCTCACTTGATTCATCCCATACTCATCATCGAATAACTCAAGGTCATGAGGCATTGGCACATATAAATGATCATGCCAGCGATATAAAGGACCTCGCACAAGAGATTTTGAATAATAAGAAAGTGGCGTCGTGTATTTTATTGATTGTCGTTTCTTTGCTAGAGCTGTACGAAGTGTTCCTGCGACCACACTCGGCGGAACATCGTTTAATGAACGCGCCCTTATACCCGGTACACTTTGAAATGGGCGTGCATCACGAATAAGTAACGGATCAAGCGGTTGAATGTGAAACCATCTTTCAGGCATGTCCACTTACCTCCTCTAGTTGAAGAGCAATGATCATACATTCAGCGATTGTATGTAATTCTTCTAATGTATTCTTCTTCGGTATATACTTCTCAATCAATTGATCGATCCACTCTTTCGTTTCTTGCTCTGTTTTTGCTTCCGTTTTCTTTTTGAATGCAAGACGTCTTATCTCTAGTGGAATGAGTTCATCTAAAATTTCCGGCTGTTTTCTAAAAGAAGACTGTTCGTATGTTTGATACAACTCTCGTAAGCCATATGCAAAGCCAGATGTGAAATAAGACTGCTTTAACCACGTCGTCATCTCTTGGATAGAGGCCACTGGATCTATTTGAAATGAGACTGAGATATTCATTGTGTCTCCTCCGCCTCGCTTTTGGAAATGAATCGCTAATGAATTCCGCTCTTGTTTCGCATATTGTTCAGCCTGACGTGCCATGCTTCTTACTTCTTCAAGAGGCTCAAGCATATGAACGATAGCGATGCCAATTGAAATCGAAGGAGGTATTTCACTATGTTGATGAGCCTTCATCGTTGAAACAAATTCTCTTTGTAATTTCCCAGCTGCTTCTAAGCATTGGTGCACCGGTACATAAGCCATGACATCATCTCCACCGCCATAGATCAATGTACCTTCACATTTGGAAATAATCCCACAAGCCTTTGAAGCAAAAGTTGAGAGCGTTTTAGAAAATGCAATATGGCTTTCTACATGCTGTATATTTCGCAGTTGGCTGCCCATCTTATCTCCATCCGCCATGAGAAAGGCATAGTAAGGTGAAGGTGTTGGTGGTTTGATCGGCTGGCCGTGATGCTTGCTGTATTCACCTTTGAAATATTTTTCAAGCAGCTGTGTGATTTCATTTTTCGCTTCTGTTCGTGTGGTCCCGACAAGTCCTCGTTGTTCAAGAAAATCTTCTATTCTTCTTTCATAAAAAAGCGATGCCTCACTCCAATCAATAGGAGCTACTGTTAGATTCATATTCTCAAGATATGTTTCTACATCTTTCACATATTTTATGGCTGCTTGCTTCATCTGTTCATTTTGTTCCAACATGTTTTGATAGGGAGCAAAAGCTTTATCGCATACAGATGGAAATGTCTCGCTCGGATGCTTATGTAAGGACAATCGTTTGATCACTGAAATCGCATCTAATGATTCATGTTCACCAATTCCCCATTTCGCTAGTTGCGCCACTTGCTGTGGTGTTTTTTGCTTTTGGAAAACAGACTCTCGTCCACCATCAAGTGATGATTTTGGTTCACCGAATAACGCCCCTGGTTCATTTTGTTTAAAATCTCTTAAAGTCTTCCGTGCCGCCATTAAACCTTCGACTTCTTGAAGAGCCAAATGATATGGACTTGCAGACGCATTTGCCGCTTCCTCTTGAGTTTGCATCTCAGTCCATACAGCATAAAATTCTATTAAATCATCTACTTGTCGATTCCATGTGCCTATTTGAATATAAGGATCCACAATCTCTCTTACAAAGTCTGCGTATTCCTTCCATTTGTCATATATTGCTTTTTTCACTTGTCTTGCAATGGATGAAGGCTGTTCATGTGAGATTTCCCCCAATATTTTATTTGGTGCGTTGTTTGGTTCTGCAGAGGATTCGTTGAACACAGGGAAAATAAGCGTTCCTCCCAGTTGTTGAAATTTCTTCGCACCTGCTTTACTTAATTCAGAAAGTAGAAAAGAGCCAAACCATAAATCACGCGTCCGCCTTGCTTGCGCAATAAATTCTTGAACAGGCCCTATCGAAAATAGCATTAATGTTTGTTTTTGTGATTCTTCTGACAAAATGTTTGCACCTCCTTGCTATGTAAAAAGGCTTGAATCACCGATGAGTGCGTACGGCCACTCTCGTCTTGTAATGGGTTTTTTGAGTAGGTGGCTGTTGGGTAGATACTTTGTTCATCTGTCACATCGGGCAAAGGCTTTCCGTACCCTAAAAGCGATAAAGCTTCGATCTTTGGTTGCTGCAGCACCATCACCATGCCCACCGATTCCTTTTGATTAATAGCTAACGGTTTTAAGATGAGTGGTGAAGCCAAACGATCCTTTCCTTTAGGTAGAAGCGTTACAGGATCTGGGTCTTTCCCCTTATCTTTAGGAGCAAATCGGAACTGAATAGGCAAACCAAATTGAGCTCTAGGAAATGCTTGATATTCTAATGGTTTCTCTTTTGGATATGGGGTTTCATGACCTGATTTAGCCTTACCTGTTAAAAGACGAATAGTATCTGCTTCCGGCCAACAACTTCTCCCCATTTTTTTATTCGGGTTTGATCTTCTTCGAAATGTTTCATATGTCTGAATGACGGATCGCCAGCTTGAGATCATAGATGATGGAAATGCCTGTACTCTGAATTCACGACTAAGCGTCGGCCATTCTCGACTTGATGCTGGCAATTGGATGTCATATTCTAAAAGCTTTTGCTCAAACCATTTTTCAAATTGGCTTTTTGTCCTCTTGTTGTATGGTGAAAATTGCTTGCAATATAAACTGCCACACCCACGTCTCGTTCTTGACCCAAGTCCACCGAAGTTGATCCAAGCCCACAAGGCAGCTTCAACTTCTTTTTTGATTAACTCAAAATCGGTTGTTTTTTTAGATAACCGGATATTTAAAGAAAATTGCGCCTTCATGAGGTATGGTGTTTTATCTTTCATATTTGAAAGAACATACCGTGGAAAAGGATGATTTTTCTTTTTAAAAAATACTTTTGAATTTCTTTTCACTTCGTCTTTTTCATAATGCGTTACCACTTGAATCTGGCTCGCTTGTTCTGTATGACCAAATATCTCTGCTTCTCGTTTAGATAATTCATTTGCATTTTTGCAAACAGCTCCTCGAGTTGCACGCCACCAGAAACGAAGATGTCCACGAATTGCACTTTCTCGAATCGGTCTGTCTTGATCAATTGAGTTTGATTGGGGCCCTCCGCCAAACATTGGCGTAACCAAATGAATAGTAAGCGGCTCTTTAAAAAGTTTTTGGTCTTCATGAATTTTCGTGTCGATCGCATGTTTCACATCATGCCAATTCGTTTTGGGTTTTCTAGATTCCCTTGTCATGTCGCTCTCCTTTCTTCACTTTGTTATATGTTTCTGAAACAGCTTGGCATATGCATAGTGAGGAAAAAACATGGGATTGTTAATGAGCATCAGCAATTGATTTAATTGGAAGTTCAGCGTCAACAGATCGTATCCATCAATACGTAAATCGCTGAGTTTGTTTTCATCTAGAAATTTTTCTTCTTCCTTAGATCGTTTTTCTTGATTGAAACAATTTAATTCGTTTGACCACCATCTTAGATGTTCATGTTCATTAGGTACTTTCAATTGAAATTCATTGCTTTTTTTCATGAGCATGAAATCAAAGGACGCCGCTAATTTAGCTGCTTTACTTGAAATTGTTTGGTCTCCTTCTCTTTTAAAGTTACTTGCTAAAATGAGCAAAGGACGCGTCCTCTTTTGTGTGTTACTTTCACTTGTAAAGTAACCTGTAGCCATTCTAGCAATTCCTGTTGTTTTTGGTGTTAACTGTTTTATTTTTTCAGACCATTCTTCTAAACCTTTTTCTTTCAAATTTGAACTTTTACATTCTATAGCAACCGCAACCGCCTCAATCGGTATAAATTTCAACGAATTGTGTTGGAACACATACGGCGTATACTGCTCATCAAATACGGCAATATCGACTTCGTTAGAATGATTTCCTTCTGAGTCAATAATGATGACACCTTGTGCTAATGAATATTTTTTAGGAATGATTTTCCGAAAAAACTCCAACCACATCACTTCTCTAGAATCTCCTGTCAGCCCGCCATGATTAGAAGCAAAGTCGACTTCTTCGGATATCATGCTGTTTAATCTTTGATAATTCTCTAAGATCAGCTGCTCCACTTTACCGGTTTGCTTCGTTTCACCCAAACCAATTCCTCCTTCATCATTCATTACGAATGGATAAAATTTGAATCTAAATGACTACTTTTCATTTCGACTTATTTTGAGATTTTTTAAGGTTTATTTAGGAAAAAGAAGAAGAAAAAAACATGACTGCAAAAAGTCATGTTTTCACTATACAAATGAACAGTCTATTTTGATGGCTTTTGTATCTGAAAGAGGGTGTTGTAAGAAGATGATCTTTAAGGTAGTCATAACCGTTTAAGAGCATATTTCATTCCACAAACTCATGTAGAGTGCGACGCCAGCGGAATATCTAAACGTGCCGCAGCCGACAATTTCAATCCACGCACTCATGTAGAGTGCGACTGCGATTTCCGCCCTAATTGTAACATTTTTTAGGGAATGATAGGCTAAATCCTCAAATTTCGATATAGAATTTTGATTTCCCCTTCATAAAATATACATTTTTTCTCATTTTTGTCGAATAAAAAGGTGCGAATGCCTCGGGGATTTTATGTTCACCTCACATTCGCACCAAGTTTTTAATTCATTGACTTTATTAACTAAAATGACTACTCTTCTCCCAATCTTTGAGGAAAAGTAAATTTTAATCAGTATAGTTACTCCACTAATTATTTCCGATCAAACATACATGCTTTAACTTTAACTATGTTTTCTCTTACCTAAAATCAAGAATGGCTAAGCACTCATGTAGAGTGCGACCGAAGAACACTACAAAAAATACCCAACACCACAGAATTTCAATCCACGCACTCATATAGAGTGCGACCATACTAGAGTATTTCACTCCTGAAGAAATTGTTATTTCAATCCACGCACCCATATAGAGTGCGACTGCGATTTCCGCCCTAATTATAACATTTTTTAGGAAATTATAGTAAAAATCCACAAATTTTAATATAGGATTTTGTTTTCTCCTTCATAAATTATACATTTTTTCTCATTTTTGTCGAATGAAAAGGTGCGAATGTCCCGGGGGTTTTATGTTCACCTCACATTCGCACCAAATTTTTCTTAATCCTATTTAATTAAAAACTATTGCTTAAAGGTAGTTATCTCGTTATTTCATCAACAGCTTTGAATTCATTTAAAAACATGACTACTGTCAACATTTTTTTCAATCTACCTCAATCCATACACTCATGTAAAGTGCGACACATAGAAGCACCTGAGCATGGTCAAACAATCATTATTTAAATTCACGCACTCATTCATATAGAGTGCGATGCTCAAGTGACGACTGAAGAGGAGTGAGCGAAGCATTTCAATTCACACACTCATGTAGAGTGCGACTGTTACTGCAGTATTCCATGTTGAAAAAATGGGTAATTTCAATCCACGCACTTATGTAGAGTGCGACCACGAACAATCGGTAAAGGTAGCGTCAAATGGGAATTTCAATCCACGCACTCATATAGTGTGCGACTTTTTGGGCATGTAAAACAGGTCACAAATGCTTTATTTCAATCCACGCACTCATGTAGAGTCCGACTGCGATTTCCGACCTAATTGTATCATTTTTTAGGGAATGATTGTAAAAATCCACAAATTCCAATATAGGATTTTGTTTTCTCCTTCACAAAATATACATTTTTTCTCATTTTTGTCGAATAAAAAGGTGCGAATGTCCCGGGGATTTTATGTTCACCTCATATTCGCACCATCAGTTCCTCTTACAACTTCGTCATATATTCCACAATAAACTCCCAAAAGCCAGGTCCTTCTTGGTAAATCAGCCAGTCTACTTTTTCGATGAGTTTGATATAGAGTTCTTGTTCGAGGTCTTCTCTTTCTTGATATGCCGTGTTTTGTAGTTTCTTTTTGATCATGGGTGTGAAGGTTTCAATGAGTTCTTCCATTTCTCCATTGGTCATTTTGTCTTCGTGCACGGACTTCTCCCCCTGTTTCTTCTTTTAGTTTGTTGAGTGCTTTTTTGTGTATGTTTGAGATGTTTTGTCTCGTTTCGCCTAGCCGGTCGGCTATTTCTTTCATTGTTTGACCTTCAACATAAATATGGGTTAAGACCATTTTTTGTTTGTCTGTGAGCTGCTGGTAGGCCTTGTACAATGTTTGGTCTTGCAGGTGCTCCCCCAAGTCTTGCTGGTTGAAGAGCACGGCTTCATACGTATCTGTTTGAACAGGATCTTTCACTTCTTGATGATCAGGATGATCGAGTATGAGCGGAAAACGCTGCTGCTTTTTTTTGACTCGTTTATCAAAGTCGACTGAAAAGATGCGGATCATTGTGGAAATATACTTGATGATGCGGATTTTCTGATAAAACTGCTTGAACTCGGAATCTAGTTTTTTCGCATTTTCTTCGTTTGGCTCTTCCATGACTTGCCGGAGCAGCTGCTGGTTTTTAGGGTTGCTTAAAAATTGCTGAATGAGCGGGTGATCAACGATTTCCTTCCATTTTGCTTTCAATAACAGCCGATAATCCATGTGCATCCTCCCCTTTGTTCTCTCTACTTGCATTAAGTGGACAAAAGTTAAAAAAAGTAAACTTTGTGAAACGGGTCTAATGGTTCATTTTCTCCTCCTCTGCTTTCCTTTTTCTTCTTTCAGACCACCTATATAGAAGACGAGCATCCGCTGGGAGGTGAGACAAATGGAGACCTTTTTTTCGGAGGAGTGGCTGAAGCAGCTCGGTCAGGCTGGCTTCCCTGCCATTTTGACGATTTACTTGCTGACACGCTTTGAACGAAAGTTTGATGAATTAAGCAAGCTCATCCAACGATTGGTCGCTGTTCAAAAAAATGATGAATCAGATTGACATCTTCTTGATTCGTTTCACCTTATGAAAACGAGGGCGAAATGAAAGGCCTTTTGTCACCTCACACAATACGATGTTGAAAGGGGATTTTATCATGAGTGAAAAGCAAAATGGTGTACCGCAGCCGATTCGAGGAGAAAAAGGCGCAACGGTCAAAATTCCACGTAATCTCGAGCGGGACAGACAAAATCCAGATATGCTCACGCCGCCTGAAACCGATCATGGAACGGTCTCCAACATGAAATATTCTTTTTCTGATACACACAATCGTTTAGAAAAAGGCGGCTACGCCCGCGAGGTAACGGTACGTGAACTGCCGATCTCTAAAAGTCTTGCCTCTGTTAATATGCGGCTAAAGCCTGGTGCGATTCGTGAACTGCACTGGCATAAGGAAGCGGAATGGGCGTACATGATTTATGGGGAAGCCCGGATTACATCGGTTGATGCAGAGGGGCGCAATTTTACAGAGGATGTGACTGAGGGTGATTTGTGGTACTTCCCTTCTGGCTTGCCGCACTCTATTCAAGCACTTGAGCCGGGAGCTGAATTCTTGCTTGTGTTTGATGATGGGTCATTCTCAGAAAATAGTACGTTCCAAGTAACGGATTGGCTTGCCCATACGCCAGAGGAAGTCGTGCTCAAGAACTTCGGTATGACAAAGGAGCAGTTTGACAAGCTGCCAGAGAAAGAAAAGTATATTTTCCAAAAAGGAATTCCTGGTTCCCTTGAATGTGACAAGGTGAAAACAGAGCAAGGAGAGGTCCCGAATTCCTTTAAATATGAGCTGTTAAAACAAGAGCCGATTACGTCAAGCGGTGGACAAGTGTGGATTGCGGATTCTACCAATTTTAAAGCATCTAAAACAATTGCCTCTGCTCTTGTGAAAGTCGATCCAGGCGCCATTCGTGAGCTGCACTGGCATCCAAATACGGATGAATGGCAATATTTCATTTCTGGAAAGGCACGAATGACCGTATTTGCTTCTGATGGACATGCGAGAACCTTCAACTATCAGGCGGGAGACGTTGGATATGTGCCATTTGCAATGGGGCATTATGTAGAGAATACAGGCGACGAACCGCTTTATTTCTTAGAAATCTTTAAGAGCGACCATTATGCAGACATTTCACTCAATCAGTGGCTTGCGGTCACACCGAAACAGCTTGTTCTTGATCATTTAGATCAAGGTGAAGATTTCTTAAAACTGCTTGATACAGAAAAACATCCTGTCATCGCTGCCCCTAAAAAAGAGGATTAACGTATGACTTCCTGCAAAAAGGCTGTCCTTTTTGCAGGTATCTTCATGTAAAGGAGTGTTTGATCACCTATGCAGCAATCTGTTCACGCTTTATGGCAAGGGCTGAAATGGCTCATGGCAGCGTCGGCTGTCTGTTACATATTTTTGTTGTTTTGTGTGCTGTTCTTTCATTTGACGGGTGCTTTTTATCAATCGATTTTATCATTGCTACTGTTTATGGGCATCTATGTTGTACTCGGGATCTCTTTTGAACATCTGGAACATGTGCTCATGCAGTTTGTTCGAAAGTGCCGGTCTAGAAAACGATCCATCGTTTTCTATGCCATTATATTTCACCTTTTGTTTATTTGGGGTGCTGTTTATTTATCAGACGAATTGGTTGACGGCATTTGGCTGTCTACTTCTGAGGAAATTCTCTTTGCCATGAGTCTTTGGTTGTTTCATTTTTTGTTTGATTATGCGACGTTTCCGTTTGAGAAAGAAGCTTCATGACTCTCTATCGTCTTTCTGGAGAGAGCGCTTCTTTGATCTGCTTCATATGATGGATGTCGTGATCAATCAGTCCTTGAACATAACTTGATAACGTCAGCTCTGTTTGACCGATCAAAAAGGATGTATTCCAGCGAGATGCTTCGATTTTCTTCATTTCTTGAAGCAATTCTGTTCTGACAGCAATAAATCGTCTAATCGTCTCGCTTCTCTCTTCGTGTCTCGCCCTTTCGGCTGACTGTCGATTCATTTCATGCACATCAGGTGCCTGCGGTAACGCTTGATTGTTCCAAAATTCCTTTAGACGATCGTGTAAAATAAATTCATCCCATGGAACGAAATGTGCGATGATCTCAGCAATGCTCCACTTTCCATCAGCAATGGCTCTGCGCCATTCTTCGTCTGTTATTTCCGCTAGTGACTGTACCCATTCAAGGGTGTGTTCATAATGATCAGTAATGGATTCTTTGTTTAACGTCAAATGGTTTTCCCCCATTCTCATGCTTTTATGTTGATTGTATCAATTTTGAGAAAGATAAAAAAACACCACTTATGATGAAAAGTGGTGTTTCTTGTGTTTTCTCCGTGCATAGAGGATCGCACCAATCAAACTGATCAATGAAATCAATGCGAGAATTCTGATATAAGGCGGATAGTAGGTTAGCACAATCTCGTTTTTTCCTTTTTCTATTGGAAAACCAATAAAAGTGTAGTTGGCTTTTTCAATATCGGTTTTGTGTCCGTTCACCGTGAGCTCCCAGCCTTTTTCATATGGAACAGGCAGAATCATATAATTATCGCCGAGCTTGTTATCATATGAAATCGTAAAGCGGTTATTTTTAAGCTTTACCTGCTGGCTGCCATCATCCTGTTTTTCTTTTTCATATGCTTTCTCTAGGACGCGGTAAGGCTCTTGATACAGCTTCAGTTGATTGAGCTCATATGTCCCTTTTGGTACTCGAATGGAAAGGATCTTTTCCGCAGGGACTCGAATCGTCACTTCATTTACGCCTGTTTTGTAGATGGATGTATTGCTTTTTCGTGAGGTGACGTAGTCGTCAACGGATAACTGAAACCCTGCGTTACGGTCGGTCCGCTTCACATAAAAGCTCACATACACATCCCCTGAACGGGCCATATCATCTGGCAGTGTGATATTCAGGCCGCCTGTTTCTCCGTATACATCAAGCACGCCGTGTTCGTATATCGCCTGTTCGGTATGAATATTTGTATCCTTGACTCGATTTGGCGTGCGCTCAATTTCAGCGTTTCCTTTTTTGTCTAAAATCACACCTTGCAGCATCGCATGCTCTTTATCAAGTGCTGAGGCATTCTTTAAGGATCTTTCTGAATAAACGGTGCTCGTTGTTCTTGCAAATGGCAGCGGCCGAGTATTTTCATATACCTCATAATGCTCACTTTTCAAAATTGGCTTAAAATAAGCTGGTGGTGAGTAAGGCATCATGTTGTTTCTCATATAATACTTTCCGTAGGTCAGGCCGTATAAATTCGCCCTGTCCCCCATTGTTGCATACCGGCTGACACTTTCCCTTCCCATATCGATTTGCAGGTCATTCCAGTAGAAATTGAGCAAATGCTGATTCAATATACTTGAATACACACTCATGCCTTGAAAGCCTTCAAATAACGGGGTATTGTTTCGCACGCCGTTCATCCAATCAATACGGGCGAACGGATCTTTTGAGCGGCTTTGAATCTGCTGGATCAGCTTCATTTGCTCAGGCCCAGCATACGCTTCACTTTTCATATACGTATCTGATACTTCTTTAATATTGCTTCTTTCAGATAAGTAGCCCTGCTGATACACACCTGCTGTCAGTAAGCTAAAGACAATGAGCACAGCTGAAAAGAGACGAAGGTGCTGGCGTTTTTCCGCATGAATCCATAGGAAGAACAAGCTGATCACAAGCAGTCCTATGCCTGTAAATACAACGACATCCATGTTTCCCTTTGCTCGTTCTGAAAGGGCGACAGCGAGAAGGAATGCGATCCAGGCGCCTAAGACCGCACGCTTTTTCCACTTCCACTCGATTTGTGAGAAATGCTTGATGGTGATGGCAACGACCGCTCCAACTGTAAAGGCAAGAATGTATTCAAACCTGTACTGCGGTGCCGAAAAACCATTAAACACGCTCGCCATCTTTGGGCTAAAGTGAAAAACAATGAGCAGAATACTGATGGATGTGAACATGAAAAACCATCTGTTTCGGTAAAGCGGAACGAGGAACATACAAATCAGAAAAATCACGGGTAATAAATACACCCTGCTTGCAAACAGCAGATGATCATGCAGCTCGAACCAAGGAATGGCCTGTTCATACGGTGGTCTTACATTATTGAGAAAGCCATAAACAGACGGGATAAAAAAAGCGGCACTGATCCCAAAGGATAACAGCGTAGAGATCGCAAGCGTCCAGAACACCTTCCACCCGCGCTCCTCACTTCGCAGCTTGATCATATATCTGAAAACAAGATAGATCGCTAAAAAGATAAAATGAATATAAGCAAAGTAAAAGTTGTTGATGAGCATCAGGCTGCACGCCAAAATAAACCAAGCCGGCTTACCCGTTTTGAATATCCGTTCAACACCAAGCACAAGCAGCGGAAGCCACATCATGCTGTCGGTAAAAAACTCCCAAAATGTTTGATGCCGAAAATACACAATAGACAGTCCGTAAATTGCGGCACCTGTCAATGCACTTAGTCTATTTTGAACCATTGAAAGAAGCACACGGTAAGCGATGATTAGAATGAGCGTCAGCTTGATCACGCTCAGCCAAATCACAGCATGTGCCCAGAAATGAATGTCCGTTGACTGTATGAAATGAAGCGTATTCATCAGCCAGACGACAGCGACTGTCACCATAAAGACCGTCGACGTTGTGAAATAATACCCTAATTGCGTGTATGTACCGCCGCCTAGACCGAATTGATAGGAATAAAAGAAATTCCCTTTGACATATTCGTCGTAAAGCAGCTTTTTAAATGGGAGCATTTGCGAGATGCCGTCCCCATCTCCTGTCATGTACCGGCCTTGCGTATATTCATATAAGAAAAAGGAGTGTCCTAATAAAGCAAGAATGAGGCACATTCCAATGATTATCCATCTACGTTTCATCATCTAAATCCTTTCCACAAAAGATCCACTGTTCTTTGAAACAAAACAACCCAGCAAGCGATTCGTGCTTGCCGGTTATTTGACTCCACGTTATTTAAATAACTGTGTTAACACTCGGTCTTGTTCCTTTGAGCTTGTCTCTTGCTGCATGACATTTGATTCCTGGATCAAATAATGCGGCCTCTTTTTCGTTTCATAATAGATACGGCCAATATATTCTCCAATCACACCTAGACTCAAAAGCTGGACACCTCCGAGGAAAAGCACAGCCGATATTAAAGTGAAATAACCCGGTACCATCACGCCCGTTCTGACAATTTGAATAAAGGTGGCCACGATGTAAATCAAAGAGAGGAATAAGATCAGTATGCCAGTATAAAAACAAATACGCAGCGGGCGGTTGTTAAAAGAAATGACGCCATCTATGCCATAGTTAAATAACTTCTTCAGTGACCATTTTGTATCACCATGCTGTCTTTCTACATTTTCATAATAGATGACCTTTTCTTCAAACCCAATCCAGCAAAAAAGCCCTTTTGAAAAACGATTTCCCTCTTTCAGCTGAAGCAATGCATCGATTGCTTGGCGTGAAATTAAACGGAAATCCCCGACGCCATCACGCAAGTCCACTTCTACTACCTTGTTCATCACTTTATAGTACATGGATGCTAAGTAAGAGCGAAGCTTGCTGTCTCCTTTACGGTTCCGTTTGGCAATGACTTGATGATAGCCTTCTTCATACCCTCTGACAAAATCCTGAATCAAATACGTCGGGTGCTGCAGGTCGGCGTCCATGATGATCGCAGCTACTCCCTTCGCATATTCAAGTCCTGCCAGAATAGCGGCTTCCTTCCCAAAGTTACGCGAGAAGGAAATGTATTTGACCTTTGCACTTTTGCGAGAGAGCTCTCTCATGTATTGAAGTGTGTTGTCCTTGCTTCCATCATTCACAAAGATAATTTCAAAGTTATAATGAAAATCGCGAAACTCTTCCTCGAGTGCCTCAAAGATTCGTCTGATGTTTTCACCTTCATTGTAAGAAGGAATTATAACAGAGAGCAATTCTCGTTCCATATCGCACCTTCTCTTCACTTTTTTCACATAGTCTGTTATGTTCATTATTCCTTTTTTGTCAGAAAACGAAACCCTTTTTTATTATCCATAAATTACATGTCTCTTTAATCGTTCCATTATATCAAAGTTTTATTTCCAGTGATTTTCAGTAAGATGAATTTAATGTAATTTTAAGTTTAACCATTGTAAAAAGCCTGTAATTTCGATCACAGACTGGGTATTGTATCATAAAATTGTTTGCTTATTTATATATTTTCCTATTACTTGAAAAAGATGAGCGGGCACTTCTTTTAATGAAGCAGCCCTTTGTTCTGCCCTTGCAGATGCTCGTTTGCCTTTGATTGTTTATTTTGAAATAAATGCAGCTGCGCACCGTAGCTCTCAATCCATTCTTGGACAATCCGTTCTGTTGTTTCCTGTCCTTTATACTTGCGGCCAGCCTTTGCATAGGTCGTTTCAAAATCACTCCAAAGCAGCTCTACCCATGTACGTGCTTCGTCATATGTCAGCATATTGTTTTTTTCCATGAGTTGTTCTGTTAGTCGCTCAAAGTATTGTTCCATGTCGGTTCCTCCTTCATCTAGCAGAAAGTGCCTTTTTAAAAAAACCTCTTTTTTCATATACTACCCTTACGTCTTCAAAAGACGCAAATGATTTGTATTGTTTGGAGGGAATCGATATGCGTAATAAAGCAAAAGGCTTTCCAAATCAAGTGAATCACAAATTTGAAGGCGAACCAGGCGCCACAGATGCTTATGCGTCTAAAAGGCCGAATGGTGAGACGAATACACGTCCACAGGAACGTATGAGGGCATCAGGGAAACGCTAATTTTTCCAAAGGGAGTGCTTGAGATATGAGTTCAAATGGGAAATCGTATATGGAAGACTTTGTTCAATTAAGGACAACCGCTTACCCTCAACCATGGGCGAATGCAAAGCATTCTGCCTCTCAGGTCAACGGAGAAACGCAGCAAACGCAGCACGACATCGTACTTCAGAACAACGTCCGTAAACAGCGTTCGAAGTAAAGAAAAGGACTGATCTCTAGGATCAGTCCTTTTTCGTAAGCATTGAAATCGGCAGGGCATCTTCCTTATTTGGAGCCGATACTCTGTATCCCCACGCAAATACGCCATTTAAATATTCCACGTAAAATTGCTCGTCTGTATCTTTGATTTGATAAGTCGTTTTGGTTTGAATGAGGGCGGGATCTAATAAGTAGGCTTTGGCCATATCGATTTTCCGTTCTAAGACGGCATATTCATTGACAATGCCAAGCTGCTCAGCCTTTCGTGCTTTTTCAGAAAGAGAGGCAATTTCCTGCTTCAATTCGTATTCCGTCATCTCACTATAACGTTTTTCCATCTGTCATTCCCCTTTGTCTAAAACGTGATCAATTGTATCGAGATCAAAGCCTTTTCTGAATAAAAACTGCTTCACTTTCATCTTCTTTTCAAATGATCCGTCATATCCTACCTTGCGTTTTGCCTTCTCCAGCATATAGAGGAGGGCTTCTTCTTCCTTTTCCTCTTCTTGTCCATCATAGGCTTCTTGAAGGGCTTTATCAATGATCGCAAACGAAAATCCCTTTCGCTGAAGCTGAAGCTTGATGCGCTGCTCGATCTCTTTTGCAGAACGATTCTTTTCTTTTCTCACAAGCTTGAGAACCTGATTGACGGCTTCCTCCAGCTGTAAGTCATCAGGATATTGCGATAGCGCTTGTTCAATGGTGTCATCGTCTATCCCTTTAAGCTTTAACTCTTTTTTCAGGACGGACGGCCCTTTGCTGTTCGTTTTACGGTGGGTGCTTACATAGGCTTCCGCAAATTCAAGATCATTTACATACTTGTAATGCTTTAATTTGTGTATAATTTCACTAATAGCAGGCGCTGGAATTTCTTTTTTCGTCAAATAATCGGTCACTTCTTTCACCGATCTCATTCGGTAGGATAAATAATCGACGGCCTGCTGAAATCCTTTTTTCACAGCATCACCGAATTGAATTTCAATGATATCTGCTTCGTCCAGCTCTTTCCCTTTTTTCAAATCGTGCTGGACGAGCACATCTAGATCAACGCTAAAGGCGTACTTTTCATCAAGAAAGATGTTCACCCGCTCTGTATTGTTTTTCTGAGCGGAGATTTTTGTAATATAGGGCATCCTGTGATCACTCCTTTTTTAAAACAATCAGGATGTTTCTTCTGATTCAAAATCGTGAAAAATATAGGTATGTATATGAGAGGAGAGATGTCAATTGAATATCGCCATCACCGGAGGAACCGGTTTTATCGGCCAGCACGTCACAAAAGTGCTCGCTGCTGAAGGACATCATCTATATATTTTAACAAGAAATCCAAAGGAATCCGAACAAAATCATTTACACTATGTGCAGTGGCTGACAGAAGGTGCTGCGCCTGAGCATGAATTGCCTGCCATTGACGTCTGGATTAACCTTGCTGGAAAATCCATTTTCACCCGCTGGACAGACAAGGCAAAAGAAGGCATCCTCTCTAGCCGTATTCAATCCACACAAGAAGTGAGACGCATTATAGAAGCGCAGGAATCGAAACCATCTGTGCTCATTCAAGCTAGTGCTGTCGGAATTTATGGCACGTCTCAAACAGGAGATTTTACGGACGAATCACCTCCTGCGGATACTGATTTCTTAAGCCATACCTCAAAGCGTTGGGAAGCTGAGGGGCAAAAGATTGAAGCACTTGGCATTCGTACCGTCTACACACGCTTTGGTGTCGTGTTAGGAGAGAAAGGTACACTGCCACTGATGACTCTGCCATATAAGCTGTTTGCCGGCGGGACGATCGGCTCTGGTTCGCAATGGGTTTCATGGGTTCATGTCGAAGATGTGGCACACCTTATTGCTTATGCGATACACCATGACGACATCTCAGGTCCACTCAATGTCACATCACCGAATCCTGTGCAAATGAAGCAGCTCGGACAAACGATTGCGTCTGCCCTTCACCGCCCCCACTGGATGAAGGTCCCATCCTTTGTCATTCAAACGGCACTTGGTGAAATGTCATTACTTGTTTTAGAAGGCCAGCGTGCGCTGCCGAAAAAGGCGCTGCTTTCTTCTTATGACTTTTTGCATCCTGAACTAAAAGAAGCGATTTTGCATTCAGAGGAATAAATTTTGTCAAAAACACCCATCCTATTAGAAATGAGATGAGGGGGCGTTTTTGATGAAGAAAAAAGAACACCAGCCAACTTCAAAGCTGAAGAAAACCCAGGAAGTCCTGTATCAGCAGGAATTCAAAAAAGCAGAAAGAGCAGCAGCAGAAAAAAGAAACAAATAAGATGGATATTCCACTCCAACAAGCACATAACTAAAGTGATCTTGTAAAGGAGGGAAAGGCTTTGAAAAAAGACCAACACCAAAAATCCAATCATGAGCTTGCAGCACAAGAGACGGATGGCGAATATGTTGAATTTTCCAAAGAACTTGCAGATCCAAATGACGTAAAAGCAATGGCACGTATGAAAGCAGCCGACCAGCGCGCCAAAAAACAATAAGTAAAAAAGCAGACACTTTAGCGGTCTGCTTTTCTTTTATTGAATTTCAGTTAAAAGACTTGATGCTTTCTGACGTGATTTTTCCTCAGGCACCTCTTCTGGATAACCAATGTGAAGGATCGCAGCAAAACGCTCGTTTTCCTTTAAGCCCATGTCTTGTTGAAAGCCTTTGTCATATAAAATGCGGCCGCTCTTCCAGACCATACCGATCCCTTGATCCCACGCAAGCAGCTGGAAGTTTTGAATGAGCGCACTCACAGCGGCAAAATCATCATTTCTCACCACAGGATTCTCGTCTTCTTTTAGCACGACAAGTAAAAGCGCTGGGACCTTAGAAAAGTAATCTCTATATTGATTGATCTTTTCTTCCTTTGCATCTGGGTTGTTGCGCTGAAAGAACGCAATGAAGCGATCAACAAAAGTTGCTTTGGCCTCATCCGTCACCGCATATAGAAAGCGCCATGGCTCCGTGATTTTATGGTTCGGTGCATAGACTGCATCCTCTAATAACGGCTGAAGCTGCTCAATGGTCACCGGCGTTTCTTTGAATTTTCGAATGGATCGTCTATATCTGACAGCGTCTCGAATCGTTAACGCTTCTGTTTGTTGTTTGATTTCTGGCATATCTGTCATCCTTTCAATCAATCTTAATTGAAATTGATTCTCATTCACATTATAAACATCATTTAGGGCAATTTGCAAATGGTGTTTCCCTTCCTGTCTGCTAAAAAGTTGTTTGACTTTTTCAAGTAATGTTACAATCATATTACGTTTTAAACAAATTTTGATAAAAAAACCAGTATGATGAAATGGTTTCAGGTATTCCCATTTTGTCTGATTCGGTTATTTTGTCAAAAGGCTTTCAACCCATGATTGGAAGGGAGGCTTCTGGATGGAATGAAAATCAATATCGGGCAAATCATCAAGCTCTACCGTTATAAACAAAATATGACCCAATCTGAATTGGCAGAAGGAATTTGTTCTGTCTCTCATTTAAGTAAAATCGAAAATGGCTCAAAGGAGGCCAATCAAGATACCATCAATTTACTGCTTGAACGGCTGGGCATCAGTCAAGAAACGCTGTCACAAAAGGCGCGTCACCTGCTGTCACTCTTGGACGAGTTTCAAATGAATATGTATTTCTATGCACTCGATCAGGCAGAACAAAATGCAGAAATGATCATTCAGCACGAGGAGCAGTTCTTTTCGCTGGATTTAGGCATTCAGTATCATCTGTCCTTATTTCAATTTTATTTATTAACGGACAAACAGCCGCTTGCCTTAAAAACACACCGCGTGCTTAAAAAGTTTGAAAAAACCTTTATTGAAACAGAAAAAGAAATTTTCGAATATTTAGATGGCATTCATCTAATAAAAAATGGTCAGCTTGAAGAAGGCTTAAAAAAACTTGAGAGCTGCTTTTCTTACGCGTCTGTTGAACAAAGTGACCTATATTATCACTATGCAAAAGCACTCGGAAATATGGGACATCTTGGTGATGCGCTTGAAGCGACACATCAAGCGATGGATTTATATAGACAAAAGAACAATTTCAAGCGGATTATTCACTGTACACTCATTCATGGCGTGATCTCACTGGAACTAAAAGCCTTTCAAACGGCGAAGAAATATTTAAAAGAAGTGATTTTGCACACGTCCCTTTATCCTGATGCCTATATTAAAATGACGGCTTATTTTTATTACGGGGTGCTCTTAAAACGTGAAGGCGATTTCTCTTCAGCTGTGCCTTATTTACTAGATTCACTCAATTACTTTAATCAAGAACAGATAGAAGACCGTTACTGTGAAACATTGTATGAAATTGCGACATTATATGCTGAATACGACCGCAAAAAGGCACTTCCCTACATACACGAGCTCTTAAAACAGCCTCGTATTCAGCCAAATTGTTTATATATGATCAAAATCTATAAATTGATGATTGAGGAAAACCCTCTTGATTTGAAAACCTATTTGATCGAAGCAGCCCTTCCTTACTTTAAACAAAATGAGCTGCACAGTGAGTACTTGTTTGCTCTTAGAACCTTGCTTTCCTATGCGGCTTCTGAGCTTGACGAACGTGCATATATGTCCTATACGAGAACGCTGCTTGATCACTTAGCATCATATGTTCCCTATTACAAAAAAGCATGACCTTCTGCCGATCGAAGGTCATGCTTTTCCAATTCATTAAATGGTCTTCTGTTGATCTGTACCAGGACGAGTGACTTGTTTGACAGAATGAATGTACCGTTTTCTCGCAAAATAATCATACGCATGCTGTCCAAAGCCTAACCAAATGCTGAGCACGATGAATGGGACCGTTCCCCATAATGCAGGGATATTGCAGGCAATTCGC
This sequence comes from Bacillus sp. FSL R5-0431, assembly GCF_038002985.1. NCBI lineage: Bacteria > Bacillati > Bacillota > Bacilli > Caryophanales > Bacillaceae > Bacillus > Bacillus sp. FSL R5-0431. The sequence continues at coordinate 827,449 of NZ_JBBOOG010000001.1, read as the reverse complement.
AGCCACGTATAGATCCCCGAATTTTTTTGGTTTTTGGCTAAGGAAATAGACACGATTCGTTTTTCTGCCTTCTCTTCACTTATTTTGTTCAGCTTGAGCAGTTGCGAATGCCTAAAGGATTCAAAATGAATACGGTTCTTCCAATCGAGAGCTTTCAACAAGTCAATCGCTTTTGCACATGAAGGACTTTGCCCGTCATAAAACACAAGCAGCCTAAGTGATTTGATGGAACGCTGTTCTCTTTTTTTCGATTCAGCGAGCTTCTTTTTTTCTTGATCGAGATAAATGATTTTTTTCATAGATTGATCGCCAGCCCTTTTCCGTCATTTGTTTTTTAGTTCGTTCAAAGGAGATTACAACTAGATTACTATAGTTGCTGGGCCTCTTGTATTGGGAAAAAGCAAACCAACGTGCGTTATATGAGCCTTTAGATAAGGGCAAAATTGAGGTTTTCATGGCACATATGAGGTTTTTCAACTAAAAATGGTTGGGAAAATCGTGATGCTTTGCGGTTTTCTGCGGTTTTTTGTAGAATTCTGCGGTTTTTCTACATCTTTATGCGGTGTTTTGTAGGTGAGACGCAAAAACAAGATAAAAAAAGACTACTTCCCGTTGCGGCGAAGTAGTCTTTTGGTTTATATTTTTTCCAAAACTTCTACTATTTCTTTCTCAATATCTTTCCATAAGTAACGATCTGTCGTATAGTGATGTGCGGCTTCTTTCGCAAATACTTGAAAAGCTTCTTCAAAATCAGGTGCATCCTTGTCTGGTTTTTTCTCATCAACAAAGCGCTGTGCTTCTGTTGAGCGTGGCCCCCATTTTCCTACTTCATTCCCGTCCTGATCAATGATCACGATAATCGGAATCGATCTTGCGGTCCCGTTCGTTAAATACTGATCCATCAGATCTAGATGCTCGTCCCGAATGAAATAGCGCGCATCAATGAGTGCTTCACTCGCGATACGCATGAAAATTGGTACATTGACCATCGCATCCCCGCACCAATCCGCTGTGATGACAAGCGATCTGAGCTTTTTCTTTTGCAGCTTTTGAAGCAGCTCTTTTTCTTTTTGATGAATTGCGTACTGATTGTACACCGTGAGCAGATTTTCTCGGTTTTTCTCCATGTTGTGTACATATGTACGTTCAGTTAATCCCTTTGTAAACCATTCATTTAATGTCATATTTACATCCCCCTTACCCTTCAACTTTACCACTTTTGCTATTCTTTTGTCTAAAAAAACCTTCACCTAGTGAAAGGTAAAGGTTTTTGATCTATGGACGCCGGTTGCGATTTGGGTCCATCCCAATCAGCTTGGTGACAAGCACCATTGTGACAGGTAATGATGTATTCTTTTTATACGCTAAATATTTTCCGCGCCACTCGGGTTTATATTTCTGTTTAAACGACCTTAATCCGCTGAAGCTGTACATAAATCTGACGTTGTTGAAAATGACACTCGCCAAACGCTCCGTGAGGAAGGACTGATGAAACGTCCCTACATTTGATAAAGGCGCCATTCCCATGTTAAAGGATTTGTAGCCTTTTTCTTTCGCCCATTGAAACAGGTGGATAAACAGCGCATCCATCATCCCGTTCGGTGCATCATGCATATGACGCATTAAGTCGATGGAAATCTCCCCTTCTTGATACATCGGCATTAGTGACACAAAAGAAATGATCTCCCCTTGTTCATCCTTCAGAATCGCAACCGGTGCTTTTTGAAGATAATCTTCTTGAAAATAGCCGAGCGAAAATCCTTTTTCTTTTTTCTTTCCGAGCCAGCTGTCAGAAATCTGTTTTAAGGTTGAAATGAACTCATCTGAAAAAGGCGGTTCCAGCATTTCAAACGTATAGCCTTCTCGTTCAAACTTATTGGCCACAGCCCGTAAATTTGATTTTTTCTTACCGGAGAGAGAGAACGTTTCTAAATCGACCATGGCTTCTTCTCCAAGCTTAAAGAAATGAAAGCCTAAGTCATGATAAAGTGCCATTCCTTCCCGTTCTACTTGATAAAAAGCGACGCGATAGCCTGCTTTTTCGGTCTGCTGTAAAAACTCTTCAAGCACAAGTGGATAGGACGCTTTACGTCCAGAGGGATCTCCGAGCACAATGACGCAGCGCCCAATTCGTCCAAATTGAAGCATCGCCTCTCCATCACTTGAGAAAAATAATTTTTTATCGCCTAAAAAGCCAAGATGACTGAGGGCATTTCCGCCCTTTTCCTCTAAAAACGTTTTTAATTTTTCCTCATCTGCTATTTCTCCAATAGGAAATGCTTTTTTATTAAAAATCAATTTACTAATGAAAAAGAAAAGTGGTACACCGATGAGAGCAATCATGCTCGTCATCGTGATATGCCGTTCATTATGCACCAGGTAATCCTTACTCAAGAAATGCCCAATTTTTGTCCAAATAAAGTTGCCGATGACATTATAGTTAAACAGCACGAGTAAATATCCAGCGGCGGCCGCCACAAACTGATACAACGAATAAGGGGCCTGCTGCTTCACAAATTGATTTCGAAGAGAGAAAAATACAGCCATGATGACTGGCAGAATAAAGATGAGACTCAGGTTAAATCCTTTTAACAAAGTAAACACAAAGCCGCCTGCTAGGGCGATCATCGTCAGCACGTACGATCTTTTTGTTCGTTTATACACTTCAATGGACAATATCATCAGAATGATTCCGAACATTAAAGAAAGACCATTAAATCCTGATAACAGAAAACGTGGAATGCTGGTAATCACACCTAATCGATCGACAGGAAGCACAACAGACGCCATGATGAGCAAGCCGCTTCCGAAGGTTAAAATTGATAATGATCCGTACAATAAACGGATTAATAAAGCACGGTGCAACACAATTAAGACGTTCGTTGTTTCTATGGCAGGTGCCATTCTCGGATTGCCTTCAAGACGTCTAAGCGTCGTTCCCGTTAAATCGTAAGCAGCTAGACAAAGCCCAAGGATAAACGGGAAGATCGAGTACACGAAGCGGTACAAAACGAGCGCCGTCAGCACCATCTCTTTATCAAACCCAATGTACTGCATGCTGAGTAAAAAGATGAGATCAAACGAACCAAATCCGCCCGGAACCATACTGATTAAACCGCCGATTGACGCAATCGCAAATACGCCTAATACAATCCGGACATCGACGTTCATCCCCATAGAGACGACAGCCATGTACATGACAAGACCAGCTGCCAGCCATTCTAAAAACGATGCACCGATATAAGCGTAAATCGGATGCTTCAGTCCACTTTCGCCGCTCTCAATCGAGCTTTTTCGAACGGACGCCATAATGATGTAAATGGGCACAATACAGGCAAAGATAATAACAAAAGCCCATAGCCACGGCTCTTGGCTGATAATACTTTCAACAGGAAGCACCCTCACCAAGATCAGATCACTGAAAATAGATAAACCCAAAAGGACCGAGGAAGTCAAAAGGGCAATGCCTTTCAGCAGTTTTTTCGTATCGGTTATGTACTCCTTGTATAGAAGCGTTCTAAGCCCTGCTCCTGAAAGACCGCCGAACCCAAGGACACTGTTAAAGGAGTTCGCAATCCAGGAAATGCGAATCGTTTTCCAGCCGCTGATGGGCATATTAAGGTTTCTTCGTAAAATAAAATCATATAAGGACATCGATAACACTGCGACAAGTCCAAGAAAGACAAGAATAAACAAGTCCATTCGATTCAAGCTGTCAATAATATAAAATGTCTTTTTAATGGAAAGGCCGCTCAGCTCCTGCTTGGCGACAAAAATTAAGACAAGGATGATCACGATCGGAAAAAGCATTTTTAAGATCGTCAAACCCGTTTTTTTGTTCCACATGTTTTCCCCAACTTTCTAGGTTGCTTCATTTATTTAGACTGAACATTATTATACAACAAATACCACTTGATTCATGCAGTTTAACATTCAAAAGCTTGACGAACCTTTCAATTAGAAGTAAAAATCAGTAGTATAGAGAAAAGAGCCGCTTAAAGGAAGTGAACAAGCGTGGAATATAATATTCATGACACCACTGTATTAAAAGAAGAGATTCTATCTCCAGAGGAAAAAAAGACATGGGTGCTTTATATGAAAGTACTCACAGCTGCAGGTCTTGGAGATGTTTCAGAATGGATGAAGCTCGATATGAGTATGCCTCAAATGAAGGTGCTCATGCTGCTCAATAACCATGGCTCTCTCAAAGTATCCGAAATCGCTGAAAAAATGGGCGCGTCTTTGTCCAATATGACAGGTCTGCTTGACCGGTTAGAACAGTCTCACTTTGTTGAGCGAAAGCACTCTGAGCGTGACCGGAGAATCATTGTCGTAGAACTAACGGAGGAAGCGAAAAATATTTTCAGAAGCATTTATCAAAAAGGACACGAAAAAATCAAAAATTCCCTGCAACGACTCAATGACGAGGAAAAAGAAAAAGTCAACGAAGGTCTAGCTATTTTAGAAAAAGCACTGCGTCCTGAACGCGGCTAAACATGAAAAGGAAAAAAGACGGTCACTTGAGATCCGTCTTTTTTAGTTCTTCTTCTACTTGTTTATCTGAGAGGATAAACGTTTTTTGAATAACTCCCCTGTCATCCCATAAAAGGTAGTTGGTGGAGGGCATGATTTAAGTTGTAAGGTCTGTAAAAGTACTGATGAGATACAGAAGAAGTATTCCAAACATTTAAGAGTAAGTTAGATCGTTATAAGAAGTCATATAAAAACGAATAAAAGAATTGAGTTTTCCAGGCAGAAGAAATGTTATTCATCTTGCTAATTCCCTATTTATTAGTGAGGTGTATTTATGGCAGAAAGAGATCATTATAAAAATTTGTTGATAAAACTCTGTGAAGATCAGGGAATATCAACTCGTAAACCTAAATTTGAACAAGTTGAAAGTTTGATTCTTATTAATCTTAAGAATCAATTAAAAGAAGGAGTTGACTTGGAATGTTTTAAGGTTTTAAACCTGATCCATCAAACAGTCTCACCCTTTGGAATAAAATTTGACCAACAGCTTACTTTGTATCCTGGTGGAAATCGTTTGGACAGAGTGACAGTTTCTTTTGATAAAGATGATTACGAGCTGACCGGTGACACGAAATGATTTTTGAAGGTGGTGTGTGCAATAGTTTTGATTTTTAAGGAAGTTCAAAAAATAAACTTCCGGGCAATACCAGGAATGGGGTCCCGCCAACCAAATGACATAAAACCCACGCTAAGGGGTACCGCCAGAATTTCGGAAAAAAACATGCTAAGAGTATGCAAGATTTTATACAACTTTTAAGATAATCAAGTAACAAACAAGGACCCTAAAACCGCGCCAGATAGGAATGTATAAAAAAATGCATAGATTTATAGAACAAAAAAAGGGGGTCCCTTGTGAGAGTAGGGTTCCTCCTCTATATTTGCTACCGTTAAATGAGACGTTATGTTAATTAGGTTTGTATAAAGTATTCATGTTTTCCTTAGAATAAGATCAAATAATAATTTAAATTAATATATAGCCATATAAATTATTACCATTTGAAGAATCGCAAATAAATATATTGCATAGAAAGCTTGAATTGAAATTTTATTCATATAATAGGCAATAATCATACATACTGGAGAAATAAAAAGTCCGTTATATTTTTTTACAATTAAATCAGACTCATTCCATCCATTAAAATGTATCGGAATTTCGTTATAACTAAACGGATAAGCTAAGATAGAAATTAAAAATGTTAATACAATAACTGCTAAAAGAACTTTATTGTTAAATAACCAATACATATCTCTCCTTACCCACCAAAAAATCATTATAATTAATTATAGAATGTTAATATATCATTTGTAAAATATGTATTTTAATTTATAACCCTCAAAGTAATTAATGACAAAAATGCACTTCCAATAACGAATTTTATGTAAATAAGCTGTCCATATGGACGGCTTATTGTATGTTTTTGCTTAACGTGGTTTTTTTCCGAAATGCTGGCGGAACCCTATCACTATTAAGTAAGGTGTCATCTAAATCAAATAGCATTGCTTTATAATCTCTTAATTAACTTCACAGCCTTTCTTATATAAATAATCCCTAGTTCGCACCTTCAAACTTTCAATTTACTAAAAAATGTAATATTTAACTATCGCACCCAATAATTGAAGATAAGCAAACTGAGTTGTCAATTGGCAACCAATTCTTAAAATCAAATTCATTTCTTTGTCAATCATTATGTAAAATCTATTACAACGGGGTTGGAGCATTAATTAGTTGGTCAAAATTTATTTCTAAAAGTTGTCCTGCGTGAACCAAACCACTCCCAAAACCGTACATAAGAACTCGATCTCCATTTTTGACTTTTCCTTCACGGATTCCAAGGTCAAGAGCTAAAGGAATTGTAGCAGCAGAGGTATTTCCATAATTGACTAAGCTATAAAGTGTCTTTTCCAATGAGTATTCTAATTTTTCACAAATTGGTTCTATCAATCTTAAGTTAGCACTATGGGGTATAAACCAATCAACTTGATCTAAACTCGTTTGTGTTTTTTCTAAAATCTTTCGTATGCTGTCTGGAATATTTCTTACAACCCATCGAAAAACTTCTCTACCATTTTGTACAAGACATTGAGTATCGATTAACTCAATATCATTGACCTTTTTTGATAGTCCAGAACGATATACATGTTGCGCTCCTCTTCCATCACTTCCTAGATGGAATCCAATGAAGTCGTTGGATTGTTCATCTCTTTCAACTAATACTGCACCAGCACCATCACCAAATAGAATGCATGTACTTCTATCGGCATAATCCGTAATTTTTGAGATTGTGTCTGCTCCAATAACTAATACCTTTTTGTGGAGTCCAGAAGAAATTAAACCGTTTGCTGTATGCAATGCATAAACAAATCCTGCACACGCTGCACTTAAATCTATAGCACCTGCTTGGTTTATATTTAATTGATCCTGTATTATGCTGGAAACAGATGGGAATGGGAAATCTGGTGTACTAGTTGCTACAATAATCATATCTACATCTTCAACTTTTTTATTATATCTGTGCATTAAATCTTTTACAGCAGATACACATAAATCACTGGTAAATTCATCAGAACGAGTTATTCTACGTTCATGAATTCCTGTTCTTTGGATAATCCAATCATTACTTGTTTCGACCATTTGCTCAAGCTCAAAATTTGTTAATTTCTTTTCAGGTACATAGGTACCAATAGCTGTAATTCTTGCTTTTGACATCATTTGTTTCTCCCCCTTTACTATAATTACACTAAGTTTTATAATCTAATATTAGTACCAGATACTAATATTGTCAAAAATTAAAAATGAAAATACTGATAATTGAAAATCCGCTTGTGAAAATATAAAAAGGGAGAGGGAGTCATGTTCAATACTCAACAAATTAAAGAAATTATTCCACATCGTTATCCGTTTTTATTAGTTGATTGTATTCTTGAAATAGAGGAGGGAAAACGCGCAGTTTGAATTAAAAATGTTACTACTAATGAAGAGTGCTTTAATGGTCACTTTCCAGAATATCCAGTATTGCCAGGTGTTCTAATTGTAGAAGCGTTGGCACAAGTAAGTGCAGTTATTATGTTAATGAAAGATGAAAATCGAGGGAAAATTGGATTATTAAGCTGTTACTATAACGTATCTCCAAAAGAACATATTTCGCTATATAAAACAATGCCGCCATACAAACAAACATGGCGCCGACAATTCTTCTACCAGACATGTGTTTACTCCTTTAATTCCATTGATTTCTTTTGATTAATTCCGTGATATGGGCAAGGTGATGCTTTGAGTGCCAGACGTACATACCTGTTGCATCATATAAGGACACCGTTTGTTGATCGGCTGGGTGATAATAGGACGCAGTGAAGTCTTCCTCTGACATCCCTCGAAGTAATGTAACCCATCTGCGGTGCAGACTGCTGATTAAGGGCAGTGATAGGCTGATGGGCGCTTTGCTATCTGGAAGCTCGGCGAATCCCGCCTGATCATATGGACGGATGTTTGGTGTTTCTTCTGTGAGCGCAAGTTTGAATCGTAAATAAGCATTCAGGTGGCTGTCTGCTACGTGATGAATGAGCTGACGGACGGTCCATCCTCCAGGCCGATAGGGTGTATCCAGCTGACCATCTGTCAACTGATAGGTCACCGCTTCATACTCTTGTGGAATCGCAGCCAACTGATCAATCCATGCCTCAAGCTGTTCTTTCGTTTTTTCTTCAACCGGTTCATATAAGCCAATCGGATATTGTAATGACGTCATACGCTCTCCCCTCTCTTAAAATCCTTCCAGCACAAATTTACCAATCATTTTTCCTTGCTCAAGCGTTTGATGTGCCTGTTTCAAATGAGCAGCATTGATCGGACTGAGAACCTTTGTTAAGGTATGCGTCAATGTCCCCTGTTCAAATAACTCAGCCGCCTCTTTCAAAAGCTCATGCTGTTTGATCATGTCCGCTGTTTTGTACATAGGGCGTGTGAACATGAACTCCCATACAAATGCAGCACTTTTATTTTTGAGTAATTGAATGTCTAGGTTGTGCTGGTTCTCGACAATGGTACAGATCGTGCCTTGGGGTTTTATGGCTTCTGCCATGCCTTTGAAATGTCCATCTGTGTCATTTAAGCATAAAATAAAATCCACTTCGCCTATTCCTTTTTCCTGAAGCTGCACGAGAAGCGGCTCATGATGATCAATGATATGATCGGCACCTAATGACAGACACCACTCTTTTGTTTCAGGTCTTGATGCGGTGGCGATCACAGTGGCATTCGCTAATTTGGCTAGTTGAATGGCGATAGAACCTACCCCGCCTGCACCACCGATGATTAGCAGTGTTGCCCCTTCTGCATTTCGCTTCATATGCATCCGGTCAAATAACGCTTCATATGCCGTAATGGTCGTCAGAGGCATCGCGGCTGCTTCTGCAAAGGAGAGATTGGCAGGCTTTTTCGCCACAATCCGTTCATCCACAAGCTGATACTCACTATTTGAGCCTTGACGCGTGATATCTCCCGCATAGTATACGTGGTCACCTGGCTGAAATAATGTACACGCTTCACCGACTTCAACAACCGTGCCGCTTGCATCGTAGCCAAGAATTTTCAGTTCTTCTTCCTTCTGATCCTTCGGTGATCTCACCTTTGTATCAACTGGATTCACTGAGACTGCCTCTACCTTCACCAGTATATCCCTGCCCATTGCTTTAGGCTTTTCTACTTCCTGATCCATCAGGCTTTGCTCATGCTCAATCGGTAAGTACTCCAATAGTCCAACGGCTTTCACTCGCTCGCACACCCTTTCTCCATGCTTCTTTTACACATTTTATCATAATTTTCTGATGTTTTTGGATAGGTTGCACATTTAGGATCTCTTCAAAGCCTTTCGCTCCCTCGCTATATAAGAAGGACGTCCCTTTTGCAATGAAGGAACATAGAAGAACCAGCTTTTGGATTTAAAGAATAGCTGGAAGTAATAAAACTGAATGTGCTGCAGGAAAAAAATCATCAATAGAAAAATAGCTAGTGAAAGAGTTTGGAGATCAGCCGCTCCCTGTAGCCATTCATTGATAAAGAAAACAACAAAACCGATCATCATCAGCTGTTCCAGCCTCTGCATGAGCTGGACAAAGACGTGCCCTCGTTTGGGGAGATCGCCTGACTGGCACTTCCTGATCTTTCTCGATTTGTAAAACCAAATGATACATTCTACTAAGTTATGAGTCATAAAAAGAGCGATGAGGGCGATCAATAAAGGTGATGGGGTATAAAGGACTTGTGCAGCAAACGGAAACACTAAAAAATAACATGCAATACATGCGTGTCTGACTGATAAGAGAAATAGTTCTTTTTCTATGTATGGTTTCATCTGTTTCACCTCCATATGTACTACGTCTTATTTGCCAAAAAGTTTCCTTTTTCAATAGAAAAAGGATGCCTCCAAAAGGCACCCTTCATGAATCAAACTTAAAATGCAGCGCTTAGTACGACAGGTCCTTGCGGAAGCTGGTTATCCTTTTTTGGTTCAAGGGTGACTGCCACGGTAGCTGAAAAAGGAAGTGTGCTCCTCATGAGAATGTACTTACTTTACGAAAAAAACGGTCATTTGGATCACTAATATCCAAAAAGTCAAGAATCCATGTGTTTCCATTCTCTGTTCAGTAGATTTTAGCAAACTCTCATCTCCCTCACAATTTAATTGAAGTAGAACTCATTTTTTCAACATGTCATAATAGAAGGTAACGAAACGAATTGGAGTGTCCTTCAATGATCTTGACGATCGTTCTTTTTTTATTAGCAGGAATAGCAGAAATTGGCGGCGGCTACCTTGTGTGGCTTTGGCTGCGTGAAGCCAAACCCGTCAGCTACGGGATTGCTGGGAGCCTCATCCTCGTCGCTTATGGGATCATCCCTACCTTCCAGCAGTTCCCGACCTTTGGACGAGTTTATGCGGCCTATGGCGGTGTGTTTGTGGTTCTTGCTGTGTTTTGGGGCTGGTGGGTCGATCGAAAAACGCCTGATTTTTACGACTGGATCGGTGCTTTGATCTGTTTAGCCGGAGTCAGTGTGATGTTATTTGCGCCCCGCCATTCATAGCCTCATATAAAAAGTGCTGCCACATATGGGCAGCACTTTTATGAGATTATTTTTTAACGAGCTCCAGCCGTTTGTAATTCTTTGTTCTTCTCTTTAAAGCGTTCGTTATGAGAAGAAACATACGCCACTTTTTCGGCTTCTGGTTCGATGTAAAGCTTCGCGCTATTGAGCGCATTGACTCCGTCAACAAATGTCCCAGCTATTAAGCGGACCTTGCTTTTATGTGTACATAAATCACCTACCGCATAGACGCCTGGTAAATTGGTTTCCATTTTTTCATTGACCTCGATCAGTCCCCATTCACCCTGCTTGAGTCCCCATTCTGATAGAACACTTAAATCGCCTTTCATGCCGTGATTGACGATGACAGCGTCAGTTTCCATTCGCTCGATTTCACCTGTCTCTATGTTTTGGATGGTGACAGCATCAATTTTATCGGCTTGACCATGAAGTTCTGTCAGTTCATGCGGGGTTAAAATTCGTGTGCAAGATGCCTTCATGTTGGCGACGTTTTTCTCATGTCCGCCAAACATGTCACGGCGATGCACGACGGTGACACTTTCCGCAATTGGAACGAGGGCATTTGCCCAGTCAACCGCTGAGTCGCCGCCTCCAGAGATAACAACCCGTTTTCCTGCAAATGTCTTAAGCTCCTGCACTGTGTAATAAAGGTTTGTCACTTCATAGCGGTCTGCATGCTCGATTTCAAGTTTCCGCTGGACAGGGATGCCGTGGCCCATCGCTAAAATGAGGGTCTTCGTCAAATGGCGATCACCATTTTCAGCCGTCAGCAAAATGTTCTGATGTTCATCTCGCTCGAATGACGTGATTTTTTGATTCAGGGCGATCTCTGGTTCAAATGTTTTCGCCTGCGTTTCCAGCTGCTGAATCAGCTGTTCGCCTCTTGTTGGCGGCAAACCGCCTACATCCCAAATGACCTTTTCAGGATACAGTAGGATTTTTCCGCCAAGGCTTTCGTTATACTCAAGTACCTTCGTCTTTAAATCCCGCATCCCACTATAAAAGGCGGTGTACATGCCTGCTGGACCGCCGCCAATAATGGTGACGTCAAACAATTCAAGCTGCTCTGTCATTTGAGTCCCTCCAGTTTTTCATCGATTGATCTATTTATAAGTGATATTGATTCTCATTATCATATGTACCTATTGTAGTCTACTCTGGTGAAGGGAATCAATAGCTTTCTGCAAAAAAGAACAGGACGAGCGTTTTCTCGTCCTGTCATCCATCACACAATCGTTAATCCAAGGTCTTTTAATTCCAGCGAAACAAGTCTTGCAATCGCATCTGCTCCTTCTTTTGTAAAGTGCGTGCGATCCTCTATGCCTGTTGACAGCATAAAGTAAGAGGTCGTTTTCTCTATGCCGGAAATTTGATAAAACTGAAGGCTTGCCGTATTCAAATCAACGAGAAGGACTTCTTCTTCATCAGCTAGTTCTTTCATAGCGGCACAGTAATCTGGGAAATCATTGATATATTCTCCGTCTTTTTCATGAAAGCGGCCGACTGGCGTTAATAAAAGCGGTGTTGCTCCTTTCGCTCTTGCTCCATGAATATATTGAGACAAATAGCTTTTATACGTCGTGAAAGGATCTGTATGCCGCTCGGGCTTCTCCGTTGAAGCATCATTGTGCCCCATTTGGGTGAACAGCCAGTCCCCAGGCTGAATGTCAGCCAATATTTTATCAAGCCGTCCTTCTTCAATGAATGTTTTTGAGCTTCTTCCACCGATTGCGCGGTTGTCGACGCTCACGCCTTGCGCTGTATAGCGATGTAAAAACTCTCCCCATCCTCCTTGAACAGGACGGTCTGGGTAAGATGAAACGGTTGAATCACCAGCTAAATAGATGGTTGTCATGTTCATACGCCCCCTTTTTCAAATAGCCACCTCTTCTAAGCGATGCGGACATCCTAGTGGCTGCTGAAAAGATATGAAACAATTAGCATCGCTACTTCATTGATTCTCTTTTTGATGATGAAAACCCTGCTTACCGGTCGATGTGAATACGTTAAATATGCGGCGGAAGTTCTACTTTTGTCTCAACAGCTTGCTTTAACGCCTGAAGCATGTAACCAATTCCCTTATATGGAGTCAGCGGATAAATCGCTGTCTGATGAGGAAGTAATAAAGGATCGATCACCTTTCGATATTTCTTTCCACCTAGTATCACTAGTTCATCATATGCAGTGAGATGTTTTTCATGAAATTGCTCACTTAGTCCTTCACATGTTATCTGATCAGCATGCGGTGTACCAAAAGCCACATCATAATTTTCATGAATGATCTCATCTGCCTTTAAGAATCCATGCTTCGCTGATAAAATCAGCCAGTCTGAAAAGAACGTTTGGGCATAGCTTTTCGTACGCTGATGCAGCGGACTTAAATAAACGAGGTTCGCCGGCTGGCTTCCTGCTTCTGGATGGACGTCCCAAATTTTCTTCGCCCCACATGGAATGATACAAACTCGCTTCACTTGATTTTCTCCTTCCTTCGTCGATACATCCGATACAACATACAGCCTAGCGCTGTGCCAAGTGTATTTAAGAGAATATCATCAATATCGCTGCTTCTTGTAATGATACCAGATTGCGAGAATACCCATTGAAGCACTTCAATCATGGTTGACAAGAAAAAGCCAGCAAGAATCGCCTTTTGCCAGCGTAAGGTTCGGAATGCTTGATAGAGAAAAAAACCAAGTGGCACAAATAACAAAATGTTCCCTGCCAGATTCAAAAAAACAAGATTGGGATAGCCGTGATGGTAGGCGTGAAGATTTTGATAAATGGACTGCAAAGGCATGAGGTTGACACTCACCTGATCCCTTGGTGCGGAAAAACGATTTGGAAAGACCGTCAAATATAATAAAACATTCGTATAAATAAATAGACAGGCAAGAACTAATTCTGTACGTAAATAGATAAATCGTTTTTGCTTTTTCGCCTGTCTGTATCTCATATGTAGATAGAGCGGGACGAGCAGGAGAAAATAAGCAATGGAAACTATAGCACTGGATGTCATACGGAGAGCTGCCCCTTTCTCACATGATGCTTGACCATATTTACAGCTTATTCAGGCCTGCCCGCATCTATTCATCACTTATTCTCATATTCAATGACGAGAATACCATATTGACAAATCGTCATTTTTCCGCTAAACTGACTGACATTCAGTCATTTAAGGTCGGTGAAGATGTGTCGAAACGAGAAAAGATTATGCTTGCTGCCATTGACGCGTTTAAAGAAAAAGGAATTGAAAAGACGACCATTTCGGATATTGTGAAAGCAGCAGGAGTGGCACAAGGAACATATTATTTATATTTTCCTTCAAAGCTGTCTGTCATGCCTGCTATCGCAGAATATCTGATCTCACAGATGGTCCCCGCTATTGAAAAAGAATTAACACAGCATGCGGATGTCCTCGATCAAGCAGATGCGCTTGTTGAATTCATCTTCTCTTTTACAAGACAATACCGTGACGTCCTTGCTCTGACCTACTCAGGTTTAGCTGCCACGGAGCATTTAAAGGAATGGGAAGATATTTATGAGCCGATTTACAAATGGGTCGCTGCTTTTTTAGAAAAAGCTAAGCAGGATAAAAGAGTCCGTGCGAATTTGAACTGTCAATATGCCGCTAAATTCATTATCGGTTTACTGGAATCGTCTGCTGAGCAAATGTACTTATTTACAGAAACAGATACAGAAGAGGTTCTGATTCAAAAGCGAGAGGTGAAGCAATTTCTCCTTTACGCACTTGGCATAGAGACACCTTAACTTAGTACAGCACTTGCTGTACGCTCTTTTTTGGCTTCAAAATGACGAATCGTCAGTTTTAGGAGGAAATAGGATGAAAAAAAGCTGGATGTATGTCGCACTCACTTGTTTATTCGAATTACTTTGGGTGTTTGGTTTAAATAAAGCTGATGCTGTGTGGGAGTGGGCGATCATTATCTGCCTGATCCCGGTTGATTTTTATTTTTTAATGAAAGCCTGCGAGAAGCTGCCGACAGGGACCGTGTACGCCGTGTTTGCCGGAGTTGGAACGATTGGTACGTCTTTGATGGATTATGCGCTGTTTGGCGGTTCGTTTTCATTAGAAAAGCTCTTATTTATGGGCATTTTAATTCTCGGCATTATTGGACTGAAAGTGTCTGATGGAGATGCACATGAGCAGAAAGGAGAAGCGGTATAAATGGGCTGGTTTTTTGTGCTGTTAGCCTCTGCCTTTGAAATTGGCGGAACCATTGGTCTCAATATGTTCAGTAAGAAAAAGCAAATCACGACAGGCATTTTATTTGTTGGCGGATTTGCCTTATCCTTTTTGTTTTTATACGCCTCGTTCTCTTCCGTTCAAGTATCCGTTGCCTATACGGTCTGGATTGGACTTGGAACGGCGGGCTCTGTCTTGTTTAATATGATTCTATTTAAAGAGCCGAAAAACATGATTCGTATACTCAGCTTGCTGCTGATCGTGATTGGTGTGGTCGGGCTGAAGTTGTTTGCGTGATTGATTGACAAAAAAGGAAGGGAGTCAAAGCCCCTTCCTTTTTTATTTCTCGTTTAATGTGGATCATGCTGCTCGAGCAAGAGACCCATTGCGTAAATCGATCCGCCTTTTTCATCTAATAAAAAGTACACAATCAAAGGTTCCCCAAAAGCTGCTGTCTGCTGTGTGAACAAAACACAGGTGAATTTCTCGATACCAATTGGAAGCTTTCTTTTTAATATAGGATGAAGAATAGGCGAAGTCCGAATTGTATCTACATCAACATCCCAAAGTTCGTTTTTTAATGTTGGATAATGCTCTGATAACAATTGGTGTAACATGTCGGTCGTGAGCGCTACTTTTCCATCGTACCCATCATCTATTATGTTGGTGTTATACATCCGACGGTTGCTCACCCTTTGAAGCATTGATTCGTATTCCTTTTAAGACAAAGCGTTTCTGGCCATCAAGTGTACAAGTGATCAATGTCAGTTCATTTTTCCCGCGATCCTTTAGTACATCAACATCCGTCGGTTCAATCGTAGCAGAGCTGACAATTTTATATTCGTATGTTTCAGCTTGATGATGTAAGACGACTTTTTCTCCTTTCGGCACCTCTGGCAGCTGCCGGAAAAGCCGATCACCTCTATACCCTCTATGGCCTGCAATCGTGAAATTCCCTTCACCTGGCATTTGATGAGATTTGATTTGAGTCAGTGCAATACCTAAATTTTCTTTTGATGTAACTGGAAGCACTTTTTCGTTTAAATCAATTGACGGGATCTCTAGCTCCATCACATCTCGTAGGTCTTCCTCTGACACAGTTAAATGTGGAATAGAAGAAAGGGCATCACTGTCATTTTCTTCAATCATCTTTAATGCCTGTTCCATTGCCGCTGTCTCTTGAGAAGTTCGCCACTCATATATAAAAGGAATGGAGATGAGCATCAGCCCTGTGAACACCAAAAAGCTGCCTAATAAGGTTCTTTTTTTCATCAATACACTCGTTCCTTCCTTTTACTGAATGGTTCTTCTTCTAAGAACAAGGAGAACAGTTCCAAAAACTACTAGTAAAATCCCTGCATACATCAAATAACGCAGCCATTCTTCTCCGGTCTTTGGCAGCTCACCGTTTGAGTCATGAGGCGGATGTTGATCACCTTTAGGTGAGGCTGGAGGATTCGTGTGATCCTCTTCATTCTTCACTGGTGCATTTTTCACAATCAATGTCTTGATCTCCACTTCGCCCATTTGAATTGTAAAGATGAGTGGTTTCTTTAAAGCTACATAACCATTTGGAGCTTTCGTCTCTGTGAGTGTATATTCACCAGGTTTAAGCCCTTTGACAATGGCTTCTCCGTCTTTTCCTGTTGTCACAGATTTTATGGTTTTCCCGGCTTTTGTACGAATGTCAAAGGCTGCACCTTTTAAGGTTCTATCTGTCTGCTGGTCTACCTTTATGATACGCAGACTTCCTAAGATCAAGTGATTCTTCGCTGTTAATTGAAGTGGCTTCTGCTGATTTTTCTCAATGGTAAACAGGATCGGCTTATGATCCAATTGATAGCCATGAGGTGCTTTCGTTTCAACGAATTGATATTCTCCCGGTTTTAGATCGTTGATGTGAAGCTTTCCTTTTTGGTCCGTTACAAGTGATGTCTTCAACGTTTTCCCTTCTTTACTCAGAAGAGCAAACTCTGCATTTTCGAGCGTATGTCCCTCCTCATCCACTTTGGTCAGTTCCACTGCTCCCGGCGTCAGTTTGTTGATCATTTCTACTTTTGCTGGTTTGTCTTGACCTAAACGAATCGTAAATGAGACAGGTGTCTGATCCAATTCATAGCCGGCAATGCTTGCTGTTTCGACAAATTGATAGGTTCCTGGTTTCAGTTGATCGACTGTCAGTTGACCGTTTTTGTCTGTCTTTAAGTCTTTCTGAATACGCTGATCATGCTCATCAATCAGGTCAAAGGTCACCCCAGCGAGCAACTGTCCATCCTCCCCTTTTTTCTGAAGCTTCACAGCACTTGTCGTCCGAATATTTTCTTTTGTCACTTTCACCAGTTGATTTGGGTTGAAATCAATCTTAAAGTCTACTGGTTCTGCATCTAGTTTATGTCCAAAAGGTGCTTTCGTTTCAACCAATTGGTAAGCGCCTGGTTTCAAATCGTTTACAGTGATGATGCCTTTCTCGTTGGTTGTTAAACCTGACATCAATTCTTTACCATCGTCATTGAAAAGTGTAAATTCTGCGCCTTTCAATCTTTCTTTTTCTTCCCCTATTTTTGTTAGTTCTACAGAACCTTTCTTGAGCTGATTGATTGCCTCCACTTGAATCAACTCTTTTTGACCTAATTCAACTTGAAAGACAAGTGGTTTCGCACTCAATTCATAGCCTTCAAGACTCTTTCTTTCAACAAATTGATAGGTTCCAGGTTTTAGACCTGTGAAGGTGATTTTTCCCTCCTGATTGGTTGTAATCCCTTCTCCTCCTGCCACTATCTTTCCTTTGGCATCAGATAGATCAAAGACAACCCCTTCTAATGATTTCCCATCTTCGCCTTTTTTGTGTAACAGCACTCCGCCTGTTGTGCGGCTATTTTCTTTTGTGACACTGACCAGCTTCTGTGGGTTAAATGGAATAGCAAAAGTGACAGGTGTTTCGTCAAGCTCATGACCGAATGGAGCCTTCGTTTCAACAAACTGATAGGTTCCAGGTTTAAGATCGCTGATTGTGATCTGCCCGTTCTGATCTGAGACGAGACCCGTTTCAATCTCTTTTCCATTTGCATCTAAAAGCTTGAATTCTGCTCCTTTAAGCACATCATTCTTTTCACCGAGCTTCGTGAACTGGACAGCTCCAGTTTTAAGATCATTGATTACTTTTATCTCTGCCTGAGTTTTTTGTGCGATTTCGATGGTAAAAGGATAAGGTTTATTTTTCTTTTGGTAACCATCAATACTCTCTGTCTCCACGAGCTGATATTTGCCCGGTTTGAGGTTGTCGATCAAAAGCTTCCCATCTTCATCTGTTGTCAAATCTTTACGCACGACTTCGTCATTTTGATCCATGACTTCAAATCGAACACCTTGAAGCTTCTTGCCATCTTCTCCTTCTTTCATCACTTCTAATGCACTTGTTTCATATAGGTTCTTTTTCGAAATGATGACCGGTTCCTTTGGATCGAGTGGTACTTCAAATTTGATTGGCGTTTCATCTAATACATAACCATCAGGTGCTTTTGTTTCAATGAGCTGATACGTACCCGGTCTTAGTTCGTTTATCGTGATCTTGCCATTTTCTCCTGTGACAAGCGAATCTTTTAGCTCATGCCCATCTTGATCTAAGAGCTTGAATTGTGCACCTTCTAGTCTCTCTCCGCCTTCGCCTATTTTGCTCAATTCTGCAGAGCCTTTTATCATGTCATTTACTGCGGTTACAGTCGTTGTTTCTGTTTGATTCTCTTTAATTGTGAACGGCCATTTTTGCTGATTTAATTGATAGCCTTTCGGTGCGTTTATCTCAACAAAATAATAGGAACCTGGCTCAAGATGTTTGAAAAGAATTTCTCCTTTTTCGTCCGTTTTCAAATGGGTTTGGACAGTATCTCCAGATTCATTTTTTAGTTCAAATTCTGCATTCTCTAATGCTGCACCCGTCTCTTTGTCTTTTTTTGTTAACTTGACATGCTGGCGGATTTCTTGGTTCTGCACCGTCATGCTATTTCCTGTTTTCGCTTGATCTCCTGATTCGTAAGGCTGATCAATCGTTACATGGATCGGTTCCTTGTGCTTCATATAACCATCAGGTGCTTTCACTTCTGTCACTATATAGTCACCATACAAGAGACGATCAAATCGAAGAGCTCCTTCTTCATCTGTTGCCTTTGTTCCAATGACGATACCGCTCGCAGCATCTGTCAGAGAAAAGCTTGCTCCTTTTAGCACTTTTCCACTACTCGCATCTACCTTTTTAATGGTTAAAGCGCCAATCGCTCCCGTGCCATCTCCCATGCCAGCGGTGCGTTTTACCACAATTGAGGCTTCGGATTCCTTTTTTATTTCTTTTACATTTTCACCTCTAAACGTTACTTCGTTTTGAAGTGTACTTCCCACCTTATCTAAAATGAGAGATTGATATTCTAAAATATATGGTCTGGTGATGTCTTCTTTAAATTTGATTTGAAAAGAGTCTGGATCGAATTCAAGGTCTAGCTCATAATCCTTCCCTTTTTCTAGCTCTTCCTTTTTGGTCACTTGCCCCTTTTCATCTATTGTCGTCGAATAGAGATGAAATGAGTTTTCTATTATTGCTTGGTTACTGCTCGGATGGTCTATAATCGTCGCATCTTGGACTGTTGATTGACCAAAGTTGATATTCAGTTTCCAATCAATAACCTTCCCTTGCTGATTTCCTGATTTGCTCGTGTATTTCCCTCCATTTGGAATGGACACCACAGCATTCACGTCTGATTCTTTCGTCTTTCCATCATAAAGGGCCGCTTTATTTTCGTAGGTTTTCTGTACTAAATCCATTCCTTCAACACTTGTTTGATACGTGATTTTGTATGGGGAATCAATGGCTTTTTTGAAAATGACTTCGAAGCCTGATTCTCCTTTTTCATTTTCAAGGAATTTGATGTCATAATGTTCTTTCGCTAATACCTCTTTTTCTTCTGCTCCATTTTCCCCGCCATGTAAATCAAGCGAGTAGATGGTGATTGAATCTTTAAGCAAACGCTGATTTCCTTGAATGAAATCCTCGATTTTCGCCTCTTCTAAATGTTTCAAGTTATAGTTCACACCGATATTCCAGGTGATCTCTTTTTTCTTTGCATCATATGTTCCGTTCTTGAACCCATTTGACTGCGTGTATGTGTCAGGCGTGAAGACAGACTGATTTTCCTTCGTCAAATCCTTGCCATCTTCATTTACCCATTCAAGCTTTACATGATTACGCAGGTTCTTTTGATCTTTATTTGCTCTTTTTTCATAATCAAAAGACGTTGTATATGTGACTACATGTTCTGTCTTTATTTCTTTCGTAAATTGAATATCAAATCCATTTGCATGTTCAACTATTTGATAATCTGTGCCTTCTTCAAGCACTGTATTTCCTGTCGTCACTTTTAAACTATCTTTTTGCAGCGTCAATCCTTCGTTTGTAAACGTATCTTTTAATATCAGGTTGTTCATGGTTTGTTGATCTTTGTTGAAGGTGATACGCCATGGAATGGTCTTGTTCTTGTAATTCGGTGTTCCATGATTTTTCGTTAGGATTTGCTGGTCAATTCTTTGCTTCCCTTGTTTGCTCTCTTTGCCAGCTGTTACAGTATTGATAATCTCTTCAGCTTCAAAAATCCGCTCGGTTGCTTTTGTTTGATATGTGATGAGATAAGCCGATTGAATATCTTGATTGAATTGCAAGGTAAACCCGTTTTGTTCATCCTTTTTTTGAGGTTGAACCACATAATGTTCAAACGCTTTTGTTCCTGATTCTTTGCCATTCTGATCAATTGTGACTTCCTTGACTTGAAATGAATCGGATATCAGCGCCTGTGTGCCATTAAAGAAGTCTTCTAACAAAGCATCCTTTTTAGCAATCGTTTTTTCGTTATAGTTATAACGAATTTCCCAGGTAATCGTCTGTGTGACTGGGTCGTAGTGGGCGGCTTTTTTATTTAAAGGGCTGCCTCTAGTCACATTCACTGTTCCTTCTGCTGAACTAATCACTTTATCAGCAGAGACAAGGGACGCTTTATTACGAAACGCAGACTGATCTTGATTCGTAATGTCCGTTTCATACATTAAACGGTAAGCTAGATGCACGTCATCTTTAAATTCAATCGTGAAATCTTGACCATCTGCTGTTTGGCCGATGGTGTAGTGGTTTTCGTCAAGCTGCTGACCAATCGATGTTTCACCATTTAGCTTTGTATCAACACGATAAAGCTTGATTGAATCTTTTTTTAACGCCTGCCCCTCTTGAATCGGATCTAACAGTCTCGCTTGTTTCACATCGTCTAAGTCCATATTAAAATCGACTGTCCATTGAATGGTTTCAGCATTGTAAGATCGATTGGGTTTTCCCTTTTTAGAGACATTTGGGCCATTTGGAATGTATTGAATCGGGATCGATATCGTATCTTTGCCTTCAATTGGAGTAATGACCACTTCTTTTTCTTCAGTAATGACAGTTTTTTTATCTAATTGCGTCCACACTTGAAGTGTTCCATGGATATTTGAATATTGTTTGATAAAGTCAGTGAATTCGATGGAGGCATTTCCACTTTCATCTACAGAAAAATAACCAATGGTTGCTTGATTAAATTTCATCTCGAGACGATCGATTTTTTCGTAAATCACTAATTCCTCTGGAACCTTGAAATGGAATTCATCACCGCCATTATAGCTATGCCCATTCGGGATGGCCCACTTATAGTTAATGGAAATCAGCGAGTTGATATCAGGCCTATCAACTGAATTTCCTCCCTGATCTTCAAATATCAATTTCGCATCAGTGAGGAGATTTTCTTGTATCAGCATTTGTTTTGAAACACTTTGCAGCCCTACACGCTTAGATATGCTCACTTTGTTTTTTAGTAATTCATCCTCATCGCTTTGTTTCGTTTGAGCGGCTTCTTGATTCTTAGCTGCTTTGTCTTTCTCAGTTGAGGTTGTGTCATCTTTTGGAAGGCTTTCTTCACGCTCGTTTTGCTTTGTTTTCTCTTTTTGCTCAGCTATACTAGTGACATCGATGTCTATTGATCCTTCTAAATTTGGATCAAGCTCAACATCTTCTTTAAATATGACCGTCACTTCATTTTGTTTTGAAACGGTATACTCTCCAACAGATACTTCATTGACAATAATTGGTTCATTCTGCTCCTTCTCTACCTGAATGGCTGAAGGAAGAGAGAGAACATACGGATATTGCTTTTTTAGATCAATTCCTTTTATAGACCAATGGACAGTGGCCTTTCTTACTTGCTGATCTTCCATGTTTGATAACTTGTTTCCTTCGCTATCAGCAAACTCAATATCCCCATAAATGTTTTCTTGGCTTTCTTTGGCTTGTGCCCCTGCCAGAGGCAAGATTCCTAATATACTAGACTGTATGACTAACACCGCGATGAGAGCCAATGACAATATTCTTTTCAATACATCCACCCTTTTCTAAAATTAATTTTCAACAACGATAAAAAACCATTTGTATCTTGTCTGATAAACCACTCCGTTTCTAATCAAATATTTTCTAAAAATTGCACCTTAAGACCCTATGAATAAAATGAGATGATCAATCATGAGCTTGAAAGGTAATCATGAGTAGTGGATATAGTAACTGGATAGGGGTCTATAGAAATGGGGAATAGTGAGAGGGATCATGAAAAAATAAATGTGAATTTTCTATTTATACTGGAATGAACAACAAATGATGTTTACATGCTTATATAATCATGTATTCACATATGGTTCGTTCATATGAAACAAGCATGTATCATATGGTATGTATGGTGAGACAGTTCAGCATCATATAGATCGCATTCCTTTCTACTCCCTTTCATATGGTAATCAAAAAGCTTCTCCGTTTTATTCTTACATTTACCGTTTCAACAGCAAAAAAATAAACAAAATATCTAAAATGATCCATTTTTATAGGATTCATGGCTTACTTATCACCTTTTAAAAGAAAAATATGGAGAATCAGCGAATAACATTTGTTTTCGTCTAATTTTTTTCTCTTTTATCATCAAAAGTGAAGACAAAACGATTTAGCCTAAACATTACAATCATTTCATGCCTATTTTGAGAATCAAATGTTCTTTAAGTGAACTTCATAATATAGAGGCAAGCCAAGGGAAGGAGTTAGTTGTTTGATGGAGCTCATTGATAATAAATCAAAGAGATGGATAAAAATTTTAAAACTGCTTGTATCCAAAAATAAGTGGTGGAGCCTTCAAGAAATATCGAATGAACATATCGGTTCGGTTCGTGCCATTCAAAGCGATTTAGAACAAATGAAATCGTTCAAAACAGAGAATGGAGAGCCGTTAATCCACATAAAGCCAAGACAAGGCATATCCATTTGTTATACACAGACGATACGAGTAGACTACTATATCAAGGAAATATTAAAAGATACGATTGAAATTCGATTGATTGACGGCATTTTTTTCGAACAAAACAGGTCTTTCTATGAATGGATGGACACGCTTAATATTAGTAGATCAACATTGTATAACACCATTCATAAAATCAATTCGATCCTTACATCCTATGACATCGAGTTACGCCCAGATAGTATGCAGTTCCATGGGGATGAGAAGGAGATTCGTCAATTCTTTGTTGAGTTTTTGTTTGAAGTGTATGGAAGCCGGCTTTGGCCATTCGATGATATTCAAAAGCAAGACGCAGTTGATTTATTACAAGAGCTATTTCAGGTGCTCGAAGTCAATGTACCAGATGTGGCTATAGATAAATACTGCCTGTGGCTCGGTGTTTCCATTCACCGAGTGAGGAAAAATTTTACCATACGACGCAATTATACGTACTCGATGAATGAAGAAAAACAGACCTCTACAGCCAAAGGTATCTATAATCAAATCAAAAACTGGGAAGAGCACATTTGCCAAATGACAAAGGACATTTTTGGTATTACACTGGATCATCACGAATTTGTCTTTTTACTATTGATCGAACCAGCTATTGGCCACTTTAAATCAATTGAATCTGTCGAAGAAAAGTTGACGTTCTTTCAATCGCATACACCACACCTCTTTGAAGCCATTCATTCATTTATCAATCAATTGGAGTTGATTTATCATCAAGAGGTGGCTAATCGCAAGGTGATGACACTGATTCTTCTCCAATATTATGTGTATTCTAAGGAAATTACCGTGAGAGATGGATTCCTTTTCAAAAAGAAATCGAGTTATTTATCAGAGGTGAAAGAGCAGCTTCCTTACTTCTATTCGAGGATTACTCATATCATCCAAGAGTTAAAAACAGACGATATACTCGCTTCTTTTGTGAAAAATGAACGGGAATTGATCCGTATCATTACGTCTACCTGGAGAGGGCTTGTTCAATTTGAAATGGAGCGAAGAAACGTGTTGAACATATTTGTTATTTCAACATTAGGTTATTATCATAGTTTGTTTATAGCAGATTTAATTAAATTAAGCGTG
Organism: Bacillus sp. FSL R5-0431; assembly: GCF_038002985.1. Lineage (NCBI taxonomy): Bacteria > Bacillati > Bacillota > Bacilli > Caryophanales > Bacillaceae > Bacillus > Bacillus sp. FSL R5-0431. The sequence goes on along the minus strand of NZ_JBBOOG010000001.1, from coordinate 803,148 downwards.
CCTCCTCTCATCCACACTTTTACAAGTCCAGAAAATACATTAAATGATGTAACGATGGATCAACTTGGGATTGATATGATCGTGACCGATACCGAGCTCCCTATTCAATTTGGACGATATACACTGCTGATCAGCTCTTTTCCAACAAAGAAAGAATTGGACAACTTGAACCGAAGATTGGTTGATATGATCGACTAATGTTCATCAAAAAAAGCTGCTTGAGAGCTTCTCAAGCAGCTTTTTGCTTCTGTATTAATGAAGCACGATTTGTTCATTCATCAAATCAATGGCGTAAAGTGATTGCTCATATTCATCTAATAGAAGGTATACTTTGAGCGGTGCAGCGGTTTGATCTGTCTGCTGCGTGAATAGGACACAAGTGAATTTTTCGATCCCCTCTGGCAGCTTGCTTTTCAGAAAAGGATGAAGAATAGGAGAGATTCGAAGGGTATCAACATCTTTCAGCCAAAGCTCATCTTGTAACGCAGGATAATGGTCAACCAAAAACTGACGAAACACTTCCAATGTACTCAAGGCAGATATCCTCACTTTCTTCTATCATGGCTTCAAGCTTACCTAAAAACAAACGTGTTCGAGTCATCCTATGATGTCAGTCCACCAAATGTCGTATACTACTAGAGACACGATTTCATTTTTCTTCAAAAAGCATTGTAGATCAACTTTACTGTCAGGAGTGTTTACTATGTATGACGTCTACTATATTCCAACCGATGGACCTATGATCATATTCTTATCTGTTTCTTTCGTGATGAAACGACAACTTCCTGCTACAAACTTCCAAATTCCTTCAAAAAATTGGTGCAATGAGACAAAAAAGAACAGCTCCTCACTGTTCTTTCAGAAATTATGAGAGGTCTTTCAAAGAAAACACTTCGCCGCTCTCTGCATCAACACCATCATGGCAATCGAGCTTTCCGCATAGAACATATTGTTTTTGCACTTCGTCATAGACGTAGATAGGTGTAAGTTCAAGACGTTCTCTCAATTTTTCAAAGGCTTCTTTCTGAGATACAGAAATTTCACTTGCTGCTTGAGAAGGACTCAGTATCCCGCACACTTGAAACATTTCTTTTTTATCTATGTAATTAACGGCTTCAAACGAGCTGGCGTCAATGAAGACCTTGATCTTGTCCATAAACCCACTGCCTTCTTGCCCGTTCGTTTTTAATATCGCATGGATGTATCCATGATCACGTTGGAGTGTTTTCAGAACCCACTTCCCTGTATCCTTTGGATATTTTTGCGCCAAGAATCTTCGGATTGATTTGATACACTCAGCTTGCTCTTCTTTTGATATCGGGAAGGTATCTGGTGACGGTTCCAATGAGAAAGCTTGTTCAGCTGAAATGTTCTCATGAATATTCATTTCCTTTTTTTCAAAGGCATTGTTTAACGGTTCATTCCACTCAATGATCTCATTCATGTGTATACAATGCGTTTCTCCACGCCCAAGTTCAAACGGAAGCGTTCCTGTTCCATCGTTCTTGACATAGATTTCTTCTAATGCATAAATTGCTCGAATTCGATTGTGCTCGAAGGATGGCCATTGAAACTGCTGCACTTGCTGCTCGGCTAAGTTCTCCAGCTTATCAATAGAAAGCGTGAATTCCTCAGCTCTCAGTAATGTTTTGGCTAAAAATGGGCCGTGGTGTGTAAAGTACATGAGCTGTCCATGTTCATCCCATTTCACATCAATTCTGCCTGAAGGCGTCACTTTCACACCATCTATTGCTTCTTCGAAAAAAAGTCCCCCTTTTTCCTTCTGATGCATGTGAAAATGCTCACCATAGATCAACCCTGTTTCTTGTTCGATCCATTGAATGACATGAGCTGGATATGGTCTCTTAAATGTGACACCATGCTGCGCATAGGTTTTGTCCATGACAAAAATAACTGTTTCCACCTGTCCCGTATTCAAATTCACTTCAATAACGGCTGTGCCGTCTGGGTTGACATCGTCGTCCTCAGGTTCAGCTTCATGAGAGGGGAACCATTCCATATTCAATGTATAAATCGTTTCATTAAACATATTGACGTAACGATGAAAGCTGTGTCTTTTTAGATGATAAAGATCTAAGCCAAATTTCGCCTTTGTCTGATCAATCAATTGTTGTATGTTTGCATTCAATGGATTCACCTCAAAATGGTTAAGTTTTATGGAAGAACAAAAATAACGATAAAGCTGAAGATGACAATAGCCATCAAGAGTCCTAAAGCAATTCCCATTATGTTTGACTCTTTTGTATAACCTGTTAATTCGACTTCAGTAGATCGGTCGATTTTTCTAAAGCGAAAAAGCATGCTAATATTGATAAGAGCTAGAGCCATAATCAATAAGAAAAGTAGAAATATAGGTTGGATATCAAAGAATGGGTTCGATACATCTTGGAAGCTAAAAGACTGAAAGAACATAAGCCCACTCAATATCAGTTTCCAAATATTATCCATCTTCTGTTCTTTCTCCCACTCTTTCCCCAATTTTTCTTTTTCATAAATAGCTATCTGCTCGAAAATTGGAATGAAAGACTTTGTTGATCCTTTTTTAATAAAACCATAAATGCTTTGAAGGAGCATTAAAATTCCTAAACAAAGAAAGAAATGTGTAAATCGAATTTCAACAATTTGGATCAACATAAAAAAAGCGACGATTATGATAGCGGCTATTAAATTAGAGACAGCTATTTGTTTTGTCCTCATCTTTTTCAGTGCAGCTTGTTCCATGTAATACTCCTCTCCGTTTTAAATGTTTCTGTTGAACGCTCTATCTTTATTACGATTTTACCGAAAAAATGTTTCAATATTTTCCCTTTCTACTGTCAATTCGGCTTTTTTCGCAAATGAAAAGACGCCCATCATTCAATGAACGTCTTATCTTTCTTCATGAAATCAGCACATCATATTTGAGCAGCTGTTCTGTCTTTTATTTGTTGAGCTGCCAGGTGTTTAAAGTCATCAACAGACAGCTGTCTAGATGTCTTTTCTCCATGCTGTCTGATGTTCAGTGTTTTTTCTTCCATTTCTGTATCGCCAATGACAGCGATATAAGGGATTTTTTGCATTTGTGCTTCTCTCATTTTATAGCCGAGTTTTTCATCCCGTTCATCGATTGTCACTCTTATTCCGATCTTTCTTAATTGCTGCTGCACCTCAACGCAGTGGTCGAGGTGAACCGTTGAGACAGGGATGATTTGTACTTGTACTGGTGCCAGCCATAACGGGAAGACGCCTGCAAAATGCTCGATGAGAATGCCAAGGAAACGATCCAGAGAACCGAAAATGGCACTATGAATGACAACTGGCCGTACCTTTTCATTTTTTTCATTGATATATGTTAAATCAAATTTCTCAGGCATTTGAAAATCTAACTGAATTGTGGCGCATTGGTGGCTCCGCTGCAAAGCATCTTTCATATGAAAATCGATCTTCGGGCCATAGAATGCGCCATCTCCTTCATTTAGCTGGTAATCGACTTTTAGCCGATCAAGCACATTCTTTAGCGCTGATTCAGAGATATCCCAAATGGCATCATCGCCTAACGCTTTTTCAGGACGAGTGGATAGTTCCACAGAGTACTCAAACCCAAATGTCCGATACACATGATCAACTAATTGGAAAATTTGTTTGATTTCAGCTTCAATTTGATCTTCTCTCAAAAAAATATGGGCATCATCTTGGCAAAATGTCCTGACCCTGAACAATCCATTTAATGCTCCGCTAAATTCATGACGATGCACCTGACCAAATTCAGCCATCCTGATCGGAAGGTCTCTGTATGAATATAAGCTATTTTTAAACATGAGCATATGTCCCGGACAATTCATCGGCTTTAAAGCAAAGCTTGTATGGTCTACTTTTGAGAAATACATATTTTCATGATAATGATCCCAGTGTCCCGACTTTTCCCAAAGCTCTTGGTTCATCATAAACGGTGTGCTCACTTCTTCATATTGCGCTTTGCCTCGCACTTCTCTAGAAAAAGCCATTAATTCATTTTTGACAAGCTGACCTTTTGGTAAATAAAACGGCATACCTGGCGCTTCTTCTGAAAACATAAATAGTGATAATTGTTTCCCTAATTTTCGGTGATCACGCTTGTTTGCTTCTTCCATGAAATGAAGATATTCAGCTAGTTGTTTTGAATGTTGAAACGCTACACCATACACTCGCTGCAATACATCTTGATGACTGTCTCCCCGCCAATAAGCCCCTGCAACACGTGTTAGTTTAAATGACTTTAAGTACCCAGTAGAAGGTAAATGTGGTCCACGGCACAAGTCGATAAATTCTCCTTGCTGATAAACTGTGATGGCTTCTTGAGAGGGTAGACCTTTTAAAATATCCAGCTTATATGGATCATGTGCAAACAACGATTCAGCTTCTTTGTAAGATACCTCTTTTCTTTGGATGAGATGATTCTCGTTTATGATGTTTTCCATTTCTTTTTCAATTACAGCCAAATCCTCTACACTTAATGTTTGATTGAGCTTCATATCATAGTAAAATCCATTTTCGATAACAGGTCCGATTCCAAGTGTGACATTGTCGTATAACCTTTTCACCGCTTGGGCTAATATGTGTGCAGATGTATGGCGCAGCACTTCAAGCCCTTCTTTTGAATCGAGTGTGACAATAGACAGCCCAGCATCGCTGTCCAGCTGGTGACTTACATCGACCAATTGATCATTGATCTTTCCTGCCACTGCTTTTTTCCTTAAACTCGGGCTAATATGGGAGGCAACATCTGCGACAGTCGTACCTGCAGAAAACTCCTTTATCTTTCCATCTGGAAATTGAATCTTCACCATGTTTTCTTTCATGACTGACACACCTTTCATTTTTTGATATAAAAAAACACACCCATCCCTCATAAAGGGACGAATGTGTAATCCGTGGTTCCACCCAAATTCCCATAACGCATTTTCGCTTTATGGCTCTGGTGCCGTAACGTGGCATAGTCGGTATTGGATACTTCAATTTTCCCCAATACAGCTCAAAGGTGGTAAGACAACTTTTCTGCGTTGGGAAGATTTCAGCGTGACTTCCCTCTCTAGTAACCGATAAAAGCTGCTCATGTCCTTTTCAAAGCAATGATGATATAGGAGTGAACAAAAAAACACACCCATCCCTCATAGAGGGACGAATGTGTGATCCGTGGTTCCACCCAAATTCCCATAACGCGTATTCGCTTTATGGCTCTGGTGCCGTAACGTGGCGTAGACGGTATTGGATACTTCAATTTTCCCCAATACAGCTCAAAGGTGGTAAGACCATTTCCTGCGTTAGGAAGATTTCAGCGTGACTTCCCTCTCTGGTAACCAGTAAAAATGGCTCATGTCCTTTTCTTCGCTTTTAATTTCTCCATATCTTACATGATGATGATAGAACATGTAAAGCTTTATTTTGTGCAGAGCAATTGAAATTCATTCTTTAAATGATATGTTGGGTGATTTTTGACATTAATTAAATTTTGTCTGTTAGCATCCTATTTTGCTGTAGGAATAATTAAGCCAGAAATAATTTCCTTAGATTCCTTAATCCTGATAGTAAGAGTATAACTGTGAAATTTCTATATCTATTCCACCTTTAATAAGTCTTTGTATCCTACTGTTAAATAGTTTATCTAATATTTCTTTTTTGTCCTCAAATCGTCCATAATGGATTTTTTTATGACAGACTAAACAAATTGAAACAATATTAGCATGGATGTCTAAACTTTTATCAAATTGGTCTTGATATTGCATTGGTATTAAGTGGTGAGCCTCTACATAATTCTCTCCATTAAACTTAGAAATAAAATGCTTGTGTTGATTGTCAAACTCACATAAATAGTTTGCATCGGCTATAGCTCCACTTGCATATTTAGGATTTCTACGCCATACCTTTTTATTATTCACTAACCTATGTTTAGGCTTATTTTTTGGCTTATCCTCAATATCAACACTACTGATATCAGCAGAATTTCCTATTAGGTATTTTTCAAACTCCTGCTCCTCTTTAAATAGTTCTGCTTGTAACTCTGAAGCATAATAATACTCAATGTATTTTTTAAAATGATTTAAAGCTACACTATACATCCTATGTCCTTTTTCATTCTTCTTTTTAAACTCAGAATTATCAAGAATTGCATCGATAAAGGCAGTATCAGTTAAAGTAAATAAATTAAAACTCTGTAATCCATAATCTCTTAATTCTAATGATATTGTACCAATAGCTTTAGAGTATCTTCCTATAGAGTATGGTTTTATATTTGCATAAGTTCTTAACCATTCAGCAAAAGTATCTTGATTCATCAATGGTACTATTCACTCTCTCTGTATATTGTTTTCTTTATAAATGAATATTATTTTTAGAGTTAGTCAGCAGAAATAATATGAATTTTGTATTATAAAGAAATTTCAATTCATATTCTTATTCACAAATTCCCCTTCACAATCGTTCTCTTGGCTTTCTTAACAATTCTGCTAGTTGCTTTTGTATCAGAATCCTTTGACCACTGGTCGCACAGGTTTGTTACCCAATTTGGCTGTGTTTTACTAGCGTCATTGAGCCAGTTTCCTACAGAATCTTGAACATATGTTGATAGATCGGATTTGAGTAAATTTAGAATAGGCAGTGCCCTCTCTGGCTCTTGTTTTAATAACTCAATATGCTTTGTCCATACCCCTCTAGGACGGATCGACTCTACAGAGAACCGGCGAATATTTTCATCCCCGCTTTTTGCCCATTCTGTTAAATATTCTATACTTTGATCAAGCTGATGACTGAGGCTTTCTCTCACTGACATCCACGCAATTTCTCGTACACCAAAATGATGATCAGCTGCAAATGGCTGAATGTACGCAAGTTTCTCTTCCAGAGTTGATAAGTGTTGTTTGTTCATATAAGCAGCCCAACAGCGAACGCTATCAGATACGTGGTGAGCAAATGCCTGTAGTACTTCCGCTTGTTTTTCCTCATTCTCTTCGTGTAGCACTTCATCTAACAATTGACCGATGAGACGAATTGCTTTCATTCCTGATTCAGCTTTTTGTTTAGTGATCTCAGATGAAATATCGTCTATATAATGGTCTAAACCAACGGACGGCAAAACATGCTGTATTAGCGTCATATGATTGACAGCCAGCCATTCAGTTAAATTCACACTTTCGATCTCTCCCTGATTCAAAAGGATCCAGACGTCACGAGGGATATCAGTCCCCTTTCGAGCGCCTTTTCGATTGATGATATCCTCACTTATTTGCATTCTATTTTCTCTCCTCGTCTAGCAGTTCTTTTGTTAGACATTCATCGTTTTTAAAAGAAATTTGTTGATGCCTTCATTCTTTGGATATTGACTCCTATTGTAGCAAATAAACAACTTCACTGGTTCATTCTTCAAATCAAAAAGGAACTACCCGAAATAAGTAGTTCCTTCTATACAAAATTGAATTTAAGTTAGCTTCCTTGTTCGAGCACCTTCAAACTCTTATGCTGAGAAAAACGGTCAAACGCCACCATTAGAATGGTCATGAGTAAAGCGAGAAAAACGGTTCCAGCACTGATCCAGCTTAGGTTTAATATAGATGTTTCGCTTAACAAAATCCCTCCTACACCAGAGCCTAAGGCAAATCCGAATTGAATAAATGATGTATTGACACTTAATGCGATATCAGGAGATTTTGGTACAAGTGTTACAAGATATAGCTGCTGAGCTGGTGATGTGCTCCATGTAGCGATCATCCATATCATGATGACAGCCACCATGACCACGAGATTCCCTGTGACAAATGCTAGCAGCATGAGCATGATGATTTGCAAAATGATTCCTGAGAAAATCGTGAATATTGGGCCCTTTTTATCTGCCGCAATCCCTCCAAGGCTGGAGCCCAAAAAGCTGCATATTCCAGCTAGTAATAAAATGCCACTGATTTCTGTGATACTAAGGTTTGCTGATGCTTGCAGGAAGGGCGTTAAATAGGTAAATAACGTGGAATATCCACCTACATAGAATAGCGTCACTGACACCGCAAGTAATATTCGCTTATCTTTTAAAATCGATAATTGCATACCAAGTGTCACCGGTTCTTGTTCTTTCATAGAGGGAATTCGCCTATACACAACAATCAGCGGAATAAGCGTGATCAATCCAATGGTTGCGAATAATGCTTTCCATCCGATTATACTGCTTAGAAATGTCCCGATGGGAACGCCCAAAACCAAGGAGCTGCTTAATCCCATTAAAATGATGCCAATGGCTGTTCCTCTTTTTTCACGTTCTACAAGACGAGTCGCAACAGCCATTGCCACTACAATAGCCGTCCCCCCACTGATTCCTTGTAAAATCCTTGTCATCATTACCATTTCAAACGAATGGCTGACACTTGTGATGAAATTACTTAAAATAAAAATGATCAGCATCCATGATAGTATTTTTCTGCGGTCCATATTGATCGTCAGTGCAATGACAATCGGTGCGCCGATGGCTGCTGAGAGAGCTAAAGACGTGACCAATAATCCAGCAGCAGACGTCGTGACATGTAAATCATCTGCGACCATCTGGATAATGCCTGTAATGATATATTCAATCGTTCCAATTAAAAAGGCTGCTAATGCAAGTAAATAGACAACGGTTTTATTTTTCATCGTGACTTTTCTCCTTTGGGCAAAGTTTACGATTTGATCTCATCTTTAATAGGAATTTGAATTTCAATGAGTCTGCCTTCTTCATTTTCAGACAAAGGGTAATAAATCTCTCGGCCCGGCTGGTCTTCTTTCACGCGGTATCCGTTATTTTCGATCCATGTTGCCAGGTCAATACAAGCAGTTTGTGCGGATGGAGAATGTGAATGAAATAACAGCGTCGCCATGGTTTCTTCTGCAGGTAACGTACGTATCTTGATTCCTTGAGGAAGAGTGCCCCTTAACGATTTGACGGAATACCCCACCTCAAATTCGAACTCACTTTCTTTTTCGAATGAGTCCCTCCACAGCACCACTTGTGGTCCCGAGATCGATTCTTGTTGATTTTTAAGTAATAAATGATGAAACGTTTGAAAGAATGAGGGGATCTCATCAACAGTTCCGTTAGTTTGAAAAGACATGATGCGTTTGCTTTCAACAGATTTGATGATGACCTCCTGTTCTTTTTCAACACACCCCTCTCGTTTGATGAGGTGCATCCGCTCCTTAATACGCGCTAATTTCTGTTGTTCTCTCTCGATCAATTGCTGAATCTCACTTTCTTTCAGCAGAAACATGCCCTGAATCTGCTCTACCGAAATATCTTCCCGAAGAAGCTGAGCCATTTGCTTTAACGTAAAGCCCAATTCCTTGTACAGAAAAATTCGATTGACCTCAAGCAGCTGCTCAGCTGAGTAATATCGGTATCCCGAATCTTGATCAATCTGCTTAGGCTTTAATAAATCAATTTGGTCATAATATCTTAAGGTTTTAACAGGCACTTTACTTAACATAGAAAAATCGCCGATCTTGAACATCCTGCATCTCCTCCGTTTTGTTGATCTGATCAAAGTATAAACCTTTCAGTTAAGGGGAAGGTCAACTGAAGAATTTAAAAATGTCGATTCGCTTCAGTAGAAACAAAAAAGCACTATTTTCAAATAGTGCCTAAAACGAAGGTTTTCGATTCACTTTTAAAAGAATGCTTTCTGATAAGAGCGGAGCACATGCCATCACCCCTTGAATTTATTCATTTACCCCAAACAATCCAATCTTTTCAGGCACTTTACAATATCTCCACTTTTAAAGAAATTGAATATGGCACCCTCGCTAAACCGTTCGGCTCTTACAACCCCCATCATGAGAGCAAGCACACACTGCGCATTTAAATTTGAAATGTCCACATTCTCCATATCGTTCGGTCCACCTTCAATCCCATTTTCTTTGAGGATCTCTCTGTAGCGGGTAAGCTCCAGCTCTTGATGTTGTTTTGCAAAGGTATAAACATCTTCGATCAAGTGACGAACCGTTTCGGAATAATTCACAAAGGGCATCTGAATTGGGCGTTCAGCTGTTCCATCATTTTCTTGATCGATTACCCATTCTCCAATATGATCTTCCTGAAGCAGCGGTATGTATTTTGTTAGAATATCGAATTGACTCATTTTCATCCTCCTCTATCTCCTTTATATGGTTTACTCTGATCGACACCTATGGATCAGTATAAAAAAATCCGTGATCATCCTACCAGCTAGACACCAGTATTCAAATCACGGACAGTCTTTATTCACTTCACTTTTTATACTCTAACCATTGATACAACTGTCTCCACATGCGCCGTTTGCGGAAACATATCGACTGGCTGCATGTATTCGATTTTGTAGTCTTTTGACATGTATTCGAGGTCTTTTGCTAATGTTGATGGGTTGCAAGAGACGTAGACAAGGCGTTTTGGTTTGACTTGTTTGACAGTGTCTAAGAAGGTGCGCTCGCAGCCTGTTCTTGGCGGGTCCACGACGATGACGTCAGGACGGAAGCCTTCTTTGACCCATTTTGGCAGCCAGTGTTCAGCTGTTCCTGTCACATAGGTCGCGTTTTTCATGCCATGTTTTTTGGCATTTTTCTTGGCATCATCAATCGATTCTTTGATGACATCCATTCCTCTTACTTCTTTTGCACCATCTGAGAGCCACATACCAATGGTTCCAACGCCGCAATATGCATCGACAACCTTTTCTTTGCCAGTCAGTTTGGCCGCTTTTTTCGCTTCGTCGTAAAGCTTTAGCGTTTGCTTCGGATTCAATTGGAAGAAAGCACGTGCACTCAGTTCAAAGGAGACGTCTCCTAAAAATTCTTGAATGACCATGTTGCCAGCTAGGTGAGATGTCTTATGGCCAAAGATGACCGACGTTTTTTCACCGTTGACATTGTGCATAATGGACGTCACTTCTGGCAGACGTTTTTGAATGGCTTCGGCGATTTCTTTTTTCTTTGGAAATTCAGGTTTTGATGTGACTAGAACGACCTGTACTTCACCTGTTTCAAAACCGACACGCACAACAATTGAGCGTACGTCGCCTTTTCTCGTCCGTTCATTGTAGACCGATACACCGAATTTCTCTAAGATTTTGCGGACAACGCCCGTTGTTTTGTTCGTATTTGGATGCTGCACGATACATTCCTTGATCGGTACAAGCTTATGAGAGTTCAGTCCATAAAGCCCAGCAATGATGTCACCGCTGTGAGAACGCCCTACTTGGAACTGGCTTTTGTTTCGGTAGTGCCACGGATCTTCCATACCGATCGTTGGTCGAATATCTAGCTTTTCAACTGATAGCTTCGTATGTCGTTCTATTGATTGAATAACAATATCTCGTTTTTCCTTTAGCTGCTGCTCGTATGCCAAATGCTGAAGCTGACAGCCTCCGCACTGCTCGTATACTGGGCATGGCGGTTTCACTCGATGCTCGGAGCGCTTTCGGACTTTCCTGACCGTACCTTCTGCATATTTTGCTTGGACATTCGTTGCTTCCACAACCACTTCTTCGCCTGGAAGCGCACCCGGGACAAAGACCACTTGCTTTTTAAAATAACCGACCCCTTCCCCATTAATGCCAAGGCGTTTAATGGTAAGCGGGAACTGCTGTCCCTTTTGTAAAAGGGCACCTTGCTGTTTTTCCTTCACTTCATTCTCTCCGTTCTATCTGAACCCTTGATAGGTTGTCTTCATTTTATTCCATCTCATTAGTATATCATGACTTGGACAAAGAGAGAAAATCCCTTTCATTTATTTATCTGTCTCAATGCTTCTCCATAAATATAAAGAAGCGTAGCTTAAATACGGGGTCCACTCCTTGCTTAATGCTGCCATTTCTTCTTTTGTCGGCTTTTCAGGCAGGTCAAAATGCCGCTTGATGGCGTTTTGAATACCGATATCTGCCATCGGAAAGAGATTTGGTCTTCCAAGTCCATTCATGAGCACATTTTGAACTGTCCAAGGTCCAATCCCTCTAATCGGAAGCAGACGTTCTTCCACCTCCAGATCAGTTAAATCGTGTAATTCTTCTAAACAAAGAGAGCCGCTCACAATTCGCTTCGATACATCGATGACATATTCCGCTTTCCGCTGACTAAATTGGAGCTTTCTCAAATCCTCTGTTTCAAGTGAGGCGATGGCTTCCGGTAAAGGATCAAACCAAACGCCTTCTATTTGCTCACCGTACGTATGAACAAACCGTTTCGTGAGCTCATAAGCAAACGCCAGATTGAGCTGCTGATGAATGATGCATTTCATCAAACAATGATATAAATGAAAATCCAGCATGAGCGGTGTCCCGACATGACGCTCAAATATGGACGCTAAATTCGTTTGAGAAAAATGCTCATGCACAGAGTGTAATTGATGCTTCATGCCAAATATCCGCTTCACCTCACATATGAGAGGTTCCTCAGGACCTTTTCCTTGCACCCGAAACGTGGGCGCTTCTTTTGTTCCGGTGGCTTGAACGACGACAACGTATGGTTTTTGTTCTAACCTAATTGGTACTTTGATTTCTCGTTTATTCAAATCGACTGCTTTTAATGGATCACTTGATAAGCGTCTGAGCACTTGATCGAAATGATACGGCGGCTCCACCACCAGCTCTTTTTCCCACATGTTTTCCTCTTCCTTTCTGCAAACACGCAGATGCGATTGTTTCACTTTGCATGAATGATTCTCCATATTGAATACTTTTAAACATAAAGAGTACAAGAATTTATCAGTTATATCTTCCTTATTTATGGTCATTTTCCTTTTGGATGAAGGAACATTTTTAGTCGAATTCAGCTAAAATTCGACAGAACCCTTCAATATTTTAGGATTATTTACCTTAAATTAGAAATAGAACCTCTGGGTGATATCTTCTATTCCGAAAACATTTGTATAATTATGACATATCAAGGAGGTGAACAAAGGAATTAGCTGATTAGGCAATCATTTGTTTTATCTTGCAGGAACATATTTTACCTCATTGATAACCGGCTTCACCTAGTTTCACTTTTTACGAAAAGAAAGACCCAAAATTTAAAAACAAAGGAGATCCGACCAATGAAAAAAACCATTCTTTCTGTTGCCCTTGCCACTGCTGTTTCTTCGACACTACCAGTATTCGCTGACGCTGCTGAACAAAAAACTACTCCAGTTTCAACTACTGTTCAGCAAACTGTTTTAAACAAAGCTGCTGAAAGTAAAGCATCTACAACCGCAGGAAACGTTAATATTAACTTTGACGTACTTGGTATAGCTAATGCATTAATCAATGCTGCAAATGCTAACACAAACCGTGAAGGCTTTGTCAAAGGACTAATGGAGTCTGCTTTCTATGCTGCGGGCTCAAAATACAATGTCATGGTATTTAACTTAAGCCAAGGTTATGAGACTCGTTTCAACGGAGTCAAAACGTTTGCTACTGTGAAATACGGAAGCATTACTTACGGAGTTTGGGTATTTGAAAATGGATCTTTCACAAACAAAGGTGACGGCGGCTACATCAACTGGGCATTTAGAGGCTGGTTCGACCGTAACGGTGGCTTCGTCAACTTCCGTCGTCCTTAATTCTCGTTTTTATCCATCAATCATACACGCACATTGGACCGATCTCAGTGATGAGATCGGCTTTTTTTATGCAGAACACGTATAAGTTCACCGGTGCTGCTTCATGATATAATGCAAGTCTGGAGGGGTGCACATGCTGAAAAAAATTGCAGTGACAAAAAACGGTGACTTGATTGAACATGCAACATTACAGCAGCTTTCAAGCCCCGATATCGCCTGGTACTGGATTGATTTCCATGCGCCAACAGAAAAGGAAGCAGCGCTTTTGAAGGAATACTTTCAGTTCCATCCGCTTGCGATTGAGGATTGCTTCCATTATTTACAGCGGCCGAAGCTTGATTTTTATGAAGGGTATTTATTTTTCGTGCTTCATGCCCTGAATCAAAAGACGCTTCGATCTGAGGAAATCGATCTGTTTGTCGGTGACAATTATATCGTGACCTTTCATTTGAAGGAGGCGCCATACATTGACCGTGTCATTCGAAAGCTCAAAGAATCTGACAAAACCCGAAATAGCGGACCTGAGCATATTGCTTATATGCTGATTGATCAGCTTACCGATGATTATTTCCCTATTATTTATCAAATTGAGGACAGGCTGAATGAAATTGAGGATGAAGAAGGTCATAAAACATATGGAACGCTGATGAACGAAGTATTCGGAATTCGATCCGATTTGCTCAAGCTGCGACGAACGATTATCCCGATGAGGGATCTTTTATATCGTATTGTAAACACGCACATGATGAAAAGCGATACAAATCGTCAAGCATATTTTAATGATATTTATGATCACTTATTGAAATTAACAGAGATTGTCGAATCGAACCGAGAAATGACAGCAGATTTAAGAGACAGCTATCAGACGCTGAATTCCAATCGAATGAATGCGATCATGATGACATTGACCATTGTGTCGACCATTTTTATCCCACTGACCTTTATTGTTGGGGTGTACGGAATGAACTTTGATAACATGCCTGAATTACACTGGAAGTATGGCTATTTTGGGGTGCTGATTTTCATGGGTCTGCTCGTCTCGGGTATGCTTTTGTGGTTTAAGCATAAAGGATGGTTCCGCATATTCAAATAATGTGTAGAGTAAATGGCTGAGGGGGCGGTTAGATGAAAAACTGGATTCCATTGACTCATCAAGAACTAAAGCTGGTATGGAAGACGTTCTATCGAGATTTCAAATTTAATCCAAGCATCTCTCGTTTTCCCTCATTCCACGTACCATCTCCTTATATTACATATGATATTTCTGCTTATTTTGAGGACCCTTCCCTTCTACATGCGGAGAAAGACCTTGAAGAGAAAGCGTTACTTGCTTTTCAGGAGCATATGAGAACAGACGAATATATGCTGGCACTCGATTGGCAGCACGAATGCTACTGGATCACACCATACGAGTCATTTGAAAAAGATGAAATTGGGGAATGGAGAGTCCCTGTGCTTCCTAACGGGGATTATGATTTCTTTTTATCAAAAGAGATGCATTGGGGCTTGCTAGGACATCCTTGGGAGCAAACAATCACGATTTTTGGTGAGGGCTTGATTGACTCTTTTACGCGTCATCACCCGATTTTGTTTCAGCGTAAAATAAGAGAAGGATAAAGAAAAAGCTCGCAGGTCTTCTGCAAGCTTTTTTCTATAGCTGAGGCAGATGCCATACTTTTTCAAGCATGAGATCGTCTAGGCTTTTAAAGGAATATCCTTGTTTTTTCAGAGCCGTGATGGCATCATCCAATGCCTCGGCATTGTCCCTTGAGACGGTATGAAGTAAGTAAATGGCACCTGGGTGCGCCTGCTTCATCATTTGATCGTAGGCATACTGTTTTCCTTTTTGATGATGAATATGCCAGTCCACAAACGCCACTGACCAGAAAACGGTTTGGTAGCCGAGCTCTTTTGTTTCCTTCAGCACCCTTTCACTGAATACACCGCGCGGCGGACGAAGATAGAGGTTGTCTTGTTTTCCAGTGATTTTGTACACGGCTTCATTGACACGCCCCAGCTCTTCTTTGATTTCTTTCGTACTCTTTGTTGTTAAATCTGGATGGTGATAGGAATGGTTGCCAATGATATGACCTTCCTCTGCCATCCGTTTGACGAGCTCAGGCTGATCCTTTACAAAGTGCCCTGTCACAAAAAAGGTGCCTGGTACTTGATGTTTTTTCAGCACATCTAAGATCTTCGGCGTGTACCCATTTTCATAGCCATTGTCGAAGGTAAAATAAATCTCTTTCTTTTTCGTGTTTCCTAAATAAAAGGCATCATACTTTTTTAAAAGGACGTTCAATTCTTTACCCGCATCTGCTGGCTTGTGTTCTTTGCTTTTCGCAAATCCCCAGTGGACGGGCTTATTAGACACGGCTTCCGCTTCTGAGAGAGGCATGGATACAAAAAGCGCACATAAACAGATGAGCATGTATTTTTTCATTTACGTCACTTCCCGGTTTTTCTTCTATTGTGCAGAATAAGACCGAGACTCATACATTGATTCACCTGCCAAATTAAAGAAAAAAGCCCGCACTGCGCGAGCTATTCTTCCTTCCAATCGTTTTTAAACCGTTCATATTTCGCTTCTAGGTCGTCAATCATCTGGATCAGTCTGTCTATATCCTCAACATCTGTTGATTCAGGATCTAATGAATCAATCACATTCATAAACATATCTAATCGGTTCTTTAAATAGTCAACCTGCTGCTCTTTGCTGTCTGCTGCCTTGCCCATAGATACACTCCCTTTAGCATTTGTTTCTAGCTTATCTTTTTTTCCCTTGTAAATCAATGAAACCCCACTTGCGTATAACGGTGATGGGGCTTAAAATTAACTGTTGGCGGGTCCACGTTTGCCCGAATGAAAAGGAGATAGATACCATGAACCAAAAAACAGCACTTCGTCCGATTACACCTGCATATGACCCTTGGGAAGCCTATCTCGATGTGCAGGATTACGGAGAAATGAAGCTGACAAATATTGAATTTACGACAACGACGTTGTGTAACATGAGATGTGAGCACTGTGCGGTTGGCTATACTTTGCAGCCGAAAGACCCACATGCACTGCCGCTTGATTTGTTACTTCGCCGTTTAGATGAAGTTCCGCTCCTGCGCTCAATCAGTATTACAGGCGGAGAGCCTATGCTTTCTCTCAAATCTGTGCGGGAATATGTCGTCCCTTTATTAAAATATGCCCATGAACGCGGCGTCCGTACACAGATCAATTCAAACTTAACACTTGATTTGACGCGATATGAAGAAATTATTCCATACTTAGATGTCCTTCACATCTCACATAACTGGGGAACTGTCGAAGAGTTTGCAACGGTCGGTTTTGCGATGATGGACAGAAAACCAACCTTTGAGCAGCGCGAGAAATTATTTAACCGCATGATTGAAAATAGCCGGGCACTTGTCAAAGCAGGTGTTACCGTATCTGCTGAAACCATGCTGAATAAGCGCACGCTTCCATATATTGAACACATCCACCGACAAATTGTGGAGGAAATGAAATGCCAGCGCCACGAGGTTCACCCGATGTACCCAAGTGATTTTGCCAGCGCCCTTGAATCATTGACGCTACCGCAAATGCGTGATGCGATTCATCAGCTGCTGAATATTCGTGATCAGAACACATGGATGCTGTTTGGCACCTTGCCATTTTATTCTTGCAGCACAGATGAAGAAGACCAGCGCCTCCTCAAGCGATTACGCCAGGAGAAAAATGTTACAGTACGAAATGACCCTGACGGCCGCTCACGTTTGAATGTGAATATTTTTGATGGGAATATTATTGTGACAGACTTTGGCGATACACCGCCGCTTGGAAACATTGCTAATGATACATTGCAATCTGCTTATTCACGCTGGATGGACACAAAATTAGCAAAAGAGCTGAATTGTCATTGTCCAAGCGTACAATGCCTCGGTCCGAATGTCCTTGTGAAAAACAGCTATTATCAAGATGTTGATTTTACTTCTCGTACAGCCAGGGGGTAACCGATAGATGGACGATACTTTTCTGACAATAGTCAAGAACAAATACATTGAAATTCTCCTTGTTGGACTCGTTCTTTGGCTTGCCGTCTTTATGATTAACAAAGCGCTTCAAATTTTCTTTAAACGAACGGAGTTTATAGAGGACAAGAAGAAAAAAACGATCGAGAGCTTGGTCAAATCTGTTACAAAATACACCGCTTCGATTTGCTTTGTAATGTATGTCATTTCTCTCTTCTTTCATGATTTCGGGAAAATTCTTGCAGGTGCTGGTGTTGCTGGGATCGTCATCGGTTTTGGCGCCCAGACGCTGATTCGCGATATTTTAGCAGGCATTTTTCTGATCTATGAACGTCAGATTCATAAAGGGGATTATGTGACAGTAAATAACCTCTTTAATGGAACGATTGAAGAGATTGGTCTCCGTTCTCTGCAAATTAGAGAATGGAGCGGCAAGCTGTTAACCATTTCTAACGGAGACATCCGGCAAATTCAAAACTATAACATGCACTACATGCGGATTACGGAGTCTGTATTAATTAGTGCGAATCAAAACCCAGATACAGCCTTTCAAGCACTCGAAACGGCCTGTGACAATTTAAATCAGATGCATCATGATTTTCTCAAAAAAGATGAATTTCAACATGCCATTGAACCGTTTCAAGTCCATGGCATTATGGGCCTGAACAAGCTGAACCGCGGGATTGAGATCACAGTGAAAGGAATGGTCGAAGACGAAAAATACTTCGATGCTGCCCTCGCTGTCCGAAAAGAAATGATCAAACAACTTCATCAGCATGATGTCAAATTGCTTGAAGATCTCGTTTATCCCCAGCCTGCAAAATAACCTCATTTATGATGGGGTTATTTTTTTGATTGTTTTTTGTTAACTAGTTAATTATAATTGATTATAGTTAACTGGTTAACATAAAGAGAGGATGTTGATTCATGACAAAAAAAGAAGCGATATCATTTATTAAAGAGATGTATGAAGAGGTATTAATCAAATTCAATATAGAAAAAGTGGAGGCTTATTTTTCACCTGATTATCAGCAAGTGACTGATGGAAAGGTCTCGACACTTGATGAGTTTAAAAAGCATCTATCCACATTAAAAGGATTGACAAAACAGCTTGAGATCCCCGCTTTTCATGATGTGTTATTTGATGAAGATACGCAGCAAGGGTGTTTTCGTTACACTGTACATGTGAAACTCGCAAGCGGGGACCGGGGTTTAATTGATGTCATGGCTCTTTTCACGTTATTAGATGGCAGGATCATTCGGTGCGACGAGCTGACGAGATCTCACAAGCAGCATGAAACGCTTGAACAGCTTGGACACATCAGCTAAGAAATCTCTTCATTTCAGCCCTCTTACTTCTATCCTCTTGACTGATTCATGTATAATAGAAGGCAGAATGATTTCATGCAGCATGGGGACCCTCATACTGTGTATTTACTAAGTGAAAGAGAGTGAATAAGATGGGTCGTAAGTGGAACAACATTAAAGAAAAGAAAGCATCAAAGGATGCCAATACAAGTCGTATTTACGCAAAATTCGGGCGTGAAATCTATGTGGCTGCCAAACAAGGTGAGCCAAACCCAGAATCAAACCAAGCACTTCGCTTTGTTCTAGAACGTGCCAAAACATATAGTGTCCCAAAACACATTGTAGACCGTGCCATTGAAAAAGCCAAAGGCGGGTCAGAAGAGAACTTCGATGAGCTGCGCTATGAAGGATTTGGTCCAAGTGGATCGATGGTGATCGTTGATGCCCTCACCAATAACGTCAACCGCACAGCGTCAGATGTTCGAGCAGCCTTCGGGAAAAACGGTGGAAACATGGGCGTAAGTGGTTCTGTTGCTTACATGTTTGACCAAACGGCAGTCATCGGTGTCGAAGGGAAAAGCGAAGAAGAAACGCTTGAACTGTTAATGGAAGCAGATATCGATGTACGTGACATCATGGAAGAAGATGAAACGGTGATCGTATACGCTGAACCAGATCAATTCCATCAAGTACAAGAAGCATTCAAACAAGCCGGCGCTCAAGAATTTACTGTCGCTGAAATCACGATGCTTCCTCAAAACGAAGTGACATTAGACGATGAATCTAAAGCACAATTCGAGAAACTAATCGATGTATTAGAAGAGCTTGAAGACGTGCAGCAGGTTTATCATAATGTGGATTTAGGGTAATAAAAATTTAAGCCATAGTAGTGGTTGGGTTCATTCAACTTCTACTATGGCTTTTTTATTTTCTCAAAAAAATGTACCATGTGAATATCATGTTAATTTCTACAAGTTTTTAAGGAGCTGAGTTCCATCTTTAAAACATGGGGGGTTTCTTATTATGGATTTATGATCATCCCGTTTCTTGGTCTATGTTTTATTTTCAACAATTTAACGATATTGACTAAAGTGATCTTCTTTCTTTTCATCTTATGGTTTTTCTATAACCTCTTTGATTTTTACAAGAGTGAACTGAAACGGGAAAAAGAGAAATCCAATTAGCAAAAAAACAGTCATCTCCTCTCTTGATAAGAGGAGATGACTGTTTTAATTCATCCCTTGAAAACCAAACGTCAGGTGATCCTGCACAGGAATCCAAGCGCCGATTCCTTGCGAGGTCACGTTTTTCACGACGAGTTTTCGTTTATTTCCTTTAAGCACAAGGTACACTTCTCCGTATGTCACCTTTCCTTTTTCGTTAATCGCTGGTGCATAGGCATGAAGCGAAGCTGCTTTTTTCGGAGATACATGGTACGACTGATCTCGTTTTGTTCCTGCGCCAATCACTGTGTCAAAAGCGAGGGGCAGCTTTGTTTTTTGAATGGCTTTTTGCATCATCAATGTTTTCACATCTTCCGGGTTTGGCACCTTTGCTGTGAGCCCGCCGCTCACTTTCACTTGCTGCTTTTGAACGTATTTTCCAATGGCTGTTTTGTTGCCGCCTCTATTATCAATGTGGTTCGTATTCACTTTTTTGTATTCCCAGTTGGCAACCGTTTCGTTTGAATCGTAGCTCAGCGCCCATCTCCCGAGGAAAATGGTCGCGCGGTATCCAACCGCTAATGGCGTCCCTGAAATGCTGGATTCATTCAGCATTTTGATCAAATGGGTATTTTCAATCGGTACATTCGTTGTTTTGAACAATTCAGCTGTCAGCTCACTCGGCTGGAGCAGGGGCTGATCCTGTGACGCGTTCGGATACGTATTCTCCTTTGAGATACTGGCGACAGAGGATGGCACTTTAAATGGCTTCGCCGCCTCTAGTGGAAAGCTGTATAGAAAACTTAAGGATAAGAGAACAACAAACATGATGCGGGGCATCTTTTTCATATCATCACTCTTTCTCATTCATTTTTTCATAGTATTTTCCGCAAAGACGTCCCTTATCCACAAAAGATTATAAAAGGAAAAATCCAATCGCCATAATGAAATAGGCAGCAAGCAATGTGGCACCTTCAAACCAATTGGTATCTCCGTCATTAGATAAAATGACTGTGAGTAATACAGCGGATGCCATCGCAATAAGCTCTGGTAAGGAGAAAATGAGCGGCATCTGCGTATTGAAAAAAAGCGAGCTGATGACAAGGATTGGTGCCACCATCATCGCAACCTGAAGTGTGGAACCAAAAGCTATTTCCACTGCGACATCCATTTTGTTTTTATACGCCATGATGACAGCAGAGGCATGTTCTGCGGCATTTCCGACGATGGCCACAATAATGACTCCGATAAACAGCTCACTCCAGCCAAATTGTTCTCCCACCGTATCAAATGTATGGACGAGGCGCTCTGAAATGTACGCAACGGCAATCGTCGCAAGCAGCAAAATCACAGTGGCAAACTTACCAGACCATTCAGGTGTTTCTTCTTCCGTCTCCGCTTCCCCGTCCATGCTCTCCAGCTTGGCAACATAGACTCCGCGGTGGCTGACCAGTTTGAAATAGAGCGCTGCGACATAAAGCAAAATCATCACAATGCTAATTCCAATGCTTAAAACAAATTGTTTATCCTCAGCCATCTCCACCGAAAACACTTCTGGAATGACAAACGCCACAATAATGGCAAACATGAGCAAGCCCGAGTTGTGCCTTGCATCGTGGACATTGAACACTTGGCGCTTATATTTTAATCCGCCAACGAAAAAAGACAGCCCCGCCACAAGCAGTAAGTTTCCGATAACTGATCCAGTTAATGAAGCAAGTACAATAGCTGTCAGTCCTTGCTTTAATGCAAAAAATGAAATAATTAACTCTACCGCATTTCCAAATGTGGCGTTTAAAAGCCCGCCAATTCTTGGGCCCGCTATGATGGCAAGACTTTCTGTGGCTCTTCCCATAAAACTAGCAAGACCAATAATGGCGATACAATACACGGCAAACATGATGACCTGCGGGAAATGAAGAAAACTGCCAATGACCGATAGCGGCACACCAATTGCGACAATCACAAGAAACAAACGATTCATACAGCCATTCTCCTTTACATATGTCTGATTGTTATTCTTTCGTGAGTGCCGGCATCATATACATTTAGATTCGCTCGTGTGAAAAGGTGACCTCAATACTTCCTTTCACAGACTGCACCATCGAACAATGCTTCAAAGCAATTGTGATGACTTTATCTATTTGTTCTTTAGATGTATTGATGTGTTCAAAAATGATATGTAAATGAATACGGGAGATTTTGTTTACAGCTCCTCCTCTTGTCGTTTCAGGTGTGATCGTCAGCCCTTCACAGGATATTCGCTTTTTCCGGCATACATGAATGAGCATTTCTCCAAAGCAGCCTGCAATAGCTGAGGTGAACAATTGAGATGGCCTGTACCCCATTTCTTCTTTTCCTGAGATATACAGCTGCTTTTCATCTGTTCCCGCAATCCACCGGTCCGTTTCGTATATCAGTTTCATTCCTTTTCCACCTTTCTATTGAAACCCCTATGGTTCCATTGTACGATGAAAATATGAACTTGTAAGGAGCTTCTTATGTCGAGAATTCACTTTATGATTTTAATTTTACTTGTATCTGTATCTGGTTTTTCGCAGGGAGCGTTATTGCCTGTCATTTCGATTATTTTTGAACATGCCGGCACTTCTCCTACGTTAAACGGTCTGCATGCCACAGGCTTATATCTTGGCGTGCTGCTAGCATCTCCCTTTATGGAAGCGCCGCTTCGCCGGTTTGGGTTTAAGCCGTTAATTGTCATTGGGGGCGCTGCTGTCTTTTTAAGCTTGTTTAGCTTTGTGTTTTTTGAATCTTATGTCGTCTGGTTCTTCCTGCGGCTCATGATCGGGATTGGTGATCATATGCTGCATTTCTCTACACAGACGTGGGTGACCTATGCATCGTCATCGAGAAATCGCGGGCGAAATATTTCATTGTATGGGTTATCCTTTGGACTCGGTTTTGCCGCTGGACCTTTTTTAACACCACTCATTGAAATCAACCCATCTTTACCTTTCATTGTTTCTGGTGCCGTTAGTTTATGTATTTGGCTGCTTGTTTTTGTTTTGAAAAATACATATCCAGATACGGGCGAAGTGCAGACGTCAGAGCAGACAAACAGTTTGAAGCGCTTTAAGAAAGCCTTTCAATTTGGCTGGGTCGCCTTTATGATGCCTTTTTGCTATGGCTTTTTAGAAACGACACTCAATAGCAACTTCCCTGTTTATGCACTCAGAAGCGGGGTAACAGTAGATGCAGTTGCGTTTATTTTACCTGCGTTTGCCATTGGAAGTATTGTCTTTCAGCTACCTCTCGGGATGCTCAGCGACCGGTTTGGCAGGCGCCGCATCATTTTATGTGTCACACTCGTCGGGTCTTTCTTTTTCCTACTAGCAGGAATTTTCATTCAATCGGTTTTGGCTGTTGCGATTTGTTTCTTTATTGCCGGAATGGCTGTAGGCTCTACCTTCTCACTTGGCATCAGTTATATGACCGACTTATTGCCAAAGCATCTGCTGCCTGCTGGAAATTTGATGTGCGGGATGGCGTTTAGTGCGGGGAGTATTCTCGGGCCTGTTCTCGGTGGAATCTTTGTGCAAACGTTTGAAGGAATGAATTTACTTTACCTTGTCAGCATCGTGATATTATTCGTGTTTTTCTGCGTTCGATTTGGGCGAACGGCAGCAGTGGGTGAAAGTCATTAAAATGGAGGGACGATCTTTGTTTACATACGACATCACAAATGAATTGACTTTGACATCTCTACAATTTGATGATGCGGACACATTATTGAAACTTATTCAAGAGAATCAGGCTCATTTAGAGGAATGGCTTCCATGGGTCCATCACTGCAAAAGCATAGAGGATGTCAGAACATTTATTCAATCGACTCAAACTACCTACAATGAACAAAAAGGGTTGGAAGCTGGCATTAAGCTGAACGACCAACTTATCGGGGTGTTCCGTCTGACGTTTGATCAGAAAATAGGCAATAATGGTTATTGGATTGATCAAGACGCACAAGGTCAGGGTATTGTGACAACGATCGTGAAATATATGACAGAAATATTTTCTACAAAAGTCGATGGATTTGAAATTTTTTGTCCTGTAGGTCATGTTCGAAGTGAAAATGTAGCGATAAATGCCGGATTCGAGCTAGATCCTCACCATCAGTCAAAGCCTGATGCCGCTTTTATCCTTAAGCGATATATACGATTTTGAAATAAAAACTCCCCTGCGCTATGCAGAGGAGTTTTTCATTTAGTGATATCCATTTTGCCCGTTCGCACTGCCGCTTGTTTTGTGCTTAGGCTGATGACCTTTGTTTTGTTTCGTATTGCTTCCGCCTTTTTTCGATTGTTTGGACATATGTGATTTCCCCCATCCATTCAGATTGAACTTGTTCGTTCTTCTTTAGGATGCCCGGATTTCTTTATAGCTTGCCTGGTACGATTTTACGTTTATGTAAAAGCGCATTGAGCTCGCCGCCAAGGATAATCATGATGCCGGTTAAATAAAACCAGATCATTAAAATAATGATTCCCCCAATGCTTCCGTACATCGCACTGTAGTTGGCAAACTCGCCTACGTAAAATGAAAACAGCATGCTGACCAAAATCCATCCAATCGATGCAAAAATGGCACCTGGCAGAACAAATTTCAATTTCAGCCTAATGTTTGGAGCAAAATAGTACAAGGATGTAAAAACAATCAACAAAATCAGCGGGCTAATGATCCATCTCATCGCAGTCCATACGGTGAGAAAGGCATCTGACTGCCCGACTAATTTAGCGACAAATAAACCAAGTTCTTTTCCAAAGACAGGCAGCATCAAGGCAAAAATAATGGTCAAAACCATCGCGATCGTTAAGATAATCGATGTTAAACGTACGAGAATGAAGGAACGATTCTCCTCAACTTCGTAAGCATGGTTAAAAGCTCTGACGACGGCATTAATGCCGTTAGATGCTGACCAAAGGGCGGCAATAATCCCAAACGATAATAACCCGCCGTTACGATTATTCAGCGTCTGATCGGCAATGGATTCAATCATCGAAAGCGCTCCTTCTGGCGCATAACCAGAAATGACGCTCAGGACATCCTTTGACGTCAGCGGCAAATACCCAACCAGTGTCAGCACGAAGATGAGAAACGGAAATAATGAAAGCAAAAAGAAATACGCAAGCTCAGCAGATTTTGCCGGTCCTTCATGCAGCAAAAAGCGTTCAATTAACGCTTTAATAAAACCCATACGCCTCATCTCCAATGATCAATCTGTCTGTTTCGATTGAAAGTGATCCTTTGTTTCTTCAATAATTTCTAATACCCTTGGGGTTGTTTCCTTTAACTGATTGACCTGTTCATTTAAAAATGACAAATCATCTGAGACTGTTCGCATCAGCTGCTTCGTTTCTTCCATCTTTTCTTTCATGCAAGCCGATATTCTGCCTGGCTCCTGGCGGTATTCATCCAGCTTTTGCTGGCAGTCATTCCATTTCTCTTTGAGTGCAATTCTCGTTGGCCGATGAAATAAAGTTAGCAATGCGCCGCAAGCTGCTCCTATGACAGCTCCTCGGAGCACGATTTGATTTTTTTCTTCCATCTCGTCTGATCTCCTTTCAGTTAAAGGTGGTTCTCTTTCTTTACATACGTCAAAAAACGGTCAATTCCTGTTTCAATTAATTCATGGACTTCCTCAAAGTTCCCAGTGTAATAAGGATCTGGCACATCATCTCGATCGTCGTCTTCTACAAAATCAAGAAGACGGCCAATAAAGTGATGTTTCCCATAGCCGGCTATACTGCGAAGTGCCCCTACATTTTCAGCATCCATCGCCATGATATAGTCGTATGTGGTGATATCCTTCTCCATGATTTGTCTTGCAGTCATTCCTTCATAGCTGATGCCTTTTTCATCAAGCAGCTTTCGCGTTCCTTCATGCGGAGGACTTCCTTGATGCCAGCCGCCAATCCCTGCTGAATCAATCACAAAGTGCTCGCTAAGCCCCTCATCTTCTACTCTTTTTCTAAACATGGCCTCTGCCATCGGTGACCTGCAAATATTGCCAAGACACACGAATAACACATGTATCATTCTTCATTCTCCTCCTATCTTTTCCCTAAGAGTTCTTTTCGAAAACCTTTTCTCTATCATATCAAGCCCTTTTTCTTTTGGAAACTTTGCAAGAAAAGCTCTCATCGCCATTGACAAATTACACAAAAACAGGAGAAACTTTAGGAGAATTACACAAACAAAGGGGGATATTAGATGGGAATAATTGAGCAGTTTGTCACGACGATGAACAATTTTTTGTGGGGGCCTCCCCTATTGATTTTAATTGTTGGTACTGGAATATACCTCACCTTTCGCGTTCTCTTCATTCAAATTAGATTACTTCCTTATTCTTTAAAGCTCGCTTTTTCTAAACAAGACAAAATGTCAGAAGGAGATATTTCTCATTTCCAAGCGTTAATGACGGCTCTTGCTGCAACTGTCGGTACAGGGAATATCGTAGGTGTGGCCTCGGCAGTTATAGCGGGTGGTCCGGGTGCGGTATTCTGGATGTGGTTTGCTGCATTTTTCGGAATGGCCACTAAGTTTGCAGAAGCTGTTCTTGCAGTTAAATACAGGATCAAAAACGAAAAAGGCGAAATGTCTGGCGGGCCTATGTATTATTTAGAGCATGGATTGAAACAGAAATGGCTAGGGGTGCTATTTGCTGTTTTCGGCGCCAGTGCTGCCTTTGGGATCGGCAACCTGGTACAGTCTAATTCCATCTCAGGAGTCATGAATTCTACCTTTCAAATTCCAACATGGGTGACAGGTATTATCATTACTGCTTTTACGGCACTCGTGATTTTAGGCGGAATTAAGAGCATTGGCCGGGTCACATCTATTTTTGTACCCGTCATGGCTTTATTTTACGTCATTTGCGGTCTGATCATTCTTGTCATGAATGCTGATCTCGTTCCAGGCGCAGTCGGTCTTATTTTCTCAGATGCCTTTACGGGTCAAGCCGTGGCAGGTGGTGCAATTGGAACTGTCATTCGCTGGGGTGTGGCACGAGGAGTATTTTCCAATGAAGCAGGTCTTGGGTCAGCACCAATTGCTGCTGCGGCTGCGAAAACGGATATGCCCGCCCGTCAAGCTCTCGTATCTATGACGCAAGTGTTTATCGATACAATCATTGTTTGTTCTATCACTGGCATTACCATTGTCATGGCAGATATGTATTTAACAGTGAAAAGTGATGCGCTGACCTCGTTATCCTTTGCTCATTTTCTCGGTCCAGTTGGCTCAACCATTGTGGCAATCGGTCTGCTCTTGTTTGCCTATTCCACCATCATTGGCTGGTCCTATTATGGTGAAAAATGCTTTACATATTTGGCGAAGGATTCGTACGTCATGTATTATCGCATCGTGTTTGTCATTGCTGTCTTTTTCGGTGCCGTGTTTAAAAATGACTTCGTTTGGGGTGTAGCAGATATGCTCAATGGGCTGATGGCGATTCCAAACTTAATCGGGCTCATCGGTTTATCAGGGGTTGTCGTATTTGAATCCAAACGAATCATTGATAAGATTAAGCAGGAGAAAAAGGAGAAAAACATCTCCGTGTCATCTTAATAGCCCTTTTATTCTTTTGCATTTCTGTTAAAATAGACATATTATTCGACATATATGCAGGAAAGGACGTGCCGCCCTTGTCAGAGCAAAAAGCGGCTGAAGTCAATCAGCTGATTGAAGACATTTCGCAAAAGTTAAATATGCTGAACATTGGAGTCATTAAAGCCGAGGACTTCAGTCCAGACAAGTACGAAGATATCGAATTTCTTCACCAAATGGTGATGAAAAAATCTTCATTCAGCCCAAGTGAAATGCAAGCCATCGCAAGCGAGCTAAAAAACTTAAGAAAATAATGGTGCAAAAGGAAACTGCTTTACGGTCTACACGCAGTTTCCTTACATCATGCGCAGAAAAAGCCAGCACCCCGCAAGGTGCTGGCTTTTTTTATCCTGTCATAACTGCGGTTTATTTCTCAAGCAGTTTTAATGATTCACGGTTAAATGCTGGAATGTCATCAGGTGTACGGCTTGTCACAAGCTGATCCTGACAAACGACAACTTCTTCGTCTTTAAATTTAGCGCCTGCGTTTTCCATATCTACTTGAATGGATGTATAGCCAGTTGCGCTTCTTCCTTCCAGCGTCTTCGCTGTAATAAGCAATTGCGGTCCATGACAGATCGCAAATACTGGTTTTTTCTCGTCCATAAATGCTTTAGTGAATTGGACGTAACGATCATCTGCACGCAGAATGTCCGGTGAGAAACCGCCAGGAATGAGAAGTGCATCGAAGTCTTCAGGCTTCACGTGATCAATGGACGCATCCACTCTCACTTCTGCATCTCCTTGCTTCCCTTTCACTGTTTTACCTTTTTCGTTTTCAATCACTGTGATTTCATGACCTGCATCTTTAAAGGCTTTTGCAGGCTCGGTGTATTCAACATCCTCAAAGTAATCTGTTAATACAACTGCAATTTTCTTACCCATGTAGAAACCCTCCTGCTTGATTATCGTTTACACTACACACTATACCCGGGCATGTTGAAATGAAACATCCTATCCCTATCAGAAAACCCCTTACGATAAAAATAAGCAATTCGACTCATTCATATCCCCTTAACAAGGTAATTCGTATGATTTATGTTATCTTTACAATAATCTGCAAAAAATAACTACAAAAGTTAACGAAACATTTCTACAATAGGTATTGTGGTCAAAAAAATTAGAAAGGCGGAGATCAGGTGAAGAAGCAAACACATAGGTCTAAACGAAGGAAAAACCTGTCTATTCTGCTCACTTCCATTATGATGATTAGTCTCATTCTCCCAGCAGTACCTACTTATGCAGAAACAGAAAACGGCAATGCCGTAAAGGTCAGCATCTTAGCCACAACCGATGTTCATGCGAACATGATGAATTATGATTATTACAGCGACAAAGAAACAAATGAATTTGGTTTGGCAAAAACAGCCGAGCTGATTGACAAGCACCGTTCACAAAATCCCAATACACTCCTTGTTGATAACGGAGACCTGATTCAAGGAACCCCTCTTGGAGAATACGTTTACAAACATGAGAAAGACAGCATCATCAATCAAACAAAGGTTCACCCCATTATTCATACACTCAACAAACTAAAATACGATGCAGGAACACTTGGCAATCATGAATTTAACTACGGATTATCTTTCCTTGACGGTACCATTGCGGGCGCCAACTTCCCGATTGTCAATGCGAACGTCAAAAAGCTAAATGGAGAACACCGTTTTACACCTTACGTGATCCAAGATAAAACCTTTAAAGATGCAAACGGAGCCTCACAAACTGTGAAAGTTGGTTACATAGGATTTGTTCCACCACAAATTATGACGTGGGATAAGAAGCATTTAGATGGACAAGTCCAAGTGCAGGACATCGTCGAATCTGCCAATGAAACCATTCCTGAAATGAAGGCGAAAGGCGCAGATGTCATTGTCGCTCTTGCCCATACAGGAATTGAAAAAACAGCTTCACCTAAAGGATCAGAAAATATGATCTTTGACCTTGCCACGAAAACAAAAGGCATCAATGCCATTGTATCTGGCCACCAGCATGGCACATTCCCAAGCGCTGAATATAACGGCGTCGACAAATTCAATGTCTCAAAAGGAACCATCAACGGCATCCCAGTCGTCATGTCAAAAAACTGGGGAAGCTACCTCGGAGTCATTGATTTAACATTAGAGCCTGACGGCAGCAGCTGGAAGGTCACAGACGGAACAGGCAAGATTGAATCTGTTGCCGGAGTGATATCTCAAAACAGTACTGTGAAAGATGCTATTCAAACAACGCATCAAAACACACTTGATTACGTGAGAAAGCCTGTTGGCAAAACAGAAGCAGACATTAATAGCTTTTTCGCTCAAGTGATGGATGACCCTTCGATTCAAATTGTGACAGATGCCCAAAAATGGTATGCACAAGAAAAAATGAAGGACACTGCGTATCAAAATTTACCGATTTTATCTGCAGGTGCCCCGTTTAAAGCCGGCGGCCGAAACGGTGTAAATTATTATACAAATATCGCAAAAGGAGATTTAGCAATTAAGAACATCGGCGATCTCTACCTTTACGATAACACTGTGCAGATTGTGAAACTGAGAGGCAGTGAAGTGAAAGACTGGTTAGAGATGTCTGCCGGACAGTTTAATCAGATCAAACCGAACGTTTCAAAAGAACAGCCGATTTTAAACGAGGAATACCGCTCGTATAACTTTGATGTAATAGATGGTGTGACATACCAAGTCGATGTGACGCAGCCTGCTAAATACAGCACAACAGGCACACTTGTCAACGCCAATTCAAACCGCATCAAAAACCTGTCTTACAACGGGAAAAAAGTCTCTGACAATCAAGAATTTTTAGTCGTGACAAATAACTATCGTGCTTCTGGCGGCGGAGGCTTTCCGCATTTGACCCAAGATAAAGTGGTGCTTGCCTCAGCAGATGAGAACCGTCAAGTGCTGATGGATTATATTATCGAACAAAAAACCATCAACCCAAGTGCTGATCAAAACTGGGCCATTGCACCGGTGAAAGGCGCAACTTTAACATTTGAATCTTCTCTTTTAGCCAAACCGTTTGCTGAGAAATCAAACAGCGTAGACTTTGTTCGTAACGCAAGCACAGATGGTCTTGGTGTGTACAAGCTAGCCTTTAAAGAGGATGGCACAACAGAACCGCCTTCATCAGACAACTGGAATTTAACAGTCATGCATACGAACGATACACACGCACACCTTGATGATGCGGCAAGACGCGCAACAAAGATCAAAGAAATCCGTGCTGAAAGCAAGAACAATATTTTATTGGACGCTGGAGATGTCTTCTCTGGTGACCTATACTTCACAAAATGGCAAGGACTTGCCGATCTGAAATTGATGAACTTAATGAAATACGATGCCATGACGTTTGGTAATCATGAATTTGACAAAGGTCCTTCTGTACTACGTCAATTTCTGACAGGTGATGCATCAGATGTCGATCCGAAAAACCGTCATCAATTTGAAAAGCCTCAATTCCCGATTGTGTCATCAAACGTGGATGTCTCGAAGGAAAAACAATTGAGCGACTTAGTGAAAAAACCAGCCTCATTTAAAGCTGGTGAGAAAAAAGAAGCCGGGATTTACCCTTACATCCTGCTTGATGTTAATGGTGAAAAGGTGGCCGTATTCGGCTTAACGACTGAAGACACAGCCATTACATCCAGCAGCGGTCCTAACATTCAATTTAAAGATGCGTACAAAAAAGCAAAAGAAACAGTCAACACCATTCAAACAGAAGAAAAAATCAATAAAATCATTGCGTTAACACACATTGGCTACAATCGTGATCTTGAGCTGGCTCAAAAAGTTGACGGTATTGATTTAATCATTGGCGGCCACACGCACACACTTGTTGAAAAATTAAAGGTCATCAATAAAAAAGAACCTACAATTGTCGCTCAGGTGAAAGACTACGGACAATTTTTAGGGAAAGTAGACGTAGCCTTTGACAAAAAAGGCGTCGTACAGCCAAAAGAATCTTCTTTTGACCTGATCTCTATTGATGACTCTGTCAAAGAAGATGCAGATGCAAAAGCGATCCTTGATGGGTACAAAGCAGATATTCAAGATTTAAAAACAGAAAAAGTCGGCTATACAGATGTCTTATTAGACGGACAACGCGAGCACGTCCGTGCGAAGGAAACAAATCTTGGGAACTTTATTGCCGACGGCATGCTGCAGAAAGCGCAAGAATCTGCCGGTGCTGACCTTGCCATCACAAACGGCGGCGGTATTCGAGGCAGCATTGAAAAAGGAGATATCACTTTAGGTGATATTTTAACGGTGATGCCTTTCGGAAATACACTTTATGTCGCAGATTTAAAAGGCAGTCAAATTAAAAAAGCACTCGAACAGGGGCTGTCAGGCATAGAGGAAGGCGGAGGCGCATTCCCTCATGCAGCTGGCATTGAATATACGTTTACACTCAGTAAACCAGCTGGCAGCAGACTGATTGATGTGAAATTGAAAGACCAAAAGGGTCAACTGACAGACTTTGATGATGAGAAAACATACCGCGTAGCCACAAACGCATTTGTCGGCACAGGCGGCGACGGCTACAGCGTCTTTACAGAAGCCTCTCACGGCGAAGACTTAGGTTATGTCGACTATGAAATCTTCAAAGAGCAAATTGAAAAGGCAGACGGGCAGATTTCGCCTGTTATCGATCACAGGGTGAAAGAAGTGTTCCTTCCTCGTGCGAAAGGAAAAGGCGCTTATGACATTCAAGATGATAAGAAATTCCAAACATATGTGCAGCATACAAACAAAGCATTGCTCTATCTAGACAAAGCAAGCAAAGCGAAAAACGTTCAATTGTCTCTATCAAAAGCGCAAGTAGCCGAGCTGAAGAAAAGAGAGCAAGATCCAAACGTCACCATCTATCATGACAAAGTGGGACTCGCATTACCGCTCTCCAATTTGTCCGAGAAAAGCGCAGATATATGGATGACAAAGACGGATAAAGTGAAAAACGCATTAACGGATACGTATGATTTCCAAATCAAACAAGACAAGAAAAAGGTTTCGACCTTTAAAGACCCTGTCACACTATCCTTTACACTAGACGAGCCTCAAAAGGCGAAAAAACCTGGTGTGTATTATGTGGATCGCGAGAAGAATCGTTACGCCAAAACAAGTAACGGATCGTTCGAAAATGGAGTCGTATCAGGTCAAACTGAGCACTTTAGCGAATACACCGTCCTCAATCAAAATGCAGCAGCTGGAACAACCCCAGATCAAACTGGTGGAGACGGCGAAACATCAGCACCAGGCGGAGGCACAGGTACAGATCCAAACCAAGAAGGAACCGGCCTCCCAGGCGGCACACTGCCGAATACAGCCACGATGATGTATACAGCTGTACTGATTGGCGTGCTCATGCTCGCCGCAGGCGGTATCCTTTATTACTACCAGCGCAAGCGTACAAGAAAAAATGTATCATCCTAAAGGAAAAGGACAGAGCCTATGCTCTGTCCACTTTTCATGGAATAAGACATCAATCTTGAGATAAATAGATCCAATTGCGGTCGTCAAATTCTTTCACATCATCTGACCCTATATGACGAAGCATTCTATTAAAGAACATGATGTCATTTTCATCATCTACATCATATAAATCCTTTAAAACATAATCTCTTATAATAAAATTCGTTAAGTTCGTATTATTTACAAAATCAGCAAAATAATCTTCTACAAGAGTTAAATCCTCTTTACTTAATTTTTCATCATTGATAATGGAAATATGAAACACATTCAAAATCGCTTGTATATCTTCTTCATCCATATAACATAATGGGTCTAGCTTTCTGTCTTCTTCCGTAAACGGTTTTCGCGTATCTTCAATGATGACGTAGCATAAAATCTGATGATCTTTCATCACGCTGAATATTTCTAAATCTCTTAATTTTAGTGGTCTATTTAATCTCATCATCTTTCCTCCTGAAAATGGTGATCTTTTTGTCGTCTGCTTTTCCCAAAACCTGAAATGGACAGAGCCTATGCTCTGTCCACTTTTTCTCTTCTTGCAAAATCGACGAATCTGAAGCGGTCTAATCGGTGACGGCTTTCCGTGTATTGAAATAAACTTGTATCCTCTAAGAACACGTAATTTTTCACGACAACCACATGGTCAAACCCGTTCAAATCAAGATACTTGGCGTCCTCTTCTGTACATGGCTCCACCACAAATTCCTTTTGGGCATAGCTGATTGATACACCGAGCTCACCTTCAATATACTCGTAAATTGATCCTTCACATATGTCCTTCGACAAGACCGACACATGCTTTTGCAAAAAGTAATCCTTGTCTAAAATCACTTCTTCTCCGCTAATATTGCGAGAGCGGATGACTTCCCAGACATCCTCCTGCCCACTAATTTTCAGCTGAGACTGAATATACTGATCCGGTTTGATTAAACCAAATTCGTGAACCGTCGTAACTGTCTTTCGGCCAAGTGTTTGGGAAAGCTCTTTAAAGCTGACGAGACCCGAGACTGGGAATTGCATTTTTTCACGATTCAGCAAGACAGAGCCTTTCCCGCGGATTTTTTGGATATAGCCATTTTGCACAAGGATATTTAATGCCTTTCTCACCGTCTCACGGGACGTATCGTACATCAAGGATAGCTCATGCTCTGATGGCAGAATGCCTTTATCCTGCCAATCACCTTGTTCAATTCGTCTTGCGAGCTGATCATAAATCACTCGAAACTTATTCTCTTTCATTTTCCCTCCGCCCCATTTTCTAGCGTTTGGTTAAATGATAAACGATTGACTCATATGGACGCAACGTAAATCCCTTCATATCTGCCGGTACATCCTCATAATTGGATAACAGCACTTGCCCCTCCATCTCATCTATAGCCTGCACAAGCTCATCAGGAAGCGTAAAGTCCGTCTCTCCTGCGTAAAAGTGATTGATCACAAGAAGCTTCTCCTCATCACTTTCTCTCACATAAGCAAAAACCTTCGGGTCATCTGCTAAGAGTAAGGTGAAGCTTCCATATGTGATCACGTCAAGTTCTTTACGTAGCCTGCAAAGGGCTTGATAGTGGTAGAAAATAGATGTCTTATCTTTTAATGAAGCTTCGACCGAAATGTCGTTATTGGCTGGCTCAATCCAAGGTGTTCCTTTTGAGAAACCTGCGTTCTTTTCTGAGGTCCACTGCATCGGTGTTCTCGCATTATCTCTTGACTTGACCTGTAAAATGGCGAGTGCTTCTTCCTTTGATTTCCCTTTTTCAAGCATGGCTTCATACATATTGAGTGATTCGATATCGCGGTAAGACGATATGTCCTCAAACCGAGGATTCTTCATGCCGATCTCTTCACCTTGATAAATATATGGAGTCCCTTGCATGAGATGAATGGTGGTCGCCAGCATCTTCGCTGATTGCTGATGGTACGTTTCATCATCACCGTATCTTGAGACAATACGCGGCTGATCATGATTGCACCAGAAAAGCGCATTCCAGCCGCCGCCCTCATGCATTTTCGTCTGCCACTCAGACAGAATCGACTTCAATTCCTGAAAATCAAATGGTGCGAGGGCCCATTTTTCTCCGTTTGGATAATCGACCTTTAAATGATGGAAATTAAACGTCATATCCAGCTCCTGCCGATCCGGTCTTGTATACCGAATGCAGTCTGCGATATTCGTTGAAGACATTTCCCCGACTGTCATGCTGTCATATTTCGAAAAAACCTCTTGATTCATTTCATGCAGAAACTCATGAATTCTTGGGCCATCCGTATAATACATCCGGCCGTCTCCTTGCACAGACTGTCCGGCGTCATCTAAGAAGCGTTGATCTTTCGAGATGTTGTTGATGACATCCAGCCTGAATCCATCAATTCCTTTATCAAACCAAAAATGCATGATGTCATATACTTGCCTGCGCACCTCATCCTTTTCCCAATTGAGATCCGCCTGTGTGACATCGTATAAATGAAGATAATACTCTCCCGTTGCTTCATCTAGCTCCCAGGCTGGACCGCCAAATTTTGACTGCCAATCATTCGGCGGTGATCCGTCTGCTTTAGGCTCCTTCCAAATATAATAATCTCGATAAGGATGATCCTTTGACTCGCGCGATGCTTGAAACCACTCATGGAAAATGGATGTATGATTGACGGCTAAATCCATGATGACTCGTATGCCTCGATCATGGGCTTCTTTCAGCATGTGTTCAAAATCCGCCATTGTGCCGTACATGTCATGGATTTTTGTATAGTCACTAATATCATAGCCGTTGTCATGCTGCGGGGACTCATACATTGGCGTGAGCCAAATACAATCCGCCCCCAGCTGTTTGATATAATCGAGCTTTTTTGTCACACCATTGATATCGCCTGTACCTGAGCCCGTTGTATCTAAAAAGCTCTTCGGGTAAATTTGATAGACCACCGCTTTTTTCCACCACGGTTCGTTTGTTTGTTGTTTCAATTTCCTTCACCACCACTAGTTAAGTTCTTGTGAAACATCTTTCTTCTTTTTTAGCTTTGCATACAAAAGGGTTCCAATGAACGGGACGATGAGTACAATGACCATCCCTATCGCAAATGCGCCCCAATATTTCGGGATAATGGAGAAGATTCCTGGAATGCCTCCAACACCAACTGAGCTTGCCAGCACCCCTTGAGAGGCGATAAACATACCAGCTAAACCAGAGCTAATGAGTGCAAAAATAAATGGGAATCGATAGCGCAGGTTGACGCCAAACATCGCTGGCTCGGTAATTCCTAAGTAAGCGGAAATACTTGATGTCAGTGAGAGCCCCTTTTGCTTTTCATCTTTTAAAACAAACATCATCGCGAGTGCGGCTGATCCTTGTGCGATATTAGACAGTGCGAGCATCGGCCATAGAAACGTGCCATGCAGTTTGGAATTAATCAATTGAATATCGACAGCGAGGAACGTATGGTGCATCCCTGTAATCACTAATGCAGCGTACAATCCGCCGTATAATAGACCGCCAAGTGCTGCGAACTGCTGGAATACAGCCACAAGTCCAGATGTTAAAACGTTACCGATTGCAAATGTAACAGGTCCAATGACGATAAAGGATAAAAAGCCAATGACTAATAACGTAATCGGTGCAACCACTAACAGCTGAATACTTTCAGGTGTCCGTTTTGTGATGAATAATTCGAGCTTCGCTAGTAAATACGAGGCAACGAGTATCGGAAGAACCTGCCCTTGATAGCCTACCTTTTGCACTTCAAGTCCAAACAAATTCCAGACAGGAATCTCACCAGACTTTTCAGCCGCTCCATAGCCCCACGCATTTAATAAGTCTGGGTGTACAAGCATCAGCCCAAGGACCATCCCTAAGAGCGGATTTCCTCCAAACCGCTTCACTGCTGACCAGCCGATTAATGCGGGCAGGAATGTGAAGGCAGTGCCTGCAATCAAGTTGATCATATTCGCTAAATCAGCCCATGCCGGATACACATCCACAATCGATTTTTGATCAAAGAAAATATCTGGAGCTGTTAAAATATTATTAATCCCCATTAATAAACCGGCTGTGACGATGGCAGGAAGAATCGGAATAAAGATATCCGCAAGCGTTTTCACAGCACGCTGCAATGGATTTAATTTTTGATCAGAGGCACGCTTAACGTCCTCTTTTGTGGCTTCCCCAATGCCTGTCTGTTTCACCATTTCAGCATATACTCGATTGACGACCCCTTGGCCGATCACAACTTGGTATTGACCGTTCGCTGAGAAAGATCCCTTCACTTCTTCTATTTGTTCAAGTGCTTTCTCATCAACCTTTCCTTCATCCTTCAGCACAAAGCGCAGCCTTGTCACACAATGTGTTGCTTGATCAATATTTTCTTTGCCGCCGATGGCTTTCACAATCTGATCTGCTGCTGCCTGATAATCAGCCATGCTATCCCCTCCGAGATCGTTTTTTATAAGAAAAAAGAACCAAAAAACTTGTATATACATGTTTGTTTCTTATTTTATATTTGTATATACATGTAGTCAACAACAAAATGCAGCGCTTTCATAAAAAAAGCTCCCTCAATGTGCTCAGGAGAGGCAGCGTGTCATCATCTTTTTTTATGCTCCGTTAATTTTTCGTAGACCCTGTTTTTATAAAAGGAGGAGGCTGGACGGGCAAAAGTTTGGCGCTTAGATGTGAGTTCATCCAGGCGTTTTTGTTTTTCTTCACATATGAGAGAAAGTTTTTTTCTTTCCTCTCCGTCTATACTGGAGTAAAGAAGCTCTTTGACGGTCATGAGTTCTTTTTTCAGTGCTGTTTCTTCCCCAGCAAAGCCAGCATTTTTCATCATCCTGTAGCCCATTCTGAGTTCTTCAGGTACATGAGCAGCGTCATCTTTAGGCAGGGGTTTCCCAAAGCCAGATAATCCTTCAAAAGCCCCGTGATCCATCGCTTTTTTGATCCGTTCTTCTGATAATCTCTGCGCAAAATCCATGGCGTTTCTCCTTTCGTCTGAAACGATTTGATTAAGCATAGCAAAAAAGCTGACTCTCTCACAAGAGTCAGCTTCAGATACGCTTAAAAGAAGACAAAGGGCTAAAATAAAGATCATTTTAGCCCTCTCTCGTTATTTATTGTCGATTTTGAAAGTAGATACCATCTGTGCTAAGTCCTCTGACATATCAGAGAGCTGTTCAATCGCACTTGAAATTTGCTGCATGCCAGCACTTTGCTGTTCTGTTGCTGCCGCTACTTCTTGAGAGCTGGCGGCGTGTTCTTCCGATACAACTGAAATTTGTTCAATCGATGTAGAAATCGTTTGATATGCTTGCTCTACTTGCTTAATAGAAGCAAGCAAATTGTTCGTTCTTCTTGAAAACTGAGATACGCCGTCGTAAATCACAGCGAAGTTTTGTGACGTGCCTTCCATTTGTTCACGTCCTTCTTCCACTGCTTTACTGCTTTCCTCTACGCTTTCAAGAACACGCTGACTGTTTTCCTGTGTGCCGATGACGAGGTCTGAAACGGTTTTAGCCGCATCCGCTGATTGCTCAGCTAACTTACGCACCTCATCTGCCACAACAGCAAACCCTTTTCCTTCTTCTCCAACACGTGCCGCTTCAATTGAAGCATTCAGTGCAAGCAGATTCGTTTGCGCTGAAATGTCCGTAATAATCGAGATGACACTTTCAATCTCCGTTGAATGAGATTGTAATTCTTCTGCTGCCTGCTTTGAGTTGGTCATCTTGTCATGTAACATATTCAGATGCTCAAGCACATGATTCACTAGTTTTTGACCAGATTCTGACTGCTCTTGTACGTCAGATGAAACAGATTTCATTTCATCGACTTCTTTTGTGACACCTTCGATTTGAGTATCGATCTCTGCAACGGATGTTGTACAATCCGTAATATTTGCGACAGAATCATTGATTCCTTCACTCATATTCGTCATGGCTTCTGACACTTGCTGCGCACTTTGACTCGATTCATTCGTTACGGTGCGAAGCTGTGAGGACATTTTCGACACTTCACTAGATGAGTTTGAGATCTTCGCAATGAGCTCTTTGATCCGCCCCTGCATCTTTTGGAAGGATGCGGCAAGTTGACCGATCTCATCTTTACTTTCAACCTCTACCATTCCAGTTAAATCACCGTCAGCAATTCGGTTCGCTGATTCCATCAATGAACGTGCTGGTTTCGCAATTCTTCTGCCCATGATAAAGGAGAAAAACAACCCACCGATGAGCACAATAGCAGATGCAACCGTGATATAGATCGTCAGCTTCTTCGTTGTTTCAGGCACAACAGATGCATCTAAATCAATTCCTAAAATCCCCGTCAGTTCACCGCCTGAATCTTTGATTGGCAAAAAGACTGATTTATGTGTACCAAATGAGTCTTTGTAAATATCACTTTTGATCATTTTATCTTCAGAAAGTGCTTGTTTCATCTCATCTGAAAAGGCATAATCTTGATCAAAATCATTTTCTTCCCCAGTTAATATAATAATTCTTTCTTTGCCGCTTTTATTAGATAGCACGTATAAGTTCTCAAGCGTATGATCTTCTTGAAGCTCCTTGAATTTCTTTTTGACCTCCACATAAAGGGGATCATCCTTCCCGCTAATGCCAAGAACGTTTCCATCCAAATTATCGATTTCTTTCTTTGCAGTATCAATATCTGTTGTTAATCGATAATCAAATTGCTTTAATAACTGGGATGATAAATCCTGGCTGACTAGATAAAATGTTAAAACGAATAGTGCAACGGTTGCGAGTAATGTTACGACAACGACTGACATGATTTTAGAGGATATCGTGTACCCTCCAAATTTCCTTTGTTTCGCCATTTTTTCCTACATCTCCACTCTCAGATTTGATTTAAGCATGTACATGTTCAAATTGTCCACAAACAGATGCGATCACATCTTTTAAATAAGATACGATATGTGGGATATGCTCTGGTAACGTATAAGGTGAGATAACAAAAAACTTACTAACACTTAGATAGAATTCTTGTCCTTCTTTTGCATTTACAAGTAAAAACTTCGTTGTATCGCCAAAGAACATTTCGTCTCTTTTCTCTCCAAGCTTTTCAAACAGCATTTTGTTCAATTCATTATTCCGCTCAATTTCCATTGCAGTCGCTTCGCCTGAAATCTCTTCTTGAAAACGCGGTGAGCCGTCTAGGTAAATTCTAAATAATGTAGCCATTCCGACGTTGTCATCATTCACGACTTCTGCTTGCGGAATTTCTTGACTGAGTGCTTCTCTAAAGGCAAGGTTCACCTCTAGGAATTGACCGAGCAAGCGCTGGTAGCCTTCAATTCCAAACGTTAACAGCACACTCAGCATACTGATAGAGCTTCCCATTCTTGAGCATTCCAGTGTATAACCCGTATGGTATTCGCCGTAGCCTCTATGACCAACATATGGTGTCTCTTGTTCTTCCAGATCTAAACGCTTTAGGTCAGCAGCATTTTTCACTAAGAATAAACTAGATGTGTAAGGTGTTTGGCCGAGCTTTTGAAAGTCAAAGCACATCGTGTCAGCAAGAGAAAGATGCTGGAATTTCGCTTTGATTTCTTTTAGCATACGAAGAACACCGTATGAGAATTGCAGCGGGTTTTCAGCTACATCATACTCATTAAAGAAAGCAAAGAATCCGCCGAGCGCTGAATCCGCATGAATATGCGGCACCTGTAGACCATACTCCCCAGCAATGGCTTCTGCTGTTTCACGTACCCCTTTTACATCATCAATTGCAATGGCATCTGTTGTTCCGGTTGTTGCGACAATATAAACGGGAATTCCGCCATTTTGTGCAACACGTTCCATTTGACAACGCAAATCTTCCATATCCATCGAATGATCTTTATTCGTCTTAATTCTGATCAAATTGTCTGTGCCAAGTCCTGTTGCTTCCATTGACTTAAATAAGCTGTAATGTGCAGCATCAGAACAAAACGCATAAAGATTTTGCGGGACACCTTTCCGTAGTGACTCCGGCGCAACTTTTGCAATCGCTAAACGTAGTCCTGAGAAAATGGCTCCCTGACCTCCCCATGTTGTATATCCCCCGCTCACACTTGGATCATATCCAATGAGCTTAGACATCATTGAGACCACTCTGACCTCAGCTTCCGCTCCTGCTGGTCCATAAACATCCCATAGGTTGTTTCCATTTACCAGCATGGCCGTCAGCATGCCTAGAATTCCTGGTGTACTTGCCATTGGCAAAATGTTCGTGAAGAAATACTTTGTGTGGTATGGATGGTTATGTAAAAGCTTCAGTAATTCTTCATTCACAAGTTCCGATTGTTGGCCGTTCACCGGAATTTGACTTGTTTCAGTGAGCTTTTGGTAAAAATCTTCTCCACGATTCTTTTCACCCTTTAGGTGTGCACGGTTCGGATCTTTCAGGTGATCGACCCCTGAAACAATCTGCTCCATTAATTTGATGAGTTCTTTACGCTCTGCTGCATTTCCGTCCTCACTCGGAAACCAGTTCTGAACGAGGTTCTCTGCTCGTACAGTCATATACTATCAATCCTTTCAATGGAAGATTTCCCTGTCAAAGTCTATATCGACCCCAATTTAAAAGTTTATAGTCTCGAAATGTTCACTTAAGTATATTTAGATAATTTGTTCATTCATCAAAATAAATAAAACCCTTACAAAACACATCGAAAACATTATGTTGATGAAACAAAAAAATATATTGATATATCTCATCGAAGGAAATTTCATCCATGTTCCTCCTCCATTCTTTTTCTCATTTTTTTTACTTAACCTGCATAAACATTAAGAAACACTGGAAATACTCTCTAAATAATCATTGTAGAAACCAAATTAATTCTTTAGACTTGTGTCTTTTTACCTGTTTTATTGATATAGCAACTGGAAAATGGCTGAATTTTCTGTTAATAATAGGATGAATTTCATAAAAAGTTTTTCGAAGAGCGAATATTTTCGTTTTCTTCCCTTTTATTGCTCGGACAGGCTGCTGACGCTCTTCTCCGGTTAACACTTTTCTATTTGAGCATTTCATGGTATATTCTAATGGTTCGTTTTCTTTCGTTCCGCCTCTTCCGTGTATCGGAGAAAAGGAGTGTTTTTATGAAAACATTTATTCAAAAACGAGGCCTCGGCTTCTTTGTTATTGCAGCCATCTTACTTTGGCTCAAAACGTATTCAGCGTATTTAATTGAATTTAAACTTGGTATATCAAATGTGCTTCAGCATATTTTGCTTTTCGTGAATCCTATTAGCTCCAGCTTGTTCTTTCTTGGCTTTGCTTTATTGTT
This sequence comes from Bacillus sp. FSL R5-0431, assembly GCF_038002985.1. Classification (NCBI taxonomy): domain Bacteria; kingdom Bacillati; phylum Bacillota; class Bacilli; order Caryophanales; family Bacillaceae; genus Bacillus; species Bacillus sp. FSL R5-0431. Next base: position 760,733 of record NZ_JBBOOG010000001.1, on the reverse strand, counting down.
CAAGAAAAAATGGCAGCCTGCCGCTATCATTGTGATTCATTTTTTCATGTCTTTTTTACTATACGCAAACATCGTGTACTATCGATTCTTCAATGACTTTATCACGCTGCCTACCGTGATGCAGGCAGGAACGAATGGCGGACAATTAGGTGATAGTGCATTTTCACTCATGCGTTGGACTGATATGTTTTACTTTATGGATACAATCATTTTGATCGTACTCGCAGTCCGCATGAAAAAGCAGCAGCAAACAAGTACAGCTACTGTACCTGTTCAAAAGTCAAAATCGTTTAGACTCGTCCTTGTGTCCTCTGTTGTGATCTTTGTGATGAACTTAGTCGCCGCAGAGATTGATCGACCAGAGCTTTTATCAAGATCGTTTGACCGCAATTATTTAGTTAAATATTTAGGTGCTTATAACTTTACTGTGTTTGATGCCATTCAAAATGTGAAATCAAACAGCCAGCGTGCTCTGGCAAATTCAAATGACGTGACAGATGTAGAGAACTATTTAAAAGCGAACAGCGCTGATCCTAACCCGGCGTATTACGGGAAAGCGAAAGGCATGAACGTGATCACCATTTCTCTTGAATCTCTGCAAAACTTTGTCATTGATTACAAAGTAAACGGAAAAGAAGTGACGCCATTCCTTAATTCATTGGCACACGACAACCAAACGTTTTACTTTGATAACTTCTTCCATCAAACAGGACAAGGAAAGACGTCTGATGCTGAATTTATGATGGATACTGGGCTATTCCCATTATCACAGGGCTCTGTTTTTATTAACAAAGCGCAAAACACGTATCAAGCACTTCCTGGCATCTTGAAGAAGGATCAATACACGTCAGCAGAATTCCACGGCAATACGAAAACCTTCTGGAACCGTAATGAAATGTTTAAGTCGTTTGGATATGACAGATTTTACGATTCTGAGTACTACGATATGAATGAGCAAGATACGAAGAACTATGGGCTGAAAGACAAACCTTTCTTCAAAGAATCCATGCCAATGCTCGAAAACTTGAAGCAGCCGTTTTATTCGAAATTCATTACGTTATCGAACCATTTCCCATTTGGAATGGATGAAGGTGATACCGATTTCGAACCTGGTGACTTCGGAGACTCTGTCGTCAATAACTATTTCCAATCGGCTCATTATTTAGATGAAGCCATTGAACAGTTCTTCAACGACTTGAAAAAATCAGGTCTCTATGACAATACAGTCGTCATTATGTACGGAGACCATTACGGCATTTCTGAAAATCACAATGAAGCGATGGAAAAAGTGACAGGACAAAAAATCGGAGATTATGAAAATGCGCAGCTCATGCGTGTGCCGCTCTTTATTCATGTACCAGGGGTAAAAGGCGGACAGATTCATAAATACTCTGGAGAAGTCGATATCGCACCAACCCTTCTGCACCTGCTCGGCGATGATACGAAGAACTATTTAATGTCTGGTTCTGATATCTTATCGAAGAATTTCAAAGAGCTTGTGCCATTTAGAAACGGTGACTTCGTCTCTAAGGACTACACAAAAGTAGGCAATAACTATTACAGCAACAAAACAGGCGAGAAAATTGAGCCGACTGATAAAGCATCACAAGAAAATGAAACGGTGAAAAAGATGCTGGAGACATCTGATAAGATCGTCACCGAAGATTTACTCCGTTTCTACAAGCCTAAAGGCTTTACACCGATTGACCGCAATCAATATGACTATACAAAGAAAGTACAGGATGAAGAAGATTCCTCTTCCGCCAAAGATGAATCCAGCTCTTCATCAAAATAACTTTCTCATTTTAAGAACCAGCCGATCCCTGATCAGCTGGTTCTTTTCCCGTTTGACCGCTATTGCACCGGGTATAGAAAGAAGAAGGAGGGATTTATCTTGAAAAAAACAACCGCTTTTGTCGTGACTGCTTCACTCGCTTCGTCCGCCCTAATTGGTTTCAGCCCTGCGGTCTCAGCACACGCCATGACCAAAACAGCAGTAGAACAATCCGTTCCTCAAGGTCCGAAAAACACATTAAACAACGTGTATGAGCTGGCACATAAAGGACAAATGCCGTACTATGCAGAAGGACTAAAAATTGGTGTTCAAACAAAAAAAGACGTTCATCATAAACTAGGAAATCCATATCCAGAAACAGGTCACAGCAGCTTTGATTTGTATTATGCTGAAATGGGGAATCCGGGATTTGCTTTTCATTATGATGCAAAAGGCAAAATTGACGAAATCCGTTATTTCGGTACAAATGTAGAAAAAGAAACGAATATCGGCGGGATGACCCCTTCCCTATTAAAGAAACAACTTGGACCAGCGGATTCGGTCAGCACCATCCCTCAGACAAAAGAGAAAAAATACGTGTATCGAACTGGAGATTATGAGCTTGAATTTATCGTCGGCCATGACCCAGATATAAATCATCATAAACTCACCGTCCTGCATATTAACCTGATGAAAGCCGATTCCTAAATAAAAAAGCATCCTGAGCAGAAGCTCAGGATGCTTTTTTTTATTATGAAGCCACTTCTAAATGCGGCTTTCTTTTCATTGTTCGTTTCAAGACTGGACCTGCGACATAATCAAGTCCAAATTTGCCTGCATTCCCTTTCGCTGCCATGATGACGATGGCAATGAGCAAGAGAAGCGGGTTGACAGAGACGGTACCAGCTAGTAAGAAAGAGACATTCATCACGCTTCCGAAAAAGGCTGCGGTTGTTGTGAACAATCCAACGATTAATCCTAGACCTACTAAGATTTCTCCCCACATGACCATGGCACTGAATAGTCCCGCATTCGGCAAAGCGACATTTTCTAAAAACCATACATAGAACGGATACACTAAATGGCCATCTTTGACAACAGGTTCAGCTATCGCAAATTGTAAATATCCTGATGCATCGAATCCGCCTGTTAGTTTTCCTATACCAGATGTCAGCCAAGTCCATCCGATATAAAGTCTTGCTGCCAAAAGGATAACCGCTGCCCATACATTCGTTTGTAAGAATTTTGTAAACATGATGATGCCTCCTTTTAATTTATGTGAAATATTTCACATTATCTTTATGATCTTATTATACTATGCCGTTTCTAATTTGTGATCTTTTTCACATAGGTATTCACAAATTGTTCATGAATATCTATGTGAGGTAAACTTTTCCCTTGCTAAAACCGTCTAAGTCATTTCAGACAATAAGAAAGGGTTTAACTTTGTATGAAAACATTATTCCATTTTGCTTACTTACAGGCGATGTCGTGTCTATTCCCTGTCATGATCTTTGCGGCGCTTGCCCTATCAAAGATGGTGGCTATTCCTTTTCTTCACCGGTATGATTTCATTCTACTGCTTTGCCTCCTGGCACAGATTCTCATGCTGACGCTTCGGCTGGAGACATTGAATGAACTGAAGGTGATTTGTCTATTTCACCTCATTGGAATTGGCTTAGAAATGTATAAAGTACATATGGGTTCTTGGTCCTATCCTGAAGAAGCTTATACGAAGGTCTTTGGGGTTCCGCTCTATAGCGGGTTTATGTATGCGAGTGTAGCAAGCTATATTTATCAGGCACTGTCCCGACTTCAAGTGCAGATGGCTTCATGGCCCCATCCGTTTTTTTCAATCGGGATCAGTTTGTGCATTTATCTCAATTTCTTTACGCATCATTGGCTCTATGATCTCAGGTGGTGGCTGACATTGCTGCTTGTTGTCGTGTTTCGAAAAACGTCCGTCTCGTTTCAGGTTGGCTCTTCTACCTTTCGAATGCCGCTTGTCGTCTCATTTCTGCTGATTGGTTTCTTCATTTGGATTGCCGAAAATGTCACCACCTTTTTAGGAGCATGGCAATATCCAAATCAACAGCACGCTTGGTCTCTCGTACATCTTGGGAAAATCAGTTCTTGGTTTTTACTTGTTGTAATCAGTATTGTGCTGGTGATCGAACAGCGCAAACAAAAAAACGTTCAGCCCATTTGACCTGGCTGAACGCTTTTTTCAATCTCGATCGACTTCCTTGCGGAGATCATCTGCGACAAATTCTACATTCGTTCCAATGATGATTTGTACGGAGGTTTTCCCTGAAGTCAGTACCCCTTTGGCACCTGCTTTTTTCAATGTGCCTTCATTTAATAAATGTGTATCTTCTACTGTTAAACGTAGACGAGTGGCACAATGATCAATCGTGGTGATATTGTCTTTGCCGCCAAGTCCCTCTACAAGCATACTCGCACCTGCCGTCTTCGTATCATCGGCTGCAATATCTTCAATGTCATCATCTTCCCTGCCTGGTGTTTTGAGCTTTAACAGTTTAATGAGGAAATAGAAAACCACAAAGTACACAATGCCATAAAGCACCCCAACTCCGAGCAGCATGAGTGGTTTTCGTGCGATGCCAAAGCTTAAAACGTAATCAATCGCTCCTGCTGAAAAGGCGAAGCCGCTATGAATTCCAATGGTGTTCACAATAAAGAGCGAAAGACCTGTTAGCACAGCATGGACACCATATAAGAGTGGAGATAAAAACATAAATGAAAATTCAATTGGTTCAGTGATCCCTGTAATAAATGACGTAAGCGCCATCCCAATCATCAAGCCAGCTGTAGCTTTTCGCTTTTCAGGCTTTGCGGTCACAACCATGGCTAGACATGCCGCTGGCAGACCGAACATCATCACTGGGAAGAACCCAGTCATAAAGACACCCGCACTTGGATCTCCTTTAAAGAATCGTGCTAAATCCCCTGTTGCCCCGCTGAATTCCCCGAATTGAAACCAAAATAAGTTATTCAGCACATGATGAAGTCCTAATGGAATGAGCAATCGGTTAAAGAAACCAAACAGCCCTGCACCCGTTGCACCAAGACTTAAAATCCATTCCCCTAAACCATTGATCCCGCTTTGAATCGGAGGCCAGACATATCCGAAAACGGCTGCTAATAGAATGGTGAAAAGTGCGGTCATAATGGGCACAAGCCGTCTTCCGCTAAAGAACCCTAAGTATTCCGGCAGTTTTGTATCCTTGAAGCGATTGTACACATACCCTGCCAATAGCCCGCATAAAATACCGCCCAATACCCCCATATTGTTCGTTGAGTTAATCGACGTTGTACCAGCTGATAAAATAAAATAAGAGATCGCACCTGATAATGCCGCTGCCCCATTACCATCCTTTGCAATGCCGATCGCTATACCCATTGCAAAAATTAAAGCCAAGTTTGCAAAAATAGCATTCCCTGCCGCATGAATAAACGGGATATCGAATACATCCTCCCGCCCAATAGCCAAAATAATCCCTGCTGCTGGAAGCACAGCGATTGGAAGCATAAATGATTTGCCTAGCTTTTGAAAAAACTGAAACACCATTTGCCTTCTCCCCCTTTGTCTTCATCATGACCAAACGTTCATGATGTTCATAAAAAATATATCATATGCACATCTAGTTATCTATACCAATTTGTCCACATTCATTTCACATTCCGCTCTTTACTCTTTTCGCGTAAAATGTGGTAAGCTATTGAATAGAATGAAGTTATAGAAAGCGGGAATGAACAGTGATTGTCAAACATGATCATGAGTTAGAAGCCTTAAAAAAAGTCGGCCGAATTGTCGCTTTGGCAAGAGAAGAAATGAAAAGCCAAGCGAAACCAGGCATGTCTACAAAAGAATTAGATTTGATTGGAAAAAAAATATTAGAAGAGCATGGGGCCAATTCGGCGCCTGAAAAGGAATATGACTTCCCTGGGACGACTTGTATCAGCGTGAACGATGAAGTTGCACACGGTATTCCAAGTGAAAAAACCATTTTACAAGAGGGCGACCTCATCAATATTGATATCTCAGCAGAGCTGGACGGCTATTATTCCGATACCGGCATTTCATTCGTATTAGGTACAGGTGATGCTCGTCTTGAAGCATTATGCCAGTGTGCAGAGGATGCATTCCTCGAAGGATTAAAGCATGCAAAAGCCGGTAAAAGACAAAACCAAATTGGCCGTGCGGTCTACAATACAGCCAAAGAACAAGGATTTACCGTCATTAAAAACCTAACAGGACACGGCATTGGGAAAAATCTGCATGAAGCACCCAACCATATTTTGAACTATTATGATCCATTCGATAATGCTTTGTTTAAGAATGGCACAGTGATCGCCTTCGAACCTTTTATTTCAACAAATGCTGAATCGATTTATCAGACTGATGACGGCTGGACATTTAAAACACCAGATAAAAGCCTAGTGGCACAGATTGAACATACCATTGTGATCACAAAAGACGAACCCATTATTTTAACGAAGCTGTAAGCCAGCAGGTCCCCTTCTTCACTGGAGGGGTTTTTTTCGTTTCCCTTTCACGAATCTGTCACGACTAAACAAAAATGCCTGTGGTAAAATAGGCAAAGATATGCGAAAGGGGTCTTATTTGATATGTGGTTCATCATCATAGGAGTTATCTTTTTGATAGAAAGTATCATCTTAACGGTTGTAGGTATTAAGAAAAAACAATCCATGATGACTTATCTTGGTATTGTCATCATGATTATGACGGTCGGCATGATCATCGTTACCCTCAACCCGCCAAATTCATAAATGATTATTTCCAGCATATACATGGATCATAGGCAGATAGAATCAGTTTTCATTTCTTAACCCCTGCACACTTTTCACGTCCTTTTTTGAGATGTTACAATGCAGGCAGTTTCAATTGAAAGGAGTTTTCTATCATGCATTATGGTAGCAAAGGCTGGTATGTCGAAGAATTAAAGAAGCTTGGTGTGACCAAGCATGAAGGAAGAAAGCTTCAAAGCTTAAAAACATATTTCCTTGCAAATCTTCTTGAGCAAAAGAAACCTAGCTCATAAACGCTTAAAGCCGTACATCAGCATAAGATGTACGGCATTTTTTAAATGTGCTGAACTCGTTTTTCTAAAGACTTCCTCACCACATCTGCTAAGGCATCTACTTCAAGAACGGCTTTCAGCCTCTCTGGACTTGTTTGACGATATTTGACTTCGTTCACTTCATGGACTGTAATGTGATGGGGCGCTTTTTCTACTAATACAAGAGAACCATCAGGCGGCACTATGCCTTCTTTCAGCACCCGTAAATAAAAGCCGGTATACCCCGTTTGCTGTACTTCCTTGACAAGCTTCATGTTAGCGTGCTTAAAAGATAGTTTCACACACGGCTGTCTTGGCTGGCTCACTTCAACAAGTGCTTCTCCAAGTTGAAAGACATCGCCAATACGCACCTTCGTCTCGACTAGCTTGCGCACTGTCAGATTTTCGCCAAACGCAGCTTCCTGTAATGTAACCCCTAAAAATTGCTCGAAGTAAGCATAATGATCATATGGAAAGACGCAGACGGCTTTATCATATCCTCCATGATGAACCAAATCACCTTGGCCATCTCCCTCAAAATTGACCTTACTCAAATACACAGGCTCATGAATACGCTTTTTGTTGATGGCTGTTTTGATTTCTTTTCCGTTCGCATAGGTCGTGATGGGTTGTCCTACTTGGATTCCTACTATGTCGTATCTCTTCTGTCCCAAGATGACCATCTCCTTTAGTTGTCTCATGCCTATTATTTTACATCGTTAGACAATTAAATCATAGTCGATGCGTGAAGGTCAGTTACATGCTATGGTACGATGAGAAAAAAGGAGAGATGACATTGATTCATTATCATGCCATTGTCGCAGGACGGGTGCAGGGAGTCGGTTTTCGCTATTTTGTACAAGGAGAAGCCGTCAATCGCGGGATGAAAGGCTGGGTACGCAACACAGATGAAGGTCATGTCGAGTTAAAGGTAGAGGGTGAGCAGCAAAAGGTACTTGATTTCTTAAAGACCGTTCGAAAAGGAAGCCCTTTTTCAAAGGTCACAGATATGCAGATGGAGCCGCTCACTGAGTTAGCTCATTATAAGGATTTTCGAATAAGGTAATCAAAAAACCTAGCTCTCGCTAGGCTTTTTCTGTCCCATGGTAGGGCTTTTCCTGATAAAAATAATTCGGCTTCACAATGGTATTGTCGTAATGCTTGTGGAAGACGTGGGTAGCAGCTGGTGATACTGGCGGAATCAGCCATGTCCAGTCCCCAGTCAGCTTGCGGTCAGCCTTTTCTTCCTGCTTTTCAAACTGTTTGAATTGATGTGCTGCTGTATGGTGATCAACAATGGTCACCCCTGCTTCTCGGTAAGAATGGAGAACCGCTACATTCAACTCAACAATGGCTTTGTCCTTCCAAAGCGACGCATTCTTTGTCGTGTCCAGCCCTAAAATAGAAGCAACTTTTTTCAACATATTGTAGCGATTTTCATCGGCTAGGTTACGTGCGCCAATTTCTGTACCCATATACCATCCGTTAAACGGTGCCGCATTGTAATGAATACCGCCAATCTCTAATTTCATATCAGCAATAATCGGAACGGCGTACCATTTCAATCCTAAATCACGAAATCCTTCATATTCAGGATGGGTAATCTCGACTTCTTGGACGATTTCTTTCGGAAGCTCATACAGAACTGGCGGCTGATCCTTTAGCTGAAACATGAGAGGCAGAATATCAAAATGCGTGCCCTCCCCTTTCCAGCCATGGGCTTCACACAACTTTGTCAATTCAAGAGATGCCTCGTCGCCAATGATGCCATACTCCGTCTCATAGCCTGCATAACGAACGAGCTGATGATTATAAATGACGACTTCCTTTTGCGAATGATTTTCTGGAGGAAAGATCGTAATGGATGGTTTGATTTTCCCACCATTTGTCGCATACTCAATATGATGAAAGAGTGCCTCTTTCACCTCTTCTTCTGTCTTCACATGCCGGCAGTCGTGAACTTGCAGGGTTGACCAAAACAAACGGCCAATGCAGCGGTTGCTGTTGCGCCACGCCATTTTCGCCCCGTGCGCCAATTCCTCTTGTGTATGAGTATACATCCCTTCAGAGTCAATTTCTTGTTTTATTTCATGCAGACGTGCTGCTTTCTCTTCATTGGACTTGCTTAATTCTTCATAGCATAAAGAAATAAAAGCTTCTGCTTCATTCCACAACGCTTCTTGATTACTCAAACATACTCGCCTCACTTTAATACGAATATATCCATTGTAGCGGTTTCTATTAATAAATTCACTGGTTTCAAACCATTTTTTATCATATCAACCGACCATTGTCCTTAGAGCGCGGATGAATCAATCCGTTTAAGGGTTTGCTCGAGCCAGCGGACATAGCCTTTTTCTCTTTCAATTGCCCTTGTCAGCACTAAGTAATGCCCAAATTGCGCTGAATGAAGCGATTCAGCGGCAGGGTCTTCCTCCGTTAAAGCGTGCAGCTTCTGTTCTAGCATGTCTATTTTTTTGGTGCGCTCTAGCAGTTGATGTGTAAACAAGTCAGCCGCTTCTTTGTTGTCCATGGAAGAGATGAAAAATGTTTTGAGCATGAATTCATCCTTTGTTGTTTCTGGTATCGGGTCTTTTGTCCTTAACCACTGATGCAATTCTGCTTTCCCTGCCTCTGTGATTTGATAAACCTTCTTCTCCAGCTTCTTTCCTTGTATACGAATATCAAATTCAATAAACCCTTCTTCTGTGAGACGCTTCAGCTCAGGGTAAATTTGGCTGTGCTTCGCACTCCAAAACTGTCCAAGGGAATCCTTAAAATGTTTGGTTATATCGTATCCCGTCAGCTCACACTGATCTAGTAAGCCAAGAATGGCATATTTCAAAACTCTCATGATGTGCCTCCAACGCTTATTCTTTGACAATAGTATACCATAGACTTTAAAATAAACATGTAAATCATGACATGTTTTAAATAACATCATTCTAATGAAAGAAGGAATAAACATGGATCAATTCGTTGGACTTCATATGATTTATACGTATGAAAATGGCTGGGAATATGAGATTTACATTAAAAACGATCACACCATTGATTACCGCATTCATAGCGGAATGGTTGGAGGCCGCTGGGTCCGTGATCAAGAAGTGAATATTGTGAAGCTGACAAAAGGCGTTTACAAAGTTTCTTGGACAGAACCAACTGGGACAGACGTCTCTCTGAACTTTATGCCTGAAGAAAAACGCATGCATGGCGTCATCTTCTTCCCAAAATGGGTGCATGAACGTCCAGATATCACAGTTTGCTATCAAAATGACTATATCGATCTCATGAAAGAATCTCGTGAAAAATACGAAACCTATCCAAAATATGTTGTTCCAGAATTTGCGGACATTACGTATATCCATCATGCAGGTGTAAATGACGAAACCATTATCGCCGAAGCACCATATGAAGGCTTGACTGATGAAATAAGAGCTGGACGAAAATAAAAAAGCGGCACGCACTGTGCCGCTTCTAGATTGTAGACAAAGGGCTAAAATGATGTTTATTTTAGCCCTTTGTCTTCTTTTCAGCGTGATAGAAAACCTTTGCAGTCTAGGAAGGACGAGCACCGAAGCGGAGCGAATTTAACATTCGTGAGCATCGGCGCACAGGACTGACACCGAATGCGAGGGTTTGTCTACACGCTGAGGGCTAAAATAATTTTAGCCCTTTTTTATTTAATACCTAACGTCTTTTTAGATAGCAAGAACCGGTACACTGGGAGTTCATCGCCTACTTTTGAAGCAATAAACCCAGATGACATATAGCTGTCTTTTGATTCTGGTTCAAGGGCAAGTGACAATAAATTTGTTTGCGGCTGCGCCGTGATATATACCTTTGTCCCTTTTGGCAGCTGACGTTTCTTTTGGGTGAGTTCTGTTTCAAGCTGAATATCTGTTTTGCTCTTTTCGTCTCGTTTTGTTACTTGATAGGCTTGTACCGGTACTTTCACGCCGACAGGCAATGTGACACTTTTTAACCCTAAAGTTTTCAGCTTCCGTTCTACCCCTTCATGCCCAGGTAAAACGAGATAAGCTGTCGGTCGTTCTCTCGACATGACAGGAACAGCATCGCTCGCACTGTGAAAGCGTACAGGGATATTGATGGTCCGTCCTTTTTCAATATCCACCATTTCAAGCGAATCATCCATTGGCGCTTTGAAATCATCTTGAATGACCACTTGATCGTCATCATTTGATTGAAGTCCTTTTTTCACCAGCTTCAGTCGCTCCGTCACCATTTGCTGCTTCACCTGCTTAGCATGCTTCACCGTTGTTTCAATGATTTTTTCATGTGTGGTGACTTGTGCTGCGACGCGGCGGGTAAAATCCTCTCTTCCAATTCCAATCCCTCTGCTTTCTACAAGAAATGACAAAGCTGGCGAGAGCGCCAAGGCATTTCGGCCAATTCGTGCATCCGTTCCGCCTTCATAGAGATCGATCTTTCCATCCTTTCCTTTGTGCTTGTATAATATAAATCATTCGAAAATCCTTGATTTGTCAGCGTTTCACGGACGCCGCTCACATATAATTCATTTGACGTGAGCCGGATGCTTTCTGGAATATTCAAGTTCTTCCCTGATAATATCAGTAAATCGTGATATTTGAGGGCACCCGCTGAGCCGATATCATCAAACTGCTTTTGTCCCACATCGTATTCATGGGCATCAATGACTACTTCTGGTGCATACCGATTAAATTCTTGATGCAGGGCTGTGAGCTCTGGAGATTCTAATGTCATATGATCACGGTTTCCATCCGTTCCGTTTGCAAGCCTGCGGTCAAACGCATAAGAACCATCAGGATTGATTCTCGGGACAATGATCATATTCACATGATTGAGTATACGCTCTCCTTGTTCACCTGCTAATCGTTTTGCGATGACGAGAGCAGATTCACCGGAGGCTGGTTCATTTCCGTGTATTTGTGCTTGAAGCCAGATCGTTGGCTTTTTTGAAAGTGGAGAGATATGACGATCCTTTGTAAAGTAGAGAGCTGAAATGGACCGTCCTTCAATGGATGTTCCAATCTGTTTCTGCGTAGCGTAAGGACTTTTGCGGACAATATCACGTAAGAATTCTTGAAGCTCTTCTTGTGTTGTAAAGGCTTCTCCTTTTTTCTGAAAGGCAGGGGTGTCGAACGTCTCGTCAGGTTCAGGGTATAGCTTCTTCACTGAGGCCGGCTGTTCATAACTCTTTCCAAAATAAGGGGTATCTGCATGAGCTGAAGCTGGGCTCACCATCGACAAACTTCCTGCTATGAGGCATACAGCAGTAAAAAGAATCGTGCCTTTTCGTTTGGACATGCTATCCTCTCCCTTCGTTGATTTGCATTATAAAGAAAAAAACAGTAAAAGTGTCAGTATTTTTCAAAAATATATCTTTTGGAGGAACAGACATGTTTTTTGTATAGGGCAAATGAATCGAGCCTGCTCGGCAATATGACCTAAAAAAAGTGCCTGCTCAAGTAGCAGACACTCTTTTATTTACCAAATAGAGATGGCCCCAATGAGTATCGACATGACCGTCATGGCGACGACTGCAAGTACAGCCCATTTCATGCCAAACTTCTGATGCTGATCCAGTGATACCCCAACAAGTCCAACAAGTAAATGAGTGGATGGAACAAGTGGGCTTAGCATATGAATCGGCTGACCAATAATAGAAGCTCTCGCGATTTCGATTTTATCAACACCGTATGCTGCCGCTGTTTCTGATAGGATCGGCAGGACCCCATAAAAGTATGCATCATTCGGCATAAAGAACGTAAATATCCCGCTCGTTAACGCAACAATGACTGGAATGAGCCGCCAAGCTGCTCTGGAATAGCAGATACAATCGAAATCGCCATTTCATCGACCATTTTCGTCCCAGTTAAGATGCCTGTAAAAACCCCTGCCGCAAAAATCATGGAAGCAATGGCTAAGACGTTGGTTGAATGAGCCGCAATCCGTTCACGCTGCTGTTCAAGGTTCGGATAGTTCACGATAATCGCCACACAGAAAGCAAGAACAAATAGAACCGTTAAGCTGACTTTTCCTGAGACAAGAAGGAGCACCAATAACAACGTAAGCGTCAAGTTAAACCACCAAAGTTTCGGCCGCTTGATGTCATCCTGTAGTGCCGCTGCCATTTCATTTGCATGAATCGGCTGGTCGAGCTCAATGACACCAAGACGTTTTCTTTCAGACTTCCCAAGAAAGTATGCCACCACAATCATGCTCAAAACCCCTGCACCAATGACTGGAATCATCGGGCCAAATAAAAGTGAAGGATCAACGCCAAGTGCACTCGCCGCTCTAGGTGTGGCACCTCCCCATGGAATCGTATTCATAATCCCCATGCCAACTCCGGCAATCCCCGCTAAAATAATCGGACGGATGCCAAGCAGCGTAAATAACGGAAGCATCGCTGTTGTTGTAATCATGTACGTTGTTGTCCCGTCACCATCAAGTGCAACAAGCATGGTCAGGACAGCTGTTCCGACGACAATTTTTAATGGATCGCCTTTGACAATGTTTAAAATTTTCGCCACCATTGGATCAAATAAACCAGCATCAATCATAATGCCAAAGTACAAAATCGCAAACATAATCATGACCGCTGTCGGCGCGACTTGCTGCACACCTTTGACAATCATGTCTGAAATTTCAGTAAAATGAAAACCTGCAATAAGAGCAAATGCAATTGGTGTTAATACCAATGCCGTTAAAACAGACATACGTTTCGTCATAATTAAAACCATAAATACAACCATCATAAGAAATCCTAAGATTGCTAACACTTTGTTCACCCCTTATGTTGTATACGCTTTCATTAAATGTTGGTATCCCATTTCCAACCCTTTCTGTCATGATATCTGACGTTGAAATTGAAGTAAATATTATGAATTTTAATTCTTTTTCGGTCGATAAATGCTTTTTGTTCATTTTGTTCAAACTTTGATTTTGATGGATTCCATAAAAAAAGCGGTCTCACTCGACCGCTTGTTCTCCTTGGATAAACTGCTCATATCGCCTTAATTGCTCCTCCATAAAGATCTTTGACTCTTTGCTGTTCATATAACGACTTGTCCAGCCCTTTTGCTTTAATTGCTTTTTCCAGGACTTCGTTTGTGTCATTTTTTGAAGAAGCTGATCCCATTCACGAATATCATGCTGATTCATTTGCTTTGGGCCCATCACACCACGCCAATGAGAGAAGATGAGCGGGATGCCTTGCTCTTTCCAAGTCGGCACATCTTCAAATCCTGCTAAACGCTGATTCGTTGTGGTTGCCACAAGCTTTAGCCTCTTCTTTTCATAATCATGGCGAACCTCTGTAATCGTGGTCGTTGCTGCATCTACCTCATGGTCAATCAGCGCTTGAAATAAATCATCTGCACTGTCAAATTTCAAAAATTGGATGCGGTATGGATCAATTCCTGCCATTTCTGCCGCTCGTGCGAACGAGATTTGATCATCATTACCGAAGTCTGGGGCAAATCCAATTTTTAAGGAATCTGGTTTCTTCTTTAGTGTGTTTAATAGCTCCTTCCCATTTGAAAAGGGAGAATCCACTGGGACTGCGACGACCTGCCACTCTTCTGCCAAAATGGCGAGCGGTGTGACATCGTTCATTGTCATGTTACTGCTGCCAAGCAAATTACGGCTTAACAATAAGCTTGAATTCAAACTAACATAGTTGGTATCTCGCTCCATCATATATGTCCATCCTTTATCCACCGTTCCGCCTCTTTGATAAAGGATATTCACCGGCCGCTTCACCAGCTTTTCTTTCTCGAGCACTGATTTCATCACTTGAGCTGTTTGGTCAAAGCCGCCGTCAGGGACACCAGACACCACAATATATAATGGGCTGTGCTGCAGGAAAGAGTCGCCTCCCTTTTTTTCATTAAAGGTGAGCGTCATACAAAGACAGATCATAATGACAAGGCATATTCCTTTTTTCATCTTTTATGACTCCGCTTGCTTTATGGCAGGATAATATTTCCGTTCTGGTCTGCCAATGATTCCGTACGCAAGCTCTGCCCGGCATTCTCCTGTTGTCACGAGATACTCGACGTACCGTCTCGCTGTTGTGCGTGAAGCCCCCATCTTTTCTCCGAGTTCTTCGGCTGTAATCCCATTATTCTCTGATGCCATCAATGTTTTCACCTTGTCCAAAGTCAGCGAATTGATCCCTGTAGGCAGGTCCCTGCCATCCTTTTCTTTTGGCTCTTCTTGCATCTGTCCAAAAAACAAATCAATCATCGTTTGATTGACTTCATCCTTAGAATTGATGATGTCTTTCTTCTCTTTATATTCGGTTAAAACTTGCGCAAACTTTGTGCGGTCACTGGTTTGATTAAATAATGAACCACTCCGTAATGAAGTGCATCTCTTAAAAGTGTCGTTTCCGTTGCAGCCGTGATAATAATTACATCTATTTCTGGATAGTGTTCTCTTAAAAGCGGCAACAGGTTTGTACCGAGCTCATCGGGCATATATACATCAAGCAAGATGAGGTCGACTTGTTCCTTTTGGAGCGCCTCCCACATATCTATTGCACTCTTTGCCTTTCCGGCGACTTGAAATCCTTCTATTTGTTGTATATAAGATTCATGAATGGCTGCGATTCGAAAATCATCCTCCGCAATGAGTACCTTCATCACCATTATTCCCCCTTTGTGCCTTTCGGTATGTATGCAGTGAAGATGGCACCGCCTTCTTTTTGGTTCGTCACTTCAATCCAGCCCCCAAGTTCGTCCAATACTTCTTTCACATTCGCTAGCCCGTAGCCTCGTCCTTCCCCCTTTGACGAATGGCCTCTTGTGAAAATATGTGAAAGTTCTTCCTCGTTTACTCCATCACCTGAATCAGATACTTCTATGATAATATCAAACCCAATATCTGTAATGAACAGGCTTACCTCGCGCCTCTCCTTATTTAGTACGGCCTCAAAGGCGTTATCTACAAGATTACCAATGATAGTAATAAAGTGAGATAGACTTAAATGTGTTGGAAGCGGCTCCAATGAACTATTTTCATCGATGTGGAAATGAACCTTCTTCTCAGATGCTTTCCCTAACTTGCCGAGTAAGATGGCTTGTATTTTAGGAGATCGAATTTGCTTCATGAGTAAATCGTGCTGACGGTTTTGCAGCGTATATTCTTCCTTTATTAAGTCGATGGCCTCATCCACTTGCTTCAGCTCAAGCAAACCTAAAATGGCGTACAGCTTATTTGAGAATTCATGCGTTTGTGCCCTCAGGTCTTCTGAATATTGGCTGACCTCTGTTAATGTATCCAGCAGCTTCGTCAGCTCTGTTTTCTCTCGGAAGCTCACAATTCCCCCAAAAACTCGATTGTCCCACCACTTTTTTCACATTTAAGACATAGGTTTTATCATTGACGACGGTTTCGATGTTCGGTTCAATCGTTTCTGCCTTTAAATAGAAAAGGAGATTGGCTTTTGGCAAGACTTGGTCAATATGAAGCGGCAGCTCGGATGAAACGCGCAGCATGTGTTTAGCAGATGTATTCATCATCGTTATCGCGCCTTTGCGGTCAAATGCAATAATCCCTTCTTTTATAGCAAGCAGCATCGCTTCTCTTTCTCGAAATAATGAAGCAATTTCGTGCGGTTCAAGCCCTAATGTATCTTTGCGAATACTTCTTGTTAAAAAAATCGCTCCGAATATACCATAGGCAAGAGCACAAAAAGGGCAATATAGCTAAGCTTGATTAGTTGATGGGCTGTCGCTTGATCAATTTCCTTTTTTAAAAATTCGACGGTGACTGTGCCAATAATTTCTTCATGCTTGCCTGTTTCTTTCATAATCGGGGCACTGCCTCTGACAACGGTTTCACCATTAGAATCACCCGTTGATATGGAGGTCCCCCCAAATAGCAGGGTACTTCTTCCTCTAAATACACTGATGGTTTTTCCTACATTCTCATGATTCGTATGAAAAAGGACCTTCCCTTTTTGATTGGTAATGAAGATGGCATGTGCTCTGACTTGATCCTTCATTTGCTCAAGCACTGCCTGTTCTTCATACTCAGACACTGATGAGGTGCCCACCGATGTTTTAATGGGCGGCATATATGAGATTGTTCTAGCGGTTTGCACCGCCAGCTGTTCAGCTTGCCGTTGCCTTTCTGATGTCTGCAGAAAACCAAAACAAATGGTCAATAACGCAATGACAACAAGCAAAAGCCCGATAATTAACCCCAAAATTTTCGTTTGTAAAGTGACTTTCCTTTTGCCCATCCTCACCGCTACAACCCCTAATTCAAGTAGATTCATCGACTAGACTCTAAGAAAATCATATCATTTTTTCTTACGAAGTTAAGAGAAAATTCATTCAAACAAAAAAGGACGACTCAAATCGAGTCATCCCTGTTTCAATTACGTGATAGATAAGCCTGCACTCGCATAGCCTGCTACAGTGTTAATTAAAGATAAGCCTGTTGCAGTCGCAGAGAAAACAACCAGTAATCTTGTTTCTGCTGTAACTGGCACATTCAGGCCGGTAGCGATTCCGTTTGAAATAGCACCAATAGTTAAAATCCCCGTTAATGGTGGTGCCAACGTGACACTCGCTACTTGAGTGAAGCTGTTATCTGGTGTCGGTGAAGCAAATAAGCTAGCTGTCACTGTAATACTCGTGCCGACTAAAGCCAATGCTGCCGTAGTACTAAAGTATCCGGCAAATGAAGTAATAGTGCCATCCCTTGGTACAGAGAATGCCATATTTAAAAGAGTACCTGCTGCTCCTGTTAAGTCGATGATACCACCTAGTATGCTAACGCCTGTTGCAGAGCTACCAAAGCCGACCAAACTAGAAGTTCCGACAAGACCCCCTGCAATTGTAGTCAAGACAGCAGGGGTACCTGATGCAAATGGAATAATCGCACTCGATCCAGTTGCTCCGGTTGCTCCGGTAACTCCGGTGGCGCCGGTATCTCCTGTTGCTCCCGTTACTCCGGTCGCTCCTGTGACTCCGGTGGCGCCGGTATCTCCTGTTGCTCCCGTTACTCCGGTGGCCCCTGTGACTCCGGTGGCGCCGGTATCTCCTGTTGCTCCCGTTACTCCGGTGGCCCCTGTGACTCCGGTGGCGCCGGTATCTCCTGTTGCTCCCGTTACTCCAGTCGCTCCTGTGACTCCGGTGGCGCCGGTATCTCCTGTTGCTCCCGTTACTCCGGTGGCCCCGATATCTCCTGTTGCTCCCGTTACTCCGGTGACTCCGGTGGCCCCGATATCTCCTGTTGCTCCCGTTACTCCGGTGGCCCCTGTGACTCCGGTGGCGCCGGTATCTCCTGTTGCTCCCGTTACTCCAGTCGCTCCTGTGACTCCGGTGGCGCCGGTATCTCCTGTTGCTCCCGTTACTCCGGTGGCCCCGATATCTCCTGTTGCTCCCGTTACTCCGGTGGCTCCTGTGACTCCGGTCGCTCCGGTATCTCCTGTTGCTCCCGTTACTCCGGTGGCCCCAATATCTCCTGTTGCTCCCGTTACTCCAGTCGCTCCGGTCGCTCCGGTGGCCCCGATATCTCCTGTTGCTCCTGTGGCTCCCGTATCACCTGTCGCTCCTGTACCTGTTGCTCCTGTGATCCCAGTTGCACCGGTAACTCCAGTCGCACCTGTATCTCCTGTTGCACCGGTTGCTCCTGTACCTGTTGCTCCTGTGGCTCCTGTGATCCCGGTTGCTCCGGTAACTCCAGTCGCACCTGTATCTCCTGTTGCACCGGTTGCTCCGGTAACTCCAGTCGCACCTGTATCTCCTGTTGCACCGGTTGCTCCGGTAACTCCAGTCGCACCTGTATCTCCTGTCGCACCGGTCGCTCCTGTACCTGTGGCTCCTGTGGCTCCTGTGATTCCGGTTGCTCCGGTAACTCCAGTCGCACCTGTATCTCCTGTCGCACCGGTCGCTCCTGTACCTGTGGCTCCTGTGGCTCCTGTGATTCCGGTTGCTCCGGTAACTCCAGTCGCACCTGTATCACCTGTCGCACCGGTCGCTCCTGTACCTGTGGCTCCTGTGGCTCCTGTGATCCCAGTTGCACCGGTAACTCCAGTCGCACCTGTATCTCCTGTTGCACCGGTTGCTCCTGTACCTGTTGCTCCTGTGGCTCCTGTGATCCCGGTTGCTCCGGTAACTCCAGTCGCACCTGTATCTCCTGTTGCACCGGTTGCTCCTGTACCTGTTGCTCCTGTGGCTCCTGTGATTCCGGTTGCTCCGGTAACTCCAGTCGCACCTGTATCTCCTGTCGCACCGGTGGCTCCTGTACCTGTGGCTCCTGTGGCTCCTGTGATTCCGGTTGCTCCGGTAACTCCAGTCGCACCTGTATCTCCTGTCGCACCGGTCGCTCCTGTACCTGTGGCTCCGGTTGCACCCGTTTCACCAGCAGCTGCTAACAATGTATAATCTGGTGACGTACCTGGCGTACCTGTTGGCGGCGCTGAATTCACCACATACGTACTTCCATCGAATGTCACGACTTGACCTACTGGATAGGTTGGGGCTACCGCTGGATCAAATGCCACAATGCCCGTTAAGCCTACACCAGTGGCTCCAGTTGCTCCTGCCGGGCCTGCTGGGCCTGCTGGACCCGCTGGACCCGCTGCACCTGCTGGACCTGCTGGACCTCTTCTTCCTCTCCCGCCTGGCGGACCTTGAATCACACAAACACAAGGATCTTTTCCGCAGCAAGGATTTTTCACTGGTTTCCCTGGCTTTCCTGATATCCCTTTCTTACAACTATCACATTCCCAGCCAGCATCCTTATACGCATCATACCAGCTTCCTTTTTGGTAGTGGTCTGTCGAATGAGTTGGATATGTCTTTCCGCATTGTCTACATCTTCTCATGGAATCACCCCCCATCCATCGTATTCATCATTCCTTGGAAAGGTGTATGTACACTTTTATTTTTATCAAGAAGTATTGAAAAGACCTTGCGCTCGATGCACAAGGTCTTATATTTATTGAAATTTCATTGTCATTTTGATATCTTTTCCTACCATACTATACTCAATATCTGCTGGACGGATCGCTTCTTTTAGTTTTTTCACCCCTTCTCCTTCAAAAAAAGTAGGTGCATGTTTTCCACCGATTAATAAAGGCGCCATGTAAATGACGGCTTCATTGACTAGTGATGCTTCTAAAAAGGACGCACTCACATTTCCTCCTGCTTCAACGAGAACTGACATGACAGAACGTTCCTTCAGCATTCGTAACACGTCATGAATATTTGTCCGCTGCTCTCCGCTTGTGACATAGACTTGATGCCCTTTATCTACCAGCTGTTCATACTTTTTCTGATCATACATGTGCGAGGTGCAAATAATGGTTTCCGCCATATGATCTGTTAAACATTTCGCATGAAGCGGAATCCTTAATGTGGAATCTAAAATGACACGAATGGGCTGGGTCGCCATTGAATCTTTCACAATAAGACCTGCATCATCTTGAATAATCGTTTCGACGCCTGTTATCACAGCATCGGCTTCTTGACGCAATTGCTGCACTTCTTTCCTCGCTTCTGTTCCTGTGATCCATTTGCTTTCAAGATGAGATGTTGCAATTTTCCCGTCTAACGAAATGGCTGATTTTAATATGACGTAAGGAAGGTCTGATTGAATGAAATGAAAAAAAGGCACATTTAAGCCGTCCGCCTCCTGTTTACATATTCCTTCATCTACTTCGATCCCTGCTTGTTTCAACATGGTAACCCCCTTACCTGCGACAAGCGGATTTGGGTCTTGCGTCGCAATGACTACACGTTTCACACCACTTTTGATAATGGCTTCCGTGCAAGGACCCGTTTTCCCATGATGCGAACAAGGTTCAAGCGTCACATACATGTCAGCTCCCTTTGCCTTTTCCCCTGCCATTTGCAGCGCATGAATTTCAGCATGAGGTTCGCCCGCCTTCATGTGAGCACCAATCCCAACAATCTCACCTTGCTGTACAATGACTGCACCGACAAGCGGGTTTGGGGAGGTTTGCCCTTTCATTGCCTTTGCGTTGGCAATCGCCAGCTTCATATAAAAAACATCGTCTTTCATGTGAGTCTCCTTTCTTCTCTTTCAAGGGAAAGAACTCCTTCAGGAAATGAAGGAGTTCTATTCTCATGTGCTATATTTTTTCCATCCGTTTCTTTTCAGATCGATCATAGTAAGGCAAGGAATAAAAAAGTTTATATGATGCTCGTTGTTTACAAAAACAGCATTTGCGTAATTCATATTTATTAATGAGGAGCACATGCGGACAATTGAGTACAGTCAGGCCTTTTTTCATATGTTCCTTGCAAACACTTATCATGAGAATCCCCCGCTTACATTCTTTTTCTTAATGAGAGATTACTTCTTTCGGAAATTGTTCAAATAAGCGCAGTACTTCAGTATGTGTGCCATCTTCTCGAATATGATAAATCCCGCCGTCATATGAGCTTGCGTATACATCATTGCCTAATTGTCTGATGGCACTAATCCCATTCTTGGCAATTCTAATTGGGCCGGTATTGAACTCCAGCTCTGGATTCCACACAACGATATAGCCCCAATAATCTCCGCTCACAATATAGCCAGAGTCTGTGACAGAGACAGATTTAATAGAATACTGGTGTTCATTATGCTGGTCTAAAATTCTTCCTGTATGCAAATCAAACAATCTCACATTCTTGTCACGGCTGACAATGGCAATACGATCTCTTTTACTATCAATGAATACATCATTTAACAGCTCTGTCGCTCCGATATATTTCGCTTTTAAAGACAAGCTCTTCTTATCTAAAAGACAGATGGTTCCTTCTACCGCGGCTGTGATGATATGATCTCCTTCTACTTTTAATGCTTTAACAGCACAATCGTGTGCTTTGGAACGGCCAATTTCCTTTAAATGTTCTGTCGAAATGACATGTACATAACCGCCGTAAGTTCCAATATAGAATTGCCGATCCTCCTCGTGGAAATACACACTGTTGACCGGCCCTGTGTTGAGATCAAACGAAACCATTTGCTGTAATGATTCATGAACAATATGCACCTGACTTGCATGATCTCCCCACGCATAATAGCTTCCATCTCGTGCGACAGCCACTCCATTTGTTAAAACGCCTGTCGATTTAGCGATTTCAATCCCGTTCTTTCTGAATTTTCCGTCATCTGATGCTGTGATGATATCTCCCGCATCAGTCAGCGCAATATCATTAATAGAGGGTGTCGCCATTTCGATCTCATCTGATACAACTTTTCCCTTTTCAATAGACCATTCACAATACGTTTTTCCAAAGCTGGCTCCTAGGATCGATTTCTCATCCTCCGTCCAGACAAGCGAGCGCTCCCACTGATATTTATGAGGCAGCAACGTATCGACTAAATCCCCTGTTTCATAATTCCACAGCTTAATTAAATGGTCATAGCCTGCTGTCAGCAAGTAATTGCCGCTTGGAGAAAAGTTCACCCGCTTGACGCCCTGTAAATGGGCTTTAATGATTTTTTTCTCCTGTAAAGTAACCGCATCATAAATAATGACGGTGCCATCGTCTCTGCCAAGTGCGAACACTTCTTTTTGATTGCTGCCGCTGATTGTGTCCAGCTCATAATCAAACGGACCAATTTCCCCTACAATTTCTCCTGTATCATACAGCCATACAAGAACGTAGCCATCATCACCTGTTGTATAAGCTTTATCGCCATGTATCCATACAGCTAATACATCTTTGCTATGTCCATGGAATTCTCTTAAAATAGCTCCTGTTTCGATATCCCACACTAAGCACCTTCTATCTCTAGACACCGATACTAGTAAGGTATCCTGTTTGGCAAAGGCGACGGCTTCTACATCATCCGCATGACCAAACAGGGTGCGAATTCGAGTATGAGTGCCTGTATCATACAATTGAATGGTGTAGTCTGACGATGCACTCGCTAAATACTTTCCGTTTTCAGAAAGAGATAAAGAGTTAATGATATGCTCGTGACTTCCAATAAACGTTCCTTCTCCTGTTGCCCGGTTCCACTTATAAATACAACGGTCATAGCCGCCAGTGTAAACAATTTGGTCCTGCTGAGTTGATAAAACAGATGTAATCGGTCCTCTATGCATGATTTTACACTCCCACCTTTATATGTTGTTTTTGACGAGTCACTACACGAAAGCCAGTAAATCGAAAAACGGGATCTGGATGCTTCCCGTGTCTTCTGGCGACTCTGCATAAATCTCCGCCTCTTGCAAAGGAGCCGCCTTTTAAAATGTAGTAATCACTGCCAAGCGTCTCCGTTAAATCATCTACGACCTCGATGCCGCCTTCGTATACATGATATTTGGTGTTGACCCATTCCTCGACGTTGCCCCCCATATCATAAAGACCAAATAAGGATCTGCCCTTTTTGTATTGACGGACAGGCGTCGTTTTTTCAATATTTGATTCGAACGTATTACATAAAGAAGGATCAAACTCATCTCCCCACGGGTATTGATTTCTCGTATTTCCTCGGGCAGCATATTCCCATTCTTCTTCAGTAGGAATCGACACGTCTATCCCAAGTTTCCCGCTCAGCCACTGGCAGAACGAGAAGGCTTCCTCGATATCCATGCCCCAAGCCGGATGATCTTTCCCGCCACCAAGCTCTTGATTCGTTAAGCTCTCCGGGTACGCCTGGCCTGTTTCATCACAGTAGCTTTGATACCATTCATTGGTGACGACCGTATCTGAAATAAAAAATTCATTGATATACGGCTGATAGGATGGAAATTCTTTGTACAGCCATTTTTGAAATTTTTTCTCACGGCCGTAGGTTGGATTGAGAAGCTTGTCCTTCCAGAATTCTGATGCCTTTTTCATATCTTCTTCATTACTTCCAATCGTTGCATAGCCGCTTGGGATTTGAATCCAATTGATTTCAGGTTTCACGCTTTTCTCCCGCCTTCTTTAAAGTAAACTCATCTACTGATTAATTAATTTTTTCTCATCGACCATATGCCCTGAGGCTGCTTTTGCCTTTAAATAGGCTTCATTATAGAGTGAGGCTTCGACCGTATGATCAAACCGCAAAACAGGAAGACCGTAGGCAGCAATGGAATCGACTTTATCTGGATTGTTCGTTAGGAGGTGCATTGGTTTCCCTTTGTTTAAATAGTGCAGAACAGCCGCTGCCTCCTCGTAATGCCGGTCATCATCTCCGCAGCCAATCAGACGGTTGGCTTCAAAGGTATCCAGCTTCATTTCCTGTAATTTATACGTCAATGCTTTCGCCATCAGCCCAATTGACCGCCCTTCTTGATTGGCCATATATACGAGCATGCCTTTTCCGTAATCGGTGATTTTCTTCAGCGATAACGCAAGCTGTGGACCGCAGTCACATTTCAGTGACCCAAACACATCCCCTGTTTGGCAGACACTATGAATTCGCACTAGCGGCGGCACCTCATTTTCAAAGTCGCCAAATAAGAGACAAGAGGAAAAGGTTTGCTGCGCGGTACTCATTTGGACAATAGATTCGATCGTTGGTTTTGTCTCCCCTTCAACAGGTGCGAAGGCATACCATTTAAATGGCACTTCTTCATGTTGAATGGAGATCGGCAGGTTCACTGGCCCCACGAGCAAATAGTTTTTTTCTTGAAAGGTAAAATGATGAATCA
Organism: Bacillus sp. FSL R5-0431; assembly: GCF_038002985.1. Taxonomy (NCBI): domain Bacteria; kingdom Bacillati; phylum Bacillota; class Bacilli; order Caryophanales; family Bacillaceae; genus Bacillus; species Bacillus sp. FSL R5-0431. The sequence continues at coordinate 736,225 of NZ_JBBOOG010000001.1, read as the reverse complement.
TTGATTGTAATTCATCTACAAACTTGTTCATTTGTCTCCCCCCTATTCATCGCTGCACCCAAATCGACTCTCATAGCGCAGTGATGGAGTGATGAATATGTGTCCGCACTCCCTTACTTAACTTGTGTGCTCCTATTTCAAGCGGCACTCATGCCTAAAAAGAAGAATATAGATGTGCGATGCCTCTCATCGTTCAGACCCTGATTTTCGCAAAAATGTTTCCGTTCCACCTCTTCTAGCAATGTTTCAATCTAGGTCTTGTCCAGTACAAAGGAGCAGAAATCTTGGTTCATACGATGTTAACGCCTTTCGATTCTTACATGATGCATGCTCTTTATTAGAATGAACCCCTCTGCTAGCTTTGAGTGATCACCTTTGTACTAGATTTTGACGGCAATGACATGATGCTGGCTAATGCCGGCCTTTGCTTTTAATGGTGTAATCGATACAAGCTCCAGACCTGATGAACAAATTCTTTCTCCAAGCTGAGAGTCTGAAAATGAAAAGTGGAAACGGCCATCTTCTCCGATTAACCCTGTTCTCCACTCTTCTCCCCATACAACAAGTGAGAAGACGCCGTCTTCATGAAGCAATGAGGAGACCTGTTTTAAATAACGCTCATGATCATCAGGATGCTGGTGATGAAAGCAGCCATGATCTAAAATTAAATCAAACTGCATCCCGCGTCCCTGATCCATCGACCAGGACATAAAATCTTGATGAACAAAATGGACAGGAACCGTTTCTCTTTTCTGTAATCCTTCCCACTCCTCATGCTCATACAGGTCGATACCGACATATGCAGAAAGCCCCCTTAAATGTTCAAGTGCCCGGCCGTTCCCGCACCCGATATCGAGCACAGAAGCAAGTGCATTCTTTTCCCGTGAATGCCATGCCTTTAATGACATCACGGCTGCATCTGTTAAGGATGGATCAGTAGACCACATATCTGTTCTTTTCTCATAATGTTCTTGAAATGCCATACGCATTTTTTCTAGATACAACCCACTGTCTTCATGGTATAAAGCTTTTTTCATCACAGGACCTCCTTCTATTCAAAATCGGCTTTTCGGGCAAAGGTCATTTTCAAGCCAAAAACCTTATGTTAAAATGAAAGATGGATTTTTTAGGAAAATCTGTTTTCTGAAAAAGGAGAGTAGCATCCCACATGTTCACTCTTCTTTTTCAGCATGCATCCTCATATGCAGCCATTTGAGAGCTGCAGCGCCTCAGCTTATTGTCTCTTTTTTTCATATGAGTTCACCTCCTTCACCGTTCGATCAACTCACAGTCTTTCTTGAAAACGCTTTCTCTTCTGTACAGGAGTACGACGTCTTTTAAATATCTCTTGCAAAGTGATCATAGTAGAAAGATCATCTACTGTTTAAATCGGCTATCATTTCTTCTTCATGTAAAAAACCATTTTCTCGTGTTTAGTAGTAATTTTCCGAGTGCTTTTACCTTGGTTTTATGCCACCACCTATCACTAGAATGTGCTTCGAATAAACCCATCAGAAATTTAACAACTACTTCCATAATGACTGGATTAAGCCAAATATATTGTTTTTAGATTATTTTGTCAACAAATTATTTCCTAAACATTAAAATGAATTTTCTAATTGAAAATACAGGTATTTTTCGTGGTTTTTTGACCTCAAAACACTTATTTCTACACAAAAATACAACATAAACCAATAGAACTAAGAAATTTATCTACTAAATTACACAAGATTTTTATTTCATTTTGAAACAAAATTGAAAGATACAATGATTATTTCCCGAATGGATTTTTGTGATATTTTGACTATTTTTTTCTCATTTCCGATCATTTTCTTTGGTATATCTGCATTTTCAATTAGGTGATTTACTGTTTATTCCAATCTGCTGTTTTTTCTTATTATAGTAAAAAAGATGTATCCTCTCCTTCAGAGATGATGGCATGAAAAAAAGCCCCTTACGAAAGTAAGAGGCTTTTTTCAGTTGGCGTTTATGCCCAAGTTTTCACTTTTTCATGGTCTGTCACAAAGAGAAGGACTTTTCCTTCGTCTAAATGTTCTTCAAATTTCTCAGCTTCTTCTTTAGAGAAACCAATTTCATGGATTTTATTTCGGAGTTCATCGCCCTTTTTACTAAAGATGTTCCCAACAGCATGTTTAAGTCCAACTTCTCTTTGACCTATCGTATTAGCATCTGCATTTCCAGCAATACGCTCTGTACGATCATCGTCATGGGACAGAACATAAATGTCCTCTCTTGCAACACCGAGTGCTTTTAATTGCTCTACATCTCTTTGAAGTGTCTCATCATTTGAATACTCTCTTACAACAGGTTTCATTTTATATTCCTCCTTTAGCGTCTTACGAATCTTTTACCCGTCACTTTTGTCATTAAACCTTCCTTGAGCACATCCATTTTACATTGTGTACTAACCGTGCCTATTGGCTTATTTTTGACAAAAAGCCCGTAAAAATGACTAAATTTTCTGAAATATTGTATTCATCCCTGTTGTTTTGTTGTACAATTCTTATACTGGAGGCTAGAAATGAGGTAGAGCTGATGTATTACTTTTCAGCGGAGCAGCAGTTTAATGCTTGGGTTGTCAGTGATTTGGTGAAACAGCTTTTTCAGAAGTGGAATCCTGAAGAAGCAAAAGCAAAACCGCTTACATTGTTTGCTGAACAGCACTTTCGCATCTCCATTGATTATCTCTTTTCAATCATCATTAACATTGGAGATATCGAGTCGATTGAACAAGATCCACAAGACCTGTTGTCCTCATACTTGAATATCCTTTTTCCTTTTGTGACGCGCGATATGATGAAAGCCTCCATGCAAAATGCGAACGAATATTTGTTAAAAGAACGTGATGCGGACGTGTATCAGCTGTTTGGCTGTCTGCCGCCGCTCCTCTCTGTTGACTTCCAAAAAAGTAGTCCTCATCTATGAGATGGCGGCTGCTTTTTTGTATGTGTTTGAAAAAGACCGTATGTTTTGAATGAAAAGAAGCATCATGTTAATGTAAATCTAGGCTGCAAGTGAAAGGGAGGATTTTACATGAGTCAACAAAAGCAAATTCAATTAGCCAAACGTCCAAAAGGATTACCTACAAAAGATGTTTTTCATTTTGAAACAGTCGATATACCTGTGCCGCAAGATGGCGAAGTCTTGATTCAAACGAAATATGTTTCTGTAGATCCTTATATGAGAGGACGAATGCAGGATACAAAATCCTATACACCTCCATTCAAGCTAAATGAAGTGATTCAGGGCGGTGTTGTCGGAGAAGTCGTTGAATCCAAATCGCCTCAATTTGAAAAAGGGGATTTTGTTCTTGGATTCCTTGGCTGGCAAGAATATTCTACAGCCAAAGCTGAATCTCTGACTAAAATTGATCCATCCATTGCGCCATTGTCCTATTATTTAGGAATTTTGGGCATGCCAGGGCAAACCGCTTATTTCGGACTTCTTGCGATTGGCCAGCCAAAAGAAGGCGAGACCGTTGTCATTTCTGGAGCCGCAGGTGCCGTTGGTTCCGTTGTGGGACAAATTGCTAAGATCAAAGGCGCTCACGTCGTTGGGATTGCGGGATCTGATGATAAGCTGGCTTATTTAAAAGAGCTAGGCTTTGATGAAACGATTAATTATAAAACAACAAATGATTTAGATGATGCCATAGCAAAGGCGTGCCCTAACGGCGTCGATGTGTATTTTGACAATGTTGGCGGCGAAATTTCTGATGCCGTGATGAATCATTTGAACCGCTTTGCACGTATTCCAGTGTGCGGCGCAATTTCGTCTTATAACATTAGCGCAAGCGAGGACATCGGACCGCGTGTGCAAACAAAACTCATTAAAACAAGCGCATTGATGCAAGGCTTCATTGTTGCCAACTATTCAGATCGTTTTGAAGAGGCTGCAAGAGATCTCGCACAATGGGTAAAAGAAGACAAACTGACTTATAAAGAAACAATCATTGAAGGCTTTGACAACATTCCTGATGCATTCCTTGGACTATTCAAAGGTGAAAATGTCGGAAAACAGCTTGTCAAAATTTCATAATAAAAAAGGCCCCTCCATGTGGAAGGGTCCTTTTTTATGCCTGCTTGGGGGCAAGATGCAGCTGGCCTTGCTTATAAACAATTTCCTGAAGCGAAAGATTCAGCTTTTTCGCCATTTTTTTGAGCGTTGCATGCTCTTGAGGTGTGACTAGGCTGATGACAGCCCCTTCCTTTCCTGCGCGTCCGGTTCTGCCTGAACGGTGGATATAGCCTTCTTCGTTTGGCAGGTCGGCATGGATCACGTAAGGCAGATCGTCAATATCGATGCCTCTTGCTGCGATATCCGTTGCAAGGAGAAGCGGGAATTCACGCTGTTCAAATTCCTTTAAGATGATAGCACGCTCTGCTTTTTTCGCCTCACTATGAAGCACACCAAGGTCGACATGGTGATACGCTAATTTCTCTGCATAAATGCTTAAATTCGTAATATCACGCACAAAGACGAGCGCCTGCATGTCCTCAAGCCGTGATAGCTTTTGCAGTAATTTCACTTTATCACGCTGATCACATAACAGATAATAGTGTCCTACTTTCTGCGCTTCTTCCTCACTTCTGGCAATTTTCAATACTTCTGGTTCAGACGTCATTTGTTTAATCAGTTGAACCGTTTCCTCTTTTAACGTCGCAGAAAAACAGAGGATTTGTCTTTCTTTTAATGTGGATTTAATGATCGCTTGGATCGTTTTCATATGCTCTGGCACAAGAAGCTGATCTGCTTCATCTAGCACGACCGTTTTGACTTCGTGCATTTTCAGTTTCTTGATTTTGATTAATTCCTGTACACGGCCAGGTGTTGCGACAACGATGTTCGGGTGTTTCTTTAGTTTTTCCTGCTGCTTTTTGATGTTCGCTCCACCAATCAAGGAGACCGCTTTGATGTCTGATCCTTGTTTGAACTCTTGCACGACATCAAAAATTTGCATCACAAGCTCTCTTGAAGGTGCCAAGATTAAGACTTGCGGGTGTTTGATATTCACATCGATTTTATTTAAAAGCGGCAACACATACGCCAGTGTCTTCCCCGTTCCCGTAGGCGATTCCGCGATCACATCACGCTTCTCCGTAATCCACTCTGCTGTTTTTTCTTGTATAGCTGTTGGTTTTTCGAAGCCAGCCGCTTGAAAGTTTTCCTGAATAAATGGCTTTGCTTCTTTCAAAAATGCCCAATTTTCTATCATGTCGATCTCCTTTATCCTCATTCAATCTATCCTTTAGTATCTCAAAATCAGCTTTGAAACGCAATTTTTCTTTTGATGCTTTTATCGAGCCGGACAGTTCGATATAATCATGAGAGGCACTAGCCGTTTTGAATCTATTTGAGGTGTAAAAAATGATATTATCTGTTAAAGATTTAAGCCATGGCTTTGGCGACAGAGCCATTTTTCACGAAGTCTCCTTCCGTTTATTAAAAGGCGAGCATGTCGGCTTAATTGGCGCCAACGGTGAAGGAAAGTCAACGTTTATGAATATTATTACTGGCAAGCTGGAGCCAGATGCAGGAAAAGTCGAATGGGCAAAAAATGTCCGTGTCGGCTACCTTGATCAGCATACTGTACTAGAAAAGGGAAGAACGATCCGCGAAGTGCTTCAGGATGCATTCCACTATTTATTTTCCATGGAAGTAGCGATGAATGACATTTACGGCAAAATGGGTGAAGCCGATCCTGATGAGCTGGAAAAGCTGTTAGAGGAAGTGGGCGTCATTCAAGATGCGCTCACAAACAATGATTTCTATATCATTGATTCCAAGGTCGAAGAAATTGCGAGAGGTCTTGGGTTAACGGATCTTGGGCTGGACCGTGATGTGACGGAGCTGAGCGGCGGACAGCGTACAAAAGTATTGCTTGCGAAATTGCTGTTAGAAAAGCCAGAAATTCTCCTTCTCGATGAGCCAACCAACTATTTGGATGAGCAGCATATTGAGTGGCTGAAGCGCTATTTACAGGAATATGAAAATGCGTTTATCCTCATTTCACATGATATTCCGTTTTTAAACAGTGTCATTAACTTGATTTATCATGTTGAAAATCAAGAGCTCACGCGCTATGTTGGTGATTATGATCAATTTAAACAAGTGTACGAAGTCAAAAAGCAGCAGCTTGAAGCAGCTTATAAAAGGCAGCAGCAGGAAGTCGCTGAATTAAAGGATTTTGTTGCAAGAAACAAAGCACGTGTCAGCACAAGAAATATGGCTATGTCCCGTCAAAAGAAACTGGATAAGATGGATATGATTGAATTGGCAGCAGAAAAGCCAAAGCCTGAATTCCACTTTAAGACGGCACGGACTTCCGGGAAATTGATTTTTGAAACAAAAGATTTGGTTATTGGTTATGATGAACCGCTCTCTCGTCCATTGAATCTGAAAATGGAACGCGGGCAAAAAATTGCGTTATACGGCGCTAACGGTATCGGAAAAACGACATTGCTGCGAAGTCTTCTTGGAGAAATCACGCCAATTTCTGGTGAGGTGGAACGCGGAGAATTCCTGCATATTGGCTACTTTGAGCAAGAAGTAAAAGAGCAAAACAGCAACACTTGTATTGAAGAGGTGTGGAGTACCTTCCCTTCTTACACGCAATATGAAGTGAGAGCCGCTCTTGCAAAATGCGGATTAACGACAAAACATATTGAAAGCCGCGTGTCTGTCTTAAGCGGAGGAGAAAAAGCAAAGGTCCGTCTTTGCAAACTAATCAACGAAGAAACCAACTTACTTGTTCTCGATGAGCCGACCAACCACTTGGATGTCGATGCAAAAGAAGAACTAAAACGCGCGTTAAAAGAATACAAAGGGAGCGTCTTATTGATCTCTCACGAACCTGAATTTTATCAAGATGTTGCAACCGACACATGGAATTGTGAATCTTGGACGACAAAAGTACTTTAACAAAAAAGCCTTATATCTGCATAAGATATAAGGCTTTTTTCTATTTAATGACCTGCTTGAATATTGACGAGATGTTTACGGCCAAGAAGCAGGATGATCATGCCTAACAGAACGACAGCCGCCCCAACATAGTAAGGGGTGCTTGCTGTATAAGATTCAGCAAGTACGCCGGCAATCCAAGGAGCAATCGCGCCCCCAATAAACCGTACAGCACTATAAGAGGATGAAGCAATCGAACGTTCAACCGGCGCCGATCCCATCACAGCGGTCGTGAGCACTGTATTGATCATGCCAAGGATGCCCCCAGCAATAACAATTCCGCAGATGACGACTACAACATGTGAAGTCCATACCCCAATGCCGAATAAAATCACAGCAAATGAAGCAAACAGAACCACAAGGGAAGTCAATGTCCCAAGTTTGCGATGAATGACCGGCGCTGAGAAGACGGATGTCACGGCCAAAAATAGTCCCCATCCAAAGAAGACATAACCAAGACCATGCTCATCCAGATGAAGCACAAATGGCGAATAGGCTAAAAGCACAAAGAAACCAAAATTGTATAAGAAAGCGGCAGATGCCATCGTTAAAAGCCCTTTATATTTTAACGCCCCGACAGCCTCGAATAATTTCACCTTTTTCTGAGGCTTTTGCATCGGCGGGAGCATAAACGTAATGGCTAAAAGAGCAACAAGCATTAACACCGCAACGCCAAAGAATGGTCCGCGCCAAGAGATCGTCCCAAGCTCTCCGCCAAGCAGCGGTCCAACCGAAATCCCAAGACCTAGTGCAGCCTCGTATAAAATAATGGCCTTCGCACTTCCTCCAACAGACACACCGACAATGACAGAGAGGGCAGTTGAAATAAATAAGGCATTCCCAATGCCCCATCCGCCTCTAAAGCCGATTAATTCATTAATCGTTGAAGAGGTACCGCCTAAAGCAGAAAAGACAATAATAAAAATAAGTCCTATTAATAACGTCCATTTCGCACCAATCCGACTAGAGATAAAGCCGGTAAAAAACATGACAAAGCCGGTCACAAGTAAGTAGCTCGTAAATAAAAGAGAGACCTGACTTGGAGATGCATCTAATTGTGATGCAATGGCTGGCAAGATCGGGTCCACAAGTCCTATCCCCATAAATGAAATCACACACGCAAAGGCAACAGCCCAGACGGCTTTCGGCTGCCTAAGCAGACTTGTACGCTGTTTCAACACTTCTTCTTCCTTCATTCCATCAGAACCTTTCCTTCAAATGTTGACAAAATAAAATAAACACGCAGAGGTGTTTATTTTTGTAATTGCTCAATTGCATGAGCCGCTCTTTCTTTCATCGTTTCAAGATCCTTTTTAAAAGATTGAATCGTTTCAAGCTTTTTTGTAATCAATTGATGCTGTACAGACAGCTGCGCCTCAATATCTAACAGCTTCTCTAATCGTTCCTTCGGATCAAGCGACAGCAAGTAACCCTCTTTATTCAGCTCAAGCTGCTTTCCTATTTCCATAAACGATTGAAGCTCTTGTAAAGAAAATCCAAGTACCTCTTTTGCCTGCATCACTTTCTCTAGTTCTTCCATGTCGTCCTCTGAGTAAAGTCTGACACCGCCCTCTGTCCGCTTTGGTGCTGATAATAAACCAATCTCTTCATAGAAACGTATCGTCCGTTTAGTCAGTCCGCTTCTTTTCGCCACTTGATCAATTTTCATCCATTCCATTGCCAGTGCCTCCTGCTCATCAATTCATGATTTATTATACACCTTTATAACCTTAACGTAAACGTAAATGTTTGCACTCTTGATTTTTCTCGTGTTTTGATGCAAAATAAATAGTAATAATTACGATTTAAAGGAGGGATCTCATGTTTTCTTTTCCACCCAAAAAAGAACGACACCAACAATTCGGATCTGTACCACCAAGCCTTGGAACGAAGCCCCCTCAAAAAGAGAACATGACTGACATCCAAAAGACGGAGCAGGACTTTTATTTTCATCTTGAACAAGTCGGCATCTGCCGCGTGTCTTATCCTGTACGAATTTTGTCTAAAACGGCACCGCAGGACCAAATAACTTCTGCTGACTTTGCACTGAGTACCTCCCTGAGAGCTCACGAAAAAGGCATTCATATGAGCCGTCTCACTGAACAGCTGCACTCGTTTTACGAAAGCGGCAAGCCGCTTGATGTGAATAGCTTAAAAGCATTGACAGCAGCGCTTGCCCGTCAGATGAATCAGTCATCTGCCTCGGTTCAAGTTTTCTTCCCTTGGTACATGGAAAAGCAAAGCCCAGTCACCGGGAAATCGGGTTTGATGCATGCGACAATCACATATGACATTCATTTTCATGAAAAGGATGGATGGACCTGTCATATTGGCTGCGATGCACAAGTCACCACATTATGTCCTTGTTCTAAAGAAATTAGTGAATACGGTGCACATAATCAGCGCGGCTCTGTTTCCATTCAGGTAGAGTTGTTTGAACAAGCATCATTCCCTAACGACATGAAAGCAGCTCTTTTACATATCATTGAGTCCAATGCGAGTGCACCGCTCTATCCTGTGCTTAAAAGACCTGATGAAAAGAAAGTGACAGAAGAGGCTTATGAAAATCCACGCTTTGTAGAAGATCTCACAAGGTTAATGGCCATCGAATTATATGAGCAGCCATGGGTCAGGGGCTTTCAAGTCGAGTGTCGTAATGAGGAATCCATTCATCAGCATGATGCCTATGCGAAATGCTCTTATCAAAAAAACCTGTAGATCAACTCTACAGGTTTCTTATTTCTTAGTCATGACTCTCTAATTCCTCAATCATCAGCGATAGTTCTGTCCAGCGGTCCATTGCTTGTTCTAGTTCTTCAGCAACGGCTTTTTGTTCGTCCATCAGCTCTTGAATTTTTCCAAAATCACTGCCTGCCTCCGCAATGCTGGATTCAAGCTGCTGGTGTTTTTCCTCTAAAGCCTGTATCCGGTCTTCAATTCCGTCCCATTCAAGCTGGTCTTTATAAGAAAGTTTTTTTCTCTTTTTAGGTGCCGCTTCTACTTGTTTCTCAGCAGGCTTTGTCTCTGTCCGCTTCTGCTCTTTTTCTTGCTCCATGTAATCGCTGTATGCACCTTGGTAGTGTGAAATGCGGCCATTTCCTTCAAAGACAAGCAGACGGTGAACCACTCGGTCTAAGAAATAACGATCATGCGATACGGTCATGACAACGCCAGGAAACTGTTCTAAATAATCCTCTAAAATGCTGAGGGTCTCCGTATCAAGATCGTTCGTCGGCTCATCTAAAAAGAGAACATTTGGTTCTTCCATTAAGACTTTCAATAAATACAATCTGCGGCGTTCTCCCCCTGACAGCTTGCGAATAAACGTCCTCTGCATGGATCTTGGGAATAAGAACCGTTCCAGCATTTGCTCTGCTGTCACTATGGCACCATCAGATGTCTTGACGATCTCAGCTGTTTCCTTGATGTACTCAATGATGGTCAGTTCTTCATCCATTTCCTTGTGATCCTGCGTGTAATAGCCAATGCGAACGGTTTGTCCAATGGTCAATTGTCCTGTAGTCGGTTCTATTTTACCCGCTAGACAGTTAAGAAGAGTCGTTTTGCCGACTCCATTCGGTCCGATAAATCCAATCCGGTCGCCCGGCACGACTAAATCTGTAAACCGCTCCACAAGGGTCTGGCCAGCAAATGAAATTGATAAGTCTTCTGCCTCTATGACTTGTTTTCCTAGGCGGTGCGAGCCGATAGCGAAATCAAGCTCTCCTTTCGCATCAGGCCCTTTTTGATCCATCAGCTCTTCGGCTCTGCCAATGCGTGCTTTCTGCTTCGTCGATCTTGCTTTTGCCCCTCTTCTCAGCCATGCAAGTTCTCGTCTGAGTAAGTTTTGACGCTTCGTTTCTTTCACCTGAGCTTCTGCTTCTCGTTCGGCTCTTTTTTCTAAAAAGACTTCATAATTTCCTTTATACGTATAGAGCTGCCCTTGATTCAATTCATAAATTCGGTTGGCCACACGGTTTAGGAAATAACGATCATGCGTCACCAGAATGACAGCACCGCTGTATTGACTCAAATATCCTTCGAGCCATTCAATCGTTGCATTATCGAGATGGTTGGTTGGCTCGTCTAAAATCAGCAATCCCGCGGGCTGAATTAAATTTTTAGCAATCGCGACACGCTTTTTCTGTCCGCCTGATAATGCATGAACAGAGCGGCTCACATCTTTGACACCAAGCTTTGTCAAAATCGTTTTTGCTGACAGGTTCGCATCCCATGCATCTTCCTGATCCATTCGATTTTGCATGCGCATCAGCGCTTCTTGTTTTGCTTCATTTTGGGGATCATGCTCTAAATCGGCTAGCGCCTGTTCATATGCCTTCATCGTTTGAATCATGGGTGCCGTTCCAGAAAAAATGTAATCAAGAATCGTTTCATTCCCGCTCATTTCAGGGTCTTGCTCAAGAAATTCGATATCAAGTGTCCCTGCCTTCGTGATGTCACCCTCCTCAAACGATTCAAGTCCTGCAATGACCTTTAGGAGCGTTGACTTTCCTGTTCCGTTTGGTCCAATCAATCCGATGCGTTCCCTTGGTTCTATATGAAAAGAAATATGATCAAACAGCGTTTTCTCGCCATAGGTTTTATATAATCCTTCAACATTCAATAAACTCATTTTTATCAGCCCTTACATAGATTCTCCCTTTATTTTAAATCAGCCAGTAGCAGAAAACTAGTTTTAAAAAAACCCGCTGCTGAAAAGAATGTTTCCTTTTGCTGCTCGATACACTATGAAGAGGTGATCTAAAGATGGTAACCATTAGCTTATGTATGATTGTGAAAAATGAAGAGGAGGTGTTAGCGGACTGCCTTTCCTCTGTCCAAGACATTGTAGATGAGATGATCATCGTTGATACAGGGTCAACAGATCGTACGAAGGAGATTGCTCACTCCTTTTCAGCACAGGTACTTGATTTCGAATGGGTTCAGCACTTTGCAAAAGCCCGCAATTTCGCTTTCTCACATGCAACGAAAGAGTATATTTTATGGCTTGATGCTGACGATGTTCTGCTTGAAGAAGACCGTCAAAAACTTCTTCAGCTCAAAGAGACACTTGATCCTTCGGTGGACGCCGTCTCGATGTTTTATCATGTGGGATTCGATGAAGACGGTCAGGTGAATTTTAAATATAGAAGAAATCGCCTTGTGAAGCGTGCCTTGAACTTTCAGTGGTACGGGGCCGTACATGAGTTTCTTCAAGTGTATGGCAACATCTTTCCAGCCGATATAGCCGTCACACATCAAAAGCGCAAGAAAACAACCACTGGTGAGCCCGGGCGCAATCTTCGAATTTATGAAGACATGCTCGCAAAAGGAGAGGACATGACGCCACGTGATCTCTTTTACTTTGCCAATGAATTAAGAGATAACAGGCAGCATGTCAGGGCGATTCGTTTTTATCATGAATTTTTAGCGACAAAACAGTGCTGGATTGAGGATGAAATTCGCACATGCCAATATTTAGCCGACTGCTATTATGCGGTAGGCTTCGAGGAAGCGGCTTTATCCTCATTATTACGTTCTTTCTTATACGATCAGCCCCGTCCAGAATTTTGCTGCCGGATCGGGGATCATCTAAAAATACAAAATAAACATCAGGCAGCGATCTTTTGGTATGAGCAGGCGCTGAAGGCTCCTGAAAACGAAACAGCCTTCACACTCACACAGTATAAAACGTGGTATCCACATCTCCAGCTTTGCTATTGTTATTATCAGCTCGGCGATTTGGAAAAAGCCAAGACACATCACCTTGCCTCCTCCGCCCATTACCCCACTCATCCAAGTGTGCTGTTCAATGAAAAAATATTTGCTGAACAGACATAGATCCCCCGTCACCACATCCGCCTTCCACCTGCCAGCGGATGTCTCTTTTTATGCACAAATTCGATTGTGATGTTTAATACTTTAATGATTTAAAGCGTTTTTCAACCAATTGACTAAATTGTCAATTACGCATATACTAACATTCGTCTTACGAAAAGATTTATCCATTAGGAGGTCAACATGAGTTCTTTATTTCGAAAAAAGTCTCTCGACCAGCTCATGCTTGAAAGTCAAACGAAGCGGCTTAGCCGATCGTTAAATACGTTTGATTTAATCTTGCTTGGCATTGGCTGCGTGGTCGGGACTGGTATCTTTGTGATTACGGGGGTTGCGGCAGCAAAGGATGCGGGACCTGCGATTATTATATCTTTTATTTTGGCTGCGATCGCATGCGCCCTTGCTGCTTTTTGCTACGCTGAATTCTCCTCGTCCATTCCTGTGTCAGGAAGCGTCTATACGTATTCCTACGCCACACTTGGGGAATTTCTCGCCTTCTTAATGGGCTGGGATCTCATGCTTGAATATGTCATTGCGCTCTCTGCTGTAGCAAGTGGATGGTCGTCCTATTTTCAATCACTGCTCAGTGGATTCGGTCTGCACATACCGAAGGCTTTATCAGCTGCACCTGGAGCCGCTGATGGTGCCGTCTTTAACCTTCCAGGCGCACTTATTATTTTACTCATCACCTTTATCGTCTCAAGAGGCGTCAAAGAAAGCACGAAGCTGAATAACATCATTGTGTTAATCAAAATTGCCATCGTCCTTCTCTTTATCATTTCAGGCTTTGCTTACGTCAAACCTGAAAACTGGACACCCTTTATGCCGATGGGCTTTGAAGGAGTAATCGCAGGCGCGGCAACAGTCTTTTTTGCTTATCTCGGATTTGATGCGATCGCCAATGCATCTGAAGAAGTCAAAAATCCGCAAAAGGCGATGCCGATCGGCATTATCGGGGCGCTCGGTGTTTGTACCATTTTATACATCGGTGTGTCCTTTGTCTTAACCGGCATGGTTCACTATACGAAACTGAATGTCAGTGACCCTGTCGCATTTGCTCTTCAAGTCGTTGGCCTTCATAGTGTGGCAGGTATCATATCAGCCGGTGCAATTATTGGGATCACAACGGTTTTAATTGCCTTGGTCTATGCGCAGGTTCGCTTAACCTTTGCGATGAGCCGTGATGGACTCATGCCAAAAATTTTCTCAAATGTTCATCCAAAATCGCAAACACCTGTTGCCAACACTTGGCTGACAGGTGCTGTCGCAGCATGTATCGTAGGTTTTGTGAATTTATCGACGCTTGCGAATTTAGTGAGTATCGGTACACTTGCAGCCTTTACGGTGATTTCAATTGCCGTCATCGTTTTACGGAAAAAGCACCCGAATGTCAAAGCAGCGTTTAAAGTGCCATTCGTGCCTGTTCTTCCGATTATCAGTGCGGTCATTTGTATCACACTTGCGACGACCCTTTCATGGGTGACTTGGAGAGCCTTCCTTATCTGGGTAGCCATTGGTGTCGTTGTTTACTTCACCTATGCAAGACGAAAAAGCCATCTTAATGAAACACATTAGAAAAGAGACACGGGGTTTCCCGGTCTCTTTTTTTTGCTTAAATCACGCTGTTTTTGGCTGAATTTGAGTCCACCATGTCTGGATCTAACACGCTTATTACACGCCAAAGGACACTCACAGCAAAAAATCCACACCACCACCGAAGCCAAAAGAAACAAAAACACCGACGGTCTCGATTCGATCAAAGCCATCTTCTTAACCCGCTCAGCTTTTAAACACAATCGGGAGCCAGAAATACACCGCAAGGACAATCGCAACAATACTGATGATATTTAACCAAAAGCCTGCCCTGACCATATCAGATATTTTCAGCACGTCCGCACTAAAGACAGCGGCGTTTGGCGGTGTGGAGATCGGCAGCATAAACGCACATGAAGAAGCCAAAGCAGCCGCAGCCATTAACCCATATGGCTCCATGCCAATCGCAAGCCCAAGCCCTACCGTAATCGGAATAATCATATTGGCAACAGCTGTATTTGACATAATTTCAGTCATAAACAAAATCGCTCCCGTTAAAATGATCAACAGCACGATATACGAAAGCCCATTTAAATGCTGTAGATTTTCCCCAATCCATCCCGTTAGATTGGTTTCTGCAAAGCCCGTAGCGAGCGAAAGCCCACCTCCAAACAAAAGCAAAAGCCCCCATGGCAGCTGTTTCATATCCTGCCATTCTAATATTCTCTCTCCATTTGTTGCTGGAATGAGAAATAACAGCATGGCACCGAAAATGGCGATAGACGTATCAGATACGGTGATCCCTCCAAACAAAAAGAGCTTAAAAATCCATAAAAACGCCGTCATGAGAAAAACAACAAACACCCATTTTTCCTCTTGTTTCATTTTTCCTAAATTCTCTAATCCCTTTCGAATGAACGCTACACTCATTTCACCTGTGTGCTCTACCTTGAACTGTACCTTGGTCAAATACAGAAATAAGAGAATGAGCAGAATCATCGCAACAGGAAAACCAAACAAAAACCATTCAAAAAACATAATTTCCCGATCTAATAGCTTTTTTGACATCGCAGCAAACACCGCATTTGGCACAGATCCGACAAGTGTTGCTAGACCACCAATTGACGCTGAATACGCAACCGACAATAAGATGCTTTTACTGAATCGATCAAGAGATGGACCAGATAAGACTTCATTAGCCTTGACCTCTTTAATCACTGCAAGTGCCACTGGGAGCATCATCAGGGCTGTCGCTGCATTCGAAATCCACATAGATAAAAAAGCAGTCGCGATCATGACACCTAATACAATGCGGTCACTTCTTGTGCCAATCACCCTCAAAATGTGTAAGGCCATTCTTCTATGTAAGTTCCATTTTTCAATGGCAATAGCAATCATAAATCCTCCCATGTACATAAAGACGATCGGATCTCCATAAGCCCTTGATGTCTGTTCCATAGAAAGCCCGCCAAGTGTCGGCAGTAGGATGATGGGCAATAAAGATGTTGCAGGTATGGGCAGTGCTTCTGTCACCCACCATGTTGCCGTCCAAGCCGTAATGCCCAAGACTACCCTCGCAGCATAGGTCAATTCATCTTCAGGTATGAGAAACAGAACGAGCAAGAAGAGTGTCGGTCCAAGAATAAGTCCAATTACATTCACTTTTTTATAAACGATAACAATTCCCCCCTATTGAAAGCGCTTGTCATATTTTTTCTAATTTTCCACATTCGATGATCTCTTAAGAAATCCTTTAAATCATAAGAAAAAATGAAGATATCTTTCATAAAAACAGCTGTCATTTTACTCCCATTTTCAAAACCATGACATGATGCCTTGGTCTATTTTCATAGGAGAAACTATACAAATCATGTGCAATCACTGTAAAATATAGAAGATCTAATCAAAAATTGAGGTGTTTTCATTGTATAAGGATCAAAGAAAATCATTTTGGAAACAGAAAAAATTCATTATTCCTCTTCTTAGCATCATCGTGATAGCAGCTGCTCTCTTTTTCTTAAAAGATACTCTTTTCTCAAAAGAAAAAGAGGCTTTAAAAGCGGCTGAATCCTTTACGAAACAATTAGAGAAGAAAGACTTTACGAAGCTGGCTGATGAGGTAACGAGTGCGTCTTTGAAAGCCAATGACTTCTCAAAAAAACAACTAGCCGAAAAATATGACAATATCTTTAACGGAATTGGTGCTTATGATCTGAACATATCAAAGCTCAACGTCGAAAAACAGGACAAAGGAAATGGGTATCAATTTTCCTATGATGTGACAATGAAAACGTCTTTTGGCAAGCTGCACAAGCTTTCTTACAAGGGCGTTCTCTCAGAAGAAGATGACAAGTGGAAAGTGGACTGGAAGCCAAATCTCATCTTCCCGCAAATGGAGAAGGGAGATACTATCAAAGTCAAATCAGACCCTGCTGTCCGTGGAAACATTGTAGACCGAAAAGGGCGTACGCTGGCAGAAACAACTGGTGGAAACGCACTTGGCATCATCCCAGGTAAACTCGGAACAGGGAAAGAAAAAGAACGCAATATCAAAAAAATCAGCAAGGCGTTTGATATAGACGAAGAACTGATTGACAATCAGCTGAAACAAGCATGGGTCACAGACGACACGTTTGTCCCGCTCAAATCAATGTTAGAGCAAAAGCCGATTCCAAAGGAGGTAAAAGGCGTCACCTATCAAACGAAGGAAATGCGTTACTATCCTTATAACGAAGCCGCCGCCCATCTCACCGGCTATGTCGGAAAAGCAAATGCAGATGATATCAAAAGAAATCCGGCATTAAAAGCAGATCAAATCATCGGCAAAACCGGCCTTGAATTTACGTTTGACAAAAACCTGCGTGGACAAGATGGCGGAAGCATTCTGATCGTCCATGATGAAACAGGCATTGAAGAAACATTGCAAAAATCAGATCGAAAAGATGGAAAAACAGTGAAGCTGACCATAGATGCTTCTTTACAGAAAAAAACCTATGAACAGCTAAAAGGTGAAAAAGGGGCCGTCACGATCATGAATCCATCATCGGGGGATCTATTAGCGCTTGTCAGCGCCCCTTCCTACGATGTCAATCTCATGACAAATGGGATCACACCTAAGCAATATCAGGTATACAGTGAAAACCCAGACCTCCCATTCCAAGCTCGCTATGCGAGCCGGTATGCACCAGGGTCTACATTCAAAACCATTACAGCGGCCATTGGGCTGGAAACAGGTGTCACAAAACCTAATAAAGTACGCACCATTCATGGACTGAAATGGCAAAAGGATCAATCTTGGGGCAATTATCGAATTACACGGGTTCACGATAAAGAAAACGTAAATATGGTCGATGCCCTCGTGTACTCAGACAATATTTACTTCGGACAGGAAGCACTGGAAATTGGCAAAGACACCTACGAAAAAAAAGTAAAAGCATTTGGGTTTGGCGAAGATTTGCACATGCCATTTACAATGAAACCAGCACAAGTATCGAACGATGGCATTCAATCGGACATCTTACTTGCTGACTCTGCCTATGGCCAAGGCGAATTACTCATGTCACCGATTGAACAAGTACATGCCTATTCTCCATTTGCAACAGGAGGCAAGCTTGTCTATCCTCGAGTCGTTCAAGATGAAAAAACAGCATCACCAAAACAAATCATCAAAGAAGACTCGGCAAACTCAGTGAAAGACGCGCTGACTCAGGTCGTGACCAGTCCAAACGGTACAGCTCACTCCTTACAAATTGAAGGAGCTGATATTGCCGCTAAAACAGGAACGGCAGAGCTGAAGAGCAAACAAGGGGCAACAGACGGTTCTGAAAATGGATTTTTACTTGCATTTAATCCCAAAAAAGAAGATTACGTCCTCGTCGGCATGATTGAAGGTGTGAAAAACCGCGGCGGAAGCGGACTCGTCATTCAAAAAATGAAGCCTGTGATCGCATCTTTTTATCAATAACCCTTTAGAGACACAAGCACTTGTGTCTCTTTTTTCTAAATCATGACAATTTGCTATTGTTTTATAGTTCACCTTATGAATAAAATGAGAAGAATGCAAAATAGAAAACAGTTGAATGAAAGGAGGAAGTCTCATTGGCTATTGCTGCTCGTACAAAGGATAAACCTCAAAATTCTGTCACCGGATCAACGGTTTACCCCATTTTATTGATTATTGGCATTTGCCATATGCTGAACGACACATTGCAAGCCGTTATTCCTGCGATGTTCCCTATTTTAGAACGCTCAATGGGGCTGACCTTTACACAATTAGGGCTGATTGCCTTTACATTAAATATGGTCTCCTCCGTCATGCAGCCCGCTATTGGGTGGTATACAGATAAACGGCCGATGCCTTATGCACTCCCGATTGCTTTATTTTCTAGTGCTGTCGGTATATTCGGGCTTGCGTTTGCGCCTTCCTTTGCCACCATTTTGCTTTGCGTTGTCTTTATCGGACTCGGCTCTGCAATTTTCCATCCAGAGGGCTCTCGTGTTGCCAACATGGCAGCTGGTCCAAGACGAGGACTTGCACAGTCCATCTATCAAGTAGGCGGAAATACAGGTCAAGCCTTTGCTCCGCTGATCGCTGCATTAATGCTCGTCCCTCTCGGTCAGCCAGGCGTGGCTTGGTTTACGATTGTTGGAATGATTGCTGTCGGTTTCCTTCTTTATATTTCAAGATGGTACGCAGGAAGACTTCAAACCATTCGAGCTCAAGCGAAAAAGGCTCCAGCAAAAGCTGCAAGATCTGATATTCATCGTAAGTCAGCACTCACAGCACTTGGCATTATCGTCTTTCTCATCTTTGCCCGCTCTTGGTATGGGAATGCGATATCGAATTTCTATGCGTTTTATGCGATTGAACAATATGGATTGACGATTAAAGAATCACAGACTTATATTTTCTTATTTCTCATTCTAGGTGCAATTGGGACATTTTTAGGCGGACCGCTTGCAGACCGCTTCGGCAAGAAAACCGTGATTTTAATTTCCTTATTGGCATCCTTTCCGCTTGCCCTGCTGCTGCCATTTGCCGGACCTGTTTTTGCTTATGTTTTACTTGGACTAATTGGGGTCATTCTGACATCAAGCTTCTCTGTCACAGTCGTTTATGCTCAAGAACTATTTCCCGGGAAAATTGGCACAATGTCTGGTTTAACTGTTGGGCTTGCGTTTGGTATGGGTGCAATTGGATCAGTCGCTCTAGGCTCATTCATTGATGCCTTCGGTTTAACGCCTACCATGATCGGAGTCGCCTTTTTACCGATATTAGGCATCCTGGCCTTCTTACTACCTAGCGATCAAACCATCTCCAAATGGAATGAATCATAAAAAGGAGAAAACCGCTCAGTTATTGAGCGGTTTTTTCATATCTCATAAAAATGCGTGTCAGGAACGTGCTTCTTTGCAATAAACCCTTGCTGAAATTCTGGAAAGACCTTTTGCACCTGTTTAATTTTTTGATGAACCAAATCGGCATACGGAATATATAGATGATCCACTAGATTTTGTTCTGTCATATAGTAATACCAATTAAGATTAAAGGTATTCTCATCAATGATCGTAAAGGCAGAAAAATGATAGAACAAGAGTGGATATTCGTCGAGATACATATCCCCTTTCACAACTGAAAACTTGTAGTTTTCAATATTCCAAATGGCGGCATTGGCTCCTTTAGATGTCACCACATGGACCCCTTCAAAATCATCGATCCATCTTTCAACATACCGCTGATCTCCATACGTCTTATTTTCTGTATCCATTTCTACTGTACAGTGTGCAAGACAGTTTTCCTTCCATTGTGTGACCGCCTGTTTGGCAACGTCTGTGTTGCGGCAGCCGACAAATCCAGTATTAAAGCGGCCAGACAACTCATAAAAGTGATAGAACCGCTTGGAATTCATATGATCCGTCAAAAATAAATGAGCGAGTGGATTCTCTGCAAATACCGCCTCTGGATCATGATAAAAATACAAATCCGTATCCAAATGGGCGAGATAATCCGCTTCTGAGGACTCAAGGATTTTGAGCAGAAAAGCAGGCTTTAACGTCCAGCAATACTCATGGAACGTCCGATCATCTTTTGCCTTTCGCAGCGTGTCATCTTCAATGTCTTCAAGCTGTTCATATTGAACGTGCGGATGAGGGAATTCACTTAACACTTTGTAAGCCAAAGGGTCCGCACATAAAACCGACAACTTGAATGAATGGGCGGTTTGTTCAAGCGAATGAATCAGCGCCAAAAGCTTAAAAATATGGGTATTCGACACAATGGTTGTAAAATGATAAGATGCCATCTACAACACATCCACTTGAAACAAATCAACGCGTAATAGCTCTTTCGTCAGCCCTTGAATGGCTTCTACAAGCACTGTGCAGCCATATTCCTGCCGTGCAAGCTGCGCTGCCTCTGACAGCTTTTTCAAAGGGACATGCTTTGCTGTCAGCTGATCTTTTTTATCGCGTTTGATGCCTACATTCCGCTCTGTGATCAAATGAAGCAGCTCTAAAAAATAAGAAAGCAGACCATCGAATGCCAGATTTTCACGCAGCTGCCGGACCTCTTTCACAATGTCATTTGTGACGGTGTGAGAAAATGGACCAGAGAAAGCCAAATGGACATCAATGGCATCAATATTGTTGTACTTCTCGCACATATACAAAATATTATATTTGATGTCATCAAATGACGTTAAATTACTTGGATGCTCCTGATGCACACTCATGATATCCTCTCGCAATTCAAACGAGAGACCAAGCTGATGCAGACGAATTCCTAAATCATAATCTTCAAACCCGTACCGAACGATATTTTCATCAAACATCCCGAGTGCCATGACATGCTTACGTTTGACAGAGGAGTTATTCGTAATAAAAAATCGCCACGGCAGCTCATAAGAGCCTAAATCATAGTTATACGTGCGCAAAATGTCTTTGAGAATATCAATAAACTCAGACTGCAAATCGAAGCTTTTCTCTAGAAATGCACCATTTTCAACTTCCTTCATTGATAAAAGAGGCGTTTTATCTTTCATTTTCCGCTTATACAAGCCTTGCTTTTTCAACCGATTGATATGATCCTTATCAAATGCTTCGTAAAAATAACGATAAATCCGCTTCCAGCATACACCACAAATGACAAGGTCCTCATGAACAGCATGTGCCTCCGCATGCTTTTGAATAAATTGCGGCTCTGCCAGCATATCGCTGTCATGGAATATCAGCAGGTCTCCCTCCGCCTCGCGAATGGCATGATTGCGACCCTTGGCAATCCCTTGATTGACAGGAATACGTACCTTTTTAAACGGGAAATTCACCTCAATGTTCTCAAGCATTTCCATCGTGCCGTCCGTTGACCCATTATCAGCGACAATCACCTCAAATGGAATATCCGTATCCTGAAGCGTTAAGGAAAAAAGACTCCCTTCTAAACGCTCTTTGGCATTATAGCTTGGAATAATGACGCTTACCTTTGGCTTCTCATTCATGCGTCATCCCCCTCCAATTTGGCATAGCCGTTAAACAGCGGATCGACCTGCTTAACAGATTCAATCACATGGCGCAGCACGTTTCGATAGGCTTCTTGGAAAAACGGCAGATCATTTCTCCCTTTTTCATGAATTTGCTGCATCTCATCCTTGCTCACGATGCGAAAGCCGCTGAAATGATAGCAAATGAGCGGATGCCCATCCTCCAGCAAAATACGTCCATTCTCTTCCCGATAAGAATGTTGCCCATAGTTCCAATGACCAATATTCACGCCTTTTGTTTGAATATCTTCCACTTTTTCAAACAGCTTCGGCATATGATCGAGATATCCTTGATCGCCAAACTTGCCTTCGCCCGGCGCATTTTTGCATTCCTTCAGGCATTCTTCTTTCCACCAGCTGAGGCATTTCCGGCCGGCTTCATCTCCTTTAAAATGCAGGAAGCCTGAGTTATAGCGGCCTAATAGCTTCTGAAGCATCTTCACTTCCTCGGGATCGAAGCTCGGAATCACAATATCCCCTCTCGAGAGTAAAACAGAGGCATCCGGCTGATGTTGAAAAATCACTTGCGGGCTCTCATAAAAGAACAAATCCGCATCAAGATAGGTTACGCCCTCTGCCTGCTCCTGTTCAAATAACCACTCAATCCAAATCGGCTTTAATGTCCAGCAATATTCCGAGGCATCCCGTTCCTCTTTTTTATCCAGCAGCTCCGGCGTTTCGAGCTCCCGTACATGAACAAGATCGACATGAGGAAAATTCATTTGATGAAGCAGATCAAATGCAGCATCATCCATACATAACGTCTTGATGACAGCATCATCTTCTACTTGCTTCAATGATAAGAAAAACGCAATGGCTTGATAAAGTCTTCCACTCGATAGAACCGTACAATATATGCTGTTCATCTACTTACACCTCTATTTTTGAAAGAATTCGCGGTACCATTCAATCGTCTTCTCTAAACCTTCATCAATGGAGTAGTCAGGCTTCCAATCAAGCAGCTTTCTCGCCTTTTCTGCCGACAAATATTGATGCTTAATCTCATGCGTTCCTTGGTTTAAAATACGCGGCTTCAGTTCACTGCCCATTGCCTTTAAAATCTTATCCACAAGCTCAAGCACCGTCAGCTGAATTTCATTACTAAAGTTAAATGCTTCTCCAGCGAGCCCTTTTTCCTCCATCTTCTCAGCTAGCAGCAAATAAGCCTTGACTGCATCTTCAATGTAGAAGTAATCACGAATAAATGTCCCGTCACTTCTAATTTCCGGTGCCTCTCCTTCTAACACAAGCTGGATGGTTTGCGGAATGATTCTGTTGAAATTTAAATCCCCGCCCCCGTATAAATTGCCGCAGCGTGTAATACAAACCGGAAGACCATATGTGTTGTAATACGTGTGAGAAATTAAATCTGCACAGCTCTTCGATACATCATACGGATGTTTCCCATTTAGCGGCATGTCTTCATCGTATGGAAGCTGCTCCTGATCGCCGTATGCTTTATCACTTGATGCCACGATGACTCGTTTGATCAGCGGCTGTCTTCTGCAAGCCTCCAGTACATTCCATGTCCCTAAAATATTGGCTTCAAATGTAGAAACAGGGTGTCTATTTGCGACCCCAACAATGGCCTGCGCCGCCAAATGGAAGACAGTATCAATTTCGTATTCTCCTAACGCACGTTCAATCGTTTGCATATCCTCCAATGCACCTTGCACCACATTCATCTTTTCGAATTGACTGCCTTGATATAAATTCGATCGAGGCACCTGATCACGCACAAGTCCAGTTACGTTTGCACCTTGATCAATCAATTCCTTGACGAGATAGCTTCCCAATAGTCCTGTACATCCAGTCACAAATACGTTTTTCCCATTCCAAAATCCGCTCATGCCGTCACCAAACCTTCCATGGTTGTTTTCCATTTGTCCACATGCCATTGATTTCCTTCAGGTTCTTATACGTATCGATCGCTGTCCAAAATCCGTGGTGCTCATAAACCGCAAGCTCTCCATCATTCGCCAGATTTTGCAGAGGCTCCGCTTCAAACACGCATTGATCACCGTCTGTCAAATAGTCAAATACCTTTGGAGACAACACAAAAAACCCTCCATTGATCATCCCGACACTGTCTGTCTTCTCAGAGAAGGATTGTGCCATCCCGTTATACACCTTCAGTGTCCCGTACTGGGACTTCTTTTCAATTCCTGTGACAGTCGCAGCTGCCCCAAGATCCTGATGACGCTTCAGCAGATGAAACATATTGATATTGGCAAGTCCATCACCATACGTCATCATGAATGTCTCATCCCCAATGTAGTCCTGCGCCTGCTTTAACCGTCCGCCTGTCATCGTCTCCTCACCCGTATCTAAAAAGGTGATTTTCCAGTTCTCTGACTTTCCTAAAAGCTTCATTTCTCCTGTTGCCATATCCAGCTGCATGCTGTGATGCCGCCAGTCGTAGTTCAGAAAATATTCTTTGATCTTCTCTCCTTTATATCCAAGCAATAAGATAAACTCATCTACTCCGTAATACTGATAGATTTTCATAATATGCCATAGAATAGGCCGATCTCCGATCATAGCAAGTGGTTTAGGAAGCGCTTGTGTGACCTCACTCATTCTCGTTCCCTTTCCTCCGCAGAGAATGACTGCTTTCATCTTCTCCCCTCATCTCTCTATGAAAATTTTTGATTGAAAACCTTATCTTTATGCGGAAAATCAGTACATGTACCCTCAGACTTTGTCCGACATCAGGTTTTGAATCTACTCTATTCATATGTCGAAATGAGAGATGGTGCCACCTAGCATTTAACTATTTTTACAAATAAAAAAAGAGCGAGATTTGTATTCTCGCTCTTTCAAAGTTTAAATTGTATATTATCAGGGTAGATGGTATGATAAACATGTGCATCATCAGCACAAACAGCCTCTTTTTATAAAGAGACTACTAGATGGAATGAATTTAAGTGGCAGCTTGCTTCATTCTCAATATGAATCACGGAGGTGAATTCTCATGGCACAAAACGTACTTTGTGAAGTGAACTCTTGCCGTTTTTGGGCTGATAACAGCTGTACTGCTTCTACCATTAAAATTGGTAAAAACACAATGACTGATGTGACTCGCAATGCCGAAACTGATTGCGAAACATTTGAAACAAAATAAGTTGTTTTTCTGAGATGAAGGAACTGGCAGGTTCCTTCTTTTCTTTTATCATTCTATCAAGAATGATAATTATTATCAAGTGTTTTTCACTAAACATTTCTCGGGAAATAGTGACACGATATTTCTCCATTCGTTGACGATTTTCACTCCTTTTTCTATACTCAACATATCCGAAGAAGAAAAAGTGGTGACCAATCAATGGATTTTACGATACGTTTTCTATCATTCTTTGTCGTAGAAATCGAAGGCAAAGATGAACAAGCAAATAAACGGTTCAAGCATTATCAAACATTAGATCAAGAGGAATTTGAACAAAGTGAGCTGAAGGACTTTTTAGATGGTGAGCTAAAAAAAATCGTCAAACGAAAAGTGGACAGACACCCTAAATCTGAACAAGTACCGACCAAAATTGGCCGATTCGTTGTCGAACCCGGTCATGAACTCGATTCAAATCCAAACTACAATTTATTTCATCAGACGAGATTTGCAGATACAAAAGAAGTATTTAATGAATGCAGCGAACAGTTTGTTCGCACGTATTTAGATACAAGTGCTGTCAGAGGCGGCGTTTTTTTAGTTGCGTCTGCTGTCCCTAAAAAATATTTTGATGACTCCTTTGTCTTTATTATGAAATGCGATTTTGAACAGAAAGTGGCTTCTATCGCTGATACATCTACCTTGATCAAAAAAGTCGAAATGGCCATTACAACAAAAAATATGAAATCGATTCAATATCCGTTTATGCCAGAAGAGGGCATGACAGAGGAAGCCGAAGTGAAAATTCACCAATCCTCACATGCGCGTTATTTTGAGGACTTTCTGAAATTCGTCGAATACGGGGAATCTATGCCTGAAATCATGAAATCACAGGTCATGAATATGGTGCAGGAACAAGTATTTGAAACATTACAGGATGAAAGTGAAGAATTAAAGCAGTTCGAAGAGGATCTTGAAAAATGGGAAGCGAGTGAAAAACGAGAAATTAGAGAAACACTCGATACAGAACAGGTCACACTAGCAGCTTCTCACATTGTGGAACAAACCCCTGATATCACAATGAAAATGCGTCTAGGTGAAACAGAAATCAAAGGACTTCTAGCGGACTTTGGCCACTCGATCCATATTGCGAAGGTCAACAATCGATATGTCTTGCTCGTTGAAGCAGACCAAATCGTCTTCGAAAAAGGAAGCACACCTGTTGAATTCCATAAACCAAATGGATTAAAAGAGGTGGTCAGCCACCTGACGCAAAAAGCCTACGATTCAGACATAGAATAAGAGAATATGACTGCCTCCTGCGATCAGCTGCATGAGGCAGTTTTTTTATATAACGCTTCATTTTTTACACTGCACCAGAAGAAACATGCAGCTGCCCGTCTCTTGCCCACATGCTGACAAGCATTAAGCTTATGATGAGCATCAGCCAAAAGACACTGTTTGTTCCGAAAAACTGAATCAACGTATATCCGCACAAAGGCCCTAAAGCAGCACCCATATCTTGAACAAAAGAATAGCTTGCGAGAAAGCGGTTCTTATCTGTTTGAGCAGAGGCTTTTTGAAAGGCAAGTGTATCGGTGAACGTTGTTACAATCGTTGCCAGCAGCTGAATCAAAAGCAGCATCAATAGGAACCAGCCGCTTACCTTCAGCATGACCCCAAGAAAACTGAGCCCTCCAAATGAAAGAAACATCCAGCATAGCATTCGTTCCTTCATCACAAGCCGATCAAACCATTTGCCTGTTCTCGGTGCGACAAATGGTTCCCACCCCCACCTGATTGCTTGAATGACACCGCTTAAAACCGAAGCTCCGATGACAAAGCCAAATAGAGCAAATTCATCCTGATCGATCTTTGCTTCAATGACATGACTCAGCGTGGATGCGAATAAACCTTGTATAATAAGTGCGACCAGCATGCCTGTTATCAGTACTTTTACAACATCTCGTGCAAACCACTTCTGTTTGATGCCATGATACATCTGCGTGCCTTCTCTCTTTTCAATTTCATCCAAAGATACATAAAAAACGCACCCTATCAATGTGAGTAACCCAAAGACAAGCGTCATGGACTGGAAGCCGATCAAGCTGGCGAAAATCCCGCCAAATAACATGCCAAATAAACTGCCAAGCCGGTAAAGCCCATTATAAAGACCCGTCAAATGTCCTTGTGAGCCTTCGTCCATTTCAGCCAAAACCCTCATCCCGCTCATACGGAGTAACGTCCAAGCAAGTCCCCATGCGCAGCGGCAGATCAGCAGCAGCCAAAAACCGCTCACCCCATATAATATCGTGGTCACTGACGCGATCAAAATCGCCATCAATACACCGGTCTTCATGGGGATATATCGATAGAGCCACCATACGACAGGCGCTAGCGGGATGCGAATGAATCGGTTGATGGACAGCAGTAATCCGACCTCCCAAATGGATGATAAACCAATCTCTTTCCAATAGACTGGAAGAACAATATAGAGCATTGAATCCCCAATAAGTGCAAATGCTGTGATGAGCGATATTGACACAACTTGCTTTTGACGATGATCCATTTTCCCTTCCCCCTTCGCTATCTTTACGATAAGGGATGCTTTATAATAAATCTAATGAATGTTTTTGATTAAACCATTAAAATAATTGATAGGTGGTGCAAAGTTGAATTTACATGCCCTTCGGATTTTTGCAAAGGTCGCAGAGACTAAAAGCGTCACACAAACAGCAGACGCACTATCTTTGACACAGCCAGCTGTGACGGCTCAGCTTAGAAGCATTGAACGAGAGATCGGTTTTCGCCTTTTTAAACGAAACGGCCGAGGAATTACGCTCACAGAAATGGGAAAGATGCTGTATCCTTATGCCCGGCAAGTGTTCGAGGCTGAAAAGGAAGTAGAATATCAGATCACACTATTACAAAACGGGAAAAAGGGGCACCTCCGCATCGCTTCTACCTACGTACCACTCAACTTTTTACTGCCTGATTGGCTCGCTGCTTTTAAAACGTCATCACCACAGACAGAAATCGAATTAAAAAGCGGAAACTCCGCTCAAGTGATAGACAGCCTGCTTCAATATGAATCAGATGTGGCCATCGCTGTAATTGAAGATTTGCATCATGAGGAGATCGTTACCTCCCATTTGACGAATTTAAGCTATGATTTTATTGTGCCAGCAGACCATCCGTTAAACGGAAAAACCGTCCCGCTAGAGCGCCTGAGCCTGGAGCCTTTTTTGATGCGTGAAGAAGGCAGCTCCACAAGAGATAAGCTCTTTTCCCTTTTCACCTCGAAAGGAATTAAAAAACCGACTGTTGATTTACAATTCAGCGGTGTTCATGAAGCGATTCAAATGATCAAAGCTGGCTATGGGATCACACTTGTTCCCCGTGATGCGGTTCAAGGCAGTCTCAAGCGGAAAGAGATTGGGCGCGTATATATCGAAGGCATAGAAATCGTCAGACCCGTTGTTATCTGCAAACGGGCGAATGATCTTGAAGAAAATAGAACAGTGGATGCCTTTCTGCAAATGAAAGATATCGGTCCATTTAAGGCGCCTGCTGCAAATTAAAAAAGTGCCTGCATAAGAAACAGGCATTTTTTTCTATTCGGCTGGTTGAACAATGTCATACGGTACAGCCTTTGAGGCTTTCACTAATTGTTCTGGTGTGATGAGGATTTCATTTCCCCATTCGCCTGCTCCAACACCTAATACCTCTTCCTCTAATAACGAAGCTTCGATGATGGTGCGGAAGCCTTCTGGCTGCCAGCAAAATGGCGGTATCGAGCCAATTCGGTAGCCCGTCACTTCCAGAACCTTCTCTGGTGATGCCATTTTAATATTACGAGAGCCGGCCGCTTTCTTTAGTTTCCCTGACTTAATATGCTGGTCTGCGCCAACCATCACAAGCAGCTGCTCCCCTTCCCCTGTTTCAAAAATCAATGTTTTGATCATTTGTCTTTCACGAAAACCAAGGGCTGCTGCTACATTTGCTGCTCCCTTCTCTGTTTCGGAAGAAAATGCTTTGATCTCATATGGGATGCTGTGCTGATTCAAGAATTCATGTGCCGGTAGTACTTTCATTGATTTGAACCCCTTTCCTTGCGATGTCTTTCATTTAGCTTATCACAATCCTCTCATCCTTAAGATGTATTTTTCAATGAAAAGCCTCTAGGTCCTTCATCACCATGCTATACTGAACTTGTTTTTGAAAAGGAGCCGGTTGGATATGGGAAACAAGTTTTGGTATTATACAGGCAGTAAAAGCCTTCTCATGCTAAGTGATATTCTATTTGTGATGACGATCACGTTTGTGATCTATCAAGATACACAATCTGTTGCCTATGCGGCTCTATTTCCGCTAATAAGAACGCTATGCCAGCTATTAGCCGGGCTCATCTCTCCTGTTTTGACCGATCACTTTCAAGCGGGCCGGCTGTTGAAATGGGTCCCTCTTTTACGTCTTGTGATGCTCATCGTGTTTACAGCCCAATTTCATTTCTTTCAGCAGCATATGGTCTGGCTGTTAGGTGCGCTTATTCTCATTTCCATCACAGGCGGGTTCATCAGTCCTTTATTACAGGCCATCATGCCGATGCTTGTGCCAGCAAATCAGCTTGTGAAAGCGAACAGTACAGCCTCCATTTTTCATCAAACGGTGCAAATCGCCGGCTATTCTTTTACTGGAATGCTTGTCCTGTTCATTGGTCCCTTTTATTTAATGTGGATCACTTGTTTTATGATTGTGTTGTCTTATTTGTTTTTCACCCCTGTATTTCCTCTTCTTAAGCAAGAAGACACCGTTCGAAAAGCAAATAAGATGAACAGTTTCAAGGATGGCTGGACGATCATTTGGACAAACAAAACAATTCGCACCCTGACCTTTATGGATGTCTGTGAAAATATAGCGGGTGCTGTGTGGATCGGGGCGATTACCCTTGCCTTTGTCACCCATGATTTAAACGAAAGTGAGGAATGGTGGGGTTTTATCAACGGCGCTTATTATACAGGCGCCATTCTAGGCGGGCTCTTGGCTGCGTGGATAAGCCGGTTGATTCAAAAGCAGCTTCTTCTCTTTATGGCAGCTGGTTCATTCATTTATGCGGTGCTGACTATTGTCTTTTCACTGAACAGCCTGCCGTGGCTTGCTTTACTGCTTTGTATTTTGATGGGGCCTGCTTATCAAATTCGGGATGTTTCGCAGCAAACCATTCTTCAAACGGAAACGCCCGTCCGAGATTTATCAAAGGTGTACTCGGCTCATTACGTCCTTTCTTCTGTATCTGTCGGTTTATCTATTTTCTTTGTTGGATTGATTGCAGATGCATTCGGAGCGAGGACTGTGTATTTGCTAGGCGGTTTGTTTGTGCTCATCTGTTCGGGGATTGCCATCCTCGCTTTTATGAGGCAGAAAAAAAAGAGCGGCTGATTCATGCAGCGGCTCTTTTACTTTTCCTTTAACATCGCGAACATGTCACGAGCCATCGCTTCTAAAATATACACAACTGGCGTCTGTGTCGTAATATTGGCTCTGTGAACCCGTTCGTCTGTCACGTAATAAGCAATATTTAAATCGGAAATGCGCGAAATCGTACAGTGCTGATTGTTTGTAATACTAATGATTTTGCTTCCTTCTCTTTTTAACTTCGAAATATGATCAATCGTAATACGGTTCTCCCCTGATACAGACAGCACAATGGTGACACTATTGTCTAAATACTGCATATTCATCGGGAAAAACGGATCATTGATGTAAAATGAAAATTTCTCAAGACTCGAAAAATACCTAGCCCCATACTGTGCCAAAATACCAGAGCTGCCAGTTCCGATAAACAGCACATTTTTTGCATCGGCAATGAGCCTTGCTGCCTCCTTAATTTTCCCTTCAAAGTCCCCTTTCAGTGTGCGTTCAATAAATTCATATAGAAAGTGCTGTGTGCTTTTTAAAGTAGGTGTCTGCTCTGATTCTAAATACATTTTGAGTTTCACTTTAAACTCTGAAAAGCCTTCACAATTCACTTTTCGGCAAAAGCGAAGGACAGACGAGGTGGAAATATGGGCAGCATCTGCTAAATCCCGAATTCTCATATACACGACCTTTTCACTGTTTTCCATGATATATCGGTATAAAGCGCTTTCTAGTTCATTAAAGCTTGAAATGACCTCACTTGAAAACATCTGACTTCCCCTTTCTCCAACAGCATGTCACAATGTGTTTCTTTTATGTAACAAATCTCTAAATGAGACACCCTTGCCTAAAGACGCTGAAGTCATTTACGCACTAGATGCTCTCACGATAAGCTATAGATGTACAGACAAAAGAATTGGCTTTTCTCTATTATAACATTGCGCGTTACATTATTCGGAGGTGCAGCACATGGCAAAAGGATTAAAGGTTGTCACAATTGGCGGAGGATCAAGCTATACACCAGAGCTTGTAGAAGGATTTATTAAACGATACGATGAATTTCCGATTAGCGAGCTTTGGCTTGTCGATATTGAAGCGGGAAAAGAGAAGCTTGAAATCGTCGGAAATCTTGCAAAACGCATGGTGAAAAAGGCAGGACTTCCAATCGAGGTTCATTTAACATTAGATCGCCGGAAAGCGCTTGCGGGCGCTGATTTCGTCACAACACAATTCCGTGTCGGACTTCTTGAAGCACGTATGAAGGATGAACGCATTCCTTTAAAATATGATGTCATTGGTCAAGAAACGAATGGTCCAGGAGGTCTATTCAAAGGACTTCGCACCATTCCAGTCATTCTTGATATTGTCAAAGATATTGAAGAACTGTGCCCAGACGCATGGCTTGTGAATTTCACCAACCCAGCTGGTATGGTCACAGAAGCCGTTCTTCGCTATTCAAACCATCGCAAAGTCGTTGGCTTATGCAACGTGCCAATCGGTATTCGCATGGGAATCGCCAAAGGACTTGATGTAGACGCAAGCAGAGTCGAAGTCAGCTTTGCTGGATTAAACCATATGGTCTTTGGACTCAATGTATTCTTAGATGGCAAAAGCATCATGGATCAAGTCATCGAAGACATGGCAGATCCAAACTCCAGCATGTCGATGAACAACATTCAAGCCATTCCGTGGAATGCAGATTTCTTAAAAGGGCTTGGCGTCATTCCATGTCCATATCACCGCTACTACTACAAAACAAGTGATATGCTGGCTGAAGAAAAGAAAGCAGCAGAGAATGAAGGTACTCGTGCAGAAGTCGTTCGTGCACTAGAAAATGACCTGTTCGAGCTTTACAAAGATCCTGATCTTGATATCAAACCGCCACAGCTTGAAAAACGAGGCGGTGCTTACTACAGTGATGCGGCTTGTAACTTGATTGCATCCATTTATAACGACAAGCATGACATTCAGCCTGTGAACACCATCAACAATGGTGCCATCAGTGACATTCCAAATGATTCTGCCGTTGAACTCAACTGCGTCATCACAAAAGACGGTCCTAAACCAATCGCTGTTGGTGAAATGCCAGTCGCTGTCAAAGGACTCATTTCTCAAATTAAATCCTTTGAACGTGTTGCCGCTGAAGCAGCCGTGACAGGCGATTACAACACAGCCCTTGTCGCAATGACGATCAACCCGCTCGTCCCATCAGATGCGATTGCAAAAAGCATCCTCGATGAAATGCTAGAAGCACACAAAGAATATTTACCACAGTTCTTCAATAAAGTAGAAGCATAAAACAGAACCGCACTTGTCAAAAGTGCGGTTTTCTTATTTCGCTGCAAACAGCCGGTCCATCTGAGCACGATCATAGTCTAATAGCCAGTGCTGTAAGCCCTCATAGACTGGCCGAAGACGCTTAGAATCTGACGCTATGAGATCACAGCCTCGATCATCATATAAGTGGAAAATCATCTGTTTCGAGAGATTGATGAGATAAATTTCATAATCAAGCTTCCCCTTCATGATTTGATTCGGTGCATAGAAATCCTCTCGGCACATGGCTTGTAGTAGCGGACGCAATCGAATATCTTGCAGCCGGCATTTCAGTGTAAATCTCTCCAATGTCAGTGGGTCATCTATTTCTGGTCGTACATAGGTCAAAAGCTCGTGACGCAATCGGCTGCGTACTTGCCGGCGGACATATTTCTGATAAACTAGGAGCTTTTGCTTCGTTAATTCATGTTCATGCTGCGTATAGACATCCGTTACAAGCAGAATATCGTCTTCTGGGTCAAAAGCATATTTCACAATCTCCAAAGCACGATCCCCCGCTTTTTCTAATACAACTGATTCCTTTCCTAATGACCAATCTGCCACTTCAAAGCGAAGCCCAAAAGGCCATTGATAAAAAAGGGGCGGTGTGAGGATAAGATCAGGGAAATGACTTTTTAAAAAGCTATTTGTTTGATCGCTCATGTCATGTCCTTCCATTGATTTTATTTCTTATTTTACCGTTGAAACTGATGGGAAAACAATTGGAAATAAACTGTCATTTCTTATATGATGGAAAGAGATGGAGGTGTGACCAATTGAAAACATCAACAAGGTTTTTACAAGTGTTCCTTACAGCACTGATCACTATGTGGGTACAGACTGGACTTGATCAGGCGAACATCATTCATATCACCAATGTATGGGTCGATGCCAGCAGCTGGATCCTTATTTTCTTTGTCATCTACGCACTTTTTGAATGGGCAGCTCACGTCTTAGCAAAACGGAAAACCGCTCATCGCTGAACATCTCTTTTCATAGAGATGTTTTTTGTTGAAATTCCTCTTGCACAAGTTCATGGATGACGCCCATTCCTGCCTGGCTTCCAGCAGCTGCTGCAAATACAAGCTGAGCAGGGCCGCCTAAATTGTCACCGCATGCAAAGACACCGCTGACGGTTGTACGTCCAAGAATATCTGTTTCAATGCCCGCATTTTTCGTCATTTGGCAGCCAAGTTTTTCAGCAAATGGAGCTGACTGCTTGAAATCACTTGCGACAAACCCCCCTTCTCTTTTCACTGTCTCCCCATTCGCAAGTTGGAGAGAGTGCAGCTGCCCATTGTCATGATCGATTGACATAATCGGTACATCAATGACTTGAATAGAATGTGCTGATAGCAGTGCCTTCTCCTCTTCAGCTAACACTTGCTGCCCATTCGTAAACACGATCAAATCCTTTGTCCAATTGGAAAGAAGTTTAGCCATATGCAAGGCGCGTGGATTCTCAGCAATTAGGGCAAGCGGCTTGTCCTTTAGCTCCCAACCATCGCAGAAAGGACAGCTAAACAACGTCTTTCCATACACGTCATGAATTCCCTTAATCTCTGGCAGTATATCCTGAAGTCCTGTTGCCAATATGATTTTCTTCGCTTCGAATCTTTCTCCCTCTTGTGTCAGTAACGTAAAGTTGTCCTCATTGTTTTGTATCTCAACAATTCTGCTTCGCTTTATTTGAATATGAGGGTAGTTTTGAATATCTGCCTCTCCCGCTTGTCTGATCTCAAACGGTGTCATTCCATCGTTTGTAATAAATCCATGTGATTCCTGTGTCACTCGATTTCTTGGCATCTCGTCATCGAATACAATGACCTGTTTTCTGCCCCGCCCCACAACAAGTGCTGCACTTAATCCGGCTGGCCCGCCTCCGATAATGGCACAATCTAATAACATGTAAATCTCTCCTTTTTATTAAAGATTTTAAAGACTCTTAATATCTATAATTAGTTCAAAAAAATCACATGTTGAAAAATGGATTCTTTTCTGTCTGCTCAATTTGGCTTGCAATATCAACTAACCGCTTTTGACTTAACGTCTCCTGCATTTTTGTTTCAACATCCTGCATGACCTGTTCAATCAAACAGTCATCATGAGGCATGAAAGAATCATGCTCTAAAGAACAGCGAAACAAATTCGTTTGCCCTTCTACAGCCTGAATGACGTCTAAAAACGAAATGTCTTCCTTCTTTTTCATAATGGCGTAACCACCTTTTGCACCAGGTGTTGATTCAATCAATCCTGCCTTTACAAGCTTTGTTAAAATTTTAGATAAATAGGTGGGTGAAAGATCTTGCATTTTAGCAAGAGGCTCAACGCCAATTGCTTTCCCCTTCGGAGCAAGAGTTAAAAACACCATCGTATGAAGTGCATAGTTGGTCGCTTTAGAATATTTCATGGGAACATTCCTTTCTATCTATTATAGACCTTTTATATCTTTAATTGATCATAAAAGATTCAAGAAGAAAAAGCAAGTGTTGTGGTTCTGCTTCTTTTTTCATTCCACATTTCGCATTTTCTTCCGATAATAAAGGTAAGCACGAATCAAATTTTGATGAAAACTAGAAGGAGTGAAGAAAATGTCAGATCAACAGCACAATGCAGCACACGAAGAAGAAGAGGAATTCAATGTATACGACATGCTTCCGCCCGCAGGAACAATCATTGGTGAAGCAACAGAAGAAGAGATGGAAGCTGCGGCAGCATTAGAAGTGAGACATGTCGCGTTCATGCGCCTTCAAGACATGTTCATTCAATTTGATGGCTCGTCTTACAAAGACTTATTAAAAGACTTCCAAGAATTCGAATATGATTCTACAAAATTCTGGAGAGGTATTGCTAAACGACTTCAAATTCCATACGAATGGCCAATCCGACTCGACCACGCAAACGGTCCAATTTATATTGGTGAAACAGAGGATAGCCGTGAGGTTGAGGAGAGTGCAGAGTAAGGAAATGATGACCCCCTTTTTGACGAGGGGGTCTTTTAGTACCCAGTGAAAACCGCTTTGTCGCCATCACAAAAAAAGCGGAATACATCGGTTGAAAAAACAAATAAGCAATATGAGCGATGTAACGCCCATATTGCTTATCCTCGTGTTATGTTAACTCTGGCCAAAATGCTTTATTTGCCACAATTAAGTCGTCTAAAATATCTTTTGCTACTTTAGCACTCGGCACCGTTTTCGATAATGTGATGGCCTGCCATAGTTTTTGATAGGAACCTTCTTCAAATGCTTCTACTACTAATTTTTCTACGCCAACTTGCTGCTCCATGAGACTTTTTTGAAATCTAGGAATTTCTCCAACCACTAATTTTTCTGGACCGTTGCTGCCAACGATACAAGGAATTTCGACCATGGCTGTTGGGTCAAAGTTCATGATGGCGCCATTGTTCTCTACAATCATCAGCATCCGTTCTTTTTTATTAAAAGCAATGGCTCTTGCTAAATCAACGATATAGGAAGCGTGTTCATCGATGGTTAGCTTTGTTTCCTTCGCACTCCCTTTATCAATGATGGCCTGACATTCACTAAAAACAAAAGCTTCTCGCCCCTCCATCACTTCATTGGCACGCGTGAACTCTATGTTTGAATGTGCCACTTCTTCATCTGGAAATAGATAGTATTTCAAATACGTATTCGGTACCGTTTTTGGATCAAGTGCTTGAATATCTTTAGCCTTTTTTAATGTGCTGTTCCAGCTCTTCTGCTGTTCTAGTTCAGATGTTCCATCTGTTGCATAACCATGCTGGCTTACATGCTTAATCACCTCAGGCATTAAGCTATTTCCTGCTTTATCCCGAATATCTGTCCACCAGCCAAAATGATTCAAACCATAGTAATCTACTTCCAGTTCTTTACGTGAAGATAAGCCTAAATTCTTTGCAATTAATTCTTCGATTCCAATCGGCATATCGCATATGTTTAAAATCTTGGAATTCGGTCTTAGCTTACGTGTTGCCTCTGCGACTATAGCTGCAGGGTTAGAATAGTTTAACATCCAAGCTTCAGGTGAGTATTTTTCCATATAATCGACAAGTTCTAATACACCTGGAATGGACCTCATTCCGTAAGCTATTCCGCCTGGACCGCATGTTTCCTGTCCGACGACTCCATGCTTCAATGGAATTTTCTCATCTAATTCACGCATTGCATATTTGCCGACACGGATATGTGCCATCACAAAATCGACTTGAGTAAAGGCTTCTTCTGGGTCCGTGCTTGCCAGTAATCGCACTTCTGGTGCTCGTTCTTTTAACATAATCTCACATGCATCTGCAATCGTCTTTTGTCTAGCTGCATCATTATCATAGAGTTTAATTGTATGAATTGGGAACTCCTCTAAATAGTTTAACAGCATCAAAATGATCCCTGGTGTAAATGTACTTCCGCCTCCAGCAATGGTAATATTAAATGTTTTCATTATATCCAGCTCCTTTTTCAATTAAATGAAAGTTTTGCCTCAAAGGACTCTCTCACTTGCGGTACACTTAAGCCAACAATGATTTGAATGCTTTGACCACTCTTAGCCATTCCGTGTGCCAGTTTATTTTTTGTAAAGTATTCCCTATCTTTCACCAAGCTAGGGTCAATCACTGTAATACGCAGACGCGTGGCACAGTTTGTCACATCTTTAATGTTTTCTTTACCGCCAAGGCCTTCTAAGAAATAAACGGCTTTCTCTTCATACTCAGACGCATAAACGGGCGCTTCCTTTTTGTCATGACCCTTTTTATTAGCATTCTCATAATCTTGTTTTGTATATAGCCTAGTCTCCTCCTCATGTTTTCGACCTGGTAATGGAATATCAAATTTCACAATCATCCATCTAAATATGACAAAATACAATGCTGTAAATAGACATCCAATCATGGCTTGGATCAGATAAATCCCTCCATGATTTGAAGAGAGCGGAATCCAGTTCAATGCAGCTATCTCAATAAGCCCGGAACCCATCATTCCGACAACACCAAACATATTCATGATTGTCACCATGGTGGCTCCAAGAAGTGCATGTATCACAAATAAATAAGGTGCGAGAAATAGAAATGTAAATTCAAGTGGTTCTGTAATTCCGGCAAATATTGCTGTTAATGTGGCGGGTAACACCAATGCCAAAACCTTTTTTCTATTTTCATTCGGGGTAGAAAAATACATCGCTAGAGCTATCCCTAAACAGCCGAACATCTTAATATTTCCATGCAGTAAAAATCCGTATGGATAAAGATTTTTCAAATCGGAAGTTGAGGTCGCAAATTCATTTAAGTGAGCAATCCAATATGGTTTTAACCCCCCATTTACAGCCGCTGGACCAAACTCAAAAGGTGTATAAATAAAATGGTGAAGTCCTGTTGGAATTAACACCCTTTCCAAGAAATGAAACAGCCAGACACCAATATATCCAGACTGTGACATGAACCCTTGGAGAGATTGAATCCCTTGCTGAACATAGGGCCATACAAAAGCAACGATAAAAGCAATAGGAATCATCACAAAGAATCCGATGATGACAACAAATACAAGCCCCTGGAAAATCCCGAGCATTTCAGGCAGCTTTTGATCATAAAAACGATTATGGATCCAAATCACGATTCCAGATATCATAACCGCACCAATGATACTTGTATCGAGCGTAGGTATACCCGCAATTTCTTTTACACCCGCTACATTCTCGACACCTTGCGATAAATCAACACCAAAAGTGGACGGCCAAAGTGTCAAAATAGCATGAATATAATTGTTAAACACAAGATAAATCATCAAAGCTGCGAGCGTAGCACGTGCTTGCGCTTTTTTTGCAAGAGAGATGGGTAATCCAATCACAAATGCCAGCTCCATATGATTGAAGATCGTCCATCCCCCGCTTTCAATCAGTGCCCAAACCTTATACCACATCGTATCTTCTGCAGCCATTTCCCCCATAATCGCTGGATTCTTACATAAAGTCGCAAGGCCTACAACAATACCAAAAAATGCGAATAAAAGTACAGGAACTACCATAGCACTGCCAAATCGCTTGATTGCATTCATAAGCATCACCCCTTTGTTTGATCCATAAGACCACTGTAAAGGGAGCGCTTACAAAAACCAATAGGTTTGACGTATTTAGAAATCAAGTTGTAACATTAGATTATATTTTCACAGGAAGAAAATATTTTCATGTTGGAGGGCACATCGCATGATATTGGACAAGCTGGTAAATGAATACTTCGAAGATTTAAATAAGAATGATCTGCACATTATTAAAACGATTCACGATCACCTTGAAGAAATGAAGACAATGAAAATTCAGGATCTTGCTCATTATGCTCATACTTCCATCTCATCCATCCATCGGCTTGCCAAGAAAATAGGCTTCGACGGCTACAGTGACTTAAAGTCTTATGTGAAATTGAATAATCATACTGAAGAAACAACACAAGATTTAATGAAGCTGCTCGATCAAGATATCCAGCAGACAAGGAAATATATGGAGCAGCTGGACTTTCATCAATTAAATCAACTGATTGATCGCGCACCGTATATTTATATTTATGGTACAGGAACAGCTCAGCTCGATTTGGCCAATGATGTACAACGACAGTTATGGTCACTGCATAAGAAATCTCAAGTTTTACGAAGTAAGCGAGACTTAACAGATGGAATCGTTGAATTTGGTGAGGATGACCTTTTATTTATCATTTCTTTATCAGGCGAATCGAAGAATTTAGATGAAATCATTCAATTGGTGAAAACTAGACATATCAAATTTATCAGCATGACCACATTGAGGAATAACCTCCTTGCACAAAATGCCATGTTTAACATCTATGTAAGCAGCACCCCGTTTCCTTTGTATAACAAAGTGGACAACTCAAGCTTTCTGCCATTTTACATTGTGGTAGATATTATCGTAAGAAAATTTAGTGAGTGGAAATGGAACCAATTGAATAATAGGACTTAAAAATAATAGGTACAGTTTTGGAGTGAAGTGGTGAAATAATTCATTTTGCTTCATAAAAAAGAGAGACACTTTTGTCTCTCTCAAAAAACACCAAAATATTTTTCTGAAATAAGTGATGACTGCTCAATGTTATTCAGCAGTATAATGCCCAGCAAGCAGTTCATCAAACGAATCCGCTAATTTAAAATCCGTCTCATATTCTAGATCAAAGTAATGAATGGGCGGATGCTCCTTTGTTTCTCTATAATCCAATGCAATCCACGTATGACCATCCCCACAAATCAGCACAAGTCCCTCAGGCAATTCCCATTCTTCTATTAAATAATCACTATCCATAATGCCTTCATTTTTAGCAATTCCTCTTAAATGATCAAATGACACATGATCCTCTGCCCATCCATTCGGCTGGTCCGTTGGAAAAGCATTATGCAAGGTATAACCGCCATTTTGTTCAAGAATAAGTTTCTTATATGTATCAGGCAGGATGACGCCTAGCTTCTTTTCTGCTTTTGCAATTCCTTTCTCATTGATTTTCTTAAATGTCTCTTCACTTTCTCTGTCTTTATCCCAAAATGATTTCAAATAAAATACCTCCAATTGTTATTTCTATCTTATCTTACCATTTGAGACGACTAGTTTAATAGTCCTATTCATAGAAAAAAGAGAAGGGCTTCCCCTCCTCTTTTCAATCGTTATTGTTCTTTATTTCTCGCTTCAAATTCATCCAGCATTGCACGCACTTCATCTGTTGATGATGTGTTCATTAATTGATTTCTTAGGAAACTCGCTCCTCTGAATCCTTTCACATAAATCTTAAAGAAACGGTGCAGTGCCTTGAATGGACGCAAGCCTAGTGATGAATATTGATCATGAAGATCAAGATGCAACCTTAAAAGGCCTAGCAGCTCATCACTCGTATGCTCCTTCTGTTCTTTTTCAAAGGCAAATGGATTATGGAAAATCCCACGCCCAATCATCACACCGTCCACTCCATACTGCTCAGCGAGCTTTAAGCCCGTTTGACGATCAGGAATATCACCATTAATCGTTAAAAGCGTATCAGGTGCTACTTCATCACGAAGTTTTTTTATCTCAGGAATGAGCTCCCAGTGAGCATCCACCTGGCTCATTTCCTTTCTTGTACGAAGATGGATAGACAAATTCACAATGTCTTGCTCCAATATGTGTCTGAGCCACCCACGCCATTCATCGACCTCTGTAAAACCAAGTCTTGTTTTCACACTGACAGGTAATCCCCCAGCTTTTGCAGCCTGAATCAGCTCTGCCGCAACATCTGGGCGTAGAATCAATCCAC
Organism: Bacillus sp. FSL R5-0431; assembly: GCF_038002985.1. Classification (NCBI taxonomy): domain Bacteria; kingdom Bacillati; phylum Bacillota; class Bacilli; order Caryophanales; family Bacillaceae; genus Bacillus; species Bacillus sp. FSL R5-0431. Next base: position 695,232 of record NZ_JBBOOG010000001.1, on the reverse strand, counting down.
TGCCCTTCCCGTTTTGCGTGACATTCGGAACAGGACAGCCCATATTAATATCAAGACCCTGAAACCCTAACTCCGCCATTCCAATGCTCATTTGTCTAAAGTTCTCAGGCTTGTCTCCCCAAATATGAGCAACAATCGGCTGTTCATCCTCTGTAAAGGTTAAACGCCCCTTCACACTTTGAATACCATCCGGATGGCAATAGCTCTCGCTGTTCGTGAACTCTGTAAAAAACACATCAGGTCTCGCCGCCTCACTCACAACATGACGAAACACAACATCTGTCACTTCTTCCATTGGTGCTAATATAAAAAATGGCCGTGGTAAATCACGCCAGAAATTTTTACTCATCTTTCATCCAATTCCTCTCATGACATAGCGCCTTAAAGGGCATGTCCTTCTATAAAATCTTTCAGCAATTTTTATCATTATATACTTTAGTAAGGATTCAACGCAAAAGGAGCATAAAATGAACATTAACAAAATGCTATCAGCACTTTATAAAATATCAAAAATTTGAGAAGACGTAAACGCCGTTCAAAAAGGTACTACTGGAAAACGTGTCATGCGACGGGCAGCAGGTAATGCATCTGGCAAACTAATAAAAAAGATATTCAAATAAAAAAAGCCCTATGCAGGGGCTTTTTAAATTGTAATTGCCTTTTCTGTTACATGATAAGTATTAGAAGTAATGATTTTATCAAGCGACCAACCGGCAGCGAATAACACAGAAAAAATTGTTACACTGATACATAACTTTTTCAACTTTAGATATTCTCTATTCAAAATATATCACATTATATAAAATACAGTACTAAGATACAATTCATTCTTAATATGGTTTTTGTTACAATTTTTGTGTATTGCATAATAAGAGTGATTTTCTTAAAAGACCTATACGAATTTTAGAAATATTTCACTGGTTTTCCTAAAAAGTTGCTGCTTAGATCAGAAAGAATTCTGCCAAATCGCAAAAGTAATGGATAAAGGGGAAAAGTGGACAGAAAAACAGTTCACTAATGCTTAAATAGGCTCTCCTAGAGATGTTACTAAAACTTTGGCAAAATTCATTTTTAATCTTGTTTAAATAAACAATAAGTGCTATTAGTTTCTAATAGCGCTTTTTTATGGAGGTATTCATGTCTTTTTCTTACGTGATTTCATTGACTTTTTTAATACTCCTTTTAGTGTCTATCATACTCTATACTTTTTTAAGAAAGAAAAACGTTGTAGATGAAGCCCCTGGCGCTATTGCTGCCGTTCTTCTTATTTTACTAATATTTTTTTCCCTAAGTTTCATTATTGCCCTTCCAACTGTTATGCTTTATCTAGTCTCATTGGGAGTGAATTTTCTTTTCGGTGAATACATCACTTATGATTCATTTTTCTCTTTGATTACCTTTTCATTGTTAGTCAGCATCATCGTGATTTTTTGGTCATTTATAGTTTTATTTATAGGGAAAGGAATCATTTTTTTGTTGAAGGTCCCAATATGGATAACTTATATTTTAGAATTTTTTGCTTCGTGGGCTCTTATTTACTTCACGATTAAATATGTACTAAATTTGGAGAAAATTGAAGTTTCTATATGGGGAAATGGTGTATTGATTTTATCTTTCTTTGTTAGTTTCTTATACATCGGACTTGATATTATATCCTCTGCGCTTGATCAAAAAAATCAGAAAAACATAGGATAATAGCCCCCCATCCAATAAAGGACAGGGGGCTATTTACTAATAGATATTATTTTATACCGCTTTTCTAACACTGCTGCTTTAATCTTTGGACCATAGATGCTATCAGCAGAAGGCCTATGCATCATCCTGATATCGATGTTTTTCTCGAAATCGGGATGTCTTTCAATACATTAATGATTAATCACAAGACTTGCCACACACTCCACATGACTCGTATGCGGGAACATATCCACAGGCTGTACTTCCTCTGTCACATACCCACCATCTTCAAGAATACGCAAATCACGAGCAAGCGTCCCAGGATTACAGGACACATACACAACTCGTTTTGGTTTCATCTTTAAAATCGTATCAAGCAGTGCTTCGTCACAGCCTTTTCTTGGCGGATCGACGACGAGGGTGTCTGCTTTGATGCCTTCTTTGTACCAGTTTGGGATGACGGTTTCTGCTTCGCCGACTGCGAATTCGACGTTATTGATCCCGTTTAAGGCAGCGTTGCGTTTTGCATCTTCAATCGCTTCTGGCACAATTTCTACGCCATATACTCTGCCTGCTTTTTGTGCGAGAAATAAGGAAATCGTACCGATTCCACAATACGCATCGATGACAGTTTCTTCTCCTTGCAGCTCGGCATATTCAAGGGCTTTGTCGTAAAGCACCTTTGTTTGAGCTGGGTTCACTTGATAAAACGAGCGGGCTGAAATGGCAAATTTGATGTCGCCAATCGTGTCATAAATGTATTCTTCTCCCCATAAAACGGTTGTTTCGTCTCCGAAAATGACATTTGTTTTCTTTGAATTCACGTTTTGTACAATTGACCGAACGTGTGGGAAGCGTGCTATAATCTGCTCAATCACCTGCTGCTTTTGCGGAAAGTCAGCCGTTCTAGTAACAAACACTACCATCATTTCACCTGTTGCAATACCGTAGCGAACCATCACATGACGCAGCCACCCTTTGTGTCGCTCTTCGTTATATGCTTTGATGCCAAACGCATTGCATATGTCTTTTACTGCCTGTACCACTTCGTCATTTTCTGATTGCTGGATCAAACATTTTTCCATATCGATGATTTCATGGGTACGTTGCTGATAAAATCCTGCAACAAGTCCGCCTTCTCGTTCGCCAACTGGAACTTGTGCTTTGTTTCGGTAATTCCAAGGGTCTTCCATGCCGAGTACAGGATGAACTTTTACACGGCTCATATCAAGCTTGCCGATCCGCTCTAAAACGTCCTTTACTTGTTTCTGTTTAAATAGCAGCTGGCCTTCATAGCTCATATGCTGAATTTGACAGCCTCCGCACTGCTTATAGATAGGACATGGCGCATCTTGCCTATGCTGACTTTCTTTTGTCAGCTCCATGAGTCGTCCAAAAGCAAATCCTTTTTTGACACGTGTGACTTTGATTTTCCCTTGTTCGTCAGGAAGGGCATTCGGTACAAAGACAGGGAACCCTTCAATTTTCGCTACACCTGCACCTTCGTGCGTTAAGTCTTCGAAGGTTACATTGTAGTATTCATTCTTTTCAACAGGCGGTTTCATTTTCACCAATTTTATCACCTCATTTGCAAAGAAAAACTTGGCGCCATAAGGAACCAAGTTCAATCTCTACCCTATTTTTTCAGCTGTTGCTTTTGGCACTATAAATTCAATATGACGATACAGGTTTTCAAATTCACCTGGCAGCATGCCGCCGAATTCGCCATCTAAATTTAATTGCATTTTATCTTTTACATCTACCTTCACGCGATTCGCTTTTGCGTAGATGACATTGTTATCATGAATATGCTCGCCTCGAAGTGCAAGACTGACTACTCGAATGGCTTCTGCTAAATTGACCTTCTTTAAAATAATCAGGTCAAACATTCCATCATCTAAAATGGAATCTGGCGCTAGCTTTTCAAAGCCGCCTACTGAATTTGTGAGTGAAACAAGAAACAGCATGATTTCTCCATGAAACAATTTGCCGTCATATTCAATTTCGACTTCTGTCGGGCGGATCGAAGGAAGCATCTCCATGCCTTTTAAATAATAAGCAAGCTGTCCAAGCATTGTCTTCAGCTTACTAGGCACTTCATAAGTGAGCTCTGTTAACCGGCCGCCGCCTGCAATATTAATAAAATAATGGCCATTGACTTTACCGATATCAAGCGGCTTCGCTACACCATCTATAATGGCATCTGTTGCTTTTAAAACACCTTCTCGTGGAATTCCAAGTGCTCTTGCGAAGTCATTTGTTGTTCCAACTGGAATGATTCCTAGTTTCGGTCTTTTTTCAAGCGGTGCTAGTCCGTTGACGACTTCATTGATCGTGCCGTCTCCACCTGCTGCTACAATTAAATCAAAGTCTCTCTGTGCGGCTTTTTCAGCTGCTTGTGTCGCATCTCCTGCACATGTCGTTGCATGACAAGATGTTTCATAGCCAGCTTGTTCAAATTTTTGCAAAACCTGCGGCAAATTCTTCTTGAAGAGTTCACGCCCAGATGTCGGATTGTATATAATTCGAGCACGTTTCATTCATCATCATCCTATATTCATTATGCAATCTATTTTCACCACTAACAACCTTTAATTATACTATGAGATTTGAAAATGGCAACAGAACAACCAGCTAATATGAGAAATCTCCTGCCACATTACCCTCAGCAAGAAAGCATTCTGATAAGATAAAAGAAAACGCTGTAAAGGATGGTTTGCGATGAAAAAGCCTGTCTATTTTAATCATGATGGCGGTGTTGATGATCTCGTCTCGTTGTTTCTTCTCCTTCAAATGGAACACCTGAAAGTGATTGGGACGTCTGTCATTCCTGCTGATTGTTATTTAGAGCCTGCTCTCAGTGCATCTCAAAAAATCATTGATCGATTTAGCCCTTATGAAATTGAAGTCGCTGCTTCAAATTCTAGAGGCGTCAATCCTTTTCCGAAAGAGTGGCGCATGCATGCTTTTTATGTAGATGCCTTACCTATTTTAAACGAGAAAGGCACTGTTGATACAAACGTGTCCAAGCTTCCAGCACACCTTCATTTAATCGAAACCGTTAAAAAGGCAGCCGAACCTGTCACGCTACTCTTTACAGGGCCGCTCACAGATCTTGCCCGTGCATTAGAAGAAGATCCTTCCATCTCTAATAAAATTGAAAAATTGGTATGGATGGGCGGTACGTTTCTTGAAAAAGGGAATGTGGAGGAACCCGAGCATGATGGGACAGCAGAATGGAATGCTTTTTGGGACCCTTATGCTGTCAGCACTGTCTTCAAGGAACGCTTTCCTATTGATATGGTCGCACTTGAAAGCACAAATCAAGTTCCACTTACACTTGATGTGCGTCAGCGCTGGGCTTCCCTTCGTTCTCACATTGGGATTGATTTTATTGGGCAGTGCTACGCCTTTTGTCCACCGCTCATTCATCATGAAACAAATTCGACATATTACTTATGGGACGTACTCACAACGATGACGCTTGCTTCTTCATCATTTACCCATTCAAAAGAAGTGAGCGCGATCGTTTATACCGAAACGCCAAAGCAAGGGCGCACCGCAGAACATCCAGATGGAAAGTCAATACAAGTCATTGACCATGTCGATCGTGATGCCTTTTTCCAAGCATTTGAAGAGCTCATGAGAAAAGCTGTTTGTCAGATTTCAACATAAAAAATCCCCGCCAATGAGCGGGGATTCCTCTTATTCTTCTTCAGCGTACTTTTTCTTACGTCTGAACTTGCTTAAAATTTCATACACGATTGGGACGATGACCAATGTGAGAAGTGTAGAACTTGTTAAACCGCCGATCACGGTCACGCCAAGTCCTTTTGATACGATCTGGCTTCCGCCTTCAAATCCTAATGCGAGTGGCAGCAGTGCACCGATCGTCGCAAGTGCAGTCATTAAGATTGGACGTAATCTTATTGTTCCTGCTTCAAGTAAAGCTTCTCTTGTTGAAAGACCTTCTTTTTCTTTATGAATCACTCGGTCAATCAACACAATGGCATTTGTCACAACGATACCGATCAGCATAAGCAATCCAATCATAGCGTTTAAGCTGATGGTTTCTTTTGCTAAAAACAATCCAACGAGTGCGCCAATAATCGTAAATGGAAGTGAGAAGAGAATCGCAAATGGTGCAAGACCTCCGCCAAATGTGATGACGAGAACGAGGTACACAATGGCAATCGCTGCAAGCATTGCAAGTCCAAGCTGTGTAAAGGATTCCTCAATATCCGCACTTACGCCGCCTGTGTCAATCGTTACGCCAGACTTCACATCAAGCTTGTCGACTTTCTTCTGAACATCCTGTGTCACACTTGAGACGTTGTCTGTTGTCATGTCACCAGACACTTCTGCGTAGATTTTTCCATCACGTTTTGTCACCGTATTTGCTGTCGTACCATCTTTTACTTTTACGACATCACCAATCCGGACTTCTTGTCCTGTTGGTGTTGTGATCTTTTTATTTTCTAAATCTTTTTTGCTCTTATATTCGTCTTTTTCGGTTTGAAGCTTCACATCAAGTTCTTTGCCGTCTTCTGTGACTTTCGTTAGTGTTGTTTCACTATTTTGAGGGGCAATCGCTTGAGCGATTTGTGAAGCAGTTAGACCTAGCTTCGCCAGTTTTTCTTGATCTGCATTAAACGTATATTCGTCGTATTTCTCAGATAAGCTTGTGCTGACATTTTTTAGGTTTTTCTCATCTTTTAAGATGTTCTCGACATCTTTTACTGTGCCTTCAATATCGCTTACTTTGTCGCCGTAGACATAGTACGTTATGGTATTGCTTGCGCCAGCAGACGAGAAGTCTTGTGATTTCCATTCCCCTTTAGACGTTTTATCTTGCAGGGCTTTCGTCACTTTATCTTTTTCTTTATCAAAGTTTGGCGTGTCATCGTCATATTGTACGAAGAATAACGCACCGTTAGAGTTCCCCCCTACACTTGCTGTCATGGGATTTGAAGAACCTAGTGAATATTGAACAGTATTGACATGGTCACGTTTGATCAAATATTCTTCTGCTTTTTTCGTTTCATCAATTGCTTGTTCTCTCGTTTGTCCCGGCTCAGGTGTATATGTCACCATTGCCGTCTTTTCTACTTCCTGTGGTAAGAAGCTGACACCGACAAGTGGTGCTAAGAATAAGCTTCCGACGAGCATAAGAATGGCAATTCCTGATGTGATCCATTTATGGTTCAGTGTCCAATTGAGTACACGTCTATAACCGCCAGCAAGCTTGCTTGGTTTATGCTCTTTTACTTTTTTCGCTGTGCCGTACAGGTTCTTTTTAAATAAACTGTGTGCCATCATTGGAACAATCGTAATGGCGACAAGCAGTGAAGCAAGTAAAGCAAACACAATGGTTAGAGCAAATGGGATGAATAGTTCACCAATCATTCCACCTACTAATGCTAACGGTAAGAATACCGCAATCGTCACAATCGTCGAAGACATGATCGGGATAAACATTTCTTTTGTGGCTTCTCTGACGAGTGCTTTGCCTTTTAACGGTTCATCCTTTAACGCCATTCGTCGATAGATATTTTCTATGACCACAATCGAGTCATCGACCACACGCCCAATGGCGACGGTCATGGCACCAAGTGTCATGATATTTAATGTAATATCCAACTGATTTAATAATAAAACAGCAATCAACAGAGATAACGGAATGGAGATGACCGAAATTAATGTTGATTTGATATCTCGAAGGAACAACATAATGATAATGATCGCAAAGATTGCTCCGATGATTGCCTTGTTTAGCATTGTGCTGACAGACTCTTTAATCGGCTCTGCTTGATCATATGTCGTGCTTACTTTGATTCCTTTGTTGTCTTTTTTGAATTTCTCAAGCTCTTTTGTCACTTCTTCTGCCACACTCACGGTATTGGCATCAGAGCCTTTGACAATTTGCAGACCGATGCTGTCTTTTCCATTCGTTCTAGAGATCGATTCTGCATCTTTTACTACTTTAATATCCGCAATTTCAGAAAGCTTGATCGTCGGCAGCTCTACAGATTGACCGCTTGCTGCTCCTCCACCAGTTTGCTGCTGAGCTGCTGCCTGTTGCTGACTTGCATTTCCAGCCTGCTGCTCCGCACCTTGCGCACCTGGGTTTTCAGCGCTGCTAGATGGTGCTCCAGCTCCAGCGCTTCCCGCACCGCCGCTTGCACTTGGTGTGACAGGGATTCGCATGTTTTTCAAATCTTTGACGCTTAAAATATTGCCGTCCACGACAACTGATTTTTGTTTGTTGCCAAATGTGTATAGACCTAATGGTACATTGACATCAGAGCCTTTAATCATGTTTTGGACGGTTTCTTCATCTAAACCGTATTCTTTCAATTTCTTTTGTTTAAAAGAAAATTCTACTTCTTTGATTTGCTGTCCTGAAGCTTCGACAGAAGAGACACCTTCTAATCCTTCAATGGAAGGAACAAGGTCGTTTTCTACTTTCTGTGTAAGGTCTTCTAATGATTCTTTATCACCAGAGACACTGATTGCTAAGATTGGAATTGCGTTAATGCTAAAGCGTGCGATTTTTGGTTTTTCTGCATTTTCCGGAAAATTGATATTGCTAATCGCATCTTCAATTTCCTTCTTTGCTTCATCCATGTCTTTGTTGTAGTCGTACTCGATTTGAATAGATGAGGCATTTTCAAATGAATTGGATGTGACCACATTGACTCCGTTGAGGTTTTGAATAGACTTCTCAATTGGGTCGGTCACCTTATCTGATACTTCGTCCGGCGTTGCGCCAGGATACGTTGTAGAAACCGTAATGACTGGAGTGTTGATATTCGGGATTGATTCTTGTTTCATATTCAATCCGGCATATAGACCAGCAACTGTTACGATAATCGTCATGAGCCATACAGCGAACTTATTCTTTAATACAAAATTGATGATCGAATTCATTATGTCCTCCATTTTCCTTTATGTATTGACTGACTGGTCATTCTATATCATAATAAACGGTGATATACAATGCCGTCAACCATTTCACTTGCGTTTGACGTAACATTCTAAAGCTGAAGGGGCCTTATTTCATGAACGAAAAAAAAGAAAAAATCATTAAAGTAAGCATCCAGTTGTTTGCGAAAAAGGGTTTTTCTTCTACGACCATTCAGGAAATTGCAGATGAGTGCGGAATATCAAAAGGCGCATTTTATTTACATTTCAAATCAAAAGAACAGCTTTTCAATCGAGCCTTTGAATATTATATCGACACGTCTATGCAAAGTATTGAAACGATTCGAAAAGAGAATCAGCATCTCGCGCCGAGAAAGATCTTCCAGAAACAAATCGCTGAACAGTTTCAGCATTTTGCTGAGAACAAGGATTTTATCATTTTGATCCTCAGCGAGAACATTATTCCAGAAAACCAGCAAATTAAAAAGTATTCAAAAACAGTGAAAAAGCAAATGAATGATGAAATTCAAATTTCCATCTTGACCACTTATGGACAGGAGATCGAACCATATATAACTGACCTGTCAGTCATGATTCAAGGAATCATCCAATCGTATGTGCAGGTCCTGCTTTTACAAGATCAGATGCAATTATCATTTGATGAGCTTTCTTCCTTTATACTCGAACGATTCGATGATTTGGTCCAAGGCTTGCTTCGTTCTCAGACGAAACCGATCCTGAAGCAGACCATTTGGGACGATGAAGCGCCGAGTGCTGCTTCCCTTCAAGAGGAGCTTCGTTTGTTAAAGCTTGAGCATCTGCTTTCTGATGATACCCTTGTATCCATTGAAGTCATTGAAGAAGAACTGGCGAAAGCTGAGCCTCGTAAGCCAGTCATTCAAGGGATGCTGACGAATTTAGAAAAGTGTGAGGACCCTGCTGTCTTAAAAGTAGTGGAACAATTGAAGCTGTTTCTTCAATAATATTACGTGCTGTTTTTCCGGTTAGTTCACCTTTATCCCCCTTCGAATGTGCACTTTCGCTTATACTTCATTATAAGAAAAGAATCTCCGAATTGATATACGGCGGTGGTCTGAATCTATGATAAGACCCTGTCCTTTCAAGCAAAAAAACCGCCTCTTCTCATGAGGCGGTTTTTGCTATTTAGCGTTTTTTGATTTCTTCTAGGAGAATCTTGTTGACCATCGGCGGGTTTGCTTGTCCCTTCGATGCTTTCATGATTTGTCCGACTAAGAAACCAATCGCGCGGTCTTTTCCATTTTTAAAGTCTTCGATGGATTGCGGGTTGTTATCAAGTGCTTCTGTGACAAGTTTGAGTAGTGCACCTTCGTCAGAAATTTGGACAAGTCCTTTTTCTTTGACGATTGTTTCTGCGTCTCCTCCATTTTCAATGAGCTCTTTGAATACCTTTTTGGCAATCTTAGAGGAAATCGTTCCTTTTTCAATGAGTTGGATCATGCCAGCCAGCCCTTGCGGCGTTAGCTTTGTATCTTCCAGCTCTTTTTGAGCAGAGTTTAAGTAGGCAGATACTTCACCCATTAGCCAGTTTGAAGCTTGCTTCGCTTCTGCACCTTCTGAAATGGTTGCTTCAAAGAAATCAGACATTTCTTTTGTCAGCGTCAGCACCATGGCATCATATGCAGGAAGTCCAAGCTCATCGATGTAGCGTTTGCGGCGCTCGTCTGGAAGCTCTGGAATGGATGCTCTTACGCGTTCTTTCCACTCGTCATCAATGTACAGCTCCACCAAATCTGGTTCTGGGAAGTAGCGGTAATCATCTGAGCCCTCTTTGACACGCATAAGGATCGTCTTTTTAGACGCTTCGTCATAGCGGCGAGTTTCCTGTTCGATCAAGCCGCCAGATAGCAATACTTGCTCTTGGCGTTTCTCTTCGAATTCAAGACCTTTTTGTACGAAAGCAAACGAGTTCAAGTTCTTGAGCTCTGTTTTCGTTCCAAACTCTTCACGGCCGATCGGACGAAGTGAAATGTTGGCATCACAGCGAAGTGAGCCTTCTTCCATCTTACAGTCAGATACGCCTGTATATTGAATAATAGATTTTAGTTTTTCTAAGTAAGCATACGCTTCTTCTGGTGTGCGAATGTCTGGCTCAGATACGATTTCAACAAGCGGTGTGCCTTGACGGTTGAAATCGACAAGTGAATATCCGTCGCCTGTATGCGTCAGTTTACCTGCATCCTCTTCCAAATGGAGACGCGTAATACCGATTCGTTTCGTTTTGCCTTCTACTTCAATTTCAATCCAGCCGTTTTCACCGATCGGTTTATCAAATTGAGAAATTTGATACGCCTTTGGGTTATCAGGATAGAAGTAGTTTTTACGGTCAAATTTTGTATCTGTTGCGATCTCACAATTTAGCGCCATTGCTGCTTTCATTGCAAAGTTCACCGCTTCTTTGTTCAATACAGGCAGTACGCCAGGATATCCAAGATCGATGACACTTGTTTGCGTGTTGGCAGCTGCACCAAAAGGTGTCGGCGAGCTGGAGAAAATTTTCGATTGTGTTTTTAGCTCAACGTGGACTTCAAGTCCAATTACCGTTTCAAAGTTCATTCTGATTCACCCCTTACAGTTCAGGTTTTGCTTTATGATGATCTGTTGCTTGCTCGAAAGCGTGAGCCACGCGGTAAACCGTTCCTTCATCAAAGTGCTTGCCAATGATTTGCAGTCCTAACGGAAGACCATTTGCAAATCCACAAGGCACACTGATTCCTGGAACGCCTGCAAGGTTCACAGGGATCGTTAAAATATCGTTCGCGTACATAGTCAGTGGATCGCTTGTCTTTTCTCCAATGTTAAATGCAGGAGTTGGCGTTGTTGGCCCTACAATGACATCATACTTTTCAAAAACATCTTCGAAGTCTTTTTTGATCAATGTACGGACTTTTTGCGCCTTCTTATAGTATGCATCATAATATCCTGAGCTAAGAGCGAATGTCCCAAGCATGATGCGGCGTTTCACTTCGTTACCAAAGCCTTCAGAACGTGTATTTTTATATAAATCAATCAGGTTGTCTGCATTATCTGTACGGTAGCCATAGCGGATGCCATCAAAGCGCGCAAGGTTCGCGGATGCTTCTGAAGAAGACAGTAAGTAGTAAGTCGCAAGCGCATATTTAGAATGCGGCAGAGACACTTCTTCCCATGTTGCACCAAGTCCTTCTAATACTTTTAACGCTTTGAGAACAGACTCTTTTGCTTCCTCGCCAACACCTTCTCCAAGGTATTCTTTTGGCACTGCAATTTTCATGCCTTTGATGTCTCCAGTTAATGAAGAAAGAAAATCTGGGACGTCGACATTTGCGCTCGTTGCGTCCATTTGATCGACGCCAGCAATCGCTTGAAGTACGTATGCGTTGTCCTCTACGTTACGCGTAATCGGCCCAATTTGATCTAATGAAGAAGCAAATGCAATTAAACCGTATCTAGATACACGGCCATATGTCGGCTTCAGTCCCACAACTCCGCAGAATGATGCCGGCTGGCGAATCGAACCGCCTGTATCTGATCCAAGTGAGAATGGTACTTCACCTGCTGCAACAGAAGCTGCTGAGCCACCACTTGATCCACCTGGAACAGTGTTTAAATTCCACGGGTTTTTCGTTGCTTTGTAGCCTGAGTTCTCTGTAGAAGATCCCATCGCAAATTCGTCCATATTTAATTTACCGATTGTGACTGCTTCCGCATCTCTCAGACGATTGACAACCGTTGCATCATAAATAGGGTCAAAGTTTTGCAGGATTTTACTAGATGCTGTTGTACGTAAATCCTTTGTGACGATGTTATCTTTCACACCGATTGGCATACCGAACAATAGACCAAGCTCGTCCTTTTCACCAACTGCCTCGTCCAATTCCTTTGCATACGCACGAGCTTTCTCTTCGTCCAGTGCAAGGAATGCTTGTACTTTCCCGTCTACTTCATTGATTCGTTTATAAGACTCGTCCACTAAATCAGAAACAGACAGTTCCTTTTTATGTAAAAGCTCTTTTAATTCAGAAATTTTGTGATCAAACAGTGACATGTCTCAGGCCTCCTTTAGTCCAAAATTGATGGCACACGAATATAGCCGTCTTTATGATCAGGCGCGTTTTTGATGACTGCCTCAATGGAAAGACCTTTATTCGGAACATCTTCTCTCATGACGTTTTTCATTTTTAATACGTGTGTTGTTGGTTCAACGTTTTCCGTATCTACCTCGTTTAACTGCTCTGCAAATAAAATGATGCTATCAAGCTGTTCAGTAAACATCTCAGCTTCTTCTTCTGTAATTGCAAGCCGTGCCAAATGCGCCACGTGCTTTACTTCTTCTATTGAAATTCTAGACATGCAGGTTCACCTCCAAAAATGATACGTGTTCGTGGTCATGATCATAAGTCATATACACTTTATCATATCAAATTTTACTGTTCTAAAGCAACTTTACGCAGGCGCAGCAAGAGGCCTTTTCTCTCGAAGCATCATTGTCATCCAACTGATAAAGAAAATATTCATACAGATCACCTTTTATTTTCAGAAAATTTTTACTTTTACTTACCTTTGTAAGCGCATACAAACTGATTCGCATCACCGATCTGTCTATTTTTTCTTCAAAATGTGGAGGTTTAAGAAGGTTGATCACTTGGGAATACTCTGTTAGGTTAAGTAACCATAGCAGTGAGAAGGGCATTCAATCAAAAAAACAGCCCTGACACTTCTGCATATTTTGATTGAGGTGATGTCAAATTAATACGAAAAAGGTGAGAACACAAAATGAGTATTGAAGTTACAATTTCCTTATCTATTTATTTTATCGGGATGCTTGCCATCGGTTGGTATGCATTCAGGAAAACACATGATTTAAATGATTATATGCTTGGTGGACGCGGACTTGGTCCATTCGTTACAGCTCTTTCAGCGGGTGCTGCGGATATGAGCGGCTGGATGCTGATGGGTGTACCAGGTGAAATGTATAAAACAGGTTTATCGACTACCTGGCTTGCGATTGGTCTCATCGTCGGTGCTTACTTGAACTATCTCATTCTTGCACCTCGTTTACGTTCTTATACAGAGATTGCTGATGATGCCATTACGATTCCTGATTTCTTTGATAAACGATTCAAAGGATCATCTTCTTTATTAAAAGCTGTATCAGCTGTCATCATTTTAATTTTCTTTACGCTGTATACATCGTCTGGGATGGTATCAGGCGGACGTTTATTTGAGTCAGCATTCGGTGCACACTACATGTTTGGACTGATTTTGACGTCAAGTATTGTGATTTTGTATACATTGTTTGGTGGATTCCTGGCAGTGAGCTTAACGGACTTTGTCCAAGGAGCTATCATGTTTTTAGCATTAGTGCTCGTGCCGATCGTTGCCTTTACACAATTAGGTGGACCTGTTGCCACATTCCAAGATATTCAACAGATTGACCCTAAATTGCTTGATATTTTTAGAGGAACGAGCGTCATTGGCATTATATCCTTCCTCGCATGGGGACTAGGTTACTTTGGACAGCCGCATATTATCGTGCGCTTTATGGCGATTACGTCTGTCAAAGACTTAAAACCAGCACGCCGCATCGGAATGAGCTGGATGATTATTTCAGTAATTGGTTCACTGTCTGTCGGTTTAGTTGGTGTTGCCTATGTTCATGAAACGGGTATGAAACTTGCTGACCCAGAAACCATCTTTATCGTCTTTTCTAAAGTGCTGTTCCATCCATATATCACTGGATTTTTACTTTCTGCCATTTTAGCAGCAATTATGAGTTCAATTTCGTCTCAGCTGCTTGTCACGGCAAGTGCGATGACAGAAGATTTATACAGAACGTTCTTTAGAAAAAAAGCATCAGACAAAGAGCTCGTGATGATTGGCCGTATGTCTGTTCTCGTTGTCGCGGTGATTGCCCTTTGCCTTTCACTTAATCCAAGTGACACCATTCTTGACCTTGTTGGTTATGCGTGGGCAGGATTTGGTTCTTCATTTGGTCCAGTCATCTTACTTTGCCTATACTGGAAGCGAATGAATCATCATGGTGCCCTTGTTGGGATGATTGTTGGTGCGGTAGTCGTTCTCACATGGATCACGACAGGCCTTAACCACGCAACAGGGATTTATGAAATGATTCCTGGCTTTACGTTAAGCGGTTTGGCTGCCATTATTGTGAGCTTAATGACCAGCAAGCCGACAAAAGCATCAAAACAGCTGTTTACTAAAATGGAAAATCATCTTGAAGAAGAAACAAAATAAAGAACATGAAGGGTCATCTGCCTTATGCGGATGACTCTCTTTTTAAAAATAAAAAGCTTTTCTTTCTTCCGATTCTGAATAAAATAAGAGTTGTGCAGCCATATGGGCTGTGAGAAGATCATATACATGATGTGAAACGTACATGAAGTGAAGGAGCGATACGCATGTTTTGGACAATTGAATGGGATACAGTCTTAAAATTAGCCGTGGCCACCTTAATCGGTTTGATTATTGGGCTTGAACGAGAGCTGAAGAAAAAGCCCCTCGGCTTAAAAACGTGTATTGTCATTGCTGTCAGCTCCTGCGTGTTAACCATCATCAGCATTGATGCAGCCTACAATTTCCCTCGAGTCTCTAAGCTTCAAATGGACCCACTCAGGTTACCGGCGCAAATTATATCTGGTGTTGGTTTTATTGGAGCAGGTGTGATTCTGCGAAAAAGCAATGATGTCATCTCAGGTCTTACAACTTCTGCGATGATCTGGGGAGCAGCAGGACTTGGGGTTGCAACAGGTGCAGGATTTTATAAAGAAGCCTTCCTCAGTCTTTTCTTTATTCTGATTAGTGTCGAATTTCTACCATGGCTCTTCCAGCGGATCGGGCCGATTCGCTTACAGGAAAAAGAAATCCGCATCAGAATGTCTCTTTCTGATCGAAACCGCATGACGGATATTTTAAAAGAAATGAAAGCCCTCAATATTCGCATTCATTCTGTTCGAATTGATGATTTAACAGAAAAGAACTATCCGATTATGGAAGTACGCGTACGCGTGCATAAAGATCGCTATACAACCGATGTGTACTTTGATATTAAAGATCTAGAAGGCGTCGTTGGCGTGAAGTGTGATACGGTATAAAAGGTGATGGGACAAAAGTCTCTTCGCCTTTTTTTATGGGAAAAGGGTTGAACCATTGCCTTCGTTCAAATAAAATACAAATTATGAAATAAATGATAAAAGGGGATTTTTCATGGGCTCTATGGATCGTAAAAATCGTATTTTTCTTATGTGTGGGATGCTAGCGGTACTCGTCTTCGCTGCTTTATTGACCTCACATGATGTCACTCCCGTATCAACAAATGCAGCAGACAAGAAACAAACGAAAACACCAAAAAATATTATTTTTATCGTTGGCGATGGAATGGGGATGCCCGTGATCAAAGCCTACCGCACATTCAAGCAGGAAAAGCTTGGTTCTACAAAAGCACAAACCGTCTGGGACCCGTATTTAGTCGGGATGCAGACCACACATCCAGATGATCCTCGAGATAATATTACCGACTCAGCAGCCGCAGCCACGGCCATGGCGACTGGGAAAAAGACATACAATGATGCCATCGCCGTCAACCAAGAAAAAGAACCTCTTAGAAGTGTCGTTGAAGCAGCAAAGGAAGCACAAATGAAAACAGCCTTTGTTGTCTCATCTGACATCACCGATGCGACACCTGCCGCTTTTGGCACACATAACGTCTCCCGAAAAAACAAAGAACAAATTGCAGACCACTTTTTTGATGAGAAAATAGGCGGAGAGCACAAAGTTGATATCCTTCTAGGTGGCGGAATGCAATATTTTGACCGAAAAGACCGTAATCTTGTGAAAGAATTTAAGAAGAGTGGATATTCCATTCTAAGGTCAAAAGATGATTTAACCTCCCAATCATCTTCAAAAATGCTTGGCTTATTCCAGGAGGACGAACTGGATCGAGCCATCGATCGTCCAAAGCATGTGCCTACTTTAAAAGACATGACACTGGCAGCATTGACCCAATTAAATCAAGACAATTCGCATGGGTTTTTCATGCTGCTTGAAGGCAGTACCATCGATTCTGCTGGACATGAAAATGATGTGGTCGGCGCCATGAGTGAGATGGAGGATTTTGAGAAAGCAGTCCAAGCGGTTCTTCAATTCGCTAAAAAAGACAAAGAAACCCTTGTCGTCATCACAGCAGATCATGCGACTGGCGGCTTTTCGTTTGGTGCAGACGGCATGACAAGTGAAACCGGCTATAAATGGGACCCAGCACCCATTCTAGCTGCTAAGAAAACACCTGTGTATATGGCAAAGAAAATCGCAGGTGGACAATCGGTACGTGATGTCCTTCACACCAATATTGATTTCTCGCTCACAAAAGAGGAAATCTCACAGGTAGAGAAAGCGGCACAATCAGGGAAGGCCGGTACGATCCAACTCAGCATTCAACATATCTTTGATCAGCGTTCTTTCTCAGGCTGGACAACCTTTGCCCATACAGGTGAGGATGTCCCTGTCTATGCATATGGACCTGGTAAAGCAGCATTTCAAGGCTGGATCGATAATACAAAGCAAGGAAAGAACCTGTTTCACATCATTGAATCACCGTCCACCTATCGCCCATAAAAAATAACCCCCGCCTCATGACATAGGCGGGGATTTTGATGTTAAGATTGACTGAGTTTTGTAAAGTCAAACGTCGTAATCGGTGCTGCTTGCTCAATGTCGGAGCGGAAGCCAGCGAGCATGGCCTTCTCTTCTTCTCCGATGGTAGCCAAATCAAATGCTTGATGCAGCAAGCCATAGATCAGCACGTGACGTAAGCGAAGGAAGTCAGGAATGTAGGCAAGCCACTCATCCCCAAGCTCATTCTCTTCACGATAGCCTTTAAGGAATTGCTTCATAAAGTTTCCTGCAAAAGCAGCTTTGTCTTCGTATGGAATCACTGGGTACCACAACACATTGTATAGCAAAATGCTGATGTCATTTATAAACCAGTTGTACCCGATATCATCGAAATCAAAGGTCGTAATTTTCCCTTGATCCCAGTGGAAGTTTCCGTGATGAAGATCCGCATGAACCAATCCGTACGTATCCTGATTTTTCGGAAGCTTTGCCAGCTTTTCCATCAACCGATCCGCTTGTTCAAACACAATGGTCTGATCGGCCGGGACATACTTACGCAGTTTCAGCTGCTCCTCTTCATCCCACTCTTGTCTTTTATAACGTGGGTCTGACAGCTGATAGCTTTTTGTCAGTTTATGCATGCGCCCTGTGTACTGTCCAAGGGCATAAAATAATTCATCGTTCCAGTCTGCCTCTTCCACTTTATGGCCTGATGCTTTTTCATAGACTCGAAGCAAAAATGAACCGCCTTGCCCATCGTCTACTTGCTCGATATCACGGCCATTTAATGAAGCAATTGGTTTCGCAACCGAAAGTCCGCCCTTCGCTAAGTGATGGAGCCATTCCATTTCACCTAAAATATAATCAGGTGATCTGCGGATGGTATGGGTAATTTTTAAAATGAAAGACTCTCCGTCTTTTTTAAGTTCATACACATAGTTTTCTGCATCTGCGATAAAGTGGATGTCACTTCGCTGGACCCCGTATAAATGAGTGGCCTCATCTAAAATTTTTGATTCTTCATATATGGCTTTTACATCTTTATGCATGCTGATTCTCCCTCTTCATATATTTTGCTAATTCTCGAATGGTGTGTTTTTCAGCAAAATTCAAATCATCAACATACCAACCCTTCTTTTCAATCTCTACTTCCATTTTGACAGCAAGTAAAGAATTTCCTCCTAAATCGAAAAAGTCGTTGTCAATTCCTACTTTTTCCACATGAAGAATGTCACACCAAATATCAAAAAGCAATGCCTCGCGTTCATTGGTTGGCTGTGCGTAAAGTCCATGATCCTGCGTTAGTTCCGTCTTTAATAATGCACGAAGACCTTCTTGATCATGTACCTTAAGGGCTTTTACATAACCGCTGTGCAGCGTTTGATCTGGTTGAACCGTTTCCCATGTATAACGATTAGAAGCTGAATGACTTGCTGCCTCCACCCTTTGATCCTCTATTTCTTCTGCCGAGTGCTGACGAGATGACAATTGGTCGACGATCTGAATGTGATCGCTCAGTGAACCGATTTCTTTCACTTGTATCCGGTATGTTTGCTGCTCCTCAATCTCCTGCATCTGGTGCTCTTTCATAAATGACTTGAACAGCTCATTACGTCCAGTCGATGCAAACGAGAATTCAATGGAAGAAAGCTGATGCAGACGGCTGTATTCAGCGAGCCATGTCAGACATTTTTGCTCAATCCCTTTCCCTAGAGCACGGCAGCTTAGCATCCATGCATCAATTTTCAAGGTGTCGCCTGCATGATGAGCCAAGATAGCCCCTACAATCCCTTCATGACTGAAACGATCCGCTGCCTCAATGACCCAGCCCTGGACATGCTCATTTTCCATCCGCTCTCTCAGCTGCTGTTCATCAAAGCGCTGCTCATTTAAGCGGAATTGGTTAATACGGCTGCTCATTTGCGCCACGCGGGCAAGGTGCTCTTCTGCCCACTCTGTTACACTCATGTTCAAATTCAAATCTTGTAAAAATTGCTCCATTGATGGCGATTCTGCTTTTTCTTTTTGACGAGCCTTTTCAGCCTTGTAGCTCGTTGTTCGCCCTCTATCTTCATCTGTGACATCATAGCGGTCGAATGCCCAAGCATGCTGGGCGAATAACGGAATCGCTTTTTCATTGGCAGGTAACAGCAGCGTCATCACTTCAGGCAGCTCTTCATTCATACGCAAGCACTGAGCTGGATCATCGTCTAAGAAAATAAACTGAGATAATGAAAGGTTCAGAGAATCTGCCATCTCTTTTAGATGTGCCGGTTTACTTTCCCAATTGATCCGCCAGTCGACGATATCGTCTTTTTGCAAGATCATATCTGGGTGGTTTTCAAACACGCGCCACACATCTTCTTCATTGTTCCTGCTGCTCAAGACAAGCAGGAGCCCCTCTTGCTGCTTTTGTTTTAAAAAGCGCTGAAGCATTTGATGTTCTGGCGTAATGTCGATGCCTTCCACACCGTCTTCTGAAACGACACCTCTCCAAAGCGTATGATCACAGTCAATGGCCGCTACCTTAAATGGTGCACCTTGCCATGCAATGATCTCGCGTGCGACTTTTGTACCGATAGCTCCACAAAAGACTTCAGTGAATGGGAGGTGTGCGGCTTGCTCTCCTTTTTCATCAAAGATGTCATCCATCTGATATTGCTGAGCAAGCTGACGACAGTCGATCAACTGAACACCGCCTATCTCAGATAACTGAGCAATCCACTCTTGTTCCACGTCTTGCAGGGTGTCTTTAAGAGCAGCACTTATCGGCAAAATCCCAACAAAATATAGGTTATGTTTCGTTTTTGATTTCAGAACGTTTGCTAGTTCTTCAGCATGCTCTAAAGCCAGTTTTTTCTTTTCTTCCAGTGAGAGATGAGCGGGACCAGTGATATCCTCTAAACGAATGAGCAGAAGATTCGCACCGTTTTTCTTCTGTGAGATAAGGCTGCGCTCATTTAGTAATTCCTGATAAACCTGCCCATATGGTGCAAATTGAACATCAAGCTGCACATCAAACTGCTTGGTCCAGTACTGAATATAAGGTGCGACTGGATCGGCTGTAAATGTCGAGCTGACTGTCAGTACGAGCGGTGCTTTTTCCTCTGCGCGCTCCCTTTTCTCTTTTGCTGCTTGTTCTTCTTCCTGTGAAAGAACAGCGAAATCCTTGAGCAGTTGATCAGGTGTTTGAACAGCCTGTTCGACCAAGTGCTGGAAGTGGTTGACGAAAGCTTGCATCGTCTCATGTTTAAACAGAGCCAGATTGTATTGAAGGACGCACTTTAACTCCCCCGTTACCTCTCTGACAACATCCATTTTCATATCAAGTTTGGAAATCCCCTTTGCAAACTCATGTGTTTCAAATGTTAGTCCATCGGCTTCAATTTTAATATTCGGATCGTACTCATTATGATAGATGAGCATCGTATCAAAGAATGGATTGCGATGCGGTCTTGTTTTTGGATTCAGATGCTCAACCATTTGGTCAAATGGGTACTCTTGATGGTCATACGCATCCAGCAGTACTTGCTTTGTCTGCGCAAGTTGCTCTGTAAAGGTTGCTTCTTGTACCATGTCTAGTTTAATTGGCAGGAAGTTCGTAAACATGCCAATTGTATGCTCGATATCTGCATGACGTCGTCCAGCCACAAGTGAACCGACAATCAATTCCTCCTGATCCGCATAACGTGAGAGCAGCAGCCCATAGAGCTGGAACAAGATGACGTTATTTGTCAGTTGATACCGTTCAGCGAGCTGTTCAATTTTCTCAACGATGTGCGGTTCAATATTAAATTTAATCGCTCTTCCTAAGAAGGATTGTTCCTTCCGTTCAAAATCATATGGCATTGTCAAAGTTGGCACATTTGAGCCAATTTGCTGCTTCCAATAATCCTGCTGCTTTTGAAACATCTCGCTGCGGAAATATTTGTCTTGCCATTCTGCATAATCTTTATATTGAACGGTCAGTTCCGGCAAGGTTTCCCCTCGATAGAGCTCAGTAAATTCTTTAATAAAGATGTTCATGCTCGCTCCATCCGCCACAATATTATGCATATCGACTAATAAGAGATGATCATGTGCTGCGATTTTCACAAAACGCACACGGATCAATGGTGCAGCCTTTAAGTCAAATGGACGAATGAATTCATCGATTTGTGCTTCTAATCCTTCTTCATCAGCCTCTGTCATTTCAACAGCAAAGTGGAAATCATCATGGACCCGCTGAACCGGTTCTCCACCTTTTAATTCAAAGGTCGTTCGCAAGGTTTCATGACGATCAATTAATTGCTTGAAGGTCTGCTCAAAGCGCTCGACGTCAATTTCACCTTTACATCTTAGTGCCATCGGCATGTTGTATGAGGTCACTTGACCAATACGCTGATGAATGAGGAATGTCCGTCTTTGAGCAGCAGATAATGGATACGTGTCTTTCTTTTCCACTGGTTCAATCTTGAAATATTGATGCTTCTCTGCCTTTTCGATGAATGCTTGGAGCTTTTCAATCGTCGGATTGTTGAACATGTCTGTGAGCGTAAGTTCTACACCAAACTCTTTGTGAATTTGAGAAATCAGACCGGTCGCATTTAACGAATGTCCGCCAAGCTCAAAGAAGTGGTCGTCTCTTTCCACCTTTTCAATTCCTAAAATGTCTTTCCACATCCGCTGTAACGTTGCCTCAATATCATTCGCTGCGGCGGCATGGACTTGATTGTTTTTTTCTATTTCCTGTGCCTTGTTTTCCTTTGGCACCACCATTTGCACACCTGAGGATGAAGATAATGCGGATGTATCTACCTTTTCAATCCAATATCGTTGTCGTTCAAATGGATAGGTCGGCAAGGATACTTTTTGATTTGATGTCTGATTTCGCCATTTTGTCCAGTCAACCGGCACCCCTTGAAGCCAGATGTCACCAAGCCTGCCCAGCAGGTAGCGGTCGTCTGCTGCCTCTTCTTTCGGGTGACGCATCAATGGAATCGGCTGCTGATGGTGTTCCTTTGAGGCTTGGCGAATAAAGGCACTTAACATATTCCCCGGCCCGACTTCAACGAAAATAGGATCAAGCTCCGTTAATAATGTCTCCGCTCCATCACGGAAACGGACCGCTTGCCGCAAGTGATCAGCCCAATATGCCGGGTCTTGCACTGCTTCATGGTCAATCCACGTACCTGTCACGTTAGAAATATACGGGATAGACGGTGCATTCAATTGATACTCAGCTACCTTTTCTTTGAATGATGGCAGGATGTCATCCATCATTTTAGAATGGAAGGCATGAGAGGTGTGAAGCTTCCTGCACCCATGTCCAGCAGCCTCCAGCTTCTCAGCAAGTGCATCAATGGCTGCGGTCTCCCCTGACACTACACATAACTCAGGACCATTTACTGCTGCAAGTGAAAGATCATCTGTTAAATATGGCAGCACGTTCTGTTCACTCAAAGGAACGCTCAGCATAGAGCCTTTTGAAAGCTTGCTAATGAGCTGTCCCCGATAAGACACAAGATCTACGGCATCTTCAACAGATAGTAAACCAGATACGGCAGCAGCTGTGTATTCTCCAATACTGTGGCCGATCAGTGCCTGCGGTTTGACGCCAAAATGAATCAGCAATTTAGCCAAAGCGTATTCCACACTAAACAGAAGCGGCTGCGTATATTCTGTTTGGTTGATCAGCTGAGGATCATCACTTGCTTCTGTTGAGAATAAAATGCTGAATGGGTCAACTGAGATATGCTGTTTGAATTGATTCAAGCATTGATCCAGCGCTTCCTTAAAGACTGGATATTTGTCATAAAGCTGACGCCCCATGTCTACATACTGAGATCCTTGACCTGGGAAAAGAAAGACGACTGGCCGGCTCGATGTTTGGGAGCTTGCCGTCTTGACCACCTCTTTTGACCTTTGATTCAGCGCCTGTAACATGTCAGCCGTGTTACTTCCAAGAATGACACGTTTATGCGGGAAATGATGGCGCCCTGTTTGCAGCGTATAGGCAACGTCACTTAGACGAACATGCTGCTGATGCTGAAGTAAATAGTCCGCAAGGCGATCCGTCATTTTCTCAAGAGCTGCTGGTGTTTTGGCAGATAATAAAAGAAGTTCACTATCCTCAGGGCTATCTGCGGCGACACGTGTAGCAGGTGCTTCTTCTAAAATGACATGAGCATTTGTTCCACCAATTCCAAACGAGCTTACACCTGCCCGGCGAGGAGATTCCTGCTTGCTCCATGGCGTCAAGTCTGTGTTTACAACGAAAGGCGAATTGGCAAATTCAATTTTTTCATTCGGCGTTTCAAAATGAATCGTCGGCGGAATCACTTGATGCTTTAAGCTTAAAACGGTTTTAATAAAGCCGGCGACACCTGACGCATCATTCAAATGACCAACATTTGATTTGACAGAACCAATGCGGCAAAAGCCTTTTTTATCTGTATCAAACGCTTGCTTGAGCGCTTCAATTTCGATCGGATCTCCGAGGGTAGTCCCGGTTCCATGTGCTTCAATGTACGAAATGGTTTCAGGTTCCACCTCAGCCATTCGAAGTGCTGTTTTAATCGCTGATACTTGACCTTTCGTACTCGGCGCTGTATATCCTACTTTTCTATTTCCGTCATTATTAATAGATGATCCTTTAATGACAGCATAAATGTGATCGCCGTCTTCAATGGCATCCTCTAAATTTTTTAAAATAACGGCTCCTGCACCATCACCAAAAACGGTTCCATCGGCCTTGTTATCAAAGACGCGGCAATGTCCGTCAGATGAATGGATCATGCCTTCTTGATAAAGATAGCCCGATTTTTGCGGCAGGCGAATGGACACGCCGCCTGCAACAGCCATATGACAGTCACCGCTTAATAAAGCCTGAACAGCTAAATGAATCGACACCATCGAGGTCGAGCAGGCGGTTTGCACCACCATACTCGGCCCCTTCAAATTTAATTTATATGAAATCATCGTCGCCAAATAATCACGCATATTCAGAACGGCAGCTTCCAGTGTTTTCGAATCCTCACCTTGAGCCGCCCCTTGAAGTGCTCTCATGACCCATTCTGTATTGATTCCTGCACCTGTATAAAGACCAATTTGCCCTTTATATTCAAACGGATCGTACCCAGCGTCTTCAAGCGCCGTCCACACACATTCATGAAACAGTCTGAACTGCGGATCCATCATGGCCGCTTCCTTTGGTGTATAGTCAAAGAAATCTGCATCAAATAAATCAACATCATCAAGCATTCCTTTTGCTTTGACAAAACGGGGGTTTTTCAATAAGGCTTCATCTGTACCTTCACGCCGTAATTCTTCCTCTGTAAAAAAAGAGATGGTTTCTTTTCCCTTTTTCAGATTCTCCCAGTACTCATCTACATTTTTGGCCCCTGGAAAACGACCTGCAAGACCGATAACAGCAATTTCTGCGCCATGATAGTGATTCGTTGTATCATTCATTCTCGATTCCGCCTCTCAATCTTTTATTCCGTTGCTGTTTAAAACGAGCTCTTCGATCACCTGAAGTGACGACGGCTAGTTCTTCTTCCATCGTTTCTTCCTTCGAGTCCTCAGAAGGCTGGATATATTTCGCAAGCTCTGCAACAGATGGGTACGTAAACAAGGTCACAACCGCTTCATTTGTTTGAAGTGCTTGATTTAACCGATTGGTGACTTGAACAATATCCAGCGAGCTTGCGCCGAGATCAAAGAAATTGTCGTGAATGCCCACTTGTTCCATGCCCATAAAATCCTGCCATACTTGACAGATCGCTTTTTCAGTTTCATTTCGAGGAGCCACATATGGATTGCCCAGCTCTGGTCTTTCGTGCTTAGACACCTCATATGAATCCTCATTCGCTGCTGCCTTCGGCTCTAGTGACAGCCATTGATCTATCCGTTCATCAAGATTTCCTGTGGACACGAGCATGTGTCGATTCTGCCGGTTAGACAGAACATACTGGAACAGCTCAGCACCCTCTTCTGGTAATATCGCAAGCTCATTGATCGATTCACCAATTGTGGATTCTAGCTCACCCCAGAAATTCCACGCATCCCAGTTCACACACATCCACGGGGTTTGACTATGTTGATTAAGTCTAGCTGCAAATGCATCCATATATAAGTTAGCCGCTGAGTAAGCAGAGAATCCTAAGCCCCCAAGCAATGCACTAATGGAAGAAAAGAGAAGACAAAAGTCTGCTTGTTCTTGTTCCAGCAGCTGCTCTAGTACATCGAGCCCTTTCACCTTTGATTGGAATTGATCCTCTCCCTTCGCCAGTGTAGAAGGGATATCTTTGATTGCACGGAAGGATGTACTTCCTGGTAATCCGGCTGCATGGAATACACCATGAACGCCGCCATGCTTTTTGCGAATGGTCTCAAAAACACGTTTCATCTGATCCAGATCTCCTGCATTCGCCTGCACCGCTTCTACTGTTGCACCTAATCGTTCGAGCTCAAGCACCTTCTCAATTCTCGTGCGCTGCGCTTCATCGGCATTTACTTGGTGAACGTATGACGCCCATTCATCTCTCGGCGGCAATGCCGTTCTTCCAGTTAAATAAAGATGTACGTTTCCTTCCTTCGCCAGCATCTTTGATAGAACAAATCCGATGCCGCCTAAACCTCCTGTGATCAGATACACACCATTTTGCCTGATCATCTTCGGAAGACCATCTTCTTTTTGCAGCGGCAAACGTTTGTAGCTCTGCACCCAGCGTTGACGATTACGATACGCCACAAGCTGATCCTTTCCAGGCTGCATGATTTCCTGCACAATGAGATCGACAAGCGCTTGTTCCTTCCAAGACATCACGTCTGGCACATCTTCCACATCAATATTCCAGCATTTGATATGATGGTATTCCTGTGAAATCACTTTACACGGTCCAAGCATTGCACTTTTCTCTGCACATATCGTCTCATTGCCTGTGACTGGCTGAATTCCGCTAGTGATCGTAAACAGACGGCATTCTCGAATATTTTTTTGGGAAGCAATCGCTTGAGATAAGAAAATTAAGCTGTAATAGCCTTTTTCAATGTGCGCCTGAAAAGCGGATTGACGATTCGAGTTGTCATCTTCTTTCGCAGCTTCCCATAAATGCAGAATCCGATGGATATTGACACCTCTATTAGACAATGAATCTAGCATGTTACGGTAGTGCTGGCCTTCTGCCGGATTGATCGTAAACGACTGCTCTTGCTCTTGATAAGCTTCACCCTTTGTGACAGAAATGACCTTGATACCTTGTTGCTTAAATGAATGGGTAAACAGTTCATGAAAAGCATCCTGTTCCCTGAAAATGAGCCACGTTTGTTCTTCTGTTTCTTTTTCGAAAACAGGATTTAGCGGCTGCTGCTCCCATGAAGGCAGGTAGAACCATTCTTCCATCTCTTTCTTCTTCGTTTCCTTAGGAGCGGATAGCTGCGGAGAAACCGGCTTTCCTGCTTCAATCCAATATCGTTTCCGCTCGAATGGATAGGTCGGCAGCGATACGAGCTGACGTTCCTCTTGAGTTGGATGTTGCTGCGCTTTGACCTCGTAGCCGCCTGCCCATAGCTCTCCTATTCTTTTTAAGAAATATGCATGGTCATCCGCTTGTTCTCTTGCATGCCTCACCATATTCAGAACATCATGATGAGACTCTTTGTTATCATGACGTTTCGCTAATGCCGTCAAGCTGTTTCCAGGTCCAACTTCAATGAGCGCTCGTACTTCATCGGTTAACAGCTGAGATAGACCTTCATGAAAACGAACGGTTCCACGCAGGTGGCTCGTCCAATAAGATGCTGTCATCACCTCTTCACTTGTTGCCCAGGTGCCTGTCACATTCGATATAAACGGAATCGTCGGCTCATGCAATTCTACTTTCTCTACGAATTGTTGAAACGCCTCAAGCATCGGCTCCATCATATAGGAATGAAAGGCATGAGAAGTATGGAGCTGTCTTGTGACAATTCCTTTGTCTTGCAGTTTCTTTTCAAATGCAGTGATATGCTCTTCTCTTCCAGAAACGACACAAAGGTCTTTTGCATTGACAGCAGCAACAGAAAGCGATTCATCAATCATCGAAGTCAGCTCTGCCTCGGGTAATTGCACACTAAGCATGGCGCCTTTTTCCATGTCTTGCATCAATCTTCCTCTTGCCATCACGAGTGTTAATGCAGACTCCAGAGAAAAGACCCCTGACAAGCAAGCGGCAACGTATTCGCCGATACTGTGTCCAATCATTGATTCTGGCTCAACACCGCTATGCTGAAGCAATTTGGCTAATGCATACTCAAATATAAAGAGAAGCGGCTGAGCATTTGACGTTTTTGTGATGTCTTCGTTCGTTTCATTCTTGGAAAAAACAATGCCCTTTAAATCAACTTGCTCCGTTTCCATTACATATTTAAAGCATCTATCTACTTCCCATTTGAACACTGGCTCTGCATCGTATAATCCGCGCATCATACCAGCATACTGAGCGCCTTGACCCGAAAACATAAAGGTCGCTTTACGCCATTTTTTGCTTCGGAACACACTCGTTTCAAGCTGTTCCTGCTGCATCCATTCATCAGCAGACGCGAGCACGATGGCTTTTCGGTATGGAAATTGCTTTCTGCCATACCGCAATGTATAAGCAATATCTTCAAGCGGAACTTGAGGGTGCTGGATCACATACTGCTTTAATCGCTCTGTCATTTTCGCTAAAGCAGTATCTGTTTTTGCAGATAAGACGAGCAGCTGCTTTTGGTTAGAAGCTGGTTTTTGCTTCGTCTGTATGCCCTCTTCTATGATCATATGGGCGTTCGTTCCACCGATACCGAAAGAGCTAACCCCCGCTCTTCTCGGGCCATCTGCTTCCTTCCAATACAACGCCTTTTGATTCACATAAAACGGTGTATCTTTGAAAGGGATCTCCTGATTGGGTGATTCATAATGAATGGTTGGCGGGATCGTTTTATGCTGGAGGGCCAAAATGGCTTTAAACAGACCTGCAATCCCTGCCGCACTATTTAAGTGGCCGACATTACTTTTCACAGAACCGATCGGAATCTTCAGCGGATCTGTCCCTTTGAACACTTGACTAAGGGCAGATACCTCAATTGGATCTCCCATTTTTGTCCCCGTACCATGTGCTTCTACATAACCAATGGATGCGGGATCGATACCTGATTTTTCATACGTTTCTTTTAAAACCTCTGCCTGTCCTTCCACACTTGGAGCGGTAAAACCAGCTTTTCGGCTGCCATCATTGTTCACACCAACCCCTTTGATGACCGCATGAATCGGGTTGCCGTCTCTCATCGCATCTTCATAACGTTTTAGCAGAACAATCCCCGCTCCATCTCCGAAAATGGTTCCGCTCGCCTCTTGGTCAAACGGACGGCAATGTCCATCTTTTGATTGAATCATCCCATCTTGATAGATGTAGCCGATATTTTCTGGAGAACTGACCGTCACACCGCCAGCCAGTGCTGCATCACATTCTTGATTCAATAAAGCTTGACAGGCCATGCCAATGTTGACAAGTGAGGTCGAACAAGCTGTCTGCATGGTCACGCTAGGCCCGTGTAAATTCAATTTATAAGAAAGCTGCGTACTAAAGAATTCACGATCATTTAACAGCATTGCGCTGAATTGCTCAGTTGCTTCCATTTGATGTGCAAAGCGCGTCAGCCACTCATGATTTGGACTCGTTCCTGTATAAACACCAATTTTCCCTGCCATTCGATCAGGGTCACAGCCAGCATCCTCCAGCGCTTCCCAAGCACATTCATGCAAGAGCCTGAACTGCGGATCCATGAGCTCTGCCTCTCTAGCAGAATAGTTGAAGAAGTCTGCATCAAAGCCTTCGATCTCTTGTAAACGGCCTTTTGCTCCAATGAAATTCGGATGCTGATAAACAGACGCATCCAGCCCTGCTTTCTTGAGTTCTTCTTCTGTGAAAAAGTGAATCATTTCCTCGCCATTCACAAGACGCTGCCAAAAGTCTTCTAGCGACGAAGCCCCTGGGAACCTTCCTGCCATTCCGACAATCGCAATATCCGTATGCTCCTGGGACGTGTTCTTTACTGGGAGAGAAGCAGGTGTTTGATCTCGTTCCATCTGTTCTTCAAACAAATATTCAGCAAGGCTTGCCACTGTAGCAAACCGATACAATTGAACAGTGTCAATTTGTTGATCCATTCGCTCAGATATTTTCGCTGCAAGCTGAGATATATCAAGTGATGTCGCACCAAATTCAAAAAATGGCGATTCATCATCCATTTGATCAAACCCAAAATGAGTTTGAACAATGTCGTGAATATCTTTTTGTAAAGAAGCGAGCGAAGTAAAAACACGCTTTACATCCTGCGGCTTTTGTGGCTCAATGGCTGCCATCGTATTTGTTTGTGCAGAAAAATCGGTTTTATGAAATGGATACCCAGGTAGCGGAATGCGCTGCCTGTTCTTCTCCTCTGTTAAAGGAAAGGATAAGCCGACCCCCATTTCACAAAGAACACCGGCGATTTGAAGAATGTCTCCATCAAGTGATTCGGTTGATTTTTCTGCTCCCTTTTCAACCACAATGCTTTGTTTTATTGAAAGATCAATGATCAAGGCTGTTGATTCTTGCTCAATCAAAGGCGGTTTTACAGACTGATCCATATCAAGAAAACGCTTTGCAGACGATGGATGGAAAGTGGTTAGTTCCTCCCCGGTTTGCTGCAAGTAAACAGGCTGTTGGAGTGTCCTCTGAGACAGGGAAGCCAGCCTTTGATTAACCGTCTCGATGTCATGAAGATGGTACACAATAGATGCCGCATCTTTTAGCTCAAGCCCGCCTGCTGCATATAAAGCTGTCCAGACTCCGCTGCCTTCTCCAATCCAACCATCTGGTTCAATTCCGAGTGACCTTAGCTCGTTGGCAAAAGCCGATGTCATGATCAGCATAGCCACTTCTGATTGTCTGCTTTGTTTGGAATGGAACAGCTCGTCTTTTTTGATAGGTACCGCAGATTGGACGAGGCTCATTAATCGATCCACTTCTGTTTTGAAAGAATGATCTTTCTCATACAGCTTGATGTAATCACGTAAACCTGACTCATGATACCCCGTCAGCCTCATGCTTATCCGTTTATAAAGAAGACTTTCTCTGCCTGCTGTATCTTCATTTAGCACTTGCAGTTGCTCTAATAATTCATCCCGCGACGAACAGACAAACGTTTTTCGATATTTGAAGGCTTTTCTTCCACTTTGTAAGGTGTAAGCTGCTTGGCCAAGTGAGAGTTCATGATGTGAGGAGACATATTCCTTCAAGTTTTTTGTCATGTTCTTCATATCATGCGTTGATCTAGCTGAAAGCACAATTAATTCTTTGGACGAGTCCGTGCCGTTTGTTTTTCTTGGCTTCGCCTCTTCTAAGATGACATGAGCATTTGCTCCCCCTATACCAAAGGCACTGACTCCAGCTCTCCTTGGCAAATGAGACGACTTCCACTCCTCTTTGTCTGTCCCAACATAAAATGGCGTTTGCTCAAACGGAATACGGTGATTCGGCTTGTCAAAGTGCGGCATCGGGGCAAATTGACGATGATGCAGCATCATGACTGTTTTGATAAAACCAGCCACGCCGCTTGCGGCATCTAAATGCCCAATATTGGCTTTGACTGATCCAATCCGGCAATAGCCTTGTTGATCTGTTTGAAAAGCACGAGTAAGCGCCTCAATCTCAATCGGATCTCCAACAGGCGTACCCGTTCCATGTGCTTCGATATAAGAAATCGTCTCTGGTTCTGTCTCAGCCATTTCTAACGCAGATTCAATGACACTTGCCTGTCCACTCACACTTGGGGCTGTATAGCCGACTTTATTGCTTCCATCATTGTTCGTTGCAGATCCTTTTACGACGGCATAAATAAAATCTCCGTCTTCTATCGCATCTTTCAATCGTTTTAGCGCAACCACGCCTGCACCCTCACCAAAAATGGTTCCTTTTGCTTTTTCATCAAACGGACGGCAATGGCCATCAGGAGAATAAATCATTCCTTCTTGGTATTGATAGCCTGTGATTTGCGGCTGATGGAGTGTGACACCTCCTGCTAACGCAAGGTCGCATTCACCTCCGATTAATCCTTGACAGGCCATATGAATAGCAACAAGCGACGTGGAGCAAGCCGTTTGTACCGATACGCTTGGACCTTTTAGATTTAATTTATAAGCAATCCGAGAAGCAAAGGACGGGTCATTGAGATGCATGATTTGAAATACATCTTCGTTCTTTTCAAGTGACGACATATGCTGCCCCATCCACGATAGATTGCTAGATGCCCCGGCATAAAGACCAATTAAACCTTCGTATTGCTCAGGCTCATAGCCTGCGTCCTCTAGCGCATGCCATGTGCATTCATGCATCAATCGAATTTGCGGGTCCATAATGGATGCCTCTCGCGGAGAGTAGCCAAAAAAGTCTGCATCAAATGATGATGCATTCTGTAAAAATGGCTTTGCCTTCACATAATCAGAACGCTTTAGCAGCGTCTCATCTACACCCGCTGCCTTTAATTCTTCATCAGTGAAAAACGTAACGGATTCTTTCCCTTGCGATACATTTTCCCAAAACGTTTGCACATTCGGTGCTCCGGGAAACGTACCTGCTAATCCTACAACTGCAATTTCAAGTCCAGATTCGGTCCATTGCTCTTGATCAGACATACGCTGCATTTCTCCCATCTATTTTCGTTTTAATCTCTGTTTACGGCGGTTTTTCCCATCTGCCATCGCCTGTTTACGGAGATTAGATGATTCAGTGACAGCTTGCTTTTCTTCCTTTACTCCATGTATCTTCTTCAGTTCTGCAGCCAATGACGCGATCGTCGGATGGCTATACATCATGACCACCGGAACCTCTATGCCATAAATTGATTTGATATGACCGCTCATCTGCAGCAAATCAAGGGATGTCGCACCCATTTCAAAGAAGTTCTCATTCACATCCGGTTCATGATGAAAAAAGGAGCTGAGTACATCACTCAATGATGCTTCTAGACGATCATCTATGATCTGCGATATTTCTTGAGACGGCTCTTCTTCCTGCTGCATAGGTGTTAATCGATGTTTCATTCTCTCACCCATGTCTCGAACAGAAACAAGAATTTGCGGATAATCTAGACGCAGCACTTCCTGAAAGGCCTTTATCCCTTGTTCTGGAAAAATTCCCGCCTGCTCCTCAAGCGCCATCATGTCATTGACTTTGGCCGCTAATGCTGAGTCGTGTGCCATACCGACTTTTTCCCACCGATCCCAGTTTAAAGAAATCACTGGCTTTCCTTCCTGCCTCTTCGCATGAGCAAAGCTGTCCATAAAAGCATTGGAAGCCGCATAAGCCACTTGTCCAGCCGCTCCAAGAAAGGACACTAGGGATGAACAAAGTAAAAAGAAGTCGAGCGTTTCATCCTTGAGTGCTTCATCCAGCACATAGGTCCCGTTGATTTTTGCCTGACACATGCGAATTTCATCGTCTGCTGTTCTTGCTTGGATGATCTTCCCATCTGCCTCTCCTGCCGCATGAATGACACCATGTAAATCACCAAATGACGTATGAGCCAGCTGGACCGCTTTCTGCACAGCATCTTGATCTGACACATCACCGTGTACAACTTGTACATCAGCTCCTAACTCTTCAAGAGTCATCAGCTTTTTCACGGTCTCAGCTTCTTTCCCATCTGCATCACGCAGCTCATGCCATGCAGAGCGTTTACGTATTTGTAATCGGCTCATGAACACAAGTTTCGCTTGATACGTTTCTGCTAAATGTTTAGCTAATGTGAAGCCAATGCCCCCCATACCGCCGGTCATGAGGTAAACGCCATGAGTCCTGAAAGGCTGCTTGGACGATTCCTCTTTGTTTAAAGGGGTGCTTGAAGCCTTTCGAATCCACCTGCTGTTCACGCGATACGCCACGACCGCATCTTGATCGTGCATTGCAACCTCGTATGAAAGAAATAGCGGCCAGTCCGCCTTTGTTTCCTGACATAAATCAATGTGCTGACACGCAATATGCTGATATTCTTGAGGAATGGTCAGAGCCAGCCCAGTACATGTTGCTTGAAGAGGATTGACCTTCTCCATCCCGATTACATCATGCGCTTGGTTTGTCACAAGATGAAGACGGATGGCTGTGTTATGATACTGGCTGATCAGCCTGACGAGATCGAGCACAGATAAGTAGTTTGGCTGATCATCGGTATCTTCTGTTAGTTCATCATGCATCCAGATGATCTCTTCCGGTATAAATTCAGATTGCTGCAGTTCAGCCATCACCCACTCTAAATGTGACAGCATATGAACGTCAGCCTTCATCAACTGGTCATTTTCTTTGATCGTATGATCACTTTGACAGACGCTGACAACCTCTGCATGCCGTTCTTTCAAATAAGCGCCAATATGACCATTTTTCTCAAAAACCAAGATACGCTTCCCTTGATGATGCTGCTCTTTTAGTACAGGTGCAGAGCGCTCCCATACCGGAATGTAAAACCAGTCTTGAAAATCAGCTGAGAGTTTCTCCCCCTTTTCTGATGGCGCTAAAGCGGTCATCAGCTGATCCGCTTTAAACTGCGGAGAGGGGAATATTTGATGCTCGAATGGATATGTTGGCAGTGACACTCGATATGGGGCCTTTTCTTTTCTGACAGCGCTCCAATTCGGTTCCACTCCAAAACTCCACAGCTTCCCTATAGCCTTTTTCATATATTCATCATCAGCAGCTTGTTCTTTTGGATGTCTCACCAATGAAACAGCCGCTGCTTTGTTCACATCATAGTCATCATGTCGTCTCACAAATTGAGTTAACGTATGACCTGGCCCCACTTCAATGAAAACCACTTCTCCAAGTCCAAGTAACGTCTCTACTCCTTGACTAAATAAAACAGGCTGCCTGATATGAGATGCCCAGTAATCAGGTGATGCGGCTTGTTCATTTGTTAACCAGCTCCCTGTCACATTCGAAAGGATCGGAATCTCGCCCTGCTGGTAGGTGATCTCCGAGAGAACGTTCTTAAACTGTTCGGACGCTTCATCCATCATACTCGTATGAAAGGCGTGAGAGGTTTTCAGCTTTTGGACAGAAGCTCCTCTTTTTTCAGCTTGTTCGAGATAAATCTGTAACCGTTCTGAAGGACCGGAAACAACAGATAATTGTGAGCTATTCACTGCAGAAAGCTCGACACCTTCTGGAAGATCATGTTCAATCTCATCGGCAGGGAGTGACACACCGGCCATTTCACCTGGAGGCATTTTTTGCATCAAACTGCCTCTTTTTAAAACGATCCGGATGGCATCTTCAAGGTTGATCATACCGGCCACGCAGGCAGCCGTGATTTCTCCAATACTATGACCAATGAAATAATGCGGACGTATGCCTAGTCCCATCAGCTTCGATGCGAGCGCATACTCAAAACTAAACAAGATGATTTGTGTATATGATGTTTGCTGCATGAGTTGTTCTGCTTTTATGAACTCTTCTTCGGTTGTTGGATATAACACGTTCTCGATCTCAACACCTGATAACGATAAAATAATGGCAAAACATTTCTGAAGCGTTTCTTTAAATTCAGGGTCTTTCTCATATAAATCCTTGCCCATATTCACATACTGAGCACCTTGACCAGAAAACATCCAAACGACCGCAGGCTGTTGAAAGGCCTTTTGCGGCTGGCCGGCTGACTGGAATGTGCGGCCCGGACCTGCAAGAAAAGCTTGTCGATAAGGAAAATGCTTTCGTCCCTCTTGCAGGGTAAATGCAGCATCGGATAGTGTGACATGCTTATGTTCTTTTAAATAAGATGTCATTTGTTCAGCAGACTTTTGAACCGCCTGCTTCGATCTTGCCGAAATCACCATTAGCTCATGATCTCTTTCTACTGACGGTTTGTCGGCGGCGGGTGCCTCTTCCATGATCAGATGTACATTCGTTCCGCCGACTCCAAATGAACTGACCCCGGCACGCAGCGGCTGCTCTGATTTCGTCCATGGTACAGGTGTTGTATTTACATAAAATGGGCTTGATTCAAAATCAATTTTCGGATTCGGTTTTTTATAATGAAGGCTAGGCGGCAGCATCTGATGGTACAGACTAAGCGTTGTCTTGATAAAACCTGCAATCCCTGCGGCTGAGTCAAGATGACCAATATTGGTTTTCACAGACCCAATCGCACAAAACTGTTTTTTATCCGTTTGAAAGGCTTGCTTTAGTGACTCAATTTCAACTGGATCTCCAAGAGTCGTACCTGTGCCATGTGCTTCAATATAAGATATACTCTCAGCTTCTACACGACTGATGTTGAGTGCCTTTTTAATGACTTCGCTTTGTCCTTCTATACTTGGTGCCGTGTAGCCAACCTTCCGCCCGCCGTCATTGTTATAGGCTGAACCTTTGATCACGCCATAGATATGGTCCTTATCCTTTAGTGCCTGCTTTAATGATTTGAGCACAACAACACCGCAGCCCTCGCCGCCAACGGTTCCTTCTGCCTGTTCATCAAAAGCCCGGCAGTGCCCATCTGGCGACATGATCATGCCCTCTTGATACATGTATCCTTTTTTGTGAGGGGTCGTAATGGTGACGCCGCCTGCGAGTGCCATTTTACATTCTCCGGTAATCAGGGCGCGCGCCGCCATATGAATGGCAGTCAAAGAGGAGGAACAAGCTGTATCAACAGCTACGCTCGGTCCCTTCAAATTCAATTTGTAGGATACCTTTGTGTTCATGAAATCTTTATCTGTTAACTGAACAGCCGCAAATTGTTCAGATGAGTGATTCGTTCTCATCAGCATGGAAGCAGCTTGCCAATATAAATTAGCAGAAGCAGCTCCAAATAAACCAATCGGTTCCTGATAGGTTTCAGGGTTATAGCCTGCATCTTCAAGGGATTCCCATGCCACCTCATGAAACATGCGGATTTGCGGGTCCATTACTTCTGCTTCACGCTGTGAATAACCAAAGAAATCTGCATCAAAGTGATCATGCTGATCGACTGCTCCTTTAGCACGTACATATTGCTCATGGTCTAATGCTTCTTTCTCAACCCCTGCCTCAAGCAGCTCTTCCTTCGAAAAGAACGTAATGGACTCTCTTCCATTTGCAAGGTTGTCCCAAAAGTGATGAATATTCTTTGCTCCCGGAAAACGGCAGGCCATCCCAACCACTGCAACCTCTAATCCTGTGAACTTACTCATCTATCATCCCGCCTAACAGTTGAGCGGCACTTTCTAAGTCATCCGCTTCATTTTCTCCATCATTTTCGATCTGTTTCTCTTGCCCTGAGACTTTGTTTCTCAATTGAGCGGCTATTTGCGAAACAGTTGTATATTGGAACAGCTCCATCACTGTCAGCTCCTGCTGAAATTCCTCTTTCACTTTATTGGACAGCTCAACGATATTAAAAGAGTTCCCGCCTAAATCGAAAAACGGTTCATCTATACGAATCTGCGCAGCAGGGACTTGTAAAATAGATGCGAAAATGCGAACAAGCTTCTGCTCTGTTTCATTATGTGCTTGAATGGTCAACGGCTCTTGATTGCCTGCCACTTGATCTTCTGGATTCGGCAGTGCTTGGATATCCAATTTCCCTGATAGATTCAAAGGAAATTGTTCTGTTTGAATGACATGCCTCGGCACCATATAACCTGGTAACCTTTCACTTAAAGACTGACGAAGCGCACGCTGATCTATCGCTTGTTTTGCCATCATATATGCGCAAATGTATTGGTCCTGATCCTTCGTTTCCTTAGGAATGACAATGACATCTTGAATCAGTCCTTGCATATGCGGGTCATCAAGAATGGCTCTGCGGATCTCCTCGAGCTCAATTCGATATCCTCTGATTTTCACTTGGCCATCGTTTCTTTTAGCAAATTCTATCAACCCATCAAACCGCCATCTTGCAAGGTCTCCCGTACCGTATAACATCCCGCTGCTCAGCTCTGGTTTTTTGATAAATTTCTCCTTGCTCAGATCAGGGTGATTGATGTATCCACGACCTACACCATCGCCTGCTATATATAGTTCGCCAAAGACGCCAATCGGAACTGGCTCCCCTTGCGCGTCACATATGAAAATATGCTCATTCGGCATCGGCTTCCCAATAGGAATGACCTGCTCGTCCCAGTCATGGGGAATCAAAAAGGATGATGACTGAACCGTACATTCAGTCGGCCCATACGCATTAATCATGATCGGTTTTTCACCTGATACATGCTGTAAAAATTGATCCATCAGCTCTTTTGTGAACACCTCTCCGCCCACCAGCAGCATGTTCAAAGCAGGCAGGTCTTGTTTCGATTGCGCTGCTGCCTTGTTCATCAGCTTTAAGTGAGAAGGGGTCACATCTGACAGCTGAATGTGGTTTTCTTGGTAAAACGACCATAACGCATGCCCATCCATACGGACTTCATCTTTGGCAATATGCAGCGTATGCCCGAGGAGCAATGCCGGGAACAATGTTTGAACAGACGCATCAAAAATGTGTGAAGCCAGCATCCCTACTTGCAAAGGATCAGGGAGCAGATCAAAAAAGCGCGTTTTCATTCCATATACCAAATTAATGACATGACGATGTTCAATAACGACCCCTTTTGGATGCCCTGTCGTTCCTGATGTATACAGGACATACGCCATATCCGAAGGCGAAATAGACCAAGTCAGATTCTCTTTTATTGGCGATTCTTGAAGCATGTCTTGAATAACATGAACCTCGACATCCAACTCTTCATGTCCGTCTGCATCCGAGACAATAGCTGCAGCGCCGCTGTTTTTGAGCATATACCGAATTCTTTCGATCGGCAGATGGACATCAATCGGTAAATAAGCATAGCCAGCCTTTAAGATGCCAAGAATGGCAATGACCAGTTCAGCAGACCGGTTCATTCTGAGACCAACTGGAGTCTCACGTGTCATCTCACTTTGAGACAGTCTAAGCGCAATGCGATCCGATAAATCATCAACCTCTTCATATGTATAGGAGGTTGTGCCAAACATAACGGCCGTTCGTGCTGGATGCAATTGGACTTGTTCTTGAAATAACGACACAATATCACGATCCACTGGATAAGCGAGCGACTCTCCTTGAAACGAATCAAACAGCTGACTTTTCTCCATATCAGATAAAAATGAGTGTGTGCTCATCGCTTGTTCAGGCGTTTTGAGACATTGCTCTGTGAGTGTCATGAAATGTCTGGAGAACTGCTCCATCATTTGATCGTCATAAATGGAAGCATCCCAGTGAACTTCAGCATGAAGGTGATCTTGTTCTTTCTTCCAAACAATGAGCACATCTGCATGCAGCTGCTCTCGGTCAGCATGCCCATGCAATGTCTCAAACGCACATGCCAGATTGAC
Organism: Bacillus sp. FSL R5-0431; assembly: GCF_038002985.1. Classification (NCBI taxonomy): domain Bacteria; kingdom Bacillati; phylum Bacillota; class Bacilli; order Caryophanales; family Bacillaceae; genus Bacillus; species Bacillus sp. FSL R5-0431. The sequence goes on along the minus strand of NZ_JBBOOG010000001.1, from coordinate 656,620 downwards.
ACGCCTCTTGTCTTCTCCTACTGAATGCCAAAGCTCATCCATTAAAATATGAACAGGATAGTTTTGATGACGCACTGCCTCCTGAAACGATTGTTTCACTGCCTCTAGCCCTGCGCTAAAGCTCATATGAGGCTCAATCTCTGCCTTAAGCGGCAGCATATGATTAATGGCTGATTGATTGGCAGACTGTTCCATTGTAGGAACAGTCACCATCAACTCAGTTTTTCCGCTATAACGTTGAAGCAAGCCAAAAGCAGCTGTGGTCAGCACGATAAACAGGCGCAAATCAGAATCTCCACATAATTGCTTTAACGAATGGTTCATAGCCACAGGGAAGGACGAATGAAGCGATCGGTTCATTGCAGCAGAATGGGCTTGTGAAACCGTATGAGGGATCCGGCCATCCAGTTGTACACCTGATAAGACAGATGTCCAGTAGACTCTTTCTAACGCCCTTTCCTTCGCCGCTGCTTTCAGTTGAAAATCATCATGTTCAATCACTCTTCCATTCACCTCTTTACTTATATTTTTAAGTCATCTAATTCGAAAAGAGATACGTCGTCTAATTGCTTGAATGAAGAAGTCAGTTCGATCTCTTCTATTCTCATCGCATCTGCTGAAACAGCCCGCATGATGTCTTTCAGCAAGCCTGCAATCCGCTGAATGGTTTCCTCACTGAAAAGCTCAGTATTATATTCAATCGTTGAAGAAAGACCGTCTTCCTGCTCATACGCAATCCAGAGTAAATCAAAGCGCGACGTTCCTGTCTCATACGGATAATCACTAAAGGTTAAACCGCCTACCTTCAGTTCTGGCTGATTCATATTTTGCAAAGCGAACACAGCATCAAACAATAGATTCCGGCTGACACTCCGGCTTAACTGGAGGTCTTGAACCATTTGTTCATATTGATATTCTTGATGTCCGAAATCACCGATGACATGTGCCTTCACATCCTGAAGGAATTGCTGGTACGTCAGCTCTGCTTTAGGATATAAACGAAGTGGCAGCATATTGACAAAGATACCGATGACTTGCTGCAGCTCCTCTTGTTTTCTGCCTGCTACCGGAACCCCGACCGTGATATCTGATTGTCCGCTTAATTTATGAAGCAAAATCTGATACACACTTAACAGACCCATAAACAGAGTGGCGTCTTCTTTTAAAATAATTTGCTTAAACGCGTTCAGCTCTGCTTCTTCTATACGGAACGTATAATGCCCACCGCGGAATTGTCTCACCTCTGGCCGATCGAAATCTGTTGGCAGATCAAGTAGCGGGGCACCCTCTAACCGGTTTTTCCAGTAATCACTCGATTCTTTCAGTGCTTCAGACGCAAGCATGTCATTTTGCCATTCTGAAAAATCTTTATATTGCAGAGCGAGAGGCTCAAGCGTCCTGCCGTCATATAACTGCATAAAGTCGTTGACCAAAATATCTTGAGAAAGACCGTCTGAGATAATGTGGTGCATGTCCAGCATGAGCACGAATTCCTCTTTTGCCAGCTTCATCACACCGACTCTCATCAATGGAGCCTCACTTAACGTAAAGGCAGTCAAAAATTGTTCAATCACTTGTTTTTGATCTTCCTCAGATCCTTGTGTCGATCCTTTTGTGAGGTCAAACAATGTGACTGCAAATGGTACCTCTTCTTCAATCTTTTGATAAGGGACGCCATTCTCTAGTACAAACGCTGTCCGCAAACTTTCGTGTCTCTTAATGAGCTGCTGAAATGCCCATTCCAACCTGCTGATATCGAGTTTTCCTTTGATTCGTCCCGCTTTAAACTCGTTGTATCCTGTGCTGTTTACATCCATTTGCTGCATGAGATACAACCGTTTTTGCGCAGACGACAGAGGATAATGCTCCTTCACTTCGGCTTTTTCAATCGCATGATAAGCAGCAGTATCTGCTTGGTCGATATATGCTGCCATTAATCGTATCGTAGGTATTTGGAAAAATTGTGGCAGTGTCAGCTCTACACTAAATGCACGATGAATGATGCCAATGAAGGTAATCGCCTTAAGAGAATCTCCACCCATTTCAAAGAAATGATCATCTATGCCAATGTCATCAATCTTAAAGAATGCTTGCCAATGTTGACTTAATTCCTTCTCCAGCTCTGTTTCAGGTGCCGCATAATTCGTTGAAAGCGCTGGCCGAGAATACAAGTTTCCATCTTGTACATGCTCTCCGCCGCTCTCTTCCTCACGGGATAAACGGTCTACATATCTGTGAATACGATCATGTAAAGATGTTGTCGAAATAACCATTTGTTCCACGTGATCCAGTGAAAGCAATCGTTCAAAGATCATTCTTCCTTCTTTTTCTGTAATTAACGTTTCGGTGACATCATCTCCGATTGGAAGATCGAGCTGCTTCCCCTGCTCAAATTCCCAGCCGTCAAAGCTAATGACAGACCACTGTGTTTCTGAACGTAGATTGCGTTCATACACGTACGCATCGATGAAATGATTCACAGCTGTATAGGCTGTAAAACCGAGTCCGCCCAAGATCGGTGACAAAGATGACAGTACAAAACAGAAATCAAGGGATCGATCACCTAAGGCGGCATCAAGATGAAGTACGCCATTCATCTTCGCTTCAAAATGCGGCTCCGAAAATGTGACATCTGTTTGCTCCATCACCCGGAAAGATTGGTCGCCTGTCACTCCAGCTGCATAGATCACACCGTCGATCTGTCCATATGACGCATCCACTGTGTTGATCAATTGCTGGATATCTTCCCTGTGACGAACGTCTACTTTCTGTATGAGAACGTCTGCGCCTGTCTCTTCCAGTGCCATTACCTTTTGTATTTTTTTCTTTGTTGGATCCTGTTCATCGTGCGTAGACAGCCATTCTCGCCACTTGCTTCTATCAGGGAGTCCAGACCTGCTCGTTAAGATTAAGGTTCCCTTCGTTTGCTCGGCCAAAGTCTGGGCGATATTCAATCCAATAAACCCAAGTCCGCCAATTAAAATGTAGACACCATCTTTTTTAGCCAAATGAGCATGTCCTGTTTCGGGAACTGAACCTTTCGCATACTTTTTCACATATCGCTTATTTCGTCGATAGACCGTGAGAAGCTGTCCATACGCTCGATCTAGCTCATCGCTTATTTGCTTCAGCAATCGCTTTTCTTGAACCCCATTTTCCACCGGGCGATCAATATCAAGAATGCGGTAACGCAAGTTCGGTGTTTCTTGTGAAATAACCATGGCAGGTCCTAGATGGATCGCTTTTTCAGGATAAAGTTCAGGCTCCCCGCCAACGGCATACGTCAATGAGGAAAGAACGGTAATCGATACCTTTTGGTCCAAAACATATTTTTTCAATGCCTGGCCGATATAAAGCAAGGAGTAATAAGCATCTTGCTGCGTTTGCTTCACCCATTCTTCTTCCGTGTGAGATGGCTGTCGTTCTGAAAGCCCCCATAGATGACAAACTTCTGACACGTTGATTTCGTCATCTGCCAGATTTGATATGAGCCTTTCATAATCAGATGGCTCATGTGACCGAATGGTATAGCTTTTTTCGTCATGCTTCGTAAATTCATTTCCTTTACGAACCACTACGAACTCGTTCCGTTTCGTCAGGAGCTCAGCCGCAATCTTCTCTCCGAAAGCAGATGGCTCTGCAAACAAAAGCAAGGCTCCGGCAGACGAATCATCTGATGGCACGCAAGGTAAAAGACCCGCTTCCCAATGAGGGGTATAGAACCATTCATCCATTTGCTGCTTTCGTCCAGACTGCTTTGGTTTTTCGTGCTTTACACGATCTGCTGCATCATACCAATAGGAAGTTTGATCAAACGCATACGTTGGCAGCGGCATTTTCCGCGGCTGACGGTTTAGATGGAACCTGTTCCAATCAATGGATAATCCGTTTGTCCATAGACGTCCGATCTGCCCAAGTAAAAATTCTGTATCCGTCACATCTTGTTTTGCATGTCTGAGCACATGACATACATGCTGATTCAGGCCGTTCAATGACCTGTTGACCATCACGCTTAAATCTTGTCCTGGTCCAATCTCAATTAATTGAATATTGTCCTCTTGTAAAATATTTGTGATGCCTTCAGCAAAGCGAACTGTATCGGTCATATGCCTTTTCCAATAAGACATATCTTTCGCACTCGTATCTGTCATCCAATCTCCTGACAAATTCGAAATAAATGGAATACGAAGTGTTTTGGCTTTCATATGCTTTAATTTTTCTCCGAATTGCTCCGCTGCCTCCTTCATGACATGTGAGTGGGCAGCAATGGTTCCACCTAACCGCATACACATCAATCTGTTGCTTTTCAGCTCTTGTTCAAATTCACTTATCGCCTCTTCTAGACCTGACACGATACATGATGAATCATTGACAACCGCGAGAGAAATATTATTTGGAAGCATCGGTTTTAGCTCTGCCTCAGGTAATGGAACACTCATCATGACGCCAGCTGGTGACGATTGCATCGCATTCGCACGATAGGCGACCATGGACATTGCGTCCTTTAAGCTGAATAGCCCTGATATAGCGGCCGCCGTTAATTCGCCAAAGCTATAGCCGATCATTGCATCAGGACGAATGCCCCATTCAATGAAGAGCATGGATAAGGCATATTCAATGGCAAAAATGGCCGGCTGTGCATATTGAGTACTTGCTAATTTTTCACGCGCCTTGTCTGTTTCAGCCGCTAATGGGTAAAGAATACGGGCAAGACTTCGCCCCGTTGCTTCTTCATATGCTTGAAAACAAGCATCCATTTGCTTCTTAAAGTAAGGCTCTTCCCGGTACAAATCTAATCCCATATTGAGATATTGATTGCCTTGTCCAGAAAACATAAAAATAATCTTTTGTTGCTCCACATGCGAATGCATGAGCTTTCCAATGCCCTTGCCTTGCTTTTCTGTTAATACTCGCAAAGCATCTTCTCTGCTTGCCGCAACAAATGCCTGACGGAAACCAAAGAACTGTCTTCCTGTTTGCAGAGTATAAGCTGCGTCTGCCAAATTGATAGAAGGCGTGTTTTCTATTTGGTTTACGAGTTTGTCTTTCATTCGTTCCAAGCTCGTTTTGCTCTTTGCTGAAAGAACAAGCAGCTCAGCAGAACGAGGCATTTGCTGACGATCTCTTTGTGGTGCTTCTTCTAATATGACATGTGCATTGGTTCCACCCATTCCAAATGAGCTCACCCCAGCCCGCCGCAAATGTGAAGCTGGCTGCTTCCAGTCAGTCAGCTCAGTGTTTACAAAGAAAGGGCTATGCTCAAATGCAATGTTTTCATTGGCTTTTTTGAAGTGAAGACTAGGTACAAATGTGTGATGCTGAAGCGAAAGCACAGCTTTGATCAAGCCAGCTGCTCCTGCCGCTGCATCCAAATGTCCAATATTGGTTTTGACAGACCCAATACGGCAAAATTGTTTTTTCTCTGTGTCGAAAGCCTTTGTGAGCGCCTCTATTTCAATCGGATCACCAAGTGATGTTCCAGTTCCATGTGTTTCCACATATTCAATCGTATCTGGTGAAACATCTGCTTGATTTAGAGCATCCTGAATGACACGTGTCTGTCCTTCGACGCTTGGAGCATTGAAACCAACCTTTTGATCACCATCATTGTTGATGGCAGAGCCCTTAATGACCGCATAAATATGGTCGCCATCTTCTATGGCTTCACTAAGTGCTTTTAAAGCAACAAGACCAACACCATCTCCGCCAACAGTTCCATCCGCTTGATCGTCAAAGGCGCGGCAGTGGCCATCACTTGATTTCACCATGTTCTGCTGATAAACGTAGCCTGATTTCACTGGGTGCAGGATCGACACACCTCCCGCAAGAGCTACATCTGAATCACCATCCGCAATGGATTGACAGGCCAAATGCAAGGCGACCAAAGAAGTTGAACAAGCGGTTTGCAGCGTAAGCGCCGGTCCTTTCAAATTCAATTTATGGGCAATTCTTGTACTTACGGTGTACGTATCATTGAGTGAACCCACTTCAAACAGCTCTGACATACTGCTATCAAGGGAAGAGGCAAAACGCTGAATCCATTGGAAGTTCGATGTGGACCCCGTAAACAACCCGACCTTACCCGTATAATCTTCTTGCACATACCCCGCATCTTCCAGCGCCTTATAGGCGTACTCATGGAGAAGACGTATTTGAGGATCCATCATTTCTGCCTGACCTGGCGAATAACCGAAGAAGGATGCATCAAATAAATCAGGTCCATCAATCACACCTTTTGCCCTCACATAATCGGGTCGTTCGAAGGTCTGACGGTCAATACCAGCTTCAAGCAGTTCTTCATCGGAAAAGAAGGAAATTGATTCTTCTCCATTCTTCAAATTTCGCCAAAATGCCTCAACATTTTTCGCACCAGGGAATTTACCAGCCATTCCAATAATGGCAATCGGCTCATTGGCTTTTCTTGTCTTTTGTTTCACAGGCTGCGCGTCTGCCGCTACCTGCTCTGAATCGCCGCTTAAATATGCGGCAAGCTCTCTAATCGTTGGACGGCGGAACATTTCGACCATTGGAATGCTTTGATTCAATTGCTTAGCGAGCTGTTGATTGACGTGGATTAAGTTGAGTGAATGCCCGCCAATGTCAAAGAATTTGTCATGAACACTTACCTCATCTAAGCCGAGGACTTTTTTCCAGATGTCTTGAATGACTTTCTCAGTATCAGAAAGATGGGCAGCGCCCGCCTGCTTATTCGTTTGCTGCGCCTGTTTCAAAGCAGGTAATGCCCGTTTATCTAGTTTGCCATTGGCAGTCAGCGGCATATCATCCAATTGAACAAAGTGAGTTGGGATCATATAATCCGGCAGCTGATCAGCCAACGCTTGTTTCATTGCAGCTTGATCAAGTCTGGCTGTCGTGACAACATATGCGGCCAAACATGGTGTACCAGAAGCATCTGGCTTTACAACAACAGCTGCTGCTTTCATACCTGGCTGTTCATTCAGCCAAAATTCAATTTCACCTGTTTCAATACGATAGCCTCTCAGCTTCACTTGATCATCATTTCGACCTAAAAATTGAATGAGCCCATTAGGCAGAATGCGGGCTGCATCACCTGTTTTATAAATTTTTTCACCTGGCTGGAAAGGGTGATCAACAAACCTTTCTTCGGTGAGTTCCGGTCGATTCAAATACCCTTTTGCGACACCTTTCCCGCCAATATATAATTCACCGACGGTTCCTTCCGGCATGAGATTCATATGTCTGTCAAAAAGAAGAATATCTGTATGCTGTGCAGGCTTTCCAATCGGTACATACACGTCTTGATCAAAATCCTGGTCATATCGATGAATCATGCAGCCAACCACCGTTTCAGTTGGTCCATATTCATTCACAATTTCAATTGGCTGCGGGAAGGACTGCTGAATGGATTTCGCTAGAGATGTTTCCAGTTGTTCTCCGCCTAAAATGAAACATTTCATTTGGCTGTCTGGGAAAGACAAATGCTTAATAAACTGTAAATGAGATGGTGTCAGTTTCATCACATGTACGCGATTATCTTTTATGATGTCTTCGACAAGCAGCTGCCGGTTTTCATGGTGGTAAATCATGATGGTATTTCCTGAAATGAGCGGCGTGAAAATAGAAGTAACCGTCAGGTCAAAGGACAGTGAAGTATACAAAGCAAAATGCCTTGTTTCTCCTCGAACATATACTTGCTTCGCCCAATCAATATAGTTGGCTAAGCCAAGATGATGAATGAGTACACCTTTAGGTCTTCCGGTCGTACCTGATGTATAAATGCAGTAGGCTGTTTGGTCTGAGGTGATGGCTTCTGCCAAGTTGTCTGATGGTCCGGTGTATAGATCCGGCTGTGTGATATCAATTTTTTCTCCATGATAAGCATAGGTGAGCCCTTTAATTGGATGAGTTAAGAGCCATTCTACTCCGCTGTCTTCTAATAGATATTCTATTCGTTCCTGCGGGTATTCAGGATCAATCGGTACGTATGCACCGCCAGCTTTTAAGATCGCTAAGCATGCTATCACCATTTCAATGGAATGCTCTGCTAAAATGCCGACACGCTGCTCCTGTTTGACTCCTTTGTTTTGTAAATAATGTGCGAGCTGGTTCACTCTCTTATTGAGTTGTTCATATGTAACCGTCGTATCGCCAAACTCAACTGCGGCTGCCGCTGGCGTTCGTTCCACTTGTGCTTCAAAAAGGTCAATCACCGTTGGTTCATTGCTAGATGTTGCCCCGCCATACTGCCGGAAGACCGCTAATTGCTTTTCTTTCTCTTCTTCTGATAGCAGCTGTAGCTGAGCAGCAGATTTGTGCGGATGAGCACAGGCATCAGACAGGAGATGAAGAAAATGCTGACACCACTTTTCGATTTGTTCAGCTGAAAAGCTGACGGGGTTATACACCAATGAAAAGTGCAGCTGATCATCAAACGCCTGGACACTAAGCGTGAGATCGAATTCTGTCTGCTCAGTCATCTCAAATCCACGAATACGAATAGGCTGATCGTTTTTCGTGAGCATTTGATCTAGTGGATAGTTTTCAATGACGACGATTGAATCAAATAACGATTGCTCTGCCGTCATTCCTGCATATTTCTTTAAATCAGATAGCGGTGTATGTTCATATTCATTTCTTACAGCTATCTCACGACTCACTTCCTGCATCTGTTCAAGAATCGGCCGCTCTTGTTCGAATGAGACCCGCAGCGGCAATGTGTTAATGAACAGCCCTGTCATCTTTTCAATATGAGGGACATCCGCATTTCTCCCTGATACTGTTGTCCCAAAGACAATATCATCTTGGTTGGCATACTTAGATAGCAAAACTCCCCACAGCGTATACATCACAGATGCGAGCGTCACGTCATATTGATTCGTGAATTTGCTCAGGCTCTCCGCAATGGAAGTATCCACTTGATGTTCATATTGATGAAAAACTTCTGAATTTTCATATGCGCCGCTTGACTTCGGAAGCAGTTCTGCATAACTCCAGCCATTGAAAACATTTTTCCAATAGTCGGCTTGTGCTTCTGTCTGTTGAAGGTTTTTCTGCTGCCATTTGACAAATGATTGGTAGGACGGTCTTTGTTCAAGAAGAGGTTTGTCCCCATTCGATAAGCGCTCATATGCACTCATCCAATCGCTTAATACAATCCCAAGGCTCCATCCGTCCAATAAAATGTGATGGAAGCTAATGAGAACCCAGCTGACTTCATCATTCACTTCACATAACGTCAGGCGAAATGGGACTTCCTGCAGATCAAAGCGTTCTTCTCGGTTCTGTGCCGTCACCTCCTCTTTCAGCACATAAAGAGGCTCCTTAGCTTGTGTCAAATCACGATATCGAATGTCTGGCTGGTGCTGCTTCAGCACAATTTGTACTGGTCTTGCGAGTTCCTGCCATCTGAACAATGTTCTAAGCATTTCATGCTGTTTGGTGACATTCGTCCATGATTGTTCAAAAATGTCTCGATCTATCGGTCCGTCTATTTCGATCAGCAGTTGTTCAAAATAAGCTGTTCCGTTCGGTTCCATTAAATGATGAAACAGCAGTCCCTCTTGGATCGTAGTGATACCTAACATATTTTCAATGTTCTGTTTATCCAGCTTCTGCGGCTGTAAAGCCATGGGATCATCTCCTTTCTCTCTAAGAATGTTTCACGAAATAATGGCGTAAACCATAGTTAGCAATAACCTGCTGCTGAATTTGCGAAGTTCCTTCAATAATTTCAAGCACCTTCGCTTCACGATATAGTCTTGAAGCTGAGTTTTCCCGGCTAAATCCACTTCCGCCATGGATTTGGACATTTGTATTTGTAATGTCAACGGCGATTTTAGAGGTGAAATATTTTGCAATGGATGTTTCTGTGATCGCATCAGGATGATTCGCTTCTCTCATTTCTCCAGCCTTTAGGCATAAGGCTCTCGCTGCATGGAGCTGGGTAACCGCATCTCCAATCATGCCTTTGATCATTTGATGCTTGTACAATTTTTCATTAAACTGTGTTCTTTTACGTGAATACGTGACAAGAGAATCAACGGCTTCTTGTGCAATGGCAAGTCCTGCCCAAGCGACACTGTATCTTCCATGGTCTAATGCGAGTGACACCACGTGGTTAAATCCGCCCCCAACTGGTCCTAAGACACAGTCTTCATGCACCTGGACATGATCGAGGGTGATTTCCGCTAAATATGATGCTCGATTGGCCATCATTCCTGTAATTCTCTCAATCTCTACACCCGGCTGATCTCGATCGACAAGGAATGCCGTGACTTGTTCACCGTCTCTTGCAATCACAATAAAGAAATCTGCAATCGCACCAAAGGAAATCCACTTTTTCTTCCCATTTAATACATAGGATTGTCCTTCTTTTTGATAGCTTGTTTCAACATGATTGGCATCTGAACCAATATTCGGCTCTGACAAAGCAAAGGCACCGATTTTTTCTCCTTTAGCTAATTCAACAAGCCAGCCTTGTTTTTGGTCTTCTGTTCCATAACGAAGAATGGCTTCTCCTACGAGTGAATTCACTGTCAATAATGTCCGTACATTACAGCAAGCTTTTCCCACTTGTTCCGTGAACTGTCCATATGCTATTGGATCAAGCCCCAGCCCTTGATAGGAAGACGGTATACCTGCTGCCAAGTAGCCTCTTTTCGCCATATCTCGAATGAGCGACTCTGGTAAATGTTCCGTCTCATCGAATTCATTGGCAAAAGGACGGATATGTTCATCGCAATACTGTCGTATTTCTTCAATGGCATCGATCGTTTGTTCAGCTGTTTTCATGAAGAGCGGCCCCCTGTTGTTTTCTCTCAATTAAGGCGACAATGCGATTGACCGTACTAAAATGAGCAATGTCGAGGTCTTCGTTATCTAATTGGAAGTGAAAATCATGTTCGATATAGTTCACTAGTTTCATCGCAAATAGAGAATTGACAAAGCCTTGTTCAAAAATATGATCATCATTTCCAAGCTCAATTTCCTCATCAAATACCACTAGGTTTTGCTCGATATAGGCTCTTACTTGTTCGTGTAGGTTCATGATTTAATCTCCTCGCTTTTCGCTTTTTTATTGTTTGGCTGGATCTTTCTGATTTAATTCAATATTGACATCTACGTATTCTGGGAAAGGCTGAATCATGCTTAAATCATTTTCAAACAAGATATAGCCATCCTCCCCCTTCTCAATTTCTTTGAAATTCGCAAACTTGTATGTGATATACATCATGCGGTTTCGGTCGGTTTGTTTAAAGTCAGCCACAAGGCGCTTTCCTCGCTTTTTCGCTTCTTGCAAAATCGTTGTGAGTAAAATGGTCCCGACACCACGAGACATGACGCGGCAAGACATAAGCAGCAGTTTGACATGCCAGGTGTCGCCTGTTTCTTCTATTAATGAGAGTCCAATTTTTCCATAGGAACCGAATTTATCTTCAAGTTCACAGACAAGCAGCAAGTGAGAATCTGATTGACGGAAGAAATCAAGTTCTTCATAATCATAGGTTTTCCCGCTCGCATTTAATTGATTGGTACGGACGGTCAGTTCTTCAGCTCGCTGGAGGTCTTGTTCTCCTGCTTCTGAAATTACGAATTTCATATGTAAAGACGCCAAGAATTTCTCAGGCGGCCCTTCATATTTCTCTTCTTCCTGCTGCCTTTGGTCCGCTTCTAAATACATTCTTCTGCGTCGTCTGGCATCTTCTGTGATAAAGACTGGACGCAGCCGATCATCAGTGAGTAATGACATATAATCCACTGCATCCCAGCACGTAATCTCTGGGTGAACAGCCTTCACTTCTTCTCTTTCAAATGGCTGATCATCAATAAAGAGAATGGTATCTTTATGAATATTTAGGCGCTCACTGATTCTCTCTAAAGAACTAGATTTGGCATTCCAATGAATCTCTGGATAGAGAAAGAAATGCTCGATCCCAAAGGCGGAGAGCTTTTCCCTCACGGCTGCTTCATCATTCCGGCTTGCAATAGAAAGAAGGATACCGCGCTCATCTAATTCTGTTAGCACTTCCTTCATCGAAGGCTTTAACATCACTTCATCTGATTCAAGTAAAATTCCATCCCATAATGTATGATCTAAATCCCAGACAACACACTTGATTTGCTTAGCCATTTGTTTTTCTCCTCTCACATGTCATATTGGAAAAAGCCTTTACCTGATTTTTTGCCGTACTCGCCTGCGTCGACCATTTTGACAAGTAGAGGACATGGACGGAACTTCGGATCTTTGTAGCTCTCGTATAAAACAAGCAATGAATTCAAAATCGTATCAAGCCCAATTAAGTCCCCTGTCGCAAGTGGTCCCATTTTATGGCCGAAACCCCCGCGGAAAATTTTATCGACATCTGCTGGTGTGGCGACTTGATCTTGCACCGCCCAAATCGCTTCGTTGATTGTCAGCATAAGCACACGGTTGGAAACAAATCCCGGAAAATCATGCACCACAACAGGTGTTTTATCAAACGATTTCAAGAAACCTTTTGCGGTTTCAACTGTGTCATCAGAAGTTGCTTTTCCTCTAATCACTTCAACCAACGCTTTAAGAGGAACAGGGTTCATAAAGTGCGCCCCAATGACCTTCTCAGGGTGATGCATAAGGGACCCTACCTTTGTAATCGAAATACAGCTCGTGTTTACAAAATAGATGGTTTCTTTCGCACAAATATCTCGCAGCTCTTCATAAATGGGTCTTTTAATCTCCCAATCTTCCGTCACATTTTCAATGACGATATGCGCGTCATGTAAGCCTTCAAGTGAAGTTGACAGCTGGATTTGAGACAATACATCTTCTAAAGACAATGAGATTTTCTTCTTTCTCACAAATTGAACCAGTTGATAGGTCTTCTTGATTTTTTCCAGCGCTTCATTTAGTTTTTCTTCTGTGACATCAACTAATGTGACTTGATAGCCATTTGCTGAAAGGTCTAATGCCATATCAGCCCCCATCACACCTGCTCCAATCACACCTACGTGCTTCGTGTTCATTTCTCCAACACTCCAATTCGCTTTAAAATGACATTGATTTTTTCTACGACTTCATTTGTTAATGAATGAATAAAAAAGTGATCTCCATCGAATTCAAAAAACGCACAATCTTCGCTAGTATATTGATCCCAATCGTCTAAATCGAACAGCACAGAAGGCAAATCACGTGTACCATAAAAAATAGAAATTGGACAAGCAGCTGGAACGACTTCATCACACAGATAGGTCTCCAAAAGCTGAAAGTCTGCTCTTAAAATCGGCAGAAAAAAATCAAGCACTGCATGGTTATCGGCAAGTTCCTCAGGAACGCCTCCCATCGCAATGATCGCCTCTTTCAGTTTGGAATCTGACAGTTGATGATAGACTTTCTTTTCTGGAATATGTGGTGGAAAGCGCCCAGAATAAAAGACATGGACAGGCTCTTTGTTTAACCTTGTTTTCATTCTTTTTTGTAATTCATACGCAAGGACAGCTCCCATGCTATGACCGAAAATGGCAAAAGGCTCTCCTTCTTTTAAGGAGGAGGACGCCTGTACATAAAGATCATCTGCGACCTGCTGTAAATCGGTCCGTACAGGCTCTGTCATTCTTGTCCCGTGCCCAGGGAGTTCAAGGGCATGAATTTCTATCGACTGGTCTATATAAGATTTCCACGTACTGAATACGGTACTTGCCCCACCTGCGTACGGTAAGCAAAATAACTTCACGACACGCCACACTCCCTTTTGCATTTGATTGCCAACGCTTCCAGCCAGTGTTTTTCATCATGAATGATTTGTTCTAAAGAAGCTTTGATATTGGCTTGGTACCTGCTAGACATCTCACCTGAGAAAAGGAGTTTTGCTGCCTGATGCCTCGCTTTCTCCCATTCTGATACAATACGTTCCATCCATCCCACCAGCTCAGGTAGATCGCCTTTGATGAGATTCAGCCGATACAGCTCCACTTTCTTCGTATTGATGATCTGATTGAACGACGCCACGAGCTTCTCGATATCATCCAATTGCGGATACTGCTCATAAAATGTTTCAAGAGCTGTGATTCCTTTTTCGATTACGTCTATCTGACCATGCATATTTCTCAGGAAATAAGTCGTTTTTTGATCAAATAATTCAGTCGAGAGCTTGTCCGGTTCAAAGTAGAAAGACGCATAGGAATGAAATTGATCATTCGGCTGAAAATGATCATGAAAGGTGTCATACCCTTTCTGTACATCTTTAAATGACAGCACTTGATGCTCATAAGACAAATTATCTAAATGCCGATTCTCTAATACTTGAAAGGTTTGCTGATTTTCATCGAAACCCTTAATTAAAATTGAATGACGGCTATGGGTTGTCAAATACTCTTTTCTGCCTCTCTGAACGTAAGGGTCTACCCACACAATGACGGGGCGGTCCCGCATCACATCTTGTTTGACCTTTTCAATGAGGTTGGCACAATACGTCATTTTTTCAACTTGAATGCCTTGTAAATTCATAATCTTTTCTGGATCGTGTGCCGACATCCAGTCAATCTGCAGCAAGCCGTCATCTGTAAGCCCATAGGCAAATTGATCATTTAATAAGTATGGAGCGACTTCTTGATCATGCAGCTTCACAATTGGAAAAAAGCAATTGAAAAAACAGCTGCGATAAAACAAATCATTATAAGGATGAATGCCCGAAATCTGTTTGACGGTCATCTTTTTTTCCTCTCTTTCCAGCAGGAGATGTCACCATAAATCCTTTGATGAAACCAATCGTACACAACCAAATGAAAAACAAATAATAAGAAATCGCTAATTCAATGAGAGAGGAAGGTCCCCATACAAAAGTCATTTTCCAAGGCAGCCCATTAAAGGCTAGCTGCGAAAGAATCATTGGCAGGAGCAATATCCCAATTAGCAGCAGCACCCAGCCGATGCTTTTCAGCCATACGCCAAGTGACATGTCCCTGCGAACTAAAGCGCCGTTTCTTACACGCTTTTTCCACTTGATAAAACGAACGACAGACACCATTTGCAGTAAAATAAAAAGACATGTGGCTGCAAGACTCAATTGATCAATGAGCTGAAAAGGATCCATCGATGATTCTGCTTCTTCATTTGTGCCCGTAATCGTATTGGCAATAAGACGTGCCGTTTGCTCTGTGTAGCTGCTATTCATATTTGCTAACACTCCAATAGCAACTCCTTCTTTTGGCTGGATCAGAAAAAATGATGAATAGTTTGGGTTAGAGCCTGCATGAAAAAGTGATGACACCTGCTCATGCGCTTTTTCTATATACCAGCCGGCATTGTAATAGACATGCTTCCCTTCATCTGGGACATTCACAGTCAAGTAATCCGGATTTTTTACAAAACGAGACCAAGTTGAATCGGTCAATTGATATTGCAGCCAAGTCCCCACATCCTGACCATTCATCACAATATAGCCTGCAGGGGTGTTGCCTCGATATTCTGGTGCTTCATAAGCATGCGGAGCAAGGAATTGCAGTTTAAATCCTTCTGAGACAACACCGGACTTCATGCGTTTTAGCCCAGCCTCCGTTTGGTCAAGATGATGCCTTTTAAACAGTTCTTTCATATAAGCCTCATACGACGTTCCTGTTACATTTTCAATGATGAGACCAAGGACATCATAGTTGATGGTGGCATATTCAAAGGAGCTGCCTGGCTTGCGATTAAGCTCAATTGATTTCAGCTGATGGACTGTTTTTTTCAGCGCATCCTTTGCATGATCAGGCTGGATAAGCGCAATAGATTGAAAGGGAATGCCGCTTGTGTGATGCATTAATTGCTCTACCGTCAAACGCTGAGGCTTTCCATGGTATGTTGGAAAAAAACCTGGAATATAGCTGCTCACTGGATCTTTTAAATGAAGTTTCCCTTGCTTCTCTAACTCCACAATAGCAAGGGCGGTAAACGCCTTTGATGTAGATCCAATTTCAAAGAAAGTGCTGGCTGTCACTTGCTTCTTTTTCTTTCGATCTGCATAACCAAAGCCTTTTTGGTACACCACTTCGTCCTTTTTCACAACCACAACGGACATGCCTGGAATGCGCCCAAGCTTCATCTGTTCCTCTATCACTTGATCAATGGCTTTAGGTGTAATCACTGCTTTTGCATGTGTCCCCCCAGCAAAGCTGCTTATCCATAAGACCGCTAATAAACATGACATGTAGATAACATGCTGATTTTTCCTCATGTAAATAATGAATCCATTTCTTCAAGAGACATATTCACTGTTTCAAAATCAGACGGTGTAAATTCGATTCCTTCCTTCTCTAAGCAATGCTGTACCAGACGCTCAATTTGCCGTTCTACCTCTTGTAATAGCTGCGTCATATCTGTTTCACACAGCTGTTTTGCGCTAAAAGAAAGATGGAATATCAGCTGACCGCCCTTGATGGTAGCGACCATATCGATGACGGTTGTTAACGGATTATCCAATGACGAATCAATCCCCGATGTAAAGTAAGACATCTCGTAATCAGATGATTGTTTAAGCACCTGATCAATTTCACCTAGATAGTTAAAGCGTAATTGCGGCGCTGAATGATTAGGAATCTGCCTATTGATGAGTGACAGCAGCCCATAGTCTGCACCTTTATTTGGCACTTCACGTATCGTTTCTTTGACAGCCCGTATGTGATCTGAGAGAGATTCAGACACATGAACATTCACAGGGTACATGGTGGTGAACCAGCCGAACGTTCTAGATACATCGATATCTTCCTCCACAGCATCCCTGCCATGACCTTCTAATTCCAAAGAAATCCGCTTTTGATTCGTTTGCTGATAACAGGCTTGCGTCAAGGCTGAAATTAACAGTTCGTGAGGCTGCGTTTGATACGCTTGATTCGCTTGATTGATCAATTGATTCGTGAGTTCCACTGATAACGCCTTGGTTAATTTGACTTCGTCTCTGACATACCCCTCATTTGAAGAAACTGGATACAGAGGCTGAATATCCTGCACCGCTTTTTGCCAATAGCTGAGCGACTCTTTTACATCCTCTGATACCGCATACTCGTTCATCCGCTCCGTAAATGTTTGATAGGAATGGGTTTTAGAAGGAAGTATTTCTGCTGTAACCTTCTCTGCATGCAATAATTGAATCAAGTCCTCCACAAGAATTTGCCATGACATACCATCAGCTAAAAGATGATGGGCGGCAAAAATGAGATGTGATTGAGAATCAGTTTGACAAAGCGCTGCCTGAATCAATGGTCCTTGATAAAGATGAGTCCTTTGCTTGACCTGACACCCTACATCTTTTAGCGCTTCTTCCACATTCTCTTCTGACAATGCCGTGAAATCGTGTATCATCAGCGGAATATCATGAATGTCTTCATCATAATAGAGTGTGTTAGTTGCCTCATGTACTTTTAACCTTAACCCGTCGTGATGAATGACGAGCTCTTTGAAAGCATCCTGCACGATTCTTTCATCCATCTTTTTCTTTGAATGAACAATGATGGATTGATGCCAAAAATGTTCATCTTTTAATCGCTGGGACCAGAACCATTCGATAATTGGGATCGATTTCACATCGCCCGCAGCCTGCTCTTGTGAAATATGTAAGACAGGTTCCTGCTGAACGACTTGTGCCATTTCTTTAAAAATGGGATACGTAAAAAGATCTTTGGTTTTTAAATAGAGTCCTTTGTCTTTTAACTTCGCAATAAATTGAATCGCCTTAATGGAATCACCGCCAAGCTGATAAAAATGATCAGCTGGTTTGATCGTTTCATGCCCTAAGATGTCTTTTGCTGTATCTACTATGATCTCTTCAATGTCCGCTGTTTCCTTGGACCATTCAACGGCTGTTTCCACTTGAGACAGCAATGGATCAGGCAGTGCTGTCCGATTGATTTTTCCGTTTTGAGTAAGCGGGAGCTCATCTAGTACAACAAAATAGGCAGGTACCATATAAGCTGGAAGCTGATCTGATAATTTCTTTCTAAGTAAAAAGGACGTCATCTTTTTTTCTTTTAATTCAATATATGCAGCCAGCTGTTTTTCTCCAGATGCATCGGTTAGATCAATAACAGCTGCTTTATCAACTTCTTCAAGTGCAATAAGTGCAAGTTCAATTTCACCCAGCTCAATCCGGTAGCCTCGCAGCTTGATTTGATGATCAATCCTGCCAATGTAATCAATCTTTCCATCATTTGCTCGTTTGGCTATATCACCTGTTCTATACATGCGGCGACCGCTTACAAATGGATTGGGCAGAAAGCGCGATTCATGCAAATCAGGTCTTTGCCAATATCCTCTTCCAACACCCGCGCCTGAAATATATATTTCTCCTACTGTCCCTGGCAGCACGGCTTGCTGATTCTCATCTAAAAGGTAAATCTCTGTATTTGGCATTGGCACACCAATTGACACCGATGTCCCTCCATCCTCTTGATGGAATTGATGAATCATACAGCCAACGGTTGCTTCAGTTGGTCCATATTCATTAAAGATGGATATCCTTCCATCACTTGCCTCTGTGATTCTTTTGGCCAAAGCGGTCGATAATTGTTCTCCTCCCACAATCATCCGTTTCACAACTGATTGAGACAGTGCAGCATCTGTTAATAGTGCCATATGAGCTGGTGTCAGCTTGATGACCTTTGCTTTTTGATCAAACAAAATATGTTCTAATAAAAAGCCTGGCTGATCCTCTTGACGATAGATCACCACTGTACTGCCAATGACCAATGGCGTATAAATGGATGTCACGGTTAAATCAAACGCAATAGATGAATACAAGGCAAAATGATCATCTGATGAATCAGTATAGTGTGTTTTGGCAGACATGATATAGTTCACTAAGCTTCGGTGCTCAATCATGACTCCCTTTGGCTGGCCTGTAGAGCCAGACGTATAAATCATATATGCGACGTCTTCAGCATCCCCAATGAATGGATGTACCGCATCATACTGATCCAACTGATCCCACACGTTGTAGATATTGTACGTATCGCCATTAAAATGGTATGCAGATGCGTCATCTGTGAAAAACAGCTTTGCCTGGCTGTCATCCAAAATAAACTGAATGCGTTCCTGAGGATATTCAGGATCAATCGGCACATATGCACCTCCAGCCTTTAAAATCCCCAGCAGCAGCACGATAAGTTCTGGTGAATGATTCATACATACTGCAACAAAGTCATGTCTCTGTAAGCCATGTGTTTGTAGGAAATGCGCCATTTGATTGGTTTTTCTATCAAGTTCACCGTATGTCATGATATGAGATCCGTCCTGAAGTGCGATTCGATCAGGAGAAGTCTTTGACATGTCTGTGATCAATTCATGAATTTTTTGTTTCTGTGGAAATAGCACGCCCGTGTCGTTCCATTGATATAGCTCTCGATGTTCCTCGTCTTCTGTCATAAGAAGTACGTCTTTTAACAGCTGCTTTGGCTGAGCGAGTATGGTTTCGACAAAGAGAAGCATTCTTTCATGTAGAAAGCCGATGTCTTCATTGCTGTAATCTGAGATCTTGTAGTCATATTGAAGCTCAATTTGCCCTTTTTCATCCCATTCTTTCACAGCAACTTGTAAGCCATATGGCTGGAAGCCATTGTAAAGTTCTATGTAATCAACTTTGTATCCTTCCATCTCCTGCACCATATTTGTGCTGTAGGAGTTGATATAGATTTGAAAAAGCTGATTATATCCTGCTTTGGCAAGCTCTAAATCTTTGACAAGTGCATCATAGGGATAACGCTGATGCAGGAAGTAAGCCTTATAGCTTTTTTGAACGTCTGTCAGACTTTCTAACAAAGAGAGATGAGGATCAATCTTCATTCGATATGGCATTGTACTGACGGTCATACCGGACGTGGCTTTTTCCTTTTGTCCGGAACGATTGAGAACTGGCGTCCCAATAATAAAATCTTTTTGCTGGTATCTTTTATGCAAATAAACGAAGAGTCCTAAAGTAAATAAAGAGTTGATTGAACAATGATGGGTATCTATAAATTCATAGATTCGTTCTGAGAGTTGTCGATCAAGATAATGGCTGTGCCGATGGCCTTTGATTTGGTCAGTTCCCTGTACCAAATTACTATCAGACACATCAGATAATGCTTCTTTCCAAAATTGCTGATCTTTTTTAAATCTTGGGGAGTTCATATATTTTGATTCTTTAACAATAAATACAGAATGATTATCTGCTTCTTGTTCAATAGAGGAGCTTTGGGTAAGAGCAGTGTAAAGCTGGCTAATTTTATCGATGATTACTTTCATCGACCATCCATCTGCTACTGTATGATGGCATTTGATGAAATAACCGGATTGTTGTTCACCGATTTTTAGTACAGCAAATTCGGCGAGAGGGGTTTCTGTTAATTGAAATGGTGTTTTGAAGGCTTTTTCGGCCCATTCTAGCATGTCTTCATGTGTGGAAAACTCATAGGCAGGAATTGGATTATCGGCGTTTGGATCAACGTATTGAAGCGTCTCACCATCTTTCTCTACTAGCTTGAGACGAAGAGATTCTGTCATCATGATACAAGATGCAATGGCCTGCTTCAGTTTATCAAGCTGTAACGGCCCATTGACGAAGATGATACCGCCAATATGATTGATCGGTGTTTCTGGATAAAATGTTTCCATGTTCATCACGCGCCGCTGCGGATGTGTTAATGGCCAATATACTAAATTACTAGTCAATTACGCCACCTCTACTTTTCATATAGTTAACATTTCTACGAACATATTAAATCATATAACGGTATTTTTGTAAATAATTGAGATAAAATGTCTAAATTTGTTCATTTTTTAATCTAGACGCTAGGAAAGCCGACACAGTAAACAGAGCAACGTTTATAAAAAAGACGACTCTTGCCCCAAAGAGATCGGTCATGGTGCTCATAACGAGGATGGACATTCCGTATATAAAAGTTGATAGTGTATGTTGAGCTGACAGTATTTTGGGCAATTCAATTTCACTCAGTGTATCTTGTACATAGGTACGAATGGAAATGCTGCGAAGCTGAAAAGCTGGCCCTAATAAAAAGACAAACAACAAACTCATCCATGCTGAATGATTCAATCCTAAGCAAAGGGTTAGCACAGCTACGATCACCGAACTGTAAAAAATGTGATCAAACAAACGCTGTTCCACATGCTTTGCGAACCGCAGCACGAGCAGGCCGCCTAGAATGGTTCCGCCAAAATAGCTTGCGTTAATAAAGCCCCACCATGTTTCAGGCTGGTGTAAGACTTCTGTGACATACACAAGGATAATGGCTCCAGTCCAGATACTTCTACCACTCATGGATAGCATTTCTAAAACCGTTAATGTTCGAATAGTTGGCTTTTCATACATGAGCTTCCATCCTGAAAAGACCCTTGTAGTAAATGATTCAGACTGTTGCTCATGTTTAACTGCAGCCCCAGTATCAATCATAAAGAGCATAGATATGAGCGACAAACTGTATAAAACAAGTGTCGTCAATAGGAGAAACTGCGGTCCAAGAATACCAATAAACAGCCCTCCTAAAAGCCAGCCTAGTAAAAGAACAATTTGATCAGAAGTTAAGATATAACTATTGGCTTTTAGTAAAAAGTTCTTTTCTACTAAACGCGGGATCATCGAATTTCGAACAGGAATGGTTCCTCCATCTATCAAAGACAGGAAAAATACAATGATAAAAAAGAAAGGGATAGTAAAAGTTGATAGTTGTAGAATATAAATGAAAATCAAGCAACCGAAGAAAGCAATTTGACACATTTGCAAATAGATAATGAGTCTTTTCAGCTTAAATTGATACATAAAGAAAGGAATGAGTACCGCTCCAAGGGCTTGTCCAACAAACTGCGAAACAGCCACCATTGAAGCAATCAGTGTAGAATTTGTTAATTGATATGTCAGGATGGTCAGAACGAGGACATATAGCGAATCACCAAAATTAGCTAGGGATTGTCCCCCTAATAAAAAGTAAAATGATTTGTTTTTCATATTGATCTCCATTTTCTCTTCATTATCACCCATAATAATACATTATTTTCTACACTTCTACTTTTTATAACAATATTTTCATAACTTGATACATTTTACCTAATTTAAAAAACCGCCAAAAGGCGGTTTTTATTTAGTCATATATATGAACAGTTGGTTCTTTGTCTTCAGCATTTTTCGTGATCAGGGCTTCTTGTTGATCAGAAGATGTGATGTTAATTTCGATATTGGTACTCTTATAGTAATCCATGACTTCACCTGTTAAATATTGCGTGAAGGCTACAACTTCCGTTTTTCCGTAGAACTGCATTGGAATTTCGACTTTCATTTTTTGCAGGTTGCCGTTTTTGTAAAAGCCTTTTCCTACGACACCAGTATAATTCGGGAAGTAGTCTTCGACTTTTGTTTTGAAGCGGTCAAATCGCTCGGAATCATCTTTGTAGTTGCCTTTCGCATTATCTGAAGGGAAGAAGACATTCTCCTCTTTGATCGTATCCCAATTACCGATATCAGCTGAGCCTGCTTTCACATCCGTTTTGGCGATAAAGTTTCCTGGAACGATAGATGATTTTGGTGCTTGCTTATAAAGGGCAATCATGACAGGCACTTTTTGCAGCCCATCCATTTGACGAATTCGTTTGATCACTTGTTCAGCAATTTTTTCGCCTTCCGACAATAGTTTCTTTGAATTTTTCGATGAATCGATCGTCACTTCTTGCTGCGGATCACCGATATTTTCACGGTAATAATAAACAGAGTTCAGTGCAAGACCAATGACAACTCCGCCAAGCTGTAAGCTGTTTTTATCTTTTCGAATTAAGTAATTATGTTCTAGCATCGAAGCTAAGTAAATTGGACTATTTTCATTTTTAGACTTTGTTGAACCTGAGCTTGGAAGAGCTGGGTTTAAGCCGAGATTCTTAAAGTCTTTATCTTCTTTTTCTGCCTTTTTCAGATCACTGCCTGTTTTTTTGCGTGCCAGCCAGTTGAGAACGGTGTCCTCATCTAAATGCTGTCCTTCTTGGAAAAGATAGTCGTTTGTATTAAATGACTCTGTTGCAAGGCGCATAAGTCCTGTTTCAAATTCATCGATGTCCAGGCGTGTGTTGAGACGCTCTGCTGTTAATCCTCGCGCAGCCCCTTGTTTAAACGGCAGCACCATTTTGTAATAGGAGTCAGAGATATTGTACATCGGGATGATGGCTGTTTCCTTCGTTTCATCCGTTTTTTGTGTGACCTCTTCTTCTTCCTTTCCCCCAAAAGGTGCACACGCTGACAATACCAGTGTGAGCATTGTCAGCAGCAATAACAACTTTTTCAATAGAAAACACTCCTCTTATTTCTTTAGCTCCTCGAGCATTTTAGCTTCGTCCCAAATTTCAATATTGAGTTCTTCTGCCTTTGTCAGCTTACTTCCCGCTGCTTCTCCGGCAATGACTAAATCTGTTTTTTTACTCACACTACCTGCCAGCTTGCCGCCTAATGCTTCGATCGCTGCTTTTGCATCGTTTCGGGCCATTTCTTCTAATTTCCCTGTCAGCACAATGGTTTTGCCTGCAAAATAGGAATCACTTTCTTCTGCCATCACCGGCTTTGGCCCTGTGTAGGTCATATTGACCCCTAGCTCTTTTAGTTCATTTAGCAGGTTGAGTATTTCTTCTTTCTCAAAGTACGTGACGACGGCATCAGCCATTTTTTCACCGATTTCATCGACTTCGAGTAATTGTTCTTTCGTCGCTTGCTTTAATTGATCGATGTCGCCGAAATGCATCGCCAAGGTCTTTGCCGCTTTAGAGCCAATAAATCGTATACCGAGTCCAAATAGTAAACGCTCTAGAGAGTTTTCTTTCGATTGCTCAATCGAACGCAGTAAATTGTCGACAGATTTTTCGCCCATTCGCTCAAGCTGAATGAGCTCTTCTTTCGTTAATCGGTAAAGATCGGACACACGAGAGACAAGCTGTTCTTGGAAAAGCTGTGTAATGACCCGCTCGCCAAGCCCATCAATGTTCATTGCATTACGGGAAACAAAGTGAATGAGTCCCTCACGTATTTGAGCAGGGCATTCTGGATTGATGCAACGCAAAGCCACTTCTCCTTCAATTCTCACCAGCTCACTATGACACTCCGGGCATTCAGTCGGCATGTGAAACGGCTTTTCTTCTCCTGTACGCTGATCGATCAGTACGCCTGCGACTTCCGGAATAATATCGCCCGCTTTTTTCACAATCACTTGATCAAAAAGGCGAATATCCTTTTCTTTGATCAAATCTTCATTATGAAGAGAAGCACGCTGCACTGTCGTCCCTGCTACTTTGACAGGCTCAAGAATCGCCGTTGGTGTGATGACGCCTGTACGTCCGACACTTAGTTCAATATCAAGCAGCTTTGTCACGACCTCTTCAGCCGGAAACTTGTACGCAACAGCCCAGCGGGGACTTTTGGCTGTAAAGCCGAGCTCTTCCTGCTGAGCTAATGAATCGACTTTGATGACAATTCCATCGATTTCATATGAAAAATCGGCACGCTTCGTTTTTAGTGTTTCAATGAGGTCAATCACTTCTTCAATCGTTTGACACATGCGTCTTTCTTTGTTCGTTTTAAAGCCAAGCTCGTCGAGAAGATCAAGCCCTTCGCTTTGCGATTCAACACCGATTTCATCAAGCTCCGCTATACTGTAGACGAAGATATCAAGGTTTCGTTTCGCCGCAATTTTCGTGTCAAGCTGACGAAGCGAGCCTGCCGCCGCATTACGCGGGTTAGCAAACGGCTCTTCTTCGTTTTGTAATCTTTTTTCATTTAATGCTTCAAAAGAAGGTTTTGGCATAAATGCCTCGCCTCTCACTTCAATTGACAGAGGACGTTTGATTTTGAGCGGGATAGAACGAATGGTTTTGAGGTTTTCAGTAATATCCTCACCCGTTGTCCCATCTCCACGTGTGGCACCTCGGACAAACACGCCATTTTCATAACGGAGAGAAACAGCGAGTCCGTCAATTTTCAGCTCGACATTGTATGCGATATCGTCACCGACTGCTTGACGAACCCGGCGGTCAAAATCAAGAAGGTCCTGTTCATTAAACGCATTCCCGAGGCTGAGCATCGGTGTGCCGTGACGCACTTTTTGGAAGGCGTCTAACACAGCCCCTCCTACTCTTTGTGAGGGAGAGTCCGCTGCTTTTAAATCAGGGTGCTCTTCCTCTAAAGAGATCAGCTCACGCATCCGCGCATCATATTCAGCGTCAGGAACACTTGGACGATCAAGTGTATGATATTCGTAGTTGTATTGATTCAAAATCTGGTGCAGTTCCTCGATCCGGCGTTTCGCTGCTTCTTTATCCATCTGCTTCTTCCTTTCAATTCATCCGTTTTATAAGTCCAATCGGTTTATTGCTTCTCAATTGGCGCAAATGCTGCGAGAAGACGCTTAATGCCTGTAGGGCTTGGGAAGGCAATATCAAGCTCTGTGCTGTCTCCACTGCCTTTTACACTCACAACCGTTCCAACGCCCCATTTTTTATGAGCCGCTTTATCTCCCACAGCCCAGCCAATACTTCCGCCGCCTGTGTTTTGAATGGTTTGAGTTTGCGGACGTGAGACAGGTCCCCGTCTTTGCGGTCTTTCTCTTGTTTGGCCAAATGGTGTTTTCGTTTCTTTTTTCTCATTTAGGTTGTCCAATAAATCGGCTGGTATTTCTCGAATGAATCTTGATTCAAGGTTCATGTTTGTCCGGCCGAAGAGTGTTCTCATCTTGGCACTTGATAAATAGAGCTCTTCTTCCGCCCGTGTGATGCCTACATAGGCAAGGCGGCGCTCTTCTTCCATCTCTGCATCTTCCATTAATGAACGGCTGTGCGGGAAAACACCTTCCTCCATGCCCATTAAGAAAACAACAGGGAATTCTAGACCTTTTGCAGCATGAAGAGTCATTAAGATGACGGCATCCTGATCTTCTTCCTCATTCTCATCCAGCTTATCAATGTCTGCGACGAGGGCGAGATCTGTCAGGAAAGTCACGAGAGACTTGTCTTCATTTTGTTCTTCAAAGTTCTTAGTGACGGAGAGAAACTCGTCAATATTTTCTAGACGGCTTTGTGCTTCAATCGTTTTTTCAACCTTCAGTGCTTCACGATAGCCGGTTTTCTCTAGGATTTCTTCTGTTAATTCTGTGACAGATAAATAATCCTGCATGTTCGTCATTTGATCAATGAGCTGTTTGAACTCATCAAGCGCATTGGCTGCCCTTGCACTGAGTCCAATGAAATCCACCTGACCAAGCGCTTCAAACATAGACAGGTCATTCATCTCCGCATATGCTGCGATTTTATCAACAGATGTCGCACCGATTCCACGCTTTGGTACGTTGACAATACGTGCAAAGCTAATGTCGTCATCTGGGTTAGCTACTAGGCGTAAGTAAGCCAAAATGTCCTTGATCTCTTTTCTGTCATAGAACTTCGTGCCGCCGACAATGTTGTATTGAATGTTTGACTTCAATAATGTTTCCTCTATGACACGAGACTGGGCATTGGTTCGATAAAGAATCGCAAAATCGGATAATTTACGCTTACCGCTCTGATGAAGCTGATGAATCTTTCCAGCAACAAATTGACCTTCACCGAATTCATTATCTGCACGGTAATAGGCAATCTTCGCTCCTTCATCATTTTCTGTCCAAAGATTTTTCGGCTTACGGTTTGAATTGTTTTGGATCACCGTATTTGCGGCATTCAGAATACGTTTAGTCGATCTGTAATTTTGCTCAAGCAGAATCACTTCACTGGACGGATAATCTTTTTCAAAGGAGAGAATGTTTGTAATATCCGCTCCGCGCCAGCGGTAAATGGACTGATCCGAGTCACCGACCACACATATATTTTGAAAACGCTGAGCGAGCAGTTTCACAAGCATGTACTGCGCTCTGTTCGTATCCTGATACTCATCGACATGAATGTATTGGAATTTCCGCTGATAGTGTTCTAATACTTCAGGGATGCGCTCAAACAGACGAATCGTCATCATAATTAAATCATCAAAATCGAGTGACTGGTTTTTGAGTAATCGTTTTTGATAATCTGTGTAGACGTCGCTGACCACTTGATCATAGAAATCTCCGGCTGTTTTGGCATATTCCTCTGCGTCAATGAGTTCGTTTTTTGCACTGCTGATTGATCCTAAAATGCTGCGTGGATCGAACTTTTTAGGATCGATATTTCGTTCTTTTAAAATGTTTTTAATGACTGAAAGCTGATCAGATGTGTCTAATATAGAGAAGTTGCGATTCACACCAATACGGTCAATATCACGTCGTAAAATGCGCACACACATGCTGTGGAACGTAGAGATCCAAATGTCATCCGCACCAGGCCCTAAAATGGCTTGGACACGTTCACGCATTTCACGTGCTGCCTTATTTGTAAACGTAATCGCTAAAATGTTCCACGGAGCCACATGCTTTTCGGCCATTAAGTAGGCAATTCGATGTGTGAGCACCCGTGTCTTTCCGCTTCCTGCTCCTGCCATCAATAATAAGGGGCCATTTGTTGCTTTGACCGCTTCTTTCTGCGCGTCATTCAGCCCTTCTAATAGATGATTCGATATTTCATTCATTCCATTCACCGCCAATTCGAACTTATGTTCTATTTTAACCCGTTTCATCTTGTTTGACTATGATGACTTTTTGACTGCGCCCACTGTCTTTAATGCTTCTTTGAAATTGTCATAAATAACGTTTCCTACAACAACCACGTCTGCATGCTGCGCAAAGTCTTCTGCCTGCTTTGCGTTTTCAATGCCCCCGCCATAAAAAAGAACCGTTTCAGAAAGCACTGCTTTCGTTTCTTTCACAAGCTCTATATCTCCAAGCGTTCCGCTGTATTCTAGATAAAAAATGGGCAGCTTCATCAAATGCTCTGCCACTCTTGCATATGCCCTTACGTCATCGATGTCCAGCGCTGTATTTGCCTCTGTGAGCTTGGCCGCTTTACACTCTTCATTTAAAATAACATAGCCTTCAGGCACGATCTCTTCCATTGACATCAAATCACCGAATTCCTTCATCGCGTCCTTATGAAGCCCAACAATCCAATCAGGATGAGAGCTGTTTAAGACGGTCGGGATGAAATACAGATCGAAGCCCGGCACAATCATCTCATGTGTTGAGATTTCGAGCACACATGGCACAAGAAATCGGCGGACCTTTGACATCAATTGGAGCACATTGTCCTCTGTCACATTGTCACTGCCGCCAATCAATATGGCATCCGTACCAGATTCACAAATCGCCTCCAGCTGTTCATCGGATATTTCTTTATTTGGATCGAGTTTAAAGACATGCTTCCACTCGGTAACATCATACATGAAAAACGTTCCTCCATTCGTTTCATTCCATTTAAATATTATAACAAAATCAGTGACCGCAAAAAATGGGTAACCTCCTTCAGCTAAAAGTTTCATTCTTTTGAAAATGGACGATTTTAACTCTAGATGAGGCTAATGGAGACTATGTGAAGATCCACTTCAAGAGGACTGAGGGAGATAAATATATTAATACTGAACTGAAATGCGAGCTGCTTCGTCTCATCACATGATATTATACAATAAAGGAACATTTTACTATCTAATAAGCAGGTGAATGATTTGAAAAGAACCATCACATATGATCAAACGTTCGACATCGGATACATTGATCTCATCCCGCCTAGAATCGGGACAATCAAAGAAACCATTGAATTAGACGTAAATGAATGTGTGAATGCAGATATTGATAAAGAGGGCCGAGTGGCTGGGCTGGAGCTATTTGCAGAAGAAGCCGAGGTTTTGAAGCACACACCCGTTTATGAGGACGAGCTTTCGTTACGTTTTACGGATCAGGAAGTTCTCTCAACCTATCATTTGTCAGGCATTGAATTTCAATTCTCGACGCCTGATCACAAAGGGCTGATCGGTTTTACGATTGTCGATCCTCTTCGATATAACGTCAAAAGAAAGACAAGAAAAAACCGTTTTGAATGGTCAAAACGGTTTTTCCAAACTATTGTCTCACTTCATTGAAATAATGGACGGATGTCATGGCCCCTTCATCGACCATCTTGTTGTCTTGAATATCTAATGGATCAGGGTGTCCAGCTTTTTCAGGAATCTTTTCATCTGAGCGGAACATGCTTGCCCATTTTTTGAGATGCTGTTTATTTTTTACCGCTAATAACACAGCACCACCAACCCCTAATCCTGCAAGTACATACGCATTCGGACGCTTATTCATGTATGTTCCCTCCCCTTATGATCTTATTTGTAAGTTACCCCGCCTTTTCATTTCTAAACGTCACAATATGTTGAAGTGGTTTCTCTTTCAATGAAAAGTGGAATAACAACAGCAATGAAAGAGAAAAGAGGGGATCTTCGTGACAACGACTTTAATTGTCATTGCCGCACTGCTAGTTATTTGTTTGATCATGCCAATTATTTTATTGCTCTGGATTTGGATGAGAGATGAAAAACAGGAAGAGCATTCTGTCCTGCGAAATTATCCGGTCATTGGGAAGCTGCGGTTTATTTTTGAAAAAATAGGACCTGAGCTTCGTCAATATCTGTTTCTGAATGATCGAGAGGAGCTTCCTTTCTCGAGAAGAGAATACGAGCAAGCTGTCATGTCTGGGAAGTACAAAAGCCGGACGATGGGCTTTGGATCAAAACGTGATTTTGACAAGCCTGGTTATTATATCCGCAACGTCCTGTTTCCAAAACAGCGAGATGAATTACGGATCGATCAATCTGAAAAAATCCATACAAAAGTGTATCAGATTGATCAAGACAATTTACTGCGAAGAAGTGAACATACCAAAGAGGTCGAAGCAAAACCTTACTATCTCCATCAAGACGATGTACAAGTGATTGGCGAGCACACATGTCAAAAGCCTTTCCGTGTAAAAGGCCTGATTGGTCAGTCTGCCATGAGCTACGGCTCTTTAGGCGACAGGGCCATTACAGCACTATCCTCTGGATTAAAAATGGCCGGCGGTACGTGGATGAACACAGGTGAAGGCGGGCTTTCCCCATATCACCTCAAAGGCGGAGCCGATATCATTTGCCAGATTGGGCCTGGTCTATTTGGCGTGAGAACAGAGGATGGTGCTTTCTCCTTTGAAGAATTTAAGAAAAAAAGCGAGCACGAGGAAGTCAAAGCCTTTGAGCTGAAGCTGGCACAAGGAGCTAAAACACGCGGCGGTCATATTGACGGCAAAAAAGTCACCGAAGAAATTGCGAATATCCGTAAATTGCCGCCCCACCAATCCATTGACAGCCCAAACCGATTTGAGATGTTCCACTCCATTCCAGATATGTTTGATTTCATTGAACAGCTGAGAAGTATAGGCGGAAAGCCTGTCGGCATCAAGCTTGTGGTCGGACATAAAGAAAACATTGAAGAGCTTGCAGCATATATGAAAAAAAGCGGAAAGCATCCTGATTTCATTACAGTGGATGGCGGAGAAGGCGGTACTGGTGCATCTTTTCATGAATTGGCAGATTCCGCAGGGCTGCCGATTTTCACGGCTCTCCCTATGGTTCATCAAATAATGAAGGAATACGGTGTCAGAGATCAGGTAAAACTCTTTGCTTCTGGCAAACTTCTCTCACCAGATAAAATTGCGATTGCCCTTTCCATGGGTGCTGACTTCGTCAATATCGCACGGGGACTCATGTTTTCAGTCGGATGCATTCGCGCCCAAGTGTGCCACACGAATAAATGCCCAGTCGGGGTCGCCACAACTGATCCAAAGCTGCAAAAAGGTTTATCAATTGAAGAAAAGAAATACCGAGTCTGCAATTATATCCTTTCTCTAAGAGAAGGCCTGTTTAACTTATCCGCAGCCGCTGGTATTGAATCTCCCATTCATTTTAATGAGAAACATATTATCTACAGACAAGAAAATGGTCAGACAAGTGAAGTGCCGATGTTTTCAGGGACACAGCCATCTGTCTAGTTTGAGAAAAGGTGCGTTTTCGCACCTTTTTTTCGTTGACATTTTGGCTCAATCGCGTATAAAGAACTTAGAGAAATGATAGGAGATGGAGGATGCGTGAGGTTATAGGCGAGCTAAAATAAAAAACAGGACCGCTTGATTCAGCCAGTCCTTGCTTGTCTTTTTAGCGCTCTTCATAAAAAAACTGTAAACAACTCCATTCTTGTTGAAAAGGATTGTTTACAGTGAAAGCTGCTTATTTTGTTTCGTCATTTGCCTGCTGTTCTGCTACGCGGTCAAGTGCCATCGTATAGGCATCATTTCCGTAGTTCAAGCAGCGTTTGACACGTGAGATGGTTGCAGTGCTCGCACCTGTTTCCGTCTCAATTTTATGATACGTGTTCCCCTCGCGAAGCATACGCGCTACTTCAAGACGCTGTGATAAAGATTGGATTTCATTGATGGTACACAAATCATCAAAGAATCGATAGCATTCTTCCAGGTCTTTAAGGGATAAGATGGAGTTGAATAACTGATCTAAGCTTTTGCCCCTTAATTTATCAATTTGCATCTTTATACATCTTCTCCTTTACTATTGGCACACCGCTTCGCACGATTCTATGAAGAAAAGCGGTATCTTTCCTGACTAATTTTTTTCAACCTCAGCAATGAGCTTTGAACGAATCATGACAGGTTGGGTTCTACGCTGGAAATGCCGTCAGTTCTTTCGTAAGCCGAAGCTTCTTTATCGTATACAAATTCGACAAGTTCTGTCATTTTCCTTGTTCGACAATCTGACAAACTTGTTTGCTTCCGATATCAAGATCACTTCTGCTTAATTAGGTATGCCCTAAAATACAGGTTGTGCGGAAAGCTCGGCGAGACCAAAAACATGCGCCCCGCCTCGCTCAATTATTTAAATTATGTTGGTCGGCCAGCGTAACCGACAGATTCATTTTTCAATTAGGGCATTTCACTCATCATGTCGAAGCCCTCTGCTTCAACGCAGCGAAGAGATCCATTGCTCACTTCTGCCCTATAACAGCTGTCAGAAAGATAGCAAAGATGATACAGCTCCACTCTGTTATATTTTAACGCATTATAGACGGAAAGAGTACAGTTTTTTTCATGACATCAAATATTCCTCTTGGTGTCACTCGAATATACGGCAAATGTGTACTTTGGAAAAAGACAAGTGTATCAATTGGGCAATCAAATGGATAGCCTCGCTCAATGAGCAGCTCGCGTAATGTTTTTATCTGCTGAAGAACAGTCTCAAACGGTTCAGCCGATGCACAGCCTGATAATTGCAGCGGGATTTCGTGCAAAATTTTCCCGTTCTCTGTGAGGACGATCCCCCCGCCGATTTCTTTCATTCTCTTATGTGCCAGCATCATGTCCTCTTTATTTTTCCCAATCACTAAAATGTCACCCGTGAGCGAAAATGAGCTGACAAAGCCCTGCACTTTATTTGCAAAACCTTTAAGCATCGTATTCACACGCCACTCGCCTTTTCGGTCAATCAGGCTAAAGAAACTTTGATCATGGTCACAGGACAGCTGGTTCACCGAGTTATCAATCTCCACTGTATAAGGCTCCATGATGACAGCATTTCTCATTTTGACACCTAGCGGCATGGAAAATTGCAAATCACTCATCGTCAGATCATAGCCTAAATCTAATGGAACAAGCCCGCCATTTTTCCATTTAGTTTCTTGAAATTGATTCTGGTTCTCGCCATCTAATTTGAGAATAACCCCTTTAGATATCACCGTTTCAGGATTTGGGTTCATTGGATCATCTAAAATATTCAAAGAAGCCAGCCGGCCGGGACCGACAACACCTAATAGGTCATCAATTTGATAGTATTTTGCAATGTTAAATGTCGCCATATTATACGCATCAATGATAGGCACGCCTTCTTCAAGGGCAATTGAAATCAAACGATTAATCATACCTTCCTCATAAAAATGAGGCGCAGCTCCGTCTGTTGTATAGAAAAAGTGATCATAGTGTCTAAAATCACGCTCGTGCAGTTCTCTTAAAATGTTCACTAAATCTGGGCGGATGGAAGAATGACGAAGTGAGACATGGTAGCCAAGGGACAAGCGTTTTAGCACATCGTCCGCATTCATCGCTTCATGATCACTGTCCGCGCCAAACAGCTTCATTTTTGTTAGCGTTTTCTCGGAAGCTCCGGGGAAATGCCCTTCAATTCGTTTTCTCTGCTTCTTCGTTTCTTGCATGCAATATAAAATGAGATCATCACCGTCCATCAATCTTGGCCAGCTTGTTAATTCGCCGCCTTGAAGGACATCAGGATGATCAATCCATTCCTTGCGATAGTTGATAGGAAGCATCTCATCTTCATATCTGACTTCAGTCTGAAGATCGTATCTAGACCACCAGAAATACTGAAATGGCTGCTGTTTTAATTCACACAGAGTGGAAAGCGCTTTCTTTTCATTGCTCTGCAAAAGAAGAAATAAGTTATCGCTGACCATCGTTGTTGTGCCAAATTGAGACACATATTCTGCAAGTGATTGGGGATTATAAATATGGAACGGATGCGCGTGAGGCTCTATATACCCAGGCACAATGTATTTCCCTTCACAATCAATCACACGTTTAGCTGATTTATTTTGAGGAAGCTCTGCTCCGACATAAACAATTCGATCATCATGTATCCAAATATTTGCCTTCACCCATTGTTTCAAAAATGGGTTTAGCACGAGTCCATTCGTTAAAAGGAGTGTTGGAACTATTTTTGAGTCGACTACATCGATTTGTGTGCGGATGTCATTGTTTCTCCAATTAAAAGTACGTTCGGACATTCACATACTCTCCTTCATTTGTATTAGCACTATCGTAACATAACGAACCACGTTACGCATTAATGAAACGTTACAATTTCTTGAAATCACACTTAAAATATTTAAAAAAGGAGATTCACCTTCAATGAAACCTAATCTCGGCTTAATGGAAGCGCTCATTCGAATTGCCTGCGGAATGACAATATGTACTGTGGCTGGTTCTTTATATGCTAGAAAACCATGGAGTAAAATGCTGCTTTTCAGCATCATGTGCGGCGGGATGAAACTGGCATCTGGCATTCTTCGTTTTTGTCCAGTGACATATATGTGTGAGCAGCAGGACACACATAAAGAGAAGGCTGAGTGAGACAGCCTTCTTTTTTTGTAATTATTTTCCGCCTCTTTCATCACTCCGCTGCTTCACACCATTCCACCATCGTACCTGCGATAATTTCTGCTGCTTCAATCACATGCTCAATGTCGATGGATTCATTCGGAAAATGGGCAAGCTCTGTTGTTCCAGGACCAAACACGATGATCGGAATACCTGCCGCCTGTGAGAGTAATCCGCCGTCCGTTCCCCAAGGAGCGGCTTCGATCTTTGGCGGCTCCTTCTTGACCGCTTCATATTGTTCCTTCAATAGACTTAAAAGTGGATGATTCGTATCGATTGAGCCTGGAAGCCATCTTGCACCAAACCATTCGACCTCGACAGGATGATCTTTGAACCATTCATCCTTTTCCCCAAGTCCCGTCATCCAATTTTCTAATTCCTTCTCTGCCTGCTCAACCGTCTCACCTGGCATCACACCAAGTCTGCCCTCCATTGTGACCAGATCTGCTACAGAGGACGGCCAATCACCGCCTTGTATTTTCCCCATGTTGATGGGGATCGGAATTGGGATATGCTGAAATAACGGCTCGGTGATGCGCTGATTTCGTTCTTCTTCAAGTGCCGCTATATGCGTAAGAACGATCATACTCTTTTCAATAGCGGAAACACCGTGATATCTTGTTCCGCCATGAGCTGCCCTTCCTTTAATATACAGTCTGAACCACTTAGATCCCTGCTGAATCGGAAAGATTTTCATATGACTTGGTTCTGGAATGATGGCCGCATCTGCTGTATACCCTCTCAGTATGGCTGCAAGGGTGCCTGCACCGCCGCTTTCTTCTTCGACGACACTATGAAACACAACATCTCCTTTCAGCGGAATCTGAAGCGCATGCAGTGCCTCTAGTGCGAAGAGTAAAGAAACATTTCCGCCTTTCATATCTGTTGCCCCGCGTCCATAAAGTCTCCCGTTTATGATATGCCCGCTGTAGGGCGGATATGTCCATTGTTTCGTATCTCCTGCTGGAACAACATCCACGTGCCCATTTAATAAAATGGATTTGCCGCCGCCTTTCCCCTTCAATCGTCCGGCGACATTGGGACTTCCTTTAAAGGAACGCCTCGGGGAATAGAAATACGGATGTTCCAGCAGGTCTTCTCCGCCAATGTCCCATACATCTACATCAAAACCAATTGCGGAAAGCTTATTTGCTACGATTTGCTGCACATCTTGTTCATTCCCTTGGGTACTTTCACATTGCACCATTTGCTGAAGAAGCGCAATCGCTTCATCTTGGTGCTCTCTCATCCAGCTTCTGATCCGTGTAATTGGCTGCAAGTCAGTCATCCTTTCTACACAACAGATTTGACATCGGGCGCTAAAATTAATGGGGCCTCTGTCGCCCTTATGACATCTTCCGGCTGAAACGGCGGCATGACTTCACGTAGAATGAGCAGCTGTGATTTGACCTCAATGACTGCCATATCCGTAATAATCAGATCCACACAAGACTTAGCGGTTAAGGGCAGTGTACAGGCAGATTTCACCTTTGACTCACCGTGTTTATCAAGGTGGCTCATCACCACCACAACCTTTTTCGCCTTTTGCGCAAGCTCAATCGCTCCGCCCATCCCGGGTACTCGTTTGCCCGGCACAATCCAATTCGCAAGATCACCCTGACTGCTTACTTCAAGTGCACCTAAAATGGTCATATCCAGCATGCCTTTTCGAATGATACCAAAAGCAGTCGTGCTGTCCATGTATGAACCGCCTTTTGCTAACGTAATAGGGAAACCGCCGGCATTGCACAAATTCGGGTCTTCTTCTCCTTGTGCTGGTGAGGCGCCTGCCCCCATAATGCCGTTTTCTGCATGCAGCCACACCCTGTAATGCGCTGGGATGTATTCAGCTGCAAGTGTCGGGATGCCGATCCCTAGATTGACGATCATACCATCTTCAATTTCCTGCGCCGCGCGTTTGGCTATGCGGTGTCTTAAATCGATGTCTCCCATGCCCATGTCCAGTTCACTCCTTTTGATTGCACGATCTGGTTCACAAATACGCCTGGTGTCACGATTTCTTCTGGATGAAGACTGCCCACAGGCACAATCTCTTCCACTTCCGCAATGGTCCAGTCTCCTGCCATCGCCACAATCGGGTTTGTATTCCGTGCACTTTTATCAAAAATCAGATTTCCTGCTTCGTCTGCTTTGAAGGCATTCACAATGGCAATATCCGCTGTTAGCGCAGGCTCAAGGATATATGTCTTCCCGTTTAGCGGAACGAGCTGCTTCTCATCGAGATTGAGGCTATCCATGCCGACATCTGTCACAATGCCTGCCAAGCCCATCCCGCCTGCTCGAATTTTTTCTGCTAGAATGCCTTGCGGGTAAAAATGAACGTCTAGTGTACCTGCCTGCATTTTCTGTCCGGCTATTGGATTTGAGCCAATATGAGAAGCAATGATCTTCTTGACTCTTCCTTCTGTGATCAGCCGGCCAACACCGATTTGCGGGAAGCCTGCATCGTTTCCGATCAATGTCAGATCTTTGATATTGGCTTCTAGGATGGTGTCGATCAATGATGGCGGGGACCCTACGCCGCCAAACCCGCCAAACATGATGGTCATGCCGTCCCTAAAATGCGTGATCACTTCATCTACATTCACTGTTTTGTTCATCATCTTTCCTCCCTACATCGCAGATGGGAAAAACCCTCGATTGATGACTTCTTGTTCGACCTGCGTGATTGTCTGCTCAAATAATTGAATGAGTTCATCCATCTCCTGCTGCGTGATGGAAAGCGGCGGTGCAATCATGACCGCTGCACCTCCCACTCCATCCTCTCCAGCGCTTGCTGGATAAACAAGCAAGCCATTTTGCTTGGCCGTCTCAACGACTAAATGCGTCATTTGAGCATGGGCAGGAAATGGTGTTTTCGATAAGCGGTCTGCGACAAACTCAATGCCAATGAGCAGTCCCTTTCCTCTCACATCTCCTATGATGAAATGGTTTGTTTGCAAATCCTTTAAAGCATTCATTAAATATCGGCCAGACAGATCCGCTCGTTCAGGAAGCTGATGTTTTTTCATATATCGAATGACGGCTAGTGAGACGGCTGCTGAAAGCGGATTGCCGCTATAGGTGTGACCTGCCATCACAGAACCTGAACCGCTCAGAATCGGTGCGATGACATGATCTGCTGAGACGGCTGCCGCAATCGGTGAATAGCCGGCACTCATGCCTTTGCCGAGAACCATAATATCTGGTACGACGCCCCAATGTTCCATCGCAAACATTTTCCCAGTTCGTCCAAAGCCTGTCATGACTTCGTCTGCAATCATTAAAATATCGTTTTCCTCACAGACACGCTTCATCGCTTCAAAATATCCGTCTGGCGGTACAAGCGCCGCTCCCGATGCTCCAACAATCGGCTCTGCAATAAAAGCGGCAATCCTCTCTTTTCCTATACGCTGAATGACGGTTTTAAATTCCTGGACATACCATTCGACCTGCTTGACCTCTTCCTTTGGCAGCCATGAACGATAGCTATATGGCGGAGACAGCACCGGGTGCTTTTCGAGCAATGGTTCAAAGCGCTCTCTCCTTGCAATATGTCCTGACATCGACAGCGCACCGAGTGTGATGCCGTGATAACTCATCCATCTTGAGATAATGTGATTTTTCTCAGCCTTCCCCTGCTCCTGCCAATGCTGAATAGCAATTTTCATAGCCGTTTCCGTTGCCTCTGATCCGCTTCCGACAAAAAAAGACCAGTTCAGGTTACCTGGGCAAAGCGTACTCAATTCATAGGCAAGTTCTTCTGCTGGTTCATTTGTGAATTGCGATCTGTACGTAAAGCTCACTTTTTCCGCTTGCTCTGTCATGGCATCAATGATCTCACGTATGCCATGTCCAATACTTGCCGTGACAGCCCCCGAAGAGCCGTCTAAATATTTTTTCCCGTCCCGATCATATAAATAAATCCCCTCTCCTTTCACAGCCACAGGATAATGCTGATTCAACATCGGTTTGATTAAGTAATCCCGGGTCTCCACTTTGCCATTCCTCCCTCTCTTGTCAGCAGCTGCATCTTTCTTTTTTCATGAATCGCAAGAAAATTTTGTATACTTGTTATAAGATTAGCTTAATCAAGAGGGCAGTCATCCTCCATTCGCCACATGCCCGAATTTCACACGCATTTTTTATACATCGTGTATAAGAGTGTTCAAAAGGAGGTCATGAGTCTATGGCGATTCTCGTCAAAGATGCACTCTCACTCGATATCATGAAGGGAACAAAGCTGCTCGCTGGAGAAAATGGACTGGACCGTCTCATTCAGTGGGTGACCATCGTGGAAATTATCGAGGACACCTCGAGGCTTTCCGAAGGGGAATTACTCGTCACAACAGGCTTTGGACTTGCAGACAATCAAGAAAGACGCGCCCGGCTTGAGGAATTGATTCAATCTCACAGGCTTTCAGCCATTGCCATTTATCAAGGCGTATACTTAACGGAAATTCCAACATCACTCATTCAAGCGGCGAAAAATAGCGGCATTCCGCTCATCGAAATTCCGCCACACATCAATTTCTCAGACATTACAAAAGCCGTCCTAGAACAAATCGTGAGCAGTCAGCTCCATCAGCTTAAATATTCATCAGCGATTCATCAAAGACTGACCCAATTAAATGTAAGGAATAAAAATGTGACGCAAATTACAGATGAACTGGCACATCTCACTGCAGCGAACATTGTCGTGCTTGATGTCTTTTTACATCAAACAGCGGCTCATCTCATCAAAGATGAAGTGACGTACTCTCCTGCTTTTGGCTTTCTGACAGATCGTGAACCAATTGAAACCATGCCCCTTCTTAAGCAGGCAGAGGAGAAAGGGCGGCTCGTCTATGACACGTGCGGAGCGTTTGTCCTCGCCGCATGTCCGGTGATTGCGATGGGTGATATTTTCGGGTTTATTGTGTCTTTAAAGAAAAAGGAAGCGTGGCATCATCTCGACGCGATTGCCATTGAGCATGCCGGGGCAGTGTATGCGATTGAATGGCTGAAGCAAAAGGCCATTCAAGATACAGAAAACCAAATGCAGGGACATTTGTTAGATGATATTTTGCAGCAGCAATATACAGAAGAAAGCTACGTGGTCGAACAAGCAACAAAGCTGCAATATGATATGAGCGATGAGCAGGTGGTCATCTACTTTCAATTTCAGCATCAGCACACACAGCTCGATCATCAAATGATGCAGCGCCTCTCTCAATTACTCACGTCGATATTTGAACGCAGACATATTCCCTTTTTACTAAAGGCAAGGCTCGATTCCATTTTTGCCCTGACACCCGCAGGAAAAAAAGCGTTTCAAGAAGCGGAGTGGTATCGCGCAGCAGAGGAGTGCCGGAGCACTTGGTCGTATTTTTTTCCTGTCCATCCGATTGTAATTGGCATCGGGAGAGCCTATGACCAGATCAGTCTCTTTGCAAAAAGCGCGAAGGAAGCGCAGTATGCAGCAAGACTTCTTCCGCTTTTAAAAACAGACGAAAGCATCATTCATTATCAAAAGCTTGGCTTATATGGCATGCTTCTTGAAATGAATGAAGCGGGTATGAATTTGCATGACTTTTACGTGGAGCTGTTAAGTCCTTTGCTTTATACGAAAAAACAAGGGGCTGACCTTATCCATACACTCGAAGTGTATTTGGCACACAATGAAAATATTCAAAAATCTGCGGGAGAATTGTTTATTCACAGACATACATTAAGCTACCGGCTGAAACAAATTGAAACGAGAACAGGCTGCAGCCTCAAATCCACTGATGATCGGATGAAGCTGCAGCTCAGTATCATGGCGTACCGCCTATCTGGTCTGCTTGATCAGATGAGAACCATTTCATGATTCATTCGGCGTTTTGACCCATAGATTCATATCTTCAATTTTGTCAAAAATATAGCAGTTGTTTTGGAAGCGCCCGGTATACGTATAACCGAGCTGATAAAACACTTGATTCATTCCATAGGACAGTGCACGTGCAAGAGAATAAAAGACATAGATATGCATCGACTGGAGTTCTTTTTCAAGTGCTAGAATCAAATGATGCATGAATCCTAGTTTTCTGTATGATGGAAGGGTCGCACAATCTGTTAATTCCGCATGGCCATACGGCGCATTGATTTCAGCGGATGCCGCACTCACAATGTGTCCGTCATGTTCAACGGCATAAAAAATCGTCCCTTCCTCCATTACCTTTTGGATATAATCTGGCTCGTTCATTGGCGTGGGATACGTTTCAAAGACTGTATCATAGAGCTTTGCCAGCTTGTGAATATCCTTCAGATCGGCTTTCCTCATCACATACTCATCCTGCCACGTGCCTTGGTCTTTTTTCATCTCCTTCGCTTGAATGGATGCGACGATCTTATCTTCCTCCAGCCAATACGAACTGTTCATTCGATCCTCAGTGAGAAAAAGCGACATGCCGTACGCATCACTTCCGAGGAAATAATGAGAAAACACGCCTTCAAGCCGAAAACCTTTTTCTAAAAAAAGCGGCACATGCTCACGCCTTACTTTCACAATGACCTTAGAAGCCTTACAGCCCGCCGCTTCCTGAAGAACTGACTGAATAACATCCCGCACCCTGCCGCTATAATCATCTAAACGGATTCGCTCATTAAATGAATCAATACAGATCAAGGCAGAAAAACGCTCGTTTGCAAGTTTCTTCAATTGCACCATACACTCATTCCTCTCTTATGAATCAGTTAATAAAGAACTTCCAAACGGATGAGACAATCGCCATACTCACCAATATAGACACATCCTCATATACATCATGGCTGATCTCTTTTTGACTTTGTTTTGCTTTCTTGCTTCATTCATGATGAGATTTGAGAACACGACAAATAAAATAAGTAATACGATTGCAAATAGAATGATTCCTTGAATGACCATACTGCCTCCTCATCAACTCGTGATCCCATACTACTTCTTCATATTCAATCGGCATCCCTTCTCATGAACAAAAAACACCTTTCCATCTCGACAGATAGAAAGGTGTTTTGATTAAATCGATTTCCCCGCAGCCTTCAGCGCACGGGCGCCAATGTCACGGCGGTAAAATAGACCTGGCTGCATGATTTCTTCAACGGCTTCATACACTCTTGATCTTGCCGCTTCAAATGTGTCGTCAAATGCCGTCACATTCGCTACACGGCCGCCATTTGTGACGAATTGATCGTTTTCTTTTTTTGTTCCTGCGTGGAAGGTCACGACATCAGACACACTCGTTTGCAAAGCACCGATTGGTGTGCCTTTTGCGTAGGCCTCCGGGTATCCTTCTGAAGCAAGAACTACACTGACAGCGGCAGTGTCTTTCCACTGCAAGTCCACATCTTTTCCATCTAGAATATCGAGGAAGACTTGGACTAGATCTGATTCAAGACGAGGGAGAACAACCTGCGTTTCAGGATCGCCAAAGCGTGCATTGAATTCAATGACCTTTGAGCCTTCTGGTGTCAGCATTAAGCCTGCATATAAAATGCCTGTAAACGGACGCTCTTCCTGCACCATTGCGCGAGCCGCCGGTTTGACGACATCTTCCACCGCTTTTTGGACGACTTCATCTGAAATTTGCGGAACTGGCGAATAAGCCCCCATCCCGCCGGTATTCGGTCCTTTGTCATCTTCAAATGCCCGTTTGTGATCCTGCGCGATCACCATTGGATACACCTTTTCTCCATTGACAAAGGCCATCAGTGAAAATTCCTCGCCTGTTAAAAATTCCTCGATGACGACAGATGCACTCGCATCGCCAAACTTTTCATCTTCCAAAAAGTCGTGCAGACAGTTGATCGCCTCTTCAAGTGTCATCGCGACTGTCACGCCTTTTCCTGCTGCAAGACCGTCTGCTTTAATGACAATCGGCGCACCCTTTTCTTCCACATAAGCCTTCGCTTCTTCAAACGATGTGAAGGTAGCGTAAGCGGCGGTCGGGATATCATAGTTTTTCATTAAGTCTTTTGCAAATTCCTTTGATCCTTCAATAACCGCAGCTTTTGCATTTGGTCCAAATACCTTTAGACCTGCCTCTTCAAATGCATCCACCACACCTGCAATTAAAGGAACCTCTGGACCGACAATCGTTAAGCCTATTTCATTATCTTTTGCAAAACGAATTAATGCCTCATGATTACCTTCATCGATTGGTACAAGCTTCGCAGCATCTGTCATTCCATCATTGCCGGGTGCGACAAATACTTGGCTGACAAGTTCACTTTGCTTCACTTTCCATGCGATGGTATGCTCTCTTCCGCCTCTGCCGATAATTAATACGTTCACACTGTCATCCCCTTAATGTTTGAAATGTCTAACGCCAGTGAAGACCATGGCGATGCCGTATTCATCTGCCTTTTGAATCGATTCTTCATCACGAATGGAACCGCCTGGCTGGATGATCGCTGTGACGCCTGCCTTCGCAGCAGCTTCCACTGTATCGCCCATTGGGAAGAATGCATCAGAGCCTAGTGCGCTTCCTTTCGCTTTTTCACCTGCTTGTTCAATCGCAATGTTCGCTGAGCCCACACGGTTCATCTGACCAGCGCCGATACCTGCTGTCATTTGATCCTTCGCGAGGACAATGGCATTTGATTTCACATGCTTGACGACTTTCCATGCAAGCTTTAAATCTTTCCATTCGTCTTCTGTTGGTTCTCTTTTCGTTGGAATAGAGATGGTTGCTTCCTCTAAGCCGTACGTGTCAATATCCTGCACGAGCAGTCCGCCATGGACACTTGTCAGCTGCTTTTCTTTTTTCTCAAGATTCGCTTCTACATCTAGTGTTAATAGACGAAGATTCTTTTTCGCTGTTAACACGTCAAGTGCTTCTTGGCTAAAAGATGGGGCGATGACGATTTCTAAGAAAATCGTATGCAGCACGTCAGCCGTTTGTTTGTCTACTTCACGGTTCAGCGCCACAATGCCTCCAAAAATAGAGGTTTCATCTGCTTTGAATGCACGGTCAAAGGCTTCAGCAATCGTTTCTCCTGTACCAACACCGCACGGATTCATATGTTTTACAGCCACAGCCGCTGGCTCCGTAAATTCACGTACGATTTGAAGAGCTGCATCTGCATCTTTGATATTGTTATAAGAAAGTTCTTTTCCATGTAATTGCGTTGCAGTAGCCAAAGAGCCTTTGCTTGGAAGAGCATTTTCATAGAAAGTCGCTGCTTGGTGCGGGTTTTCTCCATAACGAAGAGATTGTTTTTTCTCAAACGTGACGGTGAACTGCTCTGGCTCTGTTTCACCAACATAGTTCGTTAAATAATCCGCAATGAGGGCATCGTAAGCAGCCGTATGACGGAATACCTTCGCCGCAAGCTCACGTTTTTTCTCTAGCGGCACGCCGCCTTCTTTGATCTGCTGAACGACTGTACCATAATCACGAGGATCGACAATCACTGTGACGTCTTGGTGGTTTTTCGATGCCGCACGAAGCATTCCCGGTCCGCCAATATCAATGTTTTCAATCGCTTCTTCAAACGTCACATCGTCTTTTGAGATCGTCTCTTTGAATGGATAGAGATTCACGACAACAAGATCAATCGGCTGAATGCCATGCTTTTCAATCTGTGCCATATGCTCATCGTTTTCTCTCACTGCCAATAATCCACCATGAATGTTCGGGTGAAGCGTTTTGAGTCGTCCGTCCATGATTTCAGGGAATCCAGTGACTTCAGAAATCCCAATGACATCAATGCGGTTCTCTTGAAGAAGTTTATGTGTACCTCCAGTTGAAATGACTTCAACACCAAGTTCTGTTAATTCTTTCACAAAAGGTACAAGATTTGTTTTATCGGAAACACTGATTAATGCGCGTTTGATCGTCATGCTTTCGTCACCTCATTAAGATAATTCTAAAAGTGATTTGATCACTTTTGGATATAGTGTGTGTTCTAGTTCATGCATTCTTTTTTCAATCGATTCAAGCTCTTCGCCTTGTTCAATATAAATCGCGG
Source organism: Bacillus sp. FSL R5-0431 (assembly GCF_038002985.1). Taxonomy (NCBI): domain Bacteria; kingdom Bacillati; phylum Bacillota; class Bacilli; order Caryophanales; family Bacillaceae; genus Bacillus; species Bacillus sp. FSL R5-0431. The sequence continues at coordinate 612,552 of NZ_JBBOOG010000001.1, read as the reverse complement.
CTTGATCAATAATCGGACCTGTATCCATCCCTTCATCGACAAAATGGACGGTGATGCCTGCCACTTTGACACCTGCTTGATAGGCTTGTCCGATGGCATCAAGACCTGGGAAGGCTGGCAGCAAAGATGGGTGAATATTCACGATTTTCCCTCTATACGCTTCAAGTAATGTCGGACCGATCAGTCTCATATACCCAGCAAGGAAAACCCATTCTACTTCATGAAGCCTGAGCTGTTCGATGATCGTTTGTTCAAAAGCGGCTTTATTCGGAAAAGCCTTCGGGGTAAAAGCAAAGGAGGCAATGCCCTCTTTCTCAGCACGCTCCAGCACCTTCGCACCCGGTTTATCACAAATCACAATGGCGGCCTCTGCCTGCCACTGTTCTTCTTTTAACGTATCTATAATGGCTTGAAAGTTTGTCCCGCTTCCAGAGGCGAAGATCGCAAACTTCTTCATGAGAGGCTTCCACCGCCGAATGTGACACCTTCTCCTTTTTGAACACGACCGATGAGAAATGCTTTCTCTCCATCTTGTTCAAGTTCACTAATCACATCCACAAGATCGTCCTCTTTTACAGCTAAGACAAAGCCAATGCCCATATTAAACACGTTGAACATCTCTTCTGCCTTCAACTGACCCTTTTCTTGAATAAAGGAGAAAATTGGTGGCACTGGCCATGAGCCGTTATCAATCTCAACGCCAAGACCTTCAGGCAGCATACGTGGTAAATTTTCAATAAAACCGCCGCCTGTCACATGTGCCATGCCGTCAACTTTGCCGGCTTTCACTTGTTTGAGAACGGGCTTCACATAAATTTTTGTCGGTTCAAGAAGCTCTTCTCCGAGCGGTCTTGTAAAAGGTTCATACGTTTGATGCAGGTCAAGACCAGCGTCTTCCAGCAAGACTTTACGAACGAGAGAGTAGCCATTGCTATGAATTCCGCTTGAGCTGAGTCCAATGAGCAAATGTCCCTCTTTGATACTGTTTCCTGTCACGATTTCGTCCTTTTCAACGACACCTACCGAAAAACCAGCAATATCATATTCTTCTTCTGTGTAAAGACCTGGCATTTCGGCTGTCTCACCGCCGACAAGTGCTGAACCAGACTGCTCACATCCGTCAGCCACACCTTTGACAATGGATTCAATTTTTAGCGGATCTGCTTTTCCAACGGCTAAGTAATCTAAGAAAAAGAGCGGTTCTGCCCCTTGTGCAAGCACATCGTTGACACACATGGCCACGGCATCGACGCCGATCGTATCGTGTTTATCCATTAAAAAGGCAAGCTTTAATTTCGTTCCGACACCATCTGTTCCTGAAACAAGAACGGGCTTTTTGTATGGCAGCTCAGATAGATCAAACATACCGCCAAATCCACCTAGAGCGCCCATAACACCTGCTCGTTTTGTACGTTCTACGTGTGTTTTCATTCGTTTGACGGCTTCGTACCCTGCTTCGATGTCGACACCGGCGTTTTTATATGCTTCTGACATCCCATTCACTCCTTTTAGCTGCTGCTTTCCATGTATTTTCGGCAGAATGAAAGAGCAGCATATCAATTCATCTTGACTGCTGCTCCTTTATTCGATTATTTCGTCAGGACCGTTTCCTTCACATGCGGAAGAACTGTATCTTCATAAATTTCAGTCGGGTATTTACCAGTAAAGCATGCTAAACACTGACCGCGCTGCGGATCATCATACTTCCTGCCAATCCCGTCCATTAAACCGTCTACAGATAAAAATGCAATGGAGTCTGCACCGATTTCCTGTCTAATTTCTTCCACTGAATGAGAAGAAGCAATCAGCTCTTCGTGTGTGGACGTATCAATTCCATAAAAACATGGATGCGCGATTGGCGGTGAACTAATGCGTACATGGACTTCCGTCGCACCCGCTTCTCTTAGCATCGTGACAATTCTGCGGCTCGTTGTACCGCGTACGATGGAATCATCCACCATCACGACACGTTTTCCTTCGACAACCCCGCGCACAGCAGACAGCTTCATCCGTACGCCCTGCTCACGCAATGCTTGAGACGGCTGGATAAACGTCCGGCCGACATAACGGTTCTTAATCAAACCGAGCTCATACGGAATACCTGTTGCTTCGGCATATCCAATCGCTGCAGAAATACTGGAATCTGGTACACCTGTCACAACATCTGCTTCGACATGCGCTTCTTCGGCAAGCTTTTTGCCAAGATTCTTTCTCGCACTATGCACATTGATGCCGTTGATATTGCTGTCAGGTCTTGAGAAATAAATGTATTCCATGCTGCACATGCTGCGGTTTATGTTCATCGAGAAGCGCTCAGATTTCAAGCCTTCATCATTAATGATCAGCATTTCGCCAGGCTCCACATCACGTAAATACGTAGCACCGACGACATCAAATGCACATGTTTCAGAAGCGACGACATAAGCATCTCCAAGCATACCAAGTGAAAGCGGGCGTAAGCCGTTCGGATCAAGCGCCACGATCATTTCTGTTTCCGTCATGATTAAGAAAGCATATGCTCCTTTCAGCATGGACAGCGCATTTTTGATCTGCTCTTTTAATTCAATATGCCCGCTGCGCTTAATTAAATGAGCCAGCACTTCGGTATCAGAAGAGGTCTGGAAAATGCTCCCTTGGTTCTCTAGCTGCTGCTTTAACTGCGTTGCATTCACTAAGTTTCCATTATGAGCAAGGGCAAGACTGCCGTTGTTTTGCGAGCGGAAGAAGAGGGGCTGCACATTTTCAAAGCCGCCTCCGCCTGCTGTCGCATACCGAACGTGTCCGATCGCCCCTTTTCCTTTCAAATCCTTTAGCTCACCGTTTTGAAAGACTTCCGTAATCAGTCCAAGGCCTTTGTGTGATGTCAGGTTCTCACCATTTGTTGCAATGATTCCCGCACCTTCTTGTCCTCGGTGCTGAAGGCTATGCAATCCGTAATATGTGATTTGCGGGGCTTCTTCGTGTCCCCAAACCCCAAAGACACCACACTCTTCATTTAAGCCTCTGATTTCAGCAAGCATGGGATCGCTCCTTTCCATGCACGTTCAAGCTCGTTGACCGCTGCATGAATCCATTGTTGTCCTTCTTGATTTTTGACGGTAAATACACCATCATTTGTGACCGTTCCGACTTCTTTCGCATCTTTGACAGCCGCAGCAAACGCTTCGCGGTGCTCTGGTCTGACTGTGACAACAAAACGTGACTGTGTTTCACTGAATAAGGAAGCTTCGCTGTTTAAATCGATTTGGATATCTGCGCCAAGACCGTCTGTTCCAAATGTACTTTCAGCAAGTGCTACACCAAGCCCGCCTTCAGATACATCGTGTGCTGATTGAACGAGACCGTTTTGAATCGCGGCTAGCAGAGCTTCTTGACGCGTCAGCTCTACATCCAAATCAATGTCTGGTGCTTTTCCGTAAATACGGCCTTCTGTCATCTTTTGAAGCTCACTGCCTGCGAATTCTTCCTTCGTCTCACCAATGACGAAAATCACATCGCCAGCCTGCTGGAACGATTGAGTCGTAATATGAGCAGTATCTTCAACCAAACCAACCATTCCAATGACTGGAGTTGGGTAAATCGCTGTTCCATTTGATTCGTTATATAAAGAGACGTTCCCACCGATAACTGGTGTGCTTAGCGTGCGGCATGCTTCGCTAATACCGTCAGCTGACTTTTCTATTTGCCAGAAAATTTCTGGTTTCTCCGGGTTACCGAAGTTCAGGTTATCTGTCACTGCTAGCGGACGCGCGCCTGAGCAGACAATGTTACGTGCTGCTTCTGCGACGGCGATTTTCCCGCCGACCTCTGGATCAAGGTAGAGATAGCGTGCGTTACAATCTGTTGTCATCGCTAGGGCTTTTTTCGTTCCACGGATTCTTAAAACGCCCGCATCAGAGCCCGGTGCAACGACGGTATTTGTCCGAACCATGTAGTCATACTGATCATAAACCCATTCTTTACTCGCAATTGTTGGCTGCTGGAGGAGCTGCTTTAACGTTTCGGCTGCATCTGTGATGGCTGGAGCTTCAACTTTTGTTTCTAAAAACTCACGATAGTATGCAGGCTCACTTGACGGCTTGTGATAAACCGGCGCTTCTTCTGCAAGAGCGTCAACAGGAAGCTCACATACGACTTCACCTTGATGGAGTAAACGAAGCATTTTATCGTCTGTCACATGACCGACTGATACCGCTTCAAGATCGTATTTTTCGAAAATATCAATGATTTCTTGTTCGCGGCCTTTTTCAATGACCAGCAGCATTCTCTCTTGCGATTCAGACAGCATCATTTCGTATGCCGACATACCTGTTTCACGCTGCGGAATGAGATCTAGATTCATCTCGATTCCAGAACCTGCTTTACTTGCCATTTCCGCGCTTGAGCTTGTTAAGCCAGCCGCTCCCATATCTTGAATCCCAACGAGCGCATCGTTTTTGATGACTTCAAGGCACGCTTCAAGCAGCAGCTTTTCCATGAACGGATCGCCGACTTGAACCGCTGAACGTTTTTCTTCTGATTCATCAGAAAATTCTTCAGACGCAAATGTTGCACCGTGAATACCGTCACGTCCCGTTTTAGCACCAACGTACATGACCGTGTTGCCGACACCTTTGGCCTGCCCTTTTTTGATGTCCTCATGGTTGATTAATCCAACACACATCGCATTTACGAGCGGATTGCCTTCATAGCTTTGATCAAAATGAACCTCTCCGCCGACTGTTGGAATTCCGATACAGTTTCCATAGCCTGCGATCCCTGCCACTACTTCTTCAAACAAGTACTTCACGCGCGGTGAAGTCAGTTCACCAAAACGAAGAGAGTTTAATACAGCAATTGGACGCGCACCCATGGAGAATACATCACGGATAATTCCGCCGACACCTGTGGCCGCTCCTTGATACGGTTCAATCGCAGATGGATGGTTATGTGATTCGATTTTAAATACAACCGCTTGGTTGTCTCCAATATCAACGATTCCAGCGCCTTCCCCAGGACCTTGAAGAACATGCTCTCCTTTTGTCGGGAATTTGCTTAAGACAGGCTTTGAGTTTTTATAACTGCAATGCTCTGACCACATGACAGAAAAAATGCCCGTTTCTGTGTAGTTTGGCAGCCTGCCAATAATGGATTCGATTAAAGCGAATTCTTCATCACTCAATCCCATTTGCTGATACAATTTCTCTTCTTTAATTTGCTTGTGACTTGGTTCAAGCAGTAGTGACATGAGTGTCCCTCCAATTTTTCACGATAGATTGAAACAATTTAAGTCCGTCTGCGCTGCCTAGTAATGAATCAACCGCGCGCTCAGGGTGCGGCATCATGCCGAGTACATTGCCCTCTTCATTCGTTATACCTGCAATTCGATTGACACTGCCGTTAATATCGTCTCCGTAAGTGAAAGCGATTTGGCCATTTTGAATGAGCTTCGCTAAAGTGTCTTCATCACAGTAGAAGTTGCCTTCACCGTGCGCTACAGGAATCGTAATGGATTCGCCTTTTTGATAGCCGCTTGTAAATTGCGTTTCGTTGTTCTCTACAATGAGTTCAACTGGACGACAGATAAATTTCAAGTCTTTATTTCGTCTCATCGCACCTGGAAGAATGCCAAGCTCCTGAAGAATTTGGAACCCGTTACAAACACCAAGAACAGGCTTTCCTTCCGCAGCTGCTTTTTTCACCGCCGGCATGATGTTTGAGAAACGAGCAATCGCACCACATCTTAAGTAATCCCCATAAGAGAAACCGCCTGGTACGAGTACACCGTCAAATCCGTCTAGACTCGTTTCGTCGTGCCATACATATTCAACTTGTTCACCTAACTCATCTTGAATCGCATGGTACATATCGATATCACAGTTAGAGCCAGGCAAGACGATCACTGCAAACTTCACTGTGCGACAACCTCCTCCACCTCATAGCGGTAATCTTCAATCACCGTGTTGGCCAGTAATTTTTCACACATTTCTTTGACGACTGTGTCTAAATCACGATCTGATTTTTCAATGACAAGCTCCATGTATTTCCCGATACGGACATCCTTTACTTCCTGATAAGACATGCTGTGCAAGGCGTGCTGCACGGCACTTCCTTGTGGATCAAGAACGCTCTCTTTTAAGCTGACAAAAATTTTCACTTTATACATGTTTATGGCCTCCAAGTCTTTTGAAAATTTCTTCGTATGCATTCGTTAAGCCGCCCAGGTTTCGTCTGAACACGTCTTTATCAAGCTTTTCGTTTGTATCTTTGTCCCAAAGCCTGCACGTATCAGGTGAAATCTCATCAGCCAGCAAAATACGATTCTCGTGATCTATTCCGAATTCAAGCTTGAAATCAATTAAATTTACATGGCAGTCTGAGAAGATTTGCTTTAACTCTTCATTCACTTGTCTTGTGATCTGTTTCATTTCCTCGACCTGTTCTGGTGTCGCTGCATGTAAAATGTGAATATGATCTTCTGTAATGAGCGGATCGCCGAGTGCATCATCCTTGTAGTAAAACTCGATCAATGGTGTATCCAGTTTCGTTCCCTCTGGAATGCCAAGGCGCTTTGACATACTGCCTGCCACCACATTTCGTACTACTACTTCAAGCGGAACAATCTGCACCTTTTGAATGAGCTGTTCTGTTTCAGAGATTCGTTTCACAAAGTGATTGTTGATCCCTTCCTCATGCAGCATTTGAAAGATTAAGCTTGAAATTTCGTTATTCAGTCTGCCTTTGCCTTCAATTTCAGCTTTCTTTTCGCCGTTAAATGCTGTCGCTGAGTCTTTATATTCGACATATAAAATATGCTCGTCATCGGTCTGATAGATTTTTTTCGCTTTGCCTTCGTAGAGAAGTTCTTGTTTCACAGTCATTCAGGTTGGCCTCCTAATTTGAATGTTGGCAATTTTCAGGATTGGGCACCTGACAAGCAGGCGGCCCTTTTCTTACGCAAGACCTAGACGTTCGAAAATCATATCGACATTTTTCAAATGATAGTTGTAATCGAAGCAGTCAGCGATTTGTTCAGGTGTTAAGCGTGATGTGATTTTCTCTTCCGCTTCTACTAATGAACGGAATGGTACTTGCTTCTCCCACGCTTCCATTGCCTTTGGCTGAACCGTATCATATGCCTCTTCACGTGCCATGCCTGTATCGATTAATGCAAGAAGAACGCGCTGTGAGTAAATCAAGCCAAGTGTGCGGTCCATGTTGCGTTTCATGTTCTCAGGGAAGACCGTCAAGTTTTTCACAATGTTTGAAAAACGGTTTAGCATGTAGTTCAGTGCAATCGTTGCATCTGGTAAAATGATGCGTTCAGCAGACGAATGAGAAATATCACGCTCATGCCAAAGTGGTACATTCTCATAAGCTGTCAGCATATATCCACGGATCACGCGGGCAATTCCCGTCATGTTTTCAGAGCCGATTGGGTTCCGTTTATGCGGCATTGCTGATGATCCTTTTTGTCCTTTTGCAAAGAACTCTTCGACTTCACGTGTTTCACTCTTTTGAAGTCCACGAATTTCAACAGCAAATTTCTCAATGCTTGTTGCGACGAGTGCAAGAGTAGCCATGTAATCTGCATGACGATCACGCTGCAAGGTTTGGGTGGAAATTGGTGCAGCTTTGATGCCAAGCTTCTCACATACATATTGCTCAACAAACGGGTCGATGTTCGCATATGTGCCAACAGCACCAGAAATTTTGCCGTACTCGATGCCAGCTTTTGCTTGTTTAAAACGTTCTAGGTTACGCTTCATTTCTTCGTACCACAGACCAAGCTTCAGGCCAAATGTTGTCGGTTCAGCGTGTACACCGTGTGTACGGCCCATCATGACGGTATATTTGTGCTCTTTTGCTTTTTCTTTTAGGATGTCAACAAATCTCTCAATGTCCTTGAGCAAGATATCGTTCGCCTGCTTTAATAAATATGAAAGCGCCGTATCCACTACGTCTGTAGATGTTAACCCGTAATGAACCCACTTTCTTTCTTCTCCTAGAGATTCAGATACAGCACGCGTAAAGGCAACCACGTCGTGGCGCGTGTCTTGTTCAATCTCTAGAATACGATCAATATCAAAGCTTGCATTCTTGCGCATGGTCACAACGTCTTCTTTCGGAATAACACCAAGCTCTGCCCAAGCTTCACAAGCGAGAATTTCTACTTCAAGCCATGCATTAAATTTGTTTTCCTCTGTCCAGATTGCTGACATTTCTGGTCGTGCGTAACGTTCGATCATTTCCCGTTTCCTCCATCTCTTTCAGTCCATATCTTTGTGATGTTTGTCATCCATTCATCATCAAGCTGTTTCATAAATGTCATGTGACCCATTTTGCGGCCGGCTTTTACTTCATGCTTTCCATATAGATAAAGCTTCGCTTCTTTGAGAAGCTCAGGATGCTCTGTTGGGATGTCCACTTCATCGCCTAATAAGTTCACCATCATGCCCTCTGAGAAAAGGGCTGTACCGCCAAGCGGCAAACCGCATATCGCGCGAACGTGCTGTTCAAACTGACTCGTCTCACATAAATCGAGCGTATAATGACCAGAATTATGCGGGCGAGGCGCCAGTTCATTGACGAGCAGCTCTCCCTCGTTTGTCAGGAACAGTTCTACAGCAAGTGTACCGACTAGCCCCAGCTTTTCAGCCAGTGTCGTTGCCAGCTCTTTTGCCTTCTCCTGAATGCGTTCCTCTACCCTTGCAGGCACAATGCTTTGGAACAAAATGTTGTGCTTATGAATGTTCTCAGCGACTGGGAATACCGCAATCTCCCCATGAATAGAACGAGTGACGATCACCGAGAGCTCCATTTGAAATGGGACCCAGCTTTCTAAAATACAAGTTCCATGTGTGAGCAATGCTGCTGCTTCATGAAGCTGTCCTTTTTCCTTGATCACGTACTGTCCTTTTCCGTCGTAGCCGCCTCTGCATGTTTTCAGCACGGCTGGCAAACCAAGAACGGTTACTGCGTCTTTCAGCTCTTTTTTATCATGAACGATGCGATAAGGCGCGACTTCACAGCCTGCGTCTACAATCCCTTTTTTCTCCGTTTCACGATTTTGAGTTAAAAGAAGAAGTTCACTTCCTTGCGGTAAATTGGCTTCTTCCTTCAATTGATTAAGTGCATCATAATCAATATTTTCAAATTCATATGTCACGACATCGCTGATTTCTGCCAGCTGTCGAATCGCTTCGAGGTCACTATATGCAGCTGTGATTTCTGTATCAGCAACCTGTCCACAAGGAGATTGTGCGACTGGATCTAACACAGCTGCCCGGTATCCCATTTGCTTTGCGCTGACGGCCATATATCTGCCAAGCTGTCCTCCGCCGATAATACCGATGGTTGCGTTTGGAAAAATGGTCTGCTTAGCCAAGCTGATCACTGCTTTCTAGTACAGTCTGTTTTGTTTGCTCTCTTCTTTCTTCAAGGCGAGCAGCGATTGTTTCATCAAATGCTGAAATCATTTGCGCGGCAAGAAGCCCTGCATTTGTTGCACCGGCTTTGCCAATCGCCACTGTCGCAACTGGTACACCGCCTGGCATTTGAACGATGGATAATAAGGAATCCAGCCCATTTAGTGCTTTTGATTGTACGGGCACACCAATGACCGGCAGTGTCGTTTTCGCTGCGACCATCCCCGGTAAATGTGCTGCGCCTCCAGCACCGGCAATGATGACTTTTAGTCCTTTACCTCTTGCTTCTGCCGCATATTCAAACATCAAGTCAGGTGTCCGATGTGCGGATACCACCTGTTTTTCATACGGAATGTCTAATTCCTCTAAGATATCGCACGCATTTTTCATTGTTTCCCAATCAGATGTACTTCCCATGATGACACCTACAAGCGGCTTCATTTTGTCCCCACCTTTAAGCTGATATTCGATTTTGTATCGTTTGACACGCTTCCCAAACCTAAGCAGCTTGTCAAACGCCGAACAAAAAGGCCCGATTTGCATTGCATTGTTAGGAAGCAACACAAACCGGGCCATGGTAAGCGCTGTTCGCTTTTGAAACGCCATGTCAGTTTTGTTCACTATCCTGCATAGTCCAGTCATTTACGGTAACTGGGTAGAAACTTATGGGCCATATTCCCAAGATTATATGAGGCTCGTGTTATGATTTCATGTTTATCTTAACAACGGATGTTCATGATGTCAACGGATTTATCGAACAATCTACGAAGTCGTCGTTTTAATGTTCGGATTTAGACTATTTTTCCTTCAAATACGATTTTTTTCCCAATCGGAATGATCTGAATCGACCCATTTTCCTTCTTTTCCTGAAAAATGGGCTCCTCCATTCGTCGGACAGGCGAGTAGCCTTCCGCTGCCATCTGGGACAACACTTGATCAATCGTCATGTTGTCTTCCACATAGAATTTCTTCTTCTTTGGTTTTGCGGTCATTCTTTAATTCTCCTTTTCTTCACAGCCTTCACCCAGAAGCCGCCGTGAATCGATTTGGGCTCATACGAAATGATAAATGCCTTTGAATCCAGCGTTTTAATCGTTTCATATAATTGCAGTTCATATTTTCTCGGTGTTAAAATTTGCAATGCTGTCCGGTCTCCTTCAAGACCGCCTGCTACCCAGCTGGTGACACCATATCCTTTTTCTCTCAATTGTCTTGGGAGATCGACATCCAATTCTTTTGTGATCACGTTAACAGTTGTGTAGCCAAGTGCCAGCTTCTCTTCAATTTTCATCCCGACAATGATCCCCATTCCATAACCTAGCGCATACGCAATGACATTTTGTATTTGATCTAAGTTATCAAGTACGATACTTAACCCAATGACATAAATAAGCATTTCAATCGTACCAGCAAAAGCAGCTGCGTACCGTCTGCCTTTCATTGTTAAAATCAAACGCATAGTGGAAAAAGAAACATAGACAATATTAATCACTAAAATGATCAAAACCATGGTGAACGCATTGGATAAAAGTTGTTGAAGCACGATTCGAACCCCCTGCACTAAAAATCAAATAAAGCACCCCATATTCTACTAGAGAACATACCTTGATACAATCAAATTTGCGCGAGAAAAACACATATATCTTTCGACAACAAAGGTGGTCTTTGTTACCAAGAGTTTACCCGTTTTTTCCTCTTCTCAACATGAAAGCCTCCTTTTTCAAAAAAGGAGGCTTTCAGTGTGTTTATCCAAATCGAACAGGAACAAGTGATGGAATCAAATACTCTCCGACAATGCTCCAGAGTAGTGCAATGATGACAAGCTCCACCAATAAAAAGATCCAGCCCGCATACATCAAATCACCGCGCACCGCTTCATGCTCCGATTGAATCGAGCGAAAGAGTACGACCGCAATCAACTGGAGACCAAAAAACATCATCACAGATAAAATGACCGTCACATATGGAATATTCATCATGGCAAATACAAGCCAAAGGATGGATAAAACCAAAACCGGCACAAGGGCGGCACCAAACTTCATGATCACTTCTTTCAGTGATATGTTTCCTTTTAGCATGTACTTTCCGAGTAACCAGACGGTAAGCATCATCAATGTCAACAGGATGAGTGTAAAGACCGCTATCCTCAAAAAGGCGTCACCAAAAGAGTAATGAATGCCAAAGCCTAATAAACGGGTCTTTGACGCCTTTAATTGAACATAGTTGCCTAAAGCAAAAAACACGCTGCATAACACAATCGAAATCCAGGCGTACTTCATCCGTAATGTTTCCGCTTGATTGATTGCTCGACTCGGTGATTTTAACATCGCAAGTCCATATGAGCCATAGCGCTTAAACGCGCCTCCTACACCTTGCAGCATACGCTGAATGGCAGAACGCTCATCAGCCGCTGCTGCTTTTGCTTTCGAGGTTCTTCCACGTTTTGCGGCACTTCTGCTGAGGCGGGATTGCCTCGTTTCTTGATCTATTGATGGCTCTTCATTTTTTAAGTCTGATGTACTTTGCTCTTGATCTTTTTCTAACATTCATATCAACTCCTATCCAGCACAATCCAAACAGGCTCATACGAATGTCCTGTTCGGATGACTCCTCTTAAAGTAGCGGAGTCTCTCTGTTCAGTCAAGATGCCTTGACGTTCATACGAATAGACGGATAAAGGGCAGCAGAGGTTTTAAAATGGTAAGAAAATTAGACAAAACAAAAAAACAGCAGCTTCCATGAGCTACTGCTTCAGCGTGTAGACAAACCCTCGCATTCTTTGTCAGTCCTGCGCGCTGATGCTCACGAATGTCAAATTCGCTCCGCGTCAGTGCTCGTCCTTTCTAGACTGCAAAGGTTTTCTATCACACTGAAAAAAGAAGACAAAGGGTTAAAATAAAGATCATTTTAACCCTTTGTCAACAATTAATGATTTAAGAAAGCAAAGTAGAGAATAAAGATCACAAACAATCCGTACATAATCGGATGTACTTCTTTGGCTTTCCCTTTAAAGATCATCGTAATCGGGTAGAAAATAAAGCCAACCGCAATCCCTGTTGCAATACTGTATGTGAGTGGCATCATAATCATCGTTAAGAAGGCTGGTACTGCAATTTCAAAACGATCCCAGGCAATCTTCGCAAGCGGAGCCACCATCAGTGCACCGACAATGATTAAAGCAGGTGCTGTCACATTCGATGTAACGATGGATAATAGCGGCGAGAAGAACATCGCAAGCAAGAAGAAAATACCCGTTACGACAGCTGCAAATCCAGATCGCGCACCAGCAGCTACACCAGAGCTGGATTCAACATAAGACGTTGTCGTCGATGTTCCAAGGACAGAACCTACAACGATTGAAGATGAATCCGCCAGAAGTGCTCTTCCTGCACGCGGCAGCTCATTATTTTTCATTAAACCAGCTTGGGTTGCAACAGCCACAAGCGTTCCTGCTGTATCAAAGAACCCAACGAATAAGAACGTTAAAATCACGACAAGCATTTGAATCGAGAAGATTTCTGGCAAATGAATCAAGGCTTGTCCAAAGGTTGGAGATAAGCTTGGAATACTTCCCACAATTTGCGTCGGTACTGGGACAAGACCAACAATCATTCCTGCAATAGCTGTCACAAGCATCCCGATGAAGACACCTGCATTCACTCGAAGAACCATTAAAATGACGGTCACAACGATACCAAACACCGTTAATAAGACAGGACCACTGTGAATGTTTCCAATCGAAACGAGCGTATTATCATTATTGGCGATAATGCCAGAGCCTTGCAGACCGACAAACGTAATGAACAAGCCAATACCCGCACCAACCGCCAGCTTCAGCTCAGCCGGAATGGCATTGATGATTTTTTCACGGAAACCTGTTAAAGAAAGGGCAACAAAGATCAATCCTGAAACAAACACACCAGAAAGTGCTGCTTCCCATGTGATGCCCATGCCAAGAACAACCGAGAAGGCGAAGAAGGCATTCAAACCCATACCTGGTGCAATTGCAATCGGATACCTGGCAATCAACCCCATCAGAATACACCCTGCGGCAGAGGCTAACGCCGTCGCTGTAAAGACAGCGCCCTGATCAATTCGTAATTTATCTGGAAAATCCGGTACAGACACTAAAGCAAGTGTGATCGGATTGACAAACAAAATGTAAGCCATCGACAAAAATGTGGTTAAACCACCGATGATTTCTCTGCGGTAATTCGTTCCTAACTCATCAAACTGAAAAAACTGTTTCAAAGCCAACTGACTCCCTTCATGTCCTTTTGCTTTAGTCTGTCCCATTCACAAGTCAAATAAAAAACGCCCCAACAGTTTTGGGACGCTTGACTACAAGTGTGAATTCAGACCGTGACATAAAACAAGAACAATGCATGATTTATATCAAACGAGTGTGAATTGACGTAGTCAAGCCATTTACGGTAGCTTGGTAGAAACTTGCGGGCCATATCCCCGCGATTATACGACTTCTATCTATTTGATTTCTGTGTCTATTGTACCAACTTCATTTTTAAAACACAATACGAAAAGCGAACAATTTTCAAAGAAATGTCCGCTTCATTCGTCTTATTACACGAATTTGGAAAATCACATCTAGTTCTTTATACACCCTTCTCTAAATCCTTCTCTTTTACAAAAACCGTTTCGGCCACATGGAAAAACTCTTTCACTGCCGGAGAAGCTTGGGAGAGAGAAGGACAGGCGAGCGAAACCTCGCGGTGATGAGAGACATTCAACTGTCGAATGTGCACAAGCTGCTGCGTTTTTAAAAACAGCTCAGGACCTATTGTGACACCAAGCCCTTCCCCAACCATACGAGCAATGGTCGTACAATCGTGTACTTCAAATAAAGTAGCTGGCTTCAATTGAGCCTCAGCAAAAATATCCTCTACATGTGATTGATACATGCCAGTCGGCATAATAAACGGTTCATCCGCCAAATCTGTGATATCTACAATGGACTGCCGGTGAAATCGATGATTTGGATGATAGGCGACCACCATCTCATCTTTGATCAGCGGCAGCAAGTCGAAGGCTTCATCTGCATGGCCTTTCACAACAAAACCAACATCAATGATGCCAGAGTCCAGCCACTCTAATATTTCTTCATACGTTCCCTCATAAAATTTAAATTCGATTTTCGGATGCTTTTTCTGATAGCTCACAAGCAGCTTAGGCAATAAACAAGCAGATGCACTGGCAAATGTTCCGATACGAATCAAGCCCGTTTCGATATTTTTCGTTAACGCAATTTCCTGCTGAATCTTCTCCACCCTATTTAACACTTCTCTAATATGCGGGAGAAGGGTTTGACCGATGTCTGTCAGCATAATGCCCTTTTTTCGGTCGCGAATGAATAAAGACACATCCCACTCCGTTTCTAAACTTGCCACCGCATGACTGACCGCGGACTGCGTCATATTTAATGCTTCAGCTGCTGCGGTAAAACTGCCAAGCTCGACCACTTTTGCAATAATATCAAAGCGAACAAAGCTCATGAGTATTCACTCATCTCCTTCATGAAAAACATCAATTTTACTTATGTTAGCACGGAATTTAAACTAAATACAACGTATCAAAATGAAGGAAGGGTTCAAAAATGAAAAACACATCTCATCAGCTATTGATTATTCTTTTAGCTGTCGGTTCATTTGTCACAGGCACTTCAGAATTCGTCGTGTCTGGCATTCTAGATATAATTGCAGTTGATTTACACATCTCCATTCCTGCTGCCGGGCAGCTTATCACCGTTTACTCTCTATTTTATGCAGTAGGCGCTCTCTTTTTAGTCATGGCAACATCGAAATTGAACCGAAAAAAGGTTCTGTTATCGGCTATTTTTGTGTTTATTTTAGGCAATGTGGTCGCCTTTTTTAGCCATCACTTTGTGCTGCTCCTGCTATCCCGAATTATCATGGCGATGAGTGGCGGCTTATATATTGTCGTCGCCACGAATTATGCAGCGCAGATCGCCCCTCCAGAAAAAAAGGGAAGCGCGATGGCAACGGTCATTACTGGTTTTACCATTTCACTCGTACTTGGTGTCCCTATTGGCACATTTTTATCAGGTCATGTGGATTGGCACTATATTTTTCTCATCATTGCACTAGGTACTGCTTGTCTTTTATTACTGCTTTATCAATTACTGCCACCCATGGAGGGACATTCACATCTGCCATTGAAGCAACAATTACATCTCCTTCAAGATAGCAGGGTGATCAGCGGCTTAGCCACGACCGTCTTTTGGATCTTAGGCTACACAATGGTATTCGCTTATATCTCGCCTTTATTACGACAGACCGCTGGCTTTTCTCTTGAAATGACAAGTATTTCCTTACTTATATTAGGAATTGCTGCTTTTATAGGCTCACGCTTTGGCGGCTTCGCCGTTGATCAATGGGGGCCAAACCGAACCATCTCGATCAGCATCATGATCCAGATGCTCGCTCTCTTTGCCTTATTTTTTACGCAATTCTCTACAATTAGTGTCTTGATCACACTAGCCATATGGGGCATCGCTACATGGACGACAACTCCAGCGAAGCAGTTTTACCTCATCTCTCTAAAACCCCAAGCATCAGAAACCGTGCTGAGTTTTAATACAGCGATTATGAATATCGGCATGATGCTCGGATCGTCAATTGGCGGTGTGATGATTCAATATACAAACATCACGAATTTAAGCTGGATTGGCGGGTTAGCTAGCTTTGTTGCGTTAATGTTGATTCGGTATTCGTTCAATCGTAATCGACTGATGCGTCAACAGACAAAAAGCGAACATGTATAACCATGTTCGCTCAAGCTTGTAGACTTTGTCTACAAGCTTGAGCATTTATACTATTAATTCCGTTTACTACGAAGCTCAATGAGTGCTAATGTATTGTCATTGAAAAAGAACTCCAGAATGATGCCATTTGATTGATCTTGATATTGTATACCTTTGCTATAACCTTCAACAAACCAGAGTTTCTTGAATTGATCTCCATATGTTTGTACCACAGATGAATAATCATCTCCAATAGTGACTCCTTTAGATGTTTGGAGTGTTTTTTGTTTTGACTGAATGAAAATAGATGTAACTCGATGATATTGATCGACTGATACTACAAAATCTTGGTTTTCTTTTTCCATATAGACCATCTGTTTAGGATGAGAGAATTGAGGATTCTCCACAAAAGTATGATCTCCCTCAAATGTTTGACCGATCTTAAAATGACCTAGCGATTCATCTGTTAAAGATACAGAATGAAAATTAAAAAACATTGTCATCCAAACAAATAGTGCGGTTCCTCCTAAAACAGAACCTACAATCACTAGCACTTTAGATTGAATGATTCCCTTTTTAAATAAATAGATCACTAAAGATACAGTAATCATCACGATAACAATTATGATTAGAAAAATGCCCATTTCACTTATCCTCTTTCTCTTTTATATCATTCGGTTGTAAATGATTACCACGATTATAATTTCATATTATACCAAAGCATTCCAAAAATTCGACCAGTACAGGTATAATTTAAATAAAACAAAGAATAGGAGATAAATATGAGTAGACATAAGCTGATATTTCCACAATCATTTCCAACGATCCATACCGAAAGACTGATCTTAAAACAAGCAACGATCGAAGATGCTGAGGATATGCACATCTATTTATCCAATGAAACCGTGTGCCGCTACATGGGAATCGATGCTCATAAATCCATCGAAGACACAAAAGGAGAAATCAAGTGGTATGACGATATCTTCAAAGAACAAACAGGCATCCGGTGGGGCATTTCTCTAAAAGATGATCCTGCTATCATCGGCAGCTGTGGATTTCTTAATTTGGAAAAACAACACTGCCGCACGGAAATTGGCTATGAATTGCATCAGGGTCATTGGAGAAAAGGCATCATGAGCGAAGCGATTGCTGCGGTGTTGCGATATGGATTTCAGGAGATGAACCTGAACCGGATTGAAGCCATCATTGATCCAGCAAATACGTCCTCTGTTCAATTATTGGAGAAGATTGACTTTGTACGAGAGGGTTTATTGAGAGAGTATGATCTTGGTCAGAATGGGTTTGATGATGTGTTTATGTATTCGATTTTGAAAAAGGATTACGAATAAAACAAATGAAAACGGATATTCATTTCATTCAAAAGCCGCAATCAGAATATGTTTCTTTTCACATTTATGAGCTTAATTCGACGATTGAAAAGCTTGTCCAGCAAGTGGAGCAATCAGCCCCTTATTTCTTAGCACAAGAACCCACGAAAGAAAGAATGAAAAAGGTCTATTATCACGAAATTTTATATATAGAAAGCGTTGATAAAAAATCGTTTTTGTATACATCAGACGGGGTGTTTCTCTTAAAGGAAAAGTTATTTGAACTTGAAGAACTGCTTGAAGCGCACGATTATGTCAGGATTTCAAAATCGATGATTCTATAATATAGATTCTATTGCCGCTATATCTCCTAAAACAAGCGGTTGTTTTGGAAGCAAAGCTTACAAATGAGGAAAAGGTGATGATTTCACGTTTTTATATTCAATCATTAAAAGAGAAACTTGGGTTACGGAGGAATTGAACAGGATGAAACGCTATATCACAAATCTTTTGATCACATTTTGTATGATCTTTACTGCCCTCGTATTGATTTACTGTTTCACGTTTGGAACGATGCCCATCTATATTTTACAAGCAATCATGTTCAGTTCCTTTTTTTCAAGCGCCCTGACCTTCTTGCTATATCCAAAACAAACGTACAGTCATAAACGGATTCTTTTTCAACAAATTCTATATATCGTCCTTGTGATGTGTATGATTATGACCACCATCATCATCGTCAGCGCTGAAATCAGTCTCCTTTCGTTCATCGTGAATTTCCTTGTGGTCATGGCATTATTCTTTTTGATGAAGTACCTATTGTATAAAAAAGATCAAGCAACTGCTGAGGAAATCAACGAACTTTTACAGCAGCGAAAGAAACGCACAACATCTTAATGTGCATCTTAGGGCTAAATATTGACATGTTAGGAAGGTTTAATTGTGACTTCTGCTTGATTCCACTACTCTGACGTTAGAGGAGGAATCAAAACATGAAACCAATCACAATCATCCGAAAATCAGTACTTCTACTGCTGTTTTCTTTAATCATTCCAACAAGCGCAGGTGTCTATATATCCATCAAAGAAGTAACCGATCCAACGAACATCTATCTCATCAATGGCTGTGCCATGCTGGCTGGGAGTCTTTTTCTTCTATTATTTATTCAAAAGAGCCGTTTTCACTTGAAAGAAATAGGGTTTCGAAAAGGGACTCTCGGGATGTGGGTCATTCCCATCCTTATCATCGAGACCATCCCGTTTATCGCTGGATTAAACAAGGACTTATCACTATCTTCTTTCATGTCGCTTTGTTTCTTCATGGTGTGTGTCGGTATTTTTGAAGAAGGTATTTTTCGCGGCATTCTGTTCCAATATTTAAAACGAATCAATCTAAGCACTGCCATATGGGGCTCCGCCGTACTATTCAGTCTTGGTCATGCTGCTAATCTTTTAAGTGGAAAAAGCCTCACCTTAACAGTGGCACAAATTTTATTCGCCTTTTTATTTGGATTCGTTGCAGCTGAAATTGTGGCACTCACTAACAGCCTGCAATGGGTCGTCCTATGGCACGCGGTGCATAATATCGTGGATCAAATGACAAATGGGCAAACGCCCATGGCGATGCAAATGCTTTTGCTTTCAATTCAATGTGTTATCTTGCTTGTTCTTGCGGTGGTGTTGTGGAGAAGATTAAGAATGAAAAAAGTGTTCAATAGATAATGAAAAGAGGAGGAAAGAAATGAAGGAGAACACATGGATAGAAGGCTGGTTTGAAAAGTGTGAAGAACTTGAAGTCAAGCCTTGGGATTGGGATTTTAAACAAAGTTATATCAAAGAACCGGTACCAATAGATAAATCATCAATTGAGTTAATATTAGATTATAAAAGTCGTAAACTCAAAGAAATTGGAATCTGTAATGTCACCAAAAAAGCCGGTCGCAAAGCTGACTGTGATAAAGAACCTTTTTATATTTATCAATTACTTTGGAGTACTGAATATGAGCCAAAGCCTAAATCACAGTTTTCTTTAGATCGTCACAATTTGCTCCGTGGAGAAACAATGAATTCGTTCATTACGACTTTCAATCATTCTAAAAAAATAACTTGGGATAATCATCTCAAACATGAGTTTGAAAAATTCGCTACTTCCACCCACTGCATTGGGAATTTCACCGTATTACCACATTGGATGAATTCGGGCCGTTATGTATTTTCTCAAGATTATTGGGATGTGACGATGTATTCACTTTTTGAATTCTTTCAACCATTAGGATGTTGGAAACAGTTCGTCGAACGATATTTCCTTCAACCTTATGTGAATAATGATGAAGAATGGACAGTGAGTGAATTTTGGGAAGGACATTTTGTTAGCATAGGAAATTACAATCAATTAAAACCTCAAAATGAACAAGAATTAAGTGAGTATCTACATAAAGTCAATCTCAGGATTGAAGAACGAGGCAAATGGATCATCAAAAAAGTCTGTGAAGAATTGAAGTTACAAAATTTCAAATTTTATGATGAACTGAAAGATATGCAAATTCGATTTTCCAATGAGATGAAATAAATATAAATGAGCGAGCTCAGTGCTTCGCTTTTTTATTTTAAAATAAAATTCCTAAAAATAGGAAGTTAGATCATAATAAAAAGCTTATACCCTAGACGCATGTAATCCTCTTTCAGAATGCTGTTATTTCTAAATCAACAACTCCTTTACCACATAAAACGCCTTCTCTAAGCAACCCTTCTTTGATAAAATTTACATCCTCATTTACCGGCATAACCTTCGCTTGAATTCTATCAATATCAACTTTTTCAAAGAAAATTTTACTAATGTAAAGAGAGCTTATGTTGCAATCCCCTTATCCCAACGACCTTCCGCAAGAAATAACCAATCGTCACCTCATTCACTTTTTGATTGAAGTACTTTGTTTCGATAATGCCAACTAACGTATGAGGCTTGTTTTTTTGAAAGATATTTAAAAAAGATAAGATATGCTAGGTTTTATTGCTAATCGTTTTATCTATTGCTTTAATGTGCAGTTCCTCTCATTATTTTGAAACTTAAAACACCCCTTTTCGATAAAAAAGGGGTAGTGTTTTTTATATTTGAATAATGGGTTGATACATATTAATTCCTACTTCATTTTCAATTTCTGAATATACATCTAACTCGTCATATGGATCCTCGACTGAAATAATCGCTGCAAAACTTTGAGCATAACCTTCTGGCACACCCCATTTTTTTGACATACGAAGCTCCAAACTCCACATTCCAGAATCAATATTTCTTGATAATGCCTTTTCCATTCTGGTTACTGGATAAAATCTCTCCTTAAAAGAAACTTCATTCATGTCATTCAAAGACAACTTAATTTCATCTTCTTTATTTAGTTTATAGATATTTGAATAAAGATGTATTTTAGAATAATCCAACCCCTTACCTCTATCTGTAAGTGGATCCCAGACTACGGTTACACGCAGGTTAACTTTTTTATTACCAGAGCGTTGAATAGTTTCATCTGTTAAAATGGTCGGAATCCAAAAAGGAATTTTATAATAAGTTTGACCTTCTATCACTCCTTCGTGTACATATGTTGCTTTACTATTTAAAGATTCTAAACATTTTCCTAAATCAGGCTCACCAAAACCCAAATGGTCCTCTAAAGGTCTAGAAAATTCACTACTTGTAGGATGATTTGCAAAATGAATTAGTAGCCCTTTTATTAAGTTAGGGGTAGCATCCGGGATTTTTTCAAATAACTCTGCTGCATAAGACGAAACTATAGGTGCGGAAAAACTTGTTCCAAGAGATCGTTGAAATCCTCCAGAGTAAGAACAAAAGCCCAATGTACCAAAACTAGGATTATCAGAATTATGTAACCCTAAATTACCACCATCTACAACTAAATCGGGTTTCCTTGAGCCATTAAATCCTGGTCCCCTCCGAGAAAATGGAGCTGGGTGGTTCTCTCCTCCAAGCATACCATCTTCGAAATTTTTTATTAATGATCCCACACTTAATGATAGATATGACTCCGCTGGAGAGTTTATTCGTTGAGAATCTTGAATAAAATGATCTGGATAGTTTTCGCTATTTAGCTTCTCATACACATTCTCAATGTTTCCTGCAGAAATTACAAATAAAACTTCATAGACTTTACTAATATGGTCTATTTCTGCGGCAAGACGTGTTACTTTGAATTCATCTAATGTTGAATACCCACTTTGACTTATTAAATTAATAGAAAGATTATACACTTTAACTTCGTCTTTATGAGCCTGAACTACTTTTCGGATTGCCCTAATTAGATCAATCTCAGATAAATTTAATTCTTCTCCGTTTCCATCTTTTCCGTATATATTAAAATCAAGAACTCTACAAAAGGGTGTTAGGGTTCCTCTTGAGATTTGTTCATCTAATTTATCTCTAAATATAACTCTTCCAGCAACAAATGTCCCATGAAACCTGTCGTAACTATATGCTGGTGTATAGTCTATCTGTTCTATAATATAAGGAGATAAAAACGAATTAGAACTATCCACTCCGCTATCGATAACACAGACAACAGCATTTCCATCATAAGTCTCTACTGTAATCTCCTCAACAACTTGAGAAGATTCTTTGAGAGTGGTAATTGATACTTTTGTTTGTACATCGACTGACTTTATTGAACTAAAAGATCTAACAAGATCTTCAATGTGCTCGCTACTCATTGTTCCTTCTACTAAAACACTACCGGAAGAAAATAAGAATTGGTCGGTTATAAAACCTCCTCTATTTTCAATAAATTTTTCAACAGCTTCTTTAAATCCTTTTTCAGCAACATCTTTTGGCAACGAAGTAAATGATTCTATTGAAACTTCCAAATTTTCCTTTTCTCCATAATCAATTTTAGACTTAACCGTTTGAGATATTTTATTTAATGGATTTATTTCCCCAATATCATCAATAAATGAATAATAGGACTTACCTTTGTTATTCGGAGTGTTAATATAATTCTCGACTTTTCTTTGTAGAGTATTCAAACTGCTGTTAGAGATTACACCGTAACCATAAGAATCATTGATAACATCCAAAACCTCTATATCTGACTTTTCCATCAAGTTTCCGAAACGATCATATAGTTTTTCGCCGGGAGCAAGGTTAACTTCAAAGAATTTTCTATCCTTTACGGGGTCAATATCGTAGCTCTGTTGGGATATTTTTAATAAATCTTCTAATAGTTCCTGTCCATGTGCACGGTAGTCGCTACGTTGATATGTGCTTCCACCACCATTGAAGTTAGTTTTTGTTTTACTTACACTATTCTCTGAAATCCGCAAATGCGGTTTTTCCATCTAGGATTCCTCCTTCATCTTCATAAAAAGAGTTGATTTAGGTATATCTAGTAATTCGCTAAGATATGAAAAAGAATATTTCCGTTCATTTTCATTTCTCAATTTTTTTGCTATACCTATTTTTTGCTCTAATGTAATGTCTTTATCCTGATTACTTATGTTTCTAACAATATCTTCGACAATAACAGTGTAAAGTTTAACGTTTTTTTCATTAATAATCCAATTCCTAGAAGAATTTTCAATTGATTGAACAAGCAAAGATGGAGTAAATCCTTTCGTCAATATTGTAATAAAATCAATTTGATTAGCGTGAAGGTTTAGACTTATATCAGTTAGTGTATTGGCTATTATTTGATTTCTTTGATTATAATCAGGTAGTTTAAATTCTATATTATTTTCAAACCTTCTCCATAAAGCCTTATCTAGTAAATGAGGATGATTAGTGCAAGCAACCAAAAATGAGTTCTCAGGAAAGTCATCCAAATTTTGAAGCAAAGAAATCACAATTCTTTTAAGTTCTCCTAACTCATTATTATCATCTCGACTTTTTCCTATAGCATCTATTTCATCTAATAAGATTAAACATGAGTTATTCCTTGCATACTCAAAAACTTTACTTAAATTATCACTTGTTTTTCCCAAGTATGAAGACATCAATGAATCAAAGCTGACATAGGCAATTTTTAAACCAAGTGATTTCGCTAATGCTTTTGCTGTTAGGGTTTTTCCTGTACCAGGTACTCCATGAAACAAAATTTTATTCTGAGGTTTAAGATTAAATTTTAGTAAGTCATCTCTTTTTTTCCACTGGTGAACAACAGATATTAATTGTTGATCTACATCAGTATTTGAAGATAATTTCTTCAAATCAATTTCAGGTTCTAAAATTTTTATAAAATTCTCTTCATTGCTCTGATTTGAACTTAGATAATTACTTTTTTGATTGAACGGTGTAATATCAAAAGAACTTTTCTTTACAGAATGAGATGTTTCAGGAAGATTCACATCCAATAGCAACTTATTGAGTTTTTTTGCGAATTGATAATTTTTATTTTCTTCTTGATACTCAATGATTAATTTGCATTCTTCTAAAAAATCTTCTTTTCTTTCTTCAATAAAAAATTTAACAAGATTAATAACATGATTGTTTAAAGACATTTTAAAATCCACTTCCTTCTTTGAACAATAATTTCCCCTTTGAATTCAATACTTTAAACCACCTATCGTCTATAATAACCGATTCAAAGGGAAATATGAACGTTAATTTAAGAATATCATGTTGAAAATAAACTTATACTACTTTACATTGAAAAAGTGCTTGTCTTCCACTTTCTTCAAACTGTTTTTTCTTAGACTTTCAGTTAAAATTTATAGGAACTTTATTATAAAAGCTCTCTTGAATAAATCAGTGCAAATTATTAACTTGCACTGATCTCTTATACTCTTATTAGCTAGGCTCAAAACTCCTTCAAGTTCATCTTTATGGTAAGGCTCTGAAAACTTCGCTTAACAACCAGCACATTGCATATTGATAGGAACATTTAACATTATCCCACCTGCTACCCTATAGTAATACCAATTGTACACAGTGGTACTTACTCCGCTTATCTGAAATCAAAGGATGAAAAAGCTCGTGGTTTCGCGACATTGATGCAGCAAATTAAGTCTGAGTATTACAGAGGGGGACGTCTTCAATTTTCTGCTTTTGTTAAAAGCGAAGATGTGAAAGGTTCAGCTGGTTTATGGATGAGGATTGACCATTCTTCAGGTGAAGTTCTTGCGTTTGACAACATGATGAACCGTCCAATTACAGGAACAAACGGATGGAATCATTTTAGTGTAGTACTAGATGTTCCAGTAAAAAGTGAAGTCATTGCGTTTGGCATTTTACTACAAGGTCCAGGTCAAATTTGGATGGACGAACTTAGTTTTAAAATTGTAGATGAAAGTGTGCCAGTGACAGAACAAAATACTGTGGATGATTTAGAGGATGAACCAGTGAATTTAAATTTTGAAGGCTAGCAGACTGAAGTGAAGAGGAGATTGATTGCCATGAAAAAAATTGGTGCGATTTTATTGTTCGCTGTGAATTCACTTACCTTTATTTGTGGCCTTGGTTTTTTATTTGGTGAAGATGATGAAGAAACCACATTAATACAGAAGTAATTCACTTTGAAATCACATAATGAAAAAACCCTACCGAAATTCTGGTAGGGTTTTTTTGTGGGGAACTGTATGTTTCAAAACGGTTTTCTCTGTTTTTCAAAAGGTTTAACCCTTATCCATCAACGTTCCAAGAACAAATACAGCAATAAAGTCCTACTCCCACTCAATCGTAGCAGGCGGCTTACTCGTAATATCATACACCACGCGGTTAACATGCTTCACTTCATTCACGATACGAGTTGAGATCTTTTCAAGTACATCCCAAGGGATTCTTGCCCAGTCACTCGTCATCCCATCAATCGAAGTAACAGCACGGATGCCAATTGTATAGTCGTATGTTCTTGCGTCACCCATGACTCCTACGCTGCGGATATCTGGGAGAACCGTGAAGTATTGCCAGATGTCGCGCTCAAGGCCGAAGTTGGCAATTTCTTCGCGTAGAATTGCATCCGATTCACGGACGATTTCTAGTTTTTCTTCAGAAATTTCACCTAGTACACGGATACCTAGTCCTGGACCTGGGAATGGCTGTCTCCAGACGATGTCGTCAGGAATGCCCAGCTCTGAACCTAGAGCACGGACTTCATCCTTGAATAGCGTATTCAAAGGCTCAATCAATTCGAACTGCATGTCTTCTGGAAGACCGCCTACGTTGTGGTGAGATTTGATTGTTTGTGCCGTTGCTGTTCCGCTCTCAATGATATCTGTGTAAAGTGTTCCTTGTGCTAAGTAGTCGATTCCTTTTAGCTTGTCCGATTCATCATCGAATACATAGATGAATTCGTTACCGATGATTTTACGTTTTTGCTCAGGATCAGACACACCTTTTAGCTTGTTTAAGAAACGATCTTTCGCATCTACTTTAATCACGTTCATGTTGAAACCTTCGCTAAATGTTTTCATAACCCCTTCTGCTTCGCCTTTGCGAAGAAGACCGTGGTCAACGAAAATACATGTCAGCTGATCACCGATTGCTTTGTGGATCAATACCGCCACAACAGATGAATCCACACCGCCGCTTAGTGCGCATAATACTTGTTTGTCGCCTACTGTTTCACGGATTTTTTGCATTTCGATTTCAATGAAGTTCTCCATTGACCATTTGCCATCGCAGCCACATACGCCGAAGACAAAGTTTTTCAATAGGTCATTTCCGTACTCAGAGTGACGAACCTCTGGGTGGAACTGAACGCCATAGAAATTCTTCTCAGCTAAGCTCATCGCTGAGTTTGGACAATGTGCACTTGTTGCATCAACTGTAAAGCCTTCTGGTACTTCAACAACGAGGTCACCATGGCTCATCCAAACGACTTGATCAGTCGGAAGGTCTTTGAATAAAGCAGGCGTTCCATTAATGTGGATATCTGCTTTTCCATATTCACGCTGGCTTGCCGCTTCTACTTTCCCGCCTAAATAGTGAGTCATGAGCTGCATGCCGTAGCAAATGCCTAGAACCGGAATGTCTAGATCAAAAATCTTTTCATCACAGCGGAAAGATCCTTCATCATAAACACTGTTTGGTCCACCAGAAAGGATGATTCCTTTAGGCGCCATTTCTTTAATTTCTTCAGCAGTTAAAGTGTGCGGATGAAGCTCACTGTACACACCAAATTCACGAATACGTCGTGTGATCAGCTGATTGTACTGACTGCCGAAATCTAGAACCAAAATCATTTCATTTACTAAATTTGTCATGGTGTCACCTCTATGTCCAATATAGTTTTTTATAAACGCACAGAAAAAATGAGAGGAGAAAACCTGCTCTCAGTGTGAATCACGCTTTTGAAGCGCCCAGACTCACATCCGAACGCTTCAATTTCATGTATTTTAGAAGGTTTTAATATTCACCTATTCTAACAACAGGAAGGTACGGGGTCAAGACTATCTCCTGTTTATTAAATTTTCCCATAACTTTGCCGATTGCCGCCAAAGCGCCGACACATCCTCTCGTCGATAGAGTGCCCGCTCATAGAGCTGCGTCAGCTCTGACATGCGATGATCTCCATCCTTGTCATCGATCAAAGAAGCGAATTCTCTTAGCGTCATGCCTGGTTTTTTCTCAATTCCCCTGCGCTTCAGCTGCTTTAATAGAGCCGCATACGCATAGAAGAATGCTTCCTCCTCTGGCAGACGTTTCACCTTTCTCACGATAAAGAATGGCAGCCACCTTGCTCTGAATCGATAAAGCAGCCAGCTCATCAACCCAAGAAGGACCAAAGCTCCTGCCGCATAACCCAAGATTGAACCAACATGCACAATACTTGGCTTTGCTTGTGCTGTTTGTTTCTTTGGTTCTGCCGGCTGCTCTGTCTCCTGCTGCTGCGGCTGTTCTGCCGGCTGATCTTCGCGTGCATCAGAGCTAGGCTGATCTTCTTCCTTTTGATCATCCGTTTGATCGCTTGAAACGGCTTCATTCGTAAATGTCTGTGGGTTCGTAAATCCTTTTGTCGGTTCGAAGGTGACCCAGCCTCTGTTTGGAAAATAAACCTCTACCCATGAATGCGCATTGTTATTGGTCACTTCATACACATTGTTTCCATCCATCTGTGTTTCATATAACTGACCTGACGTATATCCTTTCACCCATCTCGCCGGAATCCCGATCGAACGAAGCATCACAATCATAGAGGATGAAAAATTATCACAGTAGCCGATCATCGTATCAAACAAAAATTGATCCACATAATCTTCATTACGACTAGGCACTGCGACATTTTGCGTTTCATATGAAAACTTCGCTGACCCTAAGTAGTCCTCAATCGCTTTAGCTTTATCGTACATATTATCCTTCGTTTCCGTTAAGCTGTTTGCCAATGTTTTCACTCGCTCTGGTAATGAGGAAGGAAGCTGCAAGTATTCACGGCCAACCTCCTGATTGACTTTCTGCTTCGTCGGTACTTTGATCCTCTGCAAATCCTCAAGGATAAATGTAGGCGATAAGAAGCTGACTTGGTAGTTCCCTAAATTTTTCGGCGGATTTTGAATGGATGGGACAATTTTTTCCGTTTTCCCCATCATTTGCAGCGGAATGTTTTCCATTGGCATCAGTGTGATCGTCCCAATCGGATAGACGGCATGATTAAATCGATAGTCAGATTCCATATCGACTCTCGTTTCGTGCACCTCTGTTTTTACACGCTCGGTAAACCAACGATTTGGCACATCATCGTCCTTTAGCCGAGTAGGCTTTGTATCATTTGAGGCATCCTCCCAGCCCTTTCCTGTGTAGATGCTTTTTGTTTCGACACGAAAGTAAGACGGCTCCTTTCCGCTCCATTTAAAGACCGGTGTGCGGTCCTCACTAAACGGTCCGCCAAGCGCCGAATCATCTGCACTATATCCTACCTTATTCTGCCCGGCTGCGTTATCTTGATTCGTCACCGCCTTAAAAAACGGGACAGGATCAGGCCATTTCGGATCAGACTTTGGCAAAGAAGCGCCGAGTGCCGCTGATAGAAGAACGAGGGCCAGCATGGGCAAAAACCATTTTAGACGCGCCTTCTGTGACACCCGGATGCCTTCAGCCGAACGCAGTCGATCGAAATACAGCAACCCCAGCAAACAAAAACCAAACACCATAATGCGAACGATCGCAAAGGCAGCATCATATGGCGTAAACGTATCAAGAATCGTGACATACACAATCGTCATGAGTAAAAAGAAAAAGATACGCTGCTGATAGACCACCCAATAATGAAGCAAGTAGACAAGCAGCCATAGCAAAATATAAAACAATAATGTGCGGAAGGACGGGTACATGTCACTCCACATGCCTGTGCTCATGAAGGTGATATTATCTTTGATATCAGCAAATAATGCAGCCGGATAGCTTGGCTCTGCTTGATAAAAGATCAAATATAAGGCGAGCAAGATCATGCCAGTACAAATAGGAAACGTCACATACCACTTCAAACGAAAGAATGTAAACAAACACGTAAGCCCTATAAAAATAATGAAATAAGACGTATGACTCGTCTCTGTAAAGTCTTGAAGCGGACGAAGCCACTCCCAAAGCAGCAGAAATGCTACAGCATAATAGATGAACAACTCAAAACGGCTTTGCCGCTGATGCGTATGCAGCATAAATGTTTGTCACCTCACAGTTCTTTCGTGCAGCCGGTCTTCAAATAAAAGGGTCGTGCGTATTCCAGATGCTTTGAGCCGGTCTACAAGCTGTTTTTCTTTTGTCGTGAATCGATCCAAGGCTCTCTTCACTAAAAGAACAGTGATGTTCTTTCTATTTCGATTTCCAAAGAGACTCGCAGCAAGCTCTTCTTGCAGCTGACCCGTGACGACATATTTTCCAGAGTGCTGGTACTCACTCGCTGCTAACGTCTTATATTCTTGTGCGCGAGAAGGTTGATGCTGCACCCTTGTTAAATAATAGAGCATGTCCTGTAAATGAAGTTCTCCTTGATCCACTCGAAAGGCATGCTGATCTCCTAGAGGTACAAGACCTGAAGGCACCCCTTTTTTCACTGCCGTTTGGAGAACAGAAGCTGTAATAGACACGACGGTCTCAAAAACCGCTTCATCTGTAAAATCAGCAAACACGACAAGGTCCTTTGTTTGATTCTGTTCAAATTCCTTCGTCATCAGCTGATCTCTTCTAGCCGTCGTCTTCCAGTCCACCCAGGCAAAACGGTCTCCTTGCTGATATTCCCGCACGCCTGTTGTCACATGGGTCGGTTCATTGAACCACGAGTGAACCGCTTTGCCTCCATTTTCATTCGCTGACTCAGCTGACTCCACCTGAAGATCGAGCATTTTCGGATAGACAAGCAGCTTTTTTTCTAACGGAATGATCACTTCTTTCTCCACAAAACCAAACATATCACCCGTTTTGATTCGAACCGCTGACAAATGATGTTCCCCGCGCTTGACATCATTCAATTGAAAGGAAAAACGCCACGTTTTCCGAAACCATGGAAACAGCATTTGCTTCATTTCAATTTGTTCCTGTAAATGAAAGGTGTCCGGCGGATCATCCTCAATCAAGACGTAAACGTATGGAAATGGATTTGTCCGCTTGATTTCAAGGTCAACGGACAGCACGTCTCCCGCCTTCAAGCGGGTTTGCTGTAATGTCCTTTTGGCTGTCGCTCGCAGCGGAATGAGCGCAAACAGCAAAGCATACAAAGTATATGGTAAAAATGCATAAAAAAGGAACCAGCTCACAAACCCCCCCTGAAACATGGCATAACAAAAGACTGCCGCAGTGAGGATGATGAGCATCATTACCCGTAACCATAATGAAACAGCGAAACGATGACGTGACTTCATTGAGTCATCGACTTTTGAACTGGCACGCCAATTTGCTCAAGCATTTGTCGCAGCAGTGTCTCCGCCTTCTTCCCTTCATACGTCGCTTCTGATGTCAAAATCATTCGATGCGGCAATGTATACGGCGCCAAATACTGTACATCATCAGGAATCACATAATCTCGCTGATTCAACAGTGCATACGCCTGAGCCGCTTTCATGAGGGCGATCGATCCCCTTGGACTCACACCTAAATAAACAGATGGATGCTGCCGCGTCGCTTGAGCGATTTCCACAATATATTCTTTAATGGATGCATCCACATGAATGGTCTGAACAGCTTGCTGCAACGCATGAATATGATCCTTTGTCATCACTGCTTGGAGCGTATTAATCGGGGACTGCTTTTCCTGCAAATTGAGCACCTCCAGCTCCTCCAGCATGGTCGGATATCCCATCTGCAGCTTGAATAAAAACCGGTCCATTTGCGCTTCTGGCAGCGGATAGGTCCCTTCATATTCCACTGGATTCTGCGTCGCCATGACGAAAAAAGGATCCGCAAGCGGCATTGTTTCTCCGTCCACTGTGACACTGCCTTCCTCCATCGCTTCGAGCAATGCCGACTGTGTTTTAGGAGAGGTCCGGTTGATCTCATCAGCCAAAATAATCTGCCCCATAATCGGTCCTTGCCTAAATTCAAATTCATTTGTCTTTTTATTATAAATCGACACACCTGTTACATCTGAAGGCAAAAGGTCAGGAGTGAATTGGATTCGCTTAAACTCACAGCCAATGGATTTTGCCAAAGCACGAACCATCATCGTCTTCCCAACACCAGGCACATCCTCTAGTAGCACATGCCCCTTCGCCAAAATCGCAACAAGGCTTAATATCGCAATGTCTTTTTTCCCAACCATGACTTTATTGATGTTATCTACGATTTTTTGTAAATCTGAATGCATCGGTTCATCAAATGCCATCCTGATCCTCCTATCACGTTTCCGTTAAATTTCATATAGTCTAACTTTACCATACAACGCGCATTTGTATAAAACATCAGCATGTAGAAAAAAAGAAGCCTTCTCACGATGGAAAAGACTTCTTCTCTTCTTTTGTCTCACCTGCTGGCTCCATATGAACATGAGAGTGTAAAATATCATGTTCCTTCTTCATTCTATGTTCGATCTCATCTGCAATATCATGGCTTTCTGCAATGTTCAAGTGCGGCTCGACCTCCACTACTACATCCACATGGACCGTACTTCCGAGATACCGTGCCTTAATATCTTTCAAATCGCCCACTCCAGGTGTTGCTTCAATGGTCTCTTTATATTTAGACATATCTTTTATATGAAAACCGTCCGTTAACGAATGAGAGGCATCTCTGAAAATCTCCCACGCCGTTTTACAAATAATGAGGCCAATGACAAACGCTGCAAGCGTATCAATCCATGCCAGCTGAAATTGAGAGGCGATAATCCCTACAAATGTTCCAATACTCACATACGCATCTGATTTATTATCAGCTGCTGCTGCATGAAGAGCCTGGCTATTGATCCGTTTGGACAGATTGCGGTTGTAAATATACACGCCGTACATCACCACAGCACTTCCTGCTGCCGTCCAAGCTGCGATCATATCGGGCGTTTGATGCTCAGATGAGAAGAGCGACCGGCCCGCACTCAGCAGAACCTGAAGTCCAACAAGCATCATAATAAAGGACGCCACAAGAGACGCAATATTCTCTGCTCGAAAATGACCGTATGGATGATCTTCATCAGGCGGCTTTTGAGAAATACGCAGCCCAATCAACACAGCAAGGGATGCAATAATATCCGTCGTATTATTCAATCCATCTGCCGAAAGAGCCTCTGAATGAAACACATACCCAATTAGAAGTTTCACCGCTGATAAGATCACATAGGCAATGATGCTGACCCAAGCTCCTGTTTCACCTTGTCTTAATTCGTTATAGCGCTCCATGTCGAACCGCGCCTCCTCACACATCACTTTTCTATTATTTATCTTACAAAGCAAAGCCCGTGTGGGTCTACAGCAACATGATTCGCTTGTGTCAGCAAAATAGGGTACATAGAAATGTGTTGACCTAAGTAAACTTATTTTTATAAGGTCAATTGACCTCAAGACCTACTCCCATCAACCTTTTTCCAATTCACTCTGTGATGAACATATGGACAACATCACTCTTCTCGATAAATTATCAGAATAATTTTATTTTGAGACACAACTTCTCCCCATCCTATCTTATGCTATTTTTAAGAATGAACAGAGGAAAAAGAGGGAACATAATCTCTCAAATCCTTTATACTTTTTAACATCATGTTAAGAGGTTTGAAATGTCAGTTTGATAACCTGTCCAATGCTGAATGACAATTCAGTATGATAAAATTTAAAATATTCTAAAAACAATTTCTCTATGAAGAGAAATGTTTGGAGGTAAAGACATGTCCAACATGACAAACGGTCTTCAAAAAAATCTGAAAACAAGACATATTTCAATGATTTCCATTGCTGGGGTTATTGGCGCAGGGCTATTTGTTGGTAGCGGCGCTGTCATTCATTCTGCAGGGCCTGGAGCCATTCTTTCCTATTCTTTTGCCGGACTTCTGGTGATCTTTATTATGAGAATGCTTGGAGAAATGGCATGCGCCTATCCGACAAGCGGTTCCTTCTCACAATATGCGAGTGATGCCATCGGTCCTTGGGCCGGGTTTACAATTGGCTGGCTTTACTGGTTCTTCTGGGTCATCGTCATCGCCATCGAAGCCATTGCCGGTGCTGCCATTATTCAGTATTGGTATGGAGATGCACCTGTTTGGCTCACAAGTCTTATCCTCACTATCCTCTTAACATTAACGAATATCTTTTCTGTTAAATCTTTTGGCGAATTTGAATACTGGTTCTCATTAATAAAAGTCGTCAGCATTATTCTCTTTCTACTCATCGGTTTTGCATTTATCTTTGGTTTTGGCGGTCATCATACTGCAGGACTTGCCAATTTAACGGGGAACGGTGGTTTCCTTCCAAATGGATTCAGCTCTGTTTTACTCGGAATTGTCGTCGTCATCTTTTCCTTCATGGGAACCGAGATTGTGGCAATAGCGGCCGGAGAATCAGCAGACCCAGTCAAGTCTGTGACAACAGCTACCCGCTCTGTTGTATGGCGTATCATCGTGTTCTATGTCGGATCCATCGCTGTCGTTGTGACCTTGCTTCCATGGAATTCAGCGAGTATTTTAACAAGCCCGTTCGTTGCGGTATTAGAATACATCGGCGTCCCATCAGCGGCTCAAGTCATGAACGTCATTGTTTTAACAGCCGTTCTTTCTTGTTTAAACTCTGGGTTGTACACAACGTCCAGAATGCTTTATTCATTAGCGGAAAGAGGCGAAGCACCGAAACGCTTTATGAAAATCAGCAAACGTGGTGTTCCTGTAGCGGCTACAGTCGCAGGCACCTTCTTTTCCTACATTGCCGTCATGATGAACTACTTTTATCCTGAAACCATCTTTTTGTTCTTAGTCAATGCGTCCGGCGCCATTGCCCTTCTTGTCTACTTGGTCATTGCTGTTTCACAATTAAGAATGCGACGCAAACTCGAAAAAGAAAATCCAGAACAGCTCAAAATCAAAATGTGGCTGTTCCCATACCTCACGTACTTTACCATTTTGGTCATTTGCGCCATCTTGGCATCGATGCTGTTTATCGAATCAATGAGACCACAGCTCATTTTGACAAGTATCATTACCTTCGGGGTGCTTGCCGCTTATTTCGTCTTTAAACCGAATAAAAAAGTGCCTGCAAATGCAGCGCTTGAAAATAAACACCCGTAATACTCCCGCTAAAAGCGGGTTTTTTTATTTTATTCACCTATTTTCATGTCCGCACTTATACTGTATCAAATTGGATTTTAAGTGAGGATTAGACAACATGAACCTAGAAAAATTTGTTGACGAGCTGCCAATTCCAGAAGTCGCGGAGCCCGTCAAAAAGAACCCAAGACAAACGTATTATGAAATCGCTATGGAGGAGGTTTTCCTAAAAGTTCATAGAGACCTGCCCCCAACCAAGCTATGGACCTATAATGGCAGTTTGCCTGGTCCAACCATTCAAGCGAATCGAAATGAAAAAGTCAAAGTGAAATGGATGAACAAATTGCCGTTGAAGCATTTCCTGCCGGTCGATCACACCATTCATGCCGGCCATCATGATGAACCAGAAGTCAAAACGGTCGTTCATCTGCATGGCGGCGTCACACCAGCAAGCAGTGACGGCTATCCAGAGGCTTGGTTTTCACGAGACTTTGAAGCAGCCGGCCCCTTCTTTGAACGAGAGGTATACGTATACCCAAATCATCAGCAAGCCTGCACATTGTGGTATCACGATCATGCGATGGCATTGACACGATTAAATGTGTACGCCGGCTTAGCTGGGTTTTATTTGATCTCAGATGCGTTTGAAAAATCGCTAGAATTACCGAAAGATGAGTATGACATTCCGTTAATGATCATGGACCGTACGTTTCAGGAGGATGGCGCACTGTTTTATCCAAGCAGACCAAACAACACGCCAGAAGACAGTGACATACCAGATCCGTCCATCGTGCCCTTCTTTTGCGGAGAAACCATTTTGGTTAATGGAAAAGTATGGCCGTATTTAGAAGTAGAACCGCGTAAATATCGCTTTCGTATTTTAAATGCGTCCAATACAAGAACTTACGAGCTGCATCTAGACAACGATGCTACGATTTTGCAAATTGGATCTGATGGCGGCTTTTTGCCAAGACCTGTTCACCATCAATCCTTTAGCATTGCTCCTGCTGAACGGTTTGATGTCATCATCGATTTTTCAGCTTACGAAAACAAAACGATCATCCTTAAAAATAAAGCGGGCTGCGGACAGGAAGTGAATCCTGAAACAGATGCAAACATCATGCAATTTAAAGTCACACGGCCGCTAAAAGGGAGAGCACCTAAAACATTACGGCCTATTTTCAAACCGCTTCCACCGCTTCGGCCTAGTCGAGCTGATAAAGAGCGTACGCTCACTCTTACCGGTACACAGGATAAATACGGCCGCCCCATTTTATTGCTGGATAACCAATTTTGGAATGACCCCGTCACGGAAAATCCTCGGCTTGGCAGTGTAGAGGTTTGGTCCATCGTCAATCCAACAAGGGGCACACATCCCATTCATTTACATCTTGTTCAATTTAGGGTGATAGACAGAAGACCATTTGATACAGAGGTCTATCAATCGACAGGGGAAATTGTGTATACAGGACCGAACGAAGCCCCTCCTTTACATGAACAAGGCTACAAGGACACCATTCAAGCGCATGCCGGTGAAGTCATTCGGATCATCGCTCGCTTTGTTCCATACAGCGGCAGGTATGTGTGGCATTGTCATATATTAGAGCACGAGGATTATGACATGATGCGGCCGATGGTTATCATCCAGTAAAATGAAATTAATCTCCCGTCACATGCGTAAACACATGTATTGAGTAAATCATTGCGAAGGGCTAACAGACAGCGATATATTAGCCCTTTATTTCCTTTTCATTGAATTATTCTAAAATAAAACAAAGCATGACTTGAAATGGCATTTATTTGTACATTCAATACTTAAAAAGTTGACGCAGCAAACCGATAATACTACTATATACCCATTGCATCTGTCAAAAGGCACATAAGCCACAATGAACGAACAAATGGAAAATTGCGATAAAAAACGGAGGAGTTCAATTTGAATGAAGAAAAAGAGACTTGCCAGGTCACACAAGAAACAGCGGCAGGTAACATAGAGAAGCTTTCAATTCAGGAAAACGAGAGCATTTGGTCAAATATTGAACAGCTAACAATTGAACTCGGTGAACAAAAAGAATTCAACCACTTCATTTTAGATGAAAAACAAAAGGCCATCAGCACATTATCTGCCCTCATTACAAAAGGCGATTGTGATGAAGAATTAAAGACTCATTTTGAACAAGCATTACATATCGGACTTTCTGTCATAGAGATCATGGAGATTATTAAGCACTGTACAAAAGTTGCTGGATTCCCTCACTCCATTAATGCCCTGTTTATCTTTCAAAACTTACTAGACAATAACACCAAATAAATCAGTGAAAACGAGAAGCCTTCTGTCCTCTCGTTTTTTTATGTACACTCATATTACTCTCTTTCTTTTCCTCTGTCACATAAGCAAAATACGAAAATACCACACGTTTCTCTGCTTAAAAATTGCTTTCCCTTCCATGAATTCCTCAATTTCACCATCATTTCAAGCGGCAAAATAAAAAAACGTCCAGTTATATCAAATAACTGAACGTACCCTTATCGATTGACAGTGAAATTGTTAACAATTCCGCCATCCTTCTCCCAAGCGGCTTCCACTGTTTTCTTCTTGATATTGTATTCAAATATCGTTCTTACCTTTGCTTTTCGTCCGGTGTCATCCTTTAATTCCTTTGCGTTTTTAGCAACACCTAAGAAATAAATAGAAGAACCATCCGTAGAAAATTGCGGCTGTGCGGCACTTAAAATATGCATATCCTCACTGTTCTTAACGAGTGTCGTCGTTTTTCCGGTTTCTACATCAAGCATCTTAATAGAGGATACTTCTTTTTCGTTTCGCACCTTCACTTCTGTATAAATCAATGTCTTATGATCTGGTGAAAATGAAATATCATTGATCGTTTGCGAGATACGTGTAATACGCTTCCCCTTCGCACCTGTTTGAAGGGTGATCTTCATGGTCGTTGGTTCAGGGTCTCTTCCCTTTTCATTCGCTTCATCGGTTTTCTTGTAATCTTCTTTTAAGGAATAATGCTGGATTGCCAGAAGGTTTGACGCCGGATCATAAGCAAAAGAACTCACCGTATCATCCTTGCTTTTTTCTGGATATAACACCTTCATTTTTTGTGTATTCAAATCATAAGAAGCGACATAAAATTGTTCGCCAGAATCCTTGTTATACCTGAGATATAACTGTTTTCCGTCTCCAGACAGCCTCATACTGTCGATGGAATCATCACTCGTAAATAGCGTTTTTTCTTCATCTGTTTTCACATTCAGTTCTCTAATACTCACTTTTTGTGTGTCTTCATCCGTATACGTGTAATATAAAAGCTGTTTCGTAGAATCATAAGCAATCGAAGGATATGCTGTCAGTTTCTCCGTATGAAGCGCCCGGTCATGCAGGTAATACGTATTGTTTAACTGTTGATCTGTAAATGAAACGAGTAATTCGTCTTTTGCATCTTGATTCGTTTTCACTTTTCCTGCATGTTTCGCCTCTTGCGCCGGCTTCATCATGAAGAAAATGACTGCCGCAATCACTGCGACTCCGATGACCGTGATGATCCACCATGTTGATTTTTTCATTGCCTTTCAGACCCTCTCTACAAGAAAAGAAGCCAGAAAATAAACTTTTCCCGCTTCTTTGCATGACTATGTATTAATAAGTGTAATGCCCTTTTACGACACCTTTACTTGTTTTATACCCTAGTGCTTTGAATGCTTTTGGACTGACGTCTAATACAGCGTTTGGCATTCTGCCTACATCATATTTATATACTGTAATCACTTTATGTGGTTTCGCTTTTGTTGTCACTCTAAGTTTTGTACCTTTTTTCGGTACGTCAAATCCCATTTTAGTTGCTGCATCCCAATGACCGAGTTTTTTTCCATCTGCGCCCTTTTTACCGACACCATTATACCAAGTAATATTGCCGCTTACTTTTTTTGCACTTGCTCCATGTGAGAAACTAAACGCCAAAAATAAACTAGCTACTGTTACGATTGTCGCGATAAGCTTTTTATTCATTAAAAAATCCTCCGTATTTGGTTTCTGCACTTATTATACATGAAGATGCCCCCAGTTATTTTACAGTCACATTACAATTCGAATACAAGTTGACCACTTTATGACCGATTTTGTTCACAAAAAATACCAAAATCGGCCAGAACAATGTAAGTAACCCCTCTCTTTCATTTTATATAATAAAAGTGAATCCAATTTAAGGAGGAATTTTTATGAAAAAGTGGTTCATCGTTTTGAGTGTAAGTTTGGCCTTCGTTTTGATGCTATCAAGTATCCCTGCCTCTGCAGCTGGTCCTCGTCACGGCGCGATTGTGACACAAACGGATGAGGCAAAATGGTCAGGTATCTCTGCTGATATTGTGCTGCCGAAAACAGCCACTATTAAAAATGGCTATGCGGACTGGTACCTCGGTCTCGGCTCTGCCGTTGTAGAGAGCGGTATTTCAAAAACGTCGTCTGGCTATAAGGTCTTTCTTGGCAGCGGCTCACAAGGCGGCAGTCAATACTGGAACAGTGAGTACGATAAGAGCATTACGGATGGTGCACGTGTCAACTTAAAGCTCATCAACAATGGTGATGGCACAGTGTCACTATACGTCAATGGGAAATTGCGCTATAAGCAGCCTGTTTTCAACCCTAGTCGTCTGAAAAACCTCGATGTCGTCAAAATGGTTCACGGCGTCCAAGATAATGGAACAAACAGCTACTCACAAGCAAGTTTCTCGAATGTACAGCTTCGTGCGAATACTTCAGGAAGTGTCTATAAAAAATGGGATGGAACAATCAAATCATCGCTTTTACGTAAAAATTTAGAGTCTGGTGCTGCGGCTCCTAAATTCACCGTCATTTCTTCTATTCCATTAAGTACAAGCCTTTCAGCACAATAAGAAAAAAGCGCCCTATTTTGGGTGCTTTTATTGTTCACAGCTTATCAACACTTCTCTTTTAATCAAAACAAGGATTCGTGGTAACATAAACATACATACTTCGCAGAAAAAAGGAGAACGAACGTGAGAAAAAGTCTACTTGTTTTCATGAGCCTAGTTGCAAGTCTCTTCATTCTAGCAGCTTGCTCAAATACGACAAAAGAACAAAAAACAGAATCTAAGGCACTTCCAACGATTAATGACCGCATTCAAAATGAAACGAAAGAAGTCATGGAGCAGTCTAAGCTCGTAAAAGACACAGCCATCACCGTTGATCAAAAGAAAAAAGTCATTTCTTTAAACGTAACCGCTTCATCTGATACCAATAGTGATTACGCTGAAGTCATCGGTTTAAACTTTGCCAAGACGCTGGCCATTGGGGCATCAACTGAAAAAGAAAACAACCTGCACAAACCAGAAAATGACAGCCTTGGCGCCCTCTATTCCTTTTACGACCTAAACATCACCGTGAAACAAGAAAACGGCAAAGTACTGGCAAAAGGAAAGAAAAAAACAAATGAAACAAAAATCACCTGGGAAAGAGCCCAGTAATTTATGGTTTTTTACGATGAAAAAAGCTTGTAGAGGACTTCTCTACAAGCCTTTTTTCATGTTTATTCA
This sequence comes from Bacillus sp. FSL R5-0431, assembly GCF_038002985.1. Classification (NCBI taxonomy): domain Bacteria; kingdom Bacillati; phylum Bacillota; class Bacilli; order Caryophanales; family Bacillaceae; genus Bacillus; species Bacillus sp. FSL R5-0431. Next base: position 572,874 of record NZ_JBBOOG010000001.1, on the reverse strand, counting down.
GTCAAATCGTCTCTCATCGCATCGACTAGTGTGTGAATATCTGAGTGAGTCCTTGATGCTAATCGTACCAACAAATCATCTATACACTCATACAAATGATGTTCCCTCAAAATATACTCCTTATAAAATGGAATGACAAAGAAATAGAGCAAATCAGCCAATTCAAGTGCAACGTTATCTTCATCCTCATCTTCTAACGCCTGTCCAACACTTTCAATCAACCAAATCAAATCTGCTTTCTTTTCAATCGGGACATACATCAGTAAATGAATATCATCCGTATCCTTCGTTTGTAAAATCCGCTCAGCCGCTTCCTTTGACAGCGCCCCAATTTCTGTAGAAGATATATTAACAACCGCTAATTCATCCTCTGATCTCACTTGATTCATTTGCAGCAAGTTTTGGTCCATCTCGACTCACTCCCCATTCTCAGATACCTTTATTATAAGGAATTGATCTGATTTTTTATGGAAATAGTGGATTTTTTTATGTAATTTTAAAGAAAATGTGACATTATAAGCCAAGATATCTCATTTCTCTCAAAACAAAAAAAAGCACTTTTGATCATAAGAGTGCTTTTCTCATACATCCTTTACTCTCTTTTTCATCGCCTCAGCCATTTCCACGTCACCCTCTGCTTCCAACTTTTCAATGATGTGAGCATAATCCCTTTCATGGCGATTTTGGCTTAGTTTAAAAGCAGCCTGAACTTCATCAATGATGATTTTAAAGCCCACAATCCCTTTCATTTGTTTCTCTAACAGTTCATCAGACAATGTATCCCATAAAACAGGCTGTTCTCTGTGGCTTTCGTATGTTTCCAGCATCGTGGTTAATTCTTTTACCAGTTCCCCTTTTTCTAACAGCACAGCCTTTCCATATACATGGACAGCCTGATAATTCCATGTCGGTACGGCTTCTTTTTCATACCATGAAGAGGATATATAGGCATGTGGTCCTTGAAAGATGACGAGCACCTTCTCATTTTCTTCAAACGTTTTCCACTGTGGATTTCCAATCGCCATATGTCCTGTAATCACATACGAATCTTCAACTTGATGAAAACTCACTGGAATATGTGTCGCAATGGGCTTCTCATCTGTTGTGGTCACAACTGTAGCAAATGAATTTGATTGAATAAATGATTTGATTTTCTCCATATCTTTCACTTGAAAAAATGATGGAACATGCATGTTCTCTCCCCCCTTTTAGATCAGCTCAGTGTTTTGGTCATAATGAGATCCATTTGCTCTTCGTCCCCCATAAGGAATGAATGCACTCCTGTTTGAACAAACCCTAGCTTTTGATAAAATGCAATGGCCGCTTTGTTGTGCTCCCACACCCCAAGCCAAACATCACGTTTATGATATTTCTTCGCGATCTCAAAGGCTTGATTGATTAAATATCGGCCTAATCCTTGTTTTTGAAAGGACTGCTTAATATAAATTCTTTCAATCTCTAACGCTTCACTTCCCATCTCTTCTGACTGCGCATCATCCATATTGACCTTCAAATAACCAGCAACTTCGCCATTCACTTGAACAAAATAGAACTGTGAAGATGGATGATGTAATTCTTTTAACAGCTGGTTCGGATGAAAGGCTGTCTTTACGTAAGCATCGATATGTTCCGCTTTGTTTTGATTCTGAAAGGTTTCTATAAATGTGTCGATACCGACTTTTTGCAGCTCTTCTATATGCTGTTCATTGCATGGAATAAAAGTGACGGTCATTGAAGTCATCTCTCCTTATCATTTAGTAGCGTCTCTTATTTCCTTTTTTCACATAATCCCAATCTTTTTCGATATTTTTTCTCACCCTTAGAAGATACTCATATATCTGTTCTGCTTCCTCTTCAGAAAACCCATCCAGCGCTACTTGATTCGAATAATCATTTTCTTGTTTAATCATTGGATATACCGCTTCCCCTTTATCAGTGGGAAACAGCTTTTTGATTTTTTTATTCACTCGATCATCTTTCTTCTCAATAAAACCATGCAGTTCTAATTTTTTGATAGCACGAGCAGCCGTTGTTCGATCCACCTTGATCATTTCCGCCAGCTTTTCCTGAATGATGCCAGGCTCTTCACATATACGCACAAGATACAAATACTGCCCCTTCGTTAAATCGTACTCTTTAAATTCAATATTACTTATAGAATCAAGCGCCCGAGCGATGACGCCAATCTCTCGCAAAATCTCTCTCATTTATCACGACTCCTTTTGTTGCATTTACAACATAAAACATAACAACATTATAGTTTATTTTTGTTGTAAACACAACAAAAAAACACCTTCATTGAGAAAGTGTTTTTTTCATTTTCTTTATTTCGCTCGTTTCTTTAATAGTGGTAATCGTTACAAAAAATAACGATCTCTGATCATCGCGAACGAAGGTGGTTAGGCAATGGGAAAAAGAAGAAGAGAGCCTCATAATATGCCACTACATTTTATCATATATATTCGTTGCTAGAAGATAATTTCCCTTTATGCAACCGCTCTTTTTATAACATAATCTCTCCAGTTTTATTAGCCATTATTCGTTAGAGTCCACATAGATTAAAATTAGAATTTTACCTTTAACAACCATCATTAAAATGATGAATATAATGGTTTAATTTAGGAACTATAAAAAGGTGACCAATCGTCAAGAAAGGAAGGTCGCTTAATGAATATTTTACAATTAGGGAGGATGACAATGGGAATTTTAAGTGGAAATCCAACGGATGAACCTATGCACTATGGTGAAGTGTTTGGTACATGGTCTTACTTGATGGTAGCTAAAGGTTTAGTTGCTGGTTATCAAACCCACTTAAACCATGCAGGTGACGAAGACTTACAAAAATTAATTGAAGAAGCTATTCAGGGTGGGCAACAAGAAATCAAAGAAATTGAAACTTTATTAAAAGAAAATGGAATTGGCTTACCTCCAACACCTCCTGAACGACCTAAAGCTTGTATAGACGATATTCCAGTAGGGGCACGTTTTCAAGATCCAGAAATAGCCGCTGGTCTTTCGGCGAACATTGCGGCAGGCTTAGTATCGTGTAGCACAATTATGGGGCAATCCATTCGAGAAGACATAGCTATGATGTTTGGACAGTTTCATGTTCAAAAGACAGCACTTGGAGCAAAAGTCCTTAGACTTAACAAAGAAAAAGGATGGTTAATTCCACCACCTCTTCATCATAGCAAAGCAGAAGATTGCTAATCATAAGATGATTAAACATTAAAGAGTAGACCTTTAGGGTTTACTCTTTTCTTGCTAAGCTTTAAACTTTCTACAAATTGAAAACTCTCCTTCACTCTCTTTACAGTCACTATATTTTGCCATTCCCATCGATTGCCTCTGAGCCAACATCATCAGCACTAGAAGATCAATTCCTTTAATATACCTAAAAATATCTTCCTCAGATTTAAAAGCTCCTATTACTATAGGTTCCTTAAACATTGATAGCAACTAACCAGTGGTAAAAACTTCGAGAGTAACCTTTCTCTATTATAGTCCTTGCAATTGCAGCATAAAGTCGGGCCCGTTCCGAGGTTCCATTTAATCAACAAGGTTGGTCATACCATACTGCTTGAGGTCGAATCGTCATTAATGAAAAACAATAGCATAGTGGACATAAGATTAGTCATACTACAAGGAATATCTATGCTCATATGACTGTTAATATGGAAGAAAAGGCCTCCCAACAGTTTTGCAAACTGATGAAAGGCCTTCTTCTATAGTTAGCTTATTTGTCACAGGTTGCCTTGTGTTTAATAACACAAGGACAAATACGACGACAAGAAAAGCATATTATTATTTCAGACGTTGATATAACAAGGTTTTGAAACCCTGATTACATCATGCCGCCCATACCGCCCATGCCGCCCATGTCTGGCATTCCGCCGCCTGAGCCGCCTTCTTCTGGTTTGTCAGCAACGACTGCTTCAGTTGTTAGAAGCATTGCTGCAACAGAAGCTGCGTTTTGAAGTGCAGAACGAGTTACTTTTGTTGGGTCAACGATTCCTTTTTCGATCATGTTTACCCATTCGTTTGTTGCTGCGTTGAAGCCTACGCCAATTTCTTCGTTTTTCAAGCGCTCAACGATGACTGATCCTTCAAGACCTGCGTTGTGAGCGATTTGACGGATTGGCTCTTCAAGAGAACGTAGAACGATGTTTACACCTGTTTGAACGTCACCATCTGCTTCGATTGAAGCGACTTTTTTGTATACATTCACAAGTGCTGTACCACCACCGGATACGATACCTTCTTCAACTGCTGCACGAGTTGAGTTCAGTGCATCCTCGATGCGTAGTTTGCGCTCTTTTAGTTCTGTTTCCGTTGCAGCCCCAACTTTGATGACAGCGACGCCGCCAGCTAGTTTTGCAAGACGTTCTTGTAATTTTTCTTTATCGAATTCAGAAGTTGTTTCTTCTACTTGCGCACGGATTTGGTTGACGCGTGCTGCGATTTGAGCAGAATCTCCTGAGCCTTCTACGATGGTTGTGTTTTCTTTTGTCACAACAACTTTAGACGCGCGGCCAAGCTGACCGATTTCAGTTGATTTCAGGTCAAGTCCTAGGTCTTCTGTGATTAACTCTCCGCCAGTTAGAACAGAGATGTCTTCAAGCATTGCTTTACGACGGTCACCGAATCCAGGTGCTTTGACTGCCACTGCGTTGAATGTTCCACGAAGTTTGTTCACAACAAGTGTTGCAAGTGCTTCGCCTTCTACATCTTCAGCAATGATCAATAATGGTTTTCCTTGTTGTACAACTTGCTCAAGTACAGGAAGGATTTCTTGAATGTTCGTGATCTTTTTATCAGTGATTAAGATATAAGGATTTTCAAGAACCGCTTCCATCTTATCAGAATCAGTCACCATGTATGGTGAAGCATATCCGCGGTCAAACTGCATTCCTTCAACCACTTCAAGCTCAGTTGTGAACCCTTTAGATTCTTCGATTGTGATAACGCCGTCGTTACCTACACGCTCCATTGCTTCAGCGATTAGGCTGCCTACTTCTTCATCTGCTGCAGAAATAGACGCAACTTGAGCAATTGATTCTTTGCCTTCGATTGGTTTAGAAATCTCGTGCAAGCCTTCAAGTGCTACTTTCACTGCTTCTTCGATCCCTTTACGAACGCCAACAGGGTTTGCACCAGCTGTTACGTTTTTAAGACCTTCACGGATCATTGCCTGAGCTAGAACCGTTGCAGTTGTTGTACCATCACCAGCTACGTCGTTTGTTTTGCTTGCAACTTCAGCCACAAGTTTTGCACCCATGTTTTCAAATGCATCTTCTAATTCGATTTCTTTTGCAATCGTTACACCATCATTTGTGATAAGTGGAGAACCGAATTTTTTCTCAAGAACCACGTTACGTCCTTTAGGTCCTAAAGTTACTTTTACAGCATCTGCAAGTGCATCTACACCACGTAACATCGCGCGACGTGCTTCTTCACTGAACTTAATATCTTTTGCCATAATAACGAAACCTCCTCAGTCTTTTTAAAAATATATCTCAATGTTTTTTTATGTGATTAACCAATAACAGCTAAAATGTCGCTCTCACGAAGGATTAAATATTCTTTGCCTTCATATTTCACTTCAGTGCCTGCATATTTTGAGAAGATAATGCGGTCGCCTGTGTTTACTTCTAACGCAACGCGCTCACCACTTTCAAGTACACGACCTGAACCTGCTGCAACAATTTTACCTTCTTGCGGTTTTTCTTTTGCAGAATCCGGTAACACAATACCGCTAGCGGTTTTTTCCTCAGATTCAACGAGTTCAATGATTACGCGATCGCCTAATGGCTTTAACATAAGAAACAACCTCCTCAATTTTTATATGTAGTCTTTTTTAGCACTCATCACCAGTGAGTGCTAACACATTTATTATAATAAAGAATGTCTTCTGTAATTTCAAGTAAAAACCTTTAAAAATTTTTACGCTTTCATGATCTTTTTTCAACTCAGATTCTTTCCTTTTCATCGAAAAAGAAGACTTGTGTTACAATAAATCTAGTTCTTTTAGTAAAGGGGTTTTCGTTACTTGAAAAAACAATATTGGTACATCATCTTAACGTATATATTGGTACAGGTTTCTGCGATTCCTTATGTGTTCATCATGAAATGGTTAGGATTCATTCAGACACCGATGACACAAACAGAGCTCTCTAAATTGTCAGGAACATGGACAATCATCAGCTTCTGTATCGGATTAATCATTATTCTGCTCATTCTTCGGACTGTACCAAAAGCTTCACTTCGAAATGAAGCACCGGTTTCAGTCGGGGTAGCTATCGCCTGGATCATTGGCGGTTTCTTTCTTTCCCTCTTTGCACAATCGATTGCAGGAGCGATTGAACAATATGCATTTGGCATTGGCCGTGAATCCGAAAATACTCAAGCCATCTTATCCATTATGGATGCAGTTCCATGGCTTGTAATTGTCATCGCCCTGATTGGACCGATATTAGAGGAAATCATTTTCCGAAAAATCATTTTTGGTGTGATTTATGAAAAAACGAACTTCTTTATTGGAGCGCTTGTCAGTTCAGTGGTATTCGCAGCTGTACACAATGATTTTGCTCATATCTTACTTTATACCGCGATGGGCTTTACCTTTGCCTTTTTATATGCGAAAACAAAACGTATCATTGTTCCAATCGGTGCACATATGCTGATGAACTCGCTCGTCATTCTTGTGCAGATTGAGCCAGTAAGAAAAATGATTGAAGAACAATCTCAAACAATGCAAATGATTATTGGAGGCTTTTTCTCATGAGAAACCCTGTCGTATGGGGCGTCATTTATTTTGCCGTAGGTGTTGCTTTCACCTATATGGCCATTCAAAATCCAGGTGACATGTGGTCATTTTACAGCATTTTGCTGATGGTGTTTGCGGCCTATAATATCAATATCGCGTTTAAAATGTTTGCCTTCTCTGTCAAACTCAAAAAACAGCAGCAAAAATAAATCAAAAACCATTTTCTAATCTCTGGAAAATGGTTTTTTTATGGAGGACAAGTTTTCATGAAACAAGAAAAACTGAACATCTTAAATGAGCAGCATGAAGCGATTGGAGTTGCACCCCGTTCAGATGTCCACGCCCAAGGTCTTTGGCATGAAACCTTTCATTTCTGGCTTCTCAAAAAGGAACATGACACCGTGTATCTCTATTTTCAGCTAAGAAGCCCCGCAAAAAAAGATTTTCCTGCTCTGTTTGATATCACAGCAGCAGGCCACCTTCTTGCAAATGAACAGCCTTCTGACGGTATGAGAGAGGTAGAAGAAGAGCTTGGTCTTACTGTCCCTTTTGAAGATCTAGCCTTTGCAGGTGTTATACAGGATGAAATTCATCTACCCGATTTTACTGATCGTGAATTTTGCCATGTCTATCTTTACGTCCATCAAGAAGAGCAGATGAACATTCAATTACAAAAAGAAGAAGTCGCTGGACTTTACAGAGCAAAGCTAATGGATGCACAGCAGCTTTTCATGAGAAAATGTGAAAATATTCATCTGGAGGGCTTTGAAGTTGATGAAGCCGAAGAACAACGTGAGGAAAACAGAGTAGTCTGTATACAAGATTTTGTACCGCATGAGCCTGCCTATTATCAGCATCTATTTCAAGCGATCAATCAATTCCTTTTACAATAGAAAAAGCATCGTGACCCTTATTCGGATCACGATGCTTTTTTATGAGACATCATAATTTTTTTTCTCCTCTGTCTCTGTTTGCTGCATTTTGCGATAGGTCACTCTTGAAATAACAATACTCACTTCATACAAAACGAGCATCGGCAAGGTGACCATGAGGTGAGAAACAAGCTCTGGCGGTGTAATGAGTGCGGCAATAACAAGGAGGACAAAATAGGCATACTTCCGTATTTTTGATAAAAACATCGGTGTGATGATGCCAAGTCTTGTGAGAAACATCAACACAACGGGCATCTGAAACAAAAAGCCAAATGGAAGTGTTAACTGCATCAGAAATGTAAAATACTCATGAATCCCAATGACTTGCTCTACATTTAAATCATTCGACATTCGCATCATAAAATCAACGACAAACGGAAACAAAATAAAATAAGAGAAAGCCACACCGCTCAAAAATAAAAGCAGTGCAATCGGAATATAAGCAAGTGTCATCTTTCTCTCTTTTTCATATAAGCCGGGGCTGACAAACGCCCAAAGCTGATATAAAATCACGGGACACGTCAAAACCAAAGCAATGACAAATGCGAACTGCATAAACACGTACAGCGGATCTGTGAGCTTAAATGCATTCAGTGTCAGTGTGGCCGCTTCATCGGTATTTTGTAAATACACAATGACCGGCTTAGCAAGAAAAAAACCAGCCACCATAAAGGCGACAAAAAACATCGCAATGATCACTAAACGTTTTCGCAGTTCCACAATATGCTCCATAAGCGGCATATCTTTGACATTCATGAAGCTCATCCTATTCTACTGATCTTCTTTTTTCTTTTTTTCTTCCTGATCATCAGCTAAACCTTTTGTGGCATTTTTGAATTCACGTAATGTATCTCCTGCTGCTCTTCCTAATTCAGGAAGCTTTTTCGGCCCAAAAATAATGAGCGCAACAATCGCAATCAGAACCAAGCTTCCAGGACCGATCGGACCCATTTGCTCCACCCCCTTTACCCCTTTTCGTCAATCCTCCTGTGTAACAGAGTAATGCTTTAAGAAATACACAAGAGACTGAAGTTCAACCGCCAAATCTATATGATGAATTCGAATGTGTTCCGGCACATTCAATCGAGCCGGCGTAAAGTTAAGGATTCCTTTGATGCCAAGGGCAATCAAACGATCTGTAATGGATTGAGCTGCTACGGCAGGTACTGTCAAAATGGCAACAGGAATATCTCCTACCTCTTGAACATGCTCTTCAAGCTTATCCAAATCATAGACAGGCACGCCGCCTATCTCACTTCCTATTTTACTCTCATTGACGTCAAAAGCCATTGAAATTTTTGTATTATTATTTTTGATGAAATTATAGTGTAAAAAAGCAGTCCCTAAATTCCCGACACCGATGAGCATGACATTGGTCATTTCATCTTGGTCAAGTGTCTTTCTGAAGAAGGTCAAGAGGTAATCGACATTATAGCCATACCCTTTCTTCCCAAGTGCACCAAAGTACGAAAAATCTCGGCGAATGGTGGCAGAATCCACTTTGACTGCATCACTAAGCTCTGCCGATGACACCCTTTGTTTTCCTGATGCATGCAGATTTTTTAAAAAACGGTAATATAGCGGCAAACGTTTGGCTGTCGCTTGTGGAATTTTTGACTGATCTATATTCATATAAGGTCCTCCAACTTAAATATCAGATGCTCTGTGAAAATCACCGTTTTTCCCGCCTGTCTTTTCAATTAAATAGGTAGGACCGATGATCATGCCTTTATCAATCGCTTTGCACATGTCGTAAACGGTCAGTGCACATACTGAAGCAGAAGTGAGCGCTTCCATCTCCACACCCGTACTTCCTTTTGTTTTCACCTGTACTTGTATGTTCAGAATGTACGCATTTCCGTCTTCCTCCCAATCAAAGGAGATATCCACGCCTTTTAGTGCAAGCGGATGACACATTGGAATGATGGTAGATGTTTGCTTTGCTGCCATGATGCCAGCAACCTGTGCAACAGACAGCACATCCCCTTTTCCAATTTCACGTTGTTGTATTTTATGAAACACTTCTTTTATCATACGAACGCTTGAAGCAGCAACGGCGGTTCTCACTGTAGACGATTTGTCACTAATGTCGACCATCTTTGCTCTTCCCTGTTCGTTAAAGTGGCTAAATTGACTCATCTTTCAACGCTCCCTCACTCAAATGATACACTATTTTTTCCTATCTGTCTTTCATTTGAATATGGCGATTGTATGTAACATTTGCCGGTTTACTGCTGATAAGCTACACTTAACATATTATAGCAGAGGTGAATTTACATGATGATTCTACAAGTGAATCAGCTGTCCAAATCGTTTGGTGCTGATACTGTTTTAACGAATATAAAATTGGAAGTCAAAGCAAGGGATCGGATTGCCATTGTAGGTCGTAACGGCGCAGGCAAATCCACCCTTTTGAAAATCATTGCCGGTCAATTGTCTTACGAGCAAGGTGAGATCATCAAACCGAAAGACCTATCGATCGGCTATTTAGCACAGCATACCGATGTGACATCTACACGTACGTTAAAAGACGAATTATTATCGGTTTTTGATCATTTAAAAGGGATGGAACAAGAGATGAGAATCATTGAGGAGAAAATGGCTTCCTCCACAGGTTCTGAGCTGGATTCCCTCATGAAAACCTATGACAGACTGCAGCAGGAATTTAAAGATCAAGGCGGCTATCAATACGAAGCAGATGTCCGCTCCATTCTTCATGGGCTGGGCTTTAGTCACTTTGAAGATGAGACAACCGTTCAATCCTTAAGCGGCGGCCAGAAAACCCGTCTAGCGCTTGGAAAGCTCTTATTAATGAAACCAGAACTCTTAATTCTGGACGAGCCGACCAACCATTTAGATATTGATACCTTATCATGGCTGGAGCAGTATTTGCAAAATTATACAGGCGCCATTCTGATCGTGTCCCATGACCGCTACTTCTTAGACAAAGTGGTGAACCATGTGTATGAAGTCTCAAGAACTGCCATGAAAAAGTTCGCAGGCAACTATAGTAAGTATCTTGAACTGAAAGCTGAGCAGCTAGAGCGTGATATGAAGCTCTACGAAAAGCAGCAAGAAGAAATCTCAAAGCTACAAGACTTCGTAGATCGCAACCTGGCAAGAGCCTCAACCACAAAGCGCGCTCAGAGCAGACGCAAGCAGCTGGAACGGATGGATCGTTTAGATAAGCCATTAGGTGATGAAAAATCCGCAAACTTTCATTTTGATATTACGAGACAAAGCGGCAATGATGTGCTGAAGGTACATGATCTCGACATTCGTTATGATGAAAAAACACCACTCCTATCCTCCCTTTCTTTTCAGATCAAACGTGAGGATAGCGTGGCACTCATTGGTCCTAACGGGATTGGGAAATCAACCCTTTTAAAAACGTTAACGAACACATTAACGCCTGTAAAAGGCGACATCACCTTTGGATCTCATGTCACGATCGGCTACTATGACCAAGAACAAGCCAAACTGACATCATCCAAAAAAGTGCTCAATGAGCTTTGGGATGACTATCCTCATATGAATGAAAAAGAAATTCGGACATGTTTAGGGAATTTCCTTTTTTCTGGTGATGACGTCTTAAAGCCCGTTCATGCATTAAGCGGTGGAGAAAAAGCCCGGCTTGCCCTGGCAAAGCTGATGCTTCAAAAAGCCAATTTCCTAATACTTGATGAGCCTACGAACCATTTGGACTTAGATAGTAAGGAAATTTTAGAGAATGCGCTGATCGATTATCCAGGAACCATCTTATTTGTCTCGCATGACCGTTATTTTATTAATCGACTAGCAACGAAAGTATTCGAGCTGTCGCGAGCGGAAACAAAAGAATACCTTGGTGACTATGACTACTACCTTGAAAAGAAAAATGAACAATTAGAGCTTGAGGCGCTTCAAGAAAATGAACCGCTTAAAAAACAAGCAGCAAAGCCAGTAGAAACAGCAAAGCTTTCTTATGCGGAAGAGAAAGAACTGAAAAAGAAAGAAAGACAAAAGCAGCGCAGAATCGAGGAAATTGAAAAGCGGATTGCTGTCATTGAAGAGAAACTTGGTGAAAATGAAGAGCTTCTATGTGATCCTGCTATTTTCCAAAATCATGAGAAGGTCCAAGACATTCAAACAGAAAATGATACGCTTAATCAAGAGCTTGAATCACTTTTCGCGGAGTGGGAAGAGCTATCCGAATCTTAAAGAGTGCCCAAATGGGTGCTCTTTTTTCTTTCAGTGGAAATTTATTATCCACATTAATATCCACAAAAACTTCTTTGTTATTCTTAAAAATTTTGGACTTATCCACTTTATTCACAGGTTTTTAATCACATATCCACACAAAAATTCTTTTTTATACACATTCTCTTCATTTCAAAACAAAATTTTCAAATAATTGTGGATATATAACGTTTACATGTGAATAAATCGCTTTCATTGAAAATGAAAAAAACCTGTGTATCCACAGGATTTTTCATTCATATGAGACAAGCGGTAAGCCCGGCTGGCCATTCATCGCCATATCGCCTCTTATTCCCTTTTCAAACGCAATGGTTCCAGCAGCAGCGATCATGGCTGCATTGTCTGTGCAAAGAGATAACGGCGGAATAATGACCTTCACGTCAGGTAGCTTTGTGAATGCTGTCGTCAAAGCTTCTCTCAGTCCTTTATTGGCAGCGACTCCACCAGCTAGGACAACCTGCTTTACGCCATAGGCCTCAGCCGCTTTTAATGTTTTCCCAACAAGCACCTCAATGACGCTTGCTTGAAAACTTGCTGCCAAATTCTCTGGAGCAATTGTTTCTCCCTTTTGAGATGCATTGTGTAATGTGTTAATTACAGCTGATTTTAATCCACTAAAGCTAAAGTGATAGGAACCTTCTTCAAGCCATGCACGAGGAAGTTTAATCGTTGGCTCTCCTTCATGTGCTAACCGATCAATATGAGGTCCACCTGGATACGGGAGACCCATCGTCCGAGCCACTTTATCGTAGGCTTCTCCAGCCGCATCATCTAATGTTTCTCCGATGACCTCAAAAGATCCATGCTCCTTCATTAGCACAAGCTCAGTATGTCCACCAGAGACAACAAGAGCCAAACATGGAAACTGTAATTCATCTACAAGCTGGTTTGCATAAATATGCCCAGCAATATGATGTACACCAACAAGAGGAATCTGATGAGCAAAGCTCAGTGCCTTGGCTGCGTTGACACCGATCAGAAGGGCACCGACTAAGCCCGGTCCTTCTGTGACAGCAATGGCATCTAAATCCTGAAAGCTCATATTGGCCTGTGTCATCACTTCTTCCAATACGATGGTAACTTGTTCCACGTGATGTCTTGAAGCGATTTCTGGTACAACACCGCCAAATCGTTTATGACTTTCTATTTGCGAGGCCACAACATTCGCCACAATTTCTTTCCCATTTTTTACAATGGATGCAGCTGTTTCATCACAGCTTGTCTCTATACCTAATATGAATCGATCTGTTTGTTCACTCATTTATATTCACCCACATGACCAATGCATCTTCCCCATTATCCGTATAATAATTCTTTCGAATAGAAGCTGGTCTGAAACCAAGCTTTTCATAAAGGGATTGTGCAGGTGTATTCGAAACCCGCACCTCTAAAGAAAGATGATCTGTCTTTTTTTCTTTGCAAAATTCCATGACATATCGCAGCAATGCTTCCCCGTAGCCCTTTCCTCTATGCTCAGGGAGAATCGCAATGTTCGTAATTTGTGCATCGTCCATGACGATCCAGACCCCGCAATACCCAACAGGCTGTTTATCTTCTTCAATGAGGAAATAATGGCTGTACTGGTTATGGAGAATCTCATAGACAAATGATTCTTTTTTCCAAGGTGCAGTAAACGAATGCACTTCAATCGTATACACCTCTGGAATGTCCGCTACCGTCATTTTTCGAATCTCTGTTATGTTGAGATTATTTTTGTCCTTCAAGCCATTTCACTTCCGCTTCTGCCAAACGAATATAGTTAGGAACAAGCTGATGAACATCTTCAGCAGGACGATCTGTCCCTAAAAACGCAAGCATTGAAGGTCTTGGGTTATGAAAAGCTCCCTCTGCTATCACAGCAGTTTCTCCTAAAATGGAGCGAATGCTCTCTTCATGAAGATGCACATCCTGCCCAAGAAATAGGACAGGCTTTCCTGTCTGCTTCAGCTCATGAAGCCAATCCGTGAGCAAGATATTTTGGTCTGGTTTGATCTCTTTGATTTTTCCTTCTTCAAACGTATATAGCCCAGTATAAACTTGTCCTCTTCTCGCATCAAATAGTGGCGAGATCCATCCATCAAAATATTGACCATTTGCCGCAAGTGTTTCTAAACTTGAAACAGCCGATATCGGGATAGACAGCGTCCACGCGAGTGTTTTTGCAATGGTCACACCAATTCGGACACCAGTGTAGGAACCAGGTCCTTTCGCTACAACGATTTTACTTAGTTCACTTGGCGCTACACCACATTCTTTCATTAATGCCTCAACAGTCGGCATCGCTCGAACGGAATGGTTCTTTTTTAAATACGTGATGCTCTCACCAATCACTGTGGAATCTTTTACAAGGGCAATTCCCAGTGTATGGTTAGACGTATCAATTGCCAGTATGGTCAAATTCTTTCATCTCCTTACAAAGGGTCTTATAGCGTTCCCCTTTTGCACTAAACGTGAGATGACGTTCTTCTTCACGTTCTGTTCTCAGCATTTCTATTTTCAAATAGGTGGAAGGCAATTGAGATCCAATGAGATGTGCCCACTCAACCAAGCATACACCTTCGCCCTCAAAATATTCTTCGAGCCCAATATCTTCTTCCGCATCTTCCATGCGGTACACGTCCATATGATAAAGTGGCAGTCTGCCATCGGTATATTCTTTAATAATCGTAAAGGTAGGGCTGTTGACGATACGGGTAATCCCTAAGCCTTCTGCAAAACCTTTTGAAAAAGTAGTTTTGCCTGCACCTAAATCCCCTTCTAATGTCAAAACATCGCCTGGCATCACAAGTTTGGCCAAAGCAGCGGCAATTCGTTTCGTCTCATCCGCACCTTTTGTCGTCCATGTTAATTTCACAGTTATGTCACCTCATTTCTTAAAATGATTATATCCTTTTTTCATTAACATTGTTTGCTGTTCATTGTCTTTTAATATAACGCTTGCTGCTTGATCACCTTTGACTTGTCCAATGCGTTTGACTTGAATGTCTTCTTTTCTACATTGCATTTCAAAGCTTTCCCAATCAGCCTCTGGAATCGTACCAGTTAATACAAAGTCTTCCCCGCCAAATAACACCCATTCCAGCCAGTCTTTACGCAGCACTGGTAAATCTGGATGTGCGGGGAGCTTGTTTGCTTCTATCTCTATCGTCACATGACTCGCTTCGGCTATCTCATTCAGCTCACTCGCTAATCCATCACTCACATCATTCAAGGTGACCCGTGGGAAGCTTGAGCAAATATGTCCAGCAGCAATGTGAGGCTGAGGCTTTTTATGACGCTCAAGAAAAAAGGATTTGTCGACTGCCTTGGTAGGGGTTACTTCGTTCATTAAAAGTGATAAGCCAGCAGCTGATGAACCAAGCTCACCTGTGACAAAGACGACGTCTCCTGTCTGAGCACTGTGACGATAACAAGCTGTTCCCTTGGGAACCTCGCCAATGACCGTCACTGTAATGACAAAGTCACTGCGAGTGGCGACTGTATCTCCACCAATTAAATCCATATGATAGGTGTCAGCCAATGCTTTCATTCCCTCGTAAAGAGCTGAAACGATCGTCTCATCACCATGAGGGGGGATCGCAATCGATACAAGATAATACTTTGGGGTTCCTCCCATTGCGGCAATATCACTGACATTGACCGCTAGTGCTTTAAAGCCAATCTCAAAAGGTGTGGAAAAATCAAAACGAAAATGAACATACTCCACCATTGTATCAACACAAACGACCTCTTCACAATGTGAATGAGGTTGATAAACACTTGCATCATCACCGATGCCCATAACCAAAGAACGCTGATGTGTTTCTTTTGGTGTAATTCGGCGAATAAGATCAAATTCATCCATAAAAAGCAGCCCCTTCATGCAATCAATTGATTGAGTAGACACGATGTCAGACATAATTAGTATTAGTGTAAGCCAATATGAGTTTCAATTCCAATTAAAAATGATATAAAGAAAGCCTGGTATGAAAAAACCAGGCTGGGTTGAAGTGTTCTATCTTTTTCTTTTCACATAACGTGTAGCCAAACACAAACCAATTCATTGCATCTTGGATACGTACGAAAAGAAAAAGACATAAAAAAAAACGAAACTATACGTTTTCGTTTACAAGTCATAAAAATGGCGGTCCGGACGGGACTCGAACCCGCGACCTCCTGCGTGACAGGCAGGCATTCTAACCAACTGAACTACCGGACCATTTTGGTTGCGGGGGCAGGATTTGAACCTGCGACCTTCGGGTTATGAGCCCGACGAGCTACCGAACTGCTCCACCCCGCGATGATATAAATATGACAAGCTTGGCGGCGTCCTACTCTCACAGGGGGAGACCCCCAACTACCATCGGCGCTGAAGAGCTTAACTTCCGTGTTCGGTATGGGAACGGGTGTGACCTCTTCGCTATCGCCACCAAACCTGATGGAGAGAATGTTCTCTCAAAACTAGATAACAATGTTCAAGCTTCACATTAGAATATAGGTTAAGTCCTCGATCTATTAGTATCTGTCAGCTCCACGTGTCACCACGCTTCCACCTCAGACCTATCAACCTGATCATCTTTCAGGGATCTTACTTCCTTGCGGAATGGGAAATCTCATCTTGAGGGGGGCTTCATGCTTAGATGCTTTCAGCACTTATCCCGTCCGCACATAGCTACCCAGCGATGCCCTTGGCAGAACAACTGGTACACCAGCGGTGCGTCCATCCCGGTCCTCTCGTACTAAGGACAGCTCCTCTCAAATTTCCTGCGCCCGCGACGGATAGGGACCGAACTGTCTCACGACGTTCTGAACCCAGCTCGCGTACCGCTTTAATGGGCGAACAGCCCAACCCTTGGGACCGACTACAGCCCCAGGATGCGATGAGCCGACATCGAGGTGCCAAACCTCCCCGTCGATGTGGACTCTTGGGGGAGATAAGCCTGTTATCCCCGGGGTAGCTTTTATCCGTTGAGCGATGGCCCTTCCATGCGGAACCACCGGATCACTAAGCCCGACTTTCGTCCCTGCTCGACTTGTAGGTCTCGCAGTCAAGCTCCCTTGTGCCTTTACACTCTGCGAATGATTTCCAACCATTCTGAGGGAACCTTTGGGCGCCTCCGTTACATTTTAGGAGGCGACCGCCCCAGTCAAACTGCCCACCTGACACTGTCTCCCTGCCCGATAAGGGCAGCGGGTTAGAAGGTCAATACAGCCAGGGTAGTATCCCACCGATGCCTCCACCGAAGCTAGCGCTCCGGTTTCCAAGGCTCCTACCTATCCTGTACAAGCTGTACCAACATTCAATATCAGGCTGCAGTAAAGCTCCACGGGGTCTTTCCGTCCTGTCGCGGGTAACCTGCATCTTCACAGGTACTATAATTTCACCGAGTCTCTCGTTGAGACAGTGCCCAGATCGTTGCGCCTTTCGTGCGGGTCGGAACTTACCCGACAAGGAATTTCGCTACCTTAGGACCGTTATAGTTACGGCCGCCGTTTACTGGGGCTTCAATTCGCACCTTCGCTTACGCTAAGCGCTCCTCTTAACCTTCCAGCACCGGGCAGGCGTCAGCCCCTATACTTCGCCTTACGGCTTCGCAGAGACCTGTGTTTTTGCTAAACAGTCGCCTGGGCCTATTCACTGCGGCTTCTCGGGGCTTTAACACCCTAAGAAGCACCCCTTCTCCCGAAGTTACGGGGTCATTTTGCCGAGTTCCTTAACGAGAGTTCTCTCGATCACCTTAGGATTCTCTCCTCGCCTACCTGTGTCGGTTTGCGGTACGGGCACCTCTCACCTCGCTAGAGGCTTTTCTTGGCAGTGTGGAATCAGGAACTTCGCTACTAAATTTCGCTCGCCATCACAGCTCAGCCTTTACGGGAAACGGATTTGCCTATTTCCCAGCCTAACTGCTTGGACGCGGATATCCAATACCGCGCTTACCCTATCCTCCTGCGTCCCCCCATTGCTCAAATGGTGAGGAGGTGGTACAGGAATATCAACCTGTTGTCCATCGCCTACGCCTTTCGGCCTCGGCTTAGGTCCCGACTAACCCTGAGCGGACGAGCCTTCCTCAGGAAACCTTAGGCATTCGGTGGACGGGATTCTCACCCGTCTTTCGCTACTCATACCGGCATTCTCACTTCTAAGCGCTCCACCAGTCCTTCCGGTCTGACTTCACAGCACTTAGAACGCTCTCCTACCACTGTTCGTAAGAACAGTCCGCAGCTTCGGTGATACGTTTAGCCCCGGTACATTTTCGGCGCAGAGTCACTCGACCAGTGAGCTATTACGCACTCTTTAAATGGTGGCTGCTTCTAAGCCAACATCCTGGTTGTCTAAGCAACTCCACATCCTTTTCCACTTAACGTATACTTTGGGACCTTAGCTGGCGGTCTGGGCTGTTTCCCTTTCGACTACGGATCTTATCACTCGCAGTCTGACTCCCAAGGATAAGTCATCGGCATTCGGAGTTTGACTGAATTCGGTAACCCGGTAGGGGCCCCTAGTCCAATCAGTGCTCTACCTCCGAGACTCTTACCTTGAGGCTAGCCCTAAAGCTATTTCGGAGAGAACCAGCTATCTCCAGGTTCGATTGGCATTTCACCCCTACCCACACCTCATCCCCGCACTTTTCAACGTGCGTGGGTTCGGGCCTCCATTCAGTGTTACCTGAACTTCACCCTGGACATGGGTAGATCACCTGGTTTCGGGTCTACGACCACGTACTCATGCGCCCTATTCAGACTCGCTTTCGCTGCGGCTCCGCATCTTCTGCTTAACCTTGCACGGGATCGTAACTCGCCGGTTCATTCTACAAAAGGCACGCCATCACCCATTAACGGGCTCTGACTACTTGTAGGCACACGGTTTCAGGATCTATTTCACTCCCCTTCCGGGGTGCTTTTCACCTTTCCCTCACGGTACTGGTTCACTATCGGTCACTAGGGAGTATTTAGCCTTGGGAGATGGTCCTCCCGGATTCCGACGGAATTTCACGTGTTCCGCCGTACTCAGGATCCACTCTGGAGAGAACAACATTTCAGTTACAGGGCTGTTACCTTCTTTGGCGGGCCTTTCCAGACCTCTTCGCTTATATCGTTCCTTTGTAACTCCGTATAGAGTGTCCTACAACCCCAAGAGGCAAGCCTCTTGGTTTGGGCTGTTCCCGTTTCGCTCGCCGCTACTCAGGGAATCGCATTTGCTTTCTCTTCCTCCGGGTACTTAGATGTTTCAGTTCCCCGGGTATGCCTTCTCATACTCTATGTATTCAAGTATGGATACTACTCCATTACGAGCAGTGGGTTTCCCCATTCGGAAATCTCCGGATCAAAGCTTGCTTACAGCTCCCCGAAGCATATCGGTGTTCGTCCCGTCCTTCATCGGCTCCTAGTGCCAAGGCATCCACCGTGCGCCCTTTCTAACTTAACCATTTCTTACTTTAGAAAGAATCACTATGTGTGATGAACTTTGCATTGCATTCAATGTGAATGTATTACTTATTGTTATCTAGTTTTCAAAGAACAATCCTGTCTCGCTAGAGACATGTTTTGAAGGAATGATCCTTCAAAACTAAACAAGACGAAAACGTACGCTGCTCCATATATCCTTAGAAAGGAGGTGATCCAGCCGCACCTTCCGATACGGCTACCTTGTTACGACTTCACCCCAATCATCTGCCCCACCTTCGGCGGCTGGCTCCATAAAGGTTACCTCACCGACTTCGGGTGTTGCAAACTCTCGTGGTGTGACGGGCGGTGTGTACAAGGCCCGGGAACGTATTCACCGCGGCATGCTGATCCGCGATTACTAGCGATTCCAGCTTCACGCAGTCGAGTTGCAGACTGCGATCCGAACTGAGAACAGATTTATGGGATTGGCTAAACCTTGCGGTCTCGCAGCCCTTTGTTCTGTCCATTGTAGCACGTGTGTAGCCCAGGTCATAAGGGGCATGATGATTTGACGTCATCCCCACCTTCCTCCGGTTTGTCACCGGCAGTCACCTTAGAGTGCCCAACTAAATGCTGGCAACTAAGATCAAGGGTTGCGCTCGTTGCGGGACTTAACCCAACATCTCACGACACGAGCTGACGACAACCATGCACCACCTGTCACTCTGTCCCCGAAGGGAAAGCCCTATCTCTAGGGTTGTCAGAGGATGTCAAGACCTGGTAAGGTTCTTCGCGTTGCTTCGAATTAAACCACATGCTCCACCGCTTGTGCGGGCCCCCGTCAATTCCTTTGAGTTTCAGTCTTGCGACCGTACTCCCCAGGCGGAGTGCTTAATGCGTTAGCTGCAGCACTAAGGGGCGGAAACCCCCTAACACTTAGCACTCATCGTTTACGGCGTGGACTACCAGGGTATCTAATCCTGTTCGCTCCCCACGCTTTCGCTCCTCAGCGTCAGTTACAGACCAGAGAGTCGCCTTCGCCACTGGTGTTCCTCCACATCTCTACGCATTTCACCGCTACACGTGGAATTCCACTCTCCTCTTCTGCACTCAAGTTTCCCAGTTTCCAATGACCCTCCCCGGTTGAGCCGGGGGCTTTCACATCAGACTTAAGAAACCGCCTGCGAGCCCTTTACGCCCAATAATTCCGGACAACGCTTGCCACCTACGTATTACCGCGGCTGCTGGCACGTAGTTAGCCGTGGCTTTCTGGTTAGGTACCGTCAAGGTGCGAGCAGTTACTCTCGCACTTGTTCTTCCCTAACAACAGAGCTTTACGATCCGAAAACCTTCATCACTCACGCGGCGTTGCTCCGTCAGACTTTCGTCCATTGCGGAAGATTCCCTACTGCTGCCTCCCGTAGGAGTCTGGGCCGTGTCTCAGTCCCAGTGTGGCCGATCACCCTCTCAGGTCGGCTACGCATCGTCGCCTTGGTGAGCCATTACCCCACCAACTAGCTAATGCGCCGCGGGTCCATCTGTAAGTGACAGCCGAAACCGTCTTTCATCCTTGAACCATGCGGTTCAAGGAACTATCCGGTATTAGCTCCGGTTTCCCGGAGTTATCCCAGTCTTACAGGCAGGTTACCCACGTGTTACTCACCCGTCCGCCGCTAACATCCGGGAGCAAGCTCCCTTCTGTCCGCTCGACTTGCATGTATTAGGCACGCCGCCAGCGTTCGTCCTGAGCCAGGATCAAACTCTCCGAGGTATGCAGGATGCATATCACACATGCGTTGCTACACGATGTAGCGAACTTAGCATGTGATCATTTCCTGCCTCGCCAGTTTGACTGACTACCTATGATGTATTATAGGATTTTTTTTATAAAAACTCGAATTAACAGGTACGTTTTGTCTTGTTTAGTTTTCAAAGATCACGTTTCAAAATGGAGCGGGTGATGAGAATCGAACTCACGACATCAGCTTGGAAGGCTGAGGTTTTACCACTAAACTACACCCGCGTGATTTGTATTGGCGCGCCCGAGAGGAGTCGAACCCCTAACCTTTTGATCCGTAGTCAAACGCTCTATCCAATTGAGCTACGGGCGCTTAATCAGGCGACTTAATTATCTTAACATATCGTTTTTATCAAGTCAACATCTTTTTAAAATTTGTTTGTCGCATGTGTTTGAATGTCTTTGTTTCAAATACGTCATCAGCGACGAATAAAAATATACCACGGATCACATAAATGGGTCAATACATTTTTCTAAAAAAGTTTCATATTTTTTAAGAAGTGGTTTTTTCTTAGATAAATAGAGATGCAATAGCCCTATTTTCTTCTCTTTCTTCATAATTCTAATGATTCTTAAATAAAATCTTTCTAAATCCAAAGGAGGACAAAACATGGTCACATAGAATTTTTATTTATTGGAAAATTCTTAATATTTTCCAAGCATTTAAAGGAGGTAGGAGATGATGAAAAAGTTCGTCGCTTTTCAAATCATGATCGCTTTGGTGATAGGAGCTCTTATCGGCCATTTCTTTCCTGACTTCGGGATGGCACTGCGGCCAATTGGAGATGGATTCATCAGATTGATTAAAATGATCGTTGTTCCTATCGTTTTCTCTACCATTGTTATTGGTGCAGCTGGCAGTGGCGGTATGAAGAAAATGGGCAGCCTAGGATTAAAGACGATCATTTGGTTTGAGGTCATCACAACCATCGTTCTAGGAATTGGTCTATTGCTGGCTAATGTTCTAAAGCCTGGCGTTGGCCTTGATTTCTCTAAATTAGCTAAGAAAGATATTGGTGAATTAGATGGCTATACGCAGAAAGTCGTCGACTTTAAACAAATGGTACTCGATATCATTCCAACGAATATCGTCGATGTTATGGCTCAGAATGATTTACTTGCTGTCATTTTCTTCGCCATATTATTTGGTGTAGCCGCAAGCGGCATCGGTAAAGCATCCGCTCCTGTTCTCACCTTCTTTGAATCAGTGGCACAAATTATGTTTAAGCTAACGCAGATGGTCATGGTGACAGCACCTATTGGAGTTCTTGCATTAATGGCTGCTTCCGTTGGCCAATATGGCATTGTTTTATTAATCCCAATGATGAAGCTTGTCGGGACTGTATTTTTAGGATTATTCATTATTCTCTTTGCTTTGTTCCCTCTGGTCGCACTGATCTTCCGTTTTAACTACTTCGAAGTTTTAAAAATGATTTGGGATTTGTTCTTGGTTGCCTTCTCTACTACAAGTACAGAAACTGTCCTTCCTCAGCTTATGTCACGAATGGAAAAATACGGGTGTCCAAAAAGAATCGTCTCCTTTGTCATTCCATCTGGTCTTTCTCTCAATTGTGATGGGTCCAGTTTATATTTATCGGTATCCTGTGTGTTTCTTGCACAAGCGTTTGGTGTCGACATGAGTCTGTCACAGCAGCTTTTGATGATGCTTGTTCTTGTGTTAACGAGTAAAGGGATTGCAGCGGTGCCATCTGGTTCACTCGTCGTTCTTTTAGCAACCGCCCATGCAGTAGGTCTTCCAGCAGAAGGCGTCGCCATTATCGCCGGTGTTGATCGAATTATGGATATGGCACGAACAGGTGTGAATGTTCCAGGGCATGCCGTTGCATGTATTGTCGTATCGAAATGGGAAAAAGTATTCCGTGAGTCCGCATGGGAAGTTCCAAAAGCAGGTGAGGAAACAAAAGGGATGTAATGTTATATGAAGGAAAGGGGTTCCCCTTTCCTTTTCTTATGATAAAAATGCTTGCTTTAGGACCGCTTTGCCTTGAGGTTGCAGCTGCACTTCTGCATATGCGCCATTAATCAGCGTCATTTGTGGCGGGACATGCCCACAATCTATATCGTAGAAAATGGGGATTTGTAATTCCTTTTGTAATTCTTCATATACGTCCCGATATTGATACCCTTCTACAGGCACATCAACTGCACTTCGCCCAAACATGATACCTGAACAGTGGTCAAACCACCCTGCTAGTTTTAATTGAACAAGTGATCTCTTCATGCTGGTAGCATTTAATGCGCAGTTTTCGAAGTACCAGAGAATCGGTTCACCTTTTATGAATGTTTCCTGAAAAGCTTTAACGTCTCCAAAAGGTGTCCCCGCTAAGTGACGTATGATATCAATGCAGCCTCCCATCAGTCTCCCCTTCACCGCCTTCTCCTGCGGATGAACAGTGCGCCATCTTGTAGGCTCTGTTAAATGAAAGACATGTTGACTCGGGGTGTCATGCTGCCATTCCTTTTGATACTTATATGAAGAAAACTGAGTAATGTCCATCTCCTCTTCTGTGGAAAGCACTTTTTCCCACATAGCAGTCGTTTGATCAGACTCTTCCCCTCGTAAATCCACTAAGTTTGGGCCATGTGCTGTAGCAATGCCTGTTTTTAATGTAAATGCCAGCAAGAGTGCACTCGTATCTGAGTAACCAAGAATCCACTTTTTGTGCATCGTTGAGAAATCAAGGTGCTCTAGCACTTCCATCAAAAGCTGTCCTCCCCATGGCGGGATGATGTGGTCAATCTCATTGCACGTCATCATATACTGAAGCTCGTTTGCTCGTTCTATGGCAGGCGCTGATTTTGCCTTTTCCTGGTGCCATACCGTCTCTCCACATATGACATCATAGCCTCTTTTTTTCATTCGTTCGCATGAGAGCTGAAACATGTCATGCAAGGATGGCTGTACACCTGAGGAAGGTGCTGTGACACCAATCGTTTGTCCTTTTTGTAAATGCGGAAATTGTATCATTCTGTTTCCCCCATCCTCTCTCAATCTCTCAAGCCTACCCATTTTAAAGAAGATGCCCCTTTTACAAGGGACATCTTCTCTTATTCCTTTTGACGTAGCACAGTATAGACACCTGCAAATATACATAGAATTCCAATGAATGAGCGTAATCCCATTTCTTCTCCCAAAAGCAGCCATCCAAGAATGGCACCTACGATCGGTTGAAAGAAAAAGAATAGACCTCCGCTTGAGGCATCCATCAATTGAAGCCCTCTATTCCACAAAAAGAATGCTAAAGCTGTTGAAATGATGCCTAGATAAAGAATACCGCCCCAAATCTCTGGCCTTGCCATCTGCTCCACATCTAGGTGAGGTAAACGAAATAATACTGGCGGTGTTAAAACAATGAATGCAATGATGATCGCATATGTGGTTGTCACCACCTGAGGGTATTTTCCTGGAACTCGTTTTAGCAAAACAGACATAAGCGCCCATGTTAAAGCAGCGATGACCAATGAAAGACCGCCAACAAATTCATCTGTTTGCACTGCGACTGGTCCAATCATGAGCAATACACCTGCTGTAGCAAGCAGGATGGATGCGCACTTTCGAACAGTCATGGCTTCTTTTAATAGAAAGAACGCAAACAGCACCATAAACGCAGGTGTTGCAGATGTGATAACGGCCCCCATTTGTGCAGACGTATACATCGTCCCGATTTCTTGGGTCACGATTGAAAGAAAATTTCCGATCAGCCCAATCACCACTATAAGCGGGATATCTTTTTTATCTAATCGAAAGGAATAGCCCAAGCGCCAAATGGTGAACACCAAAACGACTCCTGCTACAGCATATCTCATCCAAACGAGCTCAAGTGGTGGAACAACCGCTACTGTTACTTTGACAACAACGTACATGCCGCCCCAAATACTTGCAGCGATTGCTAGGTAAAGGGCGCCTATATATTTTTCATTCATCTTTTTCCCTCCGTTACTGGATATTTTGATGACCATATCCACAAACGGAGATCACTCTCCGTTATGGACGGAGGGCATTTGGAACATCATGTTCAAACAAAGGCTTCCATAGCATTGCCGTCACTCCAATTATTTTTATTTTCTGATACTTTATAACAAATTCTGGTTGACTTCAATCCTTTTTTGTCACCTTTTTTCTTCATATAATAGAAGATAAGCGGCTATTGACATGCTGAATTCGTTTTCATATAGTAAGTAAAACTATAGGTGGTCACGCAGAAAAGGAGTAGAGGTCGTTGGATATTGAAGCTAGAAAACACATTCCCAGCACGGAACATGAACCATTTCTCGAGGGAATAAAAGATTGTGTGCCAACCCTGCTTGGTTATATGAGTATTGGGTTTGCCTTCGGAATTGTTGGAATTAGCGCACAGTTGAGCTTATGGGACATTGCGCTTCTATCAATCTTTATTTATGCAGGTGCTTCACAGTTTATTATCTGTGCACTGCTTGTCACTGGAAGTCCCCTTTCCGCTATTATTCTCACTACATTTATTGTGAATCTGCGTCATTTATTGCTCAGCCTGACGCTGGCTCCTCATTTTACACGCTACTCTGTGAAACAAAACATTGGATTCAGTCTATTGCTGACTGATGAATCCTTTGGCGTAGCCATGAATAAATTAGCTCAGCAAGGAAAGCTGAATAATCGGTGGATGCATGGGCTAAACATAACGGCTTATTTGTGCTGGATTGCTGCCTGTATACTTGGCGGCATTTTTGGACACTGGATTTCAAATCCTGAAGCCCTTGGTCTTGATTTTGCCCTTTCCGCTATGTTTGCTGCGCTGTTGGTTCTTTCTTTGCAAACTGTGCCTAAAAGCAAGTTAACCCATCGCCTGTCACTTGTTTTGTATATGGTCGTTGCAATGTTTGTTCTGCTTCATTTTGTTCCCTCACACGTGGCTGTTCTGTTAGCCACCATGATTGTCGCAACCATTGGGGTGGTGACAGATAAATGATCAGCAGTTTTATGATATGGCTGATTCTCGGCTGTATGATTGTAACCGTCATTCCAAGGGTCGTTCCCTTTTTATTTGTACGAAGTATCGAGCTGCCTGAATTGGTGCTTAAGTGGTTATCGTTTATTCCCATTTGTATCTTTACAGCTTTGATTGCAGAGCATCTGTTCATTCATACCACAACAGGCGTCACCATTCACTGGATGTACCTTGCTGTCTTAGTTCCGACCGTACTGATCGCTATTTGGACAAAAAGCTTGTCACTTACTGTTCTTGTAGGCGTCATGCTGATGGGAACTGCTAGATGGTTTTTCTAAAAGAAAAAGCTTAACCGCATGTGGTTAAGCTTTTTTCTTATCAGGAATTCATCATCAGGGCATGCCTTAGATGGTTTATGTAGCTTTCTGAAAGCTACTCGTTTAGTTTATTCTTCACATCCCCTTTTTTATCTTGAAGCTTTCCTTTGGCTTGATCCTTTTTCCCTTCTGCTTTCAGGTTTTGATGATCTGTTGCTTCGCCAAGCTTTTCTTTCACTTGACCTTTGACTTGATTTGTTTTTCCTTTCGCTTTATCCATATGTCCTTTTTCTTCACTCATTTGTTCCACCTCCACGTTTGATACTATTCATTTAGCCTTTTTGAGAGATACAAAACATCTGAGTGTGCGATCCAAGAAACTACAGCAACATGAAAATCCAGCCAAGGTCGGCTGGATTAAAAATAATGATCTATAAGATAGACTTAAAAGCTTTAACCTGTTTTACTCTGATCGTATTCAACCAGATCACCTAGAATTTCGTCAATCTGATTCATCATCGCAGTTTCAATTTTCACCTCAGATGCTAAAGCATTCTCCCTCACCTGTTCTGGACTAGAAGCACCGATAATTGCTGCAGAAACGTTCTGGTTTTGCAGTACCCATGCTATCGCAAGCTGAGCGAGAGTAAGATCAACCTCTTGTGCGACGGGCTTAAGCTTTTGGATCGCCTCTAAGGTGTTATTATTCATCCAGCGTTGAGCAAGGTTTTTAAAAAAAGGTTTTCCAGCAGATGAGTTAGCACGCGAATTAGTCGGAAGTGATTTTCCTGGGAGATACTTTCCAGTAAGGATCCCCTGGGCCAAAGGCGACCATACTACCTGGCCAAGTCCTTCACGCTGGCAGGTCGGTATTACATCACTTTCAATGATTCTCCATAACATGGAGTATTGAGGTTGGCTGGCGATAAGGGGGACATTTAGCTCTCGTGCAAGCGCTGCCCCTCGAGTAATTTGTTCTGCTGTCCACTCACTTACACCAATATAGTTCACTTTACCCTGTCTTACTAGATCTGAGAAAGCTAACATCGTTTCTTCCAGAGGTGTAGTTGGATCAAACCTGTGTGCATAGTAAATATCAATATAATCCGTTTGTAAACGTCGCAAAGAGGCATGACAGTTTTCCAAAATATGCTTGCGTGATAATCCTCTATCGTTTTTCCCAGTACCAGTTGGATGACATACTTTTGTACAAAGTTCAATACTCTCCCGCCGGATCCCTTTTAAAGACCTGCCTAGTATCTCTTCAGCCTTGGTGTCTGAATAAACATCAGCAGTATCAAACGTCGTAATACCAACATCAAGAGCGGCTTTCACACAATCATGGGCAGTTTCTTCATTTATCTTACCACCATGATTAATCCAGTTTCCGTAAGCAAGTTTACTAATTGTTAATCCACTAGATCCAAGTTTACTATACTCCATAACAATGCCCTCCTTTTAAAAGAATACTTTCATTATAAAAAGAGGTCGTTAATATGTATAATATATATATTCAGATAAATATATATATATTTTATATAATTAAAAATATTTCCATTAAAAAAGCGCAAAACTGTTTAATAACAATCCTTCGGAATCATTTTACACAATAAGCAAGTATGAAATTTATAGGGGGGGCATAAAAAATGGATCTGAGACAAATACGTTATTTTATAATGGTTGCTGAAGAACTAAATTTTAGCCGGGCAGCTGAACGTCTTAAAATGGCACAGCCTCCATTAAGTCAAGAAATTCGTAAATTAGAAGAAGAGTTAGGTGTTACGCTTTTTCATAGAACGAAAAGACAGGTTAAACTTTCAGATACAGGGAGAGTATTTTTAGAAGAAGCCCGCCGTACGCTTCTTCAAGTAGATAGAACGATTAAAGCAACACAACTTGCAGATGACGGAAGGATCGGTCAGTTAACGATCGGTTTCGTAGATTCTACTGATATTGTGATTGATATTATTAAAAGGTTTCGAGAAAATTTCCCTAACATCCATCTTGTCTTATATGAAATGGCTACAGAACAGCAGTTAAAAGCACTATATAAGAAAGAAATTCAAATAGGATTTATTCGTTCTAACCAAAATAATAAGATACTTACCTCAGAAATTTGTTGTGAGGAATCATTAAGCTTGGTTTTGCCAGAAAATCATCCTTTAGCTTCATTTCCCAAAGTTCCAATTCATTTATTAGCCAATGAACCATTTATCATGTTTCCACGTCATCTAGGTGCAGCATTTTATGATTTAATTATCAGCTACTTTTGGGAAAATAGCATAAGTTTAAACGTAGTTCAGGAAGCTATTCAAATGCATACGATTGTTAATTTAGTTGCTGCAGGAATGGGAATCTCTGTGGTTCCATCTTCAGTAGAAAGCGTAAAACGCGCAGGGGTTGTTTATAGAAAAATCCAAGAAACTACACCAAAAGTAAATTTATATGTTTCATGGAGACAAGATGATACATCAACCGTTGCTGACCACTTTTTAACAGTTGTGAGAGAAGCTTATTTAAGTTCTCAGTCTAAATCATGAAGATCCAGCCAGGGTCAGCTGGATTAAAAAATACTTATCTATAAGACAGGCTTAAAAGCTTTCACCTGCTATGTACACGTTTCAGGTATGATAGACATAATGGAAAGAAAGGTTGGTGCTCTGTTCAATGATCATCTCTGAAAACATATTCACCGTTCGTGGTTTGACCTATCGTATTCGGTCTGCTGCAATTGGCGATGCCAAGCAGTTATCAGCTCTCAGACTGAAAATTGATGGTGAAACAGAATATTTAGACCGTGAACCAGGCGAAGCCTTTCTTCATGAAAAAGATTTTGAGGTTTTGATTCAAGAGGATGCCAAGCAAAGCAGGCATTTATTTTTGGTCGCTGATATTGAAGGAGAGATTGTCGGTTTCTCTAGATGTGAGGGACATTCACTCAAGCGCTCTGCTCACAAAGTGACATTTGGCATCGCCATACAAAAGATGCCTGGGGCTATCACATTGGCAAAGAGCTTTTAGCCGCTTCTATTGACTGGGCTGATCAGCAAGGCATCCAGAAAATGTCACTTCACGTGCTGGAAACCAACCAAAAAGCCATTCGGTTATATGAGCGCCATGGCTTTCTGATTGAAGGGGTATTAAAAAATGATAAACGGCTGGCAGATGGACTTTATTACAATACTGTTGTGATGGGCAGGCAGAGGCCAAGCTTCTGACTACTTACATCACATAGCCCCATACCATTGAAATCGCACTGTATATCAGAAGCAGCCCCATGACAAACTGGAACGGTTTTTCGTAAGCAGTCAAAAAGCGCTTATATAAAGAGCCAAATAGGCTCCAGCTGAATGTACCGAGAAAGCCAATAAGTGCGAGAATCAATGTCCATATCACATAATGCATATTAGATTGTCCATATGGCAAAACAAAGGTTGAAATCACGGTCAACCCATACAAGATCGCTTTTGGGTTGATAAATTGCAGCATCATACCAGGAACAAAATGATTGTAGCGGTCAAGGGTTTCGTCATCCCCGCCTTTACTTTTCATGATTTTGACAGCTAAATAAATCATGTATGCGGCTCCGATGAACGCCATGACCCAGCCTATTTTCGGCATCACTTGATAAAGAATGATATTAAAGAAGCAACTCAAACACAAAATGACGAGAAACCCGATACCCACACCTAAACAAAATCGAAATGTTTGCTTGACCCCATACTTATTCGTAAAGACCATGGCCATGATGTTGTTTGGCCCCGGGGTAAAGCTGCTCACAAAAGCATAGATCAACATAGAAAGAATCAAGTTGCCGCCTCCCTCGTGCGTTATTAAGACTTTAATTACTTTATTGCGTATGTTACGTTTTATTGTAACGTTTGGTCTTTATAAAGTAAATAGAGAAAGGAGTTTTTTCATGGAAGATGTACAATCGATTATTTCTAAAAATGTGAGGCTTCTTAGAGATCAAAAAAAATTAAGCCTAGAAAAGATGGCAGAATTAACTGGTGTCAGTAAAACCATGATTGGACAAATTGAAAGAGGAGAATCAACCCCTACCATCACGACTTTGTGGAAAATCGCCAACGGATTAAAGGTATCTTTTAGTGAGCTCATTCACGCACCACAGCCTGAAATCAAAGTAGTACGCAATGAGGATGCACAGATTTTAACGGAAGATGACGGGAGATATCGCGTGTATACGACTTTTCCCTTTGATGACCGGGGAAAATTTGAAGTGTACCGAGTAGAAATTGATCCTGGCGGGTCGCTGCATGCGAATGAACATATTGGCGGAACAGAGGAATTGATCACTGTTTTTGAGGGAGCGCTTGATATATCCATTGGTGATGAGCAATACAGCTTAAAGGCCGGCGACTCCATTCGTTTTAAAGCGGACCGTTCGCATGCATATAAACAAACCGGAGAGCAAATGGTCCGGCTGCAAATGATTCTTTATTATCCGCAATAAAAAAGCTGACAGGCTTGTCCACCTGTCAGCTTTTCATTTATTTAATTAAATCCCGGATCACGTACAACCGTTCCAGTAAATGTGACTCTGTATTTTCCTAATCCTAATTCTTCAATAGAGGTTTGTTTTAAAATACCGACCCAGCCATCCTTTGCATAGACAATACTTTCTGGGATGTTCGATGTCGTATACGTTCTTGTTTCTGAGACAGTTCGACTTGCCTGAACCGTTATTTCACTTTTTGTTTGTTCCTTTGCTTCCACCGGAGCGGTTGTGACCCCGGCACCTGTTAAGACAATTGCTCCAACCAAAACAGAAGACATGACCTTTTT
Organism: Bacillus sp. FSL R5-0431; assembly: GCF_038002985.1. NCBI lineage: Bacteria > Bacillati > Bacillota > Bacilli > Caryophanales > Bacillaceae > Bacillus > Bacillus sp. FSL R5-0431. The sequence continues at coordinate 541,705 of NZ_JBBOOG010000001.1, read as the reverse complement.
CATAAAAAAATCCCTCCCTTTTTTTGTTGAACATATTAACCATACCATAATTTAGTCCTTTTATAAGTTATTTTTTCATTTTTTTGAAAATTATGATATGATTGTCTTATGTTGGATAGAGAGTGTTCTATACTTCTATGCTTTTATCCTCATCTCATTCCGTCAAACAATTGTGAACGGAGGTGATTTCATGAAAAAATGGCTCATCTGTTTTCAACTTGTTTTCCTCTTCACCTTGACGACCACACCACTTGCTTCTGCTGCTTCATGCCCTACAGTGAAACCTTGTGTCATTGATCCTTAAGCATAAGAAAGGTCGATCAAGCCTATTCACTTGATCGACCTTTTTCGTTATGCTTGCTCTGCTTCCCAGCGGGCAACCTCTTCTCTTACTTTAGGAGCGACTTCTTTTCCAAATAACTCAATGGCTTTTAATACTTGATCATGCGGCATTGAACCAACCGGTACATGAAGCATAAAGCGCGTGATTCCTACATTTTTTCTAAGGTGAATCACTTTCTCTGCCACTGCATCTGGATCTCCTACATACAGCGCGCCTTCTAACGTTCTCGCTGCATCAAATGTAGAACGAGTATATGGACCCCAGCCTCGCTCTCTTGCTAATGTGTTCATCACATGCTGTGTGGAAGGGAAGAATTGGTCTGCTGCAAGATCTGTTTCTTCCGCAACAAATCCATGCGAATGTGACGCTACGGTTAATTTCTCTGGGTCATGTCCAGCGTGCACTGCCGCTTGCTTATACAGCTGTACAAGCGGTGCGAACTGTCTAGGACTCCCGCCAATGATGGCAAGTACTAGCGGCAGCCCCAATAATCCAGCACGTACAACAGATTCACGGTTTCCCCCACTGCCGATCCAGATTGGAAGCGGATCTTGAACGGGTCTTGGATATACCCCAACATCTTGAATAGATGGGCGATGCTTTCCGCTCCATGTTACACGCTCGGACTGCTGTAATTTGAGCAGCAAATCAAGCTTTTCTTCAAATAATTCTTCATAATCATTCAGGTCATAGCCAAAGAGCGGAAATGATTCAATAAATGAACCACGACCTGCCATGATCTCTGCACGCCCGTTTGATAGTCCATCTAATGTTGCAAAATCCTGAAAGACACGAACAGGATCTGCTGATGAAAGGACTGTCACTGCACTTGTCAGGCGGATATTCTTTGTTTGTGTTGCCGCAGCCGCTAAGACGACAGCTGGATTCGATGCAGCGAAATCTTGTCGATGATGCTCACCCACTCCAAATACATCAAGGCCGACTTGATCTGCTAAAATAATTTCTTCGACTACTTCTCGAATACGCTGTGCGTGACTGACTGTTTTTCCTGTTTGAAAATCAGGTGTTGTTTCTACAAATGTACTTATTCCTAGTTCCATGAGTGGAACCCCCTATCTTATAAGTATGTTACGAATTCAGAGACTGGCTTTCTGTAGCCTCTCGCTTGTCTACTCTCTACTTTTTCTTTTCCGAGTGTGATCATTAACACAGGAACCAAATCCGACTCGATATTTAACACCTTTTTCATGACATCAGGGTCAAAACCGATCATTGGGCACGTGTCCCATCCCTTGTTTTTGGCGGCGAGCATAAACAGCATCGCAGATAATGAAGCATTGCGGATCGCCTCTTCTTTCTGAAAATCCGCTCCTCTCTGTTCATAAAAGGTCATCGTCTCTCTGACCATTTCTTCGTATTGCTGCGTGTTTAAAATGCCAAGCATTTTCAGACCTTCATAGATGTTCCCCGCTTGCTGATAAGCATTTGGGTCTCCAAGTACAATAATTGCTGCTGAGGCGGAATGCACTTTATATTGTCCAAATGCAGCTTCTCTTACTTGTTCTTTGAGACCTTCTGTTTGGACGACGACATATTGTGTGTGCTGTAAGTTAAAAGCAGATGGTGCCATTTTGACTTCTTCAAATATGCTGTTAAGCTCTTCTCTCGAAATCGAGATATTTGGCAAAAAATTTGATGCGGATCGTCTTTCACGTACCAATGTATCAAAGCTGAGTGTCATCTTGTTTCCCCTTTTCGTGAAGTTGTTTTGCACCTAAACCGACTTTTTTTAGTAATTCAATGAGCTGTTCTTTTTCTTCTTTTTCAATAAAGGATAGGTTTTGCGAAATGACATCTGTGTGTTTAGGAAAAATGTCATCAAACAATTGCTTTCCTTTTTCCGTCAGCAATACATGAAATACACGTTTATCAGAGGGTGCACATTGCCTTTTCACCAGCTCTTGTTTTTCTAGTTTGTTCACGACATATGTCATGCTTCCACTTGGGATTGACAGGATGTCGCTGATCTTTTGGACAGGATGCGGCCCCTTACTATAGAGCAATTCAAGGATCTGAAAGTTCTCAAATCCGATATCATACCGTTCAATGTCTTTTTGGATATTTGTAAAAAGAGCTTGATAGGCTTTCATCCACACGCGGAATAGCCTTAAGTCTAATTCATGTTCATGCTGCACCATGGCAACTACTCCTTTTTTCAATAAATCCTAAAAATAGGATAAATTTATCCTAACACTAGGATATTTTATTGTCAACGAGTTTGTTTCATAAAAAAAAGACCACCTCAGGTCAGTGATCCTCTTCTTTTAAGACAAAATGCATTTCAGCTATCTGCTTGTATTGTTGTACTTCTTTTAATGAAAACCTGGATTCCATATCCGCTGGGGAAAACAGAGGAATGCCTCTCCCAATCATGACAGGTGCGATTTGAAGGTAAAGCTCATCAACCAATCCTGCTTTTATGAAAGACTGAAGCAGTTCCCCGCCGCCGACAATCCAGATATGCTGACCTGGTACATCTTTTAATTTTTTCACAAATGATAAGATATCTTCTCGAATGATATGAGTTCCTTTCAGACTGTCTTGTAAAGTTCGTGACATGATATAACAAGTCTTTCCTTCGTAAGGAAACTCATCTGGTGACAGCTGAAGAACCTGCTCATATGTATTTCGCCCCATGATCAGCGTATCAACTGACGCATAAAAGTCATCATAGCTCGTTTCTTCCTCGCCCTCTGTTCCTATTAGCCAATCGAGCCGGTGATCCTCTCTCGCTAAATAGCCATCGATACTCATCGCCCCATAAAAAAGCAGCTTCCTTTTCTGACTCAATCCCATCACTCCTTACCCTAAATAAGAACATATATTCTATCCCCATTGTATCAGAAAGGAAAGACAAAGGATACATGGGTTTGCCATCTTCCATTTTCATGTCTTCAAAACCGTGATTCAATAAGGTATCCTCTTCAGGTAATGATATAATAAAATCAGTTCAATCAATGATCATACTTGGAGGAGAGACTGATGATACGACGACTTGATCATATCGTGTTGACTGTACAACATATGGAGGACACCATTCGCTTTTATACAAACGTATTAGGAATGAAGGAAGAAACCTTTGGAGAAGGCCGTAAAGCGCTTCGTTTTGGTTTACAGAAGATCAACCTTCATGAAGCTGGTCATGAATTTGAACGGGCAGCGGCTCACCCACTTCCTGGCTCTAGTGATTTGTGCTTTATCACCGATTTAGATATGGATAGTCTGCTGCTGCACCTTCGCAAGCAAGTGGTTCCTATTGAAGAAGGGCCAGTCAGGCGCACAGGTACATTAGGTCCGATTGAATCTGTTTATATCCGTGATCCTGATCTGAATTTAATTGAAATTTCTCGATATATAGAGGAGGGTGATCCGTCATGACCCGCTTATTTTTGAGACCGATTGAAGAGCAGGATTATCCTGGTATTCAAAGAGGATGCCAGCATGCAGAAACTCTTTATATGACTGGCACACGCAAAACGTTCACACTAGAAGAGATTCGTTCAGCCTATACCCGATTTTTACAAGATGACAGCAGACGAGATTTCGCCATTTGTCTGCTAGACACGAAAGAAATGATTGGGGATGCGGCGATTGTGGACATTGATCCAATTAATCATACGGCAAGCTTCCGCATTGCGCTTCATGGACCAGAACATTTCCAAAAGGGCTATGGTACAGAAGCTGTCCGGATGGTTCAAGCATTCGCCTTTGATACATTAGAACTCAATCGTCTTGAGCTCGAAGTCTTTTCCCATAATCCAAGAGCCTTCAGAAGCTATGAGAAAGCCGGATTTCAATATGAAGGGAAAAGACGCCAAGCACTCTATTTCAATGGAACCTACTCAGATGTGATCATCATGGGCATCCTTCGTGAAGAATACAATCAGATGAACAGTGGAGATGCCCCCGCTTAAGAAGGGTCATCTTTTTTAAAAAATTGAATCGCTGTGACGATGATCAAACAAATCATGGAAGAGAGAACGATAGAGATGCTTGATATACTAAGCGCCATGCCTTCCCATCTGCCAATGAAGAAACTGGATATCAATAAAACCAATCCAAATAGAATGAAGCATATAGGGAGGATTAGCCCCGCATGACGGTGTCTGCGTCTTTTCCCTGCCCACCATGAGAGACACAATACAACGATTGTAAAAATAGCGGTTTGCAGCCAAAACATGTTATTTCACTCCCATTCTCTTTTTTATCTTATAACAATGGAGGTACTACCAATGAACATTAGACCCATTGAGCAAAAAGACAATCCGTATATCGCAGCGATTATCCGCCAGTCACTAGAATCGGCGAATTTGGCGATTGAAGGAACCGCCTACACTGATCCCCACCTTGACCAGCTTTTCGAATACTATCAATCATTGACTCATGCAGCCTATTGGATTGCTGAAGAGAATGGTGACATTGTAGGCGGCGTAGGCATTGCTCCATTTACAAACGACATCTGTGAATTACAAAAGCTTTATTTAAGTCCAAAGGCACAAGGAAAAGGTGCGGGCAAAAAACTGATGGATACGGCGCTGCAATATGCCTCTACATACTACGAAGCATGTTATTTAGAAACCCGCCAGGAATTAACTGCAGCCACCGGCCTTTATCAGCGATATGGCTTTTCTCTTCTCTCTGAACCGATTGATGGCTCTGAGCATTCTGCGATGGATGCTTGGTATCTCAAAACCTTCTCATCATGAGCCATAAAACACTCGATAGGTTTTTGTCCGCTGAAAGCCTAGCTTCTCTGCCAGTTTGATCGAAGCTAGGTGATGGACATCGTCAATCCCAATGCGGTGTCCTCTTATTTTCAAGACAGCTCCTGATCATATGCTGACCTGCCAGCTGCGCCAAACCTTTCCCCCGGCAGGCTTCTTCTGTCCAAATATCTATCTCCACACGATCTTCACTTGAAAAAATGGAGACACATTCACTCACCACGTTCTCTCCATCTAAGATGGCAACTCCGATTCCTTTTGATAGAAAGCAAGCCGCTTTCCCCCAATAGACTTCGTAATAGCTAGGTGGAAAAACCCTGCTTGCATTGATCACCAGTTCATTTGTCCGCTCTACTCTATAGCCCGGATGAGGCGCATGGACATAAGAATGTGCCTGCAGAAAAACGTACGCATGTCTTTCCATCTCATTCAGATGTGAACCAAGACATTTTTTCATCATCACATCTGTTGATTGATTCGCTGAAAATACGGTAAACCGGCCGTTTTGTCATCTCTGTCTTTCGTAAACATTCACAATGAAGGCCAAGCAGCGTGACAGCTCCGCTTCTCTCTTGCCTGCAACATAATAAATGCCGCATGCAGCTTCAAGAAAAAAAACAAGAGGGTGCTCTACATCATCTACATAAAGTTGTCCTTGTATGAAACCATCCATGACCGCATCTACAAACACTGGATATGCCGGGTCAATCTGGCGAATTCCTTCTTTCATCGATGGTGACCTTTGCTTCTCCAAGAGATGCACAGTGCTCCCTCCTTTCACGAACATGTTCTTTCCTTCCATTATAAATAAAAAGCTGCGCGCATGCAGTGACTCTTTTTACCCTTTACTGTGGAACTACTTTACCATCCCTGCACCTGTCAACATTCTCATCTCCACCGCCATCAATTTAGCCTTTCAATTAGGGGCGGCCGCGTTATATTCGACTGCTTTACTGCAATTGATTATGTTATTTCATCGGCATTGCCTTTCTGACACTGACTGGTCATATCATCGCCTTTCTGTTTTACAAAAAAGCATCAAAATCAAAAAATGGCAGAAGCATTGAATCATTTGAAGCCGCAGTCTTAAAAAAAAGAGACCTCGTTTGAAAGGTCTCTTACTTCTTCATTCATTATTCTGCCGCAGGCTCTTCTGCCTTCCCCTTCCAAATAAGGGTTAAGCCTAACCCAAGAAATAAGACAACACCTGCGAATAGAAATGGGAAATGTATATTTTGATCGAATAAAATGCCGCCAAGTGCTGGGCCGAAAATCGTACCTAGGCTTGTGTAGGTGGAGTTCATCCCTGCGACAAATCCTTGCTGGTTTCCAGCGATTTTGGATAAGAAGGTCGTTAATGCTGGTCGCAATAAATCAAACGCAAGGAAAATGACACATGTGACAATCAGTACAACCAAAAAGCCTGAAACGACTGTCGAAACGAAAGCAAGGACCGCTCCGACAATCAGGCATAGCTGAATGACTCTTTTCTCCCCTAGGGCATTAACCAGTTTACCAAACACAAGAACTTGGATGATGACCGCCACAATCGAGCTGACGGTAATGATGACGGCAATATCTTTTGGTCCAAATCCAAACTTATGATTTGTAAACAAGCTAAAGACTGTTTCATACGCAGATAGTCCAAAAGCGAGGACAAACACAATGATAAAGGCGATGAGATAGCTTGGATGAATCGATTTTTTCAAATCTTTAAAGAAAGTAGATTCCTTCACTTGACCCATTTGTTTCGCTCGCTCTTCTTTTGTTAATGGCTCCTTCAGCATAAACATAGACGAAATGACGGCAATAAACGCAATCCCTGCTGCAAAGAAGAATGGCAGGCGTACGCCATATTCTGCGATAAATCCGCCAATGCCCGGGCCAATAATAAAACCGGTACTAATGGCCGCTGACACATAGCCCATTGCCTTTGATCTTTCTTGAACGGTCGTGATATCTGCGACATAAGCAGTGACAGCCGGCATGATAAATGCCGCACTAATGCCGCCTAGCAGCCTTGCAAAATACAGCACATACACGTGTGTCCCAAGACCGAAGACGAGTTCTGATAACGCAAATAGAAACAGCCCTGACACAATCATAATCTTTCTTCCGTAGCGGTCTACCCATCTCCCTGCAATAGGTGAAGCAATGAGCTGAGCCACAGCAAACGCCGCCACAAGGTATCCCATCGTACTTCCTGTTAGATGCATCACGTTCATGAATAGCGGCATGACAGGAATGATGAGACCGATGCCTAAAAACGCAATAAATATATTACTTAATAAAATAACGAGTACAGCTTTTTGCTCACGAATCGGTTTTTGCATGATGTTTGTTTCTCCTTTACTGACTCACTTGTTACTCATGATGGTTGATTCCGTGAATAAACAATGAGATCGCCTCTTTTTGTAACTCTTTCTTCTGTTGGATGGTGTCACTTTTATATAACACGTCTAATCCGTAAAAAACGGAAAGTAATATTTTCACTTTTGACTCCACATGCTGAATTGACCAGCTGCCATCTTCGTTTCCTTCAAGTAAGATGTCTCTCATCACATCATCAAAGTCGGCATCAATCTTGTTCAGCCGTTCCATGACCTCGTCTGATGTAAAGGCACTTGCACAGAATTCCTCACTCGCTCTCATTAATGGGTAGTTAATCCCCATTTGACTGAGCAGCTCTGCAAATCCGGCGAGCTTATCAATGGCCCGGTGCATCGTTTGTTTCTCCTGATGCCACGTCTCCATCATCAAACGGTGATCCTCTTCCATGATATGAAGGAACAAGAACTCTTTTCCTTTAAAATGGTGATAGAGATTGCCTTTACTAACCTCAGCAGCCTCTAGAATATCCCGCACGGATGTTTCTGAATATCCTTTTGTCGCAAATAAATCACGAGAAGCGGTGACGATTTTTTGCTTCGTCTTTTCGCTCTTTCCAGCCCCGCTTTGTGTACTTGTCATCTTTCACAATCCCTTCTACCTTGCTTTTCTTTGCAAGGACAAATCAAAACCGACCAGTTGGTTTATTTTTTTTATTATAAATGGATCTTTTTCAAAATACAATGAAAAAGTCATCGAATTCATAAGGAGTGAATCATGTGAAAACAAACAATACGGTCATTTATGCCATCTCATCATTTAACATTCCTTAATATTTAACTTCACTTAACAATAAGGATTGCCTATAATAGAATAGAGGTGATGTCATTGGATGAGGAAATCATTCATTACGGTAAAAAAATCATTGAATATTCGAATGCACTAGGCTCTATCTATGTAGAAGAGTATCAACGATTTTTAAAACATGAGTATGCAGATTTATCAGCCAAACAAGAGCTGACACTTGAATTATTACGGACAAAAACGAGAACAATCAACGAACTAGCTGATTACTTTTCAATTTCGGCAAGTGCCGCTAGCCAGCTTGTCTCAAAGCTTGAGCAGCTTGGCTATGTCAAACGAGAAATTAATCCACATAACCGAAGAGAAATCATTGTTGATTTTGCTCAAAAGGGTCATGACTATCACAAGAATACGGAAGAAATTCAATTGCACCTTATTCAAAAATACTATGCAAAGCTTCCAAAAGAAGATTTAAAAACATTATTATCTCTATACGAAAAAATCTATCAGATTGCGAAAGAAGCGCCTTAATCCGGTGTTTTTCTCCAACATTTAAGTTAGATAAACTATTAAGGGGATGAAAATATGGGTAGGATTCATTTACAAGATGGACGTCATATTGGTTTGTGTGAATACGGTGATCTTGAAGGATTTCCAGTATTCTTTTTTCACGGAACTCCTGGATCAAGAGTCATGTTTTTAGAAGATGACCCAATCTCTAAAGAGCACGGTGTTCGCCTCATCTGTTTAGACAGACCTGGATTTGGTTTATCTACCCCTCAACCTGACCGTACGATTTTAGACTGGGCAAAAGACGTGCTGGAAGTAGCAGATCATCTAGGCATTCACCATTTTTCAGTGATGGGTGTATCTGGAGGCGGCGCATTCGCTGCTGGCTGTGCTTATCAATTGCCGAATCGAGTCCTTTCAGCCGCTCTGATCTCAAGTACAACGCCATTTCAGGACGGAAAACCGCCTAAGAGTATGCTCAAAGAGAACAAATTGGCTTTTTTCCTGAGTAAGAAGTTCCCTTGGCTATTGAAAGCAAGCTATCGTTCCCAGAAAAAAATGATTGAGAAAAAACCAGAGAAATTTAAGAAGCTGGCCAAAAATGGGAACAAACATTTACATCCATGGGACCGTCAATTCCTTCAAACCGATGAGCAGCTCGAGATGATGATGACGCATTTACACGAAGCCACTCGTCAATCGGTGGATGAATGTATTCATGAACCATATTTGCTCTCGCAGCCATGGGCATTCGATATGAAAGATATACAAATCCCTGTTGATGTATGGCATGGAAAAGAGGATACGATGGCTCCATTTGTAGAAATAGAAAAAATGGCTCCTAGTATTCCAAACGTCAAAACCTATTATATAGATCAAGCGGGACATTTTCTTACAGATGTAGACGATATATGGCGAGATATTTTACTCTCTTTAAAAACACGTGCTGAAAAGTATCATCAGGAACATGCATAAAAAAAGACCCGAAGCTTCGGGTCCCTTTCTTCATTAATATTTTTCATAATATGTCTGTACTTTATCTGGATCTTTTGTCTTCGTTAGAGCGAGCATAAGCAGAATGCGCGCTTTTTGTGGATTTAATGAATCCGATGACACAAAGTGATGTTCATCATCCATTTTTTCGTGGGTCACAATTCCATTTCCCGCACGGCTTGATCTCACGAGGACCACATCTTTCTTCACTGCATCTGTTGCCCCTTTGATGGCTTCTGTTGACATCGTTCCATTTCCTGCTGCGGCAACGACAATGCCTTTCGCTCCTGCTTTTACAGCTGCATCATACACATATTTTTGATCATTTTGATAGCCATATAAAATATCGACTTGTGGCAATTCTTTTATTTTCGATACATCAAATTCACTATCAGTTGTATGTTTTCTTGTCGTTTCGTTATAGAAGGAAACCACTTCACCAGCAATTTCTCCAATGTAGCCTTGCTCAAGTGACTTGAAGGAATCGGTTGTGGTCGTGTTTGTCTTTGTAATAAATCGAGCTGAGGCAATTCGGTCATTTAACGTGACCATGACACCTTTGCCCTTTGCTTCTTTTATAGAGGCAATTTTGACAGCATGATACAAGTTCAGCGGACCGTCCGCACTGATAGCAGACGCTGGTCTCATTGAGCCAACGACCACAACTGGCTTATCACTTTTGACAACCAGATGTAGAAAGTAAGCTGTTTCTTCAAGTGTGTCTGTACCATGCGTGATGACTATGCCATCCACCTGATCATCATTTAAGAGTTGATTCACTCGTTTGGCTAATTTTAAAAGAAGGGCATTATCAACATTTTCACTGCCAACATTCGCTACCTGCTCACCGGTAACGTTTGCAATATCCTTTAGCTGAGGAACTGAAGCAATGACTTTATCGATGCCAAGTGAACCGGATTTATATCCTGTCGTATCTGTATCACTGTCCGAACTGCCAGCAATCGTCCCGCCTGTCGCTAATACCTTAATATTAGATAAGGACTTATTCCCTGTTTCTACGGCTGTCGTTTTGTCCTTTGATTCATTAGTTGCGCTTTCTTTTTCGCTTTGATTTTTCTCTTGGGTACTTGTATTGGCACAAGCTGCTGTCGACAGTAATAAAGCAGAAAGAAGGACAGCACCTAACCATTTTGTTACGTTCATTCGATCATCTCTCTTCTTAAATGTGATGGATTCAAAGCTAGATCTCTTTCTATAGGGTTTACTTTATACCATTCCTTCATTCATCGGCATGAGGCGAAAGATACAGAACCAAATAAAGGAAAAAAGATATTATCACAATTACTTCTTTACATCTAAATACCTAACTTTATTTTTAAAAAAGGAGATATTGAGATTGTTCAATCAATAAAAGTAAACAATACTAGATCATCAATTTATGATAAAATATAGTAAATTTTACAAAAAAGGAGTATACGTATTGCAAATGCTTCAATCATTTCACAAAATCCTAATAACACTATTCCTTAGTTCGATTTTACTCAGTCTGTTCGTATGCTTCTATCCACCGATTCAGGGAGAGCCTGCGTTCCTGGTATTTTACATTCCCATCTTTTTTGTTTATTATTTCGTTTTTGCGGTTCCTTTGCAGTTGTTGTTTTCTTTGCAGCCAAAGGCTTTCCATCCTCTTTATTTAACCGCTTATTTACTGATTGCAATGGTTGTCATGCTTTTTGTCATTGATGGTATTGGGAGCTCGGCATCTGTGCCTATCGTCATCATGAGCAGTCTCATCTACTGGGTCTCTGATTCTTTGCTTTATCAAAGAACATATGAAAAAAACACCTAATGTGAAGGTGTTTTTTTCATCAAATAATTGTTATCCATTTTGAGTTTGAGCGGATTTCGCAGGGCGGACGAGTTCCTGTTCTATATAATGACGAGCGTATACTTTGTGATGTTCAATAGCTTACATACTTCTCCACTTGTTACATACGTCACTAGATTCCCTCCTTGTGTACACATTCTAAACCATGTGGTTACCATACAGTCAATCATGCCATAAAAAAATCACCGAGGAAATCTGCCCTCAGTGATGTGTCATTTCTATTTCATACTTGGACCAGCATGTGAAAAAATCGGGTCTTTCAATTCAAAGTCAAATGTCTTGCCGTCAACAATACCGACTGTTTTTTCATGATCATAAAGCTCGAGCAGACAAGCTGCCATTTCTTTTGATGTATGATATTTCTTGATATTGCCTTCATATTCAAATTGGTCTACATCTAATGAACGCTTTGCAAATTCTGATTCTGTCGCGGAAGGCGCTAATACTTTTGCCTGTAAGTTAGCTCCTTTTTCTTTCAACTCTAGTGCTAGTCCTTCTGTAAAGGCGCTCACGTAAAACTTCGTGGCTGAATAGGTGACGGCATTGCCGACGACTGTATAGCCCGCTCTTGAAGAAATGTTGATCAGCTGCGCCCCTTCTACTTGCTCATAATCACGAACAAATAAAGTGGATAAAATCGTTAAGGCTTCGATATTCAGATGAAGCATATCTCCAATTTTTCTTACATCCTGTTCTCCTATTGAACCAAAATGGCCGAACCCTGCATTATTAATGAAGGTGTCAAGCTCATATTCAGCCAACGATTCATAAAATGAATACACTTGCTCCATGTCGGTTAAATCGACAGACTGTATGTTTACTTTGATATCGGGATATTGATCAAGAATCTCTTTCTTCAGTTCTTGGAGTTTCTCGAGCCGGCGTGCAGCTAAAATAAGGTTTTTGCCTCGTGCTGCAAAGGCTAGCGCCGCCTCATACCCAATACCTGAACTTGCTCCTGTAATGACTGTATAGCTCATTTATATCCCCCTATTAACGTCTTCTAACTGGTTAAATTATAACGACAGCACTTCGCTCTAGTCAATTTTGAAGAGAATCACAGGGTTTATTAACTTGTCTCACTTCATTCATCATGTTGGAGGATGTCATGTTGAGATTTTTTTGTTAATTTGTGAAAAACCAATTGGTAGGAATGTTCGATTAACTCCTCTACAAATGAAGATGGAATGTCCGCATCAAGGTAAATCGAATTCCAATGAGTCTTATTCATATAATAGCCCGGAATAATCCCCTCATGCGCCTCTCTTAGTTCTTCAGCACGTTGAGGGTCACATTTTAAAGTGATGACAGGTTTTCGTTTCGCATCTCCGCCCATCATAGCAAACATCTTTCCACCAATATGATAACGATCTGCCTGCCATTCTGGCTGATAATCATGGGTTACTCCTTTTAAAGAAAGACAAAATGCCTGTAGTTTCTCTTTTTCCATTAGATTCGCTCCTTTTTTAAGTCGTCTTCTATTCTTTCTATTATATCGACAATGAAGGCAGATATCTGATCTTTTGTAACCCACTTCTTTCTCAAGCAACAATAAAAGCACAGTCCCGCTGGGCTCTGTGCTTTAACATCACTGTTCCTTTCTTATTCAAATGCCTTCTTCAATTGATCACTCATCAGATGCCAAGCCTCTTCAGCTATTGCTAAATCTCCGGCATGCGTGAAGGCGTGAGGGACTCCTTTAAACTGTCTGTACGTGACGTCTACCCCTGCTTCTTTTAACTTCTCCGCATATTGTTCGGCTTCTTGAGCTAGCGAATCTCTTTCAGCTGTGATAACGAGAGCTGGTGGCATTTGTGCCAAGGATGAACGATCAGCAAAGATCGGAGAAACGAGCGGATTGTGCGGATCTTGGCCTTGCAGATAGAAGGCATTAAAGAGTCTCGCCATTTCAACTGGGATCGCTTCTTCAAACGCTGGCTTTTGTGCTGGATCAGTGGCTAAATCAAGCGGCGGATAATCAAGCACTTGATAGACAATAGGAAGTTGGTGCCCTTTTTGAATATTTAAGAGACAAGCAGCCGTTGCCAAGTTTCCTCCTGCGCTATGTCCGCCAATGGCTACTCTATTGGGATCTATTTGAAGCTCATCAGGATGTTCATACAGCCACTTCAGCACATCGTAGCATTCATGAAGGGCGGCCGGGAAAGGGTGCTCTGGGGCAAGCTGATACTCCACATTGACGACGATACATTGCGCTCGGTCTGCAATGACCGGACACCAATGGTTATCCATTTCAGCACTGCCTAGGATAAATCCTCCGCCATGTAAATTCACAAAAACAGGAAGCGGCTGCTTTGATGTGTTGACCGGCTTAAATACCCATACCTTTGTTTCGCCAGCACTTGTTGGAATGTCATATTCCATTTTGTTTACTTCAGGAGGATGGACTGGTTTTAGTTCCGATTGACTCGGTAATGAACCTTCAGCTGGTTGACGTAATGAAGCAGCGATTTTGATTTGTTCTTCTAAGTTCATGATCTCAGTCTCCTATCTTATTCATTTCTTCTAACTCATTCGTTCCTTTTTCCTCTTTTCCTTCTACTGAATTAGCAGCACATTCTCATTGGTTCACTTTTTATCTATCTCCCCATTTTCGCTCTCTTTGAAACAAGCATTGGGCAAATAAAAAAAGCACTGCGGCGCTAGGTCCTCAGTGCTTTTCATCTATTTTATGAAACTTGCTGTTCTACTTTCACTCGTTTAATGAAGAAAGCGATGATCAAACCAATGACGGTCATGATCACAGCAAAGATAAATGCATGCTGGACGCCATTTGTAAAGGCGAGCAGCTGGTTCATCGGATTTGCAGGATCAGCCACATTTTCCATAAAGCTGCGGGTCCCTGATGAAAGGATCGAAATACCGACCGCAGTACCAATAGCTCCTGACACCTGCTGCAATGTATTCATAATCGCTGTACCATGCGGATATAGCTCTGGCGGCAGCTGATTTAATCCATTTGTTTGTGCAGGCATCATGATCATCGCGATTCCGACCATTAACGTAATATGAAGGGTCACAATGTATCCAATCGATGTATTCACACTTAAATTCGTGAAGCCAAACATCGTCGCTGCGACAATGACAAGCCCTGGAATCACAAGCCATTTTGGTCCAAACTTATCAAATAGCCCACCCATGATTGGAGATAACAGACCGTTGATAATTCCACCAGGCAATAGCATTAAACCTGCTGTAAATGTCGTTAGTGCCAAGGATGTTTGCAGATACAATGGCAAAATCATCATAGCAGACAGCATCACCATCATACACACTAAGATCAGCAGTAACCCAATGACAAACATCGGATATTTAAACGGGCTTAAGTTCAGCATCGGTTCCTTCATATTCAACTGTCTGAGAGAGAATACAAGAATCCCAATGACACCTACTACAATTGCAACGATAACATGCATACTGCTCCAGCCGCCGCCTTCACCGGCACTGCTAAAGCCATACACAATTCCTCCGAAACCAATGGTTGAAAGCACAATCGATAAAATGTCGATTTTTGGTCTTGTTGGCTCCGTAATATTTTGCATAAAGATAAAACCAAAGACGAGTGCAGCTATTAATAACGGAAGTGAAATCCAGAAAATCCAATGCCAAGTCAGCGATTTCAAAATAAGACCAGAGACTGTTGGACCAACAGCTGGTGCAAACATGATCACAAGACCTATAATCCCCATTGATCTGCCTCGTTTATGAGGCGGGATGATCACCAAAATCGTATTGAACATCAATGGAAGAAGCAATGCTGTACCGACTGCCTGCACGACACGTGCCACCATTAAAATACTAAAGACTGGCGCAACCGCTGCAATAAATGTTCCAATGATCGAAAAGATGAGCGACGTAATGAAAAGCTGTCTTGTTGTAAACCATTGAAGAATGAGTCCTGAAATTGGTACGAGAATACCAAGTGTTAATAAATATCCTGTTGTCAGCCACTGAGCTGTCGTTGCTTCAATACCAAAGTCTAACGTTAAGCTTCTCAGCGCCATATTTAGTGCCGTTTCACTGAACAGGCCAATAAAACCAGCTGTAATAAATGAGATAATAATGGGCAGCGTTCGAATATGAGAAGCTGCTGCTTGCTGTTTGTTCATAGTAGGTTGGCTCCTTTTCTTTTTCAATTTAGATCAATCATAGGAAGTCAGGCTGGTCAGAAATGAGCCACTTCAATGTCTATTGAAAACAGATAAAATCTGTTTCTCTGCAGCGAATTGAGCGATTTTTTCGATTGAATAACCAGATTCACAAATATAAAACATCAGTTCAGGCGTCATCGGAGAGGACATACATAATGTCGTCAGCTCAATATCCTGTATGTTCGCTTCCCCTTTTTCTTCTGCTTCCTCCAGCAAATCACGAATGATTTGTTTAAGCGATTGACTGTAATGACAATCATACACTTTACTTGTCTGTTCTAAATTCCCAGAGATTGTAAGCATCCGAATCCAGTCTAAGTGATGACCGACGATGAGATGAATTTCTTCGAGCACATAACGCAAACGTTCACGAACCGGCTGGTCACTGATTTTGCTCAAGTAAAGATGCAAAGCAGGGATCAGCTGTTCAAATTTTTCTCCAAGGATAGAAAGGCATAAATCACTTTTATTGGCATAGCGGCGGTAAAGAGTGCCCTGCCCAACACCAGCTGTTTTGGCAATTTTATGCATGCTGACATTTTCCACGCCAAATTCCTGAAACAAAGAAAAAGCGACCTCTTCAATTTCCTTTCCAATATCCTTTTCCATGATGCCTCACCTTCTTTACCTTCAACCATATTGCACTTATCTCTATGTGTTAAATCTCATCTCTTTTGATTCTCATTAGGACAATTGTCCCGATATTATCTTACGGACAACTGTCCGCTTTGTCAATCATTCTTTATTAAATGGCATGAAAAATATCAAAAACTCAATTTTAACGAATGAGTTTTTGATGACCTTTTGCTGTTTATACCATTTTCTTTAGTAACTTCCTATGAAATAAGAGAAGAATCTAGCAAAAAATCCTCTTTAATATCATATATTAGACCGATTTTCCATTTTGAGAGAATAATGTATGATCAATTAAGAAAACGCTTTCAAAAAAGGAGAGGGGAATGCCTATATGTCTTACCGTGTGAAACGAATGTTGATGCTGCTTGTCACTGGATTAGTCTTGAGTTTGTCCACATTTACTGCGGGTGCCTCGGCACAAACAGGCGGGTCGTTTTACGAGCCTTTTAACAACTATAATACGGGGTTATGGCAAAAAGCCGATGGGTACTCGAATGGAAACATGTTTAACTGTACGTGGCGTGCAAATAATGTCTCCATGACGTCATTAGGTGAAATGCGATTATCGCTCACAAGTCCCTCCTATAATAAGTTTGACTGCGGAGAAAACCGCTCCACTCAAACATATGGCTACGGGCTTTATGAAGTCAGCATGAAACCAGCCAAAAATGTAGGGATCGTGTCTTCGTTCTTTACTTATACGGGACCGACTGATGGTACGCCTTGGGATGAAATTGATATCGAATTTCTAGGAAAAGATACGACAAAGGTTCAGTTTAACTACTATACCAATGGTGTAGGAAATCATGAAAAAATCGTCAACCTTGGTTTTGATGCAGCAAACTCTTATCACACGTATGCATTTGACTGGCAGCCTAACTCGATTAAATGGTATGTGGACGGACAATTAAAACATACTGCCACTACTCAAATTCCTCAAACTCCAGGAAAGATTATGATGAACCTGTGGAATGGTGCAGGTGTCGATGAATGGCTCGGCTCCTATAACGGTGTTACACCGCTCCACGCACATTATAACTGGGTGCGTTACACAAAAAGATAACCACATCACAAAACCTGTGAAAAGTCACAGGTTTTTCTTCATTTAAATTGAACTGGTTTTTAGTTGATGAACCAGCTTTTGTTCATAGCTGTGGATAATATCTTCATAACTTTCTATCTTGTAATCTAACCGCTTAATCGTCTCTTCGATTTCCTTTTGTTTTTCTACAAGTCTTTCTCTCTCATTGACCAAAATACTTTTCCGCGAGGACAGGGTACGATCCTCGCCCTCGATAAATAAAGCCGTATATTCTCTAAGTGCATCAATTGAGAGACCCGCATTTCTCATACATTTGATAAATTCAATCCACTGAATATCTTCTTCTGCATAATCACGAACACCGTTTTCATCACGTCGGATCGGTCGAATTAAACCAATATTCTCATAGTATCTGAGCGTGGCAGTAGATAAATCGAGCTGCTTGGCGGCTTGTGCTATTTTCATTGTTTTCACCCTTCTCTTCTTCTCTCACCTTATGAAATTCCTTCTTCTCATCATCTCCAATTTCATAGAGAACGCAAGATGCTTTTGGCTCAATTCTTTATTTAAGGATGTTGAAAAGCTTGAAGAGGGTTCTCTATTGACTTAGAGTTCACTTTAAGACGTACAGTATAGAAGTAAAGAATCTTACTTTTGAAAGGATGATCAAGAATGTGTCAGACGCACCATTCAAACGTTTTAAGTGTTTCACATGCAAAAGCGAGCTTTGAACGGACAACCATTGAACGAAGAGCGCTTCGTCCACATGATATTTTAATCGATATTCAATTTAGCGGGATATGTCATTCAGATATCCACAGTGCCTTTGATGAATGGGGCGGCGGTATTTTCCCAATGGTTCCGGGTCATGAGATCACTGGAGTCGTTGCCGCTGTTGGTGATGATGTGACGAAATTTCAGATCGGAGACCGTGTAGGTGTTGGCTGCTTTGTTGATTCCTGCGGCACCTGTGAATATTGCCAAAATGGAGACGAGCAATATTGCACGAAAGGGGTCGTCCAAACCTATAATAACCTCGATTATGACGGGGAACCGACTTACGGCGGCTATAGTCAGAAGATTGTCGTGACAGAGCGCTTTGTCGTCAGCATTCCAGATCAACTATCCCTTGATGCCGCAAGTCCTCTTCTCTGCGCTGGAATCACAACTTATTCACCGTTAAAGCACTGGAAAGCAGGGCCAGGTAAAAAAGTTGCCATCGTCGGGATGGGCGGACTCGGTCACGTGGCCATTCAATTCGCACGTGCACTTGGCGCTGAAGTCACGGTATTGAGCCGCTCTTTGAATAAAAAAGAAGAGGCGCTGTCATTTGGTGCAAAAGATTATTTTGCTACAAGTGATCCTCATACCTTTCAGTCACTAGCCGGTCAGTATGACCTCATTCTCAACACAGTTTCTGCCAATATCAATATAGACGCCTATTTGTCCCTACTTCGTGTGGATGGAACCTTGGTGAACGTCGGTGCACCACCTGAGCCAGATCAATTCCACGTCTTTTCATTGATTACTGGCCGCCGCAGCATTGCCGGTTCACTCGTTGGAGGCATACAAGAAACACAAGAAATGCTCGATTTCGCAGCTGCTCACAATATCGCACCACAAATTGAAGTGATCAACGCAAGTCAAGTTGATGAAGCGTATGAACGTGTGCTGAAAAGTGATGTGCGTTATCGGTTTGTCATTGATATTTCGACATTATGATCGGATTCTATTTTGAAAGACTAGCTCAATGGCTGGTCTTTTTTAATGGTGGATATCCTGTTTTTCTTATAGCGAGGATTCTAGAGGATATGTTCAAAAATCATGGATAATAAAAAAAAATCACACCCAAAATTTCTTCAAAATAATCTCTCTTTTTTAGAACTAAATTTATTGACAAAAAATAAATAAACATGTTATTATTAAAAATTTGATTATTTCGGATCGATTTGTGGTACCCTTATAGTAGGTACTTAATATGGAGGTGGATGATATGTTTCAAATTGGTGATAACATTGTGTATCCAATGCATGGAGCAGGTATAATTGAAGCCATAGAAGAAAAAGAATTTTCTGATGAAAAACAACAGTATTATGTGATTAATATGTCAATCAGTCATATGAAAGTGATGATTCCAACACGGAAAATGTCGGGTTCACGTATTAGACCTGTTACAGATATACTGGCATTAAACAGTGTGATACACATTTTCCAGCATGGCAAATCAGATCAAATACTGACATGGAAAGAACGGCATACAATTAATACAAACAAAATAAAAACGGGTAGCATCCAAGACGGTGCTGAAGTTGTACGTGACCTGATGCGTATGAAGAAAGAGAAAGCACTAAATGCAAGTGAAAAGAAAATGCTAGATGATGCCCATGAATTTTTGCTAAGTGAATTAGAAGTCATCAAAGGGATTACAGAAAAGCAAATAAAAAGTTTCTGTTAAGAACTCTGCCGCTCTTTTGGGCATCCCTCACCATTTTTGAATACATGTTCTCTAAGAACCTATCCACCCTTCAACTTATGAAAGAAAAAAGAATTTATTTAGGCAAATTCCGCATATTGTAAATCCAATATGCTATACTGTTGATAAACCTTTGAAGCATGAATTTTTTTACGATTACCTTGTAACATCTCCCTACTTGTACGCTGAGTAGGGTTTTTTATTGAAGAAATAATTGGAAACACAAAAAAACAGGCTCTCTACAGAGAACCTGTTTTTAAAAATGAAGATTAAGCAGTTTTTTGAACGTTAGCAGCTTGAGCTCCACGAGAACCTTGCTCTACGTCAAATGTTACTTTTTGACCTTCGTCTAAAGATTTGAATCCGTCACCTTGGATAGCTGAGAAATGTACGAATACATCGTCGCCTTCTTCACGTTCGATAAATCCAAAACCTTTTTCTGCGTTAAACCATTTTACTGTACCTTGTTCCATGTTTGTTGCCTCCTAGTGCGTTACCACACAATGTATTATACTATCCTTGCCCAAAGTATCCTCAAGACGAAAAGTCTTTCTTCATGCTATCCTTTACGCCGAACAAAAATAATTATTCTTATTGTAACATGAATCGGAAATAATTGCAATTTAGGATTTAAAAGAGCACCAAACGTGATATAGTGACACAAATAAGACAGGGGGTTTAATGATGAAACGAATAAACAAATTTCATATCCCTCACCCTTGTTAATTTAGCTATGTTAAAGAATAATGTTGATTTTGGTTAAAAAGAAGAAACTTCCCTTTGCAGCGAGTCCACTTGTGCATAAAATCAGTTAGTTTGATCACCAAAAGAGAGAATCTTTTCTAAATTCTCTCTAAAATCGACTGAACAAAGTCAGTTTTCCCCTCTGCATATTTGTGTTTTTCATTTTTATTTAAAATTGATAGGTTCAGTTTGAGCTGCTCGTACTCACTTCTTACTAGTTCGTTACTTCTTAAATAATCCCTGAAATTTAACTGTTCGAGTAAATACCTATTGCCTGTTTGATACATATGGATTTGGTGTGTACGTGGTTCTCCTTTGTTGAAATAGTGTCTTTCAGGTAAAACATTGGTTCCTTTATATGAATAACCTAGCCCTTCCAAAGCTGTTACGCACTGTTCTCCGTCAAGAAAATCATCTATTTCAATTGCAATATCAATAATTGGCTTCGCACTTAAACCCTTTACTGCTGTACTTCCAATATGGTGGACATTCACTGTGTACTGACCGATAACCTCTACTATTCGTTTCTTTTCCACTTCAAATTCTTTGACCCATTCAACAGACCAAGGAACTAAAAAAACCTCCCCTCTTGGTAATCCAAGCATTTACTCAACCCGCCTTATGATTGTTTAGTTAGACTTTTTTAACATAGGTCAAATCGGTAGAAAACATATAAATCTTACTAATAGTTGAAGCATTTCGATGGATAGCAAAAAAACCTTTCAAACGGTATGGGGATGATTGGACTGCATTATATAAAAATATTATTCTCAAACAAAAACGTCCACTTACTTAAGATGAGTGGACAGTCATTTAGAGAAAAACTACTTAACATTTTCCGACTCAAGTCTGTTTAACCAGTTATGGACTAATGAGTTAAATACATCGGGTTGTTCAATTTGCAGGTTGCGGCCAGACATATCAAGCACTGCAAAAGTTACCCTTGGATAATCTAGTTTTCTTTTTATATTCATTTTATGATGATTTTGATTTTTCTAATTGGTTTTCGCCCCATAAAAGAAGTTGTTCAAATATAGGGATCAGCTCTAGTCCTGCCCCAGTCAATGAATATTCTACTCTTGATGGAACTTCATTATACTGAACTCGTTGAACAATTCCGTTTTCAATCAGATCCTTTAATGATTGATTGAGCATTGTTCCTGTAATTCCATACACTTTACGCTTTAACTCATTATATCGAATATCATTGTAACTACATAGTACAGCTAAGATTTTTAAATTCCATTTTCCCGCTAATATATTTAAGGCATAACTTGCTGGAGCTATCGCTTTATTTAGCTCACTTTCAGTCATATTTTATCCACTCCTTAGTCAGTTTTTCCTTACTTAGTCAGTTTATATTGAGTACTTGTTAAATCAATTCCATTTATTATAATCAAATATGTAAACCATGTCACCCATGTATTAGAGAGCTAAATTGATTTTAAAACCCTTCAAGTTCATACTTTTTCTAGGAGATGGAGTGAGTAAATGAAAAATGAAAAGATGCGTGCTGCACAATATACTAAATATGGATCACCGAATGTTCTTTTTGAAGATTCTATATCAAAACCTGTTATAGAAACTGGAGAAGTACTCATTCGTGTACATGGGTCGAGTGTAAACTCTATGGATACGCTTTTTCGATCAGGCAAGATGAAACTATTAACGGGTAATCGATTCCCTAAAGGAACAGGGGCAGACTTTTCTGGTGAGGTTGTTGAGGTAGGATCGAACGTAAAAAATTATCAATTAGGTGATAGAGTGTGGGGAGTTCTTCCTATGAAATTAAGGAGCCAAATTGGTAGTGCCGCTGAATATGTAGCTATATCACCTGAGAAAATATCTAAAATTCCTACAAAGGTTGATCTCTTACAAGCTGCGGCATTGCCTGGCGTAGGTGCTACTGCAATTATTGCTTTAAAATATAAAACTAAACTTAGAAAAGGCGAAAAGTTACTTGTACGTGGTGCAAGTGGAGGAGTCGGAAGCATTGCGATTCAAATTGGCAAAATGTTGGGTGCTCATGTAACTGCTCTTGCAAACGAAAAACATCTTACTTTTCTTCAAGAGCTAGGTGCAGACGAAGTATTTAATTATAAAAAAACATCTCCTACTGATCTTAAAAAGTTTGATGTAGTCATGGACACAGTGGGAACTGACCTCAAACATTATAGGCGCTTGCTTGCAAAGAACGGTAGAATGGTTACTATTGGATTTCCTAGTTTTTCGTCCTTAATATATATATTAGCTTCAACTACTTTCGGTTCTCGTAGAGTTCGCACATTCAGTGCAAATCCCAAAAATGAACTTCTAAAAGAATTAGCATCTTATGTAGATTCCAACAAGGTCAGACCAGTTATTGATAGCATTTATTTTTTATCTGATGTTGCCAAAGCTCATCATTCCTTAGAAGCTGGAGGTGGACGAGGAAAACGCATCATAAATTTACTTGATAAAAAATAAGCCATCATTTCAGGATAAAATGGACGCTCGTTTCTTGTAAAAGGCGTTGCTCCATTTGCGGCGTTATTAGGCGGGGCTTTAGATGGATTGAGATCAACTCAATTTGCTGATGCATTCAGGACTTTAGCCGCTAAAATATAGATCGTCTTTTCACCAGTACCAAGACTAGCTATTGGAGGTACATATAAGTTTGTTTCCAAATTAATCAGAGACTATAACTCTTTCAGTAGGATATACTAGATCTAAATCCTATGACATAGCGTTTGATTATGCTAAAAGATATTATGAAAAAAAACCGTTACTACTTTACTAGCAATATTCAATATTTCTGCTGTAAAAGGTGCATGGTTTTGGTAAGCAAGTCTTCTCCCATAGCTGTATTTTCCGCACAAAAAAATAATACCAAAGGTGGTTAAACCCTTGGTATTATTGGGATGCGGCCGAGAGGACTTGAACCTCCACGGGTTATTCACCCACTAGGCCCTCAACCTAGCGCGTCTGCCATTCCGCCACGACCGCGTGTATGATGTGCTCTTATATTCATAAGTGCACTGTTTGAAAAAACAATGCGGGTGAAGGGACTTGAACCCCCACGTCATAAAGACACTAGATCCTAAGTCTAGCGCGTCTGCCAATTCCGCCACACCCGCGTGACAATGGTGAGCCATGAAGGACTCGAACCTTCGACCCTCTGATTAAAAGTCAGATGCTCTACCAACTGAGCTAATGGCTCATCTGCTATGCAGAAAAACATATATAAAAAATGGCTGGGCTAGCTGGATTCGAACCAACGCATGACGGAGTCAAAGTCCGTTGCCTTACCGCTTGGCTATAGCCCAACGAATCAAAAAACAAAACATGACCCGTACGGGATTCGAACCCGTGTTACCGCCGTGAAAGGGCGGTGTCTTAACCGCTTGACCAACGGGCCATACAATAATGGCGGAGAAGGAGGGATTTGAACCCTCGCGCCGCTTACGCGACCTACACCCTTAGCAGGGGCGCCTCTTCAGCCACTTGAGTACTTCTCCATTATGGCTCCGCAGGTAGGACTCGAACCTACGACCGATCGGTTAACAGCCGATAGCTCTACCACTGAGCTACTGCGGAATAATAAGACATGTTTCATTATATATATGCCAGAAAAATGTGTCAAGAATTTTTAAGCGTTTCATTCCTGCCCCATTGCGACGGCTTTTATAATTTAACATATACTAATATAACAGTCAAGCCTTTTTCCATGCCATTTGTTTAACTTGGCAGAAAGCCCCCGACCTCTTAACGTAGACCAAGGGCCTTGATGCAGCCTTCCTCAGGAGACTAAGACAGCTTAAACTTTCGCATCCACTTATAAAAAGTACTTCTTGGCACCCCTGCTAACTTCGCTGCTTCTGACACATGACCTTTCGTATTATGCAGTGCTTCTATCACTGTTTGCTTTTGAATGCGCTCCCTAAACGTGAGTTCTTTTGGAATCTCGGTACACTCTTCTGGATGCAGCTTCTGCTTTTTCTGATCAATCGTCTCTAATACTGAAGCATATTGCGATTCACCAATCCATCCGCCTTTAGGAAAGAGGACCCTTAGATGTTCAAACAGATTAAAAAGCTCTCGTATGTTTCCCGGCCAGTGGTATTCCTGCAATGTCTGAAAAAATGATTCAGGAAATACCGCATTCCAGTGGTACTTCTTTTGGTAATAACGATATAAATCATGAATGTCTTCTTTTCTTTCTCTAAGCGGCGGGATGTTGATCGGATAGACATGAAGACGGTAATACAAGTCTTCTCGTATTTTTCCTTCCTTCAGTAGTTCGTTCATATTACGGTGTGTCGCTGTAATGATTCGAATATCCAAAGGAATTTCGTATGTCCCGCCGAGCGGTACGACTTTCCTTTCTTCTATCACCCGAAGAAGTGCTACTTGCATCGCATATGGGATTTCGCCAATTTCGTCTAAAAAGAGTGTTCCTTTATGAGCTTGTTCAAATTTCCCTTTAGCTCCGTGACGTTTTGCCCCTGTAAAAGCCCCTTCAGCATAGCCGAATAATTCGCTTTCTAACAGGCTTTCAGGAATGGCTCCGCAATTAACAGCAATAAACGGTCCTCTATGCCTTTCACTGGCTGAGTGAATAGCTCTAGCGGCCAGTTCCTTCCCTGTACCTGTTTCGCCCCAAATATATACATTGGCATCTGTTTGTGCCGCTCTCTTCATCTCACTGAGCGTCTGTTGAAACACCTTACTTGTTCCAGATTCCCCGGGAAATTGAGCAAAGGAAACGGTGATGCTACTTTTCGCTGCTTCTTCAAGGGAAAGGGACATGCCCAGCATCTTTCCATCTTGCTCTGATTGAATGATCTGCGTTCCCCGGATAACAAATGGATGACCCTTAAGCCGCTCGACATCCATTCCGTACCAGTCAGAAAATCGTTCTCTAATCGACCGGCTTGCAGAAACAATTTGCTTTTTTTCATTACAGATCACATACGGTTCGTCTGCTTCCACCTGCTGGAGACAATGAGTGATCAGCTCCATCTCTCTCCTTTTTTGCTGGACTTGAATTTCTCTCTCTATGGCATAAGCAACCGTTGAAGCCATTCCAAGCATAAAAGGGTGCTTGTTATCCGCCATACAGGAGATATCAATCACCCCTATGATCGTACCGTCTGCATCACGAATAGGAGCGGCTGAACAACTCCAATGGTGAGAGGCGACAGAAAAATGCTCAGTTCCGTTGATCGTCACAGCTTCCCCGATGACGAGTGCCGTTCCAATAGCGTTCGTGCCTACATCTGTTTCGGTCCAGCGCGACCCCTCCATAAAATTAATTTTTCTTGCTTCCACCATCGTTCTTTGGCTTCCTGTCAGACTTAGCACATAACCGTCTGCATCGATAAGTAAGGCCAGCATGTCAGATTCTTTTAATTGCTGACTGATTTTATTTAAGTAAGGAAGAGCGGCATTTAGGAATAATGAGTATTTCTTTTTTTGGGCACTGAATAATTCCTTTTCTAAGAACGACTGTCCTTTATCTAAATACGGATTAACATTTGCCTGTTTACATCTGTGCCATGATTCCATCACTCTCTTATTCAGACGAGACTTATCAAGCAAACCTTCACGAACAAAACGTTTCCACGTATTTAAATAACAAGGCGTCGGATTCATTCCATCCTCTCCTCTGGGGGCTTTTTATTCATTATAGATAATTATAAAAGCGCTTTCAATTAACATTGGCTAACCCAAGAAGTCAATCGGATAGAAATAGAGTCTTTTTCAGCAGTGCACCGCTCGTCCAATTGTTTGCAGCAAGGCTTCGTGTATCGCCTCTGAAAGTGTCGGATGTGCCGCAATAAACTGCTCTAATGTATCAGCGGTCAGCTCTGTATGCATCATCACCGCCGCTTGTCCAATCAGTTCTGTTGCATTCGGTCCAATGATTGATACACCTAAAATTTCTTGATATTGCGGTTCTACAATGACCTTTACTTGACCGGCTGGTTGATTTAAGATTAATGCTTTTCCATTTGCAGAAAATGCACATGTCCCTATCCGAATCTCCTCATATTGTTTTCTAGCACTCTCTTCATTTAAACCAACACTGGCGATTTCTGGAGAGGTGTAGATGCATCTTGGAATCACTTGTTCATTGACTTTTACATGTTCACCCGATGCATGGGATGCCGCAACCGTTCCTTCATGAAAAGCAGTATGAGCAAGCTGGACCCCACCTGTCACATCACCGCACGCATAAATATGCGGGAGATTGGTTTGCATATGTTCATTGACGTAGATTCCGTTTCTGTCAAATTCAATGCCGACCTGATCAAGATTCAACTCTCCAAGCTGCGGAGTTCTGCCAATTGCCACTAAGCAAAGATCAGACTGGATTTCACACTGCTCTCCTTGATTTTTCTCTACCACTACTTTTCTTGAAGAAGAATCAAGCTGTTTGACTGCAGCGGACGTCAAAATGTCTACACCCGTTTCTTCGAGTTGCTCGTGAAGACATTGTGCTATATCACAATCTTCTTCAGGTAAAATGTGCACTGCCCGCTCAACCATGACAACTTTTGTCCCCATTCTGCTAAATATGCTTGCAAACTCACAACCGATCACCCCTCCCCCAATAATACAAAGCGAATCTGGTATCGAAGAAAGTGACATGGCATCCTTGCTGTGAATGATCCATTCCCCATCAAAAGGTGCAAAAGGTAAAGCAGCAGGCGCTGCCCCTGATGCAATAATGATTTGTTTTGCTTGAATGATTTCAGACTTCCCTTCACTTTCTATCAATAGCTCATGTGCCGATAGAAATGATGCCTTCCCATTCACCACGCTGACTTTGTTTTTATTCATCAAGTAGCGAACGCCATCAGTCAGCTGCTTGACGACAGACTGTTTCCGTTTTTGGACGGCATCCCATTGGATGATAGGCTCATGTTCTGGAAGCTCAATTCCAAAATGTACAGCCGATTTCACATGCTCAAACATATCGGCGCTTTGCAAAAGCGCTTTCGTCGGAATACAGCCTTCATTGAGGCAGGTACCCCCCAGCTGACCTTGATCAATTAACACAACCTCCCTGCCAAAACGGGCGGCTGTTATGGCTGCCACATAACCTGCTGGTCCGCCTCCTATAATGACCAGTGTCATGATACTTTCACCTTCTTCCTATAAAAGAATGGATATTGGTTCTTCTAAATATGCTTTGACCGTTGATAAAAATGCGGATGCCGGCGCTCCGTCCAGCACGCGGTGATCAAACGTAAGACTGAGTGGCAGGATGGTCCCTTTGCACAATTCATCCTCTCGATAAATAGGGGTTTCATACATTGTTCCGACGCCAAGGATACCGGCTTCCGGCGGATTCAAAATCGGAGTAAAATGCTCTACACCATAGGCACCTAGGTTGGTGATCGTAAAGGTAGAGCCTTCGATTTCATCGTGAAGAAGTTTGCCTTCACGTGCTTTTTTGCCATACAATTTGATGGTCTTCGCTAGCTCAATGAGCGCTAGTCTCTCCGCATGTCGAATAACTGGCACAGCTAAGCCGTTTTCTAAAGCAGCAGCTATCCCAAGATGAACATACTCAAAAGTTTCCACTCTTTCATTTTGATATTGACTGTTCATCGCAGGGTGTTCGAGTAATGAAAGGATCGTTGCTTTGGCTACAAAATCGGTCATGGTCAATTTTGTATCGTGACGGGCTATGGCTGTTTCATTCAGCTGTTGTTGTAAGTTTGTAAGTTTTGTCACGTCCGCTTTCATCGTAATGGTTAATTGTGCACTTGTTTGCAGGCTTTCCATCATTCTTGAGGCAATTGTTTTCCGCATCGTGTTAACAGGTTGATGCTCTGTCTCATTTTGTTTTTTCTCTGCCCGTTCAGGAAGCGCATGAAGCACATCCGCTTTCGTAATTCTTCCCCCCGGTCCTGTCCCCACCAGCGTATCAATGTCTAGGTTTGCGCTATTCGCAATTTTACGAGCAACAGGGGAGATTTTCTTTCTCTCTTTCTTTGGTTTTGACTGGACGTCTCTTTCTTTCTTTTCCTCCACCTGTTCATTTCCTTCACCGATATAGCAAATGACCGTGCCAGGCGGTACACCTTCTCCCTCAGACACTTTTATATCCAATATGGTTCCTTCAGCAGGTGATTCGATCTCCATTTCAATTTTTTCGGAGTTGATGCTTGCAATGCTTTCCCCTTTATTTACGGTCTCACCGACCTCCTTATTCCAGACAGATACCGTTCCTTCTTTCATTGACATACCCAATTTAGGCATCACAACTTCGACAGCCATCTCCCTCTCTCCTTTCTTTAGTTCAAGATCTTGTCATGATTCTTGCCAATCATCTCTAATACGGTGTTCACAACCTTATCAGGTGTCGGCAGATATATATCTTCAAGAGGTGGTGAAAATGGTACTGGTGTATGAGGAGCCGTCACTTTTTTGATTGGAGCATCAAGTAAATCGAATCCTTTATCTGCAATCAAAGAAGAGATATCTGCGGCAATTCCGCACCTTGGATTTGCTTCATCCACAATGACAAGCCGATTTGTTTTTTCTACCGAAGTCAGAATGGCCTCTTCATCGAGCGGCGACAAGCTTCTTGGATCAATCACTTCCGCTTCAATACCTTGAGCAGATAATTGCTCTGCCGCTTCGAGTGCTGTATGCACTTGTTTGCCTACTGCAAAGATGGTTACATCAGAACCCTCTCTCTTCACATCTGCTTTACCAAGCGGCAGTGTGTAATACCTCTCCGGCACATCTCCTGTGATATTGTAAAGCGTCTTGTCTTCAAAAAAGATGACAGGGTCCTGATCCTCGATGGCTGCCAGCAGCAGCCCTTTGGCTTCATAAGGTGAAGAAGGCACAACTACTTTTAATCCAGGAATGCTTGTAAATAACGCATACAAACTTTGCGAATGCTGGGCTGCTGCTCTAAAACCCGCCCCATGTGTCGTTCTAATCGTGATCGGCACCTCTGCTTTTCCGCCAAACATGTATCGAAATTTTGCGCCTTGATTCAGCACTTGGTCCAGACAAGTACCGATAAAATCATTAAACATAAGTTCCGCAATTGGTCTTAGCCCTGTTGAAGCAGCTGCCATAGCCGCGCCTACATAGCCAGCTTCACTAATCGGTGTGTCTAGGACACGCTCACGTCCAAACTCCTGTACGATTCCTTTTGTTACTCCAAGAACTCCGCCCCATGCTTCATCATCCTGTAAGTGATCTACATGAGCGCCTCCCGCAACATCTTCCCCCATTAAAATGACATCTTCGTCTCTTCTCATTGCCAGTTTAATCGCTTCATTCAAAGCACTAGACATGCTGATTTCTCTTGTCATTTTCCTCTCCCCTTTCTGATTTATTGATACGAAACATACACATCGGTCAGTAATTCGGTATGATCTGGATATTCACTTTCTTCACTGAATCTAACGGCTTCATCTATCGCTTCTGCTACAGCCGCTTCAATACTTGATATCTCTTGATTCGTCAGCAGCTGCTTCTTTAATAATTCATTTTTAAAAAGAGCGATGGCATCTTTCTCTTCTTGGTGTTCTGTTTTTTCTTGATTTGTTTTGTAGCGCTGAGCGTCTCCTTCAAAATGACCATAATTCCGATATGTCATGCATTCAATCAATGTCGGACCTTCACCATTTTTTGCTCGTTCTATCGCTTGTTCTGCTGCTTGATAAACGGCTGTCACATCTTTTCCATCTACTTGAATACCCGGAATGCCATAACTGGCGGCTCGATCCACGATCGATTTGCAGCTTGAAGCATAGGAAAATGGCGTCGCTTCCCCGTAACCATTGTTTTCTGCGATGAAAATGACAGGCAGTTTCCAGATGGCGGCGAGATTGATTCCTTCGTGAAAAGTCCCTTGATTGTTTGCACCATCCCCAAAAAAGCAAACGCTTACATTATCTGTCTTTTTATATTTAGCCGTGAGGGCTGCCCCGCACGCAAGTGGAAAGCCGCCTCCAACAATTCCGTTAGCACCGAGCATTCCTTTATCAAAATCTGCAATGTGCATGGATCCACCTTTTCCTTTACAAAGACCTGTGGCTTTTCCATAGATTTCTGCCATCATTCCTTTTAGATCACAGCCCTTAGCGATACAATGGCCGTGGCCGCGGTGTGTACTTGTAATACTGTCTTGTTCATTCAGGTGAGCACAGACTCCTACAGCAACAGCTTCTTCGCCAGCATAAAGATGGACAAAGCCTGGCAAAATCCCTTTTGTAAAAAGCGTGTGTACTTGATCTTCAAATTGGCGGATTTCCTGCATTTTTTGATACATCCAAACGGCTTTTTCTTTTGTGAGTGCCATTTCCATATGGTAAAACCTCCTATCTTTTTTGCTTGCACTTATATACAAGCAAAAAACGTGCCAACATCATGGCACTTGAAAACTTAGGTTTTGAACGATTCACACCGATCAAAAAAGAGACAAAATGAGACTTGCGTCTCTATTTGTCTCAATATGTCTACTTCATCTTCTATATATCACGATGATCAGTTCCATTGGACACAAAAAAAAGCATCCCATAAAGGAATGCTTTTCACTCTGAATCGATTGTACGCCGCCATTTTAATTTTCCTTTGCAGACGCCGCACACATAACGAGAGGTATCAAATCGTCTTTTCCTAATAAAATACTGACCGCATCCTGTGCAGACATATTCATGCCGTTTCTGTAAACACCGTTTATTTTGTACGGTCTTTAGCGATGTACAAAAACGTGGGGCTCCTACTTGTTTTAATAACTCTTTAAAATCCCGGTCCCGATGCTGATAGCCCTTCCCCTCAAGGTGCAGATGATAATGACACAGTTCATGCTTAATGATACCGATCAATTCGTCTCTTCCATGCTCCTCTAAATATCGGCGATTTAACTCAATATTGTGTGTACCAAGCAAATATCTTCCGCCTGTCGTTTTGAGACGGTCATTAAAAACAGCTTGATGGCGGAATGCCTTACCAAAGAACTGCTCAGAAATATGCTCTGTTAACTGCTGTAACTCTCTCTCCTTCAATCAAGATCGTTCCTTTCTATAAAAACCTCGAACGGGACAATTTCCCCTTTGCATACATTGAAGGTACACCCACTGTTTCGATCAAAGGAGGAATGGGCGATGCCCAACTGGCTGAAAAATCAGATGCAGAAGGCATTTTTTGAAAAAAATCATTACCAAATTAAATTGCTGAATCAATGCTGGTACTTCTACAGAAAAAAACATTCAGTCACATCAAGGCACACCCCATCCTAAGGTGCGCCTCGTTTTTTGTTTACTCTGGTTTCAGCATGGAGAGGGCAACGCGGCCTTTTGCCTGGTCAACGGAGTCCACCCATACAGTTACAATGTCACCAACTGATACAACGTCAAGCGGATGCTTCACAAAACGGTTGCTTAGCTTTGAAATATGTACAAGCCCGTCCTGCTTTACACCAATATCAACGAATGCGCCGAAGTCTACGACGTTTCTCACCGTTCCTTGCAGCTCCATTCCTTGCTTCAAGTCCTCCAATTTCAACACATCTGTTTTCAAAAGAGGTTTTGGGACTTCATCGCGCGGATCACGCTCAGGTCTTGTCAGCTGATCGATGATATCCTGAAGTGTAATGATACCAATATCAAGCTGCTCTGCTGCTTCGTCCAGTTTGACCTCTGCGATTTTCTCCTTTAACTGCTCTGTGCCAAGATCGTCTGGCGTCATCTTGATCATGCGTAAGAATTTTTTTGTTTCTTTATAGCTCTCTGGGTGAATGCCTGTACGATCAAGTGGATCTTGTCCGTCTGCGATGCGCAGGAAGCCGATACACTGCTCATAAGTCTTAGCACCAAGTCTTGGAATATCCTTGAGCTCTTTTCTGCTTGTGAATCTCCCAATCTCTTCGCGGCGCTTGATGATATTTCCTGCGACGGCTTTTGAAAGGCCTGACACATATTGCAGCAGCGCCTGTGAGGCCGTATTGACGTTCACACCGACTTGGTTGACGACAGTCTCCACCACGAAGGTTAACGAGCTGTTTAATTGCTTTTGGCTCACGTCATGCTGGTATTGGCCCACCCCGACAGACTTCGGATCAATTTTCACAAGCTCTGCTAAAGGATCTTGTAATCTTCTAGCAATTGATATGGCACTTCGTTCTTCGACTTGCAGGTCTGGAAACTCTTCTCGCGCCAGTGCAGACGCAGAGTATACACTTGCCCCTGCTTCATTCACGATTAAATAGGACACTGGCTGATCCAGCTCTTGAATCAGGTCTGCGATGAATTGTTCGGTCTCTCTTGAGGCTGTTCCATTTCCAATCGCAATGACTTCAATGTTTGATGATTGAATGATCTCTTTCACTTTTTGTTTGGCTTCCGCTTTTTTCTGCACAGGCGGGTGCGGGTAAATGACGCCAATATGATGGACTTTGCCCGTATCATCCACGACGGCTAACTTACAGCCTGTACGAAATGCAGGGTCGACTCCTAGTACACGCTTTCCTTTCATCGGCGGCTGAAGAAGCAGTTTTCTTAAGTTTTCAGCAAAAATATGAATCGCTTGCTCTTCTGCCTTTTCTGTCAGCTCTTTGCGTATTTCTCGTTCGATCGAAGGCTGAATGAGGCGTTTATAGGCATCATCAATTGCCGCTTCAATAAACGGTCTCGCCGTCGTCTGCTTGCCTTTTATGACTTGCTTGTCGAGATAGAAACGAATATTTTCAGCAGGTGGTTCGATGGCTGCCTTTAAGATGCCTTCTTTCTCTCCACGATTGACCGCTAGTACACGGTGGGGCACTATCTTTTTGATGGGCTCTTGATAATCGTAATACATTTCATAGACGTTTTTCTCATCGCTCTCGATGTCTTTTCCTGATGTGACCAGACTGCCCTTTTGGTACGTTTCACTGCGAATCCATTTCCGCATATCAGGATCATCAGCCAGCTGTTCAGCAATGATGTGCTGCGCGCCTTCAAGTGCCTCGTCTACACTTCTTACTTCCTTTTCTTCGTTGATAAAAGAAGCAGCCTTCTTCTCGATCTCATCGCTTGGCAGCGCGAGTACATATTCCGCCAGCGGCTCGAGCCCTTTTGCTTTGGCTACATTCGCCTTTGTTTTACGTTTTTGTTTGAATGGCCGGTATAAATCTTCGACCTCTTGCAGTTTATGAGCTTGTTCAATTTTTTGTTTTAATTCATCCGTCAGTTTGTCTTGTTCAGCGATTAAGCGAATGACTTCTTCTTTTCGGTTCATGACATTTTGGATATATGTATAGCGCTCTGAAATGGTTTGAATTTGCACCTCATCCAGTGAGCCTGTCTGCTCTTTCCGGTAACGGGCAATAAACGGGACGGTGTTGCCATCCTCTAAGAGCTTGATGACACTTTCAATTTGTTTTGTTGAAAGCTTTAATTCTGTTGCAATTTGTTTCAATAAAAAGTCAGATGTCTTCATACTTTGCATCCTCTCACTGTGTCTTCTCTTTTAGTGTATCAAAAAAACCGGCAAAACAGAAAAAAGGTCAGCTATTTTACATGAGCTGACCAAGTACATAGGTGAGATCGTCTTTCTTGTCTTGTGTGTATGCTTCAAGCTGTTTGGCAATGTCTGCAACTGAATGACTATGCTTTAAACACATTCTCATGTTTGGCACATTCAGTCCGTCTGAATACATAATGAATGTCGATCCTTTTTCGTAGGAATAGGTGTAAGTTTTATATTTTCTAGGTTTCCCTGATAAGTATCCTGATGTCGGAAGTGGATAAATATAGTCGCCAGAAGGGGCATTCAAGATAAACCGAATATTACCAACCGAACAATAGGTAAATTGCTGCTGGGAAAAATTCACCTTTAAGATCGCAACTGTGGCCCCGCGTTTATTTTTCATAGCCTGATTGCATCTGTCGATGAGGGTCGTCATATCCTCATGTCCATATTCTTCGACAATTTCGCTGACTAAAGAAGATGATTCATTGGCGAACTGACCGCTGCCTAATCCGTCTGCCACAGCACAAATTAGTTCTTCATCATCTGCTTTAATAAAAAAACTGTCCCCGCAGCATGATTTCCCTTCTTTATTCGATTGATAGATAATAGCATTCACATGCTCATGCTGTTCAATCTGCTTCATTACCCTAGCTCCATAGACGCATCTTCTGATAATGCATCTCGTAGCTTTTTAACTGCCTTCCGTTGCAGTCTCGATACATGCATTTGGGATATCCCGAGTAAATCGCCTGTTTCTTTCTGACTCTTATTTTGTAAATAAGTCAGATTGATAATCTCTTTTTCTCGATCTGTCAGAACATGAAGCACACTCTCAAGCATCATTTTTTGGTTCACGCGTTCGTAGCCTTCTTCCTGTGAGCCGACGACGTCTAAAATGGTAACGGTACTTCCTTCAGAATCAGCCTCAACGCCTTGGTCTACAGACAGCGCTTGATAGCTTTTGCCCATCTCCATTGTTTCAAGTACTTCTTCTTCTGTCACATCTAGATATTCTGCAATTTCTTGTACTTTAGGTGACTTTTGTGTCTCCGTTGTCAGATGGTCAACTGCCATCTTGATTCTTGGGCCAAGCTCTTTTATCCGTCTTGGTACATGGACACTCCATGTCTTATCACGTAAAAAGCGTTTGATTTCCCCGATAATGGTTGGAATCGCAAAGGCTTCAAATGATTTACCGACGAGCGGGTCATAACGCTTAATGGCACCGAGTAAACCAATCATTCCAACTTGTCTGAGATCCTCATGAAAACTTTTCCCTTTGGAATATTTTTTCGCCAGCATATCGACCAGATTTGTATAACATTCGACAAGCGTGAGCTGCGCCTGCTCGTCTTGGTTGGTTTGATAGCTTTGGATGAGGCGATCCACTTCATCTTTAGTTAGTTTCATAGTTTTGGATGGTTGTGTCATGGTCAACTCGCTCCCTGTTTAAAAACTTTGTCATCGCAACGGTAACTCCGGAGTTTGCTTGCACCTCGACTTCATCCATCAATGTTTGCATCAAATATAAACCAAGACCTCCTTCTGCCAATTGATCCACCGTATGAGCAGATGTGTAAGGCCCTAGTCCTTCCTGCTTTTGCTTAAAGTCAAAGCTACCGCCTTTGTCAGAGACAATGATTTCTAGACGATCCTCATAGACAAGAAAGCGAACAGCTACCTCTCCACCTTCGCCATGTTCACCTTTGTAGGCATGCTGAACTGCATTTGTACAAGCCTCACTGACGGCAATTTTTAAGTCCTCAATCTCTTCGTAGGCATAGCCCATACGGCTTGCTACGCCTGAAAGAGTCAGACGAATGATGCCTACGTATTCTGGTTTCGCCGGGATTTTCATCTCGATTAAATCTACTGATTCGTTCATTGTACCCCACCCTCTGTCTTTGCAGAAATGTCAATGATGTCCTTTAGTCCAGTAATTTCAAACAATCTTACAAGCCGATCCGATAAGTTCTCAAGCTTTAATGTTCCGCCTGCTTTTTGAGCCGCTTTAAACAGCCCAACAAATACACCTAAACCCGTACTATCCATATAAGAAACATCCTTCAAGCAGATTTCAAGATGATCCCCTTGCTCCGCTTTAGGCATAAGCTTTTCTCTTAGCTCAGGAGCGGAGTATACATCGATTTCTCCGCTGACGCTAATTTTCGTCTTATTATCTATTTGATGCTCTTTCATAGACATATTCATTATGCATTCACCTCGAAATTCTTGTTTCCTAGAATTTTATATACCCGCATATTTACTTTCTAAACCTTTCTTTTCAGAACAAGTAATGTAAAGTCATCATGAAGCTGAAAATCTTGCAGCTTCAGTAAGCTGGCATAGATAGCATCGACCATTTCCTGAGCTGAATAAGATAGGTGCTCTGCTATAAGCGTTTTGATATCCTCCCGCTCTAAAAAACCGTCCTCTGACTTGGATTCTGTCACGCCATCTGAGAATAAGATGACCATATCCCCGACGTCCAAATACTTCTCATACTGCCGGTAGTCAAAGTCTGGTGCGATCCCAAGGACAAGTCCCTTAGCGTCTAAATCGTAAAATTGATTCTCTTTTTTGCAATAGAAAAAGCCCGGCTCATGACCAGCCGATGCATATTTAAATTCATGCGTTGCTTTATTATAGCTGCCATAGAACATGGTAATAAACATGCTCGGGTCTACGTTTTGCTCGACAACACGATTAAGGGTTTTTAACACCTTTGTGGGACCGCTTCCTGACTCCGGCAAGGAATCCATCGCATACTTAATCATCGACATACAGAGCGCAGCCGGGATGCCTTTCCCAATCACATCTGCGATCGCGATATTAATCGTATCGTGATCGGTGACAAAATGGTAATAATCTCCACTCATCTGTTTTGCCGGCACACTAATAGCCCCGATATCAAATGTGTCTCCTTCTGGAATTTTCGTTTCCAGAAGGGTTTGCTGAACATTAGCAGCAATTTCGATTTCTGATTTAATTTCTTGCTGGATGCCTCTAAGTGTTAAATGTTCCTGGTAAGCTAGTCCGTACCCAATCATGACTTCAATTAAGAAGTCTAGTGAATGAAAGACATCTTTCGGCAAATCAGGGTATAGCTCCTGAATCACTTTTCGGTGAACACTCACTATTTCTTCAGGAGGTATTTGATGCTCAATGGTTTTTCGGCTAAATTTTTGAGCTTGATAAAGCGATGTTTCAGTTAAATCACTGATATAACGACTGAGCAGCTGATGATACCGCTGCTCCATTACCTCCTTAAAATCCATGGTTTCCCTCCTAGCGAAGCCACTTAACAGCTTTTATCTCCGTTCCTTGTTCTTGTGTAGAATCTAATTCAAAATCATCCATCAGTCTTCTGACTCCCGGAAGACCTGCTCCGAGTCCGCCTGATGTAGAAAAACCGTCTTCCATCACTTTACGTATATCCATGATGCCAGGCCCTTCATCGGTTGCAATGATTTTGAGTCCACGCTTTCCGCGCTCCATCACTTCTTCTATACAAATCTGACCTTTACCAGCGTATAAATAGATGTTTCGAGCTAGTTCAGAAATGGCCGTCGTAATTCTTGCTTGGTCAACTGTTCCAAATCCTAATTCTTTAGCAACATTTCGCCCCAGTTGTCTTGCCGCAACTATGTCCCATTCCGTCAAAATTTTCACACAGGATTGGTCTTTCATATCTATTCCCCCAATTCCCGCTTCAATGTCTCAAGCCCTTGTTCAAGATCTAATGCTGTCTGAATTTCTTCCAGTGATATACCAAGTTCAATCAGTGTTACAGCGACTGCCGGCTGTATTCCTGTTAATACAACTTTTGCCCCCATGAGCTTTGACATCGTGATGACATCGCCTAATACTTTTGCGATAAATGAATCGATCATATCAACAGATGTTAGGTCAATGACAACGCCGTTCGCTCCTGTTTCATGAATTTTATTCAGCAAGTCTTCTTGAAAGTGAAGGGCTGTTTGGTCATCAAGCTCCCACTGTATCGAAATTAGAAGACAATTATATAATTTTAAGATTGGAATCTTCGGGTGATTTCTCACTGGGTTTCCCCTCCAATGAAACAATTTTTCGATTTGTCATTTCTAAAGCAGTTTGAATTCCTTTTTGAAGGGTATTCTTTGTTGTAACTTGAGATAAATCAATTCCAAGGGTGACGATGGTTTGGGCGATTTCTGGGCGAATACCGACCAATAAGCATTTTGCACCTACTAATCTCACAGCCTCTGACGCTTGAATAATATGGTGTGCCACCATTGTATCGACGACAGGTACACCGGTGATGTCGATTAAGACCACCTGTGACCGATGCTTCACAACGCCATTTAACAAATTCTCCATGATCTTCTTCGCACGGTCTGTATCAATTGTTCCGACAAGAGGCATGACAGTGATGTGCTCAAACACCGGAATCAGCGGAGCAGAAAGTTCCTGTAACGCAATTTTTTGAAGGTTGACGGTTTTCTCCCATGAGATGGAGTAGTGATTCAATATTTCGTTATGAACTGGTGAGATGAACCGATCAATTTCCCATATGAGCTCATTACTTCCTTGTTCAGTATTTTTGTCACTGTTCATTTTGTGATATAAGTGTGAACGGATTTCCGTTAGCCCTTTTGCCAGTAACTTAAGTGATATACCCATTTGTACAATTTTTAAAGCAAAAGATTGCACTTTTTCTTCAAAATCCTCAGCATTCGCCTCTGAAAGGGATGCCAGAATAAGCTGGACATATTCGGAACAAATCGTTTCATACATTTTATCGTTTAGCATCATGTCCGTTTCTTCTTCTCCGAGTCGTTTGAAGATGTCAGTCCATTCTTTTTCTAATTCCTTTTGGTGCGCTCTAGCAAAAGCTAACACGATATGATTCGACATAATTTACCCCCTACATACATAAAAAACAATAACTTTCATTCTCTCTCCATTATAGCCTTAATAAAAAATGAACACAAAAAAAAGTTGCTCACAGGAGAGCAACCAAATATCACCATATTAAAAATCAATAAGAGCCAAACTAACTTGTAAGGCTTCATCAACCTTCTCCATCATCTCATCATCAAGATGTGTGATTTTATCTGTCAATCTTTGTTTATCGATTGTACGAATCTGTTCCAAAAGAATGACAGAATCTCGTTCAAAGCCGTAGCGCTTTGCATTGATTTCGACGTGAGTCGGTAATTTCGCTTTTTGTATTTGGGCTGTTATGGCTGCAACGATAGCAGTCGGGCTGAAGCGATTTCCAATGTCATTTTGAATCACCAATACCGGGCGAACCCCGCCCTGCTCGGAGCCAACAACAGGAGATAAATCAGCAAAGTAAACATCACCGCGTTTAACAATCAAATGTTTAACCCCCGCTGACTAATCGCTCAACTGTATTCTCAGCCTCAAACTCTGCGTATTGTGCCTCTGAAGAGATATTCAGATTAATTTTCGCCATCTCCATGTAGCCGCGTCTCATCGATTCACGATTTTGTCGAATATTACGTTCACGAATATACGTTTTTGTCGCTCGGTAGATCAATTCATTTCTTGTTACCTTATCCTGCTCTGCTACTCGTTCGATCTCAGACATTAAAGTCTCCGGCAGTCGAATCTTCATTTCGTTTGTTGCGCTGGATTCAGACAAAAAACATACACCTCCACAAAACTTACGGATACCGTATCGATCCATTCCAAGACTAATCATACCATTATTCAATGCACAAGCAAAGCTGTTTTTTCATGATTTCTTATTAGAACATGAAGCGGCTCGCCACCCGTAAATCAAGATGATAATGGAGTTCCTCTTTCCCATTATACGCTTTTTTCCGAAAATCATACGGTATTTCCAAAATCTCTAAAAAAGGGAGAATGTTTACCCTACTTTTGTCGAATAAAAAAGAACGAAGTCAGTTTGACCATCGTTCTTTTGAACACTGTTTATAAAAAGCTTGGCCCGCTTTGAAGCAGCGGATTCCGTACATGCACTCTTTTGCCGTCCTCCATATATACTCTTGGGATGCGGTGGCCAATCGAGCAAGTGACTTCATAGTTAATGGTTTCAAGCCTTTTTGCGATTTCATCGACTGATACCATGTCTTCCCCTTGCTTACCAATTAAAACGACCGGCTCCCCTACTGGAAGATTGTCTTTCAGTTCAATCATGAATTGATCCATGCAAACCCTTCCTGCGATCTTCCGGCGCTTTCCGCCAACGAGCACTTCCGTTCCTGCCAGCTTCCTGATCCACCCATCTGCATAGCCGACTGGAACCGTGCCGATCCACGTATCTTGATTGGCTGTATACGTCGCCCCGTAGCTGACACTCTCACCCTTTTGAATGTGCTTCACATGGGCAAGCTTTGTATGAAGAGACATGGCTTCTTCCAGCTTGAAAGGCAATTCATCCTTGATTTCTTCTGACGGTGACAGCCCGTACATACTGATGCCGAAGCGAACCATATTAAACAAAACGTCTTTAAACCTTAGACCTGCTGCACTGTTGGAGCAATGAACGAGCAGCTTGTCCGTATGAAGCGGCTCGAGCAATGTTTGAAAGGTATCGACCTGCCGATCAAAGTAGGCCTCATCCTTTTCATCTGCTGTCGCAAAGTGAGTAAATACGCCTTCCAGCTGTAAAAAAGAGTGTTCACTGACAAGCTTTTTCACTTCGTTCACTTGCTCTATCGTTTTCACACCTAATCGGTTCATTCCGCTGTCTATTTTCAAATGAAAACGTATAGGTTGTCCCATCTGTCCTTTCACCATTGTGGTGACTTCTCTCAGCCAATCGATGGAGTAAGCGGTCATGATGACATTGTATCGAACGGCGGCTTTGACATATTCCGGCGGTACGGCGCCGAGTACAAGAATCGGTGCTTTGATGCCTTTATTTCTTAAAGAGACGGCCTCATCTAAAAAGGCTACGGCTAATAAGTCTGCTCCTGCTTTGAGGGCAGCTCTTGCCACTTCTATATCTCCATGTCCATATGCATTGGCTTTCACCACAGCCATCAGTTGAACACTTTGACCAATATGATCTTTCATATGTGAAACATTATGCTTAATTGCTGTTAAATTAATTTCTGCCCATGTGTCTCTATAAAAGGCATTTGTGTCCATCCGTCACACTTCCCTATTGAATGATTCAATACCTTTATTATGATACTAAAAATCAAGAATAATGTGAAACAAATCAAAGAAAATCAGCCCTTGCATAGGGCTGATGTTTCATTTCCAAGGCTCTCGCCTGAGATATTTATTTAGCTGACTGGCCTTCTACACTCTTTGCAACCATCAAGAGCTCTTCCTTCGATAGATCACTTGAAGAAATCAAGTAGTCCACTCCGTCAGATGTCCATGAAAGGGATTGATCTGTGAGAACCCCAACTGTCATGCCAAGGTCGACTGGCTCGCCGTTCATCGTCACAGGCGTAGATGCTTCAGCTACTCTCGCTTTTTCCTGAATGAGTGTGAAGGATTTCTTACCGCCATACGTCATCACATAACGTTTCCCAGCATCTGTCATCATTTCTTTCTCTTCCATCTTCTTCACGCCCTCTGGCATATCAACTGGCGTTTTCACCGCAAAGCTGTCAGATGAGTCTGCACTTGTGGCTACATCCATTTGAGAGAGTGTCATGTTTTTCTTCTCATCAAATGCATCTTTGTCAAAGGATTTATTGAATTCAAAGTGAGAGAATTCCACTTTCACCATTGGCTTTTTGTCGCTATCCAGTACTTTCACACTGGCAGGCGCCATTGTTTTTTTATGAAAGGTAATCTCTTGGGTAGGCAGCATTTGGTTGTGCTGATAATTGGTTTTGGTTTCGAACACATACTTTGAATCTTTCGCTTTGAACTGAGCTGCACTGTCATTTTTAATGTCCTTCACGAGTGACTCAAATAAGTAGACCTGACTGCTATTATTTGGCCAATCACTGTGGAAACGGAAGCTCTTGTTCAATGAAGGTGTCAGCACAAACACACCATTGCCATTTCTTAAAATGACTTGACTCTGATCCTTTTTCGGATTTTCTAAATAGACACGGTAAAGTTCCGGCTTCTTGTACCAAATCTCTACTCGATACTCCTGCGGGTCATTTCCTGTCTCAATGGTCATTTTTGCTTTGGCTTTGTATGATGTCATTTCCTCTGCCTTTTTGTTTAAATCTCCAACGATATCCTGCTGAGATTTTTGACCGCATGCGGAGAGAATCAGTACAAAAAGGATTCCCGTTACAAGCAAAACAAAGCTTTTTCTCACCCTTTTCAACCCCTTCGTTAATTGTGTTAAAAGGAAGAAACCGCTTGTTTGACTTTAACAGTACGCCTCAAGAGTTAACTGCGTACCGCGAACCATCAAAGCCTGTTAGCAACTCGCCCTTCCTTATCGCACTACCCAATATATGAAGGGGGGACAAACAATATGCAGACTAGCTTGACAACCTTTCAATTAAAACTTGTGCAGCAGCATATTCTTTCGTGTGAGTGATGGACACATGAACCTGGTCGCCCATCGTTTTCTTGCTTTTGATGAAAGGTTTTCCATGTTCGTCTTTCTGGATTTCCAAGTCATGAAAGCTTAAATGCCGTCCGATTCCCGTTCCGTAAGCTTTAGCGAAAGCTTCCTTTGCTGCAAACCGTCCCGCCAAAAATTCCAGCTGCCTCTTTTCACTGAGTTCGTTAAAGATGTCTTGTTCACTTAACGTTAAAATTCGTTCTGGTAAACGAGGCTGTCTGTTAAGCACTCGCGCGAGCCGGTTGATTTCTACAATATCAATGCCTATTCCTTTGATCATGAGGTACCTCCTATGATACTCGTACTAATTTGGATGTTCTCTTCATAAACGTGTTACTATAAACTTACCATTATCTAGTCAAAAGGGGTTTGTTATGTTTATTCGAACGGAGAGCTTTCAACAATTTATTAGATCGTATCCAATCGTAACAACGATTCTTGCTTTGCAAATTGGTCTGTGGCTTATATTTGCGATTCCTATTCCTCTTATACAGCTTGGTCACGATCATCTCGTCGGTTTCAATTATGGGGTAGCTGCCGGAGAATGGTGGCGGCTCGTCACACCTATTTTCCTTCACGGAAGTCTGACCCATATTTTGTTCAATTCTATGTCCTTGTTCTTATTCGCTCCAGCGCTTGAGTATTTGCTTGGGAAGGTTCGATTTCTGATCATCTATCTTGGTGCAGGGTTCATTGGCAATCTCGGAACCTATTGGGTAGAGCCTTTAGAGTATGTACATGTCGGCGCTTCTGGTGCCATCTTCGGTTTGTTTGGCGTTTATTTATACCTTGTTCTATTTAAACCGCACATGATGGACCGCGGCAATTCTCAGGTGATCATAACGATTCTTGCAGTCTCTGTCATCATGACTTTCGTTAACTCAAACATCAATATTATGGCTCACTTATTTGGATTGATCGGCGGCATGCTTTTAGCACCTCTTACGCTATTTTTCCATTCAAAAAAAAGACGCTACTAACCTCATAAAAAATGTCGATCACTCCTATGAACGGGAAGCTGATCGACATTTTTTGTTTAAGAAGATTTATTTTTTTCATACGAATACCAATCCATTACACGTGCAGCATCTTCTTCCTCAAGGTGATGCACACCAAAGGAATCAAGCAGTGCAGAGGATTTCACAAAGGTGTGAATACTCGCCAATCGGCCTTTCTTTTGGAAGAAAGATTGCGTCATCGTATAGTTTTGCATTCGTTTTCTCAAGACAATGCCAGTGGTTTTGCCAATGCCTCTTGATGTCAGTTGAATCAATGGATCTTTGATCGTATAGCCTGATTGTTTATAAGCTAAACAGCCAAAAACCAAAGCAATAGGAAGTGGAATGAGTGCCAAATACCCCCATGGTGGAAAACGTACAGATAGGATCACGCCGACAAGTAATGGCACAAAGCCGTAAGAGATCAGGTAGCGTTTGAGTGAACGCTTTGGCACCTTTTTCAGTTCAGCTTCTGGCGCCAAGTGATAATGATCTGTGAATTGAGACAGCAGT
Source organism: Bacillus sp. FSL R5-0431 (assembly GCF_038002985.1). Lineage (NCBI taxonomy): Bacteria > Bacillati > Bacillota > Bacilli > Caryophanales > Bacillaceae > Bacillus > Bacillus sp. FSL R5-0431. Next base: position 497,561 of record NZ_JBBOOG010000001.1, on the reverse strand, counting down.
TCGTTGATTTTTTTCTTCCGAATCAGCGGAAATAAGACGGAAGAGGTTTCTTTTTCTGTAATAGAACCTCCTGCACTCACAAGCATCACCGTCGCAAAGCCAAAAGGCTCACGGAGAATATTTTCTTTGATTTTCACTGCTTGAATTCTCGCAAGTGGAATGGTCATTTGATGCCTCTCGATGAGCCCTCTTGTGATAATGATGTCTTTCCCTTTTCGTTTTGCGGTAAAATTCGCATATTGAAGGGCTGTTACCCCAACACTAAGAATCCACGCAATCAATACGGCAAGAAATATGAGAATCGCATAAATCTCAACACTCGCATGACTTAAAAAAGAGAACCGCTTGACGAATCCGTCCAAAGGAAGAATTTCATCTATTTGTGTGTAAATGGCGAGACACCCGGAAATAATGACTCCGATTCCGCTTGAAGTGGTCGCAGCCAAAAGCAGCTCTGGTACACCCATCCGATAGGAAACATTCATTTCTTCTTCTACAGGTTGTTGCGCTGTCAGAGGATCATGCGGAACATCCCCATTTTCATCCAACATCTCTTCTTGCTGCAAGCTTTTCTTCCGGTTGAAAATCGATTGCTTTAATTGTTCCGCTTCTGCTTTTGTAATCGCCGTCAGGCTCACTTCCGGACCGTCCGTTCCGCCTGCTGTTTCGATTTGGACCCGCACCAAGCCGAAAATCCGCTGGAAGATACCTTCACTTGTATTCACGGTTTGAATTCGTTCTAACGAAATATATTTTTTCTTTTTTGTGATGACGCCCGATTCCACGCGAAATTCATCATCTTCCATCCGGTAGGTGAATCGCCTCCATGCTAAAACGGTTGAAACAGCTTTCCATAAAAGAAGCACACCAAGAATGATAAATGCATAAAAACGAATGCTCGAATTCGAGTTCACAAAAATAAGCACGAAAAAAGGGATAATGAAGTTTTTGATCATGGATACGGCATCTGATATAAAATCAATGAACATCGAGATTGGATGTACACGTTTTGGTTCAGACATCATCTTCCGTCACCCTTGCTAAACGAGATATGTAATCACGAAGCTCATCTGCTTCTTCTAATTCTAGCGCCGGTATATCATGAACTGTAGCAGCAGTCGATATTTGAACAGATGCCAAACGGTAGCGCCTTAAAAGCGGCCCTTGCGATGTATCGACATGCTGGACTCGCACCATCGGTACAATCACACGTGTGATGCGAATGAGTCCATGCTGAATTTCAATTTCATTTTCGAATACTTCGTAGCGCCAGATGCGATGACGGATTTTCGGTATAAGCCAAATGCCAAAAATGACCTGTAAGACCCATAAACCGACGAGGATGGCCCCAATCCAATATGGCCATTGAAAATAATAACTAGCAATAAATACCCCAATGATGATGAGTAAGAAAATCAATGAGATAATTCCATTTTGAAGACGCCATACCTTTAATCCATTTAAGCTAATTTGACGTTGCGGCTGTTTTCTCACATTCTTCCCCCATTCTCTTACTTTTCTATCAATATATTACGAAACAGAGCCTAAAAAGTTTCAATAAGCCTGTTAAAAAAAGCGAACCCTGCAAAGGATTCGCTCTTGTATGTTAGTTGTTATAAGATTTCTTTTGACGACGATCGTTAGAAGAACGATTGCGGTCATTTGATGAACGCTTTTTATCACCGTAAGATGAACGGCTTTTCCCGCGATAGCCGCCTCCTCCGCCGCCGTCTCTACGTTTAGAAGAGCTGCGGTTGTTGCGATTGCGTTTTGAAATCATTGGTGCTTCATCTGTCAAACGAACAGGCGTTGCATCTGGCTCTTTTGTCATCATTTTGATGGCAGCCGCAACCACTGTGACAGAATCATTATCTTCTAGCAATTCAGCAGCAGCTGTCATGTAGAAGTTTAAGTTGTTTTCACTGATGATTGTGCGCAGACGATCAATGGTTACTTGCTGTTGACCTTCAATTGCTTCATCTAGAGTTGGTTCTTTCATACGTTCCATTTTACGTTTAGTCGTTTGCTCAATCGCACGAAGCATATCTTTTTCACGCGGTGTGATAAATGTCACCGCCATACCTGTACGTCCAGCACGGCCTGTACGTCCAATACGGTGTACGTAGCTCTCTGGATCTTGTGGCACGTCAAAGTTATACACGTGTGTTACGCCTGAGATATCAAGTCCACGTGCTGCAACGTCTGTTGCTACAAGCACATCGATTGAACCTTCTTTGAATTTACGAAGCGCAACCATACGTTTCGCTTGTGTCAGGTCACCATGAATTCCTTCAGCTGTATAACCTCTAAGGTTAAGTGCTTCTGTCAATTCGTCAACACGGCGCTTCGTACGGCCGAAGACAATTGAAAGCTCAGGCGATTGAATGTCAAGAAGACGAGTCAATGTATCAAACTTCTTACGCTCGTGGATATCCAAGTAGAACTGTTGGATGTTAGAGACAGTCATTTCTTTTGCTTTTACTTTTACGTGTTCTGGGTTTGTCATGAAACGTTCTGCAATGCGCTTAATTGGTGCAGGCATTGTCGCAGAGAATAAAAGTGTTTGGTGTTCACTTGGTACATTTGAAAGGATCGATTCAATGTCTTCGATGAAACCCATGTTTAGCATTTCGTCTGCTTCATCTAGCACAACAGTTTCAACATTTTGAAGACGCATTGTACGACGGTTAATGTGATCGAGTAAACGTCCTGGAGTCCCTACGATGATATGAGGATTTTTCTTGAGCGAACGGATTTGGCGGCCGATATCTTGTCCACCGTAAATCGGAAGTACGCGCGCACGCTTGTCTTGGCCAATTTTGTATAGCTCTTCCGATACTTGAATCGCTAGTTCTCTTGTTGGCGCAATGATAATCGCTTGGATATTTGGAGACGCTGGGTCGATTTTTTCTACAAGAGGAATACCAAATGCTGCAGTTTTTCCTGTTCCTGTTTGTGCTTGTCCAATGACATCTTTATTCTGAAGACCGAGAGGAATTGTTTCCGCTTGAATCGGTGTTGCTTCTTCAAATCCCATGCGGTTAATAGCTTTCATGAGACTTTCGCTTAATTGAAAATCTTGAAACGTTATAGTCAAATTATTCAAACTCCTTCTAATTGCTGTTTCAGTAATCTCGTGAATGATCATTAAAAACTGCCCTTTTCCGAAAGGACAGGTCCATTATATACAAAGCCCGAATTACCCTACCTTATATCTTACCATTACACTATTTGTTTTTCAACAAGACAGAAATGGATATATCTACTGTTCCACAATGACAGATTCACCATCACTTTGATCTCCATCCATCCATTTCCACTTTTCGAACAGTTGAATTTTTCCGTTATCCAACTGCTTAGGTGTAGAATTGCAAGACCCGCTTCTCATGCTGCCGTCTTTGCTGACATGGTGGTACCTAAAATGAAGTGTTCCATCCTCATTCACAGTTCCTACAAGTACACCAGATACAATACTGCCGCCTTGATATGTGCCCGTTAATATATTCCCGTCCTGACGATATTGAAATATGGTTCCTGCCGATACTTCTCCGTTACTCGAATTAGACTGCGGGACAAAGGTTTTTCCGTCATAATGAAACAACCGAATCAACCACCTTTTCTTTCCTATTGTACCATAGGCTTGTCACTCATTCGACAAAAATGATGCAATTTTTAACAAGTGGGATTCAATTTATATTAGTTTAGCCACATTTTCGCTTTTCTATAGATTAAATTGTTTTTTTTAGAAATTGCTCTACTTTTTCAAACAATTGCTGTGCACATGGCTCGTGACAAACATGGTGTTTACAATCAGGTAAATAAAACATTTCTTTCTGACGAGACGGGATTTTATGATCAATAAATTCTGCACTTGAAGCGGGCACAATCCCATCACTTTCACCTTGAACAATTAACACAGGGAGGTGAAGCTTCTCAAGGGAGCTCTTCGTTTGCTTCACCAGCTTCATAAATTCTACAGCAGCTGACAGCGGCGTGCTCGTTAGCTTATGGCGGTATCTATCATACAAAGGATTCGTATCAATCAGCCCAGACAATGATTCCTTCAGCATCTGCCTTGTGTCTTGAATCATTTGTTTTGGATTCACATATTTAGCCGCAGCACTTAAAAGGACGAGACGAGCAACCGGATACTTCGCTGCAAGATAAGAAGCGATCATTCCTCCCATGGAAAAGCCGATCAAAAAAATGGTGTCGCATGTTCGGTAAAGAGATAGAAGTTCTAATTCAGCTGTTGCAATCCATTCTTGATAGAAAATGCCTTTGAGCTGAAGCTCATCCCCATGCCCCGGAAGCGTGACTGACTGAACGTTCCAATCTGTCTTCTGCTTTAAATATTGCGCCAGCGGTTCCACTTCATAGGGGGCGCCAGTGAATCCATGTATACATAGACAGCCAATCATTCTGTCACCTTCTTTGCGCTCACTCTTTATAGTGCAGTAATGACTTCTTCTAATCTCATGCCGCGTGAGGCTTTGACTAGAACAACATCGTCAGGACCTGCTACGTCAGCAAGTTTTTTCTTCAGTTCCTCTTTGTCCATAAATGAGAACACGCGCGCGTCACCGAATGATTGCTTTGCTCCTTCAGCGATGAATGCACCTAGGCGGCCATACGTCATCACATGATCAATAAATTCAGGCTTGATGTAGCGGCCTAGTTCATCATGATACGTTTCTTCTTCGCTGCCCATCTCGAGCATGTCTCCAAGGACAAGAATGCGATTAGCGAAGCCGTCCATATCTCCTACAAGATCAATTGCAGCTTTCATGGAAGTAGGACTTGCATTATACGCATCATTGATAACAGTGATTCCTTTCTCTGTTTTAAACAGCTCAAGACGCATCCCTGTCAACTTTGTTTGCATGAGTCCTTGGGCGATTTGTCTTTCATTCAGTCCAAAGTGCTGGCCTATGGCAATTGCCGCAAGGGCATTCTTCACATTATGTTTCCCTAATACAGGAATGAGAAACCCCTGAGCATACCCTTCGACTTGAAATTCAGTTCCTTCTGCAAGCTGGTTGATATGCGTTACCTTGATATCACAGTCCTCTGCTTCTCCAAAGGTTTTCACACGCTGCGAAAGTGCAGTCGCTCTCTCGCGCAGCAAGGGTTCATCTCCTAAGTAATAAAAGATGCCATCCTCTTTTAATCCTTTTGTGATTTCACATTTTGCATCAGCAATGGCTTCTCTTGATCCCAAATCTTGCATATGAGATTCTCCAATATTGGTGATGACTGCTGCATCAGGCTCAGCGAGTTTTGACAAAAACTCGATCTCACCTTTTGCACTCATCCCCATCTCCAACACAGCAATATCTGTTCCTTCCGGCATTGCAAGAATGGTGAGAGGTAGACCGATATGATTATTAAAGTTACCATCTGTTTTATGAACTTGGTAAGCCGTTTGTAAGACGGAATGAATCATGTCTTTCGTTGTGGTTTTCCCATTACTTCCTGTAATACCGACAACACGAGGTTTTTCTTCTTTCAAGTATGATTTTGCCAGCTGTTGAAGTGCTGCCAGTGTATCCTCTACAAGAATGACAGGTACACCGAACGGTGGATTGGCTTCTTTTTGATTCCAAAGAACAGCTGCGGCTCCAAGCTCCACTGCTTTAGAAGCAAATGTGTGACCGTTAAAATGTTCTCCAATTAGGGGGATAAACAATGCACCTTTTGATACTTTTCGTGTATCTGTTGTCACTCCGAGAATTTGCTCTTCGCCAAAAGCTTGATTAGATAGTGTCCCACCAGCCATTTGGGCGATTTGTTTCACTGTACGTTTGATCATGATTTTTTCGCCTCTCTTTCTCATTTCACGTTTGAAGGAAAAGAGACACTACCTAAGGATAGTGTCTGCTTGTTGCTCACATTAAAAAGTCGTTTTAATGGTTTGTTTTTCTTGATGGCGTTCAATTGCAAGTGACACTAGCTTTTCAATCAGCTCTGGATACTCTACACCAGTGTGTTTCCAAAGCAGCGGGAACATACTAAATGGTGTGAATCCAGGCATTGTATTCACTTCATTGATCAACACTTCGCCTTTTTCTGTGAGGAAGAAGTCTGCACGTACAAGACCAGAACCATCGAGGGCTTTAAATGCCTTAATCGCCATATCATGAATCGTCTTGTATTCATCCTCTGACACACTTGCAGGAATGATCAAATCTGTATCGCCATCTTCATATTTTGCTTTGTAGTCATAAAAATCTGTTTTAGGTGCAATTTCACCAACGACAGAGCATTTCGGCTCGTCATTTCCTAATACACCAATTTCGATTTCTCTTCCAACGACGCCTTCTTCGACGACCACACGACGATCATATTGGAAAGCCAAATCGAATGCGGTTTGCAGCTCTTCTTTGCTGCGGCATTTGCTAATTCCAACACTTGACCCCATGTTGGCAGGTTTCACAAAGCATGGATAGCCAAGTATTTGTTCCACCTGTTCTAAGCTGTCTGGTGTGGCCTTTTCATAGTCTTTTTTATTGAAGGAAAGGTGCTTTGCTTGTGCAAGTCCTGCTTGAGCAAAAACATCTTTCATCATGACTTTATCCATACCCGCGGCAGAAGCAAGAACGCCGTTGCCGACATACGGAATATTTAGCAGTTCAAGTAATCCTTGCATCGTTCCATCTTCACCATTTGGCCCGTGCAGCAATGGGAAGACAACATCAATCTTCTCATCAGCAGATGCAGGCTGCGGAAACATGCTCTCATTTAAAGAAGTTGGTAAAAACGTCTTTGCGTTCTGTTCAAATTGAAGCATTTTGACGTTTGAAACTGGTTCAGTGAGTTTTTCTCCTCTTAGCCATTCACCCTCTTCTGTAATATAAATTGGATGTATATCGAACTTCTCAGTGTTAAGTGCTTTTGTAACTGCAAGGGCTGTTTGCAGTGATACATTATGTTCGGCTGACTTTCCGCCGTAAATCAATCCTAAACTTATTTTCAATGGATACTCCCCCCACTAAAATTCATCTTTACTATCTTATCACTTTCAAGCAAAAATGCTCTAATTAATTTTTGTTGTTACGGAATTGAAATGATTTGTAAAGGTTGTAAGCGCCTCCCGAGCATTTGTATGTCATTCGCCATTATTTTATATTAAAATGACATTGAAAAGGAGTTGTGACAAATTGAAAAAAATCACAAGTACTGAACAATTCAATGAAATCATTCAATCTGACAAAGAAGTCATCGTTAAATTCTTTGCAACATGGTGTCCTGACTGTACAAGAATGGACATGTTCATTCCAGACATCTTAGAGGCTTATGCTCACCATGAATGGTTTGAAATAAACAAAGATGATTTCCCTGAATTAGCAGAAACGTATCAGGTCATGGGTATTCCAAGCCTGTTGATTTTCAAAAATGGCGAAAAAACAGGTCATTTACACAGCGCAAACGCAAAATCACCTGAAGAAGTGACAGAGTTTCTTCAAGGGCACGTTTCTTAATGGGTTAAACGAAGGACATCAGCAAACGTTTGCTGGTGTCTTTTTTCTTCTCCATCTCTTACATCAAATCTCTCCATAAGACGAGTTGCACATCCAAAACGTTTCAATGAGCGAAAGAATGTTTTATATAGATGTTTCACTTACGACAAGAAATAACAGGAATTATTTCCTGGGAAAGAATGAGCGTCGATTCGGCTTGGAATATGTCGGTTACGTGAATTTTCTGAATTGAATCTTTACTTCTGACATTTCGCTTTGTATAATAGAGTTGCCAATTGATAATGATTATCAATTTCATCTATGTGAAATCCTATAGACGTCTATACTTATATAAAGGAGCGATGAGTCACATGTCTAAGAAGAAAATCAAAACATATCAGCAATTGATTGAAGAGAACAAGAAGGCCATCATGCGCGACCCTAAAATGATGGAAAGTATATACGAAACCATCGACAAAAAGCATCAGAAGCAGCTTGCAGCTGCTGGACGTGAATCATAAACATAAGACGAGCAGTCACAGCTGGCTGCTCGTCTCTTTTGTCTTTTTGAACAGAAATAAAAAAGCCGATAAAATCGCATCATAGATTTTATCGGCTTTTGTTTTAATGTGATTTCGCTACACGGTCCTGCTTCATTCCTAAATAAATGAGCATATATGTGAGATAACCCATTGTCATTGTTAAACCACCGAAGAAGAACTGAGAAAAGACAGGCTCCTCAAATGTTGTGACGGCAGCAAGAATGATCCAGCTCGCATATAAATAAACCATGAACCATTTCATGTTTCTTTTAAGTGTATACAGAAAGAAAAGACCCGCTAACGAAAAGATCCCCAGCGCTAGTCTGAAATAAACAAGATGATCAAACTGGAAGGCAAAAGACACAAACGAAAACGACAGCAGCAACAAAATTGGTAAAGCCGTAATGAAATTTTTCACGATAGTGCCACCTCCAAGACTCCATCTTATTATAAGACAAAATCAGCCGGTTATCGTGAAATACAGACTCGTTTTCACAAATATGTCACGAATTTTTCTTGTTATTTGACACAATTTTTACACATTTACATCACGTTTCCAAAAAAGAACCCAAGCCGTGCCAACAAAGAAAACAAAATGCGCCCCCACTATAAATAGAGAAAACAAAGGGCTCATGCCATGGAAGGGCGGCGGTCCTTGAAAGCTGTACTGAGTAAAGTCCGTATTAGCAAAAAGCAGGATTTTCCCCCATTGATTTTCTAAAAGAGACATTATAGGCACAAGTGATTTCGCTGCATATAAAACAAAAAACGAGGTCACAAGCGCAACGAGGCTGTTCCTAAACAAGCTGGAACACATAAAAGCGAAGCTTGCCATCATGATTACTTCCACCCACTGAGATCCGATAACAGCATACGTATGCTGAAATAATCGTCCCGTACTTTCATCAAATTCAGTACCAAAGAAAATAAGGCCAAATAAAAAAGCTAATACATAATAAAAAACAAACAAATATATGATCGTCAGCACAAGTGTGATGTATTTTGACAGAAAAATTTGCAGCCTTGTTTTGGGCCGGATCAATAAAAACTTGATCGTCCTTTTTTGAAACTCTGTTGAGATCAAGGTTGCGCCAATGACAACAGCGAGCACCTGTAAAATAAACACGACGTTCGTGGAATAAGCAAAATAATTGGCGACAGTGTCTTGTCCACCAAAGCTGGAAATGACTCGTTTCAACGCTAGAGCCATCGCCAATTGAAAAACAACGATCAATCCAAGAGCAATGAATGTGATCTTTTTCCTCATAATTTTCTTATGCTCATTCTTGATGAGTTGAAGCATCTGCCGTCCCGCCTTCCGTCCATTTCATAAATGCCTCTTCAATTGATGGCTTTTGAGGCGTCATTTCAAGTACATCAAACCCAGCCAGAACAAGCTGTTTGTTCAGCTCAGGCACTTGTTCTTTGTTCAATTGAAGTAATACACGCGCTCCATTTCGTTCATATGTATAGGCCTGCGTGTCGAGCCACGAAACCACCTTTTCCACTGGCTGAATATTCATGAGTATCTGTTCTTTCCCCTCCATGTCCCGGAGCTTCGCACTGGCTTTGATTTGTCCTTTTTGAATGATGATCATGCGGTCACATAGCTCTTCTACCTCATGCAATAAATGTGTGGCAAATAAGACGGACGTTCCTTCTTCTCGTACTAGTGTTTGCAAGTGCTCCCTGAATTCCTTCATACCTGCAGGATCAAGTCCATTTGTCGGTTCGTCTAAAATCAGCAGGTTCGGCTGATGTAATATGGCTTGTGCAATCCCAAGCCTTTGTTTCATCCCCAGTGAATACGTCTTCACCTTCTGATGAATGGCGTGCTCCAGACGAACTCTTTTCACCACTTCCTGCATTCGTTCCTCAGTCACTCCATCGTGCATCGCCGCATACAGTTCAAGGTTTTCAAAGCCTGTTAAATAAGAATAAAATTCGGGATTTTCTATAATTGCACCAACAGATGACATCGCGTGTAGAAAATCCTCATCCTGTGAATATCCATTGATTATGATTCGGCCATTGTTTTTTTTCATCAAGCCAACGATCAAACGAATCAAGGTTGTTTTTCCAGACCCATTTGGCCCAAGTAAGCCGACGATTTCTCCCTTCCCTATTTCTATAGATATATCTTGTAAGATCATTTTCCGGCCAATTCGTTTATCGACTTTCTCTACTTTTAGAACAGCAGACTCCAACGTGGTTCCTCCTTCTGATGTAAAGCCTATGGCGGTAAATAAGACCGCTCATTCTGTTAAAAGTATACCACGCAAGACAAGGGGCCCATGAAAAAAGGACTGATCGAGTCAGCCCTTCTTTTACATTACATGGATAGGTTCGGTGATGCTGCGTCTTTCTCGTGTTTTTTCTCCGTTTCTGTCACAATCACCGCACATGCTGCGTCACCTGTAATATTGACAACGGTTCTTGCCATATCTAATAAGCGGTCTATGCCAAGGATGAGCGCAATGCCTTCAACAGGCAGATTCACAGAGTTCAGTACCATAGCGAGCATGATGAGCCCAACTCCTGGCACACCCGCTGTGCCGATACTTGCTAAGACAGCCGTTAAGACAACCGTCAGCATTTGGACAAGCGTCAGTTCAACTCCATATACTTGCGCGATAAAAATGGTCGCGACCCCTTGCATAATCGCTGTGCCGTCCATATTAATGGTTGCACCAAGCGGCTGTACAAAGCTTGAAATCGGCTCTGGCACCTTCAAACGTTTCTGGGCTGTTTCCATTGAGACTGGCAGGACTGCGTTACTGCTTGATGTACTAAATGCGACAACCATTGCTGGAGAAAATCCTTTGAAAAACGCCATCGGATTTCGCTTCGCTAAAATGGCGACAGTTGACCCATAAGTCAGGAAGAAATGCAGCACGAGCGCAACTAATACGACCGAGAAATAGAGGCCCATCGCTTTCATCGCATCAAATCCCTGGCTGCCAATTGCGGTTGCGATCAAACCGAATGTTCCGTACGGTGCGAACTTCATCACTATGCCGACAAGAAACATCATTAATTCATTTCCTTGTTCAAACAGCTTTAGCAAACCTTCCGTCTTCTTCCCAAGCATGGCAATGCCAAGGCCTAAAAACACACAAAAGACGATGATTTGAAGCATGTTTCCTTCAACTAAAGATTGGACTGGATTGGTTGGAATGATGTTGAGTAGTGTTTCTGCCATTGATGGGGCTTCCTCTGCGGAATAATCAGCCGCTTTCGTATCAAAATTACCGAATGCTCCCGGCTTGATCAATAAGGCTAATGAAATGCCAATGATGATGGCAAAAGTAGTAGTAAGTAGAAAATAAGTAATGGTTTTTGCGCCGATTCTGCCAAGCTTTTTCGGATCACCTAGACCTGCTACACCTAGTGTGATGGAAAAGAATACGATCGGCACTACTAACATTTTAATCAAGTTTAAGAAGATTTGACCTAGAGGTGTGAATAGATAAGGATCTAACACTTTGAATACATTTGGAGCGAAAATGTTAAGCAAAAGTCCCGTGATTGCACCTACAATAAGGGCAATAATAATTTTTGTAGCCAGCTTCAATAAAATCTCCCCTTCCTCGTCAAAAAGACCCACGAGAGAGTTTTCTCGTGGGTCTGCGTGTCCTTACATATACCACCGTTTACTCTCTTCACGCCGATGAGGTTAGCTGACGGGTTAGGACGAAGAGATGTCCTTTTTTCTCAACAGAGAAAAATTCACCCCAAAATAGTGGGTCCCCCATTCCTTTAGAAGGATTAAGCGTGTGGTTATTATGATATTTTCATACTATTTATACCTTATTTTTAGAAAATTGTAAACAGGTTCAAATGAACTTTTTAACTACTTTCCTCCTTGTTGGTGACCTCCAAAATATCTAGGATAAACACAAAGATTGGTATACCAATAATGAGTCCCCAAATCCCGATGTAGTGTTCAGAGAAGATCAGCACAATAAATGTGAAGAAAATAGGGAGTTCTGTTTTTGCTGACATGAGCTTCGGGTTTAAGAAGTAGGCTTCAATGGCATGGATGATGACGATCACCAGCACAATATAAAGGACATACATGCCGCCTCCAAGGGTATACGCAATGATGCTGAGTGGAATAAGTGAGATGACCACACCCGCTACTGGGATTAAGCCTAGCAAAAAGACCATGACCGCTAATCCAAATAATTGCGGGAATCCCATAATGCCTAGCGCAATGGTTGTTAAGACACAGTTAACGGTTGCAATAATAAACTGTGCTTCGAGTACCTTTCCAAACGTTCTGGAAAATTTACGTCCAAAGAAGGCTATTTCATGATAGAACACAGAGATTTTACTCGTTTTGAACTTGTTCATGAATTGAATGAGGCGTTCCTTTTCGAACAGGAAGAACATGCTTAATATTAAGGACATAATGACCTGGATACTGAACGTGCTGAAATCTGTTAAGTATGTATAGAGGAAATTAAACCCTTTCTCAAAGTAAGCTGATATTTTAAAATCTCCGAATACGTTGGTGATGACATCAAAGAAGGGTAAATCTTGTGGATGATCTGCAATTTTCTTTCCTAAATGAAATAGCTGCTCCACCTGTTTGGCGATAATTGGCACAAAAACGAATCCGCCAAACGTCAATCCACCAGCCAAAAGAATATACAAAATGGTGATAACCGATTTCTGTCCTATTTTCAGGAAGTGACTTAAAAAACCTCTAATGACCTCTTCTAACCGATTCATCAAAAAGGTGAATATGAAGGTCAAGAGAATTAAATTCATCATTCCTCTTAATAGATATAAGGCTGTGGCTAATACTACAAATACAGAAAACCGCTTAACACCGGGTTTTTCGAACAATTTAAAAAATGCCGCCATTACGTTACACACCTGCCAGGACTAAAGTCTATTTTTCATCGGATCTGATATACATTATATCGGATCTTTCTGTAAATTATATAATAAAAGGTCAATAAGGTCTTACGATTCGTCCTAAATTTATCAAGCTTTAATGTTTTTTCTTTTTCACACAAGAAAAAACCGAACCCCATGTAGAACATAAGGTTTCGGTTTTTAGGTTGTTTTTATACTATACAGCCTGCTTCATATTGCGCATTTCTTGAAGTGCTGTTTTGCTCTTCGCTTCGTCAAATTCACCTTCACTTTTCGCAACAACGATTGTTGCAATTCCATTTCCAATAAGATTTGTAATGGCTCTTCCTTCGCTCATGAATCGATCTACACCTAGAAGCAGTGCAAGCCCCTCCAGCGGAATGACCTGTAGTGCAGCGAGTGTAGAAGCCAGCACGATAAATCCGCTTCCTGTCACCCCAGCCGCTCCCTTTGATGTGAGCATCAGGACAAGGATGATGGTGATCTGCTGACCGATGGACAAGTCTACACCAAACACTTGTGCCAAGAAGACCACAGCCATCGATAAGTAGATTGAGGTTCCATCTAAGTTAAAGGAATACCCTGTGGGGATGACAAGACCAACCACAGACTTAGAGCACCCGTAGCGTTCCATTTTATCCATCATTCTTGGCAGCACGGATTCTGATGAGCTTGTGCCAAGAACAATTAAAATTTCATCCTTGATAAATCGCAGGTAACCGAACAGGCTGAAGCCATACATTTTACAAATGATGTTCAGCACAACGAAGATGAACAGGAACATGGTCATATAAACGGAGAGCATCAGACTTGCGAGCGGTTTAATCGATGCCAAACCAAAGTGTCCGATCGTATAAGCCATTGCCCCAAATGCACCGAGCGGCGCAGCACGCATGATATATCCAATGATTTTAAAGAAAACAAGTGACAGCTTATCGAGCCATTCGATGATGCCTTTCCCCTTCTCGCCAAGTGCAGCGAGTGCAACACCGAATAAAATAGAGAAGAATAAGACCTGTAAAATATCACCCTTTGCAAAGGCGTCTACCATGTTAGAAGGCACGATGTGTGTGACAAATTCCATCCAGTCGATACCCTGTCCCCCGTTTTGGGTATACTGTGAAACGTCCCCTTTTTCAAGCTTGCTATAGTCCAGACCTGCACCCGGCTTCATGATATTTACCACAAAAAGACCGATGACCAAAGCAAGCGTCGTGACGACTTCAAAATAAATAAATGCTTTTCCCCCAACTTTTCCAACCTTTTTCATATCCCCCATCTTGGCAATACCAAGAACAATGGTTAAGAAAATGATTGGCGCGATGACCATTTTAACGGCATTGATAAAGGTGTCACCCAGCGGCTTCATTTCTTTTCCGACGTTTGGCCAAACCATCCCGACAATGATTCCGATAATGACAGCTGCAATCACCTGAAATGTCAGGTTCTTCAAAAGCCTCTTCATAAAAAATCAACTCCCTCACCCTGTGATGTAAACGCTTAACTATTATCTGTAGATAAATGATAGCGATTTCATCAAAGGCTGTGAAGCTTATGAACATATCGTACATTTTGGTCTTTTTGGTCTCTTAGTCAGAATGTACGATATATTTATTGACAGGCCGGCCAACCCCGCCATATTGCATATCTAATTTCAGCTCGCCTTCTTTCACTAAGAAGTCTAAATACCGGCGTGCCGTGACACGGGCAATGCCGAGTGCATTGGCAACTTCCTCTGCAGACTGCGGGCCTTCCTGCAAGCCCATATAGGCTTTAATTTCATTCATCGTATGCACATTCAGCCCCTTAGGGAGCCAAGTATCCTCCTGCTTAACAGCAGGCTTTCGTATGATATCATCCAGCATCTCCTGAGAAAATTCTGCTGCTGTGCGAATTTTAGATTTAAACGCTTTATAGTTTTCAAGTGATTCTTTCATACGTTCGAACTTAAACGGCTTGATGATATAATCTCGTGCACCATTTTGAAGCATGATGCCAATGGTCTCTTTGTCCTTTGCCGCAGAAATAACGATCACATCCACCTGTATCTTTTGCTTTCTAATGTCTTGAAGCGTCTTCACGCCATCTTTTTTTGGCATATATACATCGAGGACAACAAGGTCTGGACGAATATCTTTGATCAGCTGGATGCCCTGCTCCCCATTACCTGCGACTGCCGCAACTTGAAAGCCAGGAACACTCTTAATGAACTCTTTATTCACTTCTTGCACCATCGGGTCATCTTCAATTAATAGCACCTTAATCTGAGTCATCTGTCTCTCTCCTCTATTGTCATTGGGAATTCGATTGAGAAGGTGGTACCAATGCCGATGCTTGATGTGACTTCTACATTTCCCATTCCTTTGTCGATAATCGTTTTTACAATATACAGGCCATAGCCTGTTCCGCCTTCTTTGCCGTGTGTGAAACCTTTATCGAAAATATAAGGAATCATTTCCTCTTCAATCCCGGAGCCATTGTCTTCAATTAACATCGCGAGGATATCCTCGGTTTGATCAATACTAATAGAAATGCATTTTGTATCTCTTTCTACAGTATCATACGAGGCAAAGGCGTTCTCGATCAGATTGCCAAGCAGCTTCGTCATATCATGTTGATCTAGACGCTCAGGGAAATCACGCAGACAGCTATGTTCGTCTACTTCGACCTTTATGCCTAGCTCCTTGCCCCTTCTGATTTTGCTCATCAATAATCCCGCAACGGCATCATGCTGAATGACGCGGTGAAGAAAGTCCATCACATGTTCCTGTTCTTCCGTCGTTTGAAAGGCTAGATCGAGCGCCTGATCGGGTTTACCAAGCTGAATCAGCCCGGCAATCGTATGAAGCTTGTTCATATGCTCATGGTTTTGCACCCGCAGACCGTCAACAAAGTTCTTGACTCCGGTTAACTCCTCTGCTAATTTTGCCGCTTCTGTCCGGTCCTGAAAAATGGCGACCGCTCCGATAATTTTCTTTTTCATGACAATCGGAATCCGGCTGCTCATAATCCGCTTTCCGCTCATATGAATTTCTTCATTGTAAACGGGTTCAGCGCGATCAATAATCTCAGGGAGTCTTGTGTCAGACAGCACATCCCAAATATTCCGGCCTACGACATCCCCTGTCACACCAAAAATTTGCTTCGCCTTTTCATTAAAAATGGTGATCATGTGCTGATTATCAATGGCGATGACCCCTTCATTAATAGAGTGAAAGGTTGCGGTGCGCTCCTCTAGCATTCTGACAATCTCATGCGGCTCCAGCTTAAACATTTGCTGTTTAATATGACGGGCGAGCAAAAATGAGCCTACAAGCCCAAAGCTGAGCGTCAGCAGAAGGATCATGAGGATATCCCGCTTCATTTCTCCTAATATATCGATCATACTTGGCAGCGTTCTCCCTACAAGGACAACCCCTGTTTGATTAAATTGATCATCCTTCACTGGATAAAAGGCTCTGATGGCTGTCCCAAGCTCTCCCTCTGCTTCTGAGAAATAAATATGCTCTGCAAAAGCAGGCTCTTCATCTGTCCCCTCCGAGCGCTGACCAATCCTTGTTTTTACTGGATGCGTTAATCTCACATGATCCATATCCATGACGACAATGTAGTCAGCATCTTGAATAATCCGAATCTCTTCGATGGCATGCTGTAATCGGTTACGTTCCTTTGTTTGATCAGCTAACGCCTGCTTCACCTCATTCATCTCAGCCACTGTTCTCGCCGTGTTCATGAGCCTTTTTCGAAGCTCTCGTTCCTCTGTTTGCTGGATTCCCCCAACAAGGACAATTCCTCCGATTAAAAGGGCGAAAATGACAACGAAATATGTGAGGATGGTGAGCTTCCATCTAATAGATAATTGTTGTAATTTCAATCGATTTCTCATCATTTTTCCACCTGTATCTTTACGAATTCTTCCTCGGTCAAGTATGCTTGACATAAGGGGGATCGGACGCATGAAGAATTTACTCGCCTATACACTATTGCTCATAATCGGTTTTGTAACCGCTTTATACTTTGGTTTTTATCATATGATGCCAAAATCAGCGACGACCTTTGATGATGAACAGACAGGGCTGAAGGATCAGCTTGTGTTCAAATTTAGCCATGTCGTGGCAGATAATACACCAAAAGGACTTGCCGCAAAGAAATTTGCTGAGCTTGTGCACGAAAAATCTGATGGGAAGATCAGCATTCAAATTTTCTCCAACGGGAGTCTTTATTCTGATATAGAAGAAATTAATGCACTCAAAGAGAATCAAGTTCAATTTATCTCCCCGTCTACCTCGAAGCTCGGCATGCTGTCCCCTGAGTGGCTGGCTCTTGACCTTCCCTTTGCTTTTTCTAATTATGATGCGGTTCAAGAAGGCCTACACGGTGCAATTGGACAAAGATTGTTTGGCACCCTGCAAAAAGACGGGCTAAAGGGAATGGCCTATTGGACAAATGGCTTTAAGCAAATCACCTCTAATAAAGGGCCAATCAAACAGCCTGGTGATTTAAAAAACCAATCTCTCCGCATTATGCAAAGCGATATGATTGAAAAACAATTCAAACTTCTTGGCGCAAAGCCCTATCAGGAATCGTTTAATTCAACGTTCCAGCTATTAGAGACAAAAAAAGTAGACGGTGAAGAAAATACCATTTCAAATATTTATTCAAAAAAATTCTATCATATACAAGACTATATGACGATCAGTAATCACGGGTATTTGGGCTATGTGGTCTTAACAGATCAATCCTTCTTTGAACGCCAGACACCTGAAACGAAACGAATTTTACTTGAAGCCATGGAAGAAACAACAGCTTGGAATGAAAAACATGCAGAACAGATGAACAAAGATCAGCTAGAGGACATTAAACGGGAATCGCCGATTGCCATTCATGAATTGACGCCAGCAGAAAGACAAAAATGGGTGAAAGCCCTCGATCCTTTGTATGAGGAAGCCGAAAAAACCATTAGTTCCACCCTAATCAAGCAGATTCGCGAGCTGCGTGCGCGTTATGAACATTCTCCTATCCATGCTTTTCAAGATGAGGATGAGACCAAATAAAAAATCCCTTTGAGAAAGGGATTTTTTATGCACCAGATTCACTCTGTTCTTGCTGCGTGAGCTCTTCTAATCTTGTGACAATTCTTCGCTTTCGGTATTGCATCATGCCTGTTTCGGCAATACCTTTTAGTTGTGAGCGGTTGGAAACTGCGCCAAACAAAATGCCTGCTATGGGAACAAGCTGAAACAGCTTCTTCCAGCCAAACGAATCCCGGTAATTATACACCACTTCACGCCACCCTTGGATTTGGGAAATCATGTTTTCGTGCTTTCCTTCTGAAGCTTGATAGCTCCTCAGCTCTTTTAATATAGATTTCTTCCCCACCACATCAGCAGAGTTCAGCTGTAAGCATTTTATGATGAAGACCCGCTCTTCCTTGTTTTTAGGATCATAGCCATAGGTGACGGCAATATCCTGTAATGTTTTAAGGGAGAGCCCCAGTACCGCAGGAATATCTGCTGCCAGCGTAAACATACCGCCGACACCAGTTGTCGCACCTTGTACCGTGGCGAGGTTCGTCCTGTTTTTCCCCATATGTTCACTAATGGCATCCATGATTTCAATAGGAGCTTTTTCAATATCTTCTATGCGCTGAATGGAATCATCAGCACATTTCTTTTGAAATTGATGGATGATGCCTTTTTCTGATGTCAAATAGGCACCGCCTGATTGAATGTAATGCCCCATTTCATCAAGCAGCACACCGATTTTTTTCTGAATAAAGGCAGGCGTCAGCTTGTCCAGCATTTGAAATGGAAGGCGGCTGAGTTTCTCCCAAAACCATACCTTTTGCTGGTCTTTCTCCCACTGTTCAATCTCCTTTAATTGTGCTTTTAGCCACTCTTTTTCCTCCATGCCATTTGCCTCCTTAGATGCCGCTCAAGTATTTGTTTGTTATTATACACAATCCTTGTCCATCATACGTATAGAACATTGAAGCGGTTTCGAAAGGTTTGAAACTTTTTCAAAACGGTTATTGCTTAATACACAAACAAAAAGAGGAGTGATCAACATGTTAGGATTTCTGATTTCATTAGTTGTGGCGATTGTCATCGGCCTTATTGGCAGTGCACTCGCTGGAGGTAGTGTACCAGGAGGATGGATCGGTTCAATGATTGCCGGGCTTGCAGGTGCTTGGATTGGTCATGGATTACTTGGAACGTGGGGTCCTAGTCTGGCAGGCTTTGCGATCTTTCCAGCAATCTTAGGAGCAGCGATCTTTGTCATTATCTTAAGCCTGATCTTCCGTAGTGTGGGATCAAGGGTATCTTAAAAAAAACGAATAACAGAGGAAGCAGTAGGGACACCGTCTAAGAGGCGGTGTTTTTTATGTGATGGATTGACAAGGTATCTATTTTTTTCACTTACATATGATAAACAAACCTATTAGTTCAGATAGTTGACTTTTCATGAAGATGGGCATATGATGATTAAAAATTGCATCAAGGAAACTTTTTGTGCCCAAGCAAAACTTTGTAGAATCTAGGTGATGACATATGACAAACAAATACATCGAGGCACAGGCACACATGTCAGCGGCAGCTGAACGTGCACTTGAAGGAAAGGTCAAAGGATTTAGAAGGCTCCTTCCTTTTCTCGGCCCTGCTTTTATCGCAGCCATTGCATATATTGATCCAGGAAATTTCGCCACCAACATTGCGGCTGGCTCCAAATACGGATATCTCCTTTTATGGGTCATTCTCATATCAAATCTCATGGCTTTGCTCATCCAGTCCTTATCCGCAAAGCTTGGAATCGCGACAGGTAAAAACTTACCTGAAATCGCACGTGAAGAGTTTCCAAAACCCGTTTCAATCGGTTTATGGATTCAGGGAGAGCTCGTCATTATTGCCACGGATTTAGCTGAGTTTATCGGGGCGGCACTTGGTTTATACTTGCTTTTTCGAATCCCTCTGCTTGAAGCATCTATTATCGCCGCTATCGGTTCATTTGCGATATTAGAGCTGCAAAGACGAGGCTATCGAGCATTAGAAGCAGGTATTACAGGCATGCTGTTCGTTGTCGTGATCGCTTTCGCTGTGCAAACCTTTGTCGCCAAACCAGATATCGCAAGTGTCGCTGGCGGACTTTTCATTCCAAAATTTGATGGCGCAGACAGCGTGCTGCTTGCAGCTGGAATTTTAGGTGCCACTGTGATGCCTCACGCAATCTACTTACATTCAGCTTTAACCCAAAGAAGAGTCGTCGGCAGAACGGAAAAGGAGAAAAAGCAGATTTTCCGCTTTGAGTTTTTAGATATCCTCATTGCGATGATAGTCGCCGGGGCCATCAATGCCAGCATGTTGATTGTGGCAGCCGCTTTATTTTATAAAAATGGTCTCTTTGTTGAAGATCTGGATGTTGCGTTTCAGCATTTTGGTACACTCGCAGGGCCTGTATCGGCCATCTTATTTGGTGTAGGTCTGCTTGTAGCCGGACTATCCAGCTCTTCTGTTGGTACACTGTCAGGCGATATCATTATGCAGGGCTTTATTCAATACCGAATCCCGCTATATGTCCGCCGGCTGATTACCATCATTCCCCCTATTGCGATCATTGCATCTGGGGTGAACCCGACCTCCGCGCTTGTGATGAGTCAGGTCGTCTTATCCTTTGGTATTGCCTTTGCTTTAATTCCGCTCATTTTATTTACAAGTAAAAAGCGAATTATGGGCGAATTAACGAATGCCCGCTGGGTGACAGGAATATCTTGGGTGATAGCAGCTCTTGTTGTAGCACTTAATCTTTTCTTAATTGTAGATACGTTTATGTAAAAGACAGTGTTGAGCTGTCTTTTTCTTTCCATTTGGTTATGGTAGAATTCCCCTGAGAGGATGTGGGTTCATGTTTGTTTATCAGGATCAAGAGATATCCATGCGGCTGCTTGAGCCAAGAGACGCAAGAAGTCTGTATTTGCTCATTCAGCGGTCGAGAGAGCATTTACGTGAATGGATGCTTTGGGTGGATTCAACGCAGACAGAGGAAGACAGTATGGCGTTTATCCAAGGCGCCATGCAGCAAGCGATGCAGAACAACGGTTTTCAAGCGGGCATCTGGTCACATGGAGAGCTCGTCGGCATCATTGGCACCCATCAAATTCATTGGATCAATAGAACCGTTTCAATCGGCTATTGGCTCGGAGAAGGCTATCAAGGAAAAGGCATCATGACAAAAGCCTGCAAAGCGGTCATTCGCTATTTATTTGAAGAGTGCGGACTGCACCGTATTGAGATTAGGGCTGCTGTCGACAATCAGAAAAGCAGACGCATTGCAGAGAGATTATTCTTTTCGCTTGAGGGAATATTAAGGCAATGTGAATGGCTGGGCAATCGCTTTACCGATCATTGTGTGTACGCCCTTTTACAGCCTGAATATATGAAACAAAAAACGCATTCGATGAATCAGCCTACTTAATTGTGTCGATTGCATGAATTATTTTACAAAGTGAAGCTTTGTAGTATCCGTTGTGATCGGCATCTGATAAAATAGAAGGAAAAATCGAGGTATGATGTATGTCTCTTATTATTTTATTTTACTTATGGATTGTCCCTTTGGTATTTGGTATTTTCTTCTCATTCCTAACAAAGAAAGCCACCTACAAACGCCGCTTTGTCCCATCCTATAGCATGGTAGGACTCAGCATCGTTTTTCTCATTCTGGCACTCGTCTTTTCAGCCAGCCATTTTCTATTTATTTGCGGTATGTTCCTATTTGCCACAACCCTTGTCGGCACAGGCATCCCTTTATTCTTAGCCTTTGGAAAAACAACATCCTAAACAAAAACCACCTTTTCACGATGAAAAGGTGGTTTCTTTTTTATTGAAGTGGCATTCGGTATGTCATCGTAGCATTTGGATGTTCTTCAATCGTCTTCATCATGTCTTGAAGAATCTCTGCTGCGCGATCATTTGAGTCATACTTGCCGAGCATCTTTGCCCAAGAAGTACTTCCCAAGATCATCCCTTCAATTTTTTTGCCGCTTACTGAGACTTCTTGTACATGAATTAGAGTTTGTTGGTTTTGTGTGAGGATCCATAGCATGGTTTTTTCTCCTTTTTTGTGGTGGTTGGATTAGTTTAACATATGATTTCCAATTATGTGTGGAGTGATTTGTTTTGCAAGTGCAATTGCAGTTTAAAAAACCTTGGTTCTATTAGAAAAATCAAGGTCAGAGTTTCATTCCGGCTTATTATATTTCTGAATGTATTGCTGAATGCCTGAAAACATCAAATCCTTTATTAATTCCGTATATTGATTGTAAGCATCTTCTTTTTCAATAATAATATCTAACATACTTTTTAATTTACCATCTATGATAATCACTCATTTTTTTCTCCTCCTTTGCTTTCAAAAAAAGAAACAAAACCACTTTATTCTTTTATCATATCAATCTTTACATGCCTGAAATTATTATCATTAATAAAACGATGAACCTTAATTCATCGTTTTATCTAAGCTCTCTAGTTATTTAAAAATTAATCTTCAATATAGCTTTCTGCTAGATCAATATCTTGTGTCATCTCTAATTCAGGATATTTTTCATCCAATTTACGCAAACATTTAATTAATTCCTTACTTTGTAAAATTTCTGATATGTCTTCAAACACTTCACTTATCCAATATAAATCTTCTTTACTGCAACGATCTAAATATTCTAGCGTTCTCTCTTCGTTTTCCCCAAGAATTTCTATTATTTCATCCCAACTTTTCTGTATACCATAATCATCATTTAAATCTAATTTTTTTCTTTTATCTAATACTATCTTTAATGCATTCTCAATATCCATATTGTTCCTCCATATTAAGGTTGTTTTGTAGCATCAGGAAAAATAGTTCCTACTTCCCCATTGGTTTTAATAACTCCAACCCTTACACCTTTATACTCACCAAAAATAGTCACTCCGTTTTCCACTTTTGAAAAATCAGGTGATTTAACAATTTTGGCACCAGCTGCCGCAATATCAGATTCTGTCCAGTTTTCTGGGAACCAAGATTGGTTGGAGCCTGTCCGTTTTGCTTTCACCTTATGACCAGGTACATTCCCTACCCTAACACCGTTCTCATATACTTTATTTATATTATATTCTATATTATTTTCTTGTAAGAATTTTATGTTGCTTTGTCCGTGTCCTCCACCCTTCATTTTTGAAATATCACCTGTTTTAGGGTTTGTTGTGAAATCTCCTTTATTAGAATGATTAATGCTATTTTCAGGTATTTTATTTAAACCACTTGTTCTCTTAATCCCCATCTTCCCATGAAACCCTTTCGCCCCAAACGGCAAAAGCATTCCAAGCGCCGCGTTCATACTCGCTTCCTGCTGTTCTTTCGAGACCTTATTTCCAAACATGTCTCGCCCAGTAATCGCTTCACTGAAGCCGTTTGTTGCGGTGAGACCATATAAGCCTTTTTGAGAGGTTTTTAAGGCGTCAAAGGATTTTTGCGATGTCTTGTAGACGTCGACTGCCCTGACTGCGGCTGATGTGGCTTGAGTCGTTTTATAGACGGCTTTACCACCTTTGAAAATACGGCCTGCCCAGCCGACGATTGGGATATAACCCGCGGCTGCCATTCCGCCTGCGGCGACTCGCTGACCTGCGGTGAGCTCTTCGCCTGTGATCGGGTCAACGCCTGTTGCGGCGCGTTTTGCATCGTTCACGCCAGTCAGTTCATTCACGATATTTCCGCCATAGTCGAGTGCTTTTTCATACCAAGAACGGTTGGCGAGGGCTTCTTGTTCCTTTACGATTTCTCTAGCTTCTTCTTGTTCTTTTTTAATTTTGAGATATTCAGCAGTTTGCTTCTCAATATCGCTTTTTGCCTTGTAGATTTTGCTATTTTGATACGCTTTCTTGTCGAAATTCATCGGCGAAATGGATTTTCCGTCATTTGTCGCATTCATCATTTCTGCGTACAATGCCATTGTAGCTTGCTGCTCCGTCTCTGACAAAGCATATTCATCTTTTAAATTTTGATCAAACTCTCTTAGGTCTTTTACTGTCTTTTTTCGCTCGTCTTCCGCATCTGCAATCTTTTCATCAAAGCTTTGACTATCAAATACCTCTAGAGAAATGAGGTCGTCGATGTCTTGAAAAATCGTTTTGAGTGCCTTTTTTTGATCCTTTACAATGCTTTTGGCATTTTTGATGCCCATATGTACAGCGTTGTCTAAAAAGTGTTCTTCTACGAAGGTATCGCCGCCAAAGTTTGTATCATCGAGTGTCCCAGAAACACCTTCATGAAAGGCTTTTTGCTTATCAATGAAGCTGATAAACATATCTACATTTCCAGCGAGCTCTTTGTAGAAGCTTTTAATGTTATCGGCACCTTTCCCAGTGAAGTCGTCACCAAGATTAGAAACACCTTGTAATGCTTTTTTTAAATCTACCATTTGTTCGCGGAGTTCCTGGTAGTGTTTTACCCTTGCGTCCATGGCACTTGTTAGTGCTTTTGCATCAAGTATCTTGCCCAGAAGAAGTCACTCCCTCCATTATTGATCATAAAGTCTATTTTACCTTTCTCATCGAATTGGAAAAATAGGCTTTAAGTTACAAAATTAATTTCCAAATATTTTAATAGAGATGAAGGCAAGTGACAATTGAAATGATTTCCCTAATCATCACAAAAAAAGTCAGCCTTCTTTTCAGAAGACCGACTACCTTGTGTTTAGAAAAAGCGTTTGAGGCTTTTCTTGAGTGGAGGGATATCCAGCTCACCTTTTTCAAAGAATTTTTTCAATAAATATTTACTGAAGCCTGCTGCTTGGGTGTACGTGATTTTTCCAGGTAACGGGGGTTCATTGGCGACAGTGACATCAATAATGACTGGTTTATCCGATTGAAGGGCTGTATCAAAGGCTGGAGCTAGTTCTTCATGTGATGACACGGAGATTCCTTTGCCGCCACATGCTTCTGCAAACTTAGCAAAATCAATATCCTCTAGCTCTATACCATAATTGATGTTTCCTTTTACCTGTTGTTCATATTCAATCATTCCCAGGTTGTTGTTGTTTAAGATCACGACAACGATCGGCAGCTTATATTTTACAGCTGTCACAAAGTCTTGCATGACCATTGTGAAGCCTCCATCACCACAGACAGCAATGGCTTGTCGGTTCGGTTCATTTAACTTAGCCGAAATCGCACCAGGTAAACCACAGCCCATTGTGGCAAGCCAGCTGGAGATAATGAAATCCTGCTGTTTCATTTCGAAATGACGTGCCATCCAGACCGTCACATTACCAACATCAACTGAAAGAATAGCGTCGTCTTCGACTGCTTCTTCTAATCTAGCAATGACTTGCTGTGGTTTAATCGGTGAAGTAGCAACGGATTTTTCCTTATCCATTTCTTCTCGCCACTTCATCATATGCTCTGTACAAGCTTCAAGAAAACCACGCTGCTCTTTATATTCAATGTAGGAAGTCAGTTCATGCAAACCACTCTTGCTGTCGCTCACGATTCCCACATCTACCGGATATCTTTTACCGATTTGATCTGGTTTAATATCCAGTTGAATGGCTGGCGTGTCCTCTGGTAAGTAGTCTCTATATGGAAAGGAGGTTCCAAGCATAATTAAGAGATCACATTCTTCCATCGCTTCATATGCCGGCTTCGTTCCAATTTGACCTAGGTTACCTAAAAAGTATGGATGCCTGTCTGGCACAACCCCTTTTGCAGGGAGTGTGATGACGATAGGAGCAGCTGCCTTTTCTGCAAATGAAAGAAGCTCTTCTTTTGCATGTCTTAATCCTTTACCTGCTAAGATGACTGGCTTCTTCGCATTGTTAATCAGCTGAGCTGCCTTTAGCAGTTGATCTTTCTTTGGCCGTACTTCTCCCTCAACATAAAGAGGAGATGTATAAACGGGTTTACGCTTAATTTTTTGAGAAAATAAGTCATCCGATACGGTGAGAACTGCCACACCTTTATGGGTATAAGCTGCTTTGATGGCTTGATTCAATAAGTCAGGCAGCGCTTCTGCCGTCTGTACCTGCTGATTAAAGACAGCGACATCATCAAACATCCGCTCTAATTTGATTTCTTGGAATGTGTCTCTGCCTACTTCGGCCGAAGCAACCTGTCCTGCAATTGCTAAAACTGGTGCACCATCTGCTTTTGCATCATATAGTCCATTTAATAAGTGGACAGCACCCGGTCCAGCGATTGATAAGCAGACACCGAGTTTACCTGTTAGTTTGGCATCAGCCGCCGCTGAAAGTGCTGCCACTTCTTCATGTCTCGTTTGTATAAATTGTATTTGGCTTGATTCATGTCTAAGTTCTTCAATCAATTCGTTTATGCTGTCGCCGGGCATTCCATAAATATGTTTCACGCCCCACTCTTCCAGTAGCGCTGTTACTTCTTTTCCTGCGGTTCTTTGCGGCATGTGAGAAAACTCCTTTTTTCTTACTCCATACCACCGCATCCTTTTGATCAAACGTTTCAACTTGCTTTTGCTACTTTTTAAAATGATATGGAAGGGTCGCCACCACAATATCACGCTTCCATAATAGGCGGAATCTTAATAAAAAGGCAGATTGATTATGCAAAATGGTGTGCCATCTTTTTTTCGGGATAAATTGAGGCACGAGCACCATCACTTTATATTGATGCGCATTTGCTTTTGCCTCAATGGTTTCAAGAAATTTATCAAGCGGGTGAATGAGACTTCGATAGGAAGAATGCAGCATCACAAGCCGTACACCGCTGTTTAGTTTTTCCCAATCCTCTTCAATTTTCTTATCCTTTTCTTTATCAAAGGATACATGAACCGCTATGACTTGATCTGACAAAGACCTTGCATATTGGACAGATTGTTCGACGACACGTGTTACACCTGCTATCGGTACGATGACCACATTCCCTTTAATCTCAACAGGCTCTGTTTCATTCAATAAACGCAGTTGTTCTCCAACAGACAGGTAATGCTTTTTAATGGAATGAAAGATAAATAGAACAATAGGCATGAAAACAAATACTGGCCATACGAGATGGAACTTGGTCAAAATGAGTATCATGAAAACTGTAAAAGAAATCAGTGCTCCGACTATATTGATTGGCATTTTCGTTTTCCAGCCCTGCGGTTTTTCTCGAATCCACTTCACACACATGCCGGTCTGCGACAGGGTAAATGGAATGAACACACCGACAGCATATAGCGGGATGAGGTGTTCTGTTTTCCCATCAAACAACCAAATGAGCAGCATAGAGGCTACGCCTAAAAAGATAATGCCATTGGAGTAACCAAGCCGATCTCCTCTTACAGTAAACATACGCGGCATATATTTATCCTTTGCTAAATTGACAGCCAATAAAGGAAAGGCTGAAAAGCCGGTATTTGCCGCTAATATTAAGATTAGCGCTGTGACAGCCTGAATCACGTAATAGAAAAACGTACGTCCAAAAGTGTCTGATGCAATTTGTGATACAACCGTTTCTTCTGGCTTTGGCGAGATGCCGAAACCAAACGCAAGCAATGTGACTCCCACAAATAAAACGGCTAGTAATCCACCCATCATCAATAATGTTCTTGCTGCATTTTGAGCAGCTGGTTTTTTAAAGGATGGAATGGTATTTGAAATGGCTTCTACTCCAGTCAGAGCAGAACAGCCAGATGAAAAAGCTTTTAATAACAGAAATAATGTAATGCCTTGTACGTGTGTGCCTACCGCTGCATGCTCAGGTGCTGGCGGTACGCCGCCTGTTAACAATTTAAATCCGCCGACTCCAATTAATATAAGGAGTGAAAATACAAACAAGTAGACAGGATAAGCCAAAATAGATGCCGATTCTGTCAATCCACGAAGGTTGAGCACCATAATCACGATGACCAATACAATTGAGATCAAGACATGATATGGATATAGTGCTGGAAAAGCCGATGTGATGGCATCAGTACCCGCTGATATGCTCACTGCTACAGTCAAAATATAGTCTACAAGCAATGATCCACCAGCGATCAATCCTGGTTTTTCACCTAGGTTTCTGCTAGAGACAACATATGCCCCTCCGCCTTCTGGATAAGCATAAATGATCTGGCGGTAAGATAGAATTAACGCCATTAAAAGAATTAATACGCAACCTGCAATCGGGAGTGAGTACCAAAATGCTGCTGCACTAACCACGGAAAGAACAATTAAAATTTGTTCTGTACCGTATGCAACTGATGACAATGCGTCTGATGACAATAATGCCAACGCTTTGATTTTTGATAGTTTTTGTTCTCCTGCTGCCTGTGATTTTAATGGTTTACCAATTAAAATACGCTTCATCAAACTGTACATGTGATGCCCGCTCCTTTAGTGTCAAACGATTTAAATTACAAAAGATGGATCGCCAAAAAGACACAGAGGCAATAGAATGCCCTGTGCCTATTGTTTAGATCACAGGTTGGTCTTTGCTCTCTTTAACGCTTACGAGGTTAGCTGACGGATTCGGGCGCATGAGACTTTGCCCTACCTAAAAAGGATTCACCCCACGTGGTGCTTTCCACCACAATTGGTTCCCCCGCTCATCGAAATGATTCAGCGATTGGTCTTTTATAAAAGAGATCATACTCCCGTTTGACACCAAAGTAAAGAGATTTTTTCAAGGTCTTTTGACCGTTTATCACTCAGTTTTTTTGCGATTTTTTCGTACGAAATAAACAATCATCATCACCACAAAAATGATCAGTACAGCGATACACGCAAAGTAAATCCAAGACTCACCACCGCCTTGCTTTTTACCTTTTTTCAGATCATTTGTTGTGCTGCTGACTGTTTGGTGATTAGAGAACATCTCTTTGTTTTTGCTTTCTATTGCAACTGTTGCGGTCTCCGTATTTGTTTGAAGGAAACGTATCATATCATTTGAAACATCAGCGTCAGCTGCAGTCATTCCTGCAAAAACGGTCATTGTTTGTTCTTTATTCCATACAGATGGCTGCGTCCATACAATACGAGCTGTGGTTTCGTTGATCATGCCAAATGAGGATACATCATATTGACCCTTTTTCGCTGGAACGATGAGATCGTCTGCTTTTTCTTTTAAAAGAGAGAATGTCTGGATGCCCCCGATGAAAATGAGAGAGTTCTTTTTCAATTGTTCATTTGTCACATTCGATGCTTTGATCAAATGATATTGAGCAGCTTCCGGCTGACTAAATGATTCTGTCAGCATCGCCATTTGATTGATCGTTGCTTGCTTGATTTGATCTGGCATGATGATCAATGTGTTTCCTTGCTGTGTTTTTGAAGTGTAAGGAAGCGGCCATGCGGCTAAATCCGGTGTATCACTATTTGTTCCTTCTGGTATTTGAAGAGAGCTGTTCTTGTCAATGTAAATCCAGCCTTCTTCATCCGTATGTCTGCACGATTCCATGCTTTTAAAACCCGTTGTGACAAATTGCAAGTCCACATACTCGTTCTTTTGAAGTACTTGCGAGTCTACTGGAATGGACACATGATAGAATCCATTCTCATCTTTGTTTCCTAGTTTTGTTAACGGTATGTCGTGCGGTTCGTTATTGATCATCACTGTTAGACGTTCCGCTTTGTTCGCTGGATCCGATTTTTTAAATGATAGATTTAGTTTTGCACCTGATTTTTGTTGAGCGATTAATGCTTTCGGATAATAGTAGTGATCAGATGCCGTCTTTTTGGTTCCAACTGTGACATCATCTCCGCCAAAATCTATTAAACGAATATGATGCGATGGCTTAGAAGCATTAGCTGTCACCTTTTGCAGCAGCAGGTCGGTACCAGTGAGCTGACCCGTCAGTTCAGGTTGAGTCAGGACACTGATTTTTTCAGCAATTGTCCTTGGCTGTTCAGCAGAGACAAATAAAATGGGCTGTTCTTTTTTCTTTGCTGTCAGGGTTCTCACCGCTAACGTAAGTTGATTGCTTTCTGTTTTAATCCCCGCAGCTTGCTCGATCGATTTCATACGTCCTTTCCAGCTTCCTTTTGCTCCCACAGCAATGGTTGGATGCGCAATTTGCTTGAGGTCCTTTTCTTGAACGAGTTTGAGGTCTGCTAGACGGTCTTTGTTTTTCAACGTACGATAGATTTTCATAGCCGCTTCTAATTCAGCCGCTTCCGGTGTATTTGGAATCACAATATCTGTTTGTTCTTTCTGCTCACTTGATGGAATAAAAGGTGAAGGGAAGCTGTCTAACGTCACGTCTTTCGTTTGAGCTCCTTTAAACGCCAGCTCACTTTCAGGATATACTTTCAGCCAATTGGCAGGTGTCTCTTGGTTGATACACACACCTTCTTTTAACACACCATAAAATGCGAGCTGAATTTGATGAGATCCTTTTTTCAATTGCGCTTTGTTCAATTTGATTTGAATCGATTTTTTTTGGTTTTTCCCTGATACAGGGATTGTCTTTTCAATCTCTCCATCGATCATCACTGTGAAAGACGATGGCGAAATGAGTAATGGTGAAGCCTCTATATTTAATGTAAGAGTGCTAGACTCTACTTTTTCTTTCTCCATTTGATAGGAAAATTCAGTGCGGTCTTCTTGTCCATACAAGGTCACCACATCTTCTGATAGATGTTGCGTTTCTGTTTGACTTCCTTTTGATGAGCGAACCCAATCGTCTTTCACTTGTACTCGATTGGATTGCGCCATTGCTTGACTTGCCATGAAAAAAGGCTGAATAGCAAGGGATAGCGCTAATATAAAAATCATCCATTTGACCGATTTCAATTTGTCACCCGCTTTTCTTTTGTTGTTGATCGTAACGCTCCGTTTTGTACCATTTCACTTCTTGTTTCAATAATCGGCTCTTCACCTCTACACATAAGGAGTACACGACAAGCGCAATCCATACTTGAGAATAGGTGAAGTACATGAGGACCACAATGAGAATGTTTTGTTTGGTGAGCTCTGTTTTCTCAATACTTAATGTAATCATCACTTCTGTTAGAAAGAGGAAGAAGGCTAATCCCCACAGGATCAGTGCGACAGCCCCTACAGATAAGTGAAGGTCAACAAATAGGTTCACAATAAAGATGCCATTTGAGAGCAGAACACCGAAGAAAAATAAGAAATACGTAAAGAAGAAATAAAACAAATCGAAAATCATTCGTTTTCGTTTCAGCTTCATAAACTGCCTTAAAAATTTGAGTACAACATATTGATTCCCTCTAGCCCAGCGCGTTCTTTGCCGCCACCAGACCTTCCATGTCTCAGGCTCTTGTTCCCATGTGATCGCAGCTGGGAAAAATCGAATCACATATCCAAGGTTATACACACGGATCGTTAATTCGGTGTCCTCGGCCAAAGCTTGGACATCCCAGCCGCCGAGTTCTTCTAAAATGTGCCGGCGGATGGCGAAGTTGGTGCCTGGTATTGTCGCAATCCCAAACCACTTCCATCTCCCGCCCTGCGCCATCCATTGGAAGCAGATGGTCTCAATATTAATAAATTTGGTCAGCAAATTTTTGGCTGCATTGATCACTCTGAATTTCCCGACAACAGCGCCTGCTTTTGGGTCATTCAATAACCCAAGAACCAAATGATAGACAGCCTTTTGTTCCGGCATGTTATCTGCATCGTATACGCAAATCACTTCTCCTGTCGAAGCCTTCAAGCCTTCATTCAGTGCAGTGGATTTTCCCTTCCCTGCAAATGGCGGCTTTGTTTCAACCATATGGACATGATCATATTGCTCACTGAATGATTGCACAATATCTCCTGTGCGATCAGAGGAATTGTCATTAATCACAATGATTTCAAGGAGGTGTTTAGGATAAGATAGCTGGACCATCGCTTTTAACGTCTGCCGAATGACAATTTCTTCATTATGAGCAGGAATCAGGATACTGACGGTTGGCAGCTCTTTCCCTTGTTTTGTCCATTTAGGCAGCACTTTTTCATAGGTGAGGTAATGCTGAAAGCCGCCCTGCATGAGAAACATGTGGTATAGGAGCATAGTCCAAATCAGTAGTAATGAAAGATAAAATAAGACATCAGCCACCTAATTTTCTCTCCTTAAAAATTCGTTTTTTCATTGTCAGTCTTAAATACAATGTGTATAAAGAAAATGCCGCAATGAATAGCATCACCACGACTGTAAGAATTCGCAGCATATTTTCTATGCCGCTTCGTTTGACTGTTTTTGTTTCGGCTATGTCGGATTGCTCTACTTGAATATGTCCATTCCCTGATGTTTGGATTTTTACATGTGCAGTTTGGACCGTCTGTTTTGTTTTCTTTAAATCCAGCCATTCACTAGAAGGGATTGCCTCCATCTGTGTTATCAGCTCCTGTAATCCGGCTATTCCTGATTCTACATCATAGGACAGTCCGATTGCGGCTGATTGAAGATGCTGCATGGATTGAATCGTCTGTTCAGTTAAAACATTTGAATATTCTTGGTCAGACGCTGTCTCTACTGGTCGCTGAGGATATAGGGTCATTCCATGTAACATGGCAGGAGACGTCACCAGCGGCGGTGCACCGACTGTTTTCCAAGTGCGGTCTGACAGCTGCACCTGTCCAAATAGACTGGACACATGCCTTGAAATCACTTCATAACCTTGTTGAGATATGGTATCATGCGGCACCTCGAATGCAAGTGGATATAGACCTTGCTGGGCAAGAAGCTCGATGCCCTTTGTCAGTTTTTCTTCTGTATAGGCGGTTTCTTGCTGCTGATTCGATCTGGTATAAGCATTAAAGTCTTTTTCATTTGGGAACTGACTTTTACTCCGTTTCTTCTCAGTTTTTTTGGGATCATTTGACGTGATGGACTGATCATACTTTGCATCCCAGAACTCAAAGATCTGACCAGATTCCTCCGTTCGATACGTACGGCTAAAGCCATGAAGAATGATACTCGCTCCATTGCCTTGCAATTGTTTTAACACATTCACGAGCTTCGGGCGGTCACTCAGTGTGACTTCATCACCTGTTTCTCGATCCATCCAAACAGGAGTCACTGCGATCTGAAAAGGAATATGCCGTGCGGATACGTATTGTCCAAGTTCAAGCAGCTTCTTCTCGTCACTTGCTGGACTGATGTTCCCGAGCATTAAGTATTTTGTCGTCATTTGCACAGAAGTTGGCATGTATTTTTCTAGCACTTCTGCAAGAAGCTTGTTGTGCTGCACGACATCTAAGATTCCGATATATGCCGCACCTTCTTTTGTTTGAATCACAAATGGCAGATCAGATTGACGTTTCTTCACTAGAAATTCATTTTGCAAGTCTGCCCCTTGAACCGTTAACGCATTGATACTTCTCTCTAGCTGACGGTATGTCTGATCATGTGTATGTTTCATTTGACTGGTATGATCTTGTTTGTGAAAAGTAAGCTTGGAGAATGGGCGAAGCTGTTCCGCATTGTATCCAATGGCGATGAATTGCTGTGATTCGTTCAACGCACGAATGGTTTGTTTTGGCAAGGTTCTCTTTATTTCACCGAGATAAATGACTTGCTGAAATTCATTGATCCTCTTTTCAGCCAAATGTTCATCGGATACAATCGTCGTCTGTTTGGAAAAATGACCGGCGAGTAGATCCAGCATATGAACGGCTGCAGTCACTTCATCCGATTGTGTGGAATAAACGATCAGGGTATTTGGCTGCGTGACAAGAGCATCGGCTGAAGCCATGTGTTTCAACGAAAGAATCGAAAAAAGCGCGATCATCAAACAACATTTCATCAAAGAATTAAAGTTCATTCATCATCATCTCGTTTTCTAGTTCTTCTAAAAATTGCTCTGGCGTTCGATAATCCGAGCTGCTTGTTAAATGACAGACATGAAATGTCAAGGTCACTTCACGACCGTTTAACAGGACATGCGGTTGCAGTTTATTCTTTAGCTTATCAAGGACAACTGACACGTTTTCTTCTGGTGTGTGAGTTAGCAGCAAGCCCATTCGCTCTTCGGATAATCGAAATTTCTTATCGGTTTCTCTTACGCTTTCGCGGATCTTGAGACTTAATTGCTGAAATAGGTGCTGCATTTCTTTTTCTCCATATAACGATTTGAATTCCGCTGCGTAATTCATATGAAGAAGAATAAAGACAAATGGCTGTTTGTACCGTTCTGCCCGTTTCATTTCCTCGGACAATTCGAGCTTCATCCGCTCAGCATTGTCAAATCCTGTTGTCGAATCAATCGCCACAAATTGTTTGATGGCCTGCTTTTGTTGTTCAATGGTGTGACGCAGCATCTTGATCCGTTCATGCAAGCTTCCCGCTGAAATAGCGAAAAAAAGAAGTGCTACGCCCCAAATCACTACATCTTGCAATGTTTGATTTGAAAAAAGGGGATTTTCATGACCAAGCTCTGTAAAGAACATGGCGCTTCCTATAAAGAACAAAATAAGCAAGGTGAAAATTAATGCTGGTAGGATACCAAATAAAATACCGCAGCCTAACACGACAAATGTCAGTGCGATGATCATAAAGCTCTCCGCATCTTGTACGTTGAGATAGCCCATAAACAAAATAAGGCCTGCAAACGTGAGGAGCAGAGAATAGTACAAGCGATACGTGTTACTGAACAACCGATTCATTTAGAAGCTCCCTTTCTGCAATCAGAGGCAATAAGTTATCAAATGAGTGTGTGTCTTTTTCGTTCATATATCCTCCGTAATAAGGCTTGAGAGGATCTTGAGTTTGTAATTCTTTCATGCGGTGATAAACAGCCTTTGCAAATTCAAGCTCGTTTTGTTTAAGGGCATACAATAGGACAAGTGCATATACCGAAGGCGATTCATACGTCACAGATGGCTGCAATGTGCTCAGCTTATATCTCCCGTACAGTTTTCCTTCTTGTTTAAAAGTCGTTTTAAGCCATTTCATGATCGCAGACGTATTAACCTTTGCATGATGGGCATATAGAGCCGTATAGAGTTGATCGATCATATTGATTTCTCGATCAAACGAATAGGTTTTTTTCTTTATGTCATAGGATTTAGGAAAGAATCCTTTTTTTCTCGGTGCTTGTTTTAGAATGGCTAATTGGTTACTGGTCATTTGTTTCGTGAATATTTGGAGGGATTCCAATTCTTTGATTGCTTTTGGGTCTATATAAGAGAGTGTGATTGTGTGTGAAGTTCGATTTGTTGATGCATCATAATAATCGGACAATATGCCTTTGAACATGTTTTTTTCTTTTAACGCTTGAGCGATTTCTTTTGCTGTCGTTTGATACGCTGACTTCTTCCACAAACGATTTGCCTTTTGAAGTGCCGCCACTACACGTAAATCATCAACTAAAGCATTGGCCTTACTTTTTTGCTCAGATTCAATTTGCCAGCTGAGAAGATGATGGTCTAGTAAAAATTGATCTTGTAGAACACCCAACTGTTGGTCAAATAAATTTTGATCTTTTTTTCGAACAAGATAATCCATCCAAAGTCCGAGTGATTCAGATAAGTAGATGTGCTGCTCTGCAAAAGAGGTACGAATCAAGCCTTGATCTGTCATTAAGTGGTGAGTGATAAAATATTCTCCAGGCAATACAGGCTGTGGCGATACTGGATCAGCTGATTCTTTCTGCTGCTTCCAGGTACATCCGCCTAGTAGAATGACAATGAGTAAAACAATTGCTGTACGATATATGCGTGTATGCATTCGTGTCCCCTTTCAACTCCCCGTTCTCTAAGCATCTAACGATTTATTATAGAGCGTTTTTGTTTAAATTTAAATAAATATTTTATACCAAATTACGAGTCTTTTCGCATATTTATTCCCATTTTCAGAAAAACAATATGTCGATATGCTTGAGAACACTGAAAAACCCATGCGTTTCCGCACGGGTTTTTACACAACTATTGATCTAATTTTAGTTTCTTTAATTGTTCAGCTAGTGCATTATTAATTGGTTCTTCCATTTTCTTTTGTTTCTTCAAATATTTAGACACATCGTGCTTACTGGCTTTCTTTTGATTGGATTGAGATTTGCGTTTTTCGAAGACAGACAGTTTTTCTCTATGGCCGCACACACAAGCAAAGATTTTGCCATCGCCTTCTCCGCGCAGCTCGAGCTTTCTATGACAGTTCGGGCAGCGTGCGTTTGTTTTCTTCGCCACATTTTTACGATGGCCGCATTCCCGGTCCTGGCAAACAAGCATCGTTCCATGTTTTCCATTCACTTTCAGCATGAGTTTTCCGCAGTCTGGGCAATGGGTGCCAGTGACATTGTCATGCTTAAAGGTCTGGTTCGTCTGTTTGATTTCAGATACGGCTTGTTTCGCATATAATTTCATTTCACTCATGAATTGAGAAGCTTTCAATTGCCCTTTTGCGATTTTAGAAAGCTTTTGTTCCCATTCCGCTGTTAACGCAGGAGACTTTAAGTCTTCAGGCACTAAAGAGAGCAACTGCTTTCCTTTCGATGTGATGAAGATGTCTTTGCCCTTTTTCTCGATTAGGAAGCTATTGAACAGCTTTTCAATAATATCTGCTCTTGTTGCTACTGTCCCTAGACCACCTGTTTCACCAAGGGTTTTCACTAAGTCTTTTTCCTCTTTCTGCATAAATGCCGCTGGGTTTTCCATGGCAGATAATAGGGTCGCTTCATTAAAACGTGCAGGAGGTTTCGTTTCTCCTCTTGTTTCTTTCAGCTGTCGTACGTCTAGTGACTGTCCTTCTGAAAGCAGCGGCAAATGTTGATCCACCTCGGCTGATTCCTCTTCTTCATAGGAATTATCGTACACGGCTTTCCAGCCAGCTGATTGCACGATTTTCCCTTTTGCTGTGAACGTTTCACTGCCTATTTTGGCGATAACCGTTGTTTCTTCGTACTCAAAAGGATTCATGAGTACCGCAAGGAATCGTTTGGCAATAAGGTCATATAATTTACGCTCTTTATCACTTAATGCACCTGGATACAGCTCTTCCTCGGTTGGAATGATCGCATGGTGATCTGACACTTTTGCATCATTGACGAAGCCTTTGTGCGCTTTTACACCTGATTGTAAAATCCGGTTCACATGCTGCGCGTATGGTCTGACGTTCATTCCTTTTAATCGGTCTTTTAATGTGGGAACGATATCCGCTGAAATAAACCTTGAATCTGTACGTGGATATGTCACGAGCTTATGCTGCTCATACAATCGCTGAAGCGTAGATAATGTTTCTTTTGCTGAGAAGCCATAGCGTTTATGCGCATCACGCTGCAATTCAGTCAGATCGTACAGGCCCGGCGCAAAAGCTTTTTTCGCTGTTTTTTTCAACGCATCAACCACTGCTGTTTTTCCTTCGCATGCTGCCAAGCGCTCTTTGATCACATTCTCTTGGAAGGTACGGTTTTGCTTTGTTTTGGCATCCTGCCAGGTCAAAGTCAGTCCATCTACTTGTGCAGTCAATCCATAGAACGGCTTCGGCTGAAATTGCTGAATGTCTTCTTCTCGTTTGGCGATCATGGCAATCGTTGGTGTTTGTACCCGTCCGCAGGAAAGCTGTGCATTGAACTTGGTTGTCAGCGCTCTTGTTGCGTTGATGCCGACAATCCAGTCTGCTTCTGCACGTGCAACTGCTGAGCGATACAGGTTATCGTATTCTCTGCCGTCTTTTAATCGTTTGAAGCCTTCTTGAATGGCTTTGTCCGTGACAGATGAGATCCATAGTCGTTTCAAGGGCTTTTTCACATGTGCTTTTTCAAGAATCCATCTTGCGACAAGCTCCCCTTCACGTCCAGCATCTGTTGCAATGACAATGTCTTTGACATCTTTTCTCGCAAGCTGTGCTTTCACTGCTTGGAATTGTTTGCCTGTCTTTTTCATCACCACAAGCTTAAGCGGCTCTGGAATGATTGGTAAATCCTCTAAACGCCAGGATTGAAATTCTTTTCCGTAGCCTTCTGGATCAGCCAGTGTGACCAAATGGCCAAGCGCCCATGTCACAATGTATTGATCTCCTTCTAAAAAACCATTTCCTTTTTTATGACACTTCAGCACACGCGCAAGGTCACGTCCTACTGAAGGTTTCTCTGCTAATACAACTGTTTTTGACACTAGATTTCACATCTCTTTCTTCTATCCATCCTTTTATTATAGCAGACGTGGAGATGCGGTTCTAATGACGGATTATTTCTTCAATCGTTTGATGATTTCGTTTGTGACTTCTTGTGTTTGATAGGGTCCGCCGATGTCCGCTGTTAAAAAGCCGTCTGCTGTGACTGATTCGATGGTGCTGAGAAGGTGCGTACCCAGCTCTTCTTCTCCGAAATGATCAAGCATCAGTTTAGCGGTCCAAATTTGACCGATTGGGTTGGCGATTCCTTTTCCCGCAATGTCTGGAGCTGATCCGTGTACAGGCTCAAACATGGATGGGTATTTGCCATTTACATTGATGTTGGCGGCAGGCGCTACGCCAATACTTCCCATAATGGCTGCCCCAAGATCTGTCAAAATATCACCAAACAAATTACTGGCCACAATCACATCGAATTTTTCTGGTCTTGTTACAAAGAAGGCTGAGAGCGCATCAATGTGCTGAGAGTCTGCTGCCACCTCTGGATAATCCTTTGCTACGTCTTGAAACACTTCATCCCAAAAAGGCATGGTATGAACGATGCCATTTGATTTTGTTGCACTCGTCACATGCTTTCGCCTTTTTTCTGCTAATTGAAAGGCAAAACGCATCGCACGCTCTGTCCCTTTTCTTGAGAACACCGCATTTTGAACAGCAAGCTGATCTTCCCCTTGATAAATACGGCCTCCAATTTCACTATATTCACCTTCACCGTTTTCTCTGACAACTAGAAGGTCGAAATCCTTTGGCTGAGCAAGCGGTGAACGTATACCATTCAGCTGTTTTGCAGGTCTAACGTTAATCACTTGCTCAAATTCACGTCTAATCTTAATGAGCAATCCCCAAAGCGATACGTGATCCGGCACTAAATTGGCATCTCCGACAGCCCCTAAGAAAATGCTGTTAAAGGCTTTCAGTTGATGTAATCCATCCTTTGGCATCATCTCGCCATGCTCTAAATAATATTCACAGCTCCACGGAAAATCCTGAAAGGTAAAAGACAGACCACCATGTAATTCTGACACCGCTTTCAATACTCGTATGGCTTCAGGTACAACTTCCTTCCCAACCCCGTCACCTGGTATCGCCGCAATTGAAACATGCTTCATTCATTTTTCCTCCTTCATTATCGGTCGACCGTCGACCACTTAAGCTTGAGTTTACTAGACCGTCCATGTTCTTTCAATGGACAAAAGACGCTTTTTTGATCAAAGCGCCTGTTTATCCTGGAAAAGCATCGAGGGTTTCTGTTTCTTCCTCCCCGCATCTTTTTTATCTGAAAGCAGCAGTCCTCCTAAGGTCAGTGCCGTTCCAAGTACAGACATGAGGGTCAATCTCTCATGAAGAACGATCATTGAAATGACCATCGTAATAATAGGAACGCCATAAATATACACACTCGATTTCACCACACCGAGCGTTTTCACCGAAAAGCTCCATGTCAGAAAACAAATGGCAGATGCGAACAGGCCTAAAAACAGCAAGTGAAAGGCAAACGACGGATTCGTCAATCGCTCCCAGTCTAAACGAATCTTAAAATGCCAGATCAGGGGAAGCATCCAAAGCAAGCCGTAAAAAAAGACACGCCTCGTCACTTGAATGAGATGGTATCCATATTGATTGATCATTTTCGATAAAATAGAATAGAAGGCCCAGACAATGGTCGCCGTTAATGCTAGCGCATCACCGATTGGATTCAATTGGAACGTCGTCATTCCATTAAAGCTAATCAGTACAATTCCTGTCATCGCGATGAAAAAGCCTATGAAAAACCGGCGGTGCAAAGGCTCATCTTTCAATAAAAAATAAGCCAATAAAAATGAGAAGAATGGTACAACTGAGCTGATGACACCTGCATTCGAAGCGAACGTATAGGTGAGTGCGACATTTTCTAAAAAATAGTATAAGACCACACCGCATAATCCTGCGAGCGCAAACATCGCTTCATGCTTTTTACGCTGCACCTTCATGGTGACCGGGTAGATCATCATCAGAGCCAGATATCCAATAAAAAAGCGAAAAAATAATATTTCTGTTGGAGAAAAAGCCGTTAACAATATTTTGGTTGAGATAAAGGTCGAGCCCCATAGAAAAATAGTGAACATGGCCGCTAGATGACCAAGCAGCTGTTTATTTTTCATCTGCTGTTACCTGCTTTGCAAAAATTTGCTGATATTGCCCTGGGGTGAGCCCAATAAATTCTGAAAAGAAATGACTCAAGTGACTTTGATCAGAAAAACCAGCGGAGACTGCCGCATCTACAGGCTTCACTCCTTGGGCGAGAAGCTCCTTCGCATAGTTCACTCTCACTGTCTGTAAATAACGATACGGCGTGATCCCTCTGTACTTTGTAAAAGCACGAAGAAGGGAGTATTTGTTCATAGACACAAGCTCTCCTAAGTCGTCTAACGAAATATTTTCCGTGCGGTATGTTTCAATATATTGCTGTACATCTTGGACTTTCTGTTCGGCGGCATGCACTGCTGACGCTTTTTCCTCTGATGTATCAGCATAGGCTTCAATCAGCTGCTTCATAAAGAAATAAAGCGTTTCCTGTTTATTCAAAGCTGGAGCTTCTTCTGTGATCATTTGATGAAGATCATATAATGGCTTTGTCAGTTCACTTTGTGAAAACACAGGGGCTTTAAAATGTGGCTTGTGCTGAAACATTTTCTCTATGACATCTGCTTCTATATTTAAACAACGATAATCTAGTGTCCTGTGATCAATCTGCTCGCATGCGTGATTGTCATATGGATTGAAAAGAAGGATGTCTCCCTTTTCAATGATGTATTCTTCATTTTGGCAGATCAAACGTCTTTGACCGTCCTCAATAAATCCAATCACATAGTATGTATGAAAATGATTCGGGAACTTTTGCATGATGCCATGAAAGCGATACGCCTCTATTTGCAAGTCCTGATCAAAATGTACCGTTCGTTCTTCTTGTGTTTTCAAGTCGATCCCCTCTTTCACTGAACTGATCATTAGTGTAGCACACCCTTTTTCTCTTGAATTGTACGATATTGACTTTTCCGATGCAGGCTTGCCTAGAGGGAAAAACTTGGATAACATGAGACAAAAGATGATGTGTAAATGAGGGAATGACGGGATGAATTCATTCGAGATGGAAAGACCAGCACCATACCATATGCAATTTTATGAACAGCTGAAGCAAATGATATTTGATGGGCAGTTTCAGCCAGGGGAACGCATCAATGAGACACAGCTTGCCAAACAATTTGGTGTAAGCCGATCACCGGTTAGAGAGGCGATGAGGCTTTTAGAAAAAGATGAACTCTTGATCGCTGATCATCGGTCAGGCTACTCTGTCTATACGTTAACGGAAAAAGATGTCGAGGAGCTTTATCAAGTTCGAATCGCCCTAGAAACGCTAGCTGTTGAGCTTGCATGCAAGGAAGCCGCGCAAAGAGAGCTGGATGATATTGAGCAGGTCCTCAAGCAGGCAGACGGAGCAATCAAGCAGCAGCTGCCATCTAAAGAGATCGTCCAGTTACATGAAGCCTTTCATCAAAAAATTATTCTAGCGAGTCACAATCACCGCTTATGTAAACAATTGAATCATGTGAATGCACTCATTCATTTTTGCCGTATCTTTCATTTTAGCGGCGGAGCGCGTGCTGAAACGATTCAAAAAGAGCATGCTGCCATTTATTCTGAAATGAAAGAGCGCCGCTCCACAGAAGCCGTTCAAGCGATGACGAATCATTTGTTACATGATGTGATGCACTTAAAGCAAGTACTCTCTGAAACAAACAAGGATTAAGTGATTTTCCCTTTTTTCCATTTTTTAAGCATTACATGAACATATTTTGAATTT
Source organism: Bacillus sp. FSL R5-0431 (assembly GCF_038002985.1). Classification (NCBI taxonomy): domain Bacteria; kingdom Bacillati; phylum Bacillota; class Bacilli; order Caryophanales; family Bacillaceae; genus Bacillus; species Bacillus sp. FSL R5-0431. The sequence goes on along the minus strand of NZ_JBBOOG010000001.1, from coordinate 455,790 downwards.
TTCGTAGATTTCAGCATGTCCAGACGATCTTTCGTTTATATTAGAAGATGAGAAACTAGCTCTTATACAGGAGGATTTGTATATGCATACAAGTATTAGCCGTCTTCGACAGGCGGGTTTTATTGAGGGTATGTCTCTTTTAACCCTTCTTTTAATTGCCATGCCTCTGAAATATTTTGCGGATATTCCGATGGCAGTCACCATTGTAGGCTCTCTTCATGGCGCATTGTTTGTCATCTATATGCTTGTTTTGGCATATGTGACTTTTAAAGTTCGCTGGCATTTGAAATGGTCCATCGCTGGTTTTTTTGCGGCGTTCATTCCTTTCGGCAACTTCGCCTATGATAAGGTGCTCCGCCAGTATGATACTAAAGCTTAATCAAAAAGGGCTAAAACGAAATTCGTTTTAGCCCTTTTTCTACACGCTGAATCCTTTTCATTAAACGGATCGCTTGCTGTGGTCCATTCACTGATTCTTTTTCCTGAATGAGGATCATACATTGCAAAATGGAGCTGCTGGTCTTTTGATACAGCACTCACCACTCGTTTTCCTTCATCAAATGTAAAAATTCGTTTGACGTCATACTCTGTTACTTTCCCATCCGACAAATCATCTTGGTAATGGTTCCACACCATGAAACTGATAATGATAGCTGGAATAAAGAAGACAATATATCGTAGAAAAATCACTGGTATTCTTTTCACTTGATCGCTTCCTTTCATGAGGTTCCTTTATCTTATACGTCAGTGCAGCGAAAATGTTTCGTGCTAGAAGAATACCATTCCAGCCTTCGAATTCCATATTTTACAAACTTCGTTGTTTGCGATAAAATCCAATCAGATTCAAAAAAGGAGTTTTTCTCATTGGATAAGCTATCTTCTATCTTTCTAGCGGCTTGGCTGCGTGTTCCTCGTTGGTTCAAGCAATGGGTGCTCGTATCCATTTCCATTTTCTTTTTTTATATGTGTTTTGTAAAGGGGCTGACTAGCTGGCATACCTTGCCGCCCATCACTTTACTATCATGTGTCATCGGTTCCTTCTTCATTTGGCTGTTATGGCTAAAAGGTCAAAAAAATAAGTGAAATGGGGAAAATCATGAAAGAATCCATAAGTTATTTTGCTATCTCTTTTGTTCTGCAATGGGTTTGGTTTGGCATTGTGCACCCTGATAGAGGCGTGACACTCCTGGACATGTTCATCTTTTCTATTTTGTTTGCGGTGATGTTCTTTTTTATCCAGAAAATTTGGCGGTATCAGAAGAAAGGGCGAAGTGAGTGATCATGAAATGAACCCAATGAAAAAGGCTGCCAAATAGATGGCAGCCTTTTCCTTGCTCTTTTCATGCAAATAAATAATCAATGTGTGATCTCCGTTACGGAGTGTATGAATTAAGATTCGATCATATCAGTGTGTCATATGTGTTCCGAGTGAACCTACGTTTGAAAGTAAACGCCATGGAAGTTCTGGATAACAAGACAACGAAAGCCCTACCTCTCATTCGTCCTTACGGCTCCGAAGCCGTGCCAGTGTGAATTGTAAATCAAAACGTCTTTTTTCCACTCTTCCGCTTTTATAGGGGGCGGGTGCAGAAGGAAAAGAATAAGTTTGTTCGCTTTGACAGCGTCTCGTTCTTATCAAGTAGAAGCTCTATTGCTTCTCATTATGTCATAGAAAAAAGAAAGTTTACTTTCTTTATTTATTTGCTTATTTCAACACTTAATATAAAACTATAACACATTCCCCCAGCTTACGCAAGTGTTAAAGTGATAATTCTGCCGGCGTACGGCTTCCTTCATTCATGTAACGAATGGAGGTTGGATCAATCTTCAGAATCACTAGGTTCGGATCATCTTTTCCTTTAAACCATTTCTCCATCTCCTCAGACCAAAGGCGGTCGATCAGTTCTGGATCATCAGTTAATGTTGCGGTACCTGCGATTTCTGCATACGTGTCACCGAATCCTTCACCTGAATAACCAATGAGAATATGGACATTCGGGTTTTTTTCAATTTCGTCTGCTTTATGTGTTTCTTTGCTCGTTGGTGTATATAATGTCAGCCCTTCATGGAAAAAAGTCATGTAGCGGGTATGCGGCTTATCCTGTTCAACGGTCGCCAGTGTTCCGACCTTTTGTTCATCTAATAGGCTGAGTACCTTTTGTTTTAATTCTTCTTGTGACATATCGTTTCACTCCTTCAAATTTCATCCGTACTCTTAGGTTTCCACGACAATCCATTCATTAAACAAAGAAATGTGTTTTTCATAAAAAGAGATCTTCTGGCTGATGCTATAGAAAACAGGCTCAATGAAGGGAGAAGTTGAACATGCATCATGAAACGATGTTCCATTTGAGTTCACTTGTCATTGCGGCAGTTGTTGTGGGCATTATCGTATGGTCTGTCTCATCTGTGCAGAAGAATCGCAAGAAATACTAAACACACCGCCCAATCAAAGCTGGGCGGTGGCGCTATTGATCATGTATTCATAAAGGAACCGCCGTTGACGTGAAGTGTTTGTCCTGTCATATAAGACGATTCGTCAGAAGCAAGCAGCACATAGCAGCCGACATGCTCTACAGGCTGTCCTGGTCTTCCCATTGGGGTTTCTGCCCCGAAGCTTTCCACACTATCCTCATCAAATGTAGATGGAATGAGCGGCGTCCAAATTGGACCTGGCGCTACACCGTTCACCCGAATCCCATCTTTCACAAGCGACTGTGCCATAGAACGCGTAAAGCCGTTGATGGCCCCTTTTGTCGCCGTATAATCAATCAGCACTTTGTTGCCTCGATATGGGTTAATGGATGTTGTATTAATAATTGTACTTCCCGGTTTTAAGTAATCCAGTGCTTTCTTCGTAAAATAAAAATAAGAATAGAAGTTGGTTCTAAAGGTTTGGTGAAGCTGTTCACTAGAAATATCTTGAATCCGTTCTTTCGGATGCTGTTCAGCCGCATTATTCACTAAAATATCTAATTGCCCAAAGGCTTCAACTGTTTTTTCTACCGCTTTCTCGCAAAAGGCTTCGTCACCGACATCTCCTGCAATCGTTAAACATTTAACGCCTTCCTGTTCTACGCGCTTTTGCGTATCCTTTGCATCCTCATGTTCATTTAAGTACACAATGGCGACGTGTGCACCTTCTTTTGCATAGGCAACAGATACAGCACGTCCAATTCCACTATCTCCGCCTGTAATCAGTGCGACTTTCCCTTTGAGCTTGCCAGACCCTTGATATGATTCATCCTCAAAGATCGGCGCAGGATTCATTTCTCTTTCACTGCCTGGCTGCTGATCCTGTGTTTGGCGCGGAATGCCATTTGTTAAGTATTCACGTAAATCCATGTGTAAGCTCCTCCTTGATTTTTTGATGTATCCTTTCATTACCACCTCTTTTTTTTACTCAAACATCCCTAAACTGCACAGATGCGTTTTGTAAATCGGCATGTTTCAAGTTGGGAAAAATCGGTTACATGATCATTAAAAAGGAGCGTTCTCAAATGCTGTCAACCATTTCGAAAACCTTTAGCAGACCAAAAGGCTGGCTCGGAAGCATCGCAGGCTTCATTATGGCAAATGAAAATAAAGCATTGAATCAGTGGGCCATCCAGCACTTAGATCTGACAGATAGTGAAAACATTGTGGAAATCGGCTATGGGCCCGGCTACAGCATCAAGCATATGCTTAAGCATTATGAAGATCTTCACATTGATGGTCTAGATGCCTCCGCCACCATGCAGGAGCAAGCACAGTCCCGCGTCAGCAAACGGTCAAAAGACAAACAGGTCCGGCTGTATGTAGGGAAAATCGAGAAAACACGCTTGCCCGGAGAGCAGTATGACAAAGTACTGTCTGTCAACAACTTTACGATTTGGGATGATCCAAAGACTGGCCTACTCAACCTTTATCACACGTTGAAACCAGGCGGAAAACTTGTCATTGTGATGCAGCCAAGAGAAAAAGGTGCTGACTCCAGCCGGACAAAAGAGATGGGTGAAAACATATTGAATGACTTACAGTTTGCGGGGTTTGACCATTTTTCTGTTGAGTATGAGGAAATTCGTCCAACACTTGCTGTCTGTGTCACAGCCAAAAAGCCGAGAAGCGAATAAGCTCTCGGCTTTTTTTCTTACCATTTTGCTTCTTTTACAAATTGATAGAACAGCTGATGCAATTTCTGTTCAATCTCTTCCTTTGATCCTTGTCCATAAAGCACCATGCTTTCCTCACTTTCAATGATGGATGAACTGATCAGACTAAACATTTCAGACCCTTCCTTGCCAAGCTTTTGCGGCGCCAGCATCATAAGCATTCGTGACATCATTTGCTGCCCGCCATCCATGCTTTTGACCTCATATGCCTGATCAAGATCATAAATATGAAAGATTGGTTCCTTGATGAATTCATGCTTTAAATGAAAAAGAGCAAACTCGGTACCAGGTATGCCTAAACCGCCTTGCTGTTCACGTTCCAGTAAGCCGCTCGCTACATCATCCGCATGTGTGATAGATCCTTCTTCTTCAAGCTGACGAAGCAGCTGCCTGATTGTTGCCTCATGCTGCGGCAGCGTCTCTCTATTTTCGATGGTAAAATGGGACAAGATGCTGCGAATCACAGACATGTAATTCGTCACTTTTTCTGCAACCGCCATCATATTAACGGATTCTTGTACCGTTTCTTTGGCAGCTTCTTTCAACCTTTTTTTCTCAATCATATAAGGAATCTTTCGTTTAATATGAGCCTTCACACGCATAGCGTCATCCTCGTTTAGGAGCGGACTGACCATGATGTAATCGATATGGTCATATGGGATCGGAACAGTCGATACAATCATGTCATAGCTTGATGCATCGATTTCTTTTAGCTCCATCAAAGACGATAGATCGAATTCGGCGATTTCTGGCAATTCCTTTTTTAAACGAGAAGCGAGCATTTTGGAGGTACCGATGCCGCTTGAGCAAACGACCAATGCATGAATGTTCGTTTCTTCTTTTTTGATTTCAAGCACTGAGCCAAAGTGAAGCACAATAAAGGCGATTTCATCCTCTGGAAATTCAATCTCTGGAAAGAAACGCTCGACTCCTTCTTCAATCGCCATAAAAAGCAAAAAGTAGTCCTTTTTAATTTGTTGTGTAAGTGGATTATAGATTCTCATCTTTTCCTTTAAACGGTTCATGGCAGGTTCGAGATGAGACACGAGTCCCTCATACAATGAATCATTCTCATTTAAATGATAGCCGGTTTTATTTGAAATAAAATCAATGAGCTTCTTCGTTCTGATCGCTATATCCAGCTCGATCTCATCAATACGGTATTCTGCCCCAAAGCTGCGATTTGCACTGCGCAGGTGGATGGTCATATAACCGACCTCTGCTTCAGGGATCTCCACATTAAACATGCGTTCAAGTGCTCTTGCGATTCGCAGTGATGATTCAAATTCTTTCGTCCGCTTTAGTTCAAGCAGCTCTTCCTCTTCCATTCGAATGGTTTCGCCAAGCTGAATCCGTTCAATGGCATAGGTTAAGTGAACGACAAGCGCAATATAGGCACTATCAGATAAAGAGAGTGACAGTCTATTTTTCAAATGAAAGAGCAGTCTTTCTACCTTAAGCAGCTGCCCTCTGCTGACAACGCCAAACACCTTTTCCGTCGCTTTCGTTCGATGCTTGATATTCATTTCAATTGTTTCTAAAAATAATTGAATATCGAGCCGGTCGACAATCAGGTTGCCGACAATCTTTCGTTTAGCTTCCTCCGGTCCTTTTAATTCAATGCCATACCCGCGTTTTCGGATCAACTGCAAACCGTAAGGAGCGATCCACTCCGTCAGTTCATCTAAGTCATAGCTGATGGTCGCATTTGTTACCTGCAAATCGGCTGCGAGTGTATATAATTTCACCGGTTCCTTTGCTTCAAGCAATGCACAAAGGATTAAGAGCTTCCGTTCGTCAGAGCTATATTCAATTTGATCCTCATTTGACATATGAGCAAGAAGCCGCTGTTTATCCTCCTGTTCACCGACTGCCTTCAAGCCTTTCCCCGGCTGTTTATCTAGTGAAAGATCATAATTCTTTAATATCGGTTTGATCGATTTTAGTTCTCTATGAATGGTTCTTGTACTCACCTGAACAGAATCGGCTATCTCACGAATGGTGACATAACGATTTTGCTGAATGATGTATTTGATGATCTTCTGTTCTCGTGCCGTTATGTACATGAAATGCCTCCCTCTGCAAAAATAGGTCTATTGTCACACCTTAATATAAAACGCTTTCATCAAACGATGCAATCTTAAGTTGATCTGACTTTGGCACAGTGGCTGTGACAAAATTAAAAACAAGGATTCATCAGACGCTTCTCCAAAATGACGGTCCATACTCCTTTTGATGAAATTGAACCTTTTGTTCACGAAAAGGCAGTGTACCCCCAGCTTTTAAAGAATAAGTCGGATTATATATTGGAGAGCCAAAGCAATAATCCATCGTTCCTTCCTCCGGGCGGAAGATGACGGTTCGCATCGTCCCAAACAGCTCCTCATAATTGTGCACAGTCAGACCATCTGGATATTCTGTCTGGAACAGCTTAGCAAGAGAATCACTTGATCGTTGTTCTTCTAAAGCCTCCATTAACATGTCGTATCTGACAATAGAATGATGCTTGGTCATCCCTTTTCCTGTTTGATCAGCAATCGGATGATTTGTGGCTGCAATATAACCTGTCTCCGGTCTTCTGACCATTTTGCGGCCATCAATGATTTCAATCACAGCCGCTTCTCCTTTTCGATCGGCAAGCATGAGGTGAACATTTGAGGCAACGGGCATTTCCTGAATAGAGTGAATGGCTTCCTCAACCGTTCTACAGTTTTCCAGAACAGATCGAATCACATGATACACTTGCAAACCGGCAACTGCTGGAGCCTTTAAACCGGCTTCATTTCCAACCGGCGGACCACAAGCAGAGAATGTCACAGAAAGACCATGCTCATTCATCCCATCAGATCTGCCAAACAAGAGCAGTGACGAGCCCGTATGACATGCCGAGCCTTTCACATGTGTCGTCACAAGACGCATATCATCAAATATTGGGGAGAAATCATAGTTACGCAGCATGACCGTTTGTTGACCGGTCGCCATATTCCCCTGCCTCACGCAGTGGGAACAGCCTGGCTGAAGATGAGATGAATAGAAAAAGGTCAAATAACGCTCATCTAATTGCAGTTCATCACAAAATCCAGCTATCTCTTCTTCTAACTGAGGAAGATGAGGGCGCATCAGCTGCTTCGTTTCCTTCACAGTCTCTTTTTCTAGCGGTTCTGTTCGAATATATTGTGTCTGTAGCAACGGGTTCTCCTTAAACCAGACAGCCTGCTGTTTTCCCACTTCATAAGCGGTTCCTGTCATTTCATGAAAATATGCACTGATTTCCTCCATGACTGCACACCTCTTTCGACTTCGTTTCTTTTATCATATCGAAACCGTCATTTATTGAAAAGGATGAAAAAAACTGCAACCCCAACGGATTACAGCTGTTTCCAGGATTGTTGAAACAATGCTTTTGCCATTGCTTCATATCCTTTATGGTTCGGATGAAATTGATCAATCGATAAGTAATCTCTTTCATGTCCCTCAAACGCCCGGTACACATCCACAACCTCTACATGCGGATTTGCAGCAAGCAAGCGAAGCTGATGATTGTATTGCTGAAGCCACCGCCCCGCTATTGGTATTTGTGGAAAAGGATTATATAAATTCATGAGATACACGCAATAGGGCTGCTGCCCTCTTTTGATATGAGCGATTTCTTGAATCATCTTGCTAAAATTCGCTTGGCAATGCAAGGTCGCTTGCAGCAATTTCTTTTCATCTTCACCCTCTTCATACTGCTGAACAGCTTGAACAAGGTCATTCCCGCAGCCTGTGATGGTGATGATGTCAGCTGGTGCAATAGCACGCCTCACATCAGATCGTTTGAACAGCTGTAAAATCTGATCCGTCGTTAACCCTGACTTTGCAAATACGGACAGCTCGACTGACGCCTGTGTCTTTTTTTCAAGCATCCATTGATACCGCTCAGCGAAGCCTCCGCCAAATAAACGTGCCCCCACTCCCACTGTTAAGGAATCTCCAATCGCAACATAGGATCGTCCCACTCTTATCCCTCACTCTCTCCTGCCTTCTCTTATATATACGAAATCGGAGAACAGATGCTTGTAGCAGATGGCTTAGGGGCATTCATCTTTTTTTTCATGAGACGTCTTTATAAACTCTTTACTTGCGAGATCGACTGTTTTTTTGTTCAATAGGAGTAGGTTTTTATGATGAAATCCGTATCTCCAAGCGTTTCAGAAAAATTTACAAACTTTTTATCTTGATTTCGAGACTTTATACCTTGACTTCAAACTACATTGTGATTACAATGAAAATATCAGTTTTTATGTAACTGTACTTGTTACATCTTTTTCGTAGCATTCCAATATGATTAAAGATGCCACATATTCAGTGTATCTTTGGGATACGCTAAAAAAATCACTGAAACAGAAAGGATTGAATGAACATGGCAAAAGTTTTATACATCACTGCACATCCGCATGATGAAACAGTTTCTTACAGTATGGCTACTGCTAAAGCATTTATCGAATCTTATAAGGAAGCAAACCCAAGTGACGAGGTTGTACATATCGATTTGTACAAAGAAAACATCCCTCACATTGATGCAGATGTATTCGCTGGCTGGGGCAAGCTGCAATCAGGTGCTGGCTTCGATACACTTTCAGCTGAAGAGCAAGCGAAAGTTGCTCGCCTAAACGAATTAAGCGATCAATTCGTTTCTGCTGACAAATATGTATTTGTTTCACCACTTTGGAACTTCTCATTCCCACCAGTTCTTAAAGCATACATCGACTCTGTTGCTGTAGCTGGTAAAACATTCAAATACACTGAGCAAGGTCCTGTTGGATTATTAACAGACAAAAAAGCTCTACACATCCAAGCACGTGGCGGATACTATTCTGAAGGTCCTGCTGCTGAACTTGAAGCAGGCCACCGTTACCTTGGTACAATTGCGAGCTTCTTCGGAATTCCTTCCTTCGAAGGTCTTATCGTTGAAGGTCACAATGCTGAACCTGCGAAAGCAGAGCAAATTAAAGCAGATGCGATCGAACGTGCAAAAGCTTTAGGAAAAAATTTCTAATAAACTGAACGCGAAAAGCCAATGATCTTAACGGTCATTGGCTTTTTATTTGTTTAGATGAAAGCCTAATTCTCTGGAGATACCGATCGCGGCTTTTTTGACCTGCTCAATTAAATATGGAAGGCGTTCCTTTTGATAGCCTGCTTCAAACCCTGCAATGCTAATACCTGCTGCGACTTCTCCAAGGTGATTGAAAATAGGGGCTCCAACCGCAGCGGTATAGTTTTCAAGCTCCGAATAGCTTAACGTATAGCCCCTTTCATTTGATTCATCCAGTATGTTTCGAAGAACCTCTTTATCTGTAATGGTCCCGATTCCGATTTTCCCTAGCTCAATCGAATCAATATAAGCGAGTCTCTCGCGCTCTGGTAAAAAGGAGAGAATACTTCTTGCACAAGCACCCGCATATAGGGGAGAGCGCCTGCCGACGGCGGTGTAGAGACGAACAGGCTGCGTCCCTTCGATTTTATCCACGTAAATGGCTTCGTCTCCTTCACGAACGATGAGCTGTACAGCTTCTCCCACTTCATCCCGCAAGCCTTCCATAAATGGTCTTGCAATTCTCCGAATATCAAGGCGGTCCGCCACAAGCTGCCCGTATTCTAGAAACATCAGACCTAACCGATAAACACCTGAATCTTGCTTTTCTAATAATCCCATATCGGTTAACGAGCTCGCCATGCGGTGCACAGACGTTTTCGGCATGCCGGAGAGCTCGATCATTTCATTTAACGTTAATTGGTCACGTGCGATAAACAGCCGCAAAATCTCCATTGATTTCACCACGGTTTTATTTGTATTTTGCATGTCCATCCCCTTTTCTAAACGAATGCTTCCAGCTTGATTCTGGCAGCCAGCTCCTTCAATTCTGCTTCTTGCTTAAATAGCGCCTGCTCTGCGTCCTGATGATCGATTCGCTTAAAATACAGATTCGCCCCAGGCATCGCTTGTGCAATGAGCGGCAGATCTACCGTCGCTACTTCTCCAATACGCGGGTATCCGCCTGTTGTTTGCCGATCTGCCAGCAGAATAATCGGCTGGCCGTCAGGAGGAATTTGAATAGAACCAAAGGCAACCGCTTCTGAAATCAATTCAAGCTTTTCTTTTAAATGAACCGGCTCCCCCTTCAAGCGGCAGCCCATGCGATCTGATTGAGGCGTGACTTGGTAAGGCTGTTCGAAAAAGGTGTGTTGAGATATTTCTTGAAAAAAAGAAAGGTGTCTCCCTGGCAGCACCCGAATCACGGGCGATTTCCGCAGCGGCAAAAAATGCGTATGACTTACAGTCCAATCGGGTGCGCTGTACGCCGCCTGTTTCACTTCGCTTTTGAGCCTATCAGACAATCGATCCGCTACGATTGAAGGCTTTCCAATGGACAGGACGTCTCCTTTTTCAAGCGGACGTCCGTTCAGTCCACCTATTCCTGCTCTCACATAGGTGCTTTTGCTCTGCATGACCGGCTCCACATCGAATCCACCTGCCACAGCAAGGTAAGCGCGGCAGCCTCTCTTACAAGGACCAAAGGTGATCGTGCTTCCTGATCGAACAAAGAGCGGTTTCCATAAAGGGGCTGGCTCTCCATCGATGTCGATTTCCACATCAGCGCCAGTCAATCCAATAAGCTCATCCTTTTGACACGTCAACACAGGACCTGGCCCCATTAATGTTATTTCCAGCACGGCTTCGTTTTCCTCGTTGCCTGTGAGAATGTTGGCAATTCTAAGTGAGAGCGGGTCCATGCCGCCGCTCGTTAAGACGCCATACTTTTGATAGCCTTTCCGACCTTTATCTTGAATGGTTGTGAACATTCCTGGCTTGATGACATGAATACTCAACGTTCTGCCTCCTTCATGCTGAAAAATTCCTTTTCAGACATTTGGACAAATCTGACCTCGTCTCCTGCTCTCAATAGACTTGGGACTTTCTCGTCTGGATAAAAGAGTGGCAGCGGGGTTTGTCCAATGAGCTGCCAGCCGCCGGGTGTGGAAATGGGGTAAACGCCGGTCTGCTTTCCCGCAATGCCGACAGATCCTTTTGGAATGGACATTCTCGGTGTTTCCCTGCGCGGGGCTGCGATCTTTTCAGACAGCCCGCCTAAAAATGGAAACCCCGGGGCAAATCCAATCATATAGACAAGATACGTCCCTGCAGTGTGAATACGCACGACTTCCTCAGTCGTTAAACGATTGATCCGGGCGACTTCTTCTAAATCAGGTCCCAGCTCTCCCCCGTAGCAGACTGGAATATCGATGATGCGGCGCTTCGACTGAACCCCCTCCTGCCATTTCTCTTCAAGAAGTGTTTCAATATAGTTTTTCACCCATTCATACGGAGACAAGTCCTTTTTTTGAAGGTGGGCAGATTGATGAACAGTATAAGGCTCGTAAAAAACAGTCAAGTTTGTAAAGGCTTGAACAGCTTCCACATATCCAGCAAATGGATGCTGCTCAATACACGAAAACAGCTGCACAACACGCTCATGAATCTCTTCACATATGTCTGCTCCTGCTTGGATAACGATCGCTGCATCTCCTAGCGGGTGGAAGGTGATAAAATCTTTTATCGTTGAAAATGCCACTTGAGGATCCCTCTCTTTCTAAAGCACACCGAGCTGTTGATCTCTTTGATCTGTGATGAACATATGCCCAGGTGCATGGGTAATCGCAATGTCTGGTTTTGTATGCATGACAATGGCCTGCGGCGTCACACCACATGCCCAAAACACCGGGACTTCTCCTTCTTTGATCACAGATGGTTCTCCAAAGTCCGGCTGATCCACATTGGCAATTCCAATCATCGCTGGGTCGCCTATATGGATGGGGCCGCCATGAACTGACGGGAATCTAGACGTCACTTGTACACTTCTTGTAATCTGATGCGCCGGAATGGGCCTCATGCTGACAACCATCGGGCCATGAAACACCCCTGCTCTTTCACAAGAGATATTCGTTTGATACATCGGAACGTTATGACCGTTTTCAATATGGCGAACAGGGATATCATTCAGCATGAGCGCATGCTCAAACGTAAAACTGCAACCGATGAGAAAGGCAACCATATCCTCCTCCCAATAAGCAGAGATATCTGAAACCTCTTCTTGAAGAATCCCTTTTCGGTAAATACGGTATTTAGAAAAGTCCGTACGAATATCCGCTTGGGGTGCCGACCGTCTCGGCACTGGATCACCCGGCTCCAGTACATCAAGCAAGGGGCATGCAGCCGGATTGCGCTGACAAAACAAAAGAAAGTCAAAGGCAAGTTCCTTTTTAACGATCATTAAATTGGCTTGAGCATATCCCTCTGCTAAACCCGCCGTTGGTCCTGTGATTTCTTTTTTACGAATCAACTCTCTGATCTGTGAAGGCTCATATGTTTGATCAATACTCATTCAAATCAACTCCATAGTTTAGGGATTTCAGTCATAATGGTATATCCGCCCATCAAAGCCATGATGATGACAACCAATGCACCTGACGCTGTCAAAAAGAATGGATGACGGTAATCGCCGACAATTTCTTTCTTATAGGCCGCAACCAGCAAGGTGCCAAGTGCGAGAGGTAAAATCAATGCATTGATCGCCCCAACTAAAACTAATATGTTCACAGGTCGTCCGATCGTAATAAAACAAATAGTAGAGAGGGTAATAAAGCCGATGATAATGCCACGTTGATTTTGCTCAATTTTTGGCGAGAAGGTTTTAAAGAAAGAAACAGATGTGTAAGCCGCTCCAATAACCGATGTAATCGCCGCAGCCCACATAATGATCCCGAACATTTTATATCCAACATTTCCAGACGCTAACTGGAATACAGAAGCAGGCGGATTCGCTGGATCAATCTGTAAACCCTTTGAGACCACTCCTAGCACGGCTAAAAATAAAGCGACACGCATCACAGATGTAATCAGGATGCCGAAAACAGAGCTTTTTGTCACTTGAGGAAGTGCATCTTTCCCTTTAATTCCAGCATCCAATAGACGATGTCCGCCAGCAAAAACGATATAGCCGCCAACTGTCCCCCCGACAAGTGTCACAATCGATAGAATATCAATTTCTTCTGGGACAAATGTTCTGAGTGCTGCTTCCCCAACGGGCGGCGCTGTTGAAATCGCCACATACAGCATCAGGCCGATCATGACAAAGCCTGCTACCTGTGTGAAACGGTCCATCGCTTTTCCAGCCTCTTTGATCACAAAGATCAGAATGGCAATGACAGCACTGACCCCTGCTCCGATTCGCGGATCGACGCCGAAGATGACCTGAAAACCGAGACCAGCACCAGCGATATTTCCGATGTTAAAGGCAAGTCCCCCAATGACAATCAAAAAGGCCAGCACATAACCGAGCCCCGGCAGAACCATATTCGCAATATCCTGACCTCGCTTTTCTGACACGGCGATGATGCGCCATACATTCGTTTGTGCAAAAATATCCAACAAAATAGAGATGAGAATGACAAACCCAAAGCTAGCCGCAAGCTGCTGTGTAAAGACAGTCGTTTGTGTTAAAAATCCCGGTCCTATTGCGGACGTCGCCATTAAAAAGGCTGCGCCCATCAGCATAGAACGATTCCCCTTTGGTGCCTTCGTGTGCTTGACTTCCTCTTTTTTCATGCTGTTTCCCCCTTTGATGACGATTTTTATTGAAAGGCTTTGAGATGAATACTCGCTTCTTTTAGTTTTGATGTAATGATTTTGGCAAATTGAAGCGCATGGCTGCCGTCTCCGTGAATACAGACCGTATCTGCTTTAAGCGAAATGTCTTCCCCTTGAACGGTATGTACCTTCCCTTCTCGCACCATACGAACGACCTGCTGAACTGCCCGTTCATCATCTTCAATGAGTGCATGTGGTTCGCGGCGAGATGTCAACGTCCCGTCTGCTTGATAGGTCCGATCAGAAAATACTTCATGAGCCACTTGAAGGCCAATTCTCTCACCTGCTAACGCAAGTTCACTGCCTGAGAGACCGAATAACACAAGACTTGGATCGACATGATACACAGCCTTTGCAATCGATTCAGATAATTCAGTATTTTTAGCCGCCATGTTGTAAAGGGCGCCGTGCGGCTTGACATGCTGCATCGTGCCGCCTTCTGCCTTGAGAAAGGCTGATAGAGCGCCAATTTGATAGACGACGAGATCATAGGCTTCCTCTGCCGAGATCGCCATTGGACGTCTGCCAAAGCCGACCAAATCTTGCAAACCTGGATGCGCACCAATTTGGACCCCTTTATCCAGCGCCATTCTGACCGTTTTTCTCATGACCGTTGGATCTCCTGCATGAAAACCGCAAGCAATGTTGGCTGACGTGACATATTCAAGAATTTGTTCGTCCGCACCGATTGTGTATTGACCAAAGCTTTCTCCCAAATCACAGTTGATATCCACTTGATACATAGGATCCCTCCTTGTTGTTCCGAATAACGGAATATAAAGTCCGAATATTCGAATTTATATTGATTATATCAATTTTGGATAGATTGCACATGACATTGTCAGAAAACATAACAATAGAACTAGGAGAAATTAAAAAAGCGAGAGGATATCGCCTCTCGCTTTTTCATCATGTTCTTCATTTAGATAGCACCCAATGTTGGATGGCTTTTGCTACACCGTGTTCTGTGTTAGGAGCTGTAATCCAATCAGCGGCTTCTTTCACCACTTCTTGCGCATTTCCCATCGCAATTCCTAATCCGGCTTCTTGAATCATGGCCATATCATTTAGGCTGTCGCCAAGTGACATGACATTGTCCATCGTACAGCCAATGCGTTCTGCTACCTTTGCAAGAGCCGCAGCTTTGTTAATCCCTGCCGCATTGACTTCGATATTGGTCGGACTTGAATTTGTGATCTCTAGATGCTCATTTGCTTTCAATGTATTAAGTACTTCCTCACGAACGTCATCATCATGAATATCAAAGCCAAATTTCAACCATTCATGGTCATGAATTCGTTCTGGGAATTCACCTCTCCACACTTTCTCCACAGTGGAAGCCCAGTAATCGGTTTCGAACCTATTTTTTAGATCCCACATCATTTGGACGTGATCAGGATGCAGCAGATCTCGTTCGATTAGTTGGAAGTTTGAATCCCAGATTTCACTTCCATTTGCTGTCACAAGGTAAGAAGACAGCTTAAGCGGCTCAACCAGCTCTCGACATGTCATCAGCGTCCGCCCTGTGCTAATGACCACATGGACCCCTTTTGCTTCAGCATCTTTAATGGCTTGTTTATTTTCCTCTGGAATGACGTGTTCACTGTTTAACAGCGTGCCATCCATATCAATGGCAATCAATCGGATGTCTTTCTTATCAGCTTGTATGGACAAATTGAGTACCCCACTTTGTATCATTTTTTGTAACTATCTTTATTTTAATATAAAGAGGAAGCTGGCACAAAGGGACGAGTTTGATCCCATAGAAAAAAGACCTTGTTACAGGTCTCTTTGCATTGGCTTAGCGTTCACACGCAATGCCGTCTTTATCACGGTCAAGTCGCATATTTTTTTGGTAAAGTGCTTTTGACACATACGGCTTGTACTTTGTTTTGCCGCCTTTGTTTTTCGTGTTTTTGCTTTTTGCCACGCCGCCTTTATAGACTTTGTTCAGTGCTTTGCAGTTTTTGTAGGACTTGACCGTTTTTGCATCTGCAGTGTGGGTGTCGACTTGTGTAAAGCTTAGTAAAAGACCTAATGACAAGACAGCCACCATGATTTTTTTCAACATGTATGATCCCCCTATTTTTTCTATTTTTACATTTTTATCATATGTCACCACTTTTTGTTTTTCAAGACTATTGTGCTTATAAAATAGATTTTTTTGGAATATAATATGCTTTATCTCCTATATGGTACAATGAGTGGGAAACCTTTCCGTTTTTGACACGTATATGAGAGGAGTTTTTCACATGAAAATGAAATATACCATTCTATATGTAAACGATGTTGAGGCAAGTATTCATTTCTATCAACATGTACTTGGCTTTCCTATGAAACTCAGGGTTGAATCCTATGTTGAGTTTGACACGGGGGACGTGACATTATCAATTAATTCACGTCAGGATGTCAAAGATGCACTTGGATTGCCTGTCCCTGAAGCAAATCAATCCTCTCAAACGTTTGAGATAGGGTTTGTTGTGGATGACGTGGATCAAACCATTGCATCAATGAAGGAAAAAGGGGTTCCGATCATCAAAGAACCTGCAAAGAAACCATGGGGTCAAACCGTCGCTTATGTCGCTGATCCTGATGGTCATTTCATTGAAATATGTGATGCCATCTCCTAATCTCCTTTGAAGGAAGTGAATCAGCATGAGAAAAAAACATGCCTTTTTCGCCGGAGTTTGCTCAATGATTGTGATTTGCAGTGCCGCTATTATTTTGCAGCACCATGAGTGGATAGGGTGGATCAGTGGTGGAATCTCTATTATTGGCGTCATGATGTCTGGACTTCTAATGGGGGCTTGGACAAGCGGAGAAGAAACGCGGGCAGCCTATCATTCTGAAACAAAGGAACACCGCATGTGGCGTCTTGATACGGCTTTTCTTTTGATGATTTTTGCAGTTCCGCACATGGCTGCATCGGTCTTATATGTTTTGATGTAATCACTTGTTAAAGGAGTTAGCAATATGGCTGTTTTTGTCTTATTGATTGTATTCGGCTTTCCCATTATTTCCGTGCTGATTGGCATTTTTGGCACAATGCTCTTGAAGAATGTTTGGATGCCAACTTTGATTGTACTATTAGCAAGCATGATTCTCATGTTCACATATATTGACGGGAATAAATCCTTTCTCATTTGGGTCATCATCTACACCGTCTTTACGTTTATCGCCGCATGGATGACAAAGCGGTTTCGGTTCAAGTAAAAAAGAACAGTTTGCACTGTTCTTTCAGATTGTTGACAAAGGGCTAAAATGATGTTTATTTTAGCCTTTTGTCTTATTTTCAGCGTGATAGAAAACCTTTGCAGTCTAGGAAGGACGAGTACTGGCGCGGAGCGAATTTGACATTCGTGAGCACCGGCACGCAGACCTGACACCGAATGCGAGGGTTTGTCTATACGCTGAAAGAACAGTTTGCACTGTTCTTTTTTTGGTTCATATATCGGCGCACCATAGCTCAATTTCAATTTTCAGCTCAGGCCATCCTAAAGCTGATACATAAGCAACCGTCATTGATGGATAAGCTGTTTTAAAGATCGTATCCCACTGAGGATATAGATGATCCCAGTCGATTTCTTCCGTTGCCCATATATTGACCTTGATGACATGCTCTTCATTCAATCCTTCTGATTCAAGGATTTTTTTAATATTTTCAAATGTATTGGTTACTTGGTCGTTTAAACTTGATGGGACCTGTCCATCCATATCTGTTCCTACTTGACCCGATGTAACAAATAATCCCGCGCCCTTTGGTACTCTTGTGATATGACTATAGCTGCCAACGGGCTTCGGCATACTTTCTGGGTTTTTTCTCGTAATTTTTTCCATGTTATATCCCTCACTCACTTTGATTTTCCTGCTAGATTCTTCCTCATGTAGACAGACTTCACCAATTTCTATCTATTCTAAAAGAAAACAGCAGTGGAGTATCCATAGCCACTAGGTAAGAACATCAATATCTTCTTTTTCATGACCGAAACACTCCTTTTTATTGCGTGAGCAAGGTTTTGATTAACTATATAGTACCTGATACGAGACACACAGTCAAAATGATTTATAGACGATAACGCGCAATGTCTTGATTCAATCTCATGCTTAATTCATTAAGCCTTTCTGCTGCTTTTGCCACATTGGAGATGGCTGTCACTTGTTCATCTGTGGATGCGGTGATCTCTTCGATCGCAGCGGCATTTTCTTGAGAAATATGTGCCGCTCCATGCATCGCTTTTGTGATGAGATCGTTTTGCTCCAGCAATGTATTCAGCTCTTTTGCCATTGCGTCTGTTTCGACGATGGTTTGTGAAATCGACGCAGAGATGGCATTGAATTCATGTTCTGTTGCATGTACCGCTTCATCTAACTCAGCAAAACGATCCATTGTGCTCGACATCATACCGGCTGTTGCCGTCGTTTCTTCTTTAATGCCTTGTACCATTTGCTGAATTTGAACGGCTGATTGCTTTGTCTGCTCAGCTAAATTCCGCACTTCACTCGCCACAACCGAGAAGCCTTTGCCTTGCTCTCCTGCGCGTGCTGCTTCAATGCTTGCATTCAGCGCTAGTAAATTCGTCTCATTTGAAATGCTTTCAATCGTATCAGTGATTTTAGAGATATCCTGTACTTTTATACTTAACTGCTCGATTCCTGTTCTAATACCTTTAGACGCCTGAATTGATTGTTCATTTGATTGTTTTAATTGCTGAACAATTTGCTGGCCCTGCTGCGATGATTGACTCGATTGGTCAGAGATTCGTTTAATTTGGTCGCTTTGTTCTTTGACATTTTCGATGGATTGATTGAACTGGGTCATTTGTTGATTGGCTGCATCAAGGTCAGATGCCTGATGAAGCGTTCCGGTCGATATGTCGCCAATGGCTCGGCCAATTTCTTCACTGCTGGCTGAGGTTTCTTCAGATATCGCCGATAAATCTGTCGCTGATTCAACAAGCTGGCTGCTCGTTTCCTGTAGACCGCTCACAAGTGTCCTGAGTTCTTCTGACATATGATTAAAGCCTTTTGCCAGCTGTCCAATTTCATCTGTTGTTTCTTTTAAACTCGTGCGTTCAAGATTCCCCGCCGCAATTTCTTTTGAAGCAGCAGTGACTTGCTTGAGCAGTCTGACTTTTCCTCGAGCAGCTAAATAAAAGACGCCAAGACCGAGAAGAGCGACACCTGCTGTAATGAGCATCATATAGAGCTTCATCTGCTCTAATTCTTTATAAAATTCGTCCTGGAAGACGGCGATGCCGACACTCCAATTCCAGGGCGTGAACTGGCTCATATAGGCAAGCTTTTGCTTTTCTTCCCCGGTGGCATCGTCCTTATCTAAATAGGTCACATAGTGTGCATCTTCGCCTTCTGATTTGGCTCCAGCGACCATTTTTTCACGATTGGTCGTGTTATCTGGAATGACGCCAATGTCGTTGACAGGATGGACTTGAGAGGAATAATCTGCTCCATATGCGACGAGATAGCCTTCATTTTTATATATAAAATCTGATTTTTGAAATTGGTACCCTTTCCCGTTGTCATTTTTAGGCCCGCTCAAGTAAATACGGGCTTGTTCCTGCGCCTGTTCAAGCGTCAGTTCTTTTTTCTCTACACGATCATTCAACTGTTCAAGTGTGGCCATTGCTCCGCTGACGATGTGCTTTAAATCTGCTTTCCCCGCATCAATTAAGACATGTTTCGCTAACAAATACCCCGTTGTCCCAACAAGTCCGCCGGTTAAGATCGTGATCACGATAATGGCAGACATTAATTGAAAAAAGACACTTCTTGACGCAAACGTTTTCTTTTTCATATACAAATTCCCCCTTACATCATATATCGTCAAGCGGGGAAAACTATTAAAAAAGTCATAAAAAAATCCCTTTCACTCGTTGGAAAGGGATTTTCTGATTATCGAGCTGTTTCTTTCAGAATGGCTTGATAGAGATCGTCTGTTGGCGTGAGGCCACATACTTCTTCCAGCACACCTTCAATGCCTTTTTCTTTTCTTAATGCCTGCAAACGAACCGCTTCTTCGTCTTCGGCAAAGTCATAAGCGAGAGCTGCAGCGATACCTTTGATTAAGTACACTGGCTGTTTGATCTTTTTCGCTGGACCGATTAAACGGTCGTCTGCTCCCAGCTTTCTAAGAGGAGATCGTGCGACACGAGTGACTTCGTCGGAGATAAAAGCATTTTCGAATCGTTTGATGATTTTTTGAATATAGGCATCATGTTCTTCTTTCTGAAAGCCATATGTGTCGATTAAATAACTGCCTGTTTCATGAAGTGCTCCTTCAATAACTCGGCGAATCTCTGGTGTATCGACGGCTTCTTTAATCGTTTGAACGCCTTGCTGATACCCGACATAAGCAGCTAGTGCATGCCCTGTGTTGACAGTAAAGAGTTTGCGCTCAATATACGGCGTCAAATCTTGTACAAAGGTTGCTCCTTCAATCTGAGGAACGTCACCAATAAAGCCAGTCTCATCAATGACCCACTCGAAAAAAGGCTCGACTGATACTTTCAGAATGTCCTCATGGTGCTGAATCGGAACAATGCGGTCCACAGCAGCGTTTGGAAAACCAACTGTTTGTGACAACGCTTCTTGTTCCTCTTCTGTTAAATGAGAGAAAACGGCTTCTTTTAAATGAGAGCTGCCTCCAATCATATTTTCACATGCCACGATGTTGATGATATGGTCAGGTTTTTTCTCTTTTAATCCTTCAGCAATCGATGAAGCTATGATCTTCAAAACGGCTGGTCCAACAGCTGTTGTCATTAAATCGGCTGATGCGACGGCCTCTGTTAATGCCGCTGTGTCTTGTGCAGAATTGATCGCTCTCACTGGGCCGACTACTTCTTGTTTTTGACCCGGCGATGCGAGTTCAACCGTGTATTCTCCTCTTTCATTCAGCTCGTTGATGACCGCTTCATTTACATCGGTAAAGACAAGCTCAAAGCCTGATGTTTTTAACAAAGATCCGATAAACCCTCTGCCGATATTTCCTGCTCCAAAATGAAGTGCCTTCATGTTAGTTCACCTCGTTAAAAATGGCGATCAGTTCATCCTGATCCTTTGCATGGATGATGCGTTCTACATTTTCTTCTTCTGAACAGACAATCGCAATTTGAGAAAGAATATCGAGGTGTTCGTTGTTTTTACCAGCGATGCCAAAGACAACTTTGGCGATATTTCCTTCTCCGTATTCAACACCTTCTGGAATTTGAATGATGGAAATCCCAGAATGAAGGACAGCCGCTTTCGCATCCTCTGTTCCATGAGGAATCGCAATCCCGTTGCCCATAAATGTAGATGAGATATTTTCTCTTTCAAACATTTTGTCGACATAATCACTTGTGACATAGCCGTTTGCCACTAGGACCTCGCCCGCTTTTTTAATGGCTTCTTCTTTTGAGCCTGCTTGTTCGTTTAGAAAAATATTGTCTTTTGAAAGTACTTGTTTCATGAATGATCACACACCTTTTTTTAGAATGGAAAATCAGAAAAACAACCAAAACGGGGAGTTCAATAAAGAAAAATTGAACTCAACCCGTTTCGTCATGTTATTTTTTCAATTTCTCAATCAGCTCATCGTATTTCGGGCTGTTTAAGAAATTATCAACTGAGATATGCACAGCGCCCGGCAGTTTCGCCTTGGCTCTGTCTGTTAAATCTTTATGAGTAAAGACCACATCGGCGTCATCTGGGATGTTGCTGATGGATGTGTTTGTCACATCAATATCAAGCTCTGCCTTTTTGACTTTATTCTTTAAGATGGATGCGCCCATCGCACTTGAGCCCATTCCTGCATCGCAGGCAAAGATGATTTTGTTCACGTCATCTGGATTGACATCACTTGGAGATGCTGCTTGCTCATTTGCTTCAGCATCTTCTTTTTGAGCTGTGAGAGCAGCTGCTGCTGCGCTTTTCTTCCCTTTCATGTCCTGCATCTTTTCTGTTGCTGCTGTTAGATCCTCATCAACAGCTTTTGAAGCCTTCAAAATCACAGAAGCGACAAGGAATGATACGACGGCTGCCACGACAACACCTGCAAGAACGGCAAGGTGTCCGCCTTTTGGTGACATCAGCATGAGGGCGATAATACTTCCTGGTGACGGCACAGCCTTTAAGCCTGCATTTAACAGGGTAAAGGTCAGAACGCCGCTTGCTCCCCCTGCAATCACCGCCAAAATGAGCTTTGGTTTCATTAAGATGTACGGGAAGTAAATCTCATGAATTCCTCCTAAGAATTGAATGACAATCGCACCCGGTGCAGACTGTTTCGCATTTCCTCTACCAAAGAACATGTACGCAAGTAGAACACCTAACCCTGGTCCTGGGTTTGTTTCAAGCAAGAACAGAACGGACTGCCCTGTCTTTGCCGCTTGCTCCACCCCTAAAGGACCTAAAATTCCTTGATTAATCGCATTGTTTAAGAACAAGACTTTCGCTGGTTCAATGAAAATACTTGCCAGCGGAAGCAAATGTGCATTCACAATGATATCTACACCAGCTGCAAGGGCTTTATTTAGACCAAGTACCACTGGGCCGATGGCGTAGAAGGCAATCGCGACAAGAATGGCACCTAGAATCCCTGCCGTAAAGTTATTCACAAGCATCTCAAAGCCCGATTTGATTCGATCTTTGAAGAGCTGATCAATTTTCTTAATCAAGTAACCGCCAAGTGGTCCCATGATCATGGCACCTAAAAACATTGGAATGTCCGAACCGACAATGACCCCAATCGTCGCGGTTGCACCGAGTACCCCGCCTCGATGGTCGTATACGAGCTTACCGCCTGTGTAACCGATTAAGAGCGGCAGTAAGTAGTTGATCATTGGACCAACAAGTGAAGCTAATTGTTCATTTGGCAAATAGCCACTCGGAATGAACAATGCCGTAATGAGTCCCCAAGCGATAAATGCTCCAATATTCGGCATAATCATACCGCTTAAATAGCTTCCAAAGCGCTGTACTTTTACGCGGAATCCGCTTTTTTCCTGCATCTATGAAAACTCCTTTCTTCTCTCCCTTTATTCAGGGCTTTATAGGTCAAAAGATATAAGAACAAGTGTCAGTGAAGCCCTTAACCCTATCGTAAAACGCTTTCACTTTCCCTTCAATTGAAACTAAATGTCACTTTGTCACTTAGTGTGTGACAAAATTGAAATATGATGTGAATTCTCTGTCAGAGCATAGGACAAATGGAGTAAAAAGGTTGACGTGCCGTGGTTTTGATGCAAAATTCATTGTAATTTCACAACTTTCAAATAGTCTCTTCTTGTTTCCTCTTCTTAAATCGAATAGGCTTATACATGATCAAACCTATTCAATCAAGAAATGTCTGCGCAGACATGACACAGAAAAAGTGAACCATCTTGCTGTTTGTTTCGTTTACCTTTTAGAGTGAGCGGCACAATAGGAGGAGCGGTTTTTTCTGTGACTCACAGTTTACTGCCGCTTTCTTTCTGATACATGAGACATTTTCATAGGTAGAAAGGCGGTTATTCACTTGTTGAAACATAGTAAGTGGCTTCTGCTCCTTATCGTCACGTTGGCTTTTTTCATTCCAAAGGAAGCATTTGCTCATGCATACGTCGTCAGCTCGAATCCAGCGGCAAATGAAGAGCTGGAGAAACAGCCTCCTTCGGTCTCTATCACATTTAGTGAAGGAATCGAAAGCGGATTTCATGCCATTAAGGTGCTCAATGCAAAAGGTGATCGTGTGGATAAAGGAGATACGGTCATTAAAGATCAAAAAATCATGGAAGCTGCTTTAAAAAAGGATTTACCAAAGGGGATTTATACCATTCAGTGGAATGCGGTATCAGCAGACGGACACTCTGTCTCTGGCATGATCCCGTTTAGTATTGGCAAAGCGGATGGCGGCTTTGACCAATTAGATCAAGGTCAAACGAATGAATCCATCGATGTAGCCTCGACCATTGATAAAGCCTTACTTTATACATCGTTTAGCTTATTTCTCGGGACCATTTTGTTTGGACTGTTTTGGTTTAAAACATCCATTTCACCTGTATTAGCGAAACGAATGAAGAGGCTTTTGACTTTGTCACTGATCATGATGGGCGGAGCTCTCGTGTTCCAGCTGCCGATTCAAACAAAATCAGCGGCAGACGTGTCCTTTTTGGGGGCATTTCAGCCATCGCTTTTACAAGAAACCATTGCGTCGACTTCTGGCGGTAGTTTGTGGATGATGCTCATGGTGTCATTTGTTCTTCTGACCATTTGGAGCATAGTTGCGATGAAAAAAGGGGATTTTACTTCTTTTCGGATATGGTTGTTTCCACTGCTCCTATTCGCAGTGCTTCTCTGGCTGAAGGCACAAATCGGACATCCAGCAGCAACCGATAATAAAATACTGACAACGTCACTTGATTTCATCCATCTCGTTTCTGCATCGATCTGGGTCGGTGGTTTAACAGCCATTGTGCTTTTATTGTTGAAGAAGCTGCCAAATGAAGATCAGCCGCTCATCCGAAATACATTAAATGCGTTTCACCCTTGGGCACTGCTCTCTGTTGGACTCATTGTGTTTTCAGGATTTGTGAATGCCATCTTCATTTTGCAATCGTTTGATGCTCTTTTCCAATCAGCGTACGGAAGAACCTTTTTAATCAAGCTTGGTTTATTTATCATGATGGGCCTTCTAGGACTTGTCCATTACTTGATGCTGAGATGGGAAAAGAAACAGAAACAAAACGTTTCATTACGAGCTGAGTGGATCATCGGAATCGCCATTTTGTTATTAACGGCTGTGTTCACCAATATTCCGAGCCCTCCTCCGCCTGCACCTGAGCCATTCTTTGGCGCAAACCAGGTCGAGCATCGTGACATTGTGTCCATGAGCATTACCCCGAATGCCCCGGGAAAAAACACATTCGAGGTCGCATTTACGAAGAAGGATGGACAAACGATTACAGATATTCAATCTGTATCAGCCAAGATCCATAAAGTCGCCTTATTCGGGGAAGAGAAACCGAGTGAATTTCAGCTGAAACGATTAAAAAATGGTCATTTCTCTGCTGAAAACCTCTTGTTAAATGAAAAAGGTACTTGGAAAATTGAAATCCATGCGTTAACTGGTTCTTTTGAAAATATCGATACCACATTTATTAGAAGAAACTAAAAGGAGTTCATACCATATGAAAAAATACGTTAAAGCTTTATTACCAATGCTTCTCACTTCATTTTTATTGGCGATTCCTGTGAGTGCTCATGTCACAGTCAAGCCTGATACGTCTGCGACAAATGCGTGGGAAACCTATACGTTAAAAGTTCCTTCTGAGAGTGACAGTCCAACGACTAAGGTTGTCGTGACAATACCTAAAGGCGTAGAATTCCAGCAATATGAGCCAGTCCCTGGATGGAAAACGTCAACTGAAGAAAAAGATGGCAAGGTGACAAGAGTGACTTGGGAAGCAACGGGTAAAGGCGTGCTTGCCGGACAGTTCCAGCAATTCGTTTTTGTAGCGAAAAACCCTGAAAAAGCAGGTGAAGCTGCATGGGATGCATATCAATATTATAAGGATGGAACGGTCGTTGAATGGACAGGCGATAAAGATGCTGATAAGCCGCATTCGATCACAAACATTGTGGCATCTAATACGGTAACGGATTCACATGGACAAGAAAAACCAAAAGAAGAAAAGGCATCTGAAACAGCCTCCAACTCTTCCTCACCACTTGTAATAGGGTTGTCCATTGCTGCTCTAGTCGTAGCACTGATTGCGCTTGGGCTTGCTTTTAGAAAGAAATAATTGATTCGTAAGCGATCGTTTTCACGGAAACGATCGCTTTGTTTCTTTCCACCTTGAACACGAGATCATTTTTCCAACCTATTATTACCAATATAGGATTGAATAGGATGGTGACGCGTGCCATAATGAGACACATGACCACCTAGGAGGCTATGAGATGAACCATTTAATTATATTTGCTCATCCCCAGCAAAGCTTAAATCAAACCTTATTAGATCTTGTTGTCAGCACTCTTTTGAACAATGGTCATGAAGTGACTATTCGTGATGTCTATGCTCTTGGTTTTTCGCCAGAGCTAAGCATGTTGGAAAAGGCTGCGATCAAACGGGGTGATGTCCCAATTGCCATTCAAACAGAGCAGAAGCTGATTCAGCAAGCAGATGTCCTAACGTTTATTTTTCCCATTTGGTGGACAGGCTTACCCGCTATGCTAAAGGGCTATGTAGAACGCGTTTTTTCTGAGGGCTTCGCTTATCAAATCAATGAGCATGGGGCTATTGAAAACCTGCTTCGGCACAAAAAGGGTGTCATTATCAACACGCACGATGCTCCAAGGACCTTTCTTGACTCTAACCGGATCGTTTCCGCCTCCCATCGCATGACAACAGATACAGAAGTCTTCAATTTTATTGGTGTTGAGCCTGTTGAACGACTTTTGTTCAGCAGCATGGAGCAGGCACCAGCAGATTACATCCACGAAATTCTGAAAGAAACGAAAGAAACGGTGGAGCAGCTTTTTCCGCCGGCTGTTTAACATAAAAAAGACTGCCGAGATTCCTTCTTCGGACAGTCTTTTTCACGTTTATTCGTCTAAACCAATGGATACATATTTGGTTTCTAAATACGGTTCGATCCCTTCGATGCCGCCTTCACGGCCAATTCCGCTTTCTTTCATTCCTCCGAATGGTGCTTGAACAGCCGATGGGCCGCCATCATTCCAGCCGATTATCCCGTAATCAAGATTCTCTGAGATGTAGAGGCCGTTTCGATAATTCTCTGTAAAGAAATAAGCTGCAAGACCAAAAGGTGTATCGTTCGCTAATTCAATCGCTTCATCTAGCGTTTTGAACGTCGTAATCGGTGCCACTGGTCCAAAGGTTTCTTCATGCATGATGTTCATGGAAGGGTCTACATGTGTGAGAACCGTTGGCTGGACAAAATAATATGACTTGTCATCATCAAAATGCGTATCACCGCCGACAAGGATTTTCGCCCCTTTATCGACTGCATCTTGAATTTGGCTGACAATTTTATCAAAGCCGCGCTTATTGATAATTGGGCCGATGGATGTGCCTTCTTCAAAGCCATTTCCCACTTTCAGCTTTTCTACTTCTTTGCTGAAGCCTTGAGCAAATGCTTCATGAATGTCTTCATGTACAATTAAGCGGTTGGCACAGACACAGGTTTGTCCTGCATTACGGAACTTAGATGCCACTGCTTGTTTGACAGCTAGTTCAAGATTGGCATCTTTGTCTACGATGAGCGGAGCATGACCGCCAAGCTCCATTGATACGTGCTTGACTGTACTCGCACTGTTTTTGATCAGATGCTTTCCGACTGGCGTTGAGCCTGTGAACGTGATTTTGCGAATCAATGGACTATCTGTGAATATTTCACCGACTTCTTTTCCATCTCCAACCACCCATTGCAGGGCATCCTCAGGAATTCCAGCTTCGTGACCTAATTTCACAAGTTCAATAGCCGTCAGCGGCGTGTCTTCAGCAGGCTTCACAATAAACGTACAGCCCGCTGCAAGTGCTGGTGCAGCCTTTCTCGTGATCATGGCTGCTGGGAAATTCCACGGTGTAATGGCCGCAACAGGGCCCACTGGCTGCTTTGTGACAAAAAGGCGTTTGTTCGTCGTATGTGACGGAATGGTTCTGCCGTATATCCGTTTGGCTTCCTCTGCGTACCATTCAATGTATCCAGCCGCATAGACGATTTCGCCTAATGCTTCTTGATACGGCTTCCCGTTTTCTTCCGTGATGATTTTCGCGAGCCTTTCTTTATGTTCAATCATGAGATCAAACCACTTGCGAATGATATTGGCACGTTCATGCGCAGACGTTTTTGCCCATGCTTTGAATGCTTTGTGTGAGCGGGTAATGGTGTCTTCGATCTGTTCTTTTGTATGCTGAGCAACTGAAGCAATTTCTTCTCCTGTTGCAGGATTATACACTTTGAGTTCGTTTGTCATGCTCTACCGTCTCCTTCGTTCTTGGATTCATTACATATAGTATATACCCAATGAGTGCCCAACCTAAAAGCAATATCCATTCAGCTGGCCATGATAAGGAGGCCGGCATTCCTGGAAAATAAAATGAAAGAAAAAGGAGACTCAGCCCGATAGCTAAAACGCCTGTCGTCCGCCAATACTTAATGCGGTATGGACGCTCAAGCTCTGGTTCTGCTTTGCGAAGTCTCATAAAGGCAATGGACACTATTAAGTACCCTACGATAATTCCGACACCGCCCGCATTGACAATCCACACGAGGGCAGGACGCCCTAATAATGGAGCGAAAAAGGCCAATGCACCAAGAAATAAAATCGCATGTGTCGGTGTTTTATACTTTGGATGAATATACGCAAACCATTTGGAAATCATGCCTCTTTCCGCCATCGCATATAGAATACGGCTTGCACCGATGATAAAAGCATTCCAGCTCGTCACAATTCCTGCTACACCGCCAATGACAAGCACTGTTCCAAACGCCTGATGACCGAGCAGCTCCACCATCGCATCTGCTGTCGCCAATGAAGAGGCTTCAAGCTGTCCTTTTGACAGCCCAGCAGCTACCCCAAAGACAATGAGCAGATAAAACACAACGGCACTCACGATGGAGATAATCAAAATTCTCCCGATAATTCTCTTCGGCGCATTGATCTCCGCCGCCACTTGCGGGATGACATCAAAACCAACGAATAAAAAGGGAATCATCACTAAAACCGCCATGAGACCGCCAACTCCGCCTTGAAACATCGGCTCAAGGTTTGCTACATTTCCGTTAAATGTTGCGCCGCCTAAAAGAAGAAAACCTGTCAGGATAATGGCCACTGTAAAAACAGATTGAAAAATAGCAGCTGGCTTGGCGCCAATGTAGTTCAGCGCTGTTAAAAATAAAGCACCACCAGATCCAATCAACACCCATGTGAAATATACGTCCCATCCCCCTATATTCCATAGGAAGCCAACATGCTGTGTTGGAATGACATAATCAATGACAGTTGGCAAGGCAACAGCTTCAAACGTAATGACGGACACATAACCAAACAATACGCCCCATGCTGAGACGAACGCTGATTTCATCCCAAATGCCCGCTGGACAAAGACGAGCCCTCCTCCCGTCTCTGGAATTGCAGACGAAAGCTCAGCATACGTGAGTCCAATAAAGATGACGAGAATACCGCCGATGACAAAGGCGATGACACTGCCTAAAAATCCTGCTGTTAAAATCCAATCTCCCGAAAGTACAACCCAGCCCCATCCAAGCATTGCACCAATGGATAAAAACAGTACGTCAGACTGCGACATGGTTTTTGCCATTTGTTGTTTTTGCATACAACCATCCCCCTTTGTTGTTTAGCGTGCTTTGAAGGCGTCCTCGATGATCCCTAGTCCTTCATTCAGCAGCTCATCTGTGATGACAAGTGGTGTTAAGAAGCGAATAATATTCCCATTAATCCCTGCCGTTAATAAGAGCAGCCCGTGCTCATTTGCATATGCTGCAATCGCTGCGGCTGTTTTCTTATCTGGCGTACGCGTTTTTTGATCTTCCACAATTTCAATCGCCGCCATTGCCCCTAATCGGCGGACTTCTCCAATGAATGGATACGTTGTTCTCCAATCATTTGCTTTGTCCTCAATGACTTGTCCGATGTGCTCAGATCGTTGATTCAATTGTTCCGTTTCAATAATATCAAGAACCGCTAGTGCTGCCACACAGCCTAATGGACTTCCTGCATATGTCCCCCCAAGCTCACCTGGATCTGCCGCATCAAGCAGTTCTTTTCTGCCAACTACACCGCTCAGCGGTAACCCAGCCGCAAGAGATTTTGACACCGTGATTAAGTCAGGCACCACATCAAAGTGCTCAATCGCAAAGTATTTCCCTGTTCTCGCAAAGCCTGTTTGGATCTCATCTGCCACAAAGACAATCCCGTGCTGCTGACAGAATGAAGCAACGTGCTGTACAAAACGCTTCGATGGTACAATAAATCCGCCCTCCCCTTGGACTGGCTCCATGACCACACAAGCAACGGTTTCTGGTGCAACGGCTGCGACGAAGAATTGATTGAATTGATCAATGATGTACTCATCGTAGGCTGCATCGCTTAATCCTTCTGGCTTTTGATAGTAATAAGGGTACGGCGCTTGATACACCTCTGACGCAAATGGCCCAAACCCAAATTTATATGGCTTGACCTTACTCGTCATGCTCATCGTCATATTCGTTCTGCCATGGAAGCCTCTTGTAAACGACACAACGGCCTGTCTTTTCGTATATTTACGTGCAATTTTCACCGCATTTTCAACAGCTTCTGCACCTGAATTTAGGAAAATGGCTTTCTTGTCATGGCCGCCTGGTGTGAGGCGGCATAGCTTCTCTGCCAATTCAATATACGATTCGTACATCATCACGTTGAATCCTGGATGAATCAGACTGTCTGCCTGTGCTTTGACGGCTTCCACAACCTTTGGATGTGAATGACCTACATTTAATGTACCGATAGCGCCTGCAAAATCGATAAAACGTTTCCCATCGATATCGAACAGCTCGGCTCCCTTCCCCTTCGCTGCAAGATGACGGTTGCCATTACTCACGCCTCTTGCGACGTATTGATCTCTTTTCCCCTGCCATTCTTCTGTTGAAAAACGGTTTGTTGTCGTTTGACTCATTGTCATCCATCCCCTTTATGTCTTTTTTATTATTCTGAATATTTTTTGGTATGATAGAAAGTACCAATATCATTTTTTTCATGGTACCAGAGAGGAAGGAATGACGAGATGCTGACAATTCAACTAGACCAAACAGGGGCAAACGGATTTATTTATCATCAAATTTATACGAAAATTAAAGGTGAAATTTTAAACCGAAACCTTCAGCCGCACGATCAATTACCCTCAAAACGAGAGTTAGCCGATACATTAAACGTCAGCGTCAATTCAGTGAATGGCGCGTATCAGCAGCTGCTTGCTGAGGGATATTTATATTCGGTCGAACGCAAAGGTTTTTTTGTGGAATCATTAGAAACGTTTCATGAGTCAGGTCAGCTGAAACCCTCGTCCCTTCCAGCAGATTTAAAGGAGGAGCCGATTGCACGGGACGACTGGTATTCCTTTTCACATATCTCTGTTGATACAGCCAATTTTCCATTTAAAAGCTGGCTGAAAAGTGAACAAAAGGCGATCAGCCTCCATCAAGAAGCGTTTGGTGAGCTTCCGCATCCACAAGGTGTGTACGAGCTTCGGGAAACGATTGCCCGGTTGATCGGGCTTGCGCGAGGGGTCAAATGCTACCCAGAACAGCTCATTTTAAGCGCAGGCACGCAATCACTTATCCATTCTTTATCAAGCATTCTTCCAGCCGATCAAGTATACGGATTAGAAAACCCTGGCTATCGCCGGCTCTATCAAATGCTGAAAAACAATCATCACCGAATTGAAACGATTGGCATTGATCAAAAAGGGGTGCGGATGAGTGACATTCACAAAAAACAGCCGAATGTCTTAATCATTACCCCTTCACATCAATTCCCAACAGGGGTGATTATGCCGATTTCACGGCGGATTCAGCTCTTAAACTGGGCAGCCGATCATCCCGGCCGTTATATCATTGAGGATGATTATGATAGTGAATTCAAGTATGGTACAGACAGCATTCCAGCGCTGCAAAGTTTGGATCGATATGACAAAGTCATTTATATGGGGACCTTTTCAAAATCATTGCTGCCAGGCTTAAGGCTAAGCTACATGGTGCTCCCGCAGCATTTATTGAGACGCTATAAGGAAGAACAGCACTTCTTCATTCAAACAGCCAACCTTTTTACGCAATACACCCTTCTTCATTTTATAAAAGATGGGGCGTATCAGCGGCATATTAAAAGAATGAATGGTTTATATGAGGAAAAGCGGAAGCAGCTCATTGAAGAGCTCGACACGGTTTTTACTGACAATGTACGGATTATTGGGGAAAATGCTGGACTTCATTTTATCGCAGAGTTCCGCTCAAACCGAAAGCAGCATGAGATTTTACAGCGAGCCAAAGAAAGAAAGCTCAAAATGTATGGGATGGATCGTTTTACCCTTGATGAGCAATTGCCGGGGCATCAGGAAGGCTTTGTTCCGCTCGTCCTCGGCTTCTCTCATATGCGGCCAGAGGATATTGAGCCGGCGGTGAAAAGACTGTATGAGTCGATTTATGGGAAATAAAACAGCCAGCTGCTTTACTAGACAGCTGGCTTACCACCGCTCTTTATCTACGGCTAAAATGGATGACACGAGTCCAGGAAAAGCGGTCTCGATGTCTTCTTTTCTTAAAGAATAGTAGCGGTGTTTACCGTCAATTCTCACTTTCACGACGCCTGCCTCCCTCAGCACTTTGAAGTGATGAGAAAGCGTAGATTTGGCAATATTCATCTCATACGTACCGCATGTCCTCTCGCCCGCTTCTGCTAAGCAGCGGACAATTTCTAACCGGATAGGATCAGCCAATGCGTGCAGCACAGAAATCAGTCTTATGTCTTCTTGAGTTGGATGGATTGGATTATTCATACGATTAATGTATCGTATTTTGTGCCAACATACAATCTCATGACTCGCCTCATACAAAGTAACGATACATCCTTTGGAAACGATTATGATGATATACAAGCTGTCTTAAAGGGAAGGAACTGTCTATCAAACAAATGTAGATTTGACCCATCAACTAACCGTCACAAAACATCAGCAAGTAGGTATCATTCAGAAAACAGCTGCCGAACATTTTGATCACGGCACAGCTTCCAGGTTAAAAAAAGGGACAGCTATATACTGTGTAAAGCAGCGAAAAGACCTTTTGATCGTCGAACTTAACGGACAGATCATCATATATGCCGCACATGCGGAAGGATAAAATACCTGTCACATAGATAGGTATTTTTTAAGTTTCTTTTCTTGTCATGGGTCATTGGTTTTGTTATCATTGCAAAAGTGACCACTCGGTTTCCATTGTGACCATATGGTTTTACCGATTCGGAAAGGACTTATGAAGATGAACGAAAAGCAAGAAGAGATTTTGCGGGTTTCAAAGAAATTATTTTCTCAAAAAGGCTATATGAGTGTCTCCATGCAGTCAATTGCCGATGCCTGTAAAATATCAAAAGCGTCTATTTATAAACTGTTTGATTCAAAGGAAGCTCTTCTATTAGAACTGATTAAATACAATCAGCTGAAAATGAGAGAGATCTCGCGCATCATTCATTCAGAAACGACGCTGTCCAAAAAGGAAAAATTCACAAAGAAGATCAAACTTGAGCTTGAAGAGTTTAAAGAGAATCATAAATTTTTGAATATGCTGTCCTTTGAAGCTTTTTCGCAGCATTCGCCCATTGTCATTAAGCATTTACGTGAGACACGCTCCATTATCATGCAGCGGCACAGAGACATTATTTTAAGCACATATGGTGAATCTGTTGCGCCTTACGTCTGGGATCTTGTGATCGTCCTCAACGGATTAATGAGAGAATTCATCTTAATGCTGGCGATTGAGCGCAAGAACATCCAATTAGAAAATGCCGCCGAAATGATTATTGGCGTGATGGACCGTGTGTCGAAAAAGCCTTGCTCCATTGAGCCTGTGTTAACAGATCAGCTGATGGACTCTTATTTGCTTTCTTCACAGGACGAATATGATGAAGAAAAGCTTGTCATCTCGTCCTTAACGAAGATCAAACAAGAGCTTCACGCACTGCCAAACGGAGAAGAAAAGGACGATCTCCTCTCTGCGTTTGAGCTGCTGAGCCAAGAATTATCAAAGGACCAACCGAGAACCTTTTTAATCAGCTCATTGCTCGATTATTTAGGTAAAAACAGCGTTTTATCACAAAACGTGTCACAGCTGAAAAGCATCATTCTATAGATAAAGAAGGGATAACATGAACCAATCAACAACATCGTATAATCGATCTGTGATTGTGGGGATTTTCCTCGTTGGGGCATTCGTCGCGATTTTAAACCAAACGCTGCTCATTCCAGCGATCCCACATATCATGGAGGAATTCAATATTGATGTCAGCAAGGGACAGTGGCTCACCACAGCCTTTATGCTGACAAACGGGATTCTCATCCCGATCACGGCTTTCTTAATCGAGAAATTTTCAAGCCGTTCTTTAGTTTTAACGGCGCTTAGCATCTTTACAGCCGGTACAATTCTTGCTTCATTTGCAACGAATTTCCCTGTATTACTTGCAGCGCGTATTGTGCAGGCAGCCGGCGCAGGGATTTTAATGCCGCTGATGCAAACGATCTTTTTAACCATTTTCCCGAAAGAAAAGCGCGGGCAGGCGATGGGCATGGTCGGTCTTGTCATTTCGTTCGCACCAGCGCTTGGGCCGACACTTGGCGGCTGGATTGTTGATTCCTTCAGCTGGAAGTTCTTGTTCTATATTGTTCTGCCAATCGGTATCATTGATCTCATTCTTGCTTTCTTCTTAATGAAAAATGTAACGCAGCAAAGAGAGACACGTATTGATGTTTTATCTGTCATCTTGTCGTCCTTCGGTTTCGGCGGGCTGCTTTACGGATTTTCTAGTGTCGGAACATATGGCTGGACGAGTGCGACTGTCCTCATTTCGCTGATTGTCGGCGCTATGAGCTTGTTCTTCTTTATTCTGCGCCAGTCGAATTTGACAAGACCGATGCTTGAGTTTGGTGTCTTTAAGTTTGCGATCTTTAGCTTAACGACCTTCCTTGGGATGCTTGTCTTTGCTTTATTGATTGGTACAGAGACCATCCTGCCGCTCTATACGCAAAATGTCAGAGGATTGTCTGCTCTTGATACAGGGCTTATCTTATTGCCAGGTGCTCTCTTTATGGGACTCCTGTCACCGATTATTGGACGGATTTTTGATAAAGTCGGCGGAAAAGGGCTGGCATTAGGCGGGTTTACAATACTCACCATTACGACCTTGCCATTTATGCTGCTCACCCTTGATTCATCCATCGCCCTCATTACGGTCGCCTACACGCTTCGCTTAATCGGGGTTGGGATGATCATGATGCCGCTGACAACCGCAGGTATTAACTCTTTACCGCCTCATTTGATCCCGCATGGGACAGCGATGAATAACACGATGAGACAAATGGGCGGCTCCATTGGGACGGCTGTGCTTGTCTCCATCATGAGCAGTTCTGCTGCAAATGCAGAATTAGCCAGCCCATTAAAATCAGCCGTTCACGGCATGAACACATCATTTATCGTGTCTGGTTTGATTGCGGTCCTTGGACTCGTCCTCTCCTTTTTCTTAAAGGAAAAACGCGAGAATAAAGTGATGAAGCAGGAGCTATCTTCCTCCTCATCTTCTTCATAAGAAAAGAGCTCGGCATATGGCCGGCTCTTTTTTCATATACTCACGCTATATCGTCCTCTCCAAAAGGACATTTGTATTTACAGCGAAGAAAAACCTTGATAATTTAAAGAAAAGAGTTGATAATAGGAACTATTCAATTTGTGAGAAAATTTTTACTATAGGAGATGTATGCATTGAAGGTCGTTAA
The DNA here is from genome assembly GCF_038002985.1 of Bacillus sp. FSL R5-0431. NCBI lineage: Bacteria > Bacillati > Bacillota > Bacilli > Caryophanales > Bacillaceae > Bacillus > Bacillus sp. FSL R5-0431. The sequence goes on along the minus strand of NZ_JBBOOG010000001.1, from coordinate 420,413 downwards.
ATTTGGTGGCAGTTCACTTGCATCTGGCAAGCAGCTGCAAAAGGTATTTGACATTGTAACAGCAGATCCAGCTCGAAAAGCAGTCGTTGTTTCCGCACCAGGAAAACGGCATTCAACGGATACGAAGGTCACCGATCTATTAATTAGCTGCGGTGAGCAATATTTACGTTTAGGCGAAGCACACGATTTACAGGAAGCCGTCATCGAACGGTATGCCTCCATTGCGGATGAACTCGGGTTAAGTCATGACGTGATTGACACCATCAGGCAAGATCTAGACGCCCTCTTACAGGCTGATACGTCTCATCCTGAGCGATATCTTGATGCCATCAAAGCAAGCGGTGAAGACAATAACGCAAAGCTCATTGCCGCCTATTTCCGCCATCAAGGTGTCGAAGCTCACTATGTGAATCCAAAGGAAGCTGGTTTATTTGTGAGCGATGAGCCTGGCCAAGCGCAAGTCCTTCCGGAGTCATATGATCATTTGTACAAATTAAGAGAGCGCTCTGGCATCATCATATTCCCTGGCTTTTTTGGCTTTAGCCTATTGGGAGATATTGTCACCTTTTCTCGCAGCGGCTCCGATATTACCGGTTCCATTTTAGCAAACGGTTTGAAAGCAGAAGTGTATGAAAACTTTACAGATGTGGATGCTGTTTACGCTGTTAATCCAACGATCGTTCATGAGCCGAAGGAGATTACAGAGCTGACGTACCGGGAAATGCGCGAGCTATCCTATGCTGGTTTTTCTGTGTTCCACGATGAAGCACTCATTCCAGCCTTCCGTGCAGGCATTCCAGTACAGATTAAAAACACCAATAATCCCTCGGCAAAAGGCACAAAAATTGTGAACCAGCGAGATCATACAAATGGACCAGTTGTCGGAATCGCCTCAGACAGCGGATTTTGCAGCATTTATATTAGCAAGTATTTGATGAACAGAGAAGTCGGTTTTGGACGTAAGGTGCTGCAAACGTTAGAGGAATATGGGCTTACGTATGAGCACGTTCCTTCTGGCATTGACGATATGAACATTATTTTAAGACAGGATCAGCTGGAGGAGCAGCATATTGAACAAGAGCTGCTCGACCGCTTGAAGCTCGTGCTTGATGCAGATGAGGTCGTGTTAGAGCCGAATCTCTCACTCATTATGGTTGTAGGAGAAGCGATGCGTCACAATGTTGGCACCACAGCAAGAGCAGCAGAGGCGCTGTCAAAAGCGAAGGTCAATATTGAAATGATCAATCAAGGCTCTTCAGAGGTCAGCATGATGTTTGGCGTCAAAGCGGCTCAAGAAAAAGAAGCCGTTCAAGCGTTGTATGAGGAATTTTTCTCTATGTCTACCGTCCCTGTCTCCCTTTAACCAGCAGACTGCCAGATCTCAGGATCGGCAGTCCTTTTTGTTCTCGCCCGATTCACATGGATTTGCGCATTAAAATATATCTATTTCTCGTTTCATTTTGTATGATAGAGACAAATCAACTATTGTTCCGGTCTATGATCGGAGCTACAAGGAGTCCTAAAACAATGCCTCGTCAACAACTATTAAAACAGTTTCGCAATTTTCATGATGCTTCTACGAGTATTTTAAACATGATGAGTCAATTCACTGATGTGAATACACTGTTTATTGCTAAAAACGATCAAACCACCAATCAGATTGTCAAGGTGCTAAATCATGACGAGCAGCTTCTTGAAGAAGGAGAAGAAATTCCTTACGAGAAGACATTTTGCAAGCTGGCGGTCGATCATCAGGATACGCTTGTGATCCCTGATATATCATTGGATGATCGTTCTAAATACTTAGAAGTCACGAAACGTCTTCAAGGCGGATCATTCATTGGCGTGCCGATTGATTTTACAGATGGTACGAACTACGGAACGATTTGCGGACTTGATCTAAGGCCGCAGCAATTCACAGAAGAACACGTGCATATGTTTGAAACGATGGCTTCTTTATTAAGCTACGTCCTCGAACTCGACCGTGCCAACCGGCAGATTCAGCAATTATCTGTACCGATCGTCCCAGTTGTTGACGGTGTCGCCGTGCTTCCTCTCCTAGGTGATATCGAAGAGACACGTGCTCAGCATATTTTAGAAACCATTTTACAGGAAAGCTACAGACTGTCGCTCTCTCATTTGGTCATTGATGTATCGGGAACAAAACGCCTGAATGAACAGAGCATTCAATATTTGGTCAGCTATGCACAAACGCTGAAACTTTTAGGAATTTCGGCTGTTTTAACAGGGATTAAACAAGATCTTGCTCTAAGTGCGATTCAGTCGAATATTTCATTTAAAGACATCACCATCCGGAAAGACTTGCCGCAGGCACTTGCTCATATTGGCTTGACGTTTACTAAAATGGAATAAGAAATGATACACAAAAAGGGCTAAATAAATTTTAGCCCTTTTCTTCTTTTTAAATCATGCCAGCAGCTGCAAATAAGAAGAATCGTTTCCGTCTTCAATAACTTGTAAAATCTGCTGTGCATGTGATGCGTCTGTGACACTGTTTAATTTTTGCATGATGTCTTCTTTCGATAGTGCATGGCCTGGTGCTCCCCGCGGAAGATCGACTCGTTTGCTAATGGTGGTGCCATCAGATAAGGTAAGCTTCACAATCGTAAAGCGACCTTTTGGGACAGCGTCTGGATGGGGTTCTGTCGTTTGATCATATTCTCTGCTCACCCGCTTCATCCATGTGCGCATGTCTGATGGAATGGTTTTTTTCGTAAAGGCATCCAGCGTAAGCGTCTGTCCAAATACGGCAAGTGCGATGACGTATTCGACACTGAATCGTCCTTCTTCGCCCGTCAAAGGTGTCCGCTCAATAAGCGCTGCATCTCCGCCAGGCGGGAATATGACCTCTGCTTGTTTCACCTGATCCGATAAGAAAGTATGCTCTTCCATTAAGGATAGAATCGCATCTGCTGCATGATGCGCTGCTGAGCAGAACGGGTATACTTTGAACCACAGCCCCGGCGAGACAATACGCCACGCTATACCATACTCCTCTAGTAAACGATTTTCCGCCAGCTCCTGATCTCCATAGAGAGAAAAGAAACCAAGCGTACCATCAAGAACCGATTCATTCCCGCCAAAACCTGAACAAGCTAAGTCCATAGACCAGACGGCTGTTTTAGCCGCTAAGCCGGCTTGTAATGGTTTCATATCAGAGCCGAACTGCTTTCTCATTCCGGCTGATTGCGCTCCGGCAAAGCCGATTGCCTTCGCCAGCTCTTCCTGCGAGACTTGTTTTAAATACCCAATGGCACATACTGCTGCAATGGCTCCGAGTGTTCCGGTATTATGCCAGCCCCGCTCATAATGCGCCTTGCCGATGGATTCGCCAAGCCTTGCCATCACTTCAACGCCTGTAATGTAGGCTGCTAAAAATCGATCACCATACCCTTTGCTGTCTGTCAGCTGTGAAAGCAATGCTGGGATGATCACCGCACTGGGATGTCCTCTCACATCTGAGTGCACATCATCATAATCAAGGGCGTGGATCAAGTAGCCGTTCAGCATGGCTGCGGCTTGACGGCTGACCTTCTTCCCTTGTCCAATGACAGGAATTTGAGCGGCTCCGCCTTCTTGTTCCACAAGCGCCATTAGCTTCTGTATACCTTCATCCTCTCTCGCAGCAAGCGCTGCTGCCGCAACGTCTAACAGACCATATCGAGCCATTTCAACGGACCGCTGATCTTGAAGCGGATCAGCTACAAGCACAGCCTCTGCCAGTTGTTTTGTTAGTTCCATGATCGTGACTCCAATGCCCGAACGGCAAGCTCGGAAAAGAAGGCAGCGGCAACTGGAAGTGCTTCTTCATTTAATGTAAACGCAGGGTGATGCCACTCCTTGGTACCACTAGTCCCCATCCATACAAAAAAGCCTGGAATGCGTTCTTGATAAAGGGCAAAATCTTCTCCGCCCGGTGACTGCTCTGCCTGCGCTACATTTAAGTGAAGCGAACCAGCCGTTTCTTCTACCACCTTTGTCAAACGCTCGTCATTCAACACAGAAGGCAAATACGGATGCCATTTCACTTCGCCTTTTGCCCCAAATCCTTCGGCAATCCCACTCACGATTTGTTTCATGAGATCTGGAATCATCGCTCTCACTTCAGGCTCAAACGTCCGAACGGTTCCTTCCATCTCAACACGATCAGGAATCACATTCCATGATGTACCGCCTTGAATGCGTGTGATGCTGACTACTGCATGATGCAATGAGCTGATGCGGCGGCTGACGATTTGCTGAAGAGCACTTGTGATCTGCCCGCTGATGGCAATCGGGTCCACCGTGTGATTCGGAATACCTGCATGGCCACCCGTTCCTTTAATATCGATTTCAAACCGGTCAACACTTGCCATTAATGCTTTTTCTCTAATACCAATGGTGCCTACTGGCAGATCAGGTTTGTTGTGCATACCAAAAATCGCATCCACTCCATCTAATACGCCTGCCTCTATGACGTGTTTCGCTCCTTGCGCGACTTCCTCAGCCGGCTGGAACAAAATGCGGACCGTTCCTTTGATCTCGTGTTTCCGCTCTTTCAATAAAAGAGCCGCTCCAAAGATAGAAGCTGTATGGAAATCATGACCGCATGCATGCATTTTCCCAGGTACCTTTGAGGAAAATGGTTCGCCAGATGCTTCTTCAATCGGAAGTGCATCAATATCAGCTCTCAGGGCAATCGTTGGTCCCTCTTGTTCTCCTTTGATTTCACAGACGATTCCTGTTTGAAGAGCTGGAAAATCGAGTACAGTGATCCCTTCTTCTTCTAACCAGCCGCGCAGTTTCTTTGTCGTTTCATATTCTTCAAACGCCAGCTCTGGATGCTCATGAAGTGCTCGGCGAATGTTAATTAAACGTTTGTTTAAAGCTTCATTTCCTATTGATTTCACTGATACTCACCCCTCTAAAGAGTAAAAAGCAGCTTATGCTTCTTCAGCCGCTGCTTCTTTTTGGATAAATCGTTTTGTCCGTTCATTCTTCGTTTCATCAAATAACTCAGTTGGTGTGCCCTGTTCAATAATATGACCATCCGCCATGAAAATCACATGGTCTGCCACTTCTCTTGCAAACGCCATTTCATGTGTGACGATGATCATCGTTGTTTCTTGAATCGCAATGGATTTAATAACTTGAAGTACACCTGAGACAAGCTCTGGATCAAGCGCTGACGTTGGTTCATCGAGTAAAATGGCATGTGGATCAACCGCTAACGCACGGGCAATTCCAATTCGCTGCTGCTGTCCGCCAGATAACGTGACTGGATAGCTGTCAGCCTTTTGCTCTAATCCTACCTGCTTCAGCAGCTTCATCCCAATCTCATTTGCCTGCTGCTTCGTCATTTTTTTCGTCACAAGCAGTGATTCTGTGATGTTTTGCAGTGCTGTCTTGTTTTTAAATAGATTATAGTTTTGAAACACCATGGCCGTTTGTTGACGCAGATGATGGGCTTCTTTACGTGTATACTTGGACGCATCGAGCTTCGCATCGCCAATTTCAATCATGCCTTCATCTGGTATTTCTAATAAATTTAAGCAGCGCAGCAAGGTGGATTTACCGGAGCCAGAAGGTCCGATAATGGCCACAACCTGCCCTTTTTGCACGTCGAGATTGATTCCGTCTAAGACAACAAGATCGCCGAATGATTTCTTCAAATTGGTGAGCTTGATCATGTCCACACCTCCTTAATTCCGGTAAGGTTTGCTGAGTTTTCGTTCAAATAGGTCTTGAAGGAAGCTATAAATGATGGTCATAACCCAATACACAATCCCTACGGCTAAATAGGTTTCAAAGTATTTATAGTTCGCGGACGCAATCATCTTCCCTTGTGCAAACATTTCTGCCACCCCAATGGTAAAGGCAAGAGATGTTTCTTTTAAAAGACCGATAAAGGTATTCCCCGTCGCTGGAATCGCATTTCTGACTGCCTGCGGGAAAATAATTCTGACGTAAGACTGCCATCTTGTCATGCCGACAGATAGACACGCCTCTAGCTGCCCTTCATCTACAGAATTGAGGGCCGCTCTGAAAATTTCTGCTAAGTATGCTGAGTTTTTAATACTTAATCCGATAATGACCGCTGTTAGGGCATCCATTGAGGTCATCGCAGGGAATAGCTGCGGAAGACCAAAATAAATGAGAAAGAGCTGAACCAAGGTTGGAACCGCTCTGAAAAAAGAAATATACAGCTTGGCAAATTGGTATAAAACAGGTATCCGGTTTTTCGTAATGAGAGCGAATACCACACCAATGATAATGGCAAATACCATGGAGACAATCGCCATGAAGATCGTTATCGGCAAGTATTGAATCAATGTCGGAAAAACCGTCACCATATACTGCCAATCAATTTTGTTCATGTCTGCTCTTCACCGCCGCTGTCGTTATTTTTTAATTGGCACCGTGACATCGTCTTTGAAATACTTCTCAGACAATTTCTTCAGTGTCCCGTCTTCTCTTAATTCTTTGATCGCTTTGTTAAATTCTTCTCTTAGCTTGTCATGCTTTTTATCTTTGGCAAATGGGTAGCCTACTTCTTCATACACAATTGGGTTGCCAACGATTTTGAGAGGCAGACCTGTTTTTTCAATTTGAGCAAGTAATACACTGCGTCCGTTGACATAAGCATCTACTCGGCCATTTGCCACTTCATTTAATACACCGTCTTGCGTTTCATATGTTTTAATATTGATTTTTTTGTCCGGGTCTTTGCTCTCTAGGTTTTTGGCGTGGTTAGAGCCAAGAACCGCCGCCACTGTTTTTCCTTTTAAATCATCAAGACCTTTGATGTCGTTGTTGTCCTTTTTCACGATAATTTGTGTTCCTGCGTAAGCGTACGTATCTGTAAAGTTAAACGTTTGTTTACGCTCATTTGTGACTGCGACTTGGTTTGACACTGTATCCAGCTTACCAGATGTCAGCTGTCCCATCAGTCCGCTGAATTCACTCAGCTGCCAGTCTAGTTTGTAGCCGAGTTTTTTTGCGATGGCTTCAGTTACTTCGACATCGAAGCCAACAAGCTTGCCATTGTCTTTATAAGCAAACGGATAGCTTTGTCCTGTGGCGCCTACTTTTAACACTTTTTCGTCTTTGCCTTCACTCTGATTGTTGCCGCCGCAAGCTGCTAAAACTGCCAGCATTGCTGCAAATAGAACGACTAGCCACTTTTTGTTTTTCATGTTCGTAAACCCTTCTTTCTTCTTATAATTGTGTCATATCTGACCTTAGTTGTTTTTTAAAATAAACCGTGATGTGACCCTTGCCTAAATCCTTTTCTCCTGCTCTGACGTAGCCTTTGCGCTCATACATGTCCATGAGCCACGGATGCTTATCAGCTGTACCTAGAGATACGTATGGCACCTTCAGGGTATCCCTTAGCACTTCAGTTTCCACCCATTCCAGCAAGACAGAGCCTGTCCCTTTTTTGGCGGCTGGTTCTGAGGCAAACCACCAAATGTGCGGAACGCCGAACGGTCCTGGCTGCTCTCCCCAAGGCATACGGAGCGACAAGGTGGATAGAAGTTCTCCGTTTTCTTCCATCACATAGCAAAGATTCTTTTGTACATTTTTCTGCACGAGAGCGAAATCAGCATGTGCTGCTTGAAACTGGATGCCGAGCTCACGAATTGGCTCATAGGCTCTTGTTGTCAGTTCAAGCAGCGCCTCTATATCTGCCTCTGTTGCCAGACGAAATGTGTATCCCAACGTTAGTCACCTCACCCTTATGTCGTGTAGCGATTTTTTGGCTGTGTTAATCCTAGATTTTCTCGTAAGGTTTGTCCTGTATATTCTGTTTTGAATAGACCTCTTTCCTGAAGGATTGGGACGACGCGGTCTACGAACACATCCAGCCCTTCTGGCAAGAGCGGCGGCATGACGTTAAAGCCGTCTGCTGCTTCTTCATTGATCCATGTTTCCATCACATCTGCTAGCTGCTCTGGTGTGCCAATGAAAATATTATGACCACGAGAGCCGGCAACCGATTGATAGAGCTGGCGAATGGTCAGGTTATCCTTTCTCGCCATATTCATCACAAGATCAAAACGGCTTTTCACCGCATTTGACGTGCTTGGATCAATCTCTGGAAGCGGTCCGTCTAAAGGATACTGAGACAGATCAATCCCACCTAAGTAGTTTTGCAGAATGCTCAACCCAATCTCAGGAACAATCAGCTCCTGTAATTCTTCATATTTTGCTTTGGCTTCTTGCTCTGTATCAGCAATGATCGGGAAGATCCCCGGCATGATGCTGACGTCCTCTCTAGCACGACCAGCAGCCACTACTTTCTCCTTCAAGCTTTGATAAAATTCCTTCGCTTTTTCGAGATCGTTTTGTGCAGTGAAAATGAGTTCAGCTGTTTTCGCTGCAAGCTTTTGACCATCCTCGGATGATCCTGCTTGAATGATCACTGGCTGCCCTTGAGGCGTGCGTGATACGTTGAGAGGACCTCGTACTGAGAAGAACTCACCTTTATGCTGGAGCTCATGAAGCTTACTAGATTCGAAGAATTCTCCCGTTTCCTTGTTTCTGACAAGGGCGTCTTCTTCCCAAGAATCCCACAGACCTTTGACGACCTCGACGAACTCTTCTGCTCGTTCGTATCGTTTATGGTGTGCTAAATGCTCTTCTCCGCTAAAATTTTTCGCTGTTTCTTCAATAGAAGATGTGACCACATTCCATGCCGCTCTTCCGCCTGATAAATGATCAAGGGAGGCAAACTGTCTTGCAATATGGAAAGGCTCACTGTATGTAGTGGATGCTGTTGCTGCTAAACCAATTGATGAAGTAGACTCAGCAATGGACGAAAGCAGGGTGAGCGGTTCAAATCTCGTCAATACATTCGGATGAGAGGTTTGATTAATGGATAAGCTGTCGGCTAAAAAGAGTAAATCAAGCTTTCCTTCCTCTGCTTTTTTCGCTAATTGTTTAAAATAATCCAGGTTCATGGCTGCATCTGATACGGCGTTCGGATGTCTCCAAGAGGCAACATGATGTCCAGTTCCTGCGATGAATACGCCTAGCTTGAGCTTCCTTTTCGGCTGTGACACTTGTTCTTCATCCTTTCTATATCCTGCTGTATCAAACTGAAGTCCTCAGAAGATACATTTTTCTGATTGAATTAATCGGTTTTATCAATAAAAAAAGGGCAAATGTTGCGAAAAATGAAAAATAATTATTACTATATGCCCTTTTTACAGGATTGTCAACCGCCTTCTGAACCTCCAAAATTAGGGGATTCACCAGCTCATCATGGTGTATCGATTTCAATATTTCCGATGAGCCGGTCTGTGGTATGTGTCACCAATTGGCTGCGTTCCAGCATGTTATGGGCGATCACGGAATGAGTGGAAGATATGGTGCGGACGGCAATCGCTTTTTGAGGAGATAAATTAATGATGTTATTCCGCAGCACACGGGCTGAGGCGGCTTGATCGATAAAGATCGCCGTCGGCTGTCCGAACGAACGATTTAAATAAAAGCGGTTATCTCCAATTTGCGGTGAACCATTTTTAATATACATCACCACATATAAAGATGTTTCTTCAAAGGAATTATCTTTAATTTCTAATGGACCCGTCGTGCTGCTGTATAAGGCGTAATTTTGGTAGTGCTTAAAGCGATTCTGCCAGATGAAAGCCTTTGCATTCCCAGTGATACTGATCGTATACGAAGACGCAAGCTCTGGGTGTCCTTCTTGAATAAAGTGGTTGCCGTTGATTCCAGCTTCCCCTTCCTGCACCCATATCCCTCTGCTGAAATCTTTGAATTGATTGTGCTGGATCAGGATATTCGTTCCTCTCACCATCGCCCCATCGATCACCGAGTAGATTGTATTGTTTGAAAAGACGACGCTATCCGATTGATAGATACGCAGCGCTGCGCTTCTTTGCCCTGTATTCGTCCCCGATTCAATATGATTTCCTTCTATTAGAATACGATTCGCCATATAAACGGACACAGCCGCATCTTCAAATAGACTGATCTTATTTCCTGTAATGTGAACGCTGTCGCCCCTCACATCAATCCCTTTTTCAAATCCCTCAATCATATTGCCAATAATAATCACATTGTTTTCCGTTTGACCAAGAGAGACACCTAAGCTCGTAATTCCTGCTTTTGTAACGCCTCCTCCCACTGCACGGATCAAATTGTTGGCAATGATTGTTTCGGTGGCAAAGCCGTAGGAGATACTGCTGTCTGTATGATTGCCTTCAATGATGACACCATAGCCGTTGAAATTATAAATGGAACTTGCAGCACCACCTCTTACAATGTTGTTTCGAATTTGAATATTCAGCGGTTCCTCCATATTAACTGCGTTTTCTCCGTAGCCTTCAATATCAATACCCATTCTCGGCTCGACTCCGTTTACTCCTGCTCTCTCCAGCAGACAGTCCTCCACAATGACCCCATCACAGCCTGTAATCGAGATATTGTTTCGTCTTGAATCTGTGATGTGGCAGCCAGAAATATGAATAGATGAAGCAGGCGAGTACGATTCAGCTTGTGATAATAAACCGTGGGGACTTACAATGATGCCGTCTCCCGTACAATTCTTGATTTGCACACGATTCACTTCCACATGGGAGGCCCCTTCAATACATATCCCAAAGCCCCACTCATGGGTTTTTCGTTCAGGGGGAAGCGACTTGTACACATGCTCATGACGATCCCCTTCGATTCGCCCGCCTCTGATGGTCACATGCTGAACCTTTCCTATATAAAAGGCCGCATACCCCCACGAATCATTTGGTTTCACCTTAATCACGGCATCCGGCGCCATCTCAATGTACATATGACTTGGCACCCGTATGCCTGCACCTCGGAAAGGAAAAAATCGATCACCTCTGTACACTGCATCGATTACATACGTGCCGCTCGGCAGCCAGACGTGGGAATACCCCTGTGCTTTCGTCCATTCTAAGCATTCATTGAGCCTCGCTGTACAGTCCGTTTCCCCATCCGCAATCACACCAAAATCTTGTACATTGACAACAGGTTTTTTTAGATCAGATTCATTCAATTCCCCCAACCTAAATCCCTCCTTTTCACACAAGTCCTCTTGTCATCCTATGCATGTGTAAAAGGTTTGCTTGTACAATTCTTCAAATTTTAAGTGAATTTTCAGATATAACTTTCTGACCATTCTCACTTGAAAGAATGTTTCATTTTTTTGAGTCTTTACGCCTATTGAACTAACATTTTCCTGTTTTAGAATAGTTTTATATTGACACAAGAACTATACAAGAATATCATTTTTCTCATATCTCTTTTTTTAAGAAAGGATCTATGCCATGTCTACAATTGACCACGATAAAATTGTTAAAAGTGTTCCTCAAAAAGGGTTTTTTGGACATCCTAAAGGACTTTATACACTATTTTTCACTGAATTTTGGGAGCGTTTCTCTTATTACGGCATGCGTGCACTGCTTATTTACTATATGTACACAGAGGTGACAAAGGGCGGTCTTGGTTTTGATCAGACGACAGCCAATTCGATCATGTCTGTCTACGGTGCGCTTGTCTATATGTCAGGCATTATTGGAGGATGGCTCGCCGACCGGGTATTCGGTTCGTCCAGTACGGTCTTTTATGGCGGGGTTTTCATTATGCTTGGACATGTCATTTTAGCTTTGCCAAGCGGAGCAACAGCGCTCTTTATTAGTATGGGACTGATTATTATTGGGACGGGTCTTTTGAAGCCGAACGTTTCAAACATTGTTGGCGACCTGTATACCAAAACGGACCCTCGCAGGGATTCTGGCTTTAGTATTTTCTACATGGGCATCAACATGGGTGGTTTTATTTCCCCATTAATTGTCGGAACACTCGGTCAAAAAGTGAACTTCCACCTCGGATTCTCACTTGCTGCCGTTGGGATGCTTGTTGGACTTATTACATTTGTGATCACGAAAAAACCGAACCTTGGTCTTGCCGGCACTTATGTGACAAATCCGTTATCAGCTGCTGAACGCAAGAACTTCAAAATTTTCGGAACATTGATCATCATTGTGCTTGCTGTTTTTGTCGTCATTGGCATTCAAACAGGCGCACTCACGATTAATCTATTCACTTGGTTTGTCAGTGTGCTTGGTGTGCTCATTCCGATTGTGTATTTCATCGTCATGTATTTCAGTAAAAAGACGAGCCCAGTGGAGCAATCCAGGGTTCTCGCTTATATTCCATTGTTCCTTGCTGCGGTGATGTTCTGGGCGATTCAAGAACAAGGCTCAAACATTTTAGCCACATATGCAGATCAACGAACAAACTTGAATTTCCTAGGGATGACACTTGCCTCTTCGTGGTTCCAATCATTGAACCCAATCTTTATTGTGCTGCTGTCTCCTGTGTTTGCTTGGTTGTGGATTAGACTTGGAAAGAAACAGCCGTCTACCCCGATTAAGTTCTCACTTGGCCTTCTATTTGCAGGATTATCCTTCATCATCATGATCATTCCTGCCTACATGTCTGGTCCCAATACACTTGTGAGCCCATTATGGCTCGTTCTGAGCTTCTTCCTCGTCGTGATCGGAGAGCTCTGCTTATCACCAGTTGGGCTGTCAGCGACAACAAAGCTTGCACCTGCTGCCTTCTCAGCGCAAACGATGAGCCTTTGGTTCCTTTCAAATGCGATGGCACAGGCGATCAATGCGCAAGTGGTCAAACTGTTTGATAAAGTGCCAGAAACCGTCTATTTCGGTATCATCGGATTGCTTGCCATCGTTTTATGCGGTGTGATGCTGCTCTTAACACCAGTGATTAAGAAAGCGATGAAAGGTATTCATTAAATGAAAAAAGAAGCCTCCCGATTGGGTTGGCTTCTTTTTCATCGTTTAAAACCGAATCTCATCATCTCCATGGATTTGCAGCTTAAGCGGTTCACTTTTCGCCTGATGCTTTTTCACATAGCGGTGATAGACGACATACCCAATGATCATGAGAGGGACGCCGACATATAACCCAATGCGCTGTTCCTTATCAAAGGCAAGGCTGATTAAAACGATTGTGTTGAGTGTAATCGCAATAATTGGCAGAACCGGATAGAGAGGGGTTTTAAATTTTAAGTTTTCCAGCTTTCCGCCTGCTTTAAGATATCTTCTGCGGAAAAGCATCTGTGATAATGTAATGGTGATCCAGCCAGTCTGGGCACTCATGCCGGCAATGGACACGATCCAGGCAAATACTGTTTTCTCTGCAAAGAACCCGGATAATAGCGAAATCCCTGTAAACAGGAACGTGAGCAGTAAGGCATTCATCGGAATACCGCGCTGATTCACGCGTCTAAATGCTTTTCCTGCCATTCCTTCCTTCGATAAGGAATACAGCATTCTCGTCGATGCATACAAGCCAGAGTTGGCAACAGATAATAAAGCGATGATAATGACAAAGTTCATGATGTCTGCCGCAAAAGGAATTCCCGTTCTCTCAAATACAGTAACAAATGGACTTTGCAGCACACTCGCTTCCTTCCAAGGCACCATACCCGCTAAGACGAAGATTGATAAGACGAAAAAGACGAGTGTACGCCAAACAGTCTGATGAATCGAACGAGGAACGGTTTTCTCAGGGTTTTCACTTTCTCCTGCTGCAATCCCGATCAGCTCTGTTCCTTGGAATGAAAAGTTCACGGTGATCATCGTGACCACAACGGCGAGCAATCCATTTGGAAACAAACCATCACTCACAAAATGACTGAAGTAAGGGGCAGGTTCTCCGCTCGTTGTTTCAATAAAACCAAACATCGCCGCTCCGCCTACACCTATAAAGAGTAAAATCGCAATAATCTTAATGGTTGAAAAGAAAAACTCCGACTCCCCGAACGCTTTCGCCGATCGGGCATTTAATAAGAAAAGACACAGTCCAAATATGAGACACCAAATCCACACATCCACTTGCGGGAGCCAGCGCCTCATCAGCTGTCCTGCTGATAAGAATTCTAGGGCGACCGTTGCCGCCCAGCCAAGCCAATAAATCCAGCCGACAGCAAAACCCGCTGCAGGGCTGACAAATTTCGTCGCATACGTATGAAACGACCCCGACACAGGAAGTGCGACCGACAACTCTCCAAGACACAGCATGGTTAAATACATAATCAATCCGCCCACAATATAAGAAAGAACGGCTCCAACAGGCCCTGCTTGTCCAATCGTATAGCCCGTTCCTAAGAAAAAGCCTGTCCCAATGACACCGCCAAGTGAAATCATAAATAAATGGCGGGAGGTCATCGCCCTTTTCAGTTGTTCGGGCTGATTTTGTCCAACATCCACAATGATGCCCTCCTTCTTCTAAGATGCTCAGTTATCAAAACATGTCTCCATGTGATTCATTCAATTTTCAAAACAACCTACTAATTATACATCTTTTATAATAAATATTCTTCCTTCTATGGTCACTGTCACAAAGTCTTTATTTTAGTAATGTTCGCACAAATAAAAGATGAAGGGCTTTGTAGACGATAGAGGTTTGAAAGAAATGGGTTGCGGGCATAAAGTTGGTGAGATTCGCTCAAGCTAGTTTCAAATGCTTTACTTTTAGGTTGCTTCTCTGTAAGATCATATGTTGTAAATACCAACAAGAAAAGTGGGGAATAAAATGAAAAAAATGTTCTTTGCCATTATTTTAGGCGCTTGTGTTGCATTGATCACGGCATGTGGATCTGGTGCAAGCGACAACGCGAATAAACAATCTGGGTCTAAGGAATCAGGCGACCTTTGGAAATCTATTCAGGATAAAGGTGTTCTGACGATCGGAACAGAGGGTACTTATGCTCCTTTCACATTCCATGACAAAAAGACAGATAAATTAACTGGCTACGATGTAGAAGTCATCACAGAAGTAGCAAAACGTCTTGACTTAAAACCAGAATTCAAAGAAACACAATGGGACAGCATGTTTGCTGGACTGAATTCAAAACGTTTTGACGTGGTAGCGAACCAAGTTGGTAAAACTGGACGTGAAAATCAATACGAGTTCTCTGATAAATACACAACGTCTCAAGCCATTGTTGTGACAAAATCAGATAACAACGACATCAAGAAACTATCTGATGTAAAAGGCAAAAAAGCAGCACAATCATTAACGAGTAACTACAATAAGCTAGCAACAGATGCTGGTGCTAAAATTGAAGGCGTTGAAGGTCTTGCACAATCGATTCAATTGATTCAGCAAGGACGTGCTGATCTGACGTTCAATGACAAGCTGGCTGTATTGAATTACTTGAAAACAAGCGGGAATAAAAACCTAAAAGTTGCATTTGAAACAGGAGATCCTCAAGAAACTTACTTTGCATTCAGAAAAGGCAGCGGCGAAGTCGTTGACAAAGTGAATGGCGCATTAAAAGAAATGAAAAAAGACGGTACACTTGCTAAGATTTCTAAGAAATGGTTTGGTGAAGATGTTACAAAGTAATACCCTGGGAGTCGTCATTCCTTGGGATCTTCTTCAGCAATCTTTTTGGCCAATGGTGATGCAGGGGATTTATTATACAATTCCCCTCGCCATCATTGCCTTTATCATTGGTATTTTTATCGCGCTTGTGACAGCTCTTGCTAGAATGTCTAAAATCAAAGCCCTCAGATGGATTTTCTCCATCTATGTGTCGGCCGTTCGCGGAACGCCGCTTTTTGTGCAATTGTTTATTATTTTCTATTTCTTTCCGACATTTAATATCACACTGGATCCATATCCAAGTGCCATTATTGCTTTTTCATTAAACGTAGGTGCGTATGCGTCGGAAATTATCCGTGCATCCGTCCTGTCTGTTCCAAAAGGACAATGGGAAGCTGGTTATTCGATCGGGATGACGCATCGTAAAACACTCATCCGCGTCATTTTACCGCAGGCTGTGCGTGTATCGATTCCGCCGCTATCTAATTCATTCATTAGTTTGGTGAAGGATACATCTCTTGCCTCCCAAATCCTCGTGGCAGAGCTTTTCCGTAAGTCTCAGGAAATTGCTGCAGCGAACTTGGATCAGATATTGTTCATTTATATGGAAGCAGCCCTGATCTATTGGGTATTCTGCTTCATTCTATCGCTCGTTCAGCATCAAATTGAAAAACGACTTGATCGATATGTCGCAAGGTAAGGAGGGAACGACATGCTAACAGTCAAAGGTCTAAAGAAATCCTTTGGTGAAAATGAGATTTTAAAGTCAATAGATTTTACAATCAACAAAGGGCAGGTTGTGGCCATTCTCGGTCCATCAGGTTCAGGAAAAACAACGATGCTTCGCTGTTTAAATGCACTTGAAACACCAAATGGCGGCTCCTTTTCCTTCGATGATTTCTCGATTGATTTTTCGAAAAAAAATAAATCAGCTGACCTGCTGAAGCTTCGCCGGAAATCGGGAATGGTGTTTCAGGATTATCACCTGTTCCCACACCGCACAGTGCTTGAAAATGTGATGGAAGGTCCTGTTCAAGTACAGCGCCGTCCGAAGGAAACGGTTCGAAAAGAAGCCATCCAGCTCTTGCAAAAGGTCGGTCTTGAAGATAGAAAAGATCTGTATCCATTCCAGCTGTCAGGCGGTCAAAAGCAGCGTGTCGGGATTGCCCGTGCACTTGCCATTCAGCCAGAGCTCATGCTTTTTGATGAACCAACCTCTGCACTTGACCCTGAGCTTGTCGGGGAAGTCTTAAAGGTCATGAAGGATCTAGCGAAAGAAGGCTGGACCATGGCAGTGGTCACACATGAAATTAAGTTTGCCCAAGAAGTGGCAGACGAAGTGATTTTTATTGATGGCGGCGTCATCGTCGAACAAGGCCCTCCGGAAGAAATCTTCAAACGACCGAAGGAAGAACGAACAAAACAATTCTTAAACCGGATTTTGAATCCAGTATGATGAAAAAAGGCTGTTCTCACGTGATGAGAGCAGCCTTTTTTCATATTTTTAAAAGTAAGCGATTACAATTGAGCAAAGCCATTTAAAGGGGCGTGGGAGTATGTTACGATTGAATTCGAGTGTTTAAGAAAGAAGGGAATGCTTTTGAAGCGGGAACATCTTTTACGTTGGTTTTTTTATTTTGTTGGATTGATCGTACTAGCTTTTGGATTATCGCTGACAGTGAAAGGAAAGATTCTTGGGATTGGTCCTTGGGACGCTTTCCACTACGGACTGTTTCAGCACTTTGGACTCACGATTGGACAGTGGTCCATCATTATTGGTGCACTGATTGTGACACTGACTTCTGTTTTTACGAAATCATTTCCAAAGATCGGCGCATTACTGAACATGGTGCTGATTGGCGTGTTTATAGATTTCTTTAATGCGGTATTGCCTGCACCACATGGGTATTTACCCGCTTTATATGTGTTTATTACAGGCGTTGTGGTATCAGGGTATGGTGTTGGCATTTATGTCTCAGCCAATCTTGGCGCCGGGCCAAGAGATTCATTAATGCTGCTCATCTCAGCGAAAACAGGATTGAACGTGCAGTGGGTTCGAAATGGCATTGAGTTAACAGTGCTTTTATTTGCATGGATGCTCGGCGGACCGATTGGCATTGGCACGATTCTGACTGCTATTTTTACAGGTATCGTCCTTCGTTTCTCCTTGCCGCAGTCTACACGGCTCCTGCAGCTGCTTATTACTAAAACAGCAGAGAAACCTGTTCAAACGCTTATCAGATAAGAACAAGCCATTCTACAAAAAGAATGGCTTTTCTTGTGCTGAAATAAATAAACAGATTTTTCTTATATTCATAAGATGAAATAAGCCTACATCTGTCATTTTAGGCTTTCAGTGAAAAGGAGGCCTGTTTCCCTTTTTCCCAGCGCTCTCCAATGTTACAATCAATGTAAAAAATTGAGGTTCGTTATGAAGATATTTGCTATCCAATTACTACACTTAGATGAAATAGGTGCACGACAACAAATCGATTGCCTGAAACCCTTTGTATCACCTGCAAAGCGTGCTGCGGCTGAGCGCTTTCGTTTTTTGGTCGATGCAAGAAGGACCCTGTTAGGTGAGGTGCTGGTTCGTCAAATGATCCATGATATGTACGATCTGCCTATTGATCAAATCGTTTTTGCAACAGAGGGCAACGGCAAGCCTTTCGTCCGGCACATTCCTTCTTTTCACTTTAATCTTTCTCACTCTGGTGATTGGGTCGTATGCGCAATAGATGATGCACCTGTAGGTATTGATATTGAGGAGATCAAACCGATTGATCTAGCGATTGCTAAACGATTTTTTTCAGCAGATGAGTATGAGGATTTACTTTCACAACCGGCAGAACGGCAGGAAGCCTACTTCTTTCATTTATGGTCAATGAAGGAGGCCTTTATCAAGCTGACTGGAAAGGGATTATCTTATGGTCTTTCGTCCTTTACAGCCCGTCTGTCAGAGGATGGACTGGCGACGTTGATATTACCTGATCATGAAGCGCCCTGCTTTGTTCAAACATACTCACTCGATCCTGCCTACCAAATGGCGGTGTGCACACGAAAGCCTGCTGCGGCTGAAAGTGTTGAGATACTCTCTTGCAGAGATGTGCTGTCCCGCCTTTAATATCGCCCAATTTGCTGAAATGCTGTCTTTAGCAAATCGACTCCACGTGTGATTTGCTCTTCTTTCACATGCCAGATGTTCAGCTGAAGAATGGGGTCTTTTTGATGGGTTGACAGGTAATGGCGGTCGATTGACTGAATGGAAACAGATGCCTTTTTTAGGTGCTGAATGAGCTGATTCATCGGAATCGACCGATCGACACGTACATGTGTATGGGCAGCTGGCTCCTCTTCTCCCAGTTGATAAGCGATTTGATCATTTTTCAGACAAGTCACCAGCTGTTTGGATCGGTTGCGATAGGTTGTCTGCATTCTGTCTCGATGCCGTTCAAACATCCCACTTTTTAAATATATTTCTAAGGCTGCCTGTGACAGCATGGAGCTGTCGATGTCAATGAGCCGTTTGTGTTCACTAAAAGGTCCAATCAGTTCCTCAGGTAAAACGACTGCTCCTGTTCGAAGTCCCGGAAAGATAATTTTGGAGAAGCTCTTTAAATAAATGACCTTACCCGCCTGATCGTATGAATAGATCGGGTCTCTTTTTGCGTCGAATTCTAAATCGGCTATATAATCATCTTCAACGATATAGACATCATATTTCTCAGCAAGAGCTGCAATCGCTCTTTTCTCCTGTTTTGACAAGCTCGTTCCAAGCGGGTTTTGAAACCTTGGCATCGTATAGAAAAAGCGAATCTCCTCTTCTCGAAAGATACGCTCCAATTCCTGAAGATCAATTCCCTTTTCCGTCCGCTGAATACCCTGCACAGGCAGTTGATTTTTCTCTAAATATTGGAGGTATAGGTGATAGCCAGGCTGTTCGACTAGTATGGTCTGTTTTCCATTCGGAAAAGGGATGGTGCTTAAAATGGATAACGCCAGCTGAATACCAGAGGTCATGACGATCTGTTCTGGATTTGCAAATACTTGATAATCCATTAATCGCTTAGAAATGACTGGCAGCAGCGATGGTAATCCGTTGGCTGTGCCGTAAATAAACAAGTCATTTTGATACAAATCAATGGCTTGGTTGATGCAGTGCTGGAAATCGACATATGGAAACACAACGGGATCAGGTGCAGATGAAGCAAAATCAATCCATGTGCTATCCTGTTTGCCCGCCGACTGCTTCGTTTTCACGACATAATAGCCGCTTCTTTCTACAGAATACAGCAGATGTTCACGTTCTAATGTGTCCAGCGCTTTGATGACAGTGCTTTTACTCACTGCATATTGAGTTGCTAAATGGCGAATGGAAGGGATCTTCATGCCAGCACTGTATTCACCAGACGCCATTTTCTCTTTTAAGCTGAGAATAAGCTGATCATATTTCCTCACACCGCTTCCTCCTTGTACCGGTACAGATATCATGTTCTCTTATTGTACACCTTAGATGATCCGATTACGATAGAAGAACAGAACCGGTCAATTCATCTGAAGCATGCATGCTCGTGTAAGGAGTCAACTTGTGAACATTTCAAAACAGAAAGCGTATGCTGCCGCGATAGGCTACGCCACGATTATTGGTTTTTCATTTTTGTTTGTCAAAATTGCATTAGAATCAGCAAATCCGATCGATTTATTGGCACACCGCTTTACGATTTCTTTTGCAGCCGCACTATTGCTGTATCCATTTTTACGAAAGAAGAACCGTCTCTCTATTCAATGGCGTGATCTTCTCTACATCGTACCGTTTTCCTTGCTTTACCCTGTGTTGTTTTTTGCTTTTCAAGTATGGGGGCTGATGTATACCTCTTCGTCAGAGGCTGGTATTATCCAGGCAACGATTCCCATTCTGACGATGGTGCTGGCCGCGTGGTTTTTAAAGGAACGCGCGACATGGATACAAGTGCTGTTTACCATTCTTTCTGTGTGCGGGGTGATGCTTCTCTTTGTCATGAAGGGAATTGATGTAAAGCATTCACACATGATCGGCTATGTGCTGATATTGCTTTCAGCCTTATCCTCCAGTGCATATAGTGTATTTGCCCGGGTGATTACACGGCGCTTCCATGTGATTGAACTCACCTTCGTGATGACATTCTTTGGGTTTGTCTTCTTCAATGCCGCTGCGCTCATTCGGCATTCGGTCAACGGGACAATGCCGCAATTTTTCAGCCCATTTACACAAGCATCCTTTGTATGGTCAATGCTCTTTTTAGGCATTCTTTCTTCACTTCTCACGGCATATTTATCCAACTATGCCCTCTCTCAGCTTGAAGCGGCAAAGGTCAGCATCTTTAACAATTTATCTGCGTTTATTACGGTCGCCGCTGGGGTTCTCATTTTACATGAAACAATCGATTGGTATCATCTCATCGGAGGTGTGCTGGTTATTGGCGGAGTGATTGGCGGGAATGTAGTGAAGAAGCGGAATTCATAAGAAAAAGCGGTCTCTCAAACGAGGACCGCTTTTTTTTAATGTCTGATGAAGTGTTGTTTGGCAGCAAGGTCAATCACATGTCTCATCTTTTCTGTGAAGTGCTCGAGGTGTGTGTTGATGTACATGTGGCCTCCATCGAAATTGGTGCGTTTGATGGTCTTTGCCCATGGCAGCCAGCCGTTTGCATCTTGCATGCATTTTTCATCTTGTGTTCCATTGAATAAATAAACGGGTGTTTCGATGACGGATTGATCTTTGTGCTGGAAGGTTTCCAGCGCCTGATAGTCTGCACGTAAGGACGGCGTAAAGTAATCCATCATTGGTTTGTTCTCTAATAATTCCTTTGGAATCCCGCCCATTTCGGCAATATGCTGAACAAATGCTTCATTGGATAAATGGGTCAGGATCTGCCGTTTTGTTTGCGGCGGCTGAATGGCCGAGATCACAACTGCTGCAGGATAGACCCCTTCCTTTTCTAGCAGCTGCGTCAGTCTATACACGACAAGTCCTCCCATGGAATGTCCGAACAGGATAAATGGGCGGTTCAGGTTGCCTGTAAGCCCTTCTTTGTACAGCTCAGCCAATTGGTCAATGCTCGTTTCGAGCGGCATGAGATTGGTTCCATGCCCTGGGGGCTCTGCTGCTGTTAATTCGGCAGAGCCTTTTAGCTGTTCAAAAAGTGGACGGTACGAGGCGGAATAACCGCCTGCAAAAGGAAAACAAATAAGCTGAATAAGGTCTGATTTTTTTTCAAAGGTTTTAAATAACTGATTCATACGTCCTTACCCCTTTATAATCGTTTGAAGAATCCGTGCCAGTTCATCTGCCTGCGGCCTTTTCATCATGGTGACATGGTCTCCTTTGATGTGATAATACGAGCACGACCCTTTCGTATAAGCCTCCCAGTCTGAGAACTTCTTCTGGAAATCGATGGCGTGATCACTGCTTTGTACAATATAAAACGGCACAGGGAATGGTTCTTTTTCTAATTCAATGGCTTGTGACATGATCGTATTATGCGTTTGCATTTGCAAATATTTATCTAAATATTGATCATTCATAAATTGATGAACCACTTCATCCTTTTCTGCCTCTTTGAGTATTGTCTGTTTCACTTCTTGGAAGCTCAGCCCTTGTAATGCTTCTGGCTGGATGCCGACGAGATTTCCCATTCCAAGGACAAGCGCAAGCATTTTCACTTCTTCTTCGTTCATATCGGCATGGAGCGCCTGATCTGCCTCATCTCTTAGCACTGGCACCGTATCTAAAATGATCAATCCTTTCGGCGCTTTTCCTGCATGGCAGAGCCGCTGATTCATTCCGTAGGCAAGATGCCCGCCCATTGAATGCCCTGCTAGATAGTCAATGCCTGGTCGATAGAAGGTCTCAATGGCTTCAATAAAAATGGTGACAAGCTCTGTGTAATGAAGGAATTGCGGTTCTTCATCCTCATATAAGCCAGGAGACTGCATGGCATAAACAGCGCCTTGATGTGTCATCAGCTTAGCAACATCGATATAGCCCATGACCGTTCCACCGGCAGGCGGTGCAAAGAATATTCTCGGTTCAGCTGGATCGCCTTTTTTCAGCTCAATCACATAGTCCTTCGGAGACCTTTCGACATGCTCCCCGGCCTCTGGAATTGCGTCCACATGTGCGGCTAGCTGCGCAGGTGCTGGATGCATGAAAATCCATTTTGGATCAACACGAATCCCCTTTTCTTTTAATTTGGCAACAGCCTGGATACTCATAATCGAATCGCCGCCTAAATCAAAGAAGGAGTCATGCATGCCTACTTGTTTGACACCAAGCACTTCCTTGAAAGCTGTGACAATTTGTTCCTGCGTTTCGGTGACTGGTTTGTCATCCCCCTGGGAAAGAGAGATCGTTTCTGTCGGCTCTGGCAGTGCTTTTTGATCAACCTTTCCGTTCGTTGTGACTGGCATTTCGTCCATTACAATAAAGTAACTTGGAATCATGTAGCCTGGCAGGCTTTCCTGCAAAAATGCTTTCCAGCCCGGAACAGGATTCTCCCCGTCTGTGACAAGGTAGGCTGCCAGCCGTTTAGAGCTGCCATACGTTTTGGCGATGACTGTACATTCCTTTACTTGCGGATGCTTGAGGAGAGCTGTTTCAATTTCCCCACATTCAATCCGGTAGCCTCTAATTTTCACGAGGTTGTCTTTTCGGCCGAGATATTCAATGGTGCCATCTGAGCGCCATGTACCAAGATCACCTGAACGATACAGCTTGTCTCCCTCTAGTTCAGGAAATGGATTGTCAATAAAACGCTCCTGCGTCCGCTCTGGATCATGAAGGTAGCCTTTTGCCAGCCCTGTTCCGCCGATATAGATTTCTCCTTTGACGCCTGCTGGCACTGGGTTGAGCGCTTCATCTAGTATGACGACAGTTGAGTTCGATACCGGGACACCAATTGGAACTGATCTTGCACCCTCTGGCATGTGCGTGACTTGATGTGTTGCTGCTAAGGTCGTGTTTTCTGTTGGACCGTAAGCATTGATGAGCACACCCTCCATATGTGGGAGTACCTTTCGTGCATGCTCACTAGACATCGCTTCTCCGCCAACAAGTAATGTGCGGTAGCCTGCTACACTTTTTGGATCGTGCTCCACCAGCCGATTGAATAATGCGGTTGGCAGACAGTTGGCTGTCACTTGATGCGTTTTGATCAACCGTGATAATTCATCCATATTCAGTGCGGCATATTTTGGGATCAGAATCAGCTGACCGCCATTCAGCAGCATTCCCCATAATTCAAATGTAAAGGCATCAAAAGCATAGTTTGAGAGCTGAAGCATCTTGTCATCTGGACCTAGTTCAATATAGTTTGTTTCTCTAACCAGGCGGACAACTCCTGCATGAGGGAGCATCACGCCTTTTGGTGTACCTGTTGAGCCTGATGTGTAGTTGACATAGGCCAGCTGGGCTTCCCCTATGATCGATTGTTCTCTTTGATACACTGCATCTGTTTCTGATAACGGCTTGTCCATGTTAATCTTTGTACCTGTAAAGTCTACTAGACGACTCGCAAAATGAGACTGAGTGATGATCACATCACTTTGCGTATCGCGAACGATGAGGCGGATGCGTGCATCTGGATATTCAGGTGACATCGGAACATACGCAGCACCAGACTTGACGATACCTAGCACCGAGACAATCATGTCAAAGGAACGATCAAAAAGCATCGGTACCAGTGAACCTGGTCCAACTCCTTTAGACTGCAAGTAAGCAGCAAGCTGTGTCGCCTTCTCATCCAACTCTTGATACGTCATGTGCTCTTCCAAATAGGACAAGGCAATACGGTGCGGATCACGCTGCACCTGTTCTTCAAACAGCTCTTGAAGGGTCCGTTTTGGATATGATGTAGCCGTTTGGTTTTTTCCTATGATCATGGCGGCCTGTTCCGCTTTATCCATTAAGCAATAGTCAGAAAATGTACGTTCAGGCTGAGCCGTCATACCATCTAGCAGATGAAGATAATAATTCATATAACGATGGATGGTCTCTTGATCAAATAAATCTGTATTGTATTCCACATGGATCGACAGCTGATCTCCCTGTTCAAATACATGCAGGGTGAGATCAAATTTAGACACTGTATGATGGACCATCACATGTTCACTTGTCAGCCCTTTGAGCTTTACATTGAGCGAATCTGTTACATACCCTATGGCCACTTGGAAAATAGGCGATCGACTTAAATCTCTATCCAACGAAAGATCATCGACAAGCTTGTCAAATGGATAACGCTGATGCTCAAATGCTTTTAACGTCATCTCTTTCACGTTTTCCATGACATCAGCAAATGTATCTGCTGTGGAGATATCCTGCCTCAGCGCAAGTGTATTCACAAACATCCCAACGAGCTTCTCTGATTGTTTGGCATCTCGCCCTGCGATCGGCGAGCCAATGATGATATCTGTCTGTCCGGACAGCTTGTGAAGCAGGACGTAGTACGCTGACAGCATCGTCATGAACAGCGTTGTGCCCTGCTGCTTGGACAAAGCCTGCAAACGGCGGATAAGCGGTTCTTCCAAGACGATTTGCTCTGTAGCGCCGTTAAATGTTTGAACCGGCGGACGAGGGCGGTCAAACGGCAGCTCTAGCACTGGAAGTTCACCTTGTAAGGTATCGAGCCAATAGGTTTGGTCTGCTTGATGATGCGTTAGTTGCTCATTTTCCCAATGAACATAATCTGTCCATTCGATTTCCAGCGCCGGGAGCTGCGTCGATTCATCTGAAAGAAGCCCGTCATATGCCACTTCTAACTCCTGAATGAGCAGGCTGAGCGACCATGCATCTGAAATGATGTGGTGCTGCGCGCAAAGAAGATAAAATTCCTCATTGCCCATATCCACAATCGTCCACTGCGCAAGAGGTCCTCTTTCTAAATCATAGACGCGGTTTGCCTCTTGCTGAATAAGCTGCTTGAGTCTTCTCGTTCTCGTTTTTTCATTAAATAATGAGAAATTCGCAACTGTGACGGATGGCGGAAGGTCTTCACGTATCAGTTGAACTGGCTTGCCGCCAAGCGATTTAAATGTTGCACGCAGTGCTTCATGACGTTTCGTTAAGAGACCAATCGCTTTTGTTAACGCTTGAATGTGCAGTTGTCCTGTCAGCTTCCAAGCACCTAATATATTGTAATGATGGCTCTTTTCTAATGTGGATAAGAACCAAATGCGCTTCTGAGCATGTGACAGCTCATAGCTTGTTCGCTTTTCAAGCTTTGGTATCTTGGCTTCCTGAACAGCCGGTGCCCCTTTGATGTCATCAACCATTTGCGCCAGATGGGCCAAATGCTTACTTTCAAATAATATTTTTAAAGGCGCCTTGATTGAACATTCATGATTGATCCGAGAAATAGTTTGAGTCGCCTTTAATGAATGCCCGCCAAGGTCAAAGAATTGATCCTCTTTGTACACACGATCTACGTCTAAAATGTCCTCCCATATGGCAGCAAGAATTTGCTCTGTTTTCGTTTCTGGCAATTGCTTTTCAAGGGGTTGTCCATTTTTGTGCTGATTCAGCTTGAGGGCTTCATGATCAATGGAGCCATCTTGTTTTTTCGGTATTTCTTGTACTTGCTGAATATCCCAGTCACCTTTTGTTACGCCTGCGATATCTTCAACATGCACTTCTGTGCCAGGCTGAACCGTGTAAAAAAGCTTTTTCTCAAAAGTCGGTATTGGTGCTGGCTGAAGATACTCAGCAATTTCTGGATTGGCTCCGTCTAGGCCGATAAATAGATGCGCTTCATTCAGCCGGGCACCTAGACATAATGAATGGAGACCTTGCTTCTTTCCAAT
Source organism: Bacillus sp. FSL R5-0431 (assembly GCF_038002985.1). Taxonomy (NCBI): domain Bacteria; kingdom Bacillati; phylum Bacillota; class Bacilli; order Caryophanales; family Bacillaceae; genus Bacillus; species Bacillus sp. FSL R5-0431. Next base: position 394,172 of record NZ_JBBOOG010000001.1, on the reverse strand, counting down.
CAATTGAAATCCCTTGCGGACGGTTAGCGCTGCGCCGGTATGTCCCTTAGACAAACCAAGATTATCCCACATGCTGAAGTTCAAAGAGATCGCCCGTCTTCCTTCTTGAAAGGTGAGAGCGTGCGCAAGTCCATCTAAAAAGCTGTTGGCTGCAGAGTATGCCCCGAATGTTGTGCCGCCAAAAAAGCCATTCACCGATCCAAAAAAGACGAGTGGTACTGCCGGGTCATGCTTGAAGGCTTCCTGCAGGACAAACGCTCCGTCTGCTTTCCCTGACAGCTCCTTTGTGAAATCCTCTTCTGACGTATGAGCCAATGCATACTTATCCGTATGCTGAAAATGCTCTGACACATTGCCAGCCCCAGCTAAATGCAGCACGCCCCGGATGGATTGACCAAAGTGTTTTTCTGCTTTGTAAATCGCCCGCTCGACGTCAGCTAAATTGGTCACATCCGCTCGTACATAGATGACATCACCGAGGCCTTTTAGCTGTGAGAACGCCTCTTTCTTTTCCAGGCTGTCTTCCAGAGAAGTCCTTCCAATCAATACGAGCTTTAGTCCAAATTGGAGCATCTGCTTAGACAGCTCAAATCCAATACCGCCAAGACCTCCAGTCAGCAAATAAAGACCTTCATATTCTAAAAACCCTTCTGTTTGAGGTGCTTTCATCATATTGACTTTTTCCAGCTTTGGTACGAACCTGTGCCCGTTTCGGTATGACACCTCTGCTTTTATATGAATCGCTGACAGCTCTTCAGCAATGTGCTTTGCATCCTGTTCCACACGCTCCGCTTCAATATCAATATGGGACACCTCTGCTCCTTCCCATTCTTGCGGGATGGTTTTTAATAAACCAGCGAGCGACGTTTTCTCCACATGAAGATCGTCTTCAGGGCTTACAAATTGACCACCCTTTGTCACTACGACAAGCCGGATCGGCTCTTTGTTTTCTTGCCTCCACGCTTGATACAAGTACAAAATAGATTGATTGGTACTCGCATGCATTTCTTTGAACTGCGCAGGCTCAACGATGGCTTCTTTGTCTGTCACATTCCACAGGTGGAGCACCTGCCCGGTCTTTAATTCATCTGCTTCAAGTGCTGCAGCGAGCCTGACATAATCCCCCTTGATTCTCGGATTCATCTGGTACATCCCTTTGGACAAACGCAAAAATTCACGCCCTTTTTTCACAGAAACATAGGGCTGATTTCTTTGTTCAAATTGTGCGTAAAGTGATTGGTACAGCCCTTTTTCATCCTCGAAAACGAGTACATGATCAGCAGAAGGCTGAGACGGACCAATATGCTCCTTTGCCCAAATGCGTTTGAAAAACCAATCTGGGAGTGTTTGTTCATTTTCAGAAGCAAGATCCAGTGCCCTTTCAATGTCACGGAATACTCCCTCTTTTAGCGCTGCACCTAACTGGGCACGTTGGATTTTCCCACTCTCTGTTTTCGGAAATTGGTCTTTTTTCACCGGAATGATGTGATCAGGCTCTATCCCGATTTTTCGGATGATGGCCTCTCTAATCTGCTGAATCATCGTGATTTGTTCCTCTATTGAATCTTTTTGCGAGACAAAAAAGACGGCAAGCGTGTCGTTGCTTGATTCGGGATTGTAAATGCCATACGCAGCGGCAAAGGTGACTTCAACCCCGTCCACCTCTTCCACAACCGCTTCAATTTCGTAATTCAAATAGTTGGCTCCGTTGATGACGATGATGTCCTTTTCTCGACCTGTCAGAACAAGACGCCCTTCATGAATAAATCCTAAATCCCCCGTGTGAAACCAGCCATTTTCCGCAAATACCTCTTGATTGGCTTCCTCATTTTGATCATAGCCCATCATAATCGTTGGACTCTTCACCTGTAAGCGTCCGACCTGATCTTCTGGCAGCACATGATGATGTTCATCTACAATCCGAATCCATACAGACGGAATAGGTACGCCGACTTCTGTAAACGTCATCTTGTGCGGATGATCTTGCGTCACGTATTGAATTTCACCTGTTAACGAGGTCTGATCAATCGTCAGCTGTCCATCCTGATCATCATGCCGCATGAATTTCTTTGATTGAACAATGGCTGAGGATGTTTCAGACATGCCGTACGCCGGCACCATCGCATGGCGGCTTAATCCATGCTCACCCATGATATGCATGAAGCGCTGCGTCACTTTTGGAACAACCGCTTCGGCTGCATTCATAATATAAGTCAGTGTGGAGAGATCCCAGCTCCCCTTGCGAATGTCGTCCTCATATTCATTCATCATAGCAAAAGCAAAATTCGGTGCCCATGTCCTTGTGACGCCGTATGTTTCTACCCAATCCAGCCACACCATCGGCCGCTCGATAAATTGATCGATGGATGGACTAATCTGCTGGCAGCCAAGGTAGACGTCATGCACATGAAACATGACAATGCCTCCTACATGATCAAGCGGCATCCAGTTAAGCGACACATCCTCATGCGTAAAGCCATTTGTCTGCTCAAAGGAGATGATCCGAGATAAAATACTTTGATGGTTGTGACGGATACACTTAGGCACACCCGTACTTCCTGAAGACAGCAGCTGAAGCACAGGCTCATCCGGCTCTGGCTCATAATGCTGTTCATCCGGTTCACACGTAAGCAATGTTTCTACTGTTAAAATTGGTATTTCTTTTGCCTCAAATGTCTCACGCAGCCCAGCAATGTCTTCAGCACTTGCTTCATTTGTAATAATAAACGGTTCATTTTGCAGCTGAAACACGCCCTTGAGCTTGTTCACTCCTTGATTCATCTCATCATAAACAGGCGGCACAGAGACTGGAGTCGGAATGATGCCACCGAGAATACAGCCCCAAAACACGGTGATGAAATCGTGATGATCTTTTAATTGAAGTAACACTTGATCGCCGTTTGTCAGCCCTGCTTTCCTTAAACCAGACAGAACCCGTTCTGCGTTTGTGAGTAACTCAGGGTAGGTTTGGGTCAATGTGCGCCCGCCTTCTTTGATATAGGTCACCCCGCGGTCAGGTGACATAAAGGCTGATCGAATCAACACCTCTGTCAGTGTGACAGGTGTGCCTGGTTTTTTGTTGACATCCCCGCCATACACAAGTGCGGGCGGCTTTTCATGAGCGGATGCTTGCTTTGTTTCGCCCGCTTCATCCTTCGAAATCGATTCGTTCCCTTGTGCACGCTGCCGATTAGGAAACAGGTCATCTAGGTGATAAGGCATTTGTTTTTCTGTCTGACTTTCAATGAGAGTGGCCGCGTCCTCCACTCCATCTATGGCTTTCGTACGCTCTTCTATCTTTCTTAAACCTTCTTCATCTATGATGTCAATCGAAAGCAATGCTTCTGTATCGATGGCTCCACTTTCTGCCCTTGGCAAGGAAGGCAATAAGACGAGAGCGGCTGGTACTTCATGGGGATGAAGCGGGCCTTTCATCAAGTCCTCTCTTGTCAGCGAAGGGTCCTTCGCCTGTGCAAATAGCACAAGCGAGAGGCTGCCTTCTTGATTTTTCTTAGGGATTAACACACATTCCTTTAGCGGAAAATGAAGCATCATGACCTCTTCTAATGCTTTCAGATCGATTCGTTTTCCGTTGATTCTTACGATATGATTTGCTGTATGTCCTTTTCGTCTACTAACTAACATCGTTCTTCTCCTCCTACATCCAATCCAAAATCTGAATCTTATTTTTTTCAGTCCAAACGCCGACATCCCCTGTCGGATAGAGGTATTCGCCTGTTTGATGTTTGAATGGATGCGGAATTTTATGCGTCTCCATCCAATCGGCAAGCTCCCCGCAAAGTGCTTTGATATCCTTCGCGCCGATAAAAATATCTCCAGAAAATCCTACCGGCATGAGCTGATGCTCTTCGCTTAGCACAAATATTTCCGTCTCACAGGAAGGATCGTGCACACATGAGTAGACCTCTTCTTGATCTGGGTACAGCACGCTGACTTGTGCGTTTTTCGACCAATCGGTGATCATCCGCTCTTTTTCTTCATTTGTCACCATCGTGAAATCAGAGAGTGGTGTCTCCACTTGCTCTGTCATGGCTTCAAGTGTGTGGATCAGCTGCTGCATCAGCGATTGTATTTGTTTTTCTGTATATTGATTGAAGCGGTATGTGACCCGAAGCTCCAGCGTATCTCCTGGGACAGCCACAAGGGTCAGGTCATAGTTTGTTTCTTCATGACTTGCAATGTCTAATATCCGTACACCATACGGCTCTACAGATTCAATCGGATAGTTTTCAAACACGACAATGCTGTTAAACAATGATTCTCCATTCGGGATTTGGGTCATCTGCTGAATATCTGGCAGTACGGTATACTCGAATTCTCGCATGTGAAAAACCGTTTCCTGCGTCTGTGCCAGCAGCTCGGCAATGGTCCTGTCTGGTGTGATCGGCAAACGGAGCGGCAAGGTGTTAATAAAGAGCCCTGTCATGCTTTCAACCTCTGGTAAGTCCGCCGGCCGCCCAGATACTGTGACACCGAACACGACATCCTCTGAGCCTGAATGAAGGTGCAAGAGCAGCCCCCATGCCGCCTGTATCAGTGTGCTCATCGTGACCTTCTGTGTGCCTGTCATCTTCTCCAGCTTCTGCTGCATTTCAGGCGTCAGTTTGATACTAAATTGATCAATACCTGCTCCTTCATTCGAAGTCTGCTCTCCGTCCCCAGGAAGTGGTGTGGCTTCCTTCACTCCTGACATATAATGTTTCCAGAACTCTTGCGCCCTCTCTTGATCCTGCTTTTGCAGCCACTCAATAAAATCTTTATATGGACGCACAGCCAGAAGGTTCATCTCTCGTTCATCCACAAGAGAGCGATACATTGAAAAGGATTCCTCAATCAAGCCGAACAGGCTCCAGCCATCGATTAAAATATGATGAAAGCTAAAAACAAACGTGCATGTTTTCTCGTCACGATGGAATAAAGCGATACGAATGAGCGGTTCAGCCGCATCCTCTAATTTGAAATCCTTTGAACGATCGGATTGTAAATAACGCTCAATGGTTTTCTTCTGATCCGTTTCACTCAGGTGGCGCACATCGTGCTGAGTGTGGTGAATGCTTCCTTCTGATTGAATCAATTGGACAGGCTCCTTTAGCCCCTCCCAAGCAAATCTTGTCCGCAAAATCGAATGACGTTCTACAAGCAGATTCCATGCTTTTTCATAGGCTTCGCCGTCCGTTAAGCCTTCGAGCGTCATATGCACCTGACCAAAATAAGCCTGTGACGCTTGATCTAACAGTGCATGAAACAGCATCCCTTGCTGCATCGGAGATAGTGGATATACATCCACTACATGATCTGGAAGCTCATCTATTTGCTTTTGCGTCAGCTGAACCATTGGAAAATCAGATGGCGTAAAGCCGCCTTTTGTCTCTATACAATGCGTCAGAATGTCCTCCATTTTTTCTTTGAACCGTTCAGGTAACTGGCGCACCTCTTCCTCCTGAAGCAGTTCACGATTGATCATAAAATTCATCTGAAGCTGACCACTGACAACGTATCCGTACACATCGATTAAATGCTGTCTTTCTGCTTTTGGATCATGTACATGTCCATTTCGTTCATCTGCTAAATACAGATTTGCTTCACCATCTATTTGATCTAGCTGTCCAAGGTAATTAAAGCTCATCTGCGGCGCTGCCGTTTTGAGTAAGCGAGATGCTGTCATGTATTGAAGCAAGCCATAGCCGATCCCCTTTTGCGGCACAGCTCTTAAGGTTTCTTTGACATCTTTGATTTGTCTCTCCACATCGGTTTGAATAAAAGGAATAAAAATAGGATAAGAGCTTGTAAACCAGCCGACTGTCCGTGACAAATCCATCTGTTCAAATAAATCCTCGCGTCCGTGTCCTTCTAACGTGATCAATATTGGCTTTCCAACGGCTTGCGCAAGTCCTGATAAAAGTAAATCGTTGACCTCAGTTCGGTACGCTTGTGATGCGTGCCTTAGTAAAATGTCTGTTTGATCCTTCGTCAATTGAACAGTCAGGATCTCTGCATGTTCTTCTATATTGAAAAGCGCAGGTGTTTGAAAAGGAGAACCTTCTTCCTCTTGATCCATGATCTTTTGCCAAAAAGGAACCTGCTCTTGTAATTGATCGGTTTGTGCATATTCATAGAGTGCATCTGCCCACTGCTGATAGGAAGCGGTTTTCTTTGCAAGTGTGATCTCCTGCCCTGCTGCAAGCTGCTTCAATCCATTTAATAGATCTTCCTGTATGATGCGCCACGATATTCCATCCATCACAAGATGGTGGGCTGCGATAAAGAGTTCAGACGTACGATCACTTGTCTGAAAAAGAATGGCTTTGATCACTTCTCCCCGCTCTAATGACAATGTTCCTTGACAAGCGCTTGTCTCCAAGCGAATTTGCTCCAGCGCTTCCTCATGAGAAACATCCGTCAAATCAAAGAATGTGACACAAGGGGTGATGCCAGGCGCACGAATGGTTTGAATCCATGTGCCGTCTGCTGCTTTTGTATAAATGGCTCTCAGCATATCGTGATGGTCGACAAGCTTTGAGAGAACCTGTGACAACTGTTCGGCTTGTACGGATAGCTTGAATTCAATATGCGCTGATAGATTCCAATAATCTTGGTTTGTCATCGATTGCTCAAGGAACCAAGATTGGATTGGAAGCAGTCGAACATCTCCTGTAACAGGCGATTGATCATAGGACACAGACACATCCGCTTTTTTCATTACGCGTGCCAGCTGCGAAATGGTCTGTTTTTCAAATACATCTCTTGGCTGAATGATGTAGCCTTCCTGTGCTAGACGTGCCACCATTTGTATGACAATAATGGAATCTCCGCCTAGCTCAAAGTAGTTATCATGTACACTAATTGAAGGAGTGCCAAGAAGCTGAGTCCACACTTTTTCCAGCACTCGTTCTTCCTCACTGAGTGCCTTATCTGCTGGTTTGTCCACTTCTTCCTGTCTCCACTCTGGCGGCGGGAGACGCTTTTGGTCTACCTTGCCGTTTGGCGTGAGCGGCAGTTCCTCTAGCTCTATGAATAGGCTTGGCACCATATAATCTGGCAGCATGTCTTTCAAGGCGCCGCGAATGTCTTGCTGAGTCCATGCACCTTTTTGGACAAAATAACCGATGAGCCGCTTATGACCACTTTCGTGCTGATGCGGAATGACAGCACATTCTATGATGTCTTCAAAACTCAGCATAGCGGCTTCAATTTCTCCGCATTCGAGGCGGTGTCCGCGTATTTTCACTTGATGATCGATTCTTCCAAGGCAGTCGATAATACCATTTGGGAGCCAGCGGCCCATATCGCCTGTTTTATATAAACGCGCTCCTTTTTGGAAAGGATGCGGGATAAATGATTGCGATGTTTTTTCTTCATCTCCAAGGTAACCGAGTGCCAGCCCTGTTCCGCCAACGTAGATCTCTCCAATAACACCCTGCGGAACCGGCTGCAGCTGGTCGTCTAATACATAGGCTTGTGAATAAGCAATTGGCTGACCGATAGGAACTGTCGCCTGCCCTTCGTCTAATGAGCGAATGTGATGCACACAGGAGAACGTCGTATTCTCAGTTGGTCCATAGCCGTTTAAAAGCCCTTCAGGTAAATACGGCAGTGCCTTGCGGATATGAGCAGCTGAGAGCGCATCACCACCGACTAATAATGCATCAAACCCAGATAAAGCTTCTGGATGTTCCTCTGTTAACCGGTTGAACAGCGGCACCGTCAGAAATCCTGTTGTGATCTTGTATGATGTCAGCGTGTCAGCCAGCGTATCCATTGATAAAATCGTATTTCGATCGGCCAGGATCAGCCTTCCCCCATTTAGCAGGGCTCCCCATATTTCATACGTAAAGGCATCAAAGGAGAAGCTGGCGATTTGTAAAATGCGCGTATGTTCATCAAGGGTGACATAATCTGTTTCACAAACAAGCCGGATGACTGCTTGATGCGGGATCAAAACCCCTTTCGGCTGTCCAGTTGATCCTGACGTGTAATTGATATAAGCGAGTCCATCAGGTTTTAGGGCAGCAGGTATGAGTTCTGCTTCTGATAAAAACTCTTCATATCCCTCATCAAGACAAATGAGTTCGGTTTGGCTGATGGACACCTTTTTGAGCCATTCATTTTTTGTCAGTAACAGCTTAATACCTGTATCCCTCAGCATATAATCAATCCGTGTATCTGGATATTCAGGATCAATTGGCACGTAGGCGCCTCCTGCTTTCACAATCGCCAGCACCCCAAGAATCATTTGAGGCGACCTGTCGATGAGCAGCCCTACTGGTTCATGCGGCGTCACACCTCGCTGTTGCAGAGAAGCAGCAAGCCGGTCGACTTTCTCTTGTAACACACGATACGTCCACTGCTCTCCCCCGAATTCGAGAGCAATGGCATCGGGTGACTTTCTCACCTGCGCTTCAAACCGTTCCGTGATGAGAAGCGGGCCTGCAGGCTGATTGGTTTTACCGCTCCATTCATAGAGCAGCTGATGCTTTTCTTTCTCTGGCAGGTAATTCATTTGTCTGATCGGCTGTGCTGGATTTTCACAAATACACGCAAGCAGATGCTCGTAGTACCGAAGGAACCGATCCATCGCGTCGTCAGAAAATAAGTCCACATCATACTCCAGTTTTAATTGAAGACCCTCCGCCCCTTCAAAAACAAACAGGGATAGATCAAATTTGGCGGTATCGTTATCTTCAATGGCTAAAACGGATGTCGCCTCCCCCATCGGAGAAGCTTCAAGCGGCAGGTTTTGCAAAACGAACATGACCTGAAACAGCGGCTGCTTGCCAGCCTCACGTACAATATTCAGCTCATCTACGACCATCTCAAACGGCACATCCTGATGCGCATAGGCGCCCATTGTTGTTTCTTTCACCCGCTCTAATAGTTCAGTGAAAGCAGGATTCCCGCTATGATCGATCCGAAGTGCCAGCGTATTTACGAAAAATCCGATGAGATGCTCCATCTCCGTCCGATTTCTCCCAGCAATGACTGATCCAATCACAAACTCATCCTGTGAAGACAATCGATGCAGCAAGGTAGAAAAGGCAGTCAGTAACGTCATATAAAGGGTGCTGTCTGTCTTTTTAGAAAGGGCAGCCAGCTGCTCAGTTAGCGACTTCGACAAGTGGTATTTTTTCGTTTTTCCCTTGTAGGATTGAACGGCTGGCCGCGGGTAGTCATACGGCAAAACCAAATCTTCTACAGGAACCGCAAATTGCTCCTTCCAATAGGAAAGCTGCTTATGCAGCGTCTCTCCAGTCAAATACTCCTTCTGCCATAGTGCGTAATCCGCATATTGAATTGGCAGCGGCGAAAGATCAGGCGCTCTCTTGTCAATCATCGCTGTATACCACTCAGACAGCTCTCTTGCGGCAATCCCAATCGACCAGCCATCTGACACAATGTGGTGAATGGACATCAGCAGCAAATGATCTGTTTCCGACAGCCGAATCAGTTTCACTCGAAAGAGCGGATCATGTTCTAAGCGGAAAGGTGTGCCCGCCTCTCTTTTTGCCCATTCAGCCGCTTTTTGTTCTTTTTCTTTCTGTGCTGTCAGATCTGATAGATCCACCACTTCAAGCTCTGGAAGAGTCATATGCTCATGTATGATCTGCACTGGTTCACCGCCGCTCATGGTAAAGGAAGTTCTGAGCGATTCATGCCTTTGCACCATTTGCTGCAGACTCCTCTGAAGCACCTTCACATCTAAAGGTCCATTCATCCGAAAGGAAATTGTATTATTGTAAAATGGCAGATCGGGCTGTAATTGATAGAGAAACCACTGTCTTTGCTGGGCATAAGACATCGGAATCTCCTGACCCTTTTCCATTTTCCGCACCTGTACCGCTTCATCCACTTTTGCATGCGAATCGATCCATTCCGCTAATTCCCCAAGTCTCGTATGCTCAAAAAGAACAGCGAGCGGCACGTCAAATCCCATTCTTTGTCTCACCGCAGACAGCATTTGCGTTGCCTTGAGCGAATGACCCCCGAGTAGAAAGAAATGATCACCGCAGCTGACATTTGAGACATCAAGCAGCTCGGACCAAATGTTTGCCAAAAGTTTCTCCGTCTTCGTTTGAGGCGCTCTGTCCTCTGCATCCTGTCCACTTTCCTCAATGAATGCTTTGAAATACGCTTCATCCGGCATGCCATCCTCTGATTCTTTCCAGTATTCCTCAGGAAATAGATGCACGGAATATTCACCAGATAGATGAGACTGCAAACACGTATAAATGGACTGATACAGCCGTTCTTCAATAGCCTTTGTTTTGTCGGTTTTAAAAAAGACATACATGGCTTGCTCTGTTTGCCTCTCCGCTTGGCTCATTTCTTGAATGTCCTGCTTTGACCGATCTAATCCCATATAAATGAGTGGCGCATCTGTCATCAAACATGCCAGCATTGTCTGGAAGCCCGCCCGCTTCGGAATCGGGAGATAGCCTCTTTCTTTTAACATGCCTTTGATCATCGAACCCTCGCTCATGCCGACCTCATCCCACATGCTAAAGCTAAAGCAATACGGCTTCACTGTAGATGTCAGCCTTTGATAATGAGCAAATTGTTCAACGAACTCATTGGCAGCGCAATAAGCGCCGACGGTCATCCCGCCCTTTAACGTTCGTGCTGACGAGCTAGATAAAAATAAGACGTTCTGCCGTTTAGAAGCCGCTTCATGAAGCGCAATCGTGCCATATACCTTCGCTTCGTACATCGCATGTAAGGACGCAGACGTCATGTCAGCAAGCAGCTCCTCTTGAATGATGCCAGCGAAATGAATCACGCCATGCAGCCTTTTTCCTTGAGCCGCCTCTTGTCTTGAGATGAGCGCTTCAATGTCTTTTGCGTCCGTCATGTCCACTTCTTCATAAAAAACTGTGCCGCCATGGTCTTTCGCTTGTTTCTCAAGTGAGGTCAAAACGTCTTGCTGCTCCGCAGATAAAGCCTTTCGTGCTTTTCTTCCAAGCAGCACAAGATGCGCTTGATAGGACGTCAGAAGGTGTTCACTCAGCATCCGCCCAATGCCGCCAAGCCCTCCTGTCATCACGTAAAGCCCAGATGATTCAAATGGCGGTTTCTTCCTCTTTTGATCTTTTTCCAGATGCAGCGGTGATAAAAGAGGAATATAACGAACACCTTCGCGGTAAGCAGCGATATGATGGCTTGTGTCATGTGTAAGCTCTGTCATGATCGCTGATGCATGAGAACGGTCAGCCGGTTCTGTTAGAGAAAAATCAAGACATCGCACCTTGATAAACGGCCATTCATGCTGTACAGCTGTCATCAATCCTGTTGTCGTTGCTTTTTCCACATGATGCGTTTGATCTTCTGGCAAATTCATCGCATGAGCTGAGACAAAGGTGATCTCTACAGGTTCCTCATAGGCGGCAATCGCTTTTGTTACATATAATGCACTCATGCTGCCAGTTTTCTGCGCTTCCTTCGCCATTCCCGCTTGAAGTGTGTCTTCCTTGTTTGTGTAGTTCCAAAGGTGAATGATTTGTTTCACCGAAACGCCATACGAACGGAGCGTCTCAAAGAGTTGTTCGTAGTCTGACGGCCGATTCGGGTGGATGATGAAGTGAGTATGTGTGAGTTGTGTGAATGCTTGACCCGGTTCAACCGTAATATAGGTTTGTTCATTGTTTGAGAGGGATCTCAATTGATCTGCCAGCCCTAATGCATCTGCAAAGATCACCATGTCCCCTGCTGTTTGCTTTTCAGTTTCATGAAGCGGAGCAGGTGTCCACTTCTTTTGATAACTCCAATCAGGCAAGGTGTGTTCATTTTCAAGTCTGATGTCCAGTTCCTTGATGATTTCGTCGAATTCACCTTCCTGCCACCTTGTCTTGAGCTGTGCCCTTTCTATTTTTCCAGAGCTTGTTTTCGGAAAGGCATGCTTCTGGACAGGGATAACCTTTGATGCAGACAGACCCATTTTTGTAGCAATATGGGTTTTAATGTGTTGGCTAGCCCTCATGATATAAGCAGGCTCATACAGCTTCGGTGTAAAAAAGAGAATCAGTTCATCGGATGCAGATGCCTCCATCCGAACGGAGCAAGCAGCCACAAAGCTCGTTTCTACGCCTGGTACTTCCTCTGCCATGGCTTCAATCTCATAGTTGTGATAATTTTTCCCGTTGATGATGATCATGTCTTTTTCTCTACCGGTTAATGTCAGCCTTCCTTCGTGCAGAAAACCTAAATCACCCGTGTGAAACCAGCCCTCTGTTTGAAAAACCTCTTGATTCGCTTCGTCATTCTTGTAATAGCCCTTCATCGTCGTCGGCCCTTTGATTTGCACGCTGCCAATGTGATCTTCGGGAAGAAGCTCATGCTGATGGTTGACGATACGAATCGTGATACCCGGAATCGGTTTCCCCAGCTCTGTAAAGCTGACGGTTCCTGTCTCACGTGCCTCCGCTGGTCTTAGCTGCTCTGTCAGCGACGTTTCCTCAAAGGTCAGAACCCCGCTGTTTTCATCTCCCCGCTCAATCGCAAAAGAGAAGACAACGGCTGATGAGATTTCAGACATGCCGAAAGCCGGTCTGAGAACGTCTCCCTTTAAGCCGTGCGGAGCGAGCAGGTGTAAAAACCGGTGAATTGTCTTCGGTACGACCGCTTCTGCCCCATTGATCATACACGTCATGGCAGAAAGATCCCAGGATCCTGAAGAAATGTCTTTCTCATAATCATTGATCATCGCAAATGCGAAGTTAGGTGCCCACGTCTTCGTTGCACGATAGCGGTCCATCCAGTCAAGCCAGCGCAGCGGCTGAGCGATGAAGTCATCTGTCCTTGCCCGAATCTGTTCACAGCCTGTGTACACATTGACAAGGTGGAACATCACAATGCCGCCAATATGATCTAATGGCATCCAGTCTAACGAGACATCCTCTTGTGTAAACTGATTGGCTGCCACTGTCCCTTTGACATTCGCCAGCACACTTCTATGAGAATGCTCTACGCATTTAGGCATCCCCGTACTTCCAGACGTTAAGATAAAAAAGACTGAATCATCAGGCGTGACTGGATGTGCTTCTAGATCTCTTTCTAAAGTGAGCATCGGTTCAACGGCTGCCACACGTAATTGATCTGTATGCCACAGTAAAGCTAAGCCTTGCACCTCATCAATCAGCGAGTCATCCGTGAGAATGAGCGGGTGCTCCAGCAGGTTCCAAGCGTGATGAAGCTTCTTCACTGAGGCATTCATTTCCCGATAGGTCGGGGCTGCCGATACAAGTGTTGGGACAAATCCGCCTAACACACATGCCCAAAAGGCCGTGACCATCGCATGATTCGATGAAAATTGAAAGAAGACAGGATCACCTGGCTCAAGCCCTAGTGCCCTTAAACCCGTCAGAACCCGTTCGGCATCCTCCTTTAACTGTGCGTAGGATTGCGTGAGTTCATTTTCACTATTGATGATATAAGTCAGCCCGTTTGTCGTTTTGGCTGCCTCAGTTAGAGCGTCCTGCAAGGTTTGAGCTCCTGCACTAACATCTATATCCCCCCCATAGGAAATGGCTGGGGGCATGTCCGCTAAAGCAGACGAAGCCATTTGCGTCTGTATCCATTCAACTGCGGCCTCCTGCTCCATGTGATGGTCGAGAAATAAATGAGAGAGGTGATATGGCCGAGGTCGAATGGTTTTTTCACGAGAAAAAACAGCGAAGCGTTCGATTTCGTTGGTTTGTAAAATGGTTTTCTGTACATCTTGTAAAATCGTATCCATTGATTCATGTACATTCGATTGATTAATGGTTGATGGTTTCATATGAGTTCCTTTCCTTTTTTGTCAGGCAGGGCTGCCAGAGTGCACCCCCTGCCTAATCTAAAGTTTACAAGACTGCTTCTCTATTTTTATGATGGACTATCTTTTGGATCAGCTGTGCATTTTGAGCGGCACATTCTTTGTTTTTGAACATGTCAGCGTGCTGACCATAGCCTTGGTATTGTCGATAAGCGCCGGTCGTCGCAGCTTCCCAATTTTCCATCCAGTCTGGTATCGCAATTTGCTCTTCGGATTGGATGAAGTCAATGTCTGCTTGTATCTCTCCTTGATTCACCCCCTTAACAAAAGTTTCATAGTAGGCCCTCGTTTTTTGAGCAAGCGCGTCTTGGATGAGCTCCGCTTGTGCTAGTTCACTTTGCTGCGACTGATGGACGATCGCTGCTATATCGTCATCAATGGATCGTCCTTCTAAATCACTTTCTCCTATTTTCTTATAGGAATCGATCATGATGACCTTTTCGACGGTCCGCCCTGCTTGTTCGAGCGATTGAACAAGCTCAAAGGCTAGGTAGCACCCGCCAGAGTATCCCATCAAAGTCAGCGGTCCTTCAGGCTGAAGGTGCTGGATATGCTGAACATATTGCGAAATTCGATGATCGGCTTCAATAAAGTCAAAGGCGATCAAACGAACACCATCAAGCGTTTTTGCGGCTTCCTGATAAATAAATCCATAGCCTGGTAATGGCGGGAGAGCAAAGACTGTTGGCGTTTGAGATTCATTGAATACAAGATAGCCTTCGGCTTCCTGATCCTGCTGTTGAATATAACGGCTGATTGCTTCAATGGTAGGCGTCTCAAACAGCAAGTGAATGGGCACCTGAACATCGAATTCCTTCGACACCTTGGATAAAAGCGACATCGCTTTTAATGAATGCCCGCCAAGCTCAAAGAAATGGTCATCTGTGCTGATATCATCTCTTTCAAGCACTTCCCTCCACATCACAAGCAACTTTTGTTCTACCTCATTTACTGGAAGCTTCACATGGCGGTTTCCTTGAGGCGCCTCTGGCTTTGGCAGCTGACGTTTATCAACCTTTCCATTTGGCGTAAGCGGCATTTTCTCAAGTCTGATCAGCTCATGAGGCTGCATGTAAGCCGGAAGTTTTTCCTTCAGCCCTGACTTGATCACATCGAGTTTGTTCTTCCACTCCTCCTCACACGTCATATAGGCGAGCAGCCTTGTATGCTGCGTGTTATGCTGATCAGCTATAAGGGCAGCTTGCTTTACGCCTGGATGCATGAGAAGGTGGGCTTCAATTTCTGTCAGCTCAATTCGATGACCGCGAATTTTCACCTGATCATCCACTCTGCCTGCATACTCAATCAAACCGTCTGCTCGAAAATAAGCCAAGTCTCCCGTACGATACAGCCTTTCTCCCGCAGCAAATGGATGGGCGATAAAGGCTTGTTTTGTCAGATCAGGACGATTCAAATACCCCTTCGCAAGCCCTTTTCCACTCAGGCATAGTTCTCCGACCATTCCAATCGGCTGAAGCTGTCCGTGCGGGCTCAATATATAAGCACCCGTCTGGTTGAGCGGCTTTCCGATTGGAATCGAACGCGTCTCTACCGGCAGAGCCTCATCTACTGGATAATAGGTGGCGAAGACCGTTGATTCGGTTGGACCGTAGACATTGATCAGTCTGTCTTTCCCCATGACATCAAAGGCTTTCCTCACATGCTGTACCGATGCCCGCTCTCCTCCGAACAGCACCTTGCGCACACTGCGCATCCAGTCGGTTTCTTCATCAACGAGGAGATTAAATAATGCAGTCGGAACAAACATGACAGAAATGCTTTCTCTTTTAATCAGCCCCGTCAGCTCGCCCATGTCTAAAATGGTCTCTTTTTTCGGCAGGACAAGCTTCGCTCCGTTTAAAAGTGCGCCATACACATCAAATGTAAAGCCATCAAATACGCTGTTGGATAGTGACAGCAGTGTATCTGTTTCTGAAATGGTTAAGTAGTTCGTATTTTTGACCACCCGGGCAATATTGGAATGGGTCGTCATGATGCCTTTTGGCTGACCTGTTGTACCAGATGTATACATGATGTAAGCCGTATCGTGTAAGCCTGCTTCTAGCAGAAGATTCTCTGAGCTCATCAGTGAAATTTCCTGATCATCCGCAAACAGATACGTACCATCAAACGCAAGTGCCTTCGCCTGACCGATAAAGGATGAGTGAGTCAGAAGATGCGTTGCCCCGCTGTCTTTAAGCATGTATTGAATGCGGCTTTCTGGATAATCGGGATCAATTGGCACATAGATTGCGCCTGCTTTTAAGACAGCCAGCAGGCTGACAATAAGTTCAGGCGTGCGGTCGGCTAAAATGGCGATGACCGTTTGATGCGTGACCCCATTTTTTTGCAAATGCCTTGCCAATCGATTGGCTTGTTCATTCAGCTCCGCATATGTCATCGTGTGCTCACCTGCTGATAATGCCACTGCATTCGGCTGTTTGCGGACATTATGCTCAAACCATTTCGACAAATACAGCTGGTCATGCTCAAGCTCAGGCGCATTCCATTCCTCAAGAATCAGCTGCTTTTCCTGTTTCGTGACGAGTGTAAGTGTATGAACCGATTGATCGGGATGCTTGATCGCCTCGTTCATCAATAGACTCAGCTGCTCCTTTAACCGGTGGACAAATTGAGGATCAAATGCTTTTTGGTTAAAGGCCAGCTTCAATTGCAATTGTTCTCCTGGTGATGCCAGCAAATTGAGATCATAGTTCGATTTTTCATATACATTCATGTTTTCCACAGTAAACCCTAATCGCGCCTCTTGCTCGTCCTTCTTTGCGGCTGGGACGTTTTCAAACACGACAATATGATCAATGAGTGGCTGCTGACCTGTCTTTGCCTGAATATCATAAATCGGAATATATTGGTGCGGCTCGGCTGCAAGAGACTGCTGCTGAGTCTCTGATAGAAGAGAACGGAATGTCATGTCATCTGTCAGCTGAATTCTTCTTGGGATGACATTGATGAACAAGCCAACCATTCTGTCAACACCAGCCAAATCTGCCGGACGTCCCGACACAACCGTGCCAAACAACACATCATTTGAACGCTGATATCTGCTCAACAGAATTGACCACACCGATTGAAGCACGCTGCTTAACGTGGCATTTTGCTGCAACGCTAACTCTGATAAAGCAGCCGTTTCTTCTTTGCTCATCGACCATTCCATTTCGCCTAATTCATGTTCATTCGTTTGTTTTCTCTGTTCTTTAAAGGTTGATTGTCCATCAAACCCGGCCAATGATTGCTGCCAATATTGAAGTGATGCTTGTTTATCTTGTTTTTCCAGCCATTGAATATATTCTTTGTATGGTTTAACCGGTTCCAGCTTGTAAGGGGCGTCATGCAAAAGTGCATGATAAATTGCAAATAACTCCTGCACCACAAGCCCAAAGCACCAGCCATCAAGGAGGATATGGTGATAGCTCCATATCCAGCGATAGCTGGCAGGGCCCGTTTGGAAAACGGATGCCCGCATGAGAGAATCCTTCGAGAGATCAAATCCTCTCAGCTGATCCTGTTGTTTAAATGTCTCAATACGTACAAGCTGTTCGTCTTTAGAAAGATCCTGCATGTCCACCACATCAAGCGTAAAAGGGCGTTTCTTCAGCACAACTTGGACAGGACGCTTCACTTTTTCGTGGAGAAATACGGTACGAAAAATATCGTACCGCTCCACGATGACATTCATGCTTTTCTCAAGTAAGTCATGACGCAGTGTGCCCTTTACGTTCATATCCATTTGCTCTACATAAAAGCCCTTTTCTTGATGATGGAGGGTATGAAACAGCATTCCTTCTTGCATCGGTGACAGATAATACATGTCTTGAACTTGATCCCTTTTAAATGAACTCATCTATTTCATCCTCCCTTCCCGTTTGTATGACTGATCTCGTGTTGTTAGGTCAATTTTTCCTCAAGCATGTCAAAAATGTCGTCCATTTCATCCATTTCAAGATCAGCCGCAGAGAAGTCACTTGGCGTAAATTCTCTTTCGTGCTGCGCTAAACAATGGGTAATGATGGATTGGATTTTTTCTTTCAACAATGCCATGAACTGCTGTATCGTTTGTTCTTCATATTCATCTGTACAATAGGAACACGACAACATGAATCGATTGTGTTGAACAAGACCACTGAGGTTCAGCTTATAGACAGCTTCTGAATCAGGGCTTGCTTGTCGTCCCATATCATAGGTGGACGGTCCAAAGAGTTCTGTCGTCACTTCCTGATCGATCTGCCCAAGATAGTTCAAGCTGATTTCAGGATGTACGTGCTGTCCTGACGGCTCAGTGGCTGTCATGTATTTCAAAATCCCGTAGCCAATTCCTTTATTTGGCACACGCCGCAGCATCTCTTTCGTTCCTTTAATAGCATCAGCTATGGTCTGATCCGGCTTTGCTTCAAGAACAACTGGATACATACTCGTAAACCAGCCAACCGTGCGGGAGACATCCAGCCCTGATAAAATATCCTCTCTTCCATGACCTTCAAGCTGCACATGTACATGGGACTTCCCTGTCCACTCCTGAACGGCAAGCCCGAGAGCACATAGAAGAATATCGTTCATTTCCGTTGTGTACGGTAGATGAATATCGGTTAAGAGATGCTCGGTTTCGGACTCTGAAAGCTGCATCTGTACTGCTTTTGTTTGAGCAACTTTTCTTTTCGTTACTTCATGATCAACAGGTAAAGTGGTCAATGGCAGAGTGTCAATCTCTGTCCAGTACTCACTTTGGCTTTTTAACGGCTTGGACTGTGCGTATCGTTCGATTGCCTCTGCCCATTCTTTAAAGGAATGGGTTTTTGGCGGAAGGACGAGCGTTTGTCCTTGAGCTGCCTGCTGATAAAGAGACATAAAATCCTCTAGTAAAATTCGGCATGAGACACCGTCAATGACAAGATGGTGTGTCACGATGAGTAAGTGATCGCCATCTTTTGCACGGAAACAAATCACTTTCATGAGCGGACCTGTTTCGAGGTTCAGCTGACGCTGATACTCGTTGGCATATGTGGAAATGGCCTTTTTCACGTCGTGCTCTTTAGAGACATCATGAGAAATAATCGCAATCGATTCCGTGAGCTCCCGCTGATTGTATTGCAGAATGTCATCATGCTCCTGCCTGTATACCATACGCAGTGCATCATGATGTGAAAGTAATTTCTGCATCACTTGTTCTGTAATCGAAAGGTCAAATCCGTTTGGCGCATGAAGCATCATCGAGAGATTCCAATGGTGCTGGTCACTGAATGCTCGCTCAAAGAACCAGCGTTGAATGGGAGTCAAAATGACTTCCCCTTCAACCGATGATTGGTCAGCTGTCAATTGATCGGCTTCTTCGATATATGGGCGCAGCTCCGCAATCGTTGGATATTGGAACAATAGCTTCATATCAAGCTTCCAGCCCGCTTGTGTGAGTCTGCTTGCCATTTGAATGCCTTTAATCGAATCTCCACCAAGGAAGAAGAAGTGATCGTGAATGCCGACTTGGCTCACGCCAAGGACATCTGCCCAAATACCGCAAAGCAGTGTTTCAACTTCGTCTCTTGGGGCTTCGTATGCCGTTTGGTTTGCTTCCATGTCAGGTGCTGGCAACGCTTTTAGATCGACTTTGCCATTTGCCGTCATTGGCAGTTGGTCTAGCTTGATGATCCATGAAGGCACCATATAGTCTGGCAACGTGCGTTTTAAGCTTTCTTTGAGATCTGTCGTTTCTTCATCCGTGATGACATAAGCGGCAAGGGCATCTTGATCGCTGGCATCTTTGACCGTTGTCACGACTGCTTCTTTGACTTCCACCAGCGCAAGGAGCTGCGCCTCAACTTCTGACAGTTCAATACGGAAGCCTCGGATGTTGACCTGATGGTCTTTTCTGCCGAGGTAAATCAGCTCAGCATCCTCTGTCCATTTCACTAAGTCGCCTGTACGGTACATGCGCTCGCCTGGATAAAATGGATCTGGGACAAATCGTTTCTCTGTTTCCTCTGGAAGATTCCAGTACCCTCTTGCCAGTCCTTTTCCTGCGATCACAAGCTCACCCGGTACGCCTGGCGGCGAGAGGTCGTATAACGAATCCATGATGTAAAAACGTGTATTGGCAATCGCTGTTCCGATTGGAAGTGTGTCTTGATCTGGGTTGATGATCCCGCTTGTCGCCACGACTGTGTTTTCTGTTGGGCCATAGTTATTGACGAGTTTATATGGAACAGGCTTTACCTGTTTCAGCTTGTCTCCGCCAGTCAGTAGGTAGCGCAGTGAATGATTGTCCATTGACATAAATTGCTCGCATAACTGAGTTGGCAGGAACGCAATGGTGATCCCTTTTTCATTGAAATACGTATTGAGCTTGATCATATCGAGACGAATCGCTTCATCGATGATGTGCAGCTCTGCGCCGGCGATCCATGACGGGAACATTTCCCAAATGGAGGCGTCAAAGCCAAAGCCGGCATATTTGGCGGTTCGATCCGCATTTGTCACTTGGAAGGCATCATTATGCCAGAAAGCAAGATTGACAAGGGACTGGTGCTCGACCATGACACCCTTCGGCTGTCCAGTCGTTCCCGATGTGTAAATCATATAGGCGAGATCTGTTGGTTTCACATGTACCTGAATTTCTTGTGCTTCTCCTTCTACGGCATCTTCTATTTGCAGAACATGACCTGTGAAAGAAGTTGGTGCAGTCAGTCCTTTTTGCATCAGAAGCACCTCTGCCCCGCAGTCATCTAGCATGTACGCAATACGCTGAGCCGGATAATCCGCATCAATTGGAACGAATGCCGCACCTGCCTTCAGGACGCCAAGGACGGCTGCCGTCATGTCAAGCGATGGACGGGTGAGAATGCCGACGCGATCTCCGGGTTTTGTGCCAAGAGAGATCAATTTCTGAGCAACTACATTCGCCCGATTGTTCAGTTCCTCATATGTCCAGCTCGTTCCGCAGAAGGTCGCCGCTTTTTGGTGAGGCGCTTTGTGCGCATTAGCTCCAATCAGTTCATGGATCGTTTGATCTGACGGGACGTCTAGGACAGGACCTGACCATTCATTGATCAGTTCTCGTTTTTCCTCTTCAGTTAAGATCGATAGCGTTGAAATTGGCTGATTGAGCTTAGCCAGCATTTCGTCTATGATTTGTTCAAAATATTGACTCCAACGCTGAATGGTCTTCTTTTTAAACAGTGCCGCTGCATACTCAAACCGCAGGCCCACTTGGTCTTTTTCTTCAAATACACCGAGCGTTACATCAAATTTTGCTTGAACTGTTTCTTGCTGTTTTTGCGAAAGCTTGAGTCCATCCAGATCCGGTAACGTCAGGTCTCGGTCATCCGTTGTCAGCATCACACTAAACAATGGATTGCGGCTCGTGTCTGTCGGAAGATCTAACTGTGCCACCAATTCCTCAAACGGGAAATCTTGATGTTCATAGGCTGATAGGCTGCGATCTTTCATTTTTTCAAGCAATTGTGCTGTGGTTTCCTCCAGCTGCATTTCATTTCGAAGAGCCAGTGTATTCACAAACATGCCCGGAACCCGTTCGATTGAAGCATGCGTACGTCCTGCTGTCACAGCGCCTATGACGATATCTGTCTGCCCAGTTAATTTGGAAAGGAAAATGGCAAATGCCGTTTGCATGACCATGTTCAAGCTCACACCTTTTTCAGCCATGAGCGTTTTAATGGACTGCACCTTTTCAGCAGATAACCATCTATCGACTCGGTCTCCTTCAAATGACTGAACATGAGGGCGTGGAAAATCAAGTGGCAGCGCCAAATCTTCAGGCGGCTGAGCGTATTGCTCCAGCCAATATTGACGCTGTTTCTCGAGCAGCGCTTGCTGCTTTTCTTCCTGCTGCCATACCGCATAATCCTTGTAGTGCAGCTGAACTGGCGGTAATGTCTTTTTCTCATACAACTCTGCCAATTCTTGAATGAGCAAACTGCGTGTGACACCATCTGCGATGATATGGTGCATATCCATCATGAACACATATTCTTCATTAGAAAGCTTCGCCACCTTTGCCCTCATTAATGGTGCTTGATGTAATGAGAATGGGGTGATGAATGCGTCTATGACAGGTTGTTCATGACCTCTCTCTACTTCAACAACCTCTAACGTAAACGGCATTCGGCGATAGACTTTTTGAACTGGTACGCCGTCAATTTCTACAAAGGCTGTCCGCAATGATTCATGTCGTTCGATCAAGGCTTGCAGCGCTTCTTCTAGCTGCTTTACATCAAGGCTGCCTTCCATCATCAAAACGGCAGGCATATGGTAAGTAACTGCTTCTGGATTCAGCTGCTGTAACACATACATCCGCTTTTGAGCGGAAGAGACAGGATAGAAGTCTTGCTTCTCCGCCGGTTGAATGGATGTGATGTCCGAAGAATCCACTTCTTCCAAATAGGCTGCCATCGACCGTATCGTCGGCTTTTCAAAAAGGACTTTGAGCGGCACATGCTTGTTCAGCTTGGCTTGCACCTTCGCAATGAGCACCATGCCCTTGAGAGAATGACCTCCCAATTCAAAGAAGTGATCATGAACACCTATTTGTTCAACCCCAAGTACTTCTGACCAAATGTCGCACAGCGACTGCTCAAGTGCCGTTTCTGGTGCTGCATGCACCGCGCGGTTCATATGCACCTCGTGCGGAAGCGGCAGAGACTTCGCATCTACCTTTCCGTTTTGTGTGAGCGGAATGTGGTCGACTTTGACAAAGTACGTTGGAATCATATAATCCGGCAGTGTCTCCGCAAGCTTTTCTCTAAACGTCAGTGTTCCAATTGGCTCAGGCGCTGCGTAATAGAGTGCAAGCTCCGGTAAACGGGACATGTGAATTACTTTGACATACACCTCTTGAATGGATAATCGTGCACGCGCAGCATGCTCAATTTCCTGTTTCTCAATACGATAACCGCGGATTTTCACTTGATCATCTATTCTTCCGAGAAACTCAATGTCTCCATTTGCATGCTGTCTGACCAAATCCCCTGTGCGATACATTCGCTCCTGAGGATAATATGGATTTTCAAGAAAACGCTCTGCTGTTAATTCAGGCTGATTCAAATACCCTCTCGATACACCTTCCCCCGATATATAAAGCTCTCCAGGTGCGCCATAAGGGACAAGGCGCTGCTGACGATTGAGTGCGAGCGCTCTTGTGTGAGCAATTGGCTGCCCGATCACAGAGCGATCCTTCAAAGCTTCCAGCTCTTGCGGTGTGATCAGCTTGGTCACAGTCCCAATAGTTGTCTCTGTCGGGCCATAGTGGTTCATCACTGCCACACATGGGTGCTGCTCCATAAACGTTTCAACATCCTCAGAGACAATCGGTTCCCCTCCAAGTATCACAAGGCGTAAAGCATTAAATGCATGATCCTTCGAATCTGCCATCATATGAAATAAGGATGGTGTCATTTTGATATACGTCAGCTCTTGTTCATCAATCAAACGCATGAGACGCACCGGGTCTGTATACACATCTTCACGAGGCACATAGAGTGTCCCCCCTGCTTTTAAAACAGGGAAAATGCTTGTGTAACCGAGATCGTATGCATAAGAAGAAAGCAGTGCCGTCCGATCGCATTCTTGCAATGTCACCTCATTTGTCAGCCAGTTGACATAGTGTGATAGATTACGATGCGTGAGCTGTACACCCTTCGGCTTCCCTGTTGTCCCAGATGTGTATATTACATAAGCGAGCTGATCGGCTGAGCCTTCCGGCAGATCTAGCGAGCGGCTTTGCTGCACTGCTTTTTCAACCTGCACGACCTGAATCGACTTGTTGTGTTGATAGGAACCTGCAAGAGACTCATTTGTCACGATCACTTGTGCACCTGAATCTTCTAATGTGTAGCGGATACGTTCCGCAGGGAAGGCCGGATCAATTGGCACAAATGCACCACCTGCTTTCATCACACCAAGCATTGAGACGATGACATAGACAGAGCGGTCAAGAATCAGCGCTACAGTCTTTTCTTTTTCGACGCCTCGTATCTTCAATTCACTGCCAAGCACATTTGCCATGTCTTCCAGCTCGCGGTAAGTGAGCTTCCGTTGATCATCCATCACCGCAATGGCATCTGGTGTTTCCTTTGCCTGACGCGAAAATTGGACATGGAAGGGCTCATGACGATTCGATTGCACTTCGTCTTTTTTCTCCAATCGCTCTATTTGCTCATGCTGATCAAGGATACGGAGCAAGCCGATCTGTTCATCCGGGTGTTGGACCGCTTCACGAATAATCGCTAGAAGATGAGTTCCGAACCTGCGGACCGTCTCTTCTTTAAATAATGCCGCTGCATAGTCAAAGCTCAGCTTTAATGCTCCCTCTCGTTCAAATGCTTCTAGAGACAAGTCAAATTTGACAGAGTGATGCTGAATGGCATAAGGCGAAATGTGCAGATCGCCGAGCTTTAGCGCCGGAACCTCCATGTTCTGCATGTTAAATGACACGCTAAAGAGCGGGCTTCGGGTTGTATCACGATCTAGCGGAAGGCGTGCAATTAATTCTTCGAGCGGATAGCTTTGATGAGCAAAAGCGTCAACACTCGTTTCTTTTATTTCTTCAAGCAGCTGTAAAAATGTTTTCGTTTGTTCTGGTTTTCCGCGCATCGCAACGGTGTTGATAAACATCCCCGGCATGTCCTGTATATCAGGGTGTGTCCGTCCTGCAACAGGGGAACCAACGATGATATCTTCCTGGCCGCTATAGGTGGCAAGCAGCACTTGAAAAGCAGATAACAAGAACATGTACATGGTCGTATCTGTTTTCTGAAGCAATTCATGAATCCGCTGAGTTGTCGCTTGATCACAACCAAACATGAATCGTCCCCCGGAAAAATCACGTTCCGCTGGACGCGGATAATCAGTTGGCAGCTCTAATACCGGCAAGTCCCCTTCGAATTGCTTCAACCAATATGCTTCATGCTCCTTCTGTTTCTCCGTCTCTTCTTCACTTAACTGCCAGACAGCGTAATCTTTATAATGAATGGCTCTTTCTGCAAGAGCTTCTCCATCATAGGCCTTCGCCAAATCTTGAATGAACGTCTTCATGGAGCTGCCATCTGTAATGAGATGATGTGCTTCCAAGACGAGAAGATGACGGTTCTCACTGACCTTCAACAACTGAGCTCGCAATAGAGGCGCAGCTGTTAAATCAAATGGTGTTTGACGTTCAGAAAGGAATGCCTCCGCCTCTTCTTCTTTGATGTCATGAACGGGAAGGTCAAATGCAGTCCATTCATTCACCCTTTGGACGATGTCTTCTCCATTTATATGAAAACTCGTTCTTAAGATTTCATGCGTTTGGATCAACTGATCAAACGCTGATCTGAGCCGCTGATATTCGAGTGTCCCTTCAAGCGTTAAGACGATCGGAATATGATAATTCGTGCTGTCAGGTTCGAGTGTCTGCAAAATGTATAAACGGCGCTGAGCTGGTGATACCGGATATTCTTCCGCCTGCTCTGCTGGTAAAATAGGATGCCCCGTTTCTTCTTGACCGTCCTGATCGATGTACGCCGCTAATGAACGAATTGTCGGCTTCTCAAAAATCACTTGAATCGGCACTTCCTTTTGAAGCACCTCTTGAATTTTCGCGGACATCATCATCGCTTTGAGAGAGTGCCCGCCAGCCATGAAGAAATGTTCATCTACTCCTACCGTTTTCCCAAGGAGCTCCTCCCAAATTTGAGCGAGTGCCTTTTCTGTCTCCGTCTCAGGCGGAATGATTTCCTTTTTCTCCTGATACGCTTCTTCCGGCTTTGGTAATGCTTTTCGATCTACCTTCCCGTTCGATGTGAGCGTAAAAGCATCCAGCTTCATCACATGGTGCGGCACCATATAAGCTGGCAGCTCTTGATTGAATAAATCCCGTACCTTTTCTTCTGTCATTGTCCCTGTGAAGTAAGCTGTGATTTCCTTTTCATCTGATGAAAACGAATGGACAAGCACAACCGCATCATCTATGCCCGCTTCTTGCTGAAGCACTGTTTCAATTTCACCAAGCTCAATACGGAAGCCTCGAATTTTCACCTGATCATCTGTCCGGCCGAGGAATTCGATCTGGCCATCCGCGCCATATCTAGCCAAATCCCCTGTTCGATACAAACGGCCTGACGGCTTAAAAGGATCTGCCATGAAC
Organism: Bacillus sp. FSL R5-0431; assembly: GCF_038002985.1. NCBI lineage: Bacteria > Bacillati > Bacillota > Bacilli > Caryophanales > Bacillaceae > Bacillus > Bacillus sp. FSL R5-0431. The sequence goes on along the minus strand of NZ_JBBOOG010000001.1, from coordinate 368,199 downwards.
ACTTGATTGGTCAAATCTGGACGATGGAGATACCCTCTTGCGACACCATCTCCACCAACATACAGCTCTCCTGGCGCTCCAATTGGCTGCAATCTTTGATCATCATCTAAAATATAAGCTGACGAATGGTTAATCGGCTGGCCAATTGGGATCGGCCCCGTTTCATTTCCTCTTACTTCGTAAATGGTCGAGATGGTTGTATTTTCTGTTGGGCCATAGGCATTCAGTAAGACAAGTGCTGGATGATGCTGTTTCACAAGCTCCGCACTCTTCACATTGATGACGTCACCGCCTGTAATTAATGTGGTTAATCCTTTGAACATTTGCGGCCGCTGCTGAGCGAGCTGATTAAATAATCCAGTTGTTAAAAAGAGCGCCGTCAACTGATGTGTTTGGATAAATTGTTCGAATCGATGGATATCCAATAAAGTATCACGGTCAACAGGATAAAGCGTCGCCCCATTTAGCAGCGTGGTAAATATCTCAAAGGTAATAGCATCAAAGCTAACGGCCCCTGTATGCGCCATACGATCCGACTGGGTCAAGCCTAATTTCTCCTGAGAGCAAGCCAATCTCACAATATGCTGATGCTCAATTTGAACCCCTTTTGGCTGTCCAGTTGATCCTGATGTATACATGATATACGCCAATTGAGATGGAGACGTCCGAACTGATAAATCCACGTGTGAGTGATGAGGCTTACTCGTCACATGTACAGCCTTTATATGTTCATCAACTGGCGGCTGATTGTCAGCATGAAGCAAAATGGATGCGCCGCTGTCTTCAAGCATCCATCGGATTCTCTCCTCAGGCTGGGAAGGATCAATCGGCACATAAGCAGCCCCTGCGTGCAGAACTGCTAAAATGGCGATCACCGCATCTGCTGATCGGTTCATATACACCGCGACAGCATCCCCCGGCTGTACGCCGTTTTCAACAAGACTGCCGGCTAAACGACGGATTTCTTGTCCAAGCTCCCCGTACGTGAATGTTCGATCGCCTTCAACTAATGCCAGATGGTCAGGCTGCGCCTTCATACGTTCATTAAGCAGCTCAGGAATAGACAGATGCTTCGGATAATCTCGCTCTGTCTGATTCCACGCTTCAATCTGCTGCTTCTCCTCTTCTGTGATACATGTCACGTCATGAAGGCGTACATCAGGGTTCTGGATGATTTGCTTCATGAGATTGGTCAGATGTTTTGATATGTTTTCAATGATCTTTTCTTCAAAAGCTATGGCGTTGTATTTGATTTTCAATGTCCACGTTTCACCTGGATAAACAAGGACATTTAGGTCGAAATTCGTTTGTTCAAATCCGTCCTTTACATCAATGGAAAAACCAAGCCGTGCAGACATAGTATCACCAGACAGCTCCTGATCTAAAGGATAGTTCTCAAACCCAACCAAATGATCAAAGAGCTGCCCTCCAGCAGCTGTCTTTTGCTGAATGTCATAAAGCGGCATAAAATCATAGTTTTCCGCTTCCAGTGCATGCTGCTGAACCTTTTGAAACAGCTGTTTGAACGTCTGCCCCTGATCCAATGTCACCCGAACGGGTATCGTATTGATAAACAGCCCTGCCATGCGCTCAATCTCAGATACACTAGGAGGTCTGCCCGATACAACGGTTCCGAATGTCACTTCATCTGCTGCATGATAGGTGCCTAAAAGAACGGACCAGACCGCTTGGAACAAGTTCGGTGCCGTCACTTGGCTTTGTCTTGCCACATCTTGAATGGCTTGTACCGTATGAGCATCCCATGTAAACGTCCATTCCTGATGGTCGTATTGTCCGTTCGATTCTTTTTGCTGCAGCAGTCCTTGATGTTGAACAGCGCCATCTAGACGCTTCTTCCAATAACTTTCCGCTTCTTGTTTATTTTGCTTTCCAAGCCACTGGATATAATCTGCATAAGGCTTACCCTGTGAGCGATCCGGCGTTCGACCGTTCCGATAAGATTCATAGTAATGAAACAGTTTTTTCATTAAAACACCCATGGACCAACCGTCCATGATGATGTGATGGTTGCTCCAAATCAGATGCCAATTTGTTTCATTTAGTTGAAAAACAGCGACCTTCAATAATAGATCATTCGTTAAGTGAAATCCTTGCTTTCTCACTTGCTTTTTATATTGACCCAATGCCTTTTGCTGCTCTTGATGATTCAGATGAGATAGATTCTCTCGATACACATCTAGATGACGTTCAGCCAGTACAACCTGACGAGGCTTTTGCAATTGTTGATAGACAAAGGCTGTACGGAGAATGTCATATGTCCGTATGAGCTCATTGAGACTTTTTTCAAAAAGAGCGAGATCAAACTCTCCGCTTATTCCAAGCTCAAGCTGTGTGAAATAAGAGGAGGAATTAGGATCTAGCATGGCATGATACAGCATGCCCTCCTGCATGGGTGTTAAAGGATATACCTTTTGAATCTTCTGCTTGCTCATAAGTCCACCTCTTCGTTTGCTTAAAATATATCCATTAGCTTTTCAAGTTCATCCATGGTGAGATCTTCATCCCCTACATCACTAGGTGTCATCTGGGTTTCCTCCTGTGATACGCAATGTGAGATCAGCGCCTTCACACTCTTTTCAAGGAGATTCTTGAATTGTTCCATCGTACCTTCTTCAAATTCAAGATGATGATAAGAAATCGTCACATGGAGCATTGCTTGTTCTACGAAACCAACAATATCAAGTGCATGAGGCTTCTCTGATTCAGGGCTCAGCGATTGTCCTGGATGCCACGTTGAGCGGCTTAACTCAACGCCGATCTGTTCATCAAACTGACCAAGATAGTTAAAGCTGATATCTGGTGTGACATCAAATGAGATATCGTCCTTCATCTTGTCAGGGGTTAAATATTTTAATATGCCATAGCCGATTCCCTTGTTCGGAATGTGCCTGAGTTCCTCTTTTAAATGCTTGATCTGATAAGAAAGATCGTCTGCATGCGACATATCCAGTAACACAGGGTACATGCTTGTAAACCAGCCGATGGTCCGTGATACATCGACCCCAGGGAGGATTTCCTCTCTTCCGTGTCCTTCAAGATGAATAAAGTGTCTCTCTTCACCTGTCCACTCTTTCATGGACAATCCTAATGCTGTCAGCAAAATATCATTGATGTCTGTTTGGTATGCTTCATGTACATCTGTCAGCAGACTGCGTGTTTCCTTCTCAGACAATTTAAAGCGAATGGTCTGAGTATGAAGCATCCGTTGATCCTCCGTCACATGATCCTTTTGAAGCGGTGTAACGGAATGTGCAAGTACCTTTTTCCAATAAGCTCTTTCCGATAGCAGTTCATCTGACATCGCGTATTCCGTCAGCTTCTGGGCATATTCTTGGAAGGAGTGTGTTTTTTCAGGAAGTGTCAGGTCTTCCCCCCGCTTCGACTGTTCATAAAGAGCGATAAAATCTTCAAGGAAAATACGCCATGACACACCATCGATGACAAGATGGTGTACAGCGAGCAATAAATGATCCCCTTGATCCGTTCGGAAAATGGCTGGCTTCACTAAAGGTCCCTCCGCCAGCGATATACTCGCCTGCACTTCATTTGCAAGCTTTTCTACCTGCTGAATTTGCTGCGACAGTTCTCCTTGTACTTCCATCACATCAACAGCCACCATGTTTTCCTCAATTCTTCGATGACGCTGGATCATGCGCCCTTCTTCAAGCTGATACACCATTCGCAAGGCATCATGATGGATCATCAGCTGCTCCAACACTTGCTGAACGATGGCTTCATCCAAGCCATTTAGCGCATGGAGCATAACCGATTGGTTCCAATGGTGCTGACTCGTAAAGTTTCGCTCAAAGAACCAGCGCTGAATCGGTGTGAAAATGACTTCCCCTTCAACTGGTGATTGGTCGGCTGTCATTTGATCAGCTTCTTCAATATATGGGCGGAGCTCCGCAATCGTTGGATATTGGAACAATAGCTTCATATCAAGCTTCCAGCCCGCTTGTGTGAGTCTGCTTGCCATTTGAATGCCTTTAATTGAATCTCCGCCAAGGAAGAAGAAGTGGTCGTGAATGCCGACTTGGCTCACGCCAAGGACATCTGCCCAAATATCGCAAAGCAGTGTTTCAACTTCGTCTCTTGGCGCTTCGTATGCCGTTTGGTTTGCTTCCATATCAGGCGCTGGCAATGCTTTCAGATCGACTTTGCCATTTGCCGTCATCGGCAGTTGGTCTAGCTTGATGATCCATGAAGGCACCATATAGTCTGGCAACGTGCGTTTTAAGCTTTCTTTGAGATCTGTCGTTTCTTCATCCGTGATGACATAAGCGGCAAGGGCATCTTGATCGCTGGCATCTTTGACCGTTGTCACGACTGCTTCTTTGACTTCCACCAGCGCAAGGAGCTGCGCCTCAACTTCTGACAGTTCAATACGGAAGCCGCGGATGTTGACCTGATGGTCTTTTCTGCCGAGGTAAATCAGCTCAGCATCCTCTGTCCATTTCACTAAGTCGCCTGTACGGTACATGCGCTCGCCTGGATAAAATGGATCTGGGACAAATCGTTTCTCTGTTTCCTCTGGAAGATTCCAGTACCCTCTTGCCAGTCCTTTTCCTGCGATCACAAGCTCACCCGGTACGCCTGGCGGCGAGAGGTCGTATAACGAATCCATGATGTAAAAACGTGTATTGGCAATCGCTGTTCCGATTGGAAGTGTGTCTTGATCTGGGTTGATGATCCCGCTTGTCGCCACGACTGTGTTTTCTGTTGGGCCATAGTTATTGACGAGTTTATATGGAACAGGCTTTACCTGTTTCAGCTTGTCTCCGCCAGTCAGTAGGTAGCGCAGTGAATGATTGTCCATTGACATAAATTGCTCGCATAACTGAGTTGGCAGGAACGCAATGGTGATCCCTTTTTCATTGAAATACGTATTGAGCTTGATCATATCGAGACGAATCGCTTCATCGATGATGTGCAGCTCTGCGCCGGCGATCCATGACGGGAACATTTCCCAAATGGAGGCGTCAAAGCCAAAGCCGGCATATTTGGCGGTTCGATCCGCATTTGTCACTTGGAAGGCATCATTGTGCCAGAAAGCAAGATTGACAAGGGACTGGTGCTCGACCATGACACCCTTCGGCTGTCCAGTCGTTCCCGATGTGTAAATCATATAGGCGAGATCCGTTGGTTTCATATGAACCTGAATCTCTTTTGCTTCGCCTTCTACCGCATCTTCTATCAGCAAGACATGACCTGTGAAAGAAGTTGGTGCAGTCAGTCCTTTTTGCATCAGAAGTATCTCTGCCCCGCAGTCTTCCATCATGTAAGCAATACGCTGATCAGGATAATCCGCATCAATTGGAACGAATGCCGCACCTGTCTTGAGAACTCCAAGGACAGCGGCCGTCATATCAAGCGATGGGCGGGTGAGAATACCGACGCGATCTCCTGGTTTTGTACCGCTTGAGATAAGTCTTGAAGCAACTACATTCGCCCGGCTGTTGAGCTCTTCATACGTCCAGGTCGTTCCGCAGAAAGTCGCCGCTTTTTGTAGGGGTGCCTCATGTACCTTGGCCTCAATCAGCGCATGGACCGTTTGATCTGACGGGACGTCTAGGACAGGTCCTGACCATTCGCTGAGCAGTTTTTGCTGCTGCTTCGGTGATAATAGCTGCATTTGATCTAACGATTGATCTGGCGCTGATACCATTTGTTCCAACAGATGAAGGAAATATTCCTTCCACTTTTCAATCGATGCCTGTTGATAGATAGAAGAATTAAAATCAAACACAAGCTCAATGTGATCAGCCGATTCGTTTCCAGTTAAGGTCAAATCAAATTTGGCGATGTTCTCTTCGAATGGCTGTGGAACAATGTGAAGTCCATCCATCGTTAAGTCACGGATATCCGCATTTTCCATTGAGAACACCACATCAAAGATGGGATGACGGCTAGTGTCTCGAACCGTTTGCACTTGGTCTACCAATTCTTCAAATGGGTACAGCTGATGCTCATTTGCCTCTAACACAAGCTGGTGAACATTTGACGCAAATTCTGCAGCTGTCTGATGTCCTGCTGGCTTGGTTCTAAGTGCCAGCGTATTCACAAACATACCGATGACAGATTGAATATCAGGATGAGTTCTGCCTACAATCGGAGAACCGATGATGATATCTTCTTGTCTCGAAAGTTTGCTTAAAAGGGTACTGTAGCAAGTAAGCAGGACTGTATACGTCGTGCTGTTGAGTGCTCTGACCAGCTCATCCAATTTCGCTTTAAGCGGCCCATCGATTGTAAAGGAGACACGATCTCCTGCGAATGTTTGCACTTTTGGTCTTGGCAGGTCTTCCGGCAGTGCCAGTACAGGTAGCTCTCCTTGTAATTGCTCCAGCCAAAACGCCTCTTCAGCTTTTTTTTGTGCAGCAAACGTCTCACTTTTTGACCAAACCGCATAATCCTTATATTGAACAGGTAATTCCTCTAGTTTGTCTCCTCGATACAAGGCTGAAAGCTCCTCAATTAAAATGCCAACAGATGCGCCATCTGAAATGATATGATGCATATCAATCAGTAAATAATGGACATTTACGGAAACAAAAACTAGACCTACTCTGAGTAAAGGCGCCTTTCCTACATCAAATGGACGGATAAAGTCATTCATCAATTCCTGTATGTCTCGTCCGTTCCCTTCGATTTTTTCAATGTCTACAGAGATATTTGTTTCAATCCGCTGAACAGGTTCATTCTGAACGAAATCAAAGCTCGTTCGGAATGCTTCATGACGATGGACAAGCTGTTCAATCGCCTTTTCAAATCGTTTTTCATCAAAGGTCCCTTCCAGCTTTAAAGCAGCCGGCATATGATAGCTTTGCTCCGCATCGGTCATTTTCTCCAATACAAACAGTCTTTTCTGAGCAGATGTCACTGGATAATAGGCTGCCTCTTCGGCGATCTCAACTCGCTTAATTTCCGTTTGATCCGCTTGATTAACCACCAAGGCAAACGCCTCTAATGTTGGGAATTCAAATAAAGACTTCAAAGTGAGCTCCACGTGCATCTCTTCATACAGCCTGTTCAGCATTTTCATGCCGCGCAGCGAATGGCCACCGCATTCAAAGAAATGATCGTCCCTGCCGATTCTCGGCACTTCAAGAACTTCCTCCCAAATGCGCGCTACGTGATGCTCTGTTTCGGTTTGAGGAGGGATGTACTCATTTACCCCCTGCTCACTTAGGTCAGGCACCGGTAAGGCGCGCCTATCTACCTTGCCGTTATTCGTCAGCGGAAGCTCGTCTAATTGCATGAAGAACGACGGCATCATATACACAGGCAGTTCACGTCCTGCTTGCTCGCGCAAATCAGTTAATGAGACAGACCCTTCTGCTGTAAAATACGCACATAATGTATCATTTGGAGATGCAATGACGACGGCTTCCTTCAATTGCGGTTGTCGCAGCAGCTGATGCTCAATTTCTCCAAGTTCAATACGCTGACCTCGAATCTTCACTTGATGATCAATCCGTCCAATGAATTCAATCTCTCCATTTGACAGCCAGCGTGCAAGATCACCCGTTTTATACATGACCTCCCCAGGGCGGAAAGGATTTTCCATAAATTTTTCGCTTGTGAGTTCTGGCTGCCCATAATATCCTTTCACCAGTCCATCACCAGCGACACATAGCTCTCCCGCAACACCCGGCGGCTGCACATGTCCAAATTCATCTACAATGTAAACAGCCGTTTGACTCACTGGCTTTCCAATTGGAATGGATAACGCCTGCTTCTCAATGTGATTCACTGGATAATACGTAGTGAAAATCGTGCTTTCAGAAGGACCGTACATATGAACAAGCTTGCCTTCCCCCACCGTTTCAAGTGCAGTCATGACATGAGGCACGGAAGCTCGCTCTCCGCCAAACAGAACTTTTCTGACGTTCTTCAGGCTGTCTTTTTTCATATCGATGAGTAAGTGAAAAAGAGCTGTCGTGATCATTAAAATACTGACTTTTTCCTTCTCAATCGCTCCAGAAAGCTCATTCATATTTAAGATATGGTCCTTTGGCAGAACAATCAGTTTCGCTCCGTTTAATAAAGCACCAAACACATCAAACATAAAAGCATCAAATACATAGTTTGATAGACTCATCACCGTGTCTTCATGATGAATGGTAAGATAATTTGATTGCTTCACCGTTCTCAAAATATTCCGGTGTGTCACCATATTTCCTTTCGGCTTGCCAGTTGTACCAGATGTATAGGTCAAATTCGCCAAGTCCTCAGGTAAAATAGGTATGTCTATATTGCTGTCTGACTGCTGAACAATCAGTTGATCTTCTGTTTCGACGACGGTTCCCTCAAAAGAAGCGAGTACCGAACGTTGGCGCAGCACCTGGTGTGTCAGTAAAAATTGTGCACCGCTATCTGTCAAAAAGTGCTTCACGCGCTCATCAGGGAAATCAGGATCAATTGGTACATAGACGCCGCCCGCCTTAAGTACAGCTAGAACAGAGAGTACCATTTCATTGGATCGTTCAAAGAATAAGGCCGCTTTCATCCCTCTTTCAAACCCATGTTCACGCAAATAATGAGCCAGCTGGTTCACTCGGTCATTCAGTTCTTGGTAAGAAAGAATCACACCTTCACATTGGAGTGCAGACTTATGACCATGCTCCTGCACCTGTGCTTCAAACTGCGTCACAATGGTTTCTTCTGCCGGATAAGGCGTCGGTAACGGATTCCACAGATTCAGTTGAGCTTCCGCTTCCTGTTCAGACAGTAATCGATAGGATCGAATCGCTTCCTCCGGCGATTGGACCATCTGCTCCAGCAAATACATATAATGATGTAGCATTTGCTCGGCTGTACTTCGTTTAAATAGCGCCGTACTGTAATCGAGGACAAAGGATAAACCTTGATCTGACTCCATCGCTTGCAGCGTTAAATCAAACTTTGCAATATGGAAATTGGTTTCTTCAATTTCAACTTGCATCTCTCCAATATGCTGGGCTGCTCCATGATCTGGCATGAGTGTAAAAACGGTATCGAATAAAGGATGACGGCTAAAATCTCTTGGTATATTCAGCTTTTCAAGCAGCCGTTCAAATGGATATTGCTGATGCTCAAATGCATGCATCGTCTTTTCCTTAACTTGCTCGATCAACTGCGACATGGTTCCATTCGGATCAACCTCTGACCGCAAAGCAAGTGTCTGGACAAACATGCCGATCATGTCATCCAGGTCTGCATGCACACGCCCTGCCGCAGGTGTTCCAACCACGAATTCCTTTTGACCCGTGTACTTCGCAAGCAATGTATAGTAAGCAGAAAGCAGAACCGTATACAGTGTCGTGTGGTGATTTGCCGCAAGCTCCTGCAATTGTTCCTTTAACGTTTCATCTATTTCTTTGATCACACGGTCCCCTGCAAAAGACTGGACCGCTGGGCGTTGATAATCGGTCAACAGCTGTAAAGCAGGAAGATCACCCGAAAATTCCTGCAGCCAGAATGCCTCTTCTTTTTGAAAATCTTGTTGTTCTTGCCAAACAGCATAATCTTGATATTGAAGCTTCAATGGTGCTTTGACCGATCCCTCGTAAGCATCTGACAGCTCACGCAGCATTAAATCAATCGAAAGACCATCTGAGATGAGATGATGCATATCGAAAAAGAGCAGGTGCTCCTGATCATGAAATGACTTCAAGCCAATACGAAGAAGTGGTGCACACTCAAGGTCAAAAGGTCTGACAAATTGCTGCATATTTTCTTCCATCGTGCCGCCTGTCAGCTGCTCTATTTGAAATGCCACTGATGGAGCTACCTGCTGACATGGAACACCTTTCAACGTATGAAAAGAAGTACGCAGCATATCATGACGTGTGATGAGTCTTTCAAAGGCTTCAGTCAGCTTCTCTCGCTGCAATGTTCCTTTTAACCTCACAACAGCTGGCATATGGTATGCGGTGCTTTGCTCCAATTGACTCACCATATAAACGCGCTGCTGTGGAGGTGACAATGGATAATGGTCTGCTACCGGCGCTTTTGGTATCACCGTTTCAGAAGATGTTTCCGCTTGCTCAATGTAGGCAGCCAAAGCGGCAATGGTCTGCTGTTCAAATAAAATGGAGAGCGGCACTTCCACCTGAAAGTCTCGCTGAACATGTGTGAGTACTGTCATCGCTTTAAGTGAATGACCACCTCGCTCGAAGAAAGAATCATATACACCAATCTTCTCTTGACCAAGGATTTCTTCCCACAAACGTACAAGCTTCGTTTCGAGATCGTTTCTAGGTGCAGCATATACAGCATGAACTGCTTTGTCGCCTTTTAAAGCAGCAAGTGCACGACGATCGACTTTGCCGCTGACTGTGAGTGGAAATGCATCGAGCTCTTTGAAATAGAGCGGCATCATGTAAGCTGGAAGCTGATGTTTGATAGCGGCTTGCAGCATGTCAACTGACACACCTTCTTGACGAGCTTGATAGTAAGCACTTAACGCCTTTCCCCCGTCCACTTCATCAACCACAAGTACGACAGCTTGATCGACTCCATCTACCTGCTCCATCACTGCTTCAATTTCGCCTGTTTCTATGCGGTAACCCCTTATTTTTACTTGATCATCCATTCTGCCAAGATAATCAATCGTGCCATCCGGAAGCCATCTGACTAGATCCCCCGTTCGATACATCCGCTCGTGTGGAGAAAACGGATCTGCCGTGAATACCTTCTCCGTTAATTCAGGCTGATTCACATAGCCTCGTCCAACACCTATCCCTGCAATGCATAGCTCTCCAATAGCCCCCTGCACCTGTAATTGATCATGGTCATTTAAAATATAAAGACGGTGATGACCGAGTGGTTTTCCGATCGACACATAACGCTGCTGTTCAGATGATTCGCGCAGCTCACTTAGTTCCAGACGATGAACCGCCGCATCGACACACGTCTCAGTCGGACCATACACATTCCACAAAGTAAAATCAGGCTCACTCATACGAACCGCTTCGATAAGAGAGTGTGCTGCTTTCGCAGGCAATGCTTCTCCCCCAATCAACATGTGTGTCAATGACAGCCCGTCCAAATCCGCTGCAAGTAAAAGCTGCACATGCGCCGGTGTTCCGTCTGCTGCTTCAATTTGATGTTTTTTATAATAAGCCGCTAATTGAACACCATTTCTCGTCGTTTCTCGCGGGATGATATGAAGCGTATGCCCAAATAAAAGAGCAGCAAAGATTTGTTTCACCGATGCATCAAAATGGAATGGTGCAAGAAGCGCCATTTGAAGCTCACTCGCCCCTTGATAAATCTCATGATGCAAGGCATGGACCAAATGATGCAGCTGAAGATGCTCAATCATGACGCCTTTCGGCTTTCCAGTCGTACCTGATGTATAAATCATGTAAGCCAAATCCTCAGGTGCCGACTGATTTACAAGCTCAGGCAGCAGACCATCATCTAATTCGATTTGCTGCTGAACGACCATTTTTTCCGAGAGGGCACGGTATGTTGAAACGAACGATTCCTCTGTTAACACAATGGAAGCACCAGAATCCTCCACAATATATTGAATGCGCTCCTCAGGTAATGCCGGATCAATCGGTACATACGCCCCGCCAGCCTTTAATATGCCGAAGATCGCCACCATAGCATCTGCCTTCCGATCCATTAGGACAGCAACAGGCACATCACGCGAGACACCTTTCATTTGTAAAAACCGCGCCAGCTTTTCTGCCTTTTGATACAGCTCTCCATAAGTAAATGCTCCATTTTCCGCTACAACGGCTGTCCGCTCTGCATACTTATTTGCTGTCTCATCAAACATGTGGTGAACCGGTTTTTCAGCTGGTTTTTCAAACGGGATTCTCTCAGATAGTTGCAGCAGTTCCTTTTGTTCATCTGATGGAAGTAAAGGAAGTGTCCCGATCAGCTGGTCAGGCTGAGAGACCGCCGCCTCTAGTATGATCAAAAATCGATCAAACATCTTACTGATTTCTTCTTCGGTGAATACATCTGTACGGTAGTCCAAATCAATGGTCAATGTATCTGTATCCCAGCGGTCCTTTACATGGATTGAAATATCATTCATTCCACTCCCGCTAAAAATCGGTTCAGTAATAAAAGACAGATTCTCTTTTTTCTGCCACTGCATGACCTGGTATTCTAAAGAAATGTCAAAAAGGCGCCCTGTAAACCCTTCTCTTTCTCGCAAATCATTCATGAGGAGATTGTAAGGGTACTTTTGGTGACGCAAGATCTTCATTTGATCCGCCATAACCTGTTTTACGAAATCAAGAAATGTTTGCGACCCATGAACAGATGCACGCATTGGAATCGTGGAAACAAACATACCAATCATCTTTTTTTCTTTGGCATTCGTTCGGTTGCCCATAAAGGTTCCAAGAACAACATCCTCCATGCCGCTAAAACGATGTAAATATACATAAACAGTGGACATAAACATCGAGAGCATACTGACTTTCTGCTCTTCACAAAAAGCACGAAGTTTCTCCTTCAAAGAATCTGGAATATCCCCCGAAAATCGCTGCGCATGTAAACTCATCTCGTATCCCTTATGCGGTTTTAAAGAAGCGAAATCTGGAATATTGGCAAATTGCTCATTCCAAAAGGCTTGGTCTTTTTGAAATCGTTTAGAAGTTTCATAGCTTTGCTCACTCATGATGTGATCAACGAAGGAAATCTCCTCAACCGGTGAGATGTCTACCCCGTGCAGCATGTCCTGGTATAAGTCGATAATGCGATTTCCCATCAAGATAATCGAGATACCATCCGCCACAATATGATGTGCTTTACAGAACAGCCAGCACTCTTGATCACTGATTTGAAAGACCGTAAATTCAATCAAGGGGCTGTCAATTAACGGCATTGGCTCACGGATTTGCTCATTCGCCCAAGCCCTCACTTCTTCTTCACTCCAGCCCTTCTCCATGCGAATCGGCTGTTCTTCATAAGGCTTCATATATTGAACAGGCTCCTCCTGCTCATGTCGATACACCAGCCTCAAACGAAGGGAGTCAGTTTGGCGAATGTACGCTTGAAGCACGTCAACGACTAAAGATGGATCTAAACCTGATACCGATCTCAATCTGGCGAATCCACCCAAATTAGAAATACTTGTACCTGGATAAAATCTTTCCGTGTAGAATACTCGCTTTTGCGCATGTGTTAAGGGGTAATAAACTGTATTCATTCTTATCCTCCGCCTCTTTTATGTTTTCTCCACCAATGTGACACCCTGAACCCTCTATATCAAAAGAACCAAGTCTATTTGATTAAATAGACGCAATACGGAAAGAAGCCCACCCCGAATAAAACGGAGGGACTCCCATTTTGATTCGGTAACCTGCCGACCATAGTAAAAAAGCAACATTTACCTTAGGACATGGCTTTGCGTCTCTACGTTTCCATAGATTTGCCTTTTTCTTCTTTTCTTTTTAAATATTTTCTATTTACGTCCACTTTATATGAAATTATTGTTTTTTTCACCGAAAAATGGGTGTAAAGATTCATGCGTTATACCGAATGAATCACATGATAATTTACGATATTTACCGAAAATAACTAATAATAGTTGCGTTCAACCGAAAATAATCGACTAAATACCGCAAAAACTTCATGTTTCCCCTTAAAATTTGCAAATATGACCGAAAATGCAGGATAGAGGTCTCCTTTCACTCTCCAAAATTTCTTAAATCTTAAGAACTATATTCCCTGAAAAATTGAAAATATTTACCGTAAAAACAACACAAAAAGAGCTGCCATTTCAAATGACAGCTCCCTTGTTTCTTCATTATATTTACATCACCTTAGACAGGCCAATCGTTTTCTCAATGATGAGCAACGCAATGATAGAAATGATAATAAATATGACAGATATCGCATTGACACTCGGATCAAAGGTTTGCTCAATGTAATTAAACGTCCTGATGGGAATCGTAATGGTTTGGGGAGAGGAAACGAACAAACTGATCGATATTTCCCCAAATGACGTCACAGCTGAAAACACCCCGCCTGCAATAATTCCTGGCTTAATCAAAGGCAGCGTCACTCGAAAGAATGTGCGAATGGGTCCTGCGCCAAGATTCATTGAAGCTAGCTCAAGCCGCGGGTCCAAATTCGAGACACTGACGCCTACTGTTCGAACCACATAGGGAAAGCCAATAATGACGTGACCTATGACAAGCGCCCACAAAGATCCCGTAAACCCCATAGCCGTAAACAAATAAAGCATGGCAATCCCCAACACTACCTGAGGAATCATAAGTGGTGACAAAATGAAGGCTTGGATGGCCTCCTTTCCCTTAAAGGAAAGCCTCGCTAAAGCATACGAAGCCATCGTGCCTAAAAGAACCGTGAGCGGCGTTACGATGAATAGCAAAATCACACTGATACGCAGAGACTCCATCCATTCTGGATTCGACACGACCTCTTGAAACCAACGAACGGAGAACGAAGTCGGCGGAAATTCAGGAAAGGCATTTGGACTAAAAGCAGATAGGACGATGACAAGAACAGGTATGGTTAAAAAGAGATAAACCAATGACCCAGCAGTCCAAATCAGGATTGAAAGCAAGCGGTCACCTAATGATTTTTTACGCATGCATCCTCGCCTCCCAACGCTTCAATAGATAGCTTAATAAACTGACCACCACAAGCACACAAACCAATAACGTAAAGGACATCGCTGCAGCAAGAGGCAAGTTATACACCTGCATGACCTGCTGATAAATAGACAGCGGCAGCAGAGGCTGCATCCTTCCGCCGACTAACAGCGGGGTGATATAGCTCCCAGCCGCCAGTGAAAAGACAATAATAGCTCCAGTCACCATACCTGGAATGGTCAGTGGAAAGGTCACATGAAAGAAGGTTCGAATACGTCCAGCTCCTAGACTCATAGAAGCCGGTCGTAAATGACGATCCATATCGGTTAAGCTCGTCGCGATAGGCAGCACTGCAAAAGGCAGCATGACCTGAACATAAGCAATAATCACCGCATTCATATTCCACAGCATAGAGAGCGGCTTTTCAATCACATGTAAATCTAATAACATGCCATTGATCAGACCATTTTGCGAAAGAAGGACAATCCATGCAAACGTCCGAATCACAACACTTGTCAAAAGCGGCGAAACAAGTAAGATATAGAAAAATGCCCGCAGACGCGGATGAGGTGCCTTGACGAGCACGTATGCTGCGGGGTATGCCATCAATAAACAAATCACCGTTGTCTGCAAGGCTACCCACACTGTACTTCCAATCGCCTTCACATACGCATCTGTCGTGAACACATGAATATATTGAGAAAAGCTATATGTTTGTAATGTATTCATCATTGAATCCACATCGCGAAAACTGAGGACGAACATCATCACAAGCGGCGCTAGAAGAAATACAACAAGAAACAAACACGCAGGCAGCAGCATGAACCAATGAAATCGCTGATTCTTTTTCTTGATACGCATCACGTATGCACCTTCGAATCTAGGAAAACGATATCTTCAGGCTGCCAATTGATATGAATTGCTTCTCCAGCTTTCGGCAGTTCAGGAAATGCTGCATCAGAAGCATGGACAATCATTTCACCGCTATCGAGCCCCACCACTAAACGTAATGAGTGACCAATATAACTGACATCTGCCAGCACGCCTGATACATGGTTGGGCTGAACGTCTTCCCGCTCAGAAGATATGCTGATTCTTTCTGGACGGAGCATGAGTAAATGATTCCCCTTCTTCTCTTGGTGTGCCGCAGCCTTTAACTCAACATGCTGCCCGTTTGACTGGGTTAAATGAGGAACGATAAATGCAGCTTTAGCTTCATCATATACTGCTTCAAATAGGTTCACCTGTCCGATAAATTCAGCAACAAATCGATTGTTTGGCTGGCGATACACCTCTAAAGGCGTCCCAATCTGCTGGATTCTTCCCTCACCTAAAATCCCAATCCGATCAGAAAGGCTTAATGCTTCCTCTTGGTCATGGGTCACGAGGATGGTTGTAATTCCGACATTCCTTTGAATATTTCGAAGCTCTGTCTGCATATTTTTTCTAAGTTTTGCATCTAGGTTACTGAGCGGTTCATCAAGAAGAAGAACAGACGGCTGAATCGCAAGCGCCCTTGCAATCGCTACCCGCTGCTGCTGTCCACCACTTAATTGATGCGGCATACGTTTCGCAAACGCCTCTAATTGCACAAGAGACAAACATCCCATTACTTTCTCTTTGATTTCTGCCTTCTTTTTCTTTTGAACCTTTAACCCATACGCCACATTATCAAATACGGTCAGATGCGGAAAGAGTGCATAGCTTTGAAAGACCATACCCGTTTTTCTTTGATAAGGCGGTAAAGTCGTCACATCCTGATCACCAATATAGACGACACCTTTTGTTGGCTCTAAAAAACCGCCAATGATGTTTAATAACGTTGATTTTCCGCAGCCGCTAGGGCCAAGAAGGGAGAAAAACTCTCCCTCATTCACCGTAAGACTGACATCGTTAAGAGCAATCTGCTCGCCGAAATGCTGGCTGATATGTTCTAAATGGATTCCACTCATGCGATCACCTATTTTCCTCCGCCTAATACTTCGTTCCATCGATTTGTCCAATTGCCAAGCTCTGAAGTTGCTGTTTCGTAATCTACCCAAGTCAGCTTGCTATAATAATTCTCTCCAACCTTGACCTTCCCCTTAATCTTGTCACCGTATTTCACATCAGAATTCGACATGCCATAATAAGATTTTTCCGAGAAAGCCTCCTGAGCTTCTTTTCCACTTAAATAGTTTAATAGTTTGTAAGCCGCTTCTTCATGCTGACTTCCTTTCGTTAAAGCCCAGCTCGCAACAGCTGCAACAGCGCCTTCTTTCGGATATGAGAAACCAATATCCATTCCTTCTTCTTCAAGTGCAAATACTCGTCCATCCCAATATGGAACTGCTGCCACGTCACCACGTTCTAACAAGGTTTGAATAGACCCTGGATTATCTGGAAAAGCAGCTACATGTCCTTTTAATTGTGAAAGGCTTTTAAAGGCTTTATCAATATCCTTAGGATTTGATTCTGTCCCCCCTTGAGCATGGACAAGCGCAGAGAAAAATTGCAAACCGGCTGAATAAGTCGGAGATGATATCGCCACCTTCCCTTTTAGCTGACTGCTCCATAGGTCTGTCCAGCTGTTTGGTTCCTGCTTCACAAGATCTTTTCGATAAGCAATTCCTAGCTGCCCCATGCTAAAGCCTGCTGCATATTGTTTCCCATCAATAGTGAGCTTCTTTTGGACAGAACGGTAAAGTTTTTTGACATTCGGTGCTTGCTCTTCGTCAATGGGCGCAAGAACGTTTGCTGCAATACCTCTTTGAATCGTATCAGGCTGTAAAATAAGCAGGTCATACGGTGGATTTTTTCCATTGGACGCTTTTAATTTCGTAAACCATTCAGAATCCGCTCCAGAGACGGTTTGGACTTTAATTCCCGTATCTTTTTCAAACTTTTCGAGGATTGGTTTGATATTCTTTTCCCAATCGCCTCCGTATACGCCAACGATCACAGTCTGCTGCTGTTTACCTTGATCCTGTCCATTTCCACCGCAAGCTGTCAGCAGTAGAATCATTGATAGTACACCTGCAAAAATAGTGATTAATCTTCTTTTCATGATTGATTTCCCCCTTTTTGTCCATCCATATGACGAAGTGCTTGAATAATATCTTTCTTTGTTAACGGCTCATTTCTATGACTGAAATGTTGATGAACTGCATGTTTATAATGCGTACGTTCATTAGCTGGGTAAGAACGCAGCTGCACGGCAAGCTCGCTGCTGGCTTCATCCGTCCATACTTTCTCATAAGCTTCTCTGTGTTCTCCGAAATCCCACATGATATCAGCAGGATGATCAACCTTTTCACGAAGCTTATTCGTTTGCTTTTCATCAATCTTCCATTCATTTTGGTCTAGATACACTTTAACGCCATATTGCTGCAGCGCTCTTTCTTCACTTAATAGACCTGCTTCCACTTCCTGAAGGACTTTTTCTTTCTTTCTAGCAAATGGATTTCCCCAGCCGCCTCCACTTGGTGATATTAATTGCACAATATCGCCTTTTTCAAGACGCAGAACATCTATTTTTGGCTGGTCTTGTTTTTCACCTTTTGCTGTGATCAGCTTGACCTCACCAACAGCTCCTGCTCGGCCGCCCATTAACCCCCAAGGCTGAAACTTCATTCGTTCCATTCCTCGTGCGGTCACCATAGATTCAGGCTTGATCATTTCAAATTCCAAACCAATCGCATGTCCACCTCTGTTTTCTCCTGCCCCGCCTGTGTTCGGCAAAAGCTCATATCGGTGAACATGAATATCAATATGCTGTTCTAAACTCTCAATGGGTGTATTTTTCAAAAAGCCAGATGAATGATCAATGCCATCTACTCCATCAGTTCCATTTTGAGCACCGCCGCCTCCGCCTAATGGTTCGACAACAGACATTTTCCTGCCACCTGTTTGATCATCAGGAACAGAGAGAACAACAATAGCAGATTGACCTGCACCTGCTGCCGGCACTGCTTCAGGTAACAGCTTACCAATGGCGCCTAGCACGACATTATACAGCCTCATCGTAATCGAATGCCGAATACCAACAGAGGCCGGGTATTCTGGATGCACCAGCGTCCCTTTAGGTGAAATCACTTCAATCGGATATGTTATTCCGCCATTAATCGGTATAAAGGGATCTTTACTAATAATGTAATTAATCAACCCTTGATATAGGAAGGAATGCTTCTGACCATTGGTGACAAGGTTAAAAGCTGTTTTCACTTGAGGGTCACACTCAGAAAAATCAAGAATCAGCCGCTTTCCTTTCACCGTTAACTTGATTTTCAAACGGATCGGCACATCCGAGATCATATCATCATCTAAATAATCAGCGAATTCACTCGTTCCATTCGGAATGGCTTCAATGACCTTTCCTGCACGAATCTCAGCTTGCTTCAGCAGGTCCATCATTCCTTGTTTCACTTCATTTTTTCCAAATTTGCCAATCATTTCTTTTAACCGAATTTCTGCTGTATTTACTGCAGCAATCATCGCATTGATATCCCCATCATTTAAATGACTGGCTCGGCTGTTGGCTCTTAATAAGGTCCGAACGACATGATTCTCTTTCCCGCCTTCAGAAATTTTCACTGGCGGGATTCTTAATCCTTCTTGATGGACATCTGTTGCTGTCGGTGAAATACTCGAAGGCACAAGTCCGCCCACATCACTCACATGAACAAAAGACCAAGCATAGCTGACAATTTCACCATCTACGAAAATTGGCTTAATGATATGGACATCCGGCAGGTGAGTCGCTAAACCATCTGTCGTATAAGGGTCATTTGTGATGATAATATCTCCCGGCTGCATCGCCCCGCTCTCTTCAATCGCTTTTTTAAGACTCAGCCCTAAAAAGATCGTTACACCCACTGTCTTCGGATAAACAAAGAAATCTCCAGAAGGCGTGGCTAACGCTGTCGCAAAGTCAGCTGATTCTTTGACGAAAGTCGTAAAAGACGTCCGTTCAATGACATGTCCCATGCCAGACGCAATTGCATTAAAATAACTGCGCATCATCTCAAGCTTTGCTGGATCAGTTCTCATGTAAAGCCGCCTCCCTTGAAATCACCAAGTTCCCTGATTGATCAATGCTGCCTGTCCAATTTGGCAGAATCAATGTTGTCGTATCATCCTGCTCAATAATGGCAGGTCCATTGATGACAGAACCTACTGACAAAGTATCTCTGTAATAAATAGCTGCTTCATGGTCTTTTTCTTCTATAAAGATTCGCCTGTATTCATATGGCTTCAAAGATTGTCCGCTGCTTTCATGAACAGGTGTGAAAGGCAGCGGCGGCGTCTCGCCTATGACTCGAACTCGTAAATGAGTAAACTCGATGTTCGCCTGATCATCTCTATGACCATATTGACGCTGATGCAGTTTGTGAAAGGCTTCAATGAGTTGGTGGATATCTTGTTCTTGCTTCAGCCATTCAGCTGATAATGGTAATTCAATCTCAAAGGCTTGTCCTTGATAACGTGCATCTGCCAATAATAGAATGGATGTCTGTTTAATATGCTGAATGTTCTGCCGACTGAACCAATCAGTCGCTTTTCGCGAAAGCATCTCAAAATCTTGTTTTAGTTGATCTATCGAGTAGTCTTGTAAGCATATTTTCTTCGACAGCACCGCATCATGAATAAAATCAGCGGTCAGAGCACCTAATGCACATAATGTTCCTGGACTTGGAGGAACGACCACTTTTTTCGCATGGATTTCTCGAGCAAGGAAATTCGCCACAACCGGTCCTGCTCCGCCAAATGCTAGTAAACTAAAATCTCTTGGGTCAAATCCTTGCTGCTCCATGACATTGCTTAATTCTGTGTACATATTGGCGACAGCTACTTGGATCAGCTGGTCAGCCGCTTCTTCTACCGTTTTGTTGAGCTGGTCAGCAATTGGCTGAAAGGCCTTTTCCGCCGCGGACAGCTGTAGGTGTAAATGTCCTCCGGCAAAACGCTCTTGATTGAGATAACCGCATATGAGGAACGCATCAGTTAAGGCAGCTTTCTTCCCCTTACCATACGAAGCTGGTCCCGGCTGTGAGCCAACTGATTCTGGTCCTGCTTTGAGAAGCCCGCCCTGATCAATCCACGCGACAGAACCTCCGCCTGCCCCTATTGAATACATCGCAACAGATGGAAGAATGATAGGAAAACCTGAAAGCTGATTAGACTGAGCCATTGTAGGCTGCCCCTTTTGAATAATGGAGATATCTGCACTCGTCCCCCCTACATCAAAAGTGATCAGGTTGGATTCGTTTGCAGAGGCTGCGATTCTTGCCGCACCAATGACACCAGCTGCTGGACCAGAAAAAAGTGTTTTAACAGGTGAAGTTGCTGCACTTTCTGCATCCATTAAACCACCATTTGATTGTGTAATGTATGGAGAAATTGGTACACCTTCTTCTTTCAAACGGCTTTTCAATGTTTGTAAATACTGTTTTACCTTTGGTTGAATGTACAAATTGACAACAGACATCACAGTACGCTCGTATTCTCTCATTTGAGGCCATAATTCAGATGAAGTAAGGACTTCTAATTGCGGATAATGGTGTTTGATATAGGCTTTTGCCTGTAATTCATGAACTGGATTTTGATAACTATGTAAAAAAGAAATGACAATACCTGCTAGCCTTTTAGACATGACCTGCTGGACAGCATGATCTAATTGCTGCAGATGGAGAGGTTTTTTGATCGTACCATCGTGTATCAACCTTTCAGAGATTGGGTATACATGCTTTCGTGGTATCAATGGTTCCGGCAAACGAGAATTGAAGTCATAAGGAATGGGTAATCGTAAACGTTGTAGTGATAATATGTCTTGAAAGCCTTCCGTCACAAAAAGGGCTAAATCTGCTCCTTTCCGCTGCAATAATGTATTAAGACCGATTGTCATTCCATGTACGAGATATTGGATTTTAGATAAATCAACACCTCTGTCTTTTAGAAGTTTTAGCCCATTGATAATTCCCTGGGCTGGGTCGTCAGTCACTGTGGGTGTTTTGAGTTCAGTCAACGCCCCTGTTGCTTCATTCATCAGCGATAAATCAGTAAATGTTCCTCCTATGTCTATACCAAGCCGATAAGAGACATCCGCCATTTGTACTCCCCTCCTGCAATGTAAATAGAATCATATTTTGATAAATTACGACATTTTTTGATATTTGACTCCATATTATTAAAGCATATCGGTCTAGTCAATTTTATTTTTTTAAAATTTCTGTGTGTTAAATTCTTGAAATTAGCCCAAAAAGCAGTGATAAAGCCATTTTGATAAAGCATAATCTTTTTTTGACCAGCAAAATTAAAATTTTTATGAAATTTTACAAATATGAAAAGCAAGAAAACGGATAAAAACCGTTTTTCGAACTTTAAAAGGCGTTTTTTCAAAACCAGGAGAAATTGGTAAGTAATTCTGCTATACTTCTGTTTACAAAATACGCAAACAAGAAAGAGAGCTAGCATCTATGAAACTTCTTAAAATCATTCTCTTGCTTTTACTAATCGTCGTTGGTGTAGCAACAGGCTATATTCAACTGGAGCAAAGTAAACAAGAGACGACGAATTCATCTTATGACAAAACCATTCACTTCCCATCAGATCGTTACCCAGAAACCGCGAAGCACATAGAAGAGGCAATTGATGAAGGCCATTCATCCGTATGTACGATTGACCGTAAACATAGCGATGAACAGAGAGACCAATCACTTCATGGCATCCCAACAAAGCGCGGGTATGATCGGGACGAATGGCCGATGGCGATGTGTAAGGAAGGAGGAACAGGAGCTTCTGTCAAATATATCAGTCCTTCAGATAATAGGGGAGCAGGCTCATGGGTCGGTCATCAATTATCCGATGATCCTGACGGCACAAGAATACAATTTATCATCGATTAACGCCATTTCCCTTTTCTATCTAAAAAAATTTTCTCGTAACTGCATAAAGGTATTTCAAACATTTTTTTCATGCCGATAATCCTTAAGGAGGTTTAACCTACCTTATACCTAAAGGAGTCAAAAAGCATGAAAAAAAAGGGAAAACTGAGGCTTGGTGCCAAAATTTTGCTGATCTTTTTAAGTGTCCTCATCATCTTTTCAGCAGTTGTTGGTTATGTGGTGAATCGCGAAATGACAGAAAACATCAAGCACATGGCCACTGAAAAAGCAAAAGGTGATTTAAAGCTAGGCTATGCCTACCTAGATGAAAAAGTGGCAGGCTCGTGGCAGATAAAAGATGGCAAGCTTTATAAAGGGGATACCCAAATCAATGATCATGATACATTGGTTGACCAATTAGCTGAATATACCGATGATACCATCACAATTTTCCAAGGGAATACCCGTGTCGCAACGAATGTCATGTTAAACGGAAAACGAGCTGTCGGTACAGAAGTCTCACCTGAAGTGAAGGCCACTGTATTAGATAAAGGAGAAAACTATTACGGCACAGCAAATGTTGCCGGGAAAGACTATCAAACGGCTTATATGCCGATCAAAAATGAAGCAGGCAAAACGATTGGTATTTTTTATACGGGCGCCAATCAAAGCGTGATTTCACAAATGCTTCAGTCATTCTATATTCAATTTGTCATTGTTCTGTTGTTAAGTTTAATTGTTGCAGTTATCATTATTTCTATTTTCACAAAGCGGTTTCAGTCACGCCTCAAGTGCATAGCTTCTGCCATTAAAAGTGCCGGCGAAGGAAATTTAACCATCAATGTGTCGGATACGGCAGGCGATGAACTGTCTGACCTGGCTGGTCATTTCAATAAGATGCGGGAAAAATTAAATCAAACCATTCTTAATGTCATGAACACATCTGAATTAGTGGCCACCTCATCTGAGCAGCTTTCAGCTAGCGCAGAAGAAACAAGTGCAGCATCAGAAAAAATCACCCACAGTATTCAAGAAGTAGCTCAATCATCAGAAGAACAATCAGCTCAAATGACAACAAGTGAGCACACGATGATTCAAGTATCTAACGAGCTGGCAAACATCACGGAAAATGCGGAACAAATGGCTTCAAGAAGTCAATTTGCACAAGAAATGGCCCTAAAAGGTGTACAGAATATTGGGGAAGTAAACTCACAAATGACATCTATTGCAAGATCAATAGAGGAAAATGGGACAGCCATTCAAGCATTAGAAACACGTTCAGCTGAAATTGATCATATTTCCAATGTTATTACAGACATCGCTAATCAGACAAACCTGCTTGCTCTTAACGCAGCAATTGAAGCAGCACGAGCAGGCGAGCATGGAAAAGGTTTTGCGGTTGTCGCAGACGAAGTGAGAAAGCTCGCTGAAGAATCTCAAGCATCATCAAATATGATTTCCCATCTCATTTCTGAAATCCAAAAAGAGATGACTCATTCGACGAATGCCATCAAACGAGTAAAAGAGGAAGCGGCTCAAGGGACTGTACTTATTTCTCATACAGAAGAATCATTTATTGATATTCAACAGTCAATGAGAGAAATGGCAGATGGCATCAAGCATTTATCTAGTGCATCACAAAAAATCGCAGCTTATACAAACGATGCGAAACAATCCTTTGCCACTATCACAGAAGGCGTTAAACTAACGAGTGAACATTCACAGCAAGTAGCCGGTTTAACAGAAGAACAATTTGCCGCAATGGAAGAAGTAACAGCATCATCAGAAGCTCTTGCCCATTTAGCAGGAGATTTAAAAGCAATGGTTTCGCAATTTCACATCTAGATTCCTCAAATAGAAGCGCAAGACGGCGACAATCGTCTTGCTGCCTAACATTCTCTTCAAGAATCATTCTTTCAACCATTCACATTCCAACGAAAATCTATGTATAAAGGAGTTTTTTAAATGAATAAGTTAAACCAAGCCTATTCCCTATCTATCTCTTATCACCAAATCACCGTATACACCGGAAGCAAAACACCACCTGTGATTGATTGGTCAGATGATGACATTCTTCAAGGATTCGCCATGGGAGATCAGGGTGTGTCCTTTGAAGGGGTCAACAACGGAAAAGCATCTATTACTGTAACTTTAAATAGCGATATGCCCCCAGCCTCGGCTGACAGAACAGTTACAGTGCCTTTTACGCATGCAAGCGATCAAGTTTATATCACAAGCGTCATGGCTCAGGTGCTGTCTTTCCCTATTCCAAAGGGAGACTATCAGCTCACCTGCTATACCTCACAGCAGCCTGATCAAGACCTTTATCTTATAAATTTCCAAACTGTGTAGATCACGACTGATCGTACAAATCAAGCCACTTTTCCGCAAAGTCTACTGATTCTCTCACCGGCAATAAATATGAACTGGCAAGTCCGATTTGACCGTGATCATGAGTGCCTCCTGATTGCAGAAAATCACGACCGATCTGCTCAAATAGTTCTTCTCTTGTGATAATATCTTGGTACTCTTTCCATACCCTCCAACCATTTTCTAAGATGGGAGCTCCTCTTGTCATGAGGTCTTGCTGAGGGATGCGATATTCAGCGAGATGGAAAGCTGTCAGGCTCTCAAATGACGTACCAATCAGCAGCACCTGAGCCTGAAGATCATACATGCGGGCTAGAGGCGAATGTTCTCCTAATCCAAAAGAAAGTGCGTGGTGTTTCAGAAGCTCATGTTTCCTTTTGCCCCAGGCTGTGAATGAAAAATGAGGATGATTGCTTCTCGCCACGCCTGGATATTTCCAAAACGTTTCCGCTACCTTTCCCATTGCTGTTGGTGTCGTGTATGCTGGATCAAATGCAGGCATCGTCTCTTTGATCGATTTCCACCACGAAAAAGGAACAGGCGGATCGATCCAATCAGCGGGATCAGAAAGCTCTAACGTTTGTGCCGGCATGATCAGTGTCCCCTCTTCTGATAAGGTTTCCATCAATGCTTGTATGAGGGCAACAGCGCCTCCGTTTACCCAGCCGATAGATGATAAAGATGAGTGAACACATAAAATCATGCCTTTTTTCACACCAAGTTGAACCAAGTCTGCTTTGATTCTTTCCTTTGTCATCGGTTCAGCTTGATTTTTGATTAATTTTTTCATCGTTCCTTTTCCTCCTGCGTCTCTTCTATTACTGATGAATGAGACGTTTAACCGCAATAGACAGTTTATAATTTGCGTAATTAGTCAGCTCCGTTAAAAACAGATCCAGTTCATCATGACTGGAAAAATGGCCTTCAGCCATATAACAGCCCTCACCACTTATTTTAAATAAGTTCTTGATCTCTTCCTGTTGGTCGAGAAACGACAGAAGTGGTTCGTGATGATGACTGCGGGTATAGAGCTGCATAAATGTTTGGATGGTCTTTTGAGTCCGCCAGTCAATCGAAATGGTATATGCTTCAATCACACCCTCTTCTTCAAGCTTTAACACACGATTTGCAACAGCTTGACCGGTTAAATGAACTTTTTCACCTAGTGCTTTCATGGTCAATCGACTGTTTTTAGAGAGCTCTTTTAATATATCCATATCGGTTTGGTCTAACATTGGCTCACCTCTTTCAAAAATCAAGTCCTTCTGCTGAAAGACTTTCATTACCCTCTGTCATATGGAACTCTTTTAATATACTGTAAACTTAATCAGAAAAAAAGGAGGCCTTTTCATGAAAATCACGCTCATTCGGAATGCTACTTTATACCTTCAATATGGTCAGGCAACTTTCTTCATTGATCCCTTTTTAGCAGCAAAAGGAACATATCCACCGTTTCCTCATACAGCCAATCAACATTTGAACAATCCCATTGTTGATCTGCCTGTAAACATTGATTTAGACAACATGCTTCACCCAGATGCTGTCTTACTCACTCATTTGCACGTGGATCACTTTGATGACGAGGCAAAACAGAAATTAGCTCAAGACCAGCCCATTTATACGCAATCGGAGAATGACAAAAAAGAAGTTGAAGAAGCCGGTTTCCAGCATGTCACATGCATTGAAGACGAAATAGATATTTGCGGTGTTCATATTAAGCGGACAGGTGGACAGCATGGGACAGGAGAAACAGCGAAGCGGATGGGACAGGTCAGCGGTTTTGTTTTCTCTCACCCTGATGAACCTACCCTTTACATTGCAGGTGATACCATTTGGTGTGATGAGCCGAAGGAGGTTGTCAATACATGCAAGCCAGATGTCATTGTGGTTAATAGCGGAGCTGCTCAATTTTTAGAAGGCGATCCGATTACCATGACAAAGGAAGACATTTTAGACGTTCACCGTTCTCAGCCAAAAGCACAAATTGTCGCTTGTCACCTTGAGGCAGTGAACCATTGCTTGCTAACAAGAGCTTCTTTACAAGCTTACATTCAGGAGCATCAAGCAGAACAAGCCATTTTTGTCCCTAAAGATGGTGAAAGCCTCACCTTCTGAATAGATTCATAAACAATAAAAAAACCGGCACCTCGCTGCCGGTTTCAATCATTATGGTCGATGGTGCTGTGGTTTTTTCAGCAATGGAACGAATCCGTTATTTTCCAAATGATTGTAATGTTCATCCATTCGTTTGGTAATATGTGTACCTTGTTCCTTTGTTAACACACCATATTGAACGTATTTCTCAATCACTTCTTTTCGTTTAGAAAGAATTTGCTGCTCAAGCATTTCAATTTGTTTTTGTTGTTCTGTCGTTAATTTTACTTGATGCGTTACTGGACGCTTTTCCATTTGGGGTGTTTCACCATGAGCTGTTTCCATATAAAAACCAGGCAACAGCATCATCCATAATATGATAAAGCCACTTACTTTTTTCATCATTGTTATTCCCTCCTTTATTCGCAATTATTTTGTACGCACCTTCCTTTTTTATACATTATTTCACCAAGCAAATTGCACATAATATTCTTACTTTTTCGCTTTTCTTCTGAAAACGTTGTCCTAACAGAAAAAGCGTGCTATGTTTTGTTTTGTATAAAAAATAGAGGAGGATTCTTAAATGAGTCGTTTTTATCATAGAAAATCGATATGGTTGATGCTTGTTGTGTCTGCTTTCATACTTGTCATGTCTGCTTGCAGTCAATCAAGCTCTTCTCAGTCTGGAGATTCAAAGTGGGATGAGATTCAAAAGAAAGGGAAAATCGTGGTTGCTACTTCAGGCACCCTTTATCCAACGTCATATCATGATACATCTAATGGCAAGGATCAATTGACTGGTTATGAAGTGGAAGTGGTCAAAGAAGCGTTTAAACGCCTTGATGTGAAAGTAGAATTTAAAGAAATGGGCTATGATGGCATGCTGAGCGCCATTAATTCTGGTCAAGTGGATGCCGCTGCAAACGACATTGACATCACAGATGACAGAAAAGATAAGTTTGCCTTTTCAACTCCTTATAAATATTCCTATGGCACGGCGATCGTACGAAAAGATGATTTGTCTGGCATTAAGACGTTAAAAGATTTAAAAGGAAAGAAAGCAGCTGGAGCTGCCACAACGATTTACATGGATGTCGCTCGCAAGTACGGTGCGAAGGAAGTCATTTATGATAATGCGACAAACGAGCAATACTTAAAGGATGTCGCTAATGGTCGTACAGATGTCATTCTAAATGATTATTACTTGCAGACACTAGCTCTTGCTGCATTCCCGAAATTAAATATTACGATTCACCCTGACTTAAAATACATGCCAAACGAACAAGGTTTTGTGATGAAGAAAGACAACACAGAGCTTCAAAAAGAATTAAATCGTGTCTTAAAAGACATGAAAAAAGACGGAACCATGAAAAAGATTTCCGAAAAATTCTTTCATCATGCAGACGTCTCAAAGAAAATAGATGCTGATGTCGAAGATGTCGACATTTCTAAATAAGGAGCCGCAATCGTGGGAGATATTCATTTAGAATATATATTTAATCCTGCACTGGCAAAGTCGTCATTTCCATTTGTCATGAAAGGCATCTGGCTGACGCTGCTCATTTCCTTTGTGAGCATGTTTTTTGGTACAATTCTTGGCTTTTTTATTGCGCTTGCCAGAATGGCGAACTCGTGGATGCTTCGCCTTCCTGCACGGTTGTATATCTCATTCATGCGAGGCGTGCCCATTCTGGTGATTTTGTTTATTCTTTATTTTGGATTCCCTTATATCGGGATTGAGTTTACAGCGGTCACCGCTGCCATTATTGGGTTCAGCTTCAATAGCGCTGCCTATATTGCAGAAATCAATCGGGCGGCCCTCTCCTCTGTTCCGAGTGGACAGGTGGAAGCTGCCAAGTCACTAGGCCTCAGCTATTGGCAAACGATGCGCGGTGTCATTTTACCTCAATCTGTCCGCATCGCACTTCCGCCATTGACCAATGTCATGCTCGATTTAATCAAAGCCTCCTCACTGGCTGCGATGATTACTGTACCCGAGCTCTTCCAGCAAGCAAAAATTGTAGGTGGACGCGAATTCGATTATATGACCATGTATATTTTGGTCGCACTCATTTACTGGGGCATTTGCAGCGTAGTCTCATTGCTTCAAGACTTTTTAGAAAAGCGCTATGCGAAATATCTGTAATAAAAGAGAGCAGATCTCATGGATCTGCTCTCCTTTGTATTTAGCTTTAATGTATCAGCCATAACCACACATATAACCCTAGTAAAGTAAGGATCAAGGTTGGGATGGTCAGGATGATTCCGGCTTTCATGTATGCACCCCAAGAAATATGGACGCCCTTTTTCTTGAGAACATGAAGCCACAGCAATGTCGCCAATGAGCCGATAGGGGTCATTTTCGGACCAAGGTTGGAGCCGATGACATTGGCATAAATCAGTCCGTCTCTCATGACGCCTGCTGTATCTGTATGACCGATCGCAATCGCATCGATTAACACAGTGGGCAGATTGTTCATGACAGAGGACAGCACTGCAGCAAGCACGCCCATAAACATCGTTCCCGCAAGCAAGCCATGCGATGCGCCTTGTTCGATCCATGCCGCCAATATTTCTGTGAGACCGACATTCTTCAGTCCATATACGACGACATACATGCCAATTGAGAAAAAGACTATGGACCACGGTGCTTCTTTTATGACGCGTTTTGTCGCCACTTGCGGACTTCTTCTCGCCAGCCACAAGAAGACAAGGGCAATACCGCCCACAATGATGGAGACCGGAACCCCAATGAGTTCCCCTGCAAAATAACCGACAAGCAGACAGCCGAGCACATACCAAGACAACCGGAACATGCGGATATCTCGAATAGCTGATGCCGGCTCTTTCGCTTGTGACAGATCGTATGTTTTTGGGATGAGCTTCCGGTAAAACACATAAAGCACTAGCATGCTCGCTCCAAGCGACACAAGGTTTGGCACGAACATGTTTGCTGTATATTCTAGAAATCCAATATGAAAATAGTCGGCTGATACGATATTAACCAAGTTACTAATCACAAATGGCAAGGAGGTTGTATCTGCAATAAAGCCGCTCGCCATCACAAAAGGCAGGATCATCCGCTCATCCAGCTTTAACGCTCTCACCACAGACAAGACGATCGGGGTCAAAATCAGTGCCGCTCCATCGTTCGCAAAAAAAGCAGCCACGACAGCGCCGAGCAATGTTAAATAAATAAACATGCGGACACCGTTCCCTCTTGCGGCTTTTGCCATATGCAGTGCAGCCCATTCGAAAAACCCAATTTCATCTAAAATTAACGAAATAATAATGATGCCAATAAACGCAAATGTCGCGTTCCATACTATATGCGTCACTTCCCACACATCGCCCAGATGAACGACACCAAAGACAAGTGCAAGAATGGCGCCTCCACATGCTGACCATCCAATGGTTAAACGTCCTGGCTGCCAAATGACAAGGACGAGGGTCAGGATAAAAATCAAAATGGCCAAGGTGACTGCTCCCAAAGGTGGCCCCCCTTTCATAAAATCCTTACCTATCATACAACGAAACGCAGCAGTTGTATGCCATTTTCACATGAAAACCCGCAGGTGATCCCGGGCACCTGCGGATTCGATGACTATTGATCTTTTTTCATCAGCATCAATTCAATAAATAACTCACATCGCTGACTGAAGTGACTTAAATCAATTGAGGTCATATCAAAGATTTGTTTCATTCGATAGTTTAATGTATTTTGATGAATAAACAACTGCTCTGCGGCTGGCTTTAGCTTGCAGTTATTCAATAAGTAGACTTCAAGCGTTTTTAAAAAAGAAGTTTGGCTGTCACGGTCTTTTTCCTTCAAACGTAACAAATCTGGATTGAAATCATTTTTCTTTTTTTGATGGCTGTAAATCGAGTCTAAGAATCGGAAAACCCCCAGATTCTCGTAATCATATGGAATCAGCTCTTGTCCCCCCACAATTTTCACAGCCTTCACGACCTCTATCGCTTCAAATCGACTTGTACTCATTTTCATGACATCTCGATACTCTCTTCCCATCCCGATATACAGCGGCGAAGGATGGGCATGCGTTTTCGATTGCAGATGAGCGATGACGTCGGCAGCAGTTGCTTTCGGTGAGTGCCGGTCTGACAAGCTGCCCAATATCACGACAATGTCGGCTTGAACGGAGTATACGTGATTCACCTTATCTTCTAGCTGCAAATACGTTCGAATGACATCCTTCACGTCTTCTGCCGTCTCACTTTTGTTATCGGCAGCATGTACGACCATGACAGTAAATACTGCCGGCAGCGGGATGCTTAAATTCTCAGCCTCCCACTTCAGTTCTTCTTCTGTATAAAAATGATCATCCATGACCTTTTTGAAAAATTCTTCAATCTTGCCTTCCTTTTTCTCCAGCTGTTTCTTATTCTTATAAATCACTTTTCCCACTTGAAAGGAAGCTTCGTGCAAAAATTGCAGCTCCTCCTGAGAGAGGGAATCCTCAATGTCCTGCACCCAAATAAAGCCCACAACTTCTTGTTTATGCTTGGCGCTCACAGCCACCCGCCGATTAAACCCGAGCTCGTCATGACCGCTCACATAAAAAGGCTTTGAATCCGTGTGAAGCCGCTCGATGACCCCTGTTTTCTTTAACCAATCGACTACAGACCCCGGACATTCCTTTGAGAAAATCGTTTGCTGGTTGACTGGGTCAAACTGCTGAATGCTGTAAGAATTATAAGCAAGGAGCTGGCACTCTGTGCTTTCTAAAATGACTGGTTTTTTTAAATACCCGCTAATAAATGCAATTAACTTATCGACATCAAAAAATGTATGAAGCTTTTCTAATATCTCTTCCATCCCGATTGCTCCCTGATTAAGTGATACATTTATCATACTTCTTTCCAGTCAGATTTGTATAGAAACAAGTCGTAGACAAGCAAAAAAAGCATGAACCCGTGTGCACAGGTTCATGCTTTTCCATCTTAAAACATTTCACTAATCGTTTTCGCCTGCATGTGTAGAGCTAGGTAATCTGGACCGCCTGCTTTTGAATCGGTTCCTGACATTTTGAATCCGCCAAATGGGTGGTATCCCACGATGGCTCCTGTGCAGTTACGGTTAAAGTAGAGATTCCCTACATGGAACTCCTGCTTCGCACGGTTGATGTGATCACGATTATTGGTAATGACAGCACCTGTCAAACCATATTCCGTGTTGTTGGCTACTTCAAGTGCCTCATCAAAGCTAGACACTTTCGAGAAGGCCAAGACTGGTCCGAAGATTTCTTCTTGCATCAAGCGAGATGTTGGCTCAAGATCTGCAAAAATGGTTGGGTGAATGAAGTATCCTTCCGAATCATCACTCGTTCCACCAGTCACTAAGCGGCCTTCCTCCTTGCCCACCTCGATATAATCCGTGATCTTGTCAAAGGACGCTTGATCAATGACAGGTCCCATGTAGACATCCGCAGAAAGAGGATTCGCTGTTGTTTTTGTTTCTGTGATTTCCTTCACTCGCTGGACCACTTGGTCATACAGCTTCTCGTGGACGACAGCCCGAGATCCAGCCGAACATTTCTGACCTGAAAAACCGAAGGCTGATGTGAAAATGGCATTAGCCGCTAATTCGACGTCTGCATCCTCATCTACAACCACTGTATCTTTACCGCCCATTTCAGCAATGACGCGCTTTAAATGCTGCTGACCTGGCTGTACTTTTGCCGCGCGTTCAAAGATACGTGTCCCTACTTCTCTTGAGCCAGTGAATGTAATCAGGCTTGTTTTCGGATGATCTACTAAGTAATCTCCGACCTCTGCTCCGCTTCCTGGTACAAAGTTCACCACACCCTTTGGAAGACCTGCTTGCTCAAGCTCTTCCACAAAACGTGCCGCAATCACAGGAGTTGCACTCGCTGGTTTTAAGACAACTGTATTCCCAGTGACGATTGGCGCTACTGTTGTTCCTGCCATAATGGCAAACAAGAAGTTCCACGGCGGAATGACGAGCGTCACGCCAGTTGGTGTGTAAACATATTGATTGCGTTCCCCTTCGCGGCTGTTCACTGGTTTGCCTTTCGCCAGCTCCAGCATTTGACGGGCATAGTATTCAAGGAAGTCGATTGCTTCTGCTGTATCTGCGTCCGCTTCATTCCAAGGCTTACCTGCTTCTTTGACAAGAAGGGCTGAATACTCATGCTTTTTACGGCGAATGCTTGCCGCAGCACGGAATATGACGCTGGCTCTTTCTTCTGGAGACGTATAGCGCCAAGTTTCAAATGCTTTCGCCGCAGCCTGAACCGCTTGCTCTGCCTCTTCTTTCCCGGCCTTTGATACGGTTCCAACGACTTCATCCTTTTTCGCTGGATTGATCGAGATAATCTGGTCTTTCGTTTCGATTCTTTCTCCATTAATCACGAGCGGATAGGTTTGACCAAGTGATTCTGTTACCTTTGCTAATGCTTGTTCAAACGCTTTGCGGTTTTCTTCCTGGCTAAAATCCGTGAATGGTTCATGTTTGTAAGGTGTTGTCATCTTTGTCACGCTCCCGTTTCAAATTATTTTCTCGTCATCCCTTTTAAAGCAAAGGCAATGTTTGCCGGCCGTTCTGCAAGACGTCTCATGTAGTAGCCATACCACTCTCGTCCATACGGGGTATAGACCCTCATTTGATAGCCCTCTTTCACAAGTGCCTGCTGCGTTTCTGACCTCATGCCATACAGCATTTGAAATTCGAACTGACTTGTCGGTATATTGTGTTTTTTCACAATATTCTTCGTAAACTCGATCATTTGATCGTCATGTGTCGCAATGGCTGTATAGTTCCCTGTGAGTAATTGCTTTTCGATCAGCTTTTGATAATTCTGATCGACGTCTTTTTTGTTTGGATACGCCACTTCAGCGGATTCCTTATAGGCACCCTTTACAAGTCTTAAAAATGGCTGAAGCTCATTTAGGTCATCAAGATCCTTTTCTGTTCTGTACAAATACGCCTGCAGGACCGTACTGACATACTCATATTGAGATTTCATCTCTTTAAAAATGTCCAGCGTTTTTTGACAGCGCTGTTCATCCTCCATATCGATTGTCACCATGATACGGTGTTTCTCTGCCGTATCTAAAATGCTTTTCATATTGCGATACACAAGGTCATCGTCAATATCCAGGCCAAGTGATGTCATTTTGAGTGACACGTGGGAATTGAGTCCCGCCTCAGCAATCCGCTGAATGGTTTGAATACACTCATTCGCCCGCTCATTTGCAATCTCTGCCTTTGTGACAAATTCACCAAGGTGATCAACTGTTACAGCCATTCCTTGATCATTTAATCGTTTGATGACAGAGATAGCGCTCTCAAAATCCTTCCCACCGATGATTTTCTTAGATGCAACAGCACTTCCCCAATTACGAGCAATATGGTTCAAGAGACTGCTCTTTGACAAAAACAAGAAGAAATTTCTTGTGACCGACTCCATAAAGGGCACCTCCCACTCTTTGTAAGCTATGTCTTTATTGTAAGGCTCATAAGCTGTCCGCTACAATATTTGAAGATGACAAAAATTCTGACTTTTTTTGTGGTTTTATCACAATAAGAGCTAAAAAAGAGCCTGCCGCTATCCGGCTGGCTCTTCCCTCCTACGCCCACACCTCATCAAGGGTAGACTGCAGCAGCTCATTTAATTCTTGCGTGAGATTGTCTTTCGGCTGATTGTAGCTTTTCACCAATTCATCAAAACGCACCAGCTCTTTGTCGATGAATGGATGGACATAGACGAGACGGTTCTCTACATCCATTTCCTCTCCGTCCATTTTACGTTTGAGCAGCTCGTGAATTTCTGTTAAAAGCGGGCCTTCCTCCACTAGCTCCTCGAGCAGTTCATGAAAGTCCATCGGCGGAACCGTCCGGTAGCGTTCAATCCACTGACAGGCAAATAGCGGACGAAGCACATAGAAATACTTCTTGATTCGCACCTGCTCCCCTCGTAAATGCCGGCTTTCATTCCGCTTCGCCATATTGAGGTAATGATACATCAATGCTGCAGGATAAAACGCTCGATCCTTTAATGCTCTTAGCTGCTTTGCCAAAGAGAAAGATTCAGCATAGATGATGTCAGAAGATAGCCATTCCATGATGGATGGATTTGATTTATTGAATAAGCGAAGTGCCTTTCTAAGCTCCCAGCCGCTGATATCAAGCACGTCATCAATCGGCCGTTCAATGACATCACGATGCTCTTCCATCGCCCAATACCATTCTTTCCGGGGAACATATAAAAAACGAACATCATAATCACTATCAGTCGAGGGAAATCCCCATGCCCTGCTGCCTGATTCGACGGCGAGGCAAATCTTTACGTCATACGTTTCTTCGATGATTTTCAGCTCTTCCTTGATTCTCTCTCTCAAGCGTCCATCAACTCTTTCTATAGAATTCTGCATGACTTCTTCACGTTTTGGGAAAATACGAATAAGACATATAAAAAAGGAGTTGGATCTGATGTCTATATCTCGCATTATGAAATGGATCACCGGGATTTTTGAAGCCTGCCTTGCCATCCCTGTGATCGGAGGTCTATTCGTTATCAGCAATGGCTATTCACCGCTCATGGTCATGCTTATTCTGCATATTATCACACTCGTCTTATCGAAGCGAGACCAGGGACCAATGATTGGAAGCATCATCGGAATTGTCACATCCTGCCTTGCTTGGATTCCGATTCTCGGATTCATTCTTCATATCATCACTGCCCTTGCCCTGATTATCACTGCGTTAGTGCCTGATGAAAAAACGAGACAGAATACGAGCTATTAAAAAAGAGGCCCTCCTAGAGCGGCCTCTGTTCTTTTAGATCCTTAAATGCTTTTGTAAGAAGGCAAGCTTCTCTGTTTGAAAAGCCGGGATGTACTCGTGTCCAAAGTAGCGATACACCTTTAAATCTTTATCTGTTTCTAAATGGTTGTATACCGCAAACACAGTAGATGGCGGGGTGATTTGGTCGATCAGACCGATGGCCATCAATGTGGGCTGTTTCACCCATTCGGCTAAATTGATCAAATCAAAGTAGCTCAATGTCTCAAATACCTTTTCTTCCGCTTCTGGATCACTGTTTCTTCGAAAGTATGAATTGATTTCTAAATAAGGCTGCTCCAATGCCACATCCACTGCACGCTCGAAATTTGATAAGTAAGGATAATCTGCCACGACGACCTTTGGAATGTCTGAAAGTGCCGCAGCTGCAACCGCCAGTGCACCTCCCTGGCTTCCGCCCACCACGCCGATCCGGTGTTCATCCACTTCTGGGAAAGACTGAATCACGTCGAGCGCTCGAACCGCATCTAAATAAACACCCCGATAATAGTAGGTCTCTTTCGATAAAATGCCTTTTGTCATCCATCCTAGAGACTGCCCTGCTGGTGTCACTGTTTTATCTTCACTGCCGCCTTGACCACGGACGAGCATACCAAATGTCGCATAGCCATGCAGTGCCCAGTTGACGATGTCATGAATGCCGCCGTCATAGCTGGCATTATAGCCATGAAAATGTACGAGTGCTGGATGTGGACCTGCTTGATCTGGTACTGCATACCAGCCTTCAATTCGAGAATGACCAAAGCTTTGATACGTCAGGCGGTACACCTTCACTCCCTTTACTGGATAATTATAAGGTTCAAGTGCTGGCTCTGCCTCCACTTGGTTCAGTTCTTCAAGCGAAGCTTTCCAAAAGTCTGAAAAATCAGGTCGTGCTGTTTTCTTCGGTTTATACTTTTTGAGCTCTTCTAATGGTAAATCAAACAATTGCATATCCTACTATCCCCCTTTGTTTTAATAGTTATGAGTATCATATCACTGTTTTCTTGACTTAGAAAGTCATTTTCACTATAAAAGACAAAACCTTCTGACATTTTTATTGGCAAAGAGGATTGAAACCTTTATGATAAAGAAACTTGGTTGAAGACTAGATGTTCTCAGGCAAAACAAATCGATAGACATTCATGGATTTTCACATTTACACCATCGAATAAAGGAGGAACCTGTATGAAAATCGCCCTTGTCCAAATGGACGTACAAATTGGAGAACCTGATGTGAACTTTCAAAAAGCAGAAGCGTTTTTACAAGAAGCCATCCATCAGCAGCCTGATCTGATCATTTTACCCGAAATGTGGAATACTGGTTACGCTCTTGAACAAGCCGACCAGCTTGCAGATGTAAACGGTGAACGCACAAAACAGCTTTTCTCTTCCTTTGCCCGTAAGAACCAAGTCGTTCTCATTGCTGGAAGTGTATTGAACAAGCGCACAGAAGATGAGAGGATCACCAACACGATGTATGTCTTTAACCGCCAAGGTGAGCTTTTAGTTGATTATGACAAAATTCATTTATTTCGCTTAATGGATGAGCACAACTATTTAACCGCTGGTGACCAGCTTGGTTTATTTGACTATGATGAGGATGTGAAGATTGGGGCGATGATATGCTACGACCTTCGCTTTCCGCAGCTTTCCAGAACACTTGTCAACAAAGGGGCAAAGGTGCTTATCAATACGGCGCAATGGCCGTCAGCAAGAGTGGATCATTGGCGCAGCTTGCTCATCGCAAGAGCAATTGAAAATCAGTCATTTATGATTGCTGTTAACAGAACAGGCACAAGCAGAGACACTGAATTCCCTGGACACTCCATGGTGATTGATCCACTTGGCCGTATTTTACTTGAAACAAACCATGAGGAAGATATTTATTATGCGGACATTGATCTTCAGCTAGTGGATGAAGTGAGACAGCAGATTCCTGTGATGACAGATCAGCGTCTGGATATTTATTAAAAAGCAGGGTGCTCCCCTGCTTTTTGCTTTTAATTAAACGTTTGTTTAAGCTTTTTCTTGGTTTTGATAAAGGTCCATTAGGGCTTGAGCGGCTTTCGTTAAATACCTTTCTTCCACATATGCAAACACAAGAGTGCGGGTTGGGCATGAATCAATTTTCAAATAAGTGACTTCGTTCCTTTCCTCTTGTGCCACCATTTTCGGCACAACTGTCACACCTAGTCCATTTTTGACCAATGCCTGCGCTGTTTGAATATGACTTGTTTCAAAGGTAATCTTCGGCTGAAAACCATGATGAAGACATAGTTCCATGACCACTTGCCGAAAGCCATATCCCTCTTTCAGCATAATAAATGCGGCGTCTTCCAGAAGGCGAAACGGAACAGACCCTTTCTGATCTGCTTGATTGATGATTTCGTTCAATTCATCTGTTGACCAGGGCTGGGCAGTTTGCGGAACTGCGAGAAGAAGCGGCTCTGTCAGCATGTATTTCGTTTTCAATGATTCATGCTCGACAGGCATAGATAAAATAGCCAAATCCAGCTTTCCAGCCAATAGAAGTTTTTCTAGCTCACGAGGTGATTCTTCTATTAGTTGAACGTGAACATGAGGATACGTTCGACAAAAGGTTTTTAATAAACCGGGCAAGACATAGCCCCCTGTGACTGCTGGCGCTCCAATGTTCAGCTCTTTCCCCACTTCATAAGCTGCTTCTCCCATTTCACGCAGCAAATCATCTCTTTCCTTCAAAATGTTCTCAGCCCTTTTAATGAATCGACTCCCTTGAGGTGTGGGCGTGACTTGTCCATACTTTCGAATAAAGAGGGGTGTGTCTAATTCCTCTTCCAGCTTCTTCATTTGTTGGCTTAAAGAAGGCTGTGCAATGTGAAGTTGATCCGCTGCTTTTGTAAAACTTTTCTGCCGGTACACTTCCATGACATATTCCATCATTCGTATATCCACTTTCATCACCTCATAGGTTTTAACTATTCATGTCATATCTTTTATGTCTTAGACAAATAACAAAATGAATTTTACGATAAAGAGACAACAAAGGGGGAGAAGAAATGAATCCATATGCTAAAGCCGAAAACCAATTCTCACAAAATGCCGAGAACTATCGAGATTCACCTATATTTGCAGCCGGAGAAGAGCTGGAATGGATGAAAGCAACAGCCAATACGAAGGGTCACGAGCATTTACTTGATATCGGCTGTGGGGCAGGACATACCGTTTTTTCCTTTTCAGATATCATTTCTAAAGGAATCGGCATTGATGTCACGCAAAAAATGATCGAGGTTGCAGCAGCACTTGCGGAAGAACGCCAACTGAAACATATTACTTTTGAGCGGGCAGCCGCAGAAGCACTGCCCTTCGCTGATGAATCATTTGACATCGTGACGTGCCGATTTGCCGCTCACCACTTTACAAACCTGCCGGCAGCCATGTCTGAAATCAGCCGTGTCTTAAAAAAAGGCGGCACATTCCTGCTCGTCGATCATTACGCACCCGAAAACACTGCACAGGATTCATTCATTAATCACTTAAATAGACTCAGAGATCCTTCTCATGTGCGAGAAAGCTCGTTATCAGAATGGAAAGAGCTCTTCGCTGCCAACCAACTGACTCAAAAAGAGAAGCGTTACTGGGATCTGCAAATTGATTATCAGGACTGGATGATGCGTGGACGCACACCAGAGAATGTTCAAAAAGAGATCGTTTCCCATCTTCAATTCGCAGACCCTGATACAAAGCAGCTGTTTCAACTTCAATTCGATGCACAGCAGCAGCCTATTTCCTTCTGTTTAAAAGCTGCACTCATTCAAGGAATGAAGAATTGAACTTATAGAAAAAGTCTACCCTCGTTGGTAGACTTTTTTATTTCGAGTATAAATCCCAACCAAGCTTGAGTGTGTCCACAATATAATTGGCGACTTCCTCAGCTTCTAGATGATCTGTTTCGACTCTTGAGTTATGAAGGGCATATATTTCCCGGCGCTCTTCAAACAGCTCTTTCATCTCGTCAATCGTCCGGTTGTGAAGAACAGGGCGGTTTTCAATCAAAATATCAAGCCGCTGTTTCCAATTCTCCCAAGATAAATCAAGGAAAAGAACCGTACAATGCTTCAAGCAGGCGCGTTTGATTTCTTCCTGTTTGAATGCACCGCCTCCAAGAGAAACGATCTTTAGCTGTGTATGCTCACATAAATCGACGATATAATCTTTTTCAGCCTGCCTGAAGAATGCTTCTCCTTTTTGCTGAAAGATCTCAGGAATCGTCATGTTATACTTTTTCTCAATCTCCTGATCCACATCAATAAAATCTCTATATAGCTTTTTGGCAACCAGCTGCCCAATGGTTGTTTTCCCAACACCCATAAAGCCAATGAGGACAATATTTCGCTGTCTCACAGGGATTTCTCTATTGTTTTTCATATTCGTGACACGTCCTCCTTACGACAAGGAATGCTACATAATGTATCTATTATATGATAAATGGCGCGCGAAAAGATAGGCAATTTGAAAAATTATACGTAGATCATCTGCATAGAAAAAAGAACCTACCCTCTTTGGAATAAGTTCTTCACTGCGTGCGTAACTCACGGTGCAATATCCTCTAATACTTTCTCGCGCGTTTCGATCATTTTAAAAGCAAGAATTGCTCCCACTACAGTCACACTTGCGAAAAGAATAAAAATAGTTGAAACACCGCTTACCTCTAAAATAAAGCCTATCATAATAGGAGCGATCGCTGAGGCCAGCCTAAGCCAAGCTGTAGCAAATGCCGTTCCAATCACCCTCATACGTGTTGGATAAATTTCAGGTGTATATAGATAGAGAAGAACTGTAATTGTCCCCATCATTCCGTAAGCAGCGGACCCTAAATATATAACACTTTCTGGAGAATTAGCTCCGCTGATCCATAAAGCCGTTAATAAAGCACCTGTTACAATAAATGCAATGGTTGCCCAGCGCTTTCGTCCTACTTTATCAATTAAAAATGCACAAGCGAATACCCCTATGGTCTGTAAAATATTTGTTAGAGATGCTGCCCTTAATGAATCTCCAACTGG
Source organism: Bacillus sp. FSL R5-0431 (assembly GCF_038002985.1). Lineage (NCBI taxonomy): Bacteria > Bacillati > Bacillota > Bacilli > Caryophanales > Bacillaceae > Bacillus > Bacillus sp. FSL R5-0431. The sequence continues at coordinate 327,410 of NZ_JBBOOG010000001.1, read as the reverse complement.
CAAATTGTAAACAGTATTATAAAGACTCGGTAACCAGTTATTTAAACCATTCGATACAAAGTAGGCAGAAAACCATAGTCCCCATACGATCAATGTTCTTTTACGATAAAAAGTTGAAAAAAGCTCTTTCCAGTCGCCTTTTTCAGTACTGCTAGATACTTGCTTTGCTACAGGCATTCGTTTGTCAGTACTAGCTTCAATTTCTTCAATAATTCTTTCGGCTTCATCTAACCTGCCTTTCGAAATAAGCCACCTTGGAGATTCGCGCAACATGAAAAAGAATACAAAGACGATTAAACCTCCAATGCCCCCAATCAAAAACATCCACTTCCACCCAAAGCTAGGTACAACAAATGCGCCAATTTGAGCTGAGATCATTAATCCTAATGGGAAAATCATCTCATAAAGCATAAAGAATCTACCTCTCCCTTGAGCCCTGGACAACTCATTGATATATGATGCCGCTACCGGCACTTCTCCCCCTACCCCAATCCCTTGTATAAAACGAAAAATAAAAAGGGCCATAAAATTACCTGAAAATACACACGCGATACTCATAATTGACATGAGGAATACTGTCCACTTTGCACTAAATACACGGCCGCGCCTTTCTGCTAACCATCCAAAGAAAATAGCACCAATCGCTTGTCCTATATAACCAGACCCAATAAGAAGACCAATTTGAGCAGGTGATAAACTCCACATTCCGATGAGAACTGGGAGAACAAACGCTAAAGATAGAGCATCAAAAGCATCAAAAAAAGTAGCAGATCCCATAATGATACGAGGTTTTAAATGCCATCTAGAAAAAGGTACACTTTCCATCCTAGTCAATAATTGTGAAGCTCTATCAACAACTTCTCCATCATGAGAATTTGAATTTCCGCTGAATTCTAACGTCATGTTATCTCCTCCTTATTAGAGGAAATGATGCAAAAGTACATGCCGAAGAGCGCTAAAGAAATCGCTTACATTTTAAACCAAGAGACATTCTAAAGCGTTCATACGAGTTTTCAGCATCTATCATTTCTTTTTTGGCGTTCCCGTGGTGCCCCGGTCTATATAGTACATAGGGAAGATATGTTCCATCGCATCTAACTGTTCTCCTTCCAATAACTGTGTTAGTAAAGAAACAGCTTTTCTTCCCATTCCAACTAAATCAACATGAACTGAAGATAAAGAAGGGGTTAGAAAACTTGCAATGGGCACATCATCGGCACCAACGACAGACAAATCATGAGGTATTGACACATTTGCGTTATTTGCCGCTTTCATGACCCCCATCGCCAAAAAATCTGAAGAGCAAACAACTCCAGTCATGTGCTGGTTTCCTTGGAGAAATTGAGAAACCACTTCTACTACTTTTCCCCCATCAAATTCATCTAACTCAAACACAAGTTCTTTGTTCATTGTTAACCCTAAACTTTTAAGTGTGCGCTCATATCCCTTGTAATACCTCACACTATGCATCGAACTCATTGGACCATTGACCAGCCCAATGGTTCGATGACCTTTATCAAATAAGGCCGTTATTGATTGACACACACCTTCTTCATCATCTGGCCTGACACATGGAAATGGAGAATCCTCTAGATAACTTCCGACAACTATAATGGGAATGGCTAAACTTTTTAACCAATCCATGCTTAGTTCTTCATTTCTTGGTGAAAATAGAATGGCTCCATCTACTGCCTGCGTTTCAAGTAATCGCTGCTGCTGTATAGATGTAAACGACATCAACATATTGAATTCCGTCTCATCTAATTCCTTCGCTATTCCATCTAGAATCGTTGAAAAAAATGGATTATTCAAAATATATGAACCACGCGGAACCACTACAGCTATATTCCCTGTCTTCCTTTTGACGAGCCCTCTAGCTCCTAAATTAGGACGATAGCCTAATTCATCAATTACTTGTTTGATTCTTTCAGCCGTTTGAGCACCTACTCCTGGTTTACCACTTAATACTCGGGAAACAGATGCTATAGACACTCCAGCTTTCAATGCTACATCTTTAATACTTACTGACACATTTCATACCTCCGGGAGTCTGTTGTTTTGTCCTCTATTATAACCTGACTCACCTTCATCATGAAATTAATGGTCTGTTATCTACTGACGTTTTCCTTAAGCAAACCAACACTTTGAAGGCCCTGGCGAATCTCTTCTTTCTCCTTATGAGTTAAAGGTAAGACCGGCTTCCTAGCAAGCGAACTACTGATTAGACCTCGCTGGTACATCGCTTCCTTCATTCGCAGATGAGAGGTAGATGAAGGTTCATCCATTTTATACACAGCATGCTTTAATTCGAAGATTCTATCGTAAACTTTATTGGCCGCTACAAGATCTTTTTCTTCCACACATTTCACAAGTTCAGCGATCAAATCTGGCACAAAACAGCCGAAACCTACAAGTGCTCCATCAATCCCTTGAATTAATGTTGGCAATAAATATTCATCGTGACATGTGAGTAACGATACATCTGGTGCATGTTTTTTCAATGCCCGCACATCGACCTCGTATTGTGCCATGTCTCTTTGACCAATTTTAAACGAGACAACATTCTCAATTTCCGACATTTCTAGTAATTGATTGGTTGTATATGAGGTTTTTGTCCAAGTTGGATATTGATGTACGATGATTGAAATGTCAATCGCTTCTGCAACATCTTTAAAGAATTGGACAGGTGACTCAGGCTGCATACCGAATCTTAGCCATGAATGTGGCGGCATGAGAAGTATACCTTCTCCGCCAGCTTCTTCAACGGCTTTTGCATGTTGGATCGCTTCAATTGTCCCTTCAGCAGAAACCCCAGAAATGACAGGTACTTCCCCTTTTAATTCGTCGGCTGCAATGCGCACAGCCTCAGCTCGTTCATGTGGCAGTAAAGTCATAATCTCACCAGTATGTCCATTGACAACGATACCGTTAATCCCTTTGTGCTCCGCCACCCAACGGACAAGCTTACGAAAAGCAGGTTCATCAATTGAATAGTCATCTTTAAAAGGAATTAAGACAGCCGGGAATACACCGCTCCATTTTTCTTTATTTTTCATCAACAAATTCCTCCCCATTCGATTATAGTAAACGTTTACGGTAAGCGTTTACGTAAACAATCATAAAATGACATAACGGAGATTGTCAACTTACTTTTTAGAAAATTTTAATTATTCAAATAAAAATACAATCAATTTCATTTTTCTAGTAAATAATATAGGTTTGTTTTATTTCTTAAATGATTAAGCAGTATCTGCTGGTTAAAGTTGCTGATTATCATCCTAAATACATATTCAATAAGAGACCATTATAAATAATTTTATATTTTCAAAACAGTATTTTTACTATAAAAAACCTCTCCATCAAAGGAGAGGTCTCTTGCTTTTTCTTATTTCCACCAGTCATCAAACATGGAAGCTGGTACTTGGCGTTTATGCTCTGATTGAACATAGCGCTTTTCAATCGCTTCTGCTGCTTGATCTGACACTGGCTTACCTTCTAAGTAATCATCAATTTCATTGTACGTAATGCCAAGTTCTGTTTCATCCGTTTGCTGAGGTTTGTCATCAAGCAGATCCGCTGTCGGTTTCTTTAAGTATAGACGCTCAGGTGCTTGCAGCGCTTCTAGCAGCATCCGGCCTTGGCGTTTCGTCAGACCTGTGAGCGGAAGAACATCTGCACCGCCATCACCATACTTCGTGAAGAAGCCGGTTACTGCTTCAGCTGCATGATCTGTACCGATGACAAGTAATCCTTCTTCTCCTCCGACAGCATACTGCGCGATCATTCTCATGCGTGCTTTGACATTTCCTTTATTAAAGTCAGACAACGGGCCGCCTGTGTCCTTTTGATATTGTTCACTAAATGCCGTCACGGCAGGCGCAATATCATATTTCCACGACTTGTCCGGCTGAATAAATGATAAAGCGAGCTGTGCATCATCTTCATCCTGCTGCACACCGTGCGGGAGGCGCACCGCAATAAAGACTGCCTCTTCTTTTCCTTCTTGACGCAGCTCAGATGCAGCCAGCTGTGCTAGACGGCCAGCGAGCGTTGAATCCTGTCCGCCGCTAATGCCGAGGACGAATCCTTTTGCGCCAGTTTTTTTCAAGTATTCCTTTAGAAATCCAACCCGCTTTTCGATCTCCTGCTTTGGGTCAATTGAGGGCTGCACATGCAACTCTTGGCTGATCTTTTTCTGCAAACTCATACACTTTTCCTCCTAAGCTTCCTCTACATGAAGAGAACAGGTTTTACTCTGAATTCATTGGTTTGACAACGTTTTTTGAGTCTTCATTATACCATGTTTTCAGGAAGAACATTTTGTTAGACGTTCCCCTATTTCATTAATGATCAAACATTCACAAAAGAAAAAGACCATGTCTATATGGACTGGCCCTTTTCTTTTTCAATCAATTTCTACCCGTATAGATGTACAGCTTGCGCCATTACACTTCCCAATATCAGAAGGACATGCGGATACGGCCACAATGAGATCCATTTCGGCTCGCAGACGAATGTAATCACCGGGAAGAGATTTTGGGAGCTCCACAGACAGTTTTCCTTTTTCATCAATGACTGTATTCATAAAGGCATTAAAAGGATAGTACATATCCTCCTTAGGAATCCCAAATGGCTCAAAGGCAGTCCGCAAATTATCGTAGCATGTATGCATGACCTCTAAATGCGTCCGTCCGTATAAAAGCTGATACATTTCTTGCCGGCAGGCGGGCATGTATAAATCATGGCATTCGACTGTGTCTTCAATGACCGTAAACATCGGTTTATATAAATTAGAATAGAGCTTATCCCCTTTTTTCACTTTTGACGAAAATAGGCTGTCCATTGTCGCGCCTTGGTCAAATTTTTCATAAAAATCCTTTTCATGATAGGCCATGACATCTGCTACTTGCTGACCTTCAATATCAACGACCCGCATACATTGGCCTTTTCCTAAGCGAAAGCCGTGTCCATCCTTTGGTAAAATGACATATTCTCCGTTCATCACATGCACTCCTTTCCATGTCAGTATGCCCAAAACGTCCCCTTGATCATGTATAAAAAAAGACGGCGGTCACAAGCTAATGTCATTGAAATCGAAAGGTGTTGCACATGCATTGAAAGAAGAACAAACTTTATCTTGGTGGCAGCTTTCTCTCATCGGAGTCGGCTGTACAATTGGCACTGGTTTCTTCCTTGGTTCCAGCATTGCCATTACAAAGTCCGGTTTTTCCGTCTGCATTTCTTTTTTGCTTGCTGCGGTCGGAACCTATCTCGTCTTTAAACATTTGGCTGCGATGACAGCCGATAACCCTGATAAAGGGTCATTTTGTTCCTATGCTCGTAAAGCATATGGACGCTGGGCAGGGTTTAGCAATGGCTGGGTGTATTGGTTTGCAGAAATGCTGATTACGGGAAGTCAGTTAACAGCGATTTCCCTTTTTACCCGCCACTGGTTTCCATCTGTTCCGCTCTGGGTGTTTTCTGCGATTTATTCCGCTCTTGCCCTGCTCGTGATTATCATAGGGCTTTCTTCTTTTCAAAAGACAGAAAATGTCCTTGCGGTACTGAAGACAGCGGCGATTTTTCTGTTTATGATCCTTGCGGTGCTTGTGTTATTCGGCATTCTGACAGATCATAAACCGACCCTGCATCTGCCAAACAAAGATCACGAATGGATGCCGCTCGGTGCACTTGGTCTTTGGAATGGATTGATTTACGCGTTTTATGCATTTGGGGGAATTGAAGTCATGGGTCTGATGGCGGTTCATTTAAAAGATCCGAAAGATGCGGCAAAGGCTGGACGCGTCATGCTGATCATTCTAGCGGTCATCTATATCGTCTCGATCGGACTTGCTCTCTTGCTTGTCCCAGTAACAGCCTTTAACGAGAACAGCAGTCCATTTATTACATCATTAGATCCATTTCATTTATCAATCTTTCTTCATATCTTTAATGGCATTTTCATTATTGCCGGCTTTTCGACATTGGTTGCCTCACTCTATGCAGTCACGACGCTGCTTGGCACGATGTCGGAGCATCAAGATGCACCTGCTTGTTTTAAACAAAAAGACCCATCTCATGTCGGATGGCCTTCGATTATTTTAACTGCTGCTGGATTAATTGTCTCGATTTTGCTTGCACTCTTTTTGTCCAAACACATCTACGAGCATCTCACAACAGCAGCCGGCCTTACCCTTCTGTACACATGGGTATTCATTCTGTTCTCAAGTAAAAAGCTATCAAAGCCATCCACTCGCCAAACGTGCGAAATGATTCTTGCGCTTCTCTTGATTGGAGCCGCCATTTCAGGCACTTTAACAGAGGCAAGCGGACGACCTGGCTTTTTTATCAGCCTTGGGATCATTGCAGTGATTGCCATCATGGTGCTATTTATGAGAAAAAAGTGGAAGCAGCAGGATCAGACCGCATCATAATTTCATCATGTTTTTTAATGCAGTAAAAGGACATTTGGCGGAGGCTGGTTTCTCCGCCTCTTCATCTGGGAGAAAGTATTGCTTCCATTCATGATTGGTCGGATCACCGTACCATTTTAATGATGGGTGAACGCTGACCTCATCATACGCTTTGAGCCGCTTGCGAACGAGCTGGCTCATTTTTTGACCAAACTTGGTCGATCCATTCAATTTCTCAAACACCCATCTAGGCTGAAATGCCATCAAGACATAAGGGAAGTGGCGGCTTTTTCTGAGCTTATGAGCCGGTGTGGAGCACAAAATAAAATACGCTTCCCCGTGAAAGCAATACTCCCACTCATGATGATGAGTATCTAGTGGAATATCCTCAGGCCATGGCACTTCATCTTTCTGGTGCAGTCGTTGAAGCAGTGACCAAAACTGCTGCTCAAACTCTTCAAGCGAACTTTCTTTTAAATCCTGCGGTGTTTCAAAAAAACAAATAAATGAAGCATATTGACCCGTTTCTTTCGCACAGCTTTGATATTCTCTCAGCAGCTGGGCTAATTCATCAACCGCTTCCTCTTCCCTCGGATCACCCACAAACCCATAGCGTAAATGATCGAGAAAAAACCCCTGTCTTCCCGGTACACAAGGGAATGTATCTGCCTCATCTCCTACCATCTCTCCAAATTGAGTAAAAGCATCCTGCTTCCATTCTTCTAGTGATCGTAGATTTTGATCAAGGCAACTTTTTGCATACAACTGGGCCATTTTTTCCACCTCGTTTTAGCGTCTTCTCCATAGCCTATGAGAAAAAAAGGCTGTGGTGACTGTCCTTCAACGACTTTCCTTGCGCATTCAAGAGGTGGACGTTCTCGTTCAAATTGAGCATGTATGTGTGTCTTTCACTCCATGATGCATGAACAGACAAGTGTATGCAGCCGTCAAACTGCTTCTTTTAATAGAGCGCTTTTGTATCATTCCTATGATCTGTTCTTCATCAAAAAGACAGAATCAAGCACCCAATAAATGAGGGCCGAGCATAAGCTAAACAGATAGACAATGTTGCTGTGATGACTGATAAGATCAGCATGCACACATAGTTGAATACTGGAAGAAAAATACGCATGGCAAAGCTCCTTGAAACCATTTTATATCCCATCATTATTCAAGAATGTGTTATGTCTGTCAATCCTTACAAAAAACAGACTGAATGTATCAGTCTGCTTTTCTACCCAATCAACGCCATGATCCCTTGATACCCAAAATAGGCGCCGAAACCAAGTAAAGATAAGCCTGCAAGAACGGATAAGCCATGTAAGACACGTTCACTTAAATAGCGCCTAAACGAACTAGCAAGCAGCGCCATACTGAAATCCCAGATCAGCATGCCGATAAAAATAGCCATGCTGTACATCAGCATTTGAGATGCCCCATACTTTTCAATCGTATTAGCCAAAATACTGCCGTAGATGCCAAGCCAAAATAAAATACTGAGCGGATTGGAAAGAGAAATGAAAAACCCCGTCATGAACGACTGACCAACCGAAGTGTTTCCACCATCCTTTTTCGGGCTCTCCTGCAAATTGATTTTACGCAGACTTTCAATGCCCGTATAGGTCAGAACGAAAAAGCCGAACAGCCACAAAAAGGTTTTCACTAGAGGTGCAGTCAAAAGCTGGGCGACACCAAAATAGATGAGGAGCATATAGACAATATCCGCGGCCATCGCCCCCACACCAAAAATCCACGCGTGCCAAAATCCACTTTTAATCCCTCTGTCGATTTGGGCTGCATTGACTGGCCCAACAGGCGCTGAAAGTGACAACCCTAAAAAGATATAACCAAAAAACACCGCCACATAGACGTCCTCCTTTTGATGCTGACTTGTACATATTATTCAAACGTTCTGTGTTTTAGTACAAGTCCTTTGTCATCTTTTCAGGTGGACTCAAGGAGACATTGGATATTGCTTACCGATCGGCTTTCAGCGCCGATTGCTGCGACAGGACCGTATCCTTTTTCTTAGCACGATTCATTTGAATCGCAGCTGCAAACAGAAGAACAGCTAAGAAAGCGAAAACAAAGACGGCACTTGCTGCTCCTGCCCATTCAAGACTAAAGCCAATCAAGAAGGACAAGCAGGCTCCGCCTAAACTTGCGGCTGCAATAAAGTAACTCGTTGCCTCGTCGATGGCATTTTCAATCATTAATGCAGATGCAGTCAGTGCGATTGGGAACATGCCAGCTGCGCACAGGCCGATGAAAAAGATGAGAAGCAGCTGCGCGGCTATGTGGGTTGTCAGGGCAAAGACCACGAGCAGCAGAATCATGAGTGCTGCGCTTAGCTTTAAAAAACGCAGCGGGTGCAGCTGATCCGCTTTTCTTGCAATCACGGTTCTGCCGATGACGATCGCTGTCCAAAAGGTTGAGACCGCAAAAAGACCCCAATGGTCTCCCCCCTTTTCCAGCATGATCGACGGCAAAAAGTTCGCAAAGTTCGTTTCAATCCCTGCGTAGAAAAAGGCAAAGCAAATCATGATCACCACAATCATTCGATTGCTGCGATCAACAAGTAAGGACGGTTTTCTCATCCCTTTGGAAGGAGCAGCCATCTGCCCACGAGGCAATTTGTTCATAAAGGCAAGCCAGAGCATAAGGAAAAAAGTCAGTGCACCGACCTGAAATAAAAACACATAGTGCCACGTCTGTTCAGTGACAGTGAGCAGAATCACAAGTGGAAATAACAGCGCGCCTAACCCAAAAAAGACCTCCATGATGCTGATTCGCTTCGCACTGTTTGCCATCGAAATCACATACGCTCCGGCTGTGGTCTCAAGACTGCCTGCACCGCTCCCAAGAAAAAAACCTGCCAGCACAAGTGTTGTCCAGCCCGGCACCAAAAGTCCAAGGAGAAGTGACCCGATCATCAGCAAAAGACCCATGGTCAGAACAGCGCCATAGCCTTTTTTCCTCACAAGAATGGGGGATAACAGAACACCTGTCAAAAAACCAATAAACTGAAAAAAGATTAAAGAAGATAATTCCCCGGGACCCTTATCGTAACTTGACAGTAAATAAGGAGTTAAGCTGCCAAAAAACACATGAATGGTCCCAATAAAAAAATAAAAGACACAGCCAAAATAAAATACTTTTTTCATCTTTTCACTTCCTCTAAAAAGGAGCGGAGTCATGACATCCTCCGCTCCACCTCTTTAATATGTCCGGGCAGACTTGACAGCCTCTTCCCTCTCGAAGCATGTATTGAGCGCAGCCTGTGCGCGATACCCATCTACAAAATCAGCCACTTTCATATGAGATGGATATGAATCTGTATTCACCCAGTGCATCAGCTGATCACGGAACGTATCAGACCATCCGTAAAATTCATTTGGCGGATCTGTCAGCAGGGTTTGCGGCATTTGATGACGCTCCACACACAATCCATCACTGATCTCATATTCGTTTTTCATGTTCGTATGGTATTTGAATACCTTGTCATGACCAACGACTTCTACACTAAATCCGCATTCCTCAGGCTGCGTGCTTTTGGATGTGACCAAGTGAAAGAACACTTGATTCTCCATCTGACCGAAAATTTCGGTATGATCATCCACCTGCACCTTTTTCTCTTCTTTTTTCTTTACATGTGTCAGCATCTTGGTATTAAGTGATTCTTTCTTCATGTCACTGCCAAATAAGTACCACAGCATATCAATTAAATGAATACCAAGATCCCCTAATGCACCGCTTGTGCGCAGACTCTCACCGCCGTCTCTCCATGAAAATGTCTTTCTTCTGAGGGCACTGTTTTTCTTAAAATGAGTCCTGACGGTCAAAATGCGGCCTAATTCACCATTGGCAATCAAGTTCTTCAAAATATTCACAAAGGATAAGTAACGATAGTTAAAGCCCATACTGGCTTGAACCTGGAACTGTTTGGCTGTCTCCACCATTTCCTTCGCTTCCTTCAGCGACACAGCCATCGGCTTTTCACATAAAATGGGCTGTCCTGCTCTTAGTGCCTGAAGGGCATGGTCCTTGTGACAAAAATTAGGGGAGGCAATGATCAACCCGTCAGATGCATCTGCTAAAGTTTCGATACTTGAATACACACGTCCTCCGTACTGTTTAATGAATCCTTGTGCAACTGACTCGTGTAAATCATAGACACCAGATAGCTCTGCACCTTTGATTGTTGATAATGCTCTTGCATGTGCTTTTGCAATATTCCCTGCTCCAACAATTCCAATTTTCTTCATGAATGTGCCTCCTCATGTTTATACATCACTGTTTTCAGTGTTTCATAGATTCCTTTTGCATACCCATGATGACAAATTTGATGATGGTGCCGCTTGGCTTCGGCCGTCGCATTTTGGACGAGGAAACCATGCGTGACGGATTGAAGCATCCGCAAATCGTTCCCACTATCTCCAAAGGCAAAGCCTTGATCTTTCGATAAATCATATTGCTTCAACATAAAGCGGACAATTTCATCCTTCCCTGTGCCGACTGGTAAAAAGTCGACATCATAGCAATCAGCTGGGTCTCCTGCGAGCGGATTGCATTTGTTGATGTTGACCGCCACCCCGCGCTCTTTGGCAAGTGTTTGGATGAATGATAGATGATGAAGATCTGTCCGTTCATCCTGCTCCTGATAATAGAAATTCTTCTTATACCCTGAGCTGCCCAGCTGCGTTTGCGGTCTGAGATGAATTCCCTTTTCACGTATGGTTTCGAGGATGTCTTCAATTTTTTCATCTGAAAAGCCCTGCGCATCCAGCCGCTTCATCCACTCCGCATCTGCCTGTCCAAAACGAGCTTCCGATGTATACACAATTTCAGTTCCTAAGTTCGACGCAATGAAATGCGGGAATTGATGAAAACCGCCTGTTTCCATTTTACTTGTGACAGAATCGAGGCTGCTTCCCGTGACCCAGCCAAGCATGAGCAGTCCTGCTTCGCTCTTTTCTGCCACAAAGGCTTCCAGCCGTTTTACATCCTCTCGCTGCTCCTCTGTCATTCCGTGAGAATAATAGGTTTCATCAAAGTCACAGAAGACGATCCACTTCGGATTTTCCGGTTGATTCAGCAGTTTTTTATTGAATGGAAGACTTGATAACATGATGAACCCCCTCGATGACCTTCTCCTGATCTTGCAGCGGCATGCCTGGATACAGCGGCAAGTGAAGTAATTGCTGTGCTGCTTTTTCCGTTTGTGGAAGTGTCGCTTGTTTATACTTTTGAGAAACAAGATTTGTTTGATGCTGATGCGATAAAATCGGGTAATAAACATCTGTTTCTATGCCCATTTCCAGCAATTTCGCTGCAAGCTCATCTCGTTCTCCCTTCATCACTCTAATCGGGAACAGATGCCAGACGTGATCATCCGTCAGCTTCGGAATCTTCAAATATCCTTCATCCTCAAGCGTTTGCAGCTGGTCAATGTACCGCTTTGCTAAGTAAAAGCGTTTAAAGTTTTGTAATCCTAAATACTTCATGCGTTCGAGTCCGATCGCTGCCTGCAAATTATCAATTTTAGAATTAAATCCATAGTCACTGCGTTTGACATTTTTCTTTCCTACTTCAAAGCCGTGATAGCTGATCTCCATGCATTTTTCCGCTAAGGCTTCATCATTTGTCGCGATGGCTCCTGCCTTGCCGCAGACACCAAGATTTTTGTATGGATTAAAGCTGAGAACAAGTCCATCTCCATATGCTCCAAGGCCGGTGCTGCCGATCGCCTGACAGCCATCTTCAATGATTTTCAACCCATGCTTTTTCGCAAGCTCCGAAATGGTCTTCATATCCGCTTGCTTTCCATATAAATGAACTGGAAGAATGCATACTGTTTGATCTGTGATATGCTTTTCAATTTCACTCGGTGCCAAGCAGTAAGTATCTGGATCAATATCGGCATAGACCGGAACAGCCCCAATCGCAAGCACTGCATTTTCTGTTGCAGCAAAGCTATTCGCTGGCAAAATGACCTCGTCTCCCGGATGGACGCCTGCTGATATGAGGCTGATCATTAGGGCATCTGTTCCACTTGACGTGGCAATGACATATTTCTTCCCTAAGTACTCAGCGAGCTGCTTTTCAAACGCCGGAATATATGGCCCTGAAGTAAAACGGCCAGAACTCAATACTTCTTTCAACACCTGCATGATATCATCGATCTCATCCTCTGAAATCAGTTTATCAACTGGCAGAAATGGTATCTTTTTTTCCTTATTTTGTTTATAATGGAAGAGAATTTTTTCCAAGCCTGTGCGCCCTATATCTTGCTCAAGGAACGTCACCAGCTTTTCATTTGCTAGGTGCTTCTCAACTGAATCAGACTTTACTTGAACACCTTGATTGATCATATCCAGCAAAGGAAGATAATCCTTGCTTTTACCTGATATCTTCGTCAATATTTGCATTCCATTCCCTCCAATTAATCAATTCCATTTGTTAATATTTAACTTGTTTCACATTGTAAATGATGTTATCGATTTCAGAACAATAACTTTGTGTAAAGGATTTGTTAATATGTGTACAATTTATGAAATTGCCAAACGCTGCGGGGTTTCAACCACCACCGTTTCCAGAGTGCTGAATCATCATCCATATGTGTCAGAGGAAAAGCGTCAGCTCATTTTACAGGTGATGAAAGAAATGGAATATACACCGAGTTCAGCGGCTCGCACTCTTCGTTCACATCAGACAAAAACCATTGCTGTGTCTGTCCCGGCTGTGGACCATCCTTTTTTTGCACAATTGATTAAAGGCATATCAAAGGAAGTACTGGATCAAGGTTATAAAGCCATCGTGCTTCAGACGTTTTATCAGGAATCGTTAGAGCTTGAAGGGCTTCAATTATTAAAAAAAAGAGAAGTAGATGGGGTCATATTAGGGGCATTAGAAAATCCGTGGGAAAAGATCGAGCCATTTTTAACGAACGGCCCTATTGTCATGGCGAACGAATATCATCAAACAGCAGACATCCCGATTATTGGATACGATGAGCGGGAAGCCGCCTATAAAGCGGTTGACTACTTGATTCAGTCAGGGCGAAGATCGATTGGGTTTTGCTTTGATACTGAAAGCAGTGAAGCACAAAAACAAAGGAAACAGGGCTATCTTGATGCACTTTCTGCACACGGCTTGCCGCTGCATGACGATTGGCTTTTCGGGGAGGCCTTCACCATTGAAGACGGTTTTCGCTTAATGGATGTCATCCATGACATGAAGAATGCACCTGATGCCATTTTCACGGGTAATGATCAAGTCGCAGCAGGGCTCATTAAACAGGCCATTTCATACGGTTATCAAATCCCTAAGGATCTAGCGGTGATCGGCTATGACAATCAAGACATTTGCGAGGTGACAGCTCCAACAATCACCACAATTGACATCCCGATCGTAGAGCTTGGCCAGCGGTCTGTGCAGCAAATAATCGAGATCCTGCAAGACCAAAAACCATTACAGCGTGAACATATCCATCTGCCTACCCGGCTTGTGACAAGGGAATCGACATAAACAAAAAAGACTGAGAGCTGTCTCAGTCTTTTTTTTTACAAAGGGCTAAAATGATCTTTGTTTTAGCCTTTGTCTTCCTTCTTTCAGCGTGATAGAAAACCTTTGCAGTCTAGGAAGGACGAGCACCGGAGCGGAGCGAATTTTACATTCGTGAGCACCGGAGCACAGACCTGACAAAGAATGCGAGGGTTTATCTACACGCTGTGACTGAGAGCTGTCTCAGTCTTTTTTTAAACCTATACAAATTGAGCAAGAATGAATGTCCATATACACACAATGCCGAGCAGGATGAAGCTGTACTTCACGGTCTTTTGGAAGAGCTCAGATTCTTTACCTGTTTCTCCAACAGCTGCTGTAGCTATGGCGATGGATTGTGGAGAAATTAATTTTGCCATGACCCCGCCAGTTGTATTTGCCCCGATTAACAAACCTGCCTGTGAGCCGATTTGAGAAGCAGTGACCGCTTGAAGGTTGCCGAATAAGGCGTTGTTACTCACGACAGATCCTGTAATAAACACCCCGATCCAGCCAAGCACCGGGCTGACAAGCGGGAACAAATCGCCTGTTTTGGCAAGTGCAAGCCCAATGGCTGAACTTAGTCCAGCGAAGTTCGCCAAGTTGGCAAAGCCCATGACAAAACAAATGGTGAGAACAGGTACCCAAAGCTCTTTCACTGATGCTTTTAAGCAGGCAGCTCCTTCTGTTAATGTAATATGTCTGCTAAACAAACCTGTCAGCATCACCGCAATCAGAATGGCAGTACCCGTTGCACTGATGACATCAATTTTAAAGATCGCATCAATGGGTGTTTCTGTTTGTGCAATTGGTGGTAATTTCACAATTTGCTGATGCAAAAACGGCATCTTCACTAAAATCGTCGTCCAGTTGAGCGGGCCTCCTGCAGCAAACAATGCTTTAAATGCTGGCAGACTCCATACCGTAATAACGGCGGTTAAAATATAGAACGGAGACCATGCTTTCAGCACTTCAATGCCGCGATACGTTTGTTTCTGTTCAATGGCTGGTGCTCCTTCTTCACGATAAATGTGTTTCGGCTGCCATTTTCGAAGAAATAAAGCCAAAATGCCCATGCTTGCTAAGGCTGAAATAATATTGGCAAGCTCAGGACCCATTGTCACCATTGTGACAGCTTGTAAAATGGCATAGCTTCCACTTACAACAAGCAAGGCAGGGAGCGTTTCTTTAATCCCTTTGAATCCGTCCACAATGAGAATGAGGAGGAACGGAATACAGAATGAAATAAACGGTATCGTATACACAAGGGTTTGAGATAACGCAAGCGGCGTCATATTGCCCATTTGCGCCCCTGTAATGACTGGGATACCCACAGCACCAAATGCGCCAGATGCAGCATTGGCAATTAAGCAGAGCATCGCAGCTTTCAGCGGTTTAAACCCAAGCTCTGTTAAGAGAGCAGCACTGATCGCAATCGGTACACCAAACCCAGCGGCTCCCTCTAAAAATGCGTT
Organism: Bacillus sp. FSL R5-0431; assembly: GCF_038002985.1. Lineage (NCBI taxonomy): Bacteria > Bacillati > Bacillota > Bacilli > Caryophanales > Bacillaceae > Bacillus > Bacillus sp. FSL R5-0431. The sequence continues at coordinate 311,980 of NZ_JBBOOG010000001.1, read as the reverse complement.
AAAACTAAAACCAATTAATAAGAGCTGAAGACGTTGATCTTGAGAGATTCCTGCAATACTAGAACGAATGACATCGAATTTACCAGATTTCACAGCAATTTTATAGAGCCACACCGCCATGATGACGATATATCCAATCGGCCACAGTCCATTAGATATACCGAGCAGCACAGCAGATAATGCCTTTTCAATTGGCATATGAAAGAAGAAAACAGCTGTTACAAAGCTGACGATTAAGGTAAAACAAGCGGCTAAAACACCTTTTAACTTAAATACGGTTAATGCAAGCAGGAAAAACAAAATTGGGAGCATTGCTACCAATGCACTCACGAACTCATTACCAAACGGATTATATATTTGCTGCCACATAGTGATTCATCCTTTTCTGCTCAGATAGGTTGCTTTTGATTAAAAATGAGGAGCCAAAATCTCTTTTAACACATTCACACTGTGTGCGAATTGTTCTTTTTCTGTATCATTAAGGGCAAGCTCCATCACTTCTGTTGCGCCATTTCGATTCACAAGGGCAGGTACACCAATGTAGACATCTTCTGCTCCATACTCTCCATCTAAGTAAGTGCTGACGGTCAAAATACTGTTTTCATTGTGCAGGATCGCTCTTGTAATGCGGGCCAAACTCATCGCTACGCCGTAGTAAGTGGCGCCTTTTTTCTCAATGATTTGGTAAGCGGCATGGCGGACATTTTCCATCATCTCATCTAAATCTTCTTGTTTGTATTGATCATTTCTCTTCATTAATTCTGTAATGGGTACACTTCCGATATTCGCATGACTCCATACAGCAAGCTCTGTATCCCCATGCTCTCCAATGATGTACGCATGCACATTGTGTGCCGCTGCTTCAAAGTACTCACTGAGCATGTATCTAAATCTTGCAGTATCAAGTGTGGTTCCACTGCCAATCACTCGCTCTTTTGGCAGGCCACTGAATTTCCAAGTGGCATATGTCAAAATATCAACAGGGTTCGTGGCGACTAAGAAAATACCATCGAATCCACTTTTCATCACATTGTCTACAATGCCTTTAAATATATTTAAATTTTTCTCAACAAGGTCAAGTCTCGTTTCACCTGGCTTTTGGTTCGCACCAGCACAGATACATACAATGTCTGCATCCTTACAATCTTCATAATCTCCATACCATGTATTCACAGGATGCGGAGCAAATGCTTTCCCGTGGTTTAAATCCATGACGTCACCCATTGCTTTATCTTGATTTAAATCGATGACAACCAATTCATCTGTGATCGCTTGATTTATTAATGTAAAGGCATAACTGCTGCCTACAAAACCTGCTCCAATAAGTGCTACTTTGTTTACTTTTTCGTTTGTCATTTATCTCATCCTCCTGAGTAAAACTAGGTTGTTTTTCATTTGTGAAGTATTTCACATTCTTATTGTGCAACACTTCACAAACTTTTGCAAGGGGGTTGCTCAAAAAAAATATGTAGCGAATTTGTGAACACACTTATTGTGCTTTCAAAGCGCTGTCTCCATGCATATTTCCACAAGAAAAAAGCTGCCAAACAATTGTCAGCAGCTTTATACATGTTTAATAAGGTCCCCAGTTGATCATAACGCCGATACAAATAAAGACAAGACCAATGACAAACCAAATGAGCGCAAGCGGCACCATAAAACGCAGCCACTTCACATAAGGAATACCACTTGCAGCAAGCACAGCCATCAACACACCTGACGTCGGATTGATACAGTTGACCACCCCTTCGCCAAGCATAACCGCTTCAACAGCTACCTGTCTTGTGATGCCCATTAAATCAGCCAGCGGCGCTAGAATTGGAATAAAGACAACCGCTTCTCCTGATCCTGATGAAATCAAAAAGTGAAGAAGTGCACTCGCAATATACATCCCAATCGCACCAGCAATTGGACTAAATCCTGTCAGCATACTCGCCAAGCCATTTACCACTGTATCAAGCAGCTTACCGTTTTCTAAAATGACAGAAATGCAGCGTGCCATTCCGACAATGAGTGCGCCGTACACAAGGCTTTGACAGCCGACAATAAATGTTTTCGCAATATCATTGGCTGCTAATCCGCCAAGCAATCCAGCAGCAATGGCCATAAAAATGAACACACCTGCCATTTCCTTATCGGTCCAGCCAAGCTGAAGCGCGCCATATAAGAAGCCCCCAAGAGACAATCCGCACACCGCTAAAATCAGCTTATGTCTGCCGGTAAATGCAGGCTTGTCCACAGATTCTGCATCAGATCCGCCAAGCCCCTTCGCAGGAAACCATTGGTCACCAAGAAGACTTCCCTTCTCTTTATTCTTTAGGCGTCTTGTATATAAATAGATGTACACAATACTAGATATAAGAAAACAAAGATAAATAATGACACGCAGGCCAATCCCAGAAAAGATCGGCAGCTCTGCAATCGTTTGAGATAAACCCAGTGGAGATGGAGACAAAATGGTTGCGTTAAATCCAGCATAACAGCCGATGTAAATGACCGCTGCTCCTGCCACAGCGTCCCATTTCAAGGACCTTGCCACAATAATCCCGATTGGAATAAATCCTATAACAGAGTTCACGACAATGCCGGTCGTTCCAAGCACCGAAAATAATCCTCCAACAATACAAATAAACAATAATTGCTTCGTTTGAAACCTGCTGATGACATGGTGAATCATTCCGTTAATGGCACCTGTTTTCTCCAAAATGGCAATGGTTCCGCCAGTAAATAGAATGAGAAAAATAATAGAAGAGGACCCTACCATCCCTTCCTGAATGGCTGTAAAAAAGCCAACGGGACTTACGGGTGATTGATCAATGCGGTGATAGCTGCCAGGAACAGCTGTTGTGATTTCCCCTGATGTCTTTCGGTCAAACTCACCCGCTGGTACAAAATACGTTGCAATGGTACAAATGAGCGCAATGATAAATAAGAGAACATACGCATCCGGCATTTGAAGTTTTCGTTTTTGTTTCTCTGGTGCTGATACTGCCGCTGTTTTCATGTGTCAAAACCCCTTTGTCCCGATCGGAATTTCACTTAATTTTCTGAATAATCAAATGATGTGTTATATTATAAACACTGATGATATTTAAGATCAATATTATTTCACTAAAAGAATGTTTTGACAGATTTTCTGTCAGCAAGGAGGCTACTCATGACAACTTTGACAAACGAAATGCAACAGACCGTGACAGACATCTTTGAACACCTGCACGCCCACCCAGAAATAAGCTGGGAAGAAACGAATACGACGGCTTATCTTGAAGGCATATTAAAAAAAATGGGCTGCGAGACTCGAACATTTGACGACTGTACAGGAGTAATTGGTGAAATGGGAGAAGGCGCACCAGTGGTCGCTGTGAGAGCCGATATTGATGCACTTTGGCAGGAAGTAGATGGTGAGTTTCAACCCAATCATTCATGTGGTCACGATGCACACATGACAATGGCTCTCGGCACCTTCATGGCATTAAAGGAAAAGGAGCTCCCGAACGGCACCATCCGCTTCATTTTTCAGCCTGCTGAGGAAAAAGGCGGCGGCGCGCTGAAAATGATTGAAAAAGGTGTGTTAGCAGACGTTGATTACTTATACGGAGTGCATGTGCGCCCAATTCAAGAAACATTAAACGGACGCTGTGCACCTGCCATTTTGCATGGATCGAGTAATCATTACATCGGCACAATTATTGGAGAGGAAGCCCACGGTGCACGCCCGCATCTTGGGGTCAACGTCATTGAAGTGGCTTCTACCCTCGTGCAGAGACTCGCGCATATCCATGTCGACCCAAGAGTTGCACATTCTGTAAAAATGACCAACCTACATGCTGGCGGAGGCAGTTCAAACATCATCCCTGGCAAAGCTTCTTTTACATTAGATGTCAGGGCACAAACAAATGATGTGATGGATGAACTAGAAAAAGAAATTGAAAGAGCCGTACATGCTGTAGCGGATGCCTTTGGCGCTTCCATTACACTTTCAACCGATCACCGTCTGCCTGCCGCAACCTTAAATGAGGAAGCTGTCCAGATCATGTCTCATGCAATTGAACAGATTTTAGGCAAAGAGCACCTCGATCCCCCGATCGTCACGACAGGCGGAGAGGATTTTCACTTTTATGCAGCAAAGGTTCCGCATATCAAATCCACGATGCTTGGTTTAGGCTGTGATCTAGAGCCCGGTCTACATCATCCTTATATGACATTCGACCGCTCTGCTATCTTTACCGGCATTGAGATCTTGACGGAAGCTGTCTATCAAACCCTTCAGCAGCATTCATCATAAAATCAAAAACCCACCCGTTTTTTCTTTAAACGGGTGGTCTGCTTTATATTATGCATTCAAATCTGTCATGGCTGGGACGTTGATTTCTTTTACACAGGATACCCTTGATAAATGAATCACACATCTCGCAAGCTCTACAAAATCCTGTACAGGGATTCTCGTTTCACCATATAGAGTGATGGCTTTTTCGGCTCCATCTTCATATGGAACCTCTGCCGCCAGCTCTCCTGGATTGATACAGGTGACGGATATTTTATCTTTTCTCACATGCTCTCTCAGTGCATTCACAATTCCGCGCAAGCCAAATTTAGATGCGACAAAAGAAACTTGCGGCAGGTTTGTATGATCGAGTCCCGCCGTTGAGCCAATCACGATGATTTTTCCATTCTCCGATTTCCTTACGTGCGGAAGCAGTGCTTGGATGTAAGTAATCGTAGAGGTGACATTCACATTGATTAAATGAGCGATATCCTCTGGCTGATCGTGATCGAATGAATAATCATCTTCAAAGCCTCGTTTTTCCCATAAACCAATGTTATAGATGAGAACATCAATGGTTTGATTCTCCAATGCTTCGAGCATAAAAGGGATGTGGGTTTGGCTTGATAAATCAATTTTCAGCCAAATTCTATGTACACCGTCATCTATGTTCAAACTGCTCGGTTCACTTCGAGACACAATCCAAACTGTATCTCCACTTGAAGGAAGACCTTTTACAAAAGCATCCCCTAATCCTTGACTCGCACCGAATATGATATAGTTTTTACTCATAGCTCCTCCTTCTACGGCTCATGAGCTTTCAGTCAGACTGCAGCTCATCTGTAAGCGTTTTATGCCTATATCATATAGGTTCTAAGATCTAACTGCCTCTTTTATGCCTGTCTTCACTTCCGGCTACTTGATTTCCTTTAATTCCACTGGTAACGCACGCTCTTCTATAAAGGATTGAATCATATCAATAAACAGTTCTTTCTTTTCAAACGTAAATGTATGTCCAATATCAGGAACGACGACACCTGCTGCCTTCGGATGTGATGTCGTTATTTTCTTTGCTGACCGTTTCATGATACCTTTTTCCTTTTCTCCCACTGTGACAAGAATCCGTGCCTTCGCTTGTTGAAACGTGTCTGGGAGCTTGTAATGGAGATTTTCTTGAAACATCGTCAGAAGGGTTTTCTTCTGCAAACTCTTCGAATCCGCCGCATAGTCATTCAGTACATCGTTTGGAAGCCCCATCTTTTCAGCTTGGAGCTGGATAAACCAATCTTTCTTTAATAATGGATACGTAAGAGGTAAAAGAGGTCTCACCATCAAGTAAAGCCATGGCAGCGGCATCACAAGAGCGCTGTTGATGACGGCTATGTCTACGATATCAGGCTCATTCGATAACACTTCAACGGCAACCTGTGCACCTAGAGAGAATCCAATGAGTATCACTTTACGGCCGTGCGCATGCTGCTTGAACCACGAGATGACTTCAAGAGCGCTTTCTCGCATGGAAAATGACTGTTCATTTGCTCTTGTCCCGTGACCAATCAGATCAGGCGTATAGCATTCATACGATTCCTTGAATGTTTCCATCTGCTCCTGCCACATCCAGCTGCTGACTCCTCCGCCATGCAGGAAAATCATGATTGGCTTATCCATCATCGACAACTCGTCCACCATCCTTATATAAGAAAAAAGCAGCCGCTTTTTGAGCAGACTGCTTTTTCATATGCTCCCTTCTATTATAAGGGAACCTCATCACTATAGGCTATTTTTTCAAATCCTCAATCGAGTTGACGTTCTTCATATATGTCGGAACAACTAGCCCCATGCGAAGACCTTTCATACTTGTGCCTAGATCATCATATTTCCCTTTAAACTTCGCTGCATACGTTTTATGCGTATTTGGCAGCCAAGCAGATAATGAGGCATCTGCACTTCCAGTTGCAATTGCTGTCCACATCGGACCCGCTTCCACCTGAGTCAAGGTCGCTTCAAATCCGAGCTCACGCAGTACTTCTGCAGCAACATTGGTACTTGCAATCTCACTATCCCACGCAACGTAGGCAAGATTGACTTTGTCACCATTCGACTTTTTCACGCCTTTTGTCCATTTCGCTACTTGGTCTTTATGTTTTTTCACATATTTAACGGCGGCATCCTTTGGATTGATACCATCTTGGATATCCATCATGACTTCGCCCATGTCATCTTGAGACCATTTAAATTGACTAAGCATTTTGGCTGCTTCCGGCTGATCTTTTGCAAAACCTTTACGTGAAATCGTATGAATCTCTTCCGCTTCACCGTAAGATTTCTTTGGATCCTCTAAATATTTTAAATCATAGCGAGTAAACATCCAGTGTGGATTCCAGCCAGTGATAATAATTGGCTTTTTACGGTCGTAAGATTTCTTGAGCGTTGCGGTCATAGCTGCACTTGATGCAGACACAACCGTCCAATCCTCTAAGCCGTAATCCTTTTTCGCTTGATCCGTTAGCGCCATAATCCCTGAACCCGGATCAATGCCGATAATGGTTTTATTCACCTGCTGTGCTGCACTCGCATTTGAATCTGACTTCACGCCACAAGCGGCTAGTAAAAAGACAAGCAGGGCGGTCATCCCAATGTAGAGAGACTTTTTCCACATTAAGCATTCCCCCTGGTTTTTTTCGTTTTAATGTTTTGTGTAATACGGTCGAGTGTAATCGCCACAATCACAATGGCAATACCTGCTTCAAAACCAATTCCTGTTTTCAGCTGCGTTACCGCACTATATACTTCCGAACCAAGTCCTGGAGCACCTACCATTGCCGCAATGACGACCATTGATAGAGCAAGCATGATACTTTGGTTAATACCAGCTAGGATGGTTTTTGTTGCAAGTGGAAGCTGAACTTTGAATAAACGCTGGAATGTCGTTGAACCAAATGCTTCTGTTGCTTCAATTAAATCAGCTGGTACTTGTTTAATACCGAGAATCGTCATACGAATCGTTGGCGGCATGGAGAAAATAACTGATGCCACAACCCCAGGCACAACGCCAATGTTAAAGAAGAAGATTGCTGGTAATAGATAAACGAATGCAGGCATTGTCTGCATTAAATCTAAAATAGGTGTTACAATCTTACGCACAGTTTCCTTCTGTGATGCCCAAATACCGATCGGAACCCCGATCACGATGGAAATGACCACAGCTGTCAAAACGAGCGCAAGTGTTTGTAGCATTGGATGCCAGTAGCCTAAATAGTCGATCAGCAAAAATCCAATAAGTGTGAAAAGAGCAACTCCTCTTGTACTGATCCACCAGGCAATGCCGGCAAAAATAAGGGTTAAAATAATAGATGGAATCACACCAAGTGCTGCCACAATTCCATTTACTGTGCCTGCTAATCCATTTGTGATGCCATCAAAGAAACCACCAAACGTTAATGTTAACCAGTCAACAAATCGATCAATGTAATCCGCGAACTGAATTCTAGGTAAATCACTCATACTAAACATCTTATTCTACCTCCTGTGCAGAAGGCTCTTGTGTTTTAATTTCCTCAAGTTTGTTAGAAGACATGTTGATATACTCATCATTACCTGATAACGCACCAATTAATGCACCTCTGACCACAATACCCTTCATTCTGTTTTTCTCATCGACAACGGCAATCGGAATGTTTGCTGCATCAGACACTGCGTCAAAGATTTCTGTCAAATACGTAGATTCCAATACTGTCGTGAATTCTTTATCGAGAACTGTTTCAAGCGACGCTCCCATTTCTGCCGCCTTTTTCGCAGCTTGTGCAGAAATAACACCTAATAAATGCTTTTTCTTATCTACTGCATAGATAGACGAAATCCCAAGGTTTTTCATGAGCGTGAGCGCAACACGTGCCCCTTTGTCGATCTGAATTGTTTCTGCACGTTTCATAATATGACCAGCGGTTAATACTTTAGAAAGGTCGACATCTTCAACGAAACGTTCAACATATTCATTCGATGGGTTCATCAGGATTTCTTCTGGTGTTCCGATTTGAACGATATTTCCGTCCTTCATGAGCACAATGCGGTCGCCAATCCGAAGCGCCTCATCTAAATCATGGGTAATGAAAATGATCGTTTTTCCTACAGATGTATGAAGCTCAAGCAATTCATCCTGCATATCTTTACGAATTAATGGATCGAGTGCGCTGAATGCTTCATCCATTAATAAAATGTCAGGGTCATTTGCTAATGCACGTGCCAATCCAACACGCTGCTGCATCCCGCCACTTAATTGGTTTGGGTACTGTTCTTCAAAGCCTTCAAGTCCAACAAGCTTTAAGGATTCAAGCGCTTTTGAGCGGCGCTCTTCTTTGTCTACACCTTGTAATTCAAGACCGTACTCTGTGTTCTCAAGAATCGTACGGTGGGGGAACAATGCGAAGTTTTGGAAGACCATGCTGATCTTTTTCCGTCTGACTTCACGCAATTGATCCTTTGACATATTTGTTATCATATCCCCATCAATAAATATTTCTCCGGAGGTTGGTTCGATTAACCTATTTAGCAGCCGCACAAGTGTGGACTTTCCGCTCCCTGATAGCCCCATGATGACAAATATCTCGCCGTCATACACATCAAAATTTGCTCGATTGACACCAACTGTTGCGCCGGTCTCTTTTAGGATCTCTCTTTTTGTTTTCCCTTTTCCAAGCATTTGAGATGCTTTTTTAGCATTTTTACCGAAAATTTTAGATACATTATTTATCTTGATTTTGATAGTTCTCTCTTCAGAATTCATATTTTCCCTCCAAATTAGCATCTTTATAACCGTAACATAAGCGTTATGATGCGAACAATCTTTAGAATTCGCTTATTTCCGCACAATATGTATGAATTCCATATAGAGGTCTGGTGATTAGAGTTTATACGCCGTATTACTCGTAAATCCTATAGAATGCTTCATAAACTACATATTTTACGGGGTATTTCCTCTCATCAGACAATATTTTACTGGAAATTCCTAATTGTGCTAAAAAATAACTCGAATCCTCACTATAGCGGACTTTTTCAAACATGGGTGAACCATTCCCCTGAACAGGATTTACCCGAAAATGGTCACATAAAAACCTTTTTTCTTCAAATTTTAATAAAATTCATGAGTAACTGCCTGCAACTTTAGTTACAGACAGCTTATTTTTTAGGACTCTAGGGCAGCCCGCTTAATATTATCTTGCAATTCAAGCATACGTTTTGTTCCATCTTCGCGTAATCGTTTGTTTTCTTCTTCGATCTGTTTCGTCTCTTTCATCCCTTGTACAATCGTATTAAAGGAAGATTCGATCGTTTCAATGTCGATACTTGGACGTCCAGACAATTTGGCAATCTCCACACTTTGACTTGAGATGTTTTCAGCATTTCGTTTCAGCATTTCATTTGTTCTTCTGTCCAGCTCACTCATTGAATCAGCCACAAGCTTTTGTCTCTTCGCTGTAACAGCTTGAATGATCCCATTTTTAAAAATTGGAATGGTGATGATGAACGCAGAGTTGATTTTACCGATTAATTTCGTATTCCCACGCTGCAGCAAACGAATTTGCGGTGCCGTTTGAAGAGCCACCATCCGTGCCATATCAAGGTCATATACACGCTCTTCCAATGCTTGAATGCCGTTACGAAGTGTATCAAGCTCCATTTGTGCCAGCTGGTTTCCACTAGCCGCTTTTTCTTCATAAGAAGGAACCAATTGCTTTAATTCTTCGATTTTCATTTGACCTGCAACAACATACTTTTCAAGCTCCATATAGTATTGAATGTTATGCTCATACATTTCTTCAAGCGTCACAGTCGATTTGGTCATTTCGTCTTTATATTTACTGATTTCTACATTAATTTTTTCAATCTCTGCACCGAGCGTTTGATATTTACTGAAAATCTTTTCAATCATGCTGCCGCCGCGTTTAAAGATTTTTGATAACAAACCACCCTTTGGCTCGTCAAAATCATTTTTATCAAAACGATCCATAATTTTTCCAAGCTGCGTCAGCATCGTTCCTGAGTCAGTGACACTTGTTGAACGCATCATCGAAAGAATACGATCAGAGAACTTAGAGATTTCAACGGCCGGCTGCTTTCCGTATTCAAGCAGCTCCAGCTGATTTTTCGCATCGATCTGTCTCGCAATATTTTGCACTTCTGGTTCATTTCGAAGCTGAACGCGGATATCGTCTGCCTTCTCAATGGAGATTTCCTCTTTATCAATTGAAATGATGTCATTTCCGTTTGTATTTGTCATAAGCTTTGATCTCCTTATCGATTTTTAATGGATTGAAATAACTTTCTGACGATGGATGGCTCTTTAAACTCCTGATTCATGACCATCTCATCAAGCCAATGGGTATCAAATAATTGGTCATCTATATACCGCTCGATACACTGGTATCCCGCCGGATGATACACGAAGAGATCCACCCCCATTTCGTTTAGGAAAATGAGGGCAGCCGCATCAGAACGAGTCAGCTCACCATTATATTCCGTATGGTATAAAATCACTTTCGGTACGGTTTGTGCATAATCAAAGGTTTGAATGAGTTCAATGAGCTCCTGGCCGATATGCAGTATCTGTTTGAATAAATAAATACGGACATCTAATTCGGTCTCATTGCCTTCTTTTAATAGCTTTGGATGCTGACAGATTCGAGATACCGCCTCTGCTATCGCACGCTGCGCGCCCTCATATAGATGAGAAAACTGCCATACATTGCTTTTCATTAATAATTCAGGATCAATCTCTCCAGCAGACGAAAGGGCATGCTGATAATGAAATTGATAATTCGAAGACACTTCTTTCGTAAAAGGAAAATGGCGAATGGTCTTCGTCTCTTTCCCTTCCATTAATGTGTGGATACGATCCCAGTATTCACGCTTGTCTCGTGTGACCCCCATCATTTTCGCAAAGAGATTCGGAATCTGTATCGTGTCCCGGTCTGCTTGAAAATTAGGGCGGATAAAGGAACGTTCCTTTGCAATTAAAAACAGCTCATCATACGTTGTCTTCAGCGTAATGGAATGAGGGGTATGATCTCTGAATTGCCACGGCTTATACAGCATTGAATCTTCCGTGTGGAGCACCTCTTCAAGCTCTCTTGTCGAGCGGTACGCCACCGTTGATTTCCTCTCAGGCTTTTCAGTAGGGAACGGTTCAAGCTTTGAATTTCCCGGATACTGATCAATAAAAGTCAGCTTTTCTTCTGGATCTAATTCGCGGAACGAATCCTCGCCCTCTGGATGAAATAGCACAACATCACAGCCAATCAGCATGACATAGTAAAGAAAATAAAGCTGACTTTTATTCGCCTCTCCATACCAAATGACAGCCGGCATTTTTTCTTCTATATTGGCTTCCTTCAGCCATGGACCTAGATGATTATTTGAAAACTTCACTACATCCAGCAGAACCCGGCGGAAATCGGGATGCTGAAATCCACCCTCATGCATCTGTTTGAAATGCTCAAACACCTTGATCAATGAAAGGCGGATATGCCGGTTCATCACAGGGTTTGGATGGCGTACAATCAGCTGTTCACCATCTAAAAAAGCCACAAAGCGATTCACGGACAATCCCTTTTCTTCTTGGTTAATCAAATGAATGCGTTGAAGCGCTTGAAAATGCTCCGGCTCAATATGACGATTGAGCGTTTCACTTAAAATATGAACACCATCTGTTTCATATAATTCATGTAAATAAATAAAATAATCGGTTGCATCATGCGGAGTTCCAAGGACCCGGACGGCGAGACGCGGCAAGGACAATGTATGCTCGTCCTTTACATAACCGTCTCTTTCAGGGAGCGGCTTTTTCAGCACGTTTTTCCAGGCTTCCTGCTCCGCCCGTGTATGGTTGACATCGATTTCTTTATAACTCACGCCGCTCCTTCCTTTCTCCTATATTTTCTCGAAAGCTACTACTATCATATCATTCACCCTTCTACTTCTGCTATCGAATCGAAGGCTTTTTTACGGTCGTCATCTGCTTCATGACACAAGCGGTGATTTCATCTGCTGCTGCCATGCCCGATGCTGCTGTCGGCTCAAGTAGTGGGTCAAAGTCGAGCACTTCTCCATGCCTTGGGGCAAAGCCCATATCCGCCTGACGAATAAGAACTGCATCTAAAAGGGAATCGCCTGCACCATATACATATTCAAGCTCCAGCCGTTCCTTTAAAAAAGCAACAGCATCCCACTTATTCAGCGGCTCCGGAATAAAATAAAGCTTCCGTCCTTGAAGAGACACCTGCCAGCCTCTCTCCTCGCCCCACAGCTTCAATTCAGCAAGTGGAATGTGAGACAAATACTCATCTTTCATAATCAAATAAAGAAATTTCCCCTCTGCTGTCCGGGTACGCTTCACCCATGCCGCAACTGGAAGGTCGGAGATGGCTTTCAGCATCTCTCTGACTGACATACACGCTTTGAGCCTCTCATCAACAATAACCTGCCAATCCTCAAGCGGCTTGCCGTGATGAAGGATACAGCCCCCATTTGTCGTAACGGCATACTCCGGTTTGAGCTTTTGCTGAAAGAAGGTGATCCGTTCATACTGAGCGGTCGTTCTTGTCGTCACTGGAATGAACCAGCCCAGTTGATGGATAGTCTGCAAGGATTTTTTCGTTTCAACCGACATATAGGAAAGCGGCCGTTCATCCAGCACCTCAACTAAATCATAATCTCCTTCATACTCATACTGATCCAGCACTCGATGTGAGTAAATCAGTGTCCGGTCTAAATCACTAGCAAACGCACTTGTCTTCATGACGTCTGCTCCAGCGGACGAATGAGCCCACAGCACGTATAGGACATATTGGCATATTCAATGACAGGAACGTCTCTGTCCTCTGCCAAAAGCAAAATATGCTTCAGCTTCTCCTGAGACCCAGGCTGAATCAGGATTTTCCAAGGGATTCTTCTAAGCAGCACACGGGTCGTCTCACCAACACCCGGCTTAATCAAATGGGTATTTTTAATTTGAAACTCCTGACCGATCGCTTCAATGGACGCCATCCCCCGCCAGTCCGCAGGCATTCCCTGTGTGAGGATGGTCTCTGCTTTCTCTCGTACATTTGGTTCGAGGCTAGAAAATGCTTCTTCAATTGTATCCACATACAGATTGGACACATCCTCATCAAGCAGCTCTTCATAATACTTCGCCCCATGGAAATCATCGGCACTGATCCAGCGGTTGTTTAGTACCGTTCGACTGACAAGTCCAGATACCGTCGAATTCAAGCAGGCACTTGGAATGAGAAAGTCCTCTCTCGTTCCGTAGACATTTGTACAATAGCCAGGGTCAGCTAGTACAGCCAGTTCACTAGAAAGACGAATATCATACTTTCTTTCAAAATCAATCACAGCTTTTTGGAGCTCTCTCGAAATCGCACCTTTTCCGGTCCATCCATCAATAAAGGCAACCTCAAAGCCCGGATGTTCTTTGAGCATATAATGCAGCGCATTCTCATCTATTCCTCGGTCACGAATAATAGAGATGCTGTAATGAGGCAGTTCAAGACCATATGTCTTTCGAATATATCGTTTGATGAGCACCCCGATCGGCGTTCCCGCCCTTGCCAAACTGCAAAGAACCGTTTGGAAGCCTCGCTTTTTCACAATCTGTTCTGCTACCACAGCTACTGCTTCTGCTACCTTTTCCTTACTTTCTTTCAGAGATTGATAGAATAAATCCATATAAGATTCCGTTGGTTTATACTCAATCGGCAGCATTTCTGAATAATGCGCACCGCGCTGAATCGAACGCTCCCGCTCTTCTGTACTTTTCTCCATCTCAATGGATGATAAATCTTTGAGTAAGAAGGTTACATCCTGCTCTGGATAGCTTCCCATCTTTGTATACACATTAGCCATTCACCTTCACCTCGTCTGATAAAGTCACAATATGCACATGCTTCACATGCCGCTCGGCAAATAAGTGAACAAGCGGACGCAATGCCTCCTGAGAGACCTTTTTCTCAAAAAAGAGAAATACATCATCGTATTGATCTTTTGGTATGTTGTACACGTAGTGCTGAATTCGGGCATCCTCTGGACTCACAAAGGTAAACCCATTTTGAACAGCGTATCCATCCTTTTCAACAGGGTGAATTGGGCTTCTCGTCGTTGAATGAAAGAGAACGCCTTCTCCCATATGTGCAGCCAGTCTCATCGGCACATACATCAGCTCACCTGTTCCTAAACAAAGTGTCTGCTTTCCTTTGCGTTCCTTCTTCAGTTTCAGCCCAGCCTCTGCAGCTGCTTGGTCGATGGCTGCCGTATCTGCTGCGTTTAAACCCAAACGGCCCGTTTCATGTATATATGGCGAATGACCTGCCGAATTTGCTGCATAAGAAAGTGCATACGGCTCGTGCTTAAAGAAAGATTGAAGAGAGTGAACAGAGAGACTTGGCAGATCCTTTTGCTCAGCAATCTCATACGAATAAGCTGGCTCATCCAGCGTTTTGCCCCGAAAGACCATTTGCCCTTTTAATAAAGACAATGATGTGATGTGAATACCAAGCTCCTCTTCAAGCTCACACATGGCTTTCTCGTGCTCCTCAGTCCGCCAGTCCAAAATAGAAAGAATCGTGTAAGAATGCCGCGGATGCTTTGCATGAAGGTCCCGAATGATATTGATATTCGTACGGCCTGTCGTGACTTCATCATCTACTAGCACGATGGGACGGTCTGTGCGAAGTAATGCTTCGTCTGCATAACAAAGCTGATCCGTCGCATGCGAATGCTCTTCTTCAAATACCAATGAAGGATCAAGATCCAGCAGCTGTTCACGTGTCGTATGGATGTAAGATGCTCCTTCTATTACGTCATACACACCATGCCCCAGTGCTGTTGCTGTTTCTGCAAAGCCGATCACGATCGGCTGTTTTCCTGCTGAAAGCTTCTCCTTTTTGAGCACTTCGTAGGCTTTAGTTAATGCCATGTGGTCATCCGTCTTGAGTGCTTCTACTAAAAGGTCTTGATGCGGAGATGTCTTGCCTGTTTGCTCTTGGGCATATGCCATGGCTAAAAGACCCGAGACAAGGAGCGGTTTTACTGGATGAACAGGAATATGCTTACCGAGCACCTTACTAACGAATAAAAAGGCTCTTTTTTTGTTCACCCTTGCTGCCATGTCAAAAAGATGCTCTTTTTCCAGCTGAAGCGCACCTTCTTTGAGATCAAGCTCAACTTCCATATGTTCCAAGATGCTCAGCGTATGCGGCTTCTGCTTCTGTGAGTATGTCGATATAGCTTCTATTTTCATGAAACACCCCGTAAATATCTGACTTAATTAAAATGTGCTCTGCCCACCGGTAATGCGGCTTCGTTTCATTCATTTTATTAGAGAAGGTACTCTTCATTACGCCAACTGTGCCGTCTGCATGTTCAAGAATGCTTAATGCATCCATATACTCTTCCTTCGTCACAACATACATGCTTTGCACCGGCTTAAGATGTGTTGGATGAATGACCGTCTTTCCATGAATGCCGTTAGCCACATCGAGTTTTGTCTCCTTGAGTAAACCTTGTACGTCATCAAATTCAGATAAAGACGGTTCACCGCTCCTATGAGAAAGCGCACGGGTGAATGGCTTTTGTTCCTCTCGAGCAGGGCCAAAATGCTCCCACACAGCCCCAGATATTACAAAGGAACGCCCAAAATAATTGATGATATCTGTGATTAAATCTGCAATCAATTTGATCTCATAGATGGTCGTGTCACGATCACGGCGAATACCGTACAAACCACAAAGATCCGTTGCCCCAATGCGAATATTCAAAATATATTCCTCGTCATTCAGCAAGATCTGCTTTAACTCAGACAACACCGTATATCTTGTTTCTTTTTCTAATAAATCGGGTGTTTCCAAAATGGGCATCCCATAAAGTGTTGTCCGCGTTTGGGACGATGCCTGTTTCAGACTGTCCAAATAATCCTTCGCATTATGAATTGAACACTTCGGGAACACAAAACCGGTAAGTAATTGAAGAGAGGAACCGAGCAAGTCTGCCATTTTAAGCAGCTGTTTCGGCGAACGAACTCGAATAAATAAAAGAGGCAAATGTTCAGCCGTTTCAGGAGCATGCGTTACTTTCTCTTTGAGACTGGCCAATTGTGTCACTAGATTCTGTTCGGCCATGTCCACTTCTTGATCACCGATGGCATCCTCCAAGCAAAATACAACAGAGCAAAGCGCTTCATATTTCTGTGACAGCAGCATATCTGCTATATCTTGTCTTGTCGCAGGCATATACAAAGTAGCACCTAATGCATGCGCAAGAACATGCCTCTGTGTCAGTGGATGCATCGCCCCTGGCCGCTTGAAAAAAAGATCGTGCTGCCTCGCCTCTGATAAAAATCGAAAATACCGCATGCTGTGCCACCTCCTGTTGTTTAGAGAAAATAAATGACCTGATGATTCAAAAAAGGATGGAGCCGCTAGTCAACTCCATTCCTTTTTGATCGTCCTATTCTTCTTTTGAAGCCGCAGCTTCGTTTGTCACATCTTGATGTTTCTTCTTATTGATTTTATGAACAATAAACGTCCCGATAAATGCTAGGATAATAATTGCAAAGAATGCGACATGCGGAATTTCAATATGAGCAGCACTTAAGCCCATTTTGATAGCAATAATTCCAATGAGAATAAACGCTGTATTCTCAAGCTCTGGAATACGGTCAATGAGGACAAGGAATAACTGTGCCACTGTACGCATCATGAGAATTCCAAGCATTCCGCCTAATAGCAGAATCCATACTTCCTCAGATACAGCGAATGCCGCAAGAATACTGTCCACCGAGAAGGCAAGGTCCATAATTTCCACAGAAATAACAGTTGCCCAAAACACGCCAAATACACGAACCATCCAGCCTTCTTTTTTCAATTCCTTCGCTTCGTCATCGCCATCACCTAACCAGAAGTGCTTAATGACAAGCCATGCTAAATATGCAGCTCCGAGGACCTTAATCCACCAGAACTTAATAAGCAGCATCCCTACGCCAATGAATAGAAAACGGAAGAAATAAGCGCCAATTAATCCGTAGGTTAATGCCTTTTTACGCTGCTTTTCTGGTAAATGTTTCACCATGACAGCTAATACAAGCGCGTTATCTGCTGATAACAATCCTTCAAGCACAACAAGGGTCCCAATGAGCCCCCAAGAGACAGGGTTTGTTAATACCTCTGCCCACATATGCCAATCAAAAAACGAGGCATAGGTGTCCAACATATGTTTCAAAATATCCAACTGGTTTTCCTCCTATAAGTGTAGAAGCATCAGCAGGCTTTCGCCTGCTGTTATTCTTGACCGCTGTTTCTTTCTCACTTTGGAAAAGACCCTCATATGAGTCATTGGCAGCGCCACTTGAATCGATTTGTTTCTATCGTTTACACTTCTAACCCATAATTTTGACAAAGAGCTGCAAGTCCGCCAGAGAATCCGCTTCCGATGGCGTTAAACTTCCAATCGCTTCCGTGGCGGTACAACTCACATACCACAACAGCTGTTTCAATTGAGAAGTCTTCCCCTAAATCAAAGCGAATCAATTCTTCCCCGCCCTCTTCATTTACAACACGAACAAACGCATTAGAGACTTGTCCAAAATTCTGGCTGCGTGTCTCTGCATCATGAATCGTAACTGTAATTCCGATACGATCAATGTTAGCAGGAATTTTTGAGAAATCAACGAGAATTTGCTCATCATCTCCATCTCCTTCGCCCGTCCGGTTATCACCTGTATGAGTGACACTGCCGCTTGGGTGCTGAAGGTTATTATAGAAGACAAAATCTGTGTCTTGCTGACAACGATTGTTTGCATCGACTAAGAAAGCCGAAGCGTCCAAATCAAATTCGGCTCCACCAGAATATTTATTCGTATCCCAGCCAAGACCGATCATCACTTTCGTCAGCCCTGGGTTGGTTTTTGTTAAATCGACACGTTGTCCTTTTGAAAGCTGAATCGCCATATTCGTACCTCTCCTGTCTTTGAAAATATGAAACTAGCCGTTACCCGATATCTAAACCGAAGTCCGTTGCAATGCGGGCAAGTCCGCCTTGATAGCCCGATCCGACAGCTGAGAATTTCCATTCCCCGCCATGACGGTATAATTCACCTACAATAATCGCTGTCTCGATGGAGAAGTCCTCTGCCAAATCGTAGCGAATGAGTTCTTCATTTGATGCCGCATTTAAAATACGCACATATGCGTTCGTTACTTGTCCGAAATTTTGACTGCGCGCTTCCGCATCATGAATCGTAATGACAAATGAAATCTTCTCAATACTCGCTGGTACAGCTGATAAGTCGATATTGACTTGCTCGTCATCTCCGTCTCCTTCACCAGTGCGGTTATCGCCTGTATGTACGACACTGCCGCCACCGCCAGTTGTTTGATTGTAAAAGACAAAATCCGATGGAGAGCTTGCCTTACCTGCTGCATCTAAAAGAAATACACTTGCGTCTAGATCAAAGTCATGTCCGCCGTCATACTTATTGACGTCCCAGCCAAGACCGACGACCACTTTTGTTAAACCTGGATTCGTTTTTGTTAAATCAATTTTTTGACCTTTCGCTAAAGAAATTCCCACTAGGAATCTCTCCCTTCTGATTAAATATAGTTTCTCGTAATATCGGCAAGCTTCGCATCATTTGTACCGTTTCCAACAGCCGCAAACTTCCAATCATTCTCATGACGATAAAGCTCTCCAACGATTAACGATGTTTTCCCTGCATACTCATCTTTTAAATTATATTTCACTAATTCTTGATTGTTTGAACGATCCACGATGCGAATGTACGCATTTTGAATCATACCAAAATGTTGATTTCTTCTTAGTGCATCATAGATGTTCACAACAAACACCAATTTATTCACATTGCCTGGCACCTTGCTCAAGTTGACGAGGACTTGTTCATCATCTCCGTCTCCTTCACCAGTCAGGTTGTCACCTGTATGCTCGACGCTGCCGCATTTGCTTTTCAAGTTGCCAAAATAAATCAAATCTTTATTTTCCGTAAACTTATCATTTTTCAGCATGAGCACTGAAGCATCACAATCAACATCAGCGCCGCCTCCGCCGCCAAACAGCTTTCCTAAAAATCCGCCGCCTTGTGATACAGGGTCCCAGCCAAGTCCAACAAGAATATTCGTTAGCCCTGCTTTGCCTTTTGTTAAATCAATACGTTGACCTTTTTCTAATGTAATCGCCAAATCAATCACTCCTCCAGCATAATAAAAATCTATTTATTAAGCGATGGACCCTATTAAAATTATCATACATGAAAATTCGACAAAATTCATGATATGACATTGGAGCCTCTTACTCTTTTTTCTATTTACTAGTATATACGATCTATGTTCAAGATAGGTTTCAAACAGATGATATTTTTTTAACGAAAGATCCATGTTGAAAATGGTTCATGTCGTAAATGAAGTGTTTCATGTGAAACATTGTCGAATGTTCCCGGTAAGCAGCTCTAGCTGAATGAACGAAGTGCAGGCATCATTTCACTTGGTTTTATATGTTGATATAGAAAATATAAAAGCTTGCGATCGAGAGATAAACCCTTTCGTTTCCTTCTATTCATGGATTTCTTTATACTTGAGATGAAGAACATTGACCGTGTCGATGAAAGGATGTTGATGATGCCATCACTTCACATATTAGATCAAGTCGCTATTCCTAAAGGTCAGACAGCCCAAGAGACATTGATTCACACAACGCAGCTGGCTCAGCTTGCGGAAACTCTTGGATATGAGCGTTATTGGTTTGCTGAACACCACAGCACAAGAGGGCTCGCTAGTACAGCACCTGAAATATTAATGGCACATATTGCTGCTCATACATCAACCTTACGTACCGGGTCTGGCGGCATTTTACTTCCGCAGTACAGCCCCTTTAAAGTAGCAGAGGTCACGCGGCAGCTTGAGGCTCTTTATCCTGGACGGATTGAGATCGGTGTCGGAAAATCTCCAGGCGGGATTGAAAGGACGAGACTGGCTTTGACGGACGGCGTGCATAAAGACCTGTCTCAGTTTGACCGCCAGCTGAAGGATCTTCTATATTACTTATCAGACAGCCTGCCTTCTGGGCACCCGCATGCAGGAGTCAAAGCTTCTCCGCTTGTCGATGCTCATCCGCCGGTTTGGCTGCTTGGTCTAGGAGAAAATAGTGCCATGCAGGCGGCGGAGCTTGGGATCAACTATATTTTTGGTCACTTTATCCACCCTGCACGCGGCAAGCAAGCATTTGAGACGTATCGGTCTCACTTTTCTCCATCTGTCTTTTCCACGCAGCCTCACGCTATGTTTGGCGTTTTTGTCATCTGTGGTGAAACAGATGAAGAGGCCGACCGGATCGCCAGCAGTACAGATTTATGGCTGCTGCGTGTTGAAAAAGGACTGGACAGCCGCGTACCTTCTATAGAAGAAGCCAGTGCCTATCACTACACCACGCAGGAAAAGAAAAAAGTGTTACAAAACCGCCAGCGGATGATTGTCGGCTCAAAAGCAACGGTGAAAGAGCAATTACTTAGCTTGATGGATCGCTATCAAACGGATGACATCATGATTCTAAACAATTCTTTTGATCCGATAGAAAAACAGCGCTCCTTCAAACGAATCGCAGAATTATTTTGAAGCCAATCCCCTTGGCTTCTTTTTTTACATTGTCATAAAAAATGGGAAATGTAACATCAAGATGTCAAAATCCTTCCGTCTGTCATCTGATCGCAAATGTGTCTTCTAATCGTTAGCGAACTGTAAACGCATAAGGGGTGTACCTTTTATATAGTAGAGGTACACATTAAAGAATCGTTTACGACGCTAGAAGGAAGGAGATGACAGGCCATGAAAAAGAGACTCGATTGGGTCGATGCGGCTAAAGGAATCGGCATTCTGCTCGTGGTCATGGCGCATGTGCCCATTCCAGATTCGTTAAAGCAATTCATTTACTCTTTTCATATGCCGCTTTTCTTTTTACTATCAGGCATGATGTTTCGATCATCCTCACACCCTGCTCTGTCATTTATTCAGAAGAAAGCCAAGAGCTTACTCTTACCCTATCTCTATTTCTCCATCATTACGTATGTTTTCTGGTTCTCCGTTACTCGTTTTTTTGCCTTTAAGGGACAAACGGATATTGACCCTTTCGTTCCGTTTACAGGTATTTTTATATCCAATGCAGATGAAGCTAGACTCACGCATAACCCAGCCATCTGGTTTTTAACGACGCTCTTTTTAGTGGAAATTATATTTTTCTTTATGCACTGTCTGACAAAAGGGAAACCTGCTGTCCTGATCTTACTGACCGTTTTTTGCGGAGGTGCTGGATATGCCTCTACATTGCTTTTAGACCAAAGTCTTCCTTGGAATGCCAATGTCGCCTTGACGGCTGTTGTGTTTTATTCAATTGGATTTTTGGCAAAGCAATGGTTTGTGGAATTAAAAACAGATCCAACCCTTCTTCTATGTACAGGTCTGCTTGTACTGACGGCTTACATGCAAAGCTTGAATTCACGGGTCGATATGCGCGTTAACGACTATGGCGATCTCTTTCTTTTCTATGCATGTGCACTGCTCGGTTCAGCTGCCGTGATTTATTTAAGCTTTAAATTCAAAACGTCCCCTATTTTGACGTATCTCGGACGAAATTCTATTGTTATTCTTGTCTTGCAGTTTGCCGGCATCGATATTATGAAAGCATTTGTTTATTATGGACTTGGCATCAATATTGCGGATACAGCGCAGCTCTCTTGGACACTCTTTTATACGATCGGGACTTTGCTGCTTATGGTGCCGTGTATCTCCTTCCTGAGCAAGTATCCGCTGCTGCTCGGCAAACCAGCCAAAGCAGCACACCGCTACGAACAAAAAACATCCGCCGGCTGATCGGGCGGATGCTTTTTGTATTAATCATTGATTTGAGAAGGAAAAAGCGTCATTCCTCCATCCACAAATAAGGTGGTGCCTGTGATATACGAAGCTTCCTTAGATACGAGGAATGCAGCGGCGGACCCAATCTCCTTCGGTTCGCCAAAGGCTCTCATCGGAATCTTTTCAAGCTGCTTTTGTTTTTTCTGTTCATCCTGCAAATCATCATTCGATTCGGTCGCCATTGTACCTGGTGCAATCGCATTGATCCGAATACCTGCTTCCGCATAATCAAGAGCCAGCGTCTTCGTCATCATATTCATTCCACCTTTGGAAGTGGAATAGTGAACATTGAACGGGCGCGGTATTTCCTGATGGACACTGGATATATTTAAAATGGACCCTTTGATGTCATGCTCCATCATATAGGCGATCGCAGCCTTTGCTCCTAAAAAGGCGCCTGTGATATTGACATCAATGACTTTTTGCCATTGTTCAAGCGTCATCTCATGCGGCATCGCTTCTTCGCCATTAAAGCCTGAATTATTAACGAACACATCTACTGTACCGAAATGCTCCAGTGCTGTATCCATGATGGCTTGAATTCCTTCCTCTTTGGAGACATCTGCGTGTACTTTCACCGCTTGACCTCCGCGCTGCTGAATGGCTTGTACCGTTTCTTCAGCACCATCTTCATCGCCTTTATAGTTTACAACCACATTCATTTGCTCTTGTCCAAATCGTAATGCGATGGCTTGTCCGATTCCTTTTGAAGAACCTGTGACAATGGCTGTTTTTCCTTTTAAATCTTGATACATCTTCATTTCCTCCTCCAATCACGTGCTTCATCTTGTTGATACACAATGGTTACCCATTTTGAAAAAAGGAAAAACACAACCCTCTGCAATCGTTAACTAAGAGGATTGTGCTGTTCATCAAGCTAAAAGGTGTTATAGACATTTTCACATGTTTCACCGGTTGGCTGATAAAAGCAATGCGACTTATACCTTGCCACAAACGGCTGATTGTACCAAGTCGGTGGACAATTTCCAGGCGGTTTAAAATACCAAAGGCTGAATTTTGCCGGCCAAAATCGTTCTCCGTTAATATTCCTCCGCGCTAGTGCTTTTTCCGTTTCTCGTGCTCGCTGATAAAAATAACCATGCGTGACCGCTTCAAATGCATGCTCCTGATAAATCATTTGTGGAATCGTACGCAGCCCTTTAAAGTCAGAGCAGTTGGCACGCAACCGGTTGATGCCCACATTTCCTACGAGCAGCATCCCTTGCTTCCCTTCACCTTCTGCCTCCGCTCTCAGCAGTCTGGCCATTAGATCAATATCAGAGCTTGTCGCTCTTACCACTGCCATACATCCACCTCCATTTCGTTTCTCTTTTATTTTATGTGGTCTTTCTGTGTAGATGACTGCCATTTTGACGGGAAAAGACACATTCAGTGTCGAGAGCCTGTCTAAACACCTCAACATTTTGCTGGACATGTGTCTCTCTGCCAACAACACACAAACCAAGTGATCATACACATAACAGGAAAAAATATTCATTACTATAGACTCATTTACAAGTCATAAAAATCCTTCTAATTGCTACACCTTCGTCAAAAACAGTCATTTGAACCTATTCAATAATCCGACTCAAAACCTTAAAATATAAAATGTTGAGTTTTTACAGGAGATATCACATCATAAATTACAAGTTTCTCCTCTCAACTTAGTGTCATTTTTACTACTTGAAGCTGTGCAGCCGTTGAAACGCACTGAAGTATTGACAGTACTTTCGCTTCATTCTACAGTAAAAAACATACAGTATTTTTCTTTTTGTGCAAAAAGAACGATATGAACTAAAGCTTTCCAATGAAATTCATCATAAACCCGAGGAGGAAAACATGTCATGTTTAAAAAGAAATTATCCCTGTTTCTTCTGATCTTGTGTGTAACTGTTGTCGCTGCTGCTTGTAGTGGTGGAAAAGAAAAATCTGCTGCGAAAGAAAAAGATACAAAATCCCTTGATGCAGCAGAGGTAAAGGTAGAAAGCGCTGAGTACACGTTACCACCTCAATACGATACATCTGTACAGGATGATCAGTATGTACTAAAAGTGAACGTATCTGTAAAAAATATCAGCAAAGAGCCTCTAAATGTTGATAAAAGCAACTTCACGCTTTACCAAGATGATGCACAGGTGTCTACGATCTCTCCAGATGACTACAACGAAGTATTATCTTCAAGCTCTCTAAATGCAGACAAAGTATTAAAAGGCGGTCTTTTCTATGTTGTTGACAAAGACAAAGACTATCAGCTTGTGTACACAGAGCCAGGCAGTGGTTCTAAAAAAGATGACAAAACACTAGAGTTCGATATTAAAGGGAAAGACTTAATGAAAAAAGCAGATACACTTCAAGCATCTGCAAAAGCCCTTTCTTCTTATATTGATGTGATGATTTTTGGTAAGAATAACGACGAGTTCGAAAAACTAACAGGTGATAACAAATCAACCGTTGTCAACGAATTTGATAAATCATTCAAACAAGGCTACATCACGTCATCAGGTATTTCTTCTAGCTCAGCGAAGGACGAAAACCTTGATAAGCTTCTAAAAGCTGTAAAAGAAACATTAGCTGAAAAATCAAAAGTATCAACAAAAACAAAAGCCATCAGTGGTGATAAAGCCGTTGTGACTGTGACCCTTACACCAATTGATGCAAGCCCTCTTGTCGATCGTTTAAAAGAAAAGGCGACTGAGTTCTACAGCAAAAACCGTACAGCGTCTTATGATGAAGCACAAAAATATTTACTCTCGATCTACCCAGAAGAGTTCAAAAAATTAGGACCTTCATCTTCTGAAGAAACAGTAGAAGTCAACATGAAGAAAAATGACATCGACCAATGGAAACTTGATTTGAACGATTACAAAACAAGCTCATTAGTTGAAAAATTCATCAAGAACTAATGAAAAACCCCCGGGACAGGGGGTTTTTCTTATCGTTTTTCGTTTGATCCCTATATTTAATTTCTAATTACAGCCAAGAAAGTAAGATACGGTCTATTACGAAGGATTTTCTTTTGCCGCTTCATACTCTTTTATCACCTCAACCGGATCAACAGCATCCTCCTCTTGTGCGTATTCCTCTACATAAGGATCCATTAATTTCTCAAACTTTTGTTCGTCGTCTACTAAAGCAATATACGTTTCATATCCTTCATAATCGGATGGATATAAATGTGCAACGGAACTGCCCGTTTCTAACGCTTCATCTATTGCTTTTCTTAATTCCAATAACCCTTTCCTGTTCCCCAAAATAAACGCTTCAAAATGGTGTGTTTGTTGAGCATATATATTACATAACTCTAGCACATCATCGTTATCTGTTTGATAAGACATACACCAATCACCTCTTTAATCAAATTAGGATAATAATGTAAGTTCTCTTCTATTATGCCCTTTCTTTAACCCGATCGTGAACCTCTTTTATATGAATCTCTGGATATAAAAAAACTTGTAGAATAATCTACAAGTTTTACTTTCTTTATTTCGCAAGCATCCATTTCTCTTTCATAAACAAGCTTCTCACGATGACAAACAAGATGACGACTGCGAGGGCTGAGGAGCCGAGTGTCAGAGTGATGGACATCGGATCAATGATCCCAAACATCAGTTGCTTACAGAGCGCATGAATATTGAGGAATGGGATGGCAAAGTAATACGTATCTAGCTGCGTAGCACCTGCTCTCATGGTAAAGAACATTGGGATCACACCTAATGTAATGATCATGGACATGTACGATTGTGCTTCTTTTACTGAGCTTGAAACGACACTGAGTAGCAGTTCAATCATCGAAACCATGAATGAGAAGATGATAAGCGCCGCAAACATGACGGCGATAATGCTCCACATTTGATCACCAAAGTTCAGTGCTTGTTTTAGCTTTTCTGTAAAGAGCAGCGTGGATAAAAGCAGCATGCCGATCGCCACAATTCCACTTAAAATCCCGAACATGGAGACAGCAAGCCATTTTCCTATGAGAATATGAAGTCTGCTGGCAGGTGTCAGGAACAACGCTTCAATGGATTTCCGGTCTTTTTCACCCGCTACAATATCAAGCGCAGCTGGCAAAGCTCCTGAGATAACGGAGGTCACCAAAATCATCGGAAGGAGAATCGACAAAAGCATAGCGGTCATTCCATTTTCCCCTTCATCGCCTTCTTCTACATCAACGGCCTGCACCTGAAATGGATGAATAACAGATGTATTGATTTGATCAGCGGCTAAACGCTTTTCTACGATTTGGTTTTGATACTGCTCCAGTAAGGATTGCAGCATTTGAACCGCGATGACCGAATCATCATCTGTTGTGTACCCATGAATTTTAATCGCAAATGATTTTTGATGCTGAAGCATGTCGTCAGCCTCTTTCGGCATTTCCAGGTAAGCATTCGCCTTCCCTTCTTTGACAGCTTGCTGCGGGTCATCAAATGTTTCAAGCGTGAGGTTTTTGACCTCTTTGATCATTTGATTCATTTCGGTTGGAAGCTTTTCATTCACTGCGACCGTATAGGTTTCATCCCCTGGATCTGCAATCATGCTTTCATAAAAGAACACCAGTCCAAGCATCGTCAAAAGAGGAATCAGCACTGTTAAGAGTAAGGTTTTTCGGTCCCTGAGTGCATCTGTCATTTCTTTTAAAAATACGGTTTTCCACATTATGAAATCCCCCTAGCGAGCTTCGACATAAAGATATAGTTCAAGTCATCACTTTGTTCCTGTGTATATAATTCTGGAAGTGTCCCTTTGTACACAAGCTCTCCTTGATGAATCATCATGACACTGTCACAAAGCTGGCTGACTTCTTCCATGATGTGGCTTGAAAAAAGGATGGTTTTATTTTGCTGCTTGAGCTGATGAATAAAGTCTCTGAAAATATTACTTGATGTGATATCCAAGCCTGTTGTCGGCTCATCAAATAAGATAATGTCAGGATCATGAATCAAGGTTCTGGAAATTGCCACCTTTTGTTTCATTCCTCTTGAGAATCCTTTCACCTTGCGATCCATATATTGTCTCATCCCAAAACGCTTTGCCAGATCCTCTATTCTTGCTTTGATTTCATGCTGGTCTAAGCCATATAATTTGCCAAAGTATTCAAGATTTTCTCGTGCCGTCAAACGATCGTAAAGCCCTGTCTCACCGCCAAACAAAACACCAATTCGCTTTTTCACTTCCGTTGATTCTTTCACCGTATCAAAGCCTGCGACAGTGACTGTTCCGTGCGTAGGCTCTAATAATGTGGCTACGGCGCGCAATAATGTGGTTTTTCCTGCACCATTTTCTCCTAAGATGCCAACGACTTCCCCTTCCTTCACGGAGAACGTCATGTGTTTCATTGCTTTCACGACTTTTTTCTTATCTTTAAACCAGCAGCTGCAATCGCTGAGAGTAATCATTTGGTTCGCCCCTTTCAACTTTCTAAGTCTATGATAGAAAAAATAACGCTTCGCTGACATAAAAATGTCGCGAAACGTCCTTTTTCTGTCTTGAAATGATCTATTTTAAAAAAACAAATGGTAAAATAGACAAATAATAAGAAGAGTCACAGGTGATTTTTATGATAAAAGTAGGTCTCGTTGATGATTACCGAATAGATTTAGAAAAGCTGCATGCCATTGTGGGCAGAATGGAGGCTGTAGACATTGTCTTTGTCACGCAGTCAGCAGAGGATGCATATAAGAAGGTCAAACAGGGAGACATTGATCTGTTGTTCGCAGACATTGAAATGCCCGGAATGTCCGGTTATGAATTAGCGGATCTCATTCACTCTCACGCACTGAATGTCGATGTTGTATTTGTGACAGGAAACAGTGGATATGCGGTCCATGCGTTTGATTTAAATGTTCATGATTATATTATGAAGCCCTACCAAGCCGATCGAATTGCCAAATCCTTAGATCGCTATCTGTCCACCAAGCAGGAGAAAAGCATTCATGGACGGCTTCTCATTAAGCAGCAGTCAGATATTCATGTGCTGCAAAAGAAGGATGTCATTTTTGTTGAGCGAACAGGCCGGTCAACCACCATTGTCACAACAACAGGAGATATCCAGACATATCAGACATTAAACGAGTTAAAGGGCGATCTGGCTGAAAAAGATTTTATCCGCTCCCACCGATCGTTTATCATCAATATTCATTACATCAAGAACTTCTCGGCGTATGCCAAAAATTCGTTTATCGTGTCTTTTGAAGGTACGGATAAAAAAGCCATGATGACCAAGCAGCAATTAGAATACTTTAAGAAATACTATTTTTAAGGAGAACGAACGTGAACGATTTCTATCTTGGATTCCGCATGTATGCTCTCATATGGCTAGGTCTTGCATTTCACGCAGCTGTTGAAGCTTTTCTGCCGCTATCATCTGGGGTGCTGTGGCTCCTCACCTTTTGTGTGATTTGTCTTTATACATTCTTCATATACAAAAGGTTTTTGCCTCATGTGAGTGATTATGTGATGCTGGGCGCTTTTGTGCTCTTCACCTGTGCAGGTCTTTCCCTTTTTCTGACGCAAGGAAATGGGCTGAGCTCTCTTTTGGCTTTTATGATCATCATGACAGCAGATATCCTTTCATTGAA
Source organism: Bacillus sp. FSL R5-0431 (assembly GCF_038002985.1). Lineage (NCBI taxonomy): Bacteria > Bacillati > Bacillota > Bacilli > Caryophanales > Bacillaceae > Bacillus > Bacillus sp. FSL R5-0431. The sequence continues at coordinate 283,172 of NZ_JBBOOG010000001.1, read as the reverse complement.
GATGATGCAGACGGATAGACGGTTAAATGGACGGCTTCAAGAGCTGATCAACGCAGAATCAAGAACCAATGAATTGCTGCTTGAGCTGCGCAGTAAACATCATGAAACAGCTAGACATTTAAATGCCTTTTCCGCGTCGAACGACGAACATGAGATCAAGGATTTGATTCAGCAATACGTGAAACATTTCCCATGGATTAAAGGAGAAAATGCTTATTTGGCCTCAACCTTGCACCCCTTTTTTGAGCGGGCTGAAAAAGAGGACATTGCCCTTTCACTAGACCTTCAAGCACCTTTTTCATCGCTTCCGTTTTCTAAGGCGGATCAGGTTAGTTTTACTGGCAACCTGCTTGATAATGCCCTAGATGCGGCGATTGAAGCGAAGCAAGCCGGGAACGAGGGAAGCATCTCAATCACGACCTCTATTCGGAGCGGACTCTTTTTAATCCATTGTGAGAACAGCACAAAAGGAATGGAAAAACACGTGTTAGACCATTTGTTCAAAACCTATGGGCGCTCGACAAAAGGCGGCGATCATCAAGGAATGGGGACGTATATCATTCATCAGCTTGTTGAAAAGGCAGACGGTACACTTGATTTCACTTACCGTTCTCCAAATTTGCGGCTCGTCATCAAAATCCCCCTCACGATGTCATAAAAAAAAGGTGCAGCTAGGCACCTTTTTTTTATTAAGAGAAAATGTGGTCAATTTGATTGATTTCCTCTTTTGTTAATTGAACATCGTTTGTTTTTAAGTTTTGCAGAACTTGCTCAGCTCGTTTTGCACCTGGAATGATGGCATCGATGCCGTCCTGCGCTAAAAGCCAAGCCAGTGCGACGTGTGCCGTTTCAGCGTTCTTTGATTGTGCAATTGCCTTCAGCTTGTCCACTTTTTCGAGGTTTTGAAGGAACGCCTCACCTTGGAAAAGCGGGTCTTTTGCTCGAATATCATCAAATGTCGCATCCTTCGTAAATTTCCCAGTCAACAGGCCTGACGCCAATGGGAAATAAGGAATAAAGGAAATACGATGCTCGACACAGTATGGGAGAAGATCCTGCTCTGCCTCACGTTTCAGCAGAGAATACTCCGACTGAAGCACGTCTAAGTAGCCATCTCGATTAAAGGCTTGAAGCTGTTCAAAATCAAGGTTTGATGCACCAATTGCCCTGATTTTTCCTTCATCCTTCAATTCCTTTAATGTGCCTGCTACTTCTTCCAGCGGCGTCCGGCCGTCTGGGAAATGCATATAGTATAAATCAATATAATCTGTTTGCAGTCGTTTCAGGCTATTTTCGACCTGCTCTCTTAAAAAGTCCCGGCTGTTATCCAGTTCAATTTGTCCGTTTACTTCTTTATGAGCCCCCTTTGTCGCAAGGACAAGGTTTTCTCTGCCGCCTCTTTTGGCAATGATCTCACCGATCAATTCCTCTGAACGGCCCAGCCCATAAATAAAAGCAGAATCTAAGAAATTGACACCTTGATCAAGAGCCGTCTCCACAAGCTCCCGTCCGGCATCTTCACTCAGGTTCGGGAACAAATTATGTCCACCTACCGCATTCGTACCAAGCCCTATCGGATTCACCTGTAAATCAGTTCGTCCAAGCGTTACCTTTTTCAAAAGCTCATCTCCCTTATCCGCTTAATCATCCTTATTTTCCCATGAATCCTTTTCAACATTCAAGTATCCTGCTCTCTGAAAATTAACATAGCAGGTAGACGCTGAAAAAATGAAGGGACGTATAGTCATCTCTCTGAAAGCATTAACACCTTCACTTCAAGATTTTTACCTAAAAAACATTTAAAACCCATAATAAATCTATAAATTAATTCTTATTAACTAGTATATTAGACTTACAAAATTCCTTTTATTAAAGATGTTTGTGTAAATTTCTTTCAAAGATAGGGACTAAAACCTATTCCTCATCATGATTGAATTTCGATAGAATGAATAGTGCAAATCGTCATAAGGAGATTTTCCCCTTTAACACCCGAATATACCATTCTATCTGTTTCTTTTTTCATAGTCAGATAGCGGGAATGAAATGACGAAAGAAAAGCAAAGGAGCATCAACTGTGAATCTAAAAAAAATAAGTGCACTCCTCATGATTTCATTCGTGATGATCATCTCTGCAGCCTGCCAGAGCTCAGCCAAATCAAGCAACGCTGATCAAAAATCAACAAAAACAGCAGAGGTAAAAGTCAATAGCTACGAATATACGTTACCAGAAGACTCAACAACTACGCTAAGAGACAATGAATTGGTGCTAAAAGTCAACTTGACGATTACAAACAAAGGTGACAAAGCTCTTTCATTATATAGCTCTGACTTCTCCCTTTATCAGGACGATGCCAAAGTATCTGATTTAAAATTTTACGGCAGTAAAGACCGCCTTGACCTCGGTTCATTGAACAAAGGCAAATCACAATCAGGTGCTCTTTATTTCCTAGTAGACAAAGGGAAAAAATATCAGTTCGTGTACCAAGACAGCATCAAGAAAAACAGTGATTCGATCGAAATCAACCTAGATGGAAACAAAATACTTGATACAGCGAAAAAGCTGGATAACCCTGCAAAGGCGCTATCCGCTTATACCGATATGATTGTCTTTGACAAAAAGAACGATCAATTTGCCGATTTAACAGGTGACAACCAATCGGATGTCGTCAATAAATACCACGACATGTTTGTGAAAGACTTCAAAAGAAGTGCCGGCATGTACGGAAATGAAGTAAGTGACCGTGATATTCTGTCTATGTATAAACGCATTCAAAACACCATGAAAGATAAAGCCAAAGTAGAAACAAGTGTGAAAACCATCTCTGATGACGAGGCGAAGGTTGTCGCTCAAGTAACAGGCATTGATGCTTCTAACTTAAAAGACAAGCTAGACAAGCAAAGAGACGAGTTTTACAACGGCAAGATCCGCTCTAAAGAAGAATTGTATAAGAAAAGCTTAGACATGTACGCGTCTGAATTCGAGAAGCTTCCCCCAGTCTCCAGCCCAGCTGAATACGAAGTGAAAATGAAACGTAATGGGGATGGTCAGTGGAAAATTGACCTCAACGATTATAATACATCGCAGTACATGAGCGGGTTTATTAAAACGAGATAATTATGAACTAAAAAAAGACGCTGGCCCATGAAGGTGCCGCGTCTTTTTTTAATGTTATACAGTCGCCTCTTGCTCTTCTTTCACCGCTTTTTCAATATCTTTAAAACGGCTCGATACAGTAGACGCACTAATGCCATACTTTTTCGCTATTTGCGCTTGAGAAAGCGGGGCATCGCTTGCAAGTGAATGAATGTAATATTCGATTCCCGCAGCAAATGATGCTGCTTTACGGATCACAGGTGATTTCTGATCACAATAGGCTTTCCACACAGTTAAAGCGCCATCAGTCAGGCTTTGGTCCCCGTGTTCCTTCATTCCGTCTTCAATCAGCTTAGCTGTTTCCAGCTGAACATCACTTGCCCAGTCCATGCGATCTGCTGTTAGACCTGTATCGCCTTCTGTTTGAGCAGATGTTTCTGATTCTTCTACTTCTTGCTTCGCAAACATGCACTTCAGCACGTCAGGGAATGATTCTCTCATAAATGTGCTGCGCGTTCCTCCATTTGCCTCATATGCTTCAACAAGCTGACGAACTTGAAGAAGAAGCGTATCTGTAAACTCTTTTGCAAACATCGTATATTGAATGAAAAACTCTGCTTTTTCTTCAAATTGAACAGGGAATCCAAGCACGAGACTTCCTTTTTCAGGCAAGACTGTTTGATCCGGTTTTACATCTACTTCAACCTTCTCAGCTGTCACCATATTCTCAAAGTAAAGAGACTCGTCCGTTTTTTCATTTAATAAAAGCAAAGATGGTTCCATGTCTGTCCATGATTGAACCACTTGTTTTGTTTTCGGACGGGTAATATCCTCTGCTTTCTTTGTCAGGAATTCTTGGAAGATGGTTTCTTTCTGATCCGTTAATGGACGGAAGAAAATGCCCCATACACTTAAATGAAAAACTGAAATTTGTTGCGTTTCTTTATCCATATCTGCAAGGAAAGAAAACTCATTAATGAATTGATTAATGGCTCTCTGATGCTTAGAGAAAGCATAATTCATTAAATCCTTTTGAACTTGTACAGCTTCCTTAAACACAAGCTCAGACGTTTGTTCTCCGCCTGACTTTTGACCACAGCAATGTTTATATTTTTTTCCGCTTCCGCATGGGCAGAGCGCATTTCGTTTAATTTTTCCCAAAATAAAACCTCCGACATTCTAGTCTAACCTCACTATTTTAACAAACGATTGCACAGGAGAGTTTTATTTTCAAGAAAAAAGAAAAATCAGAATGATCAGTTAAATAACAAAGATACATGAAGATCACGACAGATCATAGGAATAGCAGTCTTTTTCTGTTTATTTTCTCCAATCATTCCAACAGATTTTCTTCAGCTCATTCCTTCAAATAACTGCTTTGCTTCAAAATAAAAGATTTGAACAAACTTCTTCGTATTGACTCTGCCTGTCGATCCTGCGGATGAAGAGGTCTTCTGCATTTCTTTCATTCTTTGGCTGACATCGGTAAAGTCAAAAAACTTCGACGCATAGTGCTCAAACTTAGGATTCGAGAAATCTGTTAATCCTAGTGAAGCAAAATGATTCAAGGAATGATGAATAGCGCGTCTAATCCGCTGCTCTGCTGCTTTCACTTCTCTCATCACTTCGACATCGGTTGCCCCATCATCCAGCTTCCTCTCCGCTGTTTTGATAAAGAGTTGCTTTAGCGGCGGGAAATTGACCTCATGAGAATTGGCTGACTGTGTTTCATGTAAGTAGATCAGGATCTCTAGTAAATCCTTAGAACCGCTCTCTCCGACAATTCCTAGTTCGGATAAGAGGAATTCCCCTGCCTCTTTCATCGTCCTTTTCTTCGACCCAGCGCCCGTCGTATCATGAGAAATTACAGGCTCTAACGGCAGCACATGGCGAAGGGAAGCTTGAATATCATATATCGATTTCTCCAGCTTGATCCGCTCCATGACTTTTCGAATCACACTGACGATCTCAATTCGATTGACAGGTTTATGAATATAATATTCGATCCCTAATTCATAGGCTTCTGCCATCATCTCTTTCGCCTCTACTTGGGAAATCATCATGATTTTACCTTTGAATTCAGGGTGAATATGACGAATCGTTTGAATGCCGTCTCTAGCAGGCATTAAAAGGTCAATCAGAAGGATGTCTATTTTTTTTAGGTTCAATGAATGGGCTTCTAATCCAACTCCGTCATCGGCTTCATCCACGACCTCTCCCAAATCTTCATCCTCAATGATTTGTCCTAAAATCGAGCGTATTGCACGATCATCATCTGCAATGAAAAACCGCATACACTCACCCTCTCTGTATTAAATTTTGTATAGGAAGGATTAGCTGAAAAGCTGTTCCCTTTGTTTCTCTTTGTTCGATTTTAATTTGACCGCCAAGCTCTTTAACCAGCTCTTTCACATAGGATAATCCAATCCCAGTTGATGGTGTTCCATATGCATCAAATTTAGAAGTATAGCCTGGATCAAATACAATTTCTCTCATTTTTTCAGGAATCCCCGGGCCATCATCTTCAATCCGAATCTCTATTTTATCATGACTTCCTTTTAATACGAGTGAGATCATTCCAGTATCCTTTATGGCTTCAACCGCATTTGCCATTAAATTATTAATCAGCGATAAGAAAATGAACACATGGTAATCATGCAAATGAATGCCCCTTATATCAGATGTAAAAGAGATGTTTTTTCCTAGAGATAACGCATATTTCTCTTGAATGCGGATGACAATCTGAACTAGCTCTTCAGCCTTCATATAGTCTTGCATATTTTCCTTAGAAATTAGCTTCGAAAGACCAGCATAAATACGCTGATTGTCCTTTTTCACTTCATGGATTTCTCCTGCGAGCTTCAACAGCTCCTGACTCACTTTCTTGCCTGCTTCGTGTTCATGCAGCAGACGATAAAGTCTGTATGATTCTTGCGTAATATGCTCTGTATGTTTTAACGTTTTCTTTAAATGAACCGTTTCTTCATATAAATTTGAAATGACCATCATCATATGCTCATTTTGTTTCATGATCTGCTTCTCTCTTGATTGTGCCTCGTACAGCTTCATCATATTAAAAAAGCTGATCACCACAAAGCTGTGAGCAAACGCAATGAGAAACATATCACTCAGCTTTGATAATGTCATCGTCGTATCAAACACTAAAAATTGTACAAACAGCTCAACAAAATCAGCTACTAATTCGATCATGAGACCAATGATCCCAATAAAAATAGAGCGCTGTTTAAAACGTCCCGTACGGACGGCAAAAAACAGGAAAGCATATGTAAAATAGAAGAAGAAACTTGGGAATTGCTGATAAAATGATGCAGCGAGATCAGCATTATGCTGAATCAGATCTAAGCCTACTCGAAAAAGCACAATGGCTGCGCCTGTTAAAAACCCAGGCAAGAATGGTCTAGATTTCCTTAAGAGTAATAAACAAAAGAAAAACGCAGGTGCCCCAAAGCTGATCCGGAACGTCTCATTCACAGGATAAAACTTCAGTTCTCCTGCAAGCGGCACAATAACTACCATAAAAATTAAAATGAATGCGTCTTTTTTAACAAGCTGGTTTAAACTCAAATGACTGACATCCCTTCCCCTGTTTGCATAGCCACAGTATACAAGGAGACTCTTTTCTTCACAATGTACAATAAAATAATTTTTACGAATCCTTCTATCCCCAAAATCCTTTTTTATGACTATTCTCCGAGGCGGCATGGTGACCTTTCAGCTATTCAGCGTTTTGGTGATTGTCTACAATAATGGGAATTGTTTAGACAATGATCGACAAACAGATTTTTATTTGTAAGTTTTTCTGTAGATTTTCGTCAGATTGTGTAGTTTCCAAGATAAATTGAATGAACAATTTTAGTGAAACTATATGTAAGCGTTTTCTGAATTTTCACTAAAAACCCTTTTTGTTTTTTCGCCGCCAAAGCCTTCATTTCAACATATATTTAGGTGTAAAGGAGTGGTACAAGCAGCGCATGACAAGTTCTTTGAAGATGTGTAACATGTTTTCGTGCCTATTTGATCGCATTTTTTGTCATCCGCCAATTCAATAGGGTACTTTTTGATTTTTGATTGGAGGAATCGTATGAAAACAGCAATTTCTAATAATACACAACACGCATGCCAGTCTTCTGTTGATCAATGGGCAGAAGAAATACGTCCGTATTACAAAAACGGGCAGAATGCTGGCTACATTCCAGCACTCGGAAAAGTGAATTCCTCTCAACTTGGTATCAGCGTGATAGGCTCAGATGGATCATCTGTACGTTACGGTGATTGGGACGTTCCCTTTACCCTACAAAGTATCTCAAAAGTCATCAGCTTTATAGCTGCCTGTTTAGGAAGAGGCGTACCATACGTCTTGGACCGGGTAGATGTAGAGCCAACTGGTGATGCATTTAATTCCATCTACCGCCTTGAGATGCATAAACCGGGGAAGCCCTTTAATCCAATGATTAATGCTGGAGCTATTACCGTATCCTCCATCCTTCCCGGAAAGACTTCTACAGAAAAGCTAGCATATATTTTCGATTTAATCGAAAACTTAATAGGAAAGCGTCCATCTGTTAATGAAGAGGTTTATCAATCAGAATGGGCAACTGCGCACCGCAACCGTGCTCTTGCTTATTACTTAAAAGAAACCAATTACTTAGAATCAGATGTCGAAGAGACATTAGAAGTGTATTTAAAGCAATGTTCCATCGAGGTCACAACAGAGGACATCGCCTTGATTGGACTGATTATTTCAAGTGATGGCTACCATCCCTTTAAACAGGTCCAAGTCATACCAAAGGATATCGCAAGACTAACAAAGGCATTGATGCTGACATGCGGCATGTATAATGCATCTGGTAATTTTGCTGCTTTCGTAGGCGTTCCAGCCAAAAGTGGTGTGTCTGGAGGAATTATGGCTTGCGTTCCGCCAAGCGCAAGAAGAGAATTCCCATTTCAGACAGGCTGCGGAATCGGTATTTATGGTCCCGCCATTGACGATTGCGGAAATAGTATTACCGGTGTCATGATGCTGAAAAAGCTCGCCAAAGAGTGGGATCTCAGTATTTTTTAAAATGAACAGTCATGAATTCGAAGAGGTGATGTTATGAACGAAAAAGCTTTGCTATCTTATTTAACAAATACAAATGATTTTATTTGGACTTATATTGTGATTGCTCTGTTACTTGGAGTAGGGGTCTACTTCACATATAGAACTCGCTTCCTGCAAGTGAGAATGATTAAAGAAATGGTGCGTGTCCTGAAAGAAGGAAGAAAAGAAAAAGAGGGGATATCACCGTTCCAAGCATTTGCCATCAGTATGGCGGCACGTGTAGGTACAGGGAATATCACAGGGATTGCTATCGCCATTGCAATTGGTGGACCTGGGGCAATTTTTTGGATGTGGATCGTAGCCATTATCGGTTCTGCCTCAAGCTTTGTTGAAAGTACATTAGCCCAAGTGTATAAAGTGAAAGATAAAACAGGATTCCGCGGTGGACCTGCTTATTACATGGAAAAAGGGTTAAACAAGCGCTGGATGGGAATTTTATTTGCGATCCTAATTACAATTTCTTTTGGAATCGTCTTTAATGCGGTTCAATCAAATACGATCACCGTCGCTTTTGAAAACTCCTTTGGATTAGACCGTTTAACAGTCGGTATTGTAATGGCTGTTATTTTTGCAGCAATCATTTTCAAGGGAATCCAAGCCATTGCAAAAGCTTCTGAATACATTGTCGTTGTACTGGCTCTAGCTTATATCGGAATTGCATTCTTTGTTATTGTGACAAATATCACTGAACTTCCTGGTGTCATCAGTACGATTGTGAAACATGCCTTCGGGTTTGAACAGTTCGCTGGCGGAACACTAGGCGGGGCATTATTACAAGGGATTAAACGCGGTCTCTTCTCGAATGAGGCTGGTATGGGTAGTGCACCTAACGCAGCAGCAACAGCCGTGACAAGTCACCCTGTAAAACAAGGGTTAATCCAGGCATTTGGCGTATTAACAGATACGTTAATTATTTGTACGAGCACAGCCTTCCTTGTCCTATTCTCTGATGCGTACAAAACAACGAACCTGCAAGGAATTGAATTAACACAGGCTTCACTCAGTCAGCACATTGGGCCATGGGCCTCTGGATTCCTTGCTATCATGATTTTCCTATTCGCCTTTAGTACATTGATCGGTAACTATTACTATGGTGAAACGAACATTGAATTCCTTGGTGCCAACAAAATTTGGCTTAACATCTATCGAATTGCCGTTATTGGAATGGTTCTTTTCGGTGCAGTTGCAACTGTTCCTCTCGTTTGGGGTCTAGCCGATCTCTTCATGGGACTCATGGTCATCGTCAACCTCATCGCCATTACCATGCTGTCTAAGGTCGCCTTTGCAGCATTGAAGGATTATACGAGACAGAAAAAAGAAGGCAAGGACCCTGTCTTCTATAAAAATGCCGTTCCAAACAATGAGAAAATTGAATGCTGGGACGACGAACCTGCTTCGTTGAAAAAGAATCAAATCGGATAAATAAAAAAAGCTCTGGTCCTCTGATCAGAGCTTTTTTCTTTAGTTCAAAAATTCGAGTATGAGTTTGTTCACCACTTCTGGCTTTTCATGATTGATCCAATGAGAAGCATCATCGACAAAAATCAGCTGACCATTTGGGCAAATCTTCATCGTTTCCTTCGCCAGCTTTCTGCTTAAAAACTTGTCCTCCATCCCCCAGATCATGCGAACAGGTACTAAAATGCGTTTTGATATCGGCTTTTCAAAGCCGCCCTTTTTGATGGCGCGGTACCAATTCAGCATTGAGGTCATGGCACCTGGCTGCGTCCAAGCCAGCTTGTAGCTTAATACATCTTCCTTCGTGAACAAATGTGGTCTTGCAGTCAATCCAATGGCTTCATCCAGCTTTTGAAAGTGATTTTCCTGAAGTGCTGCCTCTGGCACATTCGGAAGCTGAAAGAAAGCGATATAGGAGCTCTTCTTCCACTGCGGGGGATAAAACGGAAGAACCTTCATCATGACCCGCGGATGCGGCATGTTGACAATGATTAATTTCTCTACATATTGAGAACGTGTGGATGCCAAATGCCAAGCAACAGCTCCTCCCCAATCATGACCTCCCACAATCGCCTTTTGATTCGGACTAAGCGTCTTAATCAGCCCTACGATATCATCTCTCAGTTGATCTAATACGTAGGATTCGATTCCTTCCGGCTTATCACTTAAATGGTAGCCCCTTTGATCAGGAACGACGACACGATAGCCTGCCTCAGCCAGGGGCATGATTTGGTTCTTCCAGCCGTACCAGAACTCAGGAAACCCGTGCAGCAGTACAAGCAGCGGGCCATCCTCAGGTCCAGCCATTGCTGTGTGAAGTGTTACACCATTTGTTTGGATCGATTGAAATTCAATTTGCTCCATCCCTTTGCCACCCTTCTCCTTGTTCTTTTATTCTTCCAACATAGCATATTTTACATTTTTCAGAAAATAAAAACACTCCCAAAAAAACCTTCACAATAGTGAAGGTCTTAGAATTTTGACCAAGGATCCTTGAACAGCGAATTGGTGCTTTTTGCGAAAGAAACAGAGAAGATATGTATTTGTGCTAAATGACTAAATAACTAAAAAAGCAGACTCTAATCAGTCTGCTTTTTTTACGATTTTTATTTATCTAGAGAATATTTTTCTATTGCTTCTTTTGGAGATATTTCTTCATCAAATGAAAGATAACGACAATACACTTCACTTAAGTGAAGTGGTTCTTCTTCTAAATTGTCTACAAGTTCAAATATATCTAGGATTGCTACTAATTTTTTTGTTGTTTGTCCGTAATCCCCATTTCCAAATGTTTCTTCTGGAAAACTTTTTTCTATAATTTTTTTAACTTCATCTTGATCTTTTGCTTTGATTAATACGATTCTTTCTTCAAATATCTTATCAGGTCTAACTTTGGGAGACGGTATGGATTCAAACAATAATTTTGCTGAAAAGAGATCATACATAGATTTATCACCTTTTAATTATTTTTTCTTTTTAAATCTGTGATCAGTTAAAAGTTTTTTAGCTGTTCTTGCTTTTTTGATACCCTTTTTTGCATCTTTATTAATTTGATCAATGGTTTTATTTAGATATTCTGTTGGAAATTCACCTCTTATTTTTCCCTTTTCTGTTTTTTGAGATGAATTCATTTGCTGTCATTTTGTGATGTTTAACAACTTGAGCTTCCCAAGAGTTTGAAGAAAATATCATACCACCTACAATGACAGCCCCAGTTGCTAATACTGCGACTTGTCCTAATCCTGGAATAAAGAAGAAAGGAATCGGAATTGCAAATTTTGTTTCTGCAATTTGATCATGATTTATTTCTCCTTCAGAGGATACTAAATCATTTGGGTTAATCACAATATTTTCGTTTTCTGTTGCCTTTGCTGGTGCTTGTAAAACAAAAGTAAATACAGATAGTGCTAGTAGTGTGGAAATTATTTTTTTGATCAAGTCCAATACTCCTTATAGTTTATTAGAAATTCAATTGAATAACAAATTATATATTATATTACATTAATTGGATATCCAATAGATTTAAGGTAAATATAAGGGAATTGTTTTTTGAGGTTGCTGTGTCCACAATCATTTTTTATTTTTATATCATTGCATGATCTTTATTTAGCTCTTTGTCTTCATCTATTTCATATAATTCAGCACCCATATCAACCCATTTTTGCGGTCCTGTACTTGTCCGTGAAGTGCACCAAAGAACGTATCCTGTAATTCGACCAGTACATCTCCGTCAGCTTCTAGCGCTTCATATACTGCCTTTAGTTCTTCTTCATTGTCAAACTGCATAATCAATCTGAGATTCTCGGGCTTTGGTGTGCGGCCAAACGTATCTGAAAAGTGGAGCAGCGATTCTCCAAGGTGCAGTTCCGCATGCAGCACACGGTCTTGATGTTCATTTAAAATATGAATATCTCCGCCAAAAATTCCTTGATAATATTGAAGAGATTCCTTCACATCGTCTACCACAATATAAGGACTAACGCTAATCATACCCTTCATCCTCCTCTTGTTCCGTCCATCTTCTCTTTTATAGCTTATCCCAAATCGTATGAAAAAAGGCACAAATCGTCAACGGATTTGCACCTTTTTCTCATGAAGCTTTCGCTAATTCACTATGTTTATTTGAATACGCTGCGTACATGACGACACCGATTAACAGCCAAACACCAAAGTAAAGCCACGTCCGGCCTGGTAAGTTGAGCATAAGGAACAAGCAGCAGCCCATTGAGATAATCGGCAAGACCGGCACAAATGGAACCCGGAATCCCCTCTCAAGCTGTTGATGTGTCTTTCTCAAAATGAGCACAGATAAACTCACCATCGCAAACGTCAATAAAGCACCGATATTCGCTAAGTTGGACAGGTCCTTTAAATCAATAAACCCTGAAATAACAGCTGTCATTCCGCCAATCATCCATATGCTTGCAACAGGCGTATCACTTTTGTTTGTTTTCGAAAATACTTTAGGCAAAAGTCCGTCTCGTCCCATCGCATAAGCAATTCTAGTTGCTGCATAATTATTGGCGAAAATCACAGCCATCAATCCAATGACCGCACCGACAGAAATAATACCGGCTACGCTATTTTGATGTACACTTTGCAGCACATAGGACATAGCCTCTGTGACATTCAGTTTTGTATAGTGCACCATACCTGTCATGATCAAACAAACGACAATGTAAATGATCGTGCAAATGAGTAATGAGCCGATAATGCCAATCGGCAGGTTCCGCTGCGGATTTTTCACCTCTTCCGCAGAAGCAGAAATCGCATCAAATCCTAAAAAGGCAAAAAACACAGCAGCAGCACCGGCAATGACGCCTTCTGCACCAAACGGCATGAACGGCTGCCAATTAGCTGGCTGTACATAAAACCCGCCTACTACAATGAAAAGAACAATAATACCAAGTTTCACAAACACCATGATATTATTGAATTTTTTACTTTCCTTCGTTCCTCTAGATAAGATCCACGCAATCAGTAAAGCAATGATAATGGCTGGCAGATTCATGTATCCGCCTTGTTCTGGTCCCGCTAAAAATTGATGGGGGATCGAAATTCCAAACCCCTCAAGCAAGCTGTTGAAATAACTCGACCAGCCACTGGCGACAGCTGAAGCAGTCAGCATATAAACGGACAATAAAGTCCATCCCATCAGATGACCGACAAGCTCTCCCATCGTTGTATATGAATAAATGTACGCACTGCCGAATACAGGCAGCGCTGAAGCCATTTCTGCATAGCAAAGTGCTGCCAAACTGCACACAATCGCTGCAATGGCAAAGGAGAAAATGACAGCCGGTCCTGCATCCTTAGCCGCTGTAATTCCGGTTAACACCATGACCCCCGTGCCGATCACAGCCCCTATACCAAGGAGCGTGAGATCGAGCCCGCCCAGCGTTCTCTTTACCTTTTGCTGCCTGCTCTGTTCTAACAAATCGTGAATGTGTTTCTTACGAAGAATATGTCGCAAACCCTTTCCCTCCAAAACGTTAGAAAAACAAAAAATCATTCAAATTTCATTATAGCAGAATAGGTACTACGCATTCACAACCAATTCACGTAAATCTTTCTTCATGATTTTACCAAGCTTGTTTTTTGGCAGCTCCTGTGTGAAATGAATGGAGGGCACTTTGTAATCTGCCAAACGTTCCTGGCAATAGTTCACCACATCTTCTTCGCAAAAATCGACGGAATCGTCTTTTACGATATACGCACTTGGCACTTCACCATATAATTCGTCTGGTACCCCGATGACAGCTGATTCAATCACACCTGGAATTTGATCAATGACCTCTTCTACTTGGTCAGGATAGATATTATCCCCGCCGTACAGAATCACATCTTTGTATCTGCCAGTAATGAAAAGAAAACCGTCTTCATCTAGATAGCCTGCATCCCCCATATGGAACCAGCCATCTTTCAGCACCTTCTCAGTAGCGTCAGGCTGATGATAGTAGCCTAGGAAATAAAATGGACTTCTCATGACGACTTCGCCAATTTCTCCTGCTGGCAATGTCTCCTCTGTCTCAGGATGCACGATTTTCACATCTACATCCGCATCCACTTTACCGGCAGAGCCCATTTTATCCTCACCCATCGCTGGATGCCACGCACTGACAATCCATGCTTCCGTACTTCCATAGCCATGCATCATCTGAATGCCTGCTTCTTTGTAATCTTTAATTAAGCGTACCGGCACCTTCGTACCGCCAGAAATCGCAATTTCAAAAGATGAGAGATCGTACGAACCGCGTTTCATTTCTTCTAGCATGTACGTGTAAGCTGATGGGAAAGCCATCATGAACGTAATTCTTTCTTTCTCAATCGTTTCTAAAATGCGTTTCGGTGTTGCATCATGTAAGAAGACAAGCGTATACCCTTCAATCGCAGCTGCGATCAGATGATTAATTGAACTCATATGATACAGCGGATGACTCGCCAAGTACCGTTTTCCTTTCAGATCAAATCCTCGATTCCCATGTCTTGTTAAAAATTGATAAATTCGTCCATGCCCGACCATACAGCCCTTTGGATTGCCCGTTGTTCCAGAAGTGAATAAAATCATCGCTAAATCCTCTTCTGATACCTCATCAGCAAGATGACTTCCATCATTTGAAGCCAAAATGTCTTCAAACAGCTGGGTTGTTTTCGCATTGGCACCGGATTCCACCATCAGACAATCTTCTAAAGACACATTCACTGCCGCAATGATGTCACGGAATTCACGGTCAAAAAATAAAGCCTTTGGCTCTGCTTTTTTCAAAATACCTTCCAGCTCAAAAGAAGTAAGCTGCCAGCTAAGCGGAACTGCGACTGCACCTGCTTTGATGGCTGCCAGCATAATCGTTGAAAAGTGATGATGGTTTTGACAAATAAAGCAAACGCGGTCTCCTTTTCCAATCCCCTTTTGATATAAGTAATGAGCGAGCTGGTCAATGCGTTTTGCATATTCTTCAAATGTATAAGACACACCCCCGCCAGTTACCGCTTCAATTTGTGAAGAGCGTTCCATTCTGTCGTTAAGTAATGCCTGTAAAGTATTCAATATCTTCATCTCCAAACGTTTGATTTACAATAGCCAATTTCCAGTGAATGGGGTTGGCAGATTTTATCTCATTCACATTCTAAAATAAAACCAGCTGAAAGTAAAATCATTTCATTTTGGAATTGTTCTTTATATTAATTGATAATATAGGTAATTTTATAGCCGTCTTCCATTTTGGTTTAAATGATGATAACTATTATGATAAGATAGACCTAGTAATTGATCGGAAAATGCGAACGCAATAGGAAAAGAGGTATGGAGAATGCAACATTTCGAGCTAGAGGCAAGTTTATTAGACCATGCGCTGACAAAGTATTTAAAGGCGACGAAGCAAATAGATGAAGAGAACATCCCGAAAAACGTCACGAATGTGAAAGGGTTTATTTTACGCATCATTTATCGCCATCAAACATGTACTGTGAAAAATATTCTGCAGGAAGTTTCATTATCTCCCTCTGCAACAACAACCGCTCTCAATCACTTAGAAGATGAAGGGCTGATTATCCGCTCTCGAAATAATAATGACCGCCGTACTGTATGGATTACACTCTCTGAATCAGGTGAACAAATCGCAAAACAAATGATCGACAACCGCCAGCTGCTTGTCAATCAGCTGTTCAACCATCTTTCAGAAGAAGATAAAAAAACATTTTTTGAATTAATCGAAAAAATGATGGACGAGCACACATTAAAGGCTTAGGAATACTACTAAGCCTTTTTTTATGGCTTTAAGATGACCTTTATACAATCATCCTTTTTTTCATTAAATATGTGATACGCATGAGCGGCATCATCTAATGGCAATTGATGTGTGATGATCGCTCTAGGATCAATTTCACCGGTTGTCACTTTTTGATAGAGCTTTGACATGTAGCCTCTCGCCGGAGCCTGTCCCATTTTCAGGGTGACGTTTCTTGCGAAAAAGGCACCTAATGGGAACATATTGTATAGGCCGCCGTACACACCAGTCATCTGCACTGTCCCACATTTGCGGACGGCTTTTGTGGCAATTTGAATGGGTCCAATCGTTCCGCCTTGCAGCTTGAGTTTCTGCTCAATTTTTTCAAGCGGTGACTTCTTCCCGTCCATTCCCACACAATCAATCACAACATCGGCTCCACCCTTGGTGAGCTCCTTTAACGTTTCTCCCATGTCGGGATCTTCTGTAAAATCAAATACTTCTACGCCGCTCATCCGTTTTGCATGTCGCAGACGGTAATCAATGTAATCGACCGCAATCACACGTTCTGCCCCTTTTTGCCATGCAAATTGCTGCGCCATTAACCCAACAGGTCCACAGCCTAACACAATGACCGTATCACCTTTTTTCACACCTGCGTGCTCCACGCTCCAATAGGCAGTTGGAAGAACATCCGATAAGAACAGTAATTGTTCATCCTCCAGCTCACAATCATCTGGGATCTTAAACGGGGTGTAATTTCCAAAAGGCACGCGTAAATACTCTGCCTGTCCTCCAGGATAATTCCCATATTTCTCACTATATCCAAAAAGCCCACCCGAATCGTAGTGCGGGTTTGAGTTGTCGCATTGGCTTTCTAAGTGATGATGACAATATTGGCATTGACCACATGCAACGGTAAATGGAATAACGACACGATCTCCCTTTTTTACTGCCGTGACATCCGGTCCAACTTCCTCCACAATCCCCATTGGCTCATGCCCAATCACATAGCCGATTGGAAGCGGGAAGTTCCCCTGATACAAATGTAAATCAGATCCACAAATTGCTGTTGATGTAATTCGTATGATCACATCTTCCCGATCTTGAATAGATGGCGCATCTACTTTCTTCACAGCAATGCTATTTTTTCCTTGATAAGTAACAGCTCTCACATGCATTTCCTCCTTTAGCGAAAATCATCTGTACATAGCTTCACCTTGAATGAATGGTTCATTCATCAAATGAGAGATTTATAAGGAGGAGCCAAAAAATAAGAAAGGCCCGTCGATAGGTTCGACAGGCGCTTATTCAATCATGTGTAACGCGTTACATATTTATCCTTTTTCGACAAAAACCAAATCATATTGAGATGAAGTCTCTCGATCGATCATCAAGTTCCCTTCTTGAATAAAATAAGGACATATACTCGGGCTTTGTGATTCTTCAAACTGCTCATACAACTGCTCAATCTTTCCAGGGAGCAGTAAAAGCAAAAATTTATTAGAATGGGAAACGAATTCATAAGAATGAATCGTATCCGGCGGTATATAGGCAAAATCACCCGGCATCAGGCAAATATCCTCTCCGTTCAATTGAAGGTTCATTTTTCCTTCAACGCAATAGAGTGCTTCTGTATGTACTTGATGATAATGCGGAGGAAAATACTTTCCCTTCGCGCCTTCAATCACAAAATGACTGAACCCGCCTCCAGTTGTTTCTGTTGTTGCGATCAGCTCATGAAGCTGACCATCCACGATATATTGCTTCCCTTCACCAGCCTCTAATACATAGGGCTGCACCGCCTGAGGGAGCTGACTATGAAATAAAACGGAGGGCTTGGTTGTATTTGATAGCTGCCGGATACCATGCATCAATATGAGATCGCTTTCTTTTTCAGCTTGTTCAAAGCTGGCTGCATCGAAAGCATGATCAGTCATCAGCCATTCGTTCTGCTGAAGCCTCTTCCCAATTTGCTGATACACATCTGTCATTTGTCCGCCCAACGTATATGAAATAAACCTTGTTTTGTGACTATGCATTCTGTAGCCATGAATCGTTTTAGGCGGGATATGAATATAATCGAAGGCTGTGACCATATATTTTTTACCGTCCAGTATCACTTCAAGCTTTCCTTCCAGCACGAAAATGGTTTCAAATAAGTGCTCATGACAATGAAGTGGAAAATAAGCCCCTTTCCCACCTGTGATTAAGACAAGCTCAAACAGCTGATTCGTTTGATTTGCTTCTGCCAGCACATGAACAAGCTGATTTTCAAGCCCATACAGCTTCCCTGAACCAGACACGGTATAAAAATAGGTATCTTCGGATTGCTTGATTGATTGCGGTTGCTCCGACATCCCATCACTCCTCATGACTAATTGACTATCTTTATTATATAGACCAATTGATATAATAGATAGACAATATGCGAGAGATTTTACTCTTCTCGCATAAATAAGTGTCTAAGGTAACACTTTACGTGTTCTAACGGGGTCGTTTGTTTGAGTGCTGTGGTCATCGATAGACCCCCAATCACCATTGAATGAAGGAGAGAAGCCAGCTCATCCGCTTTGTTTTCTTCATATCCGCTGTTCATTAGCTTTTCTTTCACAAGCTCTTGCCAGCGGATCATTTCTTGTTTGCATGCAGCATGAAGCTGCGTATGTTCTGGCTTGGATTCTGCCGCCAGCAAGACAATCGGAATCCCTCTTTCACTTTCTTGCTCCATAAATCCCCGAATGATGTTTGTCATAAAACTTTCAATGGCGATATAAGGGTCATCCGAATAGGCAAAGCTTTCTTCAATTCGATCGATGACCTTTTGACTAATATATTCAACGGCTGCTATGGCCAGCTCTTCTTTTCCGTTTGGAAAGTAATAATAAAGAGATCCTTTAGGCGTGCCGCTCTCTCTAATGATTTGATTCAATCCTGTCGCATGATACCCCTGTTTGCGTAAAAGAAGTGCAGCCGTTTGAATAATTCTATCCTTCGTACTCACGTGTGACACTCCTTTCCCTCCATAGACAAATGTGTTTCAACGTATGATTTGATTTGTTCCTTTCCAAATCGAGGATGTCTCCATTTCTGCTGCAAGCCGAAGCAGCCAGTCCTCTTTTCCCTTTGGTGCTGTCACCTGTACCCCTAAAGGCATGCCCGCTTCAGTGAGATGAACAGGAACACTCATAGAAGGCTGACCCGTTAAGTTGGCAAGCTGTGTAAATGGTGTGTAGGTCAGACTCTTTAAGAACATGTCATAAATAAGATCCTGCTGCGCTTGCATTGAGAGGGATGACACACGTAAAAGTTCAGTGATTTCCTCTTTCGAATGCATCAGCTCACCAACCTTTGGAGCTGAATAGGCAGTAGCGGGTGTCACAAAGAGATCGTACGTTTGATGAAATGATGCCATTTGTGCAGCCGCCATATCCCACGCATCAAGACTTTCTGTATAAGCAGCAGCGGTCACATTCTTGCCAGCCTCCGCCAGCACCCATGCGACGATGTCCGTTTCCTCCGGATTGACTGGACGTCCTAATGAACGAGCCAAGGACGTGAATAATGCAGACATTTCTCCGCTGTTCATGACGTAGTATTGCTGCATCAGATGGATCCCGTCAATTGCCGGCTTCGCTTCTTCTACTTGGTGCCCTTGATCACTCAGCCATTTCACTGTTTGCTGAACCGCCTGCTTCGCTTCCTCACTAACCTTCGTACCTACTGGAGATTCTATACTGTAAGCAATTCGCATAGAAGATGTACGTTTCACTAGATCTTCTTGATAGCTGCCGTCGTATAACGGCGTTTGGAAAGCCGCTTCAGGCTGAATGACTTGAAGCAGATCAAGAAGAGCTGCACTGTCCCGAACTGTTTTTGTGAGTGTAAAATCAATGGAAGCCCCTTGCCACTGCCTTCCTGCGCCTGGTCCTACCGGCGTTCTTCCTCTCGTTGGCTTGAGACCGAACAAACCTGTAAAGGATGCTGGAATCCGAATGGAACCACCGCCATCACTTGCTCCACCAGCCGGTACGATGCCGCTTGCAACAGCTGCTGCCGTCCCGCCGCTTGAACCGCCAGGGGAATAGTCAGGATGCCAAGGGTTCCTCGTTGGACCATGTAAAGAAGGTTCTGTTACATTCCTTAAACCGAATTCTGGTGTGTTTGTATGCCCCATCATGAGAAATCCAGCCTGCTTCAATCGATGGACAAAGTGGGAGTCCGTTTTTGCCTTTACATCCTTTAACAATGCAGCACCTGCTGTCAGCGGTTCATTTTCCATCCCTTGCGATATATTTTTCAGTACAAATGGAACGCCCGCAAACGGCTGATTCGTATGTAATGTCTTGATTTCTTTTAATACTTGATCTTGTCTTGTCTGAATCACCGCATTTAGTTCAGGATTGACCTCATTCAATCTAGCAAATGCAGCCTGTACAAGCTCGTCTGGCGTTACCTGCTTATTCCGTACAAGTGCTGCCAAGCCAGTCGCATCATACGTCATATACTCTTTTACGTTCATCAGCATGTCCTACTTTCTCTTATTATGATCTCTCTATTGTCTACTAGATTTGTATGAATTTCAATTTCAGGTTACTTGTAAAAAAACTTTCTGACAAACAATATGATTCTTCTAACCATCCTTCTCATTTCTCCGATATAATAGAGAAAAAAAGACGGAGGTCATCGTATGCAAGGGGCTATCGCCTTGAAAAAGAAAATCGTCGTAGTCATCGCGTTTCTTCTTGCGTTGACAACTGCCTTGCCTTACCATTCGCAGGCAGCTGCACCGCCAAAAGAAACAGATGTCATCATCGTCTATAAAAACCAAAAAGGAAAGCAAACGGCTATTGAAGAAAGTGAAAAAGTGAACGCACAGTACATACATCTTCCCGCTGTCGCTGTGACAGCAGATGAACAAGCCGTCACTTCACTCAAAAAAGACCCAAACATTGCATATGTGTCAAAAAACGTAAAGGTCAAACTCGCTTCTTCTACCATGAAAAAAACTGCTGCCGCTACGAATCAGGATGCATTGGTTCAAAAATCTTACAACCTGCAAAAGCTGAATGTAAAGAAAGCGATCAAAGAAGGCGTCACAGGTAAAAATGTGAAAGTAGCCGTTTTAGATACTGGTATTTTTCCACATGAGGATTTAAAGGTATCGGGCGGTAAATCATTTGTGAACTACACATCTTCCTATAAAGATGATGAAGGACACGGCACACATGTCGCGGGCACGATTGGTGCGATCAATAACGATTACGGCACAGTCGGCGTCGCTTCTGGCGCGAAGCTGTATGCTGTGAAAGTGTTAGATAAAAAGGGAGAAGGCGACCTGTACAGTCTGCTTCGAGGCATCGATTGGGCCATTAGCAATAAGATGGATATTATGAATTTAAGTCTAGGTTTTGAAGACAATATCCCCATCTTGCGTTCAGCAGTGGATGAAGCATACAAAAAAGGACTGCTTGTGATCGCTGCAAGCGGAAATGATGGGAAGAAGAATCATATCAGCTACCCTGCCGCTTACAATAGCGTCATTGCTGTTTCCGCAACCACTGACAAAGACAAACTCGCGTCTATCTCAAATACAGGGAAAGGCATCGAATTTTCTGCCCCTGGCGAGAACGTCATCAGCACTTATTTAAAAAATGAATATTGGTATGCAACGGGTACATCACAAGCTGCACCGCATGTCACAGGGATGCTGGCGCTGTTGAAGCAGCTTCATCCGAAGAAAACAAATGCACAGCTTCGCACCTTATTGCGCAGCTATACAGTGGATCTTGGCGCAAAAGGAAAGGATCCACAATTCGGCTATGGCCGCGTGCAATATATACCGCAGTCCACCTTTGTAAAGGCTGCGACCAGCGTTGTCAAAACAGCCGAAACATCTAAAAAGCAGGCAGATGTCAATCAAGCCAAAACGAGAATTGGCCGACTCACTGCAAGTAAACAAAAAACAGCACTCACCGAACGGGTGAAAAAGGTACAAGGAACCATTGATATCCGTTCCGCACGTTCAAAGGTTCAAACAGCCGAAAAAAACAAAACACAAGGCGCCATTAAAAGCGCCCAAACGGCTATCAAAAAGCTAAACAAAGGCAAAGAAAAAACAAGCCTGCAAAACCGGCTCGACAAAGTCAAAAAACAGGTCGCCTATCAAAAGAAAGTGACAGACGCCAAACAAAAGGTCAAAAAAGCGGAAGCCAAACGGACAAAGAAAACAAAAGCAGCGGCTCAAACCGCTGTCAAACAGCTAAAAGCTTCCAAAACGAAAACCAACTTACAGAAACGATTAAACCGTATCAAGGTTTGACAGAAAAAAACGATTCCTCGCCTGAAAGGAATCGTTTTTTCTATTTCAACATCGGCTCAAACAAGCTGTGATGATATTTTCCTTCGGCATCTGCCCTCACTTGAACGAGTATGCTTTCTAACGAAGCCATCACACCCTCTAATGCCCGGCGCACTGAACCTTGTTCAAAAGCCGCTAAACTCTCCGGCAATTCATCTTCATCCAACACAAAGAAATGACCATTGGGCAGAACGAGAAGATCAATAATGAGGTCTTCAAATATGACCAGCTGGCCGTTGAACCATGTATTCCTCACAATATTAAAATAAGACCCAAGTTCCTTCCCTTGATCATCCCTCCAGTAGTAAATATTGTAGGGTCGATCCTTCCAATAATAGGCGGTCGTATAGCTCCCTTTTGGAATGGTCAGAGCACCATCACCTGCCCTCATCGTAAACGTGTCTTCGATCTTGTGAAACAGCACAGCCTGCTGCTCCTGTGCGTCTAACAGCTGACAAGTATGTTCCACGACCTTCTGATCGTATTTGATTTTCCTCTCGATTACTTCATCCCAACGATCCGCATGTAGCGAAAACAACATGTCACAACTCCCTCTGCATCTAGTTTCTCTCTTTCCAGTATACACCGATTTTTTTTGAAGAAATAAAGGGTTGCTGCATTTACTTATGGAAGACCTATGATGAGGTGAAATAAATGAACGGAATCACGATTCTTGAAAACCTTACAGAGCTTGGACAAATCATCCTCTTTTTATGCAGCTATGCCTTTTATTGGCGGCTGGTGAAAACGAAGAGAGAACGAAAGCTGTCCCTTTACGAACGCGTATTAAAATTCTTTTTCATGTTCGGTTTAATTTCGTGGGGGGTATCATATTGGGCGCTTGTACTGTGGGCGTAAATTGAAAAAAGGAAGAGCTGTCCCTGAAGGACTTGCTCTTCCTTTTATTACGAGTGATGTGATGAACCAGCCGGCTGTTCTTTTTGGATAACATATTGATAGCTCTTGACATGCGTCCCATTTTGATTCACAAATTCTTTATCTAGTGCACGCTCAAAGCCCATTCTTTCATATAGACGAATGGCAGCCTGCATTTTATCAGATGTATGAAGATACAGGACATTTTCGCCCCATGATTGCGTAAGTTCAATACTTTTACGTAACAATGACTCTGCAATTCCTTTTCCTCTAACATCGGGATCTACTCCTAAAAACCGGACGATGGCTGATGTAATGCCCATTTCGGGTTTGTCATACGCTTGCTCTGATGACCGGAACATTTGAAGCGTCCCCACGACCTTGCCTTCAAGCTCCGCCACAAGCATCAGCTCCATGTTCGGATTATCTACAGCTGCTGCAAGCGCAGCAGAATAATTTTGCCAGCCTTCCTCTGTAAATTGAGGCTCATACTGTGAATAGGATTTGATTAGTACATGCCTGATCGCTTCATGATCTTCTTTGACTGCTTGACGAATGATCAGCTCTTGCTGCTTCATGTCAGCACCTCCTGTTGTTTATTGCTAGATATACGTATCATGCAAATACTGCATGTCGATGACCTTGTTCTTTTCTCTACTCATTCAATGTAAAGAGTCTCATTCGAAAGATCAATCATTTTGCACGGAATCATCTTTGAAAATTTCCATTGAAAAGGAACGCTTGATTCATTATGCTGTTTTGAGGAAGTATACGAGGAGTGTAGTGATCATATGAGTTCTTTATCTTATCCCCAAGAATCGAAAAAAAATCGATTTCTCCTTGCTGCATTGCTTGGGTCTTTAACAGCCCTTGCACCGCTTGCAATGGATATGTATTTACCTGCTTTGCCTAATATTGCGCGTGATTTTGAAGCAAGCACGGCTTTGTCCCAATTAAGTCTTATGGCTTGTCTTATTGGACTGGCGCTTGGACAGCTGATTGCAGGTCCTATTAGTGATACGATCGGCAGAAGAAAACCGCTGATGATCGGCTTAATCATTTTTATAGCCTCATCACTTTTATGTACGGTGGTCACATCGATTTGGATGTTCATCCTCTTAAGATTGATTCAAGGGCTCGCTGGTTCAGCTGGCATTGTCATTGCACGAGCGATTGTGCGAGATCATTATGAAGGATCAGAAATGACGAAATTCTTTGCACTGCTGATGTTGGTCAACGGGGTTGCTCCGGCAGCGGCACCTATTGTGGGCGGACAGATTTTACGCTTTACAACATGGCAGGGTGTATTTGTTCTACTAGGAATTCTCGGGGCCTTGATGCTGCTGAGATCCATTTTTTCACTACAAGAAAGTTTACCTGTGGAGCGCAGACAGACTGGGGGCTTTCAACAGATTGTTGGTGCCATGAAAATTTTAGCGAGTGATCGTCTCTTTGTTGGGTATGCCCTCTCGCAGGGTCTTGTATTCGCAGCGATGTTTGCCTATATTTCTGGCTCACCGTTTGTGCTCCAGGATCTTTTCCACCTTTCTCCACAAGGATTTAGTGCTGCCTTTGCGGTGAACAGTCTTGGCATCATCACGGCTGGACAAGTATTTGCCCGTGTCGCTGTAAAAATCGGCGAAGAGAAAGTTCTTCGCATTGGATTGCTGACAGCTGCCTTAGGCGGCGTCACCTTATTTTTGATGATCTCCATTGATGCAGGATTGTATGGCATTCTCATTCCATTGTTTTTTGTTGTCTCAAGCGTCGGAATTGTCGGTACGTCCGCGCCGTCTCTTGCGATGCAGCATCACGGAGCGCATGCAGGAAGTGCAGCTGCCCTTATCGGGGTGGCACAAATGCTGCTAGGCGCATGCATGACACCTCTTGTCGGACTAGCGGGAAGCCAAACAGCCTTTCCAATGGGCCTGATCATTATGCTTTGTGACCTAGGTGCACTTTGCTGTTATTTCTTCTTTGTGGCCCGAGCAACAAAAAGACCCGCATAAGCGGGTTTTTTTAGTTCATTATAGCGCGTTGCTACCAATTGATGGTGCGGAACACGTTGTTCTCGTTTTTTGTGTGATATGCGTCTGGATCAAAACCTGATAGCCCAAACCCAATCGCCGTTACAATGCCTCCTACAACTGTGAAGATCATGCCCCATTTAAAGCATTGCTTTTTGAATTCATTCACGTTCATATTCTCACGACCTTCTTTCTAAACATTCCCATGAATGCCTTAGTGGTTTGAACAGTCATTTGCACAAATAACTTTGTCAAATACACCGTGGCAATGCCGCATAATAATCCGACACCTAATAGAAGAATACCCACTCCAACCTGCGTCACCACCACATGCAAACCGTCCTGAAAAATAAATGGAGAACCAATGATGCTCCAAAAACCTCCGAGCAGACCAGTGAGCGTCAATGCACCTGTGACGAGCGGAACGCACCAAACCAACATATAGACAGAAAGAATCAGCAGAATGACCGTTGCTAAAATACTTCCCCATAACGGAAAGCCCAAAATGAGAATGGAAAGCCTTGTAGCTTTTTCTCCGAACGTCGGCACCTGAGTAGTTTTGATTCCTTGTTCCTTCATAATCCCCTCAGCGATGATTGAAGGCTGACCCACTTGATGAACAGCTTCCTGTTCGCTGTAGCCATCTTCCTGATAATCCTCGATCATTTCATCGTAATATTCGATGAACCGATCACTTTCTTTTTCGCCTAGACGATGCAGGTGCTTCTCTAAGCTGGCTAAAAATTCTTTTTTATTCATTGCCCTGTCCTCCAGAAATAAAGTCGTAAATCGCCATCACTTGATCCCATTCCGCTAAAAACTGCGCCATATGCTCACGGCCGCTATTTGTCATTCGGTAGTACTTTCTTAATCGACTGTTATGTTCCTGGGAATAGGTCTCCACATAGTTGTTTTGCTCTAACCGCTTTAATATCGGATATAATGTCGATTCTGAAATCTCAATACAATGGGACATATCTTTAATAATTTGATAACCATAGGAATCGCCTTTCTTTAATACCGCCAGTACACAGAATTCCAGCAAACCTTTTTTTAATTGTGCATTCATGATTACAACTCCTAACCATCTATACTATACAATACATAGTATAATGTGACAAGAGGTATAGAGCATAAAAAAAGACCCGGTTAAGGTCTTTTCAGGTTTATATATTCACAAATCCTTCTCCGAACACATCACGCACGTCATGGACAACAACGAATGCGTCTCGATCAATTTTCTTGATAATTTTCTTTAGGCGCATGAGCTCTTGCTTTTGAATGACTGCGTAGAGAATCTCCTTCGATTCCTTTGAATAATGACCGCGTCCGTTTAAAATCGTCACGCCTCGATCCAAAGTGTGATTGATTTCTTCAGCAATATCATCTTTGCATGAAGAAATAATCGTTACTGCCTTTTTCGTGTTAAGCCCTTCTATCACAAAGTCCATCACCTTTGTTGCCACGTACAGCATCACAATGGTGAACATTAATTTTTCCGCACCAATAATAAAGTAGGAAGCAAATACGACGATCAGATCAAAGAACAAGATGGCATAGCTCACGTTCCAGTCTAAATACTTGTTGGCAATTCTTCCGAGTATGGCAGAACCCGCCGTTGTACCGCCTGCTCTTAGCACAAGACCAATTCCAATACCGATGATAATTCCTGCGAAAATCGCTCCAATGATCAATTCATGTACATTCACGACCCATGTTGTGGTCAGGTGTAAAAATAGGGAGTTACTTGCGACGGCAACCACAGTATAAATCGTCGTCTTCTTGTCCAAATATTTATACCCCACAAGCAGCAGGATGGCATTAAACACCAGGTTCGTCAGCCATGGTGCAATTTCAAACAAATAATAGAAAATGATGGACAGCCCCGTTACACCGCCTTCACCAAATTCAAGTGGAATGACAAACATGTTCACTGCTGCAGCAAATAAAAAAGAACCAATCAGAATCATAGCCAAATCTTTTACACATTTTTTCAATTTCTTCTTTCCTCCTTTTCTAAGCATATAAAAAACCCTCTTTCTGCACGAAAGAAGACAGTCGTTGGACAAAATAAAAATCAAAAGACAGCGCCTTTTGATGAAGCTTTCTGAAATGAACCTTTCCATAATATATATCTCTTTTTAGAGGCTGTCAATGACTTGGTTTTCTATTATTTTGACTGCATGTTTATGCACCGAAACCCGCATGTTTTCAAGGTTTTTCCGCGATATCATGCTTTTTCCTCTCCTTGACAAAAACACTTTAGTCATTTAAACTACTGCCTCATATCATATCCATCATTTCCAACTAAAAAGGAGGGTGTTCGATTCCGATGAATCCTATTCAAAGCCGTTTACAGCCTCACGCACCTTTGGTTTTAGACGGTGCACTTGCAACGGAGCTTGAACGAAAGGGCTGCGATTTAAACGATCGTTTATGGTCAGCCAAAATACTCATTGAACAGCCAGAATTGATTCAGCAAGTACACTTGGATTACTTCCAAGCCGGAGCTGACTGTGCCACAACAGCGAGCTACCAAACAACGATTGATGGCTTCGCTGAAAAAGGCTATACAAAAGAAGAAGCCATTGAACTAATGAAACGATCTGTCACTTTAGCAAAAGAGGCACGCGATCTTTTTTGGCAGGATGAAGCGCATCGTAAAGGACGGACAAAACCATTTGTCGCAGGATCTGTGGGGCCATTCGGTGCTTATTTGTCTGATGGTTCAGAATATAAGGGAAATTACGGACTCACGGAGCAGGCACTCATTGATTTTCACAGACCAAGAATTCAGGCATTAGTAGAAGCTGGTGCAGACATTCTTGCATGTGAAACGATCCCTTGTCTGATTGAAGCAACGGCTATCGCAAAGCTGCTGCAAAATGAATTTAGGGGTGTATCTGCTTGGATCACATTCAGCGCAAAGGACGATCTTCACATTAGTGAAGGTGATTTGCTCAGAGAATGTGTACAAGCATTGGAACCTTATGAACAGATCGCTGCTGTTGGTGTAAACTGTACGCCGCCGCAATTTATCTCTTCTCTCATTCAAGAGATGAAAAAGGGGACGAGCAAGCCGATTGTCGTGTATCCAAACTCAGGAGAATTATATGATCCTGAAGAAAAGGTATGGAGCGGGGATACATCTCAGCATACATTTGGTGAATGTGCGCATCAATGGTACAAAGACGGCGCGCATATCATCGGCGGCTGCTGCCGGACGACCCCAGAAGATATCACGGACATCTTAAAACAAACCACATCATAGCACCACGAATCATCACACATACTTCTAAGCAAAAGGGCGGGAAGACATGGAACAAGCAAAAGATCAGTCACAACAATATCAACGAAAAATGACGAGCCGCCACCTGTTCATGCTTTCTCTAGGCGGCGTTATTGGAACAGGGCTCTTTTTAAGCTCTGGGTATACCATCAATCAGGCAGGACCCGCAGGAACGATTCTTGCCTATCTTGTCGGGGCATTAATTGTGTACCTCGTGATGCTCTGTTTAGGCGAGCTGTCTGTCGCAATGCCGGTTACAGGGGCCTTTCATACGTATGCAACAAAATACATTGGACCCGGCACAGGCTATACAGTCGCTTGGCTCTACTGGCTGACATGGACAGTGGCACTCGGTTCGGAATTTACAGCGGCAGGCCTTTTAATGCAGCGCTGGTTCCCAGACACATCGGTTTGGATGTGGAGTGGCGTTTTTGCTCTTCTCATCTTTTTACTCAATGCTTTTACAGTTAAGTTCTTTGCAGAATCGGAATTTTGGTTTTCCAGCATTAAAGTAATGGCTATTATTCTCTTTATTATCCTTGGCGGAGCTGCGATGTTTGGCTTGATTCCATTAAAGGGCGGTGAGGCCGCTCCATTCTTTTCTAACTTCACTGGAGAAGGCGGACTTTTCCCAAACGGCTTTTTACCAATTTTAATGACGATGCTGGCCGTCAATTTTGCTTTTTCAGGTACGGAGTTAATTGGGATTGCTGCGGGTGAAAGCGTCAATCCTGACGAGACCATTCCAAGAGCGATTCGCACAACCGTACTGCGTCTTGTCCTGTTTTTCGTTGGAACGATCGTGGTCTTAGCCGGCTTGATCCCAGTGGAAGAAGCCGGGGTGATCAAAAGTCCATTTGTTGTGGTGTTTGATCGAATCGGGATTCCGTATGCCGCAGATTTCATGAATTTTGTCATTTTGACGGCGATCTTATCTGCCGCAAACTCAGGACTATACGCGTCATCCCGTATGCTCTGGTCTCTTTCTGAGGAACGGACACTGCCTAAGAAACTAGCGAAGCTGACATCAAAAGGAATTCCTTTGAATGCACTGGTTTTAAGTATGATCGGCGGTATTCTTTCTTTGTTATCAAGTGTCATCGCACCCGAAACGGTATA
The DNA here is from genome assembly GCF_038002985.1 of Bacillus sp. FSL R5-0431. Classification (NCBI taxonomy): domain Bacteria; kingdom Bacillati; phylum Bacillota; class Bacilli; order Caryophanales; family Bacillaceae; genus Bacillus; species Bacillus sp. FSL R5-0431. The sequence continues at coordinate 253,599 of NZ_JBBOOG010000001.1, read as the reverse complement.
CCTTGTCCTTGTTTCGATCTCTGGACTGGCCGTTGTAATCGTGTGGATGGGGATTGCTGCCTCACAGTTTATGTTTCGGAAACGTTTTTTGCAGGAAGGCGGACAGCTCCATGATCTTTCCTTTCGAACCCCGCTCTATCCAGTGGTTCCAATTGCTGCCTTCCTCCTGTGTTTTGCATCTGTCATCGGTATTGCCTTTGATCCAAATCAGCGGATTGCCCTCATCTGCGGCATTCCTTTCATCGCGCTCTGCTATGCTGCCTATTATGTGACAGCTTGGATTCAGAAAAAACGAGAACCTGGTGTATAACGCCAGGTTTTTTTCTATAAAAACAACCTGACAAAAAAGGATAACACTAGCAACAGAATCACACTTTGGTATATGATAGGAATCTATGATTTTCAGGATGAACCAAGGGAGTTGTCACTAATATGGAAATGACCATTACAAGAGCATTAAGTGAACTGAAAATGTTAGATAAGAGAATCAACCGAACCGTTGATGAAGCCGTACTTGGTGGATTGATGATCGGGAAACATATACAGCACGGGTTTCAAAATCAAGAAGAAATCGAAAAAAAGGCGAAGGCTGATGACCAATCGATTCAAGCATTAATCAAACGCAGGAATGCCATCAAATCAGCCATTGTTGTGTCGAATGCGACCACAACAATTGATGTAGCGGGTGTCAGCATGACAGTGGCAGAAGCGATTGAACGGAAGACGTCGATCGAATACGATATTCGTTATTTACGGAAATTGAAAAAGGTGTACACAGAACTAGTAGACAAAGTAGAACAAACCAATGAAGATGTGAAAAAGAGGCTCGACCAGCATTTAGAAACCTTGTTTGGGAAAGACGGAAAAACACAAGCGGCTGCCAACCAAGAGATCGTCAAGTCGTTCCTCGCTGAAAATGAGGCAACGATCATCGACCCGCTTCGTCTTCGAGTGAAGATTGAAAAGCTTTCGAACGAAATTGAGGATTTTCAAATGGAAGTTGATTTTTCCTTGTCTGAAAGCAATACACTGACGAAAATACAGATCGATTAATTGATTTTGTTAGTGAGCCGAAAATCGATAGAACTAAACACCTCCGAGGGAAAGGTCATTCCCTCCTCATCTGATCATCTTTGGATGATCCTTGATAAAAGCTCAAAGCTGAACGTTCAAGGATCAACGTTCAAGTGTGAAAGTTCTTATCCATCAAAGCTCAGGATTAAAAGTTAAACGCTCGATCGAATCTGGGAGTAACGGCTGATGAGTGTTTGTTTATCGACTCTTTCGGTTGCCGCCCAGCAGGTTTGCTAACAAAAAGAAAAGGATGTCAAATGAGACATCCTTTTTTCTATGAAAAAAACGACAAGCTCCAGCCAAGTCGTCTCCATCAGCAAATTAGTTACGTAATGTATATGCCAAATGGTACACACTTGTGACATTTGAAGATAGCTTGATGTCGTTTGAAGTGAACGTCGCCGGAACAATATCGTAGTAATGTGTCGACCAGCCTGCATTATTGTATGTACGGTAGCCTGCACCTGAAGGAACTTGAATCGTTAGTGAAAATTGTCCATTCTCGTCTGTTGTGCCTGTCGCTGTTTGAGCCAATGATTTGATCGCTGCTTCAAAATAAAGCTGGATTGGCTGATTAGCCATCAGATTTCCGCTCGCATCCTTTAATGTTCCTTTAAACGTAGCTGGATAATAAGAGCCCACTCGATATTTACTGCCAGAGCCGTAATTCACCATTCCACTATCTGCTGCTGTGACACTAGTTACTTGTACAGATGCTGGTACTGCTCCTGTTTCCTCTGCATGTGCAAAGGTTGGGAATACGAGAAGCAATGATAGAAAGAAAGCAAACATCATTTTTTTCATCGATAAATCCTCCTTTTTTTCCTACTATATTACTATCAACATTAATTGGTATTTTTCCAGTAACAAACAAAAGAACTTCCCTTTTTTAGAAAGGGAAGTTCCAGATTGTTGACAAAGGGCTAAAATGATCTTTATTTTAGCCCTTTGTCTTCTTTTCAGCGTGATAGAAAACCTTTGCAGTCTAGGAAGGACGAGCACCGGAGCGGAGCGAATTTTACATTCGTGAGCACCGGAGCACAGCCCTGACAACGAATGCGAGGGTTTGTCTACACGTTGAAACTTCCCTTTTTTAGAAAGGGAAGTTCTTCTCTTACTTTTTCACAACAACAACCTTCACCGCTTTGCTTTCTCTTTTTCTCACATCAGAAGCGGTCACATACAAGACTGTTTTGACTTTTTGCGGTTTTATTTGGGCAGTAAATGCGCCCTTGTTATTCGTTTTCACCGTTTTGATGACTTTCTTTGATTTGTTTTTCACTTTAATGGTCAATCCTGCACCCGCAGTCCCTTTGACCGTTTTACTTTTGACCGTTACTTTGCCCACTTTCGGCTTAGCTGGTGCTTTGCCTTTTTTGACGACTGTTTTGAGCGTTGTAGCGGCCTTTCCTTTTGAAATCTTAATGTGAAGGACTTTGTTTTTGTTCTGATGCTTGATCTTCACACTAAAAGTTCCATTTTTGCCTGCTGTGCCTTTTCCAAGCAGGGTTTTGCCTCTATACACAGAAATAGCAGCGCCTGCCTTTGCTTTACCTGTCACCTTTTGATGCTGATCCTCCACTTTGCTCACAGATGCATTCAGTTCGACAGCACTTAAAGCAGCAAATGCATTCAGTCTGCCATGTCCTGTCATCCAATCAATACCTGGAATTTTCGGATCGACAATTGGCTCATCGTTTTCATCATAGAAAACGTCATCTTTTCCATCAACAGATGTAAAGGAGATCTTATCTGCTGTGCTTTGCAAGATATTCCTTACTTGATTTGGCTTCAAGGATGGATTTTTAGAAAGCAGTAATCCTGCTGCTGCTGCCACATATGGTGTCGCCATTGATGTCCCGCTCAGATATGATACATTCCCATCTGGCATTAAGCTGGGAATATCAGATCCTGGTGCAGACATGCTCAGTCCTTTACCATAGCTTGAGAATTCAGCGGCAATATCCATACGGTTGCTTGCGCCAATGGCCATTCCGTACTTTGATGTCGCAGGATAGCCCATTTCTGGAACGCCATCATTTCCACTCGCCACGACCACTAGTACATTTCTTTGAGCCGCGTAGTTCATTGCATATTCAATCACCCGGCTGTAGTAGCCGCCAAGACTCATATTGATGACCTTTGCGCCTTTATCCACTGCATGCTTGATTCCAAGTGCAATATGCTCTGTATCTCCAAAGCCATAGGCATCCAGCACCTTCACCGGAATGATGCCCGTATGTTGATTGAGACCTGCCATGGAGTAATGATTATCGGCTTTTGCGGCAATAATGCCGGCAACATGCGTACCGTGTCCATTGTCATCAATCGCATCTTTGTTTCGTCCAATGAGATTCGCACCTAAGTCCGTACGAACAGTCCCGCTTAGATCAGTCAAACGACTGTCTACACCTGTATCCACAACTGCAATCAATGTTTGCTTCATCTTGCTTGTGCCAATCAGTGTGTTCATTTGTTCAAACTTCACATCAGCGCCTTTTTTCCCGCTGTTTTGCGCACTGTTTTTCAGTGGCCACTGGTATCCATACTGCACATCATTGCTCAGTGCACGATACGTTTGAACAGGCTCTGCAAATTCAACATTCGGCATGCTGGACAGCTTTCTCGCAGTGCTTTTGATCACAGCTTTGCCTGCTTTTAGTGTCTTCCCAGCTGACTCTTGCCCTGCTGGTAAATCATAGACATACATTCCTTTAAACAAAGGACTTACTGACTGCGATGTCACGCGGTTTTCTTGGATTCCATAGCTTTTCATCTTCTTTTTCGCAGATTGAAGCGTTTGGCCATCCTTTAATTTAAAAATGATCTTATTCGTCTTCACTTTCTCTTCTTTTACAAGCTTTTGCTTTTCTAATACATAACCGATCGATTTTCCTTCAAGCTGATCGATTCCAATATTTTGACTCACTGCTTCTAATTCCTTCTTTAAATAGGCAGGACTTGCTCCTTTGAGCATATCAAAAAGAGAACGGATCGCCTGTTGTTCTTTCTCTGTCACGATATGACCACTAAATGCACCATTTTTCTCTACGTCATTTAGCAGTGTCTTTAATGTAAGCAGATGATTGTATACCTTTTGCTGCTCATTTTTTTGTTTGATGAGCTTCGATTTGAGAAATGGCTTTGTCTTTTGGAGCAGGCGACTCAGCTTCTGACCATTTGGTGTTTCATTAAAACGTTTATCTTCAATTGTACGCATCGATTGGAGAATTTCGCGCCCGTACTTTTTCTCAATAATAATGATGTCAGGCTCATCGTCTTCAGGGAAAACGGGTTCAGAAGGCGGAAGGTTAGCTCCTTTATACCCAATTGTATAGGCCGCATCCTCTTCCTCATCACGGCTGTCTTCCTCCGACCCTAAATAGAGCACTTTGACAAAATAAGGACCTGACCATGCATGCGGGAAGTCGATCTCTGTCTCTCCACTTGCAGTGTCCACACGGTATCTCGAATAAGTGTCATCCTTCATCGCTCTGTCCTTGCTTGGATAGACCGATACGGATAACACTTGTTTACTTTTGACAGAAATTTTCATATGTGTATCTTTTGCCACCTCTTGTGCAGATGGCGTGATTTGGTACCATGACTCTTCCATTTCATTCTGTAATGTCCCTGAGATGACTTCACCATTTTTTAACCCAATGGCTTCATTGACATTTGTTCCTTTACTGACAGCTGCTGCCTCGTATCCAGGAAATACCGCCATACAGAGAATGATGGCCATGAGTACGATCACACAGGATTTGACCTGCTTTTTGAACATGAAAAGACCCCCTTATCATTTGTAATACCTTGGAAGAATATCACAGAAATGCATTTAGTAGAATCTGTTTTTTACATAATTAAACTCGTTTTAAGCTAGGATTTGAGATAACAGACAGCAAGACAAATAGCTTCATAAACTTTTTGCCATTTCAAACGGAAAATGATTCTATTTAACCATGCCGAAAAGTACATTACAATCAACTTGTAAGCGCTTAACAAACAAGAGAGAAGGGATCAGCTTGTTCCAAAAAGATCATGTTTTCACACAAGTAAACGGACGATCAAAGAATGAGATTTTACAATACATTGCCGAGAAAGCTGAAGACCTTCAGATTACAAACGATCAGGCGGGGTTATTATCCGATTTGTTGACACGCGAAGACGAAGTTTCAACAGGACTTCAGCAAGGCTTCGCCATTCCTCATACAAAAAGCTCCGCTGTACAAACGGCTTCACTTCTTTTTTTAGAGCTAGAACAACCGATTGAATGGGGCAGCTTCGACGATTTGCCCACAAGCTATTTATTTACACTGCTCGTTCCATTAGAAGAAGCAAATGTCACACACCTGAAATTACTGTCAGGGATTGCGACAAGCCTCATGGAACCGGCTTTCATCGAAAAAATACAACCAGGTCAAACCGCTGACTATTATTACGAAGTCATTGAACAACAATTGAAAGAGGGGATTACACAATGAAAATTGTCGGTGTCACTTCATGTCCAGCAGGGTTAGCTCATACACCAATGGCAGCAAAGGCATTAGAGAATGCGGGTAAACAGCTCGGTCACGAGATCAAAATTGAGCAGCAAGGGATTATGGGACAGGTAAATGGCATTACAGCAGAGGAAGCAAAGCAGGCAGACCTTTGTATCATTGCATCAAATCAGCATATCAACGATGCGGAACGTTTCTCAGGCATTCCCACAGTACGTGTCGAGATTGGACGCGCCTTAAAAAATGCCGAGCAAATCATCACAAAAGCCGTAGCACTTGTTGAAAAGAAAAAATCTGAATCTTAATAAACGTGAGCAATGCCATATAGAAAGGAGCAAAGCAAAATGAAAGCAAAATTAAAAGTCATTGAAGGCCATCTCATGACCGGTATTTCTTATATTCTTCCTGTGATCATCGGTGCCTCCCTTATCGTTGGTTTAGCAAAACTAGTCGGATTAGGATTTGGTGTTTCAGATTTAAACGCCTATAAGGATGCTGGCGGCATTTTACACGGCGCCTATTTAATGGAGCAGGTTGGCTGGACAGGCATTGGCTTAATGAACGTCCTGCTCGCTGGATTTATCGCCTATTCGATTGCGGATAAATCAGGTCTTGCGGCCGGCTTCATCGGTGGTGCCCTTGCCAGCTCAACGAATGCTGGATTTATCGGTGCCGTCATTGCAGGCTTCTTCGCAGGATATGTCGCTCTTTTTGTAAAACGAAAAATTCAAATTCAAGGCTCCGCGGCCGGACTCGTTCCTCTGCTCATCTTACCGCTTATAACCGTTGGCTTAACCGGGCTTCTCATGTCCGTTCTGCTGGGCGGTCCATTAGGCGCTTTGAACACGGCATTAATTGAATGGATTAAAGGTATGGTCGCTGACGGCACAAGCACACTCGCACTCGCTCTCATTCTAGGTGCGATGATTGGGTTTGATCTTGGCGGACCAGTGAATAAATCTGCTTGGATGGCTGGTAACGCACTCTTCCTATCAGGCGTCTACCTCCCTGCCATCCTCGTCAATATTGCGATTGTCATTCCGCCGCTTGGATACGGGCTTGCGACATTGATTCGAAAACGCAACTTCTCTCCAACCTTTAGAGAAGCCGGACGAGGCGGGCTTGTGATGGGCATTATCGGTATTACGGAAGGGGCGATTCCTTTTACCCTTGTCAATCCTTTGAAATTGATTCCGCTCAATGTTGTCGCGTGTGCTGCTGGAAGCGGGGTCGCTGCATTATTAGGTGTTCATGACATCATGCCGCCAATTGGCGGGCTATACGGCTTCTTCTCAGTCGGAAACTGGTGGGCTTATTTAATCGGAGCCCTCACTGGCGCACTCGTCATCGGTATTGGCGCCAATCTGCTTGTGAATTTCTCTGAGAAAAAAGAGCCAAAAACGCCACAACATGACCAGAAGCAGAAAGAAGAAGACGATTTTGACCTTGTGCTAGAAGGATAATTTGAACATAGAAAGGTGTCGTTGATCAATGACTGTCAATGTACATGTGATTCCACATACTCACTGGGACCGGGAATGGTATTTCACCACCTCCCGATCCCGTATCTACTTAATGAAAAGCGTAATGGACATTTTAGACACCCTTGAAACAGATGAAAGGTTCCATTACTTCATGCTCGATGCACAGGCATCCTTATTGGATGATTACCTGAAATGGCGCCCTGAGGATGAGAATAGAATCAAAAAGCTCGTCACAGCCAAACGTCTCATCATCGGCCCATGGTATACCCAAACCGACCAGCTCGTCATTTCAGGTGAATCGATTGTACGGAACCTGCAATATGGGATTGAACGCTGTCAGCAGTTCGGTCATGTGATGAAAGTCGGCTATGTCCCTGATTCCTTCGGTCAATCCGCGCAAATGCCTCAAATTTACCGTGGATTCGGCATTGTGGATACAGCTTTTTGGCGCGGTGTTTCAGACCATATGACGAATCACACTGAATTCAATTGGCAAGGTGCTGACGGCAGTGAAGTCTTTGCTGTGAACCTGCCATTTGGCTACTACTACGGTGGAAATATTCCTGAAAAGGATGAGGATTTACAAGCCTTTTTATCTGAAAAAATTGGTGCGCTGCAAGCAAAAGCAACCACAAAGAATGTTTATTTCCCAAATGGCTTTGACCAAGCACCGATCCGCAAAAACCTGCCTGACTTATTAGAAAAAGCCAATGAACTTGACGAGCACCACTATCAAATCAGCAGTTTAGAAGATTACATTGCAGCAGTGAAAAAAGAGCGGACTTCTTTTGAGACATTAGAAGGAGAGCTCATTCATGCGAAACATATGCGGATTCATAAATCTATTTTTTCAACACGAGCTGATTTAAAAATCTTAAACAATCAAATTGAAAACTATCTCGTCAATGTGATGGAGCCTATCCTAACGATTAGCTATTCACTCGGACACGACTATCCGCATGATACGGTTCGTGATATTTGGTACCTCATGTTTGAAAATGCAGCGCATGACAGCATTGGCGGCTGCAATAGCGACACGACGAATCAAGATGTCTTCTTCCGCTACAAGCAGGCAAAGGAAATCGCCGAGAATCTTGTGGACTTACACATGCGTCTCATTGCTATTCGACTGCAAACTGAGCAAGAAATCACATTCACGTTATTTAATACACTGCCTTCAAAGCGTTCTGAAGTCATTGAGGTCGAAACCTTTATCACGGAACGTCCATTTACACTAAAGGATGCAAACGGAAGAATGCTTCACTACACAGTGAAAAGCAAAACCGATGTCACAGATTATGTGCTGGCACAGCAAATTTCTCTTAACCCAAGTAAAGATGTGTACATGCCAAAACAAGTATGGAAAGCCATTCTGCTGATTGAAGCCGCCAGCTTACCATCCGTTGGTTATACACAAGTCAGCATGGTTTTCGATAAATCAAGCGAATCTGCATGGGAACAAACAGAAGGACGCGCGATTGAAAATACGTATTACCGCATAGCGGCAAATGACAACGGATCGCTGGACATCACAGATAAACAAACAGGCCGGACATTCTCTGAGCAAATGATCTTTGAAGACAATGGAGACGATGGAGATTCCTACAACTATTCCCCGCCGCGCGAAGATCTGTATGTGTCATCCAAGGATCTTTCTTCAGCAGACATCACAGTGTCTAAAAGCGGCCTGCAGGAAGAGCTCACCATCCAGCTTACTCTCACTGTCCCATATGACTTAGAAGAGCGCTCTCAGCAATCGGTCACGACTTCACTCCCGATCACAGCGAAGGTGGCATTAAACAAAGATGAGCCTGTCATCCGTTTTCATGTCGATGTCGACAATCATGCGTTAGACCATCGTCTGCGTGTCCTCTTTGATACAGGCATCGCATCAAAGGTATCACTGAGCGATCAGCAGTTTGGAACCACCGAACGCCCAACAGAGCTCACGCAAGAGCTTGAATGGTGGAGCAATGAGCATTGGGAAGAAAAACCGATCACCATTGAACCGATGCAATCCTTTACTGCACTTCGTGATGAAGCATATGGTGTCGCTCTATTGACCGACTGTGTGAGAGAATACCAGATCACAGGAGAAGGCTACACAACGATTGCGTATACGCTCTTCCGCTGTTTCGGAAAAATGGGGAAAGAAAATCTTCTTTACCGTCCAGGCCGCGCATCTGGGGAAAAAATTGTTGAGACACCTGACGCTCAGCTGCAAGGTGCACTGTCGTTCTCATTTGGCATGCACTATAGCAAGGACGCTGTCAGCGAGGGGCACTTAGCGCAGCTTGCTAAGCGGTATACCACCCCAGTTCAATGCTACGAACGGGCAGACTTTTTAAACGGTCGTTTAATTTTCTCTTTCCGAGATGAAAAAGAAGACTTACAATCTACTTATAGCCTGCTTGACATTGAGACAGACGGAGCCATTCTAAGCGCTCTAAAAAAAGAAGAGCATGGGACAGGCATTGTCATCCGTCTCTTCAATCCATATTTAACGCGTCAAACAGCCGCTTCAATCAATAGTTCATCTCTACAACACGGAGAAACAGCGAATTTAGGCGAAACACCTGAAGGACATATACTCAAAGCACAACATGGATCATTACACATTGAACCGCTCACACCTTGTCAGGTACAAACCTACATTGTAAAGAAAAAATGAACATGTAGGGGCGGGGTCCATTTGGATTCCGCCCCTCTTTAATGGAGGGCATTGATCATGCGAATTGGAGGCATTGAAGCAGGCGGAACAAAATTTGTCTGCGGCTACGGAACAACAGACGGAACGATTGAACACATGACTTCCTTTGCAACAGGAAACCCAATTGAAACATGCCGGCAAGTGATCGATTACTTTACAAAGCATCCTGTCGATGCCATTGGCATTGGGGCATTCGGGCCTGTCGATGTAAAAGAACAAAGCCCAAGCTATGGGACGATTTTAGATACACCAAAAACAGCCTGGCGCCAATTCCCTTTCCTCTCAACCTTAAAACAAGCCCTTGGGCTCCCGATGAAGCTTGATACCGATGTGAACTGTGCAGCACTCGGAGAAGCCCGCTTTTCGGTCGAAGCACAAAAGCCTGCTTCTTTGGTTTACATCACAGTTGGAACAGGAATAGGCGGCGGTGCCTATATTGAACACCGCCTCATTCACGGATTGCTGCATCCAGAAATGGGTCATATCACCGTTCAGCGGCATCCTCATGATTCCTACGGAGGCTGCTGCCCAATACATCATGACTGTTTAGAGGGACTGGCATCTGGACCTGCCATAGAAGGACGCTATCATACACTGGCACCAATGCTGCCAGAGGAGCATCCTGCCTGGTCACTTCATGCCTACTATCTCGGGCAGATGACCGCCAATTTATTACTCACTCTTTCACCAGAGCGCATCATTCTCGGCGGAGGTGTGATGAAACAGCCCGCTATGCTGCCCCTCATTCTTGATGAAACAGAAAAGCGGCTTCACGGGTATTTGCAGCTGCCAAAGCCTTTAAATGAAATTATCACAAAGCCATCCTTTGATGGATTATCTGGTTTAATGGGCGCAATCGCTCTTGGTACTGATGCCTTACAGGCGCAAGGAGCCGCGCAATGATGATGACGGCAGATCCTCGAACCTATCAGCTGATTCAGCGGCTATTTGAAACGAAGGGGTTCGTGAAGCTGGAGGAGCTCACTGCCTCTTTTCGCTTATCTGACCGCTCCATCCGCAATTTAATCAAAGAAGCAAATGAACAACTAAAGGAAGCTGGAGCCAAGATTAAAACGATCCGCGGAAAGGGATACACCCTATTAACGAGTGATCAAGACGCCTTTCTGCTTTGGCTTCATCAGCAGAAGCTTCCTGCCCGCTCTCTCGTCCCCGTCATGCCAGAAGAGCGTGTACGATTTATGATGAGAAAGCTATTGCTTCAACCGGATTACTTAAAAATTGACCAGCTGGCTGAAGAACTGTTTATCAGCCGCATGACGGTCAGCAGTGATTTAAAAAAAGGACGAGAGCTGTTAGCCCGTTACGGCATGACCCTTGTGTCAAAGCCTGGTTTTGGCTTAAAGATTGAGGGAGACGAGCTGCAAAAAAGAACATGCTATGCAGACTTACTCCTTGAGGAAGAGCCTGCACTTTCTCATATCACCGAGCGGGAGCAGCTCCATTTTCCTGATATTTCTCTTGAAACCATTCGATCTATTGTCCTGACGAACCTGCATCAAGAGTCATTGCTCATTAAAGATATTGCCTTAAAAAACTTAGTCATTCACTTAGCGATTGCGATTCAGCAGACACGAAAAAACCAGCGGATATCCGCCAGCACCACTCGTACACAAAGATCGCAAGTCTTAATGAGAATTGCCCAAAAGATCATACAGCAGGTAAGTGACACCTTTCACGTCATCTTATCAGAGGATGAAACAGATTACTTAGTGATGCATCTATTGGCGAATCAAACGTGGAAAGAAGCCGCCCAGCATCAGACGACAGTGGAAGTTCAGCAGGCGGTTGCGGTCTTTCTACAGCACATTGAGAAAACAAGCGGCCACCGCTTTGCAGATGACAACATCCTGCAGCAAGACTTGATGCTTCATATGAAGCCATTATTAAATCGAATCCAATATGGCGTATCCTTACAAAATCCGCTTTTGCATGAGATCAAAGCGTCCTATCCTTACCCGTTTGATTTGGCTGTCAGCGGACTGAATGCCTTACAGCTGGTACGGACGCCAAATGAAGACGAGGCGGCATATGTTGCCCTGCATATCGCTGCTTCATTTGAAAGAAGTCAGCTCGATACCTCGCAAAAAAAGAAAGCCATTATCGTGTGCGGGTCTGGACTAGGGACGGCAAGACTGCTTGAAATTAAATTGAAGGCAGCCTTTCAGCACGAACTGGAAATCGTCGAGCTGTATTCCTATCAGGATTATCTAATGAGCACCACCCTGCCCTGTGATGTCATCATTACAACCGTCCCACTCGCATCAAAGGGAAAACCCGTGATTCAGGTCAGCGCTTTTTTTGAACATCATGATGTACAGCGGGTAAATGAGATCATTCATTTATTAAATGGACATGGGACTCCCTCTAAAGAGCTGATGGCATTTTTTCAAGAACGATTGACCTTATTGAATGCTGACCTATCCAGCAAGGACGAGGTATTAGACACACTATGCAGCCGTCTAGAGGAGCATCAGCTAGTATCGCCTTCTTTTCGGTCCTCGGTGCTTGAGCGGGAGCAAATGTCCTCTACCTATCTTGGCAGAGGAATGGCTATGCCACACCCGCTCATCACAAATGAAGGCACCTCCTGCGTAGCCATCGCACACTTAAAACAGCCAATTGACTGGCAGGGAGATGAAGTATCACTTGTCTTTTTATTAGCGATTCATAAGGATGACGCAGCCTGCATGAATCAATTCTTTGAACAGGCCGTCGATTTACTGGACAATCCAGACCGCATTCACTTCCTGAAGCAAGCAAAAACATTTGATGAGTTGATGGATGCGTTGTTTCAATAAGATAGAACAAAGGCCGCCCAGTTAATGAGGCGGCCTTCGTGTTATTTAGAATATGGATCATCAATCGTATATGACATTTTTCCCTTCTTCACTTAATTTCTTCAAAGAGCTCAGCATATGTTCAATTTCTTCATCAGAATGTCTTTCCCATGAACCTAATTCTGCGACTATTTTCAAAGGGGATTTCGATCGATAAGAACGTGTTGGATTGCCGGGAAATTTTTTGTCAGTCAAATTCGGATCATTTTCAAACTCGCCTAACGGTTCTACAAGATATATTCTCTCTTTCGCATCAGACCTTGCTAACTCAGCACCCCATTTGGCCGCATTTAATGTTCCAGTGAAATAGATATGGTTTGATTTTTTATCCTGAAAATTGGATAAATACAGCCGTTCAAGCAGATCTCCAATCTTCAATTCTGCTTTCGTCCCATGAAAAAATGGGCCAGGATCTAAAACCTGCTCATTGTCATTCATACAGCCGCACCCCTTATCGTTTTTGACTTGCGTATAACAGTATACGGCCTGATCTGGGCGGAAAACAGTCTATAATTGAGATTGAATTCGGGGTATAATGATAGTAGAGAGCAAGATGTGATTTGTAAACTCCAGCAAGTTGAAAAAACAGCAAGAATACATACAAAACAGTCTTCTTGAAAGAGATAAAAAGCTGTTAGAGGCCATAAGAGAAACTCAAGAAACTAAAAAATTAATTGCGGCAACGGAGCAGGAGGAAAAGGAAGGACAAAAAAAATTTTGGTGGCAGTTTTGGAAATAGCGTATTGATGCCTAGGAAGGAGAACTGATCAGGATTGAAGAAGATGAGGATAAAGTAGCCAATGAGACGTTTGATGTTATAGCTGGTTGGCGTGTTGGCACATAATCAATTAAATTTTTCAGGAAGGGTGTAATGAGATAATGAAGGATAGAGATAAGATTTGTCATATATATGCTCAAAAAAGTTGGCATATGGATTCTTATATTATTGGTAATCGTGAGGGTTTAATGGAATTAAAGAGTGCTATTGACCAAGCATTGAAAAGTAATGTTGGTCAAGCTGAATTGTTTCCATCAGATTTAGAGGATTATACAACTTACGTTGCTTTAGTTGATGATAAAGAAGAGTTGGATTCACTTATTATGCCTTACATTGATGAGGATAATGATGATGAAAACTTGATACATCCAGTTGATATAGTTACAACTCATGAAGAGAAAAAAACCCCCTAAAAATTAGGGGTTTTTTAGTGTAATATTGTTTCTCCTGGACTTGCTTTGTATTTCTTTGGTACTGATGCTCTGAGAGCATGGTGTATTTTATCTTTTGGAGCTACATGGAAATGCCAATACCAAGTTGAGGTTTTTGGTATTAAAGGGATTTTTCCATTGTCTACAGCAAATACTCTTGTTGTTTTTTTCTTTCCTTTGTGTAGGACGACAACTAAACTTCTAAGTTGTCCTTTATCATTTCTTACATCCCATTTAATTTTGTAATTTTTACCGAATCCTTTTATTCGATTTTTTAGATATTTAAGTGCAGTTCTTGCGCCTTTTGATCTGATAGCCATTAAAGCAACTCTTCCTACGGTCATTGCGATAGGTATGAAGAATACTGGTAGTGCTTGTGTTGTTATTTCACTCTGATTACTTTTGGAGTCAAGTTGTTTCATTCGGTTTTCTAAAGCTAAAAATTCTTCATTGTTGAAATATTGATCTATCACTTTATTTTGTTCTGACTCTGACATGTTTTCGAATTCTTTTTCTTTAAATGGAAGGTTTTCTATGTATTCCCTCATTTTCATTTCAAGTTCGTCTAATTCTTTGGTAGCTTGTTCATTTTGTAGAACTGTTGGTGTTACTAACGCTTCTAATTCTTGTGAATTGATAGAGTGTGTTTCTGCTGATGCTTCTGATGAAAATGGAGTCCATATTGATATGACAAGAGCTAGGGTAATTAGGGTTAAAAGTGTTTTTTTGAACATTTTGTTTACATTCCTCCTTTTGTATTAAATTCCAAAATAAAGGTTATCAAATTAAAATGAGTGTATCAATGGATTTAAGAAAATTTCTTTTTTGGTTGCGGTGTCCGCAATCATTTTTTTTATTTTTTAGAACTTCGTTTTGATGAAAATTTCTGTGGTAGAATCCGTTCACTGTGGAGGTGAACATGATGACCATTGAAATTCATGTGATGGATTTAGGGGCAATTATTATTTGTGGTTTGATGCTCTTTGCAGTGTGGTGTGAAGAAGAAGTAGGCGATTAAAGCCTGCTTCTTCTTTATGGGGTTCGGGGAAGATTTCCCCGACTGGTTCGGACAGCGTCCGAGGTCTTGAATTTAGGAAAAATAATAGCCGACACCTTCGGCGATTTATAAAAGGCGCGGAGTACTTTTTGAAGGAGGAAAACGAGAGAAAACAGAATACACCTAAGAAGGATCGAGGTTATGAGCCAGAAAGGTGATGATTGTTTTGATTATATCTATATTGTTGATGTTGACGGGCGTTTCTTATTTGCTGTGTATATGCAAAAACGAAAGAATAATAAGCAAAACGAGAAAGGCTATAGAATGACTTTTGCGGCTATTGTCTTGTTATTGGGTATTATTGCTTCCACTGGAGGTTGAGGGCTAGATATGGCATGAGTCAACGGTAAGCGGAACGAAGTAAGCATTAAGGAGTTGACTCATTCACGACACCCAAAAGCCTGTTATTCAAACAAACTCCGGGACACTCCCTATTTCCCCTTTCCTCATTTCAAGACCTTAGCCAAAAATTAAAGGATTAAATGTAAATATTTTCATTCTCCCACACTTGCTTATTTGTAAGGTAAAATTGTTTAACATTCCTCAATCTGCAAATCAACATCTACCAATCGGACAAATGACACAAGCCGAAATGCATATGTTCCTAAACAATGGTGCAAGATATAACCCACCACAATCTAAAGAAGCCCAAACTAAAAATATCGTCACTACAATAGCAAAAAAACTTGCTGTTCAGGCTCTTCAGGCACATATTTAGAAAAACCCTTATCAAAAGTAATAGGCAAGAAATATGCAAAGAAAGCTAAATCAGGTTTTTACAAAGTAGCAGATTAAATCGAAAAAGTTCAAAATGTACAAGAAAAAGGAATAGCCGCAATTTTTATACAAGCTGGCCTACCACCTGATGTAGCATTCGAAACAGCGAAATGGATTGTGATATTCTTCGGATTATAAAAGAAAGCAGTTTATTAGGCTGTTAAAATCAGACTATCATTTTAAAACAACTCGAACAATATGACGTTGCCAATAGAGTGAACGAAAAAAAAAGCCAGCCACCCGCATAAGGTGATTGGCTTTTTTATCTGTTACTTCCCGATGTTCTCTCCATTTTGCTGAATCAAGGTTTCGTACCAATAAGAGCTCTTTTTACGAATTCGTTTGAGGTCTTTTAGGTCAAATTCGTCGCGGTTGACGTAGATGAACCCGTAGCGCTTGGAGCATCCTTGGTGTGTGCTGATTAAGTCGATGGCGGACCACGGGCAGTATCCGAAGACCTCGACTCCGTCTGTGATCGCCCATTTGATTTGTTCGATATGCTTTTCTAAATAATCAATTCGATAATCATCCTGAATCGAACCATCTTCTTCTAACTTGTCGAAAGCACCCAATCCGTTTTCTGTAATAATAAGCGGCAGCTGATAGCGGTCATAAATCTCGCGCATCGTTGAACGGAAGCCGACAGGGTCAATCTCCCAGCCAAACGCATTTTTACTTAAGAACGGGTTGTTGCCGCCTTTGTATACGCCATCTTCACCAGATTTTAAATGCTGATCTCCGCCGCGTGCAAATTCATCGTTGCCATCTCCTTTACTCGCTTCAACTGTTTGAGAAGTGTAGTAGTTAAAGGCAATGAAGTCTGGCTTTGCACTTTTCAAAATATCCATATCTCCCTCTTCAATAACAGGAAGAATGTCTTTTTCTTTCATATAAGCCCAAGCAAGGTTGTTATAACGGCCGAAGACTGCCATATCAAGATAAAGCCAGTTGCGGATCGCATTGTAATTCGCCGCAGCAAGCACATCCTCAGGCTTTGGAGATGCCGGATAAATGAGCGCTATGTTTGGTGCTGGTCCAATTTTCGCTTCAGGCAGCAAACGATGACAAAGCGTCATGGCTTTCGCCTGAGCTACGAGCATATGGTGGTTCTGCTGATACAGTTCTTTTTTTGGATTTTCTAAATTTGGATCAAGTGTACCGAGCGCCGATCCATGTAAGATCATCATGTTTTGTTCATTAATGGTCAGCCAATAGTTTACCTTCTGGCCATATTCCTTAAAGAGAACCTCTGCATAACGTTCAAACGCATCTACTGTCGCACGATTTGACCAACCGCCTTTTACTTGAAGCGCATGAGGCAGATCAAAATGATACATTGTCACGATTGGTTCAATGTCATAGCGGCGCAATTCATCGATGAGAGAATGATAGAATTCAATCCCCTTTTGGTTGATCTCCCCATCTCCATCTGGAATGATCCGTGTCCATGCAATAGAGAAGCGATAAGCCTTTAAACCCATTTCTGCAAACATCTTCACATCCTCTTTATAGCGGTGATAGTGATCGCTTGCGACTTTAAAATCCGTTGTCCCTTCAGGGTAACTTGCTCTCATATCAATGACAGAAGGCCCCTTGCCATCCTCGTTCCACGCACCTTCTACTTGATAGGCGGAAGTAGATCCGCCCCAGAAAAAGTCCTTTGGAAATGGTGCTAGTGTTGAATATCTCATAATTTCTTCCTCCTCTTCATTAAACGAGATGTAAAAATGATTGTCCTGGTGTGATTTGTTTTTCTTCTGTTTCAATAATATCGCTAAACTCACCGGAATTGGTAATAATCACTGGTGTTGTGACGGAAAGGCCGGAAGCTTGGATGGCTTCAATATCAAATTCTGCAAGCAGTTCACCTTCTGTGATGGTTTGCCCCTGTACGACCTTCGGGGCAAAATGCTGACCGCCTAATTGGACGGTATCCAGTCCAATGTGAATGAGCACTTCTGCTCCGCTTTCAGAGGTGAGGCCGTACGCATGGCCTGTTGGGAACACCGTTGTCACAACTCCTGATACTGGTGCAAACAGCTTGCCTTCTGATGGAATGATGGCTGCACCCTTTCCTAGTGCACCAGATGAGAATGCCTTATCCTGCACTTCCTCCAGCTTGATCATCTCGCCTTTTAAAGGACTCTTCACATGAGCTGCTTTGACCCCATGTTCGTTTTCCATTGTTGGTGCGGAAATCGGTGCTGGCGTGTCATCTTCATCTACTGGATCCTTAAATCCAATCAAATAAGTCAAGACGATGGATAGAACAAACGAGACCGAGATTCCGATGATGAACCCTGTAAAGCCTTGTCCGTAGAAAATCGGAAGTGTCAGTAAACTTGGAAGTCCTGACGCAATCGCAATACTTTGTGAATAACCGATGATCGCACCGCCGACTCCGGCAGAGAGAACGGCTGCAATAAATGGTTTTTTCAAACGAAGCGTGACACCATATACAGCTGGCTCTGTAATCCCAAACACGGCAGAAACCGCTGTCGATCCAGCCAATGATTTCAGTTTTTTATTCTTTGTTTTCAGCATAACACCGATTGAGGCACCGGCTTGTGAAAATACAGCTGGCGCAGTAGCCGGCTTGATATGATCTTTTCCATGGACGGCAATATTATTTAAAATCACTGGCACTAGACCCCAGTGGATACCGAAGATCACGAGAACCTGCCATGCCATCGCAATTAAAGCACCTGCAAGTGTAGGACTAAAGGAGAATATTTTCAGCAAGACAGCTGCAATGCCGTTCCCTGCATACACACCAAATGGGCCGAATACAATGAGTGTCAGCGGAACAACCGTGACAAGTAAAATCAGTGGTGTAATAAAGTTTTTGACGCTTTCATGAATGACTTTGTTAAAGAAACGTTCGATATATCCCATGACAAACACTGCCAAAATGATTGGAATAACCGTTGATGTATACGACATTAAGACGACCGGAATACCGAAGAAGGTCACATCTCCGCCGCCTTTTGATAATTCTTGAATGGTTGGGTAAATGAGTGCACCAGCAATCGTCACAGCGACAAATGGATTCGCTTTAAACTTCCTAGCAGAAGTGAATGCGAGCAGTAATGGCAGGAAGTAGAACAAGCTGTCAGACGCAGCAAATAAAATTTGATACGACGTATCTTCAGGTGATAACCATTTCGCATTGATACAGATACCTAATAGACCTTTTAAAATACCAGCACCCGCCATGACACCGAGAAGAGGTGTGAAAATACCAGAGACAATGTCGACGAATTTTCCGAAAAGGCTCGTGCTCTCTCCACCTGATTTTGCAGATGAAGAAGTGGACTCCTCTAATAGATTCGTAAACTCCCCAATCTCTCGATAAACCTCTGGTACGGTATTGCCAATGACTACTTGAAATTGGCCGCCGCTTTCCATGACGGTTACAACACCATTTAATTTTTCAATGGCTGCTTTGTCTGCTTTTGATCGGTCATTTAATGTGAAGCGAAGTCTTGTAGCGCAATGGACCAGTGAATGAACGTTTTTCTCTGTGCCAATGTGTTTGATAATGTCTTCTGCTAATTGACGATAACTCATACAAAAACCCCCTTTTTTTCAAAAAAATACGTTTTTAGGCAAAATAAAAACCTAAACGGGCACCAAAAATAGTCGCAACTTGCCATTGCGCTTTTTCAGTGAACGTTTAGGTTTTGCCTGCCGAACAGTCACAATCCTCTAAGACGATCATTGTGAAACCGTATTCTTTTATGTTTATGAGCAAATAGTACCACTCAGCTTTTCTTATGTCAACGCTTTCTTTTAAAATCTACCTTTATTTTTCTCGTTTGATCAATCGATTCAAATGAATGGATAGATACAGCATCTCCTCTGATGTGAGATCTCGGTGATAGGTTTGATAGACATATTCTGCGATTTTCTTTGCACATTCGTAAGCCTTCGGATATTTCACCTTGATCAGCTGATACAAGTCCTGATCTTCGCTGACAAGCAGTGTTTCGTTGATCAGACGCTGGACGAAAAAGCGCAAATGCGTGAGAAAACGGTAATAGTTGAGTGAGTCTTCATCAAAATCCATGTTGAGATGATATTTCACAATGGTGAGAATGGCGTTTACTTCTTTTGTGATATTGACCGTTGTATTCATGTCCTCATTGAGCTCTGCATTAATGATATGCATCGCAATAAAGCCTGCTTCATCCTCAGGCAGTTCAATATGAAGACGCTCTTCAATCATCTCAAGACAGTCCTTTGCCACAAGAAATTCATCTTTGTATAAGCGTTTAATCTCCCAAATAAGCGAATTCTCAATGAGGTGATTTTTCTTCAATCGTTCGATGGCGTAATGAATATGGTCTGCGAGTGATACATGCAGACTTTCATTTAATCTTCGGTTCAGCTTTGTATGTGCATATTGAATCATTTCTTCGGTTACCTTGACCACATCATACGGAACTTCCAGAAGCAGCATTTTCATCCGCTCATGAACGGAGTGATCCTCCAGGCGGAAGACTTTATCGATTAACGATTCGTCTACCGGATCTCCAGGCCGTCGTTGAAACGCGATACCTCTGCCCATGACGACGATTTCTTTTCCTTGTTCATCTATCACACTAATGACATTATTGTTTAGAACTTTTTGTATCTGCAACCCCAAACACCTCCGTCTATGACCCACAATCTTCACTCAAAATATGCTCTCATCTTAACACAACTGTCAAATCACTTGGTGTTTTTATCTGACTTTTGCAATAGATTTCATCATGATTCTACCCCTTCATGGCTGGTCTGATCATTCAATTGCCTGCATACAATACTCCGAGGAGGTGACCTTCAGTGAAGGCTTTTTTCTGGTCTGCATCATTTTTATTCATGCTTCTATTCACACTCGTTTTTCTAGGAATCGTGTTTTGGCTTAGTGGACAAGGCATGGATCAGCTTTGGAGATATGTGCTCATCTCATTTGTCACAGCAGCCGTTTTGCGTGGCGTCACCACTTGGCTGAGGCAGCACGTGATGCATCATTTATCAAAATAAAACGGCTGCCCGCGATATTCAGGCAGCCGTTCCTTTATTCTTTGGATGATGCGGCTTCTTGCTGAGAAGTACGCAGCTCATCATTAATTTTTTTCGCATCCTCTAGAAATTCTGTTTCAAATCCACTTTTGAGTGCCCACATATAAAACAGCAAGGCAACCACTGCAATGAGCGCCATATCCCAGCCATAATGAATGACATTATAGCCGCCGAATTTGTCACTGCCAAGGCAGGAAATCGTCATCATCACAAGCAAGTACACGACCATCCAAGCACCCGCCTTAAAGTTGCGGCCGAAGCCTTTCCACTTCGCTTTTGCTTGATAGTAAAAATAGATCGGAAGACCGATGAGAATAATGAACAGCACCTGACCTGTTAACGGCCACCTCGCCCAATACAGCGTCAATGAGGCAAAGACAAAGCCGAGAGGAGCAATGATGCTGAGTCCTTTTATTCGAAGCGGACGATATAAATCTGTCCCTGTCTTTCTCAGTGTCATGACGGTCACCGGACCTGTCAGATAAGAAATGAGTGTCGCAACAGAAATGATTTCAGCAAGTACACCCCAGCCTCTAAATAAAAACAGAAAGATAAACGATACGGCTAAGTTAAAAAACATCGCTGGACGAGGCACACCGTAAATAGGATGCAGACGGCCAAGCACACTTGGCATGTATTTGTTTTTTTCCATTCCATAAATCATACGAGATGTCGTCGCCGTATACGTAATCCCTGTACCAGAAGGTGATACAAACGCATCTGCATATAAAATCAGAACCAGCCAGTTAATCCCAAGCGCAATGGCAAGGTCAGCAAATGGCGAGTTAAAATTCAAATGGCCCCATCCATTCACAATCATGGACGGATTGACAGCACCGACAAAGGCGATTTGTAAAAGCACATAAATTACAGTCGCAATCAAAATGGATCCAACAATGGCGATCGGAATCGATCGGCCTGGATTTTTCGCCTCACCAGCCATATTAATCGGGCTTTGGAAGCCATTGAAGGCAAACACAATCCCTGATGTCGCAACAGCTGTCAGCACACTCGCCCAGCCGTTAGGGGCAATACTAGTTCCAGAAGTAAAATTCTCACTATGAAAACCTACGAATAAGAGCGCACCAATTGTTAATCCTGGAATGACAATTTTAAACACAGTAATGAATGTATTCGCTTTTGAAAATAACCCAACTGTCCAATAATTGAGCAGAAAGTAAATCACAAGAAGTACACTGGCGACCATGAGCCCTTCTGTCGTCAAAACCCCTTTTGTGACCAAATGGCTTGTCCACTTTGCCCACTCCCAAGGCCATGAGCTCATATACTGGACAGAAGCCACCGCCTCAACAGGAATGACGGAGACAATAGCGATCCAGTTTGCCCAAGCAGCAATAAACCCGATAAAAGAGCCGTGTGAATATTGCGTATATTTCACCATTCCGCCTGCCTCTGGAAACATCGATCCGAGTTCACTATAAGACAAAGCGATAAATAAAATCACGACCATCCCAATCAACCAGGACAAAATAGCAGCAGGTCCGGCAATTTGAGCGGCACGCCAAGCACCGAAAAGCCATCCTGAACCAATGATTGAGCCAAGACCTACCATCATTAAAGCGAAAGTTCCCATTCTACGATGCAAATGATTCATGTTCATAACACCTTTCGATTAAATTACAAAGCATGTGCCCAAGTAAGCATCTTTCTTACTTGCAGCTCTCTTTTCATTCAATTGACAAATATTTCTTCAATTAAATCTTTACCCTTGTTCATTTTTTCGCCTGTTTTATTATCTCTCAATTCTCTATTTTCTGAAATAGTCGAACATGCTTATTTCTAAAGAAAGCGCTTTTTCAACGATTCAATCTATTAGACTGAATAACTACCTTTACCCTTATTTTGAAAAAAACAAAACAAAAAAAGAAAGAGGAAATGAATCCCTCTTTCTTCTGTATAGAAAAAAGGATAAAGGGGGTCCCTCTATCCTTGTGAAATTGCTTGTTCTTTTTCAATCACAGCTAGTCTTTCTTGCACTTCTTCTTCAGACAGATTGTGCTGTTTCACATAAAGATTACGTTCACTTGTACGGCATTCATGGCTGCAGCTGCGCATATACTTATGCTCGCTCTCTTCTGTTGCAATCATTTTGCGGTTACATGCAGGGTTTGCACAGTTCACATAACGCTCGCAAGGCTCACCGGTGAAGAAATCTTTTCCGACAACTACATGCTCTGTTTGATTCACTGGCACTGTTAAGCGGGTATCAAACACATAGCATTGACCATCCCATAGCTTCCCTTGAACTTCTGGGTCTTTTCCGTACGTGACAATTCCGCCGTCAAGCTGTGAGACATCTTCAAAGCCTTCACGCTTTAACCAGCCTGAGAATTTCTCACAGCGTACGCCGCCTGTGCAATACGTCAGGATTTTTTTCCCTTCAAGAATGTCTTTATTGTCACGAATCCACTCAGGTAATTCGCGGAATGTCTCGATATCAGGACGTACTGCCCCTCTAAAGTGGCCGACATCAAACTCGTAATCATTACGTGCATCAATCACAACGGTATCAGGTGATTGCATTTGCTCGTAAAATTCAACCGGGCTGAGATGTTTACCTGTTAATTCTAACGGATTCACGTCATCTTCAAGACTAAGATTCACTAGTTCATTCCGATGGCGGACGTGCATTTTTTTAAACGCATGACCATCTGCTTCGTCAATTTTGATCGGCATAGACGCAAAGCGCGGATCTTCTTTTAACGCTTGCATGTACTTGTCCGTTTGCTCAATGGTACCAGAAACAGTTCCGTTCAAGCCTTCTGCTGACACAAGGATACGGCCTAACAAACCAAGCTCCTTACAGAATGCTAAATGCTCTGCTGTAAACGTCTCTGGGTCCTCAATGGGGACATATTGATAGTAAAGTAAGACACGATATTGTTTTTCCATATATATAAACACCTCTTAAATTTAATCAAAACATACCGTTCTTTATCATACAGGAAATACATACCTAAAGGCAATGTCAGCGGCTCAATTCCATAAAACGGAAGGGTCTTTCTCCTCATATTATCGATTATTTGACAGAACTTTCTGTAAAATGAGATGATTTATGAAATATGATGTTGTAAAGGAGCAGAACGCAATGATCCAGCCAGAAGATATCGTCAGAAGCGGCCCAAACCAATTTATTTCTCAAAAAGGGATTTATCATGAACTCGATTCACTTGTTTCTTCTTCCTTCCAGTCGCCCGCTGTCGTGACGGGACATGATTCATTTCATGCTTTTTCAGCGTACACAAAGCTTCCACCTCATTGGCCTGTTGTTCAGCACAAAGGATACAGTTCACCAAATGCGATCACACGAATTGCTGAAGAACTGAAAGGGGCAGATGTGATGATTGGGATTGGAGGCGGCACGATTTTAGACACCGCCAAGTCAGTAGCAGAAGCTCTTCAAATTGAAGTGATCATGGTTCCAACCATTCCAGGGACATGTGCTGCATCTACACCGCTTAGCGTCATTTATGATGACAAGGGGAATTTCATGAGAGTCGATTACCATAAACGGTCCAGTTATCTCACCTTAATTGATCATACATTTTTGCTCTCTTCTCCTCTTTCCTACCTTCAAAGTGGTATTGGAGATACGCTGGCGAAATGGTATGAAGCAGAAGCCATTATTCGAAATGCAAAAGACTCCTTACCGCTCATGGTGCATGCTGCACTAAAGCAGGCGGTATACGTCAGAGACATTCTTCTTTCCCATAGCGAAGAAGCCGTCCACAGCTTGACAACAGGGCAGCACTCGCAAGCATTTGCAGATGTAACGGATACCATTATTACATTAGCCGGCACGGTCGGCGGGTACGGGGGACGCTACGGCAGAATGGCAGGAGCGCACGCCATCCATAACGGATTGACATTTATTGAAGAAACGCATCACGTATTACATGGTCAAAAAGTGGCCTATGGCATTCTTGTTCAGCTTGCCGCAGAAAATCGAATGAGCGAAGTAGAAGAATTACTTGAGCTTTATGAAACACTCGGATTACCTAAAAATATGCGTGAGCTTGGCATCACAGCTCAGCTGGAAGAAGCCGCAAAAACAGTGGCAAGCCATGCTGCACGTGCAGACGAAACTTTTTGCTTGATTGGAGACTATTCCAAAGAGCAAATTGCCGACGCCATTCAAGTCATTGAAAACGTATCAGCCTCGAAAAACCGTTAAATAAAAAAAAGCACAGGCATCCACCTGTGCTTTTCTTTCGATTAAAAATCAAAGTTATCTGGATCTGGACCTGTGCGCTCATCTTCATTAAGCTGATCGATGACGCCCATCTCATGTGCGGACAGCTCGAAATCGAAGACTTGTGTGTTTTCGATGATTCGGCTCTTCGTCACAGATTTTGGAATAGTGATAATACCATGCTGCAAGTCCCAGCGAAGAATGACTTGTGCCACGGATTTGTCATGTTTTTTCGCAATATCCTGAAGAACAGGATGGTTCAGAAGCTTCCCGCTGCCTAATGGTGACCACGCTTCTACATGAATCCCTTTCTCCTTGCAGTAGTCTCGTAAAGGCTCCTGCGTCAGCTTTGGATGCAGCTCGATTTGATTGACCATTGGCACAACTTCTGCCTCTTCTAATAAATCATCTAGGTGGTGCGGATGGAAGTTACACACACCGATGGCTCGAACGCGTCCATCCTTATACAGCTTCTCTAGTGCTTTCCATGTTTCTTTATATTTGCCTTCAACTGGCCAATGAATTAAATAAAGGTCTAAAACATCTAGCCCAAGCTTGTTCATACTTGTTTCAAAGGCTTCAAGTGTTGCTTCATAGCCTTGATCACGATTCCAGACCTTTGTCGTAATAAACAGATCATCGCGAGAGATGCCTGATTGCTGAATGGCTTTGCCTACCCCTTCTTCATTTTGATAGGCCGCTGCTGTATCAATGCTGCGGTAGCCCGCTTCAAGAGCGTCTTTGACTGCATTTACAGCCTCATCCCCATCTTTTACCTGCCATACACCAAAGCCTAGCTTCGGCATTTTTACTCCGTTTGCTAATGTGACTCTATCTGTTAATCCACTCATCAAACAAACCTCCGCTTCATTTTTACTTACCAAGCACTATACCCGAATTTTCTATTGATCATGCAAGAAATTTCGCTGGTGTTATTTGATATATTGTCCTATATCGACTTGATTGGCGTCAACGATTTGGTATTCGCTGATCTTATTTTTCGTTTTAGAACCATCATATGTCTCTAAATAAGCTTGATCATAAAAGACGATTCCGTATGTAACATTGCCTTCCTCTAACACCCTAATCCAATAAGACTCTTTTGTTTCTTTTTTAGCGCCATTCGCCTCCTTTAATTTCATACCTGAAAATTCATTCAGCAGCTTTTGAATATCTTCTTTCTTATCTACCACAACTTGCTCATTATCATGCTCAATTTGAATCGAAGTCACCTTATTCTTATCCAGTGAGGTCACATCATCAAAAGAGTATGTTTTGGTATTGATCATAAAATAAATACCTATTCCTATTAAAACCACTACACCTACACCAATGATCCACTTTTTCAACCTAGCTCCTCCTTCTATCCACGCCACACCTATTGAAACAACGAAGTCCAATCATCCTCCTCAGAGAACACTTGAATCCCGTGCTGTTTCAGCAAGGCGGACGTCACACCATCACCAGCTTTTGTCTTACCGTTAAACTCTCCCTGGTAAATCAGCCGGCTCCCGCAAGAAGGGCTGTACTCTTTTAACACAACCGCTGTTGCTTTCAGAGACTGAACCTGTTCCAGCGTGGCTTTTGCACCTTTTACATACATCTCTGTGACGTCAGTTCCATGAACATCGACAACAGCAGCCTGCCCCCGTAAAACATCATATCCATCTCCGCCAATGATTTCTGCCGGTGGTCTAGGCGTAGAGAAGCCGCCAAGCAGTTCAGGACAAACTGTCACAGCCTTTCCTTCCTGCACAAGCTCTTCAATTCGCTGATCTAATCGATGGCTGCCATTATACCGGACCTTCAACCCAGCAAGGCAAGCGCTGACCACAATCACGTCTGTTCCTCATTTTTATGGATTGAGCGTTTTTTACTGACTTTAAAATAAATACATACAGGCAGATAGAAGATCGTGTACCCTAAAAAGGGCAGGGCACAATACAAAGCGGCCGCCCAAACAGGTTCTTCAACTCCTGTAATGCCAAAATAGTAAACAAATAATAGCAAGCTGACAAACAGTCCTACGAACGGCATGATGGCTGCTGACTTTTTAAAATTTTCCATCATTTCTTTCCCCAGAGAAGCTCCCTCCCTTTTAACATGATCAGGAATAACGTCAATATATGTTAATTTTACCATATAAAAAACCGAAATCATCTCATTTTCTACGATGGTTTCGGTTTTTTTAATCTATATTTTTTCTTTCCAAGCCTTCAAAAAGCGCTCAATCACCTGTAATTCATCTTCATGAAACTGCTGGAGAAATTCTAAATAGGACGCGACAGCTTTTTCATGTAGTTCATCATGCAGCGCTGCCAATTGCGTGCCTTTCTCTGTCAATGAATAGTAGACAGATTTCTTATCCCCTTGCCGGTGGCAATAGTCCACCATGCCTTTATCAATTAGTTTTTTCACAGCCTTTGTAATGGCAGGCTTTGATAGTTTTAGTTGTTGAGAAAGAAATGTATTATTTGATTCGTTTGGATTAGCTTGAATCATCGATAAAATGTGAAGCTGTGTGAGTGTCCAATCTTGCTTGAGTGTATCAGTCGTGGTAATCAGTGGATCTGTTGGATCATTCCGTCTCTTTTCCCTATGCATAATCAGATCTTGAATCGCTTTTAATACAATCTGCTCTTTAGTCTCCATCTGAACCTCCACTCTTAACTGGTTAATAAAATGGTACTAATAATTAAAAGAGGAGTCAAAAGAAATGTCAGTGTGAGAAAAAGAACAGGCCATCAGACCTGAAAATGGTGTATGCACTTTTCTACTAGTTGACCCATCATGTCACAGCTCCTCTTTCTTTTATTTGCTATAATTCATGGAAAGAAAGGCTCTTTTCGTGAGATGTTGAAATAATATAGAACAGAAAAAAAGCTGCCTATCATGAGGCAGCTATTCAGCACGATGCTGACGATCCATATAAAATGGTGGTCTTTTCAACGAAATCACCGCACAGCTAAAGGCAATCAGCACAAACACTGCACCGAATTTCGCCAGATCAACAGATGAACCGGTCATCGTAAACAGGACACCACCAACCGCTGATCCAATCGAGATACCAATTTGCAAGGCCGATGTATTTAAGCTTTGCTGAATATCAGACGTGACAGGATCTGTTTGAATCAAATAGCTCTGCAAAGCAGGCGTTAATGCCCAGCTAAGCGCTCCCCATAGGACAACCATGACCATAAAGAGGACAAACACGCCCGCTGTATAAGGAATGATAAACATCACAACCGCAAATGCGATTGTCACCAGCAAAATGGCTTTCCCTGAACCCAGCTTGTCACTAAGCCAGCCGCCAAACCCATTCCCGCCAATAGAAGCAAGCCCGAAGACCAAATAACAAATACTAATCCAGAACGGGGTCATATGCAGAACTTCCATTAAAAACGGAGTGAAATAAGAATAAAGCATATAATGACCTGCCAGCATAAACAAACTGATCAAATGTGCACTAAAAATTTTCGGATGCCCTAAAGAACGTATTTGCTCTCTCAGAGGTGTGACTTTTTCAACAGGCATTTTCTCCAATAGGAAATAGATCAGCACCATCGATATCGCTGATAAAATACTGATTCCTAAAAACATCACTCTCCAACCAAAGCTCTCTGTAATAAAAATACCGATCGGTACACCGAGAACAAGTGAAGAACTAATCCCAATAAAAATCAGCCCTAATGCCTTCGCACGATGCGCTGGTTCCACCAATTTAGCAGTGATCGTCAGTGACAACACCACCACAAGCGCTGTACTCATCGCGATCAATACCCTAGAGATCATGACAAGGGCAAAGGTCGAACTAAAATATGTGAATACATTTCCTATTGTAAACACCAATAACGCGATTAAATAAAGACGCTTTCGTTCAATTTTAGCTGTGGCAGTCAGCAGCACAGGCGCTGAAATGGCATACACAATGGCAAATACGGTGATAAGCTGCCCAGCTGTTGCAAGAGATACATTCAAATCCTCTGCAAGGCTTGGCAAAATGCCCCCGACCACAAGCTCAACTAATCCAACCGCAAAAGTAGAAACGGCTAATAAATATACTCTCCAGTTCATGTCTAACATCCCTTCTATATATCATCGCTTTCACTTTTGATACAGGGCGCAGACAAACAAAAAAACCCTGATTACAAAAAAGGAAAGCGCGCTTTTGTAATCAGGATTTATCGGATCCTGGTAGAAACCCTCAAACCATATTATTGAGGTTATACAAGTCTATTTTTTTCTTCAAATATATTAGCATAGCCTTACATAACTGGCAAGCTGTAAAAATAGGAAATGACTGCAAATTCACGATCACACAAAAGCACTCAGAACAGCATGACAAGAAACCCCAGAACAACTTGCTTTCTCCTGCATTTACAGGTAAACTGATGAAAAATCAACGAACATTGATCAACGTAGATCTGGAAAAGTAGCTTGAATCGACCTTTAACAGAGAGGGAACGGTGCTGGAAGTTCCTACTGACATCTTCAAGTGAACCTGCCGATTTAGTTCTGTTTCACACAGCGGTTCATACCGTTATCATGATCGAGTGTAAAGCTGTGCTTTAAATTAGGGTGGTACCACCAGGAATGGTCCCTAACTTAAAGCACAGCTTTTTTGTTTTTACAAAGGAGGAACATGCAATGTCAAAGAAACAATTTGTTGAAAAAATTACAAGCATGGAAGACGACTTTGCCCAGTGGTATACAGATGTTGTCACAAAGGCGCGCCTCGTCGATTATTCAAGCGTCAGAGGCAGTATGATCATTCAGCCATACGGCTTTAAAATTTGGGAGAATATTCGCGACGAACTTGACCGCCAAATCAAAGAAACAGGTCATGAGAATGTGTATATGCCGCTCTTTATCCCAGAGAGCCTGCTGCAGCAGGAAAAAGACCATATCGAAGGCTTCGCTCCTGAAGTGGCATGGGTCACACATGGCGGTGATTCCGAATTACAGGAAAGGCTCTGCGTCAGACCGACCTCTGAAGTACTGTTCGCTGAGCATTACAAAAACATCATTCATTCCTACCGTGATTTACCGAAGCTATATAACCAATGGGCGAATGTCGTCCGCTGGGAAAAGACCACACGTCCCTTCCTTAGAACCCTTGAATTCCTATGGCAGGAAGGGCACACATGCCATGAGACTGAGCAAGAAGCGATTGAGGAGACAGAAAGAATGCTTCACATCTACGCTTCTCTTTGCGAAGAGCTCCTTGCCATTCCTGTCATTAAAGGGAGAAAAACAGAGAAGGAAAAATTCGCTGGTGCCCGCTTCACCTATACGGTCGAAAGCTTGATGCATGATGGAAAAGCGCTGCAAACGGCCACTTCTCACTTCTTCGGGAACGGATTTGCCAAAGCATTTGGCATTGAATTCTTAAACCGTGAAGGAAAACTAGAGCATGTCCAGCAAACCTCTTGGGGCTTCACCACAAGAATTATCGGCGCCATGATTATGGTGCACGGCGATGACAGAGGGCTTGTCCTTCCGCCAAACATTGCGCCAGCCCAAGTGCGGATCGTGCCAATCGCCTCTCATAAAGAAGGTGTGCTCGATCATGCCTACGAATTGAAAGATCGACTCACCCGCATCGCACGTGCTGACATCGATGCAAGCGATAAACAGCCAGGCTGGAAATTCAACGAATGTGAAATGCAAGGCATTCCTTTACGTGTAGAAGTGGGACCAAAGGATATTGAAAAAAGACAAGTGATGCTCGCAAGACGAGACACTGGTGAAAAGCAAGCTGTCACATTAGATGCACTTGAACAAACCATCACATCCACGCTTGAAGACATTCAACGGACGATGTACGAAAAGGCGAAAGAACGATTACATGAAAAAACATCAGAAGCTCACACAATTGAAGACATTGAGCACATTCTTTCAGAAGAAAACCGATTGATTAAAGCCATGTGGTGCGGTGACGAAGCCTGTGAAAACGACATTAAAGAAAGAACAGGGGCGACCTCACGCTGTATCCCATTTGAACAGGAATCCGTTTCAGACACATGTGTCTGCTGCGGAAAGCCTGCATCTGATATGGTCTTCTGGGCGAAAGCTTATTAAGAATAGGAACGAAAGAGAAGCATCCTCACGATGCTTCTTTTCAGCGTGACCTGAAAACCTTTGAAGTCTAGGAAGGACGAGCACCGAAGCGGAGCGAATTTGACATTCGTGAGCATCGGCGCGCAGAACTGACAACGAATGCGAGGGTTTGTCTACACGCTGAGGCTTCTTTTTTTGTTAAAAAGACCCAAACACCCATTGACCTCACCTGCACGATCCCCTATAATTCATATTAATATAATCGGTTTTTAAGACTTTAACTGGAGTGGTAATATATGAAGCGCTGGCCCTCACTGTTTGCCGAACGCTGCCCTAAATGTAAAACAGCATTAGAAGTCTCTAAGTCCAATGCCCTGCAAGGCAAAGTCGTGAAAACATGTCCCAACCTTCATTATCAAAAAGAGTTTCACCCAGCCCTTGAAACATATATCGAGCACGATGACGTCAAATAAAAAAGACCAACACGCTTTGTTGGTCTTTTCTTTATAATAAATCAAGCCAAATTTTGACCGCTGTCGCCGTAATCATTACAGCAAGTGCCCATTGCAAGTAGACGG
This sequence comes from Bacillus sp. FSL R5-0431, assembly GCF_038002985.1. Taxonomy (NCBI): domain Bacteria; kingdom Bacillati; phylum Bacillota; class Bacilli; order Caryophanales; family Bacillaceae; genus Bacillus; species Bacillus sp. FSL R5-0431. Next base: position 222,010 of record NZ_JBBOOG010000001.1, on the reverse strand, counting down.
CATTGATTTTCTGACCGACCTTAGCACCAATCGGAGCAGCTGCCAAACTTGCCAGCATCAGCACAACCGCAGGAAGAAGCATAACTTGACCCGTCAATACCTTTCCAGTCGATGCACCGATCGCAGATAGAAACGTAATCGCAAGTGAGGACGCAATCGTCATCCTGACAGGAATTTTTAAAATAGACAGCATCACCGGTACCAATATAAATGCTCCACCCGCGCCTAGCACCCCGGAAACACTGCCAATCACAAAGGCAATACCTGCCGCAAGCCCTTTATGAAAAGTGACTTCTCCCTCTGAGTCTGCACGCTGTCCCTTTTTTGGAATCAGCATAAGGATCACAGCCACTACCGCGAGCAATCCATAGACGAGATTCATCCCATTCTCTGGCATAAAGTGAGATACATAACTGCCTAATAAGCTGCCCGCCAATATACTGCTCCCCATATATAAAATCAACGACCGATGTAAATACCCGCTTTTTCGGTAGGCCAATACCCCACCGAGCGTCGAAAAAAGCACTTGAATAGCGCCAATTCCTGATACCTCGTGAGCCGATAGTGCCATCACACCGACCAGTGGCGGGATATAAAGCAGCATAGGATAGTTGATCACAGATCCCCCGATCCCCACCATTCCTGATAAGAAGGAACCAATACATCCGATGATAAAAAGTGTAATCAAAAACGCAAAATCCACGCTGGTCTCCTCCTTTGCAAAAGGAAAAGGGGATCTTCAGCAGATACCCCTAACATCCTTTAGGACCCTTTTCTCACCCAGAACTTCAGCACATGTCCTTCATCCGTCTGCGTGATCAATTCATGTCCGCTTGACTTTGCCCATGCTGCCAAGTCAGCTTTAGCCCCTTTATCTGTTGCATGTATTTCTAAAACTTGACCTTCCGTCAAGTCATTCATTTTTTTCTTCGTCCGAATAATCGGCATTGGGCATGCAAGCCCTGTTACGTCTAAAATTTGATCTGATGTCATTTGATTGTTCCTCTCTCCTTATTTTATTGGACATTACCGAATCGCACAACGGTTTGGACCAATTTCCATTTCACGCTGCGCTTCATCGTCTGGGCTCAGCTTCCCCATATTGGCTTGACGAATGTCTTGATAGGCGTTTGGCTGTGCAGGCAGATTCTTCGTGACCATTTGTCTAAATACGTCTTCATCTTCAATATTCAGTCCATGATTTTCTTCAAATAGAACGCCTAGCTCCTTCCAAACGCTTCCGTCTTCATTGACTTCATCCATGATCATGAAATGCGCTGGCAATACAATGAATTCTTTCGAAAGTGCTCTATATCGGTCATAAAGCGTTTCTCTCAAATCACCTACCCAGTCCTCCGCCATTCCAGCGAGATCAGGTCTTCCAATCGAATCAACGAACAAAATATCACCTGAAAGAAGATATTGATGATCCACGATAAAAGATGTTGAACCAATCGTATGCCCCGGCGAGTAAAGGGGGTGAATATCAATGGAAGCCGCTCCAATCGTCATCCGCTGCCCTTCTTCAAGACGGTGATATTCAAAGATCACCTCTTCTGCATCTTTTGGCGGCAGCCAGTAGCTGGCACCAGTCTGTTCAGCCAGTCTTTTCCCACCAGAAATATGATCCGCATGAAGATGAGTATCCAACACTTTCGTTATAGAGACATGATGTTTTTTAGCAAAACGGGTATAGATATCCGTCATTCTAGCTGCATCTACAATTGCGGCTTCTCCATTCGACATGATCATATAAGACAGGCATCCCTTGCCCATACGCACAAATTGATACAGCTCTCCACCGCCGGTTAAATCCCCGATCTTCACTGGCTCTAGATGCTCGCTCCACGCCTTCATACCGCCTTCTAAATAATGGACCGTTCTGCCCGCCTCTGACAGCATCTCCGCCACCATGATAGAGGAGCCTTCCTTGGCACAAACCACCAACACTTCACGGTCATAAGGAATGTGAGATAAAATGCCCTCTACTCCTTCAAGGAGATCAAAATAAGGCACATTCATATGAACGATTGCTTCCCCTTCGATCTTCCAATCCTGAACATCCGCTTGATTTCGCACATCTAGCAAAAAGAGCGGTTCTTTGTTCACGATCTTTTTTGTTAACTGCTCTGCGTTCATCGCTTTTACCGTCATGTTCCATTCAGCTCCTATTTTTCAATCGCTCCTGTCCAGCTATTCATGCCTGGCACGATATTCATCAATTGATGAAATCCTTTTTCTTTTAACTTTTGCGCAGCTAATTCACTTCTTCTGCCTGAATGACAGATCAGATAAATGTCCGTCTCCCGGCTCAATTCCTCCGCACGTTGTTCAACCTCACCAAGAGGAATGTGAAGAGCTCCTGGAATATGCCCCGCCTCGTATTCATCAAGCTCTCGCACATCTAAAATAAACAAAGATGGATCTTCTTTTACTTTCTGTTGAAAAGTCTCCAAAGACATTTCCGAAATCATGGACTTCCCTTCTTTCTCTTGTTCTCCGCCCTTACGAATCAAATGATGAAGCACCTGGCCTTCTACTTTTGTTCCTAAAAATTCGTGGCCTGCACTTTTTGACCATGCCGCTAGATCCGCTGCTGATCCTTTATCGGTTGCTTGCACTTCAAGCACATCACCCGGCAATAGCTCGTTCATTTGTTTTTTCGTTTTTACAATCGGCATCGGGCATGCCAGTCCTTTTGCATCTAAAATGACAGTTGGTTGCTGCATGTCTTATCCTCCTCTATATAGGGGTGGGGGTATATTTTATTGCGCATTTAATGCCAAGCATTTATGCCACCCTTAATGTTTGTAATTTGAGTAAATCCCTGCTTCTTCAATATTTTCGCCGCCTGCATACTTCTCATTCCGCTTTGACATATCACATAGACCTCTTCATTTTTCTCAAGCTGAGAAGCTCGTTTCTTCAAATGAGACAACGGGATGTTTTGAAAGCCTTTGATATGATTTGTTTGAAATTCACTAGGAGATCGCACATCAATGAGCTGTTGACCTTTGCTTTTCAGCTTCTTTTTCATATGAGCTGCATCCATTTGCTTTACACCTCGTACCGGCAAAAAGCGGCTCACGAGTAATCCAATTACGATGATGAGTAAAATCGTCTGCACCATCCTGCTTCACCTCACTAGATGAATAAATTCACACGTCCGATTTCAGCCTCTGCTAAATATGCCGCTACACCAGCATATTGAATGTCATCTAATAATTCTTTCTCCTGTAATCCTAAAAGATCCATCGTCATTGTACATGCCACAAGATTGATATCCTGCTCCTTCGCCATCTCAATGAGCTGCGGCAAGGTCATAGCATTGTGCTTTTTGATCACATGCTTGATCATTTTCGGCCCCATTCCCGCAAAATTCATCTTGGAAAGCCCCATGCGATCAGCCCCGCGCGGCATCATCTTGCCAAACATTTTTTCTAAAAATCCTTTTTTCATCGGTACCATCTCATCCTTACGCAAGGCATTCAGCCCCCAAAACGTATGAAAAATGGTTACCTCATGATCATAGGCTGCTGCACCATTGGCAATAATGTAAGCTGCCATCGCTTTATCATAATCTCCACTGAATAACACAATCGTCGTACGTTTTTTCTGTTCTTCCATTCTGCTCCTCCTTCAAATATTACCTATGGGGGTATATAAAAATAAAAAAATATATACATATACCGGTAAGGGTATATTACATCAAGTAAAAAAATCCGTCAACCTCCAAAGGCTGAGGAATTTCTTACCGGCTTTTCACCAATAGCTCAACTGCCTCTTTCACAAGACCTTCCGTATCCTTGCCTTGTTCAAGACTTTCACGGACACATTGCTCAAGATTAGTACTCACAATCACACCCATTGCCCGATCAATGGCATTACGTGATGCAGACAGCTGCGTGACCACCTCGCGGCAATCTTTGCCTTGCTCCATCATCGCAAGAACCCCTTTAATCTGCCCTTCAATCCGGCGAAGACGGTTCTTCATCTGCTGATTATATTCCATGTACCAGCACTCCTTTCTATTCTTTCTATGAACAGATAGTATACCCTAAGAGGTATTTAGTCAAACGACTTGCCCTGCTCTTTTGTAGAGAACGTATGTGAAAATAATTGCACATTCCACCATTTATTGATAAAAAGAAAATAATCAACGGACGAGAAATCATTGAAGAAAAGAGGACAGCCCATGACTTTACATCACTATATTGGAGCAAACAAAGAACTGCCACTTGGTACTTTTGGTCAAAATCCTACATATAAACCATTCTCTGAACTCAATATCAGAACGTTTAATAAAAAACAAAAAAAGTCCAAAACCTATCAAAAAGAAGATCCTTTGATAGAAGTATTTGAAACAGAAGAGGATTTCGCTGGCATTCACATTGATTATGTAGATCCCGTCTATGAAGCGGTAAGAGACAAATTCACACATCATTTTGTTTATGATTTAGACATCATTCATTCTCTTCGTCCACTTTTTCAATTCATTGAAAAAGAGCTGTCAAAAGGAGAAACCATCGAAATCTATTCTTGTGTAGATGGACTCGAAACGAAAGAAAAAGATGATCAATTGGATGTAGAAATTGACCTAAGCAAAAAACGCTTTGGAAAACATATCGATTTTAAAGAGATCGATGAACTGATTTATATGTTTGAATTAGAACACTTACAATATGTGCTGGTGAAGAAGTAAAGATGATAAATTCCTTCCAAATGAGGGATCTTATAAAAAATAAAAACAAAAAAGCAGGTGACCCATGCCAAACAACCAAACACCCAACCCACTCATCAACGAAAAATCACCGTACCTCCTTCAGCACGCCCACAACCCAGTTCACTGGTACCCGTGGGGGCAAGAAGCCTTCGACAAAGCCAAGCGTGAAAATAAACCGGTGCTTGTCAGCATCGGCTATGCCACTTGTCACTGGTGGCACTGCTAATAATTGAAACTCATAAGTTTGTTAATAGATTCGTTAAACTTTTCCAAAAGAACAATTCCTATAGTATAATGTCACTAAAGTTTAAATTGTTAGGAGAGCTAGATGTGGAACAAAGCATCGTGGAATACTTAAGAGAAGAAGCAATTAACGATTTATTTGAAATGGAAACATTCGAACGGTCCTTTCAGGTTTGGAAAGACCTTATTCACAAGCATTCGACTCCATTGAATGCTTCAAATGTTATTGATTTAGGAGATAAACTTTCAACTATTTTTAGATTAACAGGTGTTTCTGGACGTTCTCAATCTGATATATCCGCAGCCGGACACGCTTGGGAAGCTCTTGTGTGCTGGTATTTAAATATATGTTTGATTGGAACACGTACAGTAGTAGTTAAACAGAAGAAAAACTTGATACCAACTCCTATTAGTGATGCATTAAGAGTTAGTTACGGTACATTCCCTTCAGGAACTGAGTCTGATTTAATTGCAATTACGTTTCCTAAAAAAGGCGACTATACTGAGGTAGACAAACTAAATATAACTATTAGAGATAACAGCGGAAGAGTTGTTCCTGCTGTAAAACAACGTGGGCGAGTATATAATTACAAACCTATTATCAATGCATTGCTAGAAAGAGATTTTTCGTCTTGTGAAGTTGGAGTGATACAATGCAAGACTAATTGGAATGACAATGCACAAATTCCAATGTTATGGGATATGATTTATTCCTCTAGGGGATTTATGAGGCATTCTATCACAGTCGGAACTTCTGCATATTCAATCAACGATTTGAAAAAATTTACATATTCGTTTGTTACAGTACCGACGGTTCAGCTATCAAAAATTAAACCTAGCAGCACCTGTGTAAAACGAGTTCAAAATCTTTCTGGAGGTAACTACTGGGGTCACTCTTCTATGCCCTCAGTAGCTAATTCTATTAAAGATATCTTTGGCAAAAATTTTTCATCTTCAACAAATGGAATGTTAAGAAGACTAAACTCAGAGTTACAATTCGTATCATCAACTTATTCATACTTTAAGTTATATTAACTCAAATGAAAGACGCCTATACTTGAATTTTTAGGCGTCTTTCATTTGATGTTTTTATAGCTTGAATTATCTTTATACCGATTGCTTTTGCTAATAATGGCGGGACAGCATTTCCAACTTGTGTATACTGAGGTACTTCTACTTTTCTACGTTGCCCTCCGGTGGTTCTTTTACCTAAAAAGATGAAACTATCATCAAAGGATTGTAATCTTGCCATTTCTCTCACAGTAGGTATCCTGTTCTCATACGGAGTTAGGTAATCATCAGGCAATGTTACAACTGTAGGAGATACACTATCCTTCTTATATCTATATCTATTATTCTTTTTAGTTAGCAAAGCGTTAATCAACTCTTCATCAACTGGTGGCCTATTAAAAAGTGAAATAACTTGTTCGGGTTCACATTTCTCTTCAAGTTTGTTCACACATTCTTTTAAGAGAGATGGATATTCAGTTAAATTAATTCCTTCCTCTCTAATTCTTCTTTTTAACATTGAAGAACTTTCACCTTCACGAAATAGAGAAAATCTTTCTTGAATAAGCGCACTATGATTTGAAAAATCATGATTATAGATATTTTCCTTTGAATATATAGTAGTACCTGAAACTGATTTTGTTCTTCCATTAATCGAGGAAAGTTGGTACTCGGAGTACTTATTAAAGTACTTTTCCTTCTTCTTACTATCTATTATTAGATCACTTATAGCCTCATCAACAGATACTTTTTCATTTTCACTCGGTGTTATGGGTTCTGGATAAGCTGGGATTTCTTCTCCTTCCAAATAAGCTATAAATATTGCTCTTTTTCTTCTTTGAGGGACACCGTAATTTGAAGCATCTAACAGCATCGGCTCTACGGTTAAATAACCAATTTTATTAAATTCATTTACCAATATCTCTGGCATTAAACTCCCGTCTTCGTATGTTTCACCTGTAATGCCAGTATATCCATCCATTTTAGTATCCATAAACCCCTCAACATTTTCCATAATAACGTATCTGGGATGTATGTCTTTTACAATCCTTAAATATTCTCTGAATAACATATTTCTAGGGTCATCTTTTTTGCGAAGTCCTGCTCTGCTAAAACCTTGACATGGTGGACCACCAAAAATAGCATCTATTTGTGGTAAGTCATCTTTATCTTTAAAAATATTTAAATTTCTAATTGATGATAAGATTTCTTCTGAACTTAAAGTTCTTATATCAGCTCTCTTGAAATAAGTGTTTTCTCCATGAATCAACCCTAGTTGTTTATGTCTAAAGGTATATGTTTTCTCAACATCCACACTTATATCAGAGGAGAATACAATATGAAACCCAGCTTGAAGAATACCCTCACTCATACCACCAGCTCCACAAAAAAGGTCAATAGCTATAGGCTTCATAACAAAACCTCCTTAATTAAATTACATGTACTATTATCTTATAAATCATTTGAAAAGTCCAGGTTTTTTCATAAAAACAATTTTTAACTTGGAATAAAGAATATTGTTTATACATAATAGCACTCAGATATTTTTAAATCATCAATTATCATACTATGAATATCACTTATTAGGTCTCCATGCACTGATAATTAAAGTTTTTGGAGGTATTCAATTTTAATGCTAAGCTAGATGTTACTAATAAAATAAAGTAAAGGCAGGTGATTCCATGCCAAACAAAAAAATACCCAACCGATTAATCGCTGAAAAGTCGCCATACCTTCTCCAACACGCCTATAATCCGGTCAACTGGTACACATGGTCAGACGAAGCATTCGAGAAAGCGAAACGCGAAAACAAACCTGTTTTCGTATCGATTGGGTATGGATAACCAAAGGAACATGCCACTGGTGCCACGTCATGGCACACGAAAGCTTCGAAGATCAGCAAGTCGCTGACATCCTAAACGAACATTTCATTTCGATTAAAGTCGATCGTGAGGAGCGTCCAGACATCGATTCTATGTATATGTCTGTTTGTCAGATGATGACGGGGCAAGGCGGCTGGCCGTTGAACGTATTTGTCACGCCTGATCAAAAGCCTTTTTATGCGGGGACTTATTTTCCAAAGAGAAGTGCTTATGGACGTCCTGGTTTCATTGAAGCACTGACACAATTGCTGGATGCGTACCACAACGACCGAGATCATATCGAATCATTAGCAGAGAAGGCGACAAATAATCTGCGGATCAAAGCAGCAGGGCAGACAGAAAATACCTTGTCTCAAGAGGCGATCCACAAAGCCTATTACCAGCTCATGAGCAGCTTTGATACGCTGTATGGCGGATTTGGTTCTGCACCGAAATTTCCTGCACCTCATATGCTTTCATTCTTGATGCGCTATTACGAATGGACTGGGCAGGAGAATGCATTATATGCAGTCACGAAAACGTTAGATGGGATGGCAAATGGCGGTATATACGATCATGTGGGTTCAGGTTTTTCTCGTTATTCAACAGACGAAAAATGGCTTGTGCCTCATTTTGAAAAAATGCTGTATGATAACGCCTTGCTGATGGAAGCTTACACAGAAGCATATCAGCTTACTCAACAGCCTGAGTATGAAAAGCTTGTCCAACACCTGATCCACTTTATCAAACAAGATATGATGAATCCGGACGGCTCCTTTTATTCAGCGATAGATGCAGATTCTGAAGGAAAAGAAGGACAATATTACGTCTGGTCAAAAGATGAGATCATGACTCATTTAGGCGAGGACCTCGGCGCATTATTCTGCGCTGTCTATCACATCACAGAAGAGGGGAACTTTGAAGGGGCGAACATCCCTCATACCATTTCAACCTCTTTTGATGACATCAAAGCCTCTTTCTCGATCGACGACCATACGCTTCAGTCCAAGCTTCAATCTGCCCGGCACATTTTACAATCTGTCAGACAGCAGCGGCCCGCACCGCTTGTCGATGACAAGGTGCTCACATCTTGGAATGCGCTGATGATCTCTGCTCTCGCCAAAGCAGGAAGGGTATTCGGTGAAGAGGAAGCCATCCGTATGGCGAAACAGGCGATGTCTTTTCTAGAAACACACCTCGTCCAACACGAGCGGCTCATGGTCCGCTATAGAGAAGGGGATGTGAAGCATCTAGGCTTTATCGAGGATTATGCGCATATGCTTTCTGCCTATATGTCCTTATACGAAGCAACCTTTGAACAAGAATGGCTGGAAAAAGCCACAACAGTAGCTGAGAACATGTTTGAGCTGTTTTGGGACAAGGAAAAAGGGGGCTTTTTCTTCTCAGGATCAGATGCGGAAGCGCTCCTCGTTCGAGAAAAAGAAGTGTACGACGGCGCCATGCCTTCTGGTAACAGCACCGCACTCAAGCAGCTTCTCACGCTAAGCAGACTGACCGGACGTCAGGACTGGCTGGACACATTAGAGCAGATGTTCAAAGCTTTTTATGTCGATGTCTCTTCCTATCCAAGCGGGCACACAGCGTTTCTGCAAGGACTCTTGAGTCAATATGCAACAAAAAGAGAGATCATCATTCTAGGGAAAAACGGTGATCCTCAAAAAGAACGGCTCTTACAGGCGTTTCAGAAACGCTTCATGCCATTTGATATCATATTGACTGCCGAAACAGGGCAGGAATTAGCGCAGCTCGCGCCCTTTACAAAAGATTACAAAACAATCGATGGCAGAACCACCGTTTATATTTGTGAAAACTACAGCTGCCGCCAGCCAATCACCGATATCGACGAAGCGATGGAACAATTATTCCACGATTGAGTTTGTCATGAGATGACTATGAGAAGACAAAATGAGGACAAACAGATAAAAAACATGTCAATCCGCTAACAAATTGTCTGTACGGTTTTATTTTTCCTAAAAAACGGTTAGAATGCGCACTAGATGTTCTCATACCGAAGGGAGAGAAAATGATGAAAAAGGTATCATACACACTCATCGCTTGTCTGTTATCTGTTGGGCTTGCAGCCTGCTCGTCAAACGATGCCAAACAAGATAAGCAAAACGATTCAGCCAAAAGCAAGGAAACAACACAGGCTGACCAAAAAGAACAGCAAAAGCAAATGGAAGAGATGCAAAAGAAATTAGACGCACAAAAAATCGATGATCAAAAGGTCGTTGCGACCGTCAACCAAGACAAAATCACAGGTAATGAATATAATAGTGCTTTATCGACCATTCAAGGCCAGCTTCAGCAATCAGGGCAAGACCCAACATCTAAAGAAGGCGCAAAAGCAGTCAAGAAACAAACCATTGATGCGCTCGTAGGTCAAGAGCTCATCCTGCAAGATGCTGAGAAGAAGGGCATCAAAGCCTCTGACAAGCAGGTAGATAAACAGCTAAAAGAAGAAAAGAAACAATTCAAAGACAACGCTCAATTTGAAGAAGCCCTTAAGAAAAGCGGACTCACAATGGATCAGCTGAAAAGTGACATTGCCGACAGCATCAAATACAGCCAGTATGTCGACAAAGAAATCAAATCAGCGTCCGTCTCTGAAAAGGATGTCAAAGCGTACTATGATCAATACGCAGATGAAATGAAAAAACAAAAGCAAAAAGCACCTGAATACAAAGAGGTTAAATCACAAATTAAAAAACAGCTAGAATCTCAAGAAAAGCAGAAAGAAGTACAAAAAGAAATTGAAAAACTAAAGAAATCTGCGAAAATTAATGTGTCTATGTAACAGCTAAGAAAAAATCCGCCATTGTGCGGATTTTTTCGTTACTTGATGAACTGTTTTTCCAAAATAATGACAAAAGCCTCATCATAAACATCTCCTCCTTCCGATATGATGGGAGTACAAAAGAAAGCGTTATCAATTCTTTTGTCTCTTAAAAAGTACAAGATCAAACGCCGATCTCGTACTTTTGCTTCAGTCAATCGGACAACTACAGGAGGAGGATCTTTATGTTTAAATGGTTTAAACCCGCTCCGCATATCGACAGACTTGATGATGCCAAGACAGACGAGACCTATAAGCGGCTGCGGCTGCAAGTCTTTTTAGGCATCTTTATCGGGTATGCGGGCTACTATTTGCTGCGCAAAAATTTCGCTTTTGCTATTCCTTATCTACAGGAAGAAGGGTTCACGAAAAGTGAATTAGGCTTTGTACTCGCAGCTGTCTCCATCGCCTATGGCTTTAGTAAATTCATCATGGGGATGATTTCAGACCGCTGTAACCCAAGATACTTTTTAGCCACCGGACTCTTTCTATCAGCCCTTATCAATATCCTATTTGTCTCATTTCCATGGGTGACATCAAGTGTATGGATCATGTTCTTATTCATGTTTTTAAACGGCTGGTTCCAAGGCATGGGGTGGCCGCCATGCGGACGCACGATGGCGCATTGGTTTTCGGTTAGTGAACGTGGAACGAAAATGTCTATTTGGAACGTCGCTCACAATATCGGCGGGGGAATTCTTGCACCGCTCATCACCTTAGGGATCGTGCTGTTTGCGACATGGAAAAGTATCTTCTTCTTCCCTGCCATCATTGCCATTATCGTCTCCATCGTGATCATTCTACTCGTCCGGGATACCCCGCAATCCGCTGGTCTTCCGCCAATCGAGGAATATCGCAATGACTATCCGGCACAGCAGTATGAAGATCAAGAAAAAGAATTAACAGTGAAAGAGATTTTATTTAAGTATGTACTCAACAATAAATTCCTTTGGTATATCGCCATTGCCAATGTCTTTGTGTACTTCGTCCGTTACGGTGTCGTGGACTGGGCGCCGACCTACTTAACAGAAGCAAAGGGCTTTTCACCAGAGCATTCACGCTGGTCTTATTTTCTTTATGAATATGCAGGCATTCCCGGCACATTATTGTGCGGCTGGATCAGTGACCGCTTCTTTAGAAGCCGCCGCGCACCAGCGGGCGTCCTCTTTATGGCTGGGGTATTAATTGCGGTGCTCGTTTACTGGTTAAACCCTGCTGGCAATCCAATGGTCGATAACATCGCCCTTATCAGCATCGGCTTTTTAATTTACGGACCTGTCATGCTCATTGGACTTCAAGCCATTGACCTTGCTCCTAAAAAAGCGGCTGGCACTGCGGCCGGACTCACTGGCTTCTTTGGCTATATTGGCGGCTCTGCCTTTGCCAATGCGATGATGGGCGTCGTCGTAGATCACTATGACTGGACAGGAGGCTTCATTTTACTGGTTGGTTCTTGTGTGCTTGCGATTGTCTTCCTGGCGATGACATGGAATACAGGGAAGCGCGTAGAGCAAGCTTAATGAAAATCACATAAAAGATTCATATCCACCCAACATGCCCTTTACATCTATTTCTTATGATGAAGGCAGTTACCGTAAAAGGAGGATAAAATATGAAGAAAAGTAGATTACTTGCTTTCGTGTTGCTCTCTTTTGCTTTACTGTCTTTTGCGTGGGTGCCGACCACCATATCGGCACATGAACATCTTTTATCTCCAGATCGTATTTTAACCGTTGCACACCGCGGAGCATCAGGGTATGCACCAGAGCATACCCTGGCTTCCTACAAACTCGCCACAAAGATGAATGTGGATTACCTCGAACTCGACCTTCAAATGACAAAGGATGGACACCTCATCGTCATGCACGATGAAACCGTTGACCGGACCACAAACGGAACAGGCTGGGTCAAAGACCTCACACTTGCCGAAATCAAACAGCTTGATGCCGGTACATGGTTTAACGAAGTCAATCCCGACAGACAAAATGCCAACTATATCGGACAGCGAGTACTCACATTAGATGAGGTGCTGCGCTATTTCGGCAAACGAGAGAATTATTATATTGAAACAAAAAAACCAGACATCTATTCGCAAATGGAAGAAAAACTAATGGCGACCCTAAAAAAACATCATCTTCTCGGGAAACACACAAGAAAAGGGCAAGTCATGATCCAATCCTTTAGTCAAGACAGCCTGCTAAAACTACAGAAACTAGCTCCACGCCTTCCAAAAGTACAGCTATTAGACAGAACCCAAATGACGTCCATCACAGACGATCAGCTCGACTTCATCAAAACTTATGCAGTGGGTGTCGGGCCAAACTTTAGAGCATTGACACCTGAAAACGTACAGCAGGTCAGAAGCCACGGACTCCTCCTCCACCCATATACGGTAAACAACGAAGCAGACATGACCCGTTTACTGCAATACGGCGTCACCGGTCTTTTCACCAACTTTCCAGATGTCTTTAACCGTGTGAAAGCTTCACTCTAAACAAAAAAAGCCTTGCGGTCCATCCCGCAAGGCCTTTGATTATTTTACCGTTTGATCAGAAGAAGCTGTTTCGATCGGTTTCCGTTTCCCGATCCCAAAGACATAGAAGCTAAGCGCTACTACAATCAAGAACCCAATGGCCACGATTAGAGAAATACGCGTATCCTGATTAATGAGCATAAATACAAGCACCATCAGTAAGAAACCGATTGTAAGATAATTAGAAAACGGAGCTAGCGGCATCTTGAATGGATGTTGATCAAGCGCAGATCCCTTCGCCTTTCTAAAGCCGATATGACTAATCAAAATCACAAACCAAGGCACCATACCAGGAAGTACACTCGCACTATACACATAGACGAAAATGTTTGGTGGCGCAACATAATTGAGGACAACTCCTATCGCTAGACCAATCAGCACAGCAAATGTCCCAAAATACGGCACGCCATTCTTCGAAATTTTGGTGAAGAAAGCAGGCGCCTGTCCATTCACACCTAATGTATAAAGCATACGTCCCGCACTGAAAATCCCACTATTACAGCCTGACATCGCTGCTGTAATGACGACAAAGTTAATAATACCAGCAGCTGCTGTAATCCCAATTTTCGCAAACGTCGCCACAAATGGACTGCCAAGGGTATTCAGCTGATCCCAAGGATACACTGTCACAATGACAAAGATCGCACCGATATAGAAGATCAAAATACGCCAGATGATACTTTTGATGGCATTGGTCAGCGTCTTTTCTGGATTTTGTGCTTCACCTGCTGTAATCCCAATCAGCTCTACCCCCTGATAGGCAGCAATGACGAGCGACAACGCAAACAAGAATCCGGTAAATCCACCTGTAAAGAACCCGCCGTGCGCCCACAGATTAGACAAGCCAATAGGCGTCCCGCCATTTCCAAATCCAAAGAAAATAATGCCTAGACCTGCAATGATCATCAAAATAATCGTCACAATCTTGATCATTGCAAACCAAAATTCGAACTCACCGAACGATTTAACCGAAATCAAGTTGGCCGCTCCCAAAATAATCATCGCGATTAAACCTGGAATCCACGCTGGCAGGTCTGGGAACCAATATTTCATATAAGCGCCTACTGCAATAATTTCCGACATCCCGACAATGACCCACTGGAACCAGTTACTCCAAGCTGTCATATACCCCGCAAGCGGATGAATATATTGATGACCAAATGTAGCAAATGAACCTGTACTCGGTTCAACGTATAACATTTCTCCCATCGCACGCATAATAAAAAAAATAAAGATACCACATACTGCGTACGCTAGAAGAACCGATGGACCTGTCCATTGAATGGCCTTGGCTGACCCCATAAATAAGCCAACACCAATCGTGCCGCCGAGTGCGATCATTTGAATATGGCGGGCACTTAACCCTCTCTTTAATTCTTTTTGAGCCACTTTTCTTCCCCCTCATCAACAAACAACATAAAAAATAAAAATCAGAATGTTCATTCTGATTGAGAAACATCAATCTTTCGTTGTATATTATCATAATAAATCTACCCTTAAAAAACAATTGTTTTTTTGAGGGAAACACTATTATCAAAATATTCCGACATAAAGAGATGTTCAAATTGTTTTATATTGATATATTGAATCAAAGGGTGAAAGTCATTTCAAATCTGATGACTTAATAGGAACTGACCGCCTCTTATATCAACCTCAAAGGATCGCAATCCATTTTTATGCACCATTTTCTCCTTCTCTCGATGACAAGAAAAGTCATTCCGGAAAGCGCCGGATCTTTTCTTTACATAACAAGTAAACCCATCATTTTCCGGTATCGCCACTTTGACATTTGCTCCTGTTGAAGTAGATTTAAGTGAATCTAGCATGTTTGTAGAATGAATCTGTATCCTTCTACCTGTTACATGCAGATCAACGTCCAAAAAGGCACCCGCCAACTCAATTTTTGACGATGTGGCGTGCAGTAATAACCTTTGTACGGTAAGCTGCCGACTAGAAATAAGCCCACCTACAGTCTCTAAATGGAGATGCTTGATGTTACCTGATAGCATCGTTTTTCCAGACGTTAAATGACAAGAGACATTCTCCACCTTCAATCTCTCTGCCTGAAGATTTGCTCCTTTACAACGAATGGAAATGGACTGTAATTGTCGTTTAGGGAGAAAAATAGCGACATCGGTTTTATAAAGTTGAAGTCCTAAGCTGAGTATTTTTTTCCGTCTATCTTTAATGAACAATCGTCCATCTCTTACCTGATGATGCATCAAATAACCTTTTGGAAACACTTGATTGACCGTTTGACGAATGATGAGATAAGGATGATCATGGTGTTGAATAAACACCTCTCCGAGCAGCCAATCCAGCGATAATTCTACGACCAACTCTTCAATTAGAATCGTATGCTCCATATGTCTCCCTCCTTGTGTACTCGCTTATCTCGCTTAAAGCCGGGTCATGCGGCCCCATAATTCCAAGATCACTATGAGGACAGCTATCATCATGACTCCTGACAAAATGAAATTCATTTGATCATTTCCATAAACAGCGATTAATACGTTTCCTAAAACAGCACATAGAACAATCGCAGTCAGAATGGTCATGAAAATAGACCTCTTCATTACCCCCACTCTCATCGCAATCATGCCAATACCATTGATACAACAAGTAAACACTAGGTACGTTTTGCTCACAGTGAGCATCACATCAGCTGTCAGCGCATCCTGAACAATGGGGAAGAAAGTTTCAGTGACACTAAACACAACAAATGAAGGAATGATACTACACAGCATGACAATTGTAGAGAAGCAGAGCATCCAAACCATTCTCGAAAGGAGGGATAACCTCATACTGGATGAATGAGGTTCTTGTTCTTTCAATGCACCCACTATTTCTCGACAATACATCATGGCTGTGACGATCGAAAAAAAGATCATCCATACTATACTGGTCAACAAATAGATATTCGGATATTGCTGAAAACCGATTTCCTGTTCAAACTGTGCAGCAAACGCGACAAAATAAATAAACACCAGTAGTACAATACTGACAATCATACTAGCTTGAATATAATGTTTCATATGGCCTTTTCTTAGCTCGAGTTTTACGAATTGAAGCATAAGGCATCCTCCTATGAAATGAATTTTCCTTTTGTCTCTTATCTGACCATTTAGGTTCCAGGCTGATCATATCCACCAATCCCAGCATGATGCGCTGTGACCTTTTGAATAAATAGATCACTCACCACATCCACTCCGAGACCTTTCATCATCTGTTGTAAAAACAGTAAACGCTGACTAGTTTCCTGCTCATCACGAGCAAATAGCGTAGGGTTCAGCCATATATTGACGAGTAGCATAAACACTTCTGCCACTTCCCCAGGAAATGTAGTATTTATCGAACCATCATCAATTCCTTCAAGAATAAGATGTTTGATTTTAAGCGCATCCTGATTGACGCCTGCCTTCATTCCCTCAACCACAAATTGCGGATTTTTGATCTGGTCAACCAAGATCCCATCAATGGAATGAGATTTTGGATCTGCCACTAGCTGCTCTAAAATACGCTGCAGCTTCTCTTTCGCATGCGCTGCCTCTGTATGCTTAATCAGATCTTCAAGCTTCTCAGTCGCATGACGAAATTGCCTCTCCATCACGGCACGTAATATTTCTTCCTTCGATTTGAAATGATGATAAATAGCCCCTTTAGACATGTTCAATTCTTGGATGATATCCTGCAAACTCGTCTTTTCAAATCCTTTTTCCTGAAACAGCTTCGTCGACACATCTAAAATTTGCTGGATTGTCTTTTCTGGATATTTATTTCTGGCCAAATGAAATGCCTCCTTTTACATACCGACCGTTGGTATGTATATTTGTATTTTTCATTATAAACTGTTCTTAAAGATTTGTATAGAATAAAAAAGAGACCGCTCACACGGTCTTCTCAAGCTTTAAATTCACAGGAACATCCGGCAATGCCAAATCCTCACTTCCCCCACTATCTCAGGCACCCACCTCATCTGTTCTTAATCATAAAACAAATCAACACGCCTGTTTTGATTCAATAACCTTGGGTAACTATACGATGTGGAGGGGGCATATCACTAACGGTGACTCTCGTTGTTAGTTAGAAATTCTCTAAAATCAGCTGCGATTTCCTTTGATTTCGTATGATGCAAATAATGGCCGCCTTTGAAAGTAACTACTTTTCCGTGATCTACATTTTTCAGTAGATCTTCATGCATTGGTTTCCAGCTTGGTGTTTCTTTCTCCGTTTGATCCGCTAGATAGAAAACAACGGGGAGATTCTTAGGAAAATGTAATCGTTGAGCGTTTTTAAAATTGTTTCTAAAGTTTTCTGCCTCACTAGCTTGGCTTTCATTCAAGAAATTTCGGAAGGTCAGCATTTTAATCTGATCTTTCGTTTGATCATCTACTTTAGGCATCACCAGTTGATCTGGATTCACTTTCAATAACAATCTGTAAAGGCCAGATTGATTGAGCAGTTGCAAACTGGAAACCGGTAATTCATCCGTTTCCTGCTTAGGAACACTATTATCAATTCCAACAAATGCTAACACTTCTTTTTCATATTGATTCACATATTCTAGTCCATAAACACCAAAAATTGAATGTCCCATCAACGTATACTTTTTAATGTTGAGCTTCTGCAAACATTCATGAATCTCATCTACAATGTTTTGACTTGTCCGTACTTTATCTGTATCGTCACTTAAACCATATCCAAATGGTTCAATCACTGCGACTCTATAATAAGGTGATAATTCATCTACTAGCGGCTTAAAATCTAACACTGGCGAAGCAGTTCCATAGCCTGGAAGCAGTACAATCGTTTCTTTCCCATCGCCTTGAATGAGCACATTCATTTGCTTCCCATCCACCAAGACCTTTTGCCCATAAGCTTCTATTTTCCCCTTCTCCCGTTCATTACTAATGAGGTTTACAAAATAAACAGTAGCTAGAAAAACAACCATGACCGTGATAATGGTGCCTATGGAGATCAGCATGATTCTCAATATTTTTTTCATTGGTTTTCTCTTCCCTTCATGATGAAGAACCCTAGCTTACATCCATCGATGAAAATTAATATTTTCTTTCACAATAGATGATGCCGATTGTATTTGCGCAAACACTTGATACATACATAAAAGTAATCGCTATATAAAACCACTCTGTTGGAGATGAGAATTGATGGACTAAAGATTGAATGAGAACAACTAATAGATAAGCTAAAGCAACACCTACAATAGAAAAACTTCCGGCTTTCGCTAAAATAAATTGACCTCGTTCATCATGTTTATATTCACGGTTTTTCTTAAATTGAAAGACCGTGCTTAAAATAGAAAGGATAATCAGTGAATAAAGTATGATCGTCGTCATCATTGTTGTTCCTCCTTGTCAACCTCTTGAAATACGTCATACAAATCAACTTCAAATGTCCTAGCAATTTGAAATGCTAATTTTAAAGACAAAGAATATTTACCATTTTCAATAGCTGCCACAGTTTGACGAGTCACACCTAACTTCTCTGCCAAATCCTTTTGTGTCCAGTCTCTTTCTGCCCGTAATACCTTGATTCTATTTTTAATCTCCATTTCAAATTCCTTTCTTAAAGGATGGTTTATTTAACATTATGTTAAAAATAATTAACATTATGTTAATTAACAATAACCTCTTTTCTTCTGCATGTCAATTTCACATGAATCAAAAAAATAAGAATCATCCATTTTGAAAAGTCCTTCCTCAAAATGAATGATTCTCTATCAATGTTCATATGATATTTGCATTAAAATACTTTTCTTTGGTAAATAGCGGCCGAAAGCCCCCAGGACATGAGGTAGATCAACATGATGAGCACAGCTGATCCAGTATATAAAATCGGAATCGATACATTCATCACAAAATCAGTGATCACGCTGAAATGCTCTGCTAAATAAGCCATAATCGGCGGCCCTATACCAGATAAAATGATAAAGACAATGATCACTGCCGTTGAGATATAGCCGGGTTTCAGAATATAAAACAAAGGAAATGTAAACGCCGCAAACAGTAAAAACAGCCCGCTGCCAAGTGCGATATCCATCATCGTAAACAGCTTCCCAAAACTAAATAAAGCAGCACTTGTCAGCCCGATCGCAATCACCATAAAAAAAATGGCACCAAGATAACGTGATGCGATAATTTCTTTACGTGTATAAGGCAAAGAGTTTAATAGGATATTCGTTTCTGCCTTCTCATCGTACGCATATGTGTTAAAAGGTATGAAGAAACTGGCGACGAGAAACGTCAATGCCGGAGGCACATCCATGAGAATAAAAAATAAGATAAACGGAAGAAAAATAATCAGCTGTTTCTTTTGCAAAATCACATCACGCTTCATTAAATGAAACATGCTCTACACCGCCTTTCAAATAAAACATGATATCCTCAAGCGATGCCCGTTCAATCACAACATCATCTCCAAAAATATGCTTCACTTCACCAATACGATCTGTTAATGCTTCAAACCCTGCTGCTGTACGTTGAATATGGACAAAGGCTTTTTCAGTGTCTCGATCCAACAAATCCAAGCTTCCCTTCACAAGCGCATAATTCTCCGCTACCTCATGAATCGACTGTTGAAAGACCAATCTGCCATTTTGTATAAACGCAATATAATCTGCAATCCGGTCTAAATCTGTTGTCATATGTGTTGAGAAAAAGATCGTTCGATTTCCATCAATCATCAATTCTTGTAACGTACCGAGCAGCTCTCTTCTAAAGACCGGATCTAAACCAGCAGTTGGTTCATCCATAATAATCAGCTCTGCATGATGCGATAGAGCAATCGCAAGTGATGCCTTCATTTGCATCCCTTTTGAAAATGTTTTGATTGCTTTATGCAGCGGCAGACCAAACTGCTCAATATATTGATAAAAAAGCTGGTCATCCCAGCGTTTATAGGCCGGTCCCACAATTCGTTTAATGTCCTTTAAATTTAATCCTGGGAAAAAAACGTTGGCATCGTAAACAAATCCGATTCGTTCCTTAATCTCTTTTTCATGGGTATGATAATCTAATCCGAAAATCTTTACGTCACCTGAATCTGGTTTTAACAAATTCATGATCATTTTAATGGTGGTCGACTTACCCGCTCCATTTTCCCCAATAAACCCTGTGACAAAGCCTTTTTTGACCTGTAAATCGAGATTCTGAACTGAAAAGTCCTTGAATCGTTTTGACACCCCTTTAAATTCAATCACAAGCTCCACTCTTCTCACTCCTCATACAAGAACTTTAATAACTGCTGCAATTCATCAAAAGATAAACCTAATTCCTTTCCGTTTGTGACAACCGCTCCAAGCTGTTCCTCGATCACCTTCAATTTCTTCTCTCTCATCACTTCTAGGTTTTGTTCCGCAACAAATGATCCCTTGCCTACAATTGAATAAATAAATCCTGCCTTCTCTAACTCTTCATACGCTCGCTTTGTTGTAATCACGCTGATTTGTAAATCCTTCGCCAGCTTTCGAATAGACGGCAGTGCTGCACCTTCTGCAAGCTCACCCGTTAAAATCATCGATTTGATTTGATTCGTAATTTGCTCATAGATGGGCTCCTTAGAATGGTTTGAAATCGTAATTTGCATATAAAAACCTCTTTTTTCAGTACTGGTGTTTGGAACGCAATAATGTATATATACTATATATACATTATATACAAACTAAAAGAATATTCAACTATTTTTTGATTGCAACTCAACTAAAAAAACCGCACAGCTCTTCAGCTATGCGGTCTTCTCCAACACCATTTATCTCCAATACACCCATTTTCCCATAAGCCACTCGACAGGACCTCTTCTCCATTTTTTCAAATAGAGATGGCTGATGAACAGCTGTGCTGTGTACAGTCCGACAGCAAGCAGCAACCCAAACATTGACCCCATCTGTCCAAATAGACCAAGTCCATAAGAATAAAAAATCGTTGTACAAATGATCGACTGCGCCAAATAGTTTGATAGGGACAAACGGCCAAGTCCTGCAAGCAGACGTTTGAGGCCTTGAGCTGCTTTCGAATAGTAAAAAACAATAAACGCTTGAATATACCCGATCGCCAGCACATAGCCACCGAGAATCATAACGAATTCACTCCAAGGCGCATCAATGAACGTCGCACATTTTAGCGCAAGCCCGACGACAATGACCCAGACCCAGCCTTTGCGATAGGCCATCCCTCGATCTTCTTCTGTGAGATGTCCTCGTTTACCAATCACCATACCTAGCAATGCAAACGGACCCACCATCATCGTACCGAAAAGAAACCCTAGTATCGGCATAAGCGTAATGGTCACGATCGCCAGAATAATGGTCACAATCAACATATCGTCTTCAACCGTAACCCGGCTGAGCAAAATATCCCCATATGCACCCTTCGCATACACATCGGTTAAAAAATCATCATTCCCATAAACAAAGTTCATCATATATGGCACAACGACTAAAGACAACGCCCCTAACACACCCGACCAAATAAGCATTGTTTTGATTCGGCTGCTCAAAAACATCATCAAGAAAAACGTACAAGCTCCATAATAAAGAAGAATGTCACCATTCCAAATAAAGATGTAATGCAGCATCCCAAGCACAATAAGACCAAAGCCCCGGCGAACGACAATGGCATTCGTACTTAGTCCCTTGGCTTTCGTTGATTCAATCAGCTTGATAAAAGAATACCCAAACAAAAAGGAGAAAATCGGATAAAACGACCCTTGGAACAAAATTTCCGTCAGATAAACTCCGAATTCCTGCCCCCAAAAACTCGAATCAAACATTTTCTCAAAATCATAATCATATTGAAAATTAAGCATATTCACGATCAAAATACCTAATAAACTAAAACCACGCAAACTATCAATGAACTCAACCCTAGATCCCTTCAACACGACAGCTCCTTCGGAAAATATAAAAGCATATTTATCCTACCACACTTTCAAAAAATTGGTCTCTACACCCATGTGAAAACATGCGTTTTAAGGTAAATTTAATAAAAAAACCTAGAATATACATTCTAGGTATCTTACTGATGAATTATGAATGATGATTTTCTTCTTTCCGCATCACACGTTTCAAATAAAACAAAATCCCCAATCCAAAAAAAATCAACATCAGCTCCCAGTCTGCAGGAATCGGAAACCATTTCAATATCATTAAAATCAACAAAACCGCTCCAATCCCTGCGAAAAAAACCGCGTTTCTTTTTAATTCTTTGTTTGATAGAAACAACACTCTCTCCTCCCTTACACTTACTAACCAATTGAATGTTTTTCTAACTTTTCCTTTGATCTGAAGGATAAATCCAAGGAAGATGCCCAGGCCAATCGAGTTTTTTCGTTTCCACTATTCATCCCCCTTTTCCTTTAGCTGAAAAGCGATAATTTTCCCTAATGCTTCCTCTGCAGCAAAAGGAGTGACGCTGCCTGTTGGATTTTCTTGTTCTTGTTTTAAGCACTCGTACATGTTTTTTTCAATTTTTGATGGATCAACCCAAGAGATACACCATGATGCCCAGAAACAAGTAGGTCCCTCATAACGTTTAGCCAGTGCCAGAAGGAATGGCAAGCTAGGCTGTCCAATCCTCATGAGTGACATGGCAGCGGCCATTCTTGTATCCTCTTCGTCACTTTCTAATAGCTTTGCTAGCGGCTCAGCTGCTTCTCCCGCATCTGCTCCAAATTCACCAAGTACAGCTGCTGCAATGTTCCGCAGAGATCCTCTTTCTTTTAAAGCCTCAACAAGGACGGGCACTGCATCTTTTCCAAACTTTCTCAATTCCCCTATTGCTTGAATGATCGTTACTTCATTTGTATTTGCCAATTGTTGAACTGATTGAGACAGCTTATTTTCTGGTTTCATTGACAATCAACTCCTCTTTTTAATGAACCGCACGGTATCGATAACAAAGCACATAAAATACAGCTCCAGCCACTAGGGATACAATTGCTGTCAACAAGTCATCAGTGAACAGATGAATGCTAATAATGACCACAGCACTGAACACAGACGCAAATAGCAATGATCGATAATAGGCGGCCAAAGCAAAACTTCTTTCTCGTCTCAGAGGCTGCATAAAGGCAAAGAGCCGTATGGCCAAAAACCATATATAAACTCCTCCACCAAATAAGGTCCAATACAATACATCCTGAATCTCAACCAAATAAAGTGAAATCAAGTAGAACGCATACAGCCAAAAGGTTTGAAACACTTCTAACAGAATGATTTTTTGATATAAAGCGCCTGGAAAAAGATAGAGCACTCCTGTTTGTGCGTGTCTTACAATCCCCGCATAATATGAACTAAAAAGAACGGATGCAGCGATGACGATTAAGAATAGATTCAGCCAATCTGAAAAATAAGTAAGGACGACATAGTAAGTACCAATTAACAGCATGGTAGATAACAAATGGAAGGTCGCATACTTTTTTAGCAGCAATAATTCAATCCAAAGAAAAGCCCAGCTGCCCGTTAATGACGGAAGCCCCCACCACGTCTTGCCCTTTTTTTGAACAATTGGACTTGATTGAATATGTTTCCCCTCAAATTCCTCCCAAAATACTGCCTCCTTGACTAAAGACTCCTTCATCTCTAAACGATGACTAGCCTTGTACATCATCAGGAAAGATAGGAACATTACTCCAATAAAGATGAAGAAAGAAAGAATGGAGAACTCTTCGATCATACGTCCAGCTTGAAACATCAAAGAATCAGCAATGTTCATCAAGAAGGGCTGTTTCATCATGAATTGATTCAAAACAAGCAGTGCAAAGAAGCAAAACATCAATACAAAACCGAGTATGAGCAGGCGCTTGTATACTCGAATGGTTCTAGCACAAGACACCGCAATCATCCAAGTTTCGACCAAACATAACAGCCCTGTCAGGATGAGTGATTTTCCAAGCAGAAACGGGTACTGCTGCGCCATAAAAAAAAGAAGAAGATCCGCAGCCACAGCAGAGACAATGAGAAGAGCCCCTCGCCAAAAAATGTGATACAACCATACACTGATGACAACTGTCCATAGAGAAGCGCCATTTCCATATAACCAAATGATATCGTTCATTTGACTAGGCAGCCGATTTGTAAACAAGCCAAACCCCATATAGAGAACAAACAAGCAGACAATGATCCATCCAGCTGCAACCGTATTCCAATCACCCATACTTGAAACTGCGCTTAGCTGAAAACCAATTGCCGCAATGAAAAGAAGTAAGATCACAAAAGGCATTTTCTTTTCTTGATTTTTACTGATCAAGCGCCTTTGAGATTTCATCCATAAAAGGGAGAGTGTGTTATTCACTTGACCACTCCCCCAGAAGTTGAATGACTTCTGCCCTCCACTCAATCTGTTCTTCCTTTAATTGAGGAACATCCATATTCTTCATGATGGCACCGTCTCGAATCAATACCACCCTGCTGGCCGTATCAAGAACGAACTCTAGACTATGAGTCGAGACAAAGACCGCCCCACCTTGACTGCTTTTTTGTCTCAGCCAATCCGACAGCCACTGTTTTGACGGAATATCTAACCCAACAGTCGGTTCATCTAATATAAAAAGGGAGGCATCTTGAACAATGGCCCCTGCTAAGACGACACGCTGCTTTTGGCCTCTTGACAGCCTTCCGCACAGTTCGTTCATCTTCTTTTCCATATGTACTTCTTTCAACGCTTCATGTACCTTTTCCTTGATCTGTTTTAAGCCTTTATGATATCCACGAGCACGGAATTGAACATGTTCAGCAGCCGTTAAGTCTGGATACAAATACGGCTGATCAGGAATAAGAGCTACTTGTTTTTGGACATGGGAATGACCAGGCGGGAAACCCTCAATGAGAATTTCCCCTCCATCTGGTTTATATAGACCCGTTAAACACCGAATCGTTGTCGTCTTCCCGGCGCCATTAGGCCCAAGCAGTGCCACAACTTCTCCTGCTTCTATGGAAAATGACAGGCCCTCTATCCCATCACCATTACTGTATCGTTTGCTTATATTCTGAACCTCCATGAATGGCATCGAATCTCTCCCTTGTATTAGAGTGATGTATGCTTATCTATGGTGTGTTATAAGATGAAAAGCGAATGTCATTAGACCCACTAACCACTTACCCTAATATTACCATATAGAGAATAACAAGGTAATAGGAATGAGGTAATC
The DNA here is from genome assembly GCF_038002985.1 of Bacillus sp. FSL R5-0431. Taxonomy (NCBI): domain Bacteria; kingdom Bacillati; phylum Bacillota; class Bacilli; order Caryophanales; family Bacillaceae; genus Bacillus; species Bacillus sp. FSL R5-0431. The sequence goes on along the minus strand of NZ_JBBOOG010000001.1, from coordinate 196,619 downwards.
TATTCTATGTACAACGGATTAAGAAAATATATCATGTACAAAATAAAAAAAGATTAGGCGACAGTATCCTAATCCTTTATCTATTAAACAGTTATTCCCTCAAACCGCCCCATCACCCAAACCCATCTCCTGACACGCCCAAGCATCCACCTCTACCTTCAAAGCAGGAGAAGCCAAGGCAACTACATAAATCATCGTCATACAAGGCAGATGATCACCTAAGAACTGCCCCATGATTCGTTTTCTACACTCAGCATCGAACTCTCCCACGAGATAAAATACTAGTTTCGTTATATCTTCCACGGCCATATCTGCCGCTTCTACGTTTCGTTTCACATTCTCTAACGCTAGTTCGAGCTGCTCCAACGGGCTCTCTGGGATTGTTCCATCCGCCTCCATTCCCACTTGACCTGATAGGGTTAACCACCGCTGTGGTTCAGTTGTCTCTATTTGATGGGTATATGGTGCGACTGGCGGGTGAATGGTATCAGGATTACGTGATGTTCTCATGAATAAAAACTCCTTTTCTGAAAATACAGTCAATTTTTATCCATCATATCAAACTTTCTACCGTATTCAGATTTTTATGCTCATAGTAAACCTGAAGAAGCAATCGCAACAGCATTCTATAATTCTTGTTTTCTAAAAAGAAACCATCCGATGAGAAAAAAGAAACCAATCAATACCGATACACCTAGAAAGCTTGTAAGCGCCTGATCCGAATAAGTCCCTCTATGAATCATCTCCTCGGCCGCACTTGTCACGCCTTTAGGCGCAAACTTCCCTAATGTATCCTCATAAAATGAAGGAACGGTAAATAGAATAAGGTTGATCACAAGCGATACACCGCCGGCTGTGACGGAACGCGTAAAGAACGCCGAAGCACAAATGGTCGATACCACAATCAGCAATAAATTTGGATAATAAAGAAGTGTTCCTTTTACCACATTGACCCAATTCACATGCCCAAATTGGATGTCCACATAATAAACGGAGGCAAGCACTGCCACCACCAAACTAAACAAGGTCAAACCAGCATAGGCGCATATTTTTGAGACATAATAACTCATTCGACTGATCGGCTTCACCATAATCATCGCCGTCACCCCAGAGGCACGCTCTCCCGCAATCGTCCCCATCACGATCATAATGAGAATAAAAACGCCAAGCGAATCGAACTTACTCAATGCACTCGCTAAAGCCTCACCAGCGCTAGGCTCTGGTATATAAAATGTGGACCCTTCAGGTAAATTAGCTGATTTCGATAAAAGATCCGGCAGCATTTTGAGCGTAATAGGCTGTGTGATCATTAAAATCGTAAAAATGATCGGCACAAATAAAATTTTATAACTAGTGAATAACTCCCTAAATTCCTTTTTCAGCATCATCATGCATTCACAACCTTCATGAAAATATCTTCAAGCGTCAGCTTAGATAGTCGATAATGGAGGAGAACACCGCCAGTTTCAGAGATGAGACCAGGCAGCTCCTTCAACGCCATTTGTTGATCGTTCACTCGCACCTGATAACCGTCCCCTGCCTCAATGCATTCCTCCATCCAATCCTGCTCTTTTAACAACGCCACTAATTTCGTATTCTTTTGTTCTAATTGAAATTCAATCACTGGCTGAATATAGTCTTCTTTGATCTGTTTCATGGAAGAGGACATTTCAATTTTTCCGCTGTTGATCATGATAATATGATCCGCCACCCTTTCAATGTCATCTAAAATATGGGTCGACATAAAGATCAACATCTCATGCTTTAAACGCTCAATCAAAGTCAGGACGTCTTTTCTCCCCATCGGATCAAGTGCGGACACAGGTTCATCTAGAATAAGAACCTTTGGGCTGTTGATGAGCGCCTGTGCAATGGCGAGCCTCTGCTTCATTCCTCCACTATAGCTGCCAATGGCACGATCCTTCGCCTCATACACACGGCAAAGCTTCAACAGCTCCTCAGTTTTGGAGCGAATGATGTTTTTCTCTAATTGAAATAACCCGCCAACCCAATGCATCCACTCCTGACCTGTCATATCCTGATAAAATGCAGGCTGCTGCGGACAATAGCCAATCACATGACTAATGTCATCCATGTCCTTTGTCACATCCATACCCGCCACCTTCACGACGCCAGACGTAGGACGAGCAAGCCCCGTCAAAATCCGAATCGTCGTTGTCTTACCTGCTCCATTGGCTCCTAAAAACCCTACACATCCGACCTCCCCAACAGAAAACGAAACGTTTTTTAAAACTTCATGCCGACCATACGATTTCGTCAGCCCTTGACACTCCAGCATATTCAAGCAAATCCCCCCTACTAAGATTGTTTACGACCAAAAATGAAATACGCAATAGGACCGGCACTCGCCACAAACACAATCACCAAAGCCCAAACCCACTTCACCTCTCCTCTGACCCTAGATGGATCTCTTTTCAGCAAATCAAACAAACCAATCACCATTAAAATGGCTTGCAGCAAAACGAGAGGTAAAATCATCTTCATATCCATCCACGCCACTCCTTTTTCATACACCAATTTGTTTTGATATCACTTCTTTTGACGACATGAAGAGGGGATTCGTTCAAATGGATTTTATTTTTATTGATCGAATGGTCTATAAGATATAAAAAAGCCCAGTGAAAGTTGTTCACTGGGCTTGCTTGTGATGGTCATAACGAATCTCGCAAAATCTTTTCCATCGTCTTTCCTTTCGCTAACTCATCAATCAGCTTATCTAGATACCGAATGTTTTTCATGGTTTCTTCCTCAATGTCTTCTACTCGAACACCACAGATGACTCCTTTGATTAAGCTGCGGGAAGGATGAAGCTCAGGAGCCTCAGCAAAGAAGGTTTCAACGTCTATCTGTTTATCCACCTGTTCCTGCAGCTCTTCTGGACTGTACCCCGTTAACCAACAAATAATCGTATCAACTTCAGCCTTCGTTCGTCCCTTTCTCTCTGCCTTTGCGATATAAAGAGGATAGACTTTTGCGAAGCTCATTGTATAGATTTTAGGTTTGGTCATGTGATTTTCTCTCTTTCTTTTTTAAATATTCAAGCTGTATGGCCTTCTCTAGATGCCGCTCTCTTAGTATGCCTATTTCCTTTTTATTACCTGCATCTTTTTTGAAAGATCTATATTTAAGAAATTGAACGAAACAGAATCCTAGAAATACACAAATCGGTCCTTCGACGGTAGCAGGACCACCAATCAACAAATAAGAGCTAATAAATAATGCGATATAAATGATTAAGAAAAAAGTAATTCCCCATTTTTCCTTTTTTAAATATTCACTCATAATGATTCCGCTCCCTTGAACATGTACGATCTTATCGAATCTATCTTTCATTTTATTTAGCTCTTTAGACACAAAATACCCCTTTAGATAATTATATCTAAAGGGGTATCAAAAGTCTGAATTAATTTAAACCCTACTCCACCGTCACACTCTTCGCAAGGTTACGTGGTTTATCCACATCACACCCGCGGTGAAGTGCTGCGTAATAAGCGATGAGCTGTAATGGGACAACAGATGCAAGTGGTGCAAGTGCTGGGTGTACAGCTGGAAGGACGAAACGGTCGCCTTCGTCTTCTAGGCCTTTTAGTGAGATGACACATGGGTTTGCACCGCGTGCAACGACTTCTTTGACGTTACCGCGAATGCTGAGGTTCACGTGCTCTTGCGTTGCAAGGGCAATGACCGGTGTGCCTTCTTCAATTAAAGCAATGGTGCCGTGTTTGAGTTCTCCGCCAGCAAAGCCTTCTGCTTGGATGTAAGAGATCTCTTTTAGTTTTAGTGAACCTTCAAGGCACACATAGTAGTCAAGTCCTCTTCCGATAAAGAATGCGTTACGTGTCACTGTGAAGAAGTCACGAGCGATTTGTTCCATTTCATCCTTTTGATCGACAAGGGCTTCCATTGCATTTGCTACAATACCAAGCTCTTTCACAAGATCAAAGTCAAGAGATTGACCATTTAATTCGGCTGCAACTGATGCAAGGATCGCAAGAACAGCGATTTGTGCTGTGTAAGCTTTTGTTGAAGCCACTGCGATTTCTGGTCCTGCATGAAGAAGCAATGTGAAGTCCGCTTCACGAGAAAGCGTTGAACCTGGTACGTTTGTGATCGTTAATGCTTTATGACCAAGCTCTTTGACTTGAACGAGTACAGCACGGCTGTCCGCAGTCTCCCCAGATTGAGAAAGGAAGATGAACAACGGTTTTTTCGATAGAAGCGGCATGTTGTAAGAGAATTCACTTGCTACATGGACTTCTACAGGTACTTTCGCCCAGTCTTCAATATATTGTTTACCGACAAGTCCAGCATGGTAGCTCGTTCCACAAGCCACAATGTAAATGCGGTCTGCTTCTGCTACTGCACTTGCAATATCGCCAGCGACTGACAGCTTGACGTTTTCGTCTTGATATTCTTGGATGATTTTGCGCATGACAAGCGGCTGCTCATCCGTTTCTTTTAACATGTAGTGAGGATATGTGCCTTTCTCGATGTCGCTTGCATCTAGCTCAGCGATATAAGAAGGACGTGTCATGATATCACCGTCAAGGTTTTTGATGATCACCTCGTCTTTTGTGACAATGACCATTTCTTTATCCATTAATTCCGCATATTCGTTTGTTACTTGAAGCATCGCCATTGCGTCAGAAGCGACAACGTTGAAATCTTCTCCGAAACCAACCAATAATGGGCTTTTGTTTTTCGCCACATAGATTGTTTCTTTGTTTTCGTTATCGAAAAGGGCAATTGCGTAAGAGCCTTTTAGTTGAAGAAGCGTTTGACGGAAAGCTTCCTCTGTATCAAGACCTCTGTCCACAAATTGTTCGATAACTTGAACAACAACCTCTGTATCTGTGTCGCTTTTTAGTGTGACGTCTTGTAAATATTCGCGTGTCAATTGTACATAGTTCTCGATGACACCGTTATGAACAAGCGTAAAACGGCCAGAAGCACTTTGATGCGGATGCGCATTTAGATGGCTTGGTACACCGTGTGTTGCCCAGCGTGTATGTCCGATTCCTGCTGAAGATGCTACATTTGCATCAACAACTTCACGAAGCTCAGCGATACGTCCTTTTTCTTTGAACACATGCACGCCTTCTTCGTTTGCCACAGCGATTCCTGCTGAGTCATACCCGCGGTACTCAAGCTTCTCTAAACCCTTTAATAAGATTTCCTTCGCATCATTCTGACCAATATAACCTACGATTCCACACATAAATATTCTTCCTCCCGATCATGTGAAAGGGACAAAGAAAGCCTACTAAAATAGAAGGGACATTTCTTCGTCCCTCTCTACATGTTTAATTTGGGAGATCATGTGTATTCCCTTTGTACAAAGAGTCACCTCTTTGCTTTAAAGAAACACTTACGGCTGTGATCTCTTTTTTGATCAGCCGGGAGGCATCCGCCGAAAATTCGATAACCTCCATCCTCGTCAACTAAGCATCTTTCGTCCGATCGCTTAGTTCGGGCGCTATAATTATAAGAGAGTTGCTGAACATCTACCCTGCCTTTCCTGATAGAATAAAAATCCAGTAACACAAGGATGATTGTACTATAAGGTCTGACCTCCGTCAATCACAATTTAGCGGGTGATCCCGCTCAAGAAAGTGAGACCTCCATACACTATATGCGATGAGGCTTGTCACGTTCTACCTTTGATGTGCTCTCCTATGTATGAAGGCAGCAATAAATTGCCTTCGCTTATAAGATTCGTACAAATCCATCCATTTATGACGTTTATTCGAAAAAAAAGCAAACCGCCGCTGGCGATTTGCTTTCATCTATTACTCGATACCCATTTCCTCTTTCACAACAGCGGTAATTCGAGTCACATATTCATCACACAGCTCTTTTGTTTTCGCCTCTGCCATCACGCGTACAAGCGGCTCTGTTCCAGATGGACGAACAAGAATACGGCCATCACCGTTCATCTCTTTTTCGACCTCTTGAATCACTGCTTTTACTTTTTCATTTTCTTCTACTTTATATTTATCAGACACTTTCACATTCACTAGAAGCTGAGGGAATTTTTCCATTTCAGCTGCAAGCTCTGACAATGTTTTTCCTGTTGCTTTGAGTGTATTGACAAGCATGATCGCAGAAAGCATGCCATCACCTGTCGTATTGTAATCAAGGAAAATCAAATGGCCTGATTGCTCACCGCCGACATTATAGCCATCCTTTTTCATCGCTTCAACCACATAGCGGTCACCAACAGCGGTTTGGATGCTCTTAATGCCTTGTTTCTCCAGCGCTTTATAGAAGCCTAGGTTACTCATGACCGTGGACACGACGGTGTCATCCTTTAATCGGCCTTCACCCTTCAAATAACGTGCACATATGTACATAATTTGATCGCCGTCTACAATATCACCTTTTTCATCGACAGCAATTAAACGGTCTCCGTCACCATCAAACGCAAGACCAATATCTGCACCCTTCTCCTTCACAAAAGCAGAAAGTGCCTCTGGATGAGTTGAGCCGACACCATCATTGATATTCAATCCGTTTGGTGATGTTCCCATTGTGGACACATCTGCATCTAAATCCGCAAATAAATGTGTCGCTAGAGAAGAGGTTGCACCGTGAGCACAGTCAAGCGCCACGTGAATACCTGTGAAATCCTCGTCCGCTGTCTGCTTCAAGAATTGCAAGTATTTCTGACCTCCTTCAAAGTAGTCATTCATCGTTCCAAGATCCGCTCCAACTGGGCGTGGCAATTGATCGACCGGCTGATCCATCAGCTGCTCAATTTCATTCTCCTGTTCATCAGACAGCTTAAAGCCGTCACCGCCGAAGAATTTAATTCCGTTGTCTTGAACTGGGTTGTGAGAAGCAGAAATCATGACACCCGCTTCTGCATCCATTGCCTTCGTTAAATAAGACACACCAGGTGTTGAGATCACACCTAGACGCATCACTTCAGCGCCAATTGAAAGTAAGCCTGCAACGAGCGCTCCTTCTAGCATATGACCGGATACACGTGTGTCTCGTCCAACGAGTACCTTTGGACGTTCTTTATCCTTCGTGAGCACATAGCCGCCAAATCTCCCAATTTTAAATGCGAGCTCTGGCGTTAATTCGCTATTCGCCACACCCCTTACACCATCAGTTCCAAAGTACTTGCCCATGTTTCAATCGCTCCTTTTTTACCATTCAAGAGGACGCTTCGTCCTCTTTTTTATCTTCTTTGATCCGCTGTCTTTGACTTGATTCTTTCTTTGCTTTATCTTGCGTGGATTCTTCTTTACTCTTCTCATCCTGATCATCGTCATCAGAAGATGGATCCTTCCGATCATTCGTAGACGCTGGCTGATCTTCTGTCTCAGTAGAAGTCAGTTTCACTTTGACTTTTGATCTCGATAATGTCCACGTCACATTTTGAGGACCGTTCACTTGAATGGTGACCTCATGTGTTCCTTCGTTCAAGTCCCCAACATTGATATAGGCTTCAACATCTGAAGCCTTTAGTTTATCAATCGCACTCTTTGATCCCTTTGCTGTTAACGTGAGTCGTCCAGAAGATGGGCTCACAAAATCAGAGGTGAGATCCTTGCTCAGACCTACGACAGAAATTGGTACATTATCGATCTTTTTTTCTTGCGCTGTTGCAACCTTCACTTTGATCTTGACGGTTTCGGGCGATACCTTTTTCACACCATCTGGCAGGGGAATGTCGGCATCAATCTCCGTATCATCTTTGATCTTGCTTAGGTCCAGCTTGACGCCATCAATAAAATCAAGCGAATCCAGCACTTTTTGAGAGCCGTACACTGTGACCTCACTCGGGCTTGTCTCAATACTTGAGATACTGATCCCATCCGGCAAACTGCCAGTCCGCTCTATTTTAAACGGAACCTTTTTGCTTGGACTTGAGATGGGAACTGTAATATTCACCACAGACGGACTCAATTCGACTGGCAGCTCATTCCCGCTGCTATCATACACAGTGAGCTTCGCTTCCTTTTCAATTTGCTGATCGACATCCTCTAGGTTCACAAATGCTTTAATGACAGAAATTTTGTCGATCACGTCCTTTGAACCAGTGACTGTGACTTTTTTCGGATTCACAATAGGCTGTTCAGGTGAATAGCCGTCTTTGATTTTATTTTGATTATAAAATTCGGTTTCAACAGGAAATTCAGCTGTTGTTTTTTCTTGTATCGTCACCGTCGTCACAGACGGATTGATCGATAGTGTGAGTCCCTTTGATACATCTCTTGCCTTCAGCTCCACTTTATGTGTACCTGTCGATAAATTCTGCATATCTGCGTATATTTCAAAATTCTTTGTTTGTCTTGCTGTTTTCACAGCACTTGTTGACCCTTTAATCGTCACATTGACTGTCTGCGGCACACCAGTGACGACGTACTTCTCGTCGTCATAATACGCTTTAACAGGAATGTCGGTTAAGGTTGCTTCATCTGTCGTCGATGTTGGGAAAAAGGATTCACCGATTTTTTTCGGCGTGGGCGCTTGCGCTGAATTGACTGCACCATACAGCAATAAAGCGAAGACCAATGCAAGAAGCTTTACGGCCCAGCGATTATTCAAAATCTTATCCATTTTTCTTGCCCCTCCAATACCATTTGGTCGAGGAAGCATCTTTGCTGTTCTTACTAAATTCAGCAATCAGCATTTCTTCAAGCGCTTCTTCTGTCAATTCTCGGTGGAGATCACCATTTCTTGCGACAGAAATGCCGCCTGTCTCTTCAGAAACGATGACGGTTAAGCTGTCTGTCACTTCACTAATTCCGACTGCCGCCCGGTGACGCGTCCCCAGTTCCTTAGAGATAAAAGGACTTTCTGACAGCGGTAAATAACAAGCCGCAGCTGCAATCTCATCACGCTTCATAATGACAGCACCGTCATGAAGCGGTGTATTTGGAATGAAAATATTAATGAGCAGCTCTGAACTCACCTTTGCATTCAAAGGAATTCCAGTCTCTATGTAATCATTCATCCCAGTATCACGCTCAATTGTCAGCAGCGCGCCGATTCTGCGTTTTGCCATATATTTAATTGCTTTTGTAATTGCCTCGATCGTTTTCTGCTGCTGTTCCTCTATAGGTGTCCCGCTTCTTGAGAAGAAACGGCCGCGCCCAAGCTGCTCAAGCGCTCTCCTTAGCTCTGGCTGAAAAATAATAATGATCGCAAGGAATCCCCACGTAATCGCTTGATCCATCAGCCATTGAAGTGTGTTAAGACCGAGATACGCACTTCCCATCCTGACAAGAACAATGACCACAATTCCCTTTAAAAGCTGAACCGCTTTTGTTCCGCGGATGACCATCATTAATTTATATATCACATACCAAACAACGAGAACATCAACAGCATTACCGAGGTACTGCAAAAAAGGAATATCCCCTAAAGCCATTTCCTCGTCCTCCAGAATTTTCAGTTATTCTTCGTTTGATGCATTTTTAATAAAAAAAGAGACTATGTGTAAATACATAGCGTGGCTATTATACCACATTTTGTTTCAGCAAGGAAAACAGTTGCCATATATGGCTGGCGTGCTAGTTCGCATACATTCTGACCTATAATATAGAAAAAGAGCAGCCCCATAAAGAGACTGCTCTCGACCCGTATGATTACTTTTGCTCCTCTGGTCCAATGACCCGCATCACATTTTGTGCTGTGGATTTCATTTTGTACCAAATCCAATCAAACACTTCATTAATTTCATTAATTTGACCAGTGACTTGTCCGGCAGAAGCAGTCAGCTGTTCCCCATTGACGACGGTGACATTTCCATCAACCTTGCCTTCTACAATCAGCTTGCCATTTTTGACAGTGACATCACCTTTTACGGTTTCCCCTTTAGGTACGGTCACTGTATCATTTACAACGACGAGATTCGGCTGTTTTGACACACTGAAATTATGATCGGTATTCCAGCTTGTAAACAGACTGCCTCCCATCAAAATGAGAAAGAGGGCAGCGGCCACCATCAGCGGATGAGCTTTGATCCATCTTTGAATCGACACACGCTTTTTTTCCTTTGGAAGACCTGCCATCACCTTTGCAGTGAAATCAGATGGTGCTTCTATATGAGATGTACTCTGCACAAGCGCGATGGATTTCTCAATTTGTTGAAAATGAGTACGGCACTCCTCACACGATTGCAGATGGCTTTTTAATTCTTTTTCGTCTTGGGGCTCAATGTCCCCGTCTAAATACTGATGCATAAGCAGGACGATTTTTTCCTGACAGCTCATCAAAATCACCTCACTCAAAGGTCTCTCAACTGTTTCCGGAGAGCCTCTCTACCCCTGTGTATTCTCGTTTTCACCGTACCAACGGGTATATTCAGAATCTCGCTAATTTCTTTTAACGAGAGTTCATCAATATACTTTAATACGATGACCGAACGATATTTATCGGGTAATCTTAGAATTTTTTGCTGAATGGTACTCGATAATTCAAGAGACACCACCTCTTCCTCTGGCAAAATGCCATCAGCAGCAATTTGAGAATACATATTCAATCCTTCTGTTCCTGCCACCTCTGCATCTAAATAATAATCCGGCTTTTTTTTGCGAATACGATCGATGGTCAGGTTGGTTGCAATGCGGTACAGCCACGTAGAAAACTTACGATTCACATCAAAGCTTTCAATATTCACATAGGCACGAATAAACGCCTCCTGTGCAATATCCTCTGCTTCGTGTGCATTCCCAAGCATACGATAGCACAGCTGATAAATTTTGTCTTTATACAGGTCTACGATGTCTGCAAATGCGTTCTGGTCGCCTTTTTTCAATTGCTTAATTCTCTTTTTAATCATTGTGTCCATAGTATATTCAACCTCTGCCTTCACCGGTCTTTATGTATACGAATCTCTTTCCAAAAGGTTTCATTCTCCTCTAAAAAATAGTGTAACAAATTTTTGACAGCGTGTTACGCATATCCACCGGTAAAAACCTTAATATATCCTTAAATTTCTCCAAAACAAAAAAGAACGGGAACAAGTCCCGCTCTACAATAGCTTTTCGCCCATTAACGAACCAATCAACGCAACAGCTGCCTCGGCTGTTTTATTTTTTTCATCCAAAACCGGATTCACCTCAACAAATTCAGCTGAAGTCAAAATACCCGCTTCCTCTAAAAGTTCCATGGCAAGATGACTCTCCCGGTAGCTAATGCCGCCCGCCACAGGAGTTCCTACACCAGGGCACTCCGCTGGATCTAGTCCATCTAAATCAAGCGACAGGTGGACACCATCTGTTCTTTCCTTTAAATATGAAATGGCTTCCTCCATCACCCTTGTCATCCCTAAACGATCTATTTCATGCATCGTATACACTTTAATGCCTTTCTCTCTAATCAATGCCCGCTCTCCTTCATCTAAGGATCGAGCACCAATTATAACAACATTCTCAGGCTTCAATTTAGGGGAATAACCACCAATGTTCGTTAAATCAGCATGCCCAAGGCCGAGACTGACTGCAAGCGGCATACCATGTATATTTCCAGAAGGAGAGGTTTCCTCTGTATTTAAATCACCGTGTGCATCATACCAAATGGCACCTAAGTTTTCATAATGCTTGGCTACCCCCGCAAGTGTTCCTATCGCAATGCTGTGATCACCGCCTAAAATGAGCGGGAATGAGCCTGATTGCACAATACTGTCAACCTTCTCAGCTAGCAGCTGATTCGCACCAGCATTCTCCGTTAAATTTTTTAGCTTTTCACTTGTATATAAACCTTTCTCATCATCTCTTTGTTCAACCAAAATATCGCCGAGATCCTCCACATCAAATGAAAGCGATTCCAATTTTTCTTTTACGCCTGCACACCGAATGGCACTCGGTCCCATATCGACGCCCCTTCTCATTTGACCCAAATCCATCGGAACTCCGACAATCGTGACCTTCTTTTGATCTCCCATATGTACATCCCCTTTCCGTTCATGCTTATATTTTACTTTCTCGATGCCTTCTGACTCAACTCAACAATATTTTGAATAGTTATACATTCCGTCTGCCAACATAAAAAAAGACACCTTTTTGAAAAAGGTGTCTTAACTGGGCTAGCTGGATTCGAACCAACGCATGACGGAGTCAAAGTCCGTTGCCTTACCGCTTGGCTATAGCCCAAAAATGGTGGAGGGGGGCGGATTCGAACCGCCGAACCCGGAGGGAGCGGATTTACAGTCCGCCGCGTTTAGCCACTTCGCTACCCCTCCACATATGGAATTGATAAAGAAAAAACAGTGCCGGCAAGAGGACTTGAACCCCCAACCTACTGATTACAAGTCAGTTGCTCTACCAGTTGAGCTACACCGGCATATGGTGGAGGATGACGGGCTCGAACCGCCGACCCTCTGCTTGTAAGGCAGATGCTCTCCCAGCTGAGCTAATCCTCCACATCATGGTGACCCGTACGGGATTCGAACCCGTGTTACCGCCGTGAAAGGGCGGTGTCTTAACCGCTTGACCAACGGGCCAGTTTGTCAAGTTTGCTGTTTCCGTGAAGCTGACAAAAGTTATTATATACAGGTTGTCCCCCTTTTGTAAAGGGGATTTTTATTTTTTTTATTTTCTGTCTATTCATCTCCAATTAGAACCACTTTTTTGTTTGAAATATAATTTCAGTATTTAAATATAATGTTGAAATTTCATATCATACTGAATATACTGAAAATGAAGAAATAAGGAGGAATGTCGCATGCAGCCATCTCAATTGCGTTCTTTGACAACAGAATCAAGAAATCCTAACACAATGGGAATATCACAAGCAGATCCACTCGAAATGCTCCAAATGATTAATGAAGAAGATATGAAGGTCGCTCAAGCAGTCAACCGTGTGCTACCACATGTCAAAACAGCAAGTGACTTCGCCTATCAATCCATCTCAAATGGAGGCAGACTCGTTTATTTAGGGGCCGGGACAAGCGGCAGACTTGGCGTGATGGATGCTGTTGAATGTCCCCCTACCTATAGCGTCTCACCTGATGTGATTATAGGCATCATGGCAGGCGGAGACTCTGCTTTTTCACATGCTGCCGAAGATGTGGAAGACAGTGAAGAAGCCGGCAAACAGGATTTAGTACACATTCACCTGACATCAAAAGATACGGTCGTCGGTATCGCCGCCAGCGGCAGGACACCCTACATCATCGGCGCTTTAAACTACGCTAAATTCATCGGCGCAAAAACAGTAGCCCTCAGCTGCAATGAACAAGCAGAAATTAGCGAGCTGGCAGACTGCGCCATTGAAGTCATTGTAGGACCAGAAGCCATCACTGGGTCAACACGAATGAAAGCCGCATCCGCTCATAAAATGATTTTAAATATGCTTTCCACCTCTGTCATGATCAGACAAGGTAAAGTATATGAAAACCTGATGGTTGATGTAAAAGTCAGCAATCATAAATTAAAAGAACGCGCCATCACCATCATTCAACATGTGACAAACGCTTCCTACGAACAAGCTGTGAAAACCCTTGAAGCGGCAGACTTAGAAGTCAAAACCGCCATCGTCATGCTTCAAACAAACACAGACAAAAAAACAGCCAAGGATTTACTCAACAAAACGAATGGCCATATCGACAAAGCCATCTCTCATCATCAATCCTAAAGGAGGCAGAGCTCATGTCAGCAGGTGGACTCACCCTACTACACACAATGAAAGCAAAGCTCCCCCAATCTGAAAAAATCATTGCAGACTATATCCTTGCCCATCCTGACAAAGTCATTAAAAGCACAGTACACGAGATCAGCCAGGCAGCCGGAGCAAGCAGCTCTGCAGTCATCCGCCTTTGTAAATCTCTCGGGCTAGATGGCTATCACGATTTAAAAATGCGAATCGCTGGAGACTTGATGCATAACGATAAACAAGGCTACCGTGATATCGAACAAGATGAACCGATTCAATCCATTATTCAAAAAACAGCAGGAAACTCGATTCAATCGATTAAGGACACCGCTTCTATTTTAAATGCAGATGCATTAGAAAAAGCTGTTCAATTACTGCTGCATGCAAACCAAATCCATTTTATCGGCGTCGGTGCATCTGGCATCGTGGCAGCGGATGCCCAGCAGAAATTTCTCAGAATCAATTATGCTGCGACTGCCTTCACTGACATGCACATCGCATCAACGGTCATCGCAAATGCAGGAAAGAATGACATCGTGTTCGGTATATCCTTTTCAGGAGAAACGTTAGACATCATTCAAGCCCTTCAGCTCGCAAAAGACAATCAAGTGAAAACCATTGCCTTAACGCATCCTGGTCAAACAAGCGTTTCTGCCTTAAGTGATGTTCACCTATCGACGTCCGGTTCCAATGAAGCACCTTTTCGCAGTGCAGCCACTTCCTCTAGAATGGCACAGCTCTACTTAATTGATGTCTTGTTCCTCAGCTTAGCTTCCCGTCAATATGAAGAGACAGCGCAATATATTGACAAGACAAGACATGCCATCCGCTCCATGAAACGAAAATCAAAGGGGGATTCAACATGAGTCATCAAACGAAATATCAGCAGTTGGCGAAAGACATTCTTTCTCTCTGTGGTGGTTCTGAAAACATCTCTTCCCATACACATTGTATGACGCGTCTCCGAATTACACCGATTGACAATGAACAAGTTCACATCACAAAAATCAAAGAACTCGATGGCGTCATAGGTGTCGTCGAGGCAGAAACGCTTCAAATCATTTTAGGTACAGGTGTTGTCAACCAAGTATCAAGTGCGTTTGAACAGCTGCTAAATGCCTCTGGCTCTTATGATTTAAACAATGAAGCACAAAAAAACAAGCAAGCCATTTCACAAAAGAACCGCACACCGTTCAAGCTGTTCTTACGACGGATTGCCAGCATCTTTATTCCTATCATTCCGGCACTCGTTGCATCAGGTCTTATTACAGGGATTACGAAAGCAATCGTGCAAGCAGGCTGGCTCGATGAAAAGTCTCAAGCAGCGATCATTTTAACCGTTATTGGTTCAGGCTTGTTCGCATATCTCGGTATTTTAGTCGGATCAAATGCCGCAAAGGAGTTTGGAGGCTCTCCTGCATTAGGCGCATTAGCTGGTATCCTCATTATTAACCCAGCCTCCGCAGACATTATGTTATTTGGCACAAATATTCTACCAGGCAGAGGCGGGCTCATCGGTGTTCTTCTAGCCGCCATCTTTATGGCACTTGTGGAAACCCGAATTAGACGCTTCGTCCCGCAATCACTTGATATCATCGTCACACCAACCATCACACTACTCATTACAGGCATTTTTACGTACGTTGTCTTCATGCCAGTCGGCGGATTTATATCTGATGCCATCACCTCAGGATTAACTTATCTATTAAATATGGGCGGAATCTTCGCTGGATTTGTTCTTGGTGCGACCTTCCTTCCACTTGTTGTGACAGGACTTCACCAAGGACTGACACCAATTCATATGGAACTCATTAATTCCATTGGAGATGACCCGCTTTTGCCAATCCTCGCTATG
The DNA here is from genome assembly GCF_038002985.1 of Bacillus sp. FSL R5-0431. Classification (NCBI taxonomy): domain Bacteria; kingdom Bacillati; phylum Bacillota; class Bacilli; order Caryophanales; family Bacillaceae; genus Bacillus; species Bacillus sp. FSL R5-0431. The sequence goes on along the minus strand of NZ_JBBOOG010000001.1, from coordinate 181,132 downwards.
GGCGGTGCAGGACAGGTCGGTGCGGCATTCGCCATTTATATGAAAACAAAAAAGAAAAAACTCAAAAGAGCCATCGCAGGTGGACTTCCTTCAGGGATGCTCGGCATTGGTGAACCACTCATTTTCGGTGTTACACTCCCGCTGGGACGGCCATTTCTCACTGCTTGTCTTGGCGCTGGAATCGGCGGCGCATTTCAAGCCTACTTCCAAATTGCAACGAAGGCGATTGGTGTATCAGGTCTCCCATTAACCTTTATTGTTCACACACATCAAATGCTTCTTTACTTAATCGGACTCTTTATTGCATATGTCGCTGGATTTATTTTCACATACTTATTTGGTTTTCATGATGATATGGCTGTTGAATTTGAGGAAAAATAAGCAATAGGAGGTCTAACTCTTGAAGAAATACTTTCTCTTAATAACAAGTCTGCTCATGCTCCTTGGATTACCAGCACAAACATTTGCAACTAGCTCCCATCCTGTATCGTCTTTGTCTAAAACAGCACCTGAAGAATACCCCGTCTTAAAAAAGGCAAAACGACCGGAACAAGTTGGTTTTTCTTCCAGGCAGCTTAGGAAGGTTGATCACATGATTCAAAACGATATCAAAGCAGGATTTCCAGGAGGCGCACTCATCATTATCAAAGACGGAAAAATCGTCCATCAAAAAGCCTATGGCTACCGGCAAAAATACGAAGGTACAACCGAACTCAAATCATATATGAAAATGAAAAAGAATACACTGTTCGACTTAGCATCCAACACCAAAATGTATGCGACCAACTATGCCCTGCAAAAGCTCGTCTACGAGAAAAAACTGGATGTGAACGAAAAAATACAATCCATCCTGCCAGATTTTAAAGATGAACCAGATGCAAAGGTAACCGGCAAAGAACAGCTCCGTGTAAAAGATCTTCTGACCCATTCTGCCGGGCTCCCTTCCAGTGTCTTATTTTATAGCAAAGAAGCAGCCGGCACCTTTTTCTCTCAAGATAGAAAGACAACGATGAAATGGCTGCCGAAGGTGCCGCTGCAATACAAACCAGGCACCCAGCACATTTATAGTGACATTGATTACATGCTGTTAGGCATGATCATTGAGAAAAAAACAGGTATGCCTCTTGATCAATATGTAGAGTCGACGATCTATCGGCCGCTAGGTCTCAAACATACAATGTTCAATCCACTGCAAAAAGGATTTAAACCGAAGCATTTTGCAGCAACCGAACGTTTAGGTAATTCGCGAGATGGTGTCATTAATTTTGAAAACATTCGCAGGTACACCCTGCTAGGCGAAGTCCACGATGAGAAAGCATATTACTCAATGGCAGGTATCTCTGGTCATGCCGGACTTTTCTCTAACATGTCAGATATGGCCGTGCTGCTCCAGCTCATGCTGAACAAAGGAGGCTATGGAAAAAAAACCATCTTTGATCAAGCTTCTATCGATCTCTTTACAGCCTCTTCTGATACAAACCCAACTTACGGGCTAGGCTGGCGTAAAAACGGTCATACTGACATGGAATGGATGTTTGGAAAATATGCAAGTAACGAAGCCTATGGACATACTGGCTGGACCGGAACCATGACATTGATTGATCCAAAACATAATCTAGGTATCATCTTGCTGACAAATAAGAAACATTCGCCTGTCGTTTCACCTGAAACCAACCCAAATCAATTTGAAGGTGACCTTTTCCCAACTGGTACTTATGGAAGCATCATGACCGCAATCTACGAATCTTTTAAGTAAAAGGAGGAATTCGATGTTAAAAGCTCTTTTCCCCGCTGCTCTAGTTTTAGCTCTGCTAACCTCTTCCATTCCAACGGAAAAGGTTAGCTCTGCCCCTCTTCCAACCGCAAAACAAATGGTGCAAGACATGTCCCTGGATGAAAAGATAGGTCAAATGCTCATGCCAGACTTTCGCAATTGGCAAACAAAAGATGAATCTGCACCTACAGGCTTAACAAAGATGAATAAAGAAGTGTCCCATCTTGTTGAAAAATATCATCTAGGCGGTGTCATCTTATTTGCGGAGAATATCGTTGATACGAAACAAACCGTCAAACTCACCCATGAATTTCAAAAAGCATCACCGAACATTCCATTACTCATTTCAATTGATCAAGAAGGTGGAATCGTCACAAGATTACAAAAGGGAACACATTTCCCAGGAAATATGTCGATTGGTGCCTCTAGAAGTAAGAAAAATGCATACGACACAGGCAAAATCATCGGCAAAGAACTAAACGCACTAGGGATCAATACAAACTTCTCTCCTGTGCTTGATGTGAATAATAATCCAAACAACCCCGTCATTGGTGTCCGTTCCTTTAGCTCTGATCCTGCTCTTGTCACTAGGCTTGGCCTTCAAACCATGAAAGGACTTCAAAAGGAAAAGACCATTTCCACACTAAAGCATTTCCCGGGACATGGTGATACAGCCGTCGATAGTCACTATGGCTTGCCGCTCGTAGAACATGACCTAGATCGTCTTAAAAAAGTGGAGCTGTATCCGTTTCAACAAGCCATCAACGCTGGTGCGGATATGGTCATGACCGCTCATGTTCAATTCCCTGCCATTGACCACACAACGTACAAAAGCAAAAAAGATGGCGAGGACATTATGGTTCCAGCAACCTTATCGAAAAAAGTCATCACACACTTATTAAAAGAAGAGATGGGCTTTCAAGGTGTTGTGGTAACAGACGCCCTAAATATGAAAGCGATTGCAGATAACTTTGGGCAGGAAGAAGCCGTGGTGATGGCTATTAAGGCAGGTGTCGACATCGCCCTTATGCCAGCACCAGTCACCTCTCTAAAAACAGAAAAAAACCTAGAGAATGTGTTCAATGCTGTAAAAAAGGCGATTGTAAAGAAAGAAATTCCGATGTCTCAAATCAACCAATCTGTCGAAAAAATTCTTCAATTGAAAATCAAACGCGGCATCATTTCTTCCAAGAAACCCATCACCCTTGAGAAAAAAATCAAAAAAGCCACTCAAGTCGTTGGGAAAAAGTCGCACCGGAAAGCAGAACAAAAAATGGCACGTGAAGGGATCACCCTGCTTAAAAACAACGAAAAGACCTTACCATTCAAGCCTAAAAAGAATAACAAGATCTTGGTCATGGCACCTTACGATGATCAGACAAAAGCCATGTCTGTCACAATTGACTCTCTGATCAAACAAAAAAAGATCAAGCCTGTACGTATCCAATCATATGCGTTTGCGGATAAGACCTTCACCAAAGAAACAGCCAAACTGATTCAAGATGCTGACTATGTGATTACCGGCTCTTACGTTGTCCAAAATGACCCAGCTGTGAATGATGGTGTGATTGATGACAATGTCCAGGACCCGAAAAAGTGGGCTACTGCTTTCCCGCGTGCTGTCATGAAAGAAACAGCAGCACAAAACAAAAAAATGGTCATCATGAGTCTAAGAAATCCTTACGATGCGGCAAATTTTGAGGAGGCTGATGCCTTACTAGCCGTTTACGGTTTTAAAGGCTACTCAAACGGACAATTCAATCAGCCAAATATTCCTGCTGGATTAAAAGTGATATTTGGCGCTGCATCACCTAAGGGCAAATTGCCTGTGGATATCCCATCTGTCACTCATCCAAATCAAACCCTGTATCCATTCGGCTATGGACTCAACTTGAAAGGGAAACAGATCAAATAGGAGGGATTCTCTTGAAAAAAACAGCAAGCTTGATACTCGCAAGCATTCTCATCATGAGCACATTGACCGCAGCCTCCCCTGCAGAGCAAGGACGAACAGACACAAAAGGAAAAAAAGCAACAGTCAAAACAGGGATCGAAACACTACTATCAGGCAACCTTTCATGGTTAAAAGGGAAAAGGGTCGGCCTCATTACGAACCCAACTGGTATTGATGCAAATATGAAAAGCAGTGTCGATCTCCTATTTGAGCATCCAAATATCAAGCTTACTGCTCTATATGGACCTGAACATGGTGTGCGCGGCGATGCACAAGCAGGAGAAGGCGTCGAATCCTATACCGATGAAAAAACGGGTCTCCCTGTTTACTCTCTCTATGGAAAAACAAAAAAACCAACGCCTGATATGCTTAAAGATGTAGATGTTTTGCTGTTTGATATCCAAGATGTTGGCGCTCGTTATTACACTTATATTTACACGATGGCCTATGCGATGGAAGCCGCTAAAGAAAACAACATTCCCTTTGTTGTCCTAGACCGTCCAAACCCCATTGGCGGACTAAAAGTAGAAGGCCCTGTCTTAGAACCTGAGCACGCTTCATTTGTAGGGCTCTATCCAATACCATTAAGACATGGGATGACCACTGGTGAACTAGCAAAATTCTTTAACAAAGAGTTTCATATCAATGCTGATGTCACAGTCATAAAAATGAAAAATTGGAAGCGTTCTATGACGTTTGATGACACGAAGCTGCCGTTCGTCCTTCCTTCACCTAACATGCCGACAGTGGATAGTACCTTTGTATATCCCGCCACAGGATTAATTGAAGGAACAAATGTCTCTGAAGGCAGAGGAACAACAAAACCGTTCGAGCTCATTGGCGCTCCATATATCAATAGCAGCGAGCTAGCAGATCATTTAAATCAGTTAAAACTAAAGGGTGTACAATTTAGACCAGTATCATTCACCCCCACTTTTTCTAAACATTCAGGTAAGCTATCACACGGTGTGCAGCTATACGTCACAGACCGCTCTTCATTCGAAGCGGTAAAAACAGGGTTATCCATCATCAAAGCAATACATGATTTATATCCAAAAGACTTTCAGTTCCTTCAAACAGGCAGCTTTGATAAACTCATCGGAAATGGTTGGATGAAAGAAGAAATCAATCAAGGTACTTCCGTCAAACACATCATGAAGCGCTATCATCACGACCTCAAAACGTTCGAAAAGAAACGCAAGAAATATCTCATCTATTAATTCGCAAAAAGACCTCCATCTCATAAGATGGAGGTCTTTTCATGATAAAGATTTAGTCACAGCAGGCGCCTTCAGCTCAAAACGATTGAGTAAGAAACCAAACAAGGCAGCAAGCACTTGCTGAAATAGCATGCCAATCACAACAGGGACAGCAACAGCAGGCGGGAAAAAGCTAATAGCAAGCACAGCTCCGGCACTAATATTTCTCATTCCGCCCGTATACACAATGGCCACAATCTCCCCTTGAGTACATTTCATCACCTTTCCAATCAACCATGCAAAAGCATACCCACTCATCGCAATGAAAAAGACAGTCGCTGCTTTGCTAAAAAATGCAGCATCCAGTTCACGCAAATATGGGGCGACAACAGAACTGTTAATCGATACGACAACAAACAAGCCTAATTTTGAAAAAGGAGACAGGGTCTGACCAATTATTTTCGTCACCGATGGCTTTGCATACTGACGAACGAGCATCCCTAAAATAGAGGGCAGCACCACCATACCAAACAGCCCTTTCATGATTGCGACCATGTCCATATGGACCTGTGTACCGACGAAGAGTGACAAGCTGGCTGGCACAATCAATGGCGAAAGCAATGTATCAATTAAAATGATGGATAACGTTAACCCGACATTCCCTTTATACATCGCCGCCCATATTAAACTAGAAACACCTGTTGGAATCACCATCGCAAGCGTCAAACCGGTGATCGTCATGGAATCACCCGCAAATATCAAATGCCCTGCTGACCAGGCATAAAGGGGCATCAGCACATGTAAAATCATAAACGATAAAATCAAAGGCAATGGGTGCATCACCGTATGCTTTAAAGCTGAAAAAGTAGATGACAAGCTCCCTGAAAATGTCATCATGGCAAATACCCAGGGCACCATAAACGTAAAATCCTTTAAATAGGCCGACAATAATACACCGAGTAACACACTAATGGGCGTAATAAGCGGCATCATCCGGCCGAGCACTTGGTTCAAACGCACAAGCATGCCGGCCACCTCCATCCTTCACTTTCTTACCTTTTCTATTGTAACAAACAGAAAGATCTTTTTAAGAACCATTCACCTGTTTCACAAGCTTTCGACTCGAGGTATCCATTCCAACTACGTCTACCTGTACACCAGCTGCTTGATACTTTTCCTTTACACGTTCTATCGCTGCCACGCCTGATTCATCCCATATACGCGCTTCAGACAAATCAATCACAACGGCTTGGAGATCTTTCTCCTGATGGAACGCTTGGATGAAATCAGTGACAGAAGCAAAGAAAATTTGCCCTTTAATTCGATACACCCAAAAACCCGCTTGGCTTTCTGTAGAGGTAATATGAAGCTTTGATATTTTTGCTACAAAGAATATCGCACTAAGCAGCACTCCTGCAAACACACCTTTTGATAAATCATGAGTCAACACCACAGTCACGACCGTGACAATCATGACAATAGAATCTGTTTTCGGATTCTTTTTTAGCTGCTGAAAGGAACTCCAATCAAATGTCCCAACGGAGACCATAATCATCACAGCCACAAGAGCAGCCATCGGAATTTGAACCACCACATCTCCGAGTACAAAAATCAGCACCATTAGAAATGCACCCGCTACAAAGGTAGAAAGACGGCCACGCCCGCCTGCCTTCGTATTAATCACTGATTGACCAATCATCGCACAGCCAGCCATACCACCAAAGAATCCTGCAACCACATTAGCAATCCCTTGACCTCTCGCTTCCTTGTTCTTACGACTAGACGTCTCCGTCATATCATCGACAATCTGTGCAGTTAAAAGAGACTCAAGTAAACCAACCATCGCAAGTGCTAAAGAATAAGGAAAAATGATAGTAAGTGTCTCCCAGCTAAACGGTACTTGAGGAATCAGAAAAGCAGGCAAAGAACTAGGAAGCTCTCCCATATCTCCAACCGTTCTCACATCAATATGTCCAAATACAGCAATGATCGTCATGACAATAATCGCAATGAGTGGGGAAGGTATCACTTTTACCACCATCGGCAATAAATAAATAATCAACAAGGCGCTACCTGTCATGATATACATGGCCATTGATTCTCCGACGAAATGTGGAAGCTGAGCCATGAAGATCATAATAGCCAACGCATTCACAAAACCAACCATCACGGACCTCGGAATAAATTTCATCAGACGAGACACTCGGCAGAGTCCAAACACTATTTGAATCAGACCTGTTAAAATCGTAGCTGCAAACAAATATTGCAATCCATGATCGGCAACCAAATTAACCATGACCAGAGCCATAGCCCCTGTAGCGGCCGAAATCATACCTGGCCGTCCACCAACAAACGAAATCACAATTGCAATACAAAACGAAGCATACAACCCGATCTTCGGATCAACGCCCGCAATAATTGAAAACGCAATCGCCTCAGGAATTAAAGCCAGAGCCACTAAAATACCCGCAAGCACATCCTGACGCACATGCCCAAACCATTCTTGCTTTACAAATAAATCTTTCAAACCATCTACTCCTTTTTATATACATACCGAACATGGAAAAAGAAGATCAACCAAACCTGGAGATGAAGAAAGGAAAAATAAATAATGCTTCACTTTCGGGGGGAAGAGGGACGTACAGAGTCTTTTGTTAGAGAGGATATCATCACTTTAGTAAGAATATAAGAAAGGCACTAAAGAATCAAGCACAAAAAGAAGGAATGTGTAGAAAATTGATACAAAGCTTCCTTATCAATCGATTTATTCCATTTTCATGAGTCTATTTGTCACTGAGCAAGTCCAACATTTTAAAACAAACAAAAAAAGCCCCTATATAAAAGGGGCTTTTGGTTTATTAACGTAATAATTGAAGTACGTTTTGTGGCTGTTGATTCGCTTGTGCAAGCATAGCTTGAGAAGCTTGAGAAAGAATGTTGTTCTTAGTGAACTCACTCATTTCTTTTGCCATGTCAACGTCACGAATACGAGACTCAGCAGCAGTTAAGTTTTCAGCAGATGCACCCAAGTTGTTAATAGTGTGCTCTAGACGGTTTTGGACTGCACCAAGTTTTCCACGTTGAGCAGATACTTGGTTAATAGCTGCATCAACAATACTTAGTTGAGTATCAAAACCAACATCAGTAGCATCTGCTGCATTATCAGCAAATTTTCTAACATCGATGTCTTTAATAGCTTGATTCGCTACAATCCCATTAGCACCTTTCACTCCCAATGCATCTGTACTCATTTTATCAATATGAACTGAAATTTGTTGAGTTGCGTTAGCACCGATTTGGAACACTAAAGCATTACCACTTGCTGGGACTGCAGGTGTACCTGTATCTGGATCATCTGGATCTGTCGGCGGAATTGCTGGTGTTCCTGGGGTTCCTTTAAACGAACCATCTAATAATTTTTTACCGTTAAACTCTGTACGATTTGAAATTCCATCTACTTCTTCTTGTAAAGCTTTAATTTCATCTTGGATAGATTGAAGGTCAGACTCTTTATCCTGTGTACCAGTATTTCCAGCTTGAACGACTAGTTCACGAACACGTTGAAGGATTGAATGAGTTTCAGTCAATGCACCTTCAGCTGTTTGGATAAGTGAGATACCGTCTTGTGCGTTTTTAGACGCCATTTCTAATCCGCGGATTTGTCCACGCATTTTTTCAGAGATCGCTAGACCTGCTGCGTCATCTCCTGCGCGGTTGATTTTAAGACCAGAAGAAAGTTTCTCCATGTTCTTTTGGCTCGCACCGTTGTTTGCAGATAAACGGTTCAGTGTGTTAAGGGCTGCGATATTGTGGTTAATTCTCATTTCCTATTACCTCCATGTAATTTTTTTCGAGCTTGTCTGTAAAGTCCATTTAGATGAGAAGCTCTTCCTTAGAATTTCCGATTTCTAAGGCATGTGTATAGTAATAATGCAGAGCACCTTTTGGCTCTCTAACTTTACTACCATATGTAACATCAGTTATGGCAATAATCATGAAATCTCCTTCTATTAATGCTCACCATAACAAAGAGTATTATGTTACCTACTATAGACAGACCTACCACATATTTTAGTTTGTGGAAATTGTCATTTTCACAAATTAGACACATTTAACAAGCACATAGGGAAGATGAAATTTAATGAACTGCTTTTTATGGAATATTAAGTAAAATAAAAAGGACATATTACGAAAACAGGAGGAGAAACATGATTAGTGTAAAACCGTGTGGAAACAACACTTTTTCGTATACCCTAGAATCACTCGATAAAGTAACAGAGAAAAGAAAAAGGTTTTTGAGAGAAGGATTCACTTCAAAAGAAGAACAATGAAAGTTGCGACAGCAAAAGAATTGCAGCTTCACAGATTTTCAAACGTTGAAAAATAAACATCAAAAAAGCCCCTGTTCTCTATGGCCAGGGACTTTACTTCTTTCATTTTTTCAATGCTTTTTGAAGAGCTGCTTTTGTCTTCGTTCCGTTCCATTTCTTATGTGGCACAACGTTGACCAATAGAATTCCTTGCTAATTCGTCAGCTGACAAATTAGCATTGTACGTTCTCAACTGCCTTTTCAAATTTAAATACATGGTGGATCGATTCGCAAAAAGGCACGATATAAAGAAAATTCATTTGCATGTCATGCGTCTTACTCATGCTACTAAATCAAATCGGAATATACCTGTGGGTTTAATATCAAATCTGTCTCTCAGCGTTTAGGTCATGCGGATGTTAAAACAACTCTTAATACGTATACATATACGGTCAGAGAAGCAGACACTTTAGTGGCGGAGCTTAATTGGTCCCAAGCAAATAAAAAGGACATAAAAAAAAGCCTTCTCACCATCGAGAAACCCTGTCAGATCAACATTTAGAGGAAAGCTTCCAAGCGGGCTCGAACCGCTGACCTCTTCCTTACCATGGAAGTGCTCTACCTACTGAGCTATGGAAGCATGGCTCCGCAGGTAGGACTCGAACCTACGACCGATCGGTTAACAGCCGATAGCTCTACCACTGAGCTACTGCGGAATGATAAAGTAACTTCTTCCATTGGAAGGATATAAACAAAAAGCTTGGCGGCGTCCTACTCTCACAGGGGGAGACCCCCAACTACCATCGGCGCTGAAGAGCTTAACTTCCGTGTTCGGTATGGGAACGGGTGTGACCTCTTCGCTATCGCCACCAAACCTGATGGAGAGAATGTTCTCTCAAAACTAGATAACAATGTTCAAGCTTCACATTAGAATATAGGTTAAGTCCTCGATCTATTAGTATCTGTCAGCTCCACGTGTCACCACGCTTCCACCTCAGACCTATCAACCTGATCATCTTTCAGGGATCTTACTTCCTTGCGGAATGGGAAATCTCATCTTGAGGGGGGCTTCATGCTTAGATGCTTTCAGCACTTATCCCGTCCGCACATAGCTACCCAGCGATGCCCTTGGCAGAACAACTGGTACACCAGCGGTGCGTCCATCCCGGTCCTCTCGTACTAAGGACAGCTCCTCTCAAATTTCCTGCGCCCGCGACGGATAGGGACCGAACTGTCTCACGACGTTCTGAACCCAGCTCGCGTACCGCTTTAATGGGCGAACAGCCCAACCCTTGGGACCGACTACAGCCCCAGGATGCGATGAGCCGACATCGAGGTGCCAAACCTCCCCGTCGATGTGGACTCTTGGGGGAGATAAGCCTGTTATCCCCGGGGTAGCTTTTATCCGTTGAGCGATGGCCCTTCCATGCGGAACCACCGGATCACTAAGCCCGACTTTCGTCCCTGCTCGACTTGTAGGTCTCGCAGTCAAGCTCCCTTGTGCCTTTACACTCTGCGAATGATTTCCAACCATTCTGAGGGAACCTTTGGGCGCCTCCGTTACATTTTAGGAGGCGACCGCCCCAGTCAAACTGCCCACCTGACACTGTCTCCCTGCCCGATAAGGGCAGCGGGTTAGAAGGTCAATACAGCCAGGGTAGTATCCCACCGATGCCTCCACCGAAGCTAGCGCTCCGGTTTCCAAGGCTCCTACCTATCCTGTACAAGCTGTACCAACATTCAATATCAGGCTGCAGTAAAGCTCCACGGGGTCTTTCCGTCCTGTCGCGGGTAACCTGCATCTTCACAGGTACTATAATTTCACCGAGTCTCTCGTTGAGACAGTGCCCAGATCGTTGCGCCTTTCGTGCGGGTCGGAACTTACCCGACAAGGAATTTCGCTACCTTAGGACCGTTATAGTTACGGCCGCCGTTTACTGGGGCTTCAATTCGCACCTTCGCTTACGCTAAGCGCTCCTCTTAACCTTCCAGCACCGGGCAGGCGTCAGCCCCTATACTTCGCCTTACGGCTTCGCAGAGACCTGTGTTTTTGCTAAACAGTCGCCTGGGCCTATTCACTGCGGCTTCTCGGGGCTTTAACACCCTAAGAAGCACCCCTTCTCCCGAAGTTACGGGGTCATTTTGCCGAGTTCCTTAACGAGAGTTCTCTCGATCACCTTAGGATTCTCTCCTCGCCTACCTGTGTCGGTTTGCGGTACGGGCACCTCTCACCTCGCTAGAGGCTTTTCTTGGCAGTGTGGAATCAGGAACTTCGCTACTAAATTTCGCTCGCCATCACAGCTCAGCCTTTACGGGAAACGGATTTGCCTATTTCCCAGCCTAACTGCTTGGACGCGGATATCCAATACCGCGCTTACCCTATCCTCCTGCGTCCCCCCATTGCTCAAATGGTGAGGAGGTGGTACAGGAATATCAACCTGTTGTCCATCGCCTACGCCTTTCGGCCTCGGCTTAGGTCCCGACTAACCCTGAGCGGACGAGCCTTCCTCAGGAAACCTTAGGCATTCGGTGGACGGGATTCTCACCCGTCTTTCGCTACTCATACCGGCATTCTCACTTCTAAGCGCTCCACCAGTCCTTCCGGTCTGACTTCACAGCACTTAGAACGCTCTCCTACCACTGTTCGTAAGAACAGTCCGCAGCTTCGGTGATACGTTTAGCCCCGGTACATTTTCGGCGCAGAGTCACTCGACCAGTGAGCTATTACGCACTCTTTAAATGGTGGCTGCTTCTAAGCCAACATCCTGGTTGTCTAAGCAACTCCACATCCTTTTCCACTTAACGTATACTTTGGGACCTTAGCTGGCGGTCTGGGCTGTTTCCCTTTCGACTACGGATCTTATCACTCGCAGTCTGACTCCCAAGGATAAGTCATCGGCATTCGGAGTTTGACTGAATTCGGTAACCCGGTAGGGGCCCCTAGTCCAATCAGTGCTCTACCTCCGAGACTCTTACCTTGAGGCTAGCCCTAAAGCTATTTCGGAGAGAACCAGCTATCTCCAGGTTCGATTGGCATTTCACCCCTACCCACACCTCATCCCCGCACTTTTCAACGTGCGTGGGTTCGGGCCTCCATTCAGTGTTACCTGAACTTCACCCTGGACATGGGTAGATCACCTGGTTTCGGGTCTACGACCACGTACTCATGCGCCCTATTCAGACTCGCTTTCGCTGCGGCTCCGCATCTTCTGCTTAACCTTGCACGGGATCGTAACTCGCCGGTTCATTCTACAAAAGGCACGCCATCACCCATTAACGGGCTCTGACTACTTGTAGGCACACGGTTTCAGGATCTATTTCACTCCCCTTCCGGGGTGCTTTTCACCTTTCCCTCACGGTACTGGTTCACTATCGGTCACTAGGGAGTATTTAGCCTTGGGAGATGGTCCTCCCGGATTCCGACGGAATTTCACGTGTTCCGCCGTACTCAGGATCCACTCTGGAGAGAACAACATTTCAGTTACAGGGCTGTTACCTTCTTTGGCGGGCCTTTCCAGACCTCTTCGCTTATATCGTTCCTTTGTAACTCCGTATAGAGTGTCCTACAACCCCAAGAGGCAAGCCTCTTGGTTTGGGCTGTTCCCGTTTCGCTCGCCGCTACTCAGGGAATCGCATTTGCTTTCTCTTCCTCCGGGTACTTAGATGTTTCAGTTCCCCGGGTATGCCTTCTCATACTCTATGTATTCAAGTATGGATACTACTCCATTACGAGCAGTGGGTTTCCCCATTCGGAAATCTCCGGATCAAAGCTTGCTTACAGCTCCCCGAAGCATATCGGTGTTCGTCCCGTCCTTCATCGGCTCCTAGTGCCAAGGCATCCACCGTGCGCCCTTTCTAACTTAACCATTTCTTACTTTAGAAAGAATCACTATGTGTGATGAACTTTGCATTGCATTCAATGTGAATGTATTACTTATTGTTATCTAGTTTTCAAAGAACAATCCTGTCTCGCTAGAGACATATCTTGAAGGAATGATCCTTCAAAACTAAACAAGACGAAAACGCACACTGCTCCATATATCCTTAGAAAGGAGGTGATCCAGCCGCACCTTCCGATACGGCTACCTTGTTACGACTTCACCCCAATCATCTGCCCCACCTTCGGCGGCTGGCTCCATAAAGGTTACCTCACCGACTTCGGGTGTTGCAAACTCTCGTGGTGTGACGGGCGGTGTGTACAAGGCCCGGGAACGTATTCACCGCGGCATGCTGATCCGCGATTACTAGCGATTCCAGCTTCACGCAGTCGAGTTGCAGACTGCGATCCGAACTGAGAACAGATTTATGGGATTGGCTAAACCTTGCGGTCTCGCAGCCCTTTGTTCTGTCCATTGTAGCACGTGTGTAGCCCAGGTCATAAGGGGCATGATGATTTGACGTCATCCCCACCTTCCTCCGGTTTGTCACCGGCAGTCACCTTAGAGTGCCCAACTAAATGCTGGCAACTAAGATCAAGGGTTGCGCTCGTTGCGGGACTTAACCCAACATCTCACGACACGAGCTGACGACAACCATGCACCACCTGTCACTCTGTCCCCGAAGGGAAAGTCCTATCTCTAGGGTTGTCAGAGGATGTCAAGACCTGGTAAGGTTCTTCGCGTTGCTTCGAATTAAACCACATGCTCCACCGCTTGTGCGGGCCCCCGTCAATTCCTTTGAGTTTCAGTCTTGCGACCGTACTCCCCAGGCGGAGTGCTTAATGCGTTAGCTGCAGCACTAAGGGGCGGAAACCCCCTAACACTTAGCACTCATCGTTTACGGCGTGGACTACCAGGGTATCTAATCCTGTTCGCTCCCCACGCTTTCGCTCCTCAGCGTCAGTTACAGACCAGAGAGTCGCCTTCGCCACTGGTGTTCCTCCACATCTCTACGCATTTCACCGCTACACGTGGAATTCCACTCTCCTCTTCTGCACTCAAGTTTCCCAGTTTCCAATGACCCTCCCCGGTTGAGCCGGGGGCTTTCACATCAGACTTAAGAAACCGCCTGCGAGCCCTTTACGCCCAATAATTCCGGACAACGCTTGCCACCTACGTATTACCGCGGCTGCTGGCACGTAGTTAGCCGTGGCTTTCTGGTTAGGTACCGTCAAGGTGCGAGCAGTTACTCTCGCACTTGTTCTTCCCTAACAACAGAGCTTTACGATCCGAAAACCTTCATCACTCACGCGGCGTTGCTCCGTCAGACTTTCGTCCATTGCGGAAGATTCCCTACTGCTGCCTCCCGTAGGAGTCTGGGCCGTGTCTCAGTCCCAGTGTGGCCGATCACCCTCTCAGGTCGGCTACGCATCGTCGCCTTGGTGAGCCATTACCCCACCAACTAGCTAATGCGCCGCGGGTCCATCTGTAAGTGACAGCCGAAACCGTCTTTCATCCTTGAACCATGCGGTTCAAGGAACTATCCGGTATTAGCTCCGGTTTCCCGGAGTTATCCCAGTCTTACAGGCAGGTTACCCACGTGTTACTCACCCGTCCGCCGCTAACATCCGGGAGCAAGCTCCCTTCTGTCCGCTCGACTTGCATGTATTAGGCACGCCGCCAGCGTTCGTCCTGAGCCAGGATCAAACTCTCCGAAAAAGTACAAAACCGAAGTTTTGTTTTTCGCCAGTTTGACTGACTACCTATGATGTTTCATAGGATTTTTTTATAAAAACTCGAATTAACAGGTACGTTTTGTCTTGTTTAGTTTTCAAAGATCATCTTCGCCGTTCTTAGCGGCTTTAATAATATAACATTTCGCTTCATCTTATGTCAACAACTTTTTTCAAGTTTATTTCCCGAAGCGTTTTGTGTTTGTCACTGTGTGTCAGCGACGATTAATAATATATCACGAAAATATTCTATCGGTCAACGCCTTTTCAAAACTTTTTTTAAAATAGTTTTATTGTGCATCTCAAAGCCTTGTCCTGCATACAATCAAGTAACAATCTTGGACAAGGCAGGAGTGTTTGAATTGAGTCAACTATATGTGTTGCCTATTAAACGGCTGAAGCAAATTGTCATTATTCTTGTAGCAGCCCTTGCAGCTGCAACCTTTTTTTATGTACAAAAGGCACCGCCGCTGTCGGTATTTAAAACAGAACACGGACCCCGAGCCATTTATAAAGGCGAGACTTCCTCAAAACATGTCTCCCTCACTTTTAATATTGGCTGGGGAGATGAGAAGGCAGTCCCTATTTTAAATGTCCTTCGAGAGTACGATATAAAGAACGCTACTTTCTTTCTGTCTGCTTCTTGGGCCGAGCGTCATCCTGATATCGTCAAACAAATTAGAGAGGACGGTCACCAAATCGGCAGCCTTGGCTATGCTTATAAAAATTATAGCCAGCTTGAAGACAGTGAAATCAAGCGAGATCTTGTCCGGGCACAAAATTCATTTCAAAAGCTTGGACTAGATGACATTCAACTATTAAGACCGCCAACTGGGCAATTTAACGAAAAAGCATTGAAAATTGCCACACAGTACGGTTATACAGTTGTCCATTACAGCGTCAATTCACAGGATTGGCTGAATCCGGGCGTCGACCAGATTGTTCAGAATGTAAATGATCGAATGAAAAGCGGAGACATTGTTCTTCTGCACGCTTCAGATTCAGCAACCCAAACCGCTCAAGCCTTACCAGCTATTTTGAAACAAATCAAAGAAAAGAATTTAAAAAATGTGACGGTTGGCGAACTGATCTCCAATACCAAAACAAAGTCATCGGAAGTTAAGTAGCTTTCGCCTTTGAAAAACGCGGCATAGCTAATAACTGAAACGCATTACAGCCTAATAGCGGAAATAGCATCAAATACAGCCAGTCCTCTTCATTGACTCTGAGCGCCGGGAACCATTCTAACGACGTGATGACGACCATGAGAAACATTGCGGAAACAAATGTTTTCTTAGAGGACTGCTGCTGTTTAAAGTAAGCCACGATCAATGCGAACACACCGATAAAGACAGGCAGCCATAGGTATGGAAGAAATGATTCATTCTCCCCGAAAAACAAAAACCGCAAGTAAGCTAAATCAAACAGCACAAAGATCACTAGAAACAATTGAATGGTATTCCATAAAGAATGTGACCGGAATATCTCTAGCGCAAACCGGTGCACCGTCAAAAAGACAACAAACCCCATCTGGCTAATGACACTAAAAATCATCCCCACACCAATGAACCAAAACAACACAGATGCGATCTCTAGAATGTCAAACGATATAAAAAGCTTCTGATATTTCCCCCACTCCAGCGCAAAGCCTACCACGCTTGTAATGACCGCTCCAACAGCTAGCACAGAGAAGAAAAAACGAACTAAATCCCGACTTTTCATTGAATTGATCCAACCCCTATTTTTGTTATGTATAAATTTACGTGAAACATTCATATTAAAAGTAAGACATGTAACGAAAGGAGCCACAGTATGTCAAAAGGCATCTTGCGTATATTGAGCTGTTTTCTTCTTTTATCTTTAACAGCTTGTGCTCCCAAAACCCAATCCTCATCTAATATGGACTATGACGAAACAAAGAAAATGGTCGTCGATATATTGAAGACAGATGACGGTAAAAAGGCCATTCAACAGTTATTAAATGACGAGGCAATGAATGAAGCTTTGGTAATGGATGAACAAACTGTGAAACAAACGATAGAGAAAACACTAACTTCTGATAAAGGCAAAGAGTTCTGGAAGAAGGTCTTTGAGGATTCTAAATTTGCCGAGACTTTCGCTAAATCCATGCAGCAACAGCATGAAAAGATGTTAAAACAGTTAATGAAGGACCCTGACTATCAGCAATTGATGATGGATATTCTCAAGGATCCCGAAATGGAAAAGAAATACGGTGAACTGGTGAAAAGCAAAGAGTTCAGAAAGCACTTAGAAAAAGTCATTACAGAAACATTAAGCAGTCCTCTTTATAAGAAGAAATTCGAAGATGAGCTCAAAAAAGCAGCATCTGAAAGCAGCAGTGATACTGGTTCAAAAGGCAGCGAAGAAAGCGGCAGTTAAACATCACCCGAGTGGAACTACATCCACTCGGGCTTTCATTATGCTTTTACTGCTAATTGTTCAATGACTTTATTCGCAATGTGTTGATACACTTCTCCTGTTGGATGGCTCGCATCATAGACGGATGGAGCAAAATCATCTTCATTCCAATCAGGCTGCCTTAGAGGAATTTGACCAAGGACCGATACTCGCAGCTCTTCCGCCAGCTTATCCCCGCCTCCTTTTCCAAAGACATATTCTTTCTCACCTGTTTTTTTGCTTTCATAATAGCTCATATTCTCAACGACACCCAGCACCTCGTGATCTGTTTGCAGTGCCATTGCGCCCGCTCTAGCAGCAACGAAAGCAGCTGTTGGATGCGGTGTTGTGACAATGATTTCTTTACAGCTTGGAAGCATTGTATGAATATCAAGCGCCACATCTCCCGTTCCAGGCGGAAGGTCTAATAGTAAGTAATCTAATTCTCCCCACTCGACTTCGTGGAAGAAGTTATTCAGCATTTTACCAAGCATCGGTCCTCTCCAAATGACCGGTGCATTTTCTTCAACAAAAAAGCCCATTGAAATCACTTTGACACCAAAGCGTTCCACAGGAATAATTTTTTCCCCTTTAACAGTTGGTCTGACGGTGATTCCCATCATATCCGGTACACTAAAGCCATAAATATCTGCATCAATCAGTCCGACTTTTTTCCCTAGACGAGCCAGTGCTACAGCAAGGTTAACAGACACGGTGGATTTACCAACGCCGCCCTTTCCACTTGCAATCGCTAAGAACTCAGGCGGATTTTTAGAGTTGAGCAAATTTTCTTCCTCATCTTGTGAAGGCATAAACCTTTCAAGTGTTTCCTGAGGCAATTCTTCAAAACGTAGCCCTACTGTGTTAGCGCCAGCTGATTTCAAGGCTTGTACGATGTCTTGCTGCAGCTTCATCTGCTCAGCAGTACCCGTTTTGGCAATGGCCACCTTTAAGCTCACATGCTCTTTTTCAGGCTTTAGGCTGATTTCCTTGATGGCATCCAGCTCACCAAGCGGTATATGAAGGAAAGGTTCGTCCATCTTCCCAATTAATTTTCTCACATCGTCTTGTCCGATCATAGCAGAACCTCACCCTTTATTGAATTCGTTTACAATCCAAGTATATCATACATATCCTTACAATGTCTGTCCTGTTTGCCTGCGATCAAAAGGAAAAAGCCCCTTATTCAGGCGGCTCTTTTTGCTCTGTTAAATATCTGAGAATGCCTTTATAAATGGAGGCAGCAATTTGATCCTGATATTTAGGTGTTGCCAGCTGACCTGCCTCTTTCGGGTTGGAGAGAAAGCCAATTTCCACAAGGGCTCCTGGCTTTGTGACATTTTGCATTAAATAAATGCCATTGATCCGCTTCGCCTTTCGATCTGTGTTTTCAAGATTCCTGCGTAATTCATCTTGGATGAACTTCGCTGCCTTTTCATTCTCTTCATATTTTCCGTAAAAAAACGTCTGCGCTCCGCTCCATTTGTTCGATGGGATCGCATTTAAATGAATACTTAAGTAGAAATCCGCTTCAGACTCATTAATGACTTTTACGCGGTTCCTCAAATCCTCCGCTTTCTTCCGGGCATATCCCTTTGTATTCTTTGATGATAAATCAGAATCATCCTCTCGGGTCATAAGAACAAGCGCTCCCTGCTCCTGTAAATAGTCACGTATCTTCATGGATACATCCAGTGCAATCTCTTTTTCAAGCAACTCTCCTCCTACGGCCCCGCCATCTGGACCACCATGACCCGGATCTAGATAGATGATCTTCCCGCTTAGAGGCAAATTCCACGATTTCCACGAATCATCATTTAGAAATTGAAACCTGAATAAGAATAAGAGGACAATAAACCCGATTAAAAACCCTGTCCATTTCAGCTTTCTTTTCATCCCTGTCCCTCCCATACACCATTATTTTATAGATATGGGACAAGGGCTGGAAATATGCTTAGTGCAGCCGAAGCTTATGCCTTTTTTCTGATTCTCGAAAGCCTTCCTGCCACCACATGCTTAAAAAATCCCTCGCAAATGGATAAAAACATGACATCTCCCGCTCCATTCGGAACATATTTCCCCACGATTGCAAACACCCTGCCAGCTCTTCAACCAGCTCCTCTTCCTCATGAATTGACCGCTTCTTCATATCATCGAACGATTCACTGTACTTGCTCGACTCACCGTATTTCCCACCTGCTAAAAAAGCTTCAATGGCGAAATCGATGCAGCCATCACTCATAATACCGGCTGGATCATCTGCAAATGGGAACAGCTTCTTCGTGAATTTCTCGGAAGCGACCGTCACTTGTTGAAGAGACAATGTACGCAACAGCTTCTTTTCAAGCGTGACATCTCGTTTTGTTTTCAATTGATAAAATGAAAGAATTTCTGCCATGGACTGAACTCCTTTTTTCTTTGTATTGTTCGTTGGTTTGAACAAAACATGCAGTTCAGTAAATGGAAATGGAGATACATGAGCTCTAAAGACGAGCCATCCGTCACGTTTAAAAGACAACTGCTAGAAAAGAAGCTGCCTCACTCTTTTAAAGAGCACAAAGATGATGCAGTTCTTTGGCAAAAGGAGATTGTAGATGGAGTTGTGAAGTCAAAAGAGAAACGCCAAGATGTATACAAAGCGTTTCCCATGCAATAATAATAAAACAGAGGGGTGTTACCCTCTGTTTTTTTTGATAATTATGTAGTCAAAGCCTGCACCAATCGTTGTCGAAAGTTTTGATCCACTGCTGCAGTAAGCATAAATTCATTGAATACTTCCCCAACCCAGTGAGAATGATTCGCTTTCGTATCATTGATAAATAGAGAAATGGATATGGATGATGTATCCGTTTTTCGATATAAAGCAGCTGTGAAAACAAACAATGTTGAACCGCCTTTATACCAAATATATTGATCTTTTTCCGTCTTCAATGTTTCTCCCAGTACGATTTGGCTAAAAAGACTTTTTTCTTCTATTGTTAATAGCTCATCATGTAGACGTTTCATAAATTGTGCATACTGATTGGTTGTAGACTTTGTCATCTTTTGCGTCAGTAATGATTGAATACGAAAGCTTAATAAGTTCTTTTTCGTCATTTTTTCTTCTAACGCCTTTTTATGCTCTGGGTCATTTTTCATGATATTGAAAATCTCATTCATCAAAGATTTGTATTGCTCATCAGTTACACCGCTCATTTGCTTTAATGCATCCCGCCGATGATCAGAAACATAGGATGACCACAAAAGCTTTGGGGTGACCGGCATGAGTTCATCATGTTCTGTAAGACCTGCTTGTTTCATCCGATCATTGATCTTTTCTAAGCCGAGCCGGTCAATTAAATAATCGGTACAAGCATTCGAACTGACTTGCATCATCCCTTTGGCGATATCTAATAAAGTCGCATGCTCAGAAAAATCGTTGACCTCGAGCCAGTACGTGTGTGCACCACCGTCTGTTCTATCAATATAAAACCGCTCTATATCAGACAATGCCACTTTTTCATCTAGCTTGATGCCGCCACTGGAGACAGATTTGACAAAATGAAATAAAACCATTAATTTCACCGTACTTGCAAGTGGTGTTTTTTGATCACCATTCCAATCTAACACCACGTCATCATTTTCAATGATTGTCACTGATACGTCCTTTTTGTTTTTTGCGACAAATGTCAAAAGATCTTCCTTCGTTTTCTTCATATCTCTTTTATACAGCAAGATTTGAACCATTACGTAAAGTATGACCACACCAATAACAACGAGACCGATTTTGAGTAACATGTTTCTCCTTTCCAAATAACAGAGGATTTACATATTCAATATAACAAATATTTCAAATAAAGGCGCAAAAAAGCAGAGGTTCGCGAATCCCTCCACTTCTTGATGTTCTTATTGATGGGGCAGATGCAGTTTCATCCCATCATGCGTAGCTTCAAACCCTAATTTTTCATAAAAACGGTGTGCATCTGGTCTCTGTTTGTCTGTTGTTAGCTGAATCATATGACAGCCGCGGTCGCTTGCGTGTTGAATAGCCCTTTTTATCAACATCGTGCCAATTCCTTTTCCTCTATGAGTCGAGGCTGTACGAACTCCTTCTATTGAAGCTCTCCATCCTCCTTGATGTGTAAGAAATGGCGTCATGGTCAATTGGAGAACACCTACAGCTTCTTCCTGATCACACGCAACCATGAGTTCAATATTTGGATCAGCATCTATTGAGTGAAAGGCTTTGATATAGCTTTCTAATAATGGTTGAGTGTAGCGCTCTCTTTTTTGACCTAACATATCATCAGCGAGCATGAAGACGATCTTGTCGAGATCTTCCAGCGTGGCTTCTCTGCACGTCAGTTGACTTAAATCCAAAGAAAACACCTCCTATGAAATGAAGTGAAACAATTTCATCATTGACCAAAATACCATTGAAGTGCGTTCTTATATAAGATGTGATCAGCAGCTTTTTCATCAAAAAGCTGTTGAATCAACTCAACATCACCGTATTCAAATGGACGCTTTGCCCTTGTGGATGGAAGGTCTGTACCAAACATCAGTGCATTAGGATTCGTTTGATAAATAGACGTCAGCGCATGTTCAACGTTTAAATCGACACGTCCAAAACCTGTTGCTTTCACACGAACTCCTTTTTCAACCAGCTTTAGCAAATGCGGCAAGCCTTCTTCCGATAAGCCTAAATGATCAATTGAAACGGCCGGCAGCTTTTCAAGCATAGATGAGATGTCAGGGAGATGCCTAGCGTCTATGTAAATCTCACTATGCCATCCCGCCAGCTCATACACCCTTCTCGCAAAATAATCGAGCTTCGAAATAGCCTCCGAACCACCCCGCTTCACATTAAAACGTAAAGCTTTTACCCCATGTTGATCCAAATGAACAATCTCATCATCAGTTGCTGTAAAAGGTAATTGAGTCACACCGCAAAAAGCTGGGCCCAGTTCATCTAGCGCTTTCAACAAATAGCCTTGGTCAAAGCCTTGAAATGACCCTGACACGATTGTCCCACCTAAAATCCCAAAATCAGCCGTCTCTTTCCTATAATCATTCACCACATAACTATGCGGTGTATATCCTTGGTTTTCTTGAATGGGAAAATCAAAATCAATGATATGAAAATGTGCATCAAAGATCCTCATGCCCGCGCCCCTCTTCTGCTTATTTGACCTGATTATATCAATAGTGAAAGCGAAGGGATATTTGGAATGACGAATTACTTCATATCATGAAAACTTATCAAGTCTTCTTCATGAACCATTCATCTTGTAAAATGGCATAGTAAAACTCATCCCACCACTCGTTTCCTTGTGGTATACACTTTTTAAAATACCCTTCTCTTCTCATCCCCATTTTCTCCATCACTCTCCACGATGGCACATTTTCAGGCTGACAAGTGGCAATGATTCGATGTAAATTCATTGTGTGAAAGCCATAATTTAGTACAGCATAAGCCGCTTCTGATGCATAGCCTTTGTTTTGATATGCAGGATTGAAGACCCACCCAATTTCATATGTGTGCTCACCAAAGTACGGATGAAACGCGATATGCCCAATGCATGTATGATCTTCTTTTAATAGGACAGCGACATACTTAGCATTTTCATGACGATTATTTTTGATAAATTCCTTCGCATCTTCTTTAGAAAATACATCTTCCGGAATATACTTCATCACTGCCGGATCAGATGTATATGCATAAACATCCTGCCAATCATCATCAGTAAATGGTCGAATGAGACACCTTTCTGTCGTTAGATTCATAGGACAACCTCCATAAATAATCTTCTTTTAAACAGAAAACTTTCTATACTCATATTTTATACGTATCCAAAAGGAAGTGACCAGTCATTATTTATTAAATAAAAAGCACAAAAAAAAGCACCAGCAGGATGCTGATGCTTTTAATATATGGTTTGTCTGTAACAAACCTTTGTAAAACGTTCATACAATATAAAATTGATTAACGTTTTGAGAACTGAGGAGCTCTACGTGCGCCTTTAAGACCGTATTTCTTACGCTCTTTCATACGAGGGTCACGAGTAAGAAGTCCAGCACGTTTAAGTGATGTACGGTACTCAGGATCTACTTCTAGAAGAGCACGAGAGATACCGTGACGAATTGCTCCAGCTTGACCAGAGAATCCACCACCGTGAACAGTTACAAGAACATCGTAGCTGTTAGCTGTTTCTGTGATGTTCAAAGGCTGTTTCACGTCTTCGATTAAAGCAGCGAATGGAATGTATTCAGTAATTTCACGATTATTAACGACGATACGGCCTTCACCTGGAACTAAGCGAACGCGCGCTACAGAACTTTTACGACGACCTGTACCGTAATATTGAACCTGTGCCAAATTGTTAACCTCCCTTATAATTAACCGCGAAGTTCGTAAACTTCAGGTTGTTGTGCTTGATGTGGATGCTCAGAACCACGGTACACATTTAATTTTTTGAACATTTGACGGCCTAATGGACCCTTTGGAAGCATACCTTTGATAGCAAGCTCCAACATTTTTTCAGGGTAGTTTGTACGCATCTCAAGAGCAGTTCTTTGTTTCAAACCACCTGGGTGCATTGTGTGACGGTAGTAAATTTTGTCCGTCAATTTCTTACCTGTTAATTCAATTTTCTCAGCATTGATGATGATGACGTGATCACCTGTATCAACGTGTGGTGTATAAGTTGGTTTGTGCTTACCGCGCAAAAGTGATGCTACTTCAGTAGAAAGACGACCTAGAGTCTTGCCTGCCGCATCAACAACTAGCCATTTGCGCTCAATTGTGCTTGCGTTCGCCATTGGTGTTGTACGCATGAGTTTCCCTCCTAAATAAATCAAAGATTTTTCCTTGAATCAAATGCTACGTTCTATTTCAAAACACAAGATAAGTCTTCCGGGGCTTATTTGTGGGGTTGAAATACATACCATATGATATCTTATAACTTTCTGCTTCCTGTGTCAAGAACATGTTACACCTGGTTTAGTTGTCATAGAAAACTTCCCATAAATACAGTCCGTGACTAGGCGCAGTCTTGCCTGCCGCTTCGCGATTTCGGGCGGCAAGCATGGCTTTTATCTCCTCAGGGCGAAATTTACCAGATCCGATTTCAAGTAACGTTCCAGCGATAATTCGCACCATGTTGTATAAAAAGCCATTTCCTCTCACACGCATTTCAAGCCCGTCTGAGACGTTTTCCCACTCAAGGGTGTAAATATCCCTCACCTTGTCCTGAACCTCTGTATTGGCCGCACAAAAGCTTGTGAAATCATGTGTGCCAATGAGGTGCTCAGCAGCTTCTCTCATTTTGCCTGCATCCAGCCGGTAAGGAAAGTGGCAGGCATACTGTCTCGTGAACACATTTTGGTGCGTTTCCGTTGAGACCTTATAACGGTACTCCTTCGAAACGACACTAAAACGTGCATGAAACGACTCATCCACTTCCTCAGCCTTTAGAACCCGGATATCATCCGGCAGGAGACTGTTGAGGGCAAAAGGCCATCTTTCCATCGGAATCGAGAGCGGCGTGTCGAAATGGATGACCTGCCCCTTCGCATGCACACCGCTGTCCGTCCGGCCAGAAGCCACGATCGGAATCAGTTCATCCTGTTTGTGCATTCTTGCAAGAGCCGACTCGATCTCCGTCTGAACAGTCCGCTGCCCAGGCTGCACCTGATAGCCTTTAAAATGTGTCCCATCGTAGGATACGGTACATTTGACCTTCATCTAGGAATCACCTAATTTCTCAGAAGCACAAGGAGTGCTGTTAACAGGATGAATAGGAGCAGCGTGAACGTGTCTTTCATGCCCCAGACAAGCTGACGGTATTTCGTCCGCCCTTCTCCACCGCGGTAGCCTCTCGCTTCCATTGCTGTCGCCAGTTCCTCTGCACGCTTAAACGCACTGACGAAAAGCGGAACAAGCAAAGGAACAATTGCTTTCATGCGATCTTTAAGAGGTCCGCTTGTAAAATCAACACCTCTTGCCATTTGTGCCTTCATGATTTTGTCCGTCTCTTCTAGTAAAGTTGGAATAAACCGAAGAGAGATGGACATCATGAGAGCAAGCTCATGAACGGGCAGTTTGATTTTACGGAATGGGTGAAGCAGCTTTTCCATACCGTCTGTCACTTCTATAGGCGTTGTGGTTAACGTCAGAAGTGTCGTCATCATGATGAGATAGACAAAACGGAGTGAAATGAAAATCCCCTGCTTTAGACCTTCTTCATAAATATTTAAAAAACCAAAGTGAAATAGCAAGGCGCCATCCTTTGTCATAAAAATATGCAGAATGAAGGTAAACAGGACAATCCATAGGATCGGCTTCATTCCTTTGAGAATAAAGTATAGCGGCACCTGAGAAACCATCACCACAAGAAGGGTAAAGACACCTAAAAGCCCGTAAGTGATGTAATTATTAGCAAAAAAGACAATAAAGACAAAAAAGAAAATTGATAACAGCTTTGTCCTTGGATCAAGACGATGGACAAAGGATGAACCTGGCACATATTTGCCGATAATCATACTATCCATCATGATGTCGTGTCCTCCTGATAAAGAGCTGTTAAGGCTTCTGCCATTTCATCCATGGTCAGAAGCGGCCTCGGAAACGTAATGCCCAGCTTTTCTTCTACAGTCTGCTGGAATTTAATCGTTTCTGGGAGGTCGAGACCAAATGAAGACATGTCTGTACGATTGGCAAACAATTCTCTCGGCGTACCTGTCGCCTTCACTGTTCCTTTATGCATCACAATCATTTGATCCGCATAATGAGCGGCGTCCTCCATACTGTGTGTAACCAGAATCGTGGTGAGGTTTGCCTTTTGATGAAGTTCATAGAACATGTCCATGATTTCCTTCCGTCCGCGTGGATCTAACCCTGCAGTCGGTTCATCCAGCACAAGCACTTCTGGCTCCATCGCTAGAACACCTGCAATCGCCACACGTCTCATTTGACCGCCGCTTAGTTCAAAGGGAGATCGAGATAATAGAGATTCAGGAAGACCAACCAGCTTCAGCATTTCCTTTGCCTTCGCTTCTGCCTTCTCCTGAGGAACGCCAAAATTCATCGGACCAAAGCAGATATCCTTTAGGATCGTTTCTTCAAAGAGCTGATGCTCAGGAAACTGAAACACGATGCCTACTTTTTTCCGGAGGGATTTTAAATCCTTCTGCTTTTTATTGGCTTGTAAGACGGTATCTCCAAGCGCAATGCTCCCCTTCGTTGGTTTGAGCAATCCATTTAAGTGCTGCAGCAATGTGGACTTGCCAGAGCCTGTATGACCAATGACAGCGACATAACTGCCCTCTTGGATGGAAGCATTGACATCATACAAAGCGAGACGCTCAAACGGCGTTTTCATTTGATAACGATGCTCTAGTTCTTTGATCGTAATGTCCATAACTCTTTCACCAATCCTTCTTGTGTCAAATGGGCATTTGCAAGCGGCACACCTTGCTGCTTCAATTGTTTGCTCAACCGATAGGAGAATGGCAGATCAAGTCCAATCTGAACCAGCTGTTCATCTAGTTCAAATACTTCCTCTGGGGTTCCCTCGGCAAATTTTTTCCCGCCATTCATGACAATGACCCGGTCTGCCTTGGCGGCCTCGTCTAAATCATGTGTGATGGAAATGACTGTGACCGTTCCTTGTTCCTTCAATAGTCTAACAGTCTCTAACACTTCTTCACGGCCGATCGGATCAAGCATCGATGTTGCTTCATCCAGGATCATGATGTCAGGGCTTGCGGCAAGAACACCTGCAATGGCAACTCTCTGCTTTTGCCCGCCTGATAGATGGTGCGGCTCTTGATCAAGAAACTCCTGCATATTGACCTGTTTAACAGCCCAATCTACACGTTCTATCATCAATTCCCGCTCAACCCCGTTATTTTCTAAACCAAAAGCCACATCATCACGAACCGTTGAGCCAACGAATTGGTTATCTGGGTTTTGAAAGACCATTCCGACCTTTTTGCGAACATCCCAAACACTCTCTTCTTTGAGCTCAATCTCTCCAACCTTGACCGTTCCAGCATCCGGTAAAATGAGCCCATTCAGTACACGGGCAAGTGTGGATTTACCTGAACCGTTATGGCCAACAATGGCGAGCCATTCATTTTGGTTCACATGCAATGACACTTGATCTAAAGCGGGCTTGTCCGCATCCTTGTGATAACGAAATACAATGTCCTTTACGTCAATTAATGTCTTCCCCATCTCTACCGGACCTCCTCTCAGCTCAATCTCTTCTTTGCTTATTGCTAAAAAGCCGTAGTATCTAAAAAAGGGCATAGATCCAGTTATGAACTGTCCCGCCCTTTCTTAGATACACGCTATGTGATTAAACTAATTCAATGACAGCCATTGGTGCGCCATCGCCGCGACGAGGTCCAAGCTTCATGATACGAGTGTATCCACCTTGGCGATCTTCGTAGCGAGTTGCAACGTCAGCGAATAATTTTTGAAGTGCATCTTGGTTTGTTTCAGCATTAGCTACTTCATTACGAATGTAAGCTGCAGCTTGACGGCGAGCATGAAGATCTCCGCGTTTGCCAAGAGTGATCATTTTTTCAACTACAGAGCGAAGTTCTTTCGCACGTGTTTCAGTTGTTTCGATGCGTTCGTTGATGATCAAATCAGTCGTTAGGTCACGAAGCATTGCTTTACGTTGTGCACTAGTGCGTCCTAGCTTTCTGTATGCCATGTGATGTCCCCTCCTTAGTTAGAGATGCTGTATGAATAAAAAACACACGAAAATCCTAGTTCACAATGAAACTAGTCAATCGTCTTTACGAAGACCCAGTCCAAGTTCTTCTAGTTTCGCTTTCACTTCTTCAAGAGATTTACGTCCAAGGTTACGAACTTTCATCATATCCTCTTCTGTCTTGTTAGCAAGCTCTTGAACAGTGTTAATACCCGCACGCTTCAAACAGTTGTAAGAACGAACAGAAAGATCAAGCTCTTCAATTGTCATTTCAAGCACTTTTTCTTTTTGGTCTTCTTCTTTCTCAACCATGATTTCAGCATGCTGAGCTTCGTCAGTTAACCCAACGAAAATATTCAGGTGTTCAGTTAAAATCTTAGAACCTAGAGCGATCGCTTCTTTCGGTCCTGTGCTTCCATCAGTCCATACATCTAGTGTTAATTTATCATAGTTTGTGATTTGCCCAACACGGGTGTTCTCCACTTGATAAGTCACACGAGATACAGGTGTATAGATTGAGTCGATCGGAATCACACCGATTGGCTGATCGTCTCTTTTGTTTGCATCAGCAGGATTATACCCGCGACCTCTTTGTGCAGTTAAGCGAACACGGAAGCTCGCATTCTTGCCAAGAGTTGCGATGTGGAGATCTGGATTTAAGATTTCAATATCGCTGTCGTGTGTAATATCAGCAGCTGTTACAGTACCTTCATCTTGTACATCAATTTCAAGCGTCTTCTCTTCTTCAGAGTAGATTTTGAGTGCAAGCTTTTTAATGTTTAAGATAATCGTTGTAACATCTTCAACCACGCCTTCGATCGTTGAGAATTCGTGTAAGACACCATCTATCTGGATCGATGTTACAGCTGCACCAGGAAGTGAGGATAAAAGGATACGACGAAGGGAGTTCCCTAAAGTGGTACCATATCCACGCTCAAGTGGCTCTACGACAAACTTGCCATACTTGGCATCGTCGCTGATTTCAACCGTTTCGATTTTTGGTTTTTCAATTTCGATCATCTAATAAAACCCTCCTTCAAAACGTCGAAACCTCGAATAGAATCATATGAGATTCCATCCGAAATTCCTCAT
Organism: Bacillus sp. FSL R5-0431; assembly: GCF_038002985.1. Lineage (NCBI taxonomy): Bacteria > Bacillati > Bacillota > Bacilli > Caryophanales > Bacillaceae > Bacillus > Bacillus sp. FSL R5-0431. Next base: position 152,068 of record NZ_JBBOOG010000001.1, on the reverse strand, counting down.
TGTTTAGTCCCGTATGTGCTCAGGCAACGAGTCGTGTATTCGTCTCATAAATAACTGTATCATAACCCATTATTGACAGGGACACAAAATCTATACAAACAAATTACACGCGGCGACGTTTTGGTGGACGGCATCCGTTATGAGGAACTGGAGTTACGTCTCTGATTGCAGTAACTTCAAGACCTGCAGCTTGAAGTGCACGAATTGCAGCTTCACGACCAGAACCAGGACCTTTAACAGTTACTTCAAGTGTTTTAAGACCATGTTCGATAGAACCTTTAGCAGCAGTTTCAGCAGCCATTTGTGCAGCGAAAGGAGTAGATTTACGAGAACCTCTGAATCCTAATGCACCAGCACTTGACCAAGAAATTGCGTTTCCATGAACATCAGTAATCGTTACAATCGTGTTGTTGAAAGTGGAACGGATATGAGCGATTCCAGCTTCAATATTCTTTTTCACGCGACGTTTACGCGTATTTTGTTTACGAGCAGCAGCCATTCTTTAACTACCTCCTTTACTTATTTTTTCTTGTTAGCTACAGTACGACGCGGACCTTTACGAGTACGCGCGTTGTTTTTTGTGTTTTGTCCACGAACAGGAAGTCCTCTACGATGACGGATTCCGCGGTAGCTTCCGATTTCAATTAGACGCTTAATGTTAAGTGAAACTTCACGACGAAGGTCACCTTCTACTTTAAGTTTGTCAATGATATCACGGATTTTACCAAGTTCGTCTTCAGTTAGATCGCGAACGCGAGTGTCTTCAGAAACACCTGCTTCTTTAAGGACTTGTTGCGCAGTCGTACGACCAATTCCAAAAACATATGTTAAAGAAATGACAACACGTTTATCACGTGGAATATCTACACCAGCAATACGAGCCATGATTTGGGCACCTCCTTGTTATTAGCCTTGTTTTTGTTTATGTTTTGGGTTTTCACAGATCACCATTACTTTTCCTTTTCTGCGAATAACTTTACATTTTTCACAGATAGGTTTAACAGATGGTCTCACTTTCATGTGTTTCCAACCTCCTTCTTCCGGAGTTGCTTTATTTGTAACGGTACGTAATTCTACCACGAGTTAAGTCATATGGAGATAATTCTACCGTAACTTTGTCTCCAGGTAAAATGCGAATGAAGTGCATACGGATTTTTCCTGATACATGAGCCAAAACTGTATGACCATTCTCTAGTTCAACTTTGAACATTGCATTTGGCAAAGTTTCTGCTACAGTACCTTCCACTTCAATTACATCGTCTTTCGCCATTCAAGTGTTCTCCCTTCTTCAAATCAGTAACTTGCTCTCTGACAAATGTCCAAATGAGTTCATCTCAATTGTCCATCTATCACCCGACCTGTTTTGAATATACTGTTCTGAACTTCCGGAGATACGCAACCATAAAAGGTTATATGATTGATATTTTTTCTTAGGAGAATGAAATTTACGCTTTTCTCCGTCTGCGATTAGTACATGGCAGCCACCGAACATGCCGATGACACCTGTATACTGATCTTGTTCTTTCCTTTGGACTATACAGACAACCTGCCCGATTTGGGCCTGAAAGGCTTCAGTGAAGACCTAAATCTTAGTCAGTATATCAAAACCTGTATCTGTAATCGCAATCGTATGCTCAAAGTGAGCACACTTTTTCCCATCAACCGTTACAACCGTCCAGTTATCAGCCAATGTTTTCACATATCGGCTGCCTGCGTTCACCATCGGTTCGATGGCCAACACCATTCCAGGTTTTAGCCGCGGGCCTTTGTTGGGCGGACCATAATGAGGAATTTGAGGGTCCTCATGAAGATCCTGTCCGACCCCATGTCCAACATATTCTCTAACAACTGAGAAATTCTCGTTTTCTACATACGTTTGTATGGCATGGGAAATGTTCGACAGACGTTCGCCTGGCTTTGCTTCCTGTAAGCCTTTATATAGAGATTCCTCTGTGACTTCCAGTAGTTTGCGGTCTTCATCACTGATTACCCCAACTGGATAAGTCCAAGCAGAGTCACCATGATAGCCATTTAACTTTGCACCAATATCGATACTAATGATGTCGCCATCACGTAAAACCCGTTTACCAGGAATACCGTGAACGAGTTCTTCATTCACCGAAACGCAAATGCTCCCGCGAAAACCATTATACCCTTTAAAAGATGGGATTGCACCCTGCTTTGTAATAAAACGTTCGGCAATTTGATCCAATTCTTTTGTCGAAATACCTGGTTTTATGTGTTTCTTCAGCTCTTCATGAGTCAGTGCGACAATGCGTCCAGCTTCTCTCATAATCTCAAGCTCGCGAGGAGTTTTACAGATAATCATTTATTTAATCCCCCAAGCAGGTTCTTGATATCTGCATATACATCGTTAATGTGCTTCGCACCATCAATGTTTGCAAGATACCCTTTTTCTGAATAGAAGTTCAGTAAAGGTTCAGTCTGCTTTAAGTTTACTTCAAGTCTAGTCGAAACGGTTTCTGCATTATCATCTGCACGTTGATAAAGCTCGCCTCCACACTTATCGCAAACATTTTCTTTCGCAGGTGGATTGAATACTAAATGATATGTTGCTCCGCAATTTTTGCAAATTCTTCGGCCAGTCAGACGCTCCATCAAAGCATCTTTATCGACTTTAATATTAATGACATAATCAATCGTTCTGCCAAGGTCCTTTAGAATGTTTTCTAAAGCTTCAGCCTGAGCGACTGTTCGCGGAAATCCGTCCAGAAGAAAACCTTGTTCACAATCATTTTTGCCAAGTCTTTCTCTAACAATACCGATTGTGACCTCATCAGGAACAAGCTCTCCTTTATCGATAAAGGATTTTGCTTCGAGCCCAAGTTGTGTCTCCTCTTTCATAGCAGCGCGGAACATATCTCCTGTTGAGATATGAGGGATCCCATAATCATCAACAATTCGTTCTGCCTGAGTGCCTTTACCAGCACCCGGAAGCCCCATTAAGACTAAGTTCATTTCGGATTTCCCCTTCCTTACTTAGAGAGGTTGGGCAGAAGCCCAGCCCTCTGTTTTATTTCATAAATCCACGGTAGTTTCGTTTCACTAATTGGCTTTCAAGCTGTTTCATTGTTTCAAGTGCAACACCTACAACAATGAGAAGACTTGTGCCGCCAATTTGTGCAGCGGAAGGTAATCCAGCGAATTGAATGAAAAAGATAGGAAGTATTGAAATCACGGCTAAGAAAATGGCGCCCACAAACGTGAGTCGGTACAAAATGCTCGTAATTCTATCTTGAGTCATTTTCCCTGGACGAACTCCCGGGATATAGCCACCCTGCTTTTGCAGATTTTCAGCCATTTGTTCAGGATTCACTTGGACAAAGGCATAAAAATATGTGAAAGCAACAATCAGTGCTACATAAATCGTCATACCGATTGGCTTAGTATAGTCAAAGTTGTTGGTTATCCAAGTTGTCACATTATTGGTTCCGAAGAACGATGCAACCGTCTGCGGAGTAATAATGAAAGAAACGGCAAAGATGACTGGAATCACCCCTGCTGGATTCACTTTCAATGGAAGGTGCGTTGCTTGACTAGCAGACATTTGTGCACGGCCAGTTCCTTTTGAATATTGAATCGCAATCTTTCTCACTGCCATTTGAATGTAAATAACACCGATAACAATGACAAGGATAGCAATAACAATAAGGGCAATTTTCAGGATTTGCATGAACAGCTGTCCATCTCCACCTACAAACTGCTGAGCGTACACTTGTTTTAATGTTTGAGGGATACCTGCAATGATACCGGCAAAGATAATAATCGAAATACCGTTACCAACACCGTGAGCAGTAATCTGCTCTCCCAGCCACATTAAAAATGCTGTTCCCGCAGTGAGTACGACCGCAATTAAGAGGTACGTTGAAACACCTGGGTTTTCAATCAGCATGCCTCCTGCCATATTGTTGAATCCATATGACATTCCTAACGCCTGGATAAAACCTAGAACAATTGTAAAATACCTTGTGAATTGTGCTAATTTTCGGCGGCCAACCTCTCCTTGCTTTGACCACTCAGTGAACTTCGGAACAACATCCATCTGCAAGAGCTGAATGATGATCGAAGCAGTGATATACGGCATAATCCCCATTGCAAGAATGGAGAATTGGAAAAGTGCCCCGCCCCCAAACGTGTTGAGGATCCCGAAAACACTCATTTGATCCTGTGCCTGGAGAACTTCGGCGTTCACATTAGGCACAGGGATGAAAGCACCTATACGAAAGACGATTAACATTAAAAGAGTGAATATAATCTTATTCCGTATATCTTTCACGCGCATAAAATTGGAGATTGTCTTAAACAAGTTAGATCACCTCGGCTGTACCGCCAGCAGCTTCAATCGCTTCTTTCGCAGAAGCAGAGAATTTATTGGCTTTTACAGTTAATTTTTTTTCTAATTTACCGTTGCCAAGAATTTTTACTCCTGCTTTTAACTTGCTTATTGCACCAGTCTCTAGAAGAAGTTCAGGAGTTACTTCCGTTCCTTCGTCAAAACTGTTTAATCTGTCTAAGTTGATAACCGCGTAATCTTTACGGTTGATGTTTGTAAAACCACGTTTTGGAAGACGTTGGAATAAAGGCATCTGACCACCTTCGAAACCAGGGCGTACACCGCCGCCAGAACGAGCGTTTTGACCTTTATGACCTTTACCAGAAGTTTTACCGTTACCTGATCCAATACCACGACCAACACGGTTGCGTACTTTACGTGAACCTTCTGAAGGCTTCAATTCATGAAGTTTCATTTGGGCACCTCCTTATCGATTAAAAATGTTTTATTGTTCTTTAACAGAAACTAAATGAGACACCTTGTTAATCATGCCGCGGATCGCTGCATTGTCTTCATGTACGACTGTTTGGTTTGTTTTCTTAAGACCAAGAGTACGAACAGTGACACGCTGATCTTCTGGGCGACCGATTACACTGCGTTTGAGGGTAATTTCTAATTTATTTGCCATTAATGTTCCCTCCTTATCCTAACAGGTCTTCTACAGATTTTCCACGAAGCTTCGCAACGTCTTCAGCACGTTTAAGTTCACTTAAACCCTGAAGTGTTGCGCGGATCATGTTGATCGGTGTATTAGAACCTAGAGATTTAGAAAGGATATCAGCTAGACCAGCAAGCTCAAGAACCGCACGCACTGGGCCTCCAGCGATAACTCCTGTACCTTCTGAAGCAGGCTTCAATAGAACGTTTCCTGCACCGAATCGACCGATGATTTCATGTGGAATTGTAGTTCCAACCATTGGTACTTCAATTAAATTCTTTTTCGCATCTTCAACAGCTTTGCGGATCGCTTCTGGTACTTCTTGTGCTTTACCAGTACCGAATCCTACATGACCGTTTTTGTCACCGACAACAACTAAAGCTGCAAAACGGAAACGACGTCCACCTTTAACAACTTTCGCTACGCGGTTAACCGTAACTAAGCGTTCTTCTAACTCTAATTTGCTTTGGTCAATACGACTCATTCGGATGTGTCCCTCCTTCTTTTATTAAAATTTAAGTCCAGCCTCACGAGCAGCTTCAGCTAGAGCTTTTACACGTCCATGATATAAGTATCCTCCGCGGTCAAATACCACGTTAGAGATTCCTTTTTCAACAGCACGTTTTGCAACAAGTTCGCCAACTTTAGTAGCAGCTGCAGCGTCAGAACTATTCTCGATCTTTAACTCTTTATCAAGAGTAGAAGCACTTACAAGTGTTACACCGTTAACATCATCAATTACTTGAGCGTAGATGTTCTTGTTAGAACGGAAAACGTTAAGGCGAGGTCTTTCAGCAGTACCTGAAAGTTTCGCACGAACACGAGCGTGTCTTTTAAGACGAGTAGCGTTTTTGCTAGTTTTCGTAATCATCCGAGTCACTCCTTTCTTCACATTAAGCGATCTTACTTACCAGTTTTTCCTTCTTTACGGCGAACGAATTCACCTTCGTAACGAATTCCTTTACCTTTGTAAGGCTCTGGAGAACGGACAGCGCGGATGTTAGAAGCTAGAGCTCCCACACGCTCTTTATCGATACCTTTAATGACTACTTTCGTTTGAGATGGAACTTCGATTTCAACTCCAGCCTCAGGAACGATTTCAACTGGATGAGAGTATCCAACGTTAAGAACAAGTTTGTTTCCAGATTTAGCTGCACGGTAACCGACACCGATAAGTTCTAAACCTCTTTCGAAACCTTTAGATACACCTTCAACCATGTTTGCAATCAAGCTACGTGTTGTACCATGTAATGCACGGTGTTCTTTATGTTCAGACGGGCGGCTTACAGTTAAGACGCTGTCCTCAATTTTAATTTCCATATCAGGGTGAAATGTACGAGTTAGTTCACCTTTTGGTCCCTTTACTGTCACTGTGTTATCGTTGTTTGTCACAGTAACTCCTGAAGGGATCTCGATTAGTTTTTTACCTATACGAGACATACCAAGCACCTCCATTCATCTTAAACTTTTTTTACCATACGTAAGCAAGTACTTCTCCACCAGCTTGTTTAGCACGGGCTTCTTTGTCCGATAAAACACCTTGTGATGTAGAAATAATTGCGATTCCAAGTCCGTTAAGTACACGTGGTACTTCATTTGATTTCGCATATACACGTAAACCAGGTTTACTGATTCTTTTTAGACCAGTGATAACACGCTCGTTGTTTTGGCCATATTTAAGGAACATACGGATAATTCCTTGTTTGCTGTCTTCAACATATTCAACGTCACGGATAAAACCTTCACGCTTTAAGATTTCAGCAATTTCTCTTTTGATTTTTGAAGCCGGTACTTCTAGCTTCTCATGACGTACCATGTTCGCATTGCGAATACGAGTCAGCAAATCTGCAATCGGATCTGTCATAACCATTATTTAATAACCTCCTTCCCATTTATGGGGATTACCAGCTGGCTTTTTTAACGCCAGGAATTTGTCCTTTATATGCAAGTTCGCGGAAACAAATACGGCAAAGTTTAAACTTGCGAATTACTGAATGTGGACGTCCACAACGTTCGCAGCGCGTATACTCTTGAACTTTAAACTTTTGTTTGCGTTGTTGTTTCGCAATCATAGACTTTTTAGCCACGATTTCGCCTCCCTTTCATTGATTATTTCTGGAACGGCATACCTACTTGAGTTAATAACTCACGTGCTTCTTCGTCCGTATTGGCAGTCGTAACGATAACGATATCCATACCGCGGACTTTTGTTACTTTATCGTAATCAATTTCTGGGAAGATTAACTGTTCTTTAATACCAAGCGTGTAGTTTCCACGACCGTCGAAAGATTTCTTAGAAATCCCGCGGAAGTCACGTACACGTGGTAAAGATACAGAAATAAGTTTATCAAGGAAATCGTACATGCGCTCTCCGCGAAGTGTTACTTTCGCACCGATTGGCATTCCTTCACGTAGACGGAATCCAGCAATAGACTTCTTCGCACGAGTAACGACAGGTTTTTGACCAGCGATAAACGTTAATTCTTCAACAGCAGTATCGATTGCTTTAGCGTTTTGAACAGCGTCACCAACACCCATGTTGATCACGATTTTTTCGATTTTTGGCACTTGCATTACTGATTTGTATTCAAACTTAGAAACTAATGCAGGTGTAATTTCTTTTACATACTTTTCTTTAAGGCGGTTCATGAGAAAGACCTCCCTTCCTTATTTACTATTTATCTAGAACTTGCCCAGATTTTTTCGCTACACGGACTTTCTTTCCGTCCTCAACTTTATACCCAACACGTGTCACTTCACCCGTTTTAGGATCAAGCGGCATTACGTTTGATACGTGGATCGGCGCTTCTTGTTCAGAAATTCCGCCCTGAGGGTTAGCTTGGGTTGGTTTAGAGTGTTTTTTCACAAGGTTAATACCTTCTACTAAAACACGGTCATTCTTAGGGAAAGCAGCAAGGATGACTCCTTGTTTACCTTTATCTTTACCAGAGATAACCACTACTTTATCGCCCTTTTTAACATGCATTTAATCGCACCTCCTTGAGTCGCGGATTGTATTCATTAAAGTACTTCTGGTGCTAGAGAAACAATTTTCATATAGTTGTTTTCACGAAGTTCACGTGCTACTGGTCCGAAGATACGAGTTCCACGCGGGCTCTTGTCGTCACGGATAATGACACATGCATTTTCATCGAAACTGATGTAAGATCCATCGTTTCTGCGAGCTCCGCTCTTTGTACGAACGATAACTGCTTTCACAACTTCACCTTTTTTGACAACGCCTCCTGGTGTTGCTTGTTTAACCGTACAAACAATGACATCACCGATGTTAGCCGTCTTACGTCCAGAGCCACCAAGAACTTTAATCGTTAGTACTTCGCGTGCGCCAGAGTTGTCAGCTACTTTTAAACGAGTCTCCTGTTGAATCATTAATGTTACCTCCTTTCGGAAAAAGAAATCCGAACTTTATTAGATAATAACGGCTTCTTCGACAACTTCAACTAGACGAAAGCGTTTAGTCGCAGATAAAGGACGAGTTTCCATGACCTTTACGATGTCTCCGATTTTTGCTTGGTTGTTTTCATCATGTGCTTTGAACTTCTTAGAGTATCTTACACGTTTGCCATAAAGTGAATGCTTTTTGTATGTTTCAACTACAACAGTGATGGTTTTATCCATTTTGTCAGAAACAACACGACCTTGATACACTTTACGTTGGTTACGTTCGCTCATGTTTGCGGGGCCTCCCCTCTAATTATTATTTATTAGCAGCGATTTCTCTTTGACGAATCACAGTTTTCATGCGTGCGATTGATTTACGCACTTCACGAATGCGAGCAGTGTTTTCAAGCTGCCCAGTCGCTAATTGGAAACGAAGATTGAAAAGTTCTTCTTTAAGAGACTTTACTTTTTGTTCAATTTCAGCAGTGGTAAGGTCACGAATTTCATTAGCTTTCATTTGATTCACCACCAATTTCTTCACGTTTTACGAACTTCGTTTTAATTGGCAATTTGTGAGATGCAAGACGAAGAGCTTCACGAGCAACTTCTTCAGACACACCAGAAATTTCAAATAAAACTTTGCCCGGTTTTACTACAGCTACCCATCCTTCTGGAGCACCTTTACCGGAACCCATGCGGACTTCTAGAGGTTTAGCTGTGTATGGCTTAGAAGGGAAAATTTTAATCCAAACTTTACCGCCACGTTTCATGTAACGAGTCATAGCAATACGAGCAGCTTCGATTTGACGGTTCGTGATCCAAGAAGCTTCAAGAGCTTGGATACCGTACTCACCGAAATGTACTTCAGTGCCACCTTTTGCACGACCACGCATTTTCCCACGATGTTCTCTGCGATACTTCACGCGTTTTGGCAATAACATATTATTTTCCTCCTTCCGCAGTATTCTTCTTAGTTGGAAGGACTTCTCCACGATAGATCCATACTTTTACGCCAAGCTTACCATAAGTAGTGTCAGCTTCAGCAGTAGCATAGTCGATGTCAGCACGAAGTGTGTGCAACGGAACAGTACCTTCACTGTAATATTCAGAACGAGCAATATCTGCACCGCCAAGACGACCAGAAACCATTGTTTTGATTCCTTGTGCTCCAGCACGCATTGTGCGTTGGATTGTTTGTTTTTGTGCACGACGGAATGAAATACGATTTTCAAGTTGACGAGCGATGTTTTCAGCAACTAGCTGAGCATCAAGATCTGCTCTCTTGATTTCAAGAATGTTGATGTGTACACGTTTGCCAGTTAGGCTGTTAAGAGCTTTACGAAGTGCTTCAACTTCAGATCCGCCTTTACCAATTACCATACCTGGTTTAGCCGTGTGGATTGTGATATTTACGCGGTTTGCAGCACGTTCGATTTCTACTTTAGAAACAGACGCGTCAGACAAACGCTTGCTGATGAATTCACGGATTTTCAAGTCTTCATGTAAGAAGTCAGCGTAATCTTTTCCTGCGAACCATTTAGATTCCCAATCACGAATGACGCCAATACGAAGACCTACTGGATTTACCTTTTGACCCACGGATTATCCCTCCTTCTTTTCTGATACAACGATTGTAATGTGGCTAGTACGTTTGTTAATTGCGCTCGCACGACCCATAGCACGTGGACGGAATCTCTTAAGTGTTGGACCTTCGTCAACGAATGCTTGAGTAATCACTAGGCTGTTAGCGTCCAACTCGTAGTTGTGCTCAGCGTTTGCGATAGCAGATTTTAATACTTTTTCAATAATTGGTGAAGCAGCCTTAGGTGTAAGGTTTAAGATAGAAACTGCTTCTCCTACTTGCTTACCTCGGATCAGGTCCATTACTAGACGTGCTTTACGAGGAGCAATACGGACTGTTCTTGCGACAGCTTTAGCTTGCATTTAAAAGCCTCCTCTCATTAGCGTCTTGTTTTTTTATCGTCACTAGCATGACCTTTGTAAGTACGGCTTGGTGCGAATTCGCCCAATTTGTGACCTACCATATCTTCAGAAATGAAAACAGGTACATGTTTGCGTCCGTCATAGACAGCGATTGTGTGACCGATGAATTGTGGGAAAATTGTAGAACGACGAGACCAAGTTTTTACGACTTGCTTTTTGTCAGTTTCATTCAATTTCTCGACTTTAGCCATCAAATGATCATCAACAAATGGTCCTTTTTTTAAGCTGCGAGCCATTGTGGAACCTCCCTTCGTGATTGAACTACGGTCCTAAATGAACCGTAGACAACCCCGTTACTTGTTTTTACGACGACGTACAATGAATTTATCAGACTTGTTGGTTTTCTTACGAGTCTTGAATCCAAGAGTCGGTTTACCCCATGGAGACATTGGTGATTTACGTCCGATTGGAGCGCGTCCTTCACCACCACCGTGTGGGTGATCGTTAGGGTTCATTACAGAACCACGAACTGTTGGGCGTACGCCTTTCCAGCGAGAACGTCCAGCTTTACCGATGTTAATTAATTCGTGTTGCTCGTTTCCAACTTGACCGATAGTCGCACGGCAAGCAGAAAGAATCATGCGAACTTCTCCTGAGTTCAAACGTACAAGAACGTATTTACCTTCTTTACCAAGAACTTGAGCAGAAGTACCAGCAGAACGAACTAATTGTCCACCTTTACCTGGTTTTAATTCAATGTTATGCACAACTGTACCAACTGGGATGTTGATAAGTGGAAGAGCATTACCTGGTTTGATGTCAGCTTCTGGTCCAGAAGTAACTTCAGTACCAACTTGGATTCCTTTCGGAGCAAGAATGTAACGTTTCTCACCATCTGCATAGTTTACAAGAGCGATGTTCGCTGAACGGTTTGGATCATACTCGATTGTAGCAACGCGTCCAGGTATACCGTCTTTATCACGCTTAAAGTCGATGATACGGTATTGACGTTTATGACCGCCACCTTGATGACGAACAGTCAATCTACCTTGGTTGTTACGTCCGCCTTTTCTGTGAAGCGGTGCAAGCAACGATTTTTCTGGTTTGTCAGTCGTGATTTCAGCAAAATCTGAAGTAGTCATGCCACGACGACCATTACTGGTTGGTTTATACTTTTTAATCGCCATTTTGAATTTCCCTCCTTCTTTTTAAGATTTACGCTTCAAAAATTTCGATTTCTTTGCTGTCAGCAGTTAATTTCACGATCGCTTTTCTGCGACGGCTAGTCATACCAGTGTAGCGTCCAACGCGTTTAGATTTTCCTTTGTAGTTTTGAACGTTGACTTTCTCAACTTTCACTCCAAAGATTTCTTCAACAGCGTCTTTCACTTCTGTTTTGTTAGCTCTGACATCAACTTCGAACGTGTACTTCTTCTCTGTCATTAGATCAGCAGAACGTTCAGTAATGATAGGGCGCTTTAGAACATCACGAGGATCTTTCATTATGCAAGTCCCTCCTCTACTTTTTCAACCGCTGCTTTAGTGATCAGAAGTTTGTCGTGGTTGACAACGTCAAGAACGTTGATACCGTTAGCTTCAACAACTGTTACTCCAGGGATGTTACGAGCAGATAAAGCAACTGTTTCGTTTGCATCCGCAGTGACGATCAACGCTTTCTTCTCAACAGATAATCCTTTAAGGATGCCTGCGAATTCTTTCGTTTTCACTGCATCAAGAGTCAAATCTTCAAGAACGATCATGTTGTTGTCGATTACTTTAGAAGACAATACTGACTTGATAGCCAAGCGGCGAACTTTTTTAGGTAATTTATATGAATAACTGCGTGGTGTTGGACCGAATACGATACCGCCTCCGCGCCATTGTGGTGAACGAATAGAACCTTGACGAGCACGACCTGTACCCTTCTGTCTCCAAGGCTTACGACCTCCGCCACGTACTTCAGAACGAGTTTTTACTTTATGAGTTCCTTGACGTAAGGAAGCTCTTTGCATAAGAATAGCATCGAATACTACGCTTTCGTTTGGCTCGATTCCAAACACAGAAGCGTTTAATTCGATTTCACCGTTAGTAGAACCGTTTTGGTTAAATAATGCTACTTTTGGCATGACTTGTTTCCTCCTTTCCTAAGAGAGTTATTTAGATTTAACTGCACTCTTTACAGTTACTAGAGATTTTTTAGCTCCTGGTACATTTCCTTTGATCAATAGTAGATTGCGTTCTGCATCAACTTTAACGATCTCAAGGTTTTGGACAGTGATTTGCTCTCCGCCCATACGACCTGGAAGAAGTTTACCTTTGAATACTCGGTTTGGATCAACAGGTCCCATTGAACCAGGACGACGGTGGTAACGTGAACCGTGAGTCATTGGTCCGCGTGATTGTCCGTGGCGCTTGATAGCCCCTTGGAATCCTTTACCTTTTGATGTTCCTGTTACATCTACGATATCTCCATTTGCGAAAATATCAACTTTGACTTCCTGACCAACTTCATACGCATCTAACTCCGCACCGCGTAATTCTTTTACGAAGCGCTTAGGAGCAGTTTCCGCTTTAGCAACGTGGCCCTTCTCTGGTTTGTTAGAAAGCTTTTCACGTTTGTCATCAAAACCGATTTGGATTGCTTCATAGCCATCCGTGTCAGTAGTCTTCTTTTGAAGAACAACGTTAGCAGCAGCCTCAACAACAGTTACAGGGATAAGATCACCGTTTTCTGCGAATACTTGCGTCATACCAATTTTTCTACCTAAGATTCCTTTGGTCATTAGTCACACCTCCTATAATATGTGTATTCTATTTGAATTAAAGTTTGATTTCGATATCTACACCAGATGGTAAATCTAAACGCATAAGTGCATCAACTGTTTGTGGAGTTGGATTCACGATGTCGATTAGACGTTTGTGAGTACGCATCTCAAATTGCTCACGAGAATCTTTGTACTTATGCACCGCACGAAGGATTGTGTAAACTGATTTTTCAGTTGGAAGCGGGATTGGACCAGATACACTAGCACCAGAACGCTTAGCCGTTTCAACAATCTTCTCAGCAGATTGATCAAGAATTCTATGATCATATGCTTTTAAACGAATACGAATTTTTTGTTTTGCCATTATTTTCCCTCCTTTTCGCCTACTTACGTTAGACAGTTCTCCGTGAGAAAAACCTGATCACCTTGCCATGGCAAAGCGGCCGGGTGTGTCAGCAACCTCTCACTTCATCGCAGTCAAAGACCAACATGCACTATTGTACCAAATTGGCCTGCGTGTTGCAATAATAAATCGGATAAATTTATGATTTGCACACTTTTCATATTATACAGGGGTTCAGCCTATAAATCAAGCTTTCCCTGAAGATGATGTACAGCAGTCTTTTTTATGGTACGGATAAATTCTTCTGGTTCTTCTAGATGCGGGGAATGTGCAGATTCTTTAAAGGTGAACCATTCTTTGATTGGTGCTGTTAATTGATCAACATATGGTTTTGATACAGCAGCTGGTGTAATCATGTCATATGCACCAATGATAAAGTAGCAAGGTATTAATATAGTAGAAACTCGGTATTCAATGCTCTCATTCATCAATTCATCCCATAGCATGTCCTGACTAAACTTCTGTCCTTTAAGGAACTTCCACTTATCTTTCAGCTGATATTCCTTACTAAAAAGAAATCCGCGCAGCATTTGAATAAGCGGCCTCCACCTATGTGTGAGACCTACGCTTCCGAGCTCTTTATAGAGAGAGAACAGTGCATGAGCTGATATTCGTTTCCACGGAGGAGGCGTCAGTAATCGCAGGCACCAAGTAAACAACCGATTCCGATGGTATTTCTCCAAAAGGAGCTCGTACGACACAATATCTTCTTTTAATACATCTACTACCTGACTAATTCCATAATAAGCATGATATAGATCTGGACGCTTATGTACTGCTTGTATGGCGATTAGTGATCCCCATGAATATCCTGCGATGTACAATTTTGATTGACCTAGATATGAAAGGACTTTCTCTGTCAGTTCAATCGTATCTTCAATAAATTGCTGAATGGTCATGGAAGTATCGGGGAGATTCTTTTGATAGGAAAGTCCCGCGCCTCGCTGATCCCAATGAACTACTGTAAAATCTTGATTAAGTTCCTCATGAAACGAGTCGATATAGCTGATTTGAGCGGAGCCGGGCCCACCGTGTAAAAATAAAAGAACAGGCTTCGCTTCATTTGTGTGATCTTCTTTGATCATAATCCATTGGTCAACCCCGCCGATTAACCATTTCTTCAAATATATCTTCGCCATTCCAGTGATCCTCTCGGTTCCAATTAGATTCTATAGCTTATAGTAGCCGTTCTGATCTGGAAAAGCAAAAAAAGAGACCCTTTTGCAAGGAGTCTCTTTTATATGTTTTATTACTTAATGATAGTTGAAACGACGCCAGAACCTACAGTACGTCCACCCTCACGGATAGAGAAACGAGTTCCTTCTTCGATAGCGATAGTAGAGATAAGTTCAACTTCCATCTCAGTGTTATCGCCAGGCATTACCATTTCAGTACCTTCTGGAAGATGTACGATACCAGTTACGTCAGTTGTACGGAAGTAGAACTGCGGACGGTAGTTAGCGAAGAATGGAGTATGACGTCCACCCTCTTCTTTAGAAAGTACATAAACTTCAGCTTTGAAACGGCTATGTGGAGTGATTGTACCTGGTTTAGCAAGTACTTGACCACGTTGGATATCTTCACGAGATACACCACGAAGTAGTGCACCGATGTTGTCACCAGCTTCAGCATAGTCAAGAAGCTTACGGAACATTTCAACACCTGTAACAGTTGTTTTACCGTTTTCTTCTTGAAGACCGATGATTTCAACTTCGTCACCGACTTTAACTTGTCCACGCTCAACACGACCAGTAGCAACTGTTCCACGACCAGTGATTGAGAATACGTCCTCAACCGGCATCATGAATGGCTTCTCAGTGTCACGCTCTGGAGTTGGGATGTACTCATCAACCGCATCCATAAGTTCAAAGATTTTTGCTTCGTAATCAGCATCACCTTCAAGAGCTTTAAGAGCAGAACCTTTGATAACAGGTACATCGTCACCAGGGAAGTCATAGTCAGAAAGAAGGTCACGAACTTCCATTTCAACAAGTTCAAGTAACTCTTCATCGTCAACCATGTCACATTTGTTAAGGAATACTACGATGTATGGTACACCTACGTTACGAGAAAGTAGGATGTGCTCACGTGTTTGTGGCATTGGACCATCAGCAGCAGATACTACTAAGATCGCGCCGTCCATTTGAGCAGCACCAGTGATCATGTTTTTAACATAGTCAGCGTGTCCTGGGCAGTCTACGTGTGCATAGTGACGAGTTTCAGTTTCATACTCAACGTGTGCTGTTGAGATTGTGATTCCACGCTCGCGCTCTTCTGGAGCACCATCGATTTGGTCATAAGCCATAGCCGTACCTTTACCAGATTTCTTATGAAGAACTGTTGAGATAGCAGCAGTTAGAGTTGTTTTACCATGGTCAACGTGTCCAATTGTACCAATGTTAGCATGCGATTTGGAACGGTCGAATTTTTCTTTAGCCATTCTAAAAATCCTCCTTAAAGGTTCATTGTATTTGGTATAGAGTGATAGAAAGTGAAGAGTTACCTCTCACTTTCTGATCTTCAATAGTAGTTATACTTTAGTTTAAAGGCAAAATCAATTATTCACCTTTATTTTTTTTGATGATTTCTTCACTGATGCTCTTAGGCACTTCTTCGTAGTGATCCATGTGCATAGTGAAAGTACCGCGTCCTTGTGTATTAGAACGGAGTGCAGTTGCATATCCGAACATTTCAGAAAGTGGAACCATCGCGCGAACAACTTGAGCGTTACCGCGAGCTTCCATACCTTCTACACGTCCACGACGAGATGTGATATCACCCATGATGTCTCCCATGTATTCTTCAGGGATAACGACTTCCACTTTCATCATTGGCTCAAGTAGAACTGGGTTACATTTGCTGACAGCATTTTTCAATGCCATAGATGCAGCAATTTTAAACGCCATTTCGTTAGAGTCAACATCGTGGTAAGATCCATCAAATAATTTTGCTTTGATGTCGATTAATGGGAATCCAGCTAATACACCATTTTCAAGTGAATCTTCAAGACCTGCTTGAATAGCTGGAATGTATTCACGAGGAACAACCCCACCGACGATTGCATTTTGGAATTCGAAGCCTGCGCCTTCTTCGTTTGGTTCGAATTCGATCCAAACGTGTCCGAACTGACCGCGTCCACCAGACTGACGTACGAATTTACCTTCAACTTTTGCACCAGAACGGAATGTTTCACGGTACGCAACTTGAGGAGCTCCTACGTTAGCTTCAACCTTGAACTCACGCTTCATACGGTCAACAATGATATCAAGGTGAAGCTCACCCATACCAGAGATGATCGTTTGACCAGTTTCAGTGTTTGTTTGTGTACGGAATGTTGGATCCTCTTCAGCTAGTTTAGCTAAAGCGATACCCATTTTATCTTGGTCAGCCTTAGACTTAGGCTCGATTGCTACATCGATAACTGGCTCTGGGAATTCCATAGACTCAAGGATAACAAGACTTTTCTCGTCACAAAGAGTGTCACCAGTTGATGTATCTTTAAGACCTACAGCTGCTGCGATATCCCCTGCATATACAGTAGAGATTTCTTCACGGCTGTTTGCGTGCATTTGAAGGATACGTCCAACACGTTCACGCTTGTTCTTAGAAGAGTTCTTCACGTAAGAACCAGAATCAAGTGTTCCAGAGTATACACGGAAGAAAGTTAGTTTCCCAACATAAGGGTCAGTCATTACTTTAAAAGCAAGGGCTGCGAATGGTGCGTCATCAGTAGACTCACGTACAACCTCTTCATTTGAATCTGGCAAGGTACCTTTGATTGCAGCAACATCAGTTGGTGCAGGAAGGTAATCAAGCACAGCGTCAAGTACAAGCTGAACACCTTTGTTTTTGAAAGCAGATCCAACAAGAACTGGATAGAATTCAACATTCAACGTTCCTTTACGGATTGCAGCTTTCAATTCAGGAATTGTAATTTCTTCACCCTCAAGGTATTTTTCCATAAGCTCTTCGTCAAGCTCAGCGACAGCTTCAATTAGGCTGTTGCGAAGCTCTTCAGCTTTGTCTTTATACTCAGCAGGGATTTCTTGTGCATCAGAGCGAGTTCCAAGGTCATCTTCGTAGAAGTATGCTACGTTATCTACAAGGTCGATGATTCCTTCGAATTGATCTTCAGCGCCGATCGGCAATTGAATTGCATGAGCGTTCGCTTGAAGACGATCTCTTAATGTGCTTACAGAGTAAAGGAAGTCCGCACCGGTTTTATCCATTTTGTTAACGAATACGATACGAGGTACTCCGTAAGTTGTTGCTTGGCGCCAAACTGTTTCAGTTTGTGGCTCTACACCTGATTGTGCATCAAGAACAGCAACCGCACCATCAAGTACACGTAAAGAACGTTCAACTTCAACAGTGAAGTCTACGTGTCCTGGTGTATCGATGATGTTTACACGGTAACCTTTCCATTGTGCTGTAGTAGCAGCAGAAGTGATTGTAATACCACGTTCTTGCTCCTGCTCCATCCAGTCCATTTGGGAAGCTCCTTCGTGAGTTTCGCCAATTTTATGGATACGACCAGTGTAGTATAAGATACGCTCAGTCGTTGTCGTTTTACCGGCATCAATGTGAGCCATGATACCAATATTACGAGTTTTGTCTAAGGAGAACTCTCTTGCCATTGGGTAATTTCTCCTTCCTTATTAGGGAATAGTTTTTTTAGTTTGGTATAAATCCTACCAGCGGTAGTGAGCGAATGCTTTGTTCGCTTCTGCCATTTTGTGTGTATCTTCACGTTTCTTAACAGCAGCACCAGTGTTGTTAGCTGCGTCAAGGATTTCGTTAGCAAGACGCTCTTCCATCGTTTTTTCTCCACGAAGACGAGCGTAGTTTACTAACCAGCGAAGACCTAAAGTAGTACGACGGTCTGGGCGAACTTCTACAGGAACTTGGTAGTTGGCTCCACCTACACGACGTGCTTTAACTTCAAGAACTGGCATGATGTTTTTCAAGGCTTGTTCGAAAACCTCCATCGCTTCATTACCAGTACGTTCTTTGATGATATCAAATGACTTGTAGAGAATTGTTTGTGACTTTCCTCTTTTACCGTCGATCATCATTTTGTTGATCAAACGAGATACAAGTTTAGAATTGTAAATTGGATCTGGCAATACGTCTCTTTTTGCTACAGGACCTTTACGTGGCATCTGATAGCCTCCCTTCTCATTTAAAAGGATTTCTATCTGTCTCTCATCTCAATATCATTGTCAGTTGCCTGACTCCACTGATCTGATATCAACTTCTAAAAACCCTTATGTTTGTTTGTATTATTTGCTTTGTTTAGGGCGTTTTGTTCCGTATTTAGAACGTCCTTGCATACGACCGTCAACTCCGGCAGTATCAAGCGCACCACGAACGATGTGGTAACGTACACCCGGTAAGTCTTTTACACGTCCGCCACGGATAAGTACTACACTGTGCTCTTGTAGATTATGTCCGATACCAGGAATGTAAGCTGTTACCTCAATCAGGTTAGACAAACGTACACGAGCATATTTACGTAGTGCTGAGTTTGGTTTTTTCGGTGTCATTGTACCGACACGAGTACAAACCCCGCGCTTCTGTGGAGATGTTACGTTAGTGTGCTCTTTTTTGAAACTGTTGTATCCTTTGTTAAGTGCAGGAGACTTTGAGTTTTCAACTTTACTCACGCGTCCTTTGCGTATTAGCTGATTAATTGTAGGCATGTTGTTATTCCTCCCTTCGTTGCTTTTTTTTATAACCCACATACCCAGGTGGTTCATCAAAAGGCAAAAAACAATGCTTTTGCATTTACACATGCAAAAACAAAACAAGTACGCTATAACATAATGGCAACAGCTGCTGCCCCAACTTCAATTCCGCAGGCTTTGCCGAGCTTTTTCATGGAATCTACCACTAAAATGTCTACACCCTTCTCTTGCGCTAGTTTTATTACACTAGCTGTTAAAGCAGGATCAGCATCTTTCGCTACGACGATTTCCTTTACTGAATCTCGTTTCAGAGCTTTTACTGTTTGCTTCGTACCAATAATAATGGATTGAGCCTGTGATACTTTATCATAAGACATCGAATATCCTCCAAAGTAACAGGTTTTATTTTGAGCACCTTGGTTATATTATCATCATGGCAGAAGGATGTCAATATCATATGACAGATTATCTTGACATCCTTCACCATTTTTTGATGATTTTATAGGAATCTCACGAGAAAGATTACTCTACAGGAACCATATCGTCAGACGGCTGCACTTGTGAAACCGGCTTAACTTTACGGTAGTTTGGCATTCCTGTTCCAGCTGGAACAAGTTTACCGATGATAACATTCTCTTTCAAGCCAAGCAGTTCATCACGTTTTCCTTTGATCGCCGCATCTGTTAGGACACGAGTCGTTTCTTGGAAGGATGCCGCAGACAAGAATGAGTCTGTTTCAAGCGATGCTTTTGTAATACCAAGAAGAACTGGACGGCCTGTTGCAGGACGTTTGCCTTCGAATAGTACTTTTTTGTTCGCTTCAGTGAATTGATGTACATCAAGAAGTGTGCCTGGTAATACATCTGTATCCCCTGCATCAGCGACACGCACTTTACGAAGCATTTGGCGAACCATTACCTCAACGTGCTTATCTCCGATTTCTACCCCTTGCATACGGTATACTTTTTGTACTTCATGAAGCAGATATTCTTGAACAGCTGTCATGTCAGTCACTTTAAGAAGTTCTTTCGGATCGATCGAACCTTCTGTCAGTACTTGACCACGAGTGACTTTGTCACCTTCAACAACTTTCAGACGCGCATTGTAAGGAGCTGTGTAAGAACGAGTTTCAACGTCGCCTTGAACCACAATTTCCTGCTGCTTGTCACGAACATCGTTAATTTCAGCAACGACACCATCAATTTCAGAAATGGTCGCTTGCCCTTTCGGATTACGAGCTTCAAATAGCTCTTGGATACGAGGTAAACCTTGTGTGATATCGTCTCCTGCTACCCCACCGGTGTGGAACGTACGCATTGTAAGCTGTGTTCCTGGCTCACCGATTGATTGAGCAGCGATGATTCCAACTGCTTCACCGACTTCAACGTCAGTACCAGTTGCAAGGTTACGGCCGTAGCATCGTTTACATACACCATGAGGCGTGTTACATGTAAATGCAGAACGGATCCATACTTCCTCAATTCCTGCTTCAACTACTTCAAGTGCTTTATCTTCATCAATTAGTTCGTTTTCGTCCACAATGACTTCGCCCGTTTCAGGATGAACAATTGGTTTTCTTGCAAAACGTCCGATCAGACGTTCTTCAAGCTTCTCAATAATTTCATTTCCTTCTCTAATGGACTTCGCCAAGATACCACGGTCTGTACCGCAATCTGTTTCACGGATGATAACATCCTGTGCAACATCGACGAGACGACGCGTGAGGTAACCTGAGTCAGCTGTTTTAAGGGCTGTATCGGCAAGACCTTTACGCGCTCCGTGAGTGGAAATAAAGTATTCCAATACGGTTAAACCTTCACGGAAACTAGATTTAATCGGAAGTTCAATGATACGTCCAGCCGGGTTGGCCATCAGACCACGCATACCAGCCAGCTGAGTGAAGTTAGATGCGTTACCACGCGCTCCAGAGTCACTCATCATGTAGATTGGGTTGACTTCATCAAGGGACTTCATCAGTTTACCTTGGATGACATCTTTAGAAGAACTCCAGATCGAAATGACTCTCTCGTAACGCTCTTCTTCAGTAATCAAACCACGTCTGAATTGCTTCAAGACGTTATCTACTTTTGCTTGTGCTTCTTCGAGGATCTTCTGCTTATCATCTAATACGACGATGTCAGACACACCAACCGTAATACCCGCTTTAGTAGAGTATTTGAAACCAAGATTTTTCATGCGATCAAGCATTTTAGATGTCTCAGTGATATGGAATCTCTTAAAGATTTCCGCAATGATTTTACCTAAAATACCTTTTTTGAACGGCGCATTGATTTCTTGTTTCTCGATCGCAGCTTTGACATCCTCACCTTTTTCAAGGAAGAAGCGGTCAGGCGTTTTTTCTTCAATATTGCTCTTTGTCGGCTCATTCATGTAAGGGAATGATTCCGGTAAGATTTCGTTAAAGATCAGTTTTCCGACTGTTGTAATCAACAATTTAGAACGCTGTTCATCAGTGAATGTCACATTCTTCAACGAGCTAGCTGCAACAGCTACACGTGTATGAAGATGCACATACCCATTTTGATAAGCTAGAAGGGCTTCGTCAGTATCTTTGAAGACCATACCTTCTCCGATAGCACCTTTACGCTCAAGTGTAAGGTAGTAGTTACCAAGCACCATATCCTGAGATGGAGTAACAACAGGTTTTCCATCTTTCGGGTTCAAAATGTTTTGAGCAGCAAGCATTAAGATACGAGCTTCAGCTTGAGCCTCAGCAGATAATGGTACGTGAACCGCCATTTGGTCACCGTCAAAGTCAGCGTTGTAGGCTGTACATACAAGTGGATGCAGACGAATTGCGCGTCCTTCCACAAGTGTAGGTTCAAACGCTTGAATACCAAGTCTGTGAAGAGTCGGTGCACGGTTTAGTAAGACTGGGTGCTCACGAATAACTGATTCTAAAACATCCCATACTTCCGGCTGCACGCGCTCAATTTTACGCTTCGCACTCTTGATGTTGTGAGCTAAACCTTTTTCAACAAGCTCCTTCATCACGAATGGTTTGAATAATTCAAGAGCCATTTCTTTCGGAAGTCCACACTGATACATTTTCAAATGTGGTCCTACGACGATAACGGAACGTCCAGAATAGTCAACACGTTTACCAAGCAAGTTTTGACGGAAACGTCCTTGTTTCCCTTTCAGCATATGAGAAAGAGATTTCAATGGTCTATTTCCTGGTCCTGTTACTGGTCGGCCTCTACGTCCATTATCAATCAAGGCATCGACAGCTTCTTGAAGCATACGCTTTTCGTTCTGAACGATGATGCTTGGCGCACCAAGATCTAATAAACGTTTCAGACGATTGTTACGGTTGATAACACGACGATAAAGGTCGTTTAAGTCAGAAGTAGCAAAACGTCCACCATCAAGCTGGACCATTGGACGTAATTCTGGCGGAATAACCGGAAGTACATCAAGAATCATCCATGATGGTTTGTTTCCTGAGTTACGGAAGGCTTCTAGCACTTCAAGACGTTTAATCGCACGTGTACGACGCTGTCCTTGAGCAGTTTTCAGCTCTTCTTTCAGTGTATCTACTTCTTTTACAAGATCGATATCTTGAAGAAGTTTATTGATTGCTTCTGCACCCATAGCTGCTTGGAACGTATTACCGTATTTATCTAAATAAGCACGGAATTCCTTCTCAGAAAGAAGTTGTTTCTTCTCAAGCGGTGTGTTGCCCGGATCTGTTACAACGTAAGAAGCGAAGTAAATCACTTCTTCTAACGCACGTGGTGACATATCAAGAACAAGACCCATACGGCTTGGGATACCTTTGAAATACCAAATGTGGGAAACTGGGGCAGCCAGTTCGATATGCCCCATTCTCTCACGACGGACTTTTGCCCGTGTTACTTCTACACCACAACGGTCACATACAACACCCTTATAACGAACACGTTTATACTTTCCACAATGACATTCCCAGTCTTTTTGCGGTCCGAAGATACGTTCACAAAAGAGACCATCTTTTTCAGGTTTCAGTGTACGATAGTTAATCGTTTCAGGCTTTTTCACTTCACCAAAAGACCAAGAACGGATTTTATCAGGTGATGCGAGACCGATGTTCATATACTCAAAATTGTTCACATCTAGCAAGGGGCCTACCTCCCTTTTAATCTTCGGGTTATACCCTAGTCACTTGCTCTAATCGTTTCTGCTATTCTTTTGTGACTGCGTCACGTTCAAGATCGACAGGTGCGAGGTCTGCAGCATCTTCGTCATTAGATAACGCTAATCCGTCTGCTTTCTTCGTTTCCTCATCGTCTTCTAAATCTCTCATTTCTATCTCTTCTTCATCGCCAGATAGGATTTTGACATCCATACCTAAACTTTGAAGTTCTTTAATTAACACTTTGAATGATTCAGGGACACCTGGTTCAGGGACGTTATCCCCTTTGACGATGGCCTCGTATGTTTTCACACGACCTACAACGTCATCCGATTTAACTGTTAAGATCTCTTGAAGTGTGTATGCTGCACCGTAAGCTTCAAGTGCCCATACTTCCATCTCTCCGAAACGCTGACCACCAAACTGTGCTTTACCGCCAAGTGGCTGCTGCGTAACAAGTGAGTATGGTCCAGTTGAACGGGCGTGAAGTTTATCGTCAACCATGTGAGCCAGTTTGATCATGTACATGATTCCGACTGATACACGGTTATCGAATGGTTCACCAGTTCGACCGTCATAAAGGACTGTTTTCGCATCACGGGACATACCTGCTTCTTCAAGCGTTTCCCAAACATCTTCCTCACGCGCACCATCGAATACTGGTGACGCAATGTGGATGCCAAGGTAACGTGCAGCCATACCCATATGAAGTTCAAGTACCTGACCGATGTTCATACGAGATGGTACCCCTAGAGGGTTTAACATGATATCAATCGGTGTTCCATCTGGAAGATACGGCATATCTTCTTCTGGAAGGATTTTAGAGATAACCCCTTTGTTACCATGTCGTCCGGCCATTTTGTCACCTTCAGAAATTTTACGCTTCTGAACGATGTATACGCGGACTAACTGGTTTACACCTGGAGGTAATTCATCTCCATCTTCACGGTTAAAGACTTTGACGTCGTGGATAATTCCGCCGCCGCCGTGTGGAACACGTAGAGACGTATCACGCACTTCACGAGCCTTTTCACCGAAGATTGCATGTAATAGACGTTCTTCAGCTGTTAGTTCTGTTACACCTTTAGGCGTTACTTTCCCTACAAGAAGGTCTCCGTCTTTTACTTCTGCACCAATACGGATGATTCCGCGCTCGTCAAGGTTGCGTAAAGCATCTTCACCAACGTTTGGAATATCACGAGTGATTTCTTCCGGTCCAAGCTTTGTATCACGAGCTTCTGATTCATATTCTTCAATATGAATAGACGTGTAGACGTCATCTTTTACAAGGCGCTCACTCATGATGATCGCATCCTCGTAGTTATAACCGTCCCAAGTCATGAAGCCGACCATGACGTTACGTCCTAGAGCCAATTCACCTTTTTCCATTGAAGGACCGTCTGCAAGGATTTCTCCTTTTACGACTTCATCTCCAACACTTACGATTGGACGCTGGTTGTAGCAAGTCCCTTGGTTAGAGCGGACAAATTTCAGCAAGCTGTATTTGTCTAGATTTCCTTTGACTTGTTGTCCGTCAACGTCTTCATAGCGACGAACCCAAATATTTTTTGCTTCAACACGTTCTACAACACCAGGGTAGCGGCAGATAACAGCAGCACCAGAGTCTTTCCCTGATACATACTCCATACCTGTACCAACAATCGGTGATTCCGGCTGCATCAAAGGCACAGCCTGACGTTGCATGTTCGCTCCCATTAGAGCACGGTTAGAGTCATCGTTTTCTAAGAATGGGATACATGCTGTCGCTGCAGAAACAACCTGCTTTGGCGAAACGTCCATGTAGTCAACGCGGTTTCGAGGAACAACTGTGTTTTCCCCTCTGAAACGAGCAATGATATTATCATCAATAAACGAACCATCTTCACCTAATATAGCATTCGCTTGTGCTACAACGTAGTTATCCTCTTCATCAGCAGTTAAGTAATCGATTCTCGGTGTCACTTTACCTGTTTCAGGGTCAACCCGGCGGTAAGGTGTTTCAATAAAGCCGAAGCGATTCACTTTTGCAAATGAAGATAGAGAGTTGATCAAACCGATGTTTGGACCCTCTGGTGTTTCAATCGGACACATACGGCCATAGTGAGAGTAGTGAACGTCACGAACTTCCATTCCTGCACGCTCACGTGTCAAACCACCCGGTCCAAGCGCCGACAGACGACGTTTGTGCGTCAATTCAGCAAGCGGGTTTGTTTGATCCATGAACTGAGAAAGCTGAGAGCTACCAAAGAACTCTTTGATAGAAGCGATCACAGGACGGATGTTGATCAGTTGCTGAGGTGTGATCGTGTTTGTGTCTTGGATCGACATTCTTTCACGAACAACACGCTCCATTCTGCTTAAACCAATACGGAATTGGTTTTGCAGAAGCTCACCTACAGAACGCAGGCGACGGTTACCAAGGTGATCGATATCATCTGTGTCACCTACACCATGAAGAAGGTTGAAGAAGTAACTGATCGATGCAATGATGTCAGAAGGCGTGATGTTTTTCACAGCTTCCTCTACGTATGCATTCCCGATCACGTTGATCACTTGCTCGCCTTCTTGATCAGACGGTGCATAAATCTTAATAGATTGAAGTTCTACTTCATCTTCTACTACGCCACCATTTGGATAAAGCTTTCTAAAACCGATGCCGTTTTCTAAGTATGGAAGAACTTTATCAAGAACTCTTCTGTCTAAAATTTGACCTTTTTCTGCTAGAATTTCACCTGTTTCAGGGTCAACTAACGTTTCAGCCAATTTTTGATTGAACAGTCTATTTTTTATATGAAGCTTTTTATTAATCTTGTAGCGTCCAACATTAGCTAGGTCATATCTCTTCGGATCGAAGAAGCGAGAGTCTAGCAGGCTTTTCGCATTTTCAACAGTTGGCGGCTCTCCAGGACGGAGGCGCTCGTAGATTTCGAGAAGTGCTTTATCCGCATTCTCTGTATTGTCTTTTTCCAGCGTGTTGCGTAAGTATTCATTCTCGCCAATGAGGTCAAGAATCTCTTGATCAGAGCTGAAGCCGAGAGCACGCAAAAGAACCGTAACCGGCAACTTACGTGTGCGATCGATGCGTACATAGACTACATCCTTCGCATCAGTTTCGTATTCTAACCATGCGCCACGGTTTGGAATGACAGTCGCAGTAAAACCTTTTTTACCGTTTTTGTCTACTTTACCACTGAAATATACACTTGGAGAACGCACTAACTGAGAAACGATTACACGTTCCGCACCGTTAATGATAAAAGTACCTGTGTCTGTCATGATTGGGAAATCACCCATGAACACATCTTGGTCTTTTACTTCTCCAGTTTCTTTGTTAATTAAACGAACTTTTACTCTTAGTGGAGCAGAGTAAGTTACATCACGTTCTTTTGATTCTGCTACAGGATACTTAGGATCCCCTAGGCTGTAATCAATGAATTCAAGAGAAAGGTTACCAGTAAAATCCTCAATTGGGGATATATCTTGAAACATCTCTCTAAGACCCTCATCAAGAAACCACTGATAAGAAGAGGTTTGAATTTCAATGAGATTTGGTAATTCTAACACTTCGCTTATGCGTGCGTAGCTTCTGCGCTGGCGGTGTCGTCCATACTGAACTAGTTGACCTGTCAACTGATTCACCCCTCAAATCATGCGTATTATATGTGTAAAAAGTATTTCAGCCTTTCAAATGTCAGTAAAGAAATACTTTTACAAGACAAAAGAAAAAAGGGTTTCTAAAATAAGAAAACCACATCCAAAAACAAATACCGATTTTATTAGTTTTCCCAAGTATGCATAATTTATACAAAATAGTTATTTTTTAAGCCTATCAAGCAAAATATACACATTGGCATTTTATAATGTTAACACAGCTAGGAAACTGCGTCAAACTTTTTTAGCTTTGATAATATAGTAGCCCTTTTTTTTCAATACAACCTCGACTTCTCCAAAGAGCTGTTCTAATTTTTCAATCGCAGATGGTCCGCCCTGCTTTTTCTGAATAACCACCCACAACTCACCTTCCGGCAATAAATGATCAGCACTTTTTTCAAAGATCGCATGTACAACTTTCTTCCCTGCCCGTATTGGGGGATTGGTCAGTATAGAGGCAAAAGCAGCTGATGAATGAACATTCGAGAACAAATCACTTTGATAGATGCGGACATTATCAATGCGATTATGTTTAGCGTTTTCCTTTGAAAGTTCGACTGCTCTTTCGTTCACATCAATCATATGAATGGTGCGGCTCGTCATTTCGTTTGCTAACGATAAGCCAATCGGTCCATAACCGCAACCGACATCTAAGACATCGCCATCCACGTCAGGTTCTTCAAAAGCTTCAATTAAAAGCCTTGAACCAAAGTCGACTTCTTTCTTAGAAAACACTCCACTGTCACTTGTAAAAGTAAAGGTACGGTTTCTCAAGGTGAAGCCCCATGTCTGTTTATTGCTTTTCACTGATGGCTTTTCCGTATAATAGTGGTCACTCATGATGAATGGACCTCCTCTGGATTCAATCGTTTCAGGAGAATAGAAAAGAAAAAGCCCGCCAGTAAAAGCGAGCTTTCCCAAAAGATTAGGCGAAGATTACTTAACTTCTACAGAAGCGCCAACTTCTTCAAGCTTAGCTTTAAGTTCTTCAGCTTCTTCTTTAGCAATACCTTCTTTAAGTGGTTTTGGAGTGTTGTCAACAAGTTCTTTAGCTTCTTTCAAGCCAAGACCAGTGATTTCACGAACCACTTTGATAACTTTGATTTTTTGATCTCCAGCACCAGCAAGTACTAGATCAAAATCAGTTTTCTCTTCAGCAGCGGCACCACCAGCTGCAGCTACAGCTACAGGAGCAGCAGCAGTTACGCCAAATTCTTCTTCGATTGCTTTTACTAAGTCGTTTAACTCAAGTACAGTTGCTTCTTTAACTGAAGCAATGATTTCTTCGATATTTAAAGCCATTTGTAATTCCTCCATTTTAAGTTTTTTACGTTAAGTACGCATTAAGCGCCTTGTTCTTCTTTTTGTTCTGCAACTGCTTTAGTAGCAAGAGCAAGGTTACGAACTGGAGCTTGAAGAACGCTAAGCAACATAGAAAGTAAGCCTTCGCGAGACGGAAGTTCCGCAAGAGCCTTCACTTCTTCTACAGTCGCTACGTTTCCTTCGATGACACCAGCTTTGATTTCTAAAGCTTCGTGGCTTTTCGCAAATTCGTTGATGATTTTCGCAGGTGCGATAACATCTTCGTTACTGAATGCGATAGCGTTTGGACCTGTTAAGAAATCGTTTAAACCCGTTAGTTCAACTTGTTCAACTGCACGGCGAGTCAAAGTATTTTTGTAAACTTTGAATTCTACGCCAGCATCACGAAGCTGTTTACGAAGTTCAGTCACTTCAGAAACTGAAAGACCACGGTAATCTACAATTACAGTAGACATACTGTCTTTAAATTTAGAAGTAATTTCATCAACGACAACTTTTTTAGTATCGATTGCATTGCTCATGGTTACACCTCCTGTACATTCTTTGTGTAACACTTATACCGATCAGGCCATCACGTTCCTAACGAACGGTTCTCCATATAAAAAGCCTCCATTAAGACATGGAGGCTGTATATACAAGCATACGTTAACGTAAGACTGTGACATATACACCTCGGCGGGTTAATTAAGCCATAAGGCCCCTGCTGTCTACGGTATAAATGGACATATTCTATTTTACAACATTTTGATATTATCAAAACGATTGTGATAAGTCAAGATTTATTTTGCAGAGAAAGAAGATGGATCCACTTTCACGCCAGGGCCCATAGTAGTTGTAACAGAAACGTTTTTCACGTATACACCTTTAGCCGCTGCAGGTTTTGCTTTAAGGATTGTATCATAGATTGTTGCAAAGTTCTCAACAAGCTTTTCGTCCTCGAAAGAAACCTTTCCGATTGGCGCGTGGATGTTACCAGCTTTATCAACGCGGTATTCTACTTTACCAGCTTTGATTTCATTGATTGCTTTTTCTACTTCGAATGTAACAGTTCCTGTTTTAGGGTTTGGCATAAGACCTTTTGGTCCAAGTACACGACCGATCTTACCAACTTCACCCATCATGTCAGGTGTTGCAACGATTACATCGAATTCGAACCAGCCTTGTTGGATTTTAGTGATGTAATCAGAATCTCCAACGTAGTCTGCTCCAGCAGCTTCTGCTTCTTTTGCTTTTTCGCCTTTAGCGAACACAAGAACGCGTTGAGTTTTACCAGTTCCGTTAGGAAGTACAACTGCACCGCGGATTTGTTGATCGTTTTTACGAGGGTCTACGCCCAAACGAAAAGCAACTTCTACAGTCGCATCAAATTTCGCTGTATTTGCTTTTTTTGTAAGAGAAACAGCTTCAGCTACATCATACGCTTTAGTACGTTCGATCAGCTTAGCAGCTTCTACATACTTTTTACCTTTTTTAGCCATTATAAAAATCCTCCTTATGTGGTTTTAGCGGAATAACCTCCCACGAATAAGGGTTGCGAACTTGTCAAAACCAAACTCGCAACCCAACAAGACAATAAATTAATCTTCGATGACAATACCCATACTGCGTGCAGTACCTTCAACCATGCGCATAGCTGATTCAACGCTAGCAGCGTTTAAGTCAGGCATTTTTGTTTCCGCGATTTCGCGTACTTTATCACGCTTAACAGTTGCCACTTTATTACGGTTAGGTTCACCAGAACCAGACTCAATACCAGCTGCTTTTTTAAGTAAAACTGCAGCAGGTGGAGTTTTAGTAATAAATGTAAATGAACGGTCTTCAAAAACCGAAATTTCAACAGGAATGATAAGACCAGCTTGGTCAGCTGTACGAGCATTAAACTCCTTACAGAATCCCATGATATTAACACCGGCTTGACCTAGTGCAGGTCCAACTGGTGGAGCTGGGTTAGCTTTTCCAGCAGGAATTTGCAATTTAACAACTTTAACTACTTTTTTAGCCACGAGACACACCTCCTTAAAGTCCGTGATGTGGTAATAGGGGAATCCCCCTCCCACTCAACAACTTCATTCTTTATATGAATGACGAAATAACTAGCTAGCGATCTTGAGCGAACTCAAGACGTACCTTTGCTATATTACCACTTCTATACACTCATTTCAAGCTCTTTTGAATTACAATTTATCGATCTGCGTGAACTCAAGTTCCACGGGTGTTTCTCTACCAAACATATTAACGAATACTTTGACTTTGCTTTTATCGTAATCAATCTCTTCGATAGAGCCTGTGAAGTTAGCAAATGGTCCGTCGATTACCTTGACTGTTTCTTTCAATTCAAAGTCGATTTCTGTTTTGCGTTCTTCAAGACCCATTCTCTTCAGAATGGTTTCAGCTTCGCCTGGCAGCAGCGCTGTCGGCTTTGATCCTGATCCAGCTGATCCAACGAATCCTGTGACACCTGGTGTATTACGAACAACATACCAAGAGTCGTCAGTCATCACGATTTCCACTAGGACATAGCCAGGGAATACTTTCTTTTTGACAACTTTTTTCTTACCATTTTTAATATCTGTTTCTTCTTCTTCTGGTACGACAACGCGGAAGATCTTATCTTGCATGCCCATTGATTCAACACGCTTTTCCAAGTTCGCTTTTACTTTGTTTTCATAGCCAGAGTACGTATGCACAACATACCAATTCTTTTCCATTTCGTTCAGGACTATTCAGTCCTTCCCTCCCCACATTTCGTAATGTCTATTTGACGAATCTCGAGTACCGGTAAATATTTTCAAGCAATTGAAAAAACCCGTAAAACGGGTTTTTTGGCAAGTCATATTATGATCTATTATAGCACGTTCAGCAGACCATTATTCAAGTATTAATGAATTAATTCGATTAATTGTGAGATTCCTATATCAAGAAAAGAGAAAAAGATTGCAAAGAATACGACTGTTAAAATAACAGTGATTGTGTAACGAATCATTTCGTTTTTCTTTGGCCAGCTGACCTTCTTCATTTCTTTCCCGACACTTTTTAAGAAACTGATAATACGCATTGTAAAAGACCTCCACAGATTAAAGAACGCAAATCTTACTTCGTTTCTAAATGTGTTTTATGTGAATTACAAGTCTTGCAATATTTCTTAACTTCTAATCTTTCAGCTGCTGAAGCATCACTTTTCATTGTCGTATAATTGCGGCTTCCGCAGTCTTTACAGGCTAGAGTAATCTTTTTCCTCATTTTTACACCTATTTTCTCGACATCATTTCCTTAGTACCTTATCACAGTGTCGAAAAAGCTGTCAATATAGGTTTGATTAGAGACTAATCTCGCGAAGCTCTAAATATTTCTCTAATTTTCTCTTTACTCTTTGGAGTGCGTTATCAATTGATTTCACATGACGGTTTAAATCTTCAGAAATCTCTTGATAGGATCTGCCATCAAGGTAAAGCACAAGAACCTTTCTTTCCAGCTCGCTTAGTAGTTCACCCATCTTCATTTCAATATCATCAAATTCTTCTTTGCTAATGATTAAATCTTCTGGGTTAAGCGCTTTAGCACCGGAAATGACATCCAACAATGTTCTGTCTGATTCTTCATCATATATTGGCTTATCTAATGATACATAGGAATTTAATGGGATATGTTTTTGGCGAGTAGCTGTTTTAATTGCGGTGATAATTTGGCGGGTAATACATAATTCTGCAAAAGCCTTAAATGAAGTAAGCTTGTCCTCTCTGAAATCGCGGATAGACTTATAAAGTCCGATCATCCCCTCTTGGACAATGTCCTCTCGATCCGCTCCAATCAAGAAATAAGATCTTGCTTTTGCACGTACAAAATTTCGGTATTTCGTTATTAAGTAATCTAGCGCATCACTATCTCCGACATGAACCCTTTCAATGACTTGTTCATCTTCCAACTGGCAAAATTGCTCTCTGATGGATTTACCCTTGCTGTTGTTTAGATTCACTTCGATCCCCCCGACCGCACCTAGATAGAAATATTATACATTAATGGTTGAAATATCGTCAAGCTATTCCAGATTCCCACGCCGCCATTTTTCAAACGTTTTCAATACATCTTCTGACAATTCAATCTTGGATACTGGTTTATCAGAAGTAATCTTTTTGACTCTCGTCTCTATCTTTCGTTCGATCACTTCAATCTCTCTCAAAAGCTCTCGAGCCGACTTCCGAAGAGCTCCTTGCCCAAAAATTGCCCATTGTTCTGTGAAGTCTGAGGTCGCCACATGAATTTGCGTCCGAACATTATTCAAATCCTGGGCCAGCTTTTCAATCCGCTCATCAGCTGTTTCATTCTCTCTCGTAAAGATGACCTCTACTCGGTGGTTGATCCGCTTTTTTTCGATTCCTTTGACCATATGGGCATCGAATACGACAATGACTCGATACCCTGTGTATGCTTGATATTCTGCTAAATTTTGAATCAGCACGTCTCTGGCTTCTTCAAAGCTGTTTTCCTTTAAGTGCTGCAGCCGAGGCCATGCACCTATCATGTTGTATCCATCGACTAAGAGGATGTCCATCTCTATTCTCCTAACGGATAACGTTTTCGATACACTTCATACATCAATAGACTAGCGGCAACTGATGCGTTTAACGAAGTGACCTTCCCGGCCATAGGCAGCTTAATCAGAAAATCACACTTTTCTTTGATCAATCGGCCAATCCCTTTTCCTTCACTGCCAATCACAAGAGCAAGCGGCATCGTACCATCAAATTGTCTGTAATCCTGTTTGGCAGACGCATCTGTTCCCGCGACCCAGATTCCTCTTTCTTTCATCTCATCAAGAGCTCTTGAAAGATTGGTGACCTTGGCAACAGGAATATGTTCAATCGCCCCAGTAGATGCTTTGGCAACGGTTGTCGTTAAGCCGACCGCTCTCCTTTTCGGAATGACAATCCCGTGTGCACCTACAGCATCTGCTGTACGCATAATGGATCCTAAATTATGCGGGTCTTCAATTTCATCTAAGATAAGAAAAAACGGCTGTTCATTCCGCTTTTCGGCGATTTGATACAGATCGTCCAATTCCGCATATTCATATGCTGCTACTTGTGCAACGATTCCCTGGTGCTGACCTGTTACCATTTGATCAAGCTTTTTCCTCGGAACATACTGAATGGTGATATTTTGTTTTTTAGCGAGTTCAATGACCTGCTGGGCTTGTCCTTTTACAGTGTTTTCTGCCATCCAGAGCTTGTATAACTCCCGATCTGACTTCAGTGTTTCAATCACTGCATTTTTCCCAATCACATAATCATGTTGCTGACTCATTTGTCTTCCTCCCTGACGTTCCGATTTCAATCGCCTGACTAATCAGCTCTTCTAAGCGTTCGTCCTGCTTTTCAATAAATAAATAACCCATGAGCGCTTCAAGCGCCGTACTATAACGATACGTTTGAACGTCTGTGTTTTTAGGCACTGTGCCTGATTTTGCATTTCTTCCTCTTTTCAGCACTGCTTCTTCTGCTTCAGTGAAAAAGCCTTGCTGCTGAAGCGTAAATAAAATAGCTGCCTGAGATTTAGCTGAAACAATCTTGCTTGCTCGTTTGTGCAGCTCATTTGGTTTTGTCGCCCCCGTTTGGAGGAGGTGATGCCTCACATAGACTTCAAAAATGGCATCACCCATATAAGCAAGCGCAAGGCCGTTCAACTGTTTACCGTCTTTCAGCTTTTCAAAATTCAACATGACCTATTCTCCTCTTTTCCAGCGAGTACCTTGAGGAGTGTCCTCCAATACAATATTCATGCTCTTTAACTGGTCACGAATTTGATCAGATAGTGCAAAGTCACGATTTCTTCTAGCCTCATTGCGTTTTTCAATTAACGCTTCTACTTCTTCGTCAAGCGTGTGCTTTTCTTCTAATGAGAAGCCAAGAACAGACGTGATTTCTTGGAATAAGCCGATAAATGCCTTGATCACTTCCTCCGAAGTATGATCATTTTCCATATAATAATTCGCCTGTTTCGCAAGTTCGAATAAAACAGAAATTGCATTTGCCGTATTAAAGTCATCATTCATTTCAGAAATAAATGTCGCACGCTGCTCCTCAACCTTCGCCAGCCATTCAGCATTGTCTTCTGTGATATTCGTGCTGCTCTCGAGGCGATGATGTAAATTAGCATACGACGTTTTGAGTCGGTTAAACGCACTCTTTGTACTCTCTAGTAAATCCATTGAGTAGTTAATTGGATGACGGTAGTGAACCGACAACATAAAGAAGCGTAGCACATCAGGATCTTGTTCTTTCACAATGTCATGCACGAGCACAAAGTTTCCAAGTGATTTTGACATTTTTTCATTCTCAATATTAATATATCCGTTATGCATCCAATACTTCGCAAAAGGTTTCCCTGTCAAAGCCTCGGATTGAGCGATTTCATTTTCATGGTGAGGGAAGGTTAAATCCTGTCCGCCAGCATGAATGTCGATCGTATCACCTAAATATTTTTTAACCATGGCCGAGCATTCGATGTGCCAGCCTGGGCGTCCTTCGCCCCAAGGGCTATCCCATGAGATTTCTTGATCCTTTGCAGCCTTCCATAAAGCAAAGTCCAGTGCATCTCGTTTCTTCTCACCTACACGAATACGAGCACCTGTCTTCAGTTCATCAATCGACTGGTGAGAAAGCTTTCCGTAGCCTTCAAATGAGCGTGTGCTGTAATACACGTCGCCATCCGCTTCATAGGCGTAGCCTTTTTCAATCAATGTCGCAATAAATGCAATGATATCATCCATATTTTCTGTCACTCGCGGGTGAAGGTCAGCTTTTTTGCAGCCTAGTGCACTGACGTCTTCAAAGTAGGCTTGGATAAAGCGGTCAGCAATCGTCGGAACATCTTCTCCGAGTTCATTGGCTGCTTTGATGAGTTTATCATCCACATCTGTAAAGTTTGAGACAAAGTTCACATCATAGCCGCTGTATTCTAAATACTTACGTACAGTGTCATAAACAATAGCAGGTCTGGCATTCCCGATATGAATGTAGTTATAAACGGTTGGTCCGCACACATACATCTTGACCTTTCCTGGTTCAAGCGGGACAAATTCTTCTTTCTTACGTGTCAATGTATTATAAATATTGATTGTCATGATTGTTCTTCCTTTCTGCTCAATGAAGCCAGCTCACCTTTTAGCTTTTCCATTTCTCGTTCCAATTCTTTGAAACGATCGGAAATCGGATCTGGCAAATCTTGATGATTGAGATCACGATTGATTTTCTTCCCATTTTGAACGACGACTCGCCCAGGTATACCGACAACGGTGGAATGGTCTGGTACGTCCTTTAACACAACTGACCCCGCACCAATCTTGGCCCCTTTTCCGACTGTAATGGAACCAAGCACCTTTGCACCTGTCGCAATGAGGGCATCGTCTAAAATGGTCGGGTGCCGCTTTCCCTTTTCTTTCCCTGTTCCCCCTAGTGTCACGCCTTGGAAAACAGTGACGTTGTCTCCAATTTCACATGTTTCCCCAATCACCACTCCCATGCCGTGGTCAATGAAGAAGCGCCTGCCAATGGTTGCCGCAGGGTGAATTTCCACCCCTGTGAAAAACCGGCTGACCTGAGAAATGATCCGCGCAAGAAAGTACAGCTTACGCTTATAAAATGCGTGCGCGATACGATGAGCCCAAATCGCATGAAGCCCTGAATAGGTTAGCACTACTTCAATATAGCTTCTAGCAGCAGGATCTTGATCAAACACAGTATCAATATCTTCTTTCAGCATTTTGAAAAACACATGCTCCCCCCGTTCTTCCCCATCAATCTCTCTTAGGACTTGCTCTTTTTTTTGGACAAATAAAAAACGCCTCTGCCAAATGACAGAGACGTTTTGAAAACGCGGTTCCACTCTGTTTAGAAAGCCATCATTTTGCAGCCTTCTCAACTTAATCCCATAACGGAGGGTACCGCCCTTGCATACTAACGTACTCGTGTTCCTCAAGGGTCTTGAGGGTGCATTTCCAACTTCTGCCCATAAGTCTCTTTCAGCCGGTGAAGACTCTTTCTGTGATGGACGAAAACATTGTACTTCTCCCTCGCAACGATTTCCTTATATTTGCTTAATGCGGTTTAATACCGTTTCTTTACCTAGTAGTTCAATACTTTGCGGAAGTTCTGGGCCATGCGTTTGTCCTGTGACAGCCACACGAATTGGCATGAATAGTTTCTTGCCTTTATGCCCTGTTTCTTTTTGTACCGCTTTAATAGCAGCCTTGATTTCATCAGGTGTGAAAGATTCAAGTCGTTCAAGCTGACCAGCAAAAGATGCCATAACTTCTGGTACTTGCTCCTCTGCTAAAACTTCCTTCGCCTCTTGATTATACTCAATTTGCTCCTTAAAGAACAACTCTGTTAACTCAACAATTTCTGCTCCATAGCTTAATTGTTCGTGATACAGAGAAATAAGCTTGCGCACCCACGTGTTTTCTTCTTCTGTCAGCTGCTCGCTTACCTTGCCTGCCTTTTGAAGATGCGGAAGTGTTAACGCAACAACCTGATCAAGATCAAGTGCCTTCACGTATTGGTTATTTACCCATTTTAGTTTATGCATATCGAATAGAGCTGGTGACTTAGAAAGTCGGTTTACATCGAAAATGTCGATGAATTGCTCTTTTGTAAACAGTTCTTCTTCGCCCACCGGAGACCATCCAAGTAGTGCAATGAAGTTGAACAGGGCTTCTGGTAAATAGCCCAAGTTTTTATATTGCTCGATGAATTGAATAATGGATTCATCACGCTTACTTAATTTTTTGCGGTTCTCGTTCACAATCAGCGTCATATGTCCGAATAGCGGAACATCCCAGCCAAATGCGTTGAAGATCATGATTTGTTTAGGCGTATTCGAAATGTGATCCTCTCCGCGGAGAATGTGAGTCATTTTCATCAAATGATCATCCACTGCTACAGCGAAGTTATAAGTTGGCGTGCCGTCTTTCTTCACAATGACAAAATCACCGATGCCGTCTGTTTCAAATGAAATATCGCCTTTGACCATGTCGTCAAATTTGATGATTTCTCCTTTTGGCACTCGGAAGCGGATACTTGGCTCTCTTCCTTCAGCGATCAGCTTGTCCTCTTCTTCTTTTGATAAATGGCTGCATTTACCAGAATATCGAGGCATTTCACTGCGGGCGATTTGTGCTTCACGCTCTTCCTCTAGCTCTTCAGCCGTACAATAGCACTTATACGCCAAGTCTTTCTCTAGCAGCTCATCATAATATTTTTTGTAAATCTCATTACGCTCTGATTGTCTGTAAGGACCATAGCCGCCATTTTTATCAATGCTCTCATCCCAATCAATACCGAGCCATTGCAGGTGGCGAAGCTGGCTTTCTTCTCCGCCTTCTACATTACGCTTTTGATCCGTATCTTCGATTCGAATAATAAATTTGCCGCCTTGACTGCGTGCGAACAAATAGTTGAAAAGAGCCGTTCTAGCATTCCCAATATGTAAATGACCAGTTGGACTCGGTGCATAACGAACACGCACTTCATTTCCCATGAGTTTAACTTCCTTTCATCTGCATCATGTTGTCTGACACCAATTTT
The DNA here is from genome assembly GCF_038002985.1 of Bacillus sp. FSL R5-0431. NCBI lineage: Bacteria > Bacillati > Bacillota > Bacilli > Caryophanales > Bacillaceae > Bacillus > Bacillus sp. FSL R5-0431. Next base: position 114,165 of record NZ_JBBOOG010000001.1, on the reverse strand, counting down.
TTATAAACGTATTTTATCATCAAATCCCATTCTCATCAAAATGGATTTCACTTTTTCTGAAGAAGCACTGTTGCCTGAGAGGCAACTCCTTCGCCTCTTCCTGTAAATCCAAGTTTCTCTGTCGTTGTTGCTTTCACATTCACCTGTGTGACATCTGCCTCAAGCGCTTCTGCAATCTTCTCACACATTGGTTGAATGTAAGGTGCCATTTTGGGCTTTTGCGCCATGATTGTGCAATCAATATTCACAAGTGTGTAGCCTTTTTCCTTTACTAGTGCCCACACATGCTGCAGTAATTTAAAAGAATCCGCATCCTTAAACTCAGGATCTGTGTCTGGGAAATGTCTGCCGATATCTCCTTCAGCAATCGCACCTAGGCAGGCATCTGCCACTGTGTGAAGCAGTACATCAGCGTCTGAATGCCCAAGCAGCCCCTTTTCATAAGGGATGGTGACCCCGCCGATAATCAAAGGTCTTCCCTCTGTTAATTGATGTACATCAAAGCCTTGTCCTATTCTCAACATGATCTAGTACCCTCTTTCCGCATCCATAATTGCCTTGGCAACCAATAAATCATCCGGTGTCGTCAGCTTAATATTGGTGTAATCTCCTTGGACAATATACACGTTTTCACCATGTAATTGTTCCACAAGACTGGCGTCGTCTGTTCCAAGAAAGCCGGTCCGCTCCGCATATTCATGCGCCTCTTTTAAAATAGAATGACGAAAAGCTTGTGGGGTCTGGACTGCCCACAAGCTCTGACGTTCAATGGTTTGTTCCACTTTGCCTTCTTGAACGCGTTTGATTGTGTCTTTCACTGGTACCGCTACAACTGCGGAGCCTTTTTCAATCGCTGCTTTAACGAGCAAGTCAATCTGTGTATGCTTAATAAAAGGCCTTGCCCCATCATGAACAAGCACGATGTCTGCATCTTTCACAGCCTTTAATCCTTCGTATACACTTTGCTGACGTTCTTCACCGCCAGTGACAAGTGAAACAGGCGTTTGAAAAGCGTGTACCTTGAGTAGCCTTTCAAAGTCTTGACGCTCCTCTTCATTGATCGCTAGGATCATGCGTTTGCATTGCGAATGAGCGTCAAACACCTTTAGTGTATGAATAATGACCGGCATTCTTTTCAGCTCAATAAAAAGCTTATTGCGGCCGGCCTTCATTCGTTTCCCCTGCCCCGCAGCCGGAATAACTACTTCATAATACATGTTCGTTCTCCCTTTAGAGCGCCTTCTCCAGAAGTTTTGGCTTCGCAAAAATCATTCTTCCAGCAGCAGTCTGCAGCACACTTGTGACGAGCACATCGATGTCTTTTCCAATGTAATTGCGTCCTTCTTCGACCACAATCATCGTACCGTCATCTAAGTAAGCAACACCTTGGTTATGCTCTTTCCCATCTTTAATGACCTGTACCTTCATTTCTTCCCCAGGTAGCACAACCGGTTTCACCGCATTGGCTAGATCATTGATGTTTAACACTGCTACTTTTTGAAGTTCGCATACTTTATTTAAATTAAAATCATTTGTCACAACAACACCTGAAGTTAATTTAGCGAGCTTCACAAGCTTGCTATCAACCTCTTGAATGTCTTCAAAGTCACCTTCGTAAATTTCAACTTTGATATCTAATTCTTTTTGAATACGATTTAAAATATCAAGACCTCTTCGGCCTCTATTTCTCTTTAATACATCAGAAGAGTCTGCAATATGCTGTAATTCCTCGAGCACAAATTGAGGAATGACCATGACACCTTCTAAGAATCCAGTTTGACAAATATCTGCGATTCTTCCATCAATGATAACACTTGTGTCTAAAATTTTCAGCTTTTTATCTTCTATTTCAGGTTCATCATCAGCTGCTCCTTTTTTCTTGGTGACCTTTGCAGATCGGGAGAACAGCCCCATCATTTCATCCTTCTTCTTAAACCCTACCTGAAATCCAAGGTATCCTAAAAAGAAAGCCAGGAAAATCGGAATAATGGTACCAAAAATATGATATGGGATATTGTTTAGCGGGATCACGTTTACAATAAGATATGCTAGAATAAGTCCAAATACTAATCCGAAACTTCCAGATATAAGATCAGGAAGAGGCGCCTTTAATAGAGAATCCTCGATCCATTTCACCCAATTAACCACATAGCCTGTGCACCATTTGCCGATGATAAAGAACACAGCGGCTCCTATTAGTGCTGAAGAGTAAGCATTTGTTATGAAAGGTATGTCCTTTACATTTAACAGCAGAAATAACTCTGGAATGATAAAAATCCCTACAACTGCACCAAAAATGATAAAAAACGCCTGAACGATTCTTTTTAACATACCTTCACCTCCTTTATTTTTCATCTGTCAATCCACCCTCACCTGACATTGATATATGTTTAAGTTTCCTATCATAATCAACAGAAAACAAAAGCATCATTAATATACCCATATTCATCCATTTTTAACCGTGTTTAAGAAAAATTTCTCTCCTTATAGCTGGCGGTCGATATAATGTTTTTCTTGCAGTCTTTTTAATCCTTTTTTTATCTTTTTCGCTCTTACTTCTCCAATTCCTTCTACTTCATCCAAATCTTGTACATCCGCTTCCATAATTCGATCTAACACACCGAACGCTTCAACCACGTTTTCGACGATTGGCATAGGCAGTCTAGGGATTTTGTGAAGCAATCTGTAGCCTCTTGTGTACACATATTCGTCAATATTTGTAGAAGCTGGATAGCCAAGTAACTTGTACAGAATGGAGTCATCTAAAAGCTCAAAGCTAGACATATCTTGGAGCTGTTTAAGCAGAACATATGGATCTTTAATCTTTTCTTTCACATAATCTTTAATAAATAAAGCCGCTTCCTGCTCCATATCCGTAATCAGTTCATTGACTTGCAGACGGATCAAATGTCCTTCTGTTCCGAGCTCTTTGATATACATATTGATTTCATTTTTGATTCTAAGCACCATCTCGTAACGATGCAGCACGGATAAAACATCACCAAAGGTCACAAGCTCTTCAAATTCTAGGGCGCTTAGCGCAGAAATGGCGTGATCTAAAATGGTTTTATATTTCTCAAGTGTTTGTATGGCTTGGTTGGCCTTCGTTAAAATAAAGCCAATATCTTTCAGCGTATAACGACGATTCCCTTGGTATAAGGTAATGACGTTCCTCCGTTCAGAAATCGCAATGATTAAGCAGCCTGTCTGCTTCGCTACACGTTCAGCAGTACGGTGCCTCATGCCCGTTTCCGATGAATGGATGGTTGCATCTGGCATGAGCTGTGTGTTCGCATACAAGATCTTTTGACCAGAATCGCTTAAAATAATGGCACCATCCATCTTAGCCAATTCATATAAGTGTGCTGGGGAGAAGGCAGAGTTAATATGAAACCCTCCATCTACAACACTCTTGACTTTGTCGTTATAACCAACAACAATGAGCCCGCCAGTATTGGCCCTCAGGACATTTTCGATCCCAGCCCGAAGAGGTGTCCCTGGTGCCACAAACTGTACGATATCTAAGAGATCGAGTTCTCTCGCTCCTTTTTTCTCTTTTTCCATTTCTATGATCCCCCTAGTGAAATTCGAAGTGCCTCCGCTACATTTTCTACACCGACTAACTCAATCCCTCTCGGCTTTTTCCATCCATCTATATTCGCCTGAGGAATAAACATTCGCTTAAATCCTAGTTTCGCAGCTTCCTGCACACGCTGTTCAATTCTTGATACTCTTCTGACTTCTCCCGTCAGACCGACCTCTCCTATAAAGCAATCCGCTTGATGCGGCGCTGCGTCTTTAAAGCTTGAAGCAATACTGACCGCAATGGCCAAATCAATCGCCGGTTCGTCAAGCTTCACACCGCCTGCGACCTTTAAATACGCATCTTGGTTTTGCAGCAGCAGTCCGACACGTTTTTCTAAAACGGCCATTAGCAATGACACACGATTATGATCAAGGCCAGTGGCCATTCTCCGTGGATTCCCAAAGCTTGTCGGTGAAATTAATGCTTGTATCTCGACAAGAACGGGTCTTGTTCCTTCCATTGAGGCAACAACACACGAACCAGATACACCTGCCGAACGTTCTTCTAAGAAAATTTCGGATGGGTTTAATACTTCCGTGAGCCCTTCCTCTCTCATTTCAAAAATCCCTAATTCATTCGTTGAACCAAATCGGTTTTTCACCGCACGCAAGATACGAAACGTATGATGACGCTCGCCTTCAAAATAAAGAACCGTGTCCACCATATGCTCTAAAAGGCGTGGACCTGCGATCGAGCCTTCTTTGGTCACGTGACCAACGATAAATATTGGAATACCATTTGTCTTGGCAATTTTCATCAGCTGTGCTGTACATTCTCTCACTTGAGATACAGACCCAGGAGCTGACGTAATATCGCTTTGATAAACGGTTTGAATCGAATCCACCACGACAAAAGCGGGTTTCATCTCTTGTATAGCAGACGTTATATACTCCATATCGGTTTCAGCCAAAACATGTAAAGAGGTGCTTTTTATGCCGAGGCGGTCAGCTCTTAGCTTCGTTTGTTTAATGGACTCCTCACCAGATATGTATAATACATTCTGATTTTTGTCTGAGAGCTGTGCTGATACTTGTAATAATAATGTGGACTTCCCAATCCCAGGATCTCCGCCAATGAGAACAAGAGAGCCTTTGACAATTCCACTTCCTAATACTCGGTTAAATTCTTCTAAATTCGTTTTGATTCGGGGTTCATCTGATGTTTCAATTGCAGATATAGGTGAAGGTTTTTGAATGGTTTGAACAGAATGATTAAAAGCGCTTCGACGGTTTGCCGGCTCTTTGCGAACGACCTCTTCTGTCATACTGTTCCACGTGCCGCAGCCTGGACATTTCCCCATCCATTTGGCTGACTCATAACCGCACGATTGGCATATAAATTTTGATTTTGTCTTAGCCATAGATTGAAGAATACAACTCCTTATACTGGTCAGAAAATAAGTAAAGGGAGGCATACACTTTACTGGTATGCCTCACACTTTTTTCTTACTATATTAGTTCGTAGCAGCCGTCGTTTTTACGACAATTTCTCCATCTTCCACATCTAATACGATATGTTGACCTTTTTCAATATTACCCTTCAGAAGCTCCTCAGAAAGTCGATCCTCCACATGCTTTTGAATCGCTCTTCTTAACGGGCGCGCACCGTACTCAAGATCTACACCTTCGTCGGCAATCTTCGCTTTTGCTGCTTCCGTCAATTCGATTGAAAGGTCTTGTTCTTTTAATCGTTTCGTCAATTGATCAGACATGAGAGACACGATCTCTTTTAGATGTTTCTTTTCAAGTGAATGGAAGACAATGATTTCATCAATACGGTTGATGAATTCTGGTCTAAATGCACGCTTCAACTCGCCCATCACTTTGCCTTTCATATCCTTGTAATTTTGTCCTTCATCCTGCACATTAAAGCCAACATATTTATTTCGCTTCAGTTCACTAGCTCCAACGTTGGATGTCATGATCAAAATCGTATTTCTAAAGTCAACGGTACGCCCTTTAGAATCAGTCAGACGGCCATCTTCTAACACTTGCAGCAAAATGTTGAATACATCTGGATGTGCCTTTTCAATCTCGTCTAAAAGCACAACAGAATAAGGTTTTCTTCTCACTTTTTCAGTCAGTTGACCGCCTTCTTCATAGCCAACATAGCCTGGAGGTGACCCAACAAGTCTAGATGTAGAGTGTTTTTCCATGTATTCAGACATATCAATACGGATCATCGCTTCTTCATCACCGAAAATAGACTCTGCGAGTGCTCTTGCAAGCTCCGTTTTACCAACCCCTGTTGGGCCTAAGAAGATAAAGGAGCCGATTGGACGTTTTGGATCTTTTAGGCCAGCACGCGCACGTCTCACAGCTTTTGCTACAGCGACAACCGCTTCATCCTGCCCAATCACACGAGAATGGAGCAATTGTTCCATATTGAGAAGCTTATCTGTTTCTGTTTGTGCAATTTTTGAAACAGGCACTCCCGTCCAGCTAGAGACAACCATTGCGATATCATCCACTGATACCTCTGAATTCTCCTGTCCTTGCTTTTCTTTCCAAGATTTCTTTGTGACTTCTACTTTTTCACGCAAACGCTGTTCCGTATCTCGAAGAGAAGCTGCTTTTTCAAATTCCTGACTTTGAACAGCAGCATCCTTTTCCTTGCGTACTTCATCGAGCTTTTGCTCTAGTTCTTTTAGGTTAGGCGGTGTTGTGAAAGAACGTAAGCGGACTTTCGAACCTGCCTCATCAATTAAATCAATCGCCTTATCTGGAAGGAAACGATCAGAAATATAACGGTCAGACAGCTTCACCGCCGCCTCAATCGCTTCATCTGTAATGGACACACGGTGATGTGCCTCATAACGATCTCGAAGTCCTCTTAAGATTTGAATACTTTCATCAACAGATGGCTGATCCACTTGAATTGGCTGGAAACGTCGTTCAAGCGCAGCATCCTTTTCAATATATTTACGGTACTCATCTAACGTTGTCGCCCCGATACATTGAAGCTCTCCACGTGCTAAGGATGGCTTGAGAATATTAGATGCGTCAATCGCACCCTCTGCTCCACCAGCACCAATGAGTGTATGAAGCTCATCAATGAAGAGAATGATATTTCCTGCCTGACGAATTTCGTCCATGACTTTTTTCAAACGATCCTCAAATTCACCACGATATTTCGTTCCCGCTACAACGGTTCCCATATCAAGTGTCATCACTCGTTTATCGCGCAGGATTTCAGGCACTTCATTATGAATAATTTGCTGCGCAAGACCTTCAGCGATGGCTGTTTTACCAACACCAGGCTCACCAATCAGCACAGGGTTATTTTTTGTTCTTCTGCTTAGGACCTCAATGACACGCTGAATTTCTTTGCTTCTTCCAATGACAGGGTCCAAGCTGTCTTCTTTCGCAATAGCTGTTAAATCTCTTGCCAAGCTATCTAATGTTGGTGTATTTGCATTGCTGTTAGAGCCAGCGGCAGATGCACCTGTTTCATTGCTGCCAAGCAGCTGCAGAACTTGCTGACGTGCTTTATTTAAGCTCACTCCGAGGTTATTTAAAACGCGGGCAGCTACACCCTCTCCCTCGCGAATAAGACCTAATAGAATATGTTCTGTCCCTACATAGGAATGACCTAGCTTTCTTGCTTCATCCATTGAAAGCTCAGTGACCTTCTTCGCTCTAGGCGTATAATGAGGAATAGCTTGAGACACCTCTTGCCCTCTTCCAATCAAGCTTTCGACTTCTTTTTGGATTTTATCTGAAACAAGGCCCAGTGCTTCTAACGCTTTTGCGGCGATGCCCTCACCCTCACGTACTAGACCAAGTAAAATGTGCTCAGTACCAATGTTCTTATGGCCTAGGCGAATGGCTTCTTCTTGTGCAAGTGCTAATACCTTTTGAGCTCTTTCAGTGAATCTTCCAAACATCATATCGTTTCATCCTCCTGTCCATTCCTATGCATTTCTAAACGCAGCCTTTCTCTAATAATCGCTGCTCGTTTTATATCTCGTTCATTTGGCTCCAAAGCTCCTCCTGAGTACTGTTGAAGAAAGCCAGGCTGAGTCAAAATCATGAGTTCATTCAGTATATTACTTGAAAGCCCCTTAATGATACCTAAATCAATTCCAAGGCGCACATCTGACAAACACTTTGCTGTTTCCTTTGATTCAATCATGCGACAATTGGACAAAATCCCTAAGGAACGGTACACTCTGTCCTCAAGTTCAATTTGAGATGTTTGATATAACGCCTTTCGTGCAGATCGCTCTTGTTCAATGAGCTGAGCGGTCACACTATTTAAGTCGTCTACAATATCTTCTTCTGATTGACCAAGTGTCATTTGATTTGAAATTTGAAAGATGTTCCCTATTGCTTCGCTGCCTTCACCATAAATTCCTCTGACTACAAGACCTAATTGATTAATGGCCGGAATAATCCGATTCATTTGTCTTGTGAGGGCTAAAGCTGGTAAATGCATCATGACCGATGCCCTAATACCTGTACCTACATTAGTTGGACAGCTTGTTAAGTATCCCCGCTTTTCCGAAAACGCATAATCCACTTGCTCTTCAATCCAGTCATCTATCTGATTAGCCGCTTTTAATGCATTGGCTAGTTGGAATCCTGGGAATAAGCATTGGATCCGAATATGGTCTTCTTCATTCAGCATCACACTGATTTCCTCATTTTCAGAAAGCAAACAACCGCCAAATCTTGATTCAGCTAAGTTTGGGCTGATCAAATGTTTTTCAACAAGTACTCTCTTTGCTAAAGACTGCGTTTCATTCATACGAATCAGAACAAAGTTTCCGATGTCCTTCACTTCCTGGCTAGCAAACTTTTGCTCGAATTGCTGGAGGACAGCTTCAGCCTCTTCTTGAGAAAACTGAGTTGGGAAACGAACATGCTCTAGGTTGCGTGCTAGCCGGATTCGACTGCTTAGAACAATGTCACTTTCTGGTCCTTTTTGTTTCATCCATTGACTTAAAGCGTCTTGAATAAAATGCTGGAGCGACATGTTGTTAATCTCCCTCCCTCTGCTGAGATTGCTCGTGCTCTAATGCACGAATTTGATCTCGAACTTCCGCTGCTTTTTCAAACTCTTCTTGTTCAATCAACTGCTTCAGCTCTTGCTGCATTAACTCAAGTTTCCGGCGGACATGAAGACTGCCGGCAATCCGTTTAGGCACTTTTCCATTATGGACTGTATTTCCACTATGGACTTTCCGTAAAACAGGGTTCAGATACTGATCAAATGAACGATAGCATTCTGCACAGCCAAAACGGCCTGTTTTTCTGAATTGTTGAAAGGTTAAGCCACACTTAGGACATTGATCCACTTCTCTCGCTTCTTGAAAAATGGATGATTCCTTATTAGCACTTGTGGTGAAGCTAGGATCAATATTCAATAAGCCTGATAATAAGTTGTGAATCGAGAAACCTTGGTTTCCACTCATAGCATATGAATCACTGTTTTCTTTTGCACATTGTTCACATATGTGCATTTCTTGTTTTTCTCCATTTATAACTTTCGTAAAGTGAAAAGTGGCTGGTCTCTCATTGCATTCTTGACAAATCAATCTTTTCACCCGCTTTACTTTAATTTCAAAGCATTTAACATCGCTTTCATCATCCGAGCCCGCAATTCATCTCGTTCAGGTAAATCAATGTGCAAAACAGAACGGTCCATGACACTGATCATCATCTTAGCTTCTCTTTCAGATAAAATGTTATTTTCTACAAGACGCATGATGATATGATCAGAGGCAGCCTGTGATAAACGATGATATATTTGGGAAATAATGTTGTTCAATAAGTCGACTTCATCATTCATTTTGACTTTAATGATACGGATATAGCCACCGCCGCCACGCTTACTTTCAACGATATAGCCTCTCTCGCTCGTAAAGCGTGTATTGATAACATAGTTAATTTGTGAAGGTACGCATTGAAACTTATCTGCAATTTCATTGCGCTTAATTTCTAATATTTCTCGACCATTCTGATCCAAGACTTCCTTCAAATACTGCTCGATGATATCAGAAATATTTTGTGCCACTCCGCCTCCTCCTCCATTGACTTTGACTATATTTGACTTTAACCTTACTATAAATTTTTTCGATCGATTTTTCAAGATAATCGCTCAACTAAGAATATTATTTCCACATTTATATGGTGTCAAACCTCTCAAAAACACAAAAAAGACCAGTTCCGTATGGAACTGATCCTTAGAAAAGCTTGGCGGCGTCCTACTCTCACAGGGGGAGACCCCCAACTACCATCGGCGCTGAAGAGCTTAACTTCCGTGTTCGGTATGGGAACGGGTGTGACCTCTTCGCTATCGCCACCAAACCTGATGGAGAGAATGTTCTCTCAAAACTAGATAACAATGTTCAAGCTTCACATTAGAATATAGGTTAAGTCCTCGATCTATTAGTATCTGTCAGCTCCACGTGTCACCACGCTTCCACCTCAGACCTATCAACCTGATCATCTTTCAGGGATCTTACTTCCTTGCGGAATGGGAAATCTCATCTTGAGGGGGGCTTCATGCTTAGATGCTTTCAGCACTTATCCCGTCCGCACATAGCTACCCAGCGATGCCCTTGGCAGAACAACTGGTACACCAGCGGTGCGTCCATCCCGGTCCTCTCGTACTAAGGACAGCTCCTCTCAAATTTCCTGCGCCCGCGACGGATAGGGACCGAACTGTCTCACGACGTTCTGAACCCAGCTCGCGTACCGCTTTAATGGGCGAACAGCCCAACCCTTGGGACCGACTACAGCCCCAGGATGCGATGAGCCGACATCGAGGTGCCAAACCTCCCCGTCGATGTGGACTCTTGGGGGAGATAAGCCTGTTATCCCCGGGGTAGCTTTTATCCGTTGAGCGATGGCCCTTCCATGCGGAACCACCGGATCACTAAGCCCGACTTTCGTCCCTGCTCGACTTGTAGGTCTCGCAGTCAAGCTCCCTTGTGCCTTTACACTCTGCGAATGATTTCCAACCATTCTGAGGGAACCTTTGGGCGCCTCCGTTACATTTTAGGAGGCGACCGCCCCAGTCAAACTGCCCACCTGACACTGTCTCCCTGCCCGATAAGGGCAGCGGGTTAGAAGGTCAATACAGCCAGGGTAGTATCCCACCGATGCCTCCACCGAAGCTAGCGCTCCGGTTTCCAAGGCTCCTACCTATCCTGTACAAGCTGTACCAACATTCAATATCAGGCTGCAGTAAAGCTCCACGGGGTCTTTCCGTCCTGTCGCGGGTAACCTGCATCTTCACAGGTACTATAATTTCACCGAGTCTCTCGTTGAGACAGTGCCCAGATCGTTGCGCCTTTCGTGCGGGTCGGAACTTACCCGACAAGGAATTTCGCTACCTTAGGACCGTTATAGTTACGGCCGCCGTTTACTGGGGCTTCAATTCGCACCTTCGCTTACGCTAAGCGCTCCTCTTAACCTTCCAGCACCGGGCAGGCGTCAGCCCCTATACTTCGCCTTACGGCTTCGCAGAGACCTGTGTTTTTGCTAAACAGTCGCCTGGGCCTATTCACTGCGGCTTCTCGGGGCTTTAACACCCTAAGAAGCACCCCTTCTCCCGAAGTTACGGGGTCATTTTGCCGAGTTCCTTAACGAGAGTTCTCTCGATCACCTTAGGATTCTCTCCTCGCCTACCTGTGTCGGTTTGCGGTACGGGCACCTCTCACCTCGCTAGAGGCTTTTCTTGGCAGTGTGGAATCAGGAACTTCGCTACTAAATTTCGCTCGCCATCACAGCTCAGCCTTTACGGGAAACGGATTTGCCTATTTCCCAGCCTAACTGCTTGGACGCGGATATCCAATACCGCGCTTACCCTATCCTCCTGCGTCCCCCCATTGCTCAAATGGTGAGGAGGTGGTACAGGAATATCAACCTGTTGTCCATCGCCTACGCCTTTCGGCCTCGGCTTAGGTCCCGACTAACCCTGAGCGGACGAGCCTTCCTCAGGAAACCTTAGGCATTCGGTGGACGGGATTCTCACCCGTCTTTCGCTACTCATACCGGCATTCTCACTTCTAAGCGCTCCACCAGTCCTTCCGGTCTGACTTCACAGCACTTAGAACGCTCTCCTACCACTGTTCGTAAGAACAGTCCGCAGCTTCGGTGATACGTTTAGCCCCGGTACATTTTCGGCGCAGAGTCACTCGACCAGTGAGCTATTACGCACTCTTTAAATGGTGGCTGCTTCTAAGCCAACATCCTGGTTGTCTAAGCAACTCCACATCCTTTTCCACTTAACGTATACTTTGGGACCTTAGCTGGCGGTCTGGGCTGTTTCCCTTTCGACTACGGATCTTATCACTCGCAGTCTGACTCCCAAGGATAAGTCATCGGCATTCGGAGTTTGACTGAATTCGGTAACCCGGTAGGGGCCCCTAGTCCAATCAGTGCTCTACCTCCGAGACTCTTACCTTGAGGCTAGCCCTAAAGCTATTTCGGAGAGAACCAGCTATCTCCAGGTTCGATTGGCATTTCACCCCTACCCACACCTCATCCCCGCACTTTTCAACGTGCGTGGGTTCGGGCCTCCATTCAGTGTTACCTGAACTTCACCCTGGACATGGGTAGATCACCTGGTTTCGGGTCTACGACCACGTACTCATGCGCCCTATTCAGACTCGCTTTCGCTGCGGCTCCGCATCTTCTGCTTAACCTTGCACGGGATCGTAACTCGCCGGTTCATTCTACAAAAGGCACGCCATCACCCATTAACGGGCTCTGACTACTTGTAGGCACACGGTTTCAGGATCTATTTCACTCCCCTTCCGGGGTGCTTTTCACCTTTCCCTCACGGTACTGGTTCACTATCGGTCACTAGGGAGTATTTAGCCTTGGGAGATGGTCCTCCCGGATTCCGACGGAATTTCACGTGTTCCGCCGTACTCAGGATCCACTCTGGAGAGAACAACATTTCAGTTACAGGGCTGTTACCTTCTTTGGCGGGCCTTTCCAGACCTCTTCGCTTATATCGTTCCTTTGTAACTCCGTATAGAGTGTCCTACAACCCCAAGAGGCAAGCCTCTTGGTTTGGGCTGTTCCCGTTTCGCTCGCCGCTACTCAGGGAATCGCATTTGCTTTCTCTTCCTCCGGGTACTTAGATGTTTCAGTTCCCCGGGTATGCCTTCTCATACTCTATGTATTCAAGTATGGATACTACTCCATTACGAGCAGTGGGTTTCCCCATTCGGAAATCTCCGGATCAAAGCTTGCTTACAGCTCCCCGAAGCATATCGGTGTTCGTCCCGTCCTTCATCGGCTCCTAGTGCCAAGGCATCCACCGTGCGCCCTTTCTAACTTAACCATTTCTTACTTTAGAAAGAATCACTATGTGTGATGAACTTTGCATTGCATTCAATGTGAATGTATTACTTATTGTTATCTAGTTTTCAAAGAACAATCCTGTCTCGCTAGAGACATATCTTGAAGGAATGATCCTTCAAAACTAAACAAGACGAAAACGTACGCTGCTCCATATATCCTTAGAAAGGAGGTGATCCAGCCGCACCTTCCGATACGGCTACCTTGTTACGACTTCACCCCAATCATCTGCCCCACCTTCGGCGGCTGGCTCCATAAAGGTTACCTCACCGACTTCGGGTGTTGCAAACTCTCGTGGTGTGACGGGCGGTGTGTACAAGGCCCGGGAACGTATTCACCGCGGCATGCTGATCCGCGATTACTAGCGATTCCAGCTTCACGCAGTCGAGTTGCAGACTGCGATCCGAACTGAGAACAGATTTATGGGATTGGCTAAACCTTGCGGTCTCGCAGCCCTTTGTTCTGTCCATTGTAGCACGTGTGTAGCCCAGGTCATAAGGGGCATGATGATTTGACGTCATCCCCACCTTCCTCCGGTTTGTCACCGGCAGTCACCTTAGAGTGCCCAACTAAATGCTGGCAACTAAGATCAAGGGTTGCGCTCGTTGCGGGACTTAACCCAACATCTCACGACACGAGCTGACGACAACCATGCACCACCTGTCACTCTGTCCCCGAAGGGAAAGTCCTATCTCTAGGGTTGTCAGAGGATGTCAAGACCTGGTAAGGTTCTTCGCGTTGCTTCGAATTAAACCACATGCTCCACCGCTTGTGCGGGCCCCCGTCAATTCCTTTGAGTTTCAGTCTTGCGACCGTACTCCCCAGGCGGAGTGCTTAATGCGTTAGCTGCAGCACTAAGGGGCGGAAACCCCCTAACACTTAGCACTCATCGTTTACGGCGTGGACTACCAGGGTATCTAATCCTGTTCGCTCCCCACGCTTTCGCTCCTCAGCGTCAGTTACAGACCAGAGAGTCGCCTTCGCCACTGGTGTTCCTCCACATCTCTACGCATTTCACCGCTACACGTGGAATTCCACTCTCCTCTTCTGCACTCAAGTTTCCCAGTTTCCAATGACCCTCCCCGGTTGAGCCGGGGGCTTTCACATCAGACTTAAGAAACCGCCTGCGAGCCCTTTACGCCCAATAATTCCGGACAACGCTTGCCACCTACGTATTACCGCGGCTGCTGGCACGTAGTTAGCCGTGGCTTTCTGGTTAGGTACCGTCAAGGTGCGAGCAGTTACTCTCGCACTTGTTCTTCCCTAACAACAGAGCTTTACGATCCGAAAACCTTCATCACTCACGCGGCGTTGCTCCGTCAGACTTTCGTCCATTGCGGAAGATTCCCTACTGCTGCCTCCCGTAGGAGTCTGGGCCGTGTCTCAGTCCCAGTGTGGCCGATCACCCTCTCAGGTCGGCTACGCATCGTCGCCTTGGTGAGCCATTACCCCACCAACTAGCTAATGCGCCGCGGGTCCATCTGTAAGTGACAGCCGAAACCGTCTTTCATCCTTGAACCATGCGGTTCAAGGAACTATCCGGTATTAGCTCCGGTTTCCCGGAGTTATCCCAGTCTTACAGGCAGGTTACCCACGTGTTACTCACCCGTCCGCCGCTAACATCCGGGAGCAAGCTCCCTTCTGTCCGCTCGACTTGCATGTATTAGGCACGCCGCCAGCGTTCGTCCTGAGCCAGGATCAAACTCTCCGAAAAAGTACAAAACCGAAGTTTTGTTTTTCGCCAGTTTGACTGACTACCTATGATGTATCATAGGATTTTTTTATAAAAACTCGAATTAACAGGTACGTTTTGTCTTGTTTAGTTTTCAAAGATCATATTGGTGGAGCCTAGCGGGATCGAACCGCTGACCTCCTGCGTGCAAGGCAGGCGCTCTCCCAGCTGAGCTAAGGCCCCATAAAAGATGGTCGGGAAGACAGGATTCGAACCTGCGACCCCTTGGTCCCAAACCAAGTGCTCTACCAAGCTGAGCTACTTCCCGATCTTAATGGCGCGCCCGAGAGGAGTCGAACCCCTAACCTTTTGATCCGTAGTCAAACGCTCTATCCAATTGAGCTACGGGCGCTTATTTTATAATGCCGAGGGCCGGACTTGAACCGGCACGGTAGTCACCTACCGCAGGATTTTAAGTCCTGTGTGTCTGCCAATTCCACCACCCCGGCGTGGATGGTATAAGCGGAAGACGGGATTCGAACCCGCGACCCCCACCTTGGCAAGGTGGTGTTCTACCACTGAACTACTTCCGCATTACAGGATTTCTTTATTTTATTTGGCAATGCGGGTGAAGGGACTTGAACCCCCACGTCATAAAGACACTAGATCCTAAGTCTAGCGCGTCTGCCAATTCCGCCACACCCGCATGAAACATGGTGAGCCATGAAGGACTCGAACCTTCGACCCTCTGATTAAAAGTCAGATGCTCTACCAACTGAGCTAATGGCTCTCTTTAAAAGCGACTTGTCTATCTTACCATATGAAAGTGGTGCCGGCAAGAGGACTTGAACCCCCAACCTACTGATTACAAGTCAGTTGCTCTACCAGTTGAGCTACACCGGCTTTATCTATCCTAACATTATGTAAGAATAAATATGGTGGAGGATGACGGGCTCGAACCGCCGACCCTCTGCTTGTAAGGCAGATGCTCTCCCAGCTGAGCTAATCCTCCATATTGTGTTGTCATTTCGAATGTCTCTCGATCCGACAAATAGTATTATATAACGATAAGATATTGTTTGTAAAGACTTTTTTAAAATAATTTTTGAATTTATTTTAAAGTTGTTTTTTCGTCTTTTCGTTAAGGCACCTAAAGAATTCTACCACTTGTCTCATCATTTTAAAAGTCTTTTTTTCATCTTTTTATATTTTTTTCTTAAAAAGGACTCTAATAAAGCTTTGTTGATGTAAAATTACCCTTTTCAAGCTTTTTACATGCTTATTTTATTCAATATATCTTCTCATACAAATCATTTAGAGAAGGAATTCTTTTATTATTTTATTTTTCTGAGAAATCATTTTCATGTAAAAATATCCTTAAATGATGCTGTTTCTTTACTATCTTCAATATCAAAGTGTTACTAAGGGTAACAAGCTAGTTATTGATTCTTTCTTGTTCTTACTTAGAGCGAAAAATTCAACTGTAGGTGTTCTATGTTCTTTGGCGATACTCAGTCATCTAGTGTGTCTCTAAACAGTCCTCTGTATCTGGCTGCCAAAGAAAATTCTTATTAGCTGCTTTCTATGCTTTTGATCTTCATCCTAAACGAATTGAACGGCCGACCCACAACAACAGCTGCGTTGTTCAATGAAAATACATGAAAGTGAGACGGACGGAAAGATCAACTTATCGATGAGGCATTTACTAAATCATCACTTCTCACTTTACAAAGTGATTTAATAGAAGTAATTTTTTCAAAAAACACAAAAAAGACCAGTTCCGTATGGAACTGATCCTTAGAAAAGCTTGGCGGCGTCCTACTCTCACAGGGGGAGACCCCCAACTACCATCGGCGCTGAAGAGCTTAACTTCCGTGTTCGGTATGGGAACGGGTGTGACCTCTTCGCTATCGCCACCAAACCTGATGGAGAGAATGTTCTCTCAAAACTAGATAACAATGTTCAAGCTTCACATTAGAATATAGGTTAAGTCCTCGATCTATTAGTATCTGTCAGCTCCACGTGTCACCACGCTTCCACCTCAGACCTATCAACCTGATCATCTTTCAGGGATCTTACTTCCTTGCGGAATGGGAAATCTCATCTTGAGGGGGGCTTCATGCTTAGATGCTTTCAGCACTTATCCCGTCCGCACATAGCTACCCAGCGATGCCCTTGGCAGAACAACTGGTACACCAGCGGTGCGTCCATCCCGGTCCTCTCGTACTAAGGACAGCTCCTCTCAAATTTCCTGCGCCCGCGACGGATAGGGACCGAACTGTCTCACGACGTTCTGAACCCAGCTCGCGTACCGCTTTAATGGGCGAACAGCCCAACCCTTGGGACCGACTACAGCCCCAGGATGCGATGAGCCGACATCGAGGTGCCAAACCTCCCCGTCGATGTGGACTCTTGGGGGAGATAAGCCTGTTATCCCCGGGGTAGCTTTTATCCGTTGAGCGATGGCCCTTCCATGCGGAACCACCGGATCACTAAGCCCGACTTTCGTCCCTGCTCGACTTGTAGGTCTCGCAGTCAAGCTCCCTTGTGCCTTTACACTCTGCGAATGATTTCCAACCATTCTGAGGGAACCTTTGGGCGCCTCCGTTACATTTTAGGAGGCGACCGCCCCAGTCAAACTGCCCACCTGACACTGTCTCCCTGCCCGATAAGGGCAGCGGGTTAGAAGGTCAATACAGCCAGGGTAGTATCCCACCGATGCCTCCACCGAAGCTAGCGCTCCGGTTTCCAAGGCTCCTACCTATCCTGTACAAGCTGTACCAACATTCAATATCAGGCTGCAGTAAAGCTCCACGGGGTCTTTCCGTCCTGTCGCGGGTAACCTGCATCTTCACAGGTACTATAATTTCACCGAGTCTCTCGTTGAGACAGTGCCCAGATCGTTGCGCCTTTCGTGCGGGTCGGAACTTACCCGACAAGGAATTTCGCTACCTTAGGACCGTTATAGTTACGGCCGCCGTTTACTGGGGCTTCAATTCGCACCTTCGCTTACGCTAAGCGCTCCTCTTAACCTTCCAGCACCGGGCAGGCGTCAGCCCCTATACTTCGCCTTACGGCTTCGCAGAGACCTGTGTTTTTGCTAAACAGTCGCCTGGGCCTATTCACTGCGGCTTCTCGGGGCTTTAACACCCTAAGAAGCACCCCTTCTCCCGAAGTTACGGGGTCATTTTGCCGAGTTCCTTAACGAGAGTTCTCTCGATCACCTTAGGATTCTCTCCTCGCCTACCTGTGTCGGTTTGCGGTACGGGCACCTCTCACCTCGCTAGAGGCTTTTCTTGGCAGTGTGGAATCAGGAACTTCGCTACTAAATTTCGCTCGCCATCACAGCTCAGCCTTTACGGGAAACGGATTTGCCTATTTCCCAGCCTAACTGCTTGGACGCGGATATCCAATACCGCGCTTACCCTATCCTCCTGCGTCCCCCCATTGCTCAAATGGTGAGGAGGTGGTACAGGAATATCAACCTGTTGTCCATCGCCTACGCCTTTCGGCCTCGGCTTAGGTCCCGACTAACCCTGAGCGGACGAGCCTTCCTCAGGAAACCTTAGGCATTCGGTGGACGGGATTCTCACCCGTCTTTCGCTACTCATACCGGCATTCTCACTTCTAAGCGCTCCACCAGTCCTTCCGGTCTGACTTCACAGCACTTAGAACGCTCTCCTACCACTGTTCGTAAGAACAGTCCGCAGCTTCGGTGATACGTTTAGCCCCGGTACATTTTCGGCGCAGAGTCACTCGACCAGTGAGCTATTACGCACTCTTTAAATGGTGGCTGCTTCTAAGCCAACATCCTGGTTGTCTAAGCAACTCCACATCCTTTTCCACTTAACGTATACTTTGGGACCTTAGCTGGCGGTCTGGGCTGTTTCCCTTTCGACTACGGATCTTATCACTCGCAGTCTGACTCCCAAGGATAAGTCATCGGCATTCGGAGTTTGACTGAATTCGGTAACCCGGTAGGGGCCCCTAGTCCAATCAGTGCTCTACCTCCGAGACTCTTACCTTGAGGCTAGCCCTAAAGCTATTTCGGAGAGAACCAGCTATCTCCAGGTTCGATTGGCATTTCACCCCTACCCACACCTCATCCCCGCACTTTTCAACGTGCGTGGGTTCGGGCCTCCATTCAGTGTTACCTGAACTTCACCCTGGACATGGGTAGATCACCTGGTTTCGGGTCTACGACCACGTACTCATGCGCCCTATTCAGACTCGCTTTCGCTGCGGCTCCGCATCTTCTGCTTAACCTTGCACGGGATCGTAACTCGCCGGTTCATTCTACAAAAGGCACGCCATCACCCATTAACGGGCTCTGACTACTTGTAGGCACACGGTTTCAGGATCTATTTCACTCCCCTTCCGGGGTGCTTTTCACCTTTCCCTCACGGTACTGGTTCACTATCGGTCACTAGGGAGTATTTAGCCTTGGGAGATGGTCCTCCCGGATTCCGACGGAATTTCACGTGTTCCGCCGTACTCAGGATCCACTCTGGAGAGAACAACATTTCAGTTACAGGGCTGTTACCTTCTTTGGCGGGCCTTTCCAGACCTCTTCGCTTATATCGTTCCTTTGTAACTCCGTATAGAGTGTCCTACAACCCCAAGAGGCAAGCCTCTTGGTTTGGGCTGTTCCCGTTTCGCTCGCCGCTACTCAGGGAATCGCATTTGCTTTCTCTTCCTCCGGGTACTTAGATGTTTCAGTTCCCCGGGTATGCCTTCTCATACTCTATGTATTCAAGTATGGATACTACTCCATTACGAGCAGTGGGTTTCCCCATTCGGAAATCTCCGGATCAAAGCTTGCTTACAGCTCCCCGAAGCATATCGGTGTTCGTCCCGTCCTTCATCGGCTCCTAGTGCCAAGGCATCCACCGTGCGCCCTTTCTAACTTAACCATTTCTTACTTTAGAAAGAATCACTATGTGTGATGAACTTTGCATTGCATTCAATGTGAATGTATTACTTATTGTTATCTAGTTTTCAAAGAACAATCCTGTCTCGCTAGAGACATATCTTGAAGGAATGATCCTTCAAAACTAAACAAGACGAAAACGTACGCTGCTCCATATATCCTTAGAAAGGAGGTGATCCAGCCGCACCTTCCGATACGGCTACCTTGTTACGACTTCACCCCAATCATCTGCCCCACCTTCGGCGGCTGGCTCCATAAAGGTTACCTCACCGACTTCGGGTGTTGCAAACTCTCGTGGTGTGACGGGCGGTGTGTACAAGGCCCGGGAACGTATTCACCGCGGCATGCTGATCCGCGATTACTAGCGATTCCAGCTTCACGCAGTCGAGTTGCAGACTGCGATCCGAACTGAGAACAGATTTATGGGATTGGCTAAACCTTGCGGTCTCGCAGCCCTTTGTTCTGTCCATTGTAGCACGTGTGTAGCCCAGGTCATAAGGGGCATGATGATTTGACGTCATCCCCACCTTCCTCCGGTTTGTCACCGGCAGTCACCTTAGAGTGCCCAACTAAATGCTGGCAACTAAGATCAAGGGTTGCGCTCGTTGCGGGACTTAACCCAACATCTCACGACACGAGCTGACGACAACCATGCACCACCTGTCACTCTGTCCCCGAAGGGAAAGTCCTATCTCTAGGGTTGTCAGAGGATGTCAAGACCTGGTAAGGTTCTTCGCGTTGCTTCGAATTAAACCACATGCTCCACCGCTTGTGCGGGCCCCCGTCAATTCCTTTGAGTTTCAGTCTTGCGACCGTACTCCCCAGGCGGAGTGCTTAATGCGTTAGCTGCAGCACTAAGGGGCGGAAACCCCCTAACACTTAGCACTCATCGTTTACGGCGTGGACTACCAGGGTATCTAATCCTGTTCGCTCCCCACGCTTTCGCTCCTCAGCGTCAGTTACAGACCAGAGAGTCGCCTTCGCCACTGGTGTTCCTCCACATCTCTACGCATTTCACCGCTACACGTGGAATTCCACTCTCCTCTTCTGCACTCAAGTTTCCCAGTTTCCAATGACCCTCCCCGGTTGAGCCGGGGGCTTTCACATCAGACTTAAGAAACCGCCTGCGAGCCCTTTACGCCCAATAATTCCGGACAACGCTTGCCACCTACGTATTACCGCGGCTGCTGGCACGTAGTTAGCCGTGGCTTTCTGGTTAGGTACCGTCAAGGTGCGAGCAGTTACTCTCGCACTTGTTCTTCCCTAACAACAGAGCTTTACGATCCGAAAACCTTCATCACTCACGCGGCGTTGCTCCGTCAGACTTTCGTCCATTGCGGAAGATTCCCTACTGCTGCCTCCCGTAGGAGTCTGGGCCGTGTCTCAGTCCCAGTGTGGCCGATCACCCTCTCAGGTCGGCTACGCATCGTCGCCTTGGTGAGCCATTACCCCACCAACTAGCTAATGCGCCGCGGGTCCATCTGTAAGTGACAGCCGAAACCGTCTTTCATCCTTGAACCATGCGGTTCAAGGAACTATCCGGTATTAGCTCCGGTTTCCCGGAGTTATCCCAGTCTTACAGGCAGGTTACCCACGTGTTACTCACCCGTCCGCCGCTAACATCCGGGAGCAAGCTCCCTTCTGTCCGCTCGACTTGCATGTATTAGGCACGCCGCCAGCGTTCGTCCTGAGCCAGGATCAAACTCTCCGAAAAAGTACAAAACCGAAGTTTTGTTTTTCGCCAGTTTGACTGACTACCTATGATGTATCATAGGATTTTTTTATAAAAACTCGAATTAACAGGTACGTTTTGTCTTGTTTAGTTTTCAAAGATCATTTTCGTTATCGCTCGTAAGCGACTTTAATATCTTAACATTTCGTATCGGTTAAAGTCAAGAACTTTTTTCAATTTCTTTTTTAACCTCGTTGCTGTTTTGCGGCAACGAATAATAATATACCATCTTGATTCTTTCCTTGCAATAGTTTTTTTAAAAAAAGTTTCATTTTATGAAAAATAAAAAGCGCCATAGTTAAAATGGCGCTTTGATTGATGTATTAACGGTTTCTCATTTGTGGGAAAAGCAGTACATCTCTGATTGATGGAGAATTTGTTAATAGCATGATTAACCGGTCGATACCGATTCCTAGTCCGCCTGTTGGAGGCATACCATATTCTAATGCTTCAACAAAATCGTCATCCATTAGATGCGCTTCGTCATTCCCTTCTTCACGTTCTTTTAATTGAGCTTCGAATCGTTCTCTTTGATCGATTGGATCGTTTAGCTCTGTGAATGCATTAGCATGCTCGCGGCGTACGATAAATAGTTCAAAGCGATCAGTGAAGCGAGGATCTTCAGGATTTTTCTTAGCTAATGGAGAAATCTCCACTGGGTGTCCGTAAATAAATGTAGGCTGAACCAATGTTTCTTCTACTTTTTGCTCGAAGAACTCATTGATGATATGACCTACTGTCATGTTTTTCGTGATTTCAATTCCGTGATCAGCGGCATGCTGCTTCGCTTCTTCAACAGACATCTCCTGCCAGAAGTCTACACCAGTTGCTTCTTTGACCGCTTCAACCATATGGAGTCTCTTCCATTCAGGCTTGAGATCAATTTCATCTTCTCCATATTGAATAGTGGTTGTTCCTAGTACCTCTTCAGCAATATGAGCAATCAGATTTTCAGTTAGGTTCATGATGTCTTTGTAATCTGCGTAAGCTTCGTACAGCTCGATCATAGTGAATTCTGGGTTATGACGAGTCGATACACCTTCGTTACGGAATACACGGCCAATCTCGTATACTTTCTCTAGGCCACCGACAATCAGGCGTTTTAAGTGCAGTTCAATCGCAATACGCATATAAAGCGGCATATCCAGTGCATTGTGATGAGTAATGAAAGGACGTGCTGATGCACCACCAGGGATGCTGTGCATTGTTGGTGTTTCAACTTCTAGGTATCCTTTAGAATCTAAGTATCTTCTCATGGATTGAATAATCTTGCTTCGCATGATGAACGTCTGCTTACTTTCTGGATTTACAATCAGGTCAAGGTAGCGCTGACGATAACGTTGTTCAACATCTTTGAGTCCATGATATTTATCAGGAAGCGGACGAAGTGCTTTTGTGAGAACCTCAAAGCTAGTCGCTTTAATTGAAAGTTCTCCTACGTTCGTTTTAAATACCATTCCTGTTACACCGATGATATCGCCTAGGTCTGAGCTTTTGAATAATTCGTAAGCTTCTTCTCCTACACTATCTTTACGAACGTATATTTGAATTTGTCCTTCTAAGTCTTGTATATGCGCAAAGCCAGCTTTTCCTTTTCCTCGCTTTGTCATCATACGTCCAGCGATTGTCACTTGGGCAGACTTTTCTTCTAAGTCTTCTTTAGAAAACTCATCATATTCAGCGATAATTTGTGCGGATTGATGAGAGCGGTCATATCGTTCGCCGAATGGATCGATACCCTCTTCTCTCATTTTATTCATTTTGTCACGTCTGACCTGGAATTGGTCATTTAATTCTTCGTTATTAAGCCCTTCATTACTCATTTATATCACTCCAATAATGTATTTTGCAGAGAAAAGCAGAAAAACTGCCAGTACATGCACTAGCAGTGAGCTACAAAAAGTTAGATAGTCTTATCCTACTTTTATACTTTGAAGCTCTTTTGCCTCGGCTTCGATCGTAAAGTCATCAAGAACTTGTACAAGCTCCGCTCTCGTTTCACTTTGATTGATTTGATTTCTTACGTCCGCATTGCCTCGGACACCTTTTAAGTACCATGCTGCGTGCTTTCTCATTTCTCTGACAGCCACGTGTTCGCCTTTTAGGTCAATGAGTCTGTCTAAGTGAAGTTTGCACACTGACATCTTCTCACGTACATTTGGCTCTTCTTTTAGTTCACCCGTTTCTAAATAATGAACCGTTCGATAGATCATCCACGGGTTTCCTAGTGCGGCTCTTCCGATCATGACAGCATCTACACCTGTTTCATCAAGCATACGTTTTGCATCTTGAGGGGTTTTGACATCTCCATTGCCGATGACAGGAATGGAAACAGATTGTTTGACCTCTTTTATAATATCCCAATTCGCTGTTCCTTCGTACATCTGCACACGTGTCCGTCCGTGAAGCGCAACCGCTTGTCCGCCTGCTCGTTCAACAGCACGGGCATTGTCGATAGCGAAGATATGATCTTCGTCCCAGCCCATTCTCATTTTCACCGTAACAGGTTTTTCTACAGCTTCTACGACAGCAGAGACCATTTCATAAATCTTGTTTGGATCAAGCAGCCATTTCGCTCCTGCATCACATTTCGTAATCTTCGGTACAGGACAGCCCATGTTGATATCAATAATGTCTGCTGTTGTGTTCTGGTCTACAAACTTTGCCGCTTCGACGAGTGTGTCTTTTTCACCTCCAAATATCTGAAGGCTCAAAGGCTTTTCCCGTTCATCAATGTATAGCATACCCATTGTTCTTGCATTGTTGATCAGGATCGCCTTGTCACTGACCATTTCAGCGCAGACTAAACCCGCTCCAAACTCTTTAACTGTCAGTCTGAAGGCAGAGTTGCACACACCAGCCATAGGCGCGAGCACCACTTTGTTTTTAATGTCGATATCTCCGATTTTAAACATCATTTCCCCTCCTTCCTTCTTCAAGAATTGGCGAAAGTTCTTCCACCGTTATATTTAAAGCATCTGCTATTTGACCAACCAATTGGTTTGTTGGTAATCGATTGCCTCGCTCAATTTCTCCTAAGACAGAGACAGAGATGCCTAGTCTTTTCGCGAACCCTTCCTGAGTATACCCTTTTAGCTTTCGGTATGCACGAATTCTTCTACCCCACATGTCTTTTTCCATATGCTTACACCTTCTTGGTCTGTTACGGCATTTATTTGTACTTCGCCGATTTCTGGGCAAATCTCACTCATCGGAACAAGAACGAATAAACGTTCGTACATTCTAGGATGTGGTACTACAAGCTGTTCTGTTTCAATATTTTCACGATTATAAAGTAAAATGTCAAGGTCAGCCGTTCGCGGTCCCCATCTCACCTCTCTTGTTCTGCCTAACTCTTGCTCGATTTTCTGAGTAAGTGCCAGTAGTTCATTTGGACGAAGCGAAGTGGAGATTTTCACAGCCATATTTAAAAAGTCATCTTGGTTTTCGTAACCTACAGGTGTTGTTTCATATATAGAGGAGATCAATTCTACTTGAACCTCTGGATGTTCGTGCAGTTTTTTGACAGCTTCTTTTAAATAGGTTTCCTTTTTACCTATGTTCGAACCTAAAGCGATGTATGCGGTATTGTTCATGTGCGTGATCTCGTCATTTCAATTGCAACGGACTGATAGTGTCCTGGAATTGGCGGATCTGGTTTAATTACCTTTACTGTACATTCCTGAACTGTCGGAAAGTCCTTTAACACTTGGTTCGCAATTCTTTCTGTCAGTGTTTCAACGAGGTTGACTGATTCACCTTCTACAATGCTTTTGCAGATTTGGTAGAGCTCTGCATAATTAATGGTCTCATTGAGGTCATCAGTTTGCCCGGCTTTACTTAAATCAAGTGAAGCTGTTAAATCCACACGGAATCGCTGTCCTAATTTATTTTCTTCTGCAAATACGCCGTGGTAGCCGTAAAATTCCATTCCATTTACATATACTTTATCGATGATAAGCGCCTCCCTTATTCAGCATGGCATCCATCATTTTTGCCATTCTTGCGATTTCTTTTACATCATGTACGCGAACCATCGCACTGCCTTTTTGAATCCCAAGGCAGACCGTAGCCCCCGTTCCTTCCGTACGTTCTTCAGGCGGCAGGTCTAAGACAGCTCCAATGAATCGTTTTCGAGATGTAGCTAAGAGCAGTGGATAACCAAGGTGACAAAAATGTTCGAGCTCATTCATGACCATCAGGTTGTCCTCTTTATTTTTCGCAAAACCTACACCTGGATCTAATATGATCATGTCATCACGGACACCCGCTTGTATCGCAATTTGAACACTTTCTTTCAAATCTGCGATCATATCTGAAATCAGATGTGTGTAGTTTCGCTCTGGCCGATTGTGCATTAAAATAATCGGCACATTGTGTTTCGCTGCCACATGCGCCATTTGAGGATCTGCCTTCGCTCCCCATACATCATTAATGATGGAAGCTCCAGCTTTCACCGCTTCATCTGCAACATGGGCTTTATACGTATCAATGGAAATCGGTACATCCAATTCTTTAGTGATCTTTTCAATGACGGGAATGACTCTTGAAAGCTCCTCTTGTTCTGAGACAAGTGCCGCTCCTGGGCGAGTCGATTCTCCGCCAATATCAATCATATGCGCCCCGTCTTCTATCAGCTGTGCTGCATGAGCCAGCGCTTTATCCACTTGATTAAACTTTCCTCCATCTGAAAAAGAGTCAGGTGTGACATTTAAAATGCCCATGACCAATGTCTTTTCTTCATAACTAAGGGTGTGGTGCTTGGCTTGTATGATTTTAGGCTGTTTTATCACTTGTTGTGTCATTGTGTCCACCTACTCTTTATGATCTAGACGTTCTTTTGTATATTGCGTTCCCAACTTTGTTGAGATGATCCGGCTGTTTTGAGGCAAGGAAATTTCTCCTATACTTCTGAAGGGCACAATCCCCTGAACAGAATTGGTCATCCATGCCTCATCAGCTGATAGCAATTGCGAGACTGGGTATCGCCCTACTTTTAGTGAAGCCCCCATAGCTTGAAGCGTTTCAATACAATATCGACGAGTGACTCCATTTAAAATTCCTGTATCAAGTGACGGTGTATAGATCACATCACCTTTTCGCCAAAATATATTGGAGGTAATTCCTTCTGCCACATCATTTTCTTTTGTTAAAAAGATGCCTTCTAACGACGCATCATTTCCCACTTCTCTTTTAGCCAGCAGGTTGTTCATATAATGATGAGACTTGAGGCGACTTGGACCTTCCGGCGTATTTCTCCTCGTTTGAAGAATGACTCCCTGCTTCTCATCTAAAACAGATTCGGGCCGGAATGGAGAGATCATGACAAAAACGACAGGCTCTTCATAAGGATCTGCAGAAAATCCATTGCCTCTGCCCGCAGAAACATTGAAGCGAATTCTCGCATGACCACCGGCTATTTCGTTTTTATTCAGTAAGGTATGAATGATGTCGAGTACAAATGGTTTCTCTATTGTGGATTCGATGCAAAGGTCACGCAATGATTCATTGAGCCTTTCAAGGTGCCAATCTAACAGAAAGACTTGTCCTGCCAGGCTGGTAAATGTTTCGAATACACCGATGCCATATAGAAAACCATGATCAAAAGGAGAAAGAGTCGCGTCTTTCTCCTCTATATACTGACCGTTCAGATAAATGATCATGCGTTTACTTCATGCCCCTTTTTACGATAGGTTTCAATGAAATTTTTAAGCATTTCTTTTCCGAAGGACGTCATAATCGATTCAGGATGAAACTGTACACTTTCAATTGGCAGCTCTTTATGGCGAATGGCCATGAGCTCGCCTTCCTTTGTACTGGCTGTTGCGTCAAAGCACTCCGGCAGCGTCTCGTTTTTGACAATTAATGAATGATATCTCGTTGCGACAAGCGGATTTTGGAGTCCAGTGAAGACGCCTTTTCCGTCATGTGCAATCTCTGACGTTTTACCGTGCATTAAGCGCTCTGCACGAACGACATCCCCGCCAAAGACTTGCGCAATGGATTGATGACCTAGACACACACCGAAGATCGGGATACTTCCCGCAAAGTGCTTGATCGCCTCCATACTAATTCCCGCTTCATCAGGACTGCATGGCCCTGGAGAAATCATGAGAAAATCTGGTTTAAGCTCTTCGATTTCTTGAATGGTTACTTGATCATTCCGTTTCACGATCAATTCTTCTCCAAGCTCACCTAAATACTGAACCAGGTTGTACGTAAATGAATCATAATTATCAATCATTAATATCATGCTCTGCTCACCTCTAACTCAAAATAGTCTCTTCTTTGCTCAACTGTAATGCTTTTTTTACTGCATAGGCTTTTTTAATCGATTCTTTGTATTCGTGCTTTGGTACAGAATCGATGACGATCCCAGCACCCGACTGCATAAAGGCTTTGCCTTCAGTACAATACGCCGTACGAATGACGATGTTAAAGTGCATATCTTGATTGAATCCAAACCAGCCTATAGATCCAGTATAAAGCCCACGCCTTGTCGGCTCAAGCTCTTCTATGATTTCCATTGTTCTCACCTTTGGAGCACCTGTAATTGTTCCGCCTGGGAATACAGCTCTCATGACATCTACTGCATCACAATCATCACGCAGTTCCCCTTGTATGTTGGATACAATGTGCATCACGTGTGAATATTTCTCAATCGCCATAAATTCGTTCACTTTTACTGAACCATAAGTAGACACGCGTCCAAGGTCATTCCGCTCAAGATCCACGAGCATCACATGCTCTGCGCGTTCTTTTTCATTTTCAATGAGCTCTTTTGCCAGCGCTTGATCCTCAGCGTCGTCTTTGCCTCTTGATCTTGTACCCGCAATCGGTCTTGTTTCTAATTGATTCCCCTTTTTCTTAATAAGCAGCTCTGGAGATCCACAAACAATCTGGAAATCAGGCGTGTGCAGATAAGACATATACGGAGATGGATTGACTTGACGTAACGTTTTGTATAAATCATACGGATGTGTGTGGAGCTGTTCATCTTGTCTGATGGATAAATTCACTTGGAACACATCACCGCTTGCGATATATTGCTTAATTTTCTCTACTGCTTCTCCAAAGGTTTCTTCGGTAAACGGTGCTGCTGATACAAATTCTGCAGAAGATTCATGAACAGGAGATTGCGCTGATTCATCTGAAGAGCTTGTCCACTTTCGCTTCAAATCTTCGAGTCTTTGATGAGTGTCACTCACAGGTTCCGCTCCCTCTGTGTGAGTGATCAGCCACAGCACGTTTTCTTCATGATCAAAGACCGCAACATCATTAAACACGAGAAAATAAAGATCAGGTGTTTTCAGGTCATCAATGGACAGCATCTTAAAATGCTCAATATATCTAGCATAATCATAGCTTAAAAATCCAATCGCCCCGCCTTGAAAATCAGGGTATTCCTCATTCGTTTCGGTTTGAAGGGTTTGGAACCAATCCGTAAACGCTCTGAATGGATCGCCTTCTTTGAACAGCACCTCATCTTGATAATGGATGGTTGTCATCCCGTCTTTCCCCTTCGCTTTAGCAACCGGGTGAATGCCAGCAATGCTGTATGAACCGCCGCGAGCACTTTCAAGAAGAACATGGTGTGTTTCGCCAGCAGTTAATTGTTCGTATCTTTTCAGGAAAGCATCTTTCGTAAAAGGAATTTTGATGCCCATCGGCCTGCGTTGTGTCATGTTATCATCCTTTTTCATTTTCATTAATCTTATTGTAATGCAATCCAATTTATTTAGAAAATAGTATTTGCTTTCCATCTACAGATTTCATAAAAAAACCCCAGCAAATGCTGGGGTAATTGGTTTAATCGAATTGATAAAGAGGTGTACTGAGGTAACGCTCCCCATTACTTGGGATGATTGCCAGAACCTTTTTCCCTTTACCAAGCTTCTTCGCTGTTTGAAGTGCTGCGTAAATAGCTGCTCCTGAAGAAATACCGCCAAGGATCCCTTCCTCTTTCGCTGCTTTTCTTGCAAGCTCAAATGCATCTTCGTTTTTCACTTGGATAATACCGTCATATACTTCCGTGTTCAAGATTGAAGGGATAAAACCTGCTCCTATCCCTTGGATTTTATGCGGGCCTGGCTTTCCGCCTGATAATACAGGAGAATCTGTCGGCTCTACCGCATAAAGCTGAATCGATGGGATGGCTTCTTTTAGGACTTCACCAGCACCCGTAATCGTGCCGCCCGTACCAACACCTGCAATAAATGCATCAAGCTCGCCGTCAAACTGTTCAAGAATTTCTTTTCCTGTAGTACGACGGTGAATCTCCGCATTGGCTTCGTTGCTAAATTGCTGAGGCATGAAGTAACCATGCTCTTCTGCCAATTCTTCTGCCTTTTTGATGGCACCTTTCATTCCTTCTGCACCTGGTGTTAATACAAGCTCTGCTCCATAAGCGCGTAAAAGGTTGCGGCGCTCCTGACTCATTGTGTCTGGCATCACTAGAATTGCGTTAATTCCTTTAGCTGCCGCTACCATCGCAAGACCGATCCCTGTGTTTCCGCTTGTTGGTTCGATGAGCGTGTCGCCGGCTTTTAAAGTACCTTTCGCTTCAGCATCTTCGATCATCGCTAACGCAATACGATCTTTTACACTGCTGCCCGGGTTCATATATTCAAGTTTCAAGTAGACATCCGCACTGTCTTCATCTACTAAACGGTTTAATTTAACGACTGGTGTATTTCCTATTAGTTCAAAAACTGAATTTGCAATACGAGCCATCACTAACACCTCTATCTCCGAGTAATTTTATTGTATTAATATTAAATTATCAATTTCAAAAAATTTTGTCAATGCTTTTAGTCCTGCTCGCCATCGTAAAACCATGTGACTTTTGCTTCTTTCCACAGGGTTTTGACATTCGCCTTTTCACCTAGGTCTTCCATGGCAATCTGCCTTTTGATCTGATCTTTGACTTCTTCATAAGAGAAGGAGCGGCCATCTAATTTTTCTTTTAGTTGAATAATGGCATACCCGTTTTTGGCCTCGATCGGCTCTTTCGTCCATTCGTCTGGCTGAAGCTTTTGAGCTTCCTGTATGTATAGGGCTGGGATACTTTCTTGTTCTTCTGTCACAAACCCAAGATCTCCGCCATATGGAGAGGTGTAGCGGTCAATGGAGCGTTCAGCTGCCACCGCTTCGAAGCTAGATCCGCCTTTAAGATCCTTCAATACATTTTCAGCTTCGCCTTTTGTCTTCACGACGATATGACGAATACGGTATGAATCATCATATTGATATAAGTCCTTGTTTTTTTCATAAAAGGATTTCGCTTCTTTTTCAGAAACGACAGCATCTCTCGTTAAAAGCTGCTCTAATAAAATTTGATAACGAATCTGTTCTTTCCATTCCTTTTCACTCGTATGTCCATCTTCGTAGAAATTATTAGATACCGCTTTAAGCATGAGCAATTCACGATTGATCTCTTTTGAAGACACCTCAAGCTTGTTTTCTTTCGCAAGCTGATTGACCACCTTCTGATTAATCATTTGCTCAAGTGTTGCCTTGCCATAGCGGTCTTCCATCTTCTTTAACCATTCTTGACGCGTCACCTTCTCTTTTCCAATCGACGCAATTTCTTCACCGCTCTTCCCATTTGAAGAAGCCTGTGACATTTGCGACTTTGTTAATACATATGCAATGACAACGGCATTGATCATAAGCAACACGAGGATAAATGTCCATACCACTCTTGCTTTTAGTCTCATTTTTCGTCTCCTTTCCATTCTAAAAAGAAAACCCGCTGCTTAGAGCTTAGCGGGTTATTTCTTCACGTAGCTCTTCTAGCTCTTCTTTTGTAAATACATACGTTTCGTTACAAAAATGGCATTGAGCTTCTGCTTGTCCGTCTTGTTCAATCATGTCGTCAATTTCGGCTTTCCCTAGGCTGATAATGCCATTAGCAAAACGTTCTTTTGAGCAGTTACAAGAGAATTCGACAGGTACAGTTTCTAAAATTTGAGGTTTTTCTCCGAGTACTTCTTCTAAAATTTCTTCTGGTGTCATCCCTTTTTCAATGAGTTTAGAAATGGGTTCAATGGTTGAGAGCCGCTTTTCTAATCTTTCAATGACAGCATCTTCTGTTCCAGGCAGCAATTGAATGATGAAACCGCCTGCTGCAAGGATCGAGTTATCTGGATTGACCAGAACCCCTACGCCTACAGAGGAAGGCACTTGCTCAGAAGAGACAAGATAATAAGTGAAGTCATCTCCAATTTCACCTGAGACGATCTCCGTTTGTCCTGTAAAGTGATCTTTCAGTCCGATATCTTTGACAACACTCAACGTTCCAGATGTCCCGACTGCACGTCTGACATCCAGCTTGCCATGTTCATTTAAGTCAAAGTGGACTTGTGGGTTTGAGACATATCCGCGCACCTGACCTTTTGCGTTTCCATCAGCAATGATGGCACCGATTGGTCCACCGCCTTCAATTTTGACCGTTAGCTTATTTTCGCCTTTCAGCATAGCACCCATCATGACTGTAGCTGTCATTGTTCTGCCAATCGCTGCTGATGCTGTTGGCCATGTATGGTGTCTTCTTTGTGCTTCATTGATTGTATCTGTTGTGTTTGCAGCATATGCTCGGACTTTTCCGTCATATGCTAACGCTTTAACTAAGTAATCCATTCGATTTTAAACCTCCTATAGTACACCGACACGATTACGCTCATAAATGAGTTGAAGTCCTTTTAATGTTAAGAACGGATCGACAATATCAATGCAGTCTGATTCATTTCCAATCAATGTCGACAAACCGCCTGTAGCAATGACTTTCGGTGTTTGTTTCGCTTGCTGCTTCATCCGTTTCACTATTCCCTCGACTTGCCCAACATATCCATAAAGGATGCCGGATTGCATCGCACTAATGGTGTTTTTTCCAACAATGTGATCTGGACGGACAATTTCAATTCTCGGCAGCTTCGCCGCTCTTGTATATAAAGCCTCTGTTGAGATGGTAATACCAGGTGCAATTGCCCCACCCATGTATTGTTTTTGTTCATTGATATAGCAGTAGGTTGTCGCTGTGCCAAAGTCTACCACAATGAGAGGTGCCCCATATAGGTGAATCGCCGCTACTGCATTCACAATTCGATCAGCCCCGACTTCCTTTGGATTGTCACACATAATGTTTAATCCAGTCTTCATTCCAGGCCCTACAATTTGGGGTGTTAAGTGAAAGTACTTCTCGCACATTCTTTCTAGTGCAAACATCATTGGCGGGACAACAGACGAGATGATAATTCCTTCTATTTGATCAAACATCAGCCCCACATAATCAAATAAAGACCTGATGGCCATACCAAATTCGTCTTCTGTTTTATGACGGCTTGTTTCAATTCGCCAATGGTAGTTTAGATCGCCGTTATGATAAACACCTAAAACGGTATTTGTGTTTCCTACATCTATCACGAGTAACAACTTCATCACCACTTTGAATAGTTTCTCAAAAAGAGCATTTTTCGACTTTCTATCATACC
Organism: Bacillus sp. FSL R5-0431; assembly: GCF_038002985.1. Taxonomy (NCBI): domain Bacteria; kingdom Bacillati; phylum Bacillota; class Bacilli; order Caryophanales; family Bacillaceae; genus Bacillus; species Bacillus sp. FSL R5-0431. Next base: position 81,433 of record NZ_JBBOOG010000001.1, on the reverse strand, counting down.
ATACACGAATTGAGTTCCATTTGTAAACAATTCGAAACCGATCCATTCATGAATCGAAATAAAAAAAGCTGCCGGTGATCCCGGCAGCTTTCACAGAAGGAGATTAGATCTCCTCATCTTCTTCTTTTTTCTTGATGTTCACTTTCACATCATCGTTTTTCTCTTCGTCATCTGCGTATATACGCTCTGGAAGCTTTCCAGTTTCGTAAAGAGATTTAATTTGCTCAGCATCTAATGTTTCAACTTCTAGAAGGGCTTGTGCGATAATTTCTAGCTTATCTTTGTTCTCAGTGAGAATTTGTTTCGCACGTTCGTAGCTGTCCTTGATGAAACGCTGAATTTCTTGGTCAATCTCGTAAGCAATGGCTTCACTATAATTCGGCTCGTTGTTAAAGTCACGGCCTAGGAACACTTGACCACCTTGTGCTTGACCGAACTGAAGCGGACCAAGCTTATCAGACATACCGAACTCAGTAACCATTTTTCTTGCAATGCCTGTTGCACGCTGGAAGTCGTTGTGAGCGCCTGTGCTTACTTCACCAAACGTAATTTCCTCTGCAACACGACCGCCGAGCAAGCCGACAATTTTATCAAGAAGCTCTGGCTTCGTTTGGAAATAACGGTCTTCTCTTGGAAGCATGACCGCATATCCGCCTGCCTGACCACGAGGAACGATCGTTACTTTATGCACCATGTCCGCTTCGTCTAGGATAAGTCCAATCACAGTATGACCTGCTTCATGGTAAGCCACGATATTACGTTCTTTCTTCGAAATGACGCGGCTTTTCTTCGCCGGTCCAGCGATGACACGGTCAGTCGCTTCGTCGATATCACGCATATCGATTTTCTTTTTGTTATGACGGGCAGCAACTAGCGCTGCTTCGTTTAGTAAGTTCTCAAGATCTGCTCCAGAGAACCCAGGTGTTCTGCTTGCAATGGCTTTCAAGTTCACTGTATCATCAAGCGGTTTGTTTTTCGCATGAACCTTCAGTACTTCTTCACGGCCAATGACATCTGGTCGGTCAACCGTAATTTGACGGTCAAAACGTCCCGGACGCAGCAATGCAGGATCTAGGATATCTGCACGGTTCGTCGCAGCAATGATAATAATACCTTCGTTCGCACTAAAACCATCCATTTCAACAAGAAGCTGGTTAAGCGTTTGTTCACGCTCGTCATGACCACCGCCAAGACCGGCTCCACGCTGACGACCCACTGCATCAATCTCATCAATAAAGATTAAGCAAGGTGCATTCTTTTTCGCATTTTCGAATAAATCACGTACACGTGATGCACCGACACCGACGAACATCTCGACGAAGTCAGAACCACTGATGCTGAAGAAAGGAACGCCTGCTTCTCCTGCAGATGCTCTCGCAAGCAAAGTTTTACCTGTACCTGGAGGCCCTACTAGTAAAACCCCTTTAGGTATTCTTGCGCCAAGCTCCGCAAATTTACGTGGGTCCTTTAGGAATTCAACCACTTCTACAAGCTCTTGCTTTTCTTCATCTGCACCGGCAACATCTTTAAATTTCACACGTTTCTTCTCTTCTGTGTAAAGCTTCGCCTTACTCTTACCAAAGTTCATCACACGGCTTCCACCGCCCTGAGCTTGGTTCAATAAGAAGAAGAACAGGATAAAGATGATGATAAACGGAATGATGGTGGTCAGAACTTGCAGCCATCCATTTGTTTCAGGTGCTGGTTCTACTTTTACATCTGTATTCTTCAGTGCACTGTAAATCTGGTCAACACCTTGACCATCTGGAACATGGGTAATGAAGTATTGATCTTTTTTCGCGCCATCTAATTGACCACGAATTTCATAAACCCCTCTTACAGGCTGAATGGAGATACTCTCCACTTTTCCCGCACTTAGATTTTGCGAAAATTTGCTGTAAGACATGTTCTCAGGCTTTTGATTAGGGGATCCTAACCAACTGACTACCCCTATCACAAGTAATAAAATAAGTATATAAAAAATCGTATTACGAAAAACCCGATTCATTCCTTACCTCCTCCCACAGTAAGCACAACTATGTTCAATAGTATCATAGAAAATCATTCCAATACAACCAATAACCTCATGTATACGTATGCTGATTAGCCTTCGTAAACAGATGGTTTTAACACTCCAATATACGGGAGGTTTCGGTAACGTTCAGCGAAATCCAATCCATAGCCGACAACAAATGCATCTGGCACTTCAAACCCAACATAATCTGCTTTGATGTCTGCTTTACGACCGCTTGGTTTATCAAGCAATGTCACAATTTTTATGGAGTTTGCTTTACGGTATCGGAAAAGCTCTACCAGATAGCTCAAAGTTAACCCACTGTCGATGATATCTTCCATAATTAAAATATCTCTTCCTTCAACAGAAGTATCAAGATCCTTAATGATCTTTACTTCTCCTGAAGATACGGTAGATTTTCCGTAGCTAGATACATCCATAAAATCAAGTTCTAAATATGTATCAATGTGTTTGATCAGGTCTGCCATGAATGGAAGAGCCCCTTTCAAAACACCAATAGCCAGGGGAAATTTACCATCATAATCGCTGGTTAATGTTGCACCCAGTTCCTTCACTTTTTGCTGGATCTCTTCTTCTGAGATCAAAACCTTTTCAATATCTTGTTTCATGCTTTTGCTTGCCCCCTACAAATTTTCATGCTGTCTATATTGTAATACAATGAGATCGCTGTTTGTCATATCAATTTCTTCAAAAACGGATTTTTTCAGACCTGGGATCCAGATGATTTGATGATCCGAGTCAGTGACGATCGGCCAGCTGTCTCTTTCTGCAAGAGGCACTTTTTTATCAATAAATATATCCTTCACCTTTTTTGATCCATTCATCCCTTTAAGTTTGATTCGATCACCATTTTTTCGTGAGCGAATGATCAAAGGGAGACGAACATGATCTTTTTGAAGCAAGAAAAAATGGTTTCCGTTCCGTGCATCCTTCGGAACATGATTTGATACCACGATAGACTGCCCATTCGGAAGGATAAGCTCCTCTCCAAGCTCACCCTTTAAGTGAAGAGCATAAGACTGGTCTAGTACAAGCGATCGTTCAAAGGTAAACATACAGTAATCATAAGACTTGACAGCTTGTAAACCTTTTGGCAAATCTAATGATCCAGACGGTTGTTCGGTATGAGATAACCAGTCCAAAGTCCCTAGAATATGCTGGTTTGAAAACGCTGATTGAGTGTTTTCATAAAGATAGTTTAATATTAGTTGAATGCCTCTTCTTTGTAAAGGCAAAGGCAGGTCAAGCAAAGGCTTCGTTTTGATCTTAATTTGCTTAGGCGATTGATTCGTTATCACTTGGTTCATTTGTTCCTTTGTTAATGCCTGCAAGTATTGCTCATCCTCAGTCAGCATGTCACTTACAAACTGAAAGCTTTCATGTACATGAGGTGCCTCTTCTTTTAACACGGGAAGAATGTGTCTTCTTATCCGGTTTCTCAAGTAGTCATCAGTGTGATTGCTTTGATCAATGACATAGGGAATATGTTCTTTTTCACAAGCTGTCAGCACGTCGTCCTTGGAATATCCAATGAGCGGCCGAATCAGCCATCCATCTTGAAAAGGACGTTTTGCTTGGATACCGGCGAGTCCTATTCCAACAGTCCCTCTCGCAAGCCTCATCATCATTGTTTCTACTTGGTCGTCTCCATGATGTGCAAGCGCTATAAATTGAGCGTTGTATTGCTCCATCAATTGACGAAAGAAAGCATATCTGCACTCCCTTGCAGCTGCCTGTTTGTTTAAGCGGTTTTCTTTTGCATATTGGGTGACCTGTATGCGGGCCGATTCAAAAGGAATCTCTTGCTCCTTGCAGTAAGCCTCAACAAATGCCAAATCAGCAAAGGATTCTTCTCCTCTGAACATGTGATCTACATGGGCTGCAATCAGCTGATAGGAACCTTTTCGACGTTTGTTTAGTTCGTGCAGTAAAAGCATGGAATCTGGTCCGCCAGAAACCCCGACAATGACTGTCGTATTTTCAAGGTAAACATCATGTTTTTTCAAAAATGATTCAATTCTATTCACAACTTCCTCCTCACAAAGAGCAGGTAATTTAAAGATATACATATCCTATCACTTTCAGTAGCTCCAAGCAAAGATGAAGCCTGCTTTTTTACAGGTCTATAGCAGGAACAAAACCACATATGCACAGTAAAGAGCAAGTACACTGCAAACGATAAGAACTGTTTCAAAAAGCCCGCCTGATTTTTTGCGTACTGGTGTTCTTTTTGCTGCTGCAACTCTCGATCGTGAAGTCACCTGTTGATTTTGTTGAACAGCGGGCTTTTGCCCGTTTTTTTGCTGCTGCTTCTTTTGACTCGCTTTTCTTGAAGCGATCAGCTGTCCTTCTTTCAGCATCGCACTCTTCATAGCCGCCGCTGATTGATATTTACCTTGTAGAGCAGCCTTTAACACCCTTTCATAACGCTTTAATAAAGGATGTCCTTCAATCGCTCTGTAAAGCTGCTTTTCCGGTTCTGCTCCTTTTTTGAATTCTTTCTTATACGCACAATTCACCATCACCATACTTAAGGCAAACAGATCATAGGATGGCTCTGCCTTTCTTGTGCCGAATCCCCAATAGCCTCGATCAAAAAACTCTGTATACTCCTTGATCGCCCTGCCTGCTTTTGTCGTTCCTCCTACATCAATGCACCGGATCGCGGCTGGGGGACCTGACACGATGAGATTATCTGGCTTCAAGTCACCAAAAATCCAGCCTTCCTGATGTAAATGAGCCAGGTTAGATAAAAGCTGAACCATTAAAACGACGATCCACTCATCACCTTTTTGTTTTACAAATTCAAGCAGTAACGGGCCTCTGACATACTCCATCACATAAAAGGAACGCTTTTGAAGCATACCGGGATAAATCGCATCATCCATATCATAAAAAGAAGGCCCCATGGTTTTCACAGGAGCCTTAGAAAAGGATTTTAATACATTGACTTCAGATGCAATGAGCATACTGTCATCACTCACTTTAAGGGCTACTTGACCATTTGGCGATTCGGCTAGATAGACAATACCGTTCGCCCCTTTTCCCAGCTCTTTTACAATGCGGTAATGATGGTGATGCCATTTTCCTTGAATCACCGTGCCTAACGGAATGTTAGAAGCCGAATTCATTATCATGCTCTTCCTTTGCTTCAAGCAGCCCTTTACGCGAACGAACTGATTTGAAATGCTGGAGTGCTTCTCGAAGCGCTGGTCCAGTTGGAGTAATTCCTCCCGTGGTCAGTTTCGGGAAAATAGATGATAACGAATCGAATCGAGGCGTCCAATTCAACACAATTTCAGCATCTGAGTTTTTCCCGGGAAATATACACATCCCAAACTGATTTTCACCAATTCTTGAATTTAAACTAATAGAGAGATCGATGAGTGCTTCTTTAACGGTCGGCAGCTTCGGTTTCATACTTGCACTTGTATCAACAAGCACAAGTACTTGAAGATGAACCGTCTCTCCTAACTCATCGACTACTTCCATCACTTCCCCACGCTTATCAGGCGGAAGCTCTTCAATTTCAGTGTCTTTGCCAAGTATTTGCTGCAATTCTTTATTCACAACACCTTGTAAGGTTTGTGTCATCGCTTTTTTTGTGACCATTTGTACCGTTTGAGATAACTGCTGGACGTAGACAACCTGATGGATGCCTCCACCTGCGAGGGCAATCCCCTCGACTTCTTTCATCGCTTCATGATCGTGTCTGTTTTCCTCCATAATGCCAATGACATTGACTGTAATCCCTTGTTCCTTTGCCAATGAGGCAATCGCAAGTGGATCTTCCCCGTGATTTGAGCAGCCATCTGTAATCAATAAGATTTGGTTTACGTGACCTTTTCGCATCTTCATTCCTCCTGGGATCGTAACTGAATGCTTTATATCCCCATCATCGCCAGAAGAAATTCATATTATACGATATTTTAAGAAATCTCTTGTTTCTCAAGATAGAATGTACCAGTCGGAATGGATGCCCATTTTGGTGTGTTGTGATCAAGCCTGATGACAACAACCGTCATATCGTCGTCAATTTGACCCGCTCTTGTTCGAATGACCTCTTCCATTAATAAATCAGCAATCTCTTGCGGATCTTCTGTTTTAAAGCTTTTCATTTTGCGCTTCACCCACAGATCATGATTTTCAATATGCTTTGGTCCTTCAAAAATGCCATCACTCATCATAATCAGCAGATCTCCTGCCTTCATCTGTTCACTCACTACCTCCACTTCAAATTCATCAATAATCCCAATCGGTAAGTTGCTCGCTTGTACCTTCATCACCTGTTCACCTCGTTTAATAAAGCTGGGTGTTGAACCAATCTTGAGGAACTTACAGCTCGCATCCTGTAAATCAATAATTGATAAATCTAATGTAGAATAGATTTCATCCGTCGTTCGTAAAGATAAAATACTATTAATGGTTTTGATTGCCACTTTTTCATTGATACCTGACGCCAATATTTTTTCTAACAGCTTAATCGTTTCATTGCTTTCAAAATGAGCCCTTGCTCCATTGCCCATTCCATCACTAATAGCTGCGGCATATTTGCCCGCACCCAGCTCCATCATGCTGTAGCTATCCCCAGACACTAACCCTCCGCCTTTCGCTGCATGCGCTACGCCTGTAGCCACTCGATATGATTTTGCAGAGCCAAATACAACGTGGCAATAGCCTGTTGGGTGCTCTGCACACTGCTCTGCTTTGACTAAAATCTGTTCTTCTAAAATATCTGAGAGCATGGGAGCGATGATTTTTTCACATTCACCATGTCCTTGGCAATATGGGATTCTCATTTCAATATCGACATTCCCCTGCTCCAAGCTATAAATTTCTACTTGCTGAATTTCAATCCCAAAGTGCTGAAGTGCTTCTATCATCTGCTCTTCTTGAATAAAATGCTGTTCTCTTTCTCGTTTTATTTCCCGGGAAAAATCCTCCATCACTTGTGAGACCCCCATCAGCTGTTCGGCTACAAGTCGTCTGCTGTCTTGGACCTTTTTCTTCAGGGTCTGGTTGGCTTTATAGTAAGCGATCTCCTCTTCAATCAATTCCTCGACATGTTTTGATTTTGAGCAGTGCTGGCTAAATTTCTTCTTCAATTTCCGGTTATGCTCGTAGGTTTTTTCATCAGATTCATGCATAACTTGTTTCATCAGTTCATAGGTTGTATCAAAGTTCTGCACCCAGCATTTATTTTTCTTATAGCACGTTTGACAGGATCGTTCTGTGATCGTACTTAAAAAAAGATCTACATCCTCTTCCTGCTTCTTTTCTTCAGGAATGGATTCGTAAAATGTCGCAAAACTCTCAGACAGCGCATGAAATACATTAGAAAATTGGTCTACCTTTTTTGCTGTCACATCTCGTACTTTCCGGGCGTATTGCTGCTGTTCCTGTACATGCTCTACCGTACCAGGAATATATTTCGCTACCTTAGAGGTCACTGATTGTGGCGTGAGTAAGAAGAGCGCAACTGCAATAAGTGATTCATACAGCGTGGTCACGAGACCTGCTGATCCTTCTCCGTATAGGGAAATAAGTAAGGAACCCACAATTAAGCCAATGGCTGCGCCTGCTTTCTTCCCCTCTTTCAGCAGTCCCCCTAATAAGCCTGAAAAGGCAAGAAGACTCATCTGATAAAGGTTTCCGATGTTAGCGAGACCGAGAATTAATCCTGTCACGACACCCACCGTACAACCAATACTGGCTCCTCCAATAAAAGCAAAGCTCAGCACTACATAACGTGACAAAATATGCTCTGCCTGCATCCCTTGAAATGTGATGCCAGCCAGACCTGTTAAAACTGAGGCAATTAAAATCATAAAGCAAATAATTTCTTCAACCTTTAAGGAGTGTTTGATTTTCCTGACTGTAAAAATCGGCAGGCTTTGAAGGAAAATCAGTGTCAAAATGAAGGCAAGTCCTGCTTCAACACCCGCCATGACGTAATCGTAGCTTTGCACAGCACCTTGCTCTAGGTAAACAAATGCTCCTCGGGTGATCAGCATCGACAGCACAATGACAACCGGCAATGTTTTCACTGGGTCTTTGATGATGAAAGAAACCACCTTGGACATAAGGAGAAACACGATTAACGACGCAAACACAAACAATGCGTTTTGAGGTGATATCGTCATGGCTCCAGCGAGTAAAGCGAGACAAGCAAGCATGGCCTTATCTCTTTTGATAAGCAGCATGGAGCCAAAGAAAGGCAGAGCAAACGGCATAATTTCAGATAAAATAAAGGCTCGTCCTAATAAAAAACCAAGAACAACATAAATAAACCCTTTATAGAAAAAAAGAGAATGCGTGTGATGAAGAAACAGGTTTTTCATCTTTTTTAACCCTGCACTGATTCTTTCAAACCCCGCTCCTGTTAAATCAGTTCTTCTTTCTAGTTTTTCCATCTTTTCATCCCCCACCTGATATTCGTTGCTTGTCATTATAGCGAAGGTGAAAAAGAAATTTTGTCAAAAGAAGTTGTCGTTTCCATAAAACGTTCGACGCTTTATTCGTCAAAGAGGCATACTTTCATGAAAGTCGATGTCTTTCATCAGAATTTTACGAAGACACAAAAAAACAGCCTTCCTAAAGAAAGCTGTTTTGAAGATGACCCGTACGGGATTCGAACCCGTGTTACCGCCGTGAAAGGGCGGTGTCTTAACCGCTTGACCAACGGGCCTTGCTTTTATGTTCTACTAAAAAGGATAGCGGCGGAGGGGATCGAACCCCCGACCTCACGGGTATGAACCGTACGCTCTAGCCAGCTGAGCTACACCGCCATAATAAAAATGCGCTAAGAAGCACAAGATCTATAATACAAAGGAATCGCTTGTCCGTCAATAGAAAGTTTTAAATTAAATGACGAAATATCAAAAATGTCGTATGGATCAAGAAAAAAAGCACCTGCGGACAGCAGGTGCTTTGTTGTGAAAGATATATAGAAAGCAGCAACAAGTTAACCTCTTCTTGCTCCGCGTCCCCCACGTTTTGATTCCGTGTTACGTTTTAAAGATGTTAAGCGGTCTTCACTATCTTTTAAGAATTTGTTCATTTTTTGCTCAAACGATTCCTTCGGACGGAAATCATTTCTGCTCGGTCTTGATTGTTGTTGTTGAGGACGATCTTTTGCTTTTTTAATGGACAAGCCGATTTTACCGTCTTTTTCAACGTTAATCACTTTCACTTCAACTTGTTCACCGACTTTTAAATGCTCATTAATATCTTTTACATAGTTATCGGCTACCTCACTGATATGAACGAGACCAGTTGAACCGCCTGGCAACTCCACAAAAGCTCCAAAATTTGTAATGCCCGTAACTTTCCCTTGTAACTTGCTGCCAACTTCAATCGACATAAAAAAAGTGCTCCTCCTTAGACTTATAAAAAAATCTCATTTGTTCAATTATACATAAACTGAATTTTAAGTGTCAACAAGGCTAATCGCTCTTATTGCCCACATCAAAGATTTTTTCGCCTTTTTTGGACATATAATAGTCTCGTCGTGCCAGTTCGAGTACGTATTCTTTGCTTTTCAGCTTTTTAATTTCATCAGAAATATCTTCCTGCTTTGTTTGTAATTGCTTCAATTCTTTTTCAAGCGCAACCTTCTTCTCTTCTTTTTCCTTTAATGAGGACGATTGCGACCAGAGGGCACTTGTCACCAAGACAGCAAACATGAGCACAATCACACCAAACACGGTAAGCCTTCTAAGGAGTCCACGGCGTTTGCGTTTTAAGCGCTGTGCTTGCTGTTCCATTTGTTTTTGGTAATCATTTTGAATTTGTGCGATATTTCTTTTTCTCTTATTCAAGGTTGAAGGCCTCCTCTCTTACTTTGTCCAGAATTGTTTCCATTTCGTTTTGATGGTACCAGATAATTTCTTGGTGCCTTGTAAAATTCCTGCTCCTTTTGAGAAAAACAATCTCATTGATGTTCGCCATTTTTCGGGAATCCGATGAATAATGGTCACATTGAGTAACCAGATGAGCGGATAACAAACAATCGACAGCACCTTCCACACGAGCCGAAACGTAAAATGAACAAGACGTAAGAGCAAGTGGAGCAAGAACATAATAGCACTTATGATTAAGGTCAGCAGCCAGCGGATTGGCTGGAAGACGATGGACATAACCAGCCGTTTAAGGACGAGAGCGGTCTGATACACACACATCATCATAAACTTGAGAATGTTCATATACAGCTGTTTCATCAATGCCTGATACATCGAAAAACCTAGTGCAACGGCTAGAAAGATATAAAGCCTGAATTCTCCTTCATTTGTCAGCAGCAGGACATAAAAGAATAAGAGGCCCTGTACCAGCCAAAAAAGGAGATCGTGTATGACCAAAAGCCATTTTGCTGTCTTTTCCCGATTCACAAACAGCTTGTACGTATCAAGCGATGCGCCCAGCCAGATGCCCATCGCTACCATCGAAAGCATCGTATAAAACTGGACTGTCAGCGTCATTTAAACAGCTTGCTAAAAAATCCTTTAGCTTTCTCCCCGTGCTGCTCATCTACATAAATTAAGTCAAAGACACGCCCTTTGATCGATACAACGCCTTTTTCGACGTCTAGGTTTTTCATTTGCAGATTTTCTCCACGGATAGCGAGAATCCCCATGACCGTCTCAAGCAGAAATTCTTCATTATCAAAGCTTTCCACCTGTTTGACGCCGGTAATATCTAAATGCTTTCTGTTTCGCATTGTGATATTGTGCTCCGCTTCTGATGACAGCTTCGTGCCTTGAGGTTGATTATAATATTGATTCATTTATACATCCCCCATATCTCATACTTGCATTGTTACTGCATTGTATGTGACAGGAGGATCATTTAGAACAAGCCCTATTCTGCTGTTTTTTCTTCTTTTAGCACAGTATACATGCCAGCGGCTTCTTCTTTTTTCGTCGTGTCCTTTAACTCGTTGACTTGAACCGTCACAAGTTTTTGACCAAAACGGATTTGAAGCTCGTCTCCTTCTTTCACGTCAGAGCTGGCTTTCGCCTGTGTGCCGTTAATAGAAATTCTGCCTTGATCAGCTACTTCTTTTGCCAATGTTCTTCTTTTAATTAAACGGGACACTTTTAAAAATTTATCTAGTCTCATGTATGCTCACCTCTTTCTATACGTTTGGCATCGTTCCATAGATCGTCCATTTCCTCTAGCGTTAAGTCCTCTAATGAACGTCCCATGTCCTTTGCTTTTTGTTCGATATGCAGAAAGCGACGCATGAATTTTGTGTTGGCGGAAGCGAGTGCCGTTTCAGGCTCTAGCTGATAGAACCTTCCAATGTTGACGAGAACAAACAAAAGATCTCCAAATTCATCTTTCATCTGCTTCGTTGCACTTTCGTCCGGCTTCTCTGCCACTTCAACGAGAAATTCCTGCTTCTCTTCTTCGTATTTGTTCCAAATATCTTTCACATCTGTCCAATCAAAGCCTACTTTGGCGGCTTTCTTTTGGAGCTTATATGCCTTTGTTAGTGCTGGAAGCGTCGCCGGGATGGATTGCAAAATGGAGGCTGCCCGCTCCGGCTTCTCCTGCTGCTTGATTTTTTCCCAGTTGGCGACCACATCTGCTGCTTCAGAAACATTTGTGTCACCAAACACATGGGGATGTCTACGAATCATTTTTTCTGTGACATGCTGGATGACGTCATCAATTGAGAAAAAGCCGTCATCTTCACCAATTTGGGCGTGAAGTAACACCTGCAGCAGCACATCTCCGAGCTCTTCCACCATATGGTCTGGATCATCTTCATCGATCGCTTCAAGCAGTTCATAGCATTCTTCAATTAAATATGGTTTAAGTGACTCATTGGTTTGTTTTTGATCCCATGGACAGCCGCCCGGACCTCTTAATGTACGTATGACGTCACGGAAAGTGTCAAATTGTTGAAAAAGCAGCTTTTCATCTTGAATCGGAGGTACATAAACACTCGTTAAGTTATTTATCGACACATCTCGATCAAGTTCAAATAAAGGAACGGCAGTAATCTGTTCCTGACTGCTTCCAGCCGCAGTCACAATATAGACTTCATAATCGTCAGGAAGCTTTTCCATCAGCGTGAGTTTCACATTCGAAGCGGTCAGCTGATCATATACCTGACAAATGAGGACATGCTGGGTCAATTTCAGATCGTCCGCTCTCATATCTCCTGCATCAACGAATTGTAATCCCTCGATTGGGTCAATCTGCAAGGAGTTAAACGTCGCATCCAAAAAGCTTTGTCCACCAGCAACAGACACCTCAATCCCGCGCTCTTGCTGCTGAGAAACTAATAGCTGGACGGTCTTTTCTGCGACAAATGGGTGTCCTGGTACTGCGTACACAATATCCTTTTCCGCAGCCTCTGTAAATAAAATTTCAGTGATTTCCTGATATACCGAATCAAACTGATCGTGTTTTTCATAAATTTCATCAAAAAAGGTCAGCGATGAGACCTCCTGCATCAACTCTGCGGTAAGCGGATGATCCTGCGTTCTCATAAATACTTCTTTCGCCTGCTTCAGCTGCTTGTATACACCGAGCGTCAGCTGATCCATGTCGCCTGCCCCGAGACCGACGACGGTAATCTTACCTGCCATTTCGATTCCCTCTCATCTGTTTAAAATATAAAATCTTTTCTCCTAATGGAATGAGTCTCCATTCCTCGTCCGTAAATACTTCTAGCTTAAGAATACTATATAAAAAGGCGAAACCACCAATAAAAACTGACGTCAGGCTCTCTAAAGCGAAAAAAGGACGTTTTTCAAAGGGAATGACCCAAGAAAACAGTGCCTGATACCCTATTAAGACAATGGCCATGAAAGCAGCCGATAAAAGAATTTTCACTGGGAACAGCTCTCTCAACGAAATCCATCCTTTATGTCTCAAATAAACGGCATTGAGCAGAGCCGCAGCGAGAAAACCACATACGGTTGACCATGCGGCACCGTAGATGCCAAATAGCGGGACAAGTGCAAGCGTTAGTATCCATTTCACCAGCACACTGAGAATCACCACAACAGCCGGATACACAGTATGCCCGAGCCCTTGAAGTAAAGCTGCTTGCGTAATCGCAATCGATGTAAATGCGATGGAAATACAGAATATTTGCAGCGCATCGGTGCCTAAGTCATTACGAAAAAGCATGGTATTGACTGACGCTAGAATACAAATCAGCCCAACTGCTGAACCAATCCCTAAAACCGACGTGGTCTTAAACGATGTACGCACTTTTTGCCTTATCGCTTCATGCTCTCCATTCCTCATGGCCGCCGATAAAAATGGCACAAGAGAGGTTCCGATGCTAATGGCAAACACCGTCCCTAGCTGTAAGAACGGCTGTCCTCGGTCATACACACCTTTTGCCGCCTTTGCCGCGGCTTCACTCAGACCCTCACTGCGTAGCAACGCATACAGATGAAAGGCATCAACCATTTGCATCCATAAAATGAGCAATCCGCTGACACAAATCGTGAATGTATACAGCACCAAACTCTTCAAAACATCCTTTTTCCGAAGTGTCGCCTGTTTGCTTGTCATACTTGCAGCAGGCTGTTTCCGGTATGTCAGCCAAAGAAAAAGAAGCAGTATAAGCGAGGCCGCACTCCCCGCTATGGAGGAGAAGACCGCACCCGCCCCTGTTTCATAAAGCGAATAGCCGCGCCTCACGAAATAGAAGGATAAAACAAGCAGGACGCCTACCCTGATGAGTTGCTCCACCAATTGAGAAATAGCCGTTGGAAGCATCATACCGTCACTCTGAAAAACTCCCCTCAGCATCACGGTAAGCGGAAGAAATAAAAACACGAAAGCACTCATTTGGATGAGCAGGATTAATTGACTGTCCGCCATAAGGCTCGCAATTCTGCCTGCTCCTATGTAAAGACAAAGAAATAAGACCAAGCTCAGTAAAGTGATATAGACCAAGGATACCCTTGTAATGATCCTTCGATTCTCTTCCCCATGCTCACTCAGAAGCTTGGACACCATGACAGGAAACCCTGTGGTGCCAAGCATGATGGCAATGCCAAGGAAGGGATACACTTGCTGATAAATATAAAACCCTGTGTCCCCTACGATGTTCTGGAACGGAACACGATAAACGGCACTTAGTACCTTTGATAACAAGCCTGCGATGGTCAAAATCACCGCACCCTGGAAAAGCCAATGCGGCTGATTCACAGCATTTTTCATGGATGACTCCTTTAAAAATAGATCTACAGTTAAACGCACTCATTATATCATACGTGAATGAAAAGCCGTTTCTTTCTAAAAAGTAGACGGCACATTCCTCGTTTTGTTTCATCCCATATAAAAAACGCCGACAAAATCAAATGATTTCATCGGCATTCTTTCGTTTTATCTATATGATATAGAATTATTAGACCTAATGTTCCATTTGACGGGCTAAGAAGCCAGCTGCCGTTTCTGCCGCTTTATGCTCCACTTCTCCCATTGAACGCTCTTTAGAAAATAAGACGACGGCGCCAATCGGATCTCCGTTTGCAACAATAGGTGCAATGGTATAAGCAGATACGTCATCATCAATACCATCGACAAGTTGAATTTCTTTTTTGCTTTCTTCTAATACAGAATTACGCTGGTCCATTGTTCGTTCAAGTAAATCACTGATGGATTTGTTTAAGTACTCTTTTTTCGAACTGCCGGATACAGCAATATACGTATCTCGATCACAGATCAGGATGGAATGACCCAAACTGTCGAATAATGCATCAGCATATTCCTTCGCAAAGTCTCCTAGCTCACTAATCGGCGAATATTTCTTCAAAATCACTTCTCCATCGCGGTCGACGAAAATCTCAAGCGGATCTCCTTCCCGGATGCGCAATGTTCTGCGAATCTCCTTCGGAATAACCACTCTACCTAGATCATCGATGCGGCGTACAATTCCAGTTGCTTTCATTCACTGCTGCCTCTCTTTCGTTTGATGATGTGTTGGGTGAATGGAACAAAAGCGTCCACTTTATGCAACATTCACCACTTGACCCTGAGTTTAGTATCCGTCACATCAAACGTAATATACACGAGAGACAAACAAAATTTTATGAAGATGGAATGGTTTCTTTTTTCACTTCTTGAAGGCCTCGAAGCATATTCAGAACGATCTCAAGCCATTCCTCGGTCTTCTTGCCTTTCGTTTGGACAGAAATAATCAGCTTGCTGCCTTCCATTCCCAAGCCTATATCACGGCCATATTTACTGCTGAGCGCAAATAATTTTTGACCGTCGATTTCACTGCTTGCTTGCTCTTCAAGAGTAAGCCTGACAATGCCTTTCTCCATCTTGATCAGTTCGACACGTTCCTGCACTGCGTATACTTTCATCGTCGCAATCGTGAACAAGTCCGCCACTTCTTGCGGATATTCACCAAATCGGTCGATCATTTCATCTTGAAGCTCTTTTCGCTCTTCAATTGATCCAATCGCTCTGAACTGTTTATACATCTCGATCTTTTGCTTCCCATCCGAAATGTAAGTGTCCGGGATGTAGGCATCGATTTGCAGATCGATTTCCGGTTCGAATTTATCTTGAGCCGTTGTATCGCCTCTTCTTTCCTCAATGGCTTCTTTCAGCATTTGAGAATAGAGGTCGAATCCAACAGAATCAATGAATCCATGCTGCTGTGCACCAAGTAAATTTCCTGCTCCTCGAATCGTTAAATCACGCATCGCAATTTTAAATCCTGATCCGAGCTCTGTGAATTCTTTAATAGCTTGAAGTCTCTTCTCTGCTACTTCAGACAGAACTTTATCTTTTCGATACGTGAAATAAGCATATGCGACACGATTCGAACGTCCTACTCGTCCTCTTAGCTGGTACAGCTGAGAAAGCCCCATTTTATCCGCATCGTGGACGATGAGCGTGTTCACATTTGGAATGTCGACTCCCGTTTCAATGATGGTGGTACTGACCAATACATCTGATTCACCTTCAAGGAAATTGATCATCACTGATTCCAGCTCGTTCTCACTCATTTTCCCATGTGCATAGCTGACTTTCGCGTCTGGGACTAGCATGGAGATTTCATCTGCTTTGCGTTCAATATCTTCAACACGGTTGTAAAGAAAGTACACTTGACCGCCGCGTGCTAGTTCTCGCTCAATCGCTTCTCTGACTAAAGCGCCATTGTACTCGACCACATAGGTTTGAACAGGGAAACGGTTTTCAGGCGGTGTCTCAATAACCGATAAATCCCGTACGCCAAGCATAGACATATGCAGCGTACGCGGAATTGGCGTAGCCGTTAATGTCAGTACATCGATATTGGCTTTCATCTGTTTAATTTTCTCTTTATGCGTCACACCAAAACGCTGCTCTTCGTCAATGATCAACAAACCTAAGTCTTTATAGACAATATCTTTAGAAAGCAAACGGTGTGTGCCGATGACCATATCAATCGTTCCGTTTTTCAGCCCTTTTAACGTTTCGGTTGTTTCTTTTCTTGTACGGAAACGGCTCAGCTGAGCGATTTTGACAGGGTAGTCTTGGAATCGGTCCATAATCGTGTCAAAATGCTGCTGCGCTAAGATTGTTGTCGGTACAAGCAGAGCAACCTGTTTTCCGTCAGCAATGGCTTTGAAGGCCGCTCGAATCGCCACTTCTGTTTTTCCATATCCCACATCTCCACAAAGCAGGCGGTCCATTGGACGCTCCCGCTCCATGTCTTGTTTGATTTCGTGAATCGAACGGATTTGATCATCTGTTTCCTGGTAAGGGAACGCTGATTCAAACTGGCGCTGCATCTCATGATCAGGCGAGAAGGCATACCCTTTGCTTGCCTCACGTTCCGCATACAGCTTAATGAGATCATCTGCGATGTCCTGTACAGATGTTTCCACTTTTTTCTTCACACGTTTCCAATCGCTGCCGCCTAGTTTGTACAGCTTTGGTTCTTTACCTTCTGATCCGACATACTTCTGCACCTGATCAATTTGTTCAACCGGTACATAAAGCTTGTCGCTTCCTTGATAATGAATATTTAAATAATCTTTATGAATGCCGCCGATTTCAAGCGTTTCAATTCCTAAATACTTACCGATTCCGTGGTTAATGTGCACCACATAATCGCCGACTTGAAGCTCTGAATAGCTCTTAATTCGCTCTGCATTGGTCAGCTTTTGCTTACGTGCCTGCTTCTTCACACGTTTCTTGAAGAGCTCGCCTTCTGTGATCACGGTAATTTTCGATAACGGCAGTTCAAAGCCTGTTTGCAGCTCACCTTGTAAAATATACACCTGTCCTCTTACAAGCTCGGCGTCCGGCTTGGCAAGAGCGGCTTCAATGTCATAATCATGTAAGACAGAAGATAGTTTATCTGTCCGCTCTTCATCCGCACCTAAGAAGACAACTGTGTATTGTTGTTTTTTGTAGCGTTCAATTTCACTCGCAAGCACATTCATCTGCCCGTGGAAATTCTGCATTTGCTTACTAGATACATTGACGATATTTTGCGGATTTGTCTGCTGGACATGTCTCAGAAACAAGGAGTAGTACAGAATAGACCGCGATTGCTGATTGATCAGTTGTTGGAACGGGAAAGAAAGGGATAAATCATGAAGGATATTACCTTCTTCAAGCAGGCTAATTGTCCAATCAGCTTCTTCCTGTTCAAGCTGTTCTTCCATCTCCTGAATTCTGCTAATTTCATCTAAAATAATAATCGTATCCTGTGATGTGTAATCTAGCAAACTAGCAGGCTTTTCATAGAAATAGGACAGGTACTTCGTCATTTCCTGTGTCACGATACCTTCTAGCAGCTTCTCTCGATCAGCAGAAATATGTTGATGAAGCAGTTCTTTTTGCTGGTCTGAGTTAAATTTCTTTAAGCTCTTCGCAAGTCCTTGATCAAGCTGTTCAATGGCTCTCACTCGTTCAGAACCTCTCACAATCAGCTCTTTTGCGGGACCGATTTTAATCTCTTGAAGTGTTTCTAATGAACGCTGTGTATCTGAGTGGAACGTTCGAATCGAGTCTACTTCTGTATCAAACAGCTCAATACGGATCGGATGATCTTCCGTTAACGAATAAAGATCAATGATTCCTCCGCGCACACTAAAATCTCCGGGCGCAGCAACCATCGACGTCCGGTCATAACCGATTTGTACAAGTTGTTTTGAAAACGCCTCCAAATCAATTTCTTCACCGAGCTTTAAATGGATCTGACTCTCCTTCCAGAGCTCAACTGGCGGAAGCATTCTGCGCACCGCTGCAGCCGGTGTGACGATAATGGGGTTTTCTCCATTCGCCAGCCGGTTCAGAACATCTAGACGCTGTGCTCTGAGCTCAGGGCTGGCAACGGCAATTTCTGAAGCAATGAGTTCATTAACAGGATAAAGAAGGACCGAGCGATCTGAAATCACACTGGCAAGATCATCTGTTACCTTCTGCGCTTGATACAAGTTGTGAGTCACAATAAACATCGGCCGCTTAAGTTCGTCTGATATAGCGGCTGTAAATAAAGATCTGACGGAGCCTGATAGTCCGGCGAGCAGCTGTTCTTTTAACCCTTCCTTTAGCCCATTAAAAATGGACTGAAAATCATCACTTTGTTTGATAAATGATTGTATATTTTTCATTTGGCTCCTCCTCCCTGCTTGTTTAAAACAGAAAAACGCTTTGGTCTATTATCTACACCAAAGCTTTTTATTGAATAAAGGTATGATACTGATGGTAATCAGGATTTCTTTCGAGCGCCTCTTGGCAATCCTCACAAATGGTTTGTACATGTAAATCACCATTTTCCCTATAAGAAATCATATCGTTTCTTTCCTCATTTGTTAAGTGATGAAATCCAAGTGCTTCACTTTGAACAGCGGATTCATCTAGACTGCCAACCTTTACACCACAGTGCCGGCAGTAATAATGCAAAGCCATACGTGATCCTCCCATGCTGAGATTTTATAATCAGTATGTGCTTTGCTTATCATTCTTATACCTTCTTGTTAAAATCATTCATCACTTCTAAAAATGGCTTTGTTAAAGCCGCCTCGCAAGCTTCGACAGACGCCTGAATGGCTGATGCAATGTCAGGCTGCTCCTCTTCAGAAAAGCGTCCTAGCACGTAATCGACGACCTTCATGCCATTTTGAGGACGTCCAATGCCGATACGGAATCGGTCAAACTCAGGTGACCCTAAATGCTGAATCAACGATTTGATTCCATTATGTCCGCCTGCACTTCCTTTTGTACGCAAACGAATCCGCCCAGTTGGCAAATCAAGATCATCATAGATGACTTTCAAATGTTCAAGGGGAATATCATAGTAATCCATTAGCGGACGCACGCATTCTCCTGATAAGTTCATATATGTAAGCGGCTTTACAAGTAGAACCTTTTGCCCTGAAACAAACCCTGTTCCAAATTGTCCATGGAATTTTGATTGATTTAAGGGGATGTCCCATTTTTTCGATAATTCATCTATTGTCATAAACCCGACATTATGTCTTGTTTTTTCATATTCTTTTCCTGGATTACCCAATCCAACGAATGCAATCATGAAACCAATAACCTCCTTTGTCACAAAGCAAACGCCTAAAAAATGAGCCAATAGGATTGCCTCATGTAAAAACGTATGAATTCTTTTCATTCTAGCACAAAAGACGCAACCGCGGGAGGGTTACGTCTCTAATTGACCAGTTATTCTCCATCGTTATCCTTTTCTTTAATGGCCTCAGGTTCTTTTGGTTCCTCTTCGCTATCTGGCTCAGGAACCTCTGATTGCTGAGGCGGCAAAATGGATGCCACGACTTCTTCTGGATCGTTATTCACTTGAAATGATGATTGAACAGGCAAATCAGCGACTGTTAGGACATCATTCACTTCTAAGTTTGTAATATCGGCTTCAATATGCTGCGGGATATCTTTTGGTTTCGCTGTAATGGATAGTTCAAATAGTGGCTGCTGAAGCACACCGCCATCTTTTACCCCTTTAGATTCGCCAATCAGCTGGACAGGTACATCTGCTTCAATTTCACGCTGTAAGTCGACCACTTGGAAATCTGCATGGACAAGCTCATTTTTCAGCGGATCTGTTTGTAATTCTGTGACCATCACGGATTTTGTTTCACCGTTCACGTCTAATGTGATGATTGTATTCTTTCCTTCATCACGTAAGGTCTTTAATAAATCGATGCTGTCTAGTGAAACAGCCAGGTTGTCTGTATTTTTTCCGTATATGACACCAGGAACGTGTCCTGAATGACGGATTTTTTGCAGTGTGGAACGTTTGAAATCAGTTCTTTTATTTGCTTTTAAAGTTGCCATATTCAGCACCATCCTATTTCATTTTTGTCACTACTCTCATAATTACCCATAAGCGAATCATTTTAAACCTATTTGCTATGAATGATGACAGCAAAAAGACCCCAAGCTGATGCCTAGGGCCTTTTTTAATCAGAAAATTAGCTAAAAAGGTAGCTCACAGATTCTTCTTCATGTACACGGATGATGGCTTCTGCAAGCAAAGGCCCAACTGAAAGCGGAATGAATTTTTCAACTTTCTTGTCATCTGTTAAGTGAATACTGTTTGTCACAACCAATTCTTTTATTTTAGAATTTGTGATACGTTCTACTGCTGGTCCAGACAATACTGGGTGAGTACAGCAAGCATATACTTCAGCCGCTCCATTTTCCACAAGTGCATTTGCAGCAAGTGTAATGGTACCAGCCGTATCAATGATATCATCGATGAGAATCGCCGTTTTGCCTTCAATGTTACCAATGATGTTCATCACTTCAGCAACATTTGGCTTCGGACGACGTTTGTCGATAATAGCGATTGGCGCTTTCAGGCGGTCTGCCATTTTACGCGCACGTGTCACACCACCGTGGTCTGGAGACACAACGACGATATCCTTCAAATTTTTCTGTTCGAAATAGTTTGTTAAGATTGGCACAGCCATTAAGTTATCGATTGGAATATCAAAGAAACCTTGGATCTGCGGCGCATGAAGATCAAGTGCAATGACACGAGTAGCACCTGCTGTTTCAAGCAAGTTCGCAAAAAGCTTCGCAGTGATTGGCTCACGAGGTTTTGCCTTACGATCTTGACGTGCATATCCGTAATAAGGGATCACAATATTGACCGTTTTCGCAGAAGCGCGTTTTAGTGCATCCACCATAATGAGCAGTTCCATAATGTGCTCATTGACTGGCGCACTCGTTGATTGAATGACATAACAATCACAGCCGCGAATACTTTCTTCAATATTGATTTGGACTTCACCGTCACTAAAGCGTTTAACAGAGCTCTTTCCTACATCAACTCCGATACGATCGGCAATTTCTTTAGCAAGTTCAGGGTTTGAATTCAAAGAGAATATCTTTAAATTCGCATCAGCATAACGATTAGACATGGTAAACCTCCGGGTATTTGGATTATTTTTTATGAATATTTTTCACATAATCTTCTTTATTGACTTGTCTTGCTCTAGCAATAGACAATGCATCCTGCGGTACATCTTCTGTAACCGTTGAACCAGCTGCAACATATGCCCCTTTTCCGACAGTGACTGGTGCTACTAGATTTGAATTACAGCCAATAAAAGCGCCATCTTCAATCTTCGTTAAGAATTTGTTCTTCCCATCATAGTTGACTGTAATAGATCCACAGCCAAGGTTTACATCAGTTCCGACCTCTGCATCTCCAATATAGCTTAGATGAGATGCTTTGCTGCGGTCACCGAAAACCGTTTTCTTGATTTCGACAAAATTCCCGATCTTCACTTCATCGCCAATTTTCGACAACGGGCGAATATGAGCAAACGGCCCAATTGTCACATCGACTCCAACCTCACTATCGCAGACGACAGATTGCTTAATCACTGTGCGATCTCCGACGATGCTGTCAACAATTTCAGTGTTTGGCCCAATAGTAGCGTCTGCACCGATTTTTACATTCCCTTTGATGACCGTCCCAGGATAAATGATTGTATCTTCACCGATGACAGCATCTGGTGAAATATACGTGTTCTCAGGATCAATCAAGGTCACACCATTCTTCATATGCTGATGATTAATACGTCGCTTCATGAATTGCTCTGCTTGTGATAGAGCGATACGATCATTGACTCCAAGTGTTTCTTCAAAATGCGGTGTTTGATATGCTGCAACCGTTTGCCCTTCATTCTTTAAAATTTCAATGACGTCTGGCAAATAGTATTCACCCTGTGCATTTTCATTCGATACTTGCTCAATCACACGGAAGAGATCTTCATTTGAAAAACAATAGGTCCCTGTATTAATTTCATTCACTTGACGTTCCGCATCATTCGCATCTTTATGCTCCACAATTTTCACGACAGCACCGGTTTCGTCACGAATAATACGACCATAACCTGTCGGGTCATCCGCATGTGCTGTTAAAATAGTGACTTTCGCTTGATGTTTTTGATGCTCGCTCAACATAGCTTCCATTGTTTCCGCTGTCAATAATGGCGTATCACCACAAATGACAATGGTTGTTCCCTTTTCCTGCGCAAGGAACGACTTTGCTTGTTTGACGGCATGTGCTGTTCCCAGCTGTTCTTCTTGAAGTGCATACTCACTTCTGTCTCCAAGCTGCTCTTTGACGTTCTCTGCTCCATGACCGACGATCGTCACTAGCTTGGCTAAAGAAAGCTTTAACGCTTCATCTGCCACATGCTCGACCATTGGCTTTCCGCAAACTGGATGAAGTACCTTGTATAGCTTTGACTTCATTCTCGTTCCTTTTCCCGCTGCTAAAATCACTGCGAACCGCTTATCCATTGATTGGCCTCCAATATCCCTATTATCCATAGAAAAATATATCCTAAATAAGGACTGATTTCAAGGATACAAGAGGAAGTGCAATAATTTTCTAATGGATGGAAGACAAAAGAAACAAGAGTAAAAACGCAAAAAAGACAGCATTTAAAAGAAAACATTCCATTTTCTCTTAAATCTGTCTTTTTGGATTCACATATGATTAAGAAGCTCCAGCTTCTTCATATTCAATTGTTTCTTCCTCTTCGCCTAAGCGATGATATTCATTTAATACAGCATCTTGGATTTTACCCCGAGTACCTGAATTAATTGGGTGTGCAATATCGCGAAACTCTCCATCAGGCGTGCGTTTGCTAGGCATTGCCACAAACAACCCATTGTTTCCATCAATCACACGAATATCATGAACAACAAATTCGTGGTCCAGCGTGATGGATGCAATCGCCCTCATGCGACCATCGGTATTCACGCGGCGTAATCTTACGTCAGTAACTTCCACAGTAGTTCACCACCTTTTCCCAATATAAAAGCATTACTTAGGTATTCAACGATTGTGGTGATTCTCCTGCTCTTTTTTTAAACTTTTTTTGAAATATCGGGATATTTATACATTATTTGTCATTTTGGTGACGACGCTTACATTCTCTGCGTGAAAAAAAGACATCATGATGATGTCTTTTCCTGCATATGATGAAACCAAACGGCTTTCGTTGAGACTGCCTGTTTACTTTACTAATGCAATCACTTCAATTTCTATGAGTGCATCCTTAGGAAGTCTTGCTACTTCCACACATGAACGAGCTGGCTTATGTGTATGGAAATACTCACCGTACACTTCATTTACTTCTGCGAATTGTTCCATATCTTTGATAAAAACTGTTGCTTTCACGACTGTCTCAAAGGAAGCACCTGCTGCTTCAAGTACGGCCTCAAGATTACGGAAGACTTGATGTGTTTGTTCTTTAATATCTCCATTTACAAAGTCTCCAGCTGGCGTTAATGGAATCTGCCCTGAGCTGTAAAACATGTTATTGACAATAATCCCTTGAGAGTAAGGTCCAATGGCTGCTGGTGCATGTTTGGTTTGAACAACTTTTGTCATATCAATCTCTCCCATTCAACTACATGTTTGATCAAAGCTTAAGCTTTCGAATGAAAAAACTCGTGGAAATTGCCTTCATTGATCTCAATGATCTTCTGCTTCATATCAATGGTTGAAA
This sequence comes from Bacillus sp. FSL R5-0431, assembly GCF_038002985.1. NCBI lineage: Bacteria > Bacillati > Bacillota > Bacilli > Caryophanales > Bacillaceae > Bacillus > Bacillus sp. FSL R5-0431. Next base: position 57,415 of record NZ_JBBOOG010000001.1, on the reverse strand, counting down.
GCTTTAAAAGCGATACATATTCATCAACGAGACGTTCATTTACGCCTTCATCTTCTAAAAGAACACCGATCCCTGCAACATTTGCATTAAATTCCTCAAGCAAATTCATCATGCCGTTAATGGTTCCGCCCGCTTTCATAAAGTCATCAATGATTAGGACATTGGATCCTTTATCTAAACTCCGCTTTGCAAGTGACATGGTTTGAATTCGGTTAGACGAACCTGACGCGTAGTTAATACTTACAGTTGATCCTTCGGTTACCTTATTATCTTTTCTAACGATCACAACAGGCACATTTAAATAACCCGCAACAGAATAGGCAATTGGAATACCCTTTGTCGCAACGGTCATGACGACATCAATCGCACGGTCTGCAAAGATGGTCGCAAACAGCTTACCGATTTTCGCAAGAATTGATGGATTACCTAAAACATCGGTTAAATATAAATAACCGCCAGGAAGTACACGTTCAGGAGTCGATAGAGCCTCTCCGATATCGTTTACTACGTCGTCTGCTTCTTTTAGGTGAATCTTTGGAATATATTTCACTCCGCCAGCAGCACCAGGTACAGTAAGCAATGTGCCTATTCCCTGCTGTTCGAAGGTCTGTTTGATAATCGTTAAGTCTTCACTAATGGAGGACTTCGCAGATTGATATCTTTCTGCAAAAAAAGTTAATGGTACTAGTACGTGCGGGTGGGCTAACAAATAATTTGTTAAGTCCACCAATCTGCCGCTTCGACGAAACTTCATGAACTTACCCCCAGAACCCGAATAATTTATGATAAATATAACTTAATATACGGATTTAATCAAGGGCATTTTGTTCGCCGATCATGCGGACAGCGTATACTTGATCACAAAATCCTCTCAGTCCGTTATATATTCTTTGTACCTTCGATTCATATTGAATCAAGCCAAATACTGTAGGGCCGCTTCCACTCATTAAAACAGCGTCAGCACCGAAACGCTTCATCTGTCTTTTGATCATATCTACTTCTGGGTACATCTTTAATGTCACAGACTCTAGAACGTTGCCGAGTGAGCCGCACATCTCTTTATAATCTTTCGCTTCAATCGCTTCAATCATACGCTTTACATTTGGGTGTTCTACTTTGCTTGCGTCATATTGTCTATAGACTTCAGCTGTAGATACCCCAATCACCGGCTTCGCTAAAATCACCCAGCAATGCGGCGGTGTCGCAATATGCTTCAGCTTTTCTCCACGTCCTGTCGCTAGTGCTGTGCCTCCGTGTACACAAAAAGACACATCTGAGCCGATCTCCGCTCCAAGATCAGCTAGTTCATCTAACGTGAGGTTTAATTTCCACAAACGATTTAAGCCGCGAAGAGCTGCTGCCGCATCACTGCTGCCCCCAGCTAAACCTGCTGCGACTGGAATTGCTTTTGTGATGACAATTGATACACCTTTTTGAATACCGAACCTTGTTTTGAGTAATTTAGCCGCCTGATAAGCCAAATTACGCTGATCATCTGGCACGAATCGATTATGAGATGATACACGGATTTCATCCTTGTCCAGCTCCGTCAGCTCTAGTCGATCTGCAAGGTCTATTGTTGTCATCACCATCTCCACTTCATGATATCCATCCGGTCTTTTTCCATGAACATCAAGTGAGAGATTAATTTTTGCCGGTGCTTTTTCTAAAATACGCAAACATTTCACCTACTTCTCCATCTAAACATAAGTATCAATATTGTATCACATTTGATGGATCTGATGAATATAGGCTTTTACGCCGAGCACACTGACTTTTTCATCAAAAAAAGCCAGAGACACCCGAGGTATCCCTGACCGTTTTTCTATCGTTGATTCTCATCCTGAGCCATGTGCTGTTGAGCTAATTCAATGGCACGTTTGACCATATTACCTGCGTCACGCGCACGAATCTCTCCCCAGCCTCCATTTTTGACGGTATCATAAAATCCAAGATCCTTCGCCAGCTCGTATTTGAACTCATCTGACATAATGCCTCGGCGTCTACCCAAACGAAACAGCCCCTTTAGTCGAGAATTCGAATCAGTGCCACTGCTTTTGTGGCTTTCTTATTTTGTATCGATTCCTTCCTTTTACCCCTTTCAAAAAATGGACAGACTCCCATTCAGAAAAAAAGGCAAAACAAAAAGCAGTAAACAAGAAGTTCACTGCCCATTAATAGGCGACTGAGCTAGCGGTATCATCGAACGTTAATTCGACCGTCTCAGTCAGTATATCTGCATAACTATAAGAAACTCTTTCAAACGAATTCTCATCTTGATCTAATTGAATCACAAATACAGAAGGGTACGTTTCAGCTAAAATGCCCGAACGCTCAATTGTTTTACGGCGGCCCCCGTTAGCCTTTAACGTCAAACGTTTACCTAAGTTACCATCAAGCGATCTTTTGATGTCGGACAAAGTCTTCGCCATTGCATCCACCTCACTGAGATAATTATACAACAACGGCCCGTTTTTGTCAAATAAAAATTAAATTATATCAACGAACACGAGCCATTGTCAACAAAATAATTTTGACAAACTTCTACCTTTTCTTCTCCCTATTTTTCTCAAATTCCGGTGAATTATGTATCCTTTTGCAATTTCTTTTTGAACATAAAAAAAACCAGACTGAAATCAGTCGGGTTGTGTCGATTCATGGTCTCTTTTATATGGCATACCTACCCTTAGAACGCCCTTCGTCTCGATGCCTCCGAGGCCTTTTTCTCTTGTTAATGTATTTCGGAGCACATCCCACACGTTGATTCGATCTACAAATGGAGTGAAGCTGATCTTCGCAACGATATAGACGGGGTCGAGCGCATGGATATTCACACGGGAAGGCGAGCTCGCAAAATTGGCACCTGCTTGGATCAATGATTCGAAATGAGATTGACAGGCACCTGCAAAGATCACAAGCTGATCTAAATGAGGAATTTTCCGTCTTGCTTTTTGAACCGTTTCAACGAAATGACGAGAATGGCGATAGGCACTGATATCATGTACGCCGCCCTTTTGCTTGGAATACGCATCATGTCCTGTGATAACCAAGATATCTGGTCGATATTGATCAATTAACGAGTCAATCATGCTTGGCATTTTCTTCTCATGGCAATGCACACCGTACACAGGTACACCAATTCGTTCATATACATCCAAGCATTTCTTTAAGTATGAAGCATCTCCATCTAAATGAAGGACCTTTCCAGGCATGTGAAAATACTGCTCCTGATGCTGATATTGTCCAGAAGTATAATACTCTTGTTTTTCCCGCAGCAGCTGATAATCCTGTCTAAGTAAGTCAAGCGATTCATTGATTTTTCGTTCGTCATTTTTCTCTCTAGTCAGCTGTTCCTCTTTTTGAACCTTGACGAGATCTGACAACTTGGCATCAGCAATCAGCCTCACTTCATTCCCATGCAATATGGCGGTAGCTTCGTGCTGATCGGTCTCATCAATTCGAATGATTCGAAACAAAATATCCATTTGATAGGATGCCCTTGTCACCATATCTCCTATTTGAAATTGCATGCTTTTCACTCCACAATCAGGCTCATATCCTGTTGGTATCGTCTTACGCTAAAATATGTTCTTCTTTCATGTGTGCTGTTCTTTCTAGCCTATGCCCGAACGAACAAAGTGGTGAAAAACAAAAGAAAAAAGCCCTTAAGACAGGGCTTTTTGTAAAACGTTCGACAAACGGGCAAATTCCTCAATGGATAATGACTCGCCGCGGCGCTTTCCATCAATGTCTGCTGTTTGAAGTGCTTCTTCGATGATGGCTTTATGTTTTTTTCCATCAGGTAAATTGTTCATGAGATTATTCATCAATGTTTTTCGGCGCTGACCAAAGCTCGCACGGATCAATTGAAAGAAAAACGCATCATTTTCTACTGAGACAGCAGGCGTTTCACGAACGGTTAGTTTAATCACAGCCGAATCCACATTAGGCTGTGGAACAAAAACGGTTTTAGGCACAACCATTACTGTTTTCGCTTCCGTATAGAATTGAACTGCGATAGACAGCGAATTGTATTCCTTTGATGAAGGGACTGCTGCCATACGATCTGCTACTTCTTTTTGCAGCATGACCACAATCCCTTTCAATGGAAGGTTTTCTTCAAGCAGCTTCATAATAATCGGTGTCGTCACGTAATATGGAAGGTTGGCGACAACCATCACTTCTTTACAGTCAGCAAAATTTTCCTCGATGACCTTCCTCACATCCGCCTTTAATACGTCTTGATGAATGATCGTGACATTATCATATGGAGAGAGTGTATCGTTTAAAATGGGCAATAAACGCTGATCGATTTCAAAAGCGGTGACTTTCTTTGCACGCTTAGCGAGCTGCTCGGTCAATGCACCGATACCAGGCCCAATCTCAATCACGCCGGTCTCATCCGTCACCTCTGCGTGATCGACAATACGATCGAGTATATTTGTATCAATTAAAAAGTTCTGCCCTAAGCTCTTTTTAAAAGAGAAACCGTATTTCTTCAGTATTTCCTTCGTTCTGATGGGTGTCGCAATATCTTTATTCATCGACTTCCTCCTGCATGACGGTCTTTAAAGCCGCAATAAAATCATGTTTGGTTATTTGGAACATGTGAAGGCGCTTTTGCAGCTGCTTCGCATTGGTATATCCTATATTTAAAAGCACACCTAGTCGTTCGCGGCGGCGTTTCGATGCTTCGCCTCCGATAAGGCCTGCGTCAAATAAATCATCTAATGTAATGTCACTTTCCGATTCTTCCATTTCCTCATGGACATGGGCAAGGCATTCCCGAATACTGTCCACGGAAGCATGCTCGACACCAATTCCTTTGTCCCTCTTCGCCTTCGCAAGATGTTTTGGCAAAAATGCGTGCTTACAGCCAGGAACCGCTTCTGCGATGGTTTTTCGGATCTTCTCACCAGGGAAATCAGGATCAGTTAAAATAATGACCCCTCTCGTCTCCTGAGCAAGACGCACTTGTTGAATAACTGTATCACCAATGGCTGATCCGTTTGTTTCGATCGTATCTGCATCAACTGCCATCTTCACTCTGGCAGTGTCATCACGACCTTCCACCACAATGATTTCTTTGATTTTCATGTATTCCTCCGCTTGCAAAAACAATAAACAATTTTTGGTTAAAAAATGAAACCTTTCATGCTGTTTTTGCGTCTAATTAATTAGAAAACAGTGCTTCTATTATAACCAAAAAAACAGAGGGTGCGCAAAGCCCTCTGTTCATATAAATGATTTGATGTGTTTATTTGAGTACTCTAATTTTCACTCGTTTATTTCCCCATTGATAAGCTGCCGACTTATTTGGGACGAACACATCGATTTTATTCCCTTTTATAGCAGATCCAGTGTCTGATGCAACGGCATATCCATAGCCTTCCACATACACTTTAGAGCCTAGCGGAATGACACTCGGATCTACTGCTATGACCTTTGCACCCGGATTTGCTTTTAAATCAAAGCCTGTTGACGTTCTGCCCGTACATCCAGCACAGCTCGCTGTATAGGCTGTCGACGCCACATAAAATTCTTTTCCAGACGATTCATTGCTTCTTGAAACGGCAGGTGTCGCTTTAGGCTCTTTTTTGGATACTTGTGTACCAATAGCCACTAAACGATCCTTGCTATCTTTTTCAGTCACTTCTTTAATCAATTCTTTAGACACCACTTTGCCGTTTTCTTTCACAATGGCATAGTGCTTCTTCAATTTACCTTCTTCACCTTTTTTAAGCACCTTCTCTTTTCCTTTTTCAAGAGAACGATCCTTTTTATGTTTGGTATCAAAAGCAATTTTCTCTTCCACTACATCGGTGACTTTTTCCACCCGAGTGATCTGGATATCTGCGCTTTTTTTAGAAATATGACTATGTAACGCAGGCTTGATCTTATCGTGCTTCTTGAGCCTCAGCTCTTGTTGCTTTAAAAAGTCAGCGACCGTAGTCGAAGTGGTCCACACCTTTTTATCTTTGCCTCCATCATTTACGCTGACCTGGAAGGCCTGCTGAACCACAAGATTCATATCCTTTCTAATCTTGTCATGCTTTCCTGGAGTTACTTGATCGTGCTTCCCAATATCTATCTTCTCATTCTTCAATAATGCTCCAACCGTCTGATCTGTTGTCCATATCGTTTTCTCTTTCCCATCTAGGGTCAGATGAACCGGTATAGCCGCATCATACACAATGTTCATGTTGTCTTCAATTTTTGTATTTAGACTTGGAGAGATATGATCCTCCGCCCTGGTCTTTATTCCAAGGTCTGAAAGCAGCTGTGCTACTGTCTCTTCATGTGTACGAATTGTCTTCTCTTTACCATTGATTGAAATGGTAATAGACTGCTTAGTGAGCTCATGCGCACCGTAAGCCGTCCCAGTTCCAGCTAAAAGCAAGCAAACAACTAGTAATAAAACCTTGCCTTTTCCTAGCTTAACAGAAAACAGATTTTTCATTTTTTGTACGATGAAAAACGCCTCCTTCTCCTCGGAGAGATTATATAGAGTATCTCAAAACCTGTCAACCCTTCCTCCCACTGTACAAAAATGCTCGATTGTAACCCTATTATGGGAGATTGATGGAAGGAAGGGAAGAAAGACTTATCGACAACTTATCCTATGAGGAGGCGCAAACGTGTAGAACATTTTCGTTATGTTTCACAATTGGACAAGCTTAAACAAGGATTGACATCATATACTGTCAGTTTATACCGAAAACTTTTTTTGCATTTTTTGTGGTCAATTCAGCAAGCTCTTCAAAGCTTGTTTCTCGTAACTCCGCGATCTGTTCTGCGATATATTTCACATAACTTGGCTCGTTACGTTTCCCTCTAAATGGCGCTGGCGTTAAGTAAGGGCAGTCTGTTTCAATTAAAAGCCGGTCACTTGGTATGTCCTTGACAACTTCCTTCGGTTTTTTGGCATTTTTAAATGTCACGGGTCCACCGAATGAAATATAAAAGTTCATATCCATACACGCTTTTGCGATTTCTAGGCTGCCCGTAAAGCAATGCATAATCCCTCCAACATCAGCCGCTCCCTCTTCCTTTAAGATCGTCACGACATCTTCCGTTGCGTCACGATTATGAATAATGATTGGAAGATTCACTTCCTTCGCAAGAGCAATTTGACGTCTAAAGACTTCCTTTTGTACATCTTTTGGCGACTTCTCCCAATAGTAATCCAGACCCATTTCTCCAATCGCAACGACTTTTTCATGTTGAGATAATTCTTTGATCCACAGCAAATCCTCATCTGTCATATCAATGGCATCGACTGGGTGCCAGCCAATGGCTGCATAGATGAAATCATACTCTTCAATTAATTCCATTGCTCTCGTAATTGTCGGGCGGTCAAACCCCACCACCACAATTTTTTCGACTTTTTCACTTTTCGCTCTTTCGATCACCTGCTCTAAGTCTTCATTATATTGTTCAGCATTTAAATGGGCATGTGTATCAAATAACATCGTTGATTGCTCCTTTCGACAATTCTTCTAAAAAACAAAAGGTGTTCGACGAAATGTTACACGTGGAACACCTTTTGTTGATTTATAAAATTTTTGTTCCATTTGCTAGAGATCGGTCTACTTCAAGAACCTGCAATTTCCCATCAGTTTCTCCAGTTAAAATCATTCCCTGGGAAATTTCCCCTCTGAGTTTGACTGGTGTCAGATTCGCTACGCAAACGAGCTTTTTCCCTACTAATTCCTCAGGTTGATAATGCTTGGCAATCCCTGAAACAATTTGTCTTTTTTCAAATCCAAAATCAAGCTGAAGCTTTAAGAGACGATCCGCTTTTTTCACTGGGGCTGCTTCCAGTACCTGTGCTACTCGAAGATCAACTTTTGAGAAATCATCAAATGCAATTTCTGCTCCAAGCTCAGGTAATTCCGTTTCTTCTATTTCTACTTTCTCTTCTTCCTTTGGTGCACTTCCCTGCATTTTCTCTTTAATATACGCTACTTCTTCTTCAACCTCTAAACGAGGGAACAAAGGCTCTCCTTTTTGTACCGTCGCTTGTTGAATGGCACCAAAAGATAGAATGCTATCCCAGCTTTTAAGCTTCTCTTCTTCAATGCCAAGCTGGAAGAAGATTTTCTCAGGTGTTTTCGTTAGGAATGGCGTTAAGAGAACCGCTGTGATGCGCAGTGATTCTGCTAAATGATACATGACAGAATGCAGCTCTTTTCGTTTTGTTTCATCCTTTGCCAGCACCCATGGAGCTGTCTGGTCAATATATTTATTGGTTCTGCTGATTAATGTCCAAACATTTGAAAGAGCCACCGAGAATTCAAGGTTTTCCATCGCTTCTTCATAGGCTTTGACTGTTTGCTCAGCTACCGCTTTCAGCTCCTCATCAAACTCATTAACTGGACCCTTATAGCTGCTTAATGTACCGTCAAAATATTTTTGTACCATCGCAACTGTACGGTTAAGCAAGTTACCTAAATCATTGGCAAGGTCATAGTTTACACGTTCCACGAATCCTTCTGGTGTAAACACACCATCCGCACCAAATGGTACTTCACGAAGGAGGTAATAACGAAGGGCATCAAGGCCATAGCGATCAATTAATGTGACGGGATCTACTACGTTCCCTTTTGATTTAGACATCTTACCATCTTTCATCAGCAGCCAGCCGTGTGCGAAAATTTGTTTCGGCAGCGGCAGATCTAGTGCCATCAGCATAATTGGCCAATAAATCGTATGGAAGCGTACAATTTCTTTCCCTACGAGATGCACGTTAGCAGGCCAATATTTTTTATATTTTTCATCCTGATCAGTTCCGTAGCCAATCGCAGTTAAATAGTTGAATAACGCATCAATCCATACATAGATGACGTGTTTTGGATTGTTAGGAACTTTAATTCCCCAATCAAAGGTTGTTCTTGATACAGCCAAATCCTCTAAACCTGGTTTAATGAAGTTATTGATCATTTCATTTTTTCTTGATTCAGGCTGAATGAACGTTGGATTCTTTTCGTAATAGTCTAGTAAACGATCCGCGTACTTACTCATACGGAAGAAATATGATTCCTCCTTAATTAATTCGACAGGATGTCCGCTGTCAGGGCTCTTCCCGCCAATGACTTCTCCTTTTTCATTCCGCTCAACATCCACAAGCTGTGTTTCCGTATAGAATGTCTCATCAGGAATACTGTACCAGCCTTCATATTGATCTAAATAAATATCACCTTGATCAAGCAGCTTTTGAAACACTTGCTCAATGATTTTCGTATGTCTTTTTTCTGTTGTACGGATGAAATCATCATTCGAAATGTCGAGTTTCTTCCATAATGATTGAATGTCTGCTACGACCGGATCTAAATACTCGATCGGTGTAATATTTTGTTCTTCAGCTTTTTGCTGAATTTTTTGTCCGTGCTCATCTGTACCCGTTAAATACATCACATCATAGCCTTGAAGACGTTTATAACGAGCCATAGCATCCCCTGCTACTGTCGTATAAGCATGTCCAATATGTAATTTTCCGCTCGGATAGTAAATAGGTGTTGTCAGATAAAACGTTTTTTTCTTTTCCGGCATGTCGGAACCTCCTGCGTGTGTGTAAATGTCAAAAACTCCCGCCCAATGGACGAGAGCGGTTATCATCATTACATGAAAATGTGTTAGATCAATTCATTAAATTTTGCACTTGTGCTTTCTCTATGATACCATCTTAGCCTTTAAGATCAAGCATATATACATAGAACAAGATGAAATGATCGAAAAAGATGAGTTTTTCGAAAAAAACGACAAACCTGTCGACATTTTGTCGAATATTGTCGTATGAAATCTATTTCCAGATTTACAATTGTCTAATTTAGGGCAAAAGTCTTGTTAATCTGAACTCGTCATTTCTCATATTTTCATAGAAAAAACCCGAGAAATCCTTATAAATCAATAGTTTCAAGGTCTTTTGACTTTAAGAGTCATATTTTACAAACAATAGTAAACAAAATGATTGACGATTTATGGAAACCTTGTTATGCTATGAATGTAAGGAATTTGTCGAATAATGACGAAGATAATATTATATTAAGAATAAGAACTCTTTGGGAGGAGAATGAAGATGAAATCTACAGGTATTGTACGTAAAGTTGACGAATTAGGACGCGTGGTGATTCCAATCGAACTTCGCCGTACTCTAGGAATCGCTGAAAAAGACGCTTTGGAAATTTATGTTGATGATGAAAAAATTATCCTAAAAAAATATAAACCAAACATGACTTGCCAAGTTACAGGTGAAGTATCAGACGATAACCTTAAACTTGCTAATGGTAAATTAGTTCTTAGCCGTGAAGGTGCAGAGCAAATCATTAACGAAATCCAAAACCAACTTCAATCACAAAAATAAGTTTGATATAAAAAAGGTTCTTGCACCGTTTGCAAGAACCTTTCTTTATTGTTCAATATGATAGGCATCGTATATCATGCGCTTTGGTACACCACGTTCGACGGCTGTACGTTTAATGGCTTCCTTCGACGTTAACCCTTCTTCTATGTAATGGATCACGTGTTCCTTTTCAGATAAGGGCTTCCACCAGACATTTTCATTTAGCTCTTCTTCATCTTGATCATTACCTTGTACGACAAGACAGAATTCACCCCGGATTTGATGCTCTGCGGCCCATGTCAGCACAGACTCTAAATCTCCACGAATAAACTCTTCAAATTTTTTCGTCAGTTCTCTCGTAATGGCGATATTCCGGTTGCCCCACACTTCCTTCATCAAAGTCAGCGTTTCTTTTAATCGATGGGGCGCTTCATAGAAAATGATTGTTTCTTGACGCTTCTTCAAAGCTTCGAGCTGTTTTTTCTTTTCCTTTTTTTGTCGGTCAAGAAAACCATAAAAGAAAAATGGCTGAGGTGTAATCCCTGATGCAATGAGTGCTGTAAGTGCAGCATTTGCTCCAGGTAACGGAACGACATAGCCGCCGATATTAGTAAAGTCTCGAACCACTTCAGCACCTGGATCTGAGATCGTCGGTAAACCAGCATCGCTCACGAGCGCGATGTTTTTTCCTTCTTTTAACCATTCGATTAACTTGTGGCCGCTGCTGTCTTTGTTATGCTCATGATAACTCGTTAATGGCGTATCAATTTCATAGACATGACAAAGTTTTTTCGTTTGTCTTGTATCTTCTGCGGCAATATAGTCTACATCTTTTAATGTTTGTATGGCTCGAAACGTCATATCTTCTAAATTGCCAATTGGGGTTGGGACGAGATACAGAATGCCCATATCTGATTGACCATCAAAGCTTTTCTGTGTTTTCATGTGCCGCCTCCTTTTCTATTCGCATTTCTTCTATATAAAGGTCTTTCTTTTTCCGCGTCCACGTTTTAAAACGGTATTCTTGCTGCATGGCTTCTCTTTTGGTTGCAAAACATTCATGATAATACAGCTCAACCGGCCGTCTTGCTCTTGTATACTTTGCTCCCTTTCCACTATTGTGGATCGTCAGTCTTTTTTGCAAATCATTTGTATAACCTGCATACAGGCTGCCATCTGCACATTTCAATACATAGAAGTAATGATTATGCTTCTCCATACAGTATCGTCCTGATTTCTTCTGTATACTCTTGATCATCTCCATAAACAAAAAGAGGCGGGAGGATTTTCAGATCTGGTTTTCCATCTTTTATACCCTCTACTAAGATGGTATTGGCTTCTTTCCCCTGTTTGGGATAAACAAATTGAATTCGTTTTGGCTCAATTCGGTACTTCTTCATCAATTCCACAATCTCAAGCAGCCGACCCGGCCGATGAACCATCGCCAGTTTACCCCCCTGCTTCAGCAGCGTGGAAGAAACGCGAATGACATCTTCTAATGTACAATGGATTTCATGCCGAGCAATTGCCAAGTATTCATTTTCATTGATTTCTTCCTTAGAAGGTGTCTTAAAATATGGCGGATTACATGTGATGACATCTACTTTGTGGTTGCCGTAGCGTGCTGGCATATCATTCAAATCACCATGAATCAATTTAATCTGCTTTTCAAGTTGATTATACGCCATACTTCTTTTTGCCATATCAAACAGCCGTTCTTGAATTTCGACCCCAGTAATGGAGGCTTTAGATCGAGTCGAAAGCAGCAATGGCACAATGCCATTTCCCGTACAAAGATCAATGATCTCTCCTTTTTGGATTGGCACATACGCAAATTTCGCTAATAATACTGCGTCCAATGAAAAGGCGAAAACCGTTTTACTTTGAATAATCTTCATATCTTCGGCGAGCAAGTAATCTAATCGTTCATCTTCTCTTAACGAAACCATGATGTATCCTTTCTTTTCCTGTGAAAAAGGCTTCCGATTCAGCGGAAGCCTTTTCTCATTTTTTATTTAAAAATGACAGACAGAACAAACAGTCTCCCTCTTTACGAATGCTCCCATAATGTACATTACAAATATGGAAGCCCTCCTGATATAACCGAGCCAGGTTATCATGACCTTCTCCTATATCAGAATGACCTGGCTTCTGAGCAGAATCATTCTCTGTCTCAGACGATTTGTCCCGATCAGACTGATCCAGACGTTCACGCAAGTGCTGATTCTCCATCTGCAGCTGATGATTTTCTTCAATCACTTCACCGATATGATTTTTCAAATCACCTAACTGGCGATAAAGAGAACCGATTTGTTCTTCTAAATTGATCACCGTATCAAATAGTTCCTTTTTATCCAAGGTGGCACACCTCGTTACTCAGTTGTTTGTGCAGATACAACGCCTTCTTGTAATAATTCTTCCCAAGTATATTCTATCACTTTTTCTTGCCCGGTTAATTCAACTTGCAAAATTCGTTCTAAAATATTGAGCCCTACTACCTTTGCAGAGCCACTAGATGTCTGAATCGTTTCACCGATATCGGGCAATTGTTCTTTCGCTGTTTCATACTCATCATTCTCATATTTCAAGCAGCACATCAAACGGCCGCAAAGCCCTGAAATTTTTGTAGGATTTAGCGACAGGTTTTGATCTTTTGCCATCTTAATGGATACTGGTTCAAAGTCTCCTAAGAATGTCGAACAGCAAAGCATTCGCCCGCAAGGACCTATGCCGCCCAGCATTTTTGCCTCGTCTCTTACACCAATCTGGCGAAGTTCAATTCTCGTCTTGAAAATTGAAGCAAGATCTTTCACTAGCTCGCGGAAATCTACTCTTCCATCCGCTGTGAAGTAGAAGATGACCTTGTTTCGGTCAAATGTAAATTCAACATCGACCAGCTTCATTTCTAGCCCGTGTTCACTTACCTTCTGAAGACATGTATCAAAGGCTGTCATCGCTGCTTCTTTGTTTTCCTCAACGATGAGCCGGTCTCGTTCGTCTGCTACACGAATCACCTTACGCAGAGGAAGAACGACATCGTGTTCATCTACTTTTTTATTAGCGATGACCACTTGTCCGTACTCAACTCCTCTGACCGTCTCTACAATGACACAACTATCATTTTCTATATGAAATCCATTAGGATCGAAATAATAGATTTTGCCCGCTTTTTTAAAACGAACACCAATTACGTTGTACAAACTTATCCCTCCTGCAACATCAACACCAATTGCTCCATCAGCCCTTGGGCATTCACGTTGGATTGAAGTCTCTTTTTCGCTTCTAATACAGCAAGGATCTGGTTCGTCACCATCTGCTGTGTGGAATGCAGCGCGTGCTGCTTCATTGTCTGGAATAAGTCTTGATAAATGACTTTATCTTCATTTCCTATTTGAATCGACAATACATCACGATATATAAATAAAAGCATATCCAGACCTGTTTCTTGAAGGTCTTTCTCTTTGAAAAAAGGCATCCATTGATCCTGTATATAAAAAAATGCATGTTCTTTTCGCTGGTGTAAGACTTCATACAATTTTATCACTTTCGCTCTAGACTCTGCAAACTGATCATTTCGACTTAATTCGAGTGCTTCTGCTAAATTGTTGGTTAAATTCGACAAAAGCCTTGCAAGATGCTGAGATACGCCTTCTTGTAATAGCTGCTGCTCCAAGGATTGCGGCTGCAGCGGCTGAAAGCTAAGCATCTGACATCTTGAAATAATCGTATCCAGCATTTTATGCGATTGCTCAGTGATTAAAATTGCCATCGTTTCCCGGTTAGGCTCCTCTAGGAACTTCAATAAACTGTTCGCGGCATTGACTGTCATTTTGTCCGCATGAAGAATGATATACATTTTTCGGTGAGATTCCACACCTGCTTTTGTAAATTCCTCTTGCAATGCCTGCACTTGCGCTTTCTTAATCGATTGACCATCAGGCTGCACGAGATGTAAATCGGGATGGTTCCCTGACTCAATCCTTTTGCAGTTTTGGCAGGATTCACATGGTTTCACTCCTGCTTTCAAGCAAAAAAAGCTCTTAGCCAAAAGCATCGCAGCATCCAGCTTTCCCGTCCCTTTTTTTCCTTCAAATAAGTAGGCATGCGCAAGTCGGTCTTTATCAATACTATTAAAAATCAGCCGCATGACGCGCGGCTGCAAATCATTCATGTCATCCCAGCTAATTGCCATGTTATCACTCTCTATGTGTAAAGGTTAATCAATAAACCTTTTATTTCTCCAATACGTTCAAGCAAATCAATAGAAGGTTTCTCTTGGTCCATCATATCCTCTGTTAATTCAATCAGCTTTTCATCTAATGCTTTGACTAAAGCGAGTGTACGCGTGTTGCCATAAATGTCAAAGCTCCTTGATGTTTCTATATTGAATCCATTATCGACTGTCTCTTTTACAAAGCGCTTCACAAGCCCTTTAAACCTAGCCAAGTCCTTTAGGTTTCGTGACTTTGTCAGCTTTTTACCGAACACTTCGATATCACTCAGCATGACCGTCAGCTGCTCTAAGCGCATTTTGCCGCTTTGCGTCTCCATCGATGCTTTAAAGGAGGCAGATGTTTGGCTTCCTTTAATGCCTTGGAGTTCACGCTTTTCTAAAAGCAGCCGCATATCTTGATTAATTTTCACAGCAACCCATCCTTAGAATTGATGAAATTGTTCAACTGGCAGAATAAAGACAGTAGCTCCACCAACTTCAACCTCAACAGGGTATGGTACATATGAATCTGCGTTACCACCCATTGGAGATACAGGTGCAATCATTTGATCACGTTTGCGGCAATTTTCTTTTATAAGCTGTAATGCTTTATCCACTCGGACATCTTCACAACCAATGATAAAAGTCGTATTCCCAGACTTTAAAAACCCACCAGTTGAAGCTAATTTTGTCACTCCGAAATGATGTTCAGTCAATATTTTCAACAACTTGCTGCTATCTTGGTCCTGTACAACGGCAACAATTAATTTCATTTGATTGGCCTCCTTTGTTTTAGGCACAGGTGACATGCCGATGTCTTCCTCTATATTATAACAACGATTGGGAATGAGGTCATATTTGATTTTTCTTTAATGTGTCCTGAATCACCCGAAGTACTTCTTCATAGACATCCTGCATCGGCTGAGACGCATCTACTACACGGAATCGTTCTGGCGATTGCGCAATAAGCAGTTCATAGCCTTCTCTGACCAACTGGTGGAAATTCAGCGTCTCCATGTCTAATCTGTTTTTTTCTCTTCCTTGATTGGCGTGAATTCGTTTTAACCCTTCTTCAGGTGTAATGGAAAAATAAATGGTCATTTGCGGCATCGTGCCATCAATAGCAAAGTCGTTAATTGATCTGACTTGGTCAATTCCAAGCCCTCTCGCATAGCCTTGATAAGCGAGAGAGCTATCAACAAAACGATCACATAAGACTGTGTCTCCGCGCTGTAATGCCGGTTCTACCTTTTCAGCCAAATGCTGCCTTCTCGCTGCTGCATACAGCAATGCCTCTGTTTTCGCATCCATTTTCGTGTTTTTTTCATTTAAAATGACTTCACGAATCTGCTCAGCAATCTCAATGCCTCCCGGCTCACGTGTCGCCATGACTGCATATCCTTGACGTTCCATTTCTTCGTACACTTTTCGAATCACTGTCGTTTTTCCGGCGCCCTCTGGCCCTTCAAACGTAATAAACATACCGCTCATAGTGTCTCCTCTTCTATATAAACATATAATTTTCTCTGATGAATGACCTGACTTGCTTGAACATGAACCTGATGTCCAAGCAAACGGCTTAACGCCTCAATTTGATCTATCTCAATACGCTCTCCCTTAATCATCAAAGGAATACCAGGCGGATAGGGAATAATTGATTCTGCACTCATCCGGCCTGCTGCATGTTCAAATGGGACAGCCTCTATGTCTTGATTTTGCTCATCAGTCTCAATAGATAACGTCTCATTTTGGATATGTTTTTTTCCTTTGAGCAATGAATCACTTTGCTTAAGAGCCTGCTCGATCCGCTTGAAAGGAACGTCCTTCCTCTGTTCTAAGCTAAGAATAAGTAAAATCTGATGTTCGTCCGCAAGCTCTGGATGAACATCCACTGATTCAAGCACCCGTTTTAGTTCGTAACCAGTCAGTCCTTTTGTTGATCGAATGACGCATTTTAATGGATCGGAAAGCAGCGAGTCAGGCTCAACCACTTCAAGATGAGTCATACGGTTGAACTGATCTTTCAGCTCTGTCAGTTCTTTCATGATTACATCCAATGTCCCTTTTCCTTTGATCTCCTCGACATAAGCTCTCGCCACATCTAATGAGGCCATAATTGGATAAGACGGCGAACTGCTTTGAAGCATCGTGAGCAATGTTTTCAATCGCTTCGCATCGATTCGGCCCCCTTGAAGATGAAGATAGGAACCCATCGTCATTGCCGGAAGGGTTTTATGTGCTGATTGTACCACCACGTCCGCTCCATAGGAAAGAGCAGATGGAGGAAATGCGCCGCCTAATACAAAATGCGCGCCATGAGCCTCATCAACCAAAACAACCACATCTGCTTCATGACACATGTGAATCAGCTTTGATAAATCAGCTGCATGTCCATAGTAGTTCGGATAAGTCAAAACGATTGCTCGGCAATTAGGATGTCTTGCTATGGCTTTTCTGACTGTATCATCCGTCACATGTGTTGGAACATGCAAGTGTGGGTCTATCTCAGCATCTACCAGAATAGGCGTTGCCCCTGCAAGCTCGATCGCATGGAAGACAGACTTATGGCAATTACGCTGGACAAAAATCTCGTCTCCCGTGCGGCATGCCGCCATCACCATCGCCAAATTTCCGACTGTTGTGCCATTTACAAGGAAAAAGCTTTGATCTGAACCATATAGCTTAGTCAATAAATTTTCTGCCTCTTGAATCACACCAGTCGGGTGATGGAGGTCATCTAGACCTTCAAGCTCCGTCACATCCAGCTGAAGGATTGAAGCATAGTGGGACCGTGCCTCATCAAAAAAGACATCTCCATTGTGATGTCCTGGAACGTGAAAAGAATAAGGCTTCTTTTCCGCATGCTGTGCTAATGCTGTATATAAAGGTGTTCTCAAACAAATCGACCCTTTTCACTTTAACGATATCTTA
Source organism: Bacillus sp. FSL R5-0431 (assembly GCF_038002985.1). Classification (NCBI taxonomy): domain Bacteria; kingdom Bacillati; phylum Bacillota; class Bacilli; order Caryophanales; family Bacillaceae; genus Bacillus; species Bacillus sp. FSL R5-0431. Next base: position 39,929 of record NZ_JBBOOG010000001.1, on the reverse strand, counting down.
AGTCTATTATAACGTTCAAACAAGTGAACCGAAAGATGGTTTCTCATTCCTTTATTGGATTCGCCAGCTGCTGCTCTGCCTCATACATACTGCTTTTCAATTGAGCTCGCTCTTGGCTTCCATGCTCTTTCACCTGTAACGTTTCCTGTAATGTTTCAGCTAATTGACGTTGGACCTTTTTCAACGTATCTATAGGAGCAAAAGATGCCTCTTCAAGAAGCTGTTCCTGTTGCTTCGATACCTTTTCATATGTTTTTTGGATTCGGTTCTCAAGAGCTGAATTGGCCCGTTGCTGAATATGCGTTAACGCAATCGACATTTGGTTGATCCATAGAGGAATAGACGCAGAAACAGTTGATTGAATATGATTGGCCAATGTATGATTCGTATGCTGGATCATCCGAATTTGTGCATTACATTGCAATGCAATTTGCCGGCTTAACAGCAAATCATACTTTCGTTCCTTTAGTCTCTCCACATACTCTTCTTCATTGACTTCTTGACTCATCAATTGCTCCTCTATTGGCCGGTCAACAGAAAGTTGCGTTTCTGAAATAGGCCGCTGCTCTAACGTTGTCATTTTCGCTTCAACTGCTGCGACCTGCAGCGTCATCTCTTGAAAATAAGTTTGATTTTCTTCAAATAAACGCTCTAATAACATATGGTCCGAGATTAATACGCCTCTTGCATAACGAAGTCTTGCTGACAATCTCTCGATCTGTGATTTTGCATGTTGAAAACGCGATATGATCTCCTGAGTAGATCGTTTATCCCGTTGAAACCATTTTAAAAAAATGCCCTGTTTCTTTGGCAGTAAATCCTCAGGCTCCACTACATGCAGCTGCTGCAAAAAGGTCTCAAGCACGTCTCCTATTTGATCGATATCTTTTTTCTCAACATATTTCATCATCTGTTGTGATTGTTCCAATAATTGTTCCTGCACACGTGTACCATAGAAAAGCAGCTTTTGCGGATTGTCAGGGATCTGCTTAGCACGTTGCACGGCTTCTTTTTTCTCCTCATCAGATAAGGTATCAAACACCCGAAACTGAAGATCTGTAGTGGAGGCAGGTGATGGTGTGGCGTGATCTTCCGGTTTCATCGAGTTTGACTCCTTTCATCTATTTCTTCATCATTTTATCTGCTACTTCAAGCTCAATATGAAGAGCTTCTATGTCTCTTCCTAAGACTTGCTGCAAATCATTGGTCAATTGCTTTTGCAGCTCTGTCAATGTCACTCGGGTTTGGCTCAATGTCATTTCCAGCTCATGACTACGATTAGGCTGATTATACAATAGTGCATATTTCTCAGTTAGTTCAACGACAGAATCCAAGCTTTCGAAATAAAAACGCTGTGCATCATAAAATCGATTTGGCTCTTTTTTTGTTATTGTATAGATTCGTCGTGCAAGCCGAAGAACTTCATAATTATGTTTGATCGTTTGTACGTTTTTCACAGCAAATAAAGCTTTTTTTAAACGCACAAGTTTTTGCCCTGCTTCTTTTAAATGCTGTTTGATATATACATAATCACTACGAGACAGTCCGTGTTTCTTTAAAAACAATTGGAAAGCAGCCCATCTGCCCCCTGCAAACATCACACCCCACCCAATCATCGCATACAGTATCGATAATCCAGCATGATGATGGAAAACCCCAATACTGACGGTTAAAATCACAAGCGAAAAAAAAGTAGAGAGGATGGCCCATATAAATGTATAAAAGATTAATTTCATGTTTATCGACTCCTATGAATAATCAGGCTCTCTGTTTATCTTATTATGAATTACGGGTGATGTCCAAACTAAGTTCCCAAAAAACAAGCCCAATCCTTCATAGCTCATAAAAAAAGACCATCTAATGGTCTATGAATACAAAGGCGGCGTATGAAGATTTTTAAGCTTTCTCACATAATCGGCATAGCTAGGATCCGAGGTCGATGTAGAAATTAACTTTCGCTCACAGTCTCGGCACAAAAACTGATGATATAAATAAATTCCCTTTGTCTTTTTCTCTTCACAAATCAAACAAATCGCTTCTCGCTCTTTTTTGCTCATTGTGACACCTCCACTTATAGCTTCAGTATGCCCTAGCGCTTTCAATTGTATACAAAATTAAGAATGTTTTAGATGGTAGTTTAGTATATGTATCCATGTCAGATCGGGTGTTTGTTCCTTTTCTTAAAAAACAAAAAAGACCAGTTCGTATGGAACTGATCCTTAGAAAAGCTTGGCGGCGTCCTACTCTCACAGGGGGAGACCCCCAACTACCATCGGCGCTGAAGAGCTTAACTTCCGTGTTCGGTATGGGAACGGGTGTGACCTCTTCGCTATCGCCACCAAACCTGATGGAGAGAATGTTCTCTCAAAACTAGATAACAATGTTCAAGCTTCACATTAGAATATAGGTTAAGTCCTCGATCTATTAGTATCTGTCAGCTCCACGTGTCACCACGCTTCCACCTCAGACCTATCAACCTGATCATCTTTCAGGGATCTTACTTCCTTGCGGAATGGGAAATCTCATCTTGAGGGGGGCTTCATGCTTAGATGCTTTCAGCACTTATCCCGTCCGCACATAGCTACCCAGCGATGCCCTTGGCAGAACAACTGGTACACCAGCGGTGCGTCCATCCCGGTCCTCTCGTACTAAGGACAGCTCCTCTCAAATTTCCTGCGCCCGCGACGGATAGGGACCGAACTGTCTCACGACGTTCTGAACCCAGCTCGCGTACCGCTTTAATGGGCGAACAGCCCAACCCTTGGGACCGACTACAGCCCCAGGATGCGATGAGCCGACATCGAGGTGCCAAACCTCCCCGTCGATGTGGACTCTTGGGGGAGATAAGCCTGTTATCCCCGGGGTAGCTTTTATCCGTTGAGCGATGGCCCTTCCATGCGGAACCACCGGATCACTAAGCCCGACTTTCGTCCCTGCTCGACTTGTAGGTCTCGCAGTCAAGCTCCCTTGTGCCTTTACACTCTGCGAATGATTTCCAACCATTCTGAGGGAACCTTTGGGCGCCTCCGTTACATTTTAGGAGGCGACCGCCCCAGTCAAACTGCCCACCTGACACTGTCTCCCTGCCCGATAAGGGCAGCGGGTTAGAAGGTCAATACAGCCAGGGTAGTATCCCACCGATGCCTCCACCGAAGCTAGCGCTCCGGTTTCCAAGGCTCCTACCTATCCTGTACAAGCTGTACCAACATTCAATATCAGGCTGCAGTAAAGCTCCACGGGGTCTTTCCGTCCTGTCGCGGGTAACCTGCATCTTCACAGGTACTATAATTTCACCGAGTCTCTCGTTGAGACAGTGCCCAGATCGTTGCGCCTTTCGTGCGGGTCGGAACTTACCCGACAAGGAATTTCGCTACCTTAGGACCGTTATAGTTACGGCCGCCGTTTACTGGGGCTTCAATTCGCACCTTCGCTTACGCTAAGCGCTCCTCTTAACCTTCCAGCACCGGGCAGGCGTCAGCCCCTATACTTCGCCTTACGGCTTCGCAGAGACCTGTGTTTTTGCTAAACAGTCGCCTGGGCCTATTCACTGCGGCTTCTCGGGGCTTTAACACCCTAAGAAGCACCCCTTCTCCCGAAGTTACGGGGTCATTTTGCCGAGTTCCTTAACGAGAGTTCTCTCGATCACCTTAGGATTCTCTCCTCGCCTACCTGTGTCGGTTTGCGGTACGGGCACCTCTCACCTCGCTAGAGGCTTTTCTTGGCAGTGTGGAATCAGGAACTTCGCTACTAAATTTCGCTCGCCATCACAGCTCAGCCTTTACGGGAAACGGATTTGCCTATTTCCCAGCCTAACTGCTTGGACGCGGATATCCAATACCGCGCTTACCCTATCCTCCTGCGTCCCCCCATTGCTCAAATGGTGAGGAGGTGGTACAGGAATATCAACCTGTTGTCCATCGCCTACGCCTTTCGGCCTCGGCTTAGGTCCCGACTAACCCTGAGCGGACGAGCCTTCCTCAGGAAACCTTAGGCATTCGGTGGACGGGATTCTCACCCGTCTTTCGCTACTCATACCGGCATTCTCACTTCTAAGCGCTCCACCAGTCCTTCCGGTCTGACTTCACAGCACTTAGAACGCTCTCCTACCACTGTTCGTAAGAACAGTCCGCAGCTTCGGTGATACGTTTAGCCCCGGTACATTTTCGGCGCAGAGTCACTCGACCAGTGAGCTATTACGCACTCTTTAAATGGTGGCTGCTTCTAAGCCAACATCCTGGTTGTCTAAGCAACTCCACATCCTTTTCCACTTAACGTATACTTTGGGACCTTAGCTGGCGGTCTGGGCTGTTTCCCTTTCGACTACGGATCTTATCACTCGCAGTCTGACTCCCAAGGATAAGTCATCGGCATTCGGAGTTTGACTGAATTCGGTAACCCGGTAGGGGCCCCTAGTCCAATCAGTGCTCTACCTCCGAGACTCTTACCTTGAGGCTAGCCCTAAAGCTATTTCGGAGAGAACCAGCTATCTCCAGGTTCGATTGGCATTTCACCCCTACCCACACCTCATCCCCGCACTTTTCAACGTGCGTGGGTTCGGGCCTCCATTCAGTGTTACCTGAACTTCACCCTGGACATGGGTAGATCACCTGGTTTCGGGTCTACGACCACGTACTCATGCGCCCTATTCAGACTCGCTTTCGCTGCGGCTCCGCATCTTCTGCTTAACCTTGCACGGGATCGTAACTCGCCGGTTCATTCTACAAAAGGCACGCCATCACCCATTAACGGGCTCTGACTACTTGTAGGCACACGGTTTCAGGATCTATTTCACTCCCCTTCCGGGGTGCTTTTCACCTTTCCCTCACGGTACTGGTTCACTATCGGTCACTAGGGAGTATTTAGCCTTGGGAGATGGTCCTCCCGGATTCCGACGGAATTTCACGTGTTCCGCCGTACTCAGGATCCACTCTGGAGAGAACAACATTTCAGTTACAGGGCTGTTACCTTCTTTGGCGGGCCTTTCCAGACCTCTTCGCTTATATCGTTCCTTTGTAACTCCGTATAGAGTGTCCTACAACCCCAAGAGGCAAGCCTCTTGGTTTGGGCTGTTCCCGTTTCGCTCGCCGCTACTCAGGGAATCGCATTTGCTTTCTCTTCCTCCGGGTACTTAGATGTTTCAGTTCCCCGGGTATGCCTTCTCATACTCTATGTATTCAAGTATGGATACTACTCCATTACGAGCAGTGGGTTTCCCCATTCGGAAATCTCCGGATCAAAGCTTGCTTACAGCTCCCCGAAGCATATCGGTGTTCGTCCCGTCCTTCATCGGCTCCTAGTGCCAAGGCATCCACCGTGCGCCCTTTCTAACTTAACCATTTCTTACTTTAGAAAGAATCACTATGTGTGATGAACTTTGCATTGCATTCAATGTGAATGTATTACTTATTGTTATCTAGTTTTCAAAGAACACGTTGGTGGAGCCTAGCGGGATCGAACCGCTGACCTCCTGCGTGCAAGGCAGGCGCTCTCCCAGCTGAGCTAAGGCCCCGATTTAATAGAAGATGGTGGGCCTGAGTGGACTCGAACCACCGACCTCACGCTTATCAGGCGTGCGCTCTAACCAGCTGAGCTACAGGCCCATCTTTCATATCGAAGATATGATATTGTAGGATCTTTTGCAAGTTCCTTCAAAACTAAACAAGACGAAAACGCACACTGCTCCATATATCCTTAGAAAGGAGGTGATCCAGCCGCACCTTCCGATACGGCTACCTTGTTACGACTTCACCCCAATCATCTGCCCCACCTTCGGCGGCTGGCTCCATAAAGGTTACCTCACCGACTTCGGGTGTTGCAAACTCTCGTGGTGTGACGGGCGGTGTGTACAAGGCCCGGGAACGTATTCACCGCGGCATGCTGATCCGCGATTACTAGCGATTCCAGCTTCACGCAGTCGAGTTGCAGACTGCGATCCGAACTGAGAACAGATTTATGGGATTGGCTAAACCTTGCGGTCTCGCAGCCCTTTGTTCTGTCCATTGTAGCACGTGTGTAGCCCAGGTCATAAGGGGCATGATGATTTGACGTCATCCCCACCTTCCTCCGGTTTGTCACCGGCAGTCACCTTAGAGTGCCCAACTAAATGCTGGCAACTAAGATCAAGGGTTGCGCTCGTTGCGGGACTTAACCCAACATCTCACGACACGAGCTGACGACAACCATGCACCACCTGTCACTCTGTCCCCGAAGGGAAAGCCCTATCTCTAGGGTTGTCAGAGGATGTCAAGACCTGGTAAGGTTCTTCGCGTTGCTTCGAATTAAACCACATGCTCCACCGCTTGTGCGGGCCCCCGTCAATTCCTTTGAGTTTCAGTCTTGCGACCGTACTCCCCAGGCGGAGTGCTTAATGCGTTAGCTGCAGCACTAAGGGGCGGAAACCCCCTAACACTTAGCACTCATCGTTTACGGCGTGGACTACCAGGGTATCTAATCCTGTTCGCTCCCCACGCTTTCGCTCCTCAGCGTCAGTTACAGACCAGAGAGTCGCCTTCGCCACTGGTGTTCCTCCACATCTCTACGCATTTCACCGCTACACGTGGAATTCCACTCTCCTCTTCTGCACTCAAGTTTCCCAGTTTCCAATGACCCTCCCCGGTTGAGCCGGGGGCTTTCACATCAGACTTAAGAAACCGCCTGCGAGCCCTTTACGCCCAATAATTCCGGACAACGCTTGCCACCTACGTATTACCGCGGCTGCTGGCACGTAGTTAGCCGTGGCTTTCTGGTTAGGTACCGTCAAGGTGCGAGCAGTTACTCTCGCACTTGTTCTTCCCTAACAACAGAGCTTTACGATCCGAAAACCTTCATCACTCACGCGGCGTTGCTCCGTCAGACTTTCGTCCATTGCGGAAGATTCCCTACTGCTGCCTCCCGTAGGAGTCTGGGCCGTGTCTCAGTCCCAGTGTGGCCGATCACCCTCTCAGGTCGGCTACGCATCGTCGCCTTGGTGAGCCATTACCCCACCAACTAGCTAATGCGCCGCGGGTCCATCTGTAAGTGACAGCCGAAACCGTCTTTCATCCTTGAACCATGCGGTTCAAGGAACTATCCGGTATTAGCTCCGGTTTCCCGGAGTTATCCCAGTCTTACAGGCAGGTTACCCACGTGTTACTCACCCGTCCGCCGCTAACATCCGGGAGCAAGCTCCCTTCTGTCCGCTCGACTTGCATGTATTAGGCACGCCGCCAGCGTTCGTCCTGAGCCAGGATCAAACTCTCCGAAAAAGTACAAAACCGAAGTTTTGTTTTTCGCCAGTTTGACTGACTACCTATGATGTTTCATAGGATTTTTTTATAAAAACTCGAATTAACAGGTACGTTTTGTCTTGTTTAGTTTTCAAAGAACTTGTTTACCGCTTCAGAAGCGACTAGAACATCTTACCACATTTAAATTGTTAATGTCAACAACTTTTTTGTTATAATGTTTTTTCGTTTCTTCGTCATCAGCGACGTATATTAATTTACCACCATACAGGATCAAAGTCAACAATATTTCTCATTAAATAATAAACTTTTCAATTACGACTAAAGCTGCTACGCCTGGGATGCCCAATAAACCACTAATTCCACTCGTTACAGGGTTAATAGAGACATGTAATCCTAGACTCTCTCCAAATAGATTGAGGCAAAATAAAAAAAGAGCGCCTGCCACAAACTTTACTCCGATCAGCCCTAACCATTTGAAGGGGTTCGCTTGAACACCTGACATAAACAACAATAGTACAGCTAGCAAAATTGACCCGATCACAATAACAGGTTCCATAATCCTCTCATCTCCTCTTCATATGAATAGTACAAGCATATGAGAGGACTATGTAAAATAGACCTGCTATCTCCAGTTGTTTAAACGTAAATTCCTCTTTTTCGCTTCTCTTAGATAGAAAAAGTACTTCGCTTGAGCAAGCTTTAATTCGAATAGAATGTCCGGTGAAGGCTCAACGCTATTTGCGACAAGCTTTTTTTGTCTGTTCCATTCTTCCTTTTGCTTAAAAAGCTGTTGAATTAATTTCTCATCGAATTCTTTTCGAATTGATTTTCTGCGAAGAAAACCCATGTACCGTACTTCTCCTTCCTACATCTCACGTCTGCCTTCTAGAGCTTTAGACAGTGTGACTTCATCCGCATACTCTAAGTCTCCACCTACTGGAAGTCCGTGAGCAATGCGAGAGAGTTTAATTCCTGATGGTTTCAACAGTCTAGAGATATACATGGCTGTAGCCTCTCCTTCAATGTTTGGATTGGTTGCAAGGATCACCTCTGTCACTTGATCGTCTTGCAATCTTTTTAACAGGTCAGGAATTTTAATATCCTCTGGGCCAATTCCATCCATCGGTGAAATGGCACCATGAAGCACATGGTATAAGCCGTTGTATTCTTTCATCTTTTCCATTGCGATCACATCTTTTGGGTCTTGCACTACACAGATAACAGATTGATCTCTTCTTGTATCTTCACAAATATAGCAAGGATCTTGGTCTGTGATATGGCCGCATACCGAACAATAAGTTAAATTACGCTTTGCATTAACAAGCGCCTTCGCGAAATCTAGTACGACATCTTCCTGCATACTAAGAACAAAAAAAGCCAGACGAACCGCAGTTTTCGGTCCGATTCCTGGCAATTTCATAAAGCTGTCAATCAGCTTTGATATTGGTTCAGGATATTGCATCTTCAGTTATTCCTCCTAGAATAAACCTGGCATGTTCATTCCTTTTGTGAATTGACCCATTGTTTCATTCGTTAACTCATCGACTTTTTTCAATGCGTCGTTTGTTGCTGCAAGTACAAGATCTTGAAGCATATCGATATCTTCTGGATCAACAACTTCTTCATTAATTGCTACATCAACAACTTCTTTTTGTCCATTTACTTTTACAGTGACCATACCGCCACCAGCTGTACCTTCAAGGACTTTTTCTGCAAGCTCTTCTTGAGCCTTAGCCATATCCTTTTGCATTTTTTGCATTTGTTTCATCATTTTTTGCATATTTCCCATTCCACCGCGCATATGAACACCACTCTCTTTCATTTTTATTAATCTTTAATTTCAATTAAATCGTTTCCTACTAACTTCTTTGCTTCTGCAATCAATGGATCCTCTTCAGCAGAAGTCCCCTGACCATCTGCCTGTTCATCCGGCTGATGATCTCTTAAAAATTCTTCTCTTATTTTACCCCATTGAGCGTCAGGAACGCCAACTAATTCCACTCTTTTTCCTAACATAGACTCTAATAGCTGCTCAAGGTTGGTTCGAACACCGCTTTTATCTTCGGCAACCATTTTACAGTGTATTTCAAACTTGAATTTTAAAACAAAGGCATGAGAAGCAGCAGCAACTGGTTCACTATCCGTTAATAGCGCAGCATGAGACACCTTATTCTGCTGTTTCAAGTGGGCAAGGAGTTCTCCCCATTTACCTTTAATTTTTTCTAGCTCTGGACGTTTTGCTTCTTTTAGAATCTCGTGAATTCGGCCGACAGGTGCACGGTATCCATTTTTGTTACTCGTTTGTGGTCGGGGTGTTTCCTTTTTTTCTTGAGGATGATGAGAATGAGACATTGGCACACCCTCAGCTCTTATCCTCGATAGCTCCTGTTCCAACCTGTCTATTTTATCCGTTAGCGCCGTTAAATCAGCGTTAGCATGAGCTTGTGTTATTCCAGCCGTTGATTGACATAGCTTGACAACAGCTACCTCAAAGAAAATCCTTGGATGATTCGTCCATTTCATTTCTTGGTGGCTTTTATTCAGCACTTCAATTGTTTCATATAGAAATTGAGGTGTCACACGATCCGAAAGCGTCACGAAATTTTCATCGACCTTTACCTTTTCAAGGACCCCCTCCAGATCTGGTGCCGTTTTATAAAGCAGCATATCTCTAAAGTAAAAGATCATGTCCTCTATTAATTTAGCAGCATCTTTTCCCTGCTGAAGTAATTCATTTAAGGTATCTAACGCTACAGCAATATTTTGATCAAAAATTGCTTCGGCTAGCTGACTAATGAAATGCTGAGAAACAGCTCCTGTAATGAGCAGCGCATCATCAATTGTCAGCTGCTCACCACTAAATGAGATCGCTTGATCTAAGAGGCTTAGTGCATCACGCATACCGCCATCTGCTGCACTAGCGATAATCTCGAGCGAGCCCTCTTGTACATTTAGGCTTTCTGCATCTACAATTTTCTTCATTCTTCCAACAATATCTTTTGTCGTGATTCGTTTAAAATCAAATCTCTGACAACGGGATATGATGGTAAGAGGAATCTTATGAGGCTCTGTGGTAGCCAAAATAAAGATACAATGAGCAGGCGGCTCCTCTAACGTTTTAAGGAGGGCATTAAATGCCCCGATAGAGAGCATATGTACTTCATCTATAATATAAACCTTATATGTAACCGCCGAAGGAGCAAATTTCACTTTATCACGTATATCACGGATTTCATCTACCCCGTTGTTTGAGGCAGCATCTATTTCAATCACGTCTGAAATCGAGCCGTTTGTAATCCCTTTACAGGCATCACATTCATTACAAGGTTCACTCACAGGTGACTTTTCACAGTTCACTGCCTTCGCAAAGATTTTGGCAGCACTTGTTTTACCTGTTCCTCTAGGACCTGAAAATAAGTAAGCATGAGAAAACTTCTTCTGCAAAAGGGCATTTTGCAACGTTTTTGTGATGTGTTCTTGTCCAACAACATCCTCAAAAACTTGAGGTCTGAACACTCGATATAAAGCTTGATAACTCACAAATACGCCCTCCTCCATTTATCATCATTTTCATTATACATGATGCACCGATCAATTCAAAAGCACACCTTTATTTTCTAATAAGCGAAAATGATGATTTCAACTATAGATTTTCTACTTTCTATGAATTAAAAACGTGTTTTCTAGATTTTCGAATTGTTTTGCAACACCATGGAGAACTTTTGTTCCTATTGTGATTAATGAAAAAACAAAAAGACTCTAAAAAGGTTTTTTGCCTATTTGTATAAACAAAGCAGCTGAGCTATTCTTTAAACAGCAACAAAAAACTCACCTAGATTAACTAGATGAGTTACATTTAATATTGATTTACCGTGCACCTTCTGTCGATTCGCTACCCCAAGCGTTACTTAAACAGTTAGCTCGGCCCAGGCAACCCTGCGGCACATGAGAGGTTTCACTTAATGCTGCTTCCTTCCGGACCTGACATGGTTCATGAATTCCCATTGCGCAGGACCCAGACGTCAACACCACTTATTTAAGGCAGACCTTGAAGTAAACGAACCTTGAGAAGGGATTCGGCCTCGCTAGAGCGGATTGCGAGTACAGGGCACCGCTACCTCCCCGCTTAGCACGGCAAAATGAATATTAAATTGTTAGTGACGCAGACATAAGTATACCTTCTTATAGCTGAAATTGCAAACGACATCCATTCATTTACTTTTGGCTTGTTTCTTTCGCTGACGGAGATTTCGGAAGAACTGACTTAACAGCTCACCGCACTCATTTTCAAGTACACCACCAATGACTTCAGACTGATGATTGAACCGTTCATCATCCAGTAAATTCATTAAAGTACCTGCACATCCACCTTTTGGATCGTATGCACCGAAAACGACCTTTTTCACTCTAGAAAGGACAATCGCTCCCGCACACATAGGACACGGTTCAAGCGTCACATAAAGTACAGCATCTTCTAAACGCCAGCTTCCAGTCGTTTTACACGCTTCATCAATAGCAAGTAATTCTGCATGTGCAATTGAACGCTGCTCTGTTTCCCTTAAATTATGAGCGCGGCTCACAATTTGGTCATCAACAACGATGATGGCACCGATTGGTACTTCTCCTATTTGTTCTGCTTTTAAGGCTTCAGAAATAGCTTCTTGCATAAACTGTTCATCTCTCGTCATAGCACGGCTCTCTTTTCATGTTTTTTAAAAGGATATTGAGGTTAACATATTAGCACAATCTTTTAAAGGGGGTCTTACTTTGTCAAAGCATCAAAAGGCACTGCTTATTATCGACATGATTAATAATTTTGATTTTGAAATGGGACATGTGCTCGCTAATAAAACAGAGCAAATGACCAATAAGATTTTAGCTCTTAAAGATCATGCTTTCAAGGAAAATTGGCCGATCATCTATATCAATGACCACTATGGTCTCTGGAAGGCTGATATTCAAGCTGTGATGGAAACATGCAAAAACGAAAGAAGCGCCCCTATTTTAGAGAAAATGGCACCATCTAAAGATGATTACTTCTTAATTAAACCGAAGCATTCGGCCTTCTACGGAACTGCACTAGAAACACTCTTAAATGAATTAGGTGTACAAGACATCATTTTGACTGGAATTGCAGGAAACATTTGCGTTCTGTTCACTGCAAATGACGCATACATGCGAGAATACAACTTAATTGTACCTAAAGATTGTATCGCATCAAATGACGACAGAGATAACGAATATGCTTTAACGATGATGGAGAACGTTCTACTAGCAAAAATCACCACTGCTAAAGAGATCACGAATGAAAATCAAACATGATTTATCCATAACCCTCATAAATTGTTAGCAATAACAAAGGGGGCGTTGACTATTCAAATTTATGTTGTCAAAAGAGGAGATACTTTAAACGAAATTGCCATGCGCTTTAAAACAACAGTCAATGAAATCATCCGTACCAACGATATTGAAACACCAAATCAACTCGTCATTGGACAAACAATTGTCATTCCAATTAGAGGACAATTTTATGAGGTCAAACAAAATGACACACTTTATCAAATTGGAAGACGATTTCGAATTTCAGTGGAGGAGTTGGCACGTGTGAATAGAATTCGGCCTGAAGCGATACTACCTATTCGCTTCTTGCTCTATATTCCTCAAAGACCGAAAAGGAACATTAATTCGAATGCTTACATTGAACCAAGGGGAAATCAAGTCAGTGAAAACTTAAAACAAGCAGCTAGAGAGGCCTCTCCATATTTAACCCATTTAGGCGCCTTTAGTTTCCAAGCGCAAAGAGACGGAACACTGAAAGAACCACCGTTAGATCAGCTACCTCAAATAGCCGCTCAGAGCAGAACCGTTTTATCCATGGTAGTGACAAACCTAGAGAATGAAAAATTCAGTGATGAACTTGGGCGAATTCTTTTGAATAACCAATCTGTCAAAGCCACATTTTTAAATGAAATCGTTCGTGTTGCTAAAAAGTATCAATTAAAAGAAATCCATTTTGATTTTGAATATTTACGTCCCGCTGATAAAGATGCTTACATTCAATTTTTAAGAGAGGCAACAACCCGCTTCCATCAAGAAGGATGGACAGTATCTGTTGCACTTGCCCCTAAAACAAGCAGTCAGCAAAAGGGAAAATGGTATGAAGCTCATGACTATGAAGCCATCGGGAAGATCGTCGATCATGTTGTGTTAATGACCTATGAATGGGGATACAGCGGCGGCCCTGCACAAGCTGTCTCTCCCATTGGACCTGTCCGCCAAGTCATTGAATATGCACTGACCGTCATGCCGGCCAATAAAATTGTTATGGGGCAGAATTTATATGGCTATGATTGGACGCTTCCTTACGTCCAGGGCGGCCCCATTGCTAAAGCCGTCAGTCCTCAACAAGCGATTGCAATTGCCAGAGAGAATAATGCCTCCATTCTATACGACGAAACAGCACAAGCACCTTATTTTCGTTACACAGATGCCACTAATAAAGAGCATGAGGTATGGTTCGAAGACGCTAGATCGATTCAAGCAAAGTTCAATCTCATCAAAGAGTTAAACTTGAACGGAATTGCTTATTGGAAATTAGGTCTATCCTTCCCACAAAATTGGCTCTTATTATCAGATCAATTTAATATTGAAAAAAGAACGACATCGTAACCCATTCGCTCTATCTCTCGGAAGGGGTATGGTACAATATACATTGGTTTGACAACTTTATAGATAGAGGAGAACGCCTATGTATCCTGCCCCTTTTATTGCAGTGGAAGGCCCAATTGGAGCCGGAAAAACAACTTTGGCTACAATGCTTGCGAAGGAATTTCAATTTCCTTTAGTAAAAGAGATTGTAGAAGAAAATCCATTCTTAGATAAATTTTATGAAGATATGGAACAATGGAGCTTTCAGCTTGAGATGTTCTTTTTATGCAATCGGGTCAAACAGTTAGAATCTATTGAAGAAAACTATGTGAGTCAACAGCAGCCGATTGTCACTGATTATCATGTCTATAAAAATATGATATTTGCAGAAAGAACATTATCAAAAAAGCACATGGATAAATACAGAAAGATCTATCACCTGCTAACAGATGATCTGCCTAAACCAAATGCCATAATCTATATAAAAGCCAGCCTTCCTACCTTACTTGAAAGAATACAGATGAGAGGACGCTCTTTTGAAGAAGACATCGACCCAGCTTATTTAAAAACACTCATTGAAGATTATGAGCTGGCCATTGAACATTTAAAACAGACTGACCCAGGGCTTCCTATCATTACAATTGAAGGAGATCATACAGACTTCGTTTCCTCACAGCAAGATTACCAGCAAATTGTACAGAACATAAAGGAGCAAGTACTATGAACAATATCGAAATACCAAAGGATGCATTGATCACAATCGCCGGGACTGTTGGTGTCGGAAAATCCACTATGACTAAAACGATAGCGGACAAGCTAGGCTTTCAAACCTCTCTTGAAAAAGTAGATGACAACCCATACTTAGAGCCCTTTTATTCAGATTTCCAAAGATGGAGCTTCCATTTACAGGTCTATTTCCTAGCCGAGCGTTTTAAGGAACAAAAGCGGATTTTTGAATCTGGTGGAGGATATGTGCAAGATCGTTCAATTTATGAGGACACAGGCATTTTCGCGAAAATGCATGCGGACAAAGGTACGATGTCTGAAGTAGATTATGAAACGTATACGAGTCTATTCGAGGCGATGGTGATGACACCTTACTTCCCTCACCCTGATGTACTCATCTATTTACACGGGGATTTAGATCATATTTTGAATCGTATTGAAGAACGCGGCAGAGAGATGGAAACTCAAACTGATCGAGCCTATTGGGAAGAAATGTACACTCGATATACGGAATGGATCGAACAATTCGATTTATGCCCAGTGATTAAAATTAACATTGAAGATTACGACTTACTTCATGATGAAAGCTCACTTGATCCCATTCTTCATGAAATTGCTTCTGTTATACAAAAAAATCGCTCTAAAACAAAATAAAAAAAACCGCTGCATTTCGCGAATGCAGCGGTTTGACAATTCCAATTTTTATGCTTGCGTTTTAATTCAACTAAGGTAAAAAATCAATATGGCGGAGGAAGAGGGATTCGAACCCCCGCGGGCTTTGACACCCCTGTCGGTTTTCAAGACCGATCCCTTCAGCCGGACTTGGGTATTCCTCCGTATCGACAAGAATTAATATACCATATCATTTTAATTCAAGTCAACATCTTTTCGAAAAAATTTTCAATAAGTTGTTTTGGTATGAGAATCTGCCCATAAAAAAGCAGCCATTAACGGCTGCTCTTGATCTATTTTGTATCCTGTCTAATCTCTTCAATAAACTGATTCATCTCTTCTTTAAACTCATTTAATGATTCAATAATTTTCGTAAAGTCTGTCACTTGTTTGGCTTGTTCATTTGTTGAGCTGCTGATTTGTGAGATGTTTTCAGACAAAGTGCTAATACTGTCTTGGATTTCCTTTAAGAAGGTATTAATGGTTTCAGCCGCTTCCTTTGAGCCATCTGATAATTTACGAACTTCATCAGCTACGACAGCAAACCCTTTTCCATTCTCGCCTGCTCTTGCTGCTTCAATTGCAGCATTTAGACCTAGCAAGTTTGTTTGTCTAGCGATCCCGCCAATGGTTTTGACGACTTCTTCAATATTTGCAGATTTCTCTTCCGCTCTTCCTGCCTGTTCGCTTATTTCTAAACTTGTGGCAGCCAGCTCTTGTGAATGCGCAGCAATTTGCTCGATTCCACCTTGGAGTTCTTTCGCTACATCATTGATATGCTCCATATAACCGCTTAATTTCTTTTCACGATGATGTGAAAATGCCACTAAAAAAGAGCCAATTACTTTTCTATCTTCATCAAAAATCGGGTAACCTTTTACAGCAATTTCATAACCATATAAAGACTCTGGTAAATGACCGTCATATTCTTGTCCTCTTAATGTCGTCGCCACGTTTTGGTCTTCTGGGTTCAATGGGTCCCCAACTTTCACGCCAAAATCTATTGTGTTAGACGGGTAGTAACAAAGCACCTTCTCTGTATCAGTGATGCCGAAAAGAATACTTTCATCTAGAACTTTTCTAATTAATTGAGCCATTTCAACATAATAGTCAAGCCTATTCAAGGTTATTCCTTCTTTCCTAGAAGCTTTTATTTTTTTATCGGCTAAATTTAGGAAAACTGTAGGACTTTTGGTAAAAAGAAATAAGATGCCATAGCGGCATCTTATTTCATCACTTCTTTATTTCCCATATAAGGACGCAGTACTTCAGGAATAATTACTGTGCCGTCCTCTTGTTGATAGTTTTCTAAAATGGCCGCCACGGTTCTTCCTACTGCTAAACCAGATCCATTTAACGTGTGGACATGCTCTGGCTTCGCTTTAGGCTCTGGACGGAATCGAATGTTTGCGCGTCTTGCTTGGAATGCTTCGAAGTTACTGCAAGAAGAAATTTCACGATACGTATCTTGGCTCGGAATCCATACTTCGATGTCGTATTTCTTCGCAGCCGTGAAGCCTAAATCTCCCGTACACATGCTCATGACACGGTATGGCAGGTTTAATAGCTGTAGGACTTTTTCTGCTTGATTTGTTAGTTTCTCTAATTCTTCATAAGAATCTTCAGGTCTAACAAATTTCACAAGCTCTACCTTATTAAATTGGTGCTGACGGATGAGTCCGCGTGTATCTCTTCCGGCAGATCCAGCCTCTGATCTAAAGCAAGCACTGAATGCTGCATAATTGATTGGCAGCTGTTCCCCTTCAAGAATTTCATCACGGTGCATGTTAGTAATAGGTACTTCAGCTGTTGGAATGAGGAAATAATCTTCTTCTCGGATTTTAAAGGCATCCTCTTCGAATTTTGGAAGCTGCCCAGTCCCTGTCATGCTAGCTCTATTGACCATGTAAGGTGGGAGCACTTCAGTAAAACCAAACTCATCGACATGTAGATCGAGCATAAAGTTATATAGTGCGCGCTCTAAGCGTGCGCCAAGCCCTTTATAAAAAACGAATCGGCTTCCTGTGACTTTTCCTGCGCGTTCAAAATCAAGAATGTTTAGCTCATCCGCTACATCCCAATGTGGTTTTGGCTCAAATGAGAAGGCCGGCTGTTCGCCCCATTTTCTCACTTCCACGTTGTCATCTTCTGTTTCCCCAACTGGTACAGTGTCATGAGGGATATTCGGAATAGAGAAGAGGATGTGCTGCAAGCTTTCTTCTACTGTTCTTAGCTCATCATCCAGCTTTTTAATCTCATCTCCTACCTCACGCATTTCTTGAATAATGTGATCGGCGTCTTTCTTTTCTCTTTTTAGAACGGCCACTTGCTGTGATACTTCATTTCTTCGGCTCTTTAATTCTTCTGTTTTCCCGATTAGTTCTCTTCTTTTTTGATCTAGCTCACCAAACTTATCAAAATCTGCTAAATCTTCGCCTCGGTGTGCTAATTTTTCTTTGATTTGATCAAAGTCCGTGCGCAGTTGTTTAATATCCAGCATGTGTAACACTCCTTTTTTTATCGAAAAATAAAAAGAGCCCTCATCCCATGAAAGGGACGAGAGCTCTCGCGTTGCCACCCTGATTGAAAACATGCAGAAGTATGCTTTCCTCTTTCCTCTGTAACGGTATCACCGTAAATGCTTACTTCTCGTGTTTCAGCATTTCGCTCAAGGATGGATTCAGACTGCATCTTTCACCGATTCGCACCAACCATCGGCTCTCTGAGAAAGAGGGGCTTCTTACTATTTCCCGTCAACGCTTTTTCGATCTTTGATTGTGATTTTAATGTACTATAAGTTTTATCTCTTTTCAACCGTTTTATACAGCGAGCTTCGTTTTGTAGGACTTCACCATTTCCACAAACAGCTGTGTTAACCGGTGATCGTCTGTCAGCTCTGGATGAAAAGAACAACCTAAGATATTGTTTTCTTTCGCCATCACAATCCTGCCATCATATTCAGCCATGATTTCTACGCTCACATCTGCGCTGATGATATGAGGCGCACGGATGAACACCCCTGTAAACGGCGCATCCAGCCCTTTTACTTCTAGATCTGCTTCAAAGCTGTCTACCTGTCTGCCAAATGAATTCCGTGCAACAGATACATTTAACAATCCAAGATGGGCATCTTCTCGATCTTCAATATGTTTTGCGAGCATAATCAAACCGGCACATGTCCCGAAAATCGGTTTCCCTTCTGCAGCGAACGCTTTAATCGGTTCAATGAATTGGTACGTATCCATGAGTCTCCTCATCGTCGTGCTTTCTCCACCAGGGATAATAAGACCGTCAACGGATGCTAGCTCTTCTGCTCGTTTAATGATCTTACCTTCTGCATCGCAAGCTTCAATCGATTGAATATGCTCTCTCACGGCTCCTTGAAGCCCTAGTACACCAATTGTTAGCATGTTCATTTGCGCTCCCTTAATTACCAGCCACGCTCTTGCATACGCTCTTCTGGCAGTAGATTTGAGATTTCAATTCCTTTCATGGCTGTTCCAAGCTCTTTTGAAAGTTCTGCAATGAGACGGTAATCTGTGAAGTGAGTCGTTGCTTCAACAATCGCTTTTGCAAATTTCGCCGGATTGTCTGATTTAAAAATACCAGATCCAACAAATACACCGTCTGCTCCAAGCTGCATCATTAACGCAGCATCTGCTGGTGTCGCAACGCCTCCAGCTGCAAAGTTAACAACTGGGAGCTTGCCATCTTTTTTGATTTGAAGCAATAATTCATAAGGTGCTCCTAGGTTCTTGGCTTCTGTCATCAGTTCATCTTCATTCATTGCTGCTACTTTACGAATCTGAGCATTGACCTTTCTCATATGACGGACAGCTTCTACAATGTTGCCTGTCCCAGGTTCCCCTTTCGTACGAAGCATCGAAGCGCCTTCTGCGATACGGCGGGTTGCTTCACCTAAGTCACGGCAACCACAGACAAAAGGTACTGTGTATTCATTTTTATTTAAATGGAATTCCTCATCTGCGGGCGTCAGCACTTCACTCTCATCGATATAATCAACACCAAGTGCTTCAAGAACACGAGCCTCGACAATGTGGCCGATACGTGCTTTTGCCATGACTGGAATCGTTACTGCATTTTGTACTTCCTCTACGATTCTCGGGTCTGCCATACGGGCTACACCGCCGGCTGCACGGATATCAGCTGGTACTCGTTCTAGTGCCATAACTGCCACCGCACCTGCTTCTTCTGCGATCTTTGCCTGCTCAGCATTGACGACATCCATAATGACGCCACCCTTTTGCATTTCTGCCATTCCACGTTTCACTCGTTCAGTTCCCTTATTGCTCACAATAGTTTCCTCCCATTTGTCAATTCGATTGATTTACCTCTTTATCATACAAGCGAGACAGTATAACAATAAAGAGAATAGTATAACAATTCAATCAGCCGACAAAAAAGCCTAAACCCTTGTATATAAACGATTTCTGGCTAAAAATAAGTCGTTTTTTCTTTGAAGTGTGATTTACATGCTATAATGCAACTATAACAATTGAAATTCATGTATAACAATTTTGCACTCAATGGAGGTTTCTCATGCATATTGATATCCATCGACATTCTGATACATCTCTTTCAAATCAGATTTACTTTTCGATCATTGATCATATCCAATCGGGTTTGCTTCAGCAGGGAGATAAGCTGCCAACTGTACGTGATTTAGCAAAGCAGCTGAATGTGAGTCTTGTCACGGCAGCAAAAGCATACACACGGCTGAAGGACGACGGATATTTAACGACTGTGCAAGGTAAAGGGACGTTTGTGGATGAGCTGCAAAAGCAGTCAGATATTCCGGTTCCATCATCTACCTCTTTTGATTGGCAGTTATCCATTCCGGATTATTTACCACGGTCTCAATTTGCTCAGTATCACTATGTCGAAGAAGCGATCAACCTTTCTTCCTCTATGATTGATCCAGGGCTTTTGCCAAACCGGTATTTAGAAAAAGAAATGCAGCATGTACTAGCCAGACATCCTCAAATCATGTCGAAGTATGGGGAAATTCAAGGGGATCTTCAGCTTAGGCAAGTCATTCAGTCTTTTTTAGAAAAGCTGGGTGTGCCTTCTACTCCTGAAAATATCCTTGTAACTAGTGGTTCTCAGCAAGGGCTTGATTTGGTTGCACGTGCGTTTATCGGTCCTGATGATGTAGTTGTCATGGAAGCACCAACCTATCCAGGCGCCATTGATGTCTTTATGGGTAGAGGGGCAAGAATTATTACAGTCCCTGTTGATCATGAAGGAATGAACATGAAGCAGCTTCAAAGCATTTGTGATAAATATAAACCAAAGCTCATTTACACGATTCCTACTTTTCACAGTCCGACAGGCGCCAGTATGTCAATGAAACGCAGAAAACAACTTCTCTTACTGGCTCAAAGTATTGATTGTCTCATTGTAGAGGATGATCCTTATCGTGAGCTATATTTCGAAAAGAAGCCGCCTACACCTATTAAAAGTCTGGATCATGATGGACACGTCATTTATTTACGAGGTTTAAGTAAAACACTTGCTCCAGGATGCAGAATTGGGATTATCACTGCTTCAGGCTCGATATTTAATCGTTTATTAGCTGCAAAGGCCAATAATGATTTAGGCAGCCCTCTTCTCACACAAAAAGCCATTCTGCCATTTCTGACTTCAAAGAAAATGATTGATCATACAAAAAAGCTGCGAACCGCCTTGAAGGTGAGACGTGATTTAATGATAGATGTGTTAACGAAGCATGCACCAAAAGATGTGACGTGGCAAATTCCTCAGGGCGGGCTCAATTTATGGCTTAGCTTTCCTTCCTGGGTCGATACACGTGCACTGCTGCATGAGGCACGTAAGCAGCAAATTACCTTTCTGCCTGGCTCTGTGTGCTATCCTGGAGAGCCGAAGCAAAACTATATCCGCCTCAGCTTTTCTTATGTGAATGAAAAGGCACTGACCGAGGGCGTGGAAAAGTTATGTGGTATTTTTCAGCAAGCCTTGTCCACTCCTCAAAATCAAAAACAATCGCTTTTCTTTTAACGATAAAAAAACTGCTCTCATGCATAGAGAGCAGTTTTTTATTAGAACCAACCTTTTACTGTGTCAACAATTCCGCCCCAAATGCCAGCGAAGAATCCACCTACACTACGCATTGCAAGGATGAACCAGTTGGCTTTTTCATCGCCTGTTTTCGTTATAAGCTCAACACCTGATTGATCTTTATTCAAATAGCCGTAGTCCTTCTCATCACCAGAATAAGAAGTCGTCAGCATGCCAACCTTCGTTCCTTTTTTAATAGGAGCTTCTAGTTTCTTTTTCTCGATATTTACTTTTGCTTTAAAGCTCTTTTCGTCGCCATTTTTTACTGGCACAGAGAAAGCTTCTTTCGTGACGACGGGTACTTCTTTGTCTTTGCCTTTATCGACTTCGATGTTTTCATGTCCTTTGATCTGTTGACCTTTTTTGTACATTTCTTTCATCGTGAAGTTTTTAAATGCATAGTCGAACAGTTTTTTCGCCACGTCGAAACGTGCTGTATGAAGATTACCTTTTGCATTCAAGATCACAGCGATGACACGCATGTCACCTTGTTTTGCGGTACCTGTGAAGCTAGAACCAGCTGAATCCGTAGAGCCTGTTTTCAGACCGTCTACACCTTCATATTCCTTCACAAGTCCTTTAAGCATGAAGTTCCAGTTAGGCATGTCCATTTCATCGTCTGTGCCTTCTCTGAACTTTGTTTTCGCGATACTTGATGTTTCAAGAATTTCTGGATGGTCTTTGATGAGATGCTGTGCAAGCAATGCCATATCTTTCGCAGATACTTCACTTTCTTCATCAGAACCTGTACCTTTTGGCTGTTTGCCATGTAAATCTTTATTTTCTAGTCCAGTTGCATTCACGAATTTGTAGTTAGTTAAACCAAGTTCTTTCGCTTTTGCGTTCATTTTTTCAACGAACTTCGATTCTGATCCAGCGATCACTTCTGCTAAGCCAATCGCTGCTGCATTTGCCGAATAAATAGCCGTTGCTTGATAAAGTTCTTTCACTGTATACGAGCCATCTTTTCTCAAAGGAACGTTTGATAAACTGCGGTCCTGAGAAATTTCGTATACATAATCATCTGGCGTATACGTTTGATCCCATTTCACTTTGCCTTCAGCAATCGCCTCTAGTAATAGATACTCTGTCATCATCTTTGCCATACTTGCAATAGGCAGTCTTTGTTCTGCGTTTTTACTATAAAGAATTTTACCTGTAGAAGCTTCAATTAGGATTGCTGCTTTCGCATTCACATTGAATGGATCTTCAGCTGCTTTTGCTTTGGACATTGGTGTAAATGCTGTCACAATCAATGCCAGTGCAAGGATAGAGACCATAAGCTGTTTCAACATCTTGCTGTTCAATCGTCATACCTCCGTATTCATCTTTTTTCGACGTATTTCATATATATTTAATCCACAAGGGCTTATTTCAACACAACAGTATAAATTTTATCACAATAAAGACAAAAAAAATAGACAGAGTCATAGACCCTGTCAAATGTAATTTGATTGTCACAATTTATCAAGAAATTGTGTAGTTTGGTGATTCTTTTGTAATTTGTACATCATGTGGATGACTCTCACGAAGTCCTGCACCAGTCATGCGAATGAACTGTGCATCTTCTCTAAGTGCGCGTAAGTCCTGAGTTCCACAATAGCCCATACCAGAACGGATACCGCCAACTAGTTGATACACTGTATCAACGACTGGTCCTTTGTACGGTGTACGGCCTTCAATACCTTCTGGAACGAACTTTTTATTATCTTCTTGGAAGTAACGATCTTTACTTCCTTTTTCCATTGCAGCGACTGACCCCATACCGCGATAAACTTTGAAGCGTCTACCTTGGAAAATTTCTGTGTCTCCTGGGCTTTCAGATGTACCAGCTAGAAGGCTTCCAAGCATAACAGCATGTCCACCAGATGCTAGAGCTTTTACAATATCACCTGAATATTTAATTCCACCATCTGCAATAATAGCTTTACCATGTTTTCTTGCTTCTGTTGCACAGTCATAGATCGCTGTGATTTGTGGTACACCAACACCTGCAACAACACGTGTTGTACAAATAGATCCTGGTCCGATACCGACTTTCACAATATCTGCTCCTGCTTCAAACAATGCTTTTGTTGCTTCGGCTGTTGCAACATTACCAGCAATGATATTAAGAGAAGGATACGTTTCACGGATTTTCGATACAGTGTTAAGAACACCTTGTGAATGACCATGTGCAGTATCAATGACAACGACATCCACATTGGCTTCGACTAATTTTCTCACACGAGTCATTGTATCGCCAGTGACACCAACAGCGGCACCAACAATTAAACGGCCATGTGCATCTTTAGAGGAGTTAGGGAATTCGATCACTTTTTCAATATCTTTGATGGTGATGAGACCTTTTAACGTTCCTTCGTCATCTAAAAGAGGTAATTTTTCAATTTTATATTGCTGTAGGATTTTTTCAGCTTCTTCTAACGTCGTACCTACAGAAGCTGTCACAAGTTCCTCTTTTGTCATCACGTCGCTAATCTTCATTGAATAATCCGAAATAAAACGAAGGTCACGGTTCGTAATAATACCAACAAGCTTTTGATCTTCTTCGTTATTTACAATCGGTACACCTGAAATACGGTATTTACCCATTAGGTGCTCTGCATCAAATACTTGATGCTCAGGTGTTAAGAAGAATGGATTTGTAATAACGCCGCGCTCTGAACGTTTTACTTTATCCACTTGTTCTGCTTGTTGCTCAATAGACATGTTCTTATGAATGATACCAAGACCACCTTGACGTGCCATTGCAATCGCCATTTGTGATTCCGTCACCGTGTCCATTCCTGCACTGATAATTGGAATGTTTAGTTTTAATGTGCTTGTTAACTCAACTGATAAATCGACATCACGCGGAAGTACTTCAGACTTAGCTGGAACAAGCAAAACATCGTCAAACGTCAAACCTTCTTTTGAAAATTTACTTTCCCACATTAGTAAATCCCCCTCTTTTCGGCAAAATATTATATGTAGATTATCAACTAGGAAACAGCATGTCAAGGAAGCAACAAACAGTTGCAATTTTTAGAAAATATAAAGAGAGTTGAGGAAGAAGATGAAAAGTTCAGGATGGAAGGATTTAAAACGTTTTTACTCACTCGAAACTTCCCAAAAGTTTCTATATCAACAATATGAGAAACGAAGCATTCAAGATGCAAACCAGCAAGCCTATAAAAACTGTGAACGGTTTATTTACTTTTTAAAGCATGGCCATACGTTCTATGAACAGGCAGCTATCGCTCCACTCGAACTGAAGCCGATTTTATTGTTTTATGGAATGGCTCAGTTGCTAAAGGCATGTTTACTGACAGTTGATCCTCACTATCCTTCTCAAACCTCTGTTTTGGCCCACGGCGTAACATCGAGAAAGAGAAAGAAGCAGCACTACCGTTTTAGTGAAGATGAAGTGAAAATTCAGCGAAATGGACTATGCATGCATGTGTTAAAGCATCTATTTCATTTAAATGGTCTTGAAGATGAGCGATTTACGATGATTCATCTCCTTTCAAAGATACCTGAAATGAGTCATATTCTGGAGTTTCAAAAGCAGCCCTCGACATTAGTTAAAGTGGAAAAGGTTAATGGGATGATGATTCAAGATCATATTCCATTGCTTTATAACATGTCTGCTGAACGCTTTATTGAATACTTTGAGTTCCATACAAGTTGGAAACTCAAGCAAAGAGAAGCCAAAAAGCTGACGTTTGATGTAGCTCTAGAAGAAAATCCAGCGCTCGCTACTCATCTACATTATGATTTAGAAATGGATCAATGGTTTATTCCGTCAACTCGTGATTCATTTTTAGGGATTCCTGAGATCATCAGCCATTACTTATTAATGTATAACCTCAGTATGATTGCCCGCTACGAAACTGAATGGTGGTACGAGCTGCTGTCTCAATACATTAGTGATGATTACGTCATGATTGAACGCTACATGGAGATTGCCGAAGAGAAGTTCCCAGCTTATATCATGATGCTGTTAGAAGAAAATACAAAAAAGACCAGTTCCGTATGGAACTGATCCTTAGAAAAGCTTGGCGGCGTCCTACTCTCACAGGGGGAGACCCCCAACTACCATCGGCGCTGAAGAGCTTAACTTCCGTGTTCGGTATGGGAACGGGTGTGACCTCTTCGCTATCGCCACCAAACCTGATGGAGAGAATGTTCTCTCAAAACTAGATAACAATGTTCAAGCTTCACATTAGAATATAGGTTAAGTCCTCGATCTATTAGTATCTGTCAGCTCCACGTGTCACCACGCTTCCACCTCAGACCTATCAACCTGATCATCTTTCAGGGATCTTACTTCCTTGCGGAATGGGAAATCTCATCTTGAGGGGGGCTTCATGCTTAGATGCTTTCAGCACTTATCCCGTCCGCACATAGCTACCCAGCGATGCCCTTGGCAGAACAACTGGTACACCAGCGGTGCGTCCATCCCGGTCCTCTCGTACTAAGGACAGCTCCTCTCAAATTTCCTGCGCCCGCGACGGATAGGGACCGAACTGTCTCACGACGTTCTGAACCCAGCTCGCGTACCGCTTTAATGGGCGAACAGCCCAACCCTTGGGACCGACTACAGCCCCAGGATGCGATGAGCCGACATCGAGGTGCCAAACCTCCCCGTCGATGTGGACTCTTGGGGGAGATAAGCCTGTTATCCCCGGGGTAGCTTTTATCCGTTGAGCGATGGCCCTTCCATGCGGAACCACCGGATCACTAAGCCCGACTTTCGTCCCTGCTCGACTTGTAGGTCTCGCAGTCAAGCTCCCTTGTGCCTTTACACTCTGCGAATGATTTCCAACCATTCTGAGGGAACCTTTGGGCGCCTCCGTTACATTTTAGGAGGCGACCGCCCCAGTCAAACTGCCCACCTGACACTGTCTCCCTGCCCGATAAGGGCAGCGGGTTAGAAGGTCAATACAGCCAGGGTAGTATCCCACCGATGCCTCCACCGAAGCTAGCGCTCCGGTTTCCAAGGCTCCTACCTATCCTGTACAAGCTGTACCAACATTCAATATCAGGCTGCAGTAAAGCTCCACGGGGTCTTTCCGTCCTGTCGCGGGTAACCTGCATCTTCACAGGTACTATAATTTCACCGAGTCTCTCGTTGAGACAGTGCCCAGATCGTTGCGCCTTTCGTGCGGGTCGGAACTTACCCGACAAGGAATTTCGCTACCTTAGGACCGTTATAGTTACGGCCGCCGTTTACTGGGGCTTCAATTCGCACCTTCGCTTACGCTAAGCGCTCCTCTTAACCTTCCAGCACCGGGCAGGCGTCAGCCCCTATACTTCGCCTTACGGCTTCGCAGAGACCTGTGTTTTTGCTAAACAGTCGCCTGGGCCTATTCACTGCGGCTTCTCGGGGCTTTAACACCCTAAGAAGCACCCCTTCTCCCGAAGTTACGGGGTCATTTTGCCGAGTTCCTTAACGAGAGTTCTCTCGATCACCTTAGGATTCTCTCCTCGCCTACCTGTGTCGGTTTGCGGTACGGGCACCTCTCACCTCGCTAGAGGCTTTTCTTGGCAGTGTGGAATCAGGAACTTCGCTACTAAATTTCGCTCGCCATCACAGCTCAGCCTTTACGGGAAACGGATTTGCCTATTTCCCAGCCTAACTGCTTGGACGCGGATATCCAATACCGCGCTTACCCTATCCTCCTGCGTCCCCCCATTGCTCAAATGGTGAGGAGGTGGTACAGGAATATCAACCTGTTGTCCATCGCCTACGCCTTTCGGCCTCGGCTTAGGTCCCGACTAACCCTGAGCGGACGAGCCTTCCTCAGGAAACCTTAGGCATTCGGTGGACGGGATTCTCACCCGTCTTTCGCTACTCATACCGGCATTCTCACTTCTAAGCGCTCCACCAGTCCTTCCGGTCTGACTTCACAGCACTTAGAACGCTCTCCTACCACTGTTCGTAAGAACAGTCCGCAGCTTCGGTGATACGTTTAGCCCCGGTACATTTTCGGCGCAGAGTCACTCGACCAGTGAGCTATTACGCACTCTTTAAATGGTGGCTGCTTCTAAGCCAACATCCTGGTTGTCTAAGCAACTCCACATCCTTTTCCACTTAACGTATACTTTGGGACCTTAGCTGGCGGTCTGGGCTGTTTCCCTTTCGACTACGGATCTTATCACTCGCAGTCTGACTCCCAAGGATAAGTCATCGGCATTCGGAGTTTGACTGAATTCGGTAACCCGGTAGGGGCCCCTAGTCCAATCAGTGCTCTACCTCCGAGACTCTTACCTTGAGGCTAGCCCTAAAGCTATTTCGGAGAGAACCAGCTATCTCCAGGTTCGATTGGCATTTCACCCCTACCCACACCTCATCCCCGCACTTTTCAACGTGCGTGGGTTCGGGCCTCCATTCAGTGTTACCTGAACTTCACCCTGGACATGGGTAGATCACCTGGTTTCGGGTCTACGACCACGTACTCATGCGCCCTATTCAGACTCGCTTTCGCTGCGGCTCCGCATCTTCTGCTTAACCTTGCACGGGATCGTAACTCGCCGGTTCATTCTACAAAAGGCACGCCATCACCCATTAACGGGCTCTGACTACTTGTAGGCACACGGTTTCAGGATCTATTTCACTCCCCTTCCGGGGTGCTTTTCACCTTTCCCTCACGGTACTGGTTCACTATCGGTCACTAGGGAGTATTTAGCCTTGGGAGATGGTCCTCCCGGATTCCGACGGAATTTCACGTGTTCCGCCGTACTCAGGATCCACTCTGGAGAGAACAACATTTCAGTTACAGGGCTGTTACCTTCTTTGGCGGGCCTTTCCAGACCTCTTCGCTTATATCGTTCCTTTGTAACTCCGTATAGAGTGTCCTACAACCCCAAGAGGCAAGCCTCTTGGTTTGGGCTGTTCCCGTTTCGCTCGCCGCTACTCAGGGAATCGCATTTGCTTTCTCTTCCTCCGGGTACTTAGATGTTTCAGTTCCCCGGGTATGCCTTCTCATACTCTATGTATTCAAGTATGGATACTACTCCATTACGAGCAGTGGGTTTCCCCATTCGGAAATCTCCGGATCAAAGCTTGCTTACAGCTCCCCGAAGCATATCGGTGTTCGTCCCGTCCTTCATCGGCTCCTAGTGCCAAGGCATCCACCGTGCGCCCTTTCTAACTTAACCATTTCTTACTTTAGAAAGAATCACTATGTGTGATGAACTTTGCATTGCATTCAATGTGAATGTATTACTTATTGTTATCTAGTTTTCAAAGAACACGTTGGTGGAGCCTAGCGGGATCGAACCGCTGACCTCCTGCGTGCAAGGCAGGCGCTCTCCCAGCTGAGCTAAGGCCCCGATTTAATAGAAGATGGTGGGCCTGAGTGGACTCGAACCACCGACCTCACGCTTATCAGGCGTGCGCTCTAACCAGCTGAGCTACAGGCCCATCTTTCATATCGAAGATATGATGTTGTAGGATCTTTTGCAAGTTCCTTCAAAACTAAACAAGACGAAAACGCACGCTGCTCCATATATCCTTAGAAAGGAGGTGATCCAGCCGCACCTTCCGATACGGCTACCTTGTTACGACTTCACCCCAATCATCTGCCCCACCTTCGGCGGCTGGCTCCATAAAGGTTACCTCACCGACTTCGGGTGTTGCAAACTCTCGTGGTGTGACGGGCGGTGTGTACAAGGCCCGGGAACGTATTCACCGCGGCATGCTGATCCGCGATTACTAGCGATTCCAGCTTCACGCAGTCGAGTTGCAGACTGCGATCCGAACTGAGAACAGATTTATGGGATTGGCTAAACCTTGCGGTCTCGCAGCCCTTTGTTCTGTCCATTGTAGCACGTGTGTAGCCCAGGTCATAAGGGGCATGATGATTTGACGTCATCCCCACCTTCCTCCGGTTTGTCACCGGCAGTCACCTTAGAGTGCCCAACTAAATGCTGGCAACTAAGATCAAGGGTTGCGCTCGTTGCGGGACTTAACCCAACATCTCACGACACGAGCTGACGACAACCATGCACCACCTGTCACTCTGTCCCCGAAGGGAAAGCCCTATCTCTAGGGTTGTCAGAGGATGTCAAGACCTGGTAAGGTTCTTCGCGTTGCTTCGAATTAAACCACATGCTCCACCGCTTGTGCGGGCCCCCGTCAATTCCTTTGAGTTTCAGTCTTGCGACCGTACTCCCCAGGCGGAGTGCTTAATGCGTTAGCTGCAGCACTAAGGGGCGGAAACCCCCTAACACTTAGCACTCATCGTTTACGGCGTGGACTACCAGGGTATCTAATCCTGTTCGCTCCCCACGCTTTCGCTCCTCAGCGTCAGTTACAGACCAGAGAGTCGCCTTCGCCACTGGTGTTCCTCCACATCTCTACGCATTTCACCGCTACACGTGGAATTCCACTCTCCTCTTCTGCACTCAAGTTTCCCAGTTTCCAATGACCCTCCCCGGTTGAGCCGGGGGCTTTCACATCAGACTTAAGAAACCGCCTGCGAGCCCTTTACGCCCAATAATTCCGGACAACGCTTGCCACCTACGTATTACCGCGGCTGCTGGCACGTAGTTAGCCGTGGCTTTCTGGTTAGGTACCGTCAAGGTGCGAGCAGTTACTCTCGCACTTGTTCTTCCCTAACAACAGAGCTTTACGATCCGAAAACCTTCATCACTCACGCGGCGTTGCTCCGTCAGACTTTCGTCCATTGCGGAAGATTCCCTACTGCTGCCTCCCGTAGGAGTCTGGGCCGTGTCTCAGTCCCAGTGTGGCCGATCACCCTCTCAGGTCGGCTACGCATCGTCGCCTTGGTGAGCCATTACCCCACCAACTAGCTAATGCGCCGCGGGTCCATCTGTAAGTGACAGCCGAAACCGTCTTTCATCCTTGAACCATGCGGTTCAAGGAACTATCCGGTATTAGCTCCGGTTTCCCGGAGTTATCCCAGTCTTACAGGCAGGTTACCCACGTGTTACTCACCCGTCCGCCGCTAACATCCGGGAGCAAGCTCCCTTCTGTCCGCTCGACTTGCATGTATTAGGCACGCCGCCAGCGTTCGTCCTGAGCCAGGATCAAACTCTCCGAAAAAGTACAAAACCGAAGTTTTGTTTTTCGCCAGTTTGACTGACTACCTATGATGTTTCATAGGATTTTTTTATAAAAACTCGAATTAACAGGTACGTTTTGTCTTGTTTAGTTTTCAAAGAACTTGTGTGTCACTCTCTTAAAGCGACCACTTAAATATATCATGTATCTCTATCAACAGTCAACACTTTTCTTAAAAAACATTTTGTTTTTTTAAGAAGTTTTTACTGAGAATGAGATAAAAAATAGAGCCTCTTTTTGCTCCTTTGAAAGATTAACACATATCTATGAAAAAAGCATTATAAATTTCAAAAAAAATGATGTTTTTCAAAAAAAAATAAAGCCGGTGAAGAACCGGCTTCATTTTTACTCAGATTGCTCTTGATCTGACTCTATATTTTCTACGTTCTCTTCACTAATCTCTTCATCGTCTTCTTGTGATTGTTCAACTAATGCCACTGTAGCGACATGTTCCTCATCACCGAGGCGGATTAGGCGGACACCTTGAGTGACTCGACCTGTTGTCGAAATGTCAGAAACGGCCATACGAATGATTACACCGCTTCCTGTAATAATCATCAAGTCTTCTTCGGCTTCAGCATTAGTTGCCTTCACTGTGACAAGCGGACCATTGTTATCAGTGATTTTGCACGTTTTAAGACCTTTACCTCCACGACTTTGAACACGGTATTCTTTTTCAGGGGTTAGTTTGCCATATCCTTTTTCAGTTACAATCAATACGTTTGCATCTGGCTCAAGGATTTCCATACCCACGACAATGTCATCTTCGGAAAGTGTGATACCTTTCACTCCAGCTGCCGTACGTCCCATTTCACGAACATCTGTCTCGTCAAAACGGATCAGCATCCCCTTTTTCGTTCCAATGATGATTTGTTTTTCTCCATTGGTTAAACGAACAGCCATCAGTTCATCTTCGTCACGAAGACTGAGTGCAATAAGACCGTTGTTTCGAATGTTAGCAAACTGAGACAATGTCGTCCGTTTTGATACACCGTGTCTTGTTGTAAAGAAGAGATACGAATTTTCATCAAATTCGCTTACTGGAATAATGGCGTTAATCCATTCTCCCTTTTCTACTTCAAGAAGGTTAATGATCGGAATCCCTTTCGCTGTCCGTCCGAATTCAGGAATCTCATACCCTTTCGCACGATAAACCTTCCCTTTATTAGAGAAGAAAAGAATCGTATCGTGGGTCGATGTTGAAATCAACTGTTCAACGAAATCATCTTCGTTGGTTCCCATTCCTTGGACACCTTTACCGCCTCTTTTTTGACTGCGGTATGTTGATGCAGGGAGACGCTTGATATAACCATTATGCGTCAGCGTAATCACGATGTTCTCAACAGGAATCAAATCTTCGTCTTCAATTGTTTCAATACCCGCTGTCACAATTTCAGTCCGGCGCGTATCATTGAAGCGTTCTTTAATTTCTGTTAATTCTTCTCTAATGATTTCAAGTACTTTCTCATTGTCTGCTAAAATGGCTTTTAATTCAGCAATCAAATCAACAAGTCCTTTATATTCATCTTCTATCTTTTCTCGTTCTAGGCCAGTCAAACGCTGAAGTCGCATATCAAGAATGGCCTGTGCCTGTTTTTCAGACAAGCTATAGTTTTCCATCAAACCATTTCTCGCAATTTCCGCAGTTTGAGAGCCTCTAATTAAAGCAATGACTTCATCTAAGTGATCAAGTGCAATTCTGAGGCCTTCTAAAATGTGTGCTCTTGCTTCTGCTTTACGCAGCTCATACGCCGTTCTTCTGCGAATGATCACTTTTTGATGCTCTAGATAATACTCAAGACATTGTTTGAGGGACAAGACTTTCGGCTGTCCATCAACAAGTGCTAATAAGTTGATACCAAATGACGTTTGAAGTGTCGTTTGTTTATAAAGATTGTTTAATAGAACATGGACGTTTGCGTCTCTTCGCAGTTCAATGACAATACGCATACCATTACGATCTGATTCATCACGCAAATCTGTAATGCCATCAATCTTTTTATCACGCACAAGATCAGCAATTTTTTCAATCAAACGGGCTTTGTTGACTTGGTACGGGATCTCATTGATAACAATGCGCTGTTTACCGCTAGATGTTTCCTCAATATTCGATTTTGCTCTTAATGTAATAGAGCCGCGCCCTGTTTCATACGCCTTTCGAATACCACTTCGGCCAATGATTTGACCTGCTGTTGGGAAATCTGGCCCTGGGATGATATCCATAAGCTCCTGTGTTGTCATTTCCGGGTTTTGACTGATGGCCAATACCCCATCAATCACTTCACCTAATTGGTGCGGCGGAATATTGGTCGCCATTCCTACAGCAATTCCTGTCGCTCCGTTGACCAATAAGTTCGGGAATCTTGCAGGCATCACCATTGGCTCTCTTTCACTGCCATCATAGTTATCTTGATAATCAATGGTATCCTTTGTGATATCACGGAGGATTTCCATAGAAATCTTCGATAGACGTGCCTCGGTATAACGCATCGCCGCTGCTCCGTCTCCATCGACTGAACCAAAGTTTCCATGACCATCAACTAACATATAACGATAGTTGAAGTCTTGCGCCATACGAACCATTGCTTCGTATACAGCGCTGTCACCGTGAGGGTGATACTTACCGATAACTTCCCCAACGATACGTGCAGATTTCTTAAATGGTTTATCACTTGTCATACCTAGGTCATTCATCGCATACAAAATTCTTCGATGCACGGGCTTTAATCCGTCTCGCACATCTGGTAATGCACGCGACACAATCACACTCATTGCATAATCTAAAAAGGACGTACGCATTTCTTGACTAATATTCACTTCGCGTACATTTGGTGTATGTTGTTCACTCACTATAAGAACCTCCCTTTACGTATCACATGAAATAAATTATGTGGGAGTAAAATATGTATTTATCTTCACAAGACTATTCTCCATTATATCAATAATCTCGTCTTTATACACATTTATTTACTAGAAAATCAACGAAAACACGGAAAAACAGGACATTGGTTATACGCCCCTATTTCTTGAAAAACAACCTTATTCCAAACAAGAAATAAGGTTGTTCTCAGTAGGGATCTATCTAAATATCGAGGTTTTTCACGTATTGCGCGTTTTCTTCGATAAAGTTTCTTCTCGGCTCTACTTTATCTCCCATGAGCATTTCAAATGTCTCATCAGCATCGATCGCATCCTCAAGTGTGACTTGAAGAAGTGTTCTCGCATCAGGGTCCATTGTTGTTTCCCAAAGCTGAGTAGCATTCATCTCTCCAAGACCTTTATAACGCTGAAGTCCAGGTTTTGGTGTTTGAGGAAGTGTTTTTAACAGCTCATCTAGCTGTTTGTCGTTATACACGTACTCAACACGTTTTCCTTGCTGCACTTTATATAAAGGCGGCTGTGCAATATACACATAACCGTTTTCAATAATTTCACGCATGTAGCGATAGAAGAATGTTAAAAGCAGCGTTCGAATGTGCGCTCCATCCACATCGGCATCCGTCATGATCACAACTTTGTGATAGCGAGCTTTCTCTAAAGTGAAGTCTTCTCCGATTCCAGTTCCTAATGCTGTAATCATTGAACGAACCTCGTTGTTCGATAGAATTTTATCTAGTCGCGCTTTTTCAACGTTTAGGATCTTCCCTCTTAACGGTAAGATCGCTTGGAAGTGACGATCACGGCCTTGCTTAGCAGATCCGCCCGCAGAATCTCCCTCTACGATATAGAGTTCAGAGATGGAAGGGTCTTTAGAAGAACAGTCCGCCAGTTTCCCTGGTAAGCTGGAGACTTCCAGTGCACTTTTACGTCTTGTCAGCTCACGTGCCTTTTTGGCAGC
This sequence comes from Bacillus sp. FSL R5-0431, assembly GCF_038002985.1. Lineage (NCBI taxonomy): Bacteria > Bacillati > Bacillota > Bacilli > Caryophanales > Bacillaceae > Bacillus > Bacillus sp. FSL R5-0431. The sequence continues at coordinate 5,650 of NZ_JBBOOG010000001.1, read as the reverse complement.
CATTCTTGCACGAGCTGCCATCACACCTTTCTCCACAATTTTCTTTGCAGCATCAGGATTCTCTAAGAGGAATTTCTCAAGTGCTTCAGAGAAAAGGGAGTCGGTAATGGTTCTTGCTTCTGAGTTCCCAAGCTTTGTCTTCGTTTGTCCTTCGAATTGAGGATCTGGATGTTTGATGGAGATAATGGCTGTTAAGCCTTCTCGCACATCTTCACCGCTCAAATTCGAGTCTCCATCTTTGAATACGCCATTCTTACGAGCATAATCATTGATAACACGCGTCAAACCTGTTTTAAAGCCTGCTTCGTGCGTGCCGCCTTCATACGTGTTGATATTGTTGGCGAAGGAATAGATGTTGCTTGTATAGGAATCGTTATATTGTAATGCCACTTCAATCGTGATTCCGTCTTTTTCACCTTCGATATAAACGGGTTCTTCGTGAACGACTTCTTTTGAGCGATTTAAATGTTCTACATAGCTCTTAATACCGCCTTCATAGCAGTATTCATTTCGTCGTTCTTTACCTTCACGTAAATCTTCAATAATGATGTTTACACCTTTTGTTAAGAAAGCTAACTCACGTACACGGTTGGCAAGTGTGTCGTAATCAAATTCAATGGTTTCAGTAAAAATTTCTGGATCTGGCACAAAATGAGTGGTTGTCCCTGTAACATCTGTTTCACCAATGATCTCTAAATCTCCAGCTGGAACACCGCGTTTGAATTGTTGATAATGAATTTTCCCGTCACGATATACGGTCACGTCTAAGGTCGTAGATAACGCATTAACAACAGATGCCCCTACGCCATGCAGACCGCCAGATACTTTATAACCGCTGCCGTCAAATTTACCGCCAGCGTGAAGAACAGTCATAATGACCTCTACAGCAGGACGTCCCATTTTCTCATGAATCCCAACCGGAATCCCGCGGCCATTATCTTTCACTGTAATGCTATTATCCTTTTCAATTTGCACCGTAATATCTGTGCAATATCCAGCTAAAGCCTCATCAATACTGTTGTCGACAATTTCCCATACAAGATGGTGAAGTCCTTTTGCACTGGTTGACCCGATGTACATTCCTGGACGTTTTCTAACAGCTTCTAGTCCTTCGAGCACCTGTATCTGATTTTCATCATAACTATTATGTTGCTGTTCCATTGCCACGTACATTCACCTACACTTTTCTTAAACGATATATTTATATGAATTGAGCTTTTAGACTTCAATTTCAATCACAAATGAAGCACGTTTTTTGAGCGTGCTTGAGGAAAGAGGAGAGTAATAAACAGATTCAGTTGTGACGACGATGGATTTGGGTGTTCCTTGTGATAACGAAATGATTTGTTCTTCTTGTTTTTGGAGAAACTCTTCTACAACAGAAGACGACCTCATTTTGTAATCAACAATTGCGACAATCTCTCGTGTAGAAACAACACAATCATCACCTAAATGAATATACAAGACTCACACCTCATTTATCAGTCAATTACTTTTCCACTGGCTACTCTGAAAATTTCCGCTTCTTTCAAGGTGGCGTGATCGATGCCTTCAACACTTGTTGTGGTGACGAAGGTCTGTACACGTCCCTGAATGGTATGGAGCAAATGAGACTGTCTGTAATCATCAAGTTCAGATAAAACATCATCGAGTAGAAGAATGGGATATTCTCCGATTTCTTCATGTATCAGGTCGATTTCTGCCAGCTTTAGTGAAAGAGCTGTTGTTCTTTGCTGCCCTTGAGAGCCATATGTCTGAACATCCCGACCATTCACAAAGAAAAGAAGGTCATCTCTGTGAGGCCCCCACAGTGTCACTCCTCGGTCTATTTCTCTGTCTCTTAGTTTCTGAAACGATTCATCATAGCTATTCTTTATTTTCGACAAGTCTGACGCTTCTGATACCTCTATCGCCGTCTGGTATTGGAGCGTGAGTGTTTCTAGCTCTCTAGAAATGCCAAAATGCAACGGCTGCGCCCATTTCTCGAGCTGTTTCGTAAAAGTCAGTCGTCTTTTGACAACTTTCGCTGCCGCATCAATCAACTGCTCTGTTAAAACCTCCAGCATCGCTTGATCCGTTTGCTTTCTTGTCTGCAATTGTTTCAAGTAATGATTCCGCTGAGAGAGGATTTTTTGATAGAGCGATAAATCATGCAAGTAGACAGCCGAAACTTGTCCAATCTCCATATCGAGGAATCTTCTGCGGATTTGCGGGCTGCCCTTCACAAGACTTAAGTCCTCTGGTGCAAACATGATGGTGTTTAACGCACCAACATAATGACTGAGCTTCTGTTGTTCAATGTGATTGACCTTTCCCTTTTTCCCTTTTTTTGAGATCACGAGCTGCATTGGGAGTGGACCATTTTTTTTGATGACTCTACCTTCTATTTTAGCATAGTCTTGGTCCCATCGGATAAGTTCTTTATCATTTGACGTACGATGCGACTTTGCCATCGACAATACATAGATCGCTTCCATCAAGTTCGTTTTACCTTGGGCATTCTCACCGATCATGACATTCACCTTGTTGTCGAATTGAAGCTCGGTGTGTTCATAGTTTCGGTATGAAGTTAACGCCAGACTTTGAATGTACATGTATTGTCACCCGTTTCTAATTCACAACTTGAAATGTGCCATAACCTTCTATCTCGACAACATCTCCTGGGTATAGTTTGCGTCCCCGTCTATTATCTGGCTCTTGATTAATGAACACCTCATGTTCACTTAAAAACCATTTCGCCATTCCGCCAGATTGGATGACTTCGGCTAATTTCAAAAACTGCCCTAATGTAATCATTTCTTTCTCAATGGTTATAAGATTAGGCATTATATCGACCTCTTTCAATATCACTAATATCTAATTGTACTAAAAAACAAGACAAGAAGGAAAGGGGGAAAGCGAACTAGGATGAAAGAAAGCATGGTAAACGAGAAGAAAAGCTGCTGTGCACTCACACAGCAGCTATTTTAGATTGGATTAATATGTTCTCACTGGGAGAATCAACTGCAAGATTGAATCATCATTTGGCGTGCGCAACAGGAACGGTCTCATGGCACCAGTGAAGCTTACATGAATTTCTGTTCCCTCTAATACTTTTAACGCATCCAGCATATATTTTGGACTGAAGGAGATTTTGAGGTCCTCCCCTTTAATGTCATCCGCTTGAACCGTTTCGACTACTTTACCGATTTCAGGTGAATTAGAAGAAATCTCAAGGCTTTGTTCAGGATCAGCTGACAGCTTTACAACATTATTGCGTCCTTCTCTTGCCAAAAGTGATGCACGGTCAATAGCTTGAAGGAATTCCTTCGTGTTGACCACGACATCCGTTTTACTTTCTTGCGGGATCAGGCGAGCTGTATCTGGATAATTACCATCCAGCAATCTTGAGAAGAACAACACGTTTTGTGCTTTAAAGAGAACTTGCGTTTCTGTAATCACGATGCTCACAAGATCTTGTCCGTCATCAAGGATTCTACTTAGCTCTGTTAAACTCTTCCCTGGAATTACGACATTGTATGAGCTTTCCTCGTCAATATCCAACTTCGCTTTTCTTAAAGCAAGACGGTGGCTATCCGTCGCTGTGCATATTAATTCACCTTTCTCTACCTTCCAGTTTACACCTGTCAAGATAGGTCGTGTTTCTGAGGTGGACACTGCAAAAACGGTTTGACGAATTAAGTTTTTAAGCAAATCTGTCGGGACTTGAAATGCATGATGCTCTTCAATTTGCGGCAGATGCGGATATTCCTCAGCATCTAAGCCGTTTAAGTTAAATTCCGCTGAACCAGAACGGATGATCGTGAGGTGATTTTGTTCTACTTCAATTTCGACAGTAGCCATTGGCAGTTTCTTCACAATTTCACTAAAGAAGCGGGCCTGAAGCACAATACTCCCTGGACGGTCAATCGTGATTACTTCTAAATCTCCATCTCTTTGAGGAATAAAGGATTCAATTGAGATATCAGAGTCGCTTCCTGTTAGAGAAACCCCCTCATCAGATGCAACAATTTTAATCCCTGTCAAAATAGGTATCGTTGTTCTAGAGGATACGGCCTTTAATACATCTTGGACACTTTCGACAAGACGATCTTTTTGAATCGTGAATTTCATAGTGGTCCTCCTAAATTTTCTTAATGACATGTATATATATTTTATTAATAAAAATCGTAGAAGTAATAGTAGGGCTTGTGAATATGTGGATAAGTCGGTAAAAAGAAAGGAAAGACAGCCTATCCACATGTGGACAGACTGTGTATGACTATGCTCTAGTTATTCACATTTTCCCGTACTTATTATATCAGCTTGGTTATTTTAATTGTTCTTTGATTTCTTTCACATGCTGCTGAAGCTGTTCATCCTCAACCATTAATTTCGAAATCTTCTCATGAGCATGAATGACAGTCGTATGATCACGACCTCCAAATTCTTCTCCTATTTTAGGCAGAGAGGAATCGGTCATTTCTCTAGAGAGATACATGGCAATTTGTCTTGGATAAGCAACTGACTTCGTACGTTTCTTCGCTTTGAAATCCTCTAAGCGAATATTAAATTGCTGCCCTACAATTCTTTGAATATCTTTAATTGTAATGACTCTTGGCTTCGATGAAGGAATGATGTCCTTTAGGGCCTCAGCTGCTAGATCCGCATTGATGTCTTTATTGATTAAAGAAGAGTAAGCAACGACACGAATCAAAGCACCCTCCAGTTCACGAATGTTGCTGTCGATTTGATTGGCAATATAAAGCATGACTTCATTCGGAATGTCTAAGCCTTCTGCTTTTGCCTTTTTTCGCAAAATTGCAATACGTGTTTCTAAATCTGGCGGGGTAATGTCTGTGATTAAGCCCCATTCGAATCGAGAGCGTAATCTGTCTTCAAGTGTCGGAATTTCTTTCGGCGGCCGGTCACTAGAAATGACGATTTGCTTACTTTCTTCGTGAAGTGTGTTGAATGTATGGAAAAACTCTTCTTGTGTTTGTTCTTTTCCTGCTAAAAATTGAATATCATCTATCAAAAGCACATCTACATTCCGATAGCGATTACGGAAATCGACAGCTTTGTTGTCTCGGATTGAGTTGATAAATTCATTTGTAAATTTTTCAGATGATAGATAGACCACTTTGGCTGATGGATTATGGTCGATGACATAATGACCAATCGCATGCATCAAGTGAGTCTTTCCTAAACCAACGCCCCCATAAATAAAGAGCGGGTTATATGCTTTTGCCGGTGCTTCCGCAACTGCAAGTGAAGCGGCATGCGCAAATCGGTTGCCTGAACCAATAACAAAAGTATCAAATGTATATTTTGGATTCAGCATATTTTGTGGAATATCAACGGCCTCTTCTTTAGACATTTTTTTAATTGGAGACTTTGGCATGGCTTCCACTTCATCCTGATTTTGAGGAATAATAAATTTAATGCTGAGCTCTTCACCTGTCAGTTCGTAGATGGTATCAGCAATTAAGTGGAGATATCTTGATTCCAGCCAGTCTCTAGCAAATTCATTAGGTGCCGTAATTGTAAGCGTATCGCCTTGAAGAGAATGGGCTTTTGTCGATTTCATCCATGTCTCAAAACTGGGTTTGCTCAACTTTGTCTCTATTTTTTGAAGTGCTTTATTCCACAGATCCAAAATATTTTCCAT